>CAVSBL010000001.1:0-12866 GCA_963726255.1 Candidatus Bathyarchaeota archaeon
GGGCCATTTCAATGGAAACATCAGAGCGCGTATTAACTATCCCAGTGAGGTGGCTGACGTCAAGGATTCTTGGGACAGCCCAATCCCCGACACCTTCAATTCTGTGGGTTCCGCTATCTCCATGCTTAAGACAGGCATACTGAACTTGATCGGCTAGATATTCGGCGTTGCAAACGGAGCACCTCAGATGAATCATGCTTATACGCTCGCCCTGCCTGGAGATTAAATGATGCGATGTATTACGATTTTGATGAATGCCTTCGAATTCGCAATGCGTTATCTATGCAGAAGAGATAAGTCATAGGTTAACCTTCGGCCGAGATGATCAGTGATGATTGTTTCGTTGATTAGAATTCAGATCACGAGGGTAACTCAATATGTGGGCTTAGGTCGATATTTGAATGCCAGGGGAAAGATAGGCTTTTGATAGACCTCGCGGTGAACGAAGAAAGGCTCGCGAGAACAGCTAAGAGATGTCGAGACAGAAACATCATCATACCTACTTTTTCTCAGCTCAAAAATCCAAGTTCCGCGCCTGACAAGATCAAAGAACAGCTAAGGCAGACAGGACTCTGGGAGATAGCCCCTCAGAACCTTTTCAGAATCACGTGGAAGAATCAACCCGTACCTAACGGCGGAGCCTTTCGGCCCATAGCCAACTACCTAGAGCTACCCCCCGAGCTGACTGGCGTTGAAGCGCGCATAATAGCCTTAATCGGGAAATGGTTCCCAACTGGATCGCATAAGGTTGGAGCGTCTTTCGGTTGCCTAGTTCCCCCGCTCGTTACCGGCAAGTTTGATCCCACTACGCACAAGGCAGTTTGGCCCAGTACCGGAAACTTCTGTAGAGGGGGCGCTTATGATGCAACTCTCTTGGGCTGCGATAGTATCGCGATACTTCCTGAGGAAATGTCACAGGAACGGTTCCAGTGGCTCAAAACTGTCGCAGGGGAGATTATTGCAACTCCCGGAAGCGAGAGCAATGTGAAAGAGATTTATGATAAGGTCTGGGAACTGAAACGGTCCAGAAAAGACGTCTTCGTATTCAACCAGTTCTCTGAGTTTGGAAACTATCTATTCCATTATGATGTTACAGGACATGCGATAGAGGAAGTCATAAGGAATGAGATGAGAGGCGGAAGGTTCCGCGGGGTATGTTTTACCACCGGATCGGCAGGTACCATCGCGTCCGGTGACTGCCTGAAGCAGGCGTTTCCAACTTCGAAGATCGCGGCAGGGGAAGCACTCGAGTGCCCAACACTGCTGCTAAATGGATATGGGGCTCACAGGATTGAGGGAATTGGAGACAAACACGTCCCATGGATTCACAATGTAAGAAATACCGATCTCGTCATTGGAATCGATGACGAAGACACGATGAATCTAATTAGGCTATTCAACGAACCGGCGGGCCGAGATTATTTCGTGAACGAAGTGGGTATTCCAAAGGAAATCGTATCTAAGCTCGATCTTCTTGGCATTTCGAGCATCGCGAACGTACTTATGGCGATTAAATTTGCAAAGTATTATGAGCTGACCAGGAACGATCTCGTCCTCACCGTCTTCACCGACTCGATGGAATTGTACCAATCACGGCTGCGAGAGGCCAGAGAACAGCGAGGCGAATACCGGACGCATCACGCTATCAGCGACTTTGCCCGTCTAATGGCTATGAAGACGGATTCAATGATGGAACTCACGCATCCAGATCGAAAGAGGATACATAACCTGAAGTATTACACATGGATTGAACAGCAAATGTTCAACCTTGACGAGTTGAACCGTCAATGGTACGATTATGACCAGTACTGGGGTGAGATACAGAAATTGACCCCAAGAATCGACGAGCTGATTGCACGATTTAACGCCAAAGTGGGCCTCCTATGAGACCGTGAGCAAACCAGGTTTCACCGGGCTCCTTCGAGTTAGCATAGGACGCCTACTTTGTCCACTTCACCTTAATTCGGAACGATATTGAGCCCAACTCGTTCCAAGAGCCTAACAGCCCGCTCACTAGCAACTCGAAGTACTTTCTCCTCTTCGAGCGTCTTCACAACTCTATTCTCCATGACGATTTTTCCATCGATTATCGTGGTGTCAACGTCCGACCCTTCCCCCGCATATACGATGTTAGATACTGGGTTGAAAGTTGGCGTCAGGTGAGGCTTCCGCATATCCACGACGATCAGGTCAGCCTTCTTCCCGACTTCAATGGAGCCAATCTGTCTCTCTAGGCCAACGGCCCGAGCTCCTTTGATTGTCGCCATCTCAAGCACAGTTCCCGCGCTCGTCGTGAGTGGATCCATCGTCCTCACCTTCTGCAAAAGTGAGGCCGCTTTCATTTCGCGCATCATGTCGTAACAGTTGTTGCTTGGCCCGCCATCGCACCCGAGGCTGACATTTACACCAGCCTTCATCATCTCGGGAATGCTCGCCATTCCAGAAGATAGCTTCATGTTAGAAGATGGGCAGTGCGCCACATGCGCACCCTTCCGAGCTAGTATGGCCCACTCACTCTCCGTCAACCATACCCCATGCGCGAAAACAACATTTCGTCCCGCTAAGCCGACTTTGTTCATGAATTCTGCAGGCATCATTCCGAACTCTTTCTTGGCGTATCGCACATCCTCCTGGACCTCGCTCAGATGCATCGTGACGCCCGTCCCAAGCTCTTGAGCGCCTTTAGCGATAAGCTCGTACAATTCCTTTGTGCAGCCACCTAGCGACCGAGCACCGTACCAAACCCTAATTCTCCCATTCGCCTTCCCATCCCAACGTTTGAAGTGGGATTTGACTTCGTGAAGGCAGGTTTCCGCGTCCTCGATCATTCCCGGATGCATTATGCTCTTTTCGGTCCCATAGCCGGGTAGCCCCATCACTGTTTTGGAGAGAAAACCGCGCATTCCAGATTTCTGCACGCTTTCAGCGATGCCGTCGAATCCGTAACGCGAGTGTAAGAGGCTCTCAAGGAAGGTTGTCGTTCCTGACTTAATCATTTCCAACATGCACAGTTCCGCGCTCGTCCTACCATCCTCCGCTTCGAAGTTGCCCTGAAGTGGCCAAACGAATTTCTGTAGCCAATCTATCAAGGAGGTATCGTCGGCACAACCTCGAAGAAGAGCTTGGGCGAGGTGCACGTGCGTATCTATCAGGCCCGGGAGCACAACCATACCGCTTGCGTCTAGTTCGGACTCCGCCTGCGACTGCGTCCCGACTTGGTTTGCCTTTCCAAGTTCGACGATGCGATCGTTCTCGACCCGAACGGCTCCGTTCCTGATCACTCGCCGATTTGAATCCATGGTTATGATTGTTCCGCCGGAAATCAGAATAGATGCCATGATGAACACTTCGTAGGTTGTGTAGCGAGTTGCAGATGTCGGCTTTAACTGAATTCCTTGCGCAACAAGTCTGAAAGGATTAGAAGGGCGGGGCTGATTCTGGCAAGACGCTCCATTGTTGCACTTGTGTTTCTGATGGCGATTCTCGCGACGCTCTCTCCACTAGCCTTCATGTGGAATGAGTCGAGAAGTACGTTACCACGCCGTTTGGCCGCGGGTGACAGCTGGAACTACAAGGTCGTATTTCCTGATTCTAAGAGCTACCAGTTAACCGTGTCAGTAAGAGAGGTTGCCGATTTGAACGGGACTGAGGCGTATGTGATTCTGTACGATGATTCGCAACATCTGTCAACTCAATACCACTGGACCACACTAGATTGGCATGAGGTCAAAACGTTCAGGCCAACAATCGGCAACCTACTCGCCAACTCCACAACAATCTACACGCCACCCGTCCAGCTATTTCAAGTCCCCCTCCACATCGGGGATAAATGGACCGTGAACAGCACTCTGCATACCACAACTGAGGTGAAGAACACAACCATAACTTCAACAAAGTTGCTTCTAGAGGTGAGGACAACTACGTCGATAGATGATGTTTCGACTCCTCTCGGCCAATTTCACGCGTTCAAGGTAACAGTAACACAAAACGGAACATTGTCGGAGGTATTGTGGTTTGACGCAGGGTTGGGGCAAGTTGTCTACGGTGAGTACTATAACAATAATGAGAAGGTCACTCAAACGCTGACCAGTTACAAGTTAAGTACCAACATCATTTCTGCAGCCGGGCACGCGTTCCTGCCGCTAACTACGGAAACGCGACTGTTTCAGCGACACCCTGGCTGGGAAGCTTTCGCAAGTTATATCTAGTTGGAGCCAGCCAGCTTCCGTCACGGAGAGTTGAAGATATATTATGAGTCAAGCAAAGAACAACAAAACAATCATGGCTGTCGTAATAGTCGTTCTCATCATCGTCGCTGGCGCAGCATACTACCTCACACAGAAACCATCGGTACCCGCTACAAACACTTCAATGACTGAATCCATGACGAGCGGGCCAATGAAGATCGCAATGATAATGCCCGGCCGAACAGACGACCTTGCGTGGAACCAAGCAAGCTACACTTCATTTGAAGACCTCCTGACCAGTATGAACGAAGGCATAAACACCTGCGGATGCTGGGTACAAAACCATCAGGAAAGCGCTCAGATTCAGGCTGATGTCAGAGACTTCGTCAGCAAGGGATACAACCTGATAATCGGTTCCGGTTTCGAGTTTCAGATTCCCATTCAGGAAATTGCTCCACAATACCCCAACACAAACTTCCTAGTAATCGCGGGATGGAATAACTCACTACCAAACCTCGCTATCGCAGACGTCCGAACGGACCAGACAGGATACATTCTCGGCTACTTAGCCGGAAAGATGACCATGTCTAACAAGATTGGGTACATTATGGGTGCGAGGGTCGCCGAACTTGCAAGATTCGAACCGAACTTTGCGAAAGGTGCGCACGACGCAAATTCAAACATCATGTACACATATGGACCTCTGCCGGGCGGCGGCAATGGCATTCAACCAGGCGGCAGCATTAGTGTTGTCGCAGTAGGTGACTTCCACGATTTGCAGGGCGCTAAATCTGATGCTGAATTGATGGCGAGCCAGGGCGTCGACGTGATCGCGACGATGGGCGACGGTGTCGTGCTCGGAACCATCGAAGGGGCAATTGAGAAGAACGTGAGCCTGATCGGTAACGGTGTCGACATAGCAGACAACCCACCTGTTGGTGGTGAGAAGCTGGTCCTAGGGAGTGGTTCTTGGAAATGGGACGCAGTAATGAAACAATGGCTCGCTGATGTAGCCGCAGGAAAGACAAACGGCAAGTACTGGGCAAACCTCCAGACTGGAGGGTTGGAAATCGAACTGAACAAGGACAATGTTCCAGCGGCCGTTCAACAGCAAGTCATGAGCGTCGCATCGCAAGTCCAAGGCGGCCAAATTCAAACCGACCCACTCGGCCCACTAACGATTGGAACATCGCTTCAATCGATTCAGACCAGTTTCTTCATTGCTATAGGTCTGCAGCAGCCGCGCAACTAAACGTCCGCAAGCTCTCTCACAGAGGGCTTCCCCTCCTATTTTTTTATTCTCCACGACGAACAGGGCGTAGACGCGAATGGTAGATGAGATAAGTAATGAAACTCCCGCCGTCGTGATGCGGGGTATTGTGAAGAGATTTCCTGGCGGCGTCGTGGCAAATGATATGGTAGATTTTGAGCTTCATGCTGGCGAAATACATGGGCTCCTAGGAGAGAACGGTGCCGGGAAGACTACGCTCATGAATATCCTTTATGGATTTTATCAACCAGACGCTGGTTCGATTGAAATTTTCGGTCAACCTGCCGCGTTTCGCTCCCCATCCGACGCAATCAAGCGGGGTATCGGCATGGTACACCAACACTTCAAACTTGTGAGCGACATGACTGTGGCAGAAAACGTAATCTTGGGACTGAAGTCTCCCAGAGGAATACTGACGGACATAGCTTCGGCCGAGACGCGAATCTCACGCTTATCAGAACAACATGGTCTGCACGTTGACCCTAAGGTTCAGATCTGGCAACTCGCGGTAGGGGAACTCCAACGTGTCGAAATTCTCAAAGCATTATATCGTGACGCAAAGTTCTGATTCTTGACGAACCTACATCCGTTCTCGCACCTACTGAGGTTAGTGATTTCTTCAACTCATTACGCGGATTGAAAAACACGGGAATCTCCATCGTTCTAATCACTCACAAACTTGACGAAGTAATGGATGTCACAGACAGGGTCACGGTTTTGAGGAAAGGACGCAAAGTTACCACGCAAGCGACGCAAGCTGTAAACAAGGAAAAGTTAGCTCACATGATGGTTGGCGAGGAGATTCCTCCAATCGCCGACAAGACAAGGACTTCGGAAAGGGAAGTTGTTCTGCAAATAGAACAACTCTCTGTATTTGACGATAGAGGCCTCGAAGCGGTCAAGGGCGTCACTTTCGAAGTTCGAAGAGGAGAAATCCTCGGAATAGCCGGTGTATCCGGGAATGGCCAAAGAGAACTTGTTCAAGCCATTGTGGGACTGAGGAGGAGCTCTTCAGGATCCCTAAAGTTTGCAGGCATAGACATCACTGGCAAGTCACCTCGCAGGATAATTGACTTAGGCCTCGCCTACGTCCCCGAAAACAGAACCGAGGACGCCATTATCACGGACTTTCGTTTAGACGAAAATATGATCCTCAAAGACTTCGATAAACCACCCATTTGCAATATGCTAGCCAACAAGGTACCAACCTTGCTGAATAGCAAAGAGATTACGCACAGGGGAGAGGAAGCCATCAAACAGTTCAACATTAAGACGACAGGTATTTCTGCAAAAGCAAGGTCGCTTTCCGGCGGAAACCTTCAGAAGCTAATCTTAGCAAGAGAACTGTCTGGGCAACCCTCACTCATTGTGGTTTCACAACCAACGCGCGGCCTCGACGTAGCCGCAACAGAATACGTCAGGAGCATTTTGGTTCAACAACGAAATCGAGGCGCTGCTGTACTCCTAGTCGACGAAGACCTAGCTGAGCTGATCACCCTGAGCGATAGAGTTGCAGTCATGTACAAAGGCCAGGTAGTCGGATTGCTCGAACCCGGACAGTTCAACATGGAAGAGATCGGACTCCTGATGACAGGTGCGAAGAAGATCTCGATGGCGGCGTGAACACTTGTTGGGATTCAAGGTTACTCAACGTCTAGATGTAAGCCGGCGAGCCATGTTGACCGTCACGCTGTTAGCGTACATCGTTTCACCCCTTGTGGTTCTAGTCGTTCTGGGGGCTGCGGGAAAGAACCCCCTTGTGGCGCTGGACGCCCTTTACAGGGGAACGGTAGGGACAGAAGCTGGGTTCGCCGAATCAATTGTTCAAGCGACCCCGCTTATGCTCATGGCTATTGGCCTTGTCATTGCCTTCCGCTGCAAGGTCTGGAACATAGGCGCCGAAGGGCAGCAGATTTTTGGCGCTATTCTCGTCACGTGGTTCGTATTGCCTTTCTTGAAGGAGCCAATGCCTTCCTACGTTATGATTCCGCTTGCGCTGGTACTGTCGCTATTGGGCGGAGGCTTGTTCGCTGCGATACCGGCCTTACTCAAATCGAGGCTTGGAATTAACGAGGTCATCACTACGATTATGCTGAACTATGTTGCAATCGACGCTCTGAACTGGCTTGTGAGAGGCCCGTTCCAAGACAAATCGATTCCGGGAAGTTACCCTGAATCTCCTATCTTTCCGAAAGAAACTTCTTTACCAATCCTACTCCGCCAGTCGAGCTTAAACGTCGGCATCATTGTTTCCGTCGTAGCATGCGTTTTGGCGTACTATATTCTCTTCAAGACGCCTCTTGGGTATACAATACGTGCAGTCGGGCTAAACCCGTCAGCGGCTAAGACGAGCGGAATTTCAGTAAAGCGTGTGGTAATTTCAGCAATGTTTCTGAGTGGAGCATTGTGTGGTTTAGGAGGAGGTGTCTACATACTTGGCATCACGCATGAACTGTTGCCAGAACAAGCTTCAGGAATCGGTTACACTGCGGTCGTTGTCGCCTTGCTTGGGAACCTACATCCTTTAGGCGTGATCTTCTCATCGATATTCTTTGGCAGTCTCATTTCGGGAATGTCCTCGGTCGAGAGAGCACTTCAAATTCCCCAAACCTTATCCTTGCTGTCACAGGGCATAATTATTGTTCTAATCCTCATCATTCAGGTTTTTGCAAGGTACGAAATCAGGAGAAGCTAGGAAATGGGTGTTGTTCTTGATGCAGCAGCGATTTCCGGTCTGATCGCTTCGATGCTTGAATTGAGCGTCCCAATGGCATTCGCATCGTTGGGCGAGGTCATTAGTGAACGAGGTGGGGTGATAAATCTCGGAACGGAGGGAGTAATGCTCGTCGGAGCAATCTCGGCGTTTTCAGTCAGCTTCTTCATGCATGACAACCTACTCGGAGTAATCCTGGGGGCATTCTGTGGCGCGCTCATCGGCCTGCTGATGGCGTTTATCTCGATAAGTTTGAAACAGGACCAAATCCTCTCGGGTCTCGGAATCTACTTTCTAGGACTCGGTCTTTCTGGATTCGTCTACGAAGCCTTGTTCGGCGAAATTGGCTCGACGATCAGAAT
Source organism: Candidatus Bathyarchaeota archaeon (assembly GCA_963726255.1). GTDB lineage: Archaea > Thermoproteota > Bathyarchaeia > 40CM-2-53-6 > 40CM-2-53-6 > FEN-987. Next base: position 8,533 of record CAVSBL010000001.1, read on the forward strand.
TGAAGGGCTTCCGAATATACCAATACCCGTGCTATCCTCAATTCCCATACTCGGTAACTCACTCTTCTCCCAAGATATCATAGAGTACATGGCCTTCGTGACGCTCGTCATCGTAATTCTCGTGATTGGGCGAACAACGTTCGGGCTTAACTTGAGAGCAGTTGGCGAGAATCCATCAGCAGCTGACACACTGGGAGTCAACGTCGCAAAGATACGGTACATTGCGGTAATTGCAGGAGCGACCTTGGCAGGAATCGGAGGCGCTTACCTAGCCATCTCAGTCCACGCTTTCCAGGCAGAAAACATCACCGCTGGAAGAGGGTTCATCGCAGTTGCCATGGTATATTTCGGTAAGTGGCGCCCTGCTAGGGCGTTCTTCGGAACATTCCTCTTCGGTGCGGCTTATCTTCTCGGCTCATTCTTCCAAGTCGTAGGCTCAATAATACCCTACTACTTCCTGCTCATGGTCCCCTACCTGCTTACCCTCGTAATCCTAGTGGCTATTGCCCGAGGCGCCCGCCAACCGTCGGCGTTGGGAATCCCCTACACTAGAGAAAGCGGATAAGAACAGGCAGTGGCCTGTGAAGCGACTGGCGAGAGAATAAGCCCGTAATTACTTCATTTCACGACCGATGTGCACGACAACCAGAATTATTCCCGCAGGAGCTCGTCAACATCTCGGTACCACTTCTTTCTCTCTCCGATTTGTGACCTAATCTTCCAACCCCGTGTCTTGGGTTCGCTATCTATGCGAGACCGTAAAGCTGTGATCTTCGAATTCACATCTTTCTTATCCTCCTCGGAGAGCTTCTCGAGATTTTGAGCGATTCTTCCCACATTTTCCAAGTTGAGTGTGAATGTTCTCCAAAGACCCCAATCGCGAGCGGTAAGGCGCGCTATGCGGTCTGCGTTGATTGTGTCATCGTCTGACCCGCCGATCTGATGCTCTCTTAGAAGCATTATAGTGTCGATGACGTCCTTTTGATTCAACCTGACTATCTGCATTTTCTCCAGGAGAAGCTCCGCGAGCGGCACAGTCGGATCGTCAACTTCGAGCCTATCTTGGAAGTCCACATCGTGACAGAACTCAAGCTTGTCTAGGAATACATCACAGTGTCTGTTAGTCCCGCTTGTTTCATAGAATACTAACCTCGAACCAAAGAGGGCCCTTACTCGTGCGTCATGCTGATACCCGAGCTCGGTGAATAGGTTGGTGATTCGGGAACTTTCTTGTCTGTATGAGGCAAAGTCTATGTCAGTAAACGTGCGTCCCAGCATTTCCTGCATGTACGAGAATTTTGGACAATGTATGTGAAAGGCGAGCGCTCCAAGCAGCCTCAATAGTACGCCTTCGGTCTTGGCGGCATTCGTGATTCTGTGGACCTCGTCAAGAAAGTCGGAGCTCGCATTACCATACTTTGCCAAGACGATCCCACAAGGAATTTGCAAGACCGTCGAGCCCCCCGCTAAATGAAACTTTGTGTTGATTACCATGTTACGATGAGAAAAATCGTAGTCGTATGCCGTTGGCTCAGCGAGGCCGCGTATCGGATTAAGAACATCCCTTCGAAGGTGTTAAATTTGTGGTCGACAGGTCTTCCGCCCATGACAAGCCAACCTGTGGCGTTTGTTAGAAAGGCTTCAGGGCTGCGCCGAGACGTCTCCTTCTTGGATGTTGTTGGTCTGAATTTGAGCAACATGTCAGGAGGAGCAGCCCTCGGAATTATCGGATACACAATGGTGTTACTCTCATCGACATCAGGAGTCAACTTGGTGTATGGCTCCATACTCGCTTGGGTTCTATCAATCCCGCAGATCATCGTCTATACGATGATGACAACGCGAATTAGTCGTACTGGCGGAGATTACGTGTGGGCCTCACGAGTGTACGGTGGATTCTTTGGGGGAGCGCTTTCGTTCATGGGTTACACTCTTGAGACGATGGCCTATCTGGCTCTGATTGCGTTGGCAGCGGTTGTCTCGATTGGTTCGGTTGGGCTTTCACTTGGGTATGAGAACATGCTAAGCTTGGCGCTGCCAGGGAATATTCCTGGAGCCGATCTCGTGGGGCAATTTGTGATTGCCGCGGCAATCTTCGCTGTCCTCATAGCTGTCAATATCCTAAAGCCAAAGGCTGGTTACAAGATAGTTGCGATCGCAGTGATAATCGCGATAGCGGCTACCTTCGTCGGAATTTTCACAATCTTGGGCGCAGGCACGTCTGGCGTCCAAGGCTACATGAGTTTTCTCGATTCCATCGGCGCGAAGGCCACGTATGAGTCGGCTTCGTTGCCGGCCAATTCTCCAACGTTCGATCTGGGAGCAACAATCTTCATGTTGCCATTCTTTGCAATCTTCGTCTATCCGTGGATAAACGCTGGACCTGCCGTTGCCTCCGAGATTAAGGGTAAAGGCGCTCTCCGGTATAACGTGGTGATTTCTTCAGTTGTAACTCTTATAGTCGTCACCACGGCGTTCGCAAGCATGTACTACGCGGGTGGTTTCAATTTCGTAAATGGCGCGTTAAGTAATCCGAATCTAGTATACGATTGGACTTTCAACTTCTGGACGCTTGCAATGGGCGTCTCTAGCATTCCAGCAGTGTCATGGTTTATCGGCTTGGGATGGATTCTCTGGAACGTCGCCATCCTTGCTTATGGAATCATCGTCCTATCCCGTTACCTCTTCGCCCAATCCTTCGACCGATTCCTACCCGAGAAGGTAGCTTACGTCAGCCCGAAGTACAGTTCACCCGTAGTAGCATTACTGATTGAACTCGTAGGAACCCTAGTCTTGATTGGGTTAGCTTCGTTCTTCTACGGTACCTTGGTTGCACTCTTTGGAGCAGTCGTCGCAGCAATGATTTACTTCATCTTCGTTGGAATCGCCGCCGTGCTCTACGCCTTCAAGAACGAGAAGGGTGGATCCAAGGCTCTTCTGGCAACTTCCGGAGCCCTAATGACAATAGTGTTCGTGTACATTACGTACCAGTTCCTAGCCTTCCCTGGAATATGGGGAGGAAACCCGATCGCCTATGGTTGGGTTGTGGGCAGTTTCATCGGCGGCATCATAATCTATGCAATTTCGAAATCTTACTACGGCAAGCGTGGCATCGACATATCGCTAGCGTACAAGGAATTGCCCCCGCTGTAGTCCCTTTACAGCAGAATACTGACTGAACGAGCCCCGAAACGAAAACGCGGCAATACGGACCAAGTTACGCCGGTGTACACGCTGTTACCGGGGCCAAATCCCTAACCCACCGTACATTACCCGGACGTAAGCTGCCAGCTAACCACTTTTTTGTCCCCCACGTTCACAATCGCACCTCTGAGTACCCCTTCAGGATATTCGCTGCCCGGGTTAACCACGAGTGTTTTTCCAATCTTAGTCGTACCCCTCGACTCATGGATATGACCGCACAGGTGAACAAGCGGCTGATGCTTTTCGACTTCACGCCGAATCGCAGTACTTCCCGCGCCGATCATAACGGCCTGCCCCTTATCAAAAACAGGCTTCGGCGGGAATACCGAATCGTCCAATTTCGGACATGTATCAAGCCCGCAGTTTGCCGGAGGTACGTGTACGTTGAATACACAATTCTCCAAATTGGCTACAGAAGAGACTAGTTTCTCTGTTGCAGCTTCAAGATCTTCCTCGCTATGATCTCGCGGGCATTTCCAAGGGGTTGGATTGCTCCATCCCAAGTTCACCATTTCATGGAGTTCGTCTATTTTCATAACTTTGTTATCAGCATTCTTCACATGAGGCGTATCGTGCACGGCGTCTACGATTTCTTGATAGTCGTCGTTTCCGCCCGTTAAGTAACAAGTCACACCTAGGTCGGCGAGGAATGGTTCAGCACGGTCAACCCACTTCATCAATGTCTCCTTCATGGTTGTCATGAAGAGTTTGTCTACTTTCTCCTTGGATGCTTTGAGCTCCTCCATCTCTGCTTTCCCACAGTGGTAGTAGTAATAACCGCTGTCAGTAATTTCCTTCTCCAAAGCCTTCACCTCGTCGGCTCCCCTCGCAGTTCTTCCGCCGATATAGTCCGCTTTGAACGTCCCATCCTCGAGGTCGACAATCGGTACAAGCATCTTGCCAGTTAGATCTCCCCCGAGAACCAGAACGTCCACCTTGTAGAATTTGGCCGCGCTCAGCAACTTCTCGTAACAACGACTCGAACCGTGTAGGTCAGTTGCGAAGAATATCTTCGTAAACTTCTTGTCCGGCAACTCTACGCATCTTCGATAACGGGTAGGTACGTTGGATAGTACTAGAATTTATCTCTCGGAATTCCAACTCGAGTAAGACGATTTGGCAAACGTGGC
>CAVSBL010000002.1:0-2363725 GCA_963726255.1 Candidatus Bathyarchaeota archaeon
GCTGGCTGCAGGTCGTTTCCCAAGTTAACCCATTAACCTATGAGACTGACGCGCTGCGGGCATTAATGCTCAGCAACGGACCCACCGTGTACGGAGTGCCCTTCGACTTACTGTTCCTAGTGGTTGCCACCGCGGTGAACGTTGCCATCGGCGCCAAACTGTACCCGAGGGTTGTCATCTAGGGCAATGACGGTGGATGGCAAGTGTTACTGGTGAGTGAGATAGGCAGGAAGCTGCGCTTGGCAGGGAGGCTGAACAGCAGGCCACTCTGCGGCTCAAGAATAATCCCGACGGAAGTAGCCACCGATCCGAATAGTCTGCGACAATTCGCAGAAATGTTGCCTAAGCTCAAATAACAATAACCTATCCAAGAAGTTTCGCAATTAGGCGTACGTTGATGGAATACAAGTGGAAGGCCTTCTCGGTAACCTCCGTCGGTTCCCTGATGTCGGCAGTCGACAGCACAATCGTTCTCTTGGCCCTAGTTCCCATTGCTGAAGAACTCAGCTCAGATTACGTGACAATGGTCTGGGTCGTGGTCGCATACATTCTAGCAAACACAGCCCTAGTTCTAAGCCTAGGCCGCCTAGCGGACATGTATGGCAGAAAGAGGATGTACAATTTCGGCTTTGTTGTCTTCATTGTAGGTTCGGCGTTGTGCGGTCTTGCTGCCAGTGGCTTGACACTCGTGGGGTTTAGGGCCCTGCAGGGCGTGGGTGCCGCCTTACTCGCCGCAAACTCCTTCGCCATATTGTCCGAAGCCTTCCCAAAGAATGAGAGAGGTAGGGCATTCGGTGCGAGCTCTATTGTCTGGGGTTCAGGGACAATTCTGGGAATAATTCTCGGGGGCGTGATAATCACCTACACAAGCTGGCGTCTCATTTTCCTGATTAACGTCCCAATAGGTGCATTTGGCACGTTTTGGGCATATAGAACGCTGAGAGTCGTTAAGAACAATGCGAGGAAGCGGTCTTTCGATTTCCCTGCAACGTTGACGTTCACGCTTGGCTTAGTTGCACTCCTGCTGGGGGTTACTTGGGGAATAATCTATTCATGGGCAAGTCTAACGACCCTTGTTTCAATCGCCGTTTCACCATTTTTCTTCCTGTTCTTCGTTTACTGGGAGACGAAACGCAGCAAGGATCCGGTGGTAGATTTCTCCTTCTTCAGGAACAGAGTCTTCACGCTCTCGATCATCACAGCTATGATTCAATCGCTAGCATTGTTCAGCGTCAACTTTCTACTGATCTTCTACCTTGAAGGCATAGCTGGGCTTTCAATTCTCACCGCGTCGTATCTGATAATTCCGATGGCGCTAGCATCATCCATCATCGGCCCATTCGCGGGTGTGCTTTCCGACCGATTCGGTGCGAGAATTGTAGCTTCAATTGGGTTGCTTGTGCAGATGATTGTTCTGTTTCTGCTGAGCAGGCTGACGGCAAATACCACGCTACTACAAGTCGGGGTAATCGAAGCCTTATACGGCGTTGGAAGCGGCCTCTTCTGGCCAGCGAACACTAGCGCGATAATGGCATCCTCTCCTCCCGAAAGTTACGGAGTGGCGTCAGGCATCATGAACACATTTCGAAACAGCGGTATGGTGATGAGCTTCGCACTTGCACTGACGGCTCTGACTGGCGTAATTCCGACGTACATAATCTATCAGCTATTCATAGGAACCTTTTCTGGGACGCTAGGACCCAACTATGCAACCGCCTACCTTGCGGGGCAAAGTTTCGCATTCGAACTCTCCGCAGGCCTGCTAATCTTGGCAGCGGTCTTCTCGCTAGCAAGGGGCAAGGAGACAAGGCAGGCTAGGGATACTTGATAAACAACTCTGATGACTTAGCAACTAGTCCGCTCTTGGTTTAGCTTGCGAATTCCCTTTGGCACATAATCGAAGAACTTTTCGATCGTATTGCCTGAGGTCCATTCTGCCCGGATTCTGGTTCTCCTCTCCGCTTTGCGCATCTCCGACAATAGCATGCGGTTGAGGTCCCGCGCGCTTTCACCTTCCAGATCCGCTTCAACTTCGAAGCCCTCCTCGGTCGGTTTCAACGTTCCCTTACTATTGATTAACCTCTGAAGAATTGGCTTAATGGCGGATGGATCATCACTGCTTATACGTGCCGATAGCCTGAACTTCTTCTGAGCCATTGTAATACTTCCTCTCTCATAGAGCCGGAAGACCCAGCAGTTGCTTGGCTCCGGCGTTTGTGTGGTAACCTATTTAGAAATACCCTAAATCATGACTCCCATTTCTGCGCGTCAGAGTCTATCGAAGAAAGCAGCAAAGCTTGCCATCACAGGGTAAGGCCTTTTATTCTCAGCAATTCTCATCTTCGTACAGAAGCCTGGTCGTCCAAGAGTTTGACTAGAATTCCGTTAACTCTTGCAGCGCTAATTTCCATAGTGATCCTACTACCAACGGTAACGTATGGTGCTGGGCAGCAATGGGTTGAGTATTCAGGCAACCCGGTGCTCGGGCCTTCCGTAGGCAGTTGGGACGGCGACTATACGGTTAGCCCCAGAATACTCCTCCTGAATGCCACATACAGAATGTGGTTTAGCGGCGGCGGTAGGCCTGCCAGTAATGGAATTGGTTACGCGACATCGGCGGATGGGATTTCGTGGAGTGAGCACGTGGGCCCGGTTCTATCCCCTAGTTCGGCGGGCGTTTGGGATAGTTCATCCGTGGCTCTAGGGTCGGTCCTCTGGAATGGAACGCTCTTCTTCATGTGGTATAGGGGAACGAACTCCACCACCTACCAAACCGGCGCCGTAGGTTTAGCGATCTCCACCGACGGAGTTTCCTGGACAAAATTCTCCGGCAACCCGGTGCTGAAGGCGACTGCGGTTGATCAGGGGTACATAGCCAGCCCATACGTCCTCAAACCAACGGGAACGTACGGCATGTGGTATACAGCGAGAAGTGCGGCCTACCCCAAGACTAGCCCATACGCAGAAATTCTGTTCGCAACCTCCTACGATGGAACCCACTGGACCAAGTGGCCTCACCCTGTATTCCAGCCTTCAACAGATTCAATGCAGTGGGATTCAGGCGCCGTCTATTCGCCCTCCCTTTACTGGAACGGCACAATGTTCTGGATGTGGTATACCGGTTTGGGCCAGAGTTTCTTGAACCCACAAATCGGAATCGCCACCTCACCCGACGGCGCAACATGGACACGGTCCCCAGACAACCCCATACTCAGCCCGGGCCCCTCAGACTCGTGGGACTCCGCCGGCGTTGAACAAGCCGACCTAACAATCGGCAGAAATGGCCTGATGCTCTACTATGACGGGTTAGGACCCAATACGGCTGGAAGAATAGGGTTCGCCCAACCCCCGCAGGGGTTCGCAATTCCAGAATTCCCGTTCCCGTTTGTCATCGTCCTACTCGAGGTTGCTGCCTGCGCGGCCGTACTCCTCCGAAAACACCAATCGTCTTGAGCAACTCCCTAAGATTCCACACGAGCTTCGTGATTTCTACCAAGTGGAACTACCTTTAACAGTCAACCACGCCATCTGGGCGTCTAGCGGAGACCAAGTAAGAATGTCCCAAGCAAGCGGAACTCAGCCGAGCGGGAAATCTGGTGGCAAGAAAGCTCTGTGGCTAGGCGCTATAGCCTTGGTCGTAGTCGCAGTTGGCGCGGGCTTATTCAACTATGTTGGTATGGCGCCTCACACGGTCACGTCAATATCAACGAGCTACGCAACAAACACATCCATACTTACGAGCACTCAAACTGTCACGAGCCTTAGCACTAACACTTTCACGAGTGTAGTAACCACAACTGCAGCTGCCTCGGTGGGAAATCCGTATGCTCAACAGTATTGTCCACCCAATTGTCAGCAACCATGCTACTACAATAATTGCCAAATGGCAAATTGCTACCTCTACAACCAGTGCGACTTCTTCAACGTCTGCCAGACACAAAGTGACAATACCGTTCAATGTTCCGGCTACTTGTACCAAGACCCGAGCGGTTGTGTGGAACTCGTTATTGTAATATGGAGCCCATATGCGCAGCCATCATACCAGTATTACACGTTGCAAGATCTGCCTGCGTCCCATCCATCCTTCGGGAGTTGGGTGACGGTAACAGGGCAATCATACCGAGGTTCCAATTCGGCCTCGAACGGCGCTGCCTGCCCAGGCAACTACATCGTCGTATCCTCAATATCCTAGAAGTCCCATGCTGAACGTTCAGGTGCGTTGATCACATACCAACGTACTGGACGTGCCTTAGTTTTTCTCCCTCTGGTCGCCATGCAAGCTCTTGTAGCAGTTGCAAACGCGGTCGTAAATGACGTGCCTTATGGCGACGGCTGTGCTAGGATTTCGTAGTGAGTTACGTTTGGTTCAAGTTCGAGTAGGAAGTTCTTGTCTTCGGGGTAATACACGGCCTTTTCAAGGTTCGGTCCAGTGAACCTCTTGATAGCGTCGTACGATTCCCATAGTGACATTAGCAGGAATACTGCACGGTCGTTTTCGATGCGCCGGAAGACGTAGACTCCGCGATTACCTTCCGTGGATCTGTATTCCTTCAGGCCTGTCTTTTCGAGGTAGTGGAAATATTCGTCGGCTTTCGACTTCGGCGTAACGCCTCGCCAGAATCTAGCTATCATAGACTATAGCACATGATCAGAGAGCTAAATGGTCTATGGCGTGTGCTGACGTCCACCGCACAACATATTTTAGACATGCCTGAAAGTCCACATCCGCAGGGAAACCGTTGGAAAAACGTTTGACTTTCGAAGACCTAAGACGTTTCTCACAATCCTTCAACAAGTACCCAAAGAACTTACTTGCGTTGAATGCGGTCACGGCAAATGGTATAGCCGCAGTTGCCTTGAGCAGAAAAGAAGTGGACAGGCAAAACTTCACCTTCAGCGATCTTATCGAATCTCCAGATGCCACCAACCAAGAAAGGTCAGGAAGATGCTGGCTATTTTCTGGACTGAGTATGCTGGCTTTTGAAGCCATGAAAAAGCTGAATCTGCGGACATTCGAGCTCTCTGAAATATACCAGATGTTTTGGGACAAGCTAGAGAAAGCCAACTATTTCCTAGAAACCATCATTGAAACAAGGCAGGAGCCCTTGGATGGTAGGCTGGTCGATTCGCTTCTTTCAGATCCAATATCAGACGGCGGTCAATGGAACATGTTTGTCAATCTCATAAGAAAATACGGAGTCGTGCCAAAAGCATTCATGCCGGAAACAGCTAACAGCAGCAATTCTGATCCCATGAACGCTCTGTTGGCCTCCAAACTGCGAGAATATGCCAAGGTGCTACGTGACATGAGTGAGGAAGGGGCGTCCCCGACTGAACTGAGAGAGAAAAAAGGAGGACTAATGGAAGAATTCTACAAGTTGCTGTGCATCGATCTTGGCGTTCCTCCAGAGAAGTTTTACTGGGAGTGGCAGGACAAGAATGGCGTTTTCCACAGAAGGGGAAACATTACTCCGGTTGAGTTCTACAATGAATATGTCGGTCTGGAGCTCGATGATTTCGTGAGCCTCCTGAACTCCCCCAATAAACCCTTCAACAAACTGTACACAATCCAGTATCTCGGCAACGTGGTCGATGGACAAGATATTCGTTACCTAAATGTCGACTTGAAGGCAATGAAGAAGGCAACGATAGACATGATCAAAGGTCATCATGCTGTATGGTTCGGGTGTGACGTAGCTAAGATGCTGCAGACTAGGATGGGTGCAATGGATCTGAGTATTTATGACTACGAGTCAGTCTATGGCACAAAATTTCAGCTCGATAAAGCTGCAAGATTGAATTATGGAGATAGTGAGATGACCCACGCCATGGTGATTACAGGAGTTGACCTCGATGAGAAAGGCATTCCTAGAAAATGGCGAGTTGAAAACAGCTGGGGAGCCGCCATAGGGGACCAAGGATACATGTCTATGATGGATGAATGGTTCGACCAATACCTCTTCGAGGTTGTCGTGAGGAAAGAGTATCTCTCTCCAGACCTCCTGAAAATCCTTGACACTGAGCCAGTGGTTCTATCGTTGTGGGACGCGCTGTGTTCGTTGACAAGGAATTAGAGTAAATTCCATGGTTTTTTCAGTTATCTCTTGTAAAGAGAGTCATTACAAATGATTCGAAAGCCACAAATCCGATTGCCATAAGTAAACGTCCGATTCCTATGAACAGCGATCAAGAGATTCTGGAAGAGTTAAGGAAGATTCGTGAAGCAGTTTCCCCTAAACCTGCTCCGCCGCCCGCGAAGCCGAAGGGTGTGTGGGCTGAGTTCATGGATTTCATTGGCAAAGCGGGAGTAATTGGGCTGGCTGTTGGTTTCATTATGGGAACCTACATTGGCAGAGTGGTTTCCGCGCTTGTGCAAGATATCATAATGCCCATCCCCGGCGCCTTGATATCTGGGGGTGATTGGAGAAAAGCCGTATTCACCGTGCCTATCGGACAGGGAATGAATTTTGCTGTTGGCGACTTTGTGGGCGTGATAGTTGATTTCCTCATAGTCGCAGTTGTCGTCTTCTTCATCGCCAAATACGCGGGTAAGGCCATGGAAAAGCAAGAGTGACGTTTTGCACTCTCTCTACGAAATATACGAAATCTCTTCTAATCTTTCAGTTACGCTAATGCCGCGGTTGCGGGACGCCAATTCCTTCAAGATTTCGCGGGAATCGGATGAGCCTCTCAGGTTTCCAATGCTCAATGGAACTTCTTTGTCTCGATGAAGCGTTCTTCTACTCTGATCTTCCTCTTGCCCATCTCTATGAAGAACGGTTCAGGATCAACCGTTGCTTCGGGCGGGAAGACCCCCGGCTCCTTGATCTTTCCGGCAGCCTGCCATTGTGACACAACCGCTGGGGGCACAGAAGTGTCGCGCGCTGAAGATATTCCTCGTTGCGGGTCGTTCCTTGTTATTATGTGGTATGTAACCGTCGCAGGAGATTCTTTGCGAGCTCCAAAGACGTCAACTCTGCACGCCTCATATTCGTATTCCTCGTGCGGTTGAGGGTCGTGTCTCGATTTCGCGATGGCTCGCTGATACATAGCAGTCAAATAATCGAGAGGTGAGATCTGCTGGTCACCGAACTGGATTGCCTTCGGTTTCACCGAAGCCGAGACTCTTCAGGGTCTTGAATGTAGCAAAGTCTGTACTTGGGAAACCGATTCGGAATGTCACGTTGAGGCAGCCTTTCCACACATATCTTCCTAAGGTTGCAGGCTCGGAGTGCTTCACATATATGCTGTGACCTTGCCGATGGGTTCTTGCATTGTCACCGTGGTCTCACCTGACAACACAGGTTGTTCGAGTACTTGCCGTCGAGCCACATGACCGGTTCTTGCGTGAACTCTGTATGACCGGGCGTATGGAGTAAGGTGGCAGTTTAAAAGTAATGTTATAAGATAAGCGTCTGCATGACGTTCAATGGGAACGTTTGGGTTATTCTATATATTTAGTTTGCAAGATGCGCGGAGGTCATCCGTGATTGACTTTGTTGATCGTAACTTGGCCATTGCCCCACCGAGGACCAAGGCCTTCAAACCGTACTCATCTCACAACGTTGGCAACGTCCAATCATACTCTTCCCACCTACTAAGAATTATATGAGCCTACGCCAGGTTACACGCGTGATTCAACTTGAAAACAAAATTCACCTACGTTGGGATTAGAGTCAAAGACTTGGAGAAATCCATCGACTTCTACACGAAGCTGCTCGGCATGAAGGTGAAGGGCCGAAGCAAGATGGAGCGAACCAAGGGTGAACTTGTCAGCTTGGAAGCTGAGGTTGGAGGGTTCGAATTGGAATTGAACTACTACGAGAAAGACAGCCCGTACTACGCTGAGTACACGGTGGGAGAAGCCTTGGATCACCTGGCTTTCGGCGTCGAAGACCTAACCAAAGCCTTGCAGGAAGCCCAGGCGAGCGGCTACGGGGTTATTTCGGAAATGAAATCGGATCAAAGCCGCTGGGCCTACATAGAAGACCCCAACGGAATCTGGATAGAACTATTCTAACAAAAACGACATGCAGCCACCACAGTTAGTTTAATATTTGCAAACGCGGCTTCTACGGGCGGAGCGGCATCACGATGTTAGCGGACATCACTGGCCTAATAATTCACCTTATCATAGCAGGCATCATTGGCGGCATTTTCGTTTGGCTAGCTGGTAAAGCTCTGGGCGCGCCTAGAGCCACGTACTGGCATGGGATTCTCATCGTCATTACAGCGATAATCCTCACCGATATCATAAGCTACTTCCTGAGCGGCCTAGGTTGGCTGACGGCCATCATCGAAATCATCATCATCCTTCTGCTGATCAAGCACTTCTTTGCGGTCGGATGGGTGAAAGCAATCGTAATCGCGATCTTGGCTGTGGTCATAGCAATTGTAGTCGCGTTCGTCCTCGCATTAATTGGGCTTGGTTTCGCTGCGGCTGCGTTGAAGGGCCTTCTTCCAGGCGTCTAAGCTTCAGCTAGCTGCGGGCTTTTCCGGAATGCCCTCAGGCCCTTTACAGGTCTGAATATGTACAGCCGCTGAACTTTCGTCGTCGAAGGCAGCGCCGCATTTCTCGCATTTGAATGATTGGGGAAGGGGCCCATGCGGCGCAGGTGGATGCGCAATTTCTAGTGCAGGCTCTGGCGTTGGTTCAGCATTCGGCTCGGGGCTAGGAGTACTCAAACTTTCATCTCCATATCCCGCCGAGGGGATGGAATTCTCTAAGGTCGTTGTTGGAAACAGTGGACTCCCGCTATATCGGGAATAATCCTAAGTGCTTATATTGTAGAAATGTGCTACACAACTACAGGTGTTATGAATTGGACTCTGACTATGATGGCTTGAATGAATTGTTCGACAAAGGCGCATATCACAAGGCCGAACGGTTTCACCTGAAGGGCATCTTAGCCGGGTTCACGTGGCGGAAGCTTGAGCCGCGCATACCGCTCCTAATCGCATTTCTGTACGCGGCCTCAGGCGACTACATATCCCTACTGCGCCACATACGGATGATTGTCTAGAAGCTGCTGCCCAAAGGGCATCTAGCATTCGTTTATCGGAAGGACTCTGCTCAGCGTTTTTCGATTGGCACGACCTTCCGGTCGCGTGGTCCAGTGTACTCTATTTCCGGCCGGATCAACCGGTTGTTAGCGACCTGTTCCAGCACGTTCGCGGACCATCCGGCGCATCGGCTCGCAGCAAAGGTTGCGGTAAAGAGGTCCGGGGGCAAACCAGCGGAATCCATCACGACCGCCGAGTAGAATTCCACGTTCGTATACAACTTCTTGCGGAGTTTTTCCTCTTGGAGGACGCGGAGTGCGGTTTCTTCAACGTGTTGGGCTAGGTCAAAGAATTTCTTGTCCGCTGTCTTGCTGGCTATGTCGCGGAGGATTTCAGCACGTGGGTCAGTTGTCCTGTAGACCCTGTGCCCAAACCCCATTATCCTTCTCCCGGCTTTCAACTCATTCCTAATCCAGCTTTCGGCGCGCTCGGGGCTGCCGATATCCTTCAGCATTTGCAGAACGGGGGCGGGGGCGCCGCCGTGCAGTGGTCCCTTCAAAGCGCCGATTGCAGCGGTTATGGCCGAGTACATGTCTGACCAAGTGGACGCCACAACCCTAGCTGTAAAAGTTGACGAGTTCATACCATGGTCCGCGAGGAGGATCAAGTACTTGTTCAAAGCGTCGGCCTTGACGCTCTCCGGTTCCTTCCCTGTGAGCATGTGAATGTAATTTGCGGCATGCCCTAGCTCGGTAGCCGGGTCTACTGGTTCTTGGCCTCGGTGAATGCGGTCGAATGCGGCGTTGATGGTGGGTATCTTTGCAGTTATTGTGATCGCGTCAGAAATGTCAGGTTTCTTGAGGGGTAAGCCTGTCCCAAGTGTTGAGATCGCCGTTCGGAGTACATCAAGGGTGCTCGAAGAGCGGGGAAGGTTACGCATCATAGCCTTCAGGTTTGCAGGGATAGCACGTTCCGCGCTCAGCTGTTGCTTCAGGTCGTCGAGTTGGGTTCTTGTGGGCAACTCGCCATACCATAGAAGGTAGGCCACTTCTTCGAAGGTTAGGTTCGCGGCCAGGTCGTGAATATCGTAACCGCGGTAAATCAGGCGTCCCGCGTTCCCATCGATCATGCAAATGCTGCTATCATCAACGATAACTCCTTCAAGCCCTTTGGCGACGGATTTGGCAATCGACATTGGTCAGATCTCTCCAACTGCCATGCTCATCTTACTTATTACCCAATCTCGCAACCGTTCGCATCCTACTGGCTTGGGCGTCTAAGCCTGAAGAGGAGTGCTAAGGCCACGGAAATCGCGGCGTAGACTGGGCTGAGGAGCCACGGTAGGTTTGCGTTCCCGGTAAGCTGCCAAATTGTCCCGCCGAGTAGCGGGGAAACGTTTCCCCCTATGTTCAGGAAGAGGCTGAAGGCGCCAACATACATTCCACGTTCAGCTTCGGGTGCGATTTCAGTCACTAGCGTCTGTGCGATGGGGAAGAACATGTTCTCCCCAAGCGTCATGACCACCACAGCCACCAGAAGCCAGTTGAAGCTGGGGGCCAACGCCAAACTTGTGATGCCTATTGCCAAAATCACCACGCCGAGGATGTAACCGCTCTGCTTGGGGATTTTCTCCAGCCATCTAGAAGTGGGAAGCTGTAGTACTACGACCGTTGCCCCAGATATGGAGAATAGCGCTCCAACCTGTAAGGAGTCTAGGCCTTTCACTTGTGTTGCGAAAATTGGCAACAGTGAGTAGAACTGTGTGTAGAACAGCATGGTGAACAGCGAGGCAACGCAGAGAACCAGCAGTTCCCTATCGCGGAGTACTCCGATTTTTGGCAGTTTGGGCGTCGCTAAACCTGTCTTGCGTGATTCGGGTACTAGGCCGATGAACGCTAGGAGGCCGATGAGGCCGATGAATGCAGAGACTAGGAAGAGGGGCAGAAAGTTTCCTTGCCCCGCCAATATGGTTCCGCCTATGAGTGGGGCAACGATCCATGCGGCATTGCTGACAATTCTGCTTACGCCGTAGGCCGTATTCCTTTTACTCTCCTCTACCTGGTCTGCGATGATAGTTGTCTGCGAAGCCCGGCTAGCTGAATCCATAACTCCTGAGATAGTGATTATCGGGAAAGCTTGGCTAAAGGTGGTGGTTGTGGCCAGCGCGGCAGGAATTATCGCAGCGCTCGATGTGCCGAAGGCGTACACTTTCTTCCGCCCAACCCTGTCAACAAGCCAACCCATGATCAGGACTGTGAAAGTTCCAGCTAGGCCACTTGCAAAGTACAGGAATGAGACGGCACCCACGGAAATGCCGAGCTGCTTGTTGAGGAAGATGGGGAGGAATGGTCCAAGCATTGTAGAGGCTAGGCCCGTAACGGCAACGTTCACCATGAGGAACCAGAAAAACCTGCCACTCGGAAGGTTGGAGAGGTATTTTCCGAGACTCATGGCCGAATCTGCTCCGTAGCCTCAGAACGCTCAATAAATATCTTGTAGCGTCACTTGAAACTCGCTTCATCCAGCTCGGCCGGTGCAATATTTCTTAAGGGAAGTCGCCTAAGGTCGTCCGCGGGGTAGAAACTTGACGTATGAAACGGGAGGGCGTGAGTCCGGGGTTGTCGCGTTCAAGGAAAATGATGCCGTAAGAGTAAACGACGACGCTATCGTGGCACCGGAAGCGGTTCGTGGAGAAGTCGGGACGATTGTGAAGATCAACCGTTTTCTGAGCGAGTCCACTCAGCTCTCCGAAGGAATTATCGCGGTCGACCGTTACCAGCAGCTAGTTAAACAGCCCCGCGAGACTGAAATACTTGGCTTCGCCCTTCAAGTCTTCTTTCCCAAGATTAATGATTCGCTCCTCGTAGCCTCAAACGAGGTAACCCTTCTCTCGAAATTTCAGGAAAGAATCTCCAAGCTCGAAGACAGGCTGATAGCCCACCTAACCGACCCACAACAATTCACAGTGCTGGGCGACGGCGGCCTGGATGTTGCATTCATCAATCAGAACTTCGATGCGCAATTTTTCGGTGACCTGGTAAGATACGTGCTCAGGCCAAAGCTCGGCAGAACTTCAACCAAAGTCCTCTCGCCGGAAGCCTCTGGGCCACCTCTGGCGGCCGTGTATGCAAGTATGGCCGGCCTCAGCTTCGTGCGCGCCGTGAAGGTGTACGATAAGGCGAGGCCACAGGTTCCTGGAACTTGGCGGGGAACTGTAGTGGGAGATGTGAAAGTCCCTTCCGCGACGAAGAAGACTGAGCACTACTTTGCCGTACCCGAAGGCTCCATAACCGCCGAAGACCGCGTAATCATATTCGACGACGTGGGCTTCACCGGGCGAACCCGCAACGCCTGCATACAACTAATCGAAAAACAAGGTGCAAAGGTTTCCGCAATCGTGAACGTGATCGAGAAGGCGTACGGTGAACAGCGAAACGTAACTGTGAACTCGAAGGCCATTCTCGCAATAACCGGCTTCGAACCCGAGACGGCCACAACCTGCAGGCTGAAGATCAACGAACTTCTCTTGGAGCGTCTTGAAACTCCCCGCATCGTTGGCGGCGTGAAATACGAGCCGAAGCGGCTTCTCTCAACTCTTCGGGTTGACTAGTAACCCAGATCAAGGGCCAAACGCGACTTGCAGATCGACTACTGCGATTTCCCGGAAGACGCCCTCTACGACCTCGACAACAACGTATGGATTAGGCTGCGGTCGAAGAACGTTGCGATGCTTGGCATCACAAGCATCCACGCTGCACTAGCCGGAAAGCTCAACAAAATCAGCTTCAAGCCTGTCGGTTCGCCCCTGAGAAAGGGGCAGAGCGTCGCAACCATAGAAGGCGTCAGGTACTTCGGCGTTGTCCGAACCCCGCTGACCGGGACATTGGTCGAAACCAACTCTGTCCTAAGTACGCAACCGAAACTCGCGAACGACTCGCCCTACGAAAACGGTTGGTTCGTGAAGATCGAATCCACCCTTGCACCAGAAGAAATGAAGTCCCTCCGTGACTTGGCAGCCGCCCAAGAAACCATAAAGTCACAAATCACTGAATTCCGGGTTCGGTGTTTCAAGGCGTTCCCGGATTACGATATGTGGGAGATTGGGGTCGAATGCGCCGCAGTTCTCGTCAGGTTGAATGAGCTTATCGAGCGCTGCGGTTTGAATGAGGTGATTCACGTGGTCTCCGACGATCCGACCGCGGACATCGAGATGGAGCGTTGGTCTGATGAAACAGGCCAGTTGGTGCTTGAATCGAGGAAGGAAGGTAGACTTGTGCACTTCATTGTTAAAAAAGTGAAATGATGGGAGGGGTTGTTGGAGGTCTCAGGGTTTCTGGATTGGGTTGCGGACCATGTTTCCCCACTCTGTCCACGACCCGTCATAATTCCTGACCTTCGGGTAGCCGAGGAGGTATGTGAGAACAAACCAGCTGAAGGACGACCGTTCGCCGATTCTGCAATAGGTTATGACTTCCTTATTTGCTGTCACGCCCTTGCCTTGGTAGAGTTTGGCTAGCTCCTCTGCGGTTTTGAAGGTTCCATCCTCCTTCACAGCTTGGGACCAGGGAATGTTTACGGCACCGGGGATGTGTCCTCCGCGCTGCGCATGTTCGTTCGGGTATTCAGGTGGGGCCGTTATTTCTCCTGTGAATTCGGCTGGGCTGCGCACATCGACGAGAACCTTATCTCGTTTGCCAAGCTTCTTCCTGACGTCGTCAAGGTAGGTTCTGATCCCCTCGTTTGTGCCTTTGACTTTGTACGCGGCGAGGGTTGGCTTAGGTAAGTCCTTGGTGACTTCTCTATCTTCTGCGAGCCATTTCTTTCGGCCCCCATTCATCAGGACCACCTTCTCCACGCCGTAATACTTCAGGACCCAGAAAGCGAAGGCGGCAAACCAGTTGTTGAAGTCGCCATAGAGAACGAGGGTCGTGTCCTTACTGACGCCGGAGCGGGAGAGGAGCTCTTCAAGCTGTTGTTTGCTTAGTATGTCCCGGGTCAAGGGCTCGTTTATGTCTTTCTTCCAGTCGAAGAGTACTGCGCCGGGCAAGTGGCCGAGGTTGTAGTTGGCGATGGGGTCGTAGTCGACTTCGGCGAAGCGTACAGCAGGATCGTTGAGGTGCTGGCTGGCCCAATCGGTTTCGACTAGGACTTCAGGGTGCTTGTATGACAATTAGTTTCACGGCCAAAAGCATGCCGTACGGCATATTTAACCTCGCCCCAAAGCCACCCGGACGTTCGCGTGAACACGCGAACCCGCCAGCCAAAGTTTAAATGCGAACGGAAAGCTGCAGCACAGTAACGGGCACATTATTGACGCCCGGTGAATCAGGATTTTTCCAAGGCTTACTCGGCGCTTTAAGGCCCTGCGTTGTCTAGCTTCCACAATTGAGTGATTGAATATTGTCCGACAAGATTCTTGATGGGTTAACGTTCGACGACGTCTTACTCGTCCCGAAAAAGTCAACGGTCCGCTCTCGAAGAGACGTACACACTACGACGCGGCTATCGCGAAACATCGAGTTACGAATTCCGATGGTCAGCGCTCCCATGGACACAGTTACCGAGCATGCCATGGCGGCCACGATTGCGCGGGCGGGTGGAATCGGAATCATCCACCGTTTCATGACCATAAAGCAGCAGGTTGAGGAAGTCTTGAAGGTGAAACGGTCTGAGAGCATAGTCATCGAGCAACCCTACAGCCTAACTGCTGACCAGAAACTCAAGGATGCGAAACGGCTGATGTCCCAGCGGGGAGTATCCGGCCTTCTAGTCCTTGATGAACGTGGCCGGCTTCAAGGAATCCTAACGACTCGGGACATTCAATTTGAACGGGACCCAGAGAGGAAGGTTGCTGACTTGATGACTGGGATTAAAGACATGGTCACAGCGCCGCCCGGGATATCATTGGACGAGGCGGAGCGAATTCTGCACAAACGTAAACTCGAAAAGCTCCCGCTCGTCGACAAGGACGGAAAACTGCGCGGCCTCATAACAAGCCGCGACATGCTCAGCCTCGAAGAATACCCCAACGCGTCGAAAGACGAGAAAGGCCGCTTGATGGTAGGCGCCGCCATTGGTGTGAAGGCAGGTTACTTGGAGAGGGCTAGGGAATTGCATGAGGCTGGCGCTGACGTACTCGTTCTCGATGTCGCCCACGCCCACTCCGACATAACCCTAGACGCCGTACGCAACATCAAAAAAGCCATACCGAAAGCCGAACTAATCGTGGGAAACGTCGCAACCAAAGAAGGAACGGAAGACCTCATCACCGCGGGAGCGGACGCTGTGAAAGTTGGAATCGGTTCCGGCTCAATATGCATTACCCGAATCGTAACCGGTGCAGGCGTCCCTCAACTCACGGCAATCATCGAGTGCACAAAAGTGGCCGATCAGAAGGGTGTCCCGATAATTGCGGACGGCGGGATCCGCAAGTCCGGTGATATTACGAAAGCTATCGCTGCTGGAGCCTCAACCGTCATGGTCGGGAGTCTGCTCGCGGGGACGGAGGAAAGCCCAGGCATGACCGTGATGAGGGAGGGCAGAAAATTCAAGCTCGTACGTGGTATGGCTTCAGTCGCCGCTTCCTTCGATCGGAGTACTCGAGAATCGGAACAGGCGGACGAAGACGCGGCAGTTGACCTCTTAGACTACGTACCGGAAGGCGTTGAAGCGTTCGTGGCATACAAGGGGAACGCATCCGAATTGATTAGCCAACTGGTCGGCGGTTTGCGTTCTGGAATGAGCTACTGCGGCGCAACTGAAATCTCGCAATTCCAGGAAAAGGAGACTTCGTAAGAATCTCGCCGGCCGGGTTGAAGGAAAGCTACCCACACGACGTTGACGTCATGTAGCCGCCGAACCGCTGCTAAACTAATTGGCGTACTGTGTTGCGAATATTCACTGTAGGCCATTCTACCAGAACCTTCGACGAGCTCGTCAAACTCTTGCAAGCTTACGCAGTGAACATACTAATCGACGTACGCAGTTTTCCGCGGTCCTTCAAGAACCCACAATTCAACAAGGAAGTCATTGGCGTCAAACTCGGGGAGCATAACATCCGGTACGTTTGGATGGAGAGACTTGGCGGGCGAACAAAAGGGCTGGGAAAAGAGTCGAAGAACATTTGCTGGAAGAACCAGTCATTCAGAAACTACGCGGACTACATGGAAACGCCTGCTTTCCGCGATGGCATCGATGAACTTACGCAACTAGCCCGGGACGGGACGCCAGCTATCATGTGTGCGGAAGCAGTCTACTGGAGATGTCATCGGTCCATGATATCGGATTATCTGAAATCGAAAAGGGTCGAAGTTACACACATCCTCGACGAGAAGCACATTAAGGAACACGAATACACTCAATGCGCTAAACTCGTAGACGGGCAACTCAGCTATCATGAGCCGAGAAGCGGCTGCTATGGTATGTCGACCAATACGTCGTTTCCTTGAATTGTGACTTTGTACGCGGGTTCTGGTGGAATGGTGTTTGCGGGTTCGCCGTCCGGTCCACCTAGAACCTTCCCAGTTGTCACGTCGAATTGAGCTCCGTGTTCGGGACAGGTGAGAACATTCTTGTTGAGCTCCCCTTCCGAGAGGTTCCCCTGCTCATGCGTGCACCAATTGTCAATCGCATAGAAGTTGCCGTCAATGTTGGCGACAACAAGGTCCTTCCCGCCAGCTGTCACGAGTTTGAGGCCGCCAGGTTTAACATCTGACTTGCTGCAAACCTTTACAGTGGGCATAAGGCCATCAAGTTTCTGCGAGGTTGTTGCGGTTTTAAGTCTTCCCTACTTCTGTTTTGCTTTTGCGGAGCACTTGGGTCAATGTTGGGACAACTTCTGCGTAATCGCCTACGATGCCGTAGTCGCAGTTCTGGAAGATCGGCGCATTCGGATCTCTGTTGATGGCGACTACTATCCTTGCCTTGCCAATGCCGACCATGTGGTTGAAAGCACCTCTCACACCAACCGCTACATACAGCTTCGGCGCCACAGACCTGCCCGTCAACCCAATCTGAAGCTGTCTCGGAAGCCAACCCAAATCCACAACTTTCCTCGTCGTCGCTATGGGCGCGTCGAGGACCTCAGTCAGCGCTTCTATGCTCCTCATCTTTTCGGGGCCGCCGACTCCAAATCCCGCGGACACGATGACATCTGCATTATCTAACCTCAAGGCGTCGCGGTCAGCCTCAAACCTCTCCTCCACCACGTGAGCCATAGCCTTCAAACCGGTCGGGTGCAGTTCAACGACTACCCCCTGCCTAGATGTGTTTACGCCCGCCGCAACGAGCATGCCCGGCCGCACAGTCGCCAATTGTGGAAGCGTTCGGCTAAGTATGGGTGCAACAATGTTTCCGCCGAAGGCCGGTTTCAACTGAATCAACTGTTCCTCCTCGTTTAGCTCTAAGCCAATGCAGTCGCTAGTCATCCCCAAGCCTAGGCGGGCGGCGACTCGTGGAATGTAATCCCTCCCCTGCGAGGTTGCGGCTCCGATAACCGCATACGGCTTGTACTCCTGGATGGCCTCTGCTAACGCAGCCGCGTACGCGTCACTTGAATAATTCAACAATTCCTCATGTCTCACCACGTAGACCCTGTCTGCTCCGTGGGCGATGAGGTCTTGGCAGTGTTCCTTCGAGGCATCGCCTAGCAAAACGGCGCACAATTCGGATTCCAGCTTTGTGGCCAGCTGCAAGGCCCGTCCCAACAGTTCGTAGCTGACGTTTCTTACATGCCCTTGAACGAGTTCAGCTACAACCCAAAAGGACTTGTTGCCACGCATCGGGCGTGACGCGGGTGGCTTGACGTTCTTCTCCCCCACCTCCTTCCATCCGGAAAACAGGCCCCGTGCGACAAGGTTCTCTGCGAGTGTCTTAGTTTTCTCCTCGAGCGTCGACCCGTCGATAATTTCGCATTTCCGTTTAGTTTCAATTGAGTAGATTTCCGAGACAGAAGTCGGCGAACCATCGAACCCGAACAGTGAGGCGTCCTGGCTTAGGTCTGATGCTGAGACAACTGTGTAGGGTTTCGATTTGGCTGCCTCCAGCTCGTCTCGAGTTGGCGTGTGCGGTTTGATTAGTCGCTCAGCAGCCGTCAAGAGAAATGGCATCGTTGTTTCTATGCGCTGGAAGCCGTAGTCAGTTTCCGCTTCGATGATTGCCAGACTGTGTGGGTTTGGCAGCTCCACTTTAGTGGCCCCGTTCACGTGTGGGATTCCAAGGAATTCAGCAACCTCAGGGCCGACATGCCCTGTTTCAGCATCTACACTGTATTTTCCACAGAGCACTATGTCATATGGCTTCTCTCTCTGGATAGCTAGGGAGAGTGCACGTGACGTGGCTAGAGTGTCGGATCCCGCGAAAGCTCTGTCTAGGAGGTGAAGCGCCCGGTCGGCACCCATGGCCATTGCCTCGGTCAGGGCGTCTTTAGCTTGGGGCGGGCCCATTGTAATGGCAACCACTTCACCCCCATGTTGAGCCTTCGCTGCAGAGGCGAATGTTATGGCCCGTCTATCAAAGGGGTTAATTTCGTTGTGAACGCCTTCCCGAATGAGCGTCTTCTTTTCGTTGTCGAACTTGAGTTCCGAAACCGCCGGAACCTGCTTAATGCACACGATGAACTTCATCTTCGACCACTGCCCTCCGGTGGAAAAGTGGAATTTTCTCTAAACACGACTATTCTTCCAAGCTACCATAAATACACTGGGCCGAAACTTGCATTGCTGGTAATCGGGATGGGTGTATACTTCGTTGGGGCTGGGCAGTCAACGCAGCACCAGACGCTTCGGTGCCTCTTCTGCGAGCGTCCGTTCTCGGATACGAGTATGCTCAACGAACATTACCTGACCGCTCACATTGAAGCATTTTCCGAAGAAGAATTGAGAACGGCACACTCAGAGGTACATGCCTAGCCTCAGAGTGAGACTTGTCAGGCTATCTTCTTGCCCGCGTTCGGGCTAAATGCCAGAGATTGAACTTCTTCAAGCTTGACACTCACGACCGCCTTAGGCTTGAAACCCAAGTTCTCCAGGTTCTTGGTCGCTTGTGAAAAGAGTGGGCCGAAAGTCTCCATAACCGCCTTTCCCCTCATCCTGAACCCGATGACTGCCTGAGGGTCGAAGAAAACGACGGTAACGTCCGGGGTTTTCTTGAGTACCTCGCTTAGTGTCGTGGAAAACACATCCGTGAACTCCAAGTTTTCATCATCCCTCACACGGAAGTGCTTCGGTGAAGCGTTGGGTGTTCCATCGCTTCTCAAGGAGGACAGGACTCCGACAGTCCCATTGTATTCCTTATCGAACCGGTCTTGAATGAACTTCCTCACTACATCCGGTAACACGGCCATTAACTCCAAATCCTTGATCGGACGCGACTTAGTTCCGCTTAACGCCAGTCATGCTATTTGAAGGTTTGAGCGAAGGTGGCCTATGAGATACCGCGAACGGCACGTCCGTCAACACGAATTGCATAGTTCATTTAGGAAAAATTCAATAAGCCTAACCCATGCGATGCAAAGCCTTGAGGCGTGAGATGCAAGAGTGAAAAACGGAATATACGTTTCCGCACTCAAGTACGCGAACAGTTTCGACCACAGCGCTCTAGTATCCGGGATAGCTAGGACTTATGCCCAACGTGGCATTGCAGTAAAATCCGAGCCCATGCTGCCAGGCGGTAAACACGCAGACCTCGCGGTCGCCTTAGGTGACCGTTGGACTTACATTGAAGTGAAAACCAGGGCGAACGGCATATCTGATCGGCGTCGGCGCCTTTCCTACCGCCAAGATTTCTTAAGGGAATTACTTCGGCTAAGAGCCCACTCCCTCAAACAGTTGCCGAAGAAAGAAGCCTCGCTCGTCGTGCTCTCCACTTCGATTTCTGCCGACCGTAGAAAGGCGATGAGCAAGATCGCTCTCGCTCGTTCATTTACGGGGAGAATCTTCGATCATGATTCACAGAAAATTCTGGGCATGATGATCTTCGCGCCCTTTCGCGCTCCTTACGGGTCTTCAGGTTGGCGTTACGCCTCAACCCTGATACCTAATCCGAATTTGAAGGCTCAAGGCGAGGGCTTCAACAAGCTCGCCGGCGTTCAACTCTGAGCTACAGCTCCTCGCATTTCCTATGCTTTAATTACGCGTCTTCTCCCATCTTGGTCTGAGGCCGATGCAAAGTCTCCCCTCTCTCCAATCCAAACTCGGAACTGTAGTAGATGAGTTCCGAAGGAAGTATTCGTCGTTTGATGAATCCTTTAGCACCTATTCGGCGCAGTACGGTGAGGGCGCTGTGAAGGTCTATGAGCCTTTCAAGATCAGCGATACCATCGACCCAGTCATAATAATTCTCGGCCGAACTACGCCGTTATTTTACAAAGCCTCACGCCGTCTCTTATCAGGCAGCCTCAGCTCGGTCACTATTGAGGCGGGCAACGTTTACGTTATGGGTAGGCGCGAGCCCTCCGATTCGAAACTAATCGTCTGGTCAGCCAAGGATGAGACTGAGATTGAACAATACGACAGCCGCGTACGCATAATTGCTTCACGAATTCACGCCGCGATCTTCGGCCTAGAAGATGGAAGCGTTCTCTTCGCCGATTTGGGAAGCTCGTCGGGTTCAATTTTGGCCGGTGAAACTTCAAAGCCGGAACCCTTCATCACCCTGTACGCCTCACCAAGAGTGGACATTCACAGAGTCCCGACAGAAACAAAGTACGCACATTAGGGCTCACTCCACGTCCTGCGACGCAAGCGAAACTAGGCTGAAAAGCTGTCTGGCGTGGGTCGTTCACGAAACTTGATATTTGATTCGTTAACCGAGAGTTAACCCTAAATTTCCGTTTCTTAAGGGCTTGCATGAGGGTACCGGGGGAGCTGGGTATCCCGGCTGAGAGGACGGCTGACGCCGTCGACCCCGTGAACCTGATCCGGGTAATGCCGGCGTAGGGAGTGTGCTAAGTGAACTCAAGTTACGCAGACTGTTTCTGCAACCCATCCAGAGCGTTCCATGTTACTGTCCTCGGTAACCTTCACCTAAATCATGGAGGTGAAGTTGGACAGTGAAGATTGAAACAAAGATACTGACGGAGGTAATCGCTATGGTTGCTCTGGCGGGAGTCCTTGAGTACGTTTCTGGATTTCTACCATTGCAAATGCCTGAAGGTGGCAGAGTAACCCTTGCAGCCATGGTCCCGATCTTTTTCGTGGCCCAAAGAAGAGGCCCGCGCATTGGAATCTTGGCAGGCATTGCTTTCGGCCTAGTAGTGCTCGTAGAAGAACCCTTCATCTACCACCCTGTTCAAGTACTGCTGGACTATCCGCTGGCTTTCGGTGCGCTAGGGCTAGCTGGCTTCTTCCGCAATTCACCAGTACTCGGCGTCGCAGTGGGAATAGGAGGCAGGTTCATCTGCCATTTCACATCAGGCCTCGTCTTCTTCGCTACATACGCGCCAGCTGGGGTGAACCCGGCACTTTACTCCGCAATATACAACGCCTGGTATCTGGTTCCAGAACTCATCGTTAGCTCCGTGTTCATGTTCATACTGCAAAGAAGGCACATCCTACAGCTCTACCTCTGAGCCACCACAAGGAAATCTGGAACAAAGCAAACTCCCCCCTTCCCCCTCTTGGGCATACAATCTTTGAATGGAGTGTTTAGGTGAAGATTGGCACGTAACTTTGGAAAAGTCAACAGAAGCTACTTGGACAGAGTTATCTATCCTAGGCTCGGCGCCGCACGCCAAGAAGTAATCATTGGTCCAAAATTCGGCGTTGACAACGCAGTCGTTAGGGTTGGCAGGGGGAAAGTATTGGTGGCCACAACCGACCCGCTATCTTTCATCCCAGGCTTGCGGCCAAGTGAATCCGCGTGTCTCTCTGTAAACCTTCTAGCATCCGACTTAACCACGTGTGGTTCCGCTCCTCAATTTGGTATCTTCGACTTCAACCTCCCTCCCCAAATGACTAACCACCAATTTGCCGACTACTGGAAAGCTTTCCACGCCGAATGCAAGAGGCTCGGGGTCGCAATCGTAGGGGGCCACACGGGAAAATACCAAGGCTGCGACTACTCGATAATCGGCGGAGGCGTCCTGTATACGGTCTGCGAACAAGGCCGGTACCTGACATCTGAAATGGCTAGTAGCGGAGACGACATTATCCTCACGAAGGGCGTCGCCGTCGAGACGACCGCAATCCTCACCCGCGCATTCCCTCGAACAATCAAGAAAGTACTAGGCGCCAAAATGTTCGAAAAGGCCTTCCGCTACTTGAAGCAGGTCTCGACAGTCAAAGACGCGCTCACGACGGCATCTGTTGGAATTCACCGGGAGGGCGTGACTGCCATGCATGACGCAACAGAGGGCGGGGTCATCGCCGCTGTCCTAGAACTTGCAACGGCATCAGGCCTCGGAACAGAAATCGACCTCGACCAGATTTCGATTACCCAAGAGACGCGGGAGATCTGCAAGTTCTTTCGAATCGACCCCTTGACCTCGCTCAGCGAAGGAACTCTCATAATCGCATCCCGGCCGAATAAAACCGCGAAAGTCTTGAACCGACTAAAATCAGCCGGAATACACTCACAACTTATCGGCCGTTTGACGAAGTCACGTTCAGCGTATGCATCAACGAGGCGGGGGCGTGTTCGCCTCACCTACCCTAGTTTCGACCCGTATTGGAGAGCTTACTGGAAGGGAACAACGAAACGGTGGCGTTGAATTTTGGGTTAGGCCGCCGACCTGAAGTTCAGGTAGCCGACTTTTTCGATGCAGTTCTTGCACCAGAACTGGTTACGCTCAAGGGAGTACTCAGCGTAGGCGTCAACAACAACGGTTCCGCAGTTCCAGCATCGGAGAAGGAGCATTCGTTTCATCTTATGGAACTTCATTTCTTTCTGGTGCTCCAGCCAAATATAGTCGCCATATTCGCAGACGGCGTTGCAAACCTCGCAAAAGAAGAAATTGCCAACCACGGCCACCTCGCGTGACTGAAAACTCGTACTCTCCGTGGTTTGGCTCATTTCTCCTCAAATCCAGTGAAGTTTCGCACAAAACGAGTTGGACTATACATATGCTTTTGGTTCAACCTGCCAACAATCAGGGCGAAGGTGGTTTCCAAAAATCGAGTAGGTACTCGAACGTTGTACCCATCGTTATGTAGTTCGACGGCCAGCCAAAGATTCCAACTCTGTTCACGATGTTGGTTCTGTCCCAGATAATTGTGTTCCGAAGTTCGTAACCCGCTTCAACGAGCGCGTGGTAAACGTGGACGTGGAGCGGGACTCTCTCCCCATGCCGCTCGTTCTTCCACCACACGTCGGGCACGTTGATGACCGCATGGCCCCTAGGTTTCAGGATTGGAAGAAGACCTGTGAAAATATCTCGAATTTCTGCCGTGTATTTCTCGACGGCTAGTGTTCCAAGGTCTCTCTCGTCTTGGCTGTACTGTTCTACCTTGAGGTACTGCTTGTTCCGCCTCAGTTCGCCCCTTCTGCTCTTGTTCGACCTAGGCCTGTTGAGTAGGTTCGCGTAAGGAGGAGAAGTGAAGATCAAACTCACTGCGTCCCGGCCAAGATAGGCAGGTATTCTCCTGGCATCATCACAGACCACAGTCTGCTGGGCATCGGATCTCCGTCCGGCACTGCCCAGTCGCTCCCTGGCAACGTGGCAATAGCGGGAGTTGATATCAAACCCCACCGCATTCCGCTCACCGTCTTGGCAAGCAATCAGCGTTGTCCCGATTCCGTTGAACGGGTCAAGCACAAGCTCGCCCTTGTGCGTGAACAAGTCCACCGCCCTCTCAGCAAGGGCGATCGGCATCACTGCTGGGTGGATTTCTTTGTCTCTGATGTCACGTTTCTCGTAGAAAACTTTCCAAACGCCGATCTGGGCCTTAATCCACTCCTTAGGTGACATACAGTTGAGATGGTTTTCAGGACAGTTACATCGTCTCCCCGACGAAATTGGGAGTTTGGCTGGCGAGTGCAGCAATGGTGTTCAATCTATGCAGGTAGGCTGATGTAAAAAGCGCTCCTGAACATCTCTGCTACGTGCTACTCGCATGCCAGGCAAATACGCCAACGGGCTTGATCTTGATAACCGGCCGGTCTTCAAGTTTCATCTGACGATACTGCACGTACTTTTCTCGTAAGAGCTGAACCGCGTGCTCATGCTCCTCTCCGGTGTGAACGATTTCTGCGGAGCCGCGTACGAGCACGTACTTCAGTTTGCTCCAGTCTTCTTCATACAGATCGACAACCAAGGACACGCTAGGGTTCTGAACGATATTCAGGACTCGCTGCAACCGCGTTGGGCTTCTTCGCTTAGGTTTCTCATCGATCGAGCTATAGAGCGAGTCGCCGTCGTATACATAACAAATCGGGATAACTTGAGGCTTGCCATTCTTCGTTGATGTAGCCAAGTGTGCTAAGCGGGATTCAAGGAGAAATGCGCGCGCCCAATCCTCCATTCTCATGCCCCGCCTCACCGCTTCGATGTAAAGCTCTTATTCTCCGTGGGGAGAGGGTTGGAGGAGAGTTAACTTTGCCTATTTTCTTCACTCCCAAGCAAGCCAATGAACTCCTACCGGAAGTGAAAGAGACGGTTGCACGTATTATCGCTATCAAGAAAGACGCCGATGGCGTGAAAGATGATGACGAGATGACGGACACGATGGAACGGCTTGAAAAAGAAATTCAGAAACTGGAGGAACTGGGCTGTGTCCTCAAGGACATGAGCATCGGGTTAGTTGATCTCCCCGCCGTCAGGCTCGGGACGCGCGTCTGGCTCTGCTGGAAATTGGGTGAAGATAACGTGTCCTTCTGGCATGGATTGCGTGAAGGGTATAGGGAGAGAAAGGCGGTTGACGGGAAGGAATTCTACGAGGACGATGTTGCGATAAAGTCACTAACGGGCGAGGTTCTCTCGAAACCTCACACATAAGACCCGTAGCTCCTCAAAGAAAAGTGGACGCTTCGCTATTACAGAGTATTGGAATTCTGGGTGCCCTTCGAGGAAGGACGAGGGGTCATTTAGGCTGCTGGCTAAAAGCAGGGTCGTCCCACTCGACCTGAGGTGGGTTGATAATCCGGCCAAGAATCGCTTCGACAATTCTGTGCCCTCGTGGCCTCCATCAACGGTACTATCACCCACGGTTGAACTGGGCAGGTACGGCGGGTTGAAGAGGACCAAATCGAACTGGCCCTGCACCTTCGAGAACATATCGGAAAGAATTGTTTGCACCTCAAGCCCCAGCAAGCCAGCCGCTTTCTTAGCATGTTGTAATGCTACCTCGTCAATATCGGTAAGCGTTACTGTAGCCCCCCGCATTGCGCAAAACAGGCCAAGGATTCCCGATCCAGTCCCCACATCGAGCACTTCTCTCCGTTCGACAGGCACCTTAGCTATGGCGTCTAGCATTAGGAAGCTATCATCGCTCGGAGAGTAGACGCTCTCTGGCGCATCCCGTATGGCTCGGAAGATTTTCCTCAGAACCTCAGCGTTCTCTGCGCTTAGCAAGAACTCGTTCTCTTTGTCTGCGGCTTCTCTGGGGTTAAGGTTCAGCCATGAATTTGATGAATTCTTCTTGTGTGCGGGGTTTGAGTGTATAATTGTTCTTGCGCTCATATCCAATGGTTGACGAAGGTTTGTTTCCATAGTCGTGGCCAGGGTAGACCTCTATTGAGTCCTCCAGGGTAAGGATCTTCCTGACTAGGCTAACGTACATATCGCTAGGGTTTCCGCCGGCCAAGTCCGTTCTTCCGCATTCACCAACGAACAGAGTGTCTCCCGTGAGCAGTTTTCCATCAACAAGTAGGCAAATGTGGTCGGGGCAATGTCCCGGCGTGTAGATTACCTTCACCTTCAACGACCCAACCTCGATAACGTCGCCATCCTTCACTGCAATGTCCTTTCGAACTGGGGATTTCTCGTGCATGACAACTTTGGCGCCAGTGCGCTTGGCTACCGCTTCGTTTCCTTCCACGTGGTCATGGTGGGAATGAGTATTGATGATCCGCGTCACCTTCAAACCAAAACCTTCGCACATCGCGAGCAGGTTGTCAACTTCCCAAGCAGGGTCGACTAACGCAGCCGACTTGGTCTCTTCGTCGCCGATAATGAATGAAAAGTTCTGGAAGGTGCCAACAGGAACCTGTCTGAATATCATAACTGCCCCTACAACCAAGTTGGAAGCCGGCGAACTTTAATCAATTTCGCTTCCTTTAATGTGGAGGGGAAAGGGGCACAATGAGCTATCATTCAAAACGGGCAATACCTTCGACTTACCTGCGACGGATCTGGAAGAGTGTTCTGGATTATCTGGAAGAACTCGCGAGGAGGGCTAGCGCAAACGACTGAACTGATTGCCTTTGAGCCCGACCTTTTGTTCTCATCAAGAATAGAGAGCGCGGCCACTAAGGCGGGAGTTCAAGTGAAGGTCTTCGGCAACCTTGAGGAATTTATCCTTGAAGCGAAGCAATCGACCGCACAAGTGGCTCTAGTAAACCTCGACGCCGCGGAGGGAGAACTGGCGAGCCTAGAAGGATTCGCCAAGAACGCGTCGTGCAACGTTATTGGTTATTATTCGCACGTGAACAGCCGGTTAGCGGAGGAGGCGCGGCGCATTGGAATTGGCATGGTGCTCTCTCGAGGAGCGTTTGCGAGCAAACTTGAAGGGATTTTGAAAGAGTTCTCTTCAGGCTGACAGTTCCCTTGCCTTTCGCATGTTCGCTTTCTCGTCCCCACGGTCATCAATGGGTGTTTCCATGATGAATGGCAGGCCTCGAACCGCCTCATGTTTGAACAGTGCCTTGAAACCTTGTTCCCCAATGTATCCCAACCCGATGTGTTCATGCCTGTCCCTGCCTGAACCCAAACCGACCTCCGAATCATTCAGGTGGATTACCTTCAAGAGGCCTAGGCCAAGCACCGAGTCGAATTTTCCGAGAGTGTCGTCGACGCCGCGTGGTGAGTGTAGGTCGTAACCGGCCGCGTACGCGTGCGCGGTATCGAAACAGATACCCACCCTCTTCTTGTTCTCGACGCGAACTAAGATTCTCTTGATATCTTCGAAAGAAGAACCCATACTGTTCTTAGTGCCCGCAGTGTTCTCAAGGAGTAGCATAACATCGTTTGGATTCTCTGAAAGTGCACGATTTACTGCACCTACGATCCTCTCCAAGCCTATGTCAGAGCCTTCGCCGAGGTGGCTGCCGAGGTGCGTCACGATGTATTGGATTCCAAGCGTGCCGCATCTATCAAGCTCGGCACTTAGCGACTTCACGGACCTGTTGTAAATCAACTTCTTAGGAGACGACAAGTTTGGCAGGTACGGCATATGAGCGACCACGGGCGACAGGTTATATGATCCAACCTTCCGTTTGAACTCTTCAACTTCCCCACCATCGAGCTTCTTGAACTTCCAACCTCTCGGGTTTCGCGTAAACATTTGGAACGTGTCGCAGCCCAGGTCCCGGGCGCGGTCGGCCGCTTGATCTATTGTTCCAGAAATCGAAACATGCATCCCAAGCCTGATCAAGAGAAATTCCTACAATGTGCAGTGGAACATGTGTGGAAAGAAAAGGTGTTCGATTCCCAGCCGGTTTTCATGAGCCGCCACCGTCGTAGCTTGGAAAGGTTGATATGAGAACAGACCTGCACCGTGACGCGATGGCCGCCGTAGCGTAGAGGAGTCCTGAACTCCGCGAAGCTTGGTAGCGTATAGGCCCTACTTGGGGTACACGGCTGTGGACCCTACGGGGTGGGTTCAAAGCGTCGCTAAAACCGGCGTGAAAGTCCCACCGGCGGCCCTCAACACTCTATTTTTGAACTGGGACACGTAGATTCCTACTTCATAGATTGAAGGATGGTGGCTAGGATTATTGATCGGATGCTGAGGCAAGGCGGACCTGGTACCTGTGAAATCTGCGAGAAAAAACCTGCGACGAGGAAGGCGAAGTTCACTGCACAATCCCTTCAATCCTCCTCAATGCCGTTGTTTGACGAAGAGTCGCTTGTCGCCAGCGAATTTGAGAAAAGGGTATGCGAAGATTGCCTTGCTTCATTGCAGAATGCGAAGAACGTAGCGAACCTTACCTTTGAACGATTATGAACGAGTATAGTTCCAACACTCGACACCGCGTTTGGGCGTCGCTGGAGAGGAATAATTGCAGATGTCGTATACGCGTATGGCGCGGAAGGGTTAAAGGAGCGAGTCAGAAACTGTTGGCAAGGTGGGCCGGTAGTTCAGCCTGGTATACCAAGCGTTTGCTGGGCCGAAGAACGTCCGGTTTGCAAGTTCTTCACCAAGCATCCGGAAGGTCGCGGGTCCAAATCCCGCCCGGTCCACCAAATGCTGTTTTCTCCCGGCGCATCGCGAAACATGCCGGGTCCTAGAACCTGGTTCAGTGAGAAAACGTGTGGGGGTTGTGGTGACCCACACTCCCCATGTGGGTCGCCCTATTGAGTTTCGTTATATCTAGAGAATTGCTACCGGTGGAGGCGAATACTGGACGGGTACAGGGAACCTGAATCTCACGTAGTTAACCGGGTAGAACAGCACGGGTGGTTGAGGTTGGCATTCTATCGGAACCATTATCGGTGCAGCGAAGTAGATGAATTCCATTGGCTTTACCTTTGGCTTATAAGCCGCCCGGAGCTGTCATAAACGTTTCCTGTCTGGCGTGAAATTTGATGGATGTTCATCTTTACCTTCCCTCATTAAATCAACACCTTGGTGTCAACGAGTTTTGACTACATGATGCTTGCTTAACCTAAGCTCAGGCTGCCGTAGCGTGTGATTCGAGCATGTTTTTGCCTACTGAGAAAGTGGCAATTGTTATGTGATTCGTAAGCCGAGGCTTAGTGTTTACTGAGGTTTCAGAATGGAACCCGCACCTGTCCTCATGCCGGCTCCCGCGGTTATCGAAGACAGATCAAAGCCGGTAGTGATTAGGCCCCCAGAGGTTAACGGAGCCCATGACTACGCCGTTATTGGCTACTTGCTTATCTTTCTCTATTCGCTTCCCTGGTTCATTATCGTTCTCACAATAGGCGCGTACGGAATCCTCGCTTCCCCCTACCTTTCATTCCCGGTA
This sequence comes from Candidatus Bathyarchaeota archaeon, assembly GCA_963726255.1. Classification (GTDB taxonomy): domain Archaea; phylum Thermoproteota; class Bathyarchaeia; order 40CM-2-53-6; family 40CM-2-53-6; genus FEN-987. The sequence goes on from CAVSBL010000002.1 coordinate 29,089, forward strand.
ATACTGCCGCCCACTCTACCCGCGTGGCTGACGGCGATACCGCTGATCGGGCCGCTTCTGTTAATCCTAACATTTCCAGGAGTAGGGCTGCCCGCGTCTTGGTTCGTTTACTTGGGGGTCGGCGTGCTAGGTCTACTTGTAGCCATAATCTTCCTCGGAATCGTCTACTTCTCAACCGTACGTAACATCAACAGAGGGCGCTACGAGAAAGCGCGTGGCGCATCATTATTCTGGGCAGTGCTGTTTACCATCCCAGTATTCTTGGTGTTCGCCGGGCCCTTGTCCTTCTACCCAACAGTTCTGCTAATCCTTCCTGCGTTCTTCTACTACATGACCTATGGCCGACTTGGCGAAGTCATAGCAAAATACGGCCCAGTGGCAGTATTGGGTGAAGCAGTACCAGGTGTAGGCATGGCCGGTCCGCCAGGTCCTCCGCCTGTTCCAATGCCGGGTCCGATGGGTATGCCCATGTCGTCGATGGGTGGTCCGATGGGCGGGCCAGCAATGGGTGGCCTGCCAATGGGCGGTCCAATGCCTCCTATGCCGACCGGTATGCCAAGCCAACCTGCCGCGGCGCCAAGAACTCCGGTCTGCCCTACGTGCGGTAGGGACCTATACTACGCAGCAAACCACAGACGGTGGTACTGCCAAACCTGCGACCAGCCTGGCCGCTGACCTATCCAAACATCTTCAATTGCTTTACGCGTCCCAGGTAGGTGCCATCGAGTAGGTGCACCTCCGCATCGTCCATGTCTACCGCCCCAGACCTTAGAACGGGCCCAAGCCGCTCGCCCGCATGCGTTTCCTCAATCTTCCGAGAATTCACCGGCCGCCCGCCAAGGAAGTCATTGAACGGCGGGACGAATACGCACCGTGTTGTAGCCAGTTTCACTCGAAACTTCTCCTCCAATACTTCTTCAAGGTTCCCTTTAGGTTGAATTCCTGCGGCCTTCAAAGTTCCGCGAACAAGTTTCTTCGGATCGCAAGGGGCCGTAACCCAAGCGGGTTTCGTCAACCTGTAACCCAAGGCGTCGCGTAAAGTAACCGCAGGGTGTAGGTGCCCGAGAATCAGAGTCTCGCATCCAAGTATTTCAGGGGACGGCCACGCGTGTCCGTGCAACAACCCAAATCGGTTCCAGAGCGCGAGGCCCGTGGACGGGAGAATTTCAACTTTAGATGGAGTCAGAGGTTCTAGATTACCGTCATGGTTTCCCAAGATAACCTGAACAGCGGGAACCAGCTTGAGCAACGCCTCAAAGAAATCTGGGACATCACGCCATTCTTCCAGCTCAGCGCCGGTTACGCTATGCTTCACGTCGCCAAGCATGATAATTCTTGAGGGGTGTTCCTTCTCAATTATCGCCTTAAGCCTTTGAAGCATTTTTCCGGTTTGCGAGGGAATGTGAATGCCCTGCTGGGAAAGCGTAACTTCCCAGCCTATGTGAAGGTCGCCGAGAACCACAACCCTCTCGCCCCGTCGTCTCAGCAGAAGGGCGGGCTCCGACCCGATCGGTTTGAGAGCATTCAAGGACAACCTTTCCCGCTAAGATGAGATGGTAACCGGGTTATGTGTTCATCCCATGCTGAACAAAAGGTTAGATACTTCCCGTGGATTTTCACCAACCAGTAGCCCGGTGGTGTAGTGGACAGTTCAAACCCGCAGAAGCATAGAGGGCTTTGGACCCTCCGACGGGAGTTCGAATGGCATTAAGAAAATGCCCGAGCCTCTCCCCCGGGCTACCATACCGCTCCGCTCACTTCATTTTTAGTTCTATGCCGACGGTTCGCTTGATTAGTTGAGCGAGCGCATCCACCTGAGCCGTAGGGCCACCCTTAGCTGGTATCGAGACAACTAACGGGAATTCCTTCCTCGTCCTTTCGAGGATTGGTTGGATCCATTGCATTACGGGCTCGGTGACCATGATAAGTGAAATTGTTTCATCGGAGTAAATGGTCCTGAATACCTTCTCAGCATCCTCCCTATCCTTCACGGCATAACTTTTCTTTATTCCGGTGACTCTGAAGTACGCGGACGCGGCTCGGTCCGCGAGCAGCGCTATCTGTCCCAAAGCTCATCGCACTGTCCGATTGCTTCAAAATTGCGCTAGAACATCTTCCCGCTCCATCACATGCCCACAGAAGTAGCAGCGGAGGCGAATTGGTTCCCGACGGTCAACGCCGAACCGAGGCTCCACAGGTTCCCTAGAATTAGATATGCAGGACGGGTTGTCGCATTTTATGATTCCTCGAATAGTGGGTGGGAGTTCCACGACTTTTTTCGACGCAACATCGTAATTTCGTATTATGTTGATGGTCGCGTTGGGGGCAATCAGCGCGATCTTATCGACCTCGCCGGGCCTAAGCTCCCTGTTCTGTATTTTCACAATATCCTTATCGTGTAACTGCTTACTCTCGACGTTCAGGGCGACGCTCACCATCTCACCATCCTTTCCATTGATTCCGAGAATTTTGAGTACGTCGAGGGCGAAACCAGGTGTAATGTGGTCAATGACCGTTCCGTCTTTGATCTTCCTAACGTAGAGTTCTTGACGCGCTTGCAAACCTATCCAAATACCACAATCTTTGAGAACCGTTATTTAACCCTAAGAAACGTCACAGCCCACTGTCCGCTTGGAGGCATTAAAGACAGTTTGGCTTGAGCGGAGCGTTCATTTTCGTTTTATTGGGACTTGCACTTCACAGTTGGCCCACGCGCGGGCACTGGTCCACGGGCTTCCAGTGTAAACTTCCCTCGATGGCCCTAATTGCTTGAAGGGCCTGTATTGCAGCCAGCCTTCAATCCCATGGTAGACCACCTGCTCTGCTACCTTATCAGGGTTGAATGTCACGCTTACCACTCTTCGTTTCGGTAATTTCATTATGCCTATCTTGCCCTCAGGCTTCGCCTTACTCTTGAGCTCCAGGCATGCTGCGGAACGGCGTTTACTGTCAGGTTTCTTTCCCCATTCGTCGATGAAGAACACTATCCACTTTCCCGTTCTGATTCGCCGTTTCTTAGCCCATCTCGTGAGTTGGTTGAATTCCCTGCGCCACATGTTCGGGCCGGTATATCCACCAATACGGATTATGTAAGCGACTTTGTAGCTCGGCGCAACTTTGATGCTGAAATCAACCGCCATTAAGGCTCACTTTGACGCTATCCATGAGTTCTATGTTCTCACTAATCTTGCTTTCGAGACGTTGATTTTTCATCGGTTGAAGTTGACCAGTCGCAGGGTGGCCATGGCCTGGTCACGTTGAGTTTCAAGGTCCACTTGACGCACTGTTGTCTTGTGTCTTGCGTATGGTCCCGTCGATTGTAGTGCATTTGGCTCGGGTATTATTCGGATTGCAATTGTTTTCATAGTGAAGGCCAAGGAATCGATCATCTTCGCCCAGTTGGGGATTCTTTCACTTAACATTCTATTCATCTCCGAAGCGATCGTTATCGGATCTCCAATTAAAGGGCAGGGCACGTTTCAGGATTACAATTTGCACTCACAAGATGTGAGTTCTTCCGATGGCAAGAGTCGGTTTAATCTAAGAAGTCCATCGGTGTACTGGGCCGTCGAGGTTCTGTGTCTAGGTATGTGATTAGATCCTGTATCTTCTTGTAGGCCTCGAGGTATTCCATCCCCTTTCTCGTAATGCCATAGTACTGGCGCTGGTTAAGGTTCCCTTGCAAGGGTAATCCCAGGACGTGGATCCTGATCAATTCATATCGACTCAGAGTTTCAAGCATTGGCTTCATTCTATCGATGGGTAGTCCAGCGCCGTAGGAGAGCCTTGTAACTTGACAACCGTCTGGGTGGCGTTTCAGGTACTCGAGAATATCGGCGTAGATATCTAGCCGAGAACGCTTCTTCAAGAACTCTCCTCAGCGATCCTCGAGGCTCCTTACAATCTTAAGTTGAATTATAGGTTGCGGCTGGGTGAGGTTGCATTGTTCTCTGGCCATTCCACTGCGATGCATGGCCAGGGGATTCTAACTGAGCGCTAAACGCACACGCTGGAAGAGGAGGTGCTTATTAATCGTCGGTACATTGGCTCTCGGGCGCGTTGATCATGGATTTCGCGGCAAGAGACATTGTGTCGATCAAAGATTTTTCGCGTGAAGAGATTGACTACATTCTCAAAACAACTGATTCCTTAGAGCCGATGGCGAGGAAGGGGTCACATGCCCTCGACGGAAAAATTATGGCTACTCTGTTCTTTGAGCCCTCTACTCGAACAAGGCTCAGTTTCGAATCCGCCATGTACCGGTACGGCGGGAATTGTATTGGTTTCGCTGAACCGAAGGTGGCTTCAGTTGAAAAAGGAGAGAACCTCGCCGACACGGTCCGCGTTGTGGAGAGTTACGCAGATGTTCTAGTGATACGTCACCCATTGGAAGGGGCTGCACGGCTTGCAGCCGAATTTGCCTCTGTCCCAGTCATAAACGCGGGAACAGGTGCTGAGGAGCACCCGACACAGGCAATGCTTGACTTGTACACGATTCGTAGGGAGCTCGGAAAGATTGACGGGCTCAATATTGCCTTAGCGGGTGACTTAAGGTACGGCCGCACCGTACATTCCTTGGCTTACGCCCTGTCCCTGTACAACATCAACCTCTACCTAGTATCCCCGCCTCTGTTGAGGATGCGCAAGGAAGTCCTAGAGGAAGTCACCGGGCGGGTCAAGGTCATTGAGGCCGAGGAACTTTCGAAAGTTATACCGCAAGTCGACGTCCTCTACATGACCAGAATTCAAAAGGAAAGGTTCGGTTCATTAGAAGATTATGAGAAGGTACGCGGTTCGTACCGGCTTACTGCAGCTGATCTCACCCAAGCCAAGCCGAAGTCGATCATAATGCATCCCTTGCCTAGGGTTGACGAAATCGAGTACAGCGTCGACAATACCCCGCACTCAAAGTACTTCAAGCAGGTATGGTACGGGCTGCTCGTTCGCATGACCTTGATTGGGCTCGTTCTCGGGGCGTTAAAGTAGCGTTAGTGTTACCTAAGGTAACGCTTATATGATGATTTTCCCCAACATATTACCTGAACGAAGATGCGTCTAGAATTACTCCCATCATCCCGAAAACGCCGAGTCCTACCTAGGCACGTAGTGAACTACACGGCGTTTCGTGAAGACTTTCGCATGCAAGAGGACGAGAGCGAACTTCACCTCCTAGAGAAATTCCACGCCGCGAGGGTTCTTTCCAAGAACGGAGATGTTGATACCTTTGTCGAACCAGTTCTTTACGACTCCGAGAAACATTCGCACAGGTTCACCTCAGACCTGGTCGGAATTGAAGGCGCTATCTTAACGGCGGTTTTCTGTGAAACAAAGCAACCGAGCGAATCGCTGCTGAAGGATCTGGGGGTAGTAGATGAGGCGGAGAACTCAAAAGCCGTTGTCGTTTACCCGTCGAAAGTGAACTCTAACCAAATAAGTTCCTACTTCCCCGAGGCCGTTGACTCAGGCAAATTCGTAATCGAGCATCTCAATTGGCGGGACCGAGGGCTGGAGCGGGCTTTTCGAGAAGCACTGGAACTCATGGACTTGCTCTGCAACGAAACACGTGTGAAAATGCTTCTACCGCTGTTGGAGCATCCGCAGGGGAAGAAGAATTTCAGGGAAGGAATAAACCCTAAGCTCATCTATGAAAATGTCCCCTTGCTTAGAGCACATAAACTCATAGACGAGCTATCGGATGACCTGTACGACCTTACTCCGATTGGCAAAACGATCCTCGGCGAGTACCTGGCATTCGTCGAGAAGGTCAGGGATCTGCTCGAAAGAGCGGACAAAGAAGAATAGGCCTGGGGCTGAGAAAGACGGGTACAATGGTTGAACGCCTAGACGCTTCCCGTGACTTTGGCGACGTTTTCGAGGTTGTCAAGAAATCTGCGGAGCATTCCCTGGGGCGTCGTAGAGCAGGCCTAATGCTGTATCTGGCTAAGCTGCCCAGGCACATTGGTGCGTTTCACACCATGGGGACAAACGGCATCGTCATGAATAGAACTATCCTCGACATGGTGACGCATGGCGCACGGTCACTTCGCGAAATCAATTCCTACGTGTATTCAATCCTGCTACACGAGTATTTGCATGCGCTCGGCTACGTGGAAGAACAGGACGTGCGAAAGCTGGTGTACGATGTCTCATTGCAAACATTCGGCCCAGAACACCCCGCCACCCAAATAGCCTCAAGAGGTCCAGGCGCCATGTTCCCCGAAATCTCACTTCATGATGCGCCAACAGAGACGCCTGACATTGAAGTAATTCCAGACCTCGAGAGAAGCAGCCAGCGGTACATCAGCTAGCTACCGTGTAAGATATTCGTCTATCCACAATTCTCTTCTTTGCTTCAGGCCAAAGCGTGAACGGCAGCAGACCGTACGATGAACGACCTAGGTGCGTGGTCCTGTCTGAGCCGCAATTGCTGCATTTCGGTGTGATTCCAAGGTCGGTGTGGTTGCAGACGCTGCAGGCTGAATAGTTCGCTGTATACGTCAAGAACTTGCAACCATATTCAAACGCTCTCTCGGTGAGCTTCAAAAGAGCGGGCGCCGTGGAATCAGGGGAGATACAGACCACGCTGAGATGTCCGCCAGGCGTCGCTGATTGAAACCCCGATTCCATATCCAACCTGCTGTCGATAGTCATTTTCGTTGTCAAAGGAATGGTCGGCAAGTCGGTGTAGTACAAGAGGCCCCTAGATCCGTCTGCTACAATAACCGCCCTCCCATATTGCTCCATGTCCAATTCCGCGAGCCTACCCGCGGCTTCGTCCCCGGGCCGTTGTGAAACCAGAATGCGCAGCTCCGATTCATCTGAGGCGGACTTTAGCAGGTTCGAAGCCTCTTGCAGGATTCTTAGGCCGAAATCAGCTGCCGCTTTGTCCCGTTCCATCCTGAGTCCGGTATGGGCGTCGACGGCTTCGTTCAGGCCAATAAATGAGAGATTGTAGGAAGAGTTCTTTTCGTAAAAGTAGGGTGAGGCGCCACCCTCCCCAGCCAAGAGAGGGAGCAGCGGTTGTTTCAGACGTTCGCTGACGAACTTTTTCTTGACTTTGAAACCTTCCACAGTTAACGCGACAGCCTCGCTAAGTAATGCTAGGAATTTTTCGTCGTTCTTCTTGGCCTCGTACGCTATTCGAGGAAGATTTATGAAAATAGTGTCCATGCTACCTGTTCTGATACAGTCCGCGTCCCAATGATTCGTCCACTCATCGCCTAACCTAAGCCCCGTAGCCGAGTAACTGCTCTTTTCTTCGTCGCCAATTAGTTCGAAGAAGGGGATGCTGCGTTCTGCGGCCAGTTGGTGGGCTTTCTCAAGAATCAGTCTACCCTGCGCGTCACTCAGAGCCTTGCGCCTAACTTTTACTACAAGATGGGGCAAAACCGGCGGGCGTGACTGTGACATTTTCTGAAAAGCTTCGATTGTCGCACCGGCCAGCCGACTGCTTTCATCCGAGAAATCTGAATATTTGCCGGCGCTTTTGCCACCTGGACCGATCGCATTCTCCTGCGAAAGGAACGCTGGCATCGCCAAGTCAACTGAGACTGATATCCCTGCTAGAGGAGTGCTTGAGGGGATATCTTTCCGCAATGAAGTGAGGAAGTAGTAGATGCCGTTAGAAATGTCCTCCGCCGATCTTCCTTGGATGTATGGGGAGAGGAAAATGTTGAAGAATTCAAGCGTCTGCTCTCCTGAGACCTCGCCGGCCCCGAGTTCCAATACTTGGCGGACCAGTGCAAGCGCCGCTTCGAAAGTGTCGGGTGGTGATATTCCCGGGAGACTGTTCTTTAGGAAGTAACGGATGTCGTGAACAACTTCGTTTGGGGAAAGAATCCAGTTTTCCAAGTTAGCTATGTGAATCTCGCCCGAAAGGTGCGCATCCGCGAGTTTGTGAGGTAGGCAGTTGAGCAGAACATATTCCGAGAGAACCGACCTCGCCGACGAACGTTGAACGTAACCAGCGCTAAGCTGCTTCTCGCCCGCAGTTTTGATGAGTTGGGCCACATCGTAAACTGGCATTCCAAGCCTTGTGAGCTTGTGGCGGTACTCCTCCAGTTTCTTCTCAATCAAAATCGCATTGACGAATTCGCGAATTAGCGGCGCAGTAAGGTAAGTCGTCTTTAATCTGACGAGCCTATCCTCAGCCTCGGCTGCTATCTCGTCTGCGATTTCTTGTGGGACGCCCGCTTCAACTACGAGTGACCTCGCGATCTTGTTCCTGTGGAATTCCTCTATTGCAAGCCTTGAAGATCTCACGTAGAGTTTGCCGCGCTTGACATTAACGTACTCGTCCAAGTCTCGAGCGAAGGATACGATCATTCGGCCGAGTTCAGTGACCTCGTACCGCTTTGTCTTCTTTTCAAGGGTCACTAGGCCTATGTCGGTTAGGCTTCGGAGATGATAGACAAATTTGCCAGCGTCCCGCACAGGGTCAAGTTTGAGCTGGAACATTATTTCCGTATACTGGAGGGGGCCTTTGGTTGATAGAAGTCGTAAAATTTGTAGCCTTACGGGGGCAGACGCGGCGTCGAAAATGCCGGCGCCGACTCTCTCCGATGAACGAAGCAAGTGATTACCGCCTAGAAGATGGCTCGCAACCACCATAAGCATGCGCTGACGTTTAAAAAATTGTAGTTACCGCTATACCCCCATTATGGGGTTCAGAAATTCCCCATTCACAGCAATTGAGAATCTTTATTTTGGTTCGGCATGCGAGGAAGCGCCTCACAATGTAGGTGTTACGCGAGTGGATGAAGTGCGAATGCGGGGAGCGGATTACAGTACCCTGGCGAAACTTGAAGAGGCCTTCGAACGAAAGGACCTTTCATTCTTCAAAACGTTCCTGCAAAACTCAAAGGGGCTCCCCCTCCTACTCCGAGTTCACGCAGTTTGCATGCTCGAGCACATTGGAAACGAGGAAATGGTAGAGCCATTGTGCAAGGTCCTTGCGGAAGACCCTAGTCCCCTCACACGGCACGAAGCTGCGTTCACCCTTGGCCAGTTGGGTCACAGCTCAGCCGTGCCGGCATTGGTAGAGGCGATGCAACATGACGAGAGCCCAATCGTTCGACATGAGTCGGCCGTAGCACTGAGCTCCATAGGCGACGATCGTGCAGTTCCTGATCTGAAGAAAGCAATCGAGGATAGCGATGAGGACGTCAGCAATTCAGCACTGATTGCTTTCGAGTATCTAGACTACTTACACCGAAGAAGAGAAAATGCTTCCGATAGGTTCGCGGTGAAACCGAAGATTAGGCTGTGAAGCCTTTTAGCTAGTGCCGCGTCCCTACTGGGCTTAGGGGCGGTGGTCCAGGCCACGAGTCTACCCATCGTGGGGACAACTTGGTCTAAGATAGCATCCACTTGCCTTAAAACCGGTCTCGGGACCTAAAAAATGCCGAACAGCGAGTACACCGGTGAGCGAGGGTTCAAAATGACCTCCCATGGTCAGGATATTCCCTCCCGCCCCACCAAACGATCCTTGCTCTTCACGCGAGCATTTTAGCGATATCGTATCGGTGTCAATTCGCCTACTTTCGTTCTAAAAGTTCTATCCAGATTCCATTTGGATCTTTGATGTACGCTTCTGTCCATCCGATTTCCGATCCGATCGCATATGGTTCGACGACAACGTCGACGCCTCGTCGTTTCAGCTCTTTGACGGCACCTTCCAGATCTTGAACATCGAAGGCTATGTGGTCGAGGTCTTCACCGTTAACGTACGCCGAATTGAATGGGCTGTCTTCTTCGTAATGGTTGAGTTCTAGAACTTGTCCCGAGCTTGGGCTCTTGAGTGTAACCACACTGCCTTTGGTTGGTGTCATCTTCTGAAGAGGTTCCGCGATGATCATCCCTAGTACGTCCGTGTAGAACTTCAGTGATTCTTCCATGTTTTTCACTCGAATTCCGGTATAAGTGAAACGAAATCCAAAGGACATAGGCGATCGCACTCAATAGTTCATGGATATGCGTTAAAGGCTTAAGGCGATTGTTCTGGTGGGACCAGAAATCGTGTATTCAGAACACCTCAAAATGAAGCCAACTGGAATCAATTGGCTTGGTGCACCATGAAGCTCCCTCCCGCCCCACCATACCATTACGATGATACCAGTCCCGTTGCGATAAACTCAGCAATTTCTCTGCAGGAGTCATCCTCGATGATACAATCACGGTGAATAATGGTTTTGTTTCCGGAATGTCCGCGGTCATCAAACGGGATTTGGATTGATGAAAGTACTGGTCGCCCTGCTGTTATTGTCGACGTTATCGTTCCCAATCGGTGTCAACGCTCTTGCGACGCCGCAGGCTCAGGTTCAGGAGCCTGCTTTGTTTCTCTCATCATTGAACGCAACGCGGCCTATGGGCTACTATGCTGGGAGTCTTGTGTCCTCCTTGAACCATGCAGGATACAACGTTACATACCTGGCTGACGACGCCGTTACAATCAACCTTCTGTTGACTAGGATGAAGAATTACAGTGTCGTAGTCTGGCGCACGGACAGCTTCACCCAGAAGAACGCAACATATTGGTATGTCGGCGAGAAACCCAGCGATGCGGCTGAACAGAGGTACGGTTCGGATTTTGCTGCGGGTCGGATAACAACTAGTACGGGCATGGTCGCAGTTAGTAAAGACTTCTTCACAAATCACTTCGGGCCTTATGCCCTGCAAGGGATCAAACTGCTGATCTTTGTGTCGAGTCATGGTAATGAATTAGCGCCGATTTTTCTTGCAGCAGGGGTGACGTCAGTAGTTTTCTCTAGCGGAGCCATCACACTTCAATTCGGCCTGGTGGATGACTTAACTGCCCAACTGGTCGGGTTCCTGACTCAGGGTGAGACTGTTTACAATGCCGTGTACGATACAATTTCTCCATTCAACCAGGGAGAAAACCTGAAAGACCCCCTCGATTCAACGTTCGGAATAATCTTCTGGTACCTCGGCGACGGTACCGCTACGATAGCGCCCACAATTCATTCAGTTCCTTCCGCACGACTTCCCAGGCTACCCTGAATCATTCGTATTCGTATCGGGTTAGACTATTTCTAGTGGAGCGGAAGCTAACAGCATCCAAGCGCTGAACTTGCTACATGTCGAAAACTACCCATTGCGACAGCATTGCCAAAGTCGGGCCCTGGTCACTTCTCGTATCCCGCATGCATGAATGTGTGCGGCGCGCCAAAGGATGGGATAAAGATGTCCTCATATCGAACATTAGAGAGGTACCGCCTGCTCGCACTTAATGCAGCATCTCTAAACCGCCGATTGTAAGCTAGCTCGACCGATGACCCGACGTATTGACTACAGCGTCCTCTGCATTTTTCCTTGATGTCAGCGTATAGTTGGTTAAGTGTCTTCAAATTGCTCTTAATTCCAAAAGGCTTCTCGGTAAGGTCGATTATGGTTGCATCAAACTCTTCGCTCGTGGAATAAAGAAACCTGAAGGCATCGCCTATCAAGATTCTAACCCTCCGGTCTCCGAAGGCTCGGCCTACGCCCTTGATGTATTTCTTACAACACTCGACAAGCAGGGGGTCGATTTCGACGACAGTGACGTGCTCGATTGTCGGAGAGTCGAGTAGTGCTAGCAAGGTCTGTCCGCTACCGCCCCCAAGCACAAGGACTTCGGCGCAGCTATTTCTCTTGGCAGGGCCACAGAGGGCTTTGTTGAAGATTCGCGAATCATAGGCAGTATGCTGAACATTACCGTCAAGAAACAACATTCTACCATAGGCATCGTTGTCGATTATGTCGATTTCTTGGTATTTTGACCGTCCTGAAAAGTAGAATTTCTTGGCATGGTATGCCAGATGTAATCCGGGGTAGGGTTCGTACACGATGTATTCAGATTTCGGAAAGCACACTTTGCGGCCGTTCGACATATGCGTCATGAGCTAGCTCAAGAATAATGTATAATAGACCTCCGTAGCGCATTCGAACTAATGCGCCGACCGCTCTACCGTCAACTTGTCTCTTACTACGAGCTCATCGAGGGTCGGGACTGGAAGAGCGAGGTCGGGCTCATCACTTCAATTCTGCGAGATCACGGTTCCAAATCCTTAGTCGACTTAGGATGTGGAACTGGATACCACGTGAGAGCGCTAACGAAACTGGGCTTCGAGGCGACGGGAATTGACATCTCGAAAGAGAATATTCAATTCGCCAGAAGAAAAGCCGCTGAGGAGAAAATACACTCGCGCTTTGTCGTTGGTAGCTATTATGATTATCACCACCATGCGAGGTTTGACGCCGCTGTATGCCTGAACTGGTCTATCCCGGTCAGAAATGACGAGGTGAAACGCTTTCTTGATAACACGTACGCCCTGCTTCGACCTGGGGGGTTGTTGATTCTTGATTATGAAAGAGTATCGCAGATCGTATGGTCTGATGTCGGAAAGGCAATAGTACAGTCATGGGAGCAGAAGAACCAGCTTATTGTAAGAGTCTCCCTTGGCAAGGTAGCCTCAAACGTGTTGTATTCAAGGGACGTTTACATTATCTACCCAAGGCTTCAGAAACTGATAGTGCCGAGCGAAAGGTCAAGGTACCAAGCCGATGAAAGAAATAGCCGTGTTCAGGTGTATGTCGATAGTTCATGTGTGCGTTTCTTCTCGATGTCAGAGATCAGAGACTTCGCACGCAGATCTGGGTTCAGGGTCATTAGCAATTTCGTTTTGCCGAGGAATGATTACAAGCGAAACTATGTTGTCCTAGAGAGGGTCAACTGACCCACATGTTCCCCCGTTCGCGTTGTGAAGGCTTTGGTGTGACCCGATGATTGGACGATTTCCTTTAGCCTAATGAAGGCGTGTTCCGCACCGGTCGCAGAAGTTTGCGCCAGGCTGGTTGGGAGCGCCGCAGTTAGCGCAGGCGACCGGTCCAAAAGGCGTTGGTTGTGGGGAAGCTTGTGGGTAGTAGGGTTGTTGGACGCTGGGTTGGGGATAAGGTGATTGAGTTGGAGGCACGTACGGCTGACCTACCGGCGGCGGGACCGGCGGGCGCATCACAGCATATCCGCCCGTTCGCCCGAAGAATGCCCGAACGTTTCCCGAATTCAAGTAGACTAGTATGATGAGGTAAAACACGATTGTGCACACTATGCTCGCAAGGCTCTCGTAAAGCCCACTTCCTTCCACGAAACCTACTGTGATAGTCATGATTCCAAAGATGATTCCTAAGATGATCCCGATGATTGCGCCGATCAGGGTGAGGGTCCAAGCCCAGCCCTTGCCAGTCCAAAGGCCGTAAGCCATTATGAAAGAAAATATCCCCAAGGCGATGACAACAAAATCCAGCAAGAACAACAGGGTTACGAGAGCCCCACCGATTAGGGCGCCAGCGAGGACTGCCAAGATGAGCAGTACCGCTCCGATAGTTATGTCTCCGAGACCGCTTAGGATTTGTAGTATGGTGAGAACGGCTACCCCCACAGGCCGTGGGGGACGGGTCATGTTGGCCGCGTACAACGGATTCATCCTCCTGTCTCAATTGGACTGAAGGGTATTATGAAACCTCCGGAAATGCGTTTCCGGCCTTAGCACGCCTACATAGTGCGAGGCTAATAACTTAGATTGGTAGCGGGGGGTGGATGTTCGGGCTTTTCGCCTTTCGAACCACCGGTTGAGGAGTTTTTTCGACTCAATCTCAGGGTTTCTCGCCAGGATATGAGCCCTCCGCACGGGAAGGTTCTGCGGGTTAAACCTGGCTACCCCACCCCGCTAGCAGGAAACCAAAATCGGGTCGCGGTCTTTTAGGTTTACTTGTGGTTGTCTGACAGGTGTTGGTGTTGTGTTTTGATTGGTGACCTTCATTGTTTCTAGCTTGCTTGGGGGATTTCGTGCACTGAGCCGATGGGGCTTACCAAGATCAGGAGCACAGGGAGCAGGGAGATTAATCCGCCGATGATGATGGTCTGCGTAATTCCAAACTCTGTACCGAAGATTCCTCCGATGAAAGCCCCAACTGGCAGCGCTCCCCAGACTATTGCACGCATGGTGGCGTTCATCCGGCCCTGAAGCCTGTCGGGCACAATCGCCTGACGAAGGCTGATCTGGGTGATATTGTAGATCGTTATTCCAACCCCAGAGACCATCCAGAGCGCCGCTAACACTGGTACTGAGGGACCGTACATAGCAAGGGGGATTGCAAGGAGCCCGAAGCCGACAAGAGATAAGGCGGTGGCAAGGGTAGGAGCGAGCCCGAATCTCTGCCCGATCTTAGGCGCGATGATTGCACCAATCAAAGAACCCACGCTTCCGATTCCGAGTACGACGCCCGCCAATCCAGGGGACAGTCTCAACTCGTTGTACATGAAGAGAAAGAACACGGCTGAGAAGATGCTGCTTCCGAGATTCAAAGTTGTGGTCGTCGCTGCGAGGCTTCGGAGCCATGGATTGTGAAAGATTACTTCAGCGCCTTCCCTGACCTCCCTAACGAAGTTGCGGTCTGCTTTTGAACTGTATGTGTTTTCAGTCTTCTTGATTGAGAAGATGGCTAGGGCGGCGAACAACGTGGTGAGTGCGTCCGCTGTGATAGCTATGGCGGCTCCAGTGAGTTGTATGAGGAAACCGGCCAGCGCAGGGCCAGCGATCTGTGAGGTTGATTCGCTGGTTGTGAGCTTGGAGTTTCCTTCCACTAAATTCTCCCTATCAACCAGCGTTGGTAGATAGGACTGGTATGCGACTTCGAAAAACACAGTGGATATTCCCATAACCGCGGCAACGGCGAACAAATGGTAGAGGTTGAGTTTGCCTAGGAGGAACGCGATTGGAATTGTTCCAAGGGTGATGACCTGTACAATATTCGCCAGAACCATCATTGGGCGCCGCGGCCACCTGTCACCCATCACACCCACGAAGACCCCTAGAATCGGAAAGGCAAGGTAGCCCAAGGCGTTTAGAACTCCAATATCGAAAGCTCCAGCCTTTAGAGCGAAAATGGCGATAGTCGGCAACGCCAAGTAGGTTATTTGACCTCCAAACCACTCGACAGTTTCGCCAACCCATAAACGCATGAAATCCCTATGGTGCCACAGCCGTCCTGACAAAGCAAACTTCAAACTAGCATCCTCTTCCATCCCCCAGGACGGTCGCTCTTTTGCCGTGACGAACACGGCAGGCGACTTGGACTTGAGTAGTACCGAGTGAAAGTCAGCAAGTTCGCACTAGACACATAACATCCAATGCGTGTCCTAAGCGCTAATTCCCACATTCTCTATTTTCTGCAGCTTAGAAGAACACTTCTCGAAATCAACAACCCATCCTTTCTCGTCGTCAAAGAGTTCTTCTGATATCGTCTGACCCTGTTTGCTTACAAAGTCAATTCTTACTGAAGAATATGAATTTAGGATGCCGGCTCTAGCCATCTGTGAGAAGAAGGCGAACATCTTCGGCAGTTGCGATTCCAACATCCATGTTTGAACCATGAACGCGTTCCGGCGCAGAAGCTTGGCTACGCCTAATACGAAAAACATCTTAGGGACGATTGAGTAGAACCTGTCCAAATCCTCCTTGCTATTGAATTCAAGCATAACCTCATGATACGCAGAAACCTCCATGGGGTATGGATGAACTCTGAACTGGATCGGGTCAACTACCCCCAGAGCAGTCAGCTTCTCGTAATGATACTTCACACCTTGCGGTGTCATTCCCACCGTTTTCGCGATGTCGGCGAAGCTTGTGCGAGCATCCATTTCCAGCTGCCATATTACCATTAGATCTGTCTTATCGACCTTCATCTCATAGCTCTGAGGGTCATCAATCGTAACGTCGTTACGTTCCTCACCGAGTGAAGCGCGCCAACCTTCCCAATCAAATTTCCATCGGCTTTCGGTTGAGTCATAGTAGTCGAAATCAGGGAAGTTGGGGACATAATCCCCTGTGTAGATCAGGCTGAAGGACCGGATTAACTCGCTATCAGCAAGCTGTTGGACGTAAGACCTGAACTCTTTAAGGTATTTCACTGGGACGAGTTGAACCGAGATGTGGGTGAAGTTGCCTTCGCAGAAACCCACTGAACGCCAAAGGTTAGGGGCCTTGAGTGCGGCAGTGACCTCATCCTCACGTCCCGGTGTAGCTGATGCTAGAATGACGACTCTAACCATGCCTAGTTTTGAGACCGGGGGGACAAGGGCAGCGACTTCCTGTGACTTAGCCTCTATCTTGGCAATTCTATGGTAGACCGAGGTAAACGGTATCCCTGTTCGGCGGGATACTTCGAGTAGATTCCTCGGACCATACTTCCACATAGCTGAGAAAATTCGTATGTTGGGTCCATCAAGGTGTCTAGCGATTTCCTTGTACTGCATCTTCTTGAAGTGGTCGTAGAGACTGACCCACTCGGTTCTCAGCAACGTGATTCAACTAGGCTTTGGCTAAGTATCGCTTAGGTGCTTGAGAGATGGCCACAACTTCAAAAGGCGTATCTGGGGAAAACGCAGTGGCCGTCGATGTTCCTCGTTCACCGTGCAGCTCGTTTGTTACTCTGCCCATGATAACTCGTGAGACTTTCGAACCGAGTAGGTCTGTCAGAACGTTTTCCATTGCGCGGCAGTGGTCACACACTATGGTCATCTCGCTAAAGGCAGCGTCGTCGTCCTCCGGGATAAAAACCTCTACCAAACGCGTGGGTAATTTAGGTAAAAACCAAAGCTACCGCTAGGCGCCCCTTAGCACAATCATGTCTATGCCAAGCAGGCGAAACTCACGAAATAAGTTCGATTTCTACACAAACGAAACTATTTAGCCACCCGAGCGGCCGCCAGTATCATGACCCATCAATTCACCCCCAATAAATCACGCCTTACAAGGCGAGAGAATGATGCACGCATTGAAGATATTTAACTTCCGCAAATGAAGAACTTAGTTTTCCCTTTGCATTTGACAAAACCGCCTCCCATCTGCGGTAACGCTTCTTACTAGGGTCATTTTGCACTGTTACGCCGCAGGAAAGCAGATTACGACCTTAAATCGCCGTCTTGGAGCGCCTCTAGCCACTTATCAACAGAAAGAAGCCTCACTTGTCCTTGTTGTTGCGATCTTGACATCATCTCGGCGAGAACCGCTAACTCATTCTCGAAGATATCAATTTGCCGAACCTCACGATAGTGTTCGTGGTCACCTCGAGTCCAGTTAGACAGCAGGATTCTTCGCTGCTGGAGCTGAGGGCGCATGCGATTCACGTCTAGATCATTCTCGGTCTAGGTGGCATTCTGCGCGCCGCATCTCTTGCAGTGTCTTCCTGTCATTGCAAGCTTGATAGTCAGAGGTCAATGACGCTAATTGTTTGAAAAGCGTCCACAACTTTCGTGTTTACATTCTTCTGCGAAACTGAACAACCTGCCGTTCGGGTTTTGCTGTGAATGTCGACACCCCGAGGGCACCAGCGAAGTAAGCCTTATTCGTTGTTATTCAAGCGGGTGTTGGTGATTGGACATGTCTTACTATTGCGTTCCGAAACCACCTTTGACTGCCACTTGCTATGTTCCCGCGCCGTGTCTTGTTCCTCAGCCGCCGGAGGTCTACTATCAACCCCCTCCACAAGGCTACGCGTACCAACCGCCGCCAGTAAACTACGTGTACCAACCGCCACCGGTGCCATACTCCGTCTTGCCTCCAGCGCAGTACTATTGGTATCAGCACCCCGCAGTCAGGGTGCAATAATCCCCTTTTTCCGCAGACGACCGGCTCAGGCAAATCTACAGCTCGGCGTCAGGGCGTGGGTGCCGTGCGCCCGGCGTTAATTTTTTCGTCGTGTGAATGATGATGCCTTCTCTGAAGTGTTCCTGTGCATTAGGTTCCTATGGGTCGTGCCAATTGCCGAAAGGAGAGCTATGGTCACGAGTTTTCTTTTCAAGTCCATAGCGGGAGAGCGGCTTAGTGAGATGTCTCTGCGCTTTCCTATCGGGAACATAGAGACCTTCTTCCAATGCTCGGTCTCTGCGCGTCAACTTCTTCTTTGCAGATGGCGCTCGGAACGAACATCTTGAGCATCTGAAGCCCTGCGCTTTGCCAGCCGATTTCAAGTGTTTCTTACATTTTGGGCAAACTGGGTTCTCAATGCTAATCGATTCCCCCAACCGGTGGATCTGAAGTTTCTCCAAGTTCAAGACCAGCGGTAAGTCCCGCGTTTCTTCAAGCCACCAAATACTGTCACTTCGTCACCAGGGATCAGTCTCGCCACGATTTCTCGAAACCTGCCGGTCGGTTCGAAAGCGGCGCAGCGCAGACTCGACCCATTGTATCTGAGCGTGAAGAATACGTGGCCTCCCCTGATGCGTTCTGGTTTCTCCGCGACGACTCCTTTCAGAACAAGAGGCCTGAAGGGCCTTACTCGGGTGCTCAAGGGCGAAGCGTTAAGATGCGCATCTGTTCCATGATTAGTCCGAAATATCACCCATCGTTCGATTGGTTCCCCTATCCTCAGCATGCGGAACGCCTTCAGAAGGATGTGGGGATTCTCTCCCCGAATCCCGAGGAGGACAGGGTCCGGACCGTGTGGCGTAATGAGCGTTCGCCTATTGTCGAAATCGTAACTATTGAAAGTCCAGGGTGCGGTACGTCGGTCCATTCTCATTACGGATCTTTCTTCGACCCGCCTTCTTGTTCCCCAGTTCTTCCTCTCTCTATATGCGACAAGCTCATACGTGTGGTCATTCTCCAAACATTCTCCAACAGCGGACAAGGCGCCTACCAAACCCAATCGGGAACCGTAAGCTAGCGCGGTTATTTTGCAGCGAGTGATTGTTTCTTGGGCTTCATGTTCACTTACGATATCTCTAAGAGCTTTCCGGGCCAGCCTCCTGACCATGCCCGGAGGCTTCCCGTTTAGAAAGACAATCGCCGGGTCTGTCCCTGCGCTGCCAATCCGGCTGTTTGCCTCTACCTCTTCGATTGCCGCCTCCTGAACGGTGCCGTAAAAGTTGGCTGGAATCTTGAGCCGCAAGGCTACTGCTGCATTTCCACGTGTCTTGTACGGAATGTTCGGGTTCAGCCTTATGATGTTGGGGTAGTCGATGAATTGGGCGCCCAGTTTACACAATTTTTCGACTAGCCGAGCTGCGATGTAGGTGGTGCAGCCGCCTGCCTTCGAGTCTGTATCATCAATTCCTATGTGCAGTTCGGTTCCGTTAACTTGTTGGCTCATGGAGCCTCAACTCGTTAACTCGCTTCCATCGACTTTCAGGATTACCGATTGCCGAGGGTTCCTGTACCATCGCTTCAACTGGAAGCGCGCCGGCCCTGAACCTCAGGGCTCTCGCCAGAATATTTCTGGCGGCGTTTACGTCTCGGTCAACTGTGAATCCACACGATTGGCACTTGAGTTGTCGGTTCTCTTCGGGTTTCATTCTTGACCCACATATCGAACACTTCACTGAAGTACCCCTCGGATTCACATAGATGATTGGCATGCCTTCCCACTTGGCTTTGTATTCGATTTGGCGCTGCAGTTCAAAGTAACTCCAGCTGTTCATCATCCCACGGTAGCTTCCTCCCTGCCAGTTACCTTTACGGTAAAGCTTCCTTATGCCTGTCAGCTTCTCCATGACGATGCCGAACTGCTTGCGTTTCGCGTCTAGGATAATCTGTTTTGAGGCGTGGTGGAGGATCTGTTTCACCTTCTCGCGTTGCTTACGCCCGTACTTTCCAGTGACCCGTTGGCGTATGCGCAGGTCGTTTCGCCGCATATGCGAACGAATCTCACGGTACATCGCTTTAACTTCCGTTGCCTTAGCCAAATTCCGCCTTTTCACCTGCCCATCTGAGTCTGCCGTCGTCAAATTGTTGAGGTTTCGGTCGATGGCAATTAGGCCTCGCGGTTGAATTGGTTGAATTTCCTTCGCGTATGAGATGCTTAGCTCTTTGTTCGTCAATGTGACGGAACGAACTTGGATGCCCGGTTCAGAGAGGACGCGGAGCGTGTGTGCGTTCAACGGGATGGGTAACCGTTGCTTAGGTTTGAATGGCAGCAAGAGCATTCCTGGTTTCGCTCTAATTTTGAAACCATAACAGGTTGTCAATTGCGGGCCTCGTGAATAAGGTTCCCTTGCTTCAGGATTCTTCTTTCTAGCCTTACGATAGTTCCGTAAGATGCCGGTGGCTTTGCTGATTGCGCAGAGCTTGTAGTAGCTCATGATGTTGTAGGTTGCGAGTTGATGGTAGGTTTTCGTGGAGAGTGATTTGAGGCTGGTCACGTCCTCGGCAAGTCCAATCCGTACGCAGTCGTTGAGCATCTGAGGAAATTCATCAAGCATCCGTAGAATCTCGCAGCTGGGCGTGTAGTGTTGTTGAACTGATTTGACCGCCCGCATAGCTTAACCTAAACTTTCATCCTCTTTTAGGCATGAGAGATAAGTGAAAAACAAGGACCCGACAAGTTAACAGAGCCTGCAGTTCCACAAGCAGAAACCCAGTCGGTATTTCGCCTGTACCGACTCTTCTGGTGAGGTCGTTGGGTTGATTAGGTTCCTTCTACGACGATCATTGTGAGCGTGGAGCGGACCTTGTCGAGTCTGCGTATCTTCCACGTAACAATCTCTTTCAGCTTGTCCATGGAATCGGCTTCGACTTTCGCAACAATGTCATATACGCCGTAGACGACGTATGATTCCTTCACGTTCCCTATCTTGCGCAGTTCTCCGGCTACTTCATCTTCAGATCCTATTTCCGCATTAATCAGGACGAAGGCAAGTGGCATTACGAAACCTCGTCGTAGCCTTGATGTTCAGAGTGTCGCTAAAAGCATTTGCCTAGCTCATTGCCGAGGCCAATCAGGTTATGGCTATTTCTTTCGCCTTATTAGTCGGGAAAATCTTCGTGGCAGACCCGTTTTCGTCAAGAATGGCTACCGTATCAACCACCCAGTTGTCAGAGAGCGCACTTGACTCGATTGTTCGACGTATTTGCTCCACCAACTTATCTGGTGGCAAGACGTCATGAGTGGAACCGAGAACTAGGGTGACAAGTGCGAACTTACCCGTAGCGTACACCAACTACAATAGGCTGTGAAATCTGAATATATGGTTTGCCAAGTACGTCTTACGTCATGTCAACCCGCCTAAAAACTGCCGAGAAAGCGCTGAACTGCACTCAAAATCATTTCAACGTTGAGCTACTGCTCCAAAAACAAGTTGCCGTGTTGAATTCAACGGTTCAGCTCTGTAGCCCACAACTTTTACCGGACCGCTCGGATTAACCACCCGTGACAAGTTTGACTTTCCTAAGTTACCCGCTAACATCCTTGGAAACGATGATTCTAGACAAGAATTCAGAGTACCTAGGCGTGTCCACACTGCAACTAATGGAGAATGCAGGCCGTTCCGTAGCGGATGAAATTACCGCCCGGTTTGGGACGGGCAGTTCCGTTGTGTTGTATGGTGGAACCGGTCGAAACGGGGGAGACGGAATGGTCGTTGCGCGCCATCTCGCGGGAAGAGGCTTTAACGTATCTTACAAGCTTGTAGGCAGCAGTGATGCAATCTCAGACCCAGCCGCAATTCTGAACTGGCGTGCCCTCAAATCGATGTACTCCACCGTCAAGGTCGAAGAGTATCATGACTCATCGTCATTATCCGAATCCGAATCGGATATAGTGGTTGATGCGCTTCTCGGGACTGGTGTTAAAGGGAAACTTCGCCAACCCATCCTCAAAGCAGTAGAGGCGGTCAACGGCTCTCGCGGTTACAAGGTCGCAGTGGATGTCCCCACAGGGATAGACTCGGATACAGGCGAGGTGTTGGGTGCAGCTGTTCGGGCAAATCTAACGGTAACCCTTCACGCGACGAAGAAGGGGTTTGCGAAAGCGAAAGAGTTCTGCGGCGAGATCAAAGTTGCGGACATCGGAATACCGCCAGAAGCCGCCGTCTTTGCCGGGCCTGGAGATGTGGAAGCTGCAGTTGTTCGAAGGCTTCCTGAGGCACACAAAGGCCAATTCGGCAGATTAATCGTAATTGGTGGCAGCGACGTTTTCACCGGGGCACCGACCTTCGTCGGCCTAGCCGCATATCGAACTGGCACCGATTTAGTGTTCGTAGCCGCACCGGAAAGAACGGCGCAAGCAATCTCAGCAATCTCGCCGAACTTAATGACGATCAAGCTCCCTGGAACGAACCTAGCGCCAACGCACATCCGCATTCTACGAGAACATTTGGAGAAGGCGACCGCTGTGGCCATTGGCCCTGGCCTGGGCTTGGATAAGCAGACGGTCTCTGCGGTTCGCAAAATCGTCCTACTGGTACGCCAGCTCAAGATACCGCTTCTCCTGGACGCTGACGCTTTGAAGGCACTCGGTGTCGTAAGAAAGAAGATATTCGACAGTTCAACCGTTGTGACCCCGCATGCGGGCGAATTTCAAGCGATTTCCGGAAAGGCTCCATCTCGAGACATGAGTGTGCGGCCGCGCGAGGTGAAGGCCCTCGCTTCTAGTAGTGGCGCTGTTGTCCTTCTCAAGGGACATACCGACATCATCTCCGACGGAGAGAGGGTGAAGCTGAATGACACGGGCAACCCAGGCATGACTGTGGGCGGGACCGGTGACGTTCTGTCCGGAATAGTTTCGGGTTTGATGGCGCAGGGCGTCAGCGGTTTCAGGGCGGCTGTTGCGGGAGCTTTCGTGAACGGAGCAGCAGGCGACCTTGCCCAAGAACAATATGGCTATCACCTAACCCCAACCGATTTGATCGGCCACATCGCCAAAGTCTTGGACGACCCTATGTGCCACAAAGTTATTCATGACAAGAGGCTTCAGTAACAGCCGACCGAGAGCT
This sequence comes from Candidatus Bathyarchaeota archaeon, assembly GCA_963726255.1. GTDB lineage: Archaea > Thermoproteota > Bathyarchaeia > 40CM-2-53-6 > 40CM-2-53-6 > FEN-987. The sequence continues at coordinate 51,857 of CAVSBL010000002.1, forward strand.
AGCCTTTCGCCCCGGCACTGGCGGGCAGCGGAAGACGGAATTGAACCGATGACCTTGCCCGGTTTTGTCTTTTCCATCTGCTTTAATTGCCCAGCCATCGGACCAGCATTCAGTGGTCCACGTGGATTGGAGGAAGATGAGGCCCGAGGAGAGGGTAAGGGTCACCCTAGAGATGGTGGACCTAGTAACTAGCATCGCTGCGGGCAGCGAGAGGGCCAAGAACCCTGGGATTACGGAGGATGCTCTAATTTCCCGTATGCGGCGCAGGTGTCAGCAAGGACGGAGATTCCCCTTAAGGCGATAAGTGTTGGAAACCTTTTCCGGCCTCGTCAGACGGGTCGCAAGGTCCCTCAACCGCAGTACATTGCAGTATATGTTCACAGGAGCAATAGCTTCAAGCTTCTATGGCCGCCCGCGAACGACACTCGATATTGACATCGTTGTCGCGGCCCAGCAAAAGGAGCTTGAAAGGCTCGCAAAATCGCTAAAGCAAGCCAGCCTAATAGTTAGCAAGAGAAAGCTCAAGATTGCATGGAACTCGGATTATCGGATTGCCACTCTCGAAGACAAGAAGAGTCCATACACAGTCGACATCATATTCACTGACCAAGAACTGGACCGAATTGCAGGGCGCATCTCAGGCATACCCACCTATTACGAAACCGCAGAATCACTCATACTTGCAAAGCTGAGAATGCTCAAGGTCACAATCCAACCCGAGAGGGCCGCAACCGATCGCCAGGATATCATAGCGATGCTCAAGATTACCAAAATTGATCTGAAATCATTGCGAAAGAATGCGGAAAGAGAGACCACCGCCAGAATCTTGGACGACTTGATGAGGGAATCCTAGTGCATGGAAATAGCTGAGCGAGGCGCCGACGATTTCCGAGCCTAAATTGTACGTTTTGCTAATGAGGCAGGACGACCCGGCCAAATGTACCGCGGCAAAGTTAGCTCGATTCAGGCTTGCAATCCCACTGCATCGGATACAGCAAATCCCGCGCAGGTCCTTGGTTTTGAACCCTTTCGCAAACCAACGCCTTCTGCCAGCGGACAAGATCCAAGCCGTACAGCATGGATTAGTGGCTATCGACTGCTCTTGGGAGAAAGTGCAAGGGGCATTCATGATCCGCTTGCCTGGTCTTGGTAGACGCCTTCCAACATTCCTTGCGGCCAACCCCGTCAACTACGCCAAGCCGCACAAGCTGTCGTCAGTCGAAGCGCTTGCAGCTGGGCTCTGCATAATTGGTTTCAAAGAGAAAGCGAGTCAACTGCTATCGCTCTTCAAGTGGGGCCCAACCTTCTTGACACTGAACGCTCAGCCTCTCGAAGCTTATTCAGCGGCGAACAGCGAGGATGAGATGGCGAAAGCAGAGGCCGAGTTCTTCTGAGCATTACATCAAAAGTAAGTTACCAGAGCCAACTGACGACAAGTTTAGGATATTAGAAAATCTAGCCGCCAAACGAAACGTAACAGCCAAAATCATCCAGCTAACTCAACAGAAAGCCATAATTGAACGAAGGATCATCAAACTCAGTAGGGGTTCATTTGTTAACCGCCGACGATGTTTTTCGCCTTCATCCGAAGATTAGATGGGTGGCTCTGTCAACAGATCCTACTACCGTGGTTTTCTCTGAAATGCGGCCGGGTGTGAAGAGTTACACGCCTAACTCAGAGGATAGAGCATTCATGGAAATGGGCCCCTTATTCATGACCGGTGTAGCGGAGCGGTTGACGCCTCAAGGCACGGCTGGAAAACTAGAGTGCGTCATTGCATGTTTCGAGAAAGACTGTGTTCTCATGGCTAAGGTGCCAGATGGCCACCTGGCTCTGTCAGTAGACGCCCCCCACGCATTATCCGTATTTCAAGAAATAATGCCTCAAATCCGCAAACTAACAGCTTAACGACCCATTCTGTAGGACTACTACTGATACTTCACTGAGCGAGTCCACTCCATATTCAACTGTGGATAATGGCAGATGCTGAAGCGGAGTACTTCTAGAGTGATTTGAATGCAACGGGACTCGCGCCTTCAAAGTGCGGTGACAATTATGCGCACAGAACCGGCGCATCTGTGACTTTCAGGACTTGAGCTGGGTAACACAATGGAATTCACTGACGTAGCCTTCAGCCCTGTATGTTGAGAGCGTTACGAGGCGAATGGCAACTTAATCATAAATATGCCTTGGTGAGTTTTGTTTTGGTGGTTCATCAGAGCTTGAGTTCAAAATCCGAAGCCGACAGTTGCCCAGTCTGTTCCCGTCAGCGTGAGGCTCTGAGAAAACTCTGGACTCAAGTCGCCGATCGCGCTCGCCCAACTGTGTTCAATTGGCACTGCTCTATGTGTGGCCAGGAACGAGAGCTAGTCATTGACTAGAAGCGTGATCCTTCGAATGGGAGTGTGACATTGGATGACGGCCAATTGGCCGAGATACCCGATTTGTATTAGCCTTCAGGGGCGGTGTTTTCTTCTTCGTGTCGAGATTGTGGCGACCGCCCAGATTAGCAGGGCTATGGGTATTAGTGCTCCTATTATGCCTGCGATAATCAGCCTCTGCGTTTGAACCCTCGGGGATTGGATGACTTTGAGGTTATATGCGTCCGTTGCGATTCCATGGTTTCCAAAGCGGTCGTTGGCGCTGAACGAGAAGGTTAGGTTTCCCTCCTCGGGTACAGAGAAATACATGTGCCAAGCGCGTCCGGTGTCGTTGTAGGCTAGCGGCAGCGTGAAGACGCTACCCGTAGAGTTAGCGTAAGAACCAGTCACATTACCAAAACCGTTCGTCAGCGTCGTACCGTTAGGATACCTGACCGTTACGTTCAGGTCCAGATTGCTTAGGGCGCTCATGGTTGAATTATTAGATGGGAGCGTGAACCTGAAGCGTGCCGGGATCACGATCGATGTGGATGTGTAGTTTCCTCCGTTGCCGTACGAATCGTGCGTCGCCCAGGTGATATTGTAGGGGCCGAGGGTTGCATTCTGCACAATGTAAAGCGAACCAGACCACACTAGAGTCGTTGAATTGATACTGAGTTCCGGCCTCCAGGTCAGATTTCCATGAGAAATCAGCAAGGTAGCCGTTGAATTCATCGGCGTTCCGTCTGGGTAGTACATCGTGTTCGTGACGTTCAGGGATGTTGTTCGCTCGGTAGTTGGGGGGGTTTGGAGTTGGAAGGTTGGAGAGGCACGTTGAACTTGTATCGTGGACGCGTCTGAGCCTGAATTGCCCCAAAGGTCTTGAACATTGTAACTTAGAGTCCAATTGCCAAGTGACGCGTTGACTGGGATTGTGTAGCGTGCAGGCACAAGCGTGCCATTCGCCGAGGCTGGGAGAGTGATTTTCTCACCATCGGTTCGGGTGACGATCACGCTGGCCTGAGTTACGTTTGCGGCGTTGGCTCCGGTATGATATTCTGCTGAAATTGCTACTGTGATTGTTTGGGTTCGTTGCAGAGTTGGTTCTGATTGGATGATGAGTTGGAGTTTAGCGGGAACGACGTTGAAGTCTGTTGAGGCAGCTGGGCGACCTTGCCCTGTATTTCCGTAGGCGTCGGTGAGGGTTTCTGGGTCGACTTGGAAGCGGTATGTGGTTGTGGTGTTCGCTGAGGGCGGGGGCACCCATGTTGCTCGCCATTCGCCTGTTGTTGAGTTAACAAGTGTGAGTGGGACGCTGGATACTCTCTGGCTTGATGTGATGATGTCCGCGGTGGCGTTTAGGGCTGTTGCGGGGGAATGGTCGGGGTATGAGAGCTGGTACGTGGCGTTCACCTCAGCGGTCCTCTCAACCTGTTTAGCTGGCGGGCTGAGGGCTTGCACGCTGATTGTTGTAGGCCTAACTATGAAGAAGGAGCTGGTTCTGTCGGTTTGGTGTGCATCGAAGGTCAGCCCGGACAGCGTCGCGTTGAGAGTTCCGGTCACTGCCGATGGTGAGAGTTTGAAGGTGTAGGAGAACTCTCCGTTCGCTTGAGTAGCAACGTTTGTGGGGAAACCGGAGACGGATCGGTTGCTGGATCTTATGTCTAGGATGAGTGAGGAATTTGAGGCGAAGCCTCCTCCCGCGATTGTGACGCTTTTGGTTCTCTCGTAGCTAAGCGAGTCTGTTCCTATGATTCCGAAGTGCACGACCGCCTCTCTTGTGTCGGATATCGCGGACTTTGACAAGCTAAGGACGTAAGTCCCCGGAGGGTCGCTCGGTGATATCGAAATCACTATCGGAGCCTGAGTGGTGCCATTTACACCTTTGAACGGTGTGCTAACTGGGTGGGCGAGGATCTGCTTGGGATTTTGTAGCCAGAGAGAATAAGTGACATTCGTTTCGAGATTCTCGGCCGTAACCTTGATTGTTCCCCCGATTTGCCATATCGGATAGATGGCCTGATCAGTTGTGAGTGTCCCCGACGCGGCTTGGACCTGGTGACTGTTTGCAAGCAAGCAAGTAGCATAGACGAATGCAATAAGGCAGACTGAGGCAGCTCTCATTTTCTTCATAGAGATGACAACGTGCCCGGAGCGGTGAAGGACTACTTATATTTGGCGTGACCAATTCGAACCAAAGAGAACACCACGAATGCCTTCTAGAGCGCCCTCTACCGATCCATTGGGCGAAATCGAGACGTTAACTCGCGAGATTGCTAGCCTTGAGACTCAATTTTCGAACCGTAAACTGAGTCGGGACCAATTTGAGTCGATGTCTGAGCAACTCAAGGAGCGAATCTCGAACGCAGAATCGATGGCATATGGGATGGCGAAGGCAGACGAATCCATCGCGAAACGAATGAGGGCTCGAACCTACAGCGAGATAGGCGTCCAGCAGGTATGCAATCATTTCATTTACGGTTCCAAGAAATCGTTGGAGCCTGAGTTTGGCGTGGACCGTGTCCCACGATATTTACTCGAGATTGAAGGTGGACAGAGGCTGCCAGTTGACACCGCACTCCTCGAACGACTCGCCAACATTAGGCTGCTCACGGCTACGCTGTTCGAGAAGATGCCCTTCTGCCCAAAATGCGGCACCCCATCGAACGTGTATGCGCGGTTCAAATGCACCCAGTGTGCGTCCATCGATATCACGATTAACCGTATGATTGAGCACCTGGCTTGCGGAACCATTCACGAGGAGAGGGCGTTTCGGCTTGGTGAGAATTTGGTGTGCCCTTCCTGCAAGAAAGTTCTCCAGAAGCCTGACGAGCAACGTTTGATCGGCCTAGTTTGCGCCTGTAACAAGTGCGGGGCGCATTTTGAAGACCCGTCCCAGAGTTTCTTCTGCAGAAAATGCGACGTTGACTTCAACCTTACAAGCGGCCTCATAACAGACGTTTACACTTACAACATCAACGAAAAGGTACTCCCCGAGATTCGCTCTCACATCGGTATACCTGCGATTGCGAAATTGCTTCAGAGCAACGGATTCGAGTTAACCATACCCGGAATCATCGAGGGCGCAGGGAAGCAGGCCCAATTCTCAATCGTCGCGCAGAAAGGGCCGAAAGTCATTGTAATAGATGTCGGCACGAGCGATGCTGAGGTCGAAGTAGAGCCGGTCCTAGAACTCTACGTGAAACTTCTCGAAGCCAAACCGGACGTGGCAGTTTTCGGAGCCATACCACGATTGTCGGCCACAGCCCGAGACGTGGCATCAAAGCATGGTATCTCAGTTGCTGAAGGTTCAACGCCCGACGAGGTTGCCCGCAAGATTTTGGAAATTACTGAAGCGGATATGCCGTCCCCCAAGATGCGAACATAGGAGCAAGCACACAGATGGTAGCCACACCCGTTAGCGCTCAAAGGGCGGAGCTGCAAGGCTCGATTGGACACGTAGCATATGATGAGGGTTTTCCCAGCGGCGAAAGTCAGTACTGCCGCGTGGAATGTGAAGATGCGAAGCCCCCGCGTGGCATGTATGTACGCATAGCCGACCCGTCGGGGGAATCTTTCGTTGCGCGAATCATTGATGGGCCGTTCTTCACGAAGGGTTCGCGTTCAACCTTCTACAGCCTCGAGCTTGGCGCCATGATTGTTGAGGAGCGTAAGACCGCGCTCCGAAGCCGACCCCAACCAGGAAGCCCAGTTACGTTGCTCGACGCTAATGCTACCCAAGATTACTTGGGACTCGCAGGGGACCTTAGACTTGGCCAGCTGCTGGGACAACCTGACGTCGTAATTTCCTTAGACTCCGGAACGTTGGTCCGGCACGTAGGGATATTCGGTACAACGGGCAGTGGGAAATCTAACACGCTTCAAGTAATCGCCGAAGAGGCCAGAAAGGGCGGCCGTGCGATCGCATTGTTTGACATTGAAGGCGAGTTTGTGCGGATGAACGAACCGACCGAAGACCTTATCCCGCTACTCGCGGAATTCGGCGAGAAACCGGGTTCCATCGAAGACCTTCACGTTTACGTTCCCGCACCCAATGGCAGCCTCAACCCCAAGGCGAAAAAATTCGGAATTCCATTCCAAGACCTTGATTTGGAGATTTTCGCCGATGTTCTGGGATTAACACCATTCGAACGCGTCTATTTGCTCGATGTCGCACGAAAGGCCAAAGACATGTCCGGAAGCCTTCAAGCGTATGATTTGAGTAGTGTAATGAACACCCTTAGGAGGAGGATTGAGGGCCAGGTTGACAGGACATCCGTACCTGAGATGGTTGCTGAAGCCCACATGGGCTTATTCACGAAGCTTTCCGTGGCTCAACGCGCAGCCATAATTGATGCACCATATGAGAAAGTCACACCTGAAGCACTGTGCGTCCCTGGTAGAATATCGGTGATTGATGTAAGCGAGTCTTCGGATGTCCTTCGTAACCTTTGCGTAGCCCACTATCTCCGGGACATTTTCAGGTACAAGACGCACCACCCAGAATCATCACCCCTGATGCTTTTCGTCGAAGAGATTCATACTTTCATTAGCAAAGGGAAGAGCAGTAAGATGATCGCCACAATCACTATGCTCACCGAGATGGCGCGGCAAGGGAGGAAGAGGGGGCTTGGGTTGGGCATTGTATCGCAGCAGCCAGCCCTGCTGCCGTCTGAGCTAATTGAGCTCTGTAATACACGCTTCATTCACAAACTAGGTTCAACACCGAACCTCCAAGCCTTGCGGCAATCGACGGGCAACGTGCCCGATTCGCTGTGGGCGCTCTTGCCGTCGCTGGGAAAGGGAGAGGTGTTGGTATCCTCGCCCAAATTCGAACAGGCGATCATGGCTAAGATCAGGCCTAACACATCGAAAAGATTGCGAACTGAATTTGGATGATGAGAATGAAAGAGTGTGAGATGGTTTGAGTACGGTTGCTAGAGCTAAGACTGGAATACCCGGCTTAGATGAGGCCTTAGAGGGAGGCCTCCTGAGGAACCACGTGTACTCGGTCATTGGACCCCCAGGCGCCGGAAAGACGATCATGGCGGCCCAATTCATCTTCAGAGGCGCAACCCAATACGCCGAGAACGGTGTTTACGCTTCCCTGGAGGAGGCACCGCACTCAGTCGCTAACAGCGTGATGCCTTTCAACTGGAACCTCTTCGACCTGGAAAGCCAAGGAAAAATCGTGCTAGTCGACGCGGCACCGTTTCAAGAGCGTCCCGGCTCGGAATTGAAGATTCGAGGAGGCGTTCTAAGTTCTGAGGCTTTCGATTTAGACGGCCTGCTGGGCGTGATCGCCCATGCGCGTAAGAGGGTAGCAGCAAAGAGGTGTGTAATCGACTCCTTGGACGCCATGGGCGGAGTTTACAGGACCGAATTCGAGTTTCGATTCAAACTTCTCCAATTTTTCCGAGCGCTCTCCCAGCTCGAACTGACTACGCTCGTGCTGACTGATGCGCCAACGCCTACGGTCGAGAAGTTCGGCGTCGAATCCATACTTGCGAGCGGATGTTTCATTCTCCACAACTCCACCAAAGAAGCACCGTCCCAGACTATGGAGATTCAAAAGATTCGTGGCATTAAAACACCGAAGCGGGTTATGGCATACAGGATTACGCCAGACGGGTTCGAGGTTAGACCACAAGAATCCGTATAGGACGTGGGACGAACATGACTGTCGCGAGCCAGGTGAAAGAAGACGCGCCGACCGGAATATATGCCAACACGGAGGCGAGGAAGATACTCCAATATTTGCTTGGGCACACCCAGACCGCCTTAGAGCCAAGTTTCCTAGCAAACGATGAGCTAAGCTACGGGCTGGTGGATACGATTCTAGGGAACGTACAGCTGAATGTCTCTGACTTGCTAAACGAGATGGTTTCGGCTGGCGCGCTGACTTCTGAACTTGTTGATACGGCCCCATCATGCCCCGAATGTGGCTCAAAACAGCTGAGCACAAGGTACACTTGCCCCAAGTGCTCAGCATACGACATAAACCGCACCTACCTCTTCGAGCACTTAAAGTGCGGCAAGATGGGGAATGAAGACAGTTTCAAGAAGGGCGGCGAGATCATTTGTCCGAACTGCCAGACAGTGCTGCACAACTATGCTGTTGAATACCGCGCGCTTGGCGTCTGGTACGAATGCAATAAATGCGGGAATTCATTCAACACCCCAAACCACTTGCACTTTTGCAGGTTCAAGCACCATAAGTTTTCGCCGGACCGCGTAAATCTCGTTCCAATCTACAGGTACGACCTAAACAAGAAGGCGATTGAACAAATCCGGAAGGAAATCCTCGTCTACGCAGAGGCGATAACATTCTTCGAAAATCTTGGGCTGAACGTGAAAGCACCCCACAGCTTACCGGGAAAATCTGGCGAACCTCAGCCTTTCGATATCGTTCTGGTGTTGCGGAAGAAAGGTTGGAGAGGCGAAGAAAAGCTTGTTGCAGTCGATGCGATAGTTGGCAACTCAGCGGTGGGAAACGATGCGGTAAAGAGCTTCGCTGGAAAAGTCAAGGAGGCGAAACCCTCTGACAGCTACCTGATCGCTGTCCCAGGATTATCAGAAGAAGCCCGCACGGTCGCTAAGAATCTGAGAGTAGACTACTTTGAGAGCCCGACGCTGAGCGAAGCTATGCAGGCTTTTCAATCAAAGAGCATAATCAAAGATTACGTAAGATAGCTTCCTGGCCGCACCGTTCTCGCACCCATTTACGGCAGGCAAAGCGAGCCAGGTGATTAGCGAAGCCCTACGCCAAGAGCCTGAATACAAGAACTATAATCGGGACCATTCGCGGTGGAGTCAATCTTCCTTTCTTCCCGGTCAATCATGCTTCTAATTCTTGCAACATGCTCATTGAGGCTAAGGTTCGGGACATCTACGAATTCCAAACCCAGCGTATCGTATAGTCTGTTGGCAATGCGTTTTTCGAGCGTCGCGGCACCTCTTCCGAGAGTCTTTACCAAGAGTTCGGAGAATTCATCGATGTGTGCTGGTATCTCTTCTTTCGCGAGGGAAGAATGACGCGCTAGATAATCGTAAATTGCCACTTTTACCTTTCCGCCGAGTAGGTCAGTTATGACTGCGTCAATGCAGTCCAGGAGGAGTTGGTCAGGTTGTCTGCGTGCAGCACTGCCTTGTATCGGTTGCCCAGAACACTGGTTCTCTAGTCGGCGAGTATTCCTGGTGAATAGGTTGACTGACATATCGGGAATCGACACATAGATGTGCCGTAAGAGGTATATTAATGTTCCATGATAGCCGGGATTGATGGTTCGGTATGACTCAGCATTTCCATCCAAAGAGCTACGTGCGTTGGCCAAGAATCTGAGCGGAGGCTTTGAATGAGGTACGCTGGTCCAAGTGACACAATCTTTTCAACTAAACAGCATAATCAAAGATTACGTAGGTAAGCTCCCAATTGCACCGATCCTTATCGAGCCGCAAAGGTGCTTCTGAAGTCATAGCCGCATTGCTCTTGATATTAATAACAGTGGCTGCAGCAGTTCTCCTGTACGGCTATGTCTCGGGCCTTATGGGCGGTCTGCTAGGGGGCGCCGTTCAACAACCGTACCTGGAACAGGTTACACTGGACTACTACGACTGGACAACCCTCTCCGCACTGAAACTCACCATCCGAAACGTGGGGGTGACGAAGTTGAATATCGTGGCAGCAGACTACTTCATTAATGGCCAGCTAATCGCGAGCCCGACTATAGCATGTGGAACATTCACTGCAAGCGCACTTATCCCGCAAGGTTCTTGCCTGGTAACATTGACTAGCCCGTCTGGACTTATCAGCGGTGTTGCTTACAGCGTCAAAATTGCTACGAAAGAGGGTGCTATTTTTTCCTATTCTTGTATCGCAGGCCAAGCAGCCTAGGGCTTCGGCATAGGTATACGCGACCTCTATGAAACTACTCCCAAGCTCAACATGAATATCGTATCCATAGCCCAGGCGAAAGAGCCACGCCGCCGACGAAACTTGTATCCTTCGTATTATCCGTTAGTGACATGGAGCCCCAAAACATGACTGCCGCATCCGAGGGGAGGCCAGTATCACCCGTACTCAGTTGCAATAGAGTGACTCTGAATATTGCGTAGAAACTCTTACCCACCGCGATGGTTTGTGTTGAACCTATCGGATAGAACTGTCCCGGAGCTGCACCGTAGTACATCCCAATTAGGTATCCAGTGATGTGACTGGAACCGTACCAGGTTAGATCTAATGTTCCCCCGGCGACGGCATACGGTGTGTTCCCTGTGTTTGTAATATTTACGTAAATATAGAGCGTCGTGTAGTTCCTCCCCGAGTAACCTGGATAAGAACTACAACTACCGGAGTTGCAGGCCGACACGAAAATTGTCTGAGTCACCCACGGGTTGACGAACCATAATACGCCCGAGTCCCCAACGTTGGGATAATTAATTCCTGTAAGTTTTTCGGCATAACTCGACCCAGCTGGATACGGTTGCGAGGACTCTGAGTGGCAATATCCTGCTTGCACGCTGCCTCCACTGCCTCCTGCCACTGGGCCAGGCTCATTTCTGCTGTCGTATCCTGGCGACGTTCCCTGATATGCGACCTTCACTGTTCCCACGGAAAACGCTGATTGACTTTGACCGCCGATTTGAATTTGGAACGGCCATTGAAATGAGAAAACGTTTCCTCCACTTGTAACGATGAGAATCGTGTTCTGGGAAGCGGAAGCACTTGGCAGATAGACGGTGTTCGGCAAATACAGGAGTACCGCATGATTTACCTCACCAGGGTTGAGGAACTGTGTTGATTGCTTAAACGCGGATGAAGTAGAAGTGGGAGTGGAGCTCGATGGGTTGAGTATGCAGAGGGTTGTGCAGCCTGACCCTGTGGAAGTTACGTAGATTCTTGCGATCTGAACTCCAACCCCTCCTAAGTTGCTCAAGCTCATATTGTACATGTTGCATCCCCCGCAACCGCTCCAGGATGGGTTAGCCTGTAGGCCTGGGGAGTTGGCTACAAGATTCTCTGACTGTGCTTGGTCCCGGCTTTGGGCCATTTTGTTGGCTGTTTGTTGGTATTGGTCGTATTGCTGCGAAACGAAAACCATCGTCCCAAGCGCCGTTAGTATGAGTGATAGTATTATCATCCCGCCAACGATGGTACTAACCGCACGGCGCCGGCTAAGTCTGAAGAGGAGAAGCCTAAACATCATGACGCCCTCCCTTCGCGAATGCCGATCGTAATATCCAAGCTATGCACAACTCCTCAGCATGAAGATGATGATGCTTCGTATCGGACCCAGAATCCAGAAAGAAGGACTGTGGCGGAAAAGTAACTTTGGTCTTCGGCATTGCCGGGATTGCTTCCAGACCCATTTGTGATTGACGCGTCGCCCCAGAGCATGACAGAACCTGACGGCATAGCACCTAGGGAGGAGGAGGGAGGGTTAGTTAGTTTCATGTAATTCATTTTGTATATTGCGTAGTAGTTCGTACTTGGTGTAATCCTTGGCGCGTTAGCGGCCCCTCCGAACGCGACGGCCGGGTAGAATGCTCCTTCGTAGTACACGCCAAGAAGCGTCCCGTCGAGGTGATTTGCACTGTACCAGCCTAGATCTATCGAACCCGCAGTAGGGGTATACGCTGTTTGCCCTGTGTTTATGATATTTACGTAGATATACATCTGTGTTTTCGCTGTTCTCCCTGAGTTAATTGTGGACCCCAGAACCCCCGCGTAAGAACTAACATACGTAACCCACGGGTTTACGAAGTACAATGTGTTACCGGTAACGGTACCGGTAACGGTACCCCCAGTCATTCCCGTGAGTGCTTCCGCATAATTAGACGCAGCCGGGTAGTTCTGTAAGGGCTCTTTGTGACAATATGTTAGACCGCCCGTTCTCGATGTGCCGGATATCCCAGGCTCATTTTTGCTATCGTAACCTCCCGATATTGATTGGTATGCGACTTTCATTATTCCTGAGGAGAATGCTGATTGACTTTGACCGAAAACCTGAAGCGGAACGGGCCACTGAAATGAGAACACGTTCCCCCTACTTGTGGCGATGAGGATCGAGTTCTGGGGAAAGGCAGGGCTCGGGTCTGGCAGGGTAACGGCGAATGGCAACGCCAGCACCACAGCATGATTTACTTCGCCCGGGTTAAGGAAACGGTTTGCTTGGTTGAAGGCGTAGGGAGCGATTGTGCTGGTTGGGTTCAGTATGCAGGGTGCCGGGTTGGGGGATGAGCAACCTGACCCTGCGGGCCCTGTGGAATTTATGTAGATCCTTGCGACCTGAACTCCAACCCCACCTAAGTTGCTTAAGCTCATATTGTAGCAGTTGTATGTGGTCGTGCAACCGCTCCCCCAACCGGAAATAGTGGCAGAGGTTAGAATTGTCAGACCTGGGGAATTGATCACTAGTTTTTCTGAGAACTGTTGACTATCTTGTTGCCCCATCTTCTTGACCAATTGTTGGTATTGGTTGTATTGCTGTGAAACGAAAACCGTCGTCCCAAGCGCCGTTAGTATAAGTGAGAGTACTATCAGCCCGCCAATCATCGTACTAACCGCGTGGCGTCGGCGAAAGCCCAAGATTAGGGGCCTAAGCATTCTGGTAGCCTCTTCGCTTTTGGTACTAATCGCTACTTTCAAGTTATGTGCACGGGCTTGTTGATGATGGTTCGTATCGTATCCATAGTCCGGAACCAAGGATTGTGCCGGAAAAGTAACTTTGGTCTTCGGCATTACTGTTCAAGCCATTCGTGATTGACGCTGCACCCCAGAGCATGGCTGACGGGGCTCCAGGCTGCACATCCCATGGGGTGTTTGTTAAGCCAAAGTATTTGATTAGGAATATTGCGTAGTAAAATGCACCAGGTGCAATAAACGGCGGATTCGATGTAGGATAGAATGCGCCATTGTAGTAAACGCCGATTAGATAACCGTCAATGTGGTTGGACCCGTACCACATTAGGTCTATTGTTCCGGCGTCGGGGTTATAGGACGTGGTCCCTGTGTTTACCACAACCATGTAGATGTAGAGCGTTGTACTGCCCGCGAGCGCGCCGGTGCTAGTCACGATTGCCTTACTATTGCCCCCGGTGATCCATGGGTTTACGAACCACAGTACGCCCGAGTCCCCGGAGGGCAATCCAGGTATATTTGTGAGTTTTTCCGCGTAACCGGGACCTGCCGGATATGGTTGCGAGGACTCTGTGTGGCAATATTTGGATCCGGTTCCCCCACTATTGCCTCCACTGCCTCCTGCCACTGGGCCAGGTTCATTCTTGCTATCGAATCCCGTTCCCGTGTATGCGATTTTCATATTTCCCTGGGAATATGCTGATTGACTTTGACCGAAAACCGAAGCCTGAAGCGGCCATTGAAATGTGAACACGTTCCCCCTACTTGTTGCGATGAGGATCGTGTTCTGGGGAAAGGCAGGGTTCGGGTTTGGCAGGGCAACGCCGATAGGTAACGCGAGGATCACCTGATGATTTACTTCGCCCGGGTTAAGGAAACGGTTTGCTTGGTTGAAGGCGTAGGGAGCGATTGTGCTGGTTGGGTTCAGTATGCAGGGTGCCGGGTTGGGGGATGAGCAACCTGACCCTGCGGGCCCTGTGGAATTTATGTAGATCCTCGTGACCTGAACTCCGACGGTTCCTAGGTTGCTTATGGTAGCATTGTAGCAGTTGTATTTGTTGACACCACTACCATCACACCCGCTCCCCCAACCGGAAATAGTCGAGTTTACAATTGTTAGGCCGGGGGATATGGCTACGAGGTTTTCTGACCATTGTTGATTACGGTATTGGGCCATTTTGTTGGCTGTTTGTTGGTATTGGTCGTATTGCTGCGAAACGAAAACCATCGTCCCAAGCGCCGTGAGCAGGAGGGTTAGAACTATCACCCCGCCGATTATCGTGCTAACCGCACGCCGACGCCGAAGCCTGAAGATGAGGGTCCCAGACATTATGGCGCCCTCGCGGTGTACGCCACCTGGTTACCTCTCGCTGAGGCGACGACAATGTAGAAGATGTTCCCCGTAACCCAGGGGCAAGTATTTGGGGGACAGGCGCTGTTCGGCCAATTCAAGCTAAACTCACAGACTGACCCGACTCCCAGACTGGCGGAGGTTCCGGAAAAGGAGCACCATCCGTGGTTCGCTCCGGAAACAGGTGTGAGTGATGTGCCGTTTACGTAGATGGCGCCAATGTTGATGTTTATGGGTCCGACGTTCCGGACGAAGACAAAGATTTGCTGGGGACTGGCCGTCCTGTTGAAGAAGACTTCTTCGATAACGAAATTCTCTTGGAGCGCCTGGCCGCGTTGGGCGAAGAAGACTTGTGTTCCTCCCGTGAACGCTCCATAGCTTGTGCCTGCCCATGCGACTAAGATTGCTGCGAGAGAAAGTGTAATCGAAATCATTAGCATGTTTGCTATTACGGTGCTGACGCCGAGTCTACTTTTCCATCGCTTCATCCTTCTACGCCCTCCATACGAATAGAAAGAACGCAAGGAATGTGATAAGCAAAAGCAGCAGAGTGTGTTTGAGCCCTGCCCCCATCTTGGCTTCGCTCATTTTCCCGGCGATGAGCCCACCGAAAATTCCTTCAATTATCGTAGCGTGAAACAGGATGCTCTTCAGAAGTGCAATGTCGACTTTGCCTGCGCCACCGAATACGCTCCCACCCCCCCCAGCAGTTTGAAGCACTTGATTCTGCAGTTGTTGTATCTGTGTGAAGAATGTCTGAATCAGCAATATATCGGTGAAAAGGAATACTCCGAAGGCAATGTAAACCACGACTGCGTATGGCCGCATCTGCGCATACCTTTCCCGGTCGATTGACTGTAGTTCGCCGATGTGTCGGTTGACTTGTTCCATGATTTCCTGCGTGTCGCCTCCTGAGCGTGCGACTTCAGTTATCAGGGTTGCAGTTCTCTGGGCTAGTTTCGTTCTCGCCCGGATGGCGAAGGCTCGAAATGCTTCTTCGAGGCTACTTCCCCACGATATTTGCGCCAAGAGACGCTTCAACTCAGGGGTCAGTGGGCCGTAGTCTCTGTCTGCGGACACTTCGATGGCTCTGGTCAGCGTTAGGCCAGTTCTTCCAGATTCTGCTATTTCGCGTAAGAGCCTAGGAATATTCTTGTCGATTCCACGCTGCCACCTCAAGTCCAGATACTCAACAGCCGCTGGAGGAAACAGCGATATGATAAGGCCCACCACAATCAGCCGGTCCCATTGCAGCGGCAGGCTCAGGCGCATCACGAGTTGGCCTACGACAGCCGCTACGGTCATGGAGACACATATGGCGGCGGATACGGCCGCAACTATTCGCTTCTCATTAGGTTCGATTTTCGGCATTTTCAATCCTCCACAAGCATAGAATCCAGCATAACCAAAACGACACCAGCTGAAAGCGGGACAATTCCGTAAGTTACCAGCGACATCATTGTGGTAACTGAGAGACCTCCCAAGCCTCCGCCGATGAGTGCCATGACTGAGAACATTACGATGATAAGCAACGGAAATACGACCAACAATGTCACGTAGATATCCGCGAAGGTCGCGAGACTCTCAATCAGTTGCTTGGCGGCGACTCGTCGGAGGTCCATCATCATCCTGGTCGAGTCCTGAAGGTAACCCTTCATGTTCCCTCCAGAACGGATCGTTGCCACTAGCCCTTCGAGGACTTCAGCAAAGACGCTCGAAGGTGACCGCATCCTCTCAGCTTCTAGGGCTGTTATGATATCATCGCCCAGTATCTCTACGTCTCTAACCACCTCGTTAGCTTCGGAAGCAACTTCTGGCGTCGTACGAGAATCTTCGAGAAGCTTGAACATGCGTGCAGGCGGCATCCCTGCTGCTGCCAGAATTGACATGTGCGTCGTTACGTATGGTAGCTCAAGGTCCATTCTCCTCCGGCGGCTAGTTGCCAGCATGCTCGGAATACCATAGAGAACTCCGAAGACAAGAGCGCCTAAGAGAATGCTGACTCCAAACGCGAACAAAGCGGTCAAGATCACTGGCATGCCGAGAACGAGCGCGACGGCGATTGTAGCTGAAAGGCCCGCGGCAAACGACACTGCCGACAACATTACCATTAGGCTGACGTAGGAGTGAAGGCCGATCTTCAAACCCGCCTTCTGGAGATTTAAACCGAGGTCGGAGAAATATGGAAGATACTTCTGTACTCTAACCCCCAAGTATTGAAAAGCAAGTAACCAAGGCGCCTTGAAAGCAGAGAGAGTGCCGTCATGGGCTGCTTTCTTTGAAATCTTGGTCATGTTCCCTCACTCAGCAGGGATAACCTTGCCCGTTCGAATGTTTTCGCCGGATCAGCATAGTAGTCTCTGATGACCCCACCGACATCGTGATATCTGCGAATGTTCTTCTTCACCATGTAATCCAAGACGGTTTTTCGCCTGAGGAGTTCTTCTCTCACTGTATCCGCCGCCGCTCCCGCCCTCTCCGCGAGTCTTTCAATCGTTTGGCTTCGGCCAGAGTACGTGAACGAATCCGTTCGAGCATCCCATCTGTAAACATCGTTAAGGTCAATCTCACCAGAGCTCGGATCGATGCCGAGGACTTCAGTCAACTGAACCAATCTGCGCGCGGGTCTGCCGTTGATTTTCAGT
Organism: Candidatus Bathyarchaeota archaeon; assembly: GCA_963726255.1. GTDB lineage: Archaea > Thermoproteota > Bathyarchaeia > 40CM-2-53-6 > 40CM-2-53-6 > FEN-987. The sequence goes on from CAVSBL010000002.1 coordinate 68,853, forward strand.
CGTGATTGTACGCCGATCAGATGAAGCGTTGGCAGAAGAGTTCGTGGGATATTCAGTGGTGCAGATTCGAGTCTTCGAATGGCCGCCCTGACCGAATCAGCGTGCAGGCTGGATAAGCCTCCGTGGCCGGTTGCCATCGCTTGAAACAGAGTGAATGCTTCCTCGCCCCTCACTTCGCCGACTATGACGTAGTCTGGGCGTTGGCGCATGGCTGCCTTCAATAGGTCGAATGTGGAAATTTCGGCGCTACTTCCTATCGAACCGAATCCGACGCGTGCGATTGATGATATCCAGTTTTCGTGGGGAATGTTCATTTCAGGAGTGTCTTCAATCGTGATGACTTTGTCGTCAGGCATGATGAACATGGACACGCAGTTTAGTAGGGTGGTCTTTCCTGAAGCCGTGCCGCCCCCAATTAGGATGCAGGCTTTTTTCTCGATCGCATACCAGAAGTAAGCGCCGATCTCCGATGTCATGGTGTTGAAAGAGATCATATCAGTTATTGTCAGCGGGTCGGCCTTGAATCGTCTTATGGTGAAGCTGCTGCCATGGCGCGTGACTTCTTTTGCGTAAGTTAGTTGGATTCTGCTTCCGTCGGGAAGCCCGCCGTCAACCATCGGCGAAGCGATTGAGACATGTTTGTTGCAGAGATAGGCTAGTTTGACAACAAAATTGTCCAGTTCTTTGGTGCTGTCGAATCTGATGTTTGTTGGAATTGACTCGTATTGGCGATGCCAAACGTAGAGGGGCACACCCGGTCCATCACAGCTTACGTCCTCAATCATATGGTCGCGCATTAGCGGCTCTATGCGGCCTAGGTTGACGAGATCTCTTGAGAGATAATACATCAGCTTGTCGAGAGTCTCTGCGGCGATCTTCAGCTTGTAATCCTTAACAGTGGCCTCAACTCGTCCTCTCAGGAATTTCGCGGCTTCCTCTAACGACCCGATTTTGCGAACGTCGACGTCAAGTTCTTCCACAAGGATGCTACGGATCTTGGAGTAGAGCGTCTTCTCCTCTTCGAGAAGGGTCGGTTCGATTACGTAGTAAAGCATGCCACCTGTCTTTGGCTCCTTAGCTATTGCCGCGTAAGCGTAAGGTTCGATTAGTAAGTAGACTTCCTTGAAACTGGACGGGACCTCGGCTGGCGAGACGACCGTAGGCTTTACAAGCGCTGCCTGTTGAGCAGGGGCGTGGGCCTTACCGTTGCGAGGTCTGCGCAGTGATTCTTTGAGGCCCATCGGAGACACCGCTTGTTATAGAATCACTTGGTGCGTGCTGTGGTTGCTACCTTTTGGTCAGCATATACAACAGGAGGCTGATACGGTAAACTTGTCCTTGCCTTGCGAATCGCATAGATTAGGAAGAACTCCTCTCCGGCATCTTGGAGCCTTAGAGTGACATCAGTCTCGCCCTCTATTCCAATGAGGTCCGCAATATCATTAGGAATTCTGACGTAGATTGATTTATTCAGCCTAACCGGCCTAATCTTGAGCGCCAACCAAATCAACTGGAAGGCTGGTTTAGCTTATGCTTTGGATATTCTTGGTGTCCTCTTAGCTGTGGCATAGTGGTGACAGAATTCTTTCAGTAGCCCGCTAAGTTCACTCTGACGGGAAGCTCAAGCGACTGTACCCAACACAGTAGGTCCTGCTATCGGAAGGGGCTCGTCTCTACGTTAAAGGGACGCTAATCGAATCTTCGCAATGACAATCGGTGCTATGTCAACTATACTTCTACTTCCTCGCCGATCTGTACGCCTTTCAATACTACACTGTTACCTGACGCGAACTCGCCGTCCTCGCCAAGTCTTGTTTACCAAAGATTAAGCAGAGGACTCCGCCATTAATCACGCTAATGATAATTGAGAAAAGAAAGGAAGGGGAGGGGAGTTTGAATTGTGCTTAGCTGGTCTGTCCTGCTATTGCTGAGTAGGAGAAGACTCCGCCGTCTGGCAATACAATTTTAACTGGGTACGCTGCCCCGGCCGTGACATCTCCAGCGGCAGTGCCAGTTGCCGGCACTGTAAGGCTCACTGAGCACGCTCCTGATCCGGGCGCTAGAGTTGCAGTGCAGGCAGGAGCCGTGCCGCCAGTACCAGCCGTGACTAAGTTTCCGGCGACAAAAAACGAAGCTCCCAGAACGTTAAGCGAGGAAGAGCCAACGTTTTGGAGGTACAGAATAAGCTGAGTAGAAGTACCCCAATTATATGCCGCCATTATTAATTGATCTTTGGTTTGTTGTCCTCCGCTGCTGCCTAAGCTTCCCATTAATCCGATTGAGAACACGTAGAGCAACACGGCGGCTGCTACGGCGATGGCGATCAGGAGGAGCGCTGCTATAATGACTGAAACTCCGCGCTTGCTGAATTGTTTGCCCATGATGGTCATCATTTCGATGTTTCACCTCCGCATCGCGTTGACGAGCTTAGCAAATGCTAAGCGGCCCGTAATGGTTGTGTTGTAACCGAGTTTACCTATCAGGGGTTACGTCATTCTATTCCGGCGTGGGGAGGCAAACTGTTACTGACATGGATTATCCACGCGAAACAGCCGAGCCGATTTTTCCTCTTCGTAATCCGTTGGCCTTTTCACAGCGTTCTGAGAATCGAGTGAGGCAACGCCTACGCGGGTGTTTCGCGATTAGGATACCATCGTTTCGGAGGAAGTCCTCTAGTCTCGTCGCGTGACCAAGAGGCCCAACGCCAGTCCCACGCAGAAGGTGACAAACATTAGCACAAAGAGCGACTTGAGAAGCATCGTTGCGTCCATGGTCCAGTCTGAGGCCCCGTTAGTGTAAATATTCAGAACCACAAACTGACTGTGCAAAACAAACTTAGTCAGAGTTAGCGCGGTCAGCACTAGACCAGACATAATTCCTACGGATAAGGCTCCAACGATCCTGTTAAGTCTCAAGAAACTCAAGTGGCTCAACCGAAGATTACGTCACTGGTTTGCCTAATATGATTTTGCAAAACTTCTCCAAAACAACTTCCAGCCGAAGCCCACCAACCCCTCAACATCGGTTCCGCGACTGTAACCTGCTTTTGAGGGCCAGGGTTACATCACACTATTCACGAATGAACCGCCCACTAGCTAGTTCTGTGGAGAAACCACGCGAGTGGATTGGTGTAATATGGCGGCGCGCAATTCAGCGAAAGAAAAAGTTCGGGAAGTACTGAAAGCATCACCAATCCCCATGGACGTTGAAAATGTTCGGTCGAGGGCAGGCCTAAAGAACTGGGAATCAACAAAATCGATCCTACTGGAGATGGTTCTTCAAGGTTCGATTCTCGGCCAAAAGACAACAAAGTCATGGATATTCTGGATCAACACGCCAGCCGCACTAGTCCAACACCCGAGGCGCGGGCGCCGCGGAGGAGGCTAATGACCGATGGCATTTCTCGCGAAGGCGTTTACAAACGTAGCAGGACCTCGATCACAGCAGCGGCTAGGAGGCCTATCAAGCTGATGAAAAGGATATTCAGATCTGCTCGCAGGAACCCCACTATCCGATTGCCGCCTATTCGATTCAACACTATCCTCAATGGTTCGGCGACACACATCAAGACAAACAAGAATTCCAAGGGCGCATGTAGCCAGGAAGCCGCAAGCAAACGATTCAACATTGCCGGCCCTCCGACTTCCGAAACGAGCATCAGAGTTGCGCCGAGATTAAAGAAACCGATCAGGCCACCTGTCAACAATGAAAAGCCAGTCAGCAGAAGATTCCTAGTAGAGCCACGAATTGGCGGAGTCCATCGAACTTTCGCAATTATCAAAGGGTACACGAAAGAGAGTACAACTGGAACGCAATTATTCGCAAAGACGAGTAACATGACCGCCACGCCACCTAACGCACTCGCACCACGGACTGGGGCAATAGCCCGCGCATTCAGTAAGAAGGTCATTTCTTCCCGAAACGTCAAGGATGAAGCGGTCAATAGTGCTCCGGCAAGCGAGCCGATGATGAAGGCCAGTGCAGTGGCTCCGAATGCTAGATCAATGAACTTCATTACCACACCTTCTGCTGGGGCGAGATTCATTTTCGGAGGGGGGTTCAGCAGGATTGGCGTTTGATCCACTTCTCACCGCGGTAAACCTTCTATCCGTCATAGCCACCGCGGCTTTGGTGTTTTTGACTTCGAAGCCCTGCCGCGCCTCAAGCGTATCATACCTGCTTGCCATTCCGGCTGGGTTCGGTCTCATTACAATTGCCTTCCTAGTTCAAGTTCTTGAACCATTCCTTGTCTCAGGTTCACCAGTGCTTGGTCTACCCGTAACGGGCCTATCGTTGCTAATACAAACCTATGGTACACTATTCCTCGTATTCGCATACGCCCGACGAACGAGGCTTCGCCTTCTCGGGGAATCAACGACCGCCGAACTCCTGACAGCCGTTCTAGTTACGTTGGCATTTTTCGGTTCAATATTCGCGACGCAAGCACTTGGGACGGCCCAAGCGGTTCCGATAGCAGCCGAGCTCTTTCTTAGGACCGTGATAATCGCGGCCACAATCTACCTTATGTACGAAACCCTACGGAACTGGAATCTAACCCATAGGGCATCGGAGGGCTTCGTCACCATCGGCTTCGCATTCTTCCTCGTCGAACAATTAGGTTTCACCTTAGCGCTGGGCTATCTAGGCTCAGTTGCAACATTTCTGGCATACGAAGGCAGAACTCTAGGACTTTTTGTACTCAACGCGGTACTCATAGTAGGCGTCAAGAAGGGAGACCTGGTTGTCGTGATGAAAAGGCTCGGCTTAGGCGCACCCGCCCACTCTCGGGCGGTATCCCTGACGCTGCAAAAACAATGAGATTTATTGCGCATCGGTGGCCTGGAATTTCCCTAGGAGGTCCTATCGATTTAGGCCTAAACTTCTGGAAAGTAGCGTTTCATAATGCCGATTATCGCTTCATTCTGTCGCGGGTTGAGGGAGACTTGCAGGCCGTAGCTGGTTGGCTTTAGAACGATCAGCCCAGCGCGCACAAGCTCCCTAGCCATTTTCTCAACTCTCTTGAGGCCCCCTTTCCAAGCTCGCTCTCTTTGAACCCCTTCTTCAAGTTCTCGAGAGCTCTTGCAAACTGTGCACTCGTATCAGAAATCAATTTACGCGCTACTCTGAGTAGGTTAGCTCCCTTACAGGAAGTGCGACAGGAACTGGGTGAATATTTTCTGACAAGGCATCTAGGAAACCTATTTATTGAACTAGTATGAAAGTTATACTTGTTGGACGTTGGAAGAACCTGAGGTTGCAGTCGTAGGGACGAAAGGCCAAATCGTCATACCACGGCAAATGCGCACCAAGTTGAATATCCGACCAAAGACAAAGCTAGCAGTATACCGTAGCGGAAACAAGCTTGTACTTGCGAAACTATCAATTCCATCATTAGGCGAGGAACTCAAAGAATTATTCGGAGAGATTGACAGCCGCTACAAAAAGAGCCGGAGACCATCTGAAAAGGAGATACTAGAAGAGATTCAAGCATACAGAACGGAGAGGCGGCAATCAAAGGTCGCCTGAGATGGTAACGGTTGTTGTCGACACAAACGTCCTAATCTCCGCCCTTCTAGGCCATGGCAAACCCAGGCGTCTGGTTACCCGCCTCCTCGAAGAACACGGGCTGATCACCTCAAGGGAAATGATGACCGAGCTTATCGATGTTCTTACGAGGGTGAAGTTCAGCGGAATCAAGAACCGTCACCTTAACCGGTTCCTGTCAATCCTTGCGAGCAAAGCGAAAGTTGTGAAAGTTCAGGAACACCTCAACGTTATCGCAGAAGATCCGGACGATAACATTATACTTAGCACCGCTCACGAAGGAAATGCAAACTATGTAGTCTCGGGAGACAAGCATCTGTTAAACTTGAAAGAGTTCAGAGGCATCAGAATAGTTACCGTTAAGGAAATGCTCGAACTGCTGGACAACAGCCACACTGCTTGATTACTAGAACTTTGCCGTGCGCAAATAACCCCTAGAAGTTACCATTCAACCTGCCGCAGAATCATTCACGATTTCGAAACAAGAACCCGATAGGCCTAGGCAATCATCTTATGTAGAGATGAGTCCAGAAGTGTCCTGTTTTATGCTTGGCTTTTTCCGGGAAATTGAAAGTGTGATCTGCTGACAAAATTCTGGTACCTTCTTTCAGCTCCTTGCGCAGTTTCGGTTCAACCATGTCGTTGATTTTTTGGGAAAGGTAGGCGGTGACAACGGACGCTTCCGACAAATCCTGCCCAAAGAAATCTGCGTTCACAATTCGGACTTTATCTTCCAACCTGTTCTTTCTGATCGCTCTTTTGCTTAGCCAGGCGAGAAGCTTGCTCCTTTCTATGCCCACCGCCCTTATTCCATATCTCTTGGCTGCAGCGATCACAACTCTTCCATCCCCGCTGCCCAAATCAAACAGCACATCGTCAGGCCTGATATCGGCCATTTTCAGCATGTTGTCAATCGTTTCCTGCGGCAACGGAATGAAGACCGCTTCGTTCCTTGCAAGTAGGATGAGAAAATAAATCAGGAGTGCAGCGGCCAGCCCAGCGATAACAGTCAGAGGTATGGGCAGCGCTTCGGTCAATTGCATCGTAACTCTCAGCGTTCTCTAAACGGATAAACGGATACTTGGGTTGTGATATCAGGGACTGGAAGCTTAACTAGGCTTTTGTTAGGTGACAAACGTTCCAATTCAGTGGGTCTGGACAGGTTGGTGCCAAACCTCCAGCTCGCGGCTGAATTGCCTATCATTGAAGGGTGACAGCAGCTTCTTCTCCGGGGTACACCTATTTGGGTGGTCGGAGGACCAGATTTGGCGCGAAAATCACGAAAATTCGGTGAAACTGCGGCTTATGGGTCAAAGAACGAGAAATCACGGTCCTGCGGCGCCGGGGGCTCACAGAGTACGGGCCCTCCATCTATTTGGTGCTAATCAAAATGGGCCCAATATTCAACGGCACCTCCAAGACCATCAACTATTGTACTATCACTGCCTCCAATGAATGGGCGCAGGTGTAGCCCAGCCTTAGGAGCCGCGAAGCGTGGGCAAACGATGCTTGGGCGAAAGCAAACGCCAGCTCAGAGCATCGATTCTGTCGGCATTACTCATTACGCTGATTCTCAGCGAAGTCCTCGTTGGGCTTCCAGTCTCTTTGCCTCTCGTTCACGCGCAGTCCTCAAGCGGTTCATCCACGATCGCCCCAACCAGTACGTGGGGGCCGCTCATGGGGACGTCAGGTGACGTTCAAATCGACATAGACCACGCTGGAATCGCGGTTTGCGTGGAAATCCCAAGGGAATTCCTACAAGGGGTCATATCAAATGATAACGACACAAGCTTCATCCAATCCGACATTAGGAACGATTATTACTACTACAGCGTCATCGATGAGTCGAATCGTTGGACGTATGGATGGAGAGGGTTCCCCAGCGATGGGCCATGCTTCAAACCAAACTTCTCCCTGCGCGACCCCAACGCCCCATGGTGCGTAGAAATATGGAACTACTTGAACGGAACCTTTCGCACCTTCACCCCACCAAAGTTCATCAGATTCCGTAACTTGAACGCGCCTTCAATCTCGGGTAGGTACAATTTCACCGTGTTCGTCGCAAACCAAACGAATACCCAAGGTTACCCTAACCTCTGTGACCCAGCCGTGAATCCAAGTGTGAATCCGCCCCCAAACTTCTGTTCATTCCCAGATTTCGTTCACGCCTGGAACACGACGCTTTTCGTTCCGGTCAGCATGCGGGACCGGCCTGCAAGTATAGCAGGCACAATCTGCGACAATTGGTTCAGCACCAGTATAACCTGCGGGGGCGACAACATCATCTTGGGAACTAAGGGTGTCGCCTACGCCAAAGACTTGGCTACCAACCAAATTGTGGGCAGAAGTTACGTGAATGAGACGACTGGGGAATTCAACATAACTGGGCTAGCGCCGAATACACCGACCACACCTCATCAATACCAAATACTAGCGTCTGCCGGTTTCGACCCGACCTACGATACAGCTTATTCACTGACTGCCTATCCGTTGTCAATCACCGTCGGGGCAGGCGAAAACAGGGGGGGAATAGTGGTTGCGCTGGATAGGGCGCCGCAGGTGTGCGGCAGCATAGAATATGAGCTGAACGGTGCGTCGCCCCCCTCATACCATTCGCTCACAAGTCACCCATACCTACCGAAAAGCGGCCTCAACGTTCTGAATGTTACTGTTGAGGCGGTTGACTCACAACAACATGTATACCGCAACATCACCCTATCACAGAACACTGGCTCCGACGATTTTAAGCTCATCACGGGTTCAAACGTGACCTACGTGGGAACAGACCCTTATGGTACAGAATTCGCGGGCCTCCCGCCTGCTAGTCCCAGTAGCCCCTACGTTTTGAATTTGAACGTATGGATCACGGGCTACGTGCAAGTCTTTCCCAATGGATCCCCTGAAACAGTCACGGTCACGGTTAGCAGTTCACCACAATCCGGCACCTCAACCCCTTGCGCCACACCCTTTCCGAACCCCATACCCATGCAAGTGGGAGGCGTAATATCAGGAACAATTCAACTCTGGAACGGCTTCACGCCTGAAACTCCGAATCAAGCAGAAAGGTCACTTCCTCTCCCACTCCCGCCCACGGACGCACTTTTCGGCGGGAATATTCTGATTCAAGCCTACGATCACTCAGGAATCCTTCGGGCCGTCAACGTCATCAATGGAACCTACGCGAACGGGACAACTACTTACAGGGACAACTCGTCAATACCGTTCATTCTCTACGGGTTCAATGAATACTTCAATCACACATGGTCAGGGGTGTGGGATGAACATGATTACGGGCTTCCCCCCGACTCGGGCTATTCGATTCGGGTATACGTTAGAGGCTATGAACTTCAGACAATTAGCCCGATTTCAGTCTTCCTGGGCGCGAATGCGACTGCAACGGTCAAAATGCTTAGGGGAGGAGCGTTTCAGGTCGGAGTCTTCTCCTACGATAACCGATTCGGAACAAGGGCAATACAGGCGCCCCTGATGTTCAAGTTTCTAAATCTCTCCATCCCTGTGAGGGCGCGAACATATTTCTACGCCTCCGGGTTTACAGTTGGTTACGTGGAATGCATCATCAGGCTCGGGGTCCAGCAGCCAGATCGACTATGCCGAAAAATGGAACCAACAACTTTTACAATCCTCTTTGCAGGCCAAAATTGGAATCTCCACGAGCTCTGGTTCTCCGGCGACATACCCACTCACGTAACGAACGACACGTACACAATCAAAGCATACACGCTGGGGTACGTATGGCAATACGGTCCCTCGCAATCTCAAAACTATCTCCTAGGTTTTTCACAGTTAGCCATACCGCTCCTTTTTGGGGATGAGTTAGATATCACAGGTCCAGTGTTCGTAGACGGCCGTATTCTGGGGTCTTTGCCTGAGAACGAATACGCGATCGGGCAGGCGTTCGCCGGCTCTTTGATGGGTGCAATGCCAGCGAACTTGACTGAAGGAACACCCACTCTCTCGTTACCGATTTTCGGTTTCGGTGGTATGACTAACAGTACAGGAAAGCTAGAAGGCAATGGTCACTTTTTCTACGTCGCCCCGGACGGGGGTCTACACTTCGATTATGGCCTTGACAATGCCACCTACACGGCGCAGGTGCCGGAGTTCGGTTTTGATTACCACTTCATGCAACCTTTCGCACCTTCGACAGTAACGTTCAGCGACCTGTTCCTTCAAACTGGTGTCGTGATGGATGATTTTGAAATGGCTAGGGTGGGTTTCGGCCAATTAGTTACGGGCGATACTTCCTCTTGCAGTGGATGCACTTTTGATGTCGCACCGTTGTCGTGGGTACAGGTGACTGCATCTAACTCGACGTTCCAGCGGACAGTTACAACACTGGACGGGCAGTTTGATGGTCCCGGGGCCCTATTTCTGCCAGCAGGCAATTACACTATCACGTATTCCCAAACGGCATACTATCTTTCCCAGACTCAGGTCTTACAAGTTCAATGGGGTGGCACTTATGTCTCCAGCCCACCCAGCGGTTCACTATGTCCAATCCTTCCGCCCGCGACTACCTGCTAACGCTTCAGAAGCAGAAAGATGCCGGCGAAAACCGGGTCTCCGAAAATCAGTGCAATCACCACCCCGACAAGTATGAAGACAAGCATAGGCAAACCAGGGGTAACCCACACCCGGCTTGGCGAACCTATCTTTCGCAACGAATCATTGAACTTTGAGAGAACCTCTTGTCTGTCAACATCAGCGTTGGAGTACATTTGAAGCGTTCGACGCGCCCCTTTCTCGTCCTCGACAACGTTCTCCATTGGGTAAAGGTAGAAAGTTGACTGCAAGTGCGTCGGTTGGGTTGGAAAGCCAGTCACGAAGGCCAACATTTTCTTCCACGCCGGTTCCTGTTCCAATCCGTCGAACATATGCGACTTGAGTCTCGTCCATAGGATCGTGTTCTTCGCCATCATCCATATGGCCACCGAAAATGAGCACAGGTAACCAGTAACTAAGGCGACGATAGGGAAGAAAGGGTGAACGAAACCGAGAACTGGGGGTATGATGCTCGGGGGAAGCGGCAGAGCCAAGCCGAGGCAGATTAATGCCTTCGCATCGGCTCCTCCAGACAAGCCGAAGAACACTAATCCAAAGGCGACCAGAATTGAGAGCGCTATTGAAATGGCAGCCAGTAGAAGTTGGGATGGGTCGAAGTAGATTCTGTAGGCGGTAAGTGCTGCGCCTACTGGGCCGTACAGCGCCCACACTTTGTCTGGCACCTCGCGTGTGCGCAGGTCATAGTATGATGCAATCGTTAGGCAGAGGAGGGTAAGGCTGATCGGTATGTAATTCGAGGCCTGTAGCGGGTCCACCGATTGTTCCTCCGGCTCACGCCTGTCATTTTTGAGAGGGGTAGGTTAACTAGTTGGAAGTATTGGACAGGTTGATGACAAACCCCAGTCTTTCGGTGATTTGCATTTCATTGAAGGGTGACACCACTCACGGGGACTTATTTATGGGGCAATGGTGTGATTTTACGCGAAAATACGGAGAACCAGGTGATTCGGTGCCTTGTCGGTCGAAGAACGCGAAATTGTTGCATTACGGCGCCTCGGGCTCACCGAATATGAATCCAGAATATACCTGGTGCTGATTAAGATGGGCCAAATCAAGGCCAGTGAACTGAGTTTCTTCGGCCAAATTCCGAGGACGAAAACCTATGGTTCAATCAAAGAACTAGAACGAAAAGGGCTACTTCATGTAATTCCCGGCAAGCCTGAGGCATACGCGCCCTCATCACCAAGCGAGGTTCTGATGCCGTTAGTTACCAAACTGAGCCGTGAGCTAACCGATGCCGAGGTTGTTGTCCAAGGCCTGGCGCTGGCATATGAATCAAGGAGATTTGTCAAACGCCAATCACCAAAAGAGTCTGAAGAATTCTGGGAACTCGAGGGCAGGCCAGGTATAATCAACAAGATGAATCAGATATTTCGCGACGCGTCAAAGAGCATCAACTATTGTACAACAGCGGCAGGCTTGGTCCGAGCGTACAAGGCTCATTGTGAGATACTGGAGAAGGTCAAGAAAAAGGGGACCAACGTTCGAATCCTCTCCCCAGTAAACGCCGAGAGCACCGCCGTCGCTCAAGAAATGTCTGAGGTGCTTGAATTCAAGGTCTTGGACAAACCGTTTGGTGAGAATTTTGTCACTGTCGATGGTCACGAATTGGTTGTAATAGAAACAAAGCCAGATGATCTGCGAACTGACCAAGGTGCCGATAAGGCGGTTTGGAGTACAAACAGGCTTCTTGTTGAGCTACACGACCAACTCTTTGATAGAGTTTGGAACATGCTCCCGAGAGCAAAGCTTGCCAGACAGGTAGCTTGAAGCGGTTCATCGCGGCTGTTGGATTACGGTTTATGTTTTGAGATGAACTCAACGGTTTTGCGACGATTTTCTAGATAACAATCTCTTTGGAGTAGACTTCAATTCCTTTCGCAGTAATCGCGTAAGGTCTAGGTTGGCGGTCGATCTGTGTTTCTCGCATCTTCTCTATTTGGATAACTCGCTCCATGCCGCGCCGCTCCTTGCCTGCAATAAGTGTTTGCATTAGAATGACCCCATGAACCAAGTACTCCTCAATCTGAAGGTTACGCCCCCTTATTCCCACTCGCTGCAATTCCGATGAGAGGATGCAGGTAGCACCTGTTTCCGAAAGCGCCTCAACTAGGTCCAACAAGACCTTCCTTCTCTCCGATTCCTTGGGATACTGAAACATCAGCAGCGAGACGGGGTCAACAACTATCCTAGTAGCTCCAATGGTTTTGGCGCTGTTCCGAATCACTTCTATGAGGCTGATCAGTGAGAAATCTTGTTTACCAATTGTCAGGTTCCCGATCTTGATTTCCCCAGGGATCGACCTTATCGGGGAAGCGTCTACGAACGCAAATTCTCCACGTTTCTCTGCGTCGGCGAAGTCCCAGCCGAATTGACTCATCTCCCTATCGTAATGGTTCCTGTCCTCCTCCATGCTAACGAAGAGGCCTTTTTCACCATACTTGCTTATTCCGGTTGCAAGAAACTGCGAGCACGCGATCGTTTTCCCTGATCCTGGTTCTCCCAACACAAGGAGGATGCGGCCTTGAGGAATTCCTCCCCCGAGCATTTCATCAAGTCCTGGGATGCCGGTGGGTGTGCGGGCGACCGTTTTCTTCAAACTATTTCCCTTCAGTCAATACAAGCGCGATGAATAAATGATTTCGCTACCACCATTGGGCTTAGGAATCAACGAGAGAAGGGGTCGACTAACGTCCCGTCGTCACCGATATCGTATCTTATCCAAGACATCAAATGCTTCGTGCCGATCATTCGAAGTACCCTCAACTCCCTGGCGTTCCCTTCGGGTGTCTCATCGATCTTCATCTCGATGACCCCATCTACGATGTCCTGGGCTGAGGCAATTATGGCCTGGTGAAATGCCCTACGATTCATCGTCACCAAGGACAAAGCTCCGGCTTGTCTCGTGCGTGCGACAAACACTCGGAGGAATTCGACCGCAGAGCGAACTCCACGATTTCTTATGAGCGTGTTGAACGAGTCTAATACCAACATGGATATTTTGCGTTTGGTCATAATGTCTGAGATTGTGACACTGATTTCTGAAAGATTTTCTGCGTTAGGCGTGTAGTCTTCGTTGCTTTCAAGTCCAACCGCCTTGGAGTAGCAGTCTATGAGGATGAGGGGTGACCAGTCCAATTTGTCTTTTGAAATGTATGGCCCGACTAATTGCCTTATGTTGTCTGGGAAGTTGTCTAAGGTGACGTAAAGTACCGATTTTTGTGCTGCAATTTGACGGCCTACAAAGTAGCCGAGCATGTGTTCATGCCCTGCACCTGGGTCGGCTAAGATTAGTATATTGCCTACATTTGGCATGCCTGAGGGCAAGGCTTTGTCCAGGACTGGAATTCCTGTCGGTGACCTTGAGATCTCAGCTGAGACACTAGCTTCGGCCTCGGTCGTCTCACCGAGGATAAGCTGCTTTGAGATCGCATCCTGAATCTCCTTGTTCCTATCCTGTACGAACGTGTACACTTCGTCCTTCTTCAGTATCCCAAGTTCGACTAAGTCTACAATTTCCTTCTGGGCCTCGGCAGGCGTGCATCTGATTCTCTTCGCAAGTCCTTCCGCTGTCTCAGCCAACTCGGAATTGTTATTGAACAGTGTCAGAATGTCTGCTTTCACATCGGTATCAAGGAGTAGCTCGAAGAGTTTCGTGGAACGTTTCGTCAGGGGTTAGCCCTTCTAGGCCGAATAAGAGAGAAGCGTTGGAGACCCGATTTTAACCTCATGGCGTCGGTTTGCACGTTCAACGCTAAACGCTGCTTACCTCAGCATCTGTTATGAGAAGTCTATGCGTAGAGCATGTGAAATCTAATTGCATGTTGAGTTGTGCGTTCTAGCTCTCGAAAGGTAAGCTCCAAGCATGCAGCGACCCGAACAGGCAGGAAACCTTAGCCATGAGTCATAGGGCGAAACATGAGTACTGTAACTAGGCTATCGGGTTGGAGCAAATACATCTCCACACACCCAACTCACAGCGACACAAGCGATATGAAACGACATGAAACACGAATAAGCCCTCGGCTTTATCTGGTTCAGGGCACCCACTTTCGGAGTAAGCTATGGATTCCTTCTCTTGTGCAGGACATCGTCGAGGGCTTCAACGAGGTGGTGAGACGGTCTTTCGTCTCTTGAATAGTTGAACGTGGTCCTGCCCATCTCCTGTTCAATCTGGTGAAGGATCATCCTAGTAGTCTTCTCACCAGCTAATACGGTAAGGCGGTCGAGGATTGATTTCACAAGTTCTCGGTAAGTTGATGCGGCCAGGTCCGATTCTGTTCTTGGAGTTATCGGTTTTGTCGAAGCTGGTTCAGCCGTTTTGGGTACTTCGTTTCCTGATGTGTCGGGTGCGCCGCGAATCGTGTAGGTTATGATTAACTCAGGCATTATTGGCTCAGTTGTTAGCGGCTCGGCGGTCGGCGTTTTTGTTGGCTTTGTGATATCATTCCCATTATTCCGTTCGAAGCTTCGCCATGACCGGCCGAGGGCGGCGCCGGTTAGCGGTCGCATGGATTTGATTCGTAGATAGTCCGAGTTATGTGATAGTTGCGGGTATTCACGGTAGAAGATTCGCATGTTATCTTGGTAGGTTCCTTTCGTGTCTAAGTGCGTCTCAAAATCGATTAGGTCCTCGCTGAGTCCGACGAATCGCGCTCTCTCACGTATTTTATTCCTAAACAGTTCGCACAGTCCGGGGTTTGCTTCGAAAGTGTCACGTATCATGTGGCAAACCTTGTTCTATACTGGCTGGTGACCGGTAAGTGGTCAAACAGTTTGCGGCCGTTTGGCGCAGCTAACCTCAGAAGCCAGCGAGGCCGCCATATAGGAATACGCACCAATATTCAGGTAATTCTGCGGCCAATAACCAAGAATGCTAGCGCGAACCTGCTTCAGCAACTATCAAGGGTTGCAGAATGTCAGAATACAAAAAAAGCGCGTTCGGGTTCACAAGTGGCTAGATGAAGAATCGTTTCATCGACTTCCCGTGCGGGAACCGTTTCTATAAGCCCTAACTTTTTTAGCTCGGGCGTATTGGCGATAAACCTACATGTCCTGAACGCCGTTCTTGGTTGCATCTGCAAAGTCAGAGAACGAGAACTGCGTTCCGCCGGAAAAGTTCGAGCCGAGTTTACGGTAGAATCGTGTTAGTATGTTTTTTTCTATCGCCACGGCGGCCGGTCCAAAGGTTTCTTGCATGCATTCGTGAAAATCGTCCAACCTTTCAGGTATGTCTTCCCTGTCCAGTGCTCGCCTATTCGCCAAGTATGCGTACCATGCATTCTTGACGCGGTGCCCTAGCAAGTCAGCGAAGCTTTCATCAATAGACTCCATCAGCAGCTCGTCCCTACGCACAGGAGCCAAAGCCGCACTCGCGTAATCCCCCGTAGAATCCGGTCGGTCTTGCACAGCTAACCACGCCATCAAGACTCTCTGCGGCGCATATAGCGGAATGTGGAAAGATTCCATTGGAAGGCATGAAAGTGGAACATTTCCTACCGCCACGCATAACGAACTGTTCCACAAGCATCAGACTAGCATGTTTCGACCTTCAGCCAACCACCCAATCTCGAAAATCGCAATCTGATACGCTCAGGTCGGCAGCCGCTGAAGATCAGCATTTCGCCACTAGCCGTCGGGACGAGTAACACGTTTCCCCACAATCCTACAACACAAATTGAACCACACACCCACGCCCGCGCGGGAAGCCGCCCCAGAAAAATGGTGCCTAACATATGCTATACACCCACAGCAGGCGAGAATCGCGAAATCGCCCCCAAACGGCTCACCCTGCTTTTCTCGTGCCAGTTTCGTTTTCTTGAAACCGCTGGACCTCTCTAGCCTTACTGGCCCCTCGCATCCCCTCGATTCCGCGTCGTGTGAAAGCGGGTGTGGGGTTTTGAACCCATGAGGCGCCTATAGAAGTTTCAGTAACTCATTCTTCGTGAGCTTGGTCTGGCTCAATATATCCATAAGGGTTGACTTGTTGACTTCTTCGTGTATCGGAACAACTGTACGTCTTCCGTCGGGATGTCGCATGAATACGTGACTCCCTTTCTGTCTGAGCGGGACAAACCCGACTTTGCTTAGGGCTTTTATGATTTCATTGCCGGAGAGAATGGGGAGTTTTTCAGACAACTATTGGAATCAGCTTGCCGCCTTCTTTCTTGGCTTCAGCCTCGTACTCTTCGAGCACCAGCTCGATCGCTTCCTTGATGTTGGATAAGGCCTCCTGCTCTGTCTTACCTTGACTGATGGCCTCAGGTAATTCCACACATCTCACAGCATAGTGCCCAGAATCCTTGTCCTTCAGAAGGCGAACTGTAAACGTCCTTTCAGCCATGGTCAGTTTCACACTGAGTGCGATAACGCAATGTTGCGTATTAGGCTTCGTTTCAGCGCCGGTGGTAGGATTTGAACTCGCAGCCTTACAGAAAAGCCCTCAGCATCTTCTCCACCGGCCTTAGGGGCGAGTAACATGTCTTCCCCATAAAACTACACCACATATGGAAACACTCGACCGATATGCCACGGCTTGCCGTGTGGGTTCCACGCCAAGAGGAGCACTAGCGAGTTACACGGCATGTATCGTTAGCTTGCGGCGGCCATGCTCAACTCTGCGTAGCCGAATCAGTTCCTTATCGAATGTTACGAACTCTGGAACAGAAGGGTTGACAAAGTTCGCCAAAATTAACGCGTCCCTGCCGCCGAGTCCATATCTTTCTGCGAACTTTAAGCCAGTCTTGGTCGTGTCCTTAGTCTGATTTAGGAATAGGACATGGTTGTCGTCGAGCATCTCCGTGAGGACTTCCGCAGCATCATCTGATGCCCATTTCATCTTGAAAACCAGGGTATGGTAAGTTTCATGCACGACTGCTGGATTCAACGCAACTCTACGAGAGGCCAATGAACTTACTTTGCTATGCTGAGGGTGCTCTCGGTCAATATACGCGACCAGAACGTTTGAGTCTACCGCCAGATGTTTTTGATCTCTGTCGGCGTGGGCCATTCTGGTCTACCGGTTCTTTTAGGTGTTAATCCGCAAAGCTGCTTCCAGGTTCTCTTACCCTTGCGAACAGGTTTGATCACTATACCCTCTTCTTGCCTCTCAACCCTAACAATAGTTCCTTCTTCAAGCCCGGCGCCTTCCCTGACATCCTCGGGAATGAGTACTCTGCCACGTTGATCGACAACAGTCTGAGTCATACATATTCCCACTGAATAAGTGGGAAACACCATAAAGGTTTTCCCATCAAGAACCCATTGATCAATGGTGGTGGATTGAGGAAATATGGCTTCACTCTACAGAAAGATGCGGCAACCCCTCAAACATTTGATTGGGAAGAGGCGTTATCATCGAAGGGTCCCCATAGAGGAACTTGAAGAGAAGATTGAGCGAAGATAAGGAACGTTACTACGTCGGTAGCAACGTTTTCTTTTACGCCAAGATAATGGACCGAGAGTACGGCCCTTCCTGTGCCGAGGTCATCAAGAGCATACATGGGTGTAGAATTCTTGCTGCAACGTCTACTCTTGTCGCATTAGAGGTTGCCAATGCGCTTCGAAAATTCGGACTGAGCAGGGAGGTCAGGCATACAGTTGATTCGATCTTTTCGCTCAGAATGCAAGTTGCAACCTTTGAACAATCCGACCTCAGGAACGCGATGAATACTTTCCACAAGTACCTGATAAGTCCTTACGACTGCGCCCATCCAGTCATGATGAAGCGCATAGGGCGCAGGTCATAATCTCCGCCGATAAAGATTTTGACAAGGTCGCAGAAATCAAGCGGAGAGATCCCAGATTCTTCATAGATGATTAACAATACGACCCAACTTGGTCGGCCCGCCTAGAAAATGGAGTTCTCCACCGCCATTAGGGATGAGTAACATGTCTTGCTCCTAAACTGGCGACACCCCCCCTTAGGGGAACAAATGGGTCGACGTGTTGGCCGTAACCCACCTTCTGTTTTAGGCGACATTCATCTAGTCGGGATACCCGCGCCTCAGGCGGTTTTCACGGGCGCCTATTATCCCTTTCACAGCGTGTGTAGGCATTTCACCCTTACCGCCAGCCTCCTCAACGCAAGCGCATCATAGTCGTCGGCTGGTGGAGGTTTTTTTCTGCGCCTTAACCCAACCTCTCGGCTGGCACTTCACAGTGCCACGCTTCCGCCATGTGGGTGGAGTTTCCTCAAGCCCAATACGCATAGGGCCCGGAGTCGCTCACCAACTCGCCAACCCACTAATGCCCACCCGTCTGCAATACAGAAATGTTTCGCAATTGGGTGCGTGTGAAAAATTCACTTAAATAAGGTGTCAAATCAATCGAGTTCAACCTTGGACTTCGGTCGTTACGGTTACGGGAGGCAGGGCAGTCTCTTTTCCTCGCCTACGATTGTCCTGATACTCGTGAACGTTCTCGTTTTCATAGTAATGTTGATCAGCGGGGACGCGGGAGATTGTTCGTCCTCCACCTGTCAGTTTCTAGCGCAGGAGAACTATCTTGTGTTGGCGGGCTTCTATTGGCAGTTGTTCACTTCAATGTTTGTTCACTTTGGCTTCACCCACATAATCTTCAATATGTTTGCATTGTACTATTTCGGGCGGCTTAACGAAACCGCATTCACGGCTCCGAAATTTCTAACAATTTACTTGGCATCCGGGTTACTCGGTAGCGTCATGTCACTGGTCTTGTTGCCGGCTGCAACGGTTTCCGGAGGCGCTTCGGGGGCCATCTTCGGTCTCGTAGGTTCATACGTGGCTGTTGCAAGGAGGGCGCAACACATGGGTGTCGCTTTGATTTACGCAGTTATACTGTTCGTTCAAAGTAGCCTGTTGCCAGGTGTGAACATCTTCGCACACCTGTTCGGTCTAATCGGGGGCCTCGTACTCGGCTTGGTCCTCTCAGTTGGGCATGAGCCGTCAGGCTACAATGTCAGTTACAGTTACCCTACCTCTTAGTGGCAGCTTCACTTCAGCATCGGCATCTTGATTTTTTTGTCTCTTGCCACCTTGATTGCCGCATCGTATCCCGCGTCAGCATGCCTCACTACGCCTATACCAGGGTCTGTTGTGAGGACACGCTCAGCCCGCTTCTCAATTTCCTTAGTTCCATCCAGGACGAGACACATGCCTGCGTGGATGCTGTAGCCGATGCCGACGCCGCCGCCGTGGTGGACGGAAACCCAGGTTGCGCCCGCAACTGCGTTAAGCAACGCGTTCAGTATGGGCCAGTCAGCAATCGCATCCGACCCGTCCTTCATGTTCTCCGTTTCCCTTCTGGGGGATGCGACGCTACCAGTATCCAAATGGTCTCGCCCAACCCAGATCGGGCCGGATAGTTTTCCCGCGGCAACCATGTCGTTGACGATCTTGCCAAACTTTGCTCGCTCGCCATACCCCAACCAGCAGACCCTTGCTGGTAGCCCTTGGAATTTCACTTGGCTACGCGCCTTATCGATCCACCTTACAAGCTCCTTGTTGTAGCCGAACTCTCTCTTCAGCATCTCATCGATGGTGAAGATATCCTCCTTATCGCCTACCAGAGAAGTCCAACGGAAGGGGCCTCGACCTTCACAGAACATGGGGCGAATGTATTCGGGCACGAATCCTGAAAAGGCAAACGCTTCCTTGAAACCGGCGTCATAGGCTTGCTGCCTTATGTTGTTGCCATACTCGAAAGTAATGGCGCCCCGCCGCATCATCTCAAGCATTGCTTTCACATGCACCATCATGCTTTCTTTGGCGCGCCTGACGTACTCTCGAGGGTCGGCCTTCCGAAGTTCATCAGCTTCCTTCACGCTCAGCCCCGCCGGGTAGTATCCGTTCAGTGGGTCATGGGCGGAAGTCTGATCTGTTACAATGTCAGGGATGACGCCCCGCTTAACTAATTCAGGATGGATCTCCGACGCGTTACCGAGGAGTCCAACACTCAGACTCTTCTTTGAGTCCTTCGCAGTCTTCACGATCTGTATTGCTTCATCTATATCGTCAGTCCACTTCTCTAGGAATCCATGCTTGAGCCGCCTATCAATTGCGGCTTTGTTCACTTCGACAACTAAAGCGATGCCATCGTTCATAGTCACGGCTAAGGGCTGCGCGCCACCCATCTCTCCAAGTCCCGCAGTGAGGACGAAGCGTCCTTCGAGGGTTCTGTTGAAATGGTTCCTAGCGACCGAGGATAATGTTTCGTAAGTGCCCTGGAGGATTCCTTGCGTTCCTATGTACGCCCAAGAGCCGGCGGTCATCTGCCCATACATTATCAGGCCCTTCTGCTCCAACTCGTAGAAGTAGTCCCAAGTAGCCCACTTCGGCACGAGCATTGCATTGGATATTAGGACGCGCGGAGCCCACTCATGTGTTTCAAAAACTGCGACTGGCTTCCCGCTCTGAATCAACAACGTTTCATTCGGTTCAAGCGCCTGAAGCGTTTGAGTAATCTTCTCAAAGCACTCCCAGGAGCGTGCGGCTCGGCCAGTTCCACCGTAGACGATAAGGTTGTCAGGGTCCTTGGCAACTTCTGGGTCGAGAACATTATGTAACATTCTGTAGGCGCCCTCTATCTGCCAATTCCTGCAGTGCAGTTTCGTCCCCGCAACGGCCGCAACCGACGGCTTCAGCTTCAACAAATCTCGTCGCGTAGTACTGGTTTGTTAACCGATTTTAACTTTAGGCAATTTCAAGTGAGGCGGCCGTTCCGTGCAGCGATTTTGCCGTTCTTCACGGCGGTCTCTACCATGTTCAAACCGAGACGGTATGCGAGGAATCGAAAGTCAGGGGCGTTGAGAACCAAGATGTCTGCCTTCTTTCCGGGCTCGATGCTTCCGATTTCGTTCGCTTTTCTGATTGAATGGGCTGCGTTTATTGTGGCCGCGGTGAGTGCTTCCGCTGGAGTCATTCTTAGTTTGTAGCAGGCGAGTGCGAGTAGCAGTTGATGGTTCTCAAGCCAACAGCTCGGGCTGAGGTCGCTTCCGAGGGCTACGGCAATTCCTTCAGAGATCATTCGCCGGGCGTCAGCATACTTGTCCAACATGAGGGTTAACGGTGCGGCTGGCAAGAGTGTTGCTATGACGCCACTCTTCCTCATCTGAGTTAGGCCGGTTGCGGAAGCGTAGAGTAAGTGGTCGGCAGAGACTGCGCCGACCTCAGCTGCAAGTTCTGCGCCTCCGAGAGGATAGAACTCGTCTGCATGGATTCTCGGTAATAGTCCCGCCTCTCTCCCCGCCAATAGAATTCTTCGTGAGTCTTCCACTTCGAAAACGCCTTTTTCACAGAAAACGTCGCAGAAGGAGGCTAGCTGGTTTTTCGCGACCTCTGGTATCCATTCTTCGCAGATTGCGGTGACGTATTCGTGAGTTTTTCCTTGGAATTCGGGTGGAACCGCATGCGCGCCCAAGAACGTAGGGATGAGATTGATCGGCCCTTCGCCGTCTAGCTGCTTGATGACCTCGAGCGACTTGATTTCATCATTCAGAGTTAGGCCGTAGCCGCTTTTGGCTTCGGCGGTTGTCGTTCCGTGCAGCAGTAGGTTGTTGCAACGCTCTCTGCAAATCCGTAACAGTTCGTTTTTTGATGCGGCGCGGGTATCGCGTACGGTTCTGAGGATTCCTCCTCCTCTTTGCAGGATCTCCATGTATCCTGCCCCCTTAATCTTCAACTCGAACTCTGTTTCGCGAGAGCCTGCGAAAACGAAGTGGGTGTGGGCGTCGACAAATCCTGGCGTGACAACTTTTCCGGTCGCGTCGATTCTTTCGGGAGCTGTATATTCGGATAGGAGTTCGTTTGATTTTCCTACTGAGACGATCTTTCCATTCAAGATGGCTATGGAGCCGTCTTCAATGATGCCTAAATCTTCCATTTCCGGGCCGACGGCCGGTCGGTCCTGGTGCCCTTTTACGGTTATGAGTTGCTTCGCATGTTCGACTATAAGTTGGACTTCTTTTCTTGACAAAAGCCTACCACATTCTTCCTACGTGAGCTGGTGGGTGGGGCGTGTTGTTCTGCGTTGTGATTGATTAAATTGGAACATATTCTCGATTCTTTAACATCGGCATGCTTATATTAACGCCGAAGGCCTACCTATAATTTGTCAACTCGTCCTTTCGATGGGTTGACTTCCCGCGATTACCCGGCGGCGGCGTCAACTTGACTTAGCAGGGCTAAAGCCCTTGGATGAAATGTTGACCTCCATTTGCGGGAACAGTAATGAAGGCCTAAACAAACTTGGGTTCCTCACGGCTCCCATGGACGTTTAGGTCTAAGATTGGCTTGCAGTCATTCTGTCAAATTCCAGTCCGTTCAATTTCTTTAAACGGCTGTTTTCCAAAAAATCGTCCTAGCTAATCGGTCAGCTTGCCAACTCCGCTTGATCCTGGCGGACCCAACTGCTATCGGGGTGGGACTAAGCCATGCGAGTTGTGCGTCTCCTAGCCACGGTGGAGGCGCAGCGCACGGCTCAGTAACACGTGGCTAACTTGCCCTCGAGACGGAAACAACCTCGGGAAACTGAGGCTAATGTCCGATAGGTGGGGAGGCCTGGAATGGTCCCTCACCCAAAAGGAACTAGTGGCATGCTTGCTAGTTTCGCTTGAGGATAGGGCCGCGTCCGATCAGGTCGCTGGTGAGGTAACGGCTCACCAGGCCTATAACCGGTACGGGCCGTGAGAGCGGTAGCCCGGAGATGGGCACTGAGATAAGGGCCCAGGCCCTACGGGGCGCAGCAGGCGCGAAAACTCCGCAATGCGCGAAAGCGTGACGGGGTCACCCCGAGTGCCGTCCGCTGAGGATGGCTTTTGCCCGGTATAACTAGCCAGGTGAATAAGGGGAGGGCAAGTCTGGTGTCAGCCGCCGCGGTAATACCAGCTCCCCGAGTGGTTGGGACGATTATTGGGTCTGAAGCGTCCGTAGCCGGCCGGAAAAGTTCCCCGTTAAATCCAGCGATCCAATCGTTGGGCTGCGGGGAATACTCTTCGGCTTGGGGGCGAGGGAGGTCGGCGGTAGTCCCGGGGTAGGGGCGAAATCCTATAATCCCGGGAGGACCACCAGTGGCGAAGGCGGCCGACTAAAGCGCGCCCGACGGTGAGGGACGAAAGCTGGGGGAGCGAACGGGATTAGATACCCCGGTAGTCCCAGCTGTAAACGATGCAGGCTAGGTGTTGGGACGGCTACGAGCTGTTCCAGTGCCGCAGGGAAGCCATTAAGCCTGCCACCTGGGAAGTACGGCCGCAAGGCTGAATTCTCACGGAAAGTTTTCGCGAATAATTACGCGACGTGGGACAGTTCACTTAAAGGAATTGGCGGGGGAGCACCACAAGGGGTGAAGCTTGCGGTTTAATTGGAGTCAACTCCGGGAACCTTACCAAGGGCGACAGCTGGATGAAGGTCAGATTAAAGGTCTTACCGGACTAGCTGAGAGGAGGTGCATGGCCGTCGCCAGTTCGTGCCGTGAGGTGTTCTCTTAAGTGAGACAACGAACGAGACCCGCACTTCTAGTTGCCACCGGATTCCTTCGGGATTCCGGGCACACTAGAGGGACTGCCCTCGCTAAGAGGGAGGAAGGAGCGGGCCACGGCAGGTCAGTATGCCCCAAATCCCTTGGGCCACACGCGAGCTGCAATGGATGGGACAATGGGCTCCGACCCCGAAAGGGGAAGGCAATCTTCAAACCCATCCTCAGTTGGGATCGAGGGCTGCAACCCGCCCTCGTGAACATGGAATCCCTAGTAACCGCGTGTCATCATCGCGCGGTGAATACGTCCCTGCTCCTTGCACACACCGCCCGTCGCTCCATCCGAGTCTGGCTCTGGTGAGGCGTGGCCTCATTGGTCATGTCGAGCCTAGGTTAGACAAGGAGGGAGAAGTCGTAACAAGGTGGCCGTAGGGGAACCTGCGGCCGGATCACCTCCTTAGTAAATTCGAATGGACTGGAAGACAAATGAGTTGTGACTGCGAGCCAAGATGCGATAATGCAGCTTCCGAGCTAACATTCGGAAGCGAAGGGTATAGTGATCATTCACTCCGAAACGGATGATCATGATGAACACCGTGCATAGGCCTCAACGTTAGACGAGTGTGGGTTCCATAGTAAGTTCGGCATGATAAGCCACCTGAAGGATGGCTGGGCTTGGGCACTGAAGAAGGGCGTGGCAAGCTGCGATATGCTCCGGGTAGCCGCATGCAGGCTTCGATCCGGAGATACCCGAATAGGACTTCCAGCCGCGGGTGAAACCTGCGGCGCTCCGAAAAGGAGCGGGAACCTCCCGAACGGAAGCATCCAAGTAGGGAGAGGAACAGAAATCAATTGAGATTCCCCCAGTAGCGGCGAGCGAAAAGGGAACAGCTCAAACTGAACCTGCATGGGAAACTATGCGGGAATGTGGGGTTATAGGGCCCGACCGCGCCCTCGCTCGAGAAGTTGAAGTGGCCTGGAACGGCCCACCGTAGAGGGTGAAAGTCCCGTAAACATAACCGAGCAAGGTTTGGGTTGGTGTCCCTGAGTACTACGCCCCGGATTGGGCGTAGAAATTTGGGAGGAAGCAACTTCCAAAGCTAAACATGTCCCAAGACCGATAGCGCACTAGTACCGTGAGGGAAAGCTGAAAAGTACCCCGGAAGGGGGGCGAAAAGTGCCTGAAATCAGGTGGTAACAGTTGTGCACAGCCCGAAAGGGTAGATCCCCTCCGAAGGAAACCGCGGCAACGCGGCTGTACGCAAGAGGGGGGACCAGGGTTGTGCGTTCCGTTTTGTACCACGGGCCGGGGAGTTCATCTTCGTGGTGAGGCTAAGAGTGTGATGCTCGAAGCCGTAGGGAAACCAACAAGTTCGCAACGTCGCAAGACGCGAGGAACGAGATCTGAAAGGGTCTGAAATCACGGGGATGACACTAGAAACCGAGTGATCTAGCCTTGGGCAGGGCGAAGCCGGGCGAAAGCCCGGTGGAGGCCCGCATGGGTGATGACGTGCAAATCTCTCCGTTGACCTGGGGCTAGGAGTAAAAGGCCAATCTAACTCGGTGATAGCTAGTTCCCGCCGAAATATCTCTAAGGATAGTCTGGCCGGAGGTTGCCAGCGGGGTAGAGTACTGATTGAAAAACAAGGACTCGAAAGGGTCCACTTTTCGTTCAAACTCCGAATTCGCTGGCGCCGTAGAAGGCTGGAAACGGATGTGGGGGGTAAGCTCCCATGTCGCGAGGGGAACAACCCAGACTAGGGTTAAGGTCCCCAAATCCTGGCTAAGTGTAGAAATAGAAAGCGGTCCTCAACCACAGACAGCTGGAAGGTAGGCTTAGAAGCAGCCATCCTCCAAGCAGTGCGTAACAGCTGACCAGCCGAGGTTGGGGGCGCCGAAAACGAACGGGGCTAAGCCAGGTACCGTTACCCTAGAACACGATGCATAATCGTGTTGGTAGGCGGGCGTTGTGGCTGGGCGGAAGCTGGGTTTTGAGATCCAGTGGACCGGCCACAAGTGTAGATCCCGGTGGTAGTAACAGCCATAGAGGGGTGAGAATCCCCTCCGTCGAAGGGGCAAGGGTTCCCCGGCAATGCGTCGTCAGCCGGGGGTAAGTCGGCCCTAAGGCAACCCTTAACCGGATAAGCCGAAAGGGAAACCGGTTAAAATTCCGGTACCACGGAGGTACACGCGGCAACGCAAGTCCGCAATCTGACGCTTGGGGATAAGTTGAGTGGGGCCGTCGCCCCATTTAACCCGTCAAGGCCGGGAAGTACCATAATGGTGAGAACCGGCCGAAGCGGGAAATAGCCGCCCGTCTTAGGGTGGTTCAGCCGAGTCCTCGAGCCAATGAAAAGGAGCACGGAATGAATCCTCCGTGACCGTACCTAAATCCGACACAGGTGCCCCTAGGTGAGAAGCCTTAGACGTATCGGGTGGAACTTAGGCGAGGGAACTCGGCAAATTAGCCCCGTAACTTCGGAAAAAGGGGTGCCTGACGTTTTGGCGCAAGCTGGAACGCCAGGTCGCAGTGACTCGGGAGAAGCGACTGTTTACTAAAAACATAGGGAACCGCCAGCCCGAAAGGGTGTGAACGGTTCCTGAGTCCTGGCCAGTGGCGGTACCTGAAACTCGGGTTCAACCAAGCTAAGGGCCGCTAAACGCCGGGAGTAACTCTGACTCTCTTAAGGTAAACAGTGGTTTGCCTTAACCAAATCCGGCTATATGCTGGAAGGTCTGGCGAATGTCACACTACTCCAATCGAACCTCCAAGAAACATAAGCAACCTTGGACTACGGTTGAAGTGAAAAAGTGTTGACTGCAGATAATCAGCAGGAAAGGCTGGATCCGCGATGGGTCACGGGATTCGTCGACGGCGAAGGATGCTTCCATATCTCCATAAACAAGCAACCAAAGATGAGCATGGGATGGCAAGTATTACCAGAATTTCGAATAGTGCAACACAAACGTGACGAAGCACTTCTCAAGGAACTTCAACGATTCTTCAAAGCTGGGAAAGTGGTTGTGAATCACGACCAGCGAAAAGAACTCAGAATACGAAAATTGAATGAACTGACCAACGTGATTGCTCTCTTCGAAAAATATCCACTAAGGACCAAGAAAAGCGAAGATTTCGAAGTTTTCAGACAAGTCTTGCGCGCAATGAAGCAACGCGAACATTTGACTCGTGAAGGACTCGACAGGATAGCTAACCTTTGCTGGAAGATGAATCGAAAAGTGAAGCCGCGGTATCTAGAATCCTCAGAGACTCTACGCCGGAAATCGCTGAAGTGCGATTAAGATATAGTCCGACCCCTGTAGCGATGCAGGGAGGTTTGCGATGTGCAAACCCGCCTACAATATTTCTGTTAGGTCACGGAAGTAACAGATGTGAGCCAAATGCCTTGTCGGGTAAGTTCCGACGTGCATGAATGGATCAACGACTTCTCCGCTGTCCCCGCCTAGGGCCCGGTGAACCCACAACCTGGACGAACAGTCCAAGGTCTTCCAGCGGGGCGAGAAGTCCCCGTGGAGTTTTACTGCAACCTGTCGCTGGGATGTGATTGCGGGTACAGAGTGTAGGTGGGAGCCTTCGAAGTCAACTCTTCGGGGTTGATGGAGGCAACAATGTAACACCACCTATCTGCGATCGCATCTCTAACTGTGCCTTAGTGCACAGAACAACGGCTGGCGGGCAGTTCGGCTGGGGCGGCACCCCCTTGAAAAAATATCAAGGGGGCCCAAAGCTTGGCTCATCCGGGACAGAAACCCGGAGTAGAGGGCAAGACCAAAAGCCAGGCTGACTGGATGCTCATCAGCAAGGCATCCAGAGGCGAAAGCCGGGTCTAGCGATCATTCATGTCCCCATTGTTGGGGGCTGGATGTGACAGAAAAATTACCCCGGGAGTAATTGGCTCGTCTCCTCTGAGAGTCCCCATCGACGAGGAGGATTGGTTCTCCGCCGTCGTCCCTTCCCATCCTGGGCCCGCAGCAGGGTCCAAGGGCGCGGCTGTTCGCCGATTAAAGGGGAATGCGAGATGGGTTTAGACCGTCGCGAGACAGGTCGGCCTCTACCTGCTGGAAGTGCTGGTTGCCTGAGGGGAAGGCGCCCCTAGTACGAGAGGAACGGGGTATCGCAGCCTCTAGTTTACCGGTTGTCCGACAGGGCACTGCCGGGCAGCCACGCTGTCGAGGATAAGGGCTGAAAGCATCTAAGCCTGAAGCCTCTCCCGAAAAAAGGCAGCCATTCTAACCCAAGACACCTGGCAACGGGCGTCAGGGTTGGACAAGGGCTCCCAAAGAAGATGGGTTTGATGGAGCAGGCGTGTAAGCACGAAGACTTCGGTCGACGTGTTTAGCGCGCTGCCCCCAATCGCTCAAGGTGCTGAACTGAAAATGGAATCCACCGTCAAATACACGTTCGAGGCCTATGCACGGTGCGAACCACTATCCCCTAACTCAGTTTTTTATACGTGTCACACCGTAGAATCCACTCCGAACTTTCCTTACAGACGACGGAGACCTGACCATGATCAGAAAGATTCGCACTCGATCTATCTGTGCCTTAATCCTACTACTTGCTCTCATAGTTCTTTCCGCAAACGGACCCTATGTTACGAGGTTCGCGAGTGCTCAAGGAGCGCTTCCGACCATAACCTCGTACCGCGTAGACGGCGCCCCTAACTATGATGCCCCCGGTAGCGAATCATTCTGGAATAGTGTCGGCGAGACAACGGTTCCATTAGCGGCCTCAGTGTCACCAGGTGGGGGTCATACCGCGAATGTCCTTGTCAAGTCCGCCAATAATGGGTACGATATCTACATCCTACTTCAGTGGCATGATGATCAGGGGCCCTCCTTCGGCTCCGCAAGCGAAATCTACCAAGCACAGAATGGAACGCTGCTACCCTTGGATCCTGCGAGCACTTCCAACGTGGGCCAATTATTTTACAATTCAACCTACTACTACCAAGACCGAGCAGCAGTGCTCTGGTTCCTTCCAAGTGCTTCCAACAGACAGCAGTCACCTGTAATGGAACTTGGGTCAAGTGGCGCCATTACTGGCGGCGCCGCGGACATTTGGCATTGGCAGTCAGTGCCAACTGACAATAGCTCCAACGATACTGATTTCCCAGGGGGCTATACGGACCCATCCGGAAACCCCATCTTTCCATCCGATAACTTGTCCTTCGCGGAGGATGACTACACTAACACGACAGGGTTCTTTGTTATCGCAGGCAGTTTTGGGCAAGACTCGCCGAACCTAGTCCCCAACGCAGACCCCTACATAGTCCACGTTGGAAATTCCTTCTCTACAACCGAGAAGACTTGGACGGTTGAAATGGTCAGGGCTTTCAATCCCTCGGACGCGGCAGGATATAGAGTGCTGCTTGCAAACGGGGCGAATTATTTCGTTGCCTTCGCTATTTGGAACGGAAGGTTGGGAGAGTCTGCCCACATCAAATCTGTCTCGCCATGGTACAACCTAGCGATAAGCAGCCAAGCACAACCAACACCAACAACCCAGCCCACTGGA
The DNA here is from genome assembly GCA_963726255.1 of Candidatus Bathyarchaeota archaeon. Classification (GTDB taxonomy): domain Archaea; phylum Thermoproteota; class Bathyarchaeia; order 40CM-2-53-6; family 40CM-2-53-6; genus FEN-987. Next base: position 97,966 of record CAVSBL010000002.1, read on the forward strand.
GGCGGCGTCAGCCCTGCACTATCTGCTGTAGTTGCTATCGGTCTCCTCATCGTTGGAGTCGTCATTGGAATCCTGACAAGACCGAAACCGAAGAGAAGTAGGCGGTGACGCAATGGCCGCGCAAGAACGGTGGCGGAGAGTTAAGGAAACAAGACGGAACTTCCTAAAGGTCATCTTGACCTTCTCGGGCCTGTTAGTTATTGGCGGCGTTGCGGCCATCGCCAAGTCCATTACAAATTCAGCTGAAGGCACGAAGAACCCTGTCGGAACAAAATCATTTCCAAGAGTAAAGGTCGCCCAACTGGCCGATTTGAGCGTCAATCAACCAGTGGTCTTTGCGTATCCATTGGACAATGAGCCGAACATTCTCGTTAAACTGGGGCAGAAGGCCGACGGTGGAGTTGGCCCGGAGGGTGACCTAGTCGCATTTAGCGGCGTCTGCCAGCACCTGGGATGCATCTACGCCTTTCAGGCACCCGGAACATCTCCGACGTGTAACGCTTCCTACAGCGCGGCAGGGCCGGAAGGGTATTGCTGTTGTCATGGGAGCGTCTTCGACTTTCTGCATGGAGCGAAAGTGCGTTCAGGCCCTTCTCCGAGGCCTCAACCTCAAGTTCTCTTGGAAGTTGACGAATCAGGAAATGTCTACGCGACGGGAATGACTCCGCCTACGATCTTCGGACATAACACCGGATCCAACGACGTTTCCTCAGATCTTGAAGGCGGAAACCCAGTGAGTTAATCTCTGTGAAACGAAACGAATACGATAACACGCTTGCTCGTCTGGTTAAATGGTTCGATAGTAGGCTAGGGCTCTCTTACCCGCTCCTGAGGCCTGCCCCCGCCTATTCGATCAACCCATTCTACTGGTTGGGAGCGCTCACCGTCGTAGCCTTTCTGATTCAAGGTGTCACGGGCGTCATAATGATGCTCTACTACGTCCCCAGCCCAGCCGCGGCTTTCCCGTCAACTCAGTACATCTTCCAGGATGTCTACTATGGTAGGTTTCTGCAGACCGTTCATCTCTACACAGCTTACGCGATGATAGTGCTAGCGTTCATGCACATGATGCGAGGTTACTTCGTGTCGGTCTACAAGAAGCCGAGAGAAATGATGTGGGTTGTTGGGATGGTGATGGGCTTCGTTACGCTAGGTTTTGGCTTCACAGGATACTTACTTCCGTGGACCGTGATTTCAAAATCTGCCACTGACGTTGGAATCGGGATAATCGATGCCTTGCCGCCCTCGCTGGCCTCATTTGTAAGCTTCCTGGCCGTTGGTGCAGGCGGAGATGCTACGGAACTGCTTCGGTTCTACGATTTGCATGTCGTAGTCCTCCCAGCGGTCTTACTAGTTCTCCTCACAACAAAGATGTACATGCTGGAAACTCACGGCATCTCAAAACCAGCAACAGGCCAACCTGCTCGCGGGAAAGAAACCAAGCTAATCCCGATTTTTCCGGATGTTCTCATGTACCTCCTCGAACTGGCAGCCATCTTCGGGAGCATGATGTTACTGATCTCCGTCATCTTCCCCCTAAGCCTTCCTCCGCAGTACACTCCGGAACTCGCCGCCCAATTCGTCCCACAACCAGACTGGTACTTCCTCTGGATCTACCAAATTCTCAAGATCTCGATATTCGAAGGGCCCGGTCTTCCGATAGCACTCGCGATGGTAACAATAGTCTTCATCGTGCTCATTCTTCTTCCTTTCATCGACCGCGGGGCGGGCAGGATGATTCGTGAAAGGCCTATGCATGTTACCCTTGGCCTAATCTTCATCGGTGAACTGATTGTGCTTGCATATTGGGGGCTTCTGACGCCGGGCCAGATCATTCCATTCGATCAAGCTGCGGCAGTCCTAGGAGGTACGGCCCTCGTCATCGCTCTAATCTCATTCCTTCTGTACGTACTGACACAGAGCAAGCGATCAGGCCAAGCCGGGGTCGCGAAACCGCCAACGGGGTTGCGGAGACTGCCCGTCGCGATTTGCTTCGTCGGTGTGATAGCGCTTGGTTCTCTTGGGATCGGCAGGTCCCTGAATGACGTCGTGGAGATGGCTTTGAGTGGGTTTAGTCTTGCGAGGGAGGTGAGCTTTGGCTTTTCGCTTTCTTTGATTGGGGTCGCAGTGCTTGCCGCGATGTACCTATTGTATTGGCTTGGGTTCGAAGAAGGTTCGCTCAAGAGGAGAATCTACTTGTTCGACCTAGGATTGAGGGCGAATGGACCAAAGTGAACAGATAGTTAGTTTACTCTTTTTGCTACAGGCGGTCGCGACCGTTTTCCTTTGGACTCTCGACGCGTTGAGCACCGTAAGCGAAGGCAAATTCGCAGTTTTCCTAGCCGTCGACCTGCTATCCTTTGCCATGATCTCTCACATATATCGGACGCAGAGATGGAAGAGGCTTCCCAACAGAACTTGGCTACTGTTGGGTTCTATTGGGCTAGTCATACTAATACTATCAGGCCTCCTCTTCCCATAAGTGAAACGTAGTCCCGAAGCCGGCCAAATGTTCACTTGCGGTCAACATCATATTGATGCCGTAATGGCATACGGCATTGCGAAATCTTAGTCATGCGCGGGACAAGAAAAGTTATTGACGCACTCCTTCCTCAGGTGGCGTGCAGACTCATATGAACGGGCGGTTGTGAGTAGTGGAGGATATTGTTTGGGATAGAGCGAAAGGTGAGCTGCGTATTGTGGGGAAGAGGCATGTGGCACTTGATGCCGAGGCGTTGTGCAGACACCTTGACGGCCTCGTTGGGTCGTCGGTTGCCGAGGTCATAATTCGAAATCATGAATTTCATCTAGGGAAAGAGGATGCGGAGAAGCATCGTAGAGATAACCCGAAGGCTACCATCGAGGATACCATTGAAATGGTCAAGTTGACCGACCTGCTTTCCGGCGTTGGTGTCACCAAGCATACTCTGAATCCTGATCACTCGGTTTCAATTGAGATAGCGAATCCATGCGTCAAGGAAGCCACCGGCGCCGCAAAGTCGCTACTCTTCGGCTACTGGAGCGGAATATTCTCACACCTGTTCGGTAAGAACTATGAAGCGAACGACGTTTACTTCAACGAATCGAAAAACGTTCTGTCCGCCCGACTCGTCCCCAGAAGTTGAACGGAATGAGCCCTGAAAAACTGGTCATTACTGCCGACGAAGTTTTCGCCGTCAACAAGAAGATTCGCTGGGTAGCACTAGCCTCGGATGAAGGGGATGTGTTGCTGAACCAGATGCGGCCAGACGTACGAACCTATTCGCCCACCAAGTTCGACCGTGAATTCGTCACCCTCGGACCATTAACTATCATGGGCATCTGCGAGAGGTATGCCGAGTATGTACACGGCGTCGATTGTATCGTCGTCTGGTTCGGACTCGTTGCATGCATTTTTGCTCGGCTGGGGAAGCAAGTATTGGCGGTTTCAATGGAAAGAGACCGAGAGGCGGTATTAGCATTCGAGAAATGGCTGGAACGGAAGCGAAGAGAGATCACTGCAGACTTGCAAAAGAAATAATCTCTCACTGGGGTAAGCATGCGCCCCAAGTCAGTGCCCTTTTCCGTCGATGTTGGTGGTCTTTTCATCTACGCGTCTGCGATTTGTAGTTATGACCCGTAATTGCAATAATTAAGCAACCACTAAGGGACCGCCTCCGTGATTTGATTGGCCTCAATGGAATATGGTGATTCTTTCAAGGCAAAGCATCTCAAGGGATTGTCGCCGAGGGCGTTCTTTTGGATTTCATTATTCATTCTAAGCTCAATGGCCGTAGCTATCGAGGTCGGCTTCAGTGCCAATTATCTAACTCCGGTCACCGCGCCTCAGCTTTCAAACAATTCAACTTCGCAGGGGCTTATTGTTGACGTGTACACCGATAATGCCGGTCGAGGAGCAAACGTGCCGATCGGAACCTACACCGTGGGAGACTAAATCAAATTCTACGTCTCACTCAGCCAAAATTGTTTGATAAAGCTTGAATTCATAACACCTGATGGTTCGATTTGGATTCACGAGGTGGCACTAGTAAGCGCTGGAACTTTCGTGGACTATTTTGAAGCGCAGTATCCCATCGGGCTATGGAGAATAGTGGTCGTAGCCCAACAGGGCTCAAGCACCGTCACGGAAACTGCTCCGTTTGAGGTGGTTGACAAGGCGCTCTATACTTTTACCCGAACAGTCTCATCCAACGCAAGTATCATTGAAGAAACCAGATTCGACGGGAAAGTCGTGCAGGTTTACCTATACCCGAGGGGAGGCGTTTATGGTTGGAACATATCGATCACACGCGTTTACCAAGGGCCAGAATCTATCAACACGACCGTGAGCGTTGGAGTAGTCACATATAATGAGGTTGTGAGCGTGTTGCCCAGCCTTCGTGCGGGCTACGTCGATCCAAACATCACGTTAGGAGATCAGGTGCAGGTTTACGGCTTGCTCTCTCAGAATACGGGCAAATTATCCGTCACCTTGAATGGTTCCGAGAATTACTACATCAAGAAAGCGAGCACGCTGTTCAACTCACCTGAAATCATCTTGTTTGCAAGAGACGTATTTTCCGAAAATCTCACGGTAAGAATTGGCGGAATCGCTATCCCAGGAACCCAAAACGCCAAAATCACAACAGTGAACTGGAGTTGGGGAGACGGCCAAACCTCAGAACAACAATTTCCTGCAACCCACACGTACGACAAAGTAGGGACCTACGTCATTCAGATCAGCGCTACTCAAAACGATGGCCTGTCGACAATCAAATCACTTTCAGTAACCGTCTCACCGAATGTGCACTCTGAAGCCGCGACTCAAACAACTGTTGCGAAAGCAAGTGATTCGACGTTCGCCTTAGCAGCGGTCATAGCGACGATCGCACTGGTTTTGGTTGCAACCATACGATTCAGATTAAAGAAAGCGAAGTCAGCTACGACGTAGTCGCTACGGTACACCCACGCCAGGCTGTGTTTTGGAATAGTGCGATGCGACAAGTGCCATTATCTGTCACGGCGACAAGCGACCGAATACCATTCACAATCAAGTTGGCCACTAGTGGAAGCTGGTGGGCCTGGCCGGATTCGAACCGGCGACCCCACGATTTCTGAGAAGCACCCTATCAGTCGTGTGCTCCAGCCAAGCTGAGCTACAGGCCCTGCCGTGGGGGTGTGCTAATCCTTTTGTTTTAAGGATTTGTTCGCACTTCCGTTCAGGTTTAGTGTGTTGGTTATCTGTTTTTCAGAGAATACGGACAGCTGAGTATCTTTCAAGGCTTGGCCAGTCCTGATGCGACATGTGCATGCTGTATATCTGATTCAGGTTTGGTCAGACGGTGGACAGTTCTCACGATTCGGAGGTTTGAGTCGTGCAGATGTGTCGGGACCGAGTGTTCCCAGCTTGGGTTGAGGGGAACACATCTTTGCTTAGGGAGTATGTTCCATCTATAGAATCCATACGGCACTATGATTAGCATATACTTCGAGTGATGGTCCATCCAATGGAGTTTGAAGAACGTGCATGAGGTTAGATTTCACGGCCGAGCCGGTCAAGGCATACTGACCGCCAGCCGCCTGTTTGCTCAAGCCGCAATTCTGGACGGCAAGTATGCACAAGCGTTCCCCGACTTTGGTCCAGAACGATTGGGATCGCCGGTAGCGGCATTTGCCCGCATCGATGACCAACCAATCGAAATCAGGAGCCAAATATACACCCCGACAGCTGTCGCAGTCTTCGAAAAAAGCCTGTTGGCGACAGTGCCTGTAACGCGAGGGCTCGTACCAGAGGGGCGTTTTGTGGTAAACTCCACAGAGTTAGAAGCGTCCGTTGTCAAGAAAATGAGTGATGAGTCCAAGGCATCCGCGTTTGTCGTCGACGCCTCTCGAATTGCAAGGGAACTAATCGGGACCCCCACCGTAAGCACGATAATGCTTGGGGCACTTGCGAACGCGTCTGCTTGCCTTAGCATCGAGGCCTTAGAATCTGCCGTGAAACAGAGGTTCCACGGCGAGTCGGGTGAAGTTAACGCGAAGATGGTTAGGATGGGGTTCAAGGAGGTTAAGCAAATTTGAAGGCTGCCGCAAAAGCTGGCTGGCGAGACATGGTTCGCGGCGCCGTAATTGTCGAACCAGGTTCTGCTAGAGAATTCAAGACTGGGGATTGGAAGACTAAGAAACCTATCTTGAATGAGGCGAAGTGTACCAACTGCCTCTTCTGTTGGATTTGGTGCCCCGAACCAGCAATTTTGCGCGGGCCGAAGGTCATCTCCTTCGACTACAACTATTGCAAGGGTTGCGGCATATGCGCAGTTGAATGTCCAGTCAAAGCAATCACGATGGAGGAGGAATAAACGATGCAAAATACGAAGAAGACCCAACTGGTCCCGATGAGTGGGTCAGAAGCAATCGCAAAGGCAGTAATCCAGTCAAACGTGGATTTCATCTCAGCGTACCCGATTACACCGCAGACAATAATTGTCGAACGCCTCAGCGACCTTGTGGCGGGCGGCGAGACCAAAGCGAAGTTTGTGAACGTAGAATCCGAACACTCTGCCCTCTCAGCGTGTGTTGGAGCGTGCCTGGCTGGTGGACGTGTCTTCACTGCAACTTCCAGCCAAGGCTTGGCTCTGATGCATGAAGTCCTCTACCTTACGTCAGGTCTTAGGTGCCCAATTGTGATGGCGGTCGCCAACCGAGCACTCTCGGCTCCCATCAGCATTCACGGCGATCACTCCGACATGATGGGGTCAAGAGATTCCGGGTGGATTCAACTCTACGTTGAGAACGCGCAGGAAGGATACGATTGGATAATGCAGGCCTACCGAATTGCAGAAGATGAGCGTGTCTCATTACCGTTCACGGTAAACATGGATGGCTACGTGATAACGCACTCAGTTGAACCACTAGAACTAGTCAATCAGAGCGAAGCAAACAAGTTTCTACCCGCGAGACAATCTAGCCTGAAGCTCGACACCAAAAAACCAATTACGTTTGGGACGCTAACCCTACCTGACTACTACACGGAGTTCAAGAAACAACAGGACGAGGCGATGCGAGCCGTCCCGGAAGTCTTCAACGAAGTGACAAAAGAATTCGCTGAACTAACGAGCCGCCGCTACGAGGAGATTACCCCTTACGCTATGGAAGACGCGAAGGTAGCGATCGTTTCCCTAGGGAGCGCATCAGGGACGGTGAGATGGGTCGTCCGCAATCTACGAAAACAAGGCCTACCTGTGGGCGCGATGAAAATCGCACTCTTCAGGCCATTCCCACATGAACAGGTCGGGAAACTGCTTGAACACCTCGATGTCGTAATAGTCCTAGAACGAGCCCTTAGCATAGGCGCCCATTGTGGGCCACTAGCCAGCGACGTAGTCTGCTCACTCTACAACCGCTCAGGGCAACCAAGAGTCTTAGATGTGGTAGCTGGGCTGGGAGGCCGCGACCTCTCGCCCGACAGCATTGAACAGATCTTCCGGACCGGGCTTGGAGCCGCTTCAAGGCCCACGGGCCTAGAGATGGAATTTGCGGGGGTGCGAGAGTAGATGCCAACCCTCAGAGAGCTGCAAGTCGAAGAACTATACGGCCCAGGACATCGACTCTGCGCTGGTTGCGGCGCATCGATCACAGCCCGAATGACATTGAAAGCCCTGAAACGGCCGACGTATGTCGTTAACGCAACCGGTTGTCTTGAAGTAGCAACGACGATCTACCCCTACACCGCTTGGCGGGTCCCTTGGGTTCACGGGCTGTTCGAAAACGCACCAGCCATAGCGAGTGGAGTCGAGACCTACCTGAAATCAATGAACGGCGGGAAGCTGGATGCGGACATAGTAATATTCGGCGGCGACGGCGGAACTTTCGACATCGGTCTACAAGCGCTTTCAGGAGCTTTCGAAAGAAGGCACGACTTCGTCTACATATGTTATGACAACGAAGCGTACATGAATACGGGAATTCAGCGTTCCAGCGCGACACCCGAAGGGGCTTGGACAACAACCACGCCAATCGGCGTAGCATCGCCGGGGAAGACAGGGCCGAAGAAAGATCTTGTCGCGATCGCACTAGCACACCACGTAGATTACGCGGCCACAGCCTCAACCGCCTATTGGAGCGACTTCATAACTAAAGTTCAGAAGGCAGCAGCGGTCGATGGCCCGGCCTTAATTCACGCAATCGCCCCCTGCCCGCTGGGCTGGCGTTTCAAGACGGAACAAACAATCCAGATGGGAAGGCTCGCGGTTCAAACTCGCTACTTCCCCCTGTATGAAGTTGAGAGAGGAAAGTACAAGCTCAGCTTCAACCCTCATGTTGAACCACTCGAAACCTTCCTCCGCATGCAGGGACGATTCAGCCACCTATTCCTGCCTCAGTACACTGACGAGCTGAACACTCTGAAGGCCCAGGTGGAGCAGCGGTGGGCCGCGCTCCAAGAACTCTGCCAGGGAAAATATCCCACTTGGTGACGTTATCAAGCCGAAGTCAGCCGTATGGAGGTGAGAATGTTTGGGGACAATAGGGAGATGCGCCGAGTGCCGGGATTGCTACGGTAACAATTGCTCACAATGTACGATATGCGGAGCTGGGTCATATGAGGTGTGTCTTCACTGCCCACCGAGTATGACCTTAGGCGGGTGAAGGGGTCGACAAACCCGCCGTTGTTTTTTCTCTAATCAGCATACTGCTCGAATAAACCGTTTAAAGGAGAGCTGGTTTTCTAGGGCTCGGGGCCGGTAGTTCAGCCTGGTATACTCAACTTTCGGCTGGGGCCAAAGAACGTCCGGTTCGCATTCCTTTGAAAGAAAAACCGGAAGGCCGCGGGTTCAAATCCCGCCCGGTCCACCAAAATTTCATGACGATTCTTATGCTACGTTTCAAGTAAGTCTTTTAGCCAGTAATTGAGAATGCCAGGGGAATCACTAACGCTAGGCGCTGTGGACATGCCAGTGACTACACTCGACAACAATTCTTCGAGAGATGGCCTGGTTCATCAGTCCATCATACTCACAATTGTTGCGGCTATAATTGCGCTAGCGGCCGTTTTGAAGTCGCCAGAGCTATCAGCGGTCTTCTTTTCTCTCTTCACTAGGCTTCCGCAATTTTCTGAGCTCTACGCTCACTTCGATGCGGCGTTTATCCGAGGCCAGGCGGAAATGTTGCAAAGTCTCTCGGGCCAGATGATGGCTAAAGGAGAATGGGGCTCATTCGACTTCAGACCCCGATCTCTACCCTTTGGTATGAAACTGAAATACCTGTTCGTGGTTGCGGCGACGGACATTTCAGTCATCATTCCGACATTGAATGAGGAAAAATACCTGCCCAACTGCCTCAGCTCGCTCATTAACCAATCAAGGAAAGAATTCCGTGAAATTATCGTCGTAGACGGGGGAAGCACCGATCAGACCGCTCAGGTGGCTCAAAAATACTCCGATAGCGTCCTGGTGAAGCCAGGGCAAACTGTGGGGGCATCTCGAAACATCGGTGCGTTAGCAGCCAAGGGTGAAATTCTCGCCTTCATAGATGCAGACACCATTGCCTCTGTTGACTGGCTCGAAGAAATTTCCCGCTCGTTCCATGACGATCCAGGGGCGGTTGGGGTAACAGGCCCAACACTGCCTTACGGGGGAACCAACTTGGACCAACTTGCTTACCACGTAGCTACGGGATGGGCGCAACGGTTTTCGTTGAAACTCGGTCTACCCCATGTTGCCGGATTCAACTGCGCATACAAGAAGGAATCTTTCTGGGACGCAGGAGGATTCGACGAGAGCAGGGAGCTCTCCGAGGACGTGATGCTCAGCCTAAGAATTCGTCATCAGGGGCGTATAATCTTCAACCCTGACATGATGGCCTACACGTCGCTCAGGAGAATCAAGAAATACGGCTACCCTTACCTGACAACATACTACGCGATTAACGCTGCCATGCTGCTACTGTTCAAGAAGAACCTCGGATACCCTAAGGTCCGTTGAAATATCTACCGAACTAAGCTGCTTCATCTGTTTCCCATCCAAATCCTTGGCACTTGGAGGACCCACAATACGATCAATGGAACATACCAGAAAATCACTCTCACAGGAGTTCCCTCAAACCTCCATGCCAAGAACTGAGGAAGGGTGCTCACCAAGAAAAGAAACGCCGAGATGAAGAGCGTATTCCTTATTCTCTTTTGCTGACCTAGCAGGCGAGCGGGGATCAATCTTCTCTCCTCGGTAGTCAACATATGAGTGAACAGCCCCAAAATTGCCATAAGGCCGGCCAGGTCTAGCGCATAGACAACGGAGGCATAATCGTACAGCGAAACTGCTTCCGCTGAATTCAGAAGACTCAGCAAGTATGGTTCAACGGATACTAGAAACAGTAATGCTATGTTCAAGAAAACCGTCGTCCCAGTTTCTAGCGGGAGCGTGGACATTATCCGAGTATAACGTAGCCACACTGAAATCAGAATTATGAAACTAAATCCGAAGCCGAGAACGTCACCTCTAATGTCCGCCGGTGTACTTGGGGGTTTGCCGACGAGTGTTAACGCGCCTATCGATAAGGCCAGTCCGAACACGAGGTCGGAAAGTGTTTCAATGCGCGGTCTGGGAATCGTCTGTCCTCTGTTCCGTGGCAAAGGTTTCATTCATCCAAAATGACATGAGAGAGTGGGTTATCGCAACAGAATTTCACTGGCAACCCTTAAAGCTCTATTTAATCGGGCCTCACCATGATTCGAATGAGAATCCACTTCTGGCCATTTCTGGTTGGTGCGTTGGTCCTCATCTGGGGCATCGCAACTCTGGCAACTGAAGTTCTGGGAATAAAAATACCGATATCTTGGTGGGCCGTAGTCGCAGTAATCGTAGGCCTTTGGATTCTTTCGCGCGCAGTCCGCAAACCGCAGGCATAGCCAATTGAAGCAAGCGCAGATCGCGCTCCCTCTCGACGACCTCCCAAGGAAATGGTACAACATAATTCCAGATCTCCCCTCTAAACTCCCTTCACCAAAAGAACCTGGCGAAGGGGAGTCGAGGATGGAAGCATTAGGAAGGCGGATGATAGGTGAATGCCTCAAACAAGAATCATCAGACTCGCGGTGGATCGATATTCCTGAAGGAGTGCAAGAGCTCTACATCCAAGCTGGACGACCACGGCCACTCTACAGAGCCTACCGACTCGAGAAAAAACTGGGCTTAAAGAAAGTTCGAATCTACTACAAGAGAGAGGACCTGAGCCCAACCGGTTCCCACAAAGTGAACACGGCCCTTCCACAAGCCTACTACGCCGCGAGAGAAGGCAAGAAGGTTCTGGTCACAGAAACCGGTGCAGGGCAGTGGGGCACTGCCTTGGCCTACGCTGCAAGTTTGATGGGGCTCTCGACCGTAGTCTTCTGGGTCCGAGCCGTCTACGATTGGAAACTCGAACGAAGAGTTCTAATGGAATTGTATGGGGCAAAAGTCTACGCGTCCCCGAGCGACCAAACAACGTTTGGCAGGAAACTGCTCAGCGAAAACGCGAACCACCCTGGTTCTCTTGGGATAGCAGTTTCGGAAGGGCTCGAATTTACTGATGGTTCGCCGGACAGGGTTTACTGCTTGGGTTCGGTCCTAAACCATGTGCTAATTCACCAATCCATAATTGGCCTTGAAACGATCAAGCAGTTCGAACTTGCCGACGATTCGCCGGACTTGGTCGTCGCTTGCCTCGGCGGCGGGTCAAACTTCGGAGGAATTGCGCTCCCGTTCCTTGGCGAAGTTCTAGCTGGGAAGAGAGAATGCCAATTTCTCGCGGCTCAATCGGAGGCGGCGCCTAACTTAATCAAAGGCGAGTACAGGTACGATTTCGGAGACACCGCGGGCCATACGCCACTATTGATGATGTACACCCTCGGCCATGAAACGGTGATGAAGCCCATTCGCTCAGACGGGTTGCGCTACCACGCCGCTGCCCCAATCATTAGCGCCCTGAAACACGAGGGTTTGATTAGGGCTGTGGCCTATCCAGTTGACGAAGTGGCCGTCTTCTCCGCTGCCAGACTTTTCCTAGAGAGTGAGGGCTGGTTGATCGCAGGTGAATCGGCCCATGCGGTGCGGGCCGCAATTGATGAAGCGAAGCTGGCTGAGTCAAGAAACGAAGAGAAATGCATCCTCATGAACATTAGTGGACATGGCTTCCTAGACTTAGATGCCTACCGTTCGATCTTACGACTGGGCAGTTGACAAGCAACGGGAAACTCATTTCAGTTTCAAGAGGCGCTTCGCATTATCTCGTAGAATCATGTCTTTGATTTCTGGGCTCACGCCGAGTGTTTCGAAGTCTTGTAGCCACCGTTGTGGGCTAAGCATGGGATAGTCTGTCCCGAACAGGAATTTCTGCGGGATCATTTTCGTCATGTACGTGATTAGAAGTGGCTGGAAGTACTTGGGGGACCACCCTGAAAGGTCCACGTACACGTTGTTCTTGTGAGTGGCGACTGCGAGCTGCTCGTCCTGCCATGGCCATCCGGGATGAGCCATGATTAGTTTCAGCTCGGGAAAGTCTGCAGCCACGTCATCCAACAGCATGGGGTCTGAGAAACGCAACTTTACGCCGCCACCGCCCTCCAACCCAGCGCCCCAGTACGTTGAACCAGTATGGAATGTGACCGGTACGCCAAGTTCAACACACTTCGAGTAAAGCGGATAGTAGGCTCTATCGTTCGGTTCGAATGCTTGCACTTGCGGGTGCAGTTTTAGCCCCCTAAGATTCAGGTCTCGAATTGCGTATTCGAGGTTCTTGACGGCGGATTTCTTATGGGGGTCAACTGACGCGAACCCCACGACGCGCTCAGGATATCGGTCAGCGACCTTTGCAACAAATTCGTTGGCGACCTTTGGCATGTGACTGGTGGTTTCGGCGTCCCAAGCGAAGAGAACTAATTTCTCAACGCCACATTTCGAGTATTCCTCAAGCATCTGCTCGAAAGTTTTGAGTTCTATGGCGCGTCCGAATTTCTTTGCGGCTGCTTCAACGTGGCGTCCGCCCGAGTCTATCAGGAATTCCTTGGTAGGTGGATGGACGTGGACGTCAATGTAACCATGTTCCATTGTCGAAGACAACATCTACACCCTGTGCGCTTTAATGGTAATCCGCCCTGAGGTGATAAGGATTAGACATGTTCATTGTTTGTGGGCAAGACGTTTTTGTACGGGCGCTCGTTACCTGAGGAGTTCGGGTTCGGTTGGGACATGAAGCAAACATATTCAGCCCTAATAGGAATCACCGGCGGCATTGTTGACTTGGTCGCAGGCTTAGCGCTTCTTCAGCCTGCCGGGATGGCGGAAGAACCCATGATGGTTCCTTCCCCTGCCACATGGGGCGGCTATTTCCTTTTGGGCTTGGGGGTTATCGTACTATTGACTGGCCTATACCTGCTCACGTCGCGTATGATGAAGAACCGCTCAATCTTTGGAGCACTAATGCTGCTCTACGGCGTAATCATGTTGATTTTGGGGGTGGCTATGCTCGGACAAGTGTTCTCGATGATGCAGGGCTCGATGCTTTCGGGTGCTGTTATGCTTCTGATGGGAGCAGCGATGCTCTACAGTGGCTATGGGATGATTAGGAAATAGCCGGCTGATCGGAACGTATCGTTATCGTTCGATGCGCCAGCTTGGAGAGCTGGGATTCCAAGGCAGTTTTGTGTTTTAGCATATCCTTGCTGACCTCATCGATTCTCCTCTGCACTTCCCTGTGACGCGCCATCAGAGCTTCCTTCTCGTTGCGGACTTTGGAAAGTGAATCTTCGACCTTATCCCTCTTTCCGAGAAGCCCACTTCCGGAGTTGCCGCAACGTTTCCTGAATGTTTGCCTGAATGGTCAGGTATTCCTGACGCATCTCATCGATAGCTCCATTCTTGACGCTTTGTATCGTGTCCTCCGCCTTTCGTCTTTTCCTTTCCTCAATGTCCAACTGACCGCACGATAATTCCTCGCCCAACTGTCCGAGAATCTTGATGATGGCAAAGGATTGGCCGGTCGCTAGAGTTTCAACAGGCGAGTCTACCAAGCCACGTAAAGTTTGGATGTCGAGAACAGGAGTCTGCTTAACCGATACAACTCTCTCAAGCTTGACAAGGGGTTTTGCGACTGGTTGGAAGAACTGCCTTATTTCGTCCTCTTTCGACCGCAATGATTCCTCGTAACGTCTCAGTTCAAGAAATTCTCCTTGAGAGGCCAATTCCATCTGGGTTCGCAACAGATCCTTTTCTCGCTCTGCAATTGACTCTAGTAAACCGTCGCATTCGGTTTCCTCTTTTCTCAACGTGAGAAGGTCGTCCCGCCTTCGTGCCAAGATTTCCACGTCTCTTCGAAGAGACTCGATCTTGGCTCCAGGCGACTCATCCAATGCAGCACCAAGCGACCTTACAGAGGCCTCGAGTCTCGCGAGGGCGGTGTTGAGAGCAGCCATTTCGGTCTTGAGGCCCCTGTGAACTTTGGGAAGGTACTTTCGGATGGTCACTATGATCTTGTTGAGGGCTCTGACCGAATCTTGATGGAATTTTTCAGCGTCTGGAAATTTCGACGAAGTTTGTGCTTGGTATACCTCTTCCGCGGTTTCTTGTATTGTGTGCGCTAAGCGCATTCCATATTCAGAAACGGCCTTGTCCATAGTCCCCCAGGCGTTTTTCACGCTTGACCCAAATCGGCCTGCAGTGGCTGAGAGTGTGCTCGAAGCTTCTCTTACCGCCTTCATTCTTTCTGCAAACCGTTTTTCATGGTCCTTCATTATGTCCCGTGTTAGTGAATCGCAGAACTCGACGATTTTCTCGATAGGGGCTTCGCTAACGCTCAGCGCAATCAACCTGTTCGATGCTTATGGACGTGATATGCAGAATAAGGTTCTATTGAGTATTTTTCGGGTTTGCAGTAATCTGCGCTTTCGATGATCGGTCAAGTGCCTGAGTAACCGCTAGGCGAAGTTCTTGACAGGCTGCATTTCTCACTTCCAACGCGTCGTTAGAAGTGTTTCTGTTGAATTCAGCGAGCTTGGCCTTCAGCCCTTCTTGGCGTTCTCTCAGATGTTTACTCTTAACTTCGAAGTTTGCCCTTAGTTCGTCCAGTTCGTGCTGGAGCAGTGTTCCGCTCTTATCAAATTCAGTTCTTTTCGATTGCAGCACGCTCGTGCTTTCTTCGAGTTTCGTCCCGGGCCTGTGTAGGATTCTTTCAATGATCGAAGGCCGTTTCCGGAGCAATTTCAGCCGTCGCTTATCGAGCACGTCAATTTCGCCCCTGAGCTTTCCCACGGCACGTTCGTTTCTTTTCCTGGCATTGTACGTCTGGGTCCCATACTCATGTTCGAGCTTTGAGAGTTCAAGTTCACACGCATTCAATTCTTGCATTAGCTTTGATGCTTCTCCGGAACTGTCTTTCTCTGCTTCAATCTGCTTTTGCAGGGCCTCTCGAAGAGATGACAGAACGTTCTGTACGGTTACTCTGTACGGCTGGTCTGCCATGTTCGGCAGCTTTGTCTCGAACTCCGTCAAGACTGCTTCCACATCCTTAATCCAGCGTTCAAAATGTTCAGAGAAAGGTGGAAGTGCGAAGCGTTGAGTTCCAAGGTGTTCGAGCGTGTTCAGGATTTTTGACGAAACTTGGGATGGATCGATGGGTATTGCTTCTTGATAGAATATCGAAGTTTCGTGTTCTTCTCTCCTTTCCTTTGAGTGTTTCTTAGTGGATGGCCTGCGGAATCTTGTGCCGCGCATCCTAGGCTCGGAGCTCATGAGTAAACCGTTCCCGTTTCATTGTATATATGAGAACGCATTAGCTGCCAGTTCCTAACGGCGCTTTCCTGAGCCAAGAATAGTGAAGGGCTAAGCCGACAACTAATCCGCCTGCGTGGGCCAAGAAACCGCCCCCTGCGAAAATGTCGAGGCCAATGAAAAAGACCATTCCCACAAGTCCTTTCACCCCTCCGGCTGCACCGAGCAGACCCCATATCGCACCCGAAGCACCAACGCCGATAGCATCTCCCCCTAGGAAAAGGAAGGCGATGTTTCCTGCAAGCCCACTCGCGAAATACGTTGTCAGCCACTTTTTCGTAGAGACTTGTTCTTCCAAGGAAGTTCCGAATATCAACAAGAAGAGTACGTTTCCCCCTACATGGGCTGGGTTCGCATGCAGAAACATGGCTGTAAACAACATCCAAACTGCCCCCCGCCAAACGTCCGCGTTCACCTGGGCTAAAGGATAGAACATATCGTAATTCAGAGAGAGAATATTACCTCCAGCGATTCCCATGCCGAAATATAGGATGACAAGGACCGCAGACATCCAAACTGACGGCGAATCCCTGATTCTCGAATTGTGATGGACCTGCAAGGCATATTCACCCGAAGTCTCGATTCGTTTAGTCCGATTTAATAAGTAAAAGCACTATGTCAAGCAGCTTGTGTCCTCGGCTTCGGCGGAAGCATTTCAAGCTGGCGAACGAATCGCCAAGCTCTCTGTAATAACCCTACTCGGCATAGGGATAGTAGAACTAACGGTCGGATATTGGACCGGCAGCCTAGGGCTTAAAGCAGACGGGCTTGACTCCGTCTCCGACTCTGTTATCTCCCTCATCGTTTGGCTCGGATTGCATTATTCCCGAAGGCGGCCGGATGCGCGTTTTCATTTCGGCTACCAAAAGGTGGAGAGTCTATCGGCCCTTGTTGTATCAATCGGGATGGTTGGCCTCGCGGCGTACGTCATGTTTCAGTCATATTTGACGTTCCTGAATCCCAGGCTCATCGTATTTCCGACGATCGCTCTCGCAACCGTTCTCGCGTGTGGAACAATCTCAATGTACCGCGCATTTCAGATGAAGGGGATTGCGAATAAGTATGGGCTGCTATCGCTACGGACAGATGCCAATAATTCAATCAAGGATGGAACAGCGTCATTCGTTGTCTTCGTTAGCGTTCTAGGTGCATCACTTGGCATCCGCGAACTTGACGCAGTTGGCGGCATGATAATCGCGATATACATTTTCGGCGTCGCCTACATCGCATTCAGAGAATCCTCCTTGGTCTTGTTGGACGCCTGTGAGAGCCCCGAACTGACATCTGCGTTGGCGGCCGCGCTCAAGACAGTGGAAGGGGTACGAGGTGTAGCGAGCATAAGGCTACGGCCTTCCGGGCCCTACCTCACTGGTATAATCGCTGTGCTGGTTGACGGTTCGAAGACTGTTACGGAGACTGAGAATTTGCGCAGAAGGTTGCTTGAAACAGTTTGGGCGGTCGTTGAGCCTATCGGTGAAGTATCTATCGTCTTCAGGCCTGAAGCCTAGTCTCAACAACCGCCGAATAGGAAATCAAATGTGGTCTATGGACTCGTACCATGCGCTTAGCTTAGTAAACCGTTCAGGGAACCGGTTTCCTGAGTAGACGACTGGGTTAACTGCTCCGAAGACCGCAAAGTCAGCTAGGCTTGGCTTATCGGATACGAGGAAGCGGTGCTCCTTTAACATATCCTCAATGATTTGGAAATGAGCTTCCATGTCGGCCTTGAATTCGGGTCGTCTGACCTCCATAAGTTGGAGCGGACCGCGCTTCAATTCTTGGATTTCGACGAAGACCCAGCGTTCCAAATCGTCTTTGAACGTTTTGGGGAAATCGACGACAGCGTAGCGCCATACGATTTCCTCAAGGCGGTAGTGTGCCCAGTTTTCGATCGCTTTCGTCAAAGCTTTGGTTCCGTCGGGGTAAATCGTAGGGTTGGGTTGGAATTTTTCCAAGAAGTCTGGTATGTCGGAGTAGGTTACGGTTTGGCCATCGTTCACTATGGTCGGAACGTAGTCTTGGCCAGTTGCGCTGATGAGTTCCCTCTTATCATAGTAACCGACATTTTTCGTCTCGTATTTGATCTGCTTGTAGTCCATGATTTTCTTGGCTTTAATGCACCAGTGGCTGAATGGTTCCTGATAGAAAGTGATCACTTGATAGAAACCTCCCTATGTTTTATGTCTTGATTTTCTCGACCAGCAACATCTTTCCAAGTGTAGTCAACTTGACCTTGGTTTTTCCCCTAGAATGCCTAGTGGCTTGGGCGAGGCCGAGGTCAATTAGGCCGCGTGCATCCTCCGAGCCGTGAATATGGTAACTAAGTAGGGGTTTACCGTAGTTTGTAAGCTTGCTCAACTCGTCTAGGCTTTCAACTTCTCCCCCGGCCTTGTCCAATGCTCTGAGTATGTTCAACTTCACGTCCGAAACCAATTCAGTGTAACTGAGCTTCATTGGGGGAAGCATGACGCACTCATCCCCTTTGCAGAAGAACGCTTTGAACCCCAGAATGAACGAGGTGACGGCAGCGGCGATGCAAATCATCTTATCGCCACTGCTAACGTTCAGCAGGAAATCATCAAACTGATCCTTGTTCTTTTCGACAATTTCTGAGAAGACCTGCATGATGTCCTTGTAGGAGTGTTCAGGCCTAATCGTGTCGTAAACCTCGACTTCGGCCTTGAGTGTCTCTGTTATGCGCGTTGCCAAGCGCTTAACCCCCTCCTTGTCGCGGTCATAACAAATTAACGCAAGCTTATTCGCGGGTGCGTTCCTTACCCCGGCGAGGACCCCTTCTGAATCCTCCCCCACGGTCGATATTTGGAGGGTTTTCCGGAAGGCCCCGCCTGATTCGTCCTCAGATTCTTTTCTACGATGGCTTGCGGTCTCCAAAACTGTCAATTTTCCCTTATCCTTTTCCTTGGAAGGGCCCGCCGTCGAAGTAAAGCTTGCTGGTCAGCGAGTCCTGCCTACTGCAAGCTGCGCTTTGCCAGAGGTGGAAAATCCTTCTAAGGCAGGCGATTAATCTGGTCCGATGGCCTTGGGTATTAGGATAGGGTGCAGTGGCTGGTCATACGCCGATTGGGTCGGGCCATTCTACCCGAAGGATACTACGCCTCACGATTACTTGAAACTGTATTCGGGTGTCTTTGATTGTGTAGAGATTGATTCCACGTTTTACCGCACGCCGTCCCCAGCGATGGTGCAGCAATGGAATAGTGCTACCCCATCGGGTTTCTTGTTCGCGCCGAAGCTACCGAAACGGATTACACACGACCAGCACCTGAAGGAAGTTTCATCTTATCTTGAGCACTTCGTCAGAACCTTAGCTCAGTTGCGGGAGAAGCTTGGGCCATTCGTCGTACAGCTCCCACCATCCTTCAAAATTCCTAAGCATGAGAAGGCCTTAGCCGACTTTATCGGAACCCTTGACCCACAGTATAAGTACGCTATAGAATTCCGTCACAAATCCTGGTTTAATCCGACCGTGGAAAAGCTGCTCCGAAGCAGGAACATCTGCCAAGTCTGGTCAGTTAACCAATACTTGACAACGCCGCCTACCGTGACCTCAGACTTCGTCTACATGCGCTTCGTCGGGGACCGAGAACTCACCAAATTCGGGAAGGTACAGAAGGATCAATCTAAGGTCACAAAGACCTGGAGTCAGACACTGCAAGAAGTTGGTGATGAGGTTAAGGACCGATTCATTTTCTTCAATAACCACTTCGCCGGTTTTGGCCCTGCCTCCGTGAACGAATTCAGGAGGCTAATGGGGCTGGTGCAGCTTGATTGGTCAGACTTGAAAGAACCTCAGGGCCCGCAGAAAACTCTCTTCGACTTCTCCAAACCACGCTAGTCTAATGTTGGAGTCAAGTTGGCGCGCGTAATATTTCACGTTGATCTGGATGCTTTCTATGCTTCGGTGGAGCAAAGGGAGAACCCATCCCTACGTGGCGTCCCACTCATTATTGGCGCCGATCCTAAAGCGGGAAAGGGCAGGGGCGTTGTTGTTGCCTGTTCCTATGAAGCGAGAAAGTTTGGGCTTCACTCGGGCCAGCCCATTTCTAGAGCTTACAGACTATGCCCGCGAGGCGTGTATGTTCCACCCAACCTCGCATTATACGGCCAAGTTTCCGCAGATGTTATGGAGCGAATCAAGAAGTATGCTGATAGATTTGAGCAGGTGAGCATAGACGAAGCATACTTGGATGTGACTGAAGGCAGCAAACGTTACGGTAGCCCTATTGAACTGGCTAAGCTGATTAAAGCTGACGTCAAGGAACATGAGGGGCTCACCTGCTCTATCGGAATAGCTCCGAACAAATCTACCGCGAAGATAGCTTCAGATTTCAAGAAGCCTGATGGCCTAACGTACGTGGAGCCCGCTCATGTCAAGGATTTCCTCGCTCCACTACCAGTTTCCAAGATAAGCGGGGTTGGAAAGAAGACAGAGCTAAGGCTCAACCAACTTGGAATCAAAACCATAGGTGACCTTGCGAAATACCCACCGAAAAACCTCCTCAAAGAGTTCGGCAAATCCGCAGTCTGGCTCTGGGCCATAGCCAACGGCGAAGAGCAGGTGGAAGTTCAAGAGAATTATGTTATGAAATCCATTGGGGCCGAGCACACGTTTGACATCGACACGGATGACTGGGTTGCGATAGATCGTCAACTCCTCGACCTAATCGACCTTGTCTACAAGAGATTGATTGACGAAAGTATGTCTTTTCGTACCGTAACGTTGAAGATTAGGTTCGTTGGCTTCGAGACTTATACCCGAGCAAAAACACTGCGATTCACAGCTTCGAACAAGGACGCAATCGTCGAATCAATACGATTTCTCGTAGAAGAGTTCAAGAATCATCCAAAGAAGGTACGACTTCTCGGTGTCAGGTTATCCGGCTTAGAGGAGAAAGCTGGGAAACGGGCAGCGAAGAATACCTTGGATGCCTTTGGCGCGAGTCGGCCTTAGCTTGTTAGCTTCAATTCTGGTAGAATGTGGTTCACTGTGGCGCGCAGGGCTTCTATCTCCTGAGGGTGCATCCGTCGTAGCGGGAGCTTCACGTAGCCGCTCCTCAGCCCCCTCATCTTCAGAGTCTCCAGGATTGGTGCAATAGGAGGTGTAGACAAGACATTGCGAATTGCGCGCATTTTCATTTGAACAGTCTTTCCTTTCTCCAAATCTTTCGCTTTGTACGCTTCGTACAATTCAACAAAATGTTCGGGAAAAGCGTTCGCAATCGCCGACACGCCTCCGTGAACGCCCGCGCAGAAGGCTGAAAACAAATACGAGTCCGTTCCAGTGATGACATTGAACTCATCGGGAACTATGCGCAGGTAATCCAACAGCTGCGTGAAATCGCCGCTGCTATCTTTGATTCCAACAACTTTCGGAATCCTACTCAGCCTCTCGAGTAACTTGGCGTTGACATTGAACCCTGTATTTGGGGGGATATTGTAGACAAACAAGGGGAGGTCCGTGGCGCGGGATATTTTCTCATAGTACTCGATAATTGCATCTTCCCCCGGATGATAGTAGAACGGGGTCAGGCTGGCCACGGCGTCGGCCCCAATGTTTTCAGCGTGGCGTGCCAGTTCTAGGCTAGCGTTCGGGTCAGATGCGCCTACCTGCACGATGACCGGGACGCGGCCATTCGTTTCTTCCACAACAACCTCCGCAACTCGTTTTCTCTCACTCGTCTCCATCGCCGGACCCATCCCAGTAGTTCCAAGCGGGTAGAAGCCGTTAACTCTGCTTCTCAACTGGAATTGAACAATTTCGCGTAATGCCTCTTCATCAACCTCACCGTTCTGTGCAAAAGGCGTCACAAGGGCTGTAACAATGCCTCGGAGCTTGAAGTTGTTCGCCATCGAGCTAGTTCGCCGCGAAAGGCGTTTGTAACCGTAACTAAAATGCGTTAGTATTCTCAGAGAATCGCGACCCAGCAATTAGGGCCCGAATTGTTCAACGATAGCTTCAAAGCCGAGAATGGTTCCCGGCCATGTTCATGGAATATCGAATGAAATTGCATTCGGCAGATTTCGATGGCAAACGGTTGAAGAGCACGGGAACAATCCCTGTACTATTCTATGCACAATGGTGCCCTTTCTGCAGAAGTTTCGATCCAAAGTTCGAGGCTGCGATGAACGGTAAGGGCGTGCGTTGGGCGGAGGTTGACATCAGCGACGATGAGGATCCGCTCTGGGAAACTTTCAACATAAACGTCGTCCCGACGGTAATTGTCTTCAAAGACGGCCAACCAATCTTCAGAAGGGATGGTTTACTCGGACGTGGCCTGTCGGAGAAGGCAATCGAAGAGACTCTTCAGGAGATCGAGACGCATGCAACACACTAGACGTTCTAACCATCGCACTCATACACAGTTTCACGGTCAAGTGGTTTGCCCTTCCTAAACCTCCATATTTCGACTGTTCCATGGAAAGCCTCTCCCCATAGCTTCAGCGTCTTACGGTCTTCGTCTGTAGCTCTGCCTTCTCCGCTTTTCACTTGAACCATCAACATGCGCCCTCCGCGGCCAGCGAAAATATCAACTGGACCGTGAGAGGCTGCGCTTCTACTGCAAAACCAGCCTTCCTTCCTCAACATGCGTAGGACTTGGTATTCGCGGCTCCTGCCTCTAGTGTATGGGGTAGATACCATCTATCTTCCAATCCCTCTGGATGCTCAATTCTCCACCATGAATGTGTGCTATTCGCACCGGCCCAACGAGTTTACAATTAACGCAGATATGTGAAATACTTAACACCACTCTATAGTGTTGGTTAAAACACGTTTTTTGACTCAGCAGATTGCTTAATCAAGTAAATCAGCTCATTAGTGCTGGTAAAATCCAAAATTCTGTGAGAATCTAGTACTGATCTCTTTCCAACCTAGTTTACCTAGTGTTTAATGGAAGTCTAGAAGATGAGTTCAAATTTGCTTGCCCGCACCAGCTGACCCACACACAAATCTGATTACCCTTGTGTGAGAGTTTGTTTCAGGCAGTATCCCTTGGAATCATCATCTGTGATTATTCGTAACTACGTGAAAGAGAGCGACTTGCAAGGATGCGCTTTCTTGTTGAGAGAGTTGACCGAGTGGCATCGCGAAATGTATGAAAACCCGCTCACTAAGTGGGGTCCCATAGAGAGTGACTATGACAGAGATCTAGATACCGTGGATCCAAGCCTGTTTTGGGTTGTTGTCCACGGTTCCAAAGTCATAGGAATGGTTGGACTTCTCAAGGAAGGAAGGTGGGGAAAGGACGCCGAAGTCGAGCCCATCATGGTCACCCGGGAATTTTCCCTTGAATGCCATGTCAAGGATAGAAGGGAGCATTGCGTCTCCGATTCGGAACTACGGGTAGGTTATGAGCCCTTTCTCTTCAAGCGTTCCTTGCAGTTTTGCGATGGATCTGTGTACCTCCGCCTCTTTCTTGCCGCCCGTACAAACGAGCTTTCCGCTTCCGAAGATTAGTATGACTACTTTCGGGTCTTCCA
This sequence comes from Candidatus Bathyarchaeota archaeon, assembly GCA_963726255.1. Taxonomy (GTDB): domain Archaea; phylum Thermoproteota; class Bathyarchaeia; order 40CM-2-53-6; family 40CM-2-53-6; genus FEN-987. Next base: position 121,239 of record CAVSBL010000002.1, read on the forward strand.
TTCTGTAGATGAGGCCGGGGAACTGTTCGGGTTCATACATCGTATGTCTGAGTGAATAGGTCGCCTTTTCCAAATCAATATGGCCGCCTAAACCTGCCGAAGCCACTATGTTTTGAACCTGAATCTCAGGCTTACTCAGAATGACGATCCCGTTACGGTTGAGCTCGTCCGCAACTTTCGCGACGGCCTTGTGAGCCTGCCGCTCCGACTTCGTCCCAGTGCAGACCATTTTACCCGAGCCGAAGATCAACGTAGTGGACTTCGGTTTCTTCAATCGATATACTAAACCGGGAAATTGTTCAGGCCGATATTCGACGCCAGGGAACACGCGCACAATAGAGTTCAGGTCAATATTCTGGTGGAGATTACCTGTCGCGACCACGTTCTCTATGCTGATGTACGCTTTGTGTTCGGCCAGAGGGCGCACCCGAGTGATACTTAAGGTGCGCTTTGTGAAGGAAGCCTATCTATCATCCGCCTCTCGTGAACCTCGAAATAGTGTCGGTATCCTTTCGCGTCCTCCTCGTAATCATACTTCGTCAGCGTACGCCGGTCTATGTACAAACCTGACCCAAGGTGATCCATCTGCATATTTCTTGTGCGAGTTGTCTGAACATCGAGAATGTCCACGTAGTTCAGCCCCTTACCCGGCTTCCACTCCGTGACTGGAGAGGGCTCACTCATCGTGATGAGCTTCAAGAAGTGTCTGGGAGAACGCTGTTCACTGTGGCCACCTCGACAAGCAAAAACCTTTGAGTCCATGAAATCATTGAAATGCTCATAGCTTCCGGTGAACTCAAACCGGACACCGCATTTTTGGCAGCAACACAAGAAGACACGATTTGACATGGGCCTCTATAGTCCGCTCACCTAATAGACGTCCCTACCAGGAATCTCAAACAGCAAGCCATCAAATCCGCCACAAGAACCGAAGTGTTGTTTGCGACATCACTGAGAGCCAACATGCTATTCTACCACGAATTCTGTAGTTATCCTAATCGAAATCCAAACCGCTCCGTCTGCTTATGTGTACCGGATAGCCAGGACGTGCGATCTTAGGAACTAATCAGCAAGAGAAGAGCCCGCACCACTAGCCCCACCCCCCCAAAGTCCAGAAAACTTTTGAGAAAGAACCTGACTTTATACCAATTGCTAACAAGTCCCGAGCCCCGGCCAGGGCGATGACGGAACCAACTCTAAAACAGAATGTACCAAGAATTGAACAAGACTTGGCCCTAATGGCCATAATGATTTAGCAGAAAACTTCTAAATCACGAATTTCGTTGTGAACTCTACTTGTCTTTCTATCCTTATATTGAACCAAGGCGAGAATGCACAAAGTTAGTTGTCGAGAACGAGAGGCACGAGTCATTTGCAACGATTGACCGCATGTTCTTCTTCTTGATGCAACTGACCGAAGTCGCCGAAGTCTGAGGAAACAACCGAAATCTCGTTCCGACGATAAGTGAAAGACGGAACCAGTCTTCGGTCTTCATCTTGGACCCGCGACGTGGAAGATAAGGAGAAAAAATCTGTGAGTACTTTCGAGAAACTGGGTTTAAGCCCAGAAATATTGGATGCTATCAAAGCACTTGGATTCGAGCGACAGTTTCCGATCCAAGAAGCAACGATTCCGCTTCTGCAACACGGAACCGATGTGATTGGTCAAGCTCATACCGGAACTGGAAAAACCGCAGCCTTCGGGATACCGCTCCTAGAGATCGTTGACGAAAAGAACCTGAATATTCAAGCGCTGGTGCTCGTTCCGACACGCGAGCTTGCAGTGCAAGTAGCAGGCGACATCAACTCGTATGGCAGATTCACTCGCAAGCGTGCTCTTGCAATCTATGGTGGTCAATCAATTAATGTTCAAATACGCGCCTTAGAAGATTGCCCGCAGATCATAGTTGGAACACCCGGGCGAGTCATCGACCATATAGAACGTGGATCCCTTCACCTTGAAAAAGTTCAGTGCGTTGTTCTGGATGAGGCTGACAGGTTGCTGGACATGGGCTTCATTCATGACGTTGAGCATATCCTAACTAAGACTAGAAGTAAACGTCAAATCGCGTTCTTCTCCGCAACGATGCCCAAAGAAGTACTGAAACTTGCCCGCAGGCATATGAAGAACCCTCGCGAAATCCTGATCGAACCGGAGGATTTCAACGTCAAGGAAATCAGCCAATACTACTACCAAGTTGACCATGAAAGAAAACTTGATGCGCTCCTAAGAATCCTGCAGGACAAAGAAGTACAACGTGCCATAGTTTTCTGTCGAACCAAACGCAGCACATTCTGGCTGAACCAATCACTCGGGAGAAGAAATCAAGACGCCATAGCACTAAACGGCGACCTCACCCAACATCAACGCGATAGAGCAATGAACGCATTTCGAAGCGGTCACAGCCGTATACTGGTTGCCACTGACCTAGCGGGAAGAGGTTTAGACATTGACGGAGTTACACACATCATCAACTATGACGTCCCTCAGAATCCGTACACTTACTTCCACAGGATTGGTCGAACCGGACGAGCTGGAAAAACAGGAACCGCAGTGACGATAGTATCCGCGGAGCAAAATGGCGACTTTCGGGCAATACAATCGATGGCAGACGACCGGATTGAGCGACTTAACTTCACCTCTGGCCCTGGGGGAGAGAGGAATCGTGGATATCTAGTGGTGAAACTCGTCGCGCGTTCGGGGGAAGATCACGATACCCAAGGCACCGCCGCCGTTCAAACTATCGATATTCGCGCCGCTGAAGCTGCGCATTCATGAAATACTGTAGCGGCTAGTATCCTATACTTCTATACTACCGTAAAATGAACAAACACATCCTACCATTTCGCCCCGAAGGGGCGCGGCGAAGTGTGTGTGTGCGTACCACTCGACCCACACACACTACTGAGCGAATGAGGATAATACTTAACACCACTCTATAGTGTTGGTTAAAACACAATTCTTGACTCCAAAGGCTCAGCGAACGACAAACTTCCGGGGTTCATCCGGTCAAGCGCAGAAAAACACGGGGGTTCAAATCCCACCCCCGGCGCCAAGGCATGAACGCGCGGATTTCACAGTTTTCGAGGGATTAATCGCAGGCGGGTCGTGGATTCCACAACTTTGACAATAGACTGCCCCCACTCTTCGGAGCTTGAGCCGCTTGTGTTGGCCCGCTTGGTTTTCTGCGCCTGGAGGCGACGATAACCGCACCGACGAGTAGGATGACGGCAGCGAGTATCAGCAATTGGTTTTGCTGAAGCATGCTCGTCAAATCTCCGACCACTGGGCTGGGAGCCTGCGTGCTTGTTTGAGTTGATGTCTGTGTGGCTGGATTAATGTTCAGGACGAGGTTGGCAGCTCTGTTTACTCCACCGCCAGCCCCGGTTACTATTAATGTGAATGGTCCGGTGGGTGCGTTCGCTGGGAGCGTAACTGTAAGCGCTGAAGTAAAGTCTGGGGTTCCGGATGTAACGGTGAAAACCCCGTTGGCGCCGGACGGTAATCCTGACACGGACAAAGTGACTTGCGAGTTGAAACCGTTCAAACCGACCACGCTGACCTGGTATGTGGTTGTTCCTCCCTGGGTCGATGTCTGGGATGGGGGGTTCACGTCTATTCTGAAGTCTGGTGACTGCCCAACCGTTAGCATGAATGCGGCTGTGTGTGATGTTGTTCCAGCGGTGCCCGTGATCGTTAAGGTGTACTTTCCAGAGGCCGCAGACGCTGTTGTTGTGATGGAGAGTATTGAACTGAACTTTGGCGTCCCTGATTTCGGATTCAGCGACGCAGAGACTCCCTTCGGAGCGCCAGTAACTTTCAAAGCCACGTTCTGGGACGTTCCCGATAACAGGCCGACCGTAACCGTTGAGGTTGTGCTTGCTCCGGGTGTGATGGTCCGTTGCGCTGGTGAGGCTGAGATGGAGAAGTCGAAGGGCTGTACCGTCTTCACCGTCAGAAGAGCGTTCGCCTGATGCTTCACGCCATGCGAAGAGCCGGTGAGAGTGACAGGGTAACTGCCCGGGGGAGTTGAGCTGGAGGTTGAAACCCGTAGGGTGGGTGGACTTGGTATCACCTGGTAATTCATTCCCGGGCCCAGGCCCGAGACCTGAATGTTGATGGTAGTACCGCTGTAGGAGGGGTCGCTGTAGGATATGAGGACCTGAAACGTCGCAGTGTCACCCTGCTTCACCGTAACAATAGCCGGGGACAACCCGAGGCTGAAATCGAACGGGGTTGTCGCGGAGGTTATAATGACGTGTGTCACAGCGGTTTTCACGGCGGTTGTCGCGGAGGTTGTCGCCGCGGTTGTCGCGGAGGTTACAATGACGTGTGTGGGGGGAGCCACTTGGACCACTTGGAAGTAAGCAGATCCCAGTGCTACTATTTCGCCGCTACCTGACTCATCGACACCCACCACGGCAATATAGTTATTTCCAGGAGTGCTTAGGCCGGGAGGGGATACTCGGTAAGTCAACTCGGGTGCTACGTTCATGATGGGTGCACTATCCCAAATGTGCGGATATGCCAAAGCGGGGCTCTTGCTCCAGTCATAAGTTGTAATACTTACGCGGGCAATTTCCATACCCGTCCACGCTATCCCAGCAGTTGCGATCCGGAAAGCAATCGTGAACGACTGGCCTACGGCCACAGATGTTGGACTAACAGATACGTAAACAGTCCCCCCAGGCGCATTTACGGCCATAGTAACACCGCCCACCGACACGGCAAATAGGAGCAAAATCGCTAGACCGGATCTAGCTCGCAAAATCTCAATACTCATTCTCGTGAGTGGTAATTAATGGGCCGCGACGCTATTTGACACTTTGCATGAAACGTTCGAGAAATTGAGAGAACCGAAAACTCGACACGGGAGAACGAAGGCGCTGTTCATTGAAGCACCGACAAACCTACACACCCTCAAGAACGTCACTTTCTCTGATTGTCCTGAATTCTGTCAGCCAGACAGTCGCCACGGCAAAACCCAACCTCGCACGCGACAACAGAAGGACAGCTATGCGAGGGTTAGCGCGCACGCGTAAATCCCCCGAGCGTGTGGGGTCAGCTGCTACGGGCAGGCAAATTTGAACCGTATTTTCAGTGTGTGTGGGTCTGATGGTGCGCACACACTCCAGAGTGCAACAGGAAAGATTGTATTCGTCCGTAATAGTCTATCAGGAGCAAGAGAATTGCCTTCCTCGGGACCACACGGTTCGGACACCCTGGTCTAATCTTTTGTCCAGACGAGAGACACTTTCCCGTTAATTAGCAATGAAAAGGGACTATATGTGGTCAGTTCGATTTTCATTGAATCAACGCAAAATGACCCCCGATTTGCATTTTAACCAACACTATAGCGTGCTCTAAAATACTTAAGGCATCGGGGTTCGATTGCACGAAACGAGAAGACCGGGGTTGCCCATTTCAGCGCGGCCACTTTTGACGCTGCTCGTCTGCATAGTCATCGCTGGCCTTTTCATCCCAACTGTTCGTGCGCAGGCAACTTACGCGGTTTCAATAACAATCGCGGGCCTCCCCACCACAATTAGCACGAATGTCTACGTCGACGGGTCATTCAATACGACGATGGTCGGTGGCCAGACAAGCTCCTTCAGTTTCGCAACTTCAAACATAGGCCATGTGATTACGGTAGACTCCTACACCCCAAGCAGCATCGGTGCAAACGGCACCCGATACTATGAGCAAGAAGCATCATGGGGTTTCAGCGCGTCAGGAAACCATGTTTTCACCTACACGGCGCAGTACTATCTTACTGTACAGTCATCCTACAGTACTGCGACCGGTCAGGGATGGTACAACTCCGGTGCGTCAGCACAGGCAACTGTTCAAGATCGTCAGATTGACGAAGGCCAGGGGACGCGGCAAGTATTTGCTGGCTGGTCGGGAGATGCATCTGGCACCGATACGAGTTCGAATAGCATCCTGATGAGCGGGGCAAAAATTGCCATAGCGAACTGGAAGACACAGTTTTTCTTGACGGTTGAATCGGACCCGCCCAATGTCTCGAGTCTTGCCGGTTCTGTGTGGTATGATTCAGGGAGTCAGGCTACTTTCTCAGTAAATGCGATTGTCACGGCCACAGACAATACGCGGCTGAAGTTTGATCACTGGAGCGGCGATTACACAGGCCAGTCGCTGACCGGCCACATAGTGATGGACAGGCCGCATACAGTTAAGGCCAATTTCCTCGCCCAATACCTACTTACCGTTCAGTATGATCCCGCTACCATTTCAACCAAATACAATGAATCTGATGCGGGCTGGTATAATGCCAACGCAAACGTTCAACTTGGGCCGGCTCCCTTGACCCTCGATTTGAGTTCCATCGAACGGCTTCGTTTCGTTGGGTGGGTTGACAATGGATCATCTTTCCCGACCCCATCGTACACGGTGGTGATGGATCAACCGCGTACAGTCACCCTATCGTACAATACACAGTACTACGTGGACGTCCGTTCTTCGCATGGTTCAGTTTCCGGTTCGGGATGGTACGATCGCGGGGCGTCCGCGAAGATTACTGTTCTGGCGGACGGACAAAGTTGGCCGATAACATACGCTCTCACCGGTTTGCGGCTCGACCCACCAACGGGGGTACTCCAGAAAACTGGTGATTCGTGGAACCTGACAGTCGACAGGCCATATGTTGTTGAAGCCCAGTGGAGCTTTGACTACTTCCCGCTGATCGCAATACTTGGCGGTGGAGGACTAGCAGCCATTCTCAGCGTTGGAATCGTACTCGCGTATAGGCGAGGTGTTTTCAATCGCAAAGCGCAAAAATTCCACCCACCAGTAGGCTCACCCACGCTCGTCGCCGCAACGCAGGTTTGCAGCACGTGTGGGAATCTTGTGCCGAAAGGCGCATTTTGTGAAAAGTGCGGCGCGCCGTTGGAAATGCCCGCGGCTTCATCAGACGAAAAAGTATTCGATTACATCGTGAAACATGAAGGTGTCATATCATTAAGCAAGGCTTCATCCGATCTCGGAATTCCTGTGGGCGAACTCAAGGAAATAACGGAGCGGCTGAAGAGTCAGGGGCGCCTGACCTAAAAGAGCGAGAAGGGGGAACGGGCCTGCTGCTCACTCGCAACCGCGTATTGTCCGAGTGGAGCGCCTAGTTTGGGAGCTAATCCCCAGTAACATTCTGTGCAGAGGCTTAGAGCCCCGTATTGCCTGTTACAGGCTGCGCAAATCGACCTGCCGCATCTTGAACATATGAACGATGATGGGAGCTCAGAGTGATAGTAGCAGCTTCCCTGTCTTTGGCCCTGTCTTGAAACGTACGTGGACGGAGCGATTGGAGCGACCGGAGTTGGTTTCATGGAGGGAGTTAAGGGCGATCGCACTTCAACCTTCACAGGTGGTCCACGGGAAACCATCGCACCGCATTTGAAACAGTACTTTGCATCCCCAGAGTTGGGTGAGCCGCAAGCCGGACACATCGACATGCTGAAATCCCAACATCCATTGGCATCAAGCATTTCTTAACGGTTGCTTAGGGCGGAAAGGGTTCGTCCATCCCAATTCGGCGTGAAATGTGGCAATCCATGGGAGTTGGAATGACCCGCGTGCAAAAGTGTGACACGGTTATTACAAAATTCACACTATGTAAGCCTTAGAATTGATTCGTGAAACTCTCCGTTCTTGTCTTCGCCGAGAACTCTGAGATAGTCCCCCCGGGCGATACCCTTTCCTAGCCTTGAATGCCCGTCAAGTAGTCTTGAACCCTCTGAAGTTTCCGCTAGGACGTTCAATGTTCCGGCTTTGATTTTGGTGTGATGGCGGATAGTTCCTTCCAAACTCTCCTTCGAACTATGGGCAACCTCGAACGGCAAATCAGCCCGTTGGGCAGGTTCTCTAGTCGTCCCTTCCTTTCCGCACACGAAGCATTTCTCACCACGTTTCAAGTCAATCGGGGTGTACCGATTATTCTTCAAATCCATGAACAAGACAGATCTGAGGGGTTGACCGCTGGTTCCAGGCCATTTTGCGTTCGCCCGGTATTCCTTCATCCCTAGGATCAGCTTGATTGTTTCCTGGGCAAGTATTGATGAGACCAGTGAAATCGTCGTTGCAAAGGATGGAACGGCCTCCTGCTCCAACGGTGCATCACATGGGTTTCGTAAGCCAACGATCTTAGAGTACTGGTTGGGCGGAAACATGCATACAGGGCACGCATCGTCGGGCGGTAGATAGACATGTACTCTACCGTTCAGCCCGGTGATTCCCCCGTCAACTAATGGGATGGAGTATTTTCTGCAAATCTGAGTTAGGAAAATTCGCGAGACGACATTGTCGAGCCCGCAAACAACTACGTCCGAATCCAAATAGAACTTCAGAGGCATCTTCTCGAGGTCGCCCCTGAAGGCAATCGTCTGAACGAAAGGGTATTTTCTGTGGAGGTTTCCTGCCAGAACCTCGGCCTTATTCCGTCCTAGGTCGTTTTGTTGAAAGAGCACCATGCGGCTAACGTTAGACATTTCGACAATATCCCGGTCTACAATGAAGACTCTGCCGACTCCTAACATGGCTAGGTTCTTGGCCACCTCGTTCCCGATGGCGCCGGCCCCAGCGAGTAGCACCGATGAATCCCTTATTCTCCGCTGGCCTTCTGGCCCCCAAACGAGCAAGTGTCGCGCCCAAAGGTAGTCAACGGTCACTTTGCCCTTGATTTTCGACAGTCGGCTTTGTTCCGGGAGGAGTTTGCCGCCTGCCAGCAGATTGGTGAGATCTGGTTCAATGCCTAGTTTCTTGCAAATTATTTCCTTGACGTCCTTCACCGTCTTGTTTGGGTTCAGCTCCACTTCGAGCTCTTTGTAGGAAGGGAGCGAGGCTCTTATGCGCATCAAGAAGACGCTCGTCGTGCCCGTCCAGGGATATCGAACCTAACTATGTCATCTGCGCCTAAAGATTTGGCCAATTCGGGGACAGGGACTACGTTGAAGCGGACAATATCGTTGGCTTCCTTATTCGTCGGCCTAGCTTTCGTCATCTTGGGAAATCCGTAGGAGCGACAAACGCCTGCTGCTTTGAGCGCCCGGGGGTTATCAAAAACACTCTGAGGGTTTGGATCCGTCAGAAGGTAATGTAACGCGTTGACGACAGATACGAGTTTCAGCCTGGGGTCCCATTTTTCTCCGAGTATTGAAACGCATACGGCATTCGGTATTTTCGGGACTATGTTTGGATGGGCGATTTCCGTAAGCCAGGTAGCCACGGGTGGCTTCAACGGGTATTCTGGGGGAATATCAAGTCTGAAGCGGTGCCAATTCGTGTAATCCGTGAAGGGCCAGACTCCCTTCTCGGACAGCTTCATGACTTCCCCTTTCTCGCAGCGAATGAGCCCTTCGAATTGAGTAGGTGGGTCGTCGATGGCAGTGATTGTAGGGAACTGATGGTTGAGCAGGCTCTTTTCCTTCAGCAGCAACGAGACATCCAAATCTAGCCAGCCTACCCGCCGATGATGTTGTATGGCATGAGTGCAAGCTGAGCATTTTCAGGAATGCCTAATCTTGCAACGGTGGTACTCTCGTCTAGTATCGCGCCTCCATACATGAGAGCCACGGTGCTCGGGTCAACGTTGAACGATTGGCAGACCTGTTGCTTTATTTCCGCAACTGTATGGTCTGGGATTACATCGATCTCCGCTAGGCCAGTCTGGGGGCCGATGGGCGCTTGGACGAACAGTTTCATTTGTCGTGTTTCACCTCCACTCATGCTGGGCCTTCATTTTCGCAGATGAGCTTAAACTGTCTTGCTATGAATCGGTTGGTGCGTGAAGGTAAGGTCCTCGGCCCGGGCGGCTCTTGCTGGGTACATGGGGTGTATTGTGAGGCTGGGAGGCCGATTTGGTCACCTTCCGTTCCGGAGTCTTCGTGTAGCGTCGTGGTCTTCATATTCATTTTATTCAGCCAGCTGCGGTGCGGAACCCTTTGAACCGCGAATGATGAGTCCGATTGAAGCGACCTCAATCCACAACAGTATTGATCCGATGGACAGTCTATCAGCAAGACCTGCGTACGGGGCGGAAATCGAGACGAGGCCGAGGACACCCAGGGTAAGCGCGATTGGTAGCATTACGATACTGAAACGGTCGTAGCCTTTCCAACGTGGGTCGAGACGGAATTGTAGCCAAAAGAGAGCAATCGCTGCAAGCGAGAAGAATGCAATAATTCCTGTGATGACTAAGTGCAGCATGCCCAATACAGCGAACGGAGGACTGGCGGTATAATCTTGCGGGAAAAGAAAGAGAACCAGGCCCCCAGCGCCTGCGGCGACTAGGAACGCCGAACCCCAAATGTGTCTGGCTTCTTTCTGGATTCCATAGTATAGACCAACCGCCAGAAGGATCAAGCAAACATCGTAGAAGGCGAAAAGAGGCACCATTATGACTTGGTTAGGAGCACGTGAAGAGAGAAGAGTACTCACCGTCTCGCTATAGTGTGAGTACCCAGGCCACAAGAAACCGCCAATCAAGACGGCGGCGATATAGACAATAGGACCAACGGCTCCGAAGATTCCAAGTACGCGTATCCCGGAATTAGACTGCTTCACTTCGACTGTTGGTATCGCAGCAGGAGGCGCCGCTCTTGCCTCGGGCCGAACCGCCGCCGACCGCACGGTGTAGACTGTAATTCTTTCACCAGGTATACGGACGGCTTGCCCACTCGAAGGCTCTACGCGAAAGAAGCCTACATCGCCGGTCGAGGCGTCTACGACCATTCCAGAAATGAGGGTTGAAAACTGTTGGAGTACTGATTGCGTGGCGATGTCTGTTTGCGAGAAGAAGAGCCCACCATGGGTGTGTGAGTGGTACCAGCCGACAATATTGCCCTTTATCCGGCCGGTCACAATTCCGTCCGCAATTTCGGCCAACGCTTTCGATGAGAGGATTGCCCGGTGCGGCTCGGTGGCGGATTCACCAGTGACTGAGTCTTCGATTATTATGGTATTGTCTTGAAACCGCCCTATCAGTACGCCGATTATTTCATTCTTAGTCGTGCGCGCAGCCCGGACTATTTTATCGTTAACGGGCTTCGCTATGCTCACGTAGGACAAAGCCTACACCAAGAAACCGGAAGGAGACAAAAAATTGGGAATGATTATTGTGCCGCTAGCGTCCTAGCATGCCGAGTATTCCACCCAGCACGCCCAGAACGAATCCGGCCACGAAGCCACCGCCGATCAACAGGCTCAAGACCGCAAGTGGAAAGACGACTATGCTGCCTATGGTTCCGTATCCTAGTAGCATCAGTATTGACCCGATTACCAGTATGAGCCCGATTATCGCTCCTATAGCGAACGTCAAACTCGCCGGGCCAACAGCTGGCAACCAGAAGAAGACGCCTGTCCATAGAGTGTAGAAGCTCGGTGAAAGCAAAGCTGCTGCGTTAAGTATCACAAGTATACCTGCGATCATTGCTAGTATGAAGCCCCAGAGCGCTCTCGGGGGAGCAGGTTGGTAAAGCGGGGGCAATGGTCCCATGAAGGGAGCCGGCGCTGCCATTGGGGGTGGACCGTAGGCGGGTTGCATAGGTGGCATTTGCATCGATGGCATTTGCTGTTGTGGAGCTGCTACCATCGGTACTACGCCTTGGTAACATTGCGGACAGAGTACAAGGTCCATGTAGGCCTTCGAGTCGTCGCGGCAGATTGCTCTTCCACAACGGTTGCAAACATAGACGGCGGGTAGGTTAGGGTGATAGTAACATTGGCCAGGTGCTGGAACCCTGATCGGGCTGCCAGGGCTGACAGGTGTTACAACGCGGACTGAAGGGACTGGTTTGAGCATGGGTCCTGCTGCGCCTGCGAGCGATGAGCCACAGCTTGAGCAGAATGCTGCGTCGTCGCGGTTGTTGTAGCCGCATGCTGGGCATTTTCTGACCATTTTCCTAATTAGCCTCCTTTAGTTAATTTAACTCGGAAATACGCTGCCGTCGTCAACGCACTTAAGCGTTTGCTTAACTATTGGCAAATTGGTGAATGATAAAAGCGCAATAATACCATTTTTTAACGCAAAACGTTGTCACTGGGTCTAGAGACCCCGTTCTCTTGTTACTGGTATACCTGTAATAGGGGTTTTTCACTAATGACACCATGTAGTTCCGTTTAGAACGCTTGTCACTCAGAAGAATGTCCGATCGCCTAGTCGCCCAGCGAGTTATCCTTCGGAGACAAAGTTCTCAAGAACTGAGTAAGGTTCTATCAACCTTGTCGTTATTCTACACGACTTCTCTTCAGAAATGCCGGGTGTCTTCTCAGCACATATTTAGCGAAGTTGTGTATAGGGCAGCCCGCTCGAAGGCCCCGGTGGCTCAGCCTGGTAGAAACAAGACAACGCCAAAAGCGCCGCCTTGGTAACGAACAGACAAAGAGGCGAAGGTCGTGGGTTCAAATCCCGCCCGGGGCTCCAACTTCTGTCAGACCGTCAATGGGCCGGATTCTGACCCATCTGCGACCTTGTTTTTCATAGAGGCGTCTCCATTCGATAGCGGCTCGTCGTGCGTCATATGACTCTAGTAGGCGGAGGGCGACGGACATCTTCTCGTGCTTTCTTTCCAGTCCGAACCCGATGACTTCACAAAATCGCTTTTGATCCAGCCGGCTCGAAATGGTGAGATGATAACATCGACGTTTGCTCCACATTGGCTTTCGCTTTCTCTCTTGGAAGATTCTTGAACGTATGCCGAACCGCGTTTCTAACAATCCTTGGATGTACACCAAAAGCCAATGCTTAGTGTTGACCAGGACGACATAGAGGGCGAGATTACGAACAATCTCAGAGGTGCTAGATGATCTTGTGTAGACTGAAACTACTGGCGAGCCTTCGGCGTCCGCAAATCCCCTTATGAACTCGGAGGGATAGACACCTGTAGTTTCCCGAATTCTTTGCCAATCTGAGAGGAATTCAAAAAGCAATCTGCTCCAGAATCTAACTACAAAGAATCCTTTCTTATCGAAGAAGGGCAGCTTCTTTTTTCCCAAGACAACGCTCGCGCAAGTTGCTACAGTTTCGGCGAATTGCCGATCTCTCACCCTCAATCGCAATTCATAGTGGAATGCACTGCTTTTGATAAGGGCACCATCGCCGAGAAAGGCGCCCGCAACATAGCTCAATGAAGTAGAAGGACGAAGGTCTGGATTCGTGCAGCTACCAAAAGGGGAGTTTATTCCACGTAACCAATTGTACACAGTGGGACATGGAAGTCCCAGCAGCTTGGCAATCCGAGTGTGATCCATGCCTCGCTCTCTGTTTAGTTCTAGCACAACCGGGTATGCAGCCACCCTCTCAGCCAGCGAAATCCGCCTGGACGTTTTGACTGGCATGGATAAATGTCCAGTAGCTTTGACAGATGTTGCCGGTCATTAGTATGAGAGCTTAGTGAAAGTGTTCTGAGATAATCGCCTGACTTGTGGGTTCAATTCCCGCCCGGGGCTCCAGCTAAACTCAAACTCAGCGTGTCCAATTACTCGTCGGTAATGTGCGGGGTTTTCGGTTTTTCTTGTGTTCGCGCGGGCTTATGTCATTCGACACCTAACGACATGTACCTTGTCTGAACGGTCGGCTGACCTGCTAGGCGCTAACTGCGCGGGCTCGATGGTATCGGAGTCGTTCCACGCTATCGTAGCAGGATGAGAAGAATGAGTGGTTATTTGTGATACGAACTCAAAGAAAAGAGTTCGCGAAGACTTGAAGGCTTTCGTCTGTGCTTAGTGCGCTGACTTTGCGTGTGCTTCAAGTTCTTCCCTTGTTTTGAAGAACATTTTGCAAGCAGGGCAAACATATGTTCCTAGAGACAATCAACTCACCAGTTGAGAATTACAGGCGCTTGGATATATTAAATGGCTTGAATGCTTCAACCCAAGAAAAGGTAGATCAATGGACCGTGCTAGGCCTAACTTGATTTGCTAACGAGGCTTCTTTCGCTTGTCGGTGCCGAAGAGCTCAATCCAGATTCCGTCCGGGTCCTTTACGTAGGCTAATCTCTCGCGGCCATTAGAGAAGGGTGCAACTGCTCTCTTAGCCCCCTTTGCGATGAGCATGGCATAAGTTCGGTCAACATCATCGGCCCAGAACCCAATATGGTCCATCTCCGTTCCTGGCCGGTACCGTTCGTAAAACTTGTTCCGGGACGGATAGTAGTTGAGTTCCAACCTCTGCGCCGATCCGGGCTTCTTGAGGTGGACGAAGACTCCTCCGTGGTGCATAGTTCCCCTGTGAATTACCTTCATGCCCAAGACTTTCGTGTAGAACCGAAGCGACCGGTTCAGGTTGCTTACTCGAATGCCAAAGTAAACGAAGCGCATAGGTACCAACCATTAATTCACCTACTTGGTTATGTAAGAAGCTTGCCAGCGTGGGACGGTAAATGACGCGCCGGAGGTTTGAAAAGGCGCAAATGAAAGTTGAGGGGCTGAGGGAAGCTTGGCTTGGAAGGTTCTTTCGCGGAATCAGTTCAGCTGGCTAGTCAACTGCGCGACCTGAGCGATGAGCAGCTGAAAATTCTGGAACGCGTGGATGAAGCGTGCAAGGAGCTTTACCTTTCCGAGTTCGAACATTACATTGCACACAAGTATAATCCCGACACGCCAGAGACGCTGAAGAAATACAATCTCATGGGCCTCACAGTTTCCCAGGAGTATGGAGGAGTCGGAGCCGACTCGCTCACGTGGGCACTGGCGCTTGAACGTTTCGGGCAGATTGGGTTGAGTGTGGTTACGTTCGTTGACGTCCACTGCCTCCTAGCCTCACTGGCAATTCAGCAATGGGGCAACGAACATCTGAAGAAGGAATACCTCGTTCCGGCAGCTAAGGGGCAGAAGGTTCTAGCTTATGGTTTGACAGAGCCCGAAGCAGGAAGCGAACCAACCTCACTCAAGACCAGCTATGAGGAGCGTGATGGCGGCTACGTTCTCAACGGCACCAAATACCTCATCTCGAACGGGTCCGTCGCCGACGCGCTCATAATTTTCGCTTACCCGAAAGGCAAGAAGGAAGGCATGTCAGCCTTCGTCGTCGACTCGAAGTCTGAAGGCTTCTCCGTTGCCATGCACCTCGAAGAGAAAATTGGCCTCTTCACTTCGGACACGGCTATGCTTGAAATGTCCGACGTACGCGTCCCCAAGGATAACTTACTGGGACAGCCTGGGAAGGGGTTGCATGTTGCCTACTCGGCGCTTTTGAACGGAAGAATTGGGATAGGGTCTGGATGCGTTGGCATCATTGGAGATTGTCTTAACTCGGTAACGGAACGTGCAAAGTCGCGCGTGCAACACGGGAAGCCCATCGGCAAACACCAATTGATTCAACGCCACATCGCAAACATAGCGATGAACCTCGAGATGGCAAGATGGCCAACGTATTATGCTGCTCTCCAGAAGACGAGGCTTGACTCGAACCCTGCCGACCTAGAGCTTAGAAACAAGGTCGACCTTCATTCGGCCATAGCGAAGCGTGTCGCTTCTCGACTGGCGTACGAAAGCGCCGACTTAGCGGTTCAGGTCTTCGGCGGTTTCGGTTATTCCCTGCTCTCCCCCGTTGCCAGGCATTTCTGCGATGCTCGGGTGGCAAGAATCTATGAAGGGACGGACGAGATCATGGAGCTCAAGATAGCTTCGTTGATTCTGGGGAAAGGTTTCGAAGCGTACAGCTGACTGCTCATTCAACCACCCTAGCTGTGAGAATAGTGAAAAACGAGAGCGATTACCAAGACTCCCTATTGTACCCCGCCTGCCCACCAGTCTCGGGCAATGGCCTTATCGATAGGGCTAAGCGCCGGCGCGTTCCTTCAACCTGTTCTTGAGGTTCTCTATAACCTGTCCTACCATCTTGCTTGACGTGGAATCAAGAAGCTTCGTCCCAAGCCCAGCCATAATCCCTCCCACGTTCACATCGGCAACCCATCCGACCTTCGTCCCAGCGCCTGCCTCTTCAAGAGTGAAACCGGTTTGCATATCAATTGTGCTTCCCACGCCTCGCCCGGTTCCGATGAGTTTCGCGGAGCTTGGCGGAACTTTGTCGGCTGTTCGGAATTCAAATTCCATCGTCCCCTTCACAAGCGATATGCCCACCTTGACTTTGGCCCTGAAGCTATCCGGGGAGAGTATCACCATCGATTGCAGATCAGGAAAGCATGGTGCGATATCCTTCGGGCTGAGGAGGAAATCGTACACAATCTTTCGGGGCGCTAGAGTTTCAAATGAACCTTCGAAATGCATGCATTCTCAACCTCCGTTGTCATTAGCCTTGGATGCAGAGGATGGTAAAAGACTTCATGTTCGCGCCAAGGAAACGCGAAAGCATGATGCAACTTTTCAACCAATGAATCCGAAACTATTCAACGCTTGCAGGTTTTGAAATAATTGTGTCGAGTCTTGATGCATTCAGAATGACTCCTTAATGGCGCGAAGCATTAATACACTCAATCAAAGATAACCATACGTAATTCAGGGGCCGATCTTGGTCAGCTTGGTCACGGTCATCGCATTTTGGAAGAGAAAAGAATCCCGCACTGCCCCTGAACCGGAGAGGGTCATTCCACTCCCAAACTTGCCTGCGTCAACGCTGGGCGCTCCCCATTCCACTTCACTTGAGGCAGTGAACCGGGCTAGGGAGGCCCTCAAAGTCCTGAGGCTGGAACGGCAGATACTGGGCTCAGCGGTAACCACTATTTACGAGTCACAAACGAAGGGGGTCATCACGGAGGCGGAACGGGATCGGCTCCTTGAGAAGTACAAGGTGGATCTGAAGAGGCTTGAAAGCGCGATCGAGGAAAACCAGCGAGTAGTCGACCTCTTTGACCTAGAAGTTGAGAGGGAAGAGGTCGCAAAGAATTACAAAGCCAAACTGGCAGAGATTGAAACTAGAATTAAGGAGCTTAGGTCGGGGACATCAAGGCCCCAGAATCCTATGCAACTGACACGGGAACAACGCGAACGGGCGACGGAGAGAAAGGTGACCGAAGGAGAGCAGTCAAGCCAGAACCCGCTGGGGAAGCAGGAAGAGGAGCAGGTTACTGACGCTGAGAAACGTATCGAAAAGATACGCGAGGAAATTCTTCAAGCCATGGACCGACTTGAACAGATTGAAACGGAAGAATGAACTTGTCTTGGGTTGAGAGCGCAAAACACAAAGCGGTCCTCAGAGCCCTGCAGCCCATAAAGAATGGGTGGATAATCGGCCTCGGCAGCGGTTCCACAATGGCCTACGCCGTAGCCGAACTCTCAAGGTTGATCAAAGGTAGAAAACTAGAGGTTTCCGTTGTCCCCACGTCGCACCAGATTGAAAATCTAGCCATATCCCATGGGCTCAGAATCCTCAGTATGAATGAGGCATTCACAATCGATTACGCAATTGATGGAGCTGACCAGGTTGAGTTGCCTTCGCTCAACCTAATCAAAGGCGGAGGCGGCGCCCTTCTTAGAGAGAAGATAGTCGACTCGGCAGCGAGGAGAGTCGCAATAGTTGTAGACGAAAACAAACTATCGAAACACCTTGGTGGCGCGCAACAAATCCCATTAGAGGTATTGCCTTTCGCGCATAAGCATGTGCAGATTCAGGTCACGAGGATGGGTGGTAGAGCGAAGCTCCGAGAGGGTCAAGGAAAAATTGGCCCGGTCGTGACGGACAACGGAAACTTCGTTCTAGACGCTGATTTCGGTAAGATAGAAAACGCAGCCCTTCTGCAACGACGTTTGAAAGCTGTGCCAGGATTGATAGAGACCGGGTTATTTCTGAATTTAGCTGATGTAGTCTACGTCGGGCGCCGAACCGGCGAAGTAGACGTACTTCAGTAAACGCCGGCTCTCCGTTTCCGCCGCAGCAATGCCCGTGTTACGAACGAATAAATAACCAGCGGCGTTTCTCAGCCATCATGCCGAGGTCCACAAATTTCAGCAAATTTGATGAGTTCATCACCACCAACGCCAGCGAAACTAATCTTCCGAGCGTCACTGCGGGACTAATTGAAACCGGGAAGGCCGTTCATTCGATTGCGTACGGGTTCAAAGATATCGCTTCATCGACACCAGCATCTATCAGCACTCTCTATGGCGTTGGTTCAATCACAAAGTCCTTTACCGCGCTCTCCGTCGCGAAACTAGTTGAGAAAGGCAAACTACGTTTCCACGATAAAATAGCTGATTTCTTGCCTCTGAAGCAGAAGGCGTTTCGAGAAGTTGAGATCCACCACCTTCTAACCCATACAAGTGGGATTCCTGGCCTCGGGTTTTCAGAAGTTCAGATCTACAATACGCTTGGGGCTTACAAGCGGCCGTTGCCCATCTCAAATCTTGACGATGTTATCCAATTCTTGGACGAGGTGGATGACTGGGTTGAGTCGAAACCAGGTGAGAAGTTGTTCTACCTAAACGAAGGTTACGACCTCCTTGGAGAGGTCATAACAAAAGTGAGCGGCCGTCCGTATACCGAATTCGTGAAGGAGGAAATTCTTAGCCCGCTGCGTATGACGAGGTCGTTCTTTGCAAAAGACCAAATTGAACAGGATGCAGACAGGGCAACGCCATATGTAGTCAAGGACGGTAAGGCTAACCCTTCGAAAATTCCCTATGGTTCCAGCCCCGCCGGTGGGCTCGTGTCAAATGTTGTCGATCTTTCAAACTATGTTACGATGTTAATCAATGGTGGAGCGTTCGAGGGGAAGAGAATAGTCGGCGCGGACACATTGGAGAAGATGGAAACTCCATACGTTAGATGGCCGAGGGAAACGTTCCCAGGCCAAGGCTATGGCTACGGCTTAGAGATCATACCCAGTTTCTACGGCCGCAAGGTTGTCTTTCATGGTGGGTCCGTGGAAGTGTTCACAGCCTGTTTCGCCTACTCTCGCAGTGCTGGGTACGGTATCGTATGCCTTGCGAACGGGACTGGCTACTCGATTGAAAGAATTGCGCTGTATGGAATGGCCCTTCTGATGGATAGGGATCCCGAGGAGCTGCCGGTCATTAAGCTAGACAACCTTCTCAGACGACTTGAGGGCGAGTATTCGGCGTACAAAGGCACTGTGTTGGCGGAAGTGAAACGAAACGGCTCTTTCCTTATGCTATCCGGCGAGGACATAGGCGAAAACATAGTTCTGGTCCCTGAAAGCGAGGATGCGGATAGGGCTAGCTTCTATTCTCTGGCTGGGACAGCCAGGATGATGGTCGAGTTCAGGTTCAACAGGCACGGCGTCGAAATGATTTACGAGAGATACAAGTACAGAAAGACGGGGCCGCTTCGGCGCAAAGCGACGACTAATTGAGTGTAGGAAGAAACATTGCGAAGTACGAAGTGGAAATCTCGCAGGGCTACTTTCGTCTGAAGGGCCAGCATCTTCTAGAACGCAAGTAGTAGATCTCAAGAGTTCCTAGCAGGTTAATGAAGGCAAATACGATGAACCAGGCTTTCTCATTCTTTCTAGCCGAAAACCATAGTCCAAGGACCTTCCAGAAAGCGCTCCAAATTACTATTGGAACGATCAGCCAAATGACGTAAGCAGGGTATAACGGAAACACGGGTTTTCTTCCACCTCAACCCAGAAGCATTATCGCGAGAGAAATAAAAAAGTACTTCCAGACTTCAGAGTATCTGCGAGGATCTTAGATTTCTCTCCATCTCGCTTTGGTTCTCGCTACAAGAAATAGGCTTGAAGCTACACCAATCAAAATCGTCCAGTTAAGCGCTGTAGTTGCGGGTGACAGGGTCAGATATCCAGCAAAGCTCTGGGCCAGTTCAGCAGCGTAGGTGGTTGGAGACAGGTAGGCGAGGTACCTGTATGGAATCGGAATGTAAGTAATTGGATAGTATACCGGCGGTATCGTTGCGAAAAGGGTTGAGATCAACCTCGAGAAGGCAAAGCTTTGGACGATGTCGGACGAGAAGGTTGAAAGGGTGAAACCAATCGCAACCGAAGTGAGAAACATCAAGAGAAGTACTCCGATAAACGCTAGGGTTCCTATTGGGCTCAAATTCGTGAAGTAATATGCAAGTACGCAGAGCACGAGCAGGGCTGGGACAGAGTAAACAATTTCTGAAATCGCCATGCCAAACATGTAAGTCTGCCATGAGGTTGGGGAACTCACCACCATATCTTGCAGCTTGAAATCATTTTTCAGGTGCGAGAGGTCCCCTTGCAGAGAAACGCCAGCTGAGAACATGCTCATGATGAATCCGCCCTCCACGGCTTCTCCTATCAAGCTTCCGTGACTCACGAAAACAATGAGAAGCAGAAACGACAGAGGGGAAAGAACCGTGTTGATTAGAACAATCGGGTAATTTCTCATTTCGTATACGGAATTGACGAGTATTGCAGCGAGAAACTGGCTAAACCTACTCCTCTTCCTCAATACAATACTATCGGACATTCTAGTCACCCGCTCTCCGGCTCGCTAGGTAGAAGAATATGTCATCAAGTGAAACCGGGTTGATCGTGAACTTGAGACCATGTTTGGCAAGCTCGCTCGAGATCCTGAAGGCTTCATCTTCGACTGTAAGGATTCTGATACTGCCGTCCGGTCCTGTTATTACCTCTCCCTTTTCCACGGCTGGAAGAGGGGCCGGAGGTGTTTCGAGGAGCCGCAGGCTGTAATTGTAGTTCACGCTTTGGCGTAATTCCTCCAATGTGCCTATGCGGATTAGATGGCCTCGGTCGAGTATGCCGATCTTGTCGGCCAACTGTTCCGCCTCCTCCAGATAATGCGTTGTAAGAAATGTGAGGCGTTGGTTTCCGATTTCTCGTAGCGTTCCCCAAAACTCTCTTCGTGAAATCGGGTCGAGTCCCGTCGTTGGTTCGTCTAGGAAAATTACTTCTGCCTCCGATGAGAGGACTGTGGCCACCATGACTTTCCTTCTCATTCCGCCAGATAGCGAGCGATTCATAGCGTTGGATGATTGGGCGAGTCCGAGCCTTTGAAGCGCCCGGTACGCCCGCCGCTTAGCTTCACCGTAGCCGAACCCCCTCCAGAGAAGGTACGAGAGCACCGTCTGCATCGGCGTCATCCAAGGTATCGGTCTAGCTTCTTGAGGGACGATAGCGATCTTTTCCCTGAGCCTTCGAGCCTCCTTTACGACATCGATCCCGTTTATCGTCGCTTTTCCGGACGTTGGTTCGAGTTGCGTGGCCAAGATCCGTACGAGCGTGGTCTTTCCAGAACCGTTTCTCCCAATCAGCACGAAGATGCCACGAGAAGGCAAACAAAAGGTTACGGAGTCGAGGGCCTTCGCCGGCCAACGTTCACTTTGCCAGCAGCAATGTTGGGGTCGCAACCGTCACGGATTCTGGACTGGTCACCGCGGTTCATACGCCAACGAATTTCGGCGACACTCCATACGTAACCGCCCAGGCCGACGGTGTCTCAGCGTCAAACGCGGCGCTCATCCGGGTCACTCAACATTCCGTGGCATTGACGCTAGATGTTTACTGGAGTGAACACGTGGTTTTCTATCTTCCCCGTCAATCAATCGGCGACTACAATTACACAAGAATTGCTTCAAGTTACCAAGTCATTCGATTAGTAGACTTGGGTTACGAGTTGGAAAATGAGGCTACGGCAGCCCCACCGTTCGATGGAGACATGCAATTCCTAGTGACCGATCCAGGCTCAGATAGCACAGTTCCATGCGGGCTCAGCGGAAACCCCGTGAGATTCGGAGTAAGACTCGATAAGACAGTAAACAACAGCTGTTTCATCGTAGCGTGGCAGACCGGGAATCCCCAATGGGGAGTCTACTTTCATGAAATAGGACACAACCACCTAGCTTTGGGCACGAAGATCAATCAGTTCTGGGGTGTTGCTGCGCCGACGGGCAACACCATTTTCGCAGAAGGCCTGGCGACAGCGCTCGCCATGTACGCGGCGAAGATGATAGAAACGCGAGCTTCTTCGTATTCAATTTCGCAATCAATCCTCGATAGCATGCTCCGCCCGAACGGAGGAGACTGGTCTGGAAGGGTGTGGCGTTTCGGAACAACCACCGAACTCAATCAATACGTGGCGGCAGGCGCAATGTACAGTCAGATGACGCCGGACATACTCGACGAAATCATCGACAAACTCTTCACCAAGTATGGCTACGATAAACTGCCAAACGTTTACTCCATCTTCCTCCCTCGAGACACAGCGTATCCTTTTCCGCTTCGAACGGAATCAGACCAAGCCACCTTATTCGTGGCAGGAGTCAGCGCAGCAGTTGGCAAGGACCTTCAAGCTGAATTCCGCGCTTGGGGATTTCCAGTGAACCACACGTACTACAACGAAATATGGTCTGCAGTGACCAAACTAATTTATCAGAGGAATCCAAACCTCCAACCTCTAATCGGGATTCCCCTATCGACTGGTTGGAACTTGATCTCGCTTCCGCTCATTCCGAGCGACAACAAAATCACCTCGATTGGTGCGACAGTGACGTCTGTTTGGGCGTACGATGCGATGCATAGCTCGTGGAAGTTCTACATGCCAGGAAAGTCAAGCACGTTGACTCAAATGACAGATGGAAATGGATATTGGATTCTAATGACGCATCCTGACGTTCTCTACGTGGATGGTAACATTATAGAGCCGGGCGCGGCTCCGCCAAGCTATTCGTTGACTGTCGGTTGGAACCTGATAGGTTTCAAACCTCAACCTAAGGTCGCTAACGAAACGGTAGGATCCTACCTATCTAGCATAGCAGGGAGTTATGACAAGAACAATGTTTGGACGTATGATAATCAGAACGGGACATGGATTCGCGCTACAGACGTCACTTGGCTTCGACCTAGCCAAGCAATGTGGGTTCTGATGACCTCGCCAGCGACACTCCGACCCTAGAATTCAATGCCATTAGTCTTCGGATATTGCCAGATTATCCTCTGAGGCAGACATCTGGCATGCGGAGGAAAGCATGTTTCCGGATCCTCGGGAACACGCGCAACCGAACGCCGCAACCCAACCCCATTAAGAACCAAACTAGTCGACATGTACAGTGTCGGCGACGGATAACCAACACCCCGGTAATGACAAGTATCGGTGGTGCCGGGGGCGGGGTTCGAACCCGCGGCTTCTGGGCCCACGGCTCTCCAGATTATGAGTTTCGTCCCTTAAGCCTGGCTGGCGCTCTACCAGCTGAGCCACCCCGGCCCCGCCCAGAAAGCTGGCGCTTGATGTAAAAACGTTCGCATCAAATTCCCAGATGAGGTGGTCGTGGCGCGGAGTGAAAAGCGTTTAATGAACACGAGGCTATCGTTCCGGTTATTGGTTGGACGCGCAAGGAATGGAGTTCAACTACCTAACCCTCGACGACTTCGAGCTCCGCGACAAACGCGTACTGCTGAGGTTAGACATCAACGTTCCAATGGACCCCAACACCAAGAAGATCCTTGACGAAGGAAGGATTGTCGCCGCAACGCCAACGTTAGACGCGCTCGCAAGTGCCAAAGTCGTAATTCTCTCACACCAAAGCCGTCCGGGAAGGGACGATTTTACCCCTCTTCAACAACACGCAATAATCCTGCAGAACAACTGCGCAAGACCCGTTAGTTTCATTGATGATGTCATGGGACCCGCTGCACGAGGAGCAATAAAGGAGCTCAGGAGTGGCGAGGTTTTGGTGTTGGATAATGTACGTTTTTGCGCCGAGGAGAATCTAGAAGAAACGGGTGAGAAGCTTGCTAGATCAAACCTTGTCTTGCGCCTGGCGCCGCTATTTGACCTGTACGTCAACGATGCCTTCGCCGCAGCTCACAGGTCGCAGGCCTCGCTCGTAGGTTTCCCACATGTCCTCCCGTCAGCCGCCGGCAGACTAATGGAGAAAGAGCTTGCTGCACTCAAACGGTTACTTGTAGAGCCTGATCGGCCGAGTACTTACATTCTGGGCGGTGCTAAGGTTGAAGACAAAGTACCTGTCATCGATAACCTTCTCTCAACAGGGAAGGCGGACCATGTTCTCGTAGGGGGAAACGTTGCGAAGGTATTCCTGAAGGCTGCGGACCGCGAGTTCAGCGAAGCCGATGAGAGTGAGTTGGCGAGTGTTACGGACGAAGTCTTGAAAGCCAACCGGATTCTTTCAAAGTATCGAAAACGTATTTTGCTCCCCACAGATTTTGGAACAGTCCTAAACGGTAAACGTGCTGACACGCCGGTCGCGAAATTACCCCACGCTGGCCGTGCGCTCGACATAGGCTCAAAGACAGCTGAAAGGTTCTCAGACATCATTAGCGAATCGAAGACAGTTGTTGCCGCTGGGCCCATGGGCGTCTTTGAGGAGGATGGTTTCGAAACTGGGACTAAAGCCGTCCTAGAGTCTATGGCAGATTCGGACGCATTCACCGTAATCGGCGGTGGGCACCTTTCAGGTTACGCTGGCATACTCGGCATCTCGGACAGATTGTCCCACGTCAGCACAGCGGGAGGCGCGATGCTCTCTTTGCTAGCCGGTGAGGAGCTTCCAGCGATCGAGGCACTTGTGGATGCGGCTAGGCGTCACAAAAGCAGATAGCGAGTCGCCTTAGCGAGAATTTTAAGCTGGTCCGTTAATACTCCGCCGACGCCTCGGTGGCTCAGCCTGGTAGATGCCCTACATTGGGCACTGGGGAGCAGCCGCCTTGTAACTGAATCAGGAGAGCGGCAGGTCGCGGGTTCGAACCCCGCCCGAGGCTCCATAATACTGGTTCATAGCCTTGCATTTTACTATTGGGCATCTAGCTTTGAGAAAGAAGATAGACATCCACAACTGGGACAGGCGTTACGAACTCACACTGGCCCGGCTAATGAGCAATAATCGCATCAGCGATATCAATCGTCAGGCTATCCTTGAGTTCGTTGACGAATGCAAAGCGAATAATCTGAGCATAGCCCGCCGAGTCAAGTACCTATACACACTTCCAATTCTGGCCGAACGATTAGGGGGGAATTTCGAATCTGCTACAGTCGATGACATCAAGAAACTTGTGGGATAAATCAACGACGATAAAGGTTACGCTGACTGGACGAAGAACGATTTCAGAGTGGCCCTGAAACGGTTCCTCATAATACCGCCATTAGAAGCACGCCGAATCACGTGGATGAACACAATTGCAGAACGACTGAAGTCACTGGAAAAGACAATTGAAGGGTTCAGCTTCCAAGGTCTGCAAGGTAATCCCTTGTTCGTTACGGCGGTTATACACGCTACAACTATAGCGCTGAGAAATCGCCAGAAAGAGAAATTGGAGGCTCTTCAAAATGCAGTTGTGAACACTGCTGTTGGCATCGACATCGAAGAGAACCTCCAACTATTCTTCCTAGAGATGGTGGACGAGCTGACTCCTCTACAACTGAGGATATTGACTTACTTCAACGATCCGAAGAAATGGTTCAAGATGCAAGGACAAGAACTCTCGACGGTTCAGGCCCATTCGAGTCCATTTGGCAAGCCCGTTCCGTATTATGCATTGTATGAAGCAATACCTGAATTTAATGACCTGGATGGTCGAAGTGTCACTGATTTCATCGTAGACGACCTTCATAACAAAGGTCTCTTGGTTCCCAAAGTGGAGGACTTGGAGAAAGAAACAGCAACTAGGATGTTTGATTCTAGAACTACCAAGCTAGGAAGGCAATTCATTCAGTACCTTTCGGCGGCAAAGCCTGCAAAACACAACGACCACCGTTACGAATCAGGTGTGCCGGAACTCTGAACTCTCGGTCTTTTGGTTCCAACCCTACTCGACTCGTTTCCGATCGCATACTTCTGAAACATTGACAAATGCGTTGGCGACCCACAAACGTGCCTTAGCTATCCAATACCGCTGGTAGAAGTATGAAGTTGTTTCATGTTGATAGTAGCGTAGTTGAGTACTGTTATAGATAGATAAATGAGTGAAGTATTCTCAGTCAACGTTTCAAATGAAACGTAGTCAGACGTTTCAGATTGTATGCGCTCTTTAAGCCCTGAGATAACAGGAACATGTTTGACTGCGAGTCTGCATCGTGGAGAACTAGAATGGACCTCCCTATTGGGACTTCGCCTCGAAGCCTCGCCTTGAAGCTACTCGGAACCAATAAATTCAAAGTAACCTAACAATTAACGACAGACGTTTGACACAGGTTCAGTCTTGGATGGACTTCTATGGGTTGCTAGGCGACCCTTTCGATACGTTGGCCCTACGGTCCAATGATGAGCTAAGGACGTTATTCGTCAAGACGCATGATATAGTTGAGCAGGTTGACCCCTTAATTGACCACTTCATGGATTTGAGCGCATTCATTAGAACGGTCATGGGTCCGAGAGGCGCTGGCAAATCCACCTGTCTCTGGTACATGGTTTCGAAGGCTCGAGGATTCGAGAATTCGATCGCAGCGTATATTCCCTATCAATACTCGATTCTTTCCGGAAAGAGCGATCCCCAATATGCTGTGGGTCTTGACGCACTCAACAGAATTGTGCATGAACTAGCTAATGCCCTGAATCAAAGATATCAGTCACGCCCTCCGCCGTCCGAACTAAAGAAGATCTTGAGAGGGATTCAGCTTTTAGACACAGATTATGACGTGACTAGTGAGAATTTCTACCGTGCCCTATCCAATTCCTTGGACGAGATCCTCAATCTTGGTGCAAAGTCGAATCTGAAAGGGTTAGTGGCGATAGATAACTATGACAAGGTCCCTGACGAAAAGGTCGCGTTGGGTTTTCTTCGCAGTTCATATGCACGACAATTATTTGAGCGTCTTCAGAAAAATGGCGTATCTATCGTCTTTACTGCAGAGCAAAGTTGGGGCTATTCAATCGCAGCCGACCCCGAGTTCAGTTATCTAGGCCACCCGATCAACCTTGGACAGCTTAGTCCAGCTGAAGCAGAGCAAATCGTGCGCGTGAGACTTCAAGCTAAGAAGTCTACAAATGTCAACCTACCATTTCCGTTCTCCGACCAGGCACTTTCTCGAATCGTTGTTGCTAGGAACGGCATAGCTAGAGACATCCTGGAAACCTGCCGGTCTTGTCTCCTTCAAGCAGCGAGCATGAAGATCCCGCAAATCGACGAAAGCTGGGTGACTGAATATCTTTCGGCCGAACAACGTGCAGAAAAAAGGTACTACGAAACCATGTTTCAAGGCGGAATAGAACACAGAATTTTCGAATACGAAAAAGTAGCGTTGCAGTTAGAAGACTATCCAGATTACCTATCCGCGTATTGGCCGAGCAGGATTTCCTCAAGAGAATTGGTGAATCTGTTGGAGAAAATGAGCTTGCTCTCAGGTGACATCAACTTTTCTATCGTTCGTAAGAAGCCAACCAATGAGGTTTTGTACAACGAAGAAATGCTGGATCTGAAGAGTTTTCGTGAAATACCGGATGCCGAGAAAGTCATCACATTTCTCAGGATTGACGCGTCTGAATTTAGTATAACTTGGAATTATGACGAAATCGCTAACATGGTGGGTTTCATCGTTCCCAAGAAAACCAACGATGCGCTAATTGCGTCAATTGTCAGCCTTCACGCAAAAACCGCCCAATTTCCAGGAACCGAACTGCGCAAGTTGGTCGAACTGTCGGTGAAAGATGATTGAATATGAGGCTTATCTGCGACAGGGAATATCTCGGTAGAGATGGTGTCAAATGGCGGGTGTACGCAACAACTGAGGATTGCCGGTTGCTAACCGGTATGCCCTGCAAGCTCTGCGTGGAGGTCAGGAATCCAATGCCGGGACACCTAGAGGCTAAGGTCCGAGCTACGGCTCTGAATCGCATAGTACTGTTTGGCTCACAGGTTCAGAATCCAGACTGGAATGTACAAATGATTGTGCCACCCAGAAACGGGCCTCGACATCCTGGCGTTGCGTTGGAAGTTACACAGGTTACTGGCGGAAAGTCAGGCCCGGGTCGCGAAACCATAGACGTTCAGGTTTCTCACATCATTCCCGCTTTTTCTCGAGGACCTACACCTGTGACCCTAAAGCTAGATCTGGAACTAATCGAACCAAGTTTCGTACCCCTGCACAGTGAAAATAACCGTTAGATTACTCAGGTTTTGAAGCCCAATGTTTACCCTTGATATTGTTCCGTTCGTGATTGCTATTTTCCTCGACTTAATCTCGCCTTTTTCCCCGTTCACAAAGAGGATCATGGAGAATCTTGAGGGAACACTACGGTACGAGAATGCCGACGCCTACCTCATCGAAATCATCAAGGATTGGGTCACTTACGTTTCTGATTCATCACTTGTATTTACGTCGATTTGCGTTTCTATCGCAACTGTTCTTGTACTGCCGATCTTTAGAGCGAGTTTTGTACTTGACCTAACAGCTTTGCGACTCGGGTTGTACGCCGTACCCTACTTTTACTTGCTCCTTACCGAAACCATGCTCTGCTCTCTGTTAGCTTATACCTATTTCCGTCTGCCCAAAACAAGTCCGTTCGTTTTTGCTGTGGGTAAACTAAAGTGGGGATATGGTTGGACTGCCCTTGCTTCACTCGGAATGGACATCCTGATTGTTGTCAGCATACTCGTGTATCAAGCCTAGACGTTAGAATCTGTCCAACGACCTCACGAATGTTGTAACTTACCTTTCGGGCGGTCCGCATCGAAACCGATTTTCGCTACACTAGTCGTACACTAGAATGGATTTGATTCCAGTAAATATCCCGGCAGCCCTACTAATGCGAGCATATATGTACCGGTAAATTGGGGTCAGAATCCTCTTCCACGCTAGATTGCCGGTATGAGTTCTGATTTTGATTTTGACTTGCTAAGTGAAGGCGTCTCTTTTGTGCAGCGAAAATGCGTCTTCTGGGGTCTAAGCGTCGCCTCGATCAGTGGTAAGGGAGTTGAACTAGTGTTTAATATCCCGCCCGAGGCTCCAACATGTACCGTTAGAAGCTTGGTATCTGAACCGTGTCGGTACTTTCCACGCGGTGCGGGTTGGTTTGTTTGGTTGAGCGTGTTTTGCAGCTTGCGCCTAGTAGGGTTGTTGAGGATCACGATGAAGGCTTTGTATTTCGTCCCTATCCAGAAATCAATATGGTCGCCCACTCGGGGACGGCCACGCCTAGTTCTGTCCGACATAGAAGATTATGTGTCGGACAAAATTCAATCCACTCTATTTCGCATTCTTCATAGCTTTCAGGGCTGTTTTCTCAGCCTTCTTGGTTGCAACTATGACGTTGTTGGCTACTACGGCCGCATACATCGCAACCGGCGCGACGAGCGTGGCGATGCCAAGCCTGGGATCCCGAGGAAGGAAAGCCTTCTCGTTGACCCTTACGGAAGATTCCCTGATTGGTTTAGACACGAGATGGCTTTCTAGCAGAAACCGCCTAGTCGCAAGGGTTCCGGAAAAGATTACTTAGGCCGAGTGTGCTCTTGGCGCTGGGTGGTAGTGGCACCGTGCAAGTCGCCGAGTACGATTTGTTCATCGACCTGGATTTTACTAATTTGAAATTCAAAGGAAAGCTGCTTATCAAGCTGAAGACGGAAGAAGACATACTCCTGAACTCTGTCGGCCTAAACATAGAACATGTCAGCTCGGGCCAAAGCGTCTTCCGCTTCAGTCAGAAAGACGAGGACCTAACTATCGAGACAGGGCCATTCGACGGCACCGTGCAAATCAATTATGCAGCTGCCATTCCGAATTCCTTAGCAGGAATCTACAGCGCTCCATACGACCATACGCATATCGTAACCACGCATTTCGAGGCAGCTCAAGCGAGGCGAATGTTCCCATGCGCTGACCGGCCCGACGTTAAAGCCGAGTTTAAGCTCGCAGTGAAAATCGACATGGGCCTTGAAGCAATTTCGAACATGCCCGTACAATCTGTTAGCCAGGATGGAGAGAAGAAAACAGTTACTTTTGAAAAGACACCGCGAATGTCCACCTACCTCCTTTACCTTGGAGTCGGTAAGTTCGAAACGCAGACAGAGAAACTCGGCAAGACCGAAATAATCGTGGCAACGACCCCAGGCAAGACGAAGCTGGGCAAATTCGCACAGGATGAAGCCCGGCAAGCAATCAAATTCTTCAATTCCTACTATGGCCTACCATACTCGCTTCCAAAGGTGCACTTGATCGGTGTCCCTGAATTCGCGATGGGGGCAATGGAGAATTGGGGGGCTATTACTTTTCGCGAAATCATGCTGTTTGTTAACGCTAACACGAGCACTAGGATAAAGATGCGTTCTTCGATGGGCGTAGCTCACGAGTTAGCCCACCAGTGGTTTGGGGACCTAGTTACCATGAAATGGTGGGACGACATTTGGCTGAACGAAAGTTTTGCAACGTTCATGTCATACAAGGCGGTAGACTCTATCCACCCAGACTGGAAGATCTTGGATAATTTCTACAACGGGGAACCAAGAGTTGAAACACTCGCCGGAGCCTTAGGCAGAGATTGCCTGAAGAACACTCACCCAATCGAAGTCAAAGTAAAATCGCCTGACGAAATCGAACAAATCTTCGACGCCATTAGCTACGGCAAGGGTGCCCACGTACTCAGAATGATTGAGGCCTACATTGGTGAAGAAGCATTTCGGGAAGGTGTAAGCCGCTATCTCTCAAAGTACGCATACTCGAACGCCACTGGGAATGACCTGTGGTCCATGCTTGAAGCTGCGTCCGGGAAGCCTGTGAAGCAGATAATGTCTCATTGGGTGAAGCAGCCAGGATATCCAATTGTAACTGTTTCGTTGCGTGACGGAAAGCTGGCTCTTCGGCAAGAGAGATTCCTTCTCTCGGGTGATACGGAGAATGTCACTTGGCCGATTCCAATTGTGATTGAAGTGAATGGCGAAAGAAGGCGGATCCTCATGGAGAAGGTGGACGAGATAGTTGAAACCAAGGGTTTGAAGTCGTTAATAGTGAACCCTGACTGCACGGGCTTCTTCTTGGTGAAGTACGTCGGCCTCGATGCCCTTCTGTGGGAAAGTGAGCTTTCACCGTTTGACAAATGGGGAATAGTGTTCGACGCGTTCCTTTTCCTCCTTTCCGGAAGAATCACTTACAAGGAGTATCTGGAGGTTCCGAACAAGTTCAGTAGAGAAGCCAGTACTCTTCCGGCGGGAGAGATTTCAGACCAACTAGGATTACTGTACACGCTTGTTCCTTCAAAAGTTGCCGAAAATGCAAAGGAATTTCATCGAACGCAGCTCGAATTGCTGGAGCACAAGACCGACGGGAACAGTTCAATCTTACGGGGCAAAGTGGCGTACAGGTTGGCGCTGGTCGATGAAGGATACGCCTCCAAATTAGGCAAAGATTTCAAAGATTACCAAAAGGTCCCACCCGACATGAAACAAGCCGTAGCTCTAGCCTATGCACGATCAACTAACGATTTCGACGGTCTCGCGAAGGCTTACAAGGAAAGCGGTTCGGACGAGGACAAAATCAGGTTCCTTAACGCGATGACCGGCTTCGCAGATGAGGCGTTGCTTCTAAAGACCTTGAGTCTTGCTCTGAGTGGCGAAGTCAAGAGACAAGACGTCGTCGCCGTAATTGGCGCCGCTGCTGAGAAGCCGCATGCTGGCGACACCATATGGCCTTGGCTGCAACTGAATATTGAAAGGATTCGGGACCTGTACCATAATACGGGAGTGCTTTCGGGAATGTTCGGAAGTCTGATCCCGATCTTAGGAGTCGGTAGAATCCAAGAGGTCGAGAGTTTCTTCGACAAGCACAAAATGCCCGAGGCAGAAATGGGGATCAAGGCCGGGCTTGAAAGACTGCCGGCATATGATCGGCTCGTCAAAAGCATCATGCAAACTTGAATGGCGAAGAGTGTTGTGCGAGGTTCTTACGGT
Source organism: Candidatus Bathyarchaeota archaeon (assembly GCA_963726255.1). Classification (GTDB taxonomy): domain Archaea; phylum Thermoproteota; class Bathyarchaeia; order 40CM-2-53-6; family 40CM-2-53-6; genus FEN-987. The sequence continues at coordinate 153,003 of CAVSBL010000002.1, forward strand.
CATAATATTTTCTTCTTAACGAGGACCAAGAATACTACTGCGAGGCCTAGAACGACTGCGACAAGGGTTTCCACTTCCCGCCAGTTGACTGTTGATTCCTGATTACTCGTGAGACTTTGCCCGGTTAGTGGATTGAGTAGAGTCTCAACAGGTGCGTAATTATCCGTTAGGACGGGTGCGTTGCCCGTGTCTAATGCGAGATAGTTTGCCACATAGCTATTTAGTGCCGGGATTTTGACGGTTGTCGTGCTCGCTGCGAGATTTGCGAAGTCGGTTTTTGTCAGGGGGTTGGGGAGTCGTGTCGCGAGTATTATGACGTTCTGCGGTTCTTGGTAGTCGGCCCCGTTAACTGGGAAAACGTAGACTTCCGGGAAAACCGTGCTCACCGTCTTCACCTCGGCCATAAGCAGCTGGGCTTGGTCGCCGGAAGTTGCAGCAATAAGGTTGGAAATTAGGCTTCCTTCTCCAGTCAAGTGAGATGAAACTAGCGCGAAGAACTCAGCAGTCATGAGGTGAAACGGGACATAACTCTTTGAGTACGCGTCCAAGACGACTAGGTCGTACTTGTGGGAGTTTCCTTGGAGAAATATGCGGCCATCTTCGTTGTAGATGTGCAGCCTAGGGTTGCTGGCGTTTACGGCGAAATACGTTTCCGCGACTCGGATGACTTCAGGGTCGATTTCAGCGACATCAACCGTGACTTTAGGGTAGTCCTTCAGGAACGCTTTGGGGCCCGTGAAGCCACCGCCCCCAATGAACAGTACGCGGGTGATGTTCGAATTGAGGAGGAAGCCTAGGTGGAAATAGTCTGTGTATTCGAAGACCGTGCGGTCCGGATTATTGAGGTCCATGGCGCTGTGCAAGTTGTCATCCAAGATCAGGTAACGGACTGTTGATTGATGCGCGGGGTCATAGGCATCAGCCACTAGCAAATGATGGTACGGGGTATCCGCCTCGTATATTGTGTCGCCGAGCGCCAAGGTGTAGGCGGCGACAGTTAATCTTCGGCTAACCATGTACGGGGCCGCAAACGGCAGCACCAGGAGTACTAGTAGAACAAAGACTTTCATTCGAAAACCAAGCCCAAGAAATGCGACAACCAATAAAGTCGCCCCAAGGCCGAGGACGATTTTGTTTACGCCAAATGCAGGGATGAGGACGAAAACGGTGACGAACGTACCCACTATGCTCCCAAGCGTTGACAACGCGTACAGATTTCCAGACAACTTACCTAATTTCTCGAAGCTTTTCGCTGCGAGGCGTATCGCATAGGGCGACACCATGCCCAACAGAATGCTTGGAAGCCCAAGCAGCACCGTCGTCGCCAAGAGCGGCGAGTACCGATCACCGATACCGAGCCTAACCACGAAATCAAAAACAGGTGGAGCGAGGGTAGGCAAAACTGTGACAAAAAGGCCTGCGACGAAAATGAGGAGAGACAGAATATGAAAATCTGGCTTGCGGTCGGCAACTTTTCCCCCCAAGTAGTAGCCTAGGCTTAGGGCCGCGAGAACGACACCGATGAGGCTGCCCCATACAAAGATTGAATTGCCGAAAACAGGGGCAAGTAGCCTACTCCCTAGAAGTTCAAGCGCCATCACGACCGCGCCGGACACAAAAACAGAACATAGCAGTCGCAGTTGGTACGGCATTCAGATCAACGTCCGTCAACGCTTGGTCGTGTTGTAGTCAAACTTGTCCGTAGATGTAAGCAAGTTCGACGACAACATCCACGAAGATGAGAGCGCGGTTGATACTGGTGATGGCTGGTAATCGTTCAGCCAGATTTGCATATTGATATCGGCGCCTGAAGGGACATTCAGCAGGGCTGAGTACGGGGAATATCCGGCGAGTGATACCCCAATACCATAGCTTCCACCCGGCACCCAGACTTGGAACGAACCATCCAGACTAAATGTTGTGTAATTCCCGGGCCTAACATCAATGATGGCTGTCAACGTGTAATTGTTTGGTTCCAAAGTTATAGCGGCCCAAGACAAGGGGCGTGCGATATTGTAGAAGTCTGGGCCCGTGATGGTTCCAGAGATTCTTGTGGCGCGATCCAGGGACTCCGCCGTTGAAACGTTGCCCCTCGCGGGCACAAGCACTTGCAGCGGGATTGTCTGATAATAACCGTCAACCCACATCCTGACAACATACCAACGGGGCGAATCACTCCATGGATACAGAATTAATCCTCCCGGGCTCTGACCAGCACCGTCGGTCGTGTCATAGAATCCTGACCAGACAAACCTTGGGTCGCCGTAATAACGGTCGAACCCAGCCAAGATGAAGTGGGCGGTACGTGTGAGGGTTTTGTCTTCAGCGAAATTGGGTATGTAGCTTGCGTTGGCTGCCACAAAATTCCCATGGTCGTCGAATACTTCGATACGTGCTGGTGTGCCGTCCAAATGATTGATTGGTTGAGCATAAGGCTGCGTTGAGTTGATGATCGAGAGTAGGCCCTCGTCCCTGAAGTTGACAGTCAAGTCAATGACGGGGTTCTCAATCATCCAGACCGCGGCATCGGTGTTGCTGCCCAGCACTACGTTGACATGCAGTATCTCTCTTTGAGTGTACCCGAGGGTTTGTACGACAATGTCGTAACTATCAGTCTGCAGTCCTAGGTATGTGAGACTCACGTTTGCTAAAGCGCTCGGCTTGTCCACCAGACTCAGTTGTGTAGCATTTGCTTGATAGACTGCGCCGTTGGATTCGATTATCATTATGTTGATCGTGGCCCCCGACCTGGTCGTGGAATTAGAATAGTCCCATGGCCTGCTCACCGGCGGAGTTTGGTCGTCGACGGAATAAATTGAAAGCAGTAGTCCACCTGCCTTGTACACGATAAGGCTCAGACTCACAACGACGTCTCCCAGCCCCATGGTTGCTTGAACGTTAGTCCTCTGGTAATAGAAATCTCGGATTCCAAGGTTGGCGAAACCAGCGAAACTTGGCGAGGAACTTACCCGAGCAATGATCTGATATGTTCCGGGCAGGAGCCCACCGTTTTGAGAGAAAAGCGATGAGATGCCGAAGCTTCGAGAGTTACTGAACCCCTGTAGCTCCACCGTGGCATTAGTTGCTCCCGCGGGTACAAACGTCGTGTTCTGTGCTCTAAGTACACCCTGCTGATCGTACGCCGAGACAGTGAGTGTTGAATTGACCTCAAGTTGTCCTATCTCCGCTATCCTATTGAGTTGATCTGGTCCTATTGTTGAGTTCAGGTCCCTGAAGTGCACAGTCACATTGAACGTGCCAGATCGAATAAGAGGGATGGTGGAAACCGTCCTCGTCGTCTCATTACCCACATGCACATACACCTCTTCGAGCTGGATGTACGACGTAACGTAGGCATACAACAAATAATCACCGGAGGTCAGGCCGGATGTGAAACCCGCGGAATTCTGGGGGATTCGGCCATCAAACCCCAACTGATACTGAATCGCGAAAGGAAATGATGTTGCCTTATGTTGCGTCGTCAAAGCGAAACTGGAAGGCGGAGGAATCGAAGCCACAACAGACCCGTCTAGGTTGACGAGTCTCACCGATATCGATCGGTTTGTTGGACGGCTATGTCCAGAGATGTCGATACCAAAGAGTGTTCCCCAAGGGACAGGGAGTCCTGCAGCAGATGTCGACAGAACTGTTCCCGTCACGTTGACACTCTCGGTCATATAGATGTCAACGCCTTCAAGTGATTGGGCTGGGCCTACATTGACAGTGGTCGGTCTGGTTGTTGGGATATGCCCAGCTGCATAAGCGGTTATGTTGTAAGTGCCAGGGGCGACTCCGAATATGGTATACTGCCCTTGAGCAGTGGAGTTGACGAATGCTTGGGCTGAAACCGGTTCTCCGAGATAATCTGAGCCAGTCGCGATGATCTGAGCTCCCATTCCATTAGGTAGAGTTATCGGCTGTCCTGCCCTCGTCTTGTTGCGGTCACCTAGTTCTCTGAGTGTTCCTGAGATGTAGGCGGGGTCCCGACTTGCTTTGACGACTATGGTCGGGAAATTTCTTGGACCGATTGATGTTCCGTTCAGGAATGCCTTGAAGAAATATCTTCCAGCTATGGATGGCGATGTCACTTGAGAGAGCCTGATATATTGTGTCTGGTTTTCGAGGAATATTCGGTTAGCTGTCATGTTGATGTTGTCCTTCGGGTAATTCAGGTCGGATGTCACTATCAGGTTGTAGACTGTGATTTTCCACCAATTTGGCCCAATCTGGTCCCCGGATGAGAGTCTCGATAGCGAGATGCTGTGGGGGTCGTAACTGTTTGTGAAGCTAGTCCACAAATTACCTATAGTTAGGCCCGAGAAGTCGGGCGGAATGTAGATGTTAACACTGCTATACAACGCGGCGTCGGGCACGCCTTGGATTGTGCGGCTGGAAGGGGTTGCGTTGAGCGTTACTGTGAAGAGTAGGTCTCCCACGCTGTTTGTTAGGATGCTGCTGTTCGGATAAGCCAGCTTAACTGGCCCAAAACCCGGGAATCCTGCACCCAGCCTGAGGTCGTATTTGCCGGGCGAGACCGCGATGTCGTTGCTGAAGACCTTCTCCTCGGGCATCGGGGCTAGTAAGAGACTCGACAAAGCCAAGCAGATAATGAGAACGCGGAAGCACCGAGTCCATGTGCCCGACATCAAGTTAGCCCGGTTTGAGTTTCGATAATTCTTCGGTCTCTAGCGATTCGGATTCCTCGTTTAGTTCGGAGTCGCCCTTGCGAACTCGGCCGTACACAGCTGCAATGGCGAAAACAGCTGCCACAATGAGGAAGCCAGCTATGAACGAGGAAACGGTGAAGCCAATCTCTGAAGTCGAACGTACAAGAGTGGTGGTAGCTCCGAATCCCCTGAATGTCGGTACTGGCGTTAGAATGTAAACGACATAAGCGTTGGCCGCGTTTAGGCCCCCGGCCACCAAAGCCCACAAAGTGATTTTTCTGGCTGAGGTTTTCTTTCCTGATTTCTGTAACGAGCCAATTAGGACGCCGATGATTATGATGGGAATGATGATTGGCAGCTGAGGCATTTGGCGTGAACTCCAATGGCGGCGGGGCAAAGGTGACCGTGTTTATATAAGGCTAACTACATCGCATAGTTAGGAATCAGCACGTTGAAATTTCACGCGGTCCGTCCCAACCATCCCAATCTCAGATTTGCTTTGGGTGATCTTGAGGCCGTCGTTCTCAGACAACTTTGGGAATCTCACAAACCACTCTCCGTGAGAGAATCCCAATCTAGGACTGCAAGGACGCGGCCAGTTGCCGTCACGACGGTCGCAACAATCTTGGACCGTTTGTATAGAAAGGGGGTGGTTTCGAGGCAGCTGGCGAGAGACGGTGGCCCCCACTACCTGTATACGGCCAAGGTTACCGAGGAAGAGTTCAAGCAGGCGGTCGTTAGGAACGTAATGGACGGGCTCCTCCACGGCTTTAATGAGGTCACAGTTGCTTACTTGGCTGAAAAAATGGGTGCCTCCGACGGAAGCGATTTGCATTTCGTTTCGAAATACTTGAATCGTCTGCGCAAGAAGGACAAGAAATGATCCTTATTCTTCCGCGATACTTTTTCTTGATTAGCTGGCTGATTGCTGGTCCGCCCATACTTGCACTTCCGACCATAGGCCTACTCGCTGGCGGGGTCGCTCTGGTATTTGTTCTGCGGCGGTCGTATCGCGAGCGGACCCTTGCTTTGCTAGGAATCTTTGGGTTGATGCTGGTTGAGAGCGTGTTCGTCGTTGGGGTAACCATTCACTTCCTGTGGAGAGGCGAACCTGCGCATCTTGTGGAAAGTTCTAGAAGTTTCTTTGACCTATTTCACGCCTTGGACGTAGGGACGGTTCTGCTTGGGGCACTGGCTGCCGGATGCGCAGCAGTCTTCATCGAACTCGGAAAATCGCGCATGAGCCTTTCGAAAGCATTTCCGCAGATCACATTTCTCAATCCGCCAACTCGTCTGGAGGAGATGGTTAACCGACTGGCGACGGCGGCTGGAATTTCAGCCCCTGATGTTCGTTTGATTGATTCCGGTGCGCCTTCGGCGTTTACGGTGCGGGCTAATCGAAAATATACAGTTACGGTCTCGGTAGGTCTCCTGGAGTCTTTGGAAGATTGTGAAGTGGAAGCGTGTCTAGCTCACGAGATTGCTCACTTGAAAAATCATGATTTCACTGTAAGGTTCGCTGCGACCCTCGCGAAGGTCGCTCTATTCACCCGACCACTGAGCTACCTCCTTGAGCCTGCGGTCTACAGAGCCCGAGAATTCTTGGCAGACTTAACAGCGGTTAAATTAGTTGGGGAGCCAGACGCTTTAATCTCCGCGCTAGCCAAGCTGAAAGAGGCGAGCGACTTCGAGTTGGTAGTGCCAGGGTCCTCATGCGTGTGCAATCTAACAGGCCGAAGGGGAGTAGTTCGAATATTCGACAAGCATCCAACCTTAGAGGCTCGAATAAGCGCACTTTGGGAAATGAAACAAAAGTGAATGCGTCCCATACGATCCAGCCTTTGATTCTTGTCCTCCTGACCGTATGTTTATTGTCTGTGCCGATGGGTTCTGTTCAAGCTCAGAGTGTTCCACACTTGACAGTCACAGTGACGGGACAGGCTCTGACGGCGGGATTCGACGATAATGTGACCGTTACAGTACTCAATAACTACTACAACTACCCGGCCATATACGATGTTGATGTGGCCGTTACTATCCCGGCTGGTTTGGCTATGTATGGCGGCAGTCACTGGCGCTATGATACAATGCAGTTAGGGCAGTCGGTTGCGATCAACTTTCAGGTGTACGCTCCAACAGCGGCCATTGGGGCCACCTATCAGGGTTCTGTAACTGTAACCTACAAGGCGTTAGGGGACGTATCTTACACTCAAGAGGTCCACTCGGTCAGTTTCTCTGTTTATGCCTACATCAACCTCATCCTGTATGGGGTACAGGTCACGCCTTCAACCTCAACGCCCGGCGGGAACGCTACAATCTCAGGCAACCTCTTGAACGCTGGCAACCTTGCCGTTTACGATGCAAACGTCACCGCCACCTCTGATGTCGTAGTGCCTAGCGCTATATCCAGCGCCTTCTTGGGCGAAATCGACCCAAACATACCCAGACCATTCAGCTTAGTGGTAGTTTTCAAGGGAAACGTCGCTCCGGGAAACTACTCAATTCAAATTACGGCATCTGCAATAGACAACGGTAGACCCGGATTTCCATACTTGGCCCAGGGAACCGCACCTATTCAACTAAGAAGACAGACTTCGATTCCGAATCAAGGGCGTGGAGGGCCTACCGGCGTACTCGGAATCCTATTAGAGATTCTCAGGTATCTTGAAGGAATATTCTTCGGCTCCACAAGCAACTTCAGCCTTCGGCACCCACTCATGCTTTCAATGGCAGATTGCGAATCGGCTATTAGTCTGTGTATTCGATCCTCTTAGCTGAAGGCTTTACAGTAACGGTGAACTACTGCGGTTCTCAATGATTTTCGTTAGCTGCGCCTAAGCCCTGTGCAGTCGGAAGATGATTCGCAGTGGGCCTATTCGTACTTTAAGGCTACGACCGCGTTCATTCGTGAAGCACGCCAGGCGGGATAAAGCCCCGCTATGGTTGCTAGTATTACCGGGAAGACTAATGAGAAAACAATGAGTCCCGTTGAGAAGACTGGAACGATGGTCATTCCACCTCCTCCACCCCCTCCGCCTCCTCCGAATGCGACGCGTCCGCCGCCTAATCCTCCGAGCATGCCTCCCATCAGGAAGGATAGCGCATAGCCTAGGGCAAGTCCGCAGAAGGCTCCAATTACTCCTGTGAGTGCAGCTTCTGCTAGGAACATGCCCATTATCTGTTTCGGTCTGTATCCTATGGCTTTCAGGATACCGATTTCCCTAGTGCGTTCCATCACTGAGACGTACATTGTATTGACTATGCCCACGGTGGCTACAAAGAGAGACACTGCTCCAATGCTGCCTAAGAACACAGTTAGCTGCCCGGTGATTCCTTGAATACTCGACAAGATTTGCCCGGGGCTTATTACTCGAACATTGTTCGAGTAGTATGTTTCAATAGTGTTCTGGACGGTGGCAACGTCATCTGTGTTGTCAACTATGACGTATATTCCTGTGAAGTAGGGGCTTCTTGCGAGGATTTGGGCTGCCTGGAACGATATGTAGACCGTATCATCTATGTTTGCGAAGAGTGCTGACCCATATTGCGCGAGAATTCCGCTCGCGAGAACAGCATAAGAAAGAGCGCCCTTGGTACCTTTGATTCCTGTAATAGACATAGCAACCATTTGGTGAAGGCCGATCTGCGTTCCGGATGTCGGATTTGCGATCCCCCATCCAATAGCTGCAGAAGTCGTATCGCCTAGAAGCGGAATAGTTCCTTCGGCAACTGTCAGTCCCTTGTACAATAGTGGGAGGGCAGTTAGATCTATTCCAACTACGCTCGCCTGGAGTGAGGATCCGCCATTGTTGATGTTTGCCCCATAACTATAGAAAGGGTAGGCCTCAGCTACGCCGGGTAGCGATTTGATGTAGACTACATCCTGTTGACTCAGCTGGTAAGTGTTTGTTGAACCGCTGGAGAAAAATCCTCCAGCATTTCGTACAGTGAGAACGTTCGCCCCGGTTTTCTCAATATTGCTGGCTATGCCAGCGTTGAGTCCGCTTGAGCTAGCGATCAGAGACAGAATGATGGCTGAACCAACCGTGATTCCCAGTATCGTTAGGACACTGCGGATCTTTCTATCGAGCAGCGCCTTGTACGCTAGCTTGAACGTGTCACCAAGTCGCATTGCTCTTACCTCAATGTATAATCGTCTATTCTTTGGATATATTCTTCTTTATCGACTAGGCCGTCCTTCAGGCTGATTACGCGCTGTGTCATGCTGGAAATTTCTGAGTTGTGAGTAACGACCAGAATGGTCGTTCCGAATTCTTTGTTCACTTGGATAAACTGATTTACGACCTCACGAGTAGTCTTCGAGTCCAAATTCCCAGTAGGTTCATCGGCTATTATCAGGGCTGGCTCTGCTATTAGGGCTCTAGCAATGGCCACGCGTTGTTGCTCTCCGCCACTCAACTCGGCTGGCCGTTTGTTGGCCTTCCCATTCAACCCGACAGCGCTTAGCATTTTTAGTGATTTGCTTCTTCGAACCCGTTCAGGTATTCCTCGAGAAATCAGTGGCATCTCGACGTTCTCGGCTGACGTAAGCCGCTGAATCAGGTTGAAGGACTGGTAGACAAAACCCAGTTTCCGATTTCGGAGCAGGGAGAGTCTATCCTCATCCAGCTTCTTGAGGTCAACTCCGTCTATGATTACTCGGCCTGAGGTCGGGCGATCGAGGGCTCCTATTAGGTTCAGGAGGGTCGATTTGCCGCTGCCTGAGGGTCCCATGATCGCCACAAACTCCCCTCTTTCCACCTTGATGTTGATGCCCCGCAATGCCGGGTAATCAACATGGCCCACGCGGTATACCTTCGTAACATCAATAGTTTGTACCGCAGGGGCGGATCGTGAAGCCATGATCATCAACTACACGCCATAGTTTACTGTCTAGATTTACATGTTACGCTGGGGGGAGAGGTTGCAGGGCTTGGGTGTGCTCAGTTTTTCCCTCTTAGCTTCGTTGTATATGCATCGATTAGCTTTCCGAGCTTGTAAATTAGCCAAATGAACGCGACGGCTATTGCAACTCCGATTATGCCTCGAATGAGCCCAAACAGGCCAAAACCCACTGGCATTTGTGGCATCTCTATCTCTCACCTCCAAGCTTCCGATCCAACCGGGTCTGCGCCTAGCTAAAGCGGTTGAGGATGAATCATCCATCTGCGCTATGAGATGAGGACGGGGTGTAGTTAGCTAATTCAAATGGTATGCTTGGTGGGGGCGCTGGGATTTGAACCCAGGACTTCGCGGTTGCGGTTTAGGCAACTCACGCGGGCCCAAGCCGCGTATCATAACCATGCTAGACTACGCCCCCGAAGAAAGTTTCGTCTAGCATAGCAGGCCGCTATTGCGCACAGCTTGAGTAAAGAAGATTTCTGGATGGCAGATTCAATAGGCATCGGAATGAAAGTTACGTTCGGGAAGAACGTTAATGCAAAGTATGGGTTATCGCCTAGGAGGGTTAACTTGGCGAGTATGGGCCCAGCCGTGTCGCACGAAAGGCTTTTGAGCAATTGGCTCAAAACATACGGTTACGTGTTCTCCCTTGCAAGAGGTTGGTGAGTATGAGTTGATTGAAGAAGTACCAGTGGCAGAGGGTGGCGACTATGTCTATGTATGTGAAGAGTGTGGTCGTGAGTTGACCGAGATTCCGTACTACAACCGATTCTACTGCGGATATTGCGGTCTGCACTACTGATCGGCCTGTTTTCCATCGCAAGCTTTGCTTAGGCATCGGAGATTCCGCCCGTTGCGTATTGCCTATGTTGCAGGCCAAGAGGGCGCTCTAGCACCAAATCTAATGCGCTTTAGTGGGGTTAATTTAAAACCCCAATCCTCATCATGTCGGCTGAGTGCCTTTCTTGGCGGCGAAGCTTGGTTTCATCACCGAGTCTGTTATCGCTGAAATGACTAGTTTGAGTGATGAATATGGGGCCATAAACCTCGCCGAAGGCATGCCAGATTTCGCAGCACCCCCAAACCTGATCGAAGCAGCAGTTGAAGCGATAAGACACGGCTCGAACCAGTATGCGAACACATGGGGCTACAAGGGCCTTAGAGAGGCAGTTGCCAACAAAGTCAAGGATTACAACGGCATTGAGGCCGATCCCGAAAAGAACGTTACAATCACATGCGGTTCAACCGAAGCCCTCGCCGCCGCAATTTTCGGCTTAACAAATCCCGGCGATCGAATTGTGGTCCCGGACCCCTTCTATGAGAACTATGTTCCAGACGCAATCATGGCGAACTGCGAACTAACCTACGTCCCCTTCGTGGGGCGTAATCTGCTGCTCGACGAAGAGGCTCTAAAGAACGCCATGGCAACCCATCCCAAACTCCTCGTCCTAAACACTCCCAACAACCCAACAGGAAAGGTGATGAGCATAGAGCAATTGAAACTGATTGCGGACTTATGCGAAGAAGAAAAGACAATCGCTGTTACGGACGAGATATACGAGCACATCATTTACGATGGCAAGAAACATGTAAGCCTAGCATCTTTAGGCAATATGCATGAGCGAACCGTAACTGTTAGTGGCGCATCAAAGACTTACAGTGTCACAGGATGGAGGGTTGGTTGGGCCATAGCGGAAGCAAAACTCACGAATGCCCTGCGAAAGGTTCACGATTACTTAACCATCTGTGCCCCAACTCCGCTGCAAGAAGCTCTCGTCACCGCTCTGAACTTTTCACCCTCGTATTACGATAGACTTTCAGAAGCATATGACAGAAAACGCAGGACGATGATGAAAATCCTCGACGAAACCGGGCTTCAATACCACAGGCCAGAGGGTGCTTACTACATTCTCGTGAACGCCCCCGACCAATTCAAGGATGGGGAACAATTCACCAATTACCTACTGAAGACTGTTGGGTTGGCCGTGTTGCCCGCGAGCGCTCTCTGCCACGACAAGGAGCTGGGCAGACGAAAGGTTCGCTTAGCGTACTGTAAGAAAGATACGACCTTGCAAGAAGTCAAGCGGCGCATTAAGAAGCTCAGTGAAAAGCCGAAACAGAGGCTGCCAGCAAAAACAAGGGCATAATCAGTGGCGCCGCCGCGAATGGCTTCCGGGAGAATTCTTCAAATCCTGCAAACGCTCTCGCGACAACCAAGCCCGGGGCCAGCTCCTGCCTTCACACATGTTGATGTCGCTCAAGCAATTCTTACAATTGGAGATGAAGGCCAGATCGGGAGAATTGAGCTTTCAAGGAGATTAGGGGTTGGCGAGGGCGCGGCACGTACGATCATAAAGCATCTGATGCAAGCAAACTTGATTAAAGTCGCGAAAAACGGGTGCGTGTTGACGAAGCGCGGAGCACCACTTTACAAATCACTGAGGTCAAAGGTTTCCAAGGTCTCCCGAGTAGAGGCGAAGCAGTTTGCCCTCGACAGAGTCAGTGCGGCTGTCTCAGTCAGGCGAGTAGGGCGCTTCATGAAGAAGGGTATCGAGCAGAGAGATGCCGCCATACGGGCTGGAGCGACAGGAGCTTGCACACTCGTATTTCAGGGCCGAGAATTCTCGATGCCGATGAGTGAGACTGAGGATTGGAGGTTGAGCCGAGATGATCCGCTCTTCCAGGACTTGAGAAAACTGTTCAGCCCAGAGGAGGGTGACGTAGTGGTGTTAAGCAGCGCTCCCGATAGGGCGACAGCTGAGCACGGAGCTATGGCTGCCGCTCTGACGTTGATGGCATGATTATTTCGCAGCAGGAACGCTGAGAGTTCTTGTCCCGCTTCATTTGCCTCGGATGAATTCTTCGAGCATGCGTCTGGCTACATCGTCGGGGTATTGTTCTGGCGGGGATTTCATAAAGTATGCCGAAGGTGCCTTCAATGCGCCGGCGATGCCTCTATCCAATGCCAGCTTGGCGCATCTGATGGCATCGATCACAACGCCTGCGCTGTTCGGGGAATCCCAGACTTCAAGCTTGGTTTCAATGTTCAGTGGGACGTTTCCGAAGGTGGTCCCCTCTAAGCGGATGTAGGCCCATTTGCGATCCAACAGCCACGGCACGTAATCGCTCGGGCCAATGTGCACGTTGTCAGGGTTCATCTTATAGTCGAGTACTGAGGTCACTGCGCCGGTCTTTGAGATCTTCTTACTTTCCAGCCTCTCCCGTTCCAGCATGTTGAGAAAATCTGTGTTTCCGCCCACATTGAGCTGCATGGTGCGTTCAAGTTTGACACCTCGGTCTTTGAAGAGTTGAGTGAGAACTCTATGAACGATTGTTGCGCCGACTTGTGATTTGATATCGTCTCCGATTATTGGAAGGCCGCGTTTCTCAAACACTTGTTGCCATCGCTTTTCTCTCGCTATGAAGACGGGGATGCAGTTTACGACTGCGCACCCTGCATCCAGCGCCTGTTCCACGTACCATTTGGTGGCGAACTCGCTGCCAACGGGAAGGTAATTGAGGACAATATCCGTTTTAGTTTCCTTCAAGACGTGGCTTACGTCTACCGTGTGGGACGGATGCTTCTCTATGACCTTGCTCAGGTATTTTCCTAACCCATCGTGGGTCATGCCTCGTTGAACCTCCACGCCGAGCCTCGGGACGCTGCTGAACTTTATCGTGTTGTTGGGTTTCGTGTAAATTGCGTCCGCTAGATCCTTCCCAACCTTGTTCTTGTCGATGTCAAAGGCGGCGGTGAAGGTCACGTCACGAACGTGATAGCCGCCCAACCTAACGTGCATCAATCCCGGAACGAACTGATTGTCCTTGGCATCCTTGTAGAATTCTACCCCTTGAACGAGGGAGGATGCGCAGTTGCCCACGCCGACGATTGCAACGCGAATCTTTGCCATTATGCATGCGCCCAAACTCTGAGGGTGGCTCGTGAAGCTGCTGAAGTCATATGTAAAGAGCTAGTTCGCGGCGTGGAGGTGAAAACGACTGGGGCGTAGGTTATAGAGAAACTATATTGGCGGTCGGGTGAATCCAATAGTCCAATTGTCATACTGGTGAGCAGAGGATTGGACAAGGGAGAACAGACATCGCTCTTACACGACGTAGATGAGTTCTGCAAGGAACTGAGGCCTATTGAAGAGGTCTGCTACGTCGAGCACACTTTCAATGAGCAACTGATTCCGTTATGCAGAAAGTACAACCTTCTCGGTATCCCAGTCAGAAAAGAGTATGGCGGCCGCGGAGCGGATTCGCTAACGTATGCGAGAGCTTTAGCTCGTATCGGAATGGAAGGAACTGGTATTCGAACGTTTTTCTCGGGCCACACATCCATCGGGCAGGTTCCAATCCAGAATTGGGGAAACGAAGAGCAACGTAAGCGTTACCTTCCGCCATCCACAAAGGGGGAGAAAATTCTCGCGTTCGGTTTGACGGAACCCGAGGCTGGCAGCAACCCGCTTGAAATGAAAATGACATACCATGAAGAGGCAGGTAACTATGTTCTGAACGGAGTCAAGTACCTAATCTCTAATGCGGGGATTGCCCATGCCATTGTGACCTTCGCATACCCCAAGGCCGGAGGCCGCGTAAGTGCGTTCATAGTTGACACTGACAAGGAAGGAATTCTGAGACAGGATTTGACGACGAAACTGGGGATGCCAACTGCCAATACTGCGCTCTTCGAGTTGCACGACTACCCCGTGCCAAAGGAGAATATGCTTGGCAAGGAGGGAGACGGGTTCAAGATCGCCATGTCCACGCTGATGAGCGGCCGTTTGAGTGTTGCCGCAGGGTGCGTCGGTGTGATTGCCGACTGTCTAAATGAGATAGTGCGCTACTCTAAGGAAAGGAGCCAACACGGAAAGCCGATCGCAAAACATCAACTCGTACAGGAACATATTGCAATGGTGAGAACTGAATTGGACGCCGCAATGTGCCTAGTCTACAAGTCCGCCCGCGCCAAGAATGCGTATGATGCAGATCCCACGAACGCGAAGGTCCGCGCCTATGCTGACCGGTTGATTGCTGAAGGCAAGTTCTATTCTTCCAACGCGGCCTGGGACGCTGCAGATAGGGCGGTGCAGGTTTTCGGAGGGCGAGGTTTCTCCTACCTATTCAGGCCTGGCAGGCATTTGATGGATGTTAGGGTCTGTAGGCTGTATGAAGGAACGGATGAGATTATGAAGCTGAAAATCGCGTCCGCCGTCTTGGGCAAAGAGTACGAGGCGTACAGATAATTATCCTGCGGATTCAAGCTTTGACTTTACACATTCGAAGAACTGCTGCGTGAATCTGTTCGTGCTGCTCTGAATAAGGCTAGGGGAAATCTCGCCTAACAAACCACCAAGTTCTGCGTCAGTCCTCCAAGCCAATTCCGTTGTCCCAGAGTCTACTTCATTCAGGTCCATGGTTGCATTTAATTGAACGGAAACGCCCGCACCCTTACCAAAGGCTTGGAATCTTGAATGAGAGGGAGGTTGCTGGTCGAGCAAGGTGAAATCAAATCTGAAACTCCCACGAACGAAAGCGATTCCGACTTTCACGGTCACCGAGAAGGTTTTCGAATCCTTGACTTCTAGGCTTTGCAAATCTGGAAGGCACTTAACAATTTCCTCCGGCCTCGAAATGAACTGCCAAACCTCAGCGCGCGGCCTCTTCAGAATGTAGGCGCCTTCGAGATGCATCAATCGTCGTGTTAAACCAGAGCCGTTGGTTCATAAAAACTGTCTTGAAGGCTTTAGACTACACCTTTCGTGTGCAGTTCTGAAATGCGATGGGCATCGTAACCCAGTAATGTGTGCAGGATTTCATCTGTATGTTCGCAAGTAACTTCAGAGGGCCATGTAAGGGTGCCCGCGAAGGGCACTGGGTCTTCAATTATTTCCGGTCGGGGGCTTGGTGAGAATAGTCTTGCTCACTAAGACATATGCACAATATCCTATCATGACCGCGATGAATTGGCAGATGAATGCTGAGTAGCCGGCTTCGGTTGATGAAATCCCTGAAACGATTGGCAAAAGGTAGGTCAGCCAAAGCGACGTTATGGCTACGTAGGCTAGGCAACCTGCAAGGGTACTAAACCTCCGTGCATAGTAGATTACCAGGAGGCCGATGAACGAGAACAGCGGGGATAACGTGGCGATCGGTGATGCTTCCACGCCAAGGTTTGCTATGAATTGGCCAAGCGTCAACCCAAATACGGCTGGCATCCCGAAAATGGCGACGAAGGCGCTTGGCATTTCACCTATCTTGACTTGGTATGCGAGCAACGGGATTTTGGGGAGCCCTAAGGTACCTGCGGCGTAGATAGCGGTGAAGATGACGAACGTCCCAAAGTCTTGTAGCTTCAACCTAAGAGTCGACTCCCCTGCCACATCAGAGCGAAGAGCACCAACCAGATTATGTGCACGAAGTGCCAGTACGTTGAGGTAGCCTCAACAAACCCATGGTTCTTCGGGGAGTATTGCCCCATGAATGCCCGGATGTCAGTATAGCCATAGGCGATTACTCCGACAACTACGTGCGCTCCGTGAATTCCCGTTAGGAGAAAGAAGGTTGCCCCGAAGAATCCGCTTGCCGGAGTCAGTATGTTATTTAGAATCAGGTGCGGCCATTCGAAGCCGAATTGAAGAATAGGAAACAGGCTCCCTAGAATCGTAGTTCCAACGATACCCGCCTTGAAGGCTCTCTGCCTGCCCAGTTTCAGTTGCCAAACAGCCCATTCTACAAGAACGCTGCTTGAGATCAGTACGAGTGTCTGGATGCGGGCGATTGAGTCGTCCAGGATTGGTGCCCCAGCAGGTGGCCAAAACGGGAACTGGGCTCTGATTGCAAAATACATTCCGAAGGCTCCTCCGAAAAGAAGAAGCTCCGTGAGAATGATGATTTGGATTGTAAGGTTAATGTCGACGGGGAATGGGCCGAGCACTGTGTCTCGCGGTAGTCGAGGAAGAGATTTGGTCATGGCAGAGGACCAGTTCCTCGTCTCGCTGTAGAGGAACCCCACCAGAACAGCGCCAAATGATAGCATCATCAACAAGCCCGCCAACCAGATTACCCCTTTGAAAAGGAAGAAGAGGCCTGTTACTGCCACTCCAGTGGCAAGGGCGATAAGTACTGGCCAGATGCTATGTTCCAAATATTCCGGAACATGTTCTTGTGGCATTTTCGAAGTTTCTCCGGCAGTACCCAATTTTAGGAGCCCTTCGCCCAGCGCAGCTGCATGAAATATAAATTTTCGGTAAAGCGCATCTCAATTATAGCATCCGACAAAAATCACATTCTTATTAGCTAAGGTTTACTTTTCGCAGGGCTCGAATAACCTTGGTTTCACGGCGGCTCTACGAAATTCTTGGTATTGCATGCGGTTTCGTACTCATCGACTATGGTTTCAGCTTCGTTGCCGCAGGCTTCCCAGGAGCGCGCGCATTGACTTCGCAACTGCTTGGCGCCAACTTACTGGTTGGAGGGTCGGTTGCAGTTTTCGCTTCCCTTTACTATTTGCTTAAACCTGACTCTGTACCTAGTCCAACGGTGACATCGACTCCGTTGTCTCCTCCGGATGTGGGTGTGGAGACGATTGTAGAGGAAGAGACGCCCCCGAAATCAGGGTTCTACAGAAATATCGAGTACGTGGGATATTTCTTTACGGTTCTAGGCCTCTTTTCTGCTGCGGACCTAGTTCTCCAAGTCTTCCTTCGCTCCACATACAACGAAGGCCGGTGGTGGGTTGAAGTCCTGCTTGTAACCTTCGGGGTACTTTCCTACACAATCTTCGGCTCCATTGGTCGCCTTGGGTCCCAAGAAGAAGCCAAATTGGCGGGCCCACCTGCCCAGCCTAGACTCTACCCCGACAATGTAGCGCCGCCACCAACAGCACCTACGATGCCCAGCCCATCACTCCCGGAGTCTTTGGAAATACAAATCGTAGACTTTACGAGGTCGCCGAGCGGCGAATACGAACAGCATCTGTCGGGCCAAGTTTACGACATGTTCCGAATAGAAAGAGAGGGCGTCACAGTTTGGAGAGAAGATAGGCAGAGAATTCGTTCTGTCTATTTGGCTGGGCCATATGAGGTAAGCAGGAAGATGTTGGAAGAAGGCGTGAAGCGCGACGAAGAGTTGAAGATCGGGTCTTTGAAGCTCTCGGTTGATTCGATGCAAGGTTTGCTGGCTTTGCTTGAGCGCCCACCTGAAAGCGCCACTCCTGTTTCGAGTTAGTCTGAGCTACTTCGTTAAGAGGGCACGTAGGATAACCGATATCACGACGACAGTCGTTATGGCGAACGCGATCACAACCACCTGCTCTTTACTCATCTAGCGTGCATCCCCCCAGAATCGGAGAACAGAGCGGTCAGGGTTGTTGTCAACGCGCTAGCGAACACCAACGTCGCTACGGCAAGGTGAGAGGTGACCACGATCGGTAGCGTCCTCGTGCTTACGGTCACCATGCCAAGAATGATTTGGCAAAACAACAAGACGAAAGTTAGCGTCGAAAGTTTCGTTAGCCTGCTACGCCAATGGTATTTGCTCCAAGCAAAAAGCATCGTAGCTACAACTAACATCGTAACGACGATTGTCCAAACCCTATGTGTGAACTCGATCAGAACACTGAGCGTCAGCGCCGGAACCACCTGTCCTCGGCACAGGGGCCAATCTGGGCAGGCTAGTCCGGAACCCGTGGAGGACACTACTCCGCCGATTACTATCAGGATGTAGACGGCGATTGCTGTGGCCAGCGACAAGTAGCGGAAGGCTGTGAGCTTCAAGGCCATGGGTCTCCGGTTACCCGTGGCCCGCGAAGCCAACTGAAAACCAGGTTTAGCACCAGAATGATCACGCCTATTCCTATGAGGAAACCTGCGATGCTGGCCAGAAGGTTCGGCGTTGCGTACTGGAGTGGGTAGGTGTACCAGCGCCGTGGCATGCCTTCCATCCCGAGGAGTAGCATCATCGAGAAGAGGAGGAAAAGGCCGACTTCCGTAATTACGAATTGGATGTTTCCCCATTTTTCGTTATACATTCTTCCCGACATGTAGGGGAAGTAGAAGTATAGGGCAGCGAAAATGGCTTGAGTTGAGGAGCCCAAGAGCATGAGGTGCAGGTGGCCGACAACCCAGTATGTGTCGTGAAACAAGTAGTCTACGGGAATCGCCGCTTGAAAGACGCCTGTGGCGCCGGCGAAGAAGAACGTGGAGATGAATGCTATGGCATATTTCATCGGCACCTTAAGGCTGATACGACCCCCTAGCATTGTCCCAATCCAATTGAACACTTTGATTCCAGACGGGACGGCGATGGCGAGGGTCATAGCCATGAAGGGAAATCGGGCGGTTATCGATAGCCCCGATGTGAACATGTGGTGCGCCCACACGCCGAACCCGAAGACACCTATCATGATTCCGGACCCGGCGACCATTCCATACCCGAAAATCTTCTTGTGAGACATGATCGGGATTATTTCGGATATTAGCCCAAATGCTGGAATAATCATTATGTATACTTCGGGGTGGCCGAAGAACCAGAACATGTGCTGCCACATAAGCGGGTCGCCCCCTAGTTTGGGCAGAAAGAATCCTGTTCCAAGGTTTCGGTCGAAAAGAAGCATTACCAGTGCGGCTGAGAGGACAGGGGTTGCGCCAATGATCAAGAATGAGTTAACTAAGATCATCCAGACGAAGAGCGACATGTTTCTGAACATGACGCCGGGGCCGCGGAGCCTGTAGATTGTGACGACGAAGTTCACAGCGCCCAGTATCGAAGAGACACCGAGAACGGTCAGGCCCAGAAGCCATAGGTCAATCCCATAGCCGGGGGAATAAACTGAAAGGGGTGCGTAGCCGCTCCAACCCGCGTCAGGTAACCCTGCCCAGATCAGAGCACCCCCGACCGGAAGCAGCCAGAAGCTTAGCGCGTTTAGACGGGGGAAGTACATGTCTTTGGCCCCGATTAATTTCGGCACTAAGTAGTTCCCGAATCCGACGAGGCAGGGTATCACCCACAGGAAAATCATCGTGGTGCCATGGGTTGTGAAGAGGCTGTCGTAAATCTCAGGCGTTACAACAGCATTCCCAGGCTCAGCCAGTTGGGTTCTGATTAATAGCGCCGCGACGCCGCCCAAGATGAAGAAGAAGAACGAAGTGCAGATGTAGAGAATGCCAATGTCGGTATGATGCGTGGTTGTGAGTATCCCTCTCAAGCTAGAATAGAACGCTGGCGTTTCTTTCGGTTTTTCCTCAACTGTGACTTGCAACGCTCATCTTAGCTCCGTCACGCGACTGCGACGAGTTGGCCTATCATCGTATAATGACCTGTACCACAGAACTGTGTGCATTCAATCCGGTATTGTCCCGGGCTGTCTGCCCTCAGCCAGTAATGGTTATCATGGCCTGGAATGGCATCGATGTGAATTCCCAGCTCATAAATGAAGAAACTATGTGCCACATCCATGCTAACGATCTCTAAATCTACTTCCTGCCCAGCCTTAACGTAGAGGGTGTTCTGTATGGAAGTTCCGTTAGGATATTCTTTGGTTGTTCCGTTGGGGAACGTTATCGAACTTCCTGGTGCATATTCGAACGTCCAGTAAAATTGACGGGCGATGACTTTCACATGGAGCGCTCCCGGTTGTTGGGGTGGTGTATCTACGGCGATTAACTGAACGCCGGCCACGACTCCTATGTATGCTAGAACGACGGAGGTGATCAGTATGGATAGAATCTCAATGGCATTAGTCTTCGAAACCATTACTTCGCACCAGCCTTTTGCGGTTTCTCTCTAAATCTGATTATGGCGTAGAACAGAAGACCGAAGACTACTAGCCCCACAATTATTCCAATGATCAGAATCTGGTTGAACAGGGCCCATTCGGCTTCAACTTGAAAGGACTGCGCGAAAGCGAAGGGTGTTGACAGGAAGAAAACGAAAAAAACAACTAATGCGAGCAGTTTGCGTGTGAAACGCAGGGCGTGTACTTGCACTAAGGATTACCACAGCGATTTTGAGTGCTGCAAATCGTTTGGTCTGATATTTAGGTTTGGGTGTTCCTCGTTTCGGTAATGAAAAAAGGCAGTGCTAACATTTCCACATTTGCCTGTTCTGCTTTCAGGGGCAAAAGCCTACGGCTGCGACTGAAGAAAGAGGCACAGAAGAATTGAATCGCATTGTTCCGTTAGGCCTGACTCCAAATGAAGCTAGGGGCTGGTATCTTCGCGCCGTGCTAATGCCGTGGCTACTGAGGGGCGTCATTGCAATCAGCGTCGCCTCCACGATGATTCTTTCTATGCTTACCACGCTACGCACCTACCTTGAGTCGACTTTGATTTTGCACATGGTGGCGGAACCATTCATCTATATCGCTGCGGGTTTTCTCCTAGCGTACGGACTACATTCGCTTCTATTTGTGGCGTCCCGGTTTCACAAGAAGATCAAAGAAATCTACCGCCAACTCCTGAAGGCCAATTACGTATTCAATAGATGGGGCGTGTTCACCTTCATCATAGCTTGTCTACTAACTGCCTACTGGTACCTACCAGTCAATTTTGATGTAGCTGTGCTGAATGGTTTGGCTCATTATGAGATGCATATCACCTTACTCGTCGCAGGCGCTCTAGTGTACGTAGGGTCGAGAGGGTTGACGAAGGGGGCGCGGCGACTTGCGCCGATAATTGTAGGGAAAGCGTTGGGTTTGTATGGTCTTGTTCTGCTCCTTACGCCCACGTACATTTACTCTGTGTACCCTGTGTCCGAGCAGGTTGAAGCCGGCGTGGCTATGGAGGTCCTGATGTTCGTGCTGGATCTAACTGTTATGCCCCTCTGGTTGTACAATTACTTCGGCAAGGGTCCAGTAAGCTTAGAAAGGCAGCCATGATTTCTTAGCAATTCAATCGGGATGGATGAACTAGTTTGGCTTACGAGTTCGTGGAAGCTTTCTCCTCAGTCTTTCCTAAGATTCGTATTACTCAGATTCTAGCGGTTCTAGGAATACTGGTGGACTTGGCCTGGAGGGTTGCAAGCCGCAATTTTGTGCACCCTTCATTTATCGACATTCCCGCCGCTCTCCTAGTCGGCCTCTATTTGGGAAAGCGCCCTAATGCGGTGAGGACGGACGAAGGGAAGAAGTCGAGATGGATTAGGCTGTCTTGAGAGTCTCAATAGTACCTCAAGGCGAAATACCCGTCAATAAGTAGACTCCGACGATCCCAGCTAGGACCAGCATAGTCACGATCACCATTATGACTCCCACCCGGAGGCCTTCATGCCTCGGTTGGAGGAATTTAATGTCCGGGTAGGCTTTCAGTACAGCTTGGCACAACAGCAGTGATACCACTGCTCCCGACAAGACCTGAAGAGAGTTTATCGTTACAAGTTCCGCAAAAGCGGCGCCAACTCCGTACAACGGGGTTTCCACAGAAAAGTAGCCAAGCAACATCGCAATTGCGCCCGCCACCACACCAGCCACCTTGAGAGGAAGTCTCCTATTATTTCCGATTAGGCCAGTTAGGAAACCTTCAGTCCCTTTGATGAAGAGTGTTAACGGCGAGAAGTACGCATAGCCCAAGAGAATGTCAGAGATTGCCGAGCCAACGCCACCCGCAATACCACCAAGCCTTGCGCCGAATAGCAAGCCTGCGAGCATGACCATCGCATCACCTAGGTTGAAGTAACCACGAGTGGGCGGGAACGGTATGCTGATGACCATAGTAACGGCCGCAGTCGCAGCCGTCATAACGGCGGTGAGCGCTACCTCTCGAGGTTGCAGCGGCTTAGTACCCAATACTCCTACCCGCACTGCTACCCCCACGTCAAGTTGAATTAAACTTCGCCCTTCATGAGTCATGAGCCATGGGGACTTATCGCAATAGGTTCTTGGCCCAAGCGGATAGGTCTCGAACTGTTTCTTCGCTAACCTCGTGCCCCATTGGATACTCCCGATAGTCTACGCGGGCTCCGGCCTTCTTCAGCAGCTCTGCGGATTCACGGGCTAGGCGTACGGGTATAATTTCGTCGTATGTACCGTGGGCGATGAAGGCGGAAAAGCTGCCAAGATTTTCTAGGGTGAGTGACAAGCCGGAGCGTTGCGGGATGTAACCGCTCAAGGCGGCGATTCCGAGAAACGAAGCTGGGTCCATTAACGATACGGCATAGGCCAACATAGTTCCCTGACTGAAACCTAGGAGCATGATCCGTTCAGGGTTCACAGGGTAACCTGTCCTGATCTCGTCTATGAACCGACGTAAAATGTCGAGGCTCGAAACGAACGTCTGAGCATGTGGCATTCCCTCCTGGCCCACGTCGTACCAAGCGAATCCTCCACCAAACTGGAATGGTCGCGGTGCACGTGGAGAAATAATAAGAACGTCAGTCAAACCCAGCGAACTCACGAGTGGTATCAAATCGTACTCGTCGGTTCCACGACCATGGAATGCGACAACAGCTGCATATCGCTCGGCTTTCTGGGTAGGATAGAAAACGACATGTTCGAGCGACGCCGCTATCGGGGAGCCTTCCTTCATTGTCGATTCTACATCTCTGGAAAGGTTGTTATCGAGCCTCGTGGGCCATAGTCTCGTTGGAAGTTATGAAGCTTCAGCCTTTTGAATTGGAGCGTTGGCAATCTACATGGGAGCACCAAGTCGAATACAATCTGTCAGAGAGCGGCGTGGAACCGCTCAAGCTCCGTGAGTTGCTTGACGGCGACGCGTCCGTTATGCTCACCCAATCCCTAGGATACAGTCAAACGAATGGAACCGAGGAACTGAGGAAGGCAATTGCGGCAACTTATCCCAAGGCGACGGCCAATGATTTGTTGGTAACAAATGGAAGCTCTGAAGCAATCTTTGTGGCCCTCTGGCATTTCCTCCAAAGAGGCACCGAGGTCGTCGTCATGCTTCCAAACTACATGCAAATCTGGGGCTTGGCCAAAACGATGCAAGCCAAGGTCAAACCGTTTTGGCTGAGGGAAGAAGGAGGTCAATGGTCGTTCGATCTGAGGGCTTTGAGAAAAATTCTGAGTAAGAAAACAAAGCTCATCGCGGTCTGCAACCCCAACAACCCGACCGGCGCTGTGCTCGATGAGGAGAGGGTTGAGGCTGTTTGTGAAATTGCTAGAAAGGCGGGTGCTTGGATTCTCTCGGACGAAGTGTACCGTGGCGCGGAACTAGACGGAGTGGAAACTCCGACATTTTGGGGTAGGTATGATAAGGTCATCGTTACGAACGGGTTGTCAAAGGTCTATGGCCTGCCTGGATTGAGGATTGGTTGGGCATTAGCTGGCCGGGAGTTGGCGGCCAAACTCTGGTCCTACCATGACTATACAACCATTGGTCCAAATGCTTTGAGCGACTATATCGCAAGCAGAGCACTGCAACCGGAAATGCGAGCAAGAATCTTAGAGCGAACTCGCACAATCCTCCGTTCGAACCTGTCTCTTCTGGAGCGTTGGGTGCATGAACATCGAGAGTACTTATCTTTCATTCCACCGAAGGCCGGGGCGATCGCGTTCCTCAGGTACCATCTCAAAATCAACTCGACCGAACTGGCCGAACGGCTACTCCATGAAAAGAGCACGTTGATAGTGCCCGGCGACCACTTCGGCATGGATCACTACTTGCGAATCGGTTACGGTTCCGACAGTAGACGTTTATCTGCCGGCCTCGAACGCGTCGGAGAACTGCTTTCAACCTTAGAAAAGGCGGCAATCGCATAGCCCTTACTCGAAGGGCCCGATCGCCCGCTATTTCGCGAAATAACGAACCGAAAGGTTTCAATTGGGGGAGGCAGAACTCTCGGATTCAATTGTGAAGTATTAGTTATGAGTCAAAAGACAACGCACGTAAAACTAAGGTGTTTGGAATGCAAAGCGAAGTTCGACAGCAAGTATGACGCCTTCGACACGTCGGTCATAACAAGCGTAGGGCAAGTCCTAGAGAACTTCATCTTCTGCCAGAAAATCGGGAAACGGGGATGCGGGAAACGGGTTTCAGTCGTAGTTATCGATATTAGATAGAACCCATATTCGTCGTGAAATTGGCGTGGGCAAGAATATCCTAATTCTAGGCGGAGGCTTTGGTGGTCTAGCGGCGGCTAACAAACTCCGGAAAGGCCTCAGCTCCGAGCATACAGTAATCTTGGTTGACAAGCAACCACTCTTTTTCATGGGTCTTACAAAACTCTGGGTAATTAACGGCAGAAGGCAAGTGGGCCAGAATCCCGGTAATAGAACTCTGTTGGCGAAGCGTGGGATCAATTTCGTCGAAGGTGAAGTAAGCGAAATTGACCTTGCAAACCGTGAAGTTCGAATCGGAACCGAGCGCTTCACCTATGACTACCTGATTATCGCCTTGGGGGCCGACTATTCGCTCGGCTCGCCAAAGGGCTTCGCTAGGTATGCTAAGAACATGTATACGGAGAGCGGTTGCGCGGAGATTAGGGATCTGCTTCCTTCGCTTAGAGGAGGGACGTTGACTGTCCTTGTTTGCGGGTTACCGTTCAAGTGTCCCCCAGCACCTTACGAGGCATCAATGATCATAGACGATGTCCTAAGGAAAAATGGGGTCAGGGACGAAGTGAGAATGCAAATTGTAACCCCTGAGGCTCACCCACTCGGTATACTTGGTTCTGAAGCCGGAAAGAGGGTAACCACGCTCCTCGCAAGTCGAGAAATCGCCTACTATCCCTCGCAAAAAGTGAAAGAAATTCGACAAACGAGTATCCTAACTGAAGAAGGGAAAGAGATCCCGCACGATGCGATTTTCGCGATTCCCATACATGTAGCCCCCTCAGTGCTGAAGAATTCTAGACTATTGGATGAGTCTGGATGGATTCCGGTAGATTCAGCGACGCTAGCGACGCAGATTCCGAACGTTTATGCGGTCGGCGACTGCGCGGACCCCAAGACGCCTAAAGGGGCCATGCTTCCTAGGGCAGGCGTTTTAGCAGAAGAGCAAGGAAAGGTTGTAGCGCAGAATATAATTAACGAAATCCAAGGCGCCGGGAAATCAGCCTCCTTTGACGGTCAAGGAGTTTGCTTCATGGAAGCCGGAGATGGAATAGCCGCACCGCTTCGCGCGAATTTCTATGCGCAGCCTAATCCGGAATGGGAACTCGAGCCCCCGAGTGAGGATGGATTCCGGCAGAAGCAAAATTACTTGGAGGACCGCATGAAAGCCTGGTTCGACTGAAAACCCATCGTAATCCAGAATAGAGTCTCCCCAATCAGTCCACGCAGGTGTACCCAAAGCATTTGCAGTCGAAAGCCCCAGGCCTAGTCTTCAGTGCACTCTGCATAATCTGGGGCAGCACGTGGCTTGGAATAAAGATTGGTTTAGAATTCCTGCCATCATTCCTCTTTGCGGGCCTTCGCTTCGCAACAGCGACCGTTGCATTACTCGTCCTGGCGAAGATACTTCACGCTCGCATGCCCAGAGACCATTCCTCTTGGAATGTGATGCTGTTTCTAGGGGCATTTCAGATCAGCCTACCGTACGCGTTAGTATTCTGGGGCGAAGAGTTCATCTCGTCAGGTTTATCCGCTGTCCTGTTTGCCACCCTACCTTTCTTCGTTGCTATCTTCGCCCATATCCTCACCTCGGAGAAATTGACACGAATCAAAACTGCAGGAATCATCCTATCCTTTTTCGGCCTGGTAGCAATTTTCTGGAGAGATATTGCAGCATTTCAAAACCTCGCCGGCCACTATTCTGTTTTGGGAAGCATGGCCGTAGTCGGAAGCGCAGCTTCGGGTGGACTGGCCAATGTGGTGGCTAAGCAACACGCGGAGAGAATTGACCCCGCTGCCAATGTTCTGGTTCAGCATGCAATTGGAGCCATTGCTCTACTGTCTCTCGGCCTGATGAGTGAATCAACGATTTCGCTCAATTTCACACCCGTAGCAGTCGTGGTCGTCCTTTACTTGGGCATAGTCGGCTCCGCACTCGGATTCATCGGACTATACTGGCTTCTGAAGAAAACTACCGCCACTAATGCTTCCATGATCACTTTTCTGAACCCCATAGTGGCATTGCTGTTGGGTTGGATAGTACTGCAGGAAGTTCCCGATCCGAATGTTGGCGTAGGCGCAGTACTGATCTTAGCTGGCGTTTACATGACTTTGAAACCGACCGGGCGCCATACCTGAGAAGTTGTCTTTCGTTGTTATCGCTGTGCTAGTTCCATCGCAAGGTCAACGTTTCGAGCTATCTCTTCCATCGGAGGCTCAATTCCTCGGTATGTCTCCACAATACCCACTTCAGTCCGGAGTAGAACCATGTAGGTTGGGTAGGCCGCGAATCTGAGGAGTCGCCTGAAATCTTGTAATTTGTCCCTAAACTGGTTATTCTCCGAAACGTGAATCGAACCGAATTGTACTCGGTCGCCGTATTTCTCTTGGATTTGGTTTGCTAGTTTCTCAAAGAGCGGTTTTTGTATTTCACATCCTGCACATCGGTCGCGTGTTAAGGCATAAACGTAGACGGTCTTCTCGTGTTGCGCCAGCGAAGCTAAGGGCTCTGTCTCTGACATTTTGGATTGGCGAAGATAATCCTCGTACGTCAGTCGAGTTATGGGCATACGGACTTGTTTATTGAACCGCCCTATATACCCAAGGCTTCGCCCATGGGGATTACGGACGTAACGAACGTGAACATGTCGCCCAGGGAAACTTGGTGCGCTGCTATGAAACCAGCGTTTACCTCTAGCACGTACGTTGCCTCAACTGTTGGTGTGAAGACTGGGCAAACAGTAGGGCTGCAAGGCGGAAGGTCTTGTTCGATGAACACTGCCTGCCTACTTGAGTTGAACCATATCATATCTAACGGGAAGTTCATCTCATACATCCAGAAGCTCCAGTAATCTTCGCTTTGAAAGACGAAAAGCATCCCATGATCTGGAGCCATTGAACTACGCCCCGACAAGCCCTTCTGCTGCTCAGCGGGTGTTGTCGCTAGATCCACACTGAGTACGACCCCGTCGATCATTATGCGAACCGTGTTTCGCGGCTGGAATACAAAGTAACCGATAGATACGGCTGCGATCACCAAGATAGCCAAAACAATGATGCCTTTTTTCTTCAATTATTGGACGCCGCGTTTCATCTGGATAATTGTCGGTGAAATGTGTTCTCCTATTGAACGCTTTGATACGAGGGTTATGCCAGGTTTGTGGGGAAATCCATGCCCCGCCGGGCGACAAACCTACCCTTTCTTAGCCCCTAAGTAGAAGCCTAGGCTGAAGCTTCCACCAATCGGTAAGATTTGGCCTACAAAGGCGAGGGAGCTGACAAGGCCAGCTATAGCCCCGGCGAAGCCACTTCCGACGGCGGTGGAAAACGCGTTGAAATTGACCGATATAACGCCGATAGATGCTAACCAGGTTAGGCCAAGCATGAAGAGGCCTGAAATCAATGCCAGGATTTTGAGAATTATCGTGGCGACTTTCTTCAGACCGTAACCTAGAAGGAATCCCAGAGTCCCCCCGAACCCGATCTGGGTCATAATTAGGGTTGCTAGCCCATTAGTGTCCACGGTCTAAACACGCAAATAAGGGTGGTTTGATTCTGAGGCATTAAATGTTCGACACGGGTGCCCGCATAAATCGCGGGCGAGCCGCTTGGAATTGAACATAGTCGTCGAAAAATAGGAAGTTTCACCGAAAAGAATGAATTTGCGTTGATCCCTGGCGCCGCCTCTCTCGCAGTTTTCATGGTCTCCGCGCTGGCCTTGAATATCTCTCCGGGCCCAGACATGTTGTACGTGATCTCTCGCAGCCTAGAGCTGGGAAGGAGGGCGGGCGTTGTTTCCGCGTTCGGAATCGGAGTTGGGACGTTAGTGTATACATTCATTACAGCAATTGGGCTGTCTGCACTACTCGTCTCTGTGCCGATAGCGTTTGAACTGGTCAAATTCGGTGGGGCAGCCTACCTGGTCTACTTGGGAATCCGAATGTTGGTAACGAAGGCCAACGTCAAAGCAACAACGCACACGTCTGGCCGAACGAGCAGCCTAACTCTTCGAAGTGTTTTTCGGCAGGGAGTGACGACCAACGTCCTCAACCCGAAGGTCGCGCTTTTCTTCCTAGCTTTTCTACCACAATTTGTTGACCGGTCACAAGGCGCGTTCGCCCTGCAGATGGTCTTTCTCGGCTTGTTGTTTGATACATCTGGGACGAGTGTAAATGTGATGGTGGCTACGCTCGCTGGCCATGTTAGCGAGTCTTTGAAAAAACGTTCAGGCTTCATGCGTTTTCAAAAACTGGTCCCGGCAAGCATTCTCATAGCACTTGGGCTTTTGGTGGCAGTTAGGTGAGCAGAAGGTAGGAACAACTGCGATACGTCGGACTCGATCTAGCTGGGTCACCGAGGCGCCCCACCGGGGGCTGCGTAATCGATGATGCATTGAAGGTGAAATGCGCGGTTCTCCATACGGATGAGGAGATTTTTGATTTCGTTCGAAGAAGCAGAACCAAGTACGTGGCGGTCGATGCTCCGCTTGCATTGCCAAAGGGCCGCCATTGTCTCGGGGAACATTGTCGAGGCCGCGCACACTTTCGAGCGTGTGACAGGGTTCTAACGTGGATGGGAATCAAATTCTTCCCGATAACAATAGGGCCGATGAGAACCCTCACGGCTCGAGGCATCTGCCTCAAGGAAAAACTGGAGCACCTCGGACTCGAAGTGTTTGAGACTTACCCTGGCGCTGCGCAAGATTTGCTCGGCATCCCACGGAAACAACGTGGCCTACCAGACCTTCAAGAAAACCTAGTAAGGCTCGGGTGCCAGGGAGACATCACCGCAAGGCAGTTGACAGGTGATGAACTCGATTCGATCAACTGTGCCCTCGTTGCCAAAGAGTACGCCGAAGGAAGCTACCTCGCAATCGGGGACCCTTCCGAAATCATGATGATATTGCCCAGGCTAGGGAAGGTGGGTAAAGCTCCATGACATCGGCGAACGCCCCAAGTGGCGCGGAGCCAAGAAGAGTGACCCCTGATGAATTAACCGAAAGTTTTGAGCAGCTTGGTCTAGGTGAGGGTGACTCGGTAATCATGCATTCGCCTCTCGACAAGATTGGCGCAGTGGATGGTGGTGCTGCGATGGTGTTACACCGGTTGCTGGGGGTTCTCGGCAAGGGTGGTACGTTGTTGATGCCTACGTTTACCTCTGTCACGAGGCATGCCAGCGCAAGTGAGAACTTCACGAGGCCAGGTTGTTGGTGCGAAGGGCATGAAGATCGGCACTTGCCGTTTATTCCTGAGCTGCAACCGGATAGGAACATCGGGACAATCGCCCAGAGGCTATGCAGTTGGCCTTCCTCTAGGCGAAGCAACCACCCAGCTTACTCGTTCGTCGCTGTAGGTAAGCGCGGAGACGAGTTGATCCGGGATTACTCGTTAGACGACCCCCTGCTACCGATCAAAAGATTCCTGAAGCAAGATCCAAAGATACTACTTGTCGGTGTGGGTTTCGATTCGGTAATCGCGATTCATGTGGCCGAGCAACTTAGGCTGTATGTTAAGTTCGTGAGGGAACGTGCCCTCACCTTCACTTCGAAAGGACGGACTTGGGTTGACATCACCGCGCTGGGGTGCAGCAATGGCTTTGAGAAGCTCAAAGCCCACATAGGAGGCAAGGATTCTACGGAGACAATGATTGGAGCGGCAAACTCCCAGGTTTACCAAATGAAGAAGTTGATTGAGCGCGCTGACTCGCTGATAGAAAAACAACCAAAGGCGTTGCTCTGCGACAATCCAGCTTGCTTGAGCTGTTCGTTAGTATCCTAGTAACATGACACAAATAGGCGGAGAATATCGGATTACCGCCACCACCCAAATTCCTTTGGAAGCAACTTCGTCAGCACCCTCCCTCCTCGTTTCGTAACGAGGATATCGTCTTCGATTCGTATTCCCGTTTTACCTTGCATGTAGACCCCGGGCTCGATCGTGAAGACCATTGAGGCGTCAACCGTCTCGTTGCCGCCAGGGACAACGTATGGTGCTTCGTGGACCTCGAGCCCTAACCCGTGCCCTATCCGGTGAACAAAATACTTGTCGAGCCCATTCCGCTGGAGGCGACTTCTGGCTGCGTAGTCGATGGAGCCCACGGTTGCGCTTGGCTGTGAGGCATTGATTGCTGCGACCTGCGCGTCGAGTACGTTTTGATAGAGGTTTTCGAATGTTGGGTCCTTGCCGATGATGAACGTACGGGTTATATCAGCAAAATAACCCGAAAATGTGCATGAAGCATCGACCACGACGGCCTCATTTCGCTTTATTCTCCTGGCGCCTGCCTGATGATGCCCGTCCGCCGCCATCGCTCCGGATTGGACGAGCACATCCTGCGCGGATTCAGCACCGTTGAGCGAAATACGTTCCGTGATCTTCCGGGCTAGCTCAAGCTCACTCATGCCGGTTTTCAGGAGGTTTGGAATCTTCATGAATGACTTGGAGAGAATCGACGCTGCCCGTTGTAACAGCTCAATTTCGCCAGCCTCCTTTATCGCTCTAATCCCTTGAAGTAGGGGCTCGGCGTTTTCGAGCTGAGGTTGTGAGTACTTGAGTAGTGCGTCGATGTACTGGTACGGTACCCTACCTTCCAGCCCCCATTTGCCACGAATTCCGAGTTGCTGAACGGTTTCTTCAATTGCCTTACCAGGCCCCAATTCATCGTCCCAGGAATGCACGACTATGTTGATGGGACTTCTCAAGTACGGGCCTGATTCAAGTGTCGGCGCGACGAGGTGTGGAGGGCCCTCTTTACACACAAAGAACAGGAACGGCCTTTCAAAAAGAAATGAATTGACGTCAGTATAGTACCGTAAGTTTGGGCCGGGGACGAGAACGATTCCTTCAAGTCCACTGTCCGTGGCTAATTTTCTTAGTTTTTCAAGACGAAGCATGTACACTTCGGCCTGAGGTTGTTTCGGTGTCACCTTTTGATACCCTCATGCATTGCGCTTGGTCTAGGCATCAGGCCTGAATGGGCGATGTTGTGAAATATGCCTTTCAAATTCGGATTCCATCCTGGAACGACGTTCCTTCCACATACTGCTTGCTGAACTGGGCCAGAACGTCAACATTGTATAAGACTTCCTGAACACGATTTAGTGACATCGGATGAAAAGAAGGGCTATGAGCAGTTTCGCCAGGGCAGCTATCGTCTTACTTTTGGCCACGCTCTCTTCGCTTCAACCGGCGATTTCATCCGGAAAAATCTCATTCACAACCGTTGCTCATGAAACGGTTTCCGTCTGGAGTAAGATAACGATTGGGATGGCGGACGCTTATTCCACAGTTGCTGAGCGTCCAATCGAAGACTGTTTGAGGCCCAACCGTGTTGATTGCTTTTCCATTCAACAGAACTTTTGGATCACCGATTCGCTGGGGAACTTCGTGTTATGGGCTCAGAATACCGTTGAATTAGCTAAACTTGCGAGTCCGATCTACTACGGAACCTACACATTCCAAGTTTGGAACAGCGCTACGGTACCCCAACCTGTCTTATGTGAACCTGAATCGAGCCGCACTACATCATGCCGTGCCCCCTTCTACACCGACCCCGTCCCATTCCCTCAATCATTCATCTTCTACTCACACATATCGAACGAAGGCCCGGGGTACGTGCTTCAAATGTCCAACAATCTGGGAGCGATTACATGGGCAATTCCGAGTTCGGTCAAGTGCCCATGCTACATCGAGACGGTCCTCGACAAATCGCTACCATGGGGCCAGACTCCATTTGAATTGGTCGCGGTTGGATTGGACAGTTCTGCAATGGCATTTTTCAGAAATGATACCATCGGCACCTTCGGGCCCATCCTTGTCGAATCCGCTGACGGATCCTGGCATAGAGCTTCGGTGGAGGCAATTCACTGCCTCAATTCAGGCGGTTGCCTAGGGATGTTGGCTACCGCGGAAACTTCGATGAACCTCGTATGGAATAGTACTAGCGGGGAATTTTACTGGTCTGCAGTCGGATCTGATCAAGGAGCCTACGTATCAACAGTATCAGACGCATCAGTCGACCCGCCAGCGAAGCCCACTCCAAGCACCGAAACCTTCCTGTACGCCGAGTTCCGGTCTACGTATGCATACCTTACAATTTATGACGCCGCGGAAAGGGCCCTCGGAGTTGACCCTCAATCAGGCAAACGCGTCGAAGAAATCCCGAATGCGTCAATTACTCACAATTCTTCGGAAGACTTGCTAATCGTGAACCCAACCGGCGAATACGTTCTCGTATTGACGGCGGGAGGAAACACGGCGTTCCAATTATTCGTGAGCAAGGCAACTAACATCGGAGATGTCTCGGTGGGGCGACATTATAACGGCACACTGAACGTGGGCTATTCCACGAGTCTGCATATCAACGTCAACGACATGATCCTCATCCCACAAGTAACAAACCTGAGTACGCAATTAGCCCCGATTGCTGGAATTATCCTGACGCTCCTCGTGCTTATTGGGGTAATCGCCGCCGTCCTAATCCTTCGCCGAAAACGATCTGATGCGTAGTTAGCATTTCGTGCAACTTTACCCGGGGCTCTCGGGATTCCACGTAAGGAAGCAAGGCCAAATAGCAGATGACGATTACCCAGAGCTTGAGGCTACAACATGAATCGAAGGTTAATTGGTTCTACAATCCTTGCCGCAGTCATGCTTCTGTTGGGACTCGTTTGGTTTCTGCAGGGAATTGGTATCTTGCCTGGAAGTGTAATGAGCGGTTCGCAGTTCTGGGAGTTCGCCGGGGCCGTGACATTCGCGGTCGGCATCGTAATCCTGGCGTTTGTGGCGAAGAGTCTTGCGCGGAAAGGGTGAACAGCAATCGATGGCGACAGAACGTTTCGAAGTGGGCCATCATCTCTGTTAGCTTCGGATTTCGGGGAACTGTAAAGTTAGACGCCGCAGAGATCGCTTAGGATTTCAATTACTCAGACAGATATAACAGGCAGAATGCGCACGGGAGGGGTGTAGACAGCCGTCCGAACTATCTTGGTCGAGCAACTGCTATGAATTTCGCAGAATTCTTCGCGAGAGTACTATGACTCTACGCGAATCCTATAGAACCTCAACCCTTCCAGGCGATGTGCCCGAGTTGTTTGGGTGTGAGGGGTCAAACCAGAGTCGCGCACTTCCTCGCCCGTAGCTTCTCGACTTGAAGTTTGCAAAATCCGCTCGTCTTCAATATCGGCGTCGCTACCCGTTGTTAGAAAAGATACAATTGAGCTAAGTTGAGATTCGTGCCCCACGAGCTTCAGATTGCGTGAGGTCATTCTGTTCCTGTGACCTTCAAGCGTGATGCGAGTCTAACCACTATACTGAGACTGAGCACGATAACGAGCAGTATCAAGGCAGCTCCCCATGCGAGGGCATGGGCGTTCTCGTATGGGGATGTTCCGAAGTCGAAGATGAGCAATGTTAGTGAAGTTGCGGGATCGTTTATGCTCGTCATCATGAACTGATTTCCTAGCGCGGTGAATAGTAGTGGTGCAGTTTCGCCCATGACACGAGCAACGGCTAGTGCGATGCCGGTAATAACGCCGCTCCTCGCCGAACTAAGGAGAATGTACACTAATGTCTTGGCCCGGGAGATTCCTAGTGCCAATCCACCTTCCCTTATGGAGGATGAGACGAGCTTAAGCGACTCATGTGTAGATATTGCAACGATCGGAATCATCATCACACCGAGTGCGACGCCACCGCTGAAGGCTGAAAACCGATGTTCGGTAGCTACTATCAACTCGTAGATGAAAATTCCAGTCACAATAGATGGTACGCCGGTCAGAACCTCTGCGAGAAGCCTCACGTAGTACCCAAACTTACCTGGATATTCAGCTAGGTATGCTCCAGCAAAAACGCCGACTGGAATACCGATAAGAGAAGCTAGGCCCACCATTACTAGGCTGCCTTCAATCGCGTTCAATATTCCTCCTCCGCTACCTCCTATCGGGGGGCTAACTTGGGTGAAGAATGCTAGACTTACGGCTGCGCCTCCGAGGGCGATCGTTTCGTAGAGAATTGAAATCAGCGGTACTAAGGCTGCGAAGAAGCAGGCTGTCGCGAGAATGATGTATATTGCGTTGCTGAGCTTCCTTCTTCTACTGAAACTAAGCAGGGACGTCACCTCGAACTTTGAAGCTCAGTCTGTTGATGACCACTCTTCCTACAAGGTTCATGATCAGTGCAACTGCAAATAATATTAATCCCAGCTCGAAGAGTGCGGAAAGGTACACGCCGTTTCCAGCGACCTCTGTGAATTCGTTGGCAATTACGCTGGGTATGGTCTCCGCAGGCAAGAAGAGGGAAGGTGAAATTCTAGCAACGTTTCCAATTACCATTGCCACAGCCATGGTTTCACCGATGGCACGTCCCATGGCGAGCACAACCGCTGCGATTATCCCAGTTCGCGCGAAAGGCAGAACTGCAGTACGAATCATTTCCCAATTCGTCGCACCAAGAGCAATGCTTGCCTCCCGTTGACTTCGGGGCACGGCGACGATTACTTCGCGCATGACAGATGACCCATAAGGAATTATCATTATTGCCAATATTACGCCCGCAGTCAACATACCCAAACCAGTCGTAGGCCCTGTGAAAAGCGGCAGGAATCCTAGGCTTGAACTCAGCTGTGGATTAACGTAATCACGCATGAAAGGAACTAACACTAGTAAGCCCCAGAGACCGTACACAACGCTCGGGACTGACGCAAGAATCTCTATCATGAATAGTGAGGGGATTCTGAACTTGACAGGTGCGAGATCACTCTGGAAAAGAGCGACACCCAGACTAACAGGAACTGCAAGAACCAGAGCAAGCGCGGTTGTGACCATGGAGCCATAGATCGACGGTAGCGCGCCGAGTATGGGCGGGCCTCCGTTAGGAGGGTTTGGGATCCAATCTGAGCTGAAAAGAAAACCGATGCCAAAGGCTGAAATAGAGTCTAAACTGCCGTTGCCAATTTCGTATAGCGTGAGAGCTGTTATTGCAGGTATTATTGCTGCAGCTACCACAAGTAAACGAAAAAAGAAATTTGAAGACCGCGCCCGCTGTGGGGCACGGCTTCTTGGTTTTGGGTTTTTCATTTTAGGTTTACTGGCTAAGTAGTGGTTGGCCCTGGTAATTCAGGCTCTTTAGCAGTTGTTCATCTGCGGCCACAACGTTTTGTGGAAGTGGCACGTAGATTAGGGCTGAGGAGTATTGTTGTCCATCGTGTATAGCCCACCAAAGGAAGTTGGCTAGAGCCTTGGCCTTGTCCAGAGTCATACTTGGTTGTGCTGACATGTCCTTGTAGATGAGGATGTACGTGTAGGTTGCAATAGGATATGACTGGTCGCCAGACGCGTTGACTATGTGGAGTCGCAAATCATTAGGGTTCGGCGTCCCGGTTCCACTTGCAGCAGCAGCAAGAATCGACTGTATGGTAGGAGTCACGAAGTTTCCCGCGGCGTTCTGCACTGCGCCTACTCCCAGGTTGTTTTGAACTGCGTAGATGACGTCAACGTATCCGATTGACCCGGGCGTATTTACCACAGCACCTGCAACCCCAGCGTTACCTTTGCCACCGACTCCGGTTGCTTGCTTATCAACCGGCCATGTTACCGAGGTGCTGTATCCCACCTCAGTTGCCCATGCGCTATCGACGACTGATAGATAATTTGTGAAGGCATAGGTCGTGCCGCTTCCGTCTGACCTATGGACGACAGTAATTTGGTTAGTCGGAAGTGCGACACCTGGGTTGAGCGCTTGGATTTGAGGGTCGTTCCACTTGGTGATGTTGCCGGCAAAGATCGATGCTAAGAGAGGACCTGTGAAGTGGAGAACAGTAGAGTTTGGAACTCCGAACTTAACAAGGTTGTAGGTTACTGCAACCCCACCCAGAGTTTCTGGGAAGAGCACCAAGCCAGGAGCTGCCGTGAGTTGTTGGTCGTTCAGTGGTGCATCCGACGCGCCGAAGTCGACCGTCTTCTGAGTGATTTGCTGAATGCCACCACCGCTACCGATTGGGTTGTAACTTATCGTGATGCCTGGATTTAGTTGGCCATATCGCACAGTCCACTTCTGGATGAGTGGAGCCGGAAAGGTAGCCCCAGCGCCGAGCAGTGAGGCAGGAGCCATACTGCTCTCGCTCATCATGCTACTGGTTTCACTCGCCATGCTGGTTGTATTGCCCGTAAGTGTTGTTTGGTAGTAGAGTCCGCCTGCAATTATCACTATTATGATTATAGCAATAATCACATATCGAACATTTCGTTTGCTTGTTTGGTTTGACATATTCATCATCGTGGCTGCATGTGCCTCCATCATCGTATTTAGTGGAATACCATGATGATTACGCAGACACATGCATCTATACGAGTCGTATACCGTACCTTCAACTACGGTGCGGACCGTGGGTCTATAGAGCCGTAATGATTAATTCAAATGCTCTAGTCGAATTGGTAAGAAAGTCGGTAAGTGAGGACAACAGGGGAAATTTACTGGACTTGGGAACTAAGCTTCAAGTCGTAGAACTCAGCGCAGGTTTCGGAAAGAAGCAGGTCTTGGAAAAAATCAGTATCGAGTTTAAAGAGAAAGCTGTGACTGCTCTGATTGGGCCATCTGGATGTGGAAAATCAACATTTATTCGTTGCCTTAACCGAATGCATGAAGTTACTCCGGGCGCGTGGGTTTCTGGCAAAATTCTTCTCGACGATGCTGACGTACTTTCTGAGGATGTCGACCCAGTAAGTGTTCGGCGGAGAGTCGGCATGGTATTTCAAAGGCCAAACCCCTTTCCTACCATGTCCGTTTTTGACAACGTAGCGGCCGGCCTTCGGTTGAACGGAGCAAGGGACCATAAGTTGCTAGCTGAGAAAGTCGAGCAGAATCTAAGCCAAGCCTTTTTGTTGGAGGAAATCGGTGACCGCTTGAATGAGTCTGGCGCAAGCCTTTCGGGTGGTCAACAGCAGAGACTCTGCATTGCACGTGCATTAGCTGTTGAGCCAGAAATCGTTCTCATGGATGAACCCTGTTCGGCCCTCGACCCAGTTGCGACGGCTAAGATCGAGGAATTGATAGTGAAGCTAAAGGAAACTTACACGGTTATCGTCGTAACGCACAACATGCAGCAGGCGGCCCGAATCTCTGACTTTACTGGGTTCCTCTATCTCGGAAAGCTGATCGAATTCGGAATGACTGAGCAAATATTCTCGAATCCAAAGAATGAACTGACCGAGCGATACATTAGCGGAAAATTCGGTTGAATCAGATTGCCACGCCTAATGGATATGGGTCTTGAAAGACTATCAAATGCCATCAGCGACATGGGGAACCTAGCTCAAGACTCTGTCATGAAAGCGATTCAAGCCTACGCGAAAGGAGAACAGATAACTGAGCAGGCGCTTGACCGCGCCCGTCAGCTATCGACGCTGGCCAATGAGGTTGAAGAACTAGCAGTTGAATTACTTGCCCGATATCAGCCGGTCGCCTCAGACCTACGTTACATAAAGTCATGTCTTGAAATCGCGTACGGGTTCTCTAGATTCGGTAGGTACGCATACGATATCGCACAGGTCCTTGAGATTTTCGGAGATGTTTCACGATGCGATAGGATAGCTGTCGAAGAACTCTCGGGAAGAGTCACTCTGATGATTCAAACTAGTGTTCAATCTTTCAGAACGAAGGACACCAAACTTGCAAGGTCCCTACGCCACGAGGACGACCAGGTTGACAAGATGTACCTCGATTATATGAAACGAATCACGAGGGACAAGACGATATCAGTGAAATGTGCGCTTGCTTCAACGCTAGTCATGAGATACCTAGAACGGATCGCGGACCATGCCTGCTATATCGGTGATTCGGTAATATACATTGTTACGGCCAGCAAGATATAGTAATCTGGAAGTCCTACATAGAACTCTTGGCGTCTCTATATGCGTACCATGAAACCAGTCATAAATGCGGACAAGGGCTTGGAGGACAGGTACGTACGCCGCGTCCAAGTGACGGGTCGGGGGTCCTACATTGTATCTATCCCGAAGCATTGGGTCGAATCGGCGGGGCTGAAGAAGGGGGGACGTGTTGAGTTCAGCAAGCAGCAGAACAGCGGCCTTCTGCTGATTCCGTTTGAGTCCGTGCGGGGAGATCAGGAGCGCGCAAGGTGCGAGTTGTCGGTTGCACCTGACGCAGACCCTGATGCCGTAACGAGAAAGATCATTTCATTGTACGTAGTCGGATATTCGACGATCGACATTAGCTCAAATGCGGGTAACCTCGCGGCACCGATTCGTGACGCGATACGGGATGTCGCTCGACAGAAGTTAGTGGGAACCGAGATGGTGACGGAGTCGGCGAGGAGCGCTACTCTGCAGGTGCTTCTCAATTATCCACAGCTACTCGTTCCCGATGCGCTACGGCGAATGGGTTCGATAATGAGCTCCATGCAACAAGACGCGATGCAGGCCCTCATTGCGGGAGACATGGACTTAGCGGCACAGGTCGTTAAGATTGACGACGAAATAGACAGGTTCAGCCTCTACATAATCAGGCAACTCAAATGGGCAGTGCAACATCTACCGCTACTGGAACGAATAGGCCTGAAATCTCCAGTCGAGTGCCTGGGGTACAGGATAATCACCAAAAGCGTCGAGCGCTCAGCAGACCACGCCTGCCGAGTGGCGCAGAATTCACTGGCCCTAAACCATCCACTTGAACCTGCGGTTACAAAGGAGACTAATGCTCTTGCACAATTCTCGTACAAAGTGATGGAAAGCGCATTGCGCGCCCTTTTCTCGCATGACTATGAGCTTGCAGAGAAGACGCTCCTTGAGAAGGACAAGATGGCAGTACTCGAATCTAAGCTTCTGGAACGCCTTGTTAAGGAGAGAATGCCTGCTGCTGATCTGTCTGCAACGACCCTGATCTCGGACAGCCTTAGGAGAATTGGCGAGTACGCCAGCGATGTTGCGGAAGTTGTGCTAAATCTCACAGTGGTAGAAGCAACACAACAGAGTGCAAAGAAGCAATGATGCTATGGATGTAATGGAATCATATAGCTTACATGAATCGTAGCGACCACACAAATAGACCTCATATCCAGACAAAGCGTTTTGAAGGTGGTGAAGACATGAAAAAAGAAAAGCCAAGACGGATGTCAGAAGAGGAGACTTCTGCGGAACCCTATTTCTGGTTCCAAGAGTAGCCAAAATCAAACCGACTGATTCTCAGATAATTTGGCCTGCGTCTGTCGAATCGATTCGTTTCATCTTTTCTGCTGATGGCCCACCGGTCCAAAGTGTTCTTGTTGATGCAGCACAGCCTTGATGCCTTGTCGAGCTCATCGCGAGCCATCTATGAAATCTTAGCTCTGTCCTTCAGAGCTTTCGTAAAGTATTTCCTGCCTTCTTCAATCAACAGCACCAAAGGCGCTAGACTGTAGAGCATAACCCAATCCATCAAAGTGAGCGAAGCAGTGTGGAATAAGGGCTGAAGGAATGGAGCGTAGACTATTGAGACGAGGATGGCAAGTTGCGCCAATAAGCCAGGAAATAGCCACCGGTTTCTCAGAGGGTTGAGTCGAAAGGCAGACTCGGAGCTTGTCCGTGCGGAGAAGAAATTGCCAAGCTGACCTGCCATAATGCCTGCCAGGACTACTGTCGTCCCCTTGGCGTAAATCCACGGATCATTGACTGCCACCTGACCAAAGCTCCATCCTCCAGTCATCCAAGTGCGAAACGCCCACAGGAGAGTCCCAATCGATGCTATAACGCCAACATAAAGCGAGCGAAGCAGGACCGGAGCGTCAATCAGTCTGCTGCCCAGTCGTCTCGGCGGTCTTTTCATTACTCCAGGTTCTGGCGGTTCAAGGATTAGGGCTAACGATGGGAAGACATCCATCCCTAAGTCAATCGCGAGTACCTGTACTACTAGTAATGGTAATGGGACTTGGAGCAGCACGAATGCGACGAAGGTTACCAATTCTGCCCAATTGTGAGTGAAAACGTAGTACACGAATTTCTTCAGGTTATCGAACATGCCCCTTCCAAGTTTCACGCCTTCGACGATTGAGGCAAAGTTGTCGTCGAGCAAGACCATGTCTGCGGACTCTCTGGCGACATCTGTTCCACCGACCCCCATTGCGATCCCGACCTCGGCCTCCATCAATGCAGGCGCGTCATTTACGCCGTCGCCTGTCACGGCTACTGTTTCTCCTTCAGCTTTGAGAGCCCTAACTACCCGTAGCTTCTGCTCCGGCGTCGTTCGCGCGAAGACGATTTCTCGTTTGTCGAGCACCTCGGACAATTCCTTGTCGGAGAGTGCTGATAGCTCGTGACCTGAAACCACTAGATATTCCGGCGACGTGATGATTCCAATTCTCTTGGCAATCGACTCAGCCGTAAGCTCGTGATCTCCCGTTACCATGATTACGCGCATTCCCGCACTCCTAGCCTCAGATACAGCCGACTCGATCATTGGTCTGGGCGGGTCAAACAATGCCGCTAAGCCGAGAAACGTGAGGCTGTTCTCGACTGCTTCCGATGCAAACTCGGTCATCTCGTTGGGGAGGACTCGCATGGCCATTGAGAGGACTCTAAATCCTTCGGCTGCAAAATCATCGTACTGACGTTTCACTGCGCTTTTCTTATCATCATCGAGTGGGACAGGTTCATTTTGTAGGAATATTGTCGAACATCTGGAGAGAAGTTCGTTGGGTGCTCCTTTGGTGTATGCGATTAGCGTGCCGTCAGGTGTCCTATGAATGCTTGTCATCAATCGCCTCTTTGAATCGAAGGGGATTAGCGCTACCCTGGGGTTCTGTGCTAGAGCTTCGCTTACGTTGAAGTCACCTTTACCGGCGAACACTAGGAACGCGCCGTCTGTTGGATCGCCAAGCACGGTCCACCTGGGGATTCTGTCAGATGGCGCGTTCAGTTTGGCGTTGTTACAGAATGCTGCAACCTCAAAGAGTCTGTAGACGTGTGGTCGTTCGACGCTGTTAACTCTCCTGTTTTCGACAGTCACGAATCCCTCAGGACTATATCCGTCGCCAGTTACTTCAAACATCTCCCCATTGGCCCAGAGTTTCTTCACCATCATCTCGCCGCTTGTTATGGTGCCCGTCTTGTCGACGCACATCACCGTGGTCGAGCCAAGTGTCTCAACAGACGAGAGTCGTTTTACGACGACATTCTTCTTGGACATCGCGAGAGCCGTTAGGGCCAGGGATAATGAGACGGTGAGTTGGAATCCTTCTGGTACTAGCGATACCATTACTCCGATCGCAAAGAGGAGGCTGTCGATCATCTGCAGGTTCACGAATATCTTGGCCACAAGAAAGAAGATCGCAGCGACCAAGATGGCGACAAGAGAATTGATCTTTGCAGTGTAGTCGATCTCTCTTTGGAGGGGACTTGGGGGTTCCTTTATTTCGCGAGATAGAGAGACTATTTTGCCGAATTCTGTCTCCTTGCCCGTTTTGATGACGACACCTCTTCCAACGCCCGAGACGATTGTGGTTCCTGCGAAAACGATGGTCTGGTAATCGGTTGGGTTATCGACTGTGGCGCCTGGGGTCATTGTGGCGAAGCGTCGCTGAGGATCAGATTCCCCCGTCAACATGGAATTGTCAACAGAAACCTCGAACGCATTCGTCAGTCTAACATCCGCGGGGACTCTGTCACCTTCCTCTAATGCGATGAGATCGCCGGGGACAATCTCGGCGACGTTGACTTCGTTCAGCTGGTGGTCTCTCATCACTTTAGCGTTGGCCGGGACCAGCTTGGAGATGGCTTGTACGGCTTGTTCTGCTCGGTACTCCTGAATCATGCTGAAGAATGAGTTCAGTATCACGACGCCGAGAATCGCGAGCCCCATTGAGGTCGAGCCAGGGTCTCCGTAGTACCAGCCGGTCGCGAACGAGAGCAGTGAGGCTACGAGTAGCAGTACATTGAATAAGTTCTTGAATTGAGCAAAGAACTTCTGTGCAGCGCTTACCTTCCTAGCTGAAGGAATGGCGTTCGGTCCGA
The DNA here is from genome assembly GCA_963726255.1 of Candidatus Bathyarchaeota archaeon. Taxonomy (GTDB): domain Archaea; phylum Thermoproteota; class Bathyarchaeia; order 40CM-2-53-6; family 40CM-2-53-6; genus FEN-987. Next base: position 195,580 of record CAVSBL010000002.1, read on the forward strand.
ATTTTCGGAGCCTTAACTTTGCTTGTTCGCTAGAAAGGCCTTCGGGGGTTGTTTCAAGTTCAGCAAGTAACCCCTCGGGGTCTGCGAAGGCTTCTCGGTCATATGGCAAGTTGTGCACCTATTTGAGGGGTATCTCATGCTTTGTTGCCCTTTCGTTTCCGACCCATGATTTTCGCTGCTTTAAGATTTCCGTGGGCCTAGTGGTGCACCACCACACGGTGAGGTGGTTGTTGTTCTTTCCTGGATAGTGTGATAGTTGCTTCACTAGCGTTGATGGGGTTCGTAACGTACGAGCTATGGACCGCCGCCTTGGTGACGCATTGACGATTCTTGTGGCCGCTGTTAATGCGCTATTGTTGATTCGTTTTCGCGTTAATTCCGGTTGGCTAGTCCCGGCAGGAGCGGTGATAGGGCTGGTGAGATTTGCCGTTTGAATCGGTAGCATTAGCGGTGCGCGCACGCTTGGAGGTACCCCTAGAGGGGCGGGTCCCTTCTTGGGGTCAATCGGGGCTGATTTTGCGGTTTTCTGGTTGTGTCTGCAAGTGTAGTGGTACCAAATGGTCCCACCCTTCATCGGGTGGTCCCACCCCTGATGAACTAACTACAAGGTAGTCGGGGAGTGGAAGGTAAGATTCGGCACTAGCTGAATTCGAATACGAAGAACTATGCCTACTACTCTCTTTGCTTTTACGGCTGATGTCGCCAGAACGGCCTCTTTCTTTCTGCGAGTTCATTCTGATTGCGAATTGACGTTATCGTAAGGAGATTCGTTGTGTGTCCACACTGCAACGGCATTCGGTTACGGGGTGGGCTAAGTTTCGCTACTCTGTGGTTTGCCCGTCGAAGTGCTCTTCACTTGCCATGGCTTCTCCTTTCGTATGGCGGACCACACCATCCTTGTGTTCAGGTGGGGAGTAAATCGTGTAGAGTCTAAGGGTCGCTCGCTTAGAGGTATTGATTACATTATGTCTAGCGCCCGCGGGGACGATGATTCCGTTCCCGTCCCTAACACGGTGTTCTACGCCGTCAATGACTACTTTTCCTTCTCCCCGTTCAAATCGAAAGAATTGATCGTGGTCCTCGTGTGTCTCTGCACCTATTTCTTCTGATGGTCTTAGGCTCATGAGTACGAGCTGACAGTGCTTCCCAGTATACAACACCCGCCGAAAATCTGCATTCTTCCTCGTCTCTTTCTCAATTTGAATTATGTATCCTTTCATTTTCTCACACTCATTCACGTACACCTCGTGTTCATGAATCTGTCGTATACGATGCATTCTTGAAAGGATCTAGAACTATGTCAAGAAACCAAGAGAAGGTCCTCATGAAAGCAGAATGATTCAACAGTAGGTTGGGGAGATGGTTGGCGCGCTACCATGCAAGCTATGATTTACTTCGCGATGAGGCGGCCAATTATCGTAAGCATGATGCCCAGCACGTACCCCCACGTCGATGAGACATACCCTTTGATCAATTCGTTGATTGGTATTCCTTGGTGCCACGCGAGGCTCATGATGATCATGAAACCGAAGAGATTCATGGGGTGATTTCAAGATGGCGAAGAAAAGTAGAGGAGGAAGAATGACTGCGGCTAAGAGGCGTGCCGCTAAGTCAGCTGGTGGACGCGGTCCTGTAAGAAAACGTCGAGCGGGCCGAAACATCATGAGAACTTAAGCGTAAAGGGGCCTAGAATTGTTACAGACCCTTCCCTGAACGGATATTCATTTTTTCGTAGTCCGGTAGACCAAACGGAGGCTTCACACAACCCAAATTCATGCAGGTCTATGATGCAAAAGAAAAAATGTACAGCCATTCAATGAAGGGGGCGGCCACCGGATGAGTTGAACCCAATCGGGAACAGAAACGTTTATCGGAGCAAGCTTCTGGTTTTACCAGCCGAAAGGTTTTGTCGGCTCAAGCGAAACAAGATATTAGAATCAGGCCGAGTCTTGTGCCGTTCGCTTGGAAAGGTTTTGTCGTAGTGTTATTGGGTATCGTGGTTTACGGTGTAAGCTTTGTCTTCATGTTTCCATTACCATCTGCTAATTCTCTCCTACGCTATGCAGGCTTGGCAGTGATTGGCATAGGTCTCCTGGGTGTGTTGATTGGTGCTGTTCGTAGGAACGCGTTCACGTATCTGATTACTGACTCTGATGTTGTTGTGAAGCGGCAGTTGTTGCGTCGTAGTGTTCGGCGCATTCCGTTCTCGTCTATTAGTGATGTGCAGGTCTCGCAGAGTATTGTGGGTCGATTGGCGAGGTATGGGGACGTTGTTCCTGTGACAAAGAGTGGCTACGGCTTAGTTCGCGGGACGGAGCCTGGTGAAAACATAGTCGCAGAGATGGCCGACGTCCCGAACCCGGACAAGGTGGCTGATTTGGTCATGTCCAGATTACGCGCCAGCAAAGTCACTTAGCACCCGCGACCTTTGGATTATTGGCGACGGGAAAAGGGTACTTCTCTTTCATTCTAATTGTGTATTCGCACCTTTAGACCTGTGTGGGAGTATTATGGTGCGGGGAGTGGGATTCGAACCCACGAAGGCCTACGCCACGGGATAGCTCACCCGCGCACGTGAACCCTCGCGCCGAGCGCGAATCTTGAGTGTAGCGCGCGTGGCCAAGCGTAGGCATTAGCATGCCGCACGCGTTCGCAGCACGCGACCCGCCCATTTGACCTGGCTCTGGTATCCCCGCACCGGGAACCCATACAAACCTCTGCGCCAAATTAAAGTGATGTACAGACGCAAAAACTGTTTGAACGGATAGTTCTGAGACTGCCCTACAAGTAGATGTTTCCGGACGCTTGGTCGAAACTTATGTTAATCTTTTCTAACGGGTAAGGGGCTGGCCCCGCGAGGACTCGTGCATTGTTGCTTGGGTCGTAGATGGCACCGTGGCATGGGCACGAAATGTCCTGCGCGCTAGGGTCAAATTGGACCTGGCAACCAGCATGCGTGCATATTGCGCTGTAGGCCACGAATTGCCCATTCGTCAGGTGAATCAGGAGCATAGGTCCGTATATCGGGTCGTTTAGCGTCAGCGATTGCCCCGACCGAATGTTGGCAGCGTTCGCCAGCAGCCGTTGCCCTGATTGCGGGCCGGGGTTCGATACGTACGATGGTGTTTGGGCTTGGGGCGAGAAGAACGCAACTTTAACCCATAAGAGGAATGGCAGGGAAACCGCGGCTACGCCCAGTACATTTCGAAGGAAGTTCCGTCGTTCCCTCCGAAGCCTAACCTCCGGCGCGGTTCTAACTGCGTCAGCTCGGAATGCCGCACGCGACAGCAAAGCGGGAATTTTCGGTTTCGAAGCGTAGATCGACGCAACAACGTCAGCTGAAACCTTTAGCTCATATTTCCGTGCTAGTGTCTCAGCGAACTTCTGCGCATTCTCTTCTTCTGCCAACTTAATCACTCGGTTTGTGGCTGCTGCCAAGTGTCTCTTTCTACCAGCGTCCGTAGGCCGTTCAGTATTTTGGCTGAGTCGTTTCGGTCCACGCCCACGCTGATGACGAAGGCTCGTACGAATTCGAGTATCGTCTGCGTTTCGTCATGCGAAACGAATTGCGAATCAATTCGGTCAAAGGCTCGGTTCACTTCAGCCACTTGCCTAGGGTAGAGTTTCGCCCTCTCGGGCGGTTGAATCCTAGTCTCGGGTGGTTCCATCTCCTGTTGGGCTGGCTCTGCAGCGACTGGTAACTGGACTGGAGCTGGGGCAAGCCATCGCAATTTGGGAGCGCGCTTGGCTATTGCTGCGTCTATGCTCAGGCCCTGTTGCGGACCTGCCAAGAGGAGCGTCAACCAGCACAGTACGAACACTATGTCAGAACCGAAGTAGAACGGAAAAGCGTTCCACGTGGCTGAAAGGAAGAACGTGAAATTAAGCAACAGCCCTGCAAACGCTGCGATTCGGTAGAGAAATCCAAGCAGCACGGCAACCCCGATGAGTGATTCCCCTACCGCGACCATATACCCGAACATGACTGCATTTGGTGCAACGACGCCCAACAGGAAGTCATGGATCGGGGATCCTACCGCGTATTGAGCAACGAGGTGTCCAATGTATCCAGGTTTCGAGGGGTCAAAGTACGATGGGTCTGTGAGGTGTTGTAGGCCAGCGTACAGGAAGGTTGCACCCATGAATATGCGTAGGGGGAGAATCAGGTTCGCGGGCAGACCCGGTAGTTGCCTCTTACCTGAGGCTTTCAATTCAGAATTCGAACCCCATCACCTAATGCCGACCGGCTGAGCATTCAGTACTTGATAAAGACCACTCCGGCAGTCGATACCGTCACGGCATGCTAGTTGAATCTAAATATCTCCACGAAGAAATCCCGGCCTCTGACAGGAATTGAGGCTAAGCAAACGTCGAATCAAACTCCAACTCGCAAAAACGAGCGGTTGGCGGCTTACGGGCAGGGAAATTTCAAGAGCATTTGTGTTCGAGGATTTCGCTCAGAGCATTCGGTTCGTATCCCGAATCGCAAAGTATGCTGAATCGATGAATCATCACCCAGACATCCTAATCCGATACAACAAAGTCCGCCTTACGCTGACAACGCATGACGAAGGCGGCTTAACGATGAAGGATTTCAGGTTAGCCCAGAAAATCAACAGAATCGTGAAGTACCAGCCGCGAACTAGAGAAGTTCAATCTCGATAAAGACTTTCTCAGGGGTCTGAATCCGCATCAACCGTTTGAGAAAACGTTCGTTCGGGTCCACGTCGATCAAGCGTTTGTGGATCCGCATTTCCCAACTATCCCATGTATGTGTCCCTTCGCCACATGGGCTCTTTCGCGTCGGCACCCAAAGCCTCTTAGTCGGGAGCGGAATGGGCCCGCGCAGTTTCACACCCGTGCGGTCGGCGATCTTCATGATCTCGCTGCAAATGCTGTTCAAGCCCTGCGGGTCAGTGCTTGAAAGCCGAATTCTTGCCTTGTTTGCCAACCGAGTCTTCCGTCCTTCTAGGTGCGAAACAGCTCCCTAGGCCGGTGGGGCCAATAAAAAGCGTTCGCTAGCCGGAGTGGACTTGAAAAATAAATTCGGCCTGAGAAGCTTACGCTTTCTTCTCAGGTATCTGCGCTTTCTGAGTGATCTCCTGAACTACGCCGACCGCGATCGTGCTGCCCATATCGCGAATTGCGAACCGCCCAAGTTGCGGAATGTCGGAATATGATTCCACTGACAGCGGACGAAGCGGCTTTATCTTTACAAGGGCAGCGTCCCCAGTCTTTAAGAAGTCAGGCTTTTCTTGCGTGACTTGGCCGGAGCGCGCATCGATCTTCTGCAGCAGCTCGGTTAGGGTGGCTGAGGTGGTTGCCGTGTGCGCGTGAAGGACCGGTGTGTAGCCTGCAGCTATGGCGGTTGGGTGGAATACTACGATGATTCTGCCTATGAATTCGGCTGCAACCGTGGGTGGCTTGTTAGCGTGTCCCGCTACGTCGCCCCTGTGTATGTCCGTCTTTCCGATTCCCCTCACGTTGAAGCCAATGTTGTCTCCAGGGACGGCCTGTGGAATCTTCGTGTGGTGGGTTTCAATGTCTTTGCATTCGCCTGTGGCGTTGGGTGGCATGAAGATGATGTTATCGCCAACCTTCATGACCCCTGTCTCAACCCGCCCTACTGGCACCGTTCCTATGCCAGTGATCGAGTAAACGTCTTGAACCGGAATCCGCAGAGGCTTGTCTGTTGGTTTCAGTGGCTCGGTGAATCCGTTCAACACTTCCAGTAATGTTGGGCCCTTGTACCAGGGCATCTTGGGTGACGGCTTCACGAGATTGTCGCCAAGCCACCCTGATACGGGGATGAATTTTATTTTTGATGTGTCGTACCCGACAACCTTCAGGAGGGCCTCCATTTCCTTACTGCACTCCTTGTACCTCTCCTCAGAATAGTTTGTTGTGGCGTCGTCCATTTTGTTGATGGCGACGGCTAGTTGGGCGACGCCTAAGGTTCGGGCTAGGTATGCGTGCTCTCGGGTCTGGCCTCCTGGGCCGACCCCGACTTCGAACTCGCCCTTCTTAGAGGACACGACGAGTATTGCAGCGTCGGCTTGGCTTGTGCCCGTAATCATGTTCTTGATGAAATCACGATGGCCAGGGGCGTCGATGATGGTGAAGAAGACCTTGTCGGTCTCGAATTTCTCGAACCTAAGGTCAATCGTGACACCACGTTCCCTCTCTTCCTTGAGCGTGTCGAGAACCCACGCGAACTTGAAAGTCTCCCCAGCTCCGAGTTTGTTTGACTCGTCAGCGTACTTGGCGATGGTCTTCTCGTCCACGTTCCCCGTATCAAAGAGTAGGTGGCCTGTCATCGTGCTCTTTCCATGGTCAACGTGACCGATGATGATCAGGTTCAGATGCGGCTTTTTGGCTGCAGACATGCTTCATCTTTCCAATTTGTCTGATGATTTGCTAGTCAAGACTGGCACCCGTATTTAAGGGTTAGAATATTACGAAAGAGGAAAAGTGCCCGGCCGGGGAATTTAGGAAAACCTTCGTCGGGATTTGATTAACGCGATGCTAAAGCCACTCGTTCCATTTCATCTCGCTTTCTTACGGCGAAGCTTCTGTTGTCGCGTTGGGCGGCGTAGGTGATTTCTTCTGCGAGGCATTCATCAATAGTCCTAGGGTTGCTGTAGGCTGCTTGGCGCGCGCCGTCAGTCATGAAGCGCAAGGACATGTCGATTCTTCTAAGAGGGGCTATGTCAATGGAGATGGGGTAGACAATTCCACCATAAGCTATTCGGGTGACATCCTCCGCCGGGGCTGTATTCTCCACGGCCTTCACGAGAACTTCTACCGGGTTCTTGCCGGTCTTCAGGCTGATTATGTCAAGCGCGTTTCGAACAATGCCAATTGCTTTGGTCTTCTTACCGCCTACCCTGCCGTGGCGCATCATGTTGTTGACAAGGCGTTCCACAATGTTGAGGGAGGCCTTTCGAAAGCGTTTATGCTCATGTCGCCCGCCGCTGTGCGGAAAAAGAATGGGTGTGACTGAGAGATATTTCTCGAGGCCCGGGTCTATAACTTCAATATTATCAGTGCTCCATTTCTCGAAGATCTTGATTTCCGGTGGCTTACGACTCATGGGCACAGACCTGATGTGAACTGAATTTTCGATAGCCTACAATCGGTCGCCGTATTAAGCGTTAACGATTTGAGGGGAGAACAAAATGGCGATGGCAGCATCCCCGTTGAATTGGCATTCCACGCCCTAGCGGTTTCTCCAAAACCTCCTAAACTCTGTTATCCCATCAGCGCCTTGGCGCTCGCCTTACGACTGCTCTCTTCCGAGCCTCATCGGGTTCGACGATGAAGAGATGAATTCTTCCCTTCAGAAGGATTCTCCCCTGCGCTGGCCCGGTGGGGCAGAGTCTCATTGTTGGCTTTGGAAGCCTACTAAGGTTAGGAGATGACTCTCCCTCGGGTTAACGGGTCCCCGCGTATAGCCGATTTCGGGTCACAGGGAACGGCTGGCTCCCCGATCCTCCTGCCATCGCCGGATGATTCTCAACTTAGTTGTCATATAAATGCGGCAGTGATGGCGCACGGGGTTGGTTAAGCTCAAGCTGCGATGGCTTCGAGCATTATGCATGCTTCGCATAGCTGGTGCGGCGTTGGGTCGCCGCATTTCTCGCATTGATGCAACTCCAAGAGCGGTACTGTCTCAGCCAATGCGTCCCGTAGCCTCTCGGCGGTCCTTTGCAAGGTGAACTTGCTTCCCGGATGCTTCTGCTCCAGCTGGTTGAGGAAGGAGCGAATGTCGTTTCTTAGGGCATCATGCCCATGTGGGCATTCGATACTCTGAAATTCAATCCCGCTCAAGTATGCGTAGAGAACTACTTCCTTCTCAGGCATGTCGCAAAGGGGCTTGAGCCGCGGAAGGAATTTACCCCTAGGGTCTCGAAGGACTGGGCCCGAGCGAACAATCCTCATCGGGTCGCCATGCAACATGTTCAGAAGAACCGTCTGTACTTCATCATCCAGGTTATGCGCGGTCGCGATTTTTGTGGCCCCAATATTAACGGCGGCTTTGTTGATGGCCTTACGCCTAAGTACGCCGCAGAATGAGCACGGGGTCTGACCCATCTTCATTCTTACGATCTCGTCGGTCGTAACACCGAAGAGTTCACGGTACGATACCACGACGTGTTCGACGTTGAGCTGCCGACAGGCGTTACGAGCGAGTTCGAGGCCCTCATCCCTGTATCCTTCGATGCCTTCGTCCACGCTGATGGCGGTGAGATGGCTTTTGGGAAACCGCCCTTCCAACTTCACCAGGACATTGAGCAGAGTTAAGCTGTCTTTGCCACCGGACACGGCGACAGCGACATGGTCGTCGTACTCTAGCATGTGGTTGTGTGTGATTGTTTTGCGTACCTTCTCTTCTAGGGCTTGGCGAAAGCACTTGCAGCAGAAGGAAACGCCTTCATACTGGCGAGTGTAGACCGCGCTTCCTGAACAGAATGTGCAAGTTGCAACTTGCAACTGCTTAGAACCTCAGGAAACCAAACCTGAGAAATGAGAACGCAATATTCAGAGCAAGGATGGAGTAAGCTGCGAGATTTGCTGCCGTACGAATTTCCTTCCTTCTACTAACTCCGAATACGTTGAGGGCTGTATCTAGGAATTTGTCTCCATCGAACGGGTACATGGGAAGCATGTTGATCAATGCGACGCTGACGAGGACGATTGAAAGCCAGAATTCCGCATGCTGAAGTATTGGAGGAAAGTCGCTTGAAAGGCCTGGGACCTTCGGGTTGTAGACTATGTTGTCTGTCAACCCGCTTATTCCGATGAGGGCATGGCTTGAGTTGGTTTGGTCCACGCCTGTTGTTACCGGGAAGCTGCCGCGTTGCGTCCCAACAACAATCTCTTGCCCAGGAACCACATTCGACATGTACTGACGTAGGTCATTGATGCTCGTGATTCTTGTCCCATTTATGCTGGTCACTACATCACCGTCTTGCAATCCGGAAGAATGCGCGGGGAGGTTCGCCGGGACCGAGCCGATGGCAACGCCTGTTGAAGCAACGGTGTAGAATGGGGTAATTGTCGCCGAGAAGTTCACCAAAAGAAGAATGCAAAGTACTCCGAGTACGGCGTTTGTGAACGAACCTGCCGCGAAGACCCGTAGCTTTGTTATGTCCTTAGCCTGGTTCAATTTCTCCTCGTCGGGTTCAACGAACCCTCCCATCAGTACGTGTGCGAAGAAGGCACCGGTGGATTTGAGCGGAACGTGGTCGGCAAGGCTCGCAATTCCGTGAGAGAGCTCATGAGTCACCACCACAACCGACAGGGCAAAGACAAGGTACGGAAAGGTTTCGAAACTCACGAAAACACCGGGGAGTGGGACTATGGGTTGAATCGAGACGGCCTGTTGCGTTCGATAGAAGAGGTTGAGCAGGTTAGTTACAAGCTGGTAGAAGATGAAAGCCATTGCGCCTACCACAGTTACGACGCCAATGTTCCAGAAGGTTCGCCAGACCTTGGGCTTTGAATTCGAAATCCTCTCAATTACGTTGTTCAACCGTGTCGTTCGGTAAATTATGTAGAATGGTAGGCCAGAGACGCCGAACCTCTCCGCTTTGAACGCCCACCACGCAATGGTAATGATGACCCATATCGCGATGTAGACGGCGAAGAAGGAAAAAACGGATGCCATTCGAATTCTTCGGCAGTGAAATTAGGGTGTTCAACTAAAACCTTTCTGGGGCGCAAAATGCCGCGAATCATCGTCCTCTCGACATGTGGAAGCACGCAAGAAGCCCGCATGATAGCGCGGGATTTGCTCGAAAGGAAACTTGCTGCTTGTGTCAACATTCTCCAAGTCAGTTCTTGCTACAGATGGAAGCGAAAGATAGTGAAAGAGCACGAATGGCTGATGATAATCAAAACAAACTCGAAGATTTTCCCAAAGGTGAAACAGCGAATTCTTGCTCTGCATAGCTATGAGGTACCAGAGGTGGTATCTCTTAAAATCGACAGCGGCTCTCAACCATACCTTGCATGGCTGGACAGGGAGCTACTTAGCTAAGAGTAGTTTCACGGTTGGAACTTCGGCACTTGGTCGATTTTTTCTTCTGATGTTTGAGAAATTCGGGGAACGCTTAATAGGCCGCCGCAAATATGCGCGAGCCCTTAGTCGGGAAAAAACCATTGACGCCGGAAGAAGAAGACAAAGTAGTCGAAGCGCTTGAGGAGTTGCGAATAAACTATAACCTTAGACAGTGGCGTGTCTGTTCACTGATATGCGAGTCACTCGCAGACAAGTTCCGTTCAGTAGCTAAGACTGAGAACAAGTAACCTGGGCTGCTAGAGTTCCTTCAGCCTCTTGTAGAAATCTATTAACGCCTTAGTTTTCTCTTCGGCTTCGTTAAGCGTAAAAATCTTCATACCTTTATCGAATCTCTCGTAGAGAATTATCTTCTCCTTAACTAGTGGCTGAACAATTCTGGCGATTGTTGAAGGGGACAAGCCGAGAAGGTTCGCTAGGACTGCCTGGTTGAATACACGCTGCGCCCCTGCGTTCTCCAAGAAATATTCCAGGAGCTTGACCTGCGCTTTGGATTGGAAGACGTCGCTTAGTTTCAAGGAGCTGACCGCCTAGCCTGGCACAACGCGAGTTCCTACCTGTTCGTTCCTTAACGCCCGGGTGACATTTGCTGGGGTTCGACCATCCAGGATTACTGTCGGGATCTTTGAGCGGGCTATGATGCGTAGGGCGAGGGGGTCCATGAGGTCGTAGGCGCCGGCCGTCATGTCGGCGTTGGACAGGATTTGTGTTAGTTCGCTGACGGTGACTTCTTCCAGTTTCTTAGCTTTCTTATCCTTGCTTGGGTCGGTGGTGAAGACGCCTTCAACATTTGTGGCGTTCACGAAGAGCTCTGCACCGACCGTTTCGGCAGCGATTGCAGCCACTGCGTTGGTCGAGTGGCCAGGTGTGAGTCCGCCCATGGCCACGATTTTTCCGGATGCAAAGTAATGTTTCAACTCGCCGATGTTCACAGGGATTTCCGGAAAGGCGTACTCCCCCAAACCATCTACCAAGAGCCGTGCGTTCAGCCTGCTTACGAGTATGCCTATTTGATCGCATAGCGATTCCGAGACGCCCATGTCACGAGCGGCTTTGATGTATGTGCGAGCGATTCTGCCTCCACCGGTGACAACTACGAGGTCGTATTCCCCAATCAGTTGCTTTAGCAGCTTCACGTATTCGTTAACGAGAAGCTTTCCGGGTTCACCTGGAAAGGCGAATCCGCCGAGCTTCACGACCGCTTTCAAAATTCAGACCCGTCTTCATACTATTTCCTGGGTGTTATTTGATTTCTGAAGCTCGGCGTGATTAACCAACCTATATAAAATCCCGAAGGCTACCCATGCGCAAACGTGTTTCCAATGTCGAATACGGCCATTTCGGATTCTGTGTCCCGTTTTAGGCTGAAACGGACATTGGAAATGCTGGATTCGAAGGAAGGGCGGGGCACCGAGCTCATAAGCCTCTACGTTCCGCCGGGGCGAAGGATCCACGAGGTGATGGCTAACCTGCGTGAGGAGTACGGTACGGCCTCCAACATCAAATCACGTACAACGCGAAAGAACGTTATGGAGGCGATTGAAAGGGTGCAGCAACGCCTGAAACTGTTCAGAGAACCGCCGAAGAATGGGTTGGTTATCTTCTGCGGCGCAATTCCACATGGCGGCCCCGGGACGGAGAAGATGGAAACCTATGTTCTGGAGCCACCCGAGCCAATCAACGTTTACTTCTACCGATGCGACGCGAAGTTTCACATTGAACCTTTAGTGGAGATGGCTACGGAGCGGGATGCTTTCGGGGTCATAGTCATTGATTCCACCGAGGCCGTTGTCGGCATGGTAAGGGGCCAAAGGATGGAGGTTCTGCGGGAATTCACCTCAGGCATACCGGGCAAGCATCGAGCGGGCGGCCAATCAGCCAGGCGTTTCGAGCGTATCCGGGAGCAGGCTATGAACGATTACTTCAGAAGGGTTGGAACACACGCCTACGAGCTGCTAGTTAAGGTTCAGGGTTTGAAAGGCCTGATCATAGGTGGGCCGGGTCCGACGAAGCAGGACTTCGTGGAAGGGGACTACTTGAACTACATGCTGAAGGAGAAGATTATGGCCACTGTTGACACGTCCTACGTTGGCGAGCAGGGCGTCGAAGAGATAATTTCCAAGAGCCAAGACGTCCTCAAAGGCGTCAGGTACCTGGAAGAAAAACGCCTCGTCCAGAAATTCCTCTATGAAATCGGCCATGAAACTGGCCTAGGGGTTTACGGGGAGACCCAGGTTAGAAAATTCCTGAACGCAGGAATAGTTGAGCTTCTGCTCGTTTCCGAGAAGATGAACATTCTGCACGTCTATACGAAATGTAAGAACTGCGGTGCCGTTGATGATTCGCTGATACCGCAAGCAAACCTGGTTAAATTCGAACAGGACCTGATGGGTAGTCCCTGCAAGAAGTGCAACGCAACAGCCCTCTACATTGAGAATACCAAAGATCTGGTTGACGAACTTATCGAGATTGCGGAGAAACAGAACGCCAACATCGCTGTTATATCGACCGAAACCAATGAGGGTGTGATGTTGAAGGATTCCTTTGGTGGAATCGCCGCGATCCTTCGCTACAAAGCGTCTTAAGTGAAGCGTACCGAAGGGAATTCGCGCCTCAAACGTCGGACTTCCTTTCTGACCTTACTTGGGTCTTCGTTTCCAATCCACACTCGTGAAATCAATTCAGCTATTTCACCCATCTGGGTCTCGCGCATGCCCCGTCGCGTTTCCTCACTCGTCCCAACCCTTATTCCTACGTCGACGATGATGTTCGCCTCTTCAAGTTTCCTAGCCAAGCGGAAGCCCTCGGCTTCGGATGGCACGTCGACTACGACCTGGTGGGATTGGGTGAACCCAAGTTCCTTTCCAAGCAGCCTGACGCCGTGTTCATCCAGGGCTTTTGCGAGTGCTTTGCTGTTGCGCACTACCTGCTGTGCATAACGTCTGCCAAACCTTTTCATTTCGTTGAGGGCAACCTGAAGCGCCGCGATCCGGTTCCAGTGGGCGTTGTCCACGATGGCTGGATGAACAGCATCCCGGAGTTTTTCCTCGTACGCGTTTGAGAGGATGATTCCGCCCTGTGGGCCGAAGAAACTCTTGTGTGTAGAACCAATCAGAACCTCCGCACCCTCTCGAAGCGGATCCTGGAACTGGCCACCCGCAATCAGCCCTAGCACGTGGGAGCCGTCGAAGACGACCTTTGCGCCAACCTGCTGACAGACTCCGGTCAGCGCTCTGACGGGGTGTGGAAAGAGGATCATACTGGCTCCGAAGACTACGACGCTGGGTCGTTCCTGCTCTATAGCGGTGTTTGCTCGTTCCGCGTCGATATTGAAGATTCGTCTGTTGAAAGGAAATTCAAGAACTTGCAGCTGGTAGATTTTCGGATAACCCTCACTTGAGATGCCTGGATATCCACCGTTGTCCTTTCCCACCACCATGATCTTGTCTCCACGGTTTGCCAACGCGGTTAGGGCGATCATGTCTGCGGAGTGGCCTGAGATTGGCCTAACATCCGCGTACTTGGCCCCGAAGACCTCTTTCGCGAGGTCCTCGGTTTCGGCCTGTATCTGGTCAGTGTACCTTGTTCCCATGTAGTAGTGTTCGTGGGACGTGTACCTATTTGCGAGGTCGCAGCTGAGCATCTGGCGTACTGCGGGGCTGGAGAAGTTCTCTGAAGGAAGTAGGTTTAGGCAGCTTTTCACTCGCCAATCTTCATGTTGACGGAGGAGCTTCTTCAGAGAGGATGGGACGGGGGCTCTTCCTGTGGTGGCATGGCGTTTCAACGAAGCATTCCCAACACGGTGAGATGCAGTCGCCCCGCTGATCAGACTCGTCTGCCGCGTCGACCGCCGGGCCGGCGTGTACCGTCATGGGGGATCGGTGTGACGTCCTCGATTCTGCCGATCCTGAACCCTGATCGGGCAAGCATTCTAATCGCCGCTTGCGCACCTGGGCCTGGGGTTCTCGCTTTGTGCCCACCGGGGGCCCTAACTCTGATGTGGAGGGATGTGATTCCTCTGTCTTTCGCTACCCGGGATGCTGCAGCGGCAGCTTGCATTGCAGCGTAAGGGGACCCTTGGAGACGGTCCGCCTTCACATGCTGTCCCCCTGCGCTTCGGGATATGGTTTCAGCGCCGCTGAGGTCGGTTATGTGGACTAGGGTATTGTTGAATGATGAATAGATGTTGGCTATGCCCCAGCGTTGAGGTATTTTCTTCTCGGACAGTGGTCACACATCCACGTGAACTTTCGAAGTTGGTCAACCCAGTTCGCCATATTTAACTTTGGGGCGAATAAACTGAAGGAATTCTGAGAAGTTTTTGTGGTGGAGCTGGACGATAGGCGAATTAGAATTTGAAGGAAGGTTAGAGCTGAACACTGTACCGCGCCGGCTGTCCACTTAGGACCCTAGTGAACTCTTCAACGACCTTCCTCTGCTTCTCCTTAATTGAACGCTCCGAATAGAACGCACTGTGTGGCGAAACTATGATGTTGGGTAAAGTGAACAGTGGATCTGAAGGGCTTGGCGGTTCCTCCTCAAGGACGTCTAATGCGGCGCCTGCGATCCAACCCTCCTTTACTGCTCTATAGACAGCCTGCTGGTCAACAACTTTCCCACGGCAAGTGTTTACGAGGTAAGCTGTCTTCTTCATTATGCGTAGCTGCGGTTCCCCGATCATATGGTAAGTTTCTGGAGTTAGAGGGACCTCAAGGTTCACAACGTCACTCTCCTTAAGCAGAGTCCCGAGGTCTACTGCTTCAGCGCCGAAGATTTTCTCGCACCCTAGCGGGATGTATGGGTCGCATTCTAAGACCCGCATCCCAAACGCGTGCGCTCGCAGTGCGACGACTGAGCCTATCCGCCCAAGCCCGATGATTCCAATCACACTGTCCCGCAGAGCCTTCGTGGGCCTGAGGCGAGGCCAATCCCAAATCCCACTTTTCACATCAGAATTTCCCTGGAACAGTTTCCTCATGAGCGCAAGCGCCATTGTTACAGCGTGGTCCGCTACCTCTTCTACGCAGTAGTCAGGCATGTTCGAAACGCTGATTCCACGTCTCTGTGCGGCCGCAATATCGACGTAGTCGTAGCCGGTACTGTAAAGTACGATGGCTTTGCACTTCGGCAGCTGATCAATCGTATTTCCATCTATGGGCAATAGGTCTACGAATACCCCGTCGGCGTCCTTTGCGATCTTAACCAGTTCATCGCCATTGTTGCAAGCTTTCATAACTACATCAAAATGCTCAGCGAGCATGTCGCGCAATTCTTCGGTGGATTCGTCCACAGAACCCATGGCTATCTTCAACCGAGAAGGACTCGTTCCTCTCACCACATGCCGCTCTTCTACAGAGACGCCTATCAGCGTTGTTATGACAGCAATCGTGTCTGCGCCGAGGGCATGGGCAAGTCTTATCAAAACTTCAAGCGCACGGTTCTGACAAAACCGCATACGTAATTAACTTTCCTCGGACGTAGGCTAATTGAAACATGGGCAGATGGCCTTCCCTTGAAGAATTTGCGAATCCGGCCTGCATCGCCATCAGACCTTCCGGGCATTTGCCTGATCGAAGATAATTCATTCTCTGACCCATATCCCCCCTACCTCCTAGAGAGACTGTTGCAGGAAATTGGGAAGGGCTTCTTAGTGGCAGAGGAAGCGCCTGACAAACTGGTCGGATATTGTGTGTCATCTATAGAAGGAAGAATGGCCCACCTGATTTCAATCGCCGTTCTGACAAAGAGTCGCAGGAAGGGCGTGGCGACATCGCTAGTACGGGACCTCATCGAATACTTACAAGCGCACAGGGTCGATGAGCTCTGGCTTGAAGTGAAACAAGGGAACAAGGAGGCCATCAAACTCTACGAGAAATTCGGGTTTGCAAAGGTCATGATTTTGGAAAATTACTATTCAGACGGTTCACCAGCTCTCCGGATGCGAACGAGCTTGAGAAAACAGGTTCTGAAGGTCAAACGTAACAAAAGGTAATTGCCTAATGAAATCTAGATTCTACCTTCTCGATGATAATGAGATTGAGTGGAAAGGGAAACCTTGCGTTAGATTCTGGGGCATAGGCGAAAAGGGCAAGAGAATTTGCGTTCTTAGCAACCAAATAATGCCATACTTCTACTTTCTACCCAACGAGCAGGACAACCTCGAGACAAGTAGGCAAAGGATCCTTGAAGACAAGAAGCGTTTTCCAAAAATCCTCAGCGTCTCAATTGAAAGTAAGAAACTCCTCGGACAAGAACGTAGGGCGTTGAAAATAACCTGCGAAGAGTCTGAAGTCCGATCAAGCTACTCGAAGGAACTGCAAAAGCTCCTCGGCAAGGGCGAAGGCTTTGAGGGCGATCTCAGGCTTTCAGCCAGGTACATAACCGATCTGATGTTGACGCCATGCGGCTGGAACGAATGTGAAGTCAGTAAATTGGCATTCGACGGACCGTACGATGCCTACGTAGCAACAGAAGCTCCTCGGGGTGTTGTCGATGACTCGGTTCCCAACCTCCGGATTCTCGCATGCCACACGCTGACTGCTGGAATGAAAGGGTCAGCGAAACCGGAAAGGGACCCAATACGGGCGATAGCTGCAGTAACTAACTCGGGGAAGTCAACGACTCTTGTCTCCGGAGAAGGGAAGGAGGGTGATGTCAACGTCCTGAAGGACTTCGTTGAATTCGTAAACAGCTTCGACCCCGACATCATCGTTGGCTTCGAAAGCAACACGCAAGACTGGCCATACATGATTCAACGGTCAAAGGTGCTCAAGCTGAAGCTTTCCGTGGGGCGGGATTCGAGCGAGCCCCATACAAGCGTCTACGGCCACGTATCAGTAACTGGCAGGGCAAACGTAGACCTATCCGATGTCGCAGGCGGCATCCCTGAAATCAAAGTGAAAACGCTTGAGAACGTTTCCAAATACCTTCAACTTCCCTCCGCAGGAAAGTTCACCACGGTCGAAGAATGGGACAGATACGACTTGTGGATGGAAGAGGCGAGGAGGAAAAGGCTGCTGCAGAACGGGCGGATGATGGCACAAGCCTCACTGGAACTGGCTGAGGCGACGTTGAATTTTCCAATGCAGCTTTCTGCTTTGACGGGCTTGCCCCTTGACCAGGTCATGGCGGCGGCCGTTGGATTCCGAGTTGACTCGTACTTGGTCCGGCAGGCGAACCGAATTGGGGAACTTATACCTGCAAGGAACGACCAGCCTTACTTCACCTACCGGGGAGCAATCGTGCTCGAGCCCAAAACCGGGCTCCATGAGGATGTTGTCGTACTAGACTTCGCTTCTATGTACCCAACGCTGATGGAGAAGTACAATCTTTCACCAGATGCACTAGTGAAACCTGAGGAACACCCTTCAGAAGACTCGGTCTTTGTCATCCCCGACGTACAACATAAGTTTCGGAAAAAACCCGACGGGTTCTATCGAACCGTTCTCTCACAGCTAATTCATGAGCGGTCCGAAATCAAAGCTGAGTTGAAAGAAACTGGCTCAGCTTCAACTCGGAGCAAGGTTCTGAAGGAACGTGAACGGGCCTTGAAGGTGATTACGAACGCATGCTATGGCTATGCTGGATGGGCGGGAGCCCGTTGGTATGCAAGGGAAGTTGCAGAGTCCGCAACCGCCCTAGGACGCGAAACGATTACGAAGACCATAGCAAAAGCAGAATCCCTAGGGCTCACAATAATCTACGGCGACACAGACTCCCTCTTCGTCAAGAATGAACGTTCTAGGATTGCACAGCTTCTTGATTGGGTTCACAAGGATCTCGACCTGGAGATCCGAGTTGAGCGGGAGTACCGGCGAATCCTATTCACGGAGGCGATGAAGCGATACGCCGGGCTACTTACGGACGGAAGCCTAGACATAGTCGGCTTAGAAGTTGTTCGCGGCGACTGGTCTGAAATCGCACGCCAAGTGCAAGAAGAAGTTCTGGAGAAAATTCTTCAAGACCAATCACCTGAGAAAGCTGTTGAAGCAGTGCGGACGATAATCCGCAAACTAGAAAACGGCGAAGTCCCAATTGCTGAATTGACTATTCGAAAGACATTGACCAAGCCGATCGAGAAGTACGCTGTCAGGGTACCTCATGTCGAAGTCGCAAGGAAACTCTTGAAGGAGGGTTGGACTCTAATGGTCGGTGACAAGGTTGCCTACGTCATCGTAAAGGGATCCGGCAAACTATTCCAGAAAGCTAAGCCCTACAATCAAGTGAAACAGGAAGAAGTTGATAAGGAGTACTACCTGGAAAACCAAATCAAGCCTGCCGCGATGCGAATCCTAGAACGATTCGGCGTGAACGCCAAACAATTGGAGGTTTAGGCGGTCGGTGGACCAGCGACTTCCGGGAGGGTCATGATCTTAACGGAGGCTGCCCTACGTGCTAGGTCCGCAATTCGGTCACCCACGATCAGCTTGACGCCCTTTTCTTCGGCCAAATCTACTAACCTCTGGGTAACTACTCCGTCGAAGACAATCGTATCAACGCCCTGATAGTCGCCGAGTTTGCCAGCAAGTTCACTCACAGGTAGCCTAGCGAGTTCGCTCATATTCTGGTCAAGCAATACCCCCTCTAGGGACCCGCGCAATTCGCGGGCTTTGACCACAACGTTCTGGGGGAGTTGTGGGGGAGGTGCCCGTGGAACCGGAATTGGTGCTGGGCGCGTGCCCGGAGGTCTTCCAGATTCGACCGGCACTTTCTCGCGCAGGGCCTTAATGATTTCCTTCGGTACGAGGTCTTCGACCTCCTTCCCCAAAGGCGCTCGTGCAACATAGTCAACGGGCGCTACCTGCATCAACTCTTTCAGGATGAGGTCTCCACCCCTATCGCCATCTAGGAAGGCTGTCGTTTCCTTAGTCTTGGAAAGCTCCATTATCGTTCGGGGGATCTTCGTTCCTTCAATCGCTACCGCGTTCCTAATTCCGCATCGCAGAAGGTTGATGATGTCTGCCCTACCTTCCACGAAGATTACGTCTGCGCTAGTGGCAACGTCGGGGCCTGCGGGGAGATGGTCCGTCCCATATTCAGCGACGTCCGCTGACCGTATCACTCCTGATACGTCTTTGACCATTTCCTCTGTGCTTGGCGATTCTTCTATGACCCAGGTGCGTAGGATATCCTTCGCCTTGTCAAGAATTACCTTACGTTTTTCTTCCCTGATGTCAGCGACTTTATCTAGTGTTACCTTGGCGATGCATGGGCCTATTCGGTCTACGCTTTGGACCGCGGCCGCAATGATGGCTGTCGAGGTCTTGTCAAGGCTCGACGGGATGGTTATTACTCCAACTGTCTTATCCTGTTTGGAATCTAGTTGAATTTCTATGCGCCCGATTCGACCTGATTTTTGAAGCTCGCGTAGGTCCAGGTCCGGACCAAACAATCCTTCTGTTTGACCGAATATGGCGCCTATCACGTCAGGCTTCTCTACGACGCCCTCCACTTCGAAACGGGCGACGATCATATACTTTGTCGTAGGTGCATACTGTGAATTTGCTCCCAATTACTCGTGAACCTCCTAATTTGCTCACGTTTACGAAAGTAAGTGACATGAGCATCCGAAACGTACCATCGGAAGTTCCCAATATAAACTGTGTGCACTCGAACGAGTTCGAAATCCATGAACACGTATTACCTGGAAAACATCTTATTCAGACCTCATTCTGTCTCAGAACTGGTGCATTAGACTCGTGACAAGAATCGGAATTAACGGGTTCGGAAGAATCGGCCGCTGCTTTTTCAGGGCTGCCACAGAGGCTGGTTTGCAAATAGTCGCTGCCAACGACATAATGGATCCGAAGACGGCGGCTCACCTCCTCAAGTACGACTCCGTGTTCGGTAAGCTGCAGAACACCATTAATGTTGAGACTGACGGTTTCAAAGTCGATGGAAAGGAAGTCAAAATTCTCTCAGTTAGGGATCCCGGCGAGATTCCTTGGTCCAAGTACGGCGTCGAGATTGTGGTCGAATCCACCGGACTGTTCACAAACAGGGAGACGGCTGCGAAGCACATGATAGGCGGAGCTAAGAAAGTGCTCATTTCCGCCCCAGCCAAGAACCCTGACATCACGATTGTCCCGGGCGTCAACCTGGACAAGTACGACCCGAAGAAACATGATGTTGTTTCACTTGCATCCTGCACTACAAACTGTGTAACGCCAGTAGTCAAAGTGCTAAACGATGCGTGTACGATAAAGCATGGTTTCATGACCACGGCCCACGCGTATACTGGCGACCAGCGACTTCAGGACCTGCCCCATAGCGATTTGAGGCGGGCTAGAGCTGCAGCACTCTCGATCATCCCGACTTCCACAGGTGCCGCCATCTCCACAACCGAGGTAATCCCTGAACTGAAAGGCAAGATTCACGGCGTGGCACTGCGCGTTCCGGTCCCAGACGGGTCGATTGTCGACTTTGTCGCTGAAGTAGGCCGTGACGTAACCGTCGACTTCGTGAACAAGGCATTCCATGCAGCGGCGAACGGCCCGATGCAGCATATACTCGAATACTCCGAAGAACCGTTGGTTTCCGCCGACATTATCGGGAACCCACATTCAGCCGTCTTCGATTCACTCACAACAATGGTTCTAGAAAACAGGCTGGTCAAAGTCTTCGCATGGTACGACAACGAGTGGGGATACTCGAATAGGCTTGTAGACATGGTGCAAACCATGTCAAAATACCTCTGAGGCGTCTGAGGAAATCGATCGGGCGGTTAACTCGCCTGACATGACTCACTTCTGGCCGTGCTTGATGTGTTTCCTTACGAGTAAGTACAACGCGATTGCGGCTATGAAGACAAGAGGCACTATTGCTTCTGATATGATGTTTGATGAAGAATTCTGTGGTATTTGTGAAGTGGCAGATTGTGGAGGTTGAGGCATCTGAAGTGAATTGGTCGTTGGAGGGTATGACGTATAGGGCGTAAGACTGACTTGCGTCGTGGTATTAGTTGCAGGAGTACCGTTCATCGTAATTGTTGCAGTTGCGCCGTCGATAGTCGCAGGGTTGCCCCAAGCAACGAGAAATATGAAATATTTCGATCCGGTTGTGAGATTCTGGTCAGCCTCAAGGCTTGTCGCATTCCAATCAGCGAATATGCCTCCATTTGAGGTTAGGTCCTGGACTTGAAGATGTTCTCCGCACGGAATGTAGTTGAGAGTTTGAAATATGTAGAAATCCATCGGCACGGCCGAACGGAAGCTTATGTGAACTGGCCCCGTGAACGGGATGGCAACCGAATCCACGCCACAATAGTTGCCTGTTCCCAGTGGGTAGATGGTAGTTAGAGTCGCCGTCGTCGTCGAACTATCCTTTGGGGCAGGGCCGAGGGATGCTTGTATTCCAACTACCGAGGCCACGACTAGAATGCAGGCCAGAAGAATGTGGAATCGCATAATCAGCTAAGGTTAGGATTCATGGATCGTAATAAAACGGTTTGCATCGATATCTAATCAACAGAACTTCAAATTCGACTTGCTCTTCGAAACCGGCCTCGCTCTTTGTCCCGTCGAGGCTGGTATCGTGTTTCATATTCCCGCCGGGCTGATATGGGGCCGAAAAATACTTCAGCCCTAAGCCGACTGTGGAATTTCGGCAGTTCTTCGATGCTGCGAACGTCTGACCTCGTTAGTCCACGCAGTTCGCGCCATAAGACTAGGTTTGCGTGAATCTTCTGGTAATTCAAGCTGCGAGCCAGACGCTTCGCCAAGGACACGCCTTCGCGGTCAAAATCCGTGAGAACTATTACCTTTCTCCCAGCGTCCAGCTCTTCAACGAAACCTAGGGGATTCTTTCGGCTGCTCTGCAAACAGAGGATTGTTCCTGGGATTCCCATATTACGAAGGGAGTCTCGGTCGCGAGTTCCTTCAACTACGATGATGCCCCCTTGTTCCGACTCGTGGGTGACTCTTTGAATGAGTTTCTCTAGCCGATCTAGCCTAACTTCGGCTGGGGCGCGCATTTCGAGTTGTTACCTTGTAATTTCTATCTGTTCCATCTTGTGAAGTAGCTCGGGATGTTTCTCGAATTCTTCTCTAACTGGTTCGAGGATTTTGATGAGGCTTTCCGCTACTGAGACCTTAAGGTCTTGCGGGTGAATCTTCCCCGCTCGGTACTCTGATTCCAGTTCCTTATACGTAGTGAAAGTCGCGGGGCCACCGTACTTGCTCGGCCTATCCAGCGAAACTGAATTGGACCACGGAAAGATGATGTGGCGAGCGATTTCAAGGACTGGATTGTTCTCTGTCTCCTTCTGGGGGCAGTAGGCGCCTTTGAGTTTGTGTTTGATTGCTTCTGGTTCATCGTGGACGATTATCCCGGTTTCCGTGATGCTCTTTGACATCTTAGAAGAGATTTGGGAGCTGACATCTCGATTTTCATCGAACTTGGCCGTGTCCATCCTTTTCGCCCCCGCTAGTCCTATGAGCAGAGGTGTGTGCAGACTCGTTGGTTTCGGCCAGCCTAGCTTGTCTGCGACATCGCACGCTAAGGCGTGAGCTTTCCTCTGGTCTATGCCTGCACATGCGACATCTAGCTTTAGTTCGAATATGTCGGCTGCTTGCATGCATGGGTAGAAGGTTGACGCGGCTTCGAGGTCTTTGGTATCCATCTCCCTGCCCATTATTGGAAGCGCACGCCAAACGCGGTTTACGTTGATCGACTTGCCAATCCGCACCACCCTTTCCCAGTACTCCCGTTTTGATGCTAGGTCAGACGCCCATGAGTACGTGGCCTTTGATGGCGGAATTCCTATCGCAGTGAAGCATTGTTTGATGTATTCTCCACAGGTGCGAATATTCTCCATCTGGCCCCCCAGCTTGTTGTTGATCCAAGCGTGCCAGTCGGCGAGGAAGACGGTGTAATCGAAACCAGCCTCAATCATATCTATGATTTTCCTGCCGCACAGTAGACCCATTCCTATGTGCATCATGCCACTCGACTCGAAGCCCCAGTAGGCGCGCGGACGAGTCTTGGTCTCTAGAATCGTCCGCAGTTCTTCGCGGGTGATGATTTCTTCTGTATCTCTGGCGACGAGCTCAAGCCGTGTTTCCAGGTCCAACTTTCCTTCCTTCAGGTTTTCCCTTCAGTTCGGGCTATTATTCTTCTTTCGTTGGAGGGGATTCGCCGCAGGGTCGGAGCGCCGGTATTACCAGCGATCCGGCCCCTTTCGCCCACGACACTAACACGCAAACTTCACTGGAGGGCTTCGCCCCACTCAGTTGGCTCTCTCGGAGGTGGGCGGCTCTGGTGCCTCTCCAACGAACCTATCGTCTCTGCAACTGGAAGAGTTGGTCAAGGTCTAGCTCCATTCCGGCTACAGGGTTTTCCAGTCTCCAGTTTTCGAGGACTTGGGGGTGAACCTCTCCTATTATCCCAACCTCCCGGTCGCCAATAAGTATGCTACCAACGCGCCCCTCCAAGTAGCTCGGGTCGACGGTTGGCTTGAGAGTGAACTCGAAGCCGAGATTGAGCATAAGCGGTTGGAGGCTGGCTTTCATTTCCGTGAAGTTGGCTTTCGAGTGGCTTGAGACACAGGCCAGCTTTCTAGCGTCTCTCGCCCGGTTGGGTACGGCCGGGTCCCAAATTGCACAGTCTCCGACCTCGAACACTCTCTGAGGGTATTCGACGTGAGTGTTGTTCGCCAGGAAGTCCATCAGGCTAGGTAAGAGCGAAGGGCGTAGGCATGTCATTGTCATGATTTTCGGGTTTGCAATCTCCACTGCCAGACCAGGTTGCCTGTTCATCTTCGTAAACAACTTCTCTTGGTTCCCCATCATGAAGCCGAGCATTTCTTGGAAACCAAGTCCCACCATGAGTTCTCTCACCGAATCTGAGAACTCTTCCATAGGTGACAGGCCGCCGATTGTTAGGTCAGATGGCCATTTCGGTTCCATTTTGTTTAGGCCGTAGGCGATGGCGACATCTTCGAAGATGTCAACAGGGTGTAGGATGTCCAATCGGTAGCATGGGACGCGAACGGTGAGTTGTTTGCCGGTCGAATTCGCTACCTCATACCTTGCGCGGCGAAGAAGGGACACTATCTGGGCGCCGCTGAGGTCCAGCCCGATCATGCCTCTAAGGCTGTCGAGCGATAGTTTGACTCGGCGCTCGTTGAGGTCTGGCGTTTTGACTGTCCGTGGTTTGCCGTACTCGTAATGTACTACGGCTGGTGAGATTTCAGCGCCTCGGTCGGCTAGGGTGGTTGTGAGTATGGTTACGGCGTTCATGACCGTTTCGTCAGAGGTGCCCGTGACTTCGACAAGGATGTTCTTGGTTTCGGGCGTTACTCGGCCTAGGTCATCGGAGTTAATGATGGGTGGGAAAGAGAGCACTTTGTGTTTCGAATCCAGCAGGATGGGCATTCTTTCATGTTCCTTTACGATGTGGCCGTACTCTAGCCCCTTCGGGTGCGCTTCGAGAATTTCGCGTAGCGACATTTCCTTCTCGCCTTCCAAGGGTACGAATTTCACGTCATCCGGACCCACCGCGCCGTACGTGAGTGGTGGATCAATCAAATCGAAATCGTAGAACCCTATGGATGACCTTCGGCGCTTTCTCCCGTAGCTCTGGTCAAGCTTCTCTTGGAGGTGGATTAATCCCCGAATAATCACGTCATTCAGCTTGATGCGGCGGGCGACTACGCACGCAATAAACGGCCTAATCTCTTTCAGTTCTTTATCCACTTGGATTTCGACAGCAGGTTTCTTTGCAAGCGGGTAGGTCTTGAGGCCCACTTCGATTCCCAGCAACCCCCTTAGCGCTCGGGCTATGCCTTCAGTGCTCCAGGTGTCCGGCCGGTTGGTGTCTTTGTTTTCCAACTGAAGTTCGGAATCTTCCGAGATGTCTTCCGTGCGGCTTAGGCCGGAGAGTTCGCACTTCACGGAGTAAAGTATCTCATCGAGTTGCTCGTGGTCCCTAGGCAGCTTCCTCCCGACTAGTTGTTCCAAGTCGTCTATTCGGGTGAAGATTGTGACCATGTCAGAGCACCTTCTGTTTTCTCATCCAGTCTAGGTCTTGGGCGAAGAGTAGGCGTATGTCGTCGATTCCTGCACGCATCATGTAGAGCCTATCGACGCCTATGCCCCATGCGATGACAGGCACCTTGATTCCCAACGGGAGCGTCAGTTCAGGCCTAAAGATTCCTGACCCGCCGAATTCGAGCCACCCATATCCCTCTTTGTACGCTTGCAGCTCGACGCTTGGTTCGGTGAATGGGAAATAATCTGGCCTAAAGCGGACTTTGTCTGCACCCGCGATGTCGATGGCAAAGCGCTCAAGCACGCCCAAGAGGTCCCTTAATGATAAGTCAGCGCCGACCACGATGCCTTCTGCTTGGTTGAATTCTGTAAGGTGAGTGCGGTCCACTTGGTCGGGTCTAAAGCATCTTGCGAGTGAGAAGTATTTTCCAGGTATCTTCAATTGCTTGCTAACAAGTGTTCGAGCGCTGAGAGCGGTTCCTTGGCTTCTCAATATCAGTTTCAGGGCTTCGCTACGCGAGTAGGAGTATTTCCATCCGGTTGATCCGGTCTTCCAACCATTTTCATGGGTCTTTGAAACCGGATCCATGAAACGTTCGTATTCTCCAAGGCTTCCCCTTTCTTGTGTCTTGACGAAGTAAATGTCATGTATCTCACGCGCGGGGTGGTCTTGTGGCATGAAGAGCGCGTCGCAGTTGAAGAACATCAGTTCGACTGTTGGGCCTGTCATCTCCTTGAAGCCTAGGTTGACAAGTTTCGTTTTTAAGTTGTCGAGGAAGAGGCGGTATGGTTGCTTCTTTCCCGGCCAGGCCGAAGTGACTGGGGCTGCGATGTTGTACTTGCGAAATGCTACTGCCTTCCATTGCTGGGATGTGATCATTTCGGGTGTGAGGTCGCTTATTTCTTCGGGGACAGTGATTCCTTCTTCGAGTGCTTTCCAACCCTGCGGCGTCAGTTCGACGTAGCGCTTCGTTTGCCTTCTGCTTGTGACCAGCTGTCGCCTCTTCAAGGTCTCGACGTTTCCGCGAACAGATGGTGCTAATTCCTCTAGGGAGGTTTCGGGTTTTGTTGCGAGGAGTTCGAGTGTTCGTTCCGTGTCGGTCTTGTCGGGTATGCCGGCTGCTTTCAGGACTACGCTCTGGAGCTGGGTTGTAACCTCGCACCAGCCTGCGACCTTGACCCAGCCTAGCGCGACTGAAGCGAGGTTCGGGGGAATGTTAGCGCGTCTCGCTGCTTGGTCGAGAGTTGCTTCGCCGCCGAGTTCAAGTACGGCCTGAAGAAGCCGTCTTTCGGGCAAACCTTGCTTTGCATGATTCATTGCTTCTTCTGTGAGTTTGAGGACTGTTCGTTCAGCTTCCGTTACTCGAACAAGCTGTCGCTCTTGTAGGGTTGTTAAGGCTCGCGTGACGGCGGCACTGCTTTGTTTCGTGTTCACAACTAGCTCTTCGAAGGAGCAGTTGCCGCCGGAGGATTGCAACGAGTGCATTACGGCCGCTTCGTTCTCACGCATCTGAATCAAGGCATCTAGGCATCCTTGGGATTGAAGAGATACTCTTCGAAGTTATCTTTGGCTTTCTCCCGTTTCGCCTGGAATTCTTTGAGGAACCTTTCCACGCGCTCCGCGAGTATCAGTTTGCAGTCTCCACACATGATGTTTCCGGCGAGGCAGTTGTATCGAAGGTCTTCGATCTCCTTGTCGTTCATAAAGAGGAAGTAATCGTAAGCGAAGACCGAGCATATGTCGGGGTTGGCTCCAAGTCGTTTTTGTTCCTCGACCGTAGCCCGTCCTCCCGTGAAGGCGTTCATAACTTTCTTTTTCGCTTGCTGTGGGTCGTCTACCGTAAAGATGGCTGTTTCGGGCATTGAGGCAGACATCTTGCCACCGCGCCCGAGTCCCGGCACGAAGCGGCAGTGGATCTGGGCGGGTTTGTAGTATCCTAGCTTAGGGGCGACGTCCCGAGTTATCCTCCAGTACGGGTCTTGGTCAATGGCTGCCGGGATCAAGCATGGGACATTGTGTCCCACTAGGGCCGATTCCAAGAAGGCTGGAACTGCTTGGATAGCGGGGTAGAACGCCATGCCTATGTTCGTGCTCTCTCGGAAGCCAAACACTGCTTTGGCTGTTGAGAAAGTCACATGTTTCGCGACCTTGATTGCCAAGCCGTAGAGAGCGCCCATGTTCTTCGTGTCGGTGATGATTCGTGTTTTCTTCGGGTCGAAACCGACGGCGATTATGTCAAGGGCGTTCTCGTACGCCCATTTCGTTGGTTCATCCATCGAGAACTCGTCATGTTGGAGAAATCTCTCGTCGTCCGTTATCTGGAAGTAGAGTTTGGCGCCGAACTTGTCCTGGAGGTATTTCGTGAATATCCAGGGGACCAAATGGCCGATGTGGACCGGCCCAGAAGGGCCTCGACCTGTATAGAGTATAAATTTCTCTCCCGCCTCATACCTCTGAAGAATCCAATCGAAATCCCTGTGTGAGAAGAAAATTCTTCTTGCGAGTTGTGGGTGTAATTCGCCGGTAAGTTTCGTGACCTTCTCTAGGATTTCTGGGGTGAGGGGTTGTGTTCCAAATTCCCTTATCAGCTTGTCATAATCGATCTTGCCCGTGACTTCCCACGGCGTTACAACCATTTCTTCGTTGTTGACTGACACGGCTCAGATTCTCCCGCCTTCAGAAACGACTCTCCGACTTGGTTGCTTCCCCACAACTCATGCTCGTACTGTGCATTGTCTTTCTGAATCCTAAATAAACAGCTAGGGACAGTGGTTTCATCTAAAGAAGGTTTAGCCACAGTGAGCCAGCAACTGGAAATGTTCGCGAAATCCGGGAGAATCCTAGCACAGGTTCGAGAATTCGTGAAAACCCTTCCCCTGGCTGGCAATAGCGTGTTGGAATTATGTGAGCAAGTTGAGGGAAAGATACGAGGATTAGGCGGTGAGCCGGCCTTCCCATGCAATGTCGGAATCAACGAGATCGCAGCTCACTACACTAGCCCGTGGAACGACGCGAGCTCAGTTCCTGATGGTTGCATCGTGAAAGTGGATTTTGGCGTGGCGCTCGATGGGTTCGTTACAGATAGCGCGATAACAGTTTCGCTTAATCCTGCTTACGACTCTATGAAAGTAGCCGCTGAGTCCGCCCTTGAGGAAGCACTTGCCGCTGTGGCTCCCGGGCGAAGGCTTTCGGAAATCGGGACCGTCGTCGAACGCTGCATAGTGAGATATGGTTTCAGACCGATCAGAAACTTGACCGGTCACAAAATCGACCGCTATACGATTCATGCGGGAAAGTCGGTTCCTAATGTTTCGGGGATGGAGAGCGGTCGTTTTGAGGTTGGGGAAGTCTACGCTATCGAACCTTTTGTTACGTTGAAGAATGCTGAGGGCGCCGTCCGCGATGGCGATTCCGCATACATCTACCGCTTTGTTAAAGTTAAAGGCGCCAAATCAAGTGACGCAATCAAACTAGCGGAGTTTGTTAGGGAAACGTACAAGACCCTGCCTTTCGCTTCACGTTGGGCGCACAACTCTTGGAGTGGGGCCAATCTCAGCGAGGCGTTTGAAGAACTGGTTAAGCGCCGCTGTATTGTTGGTTATCCTGTACTAGTTGAGGCGAGCGGCCATGTTGTTGCTCAGGCTGAGCACACAATAGTGGTAACTGAGAATGGCTGCCGGGTTCTGACTGCCTAGGTTTTCTTGGGCTTCAGGTCCTCGGCGTAGATGGTGTCAACGCGCATGTTGCCCTTGCACTGTTGGCATTCTCCAACCTGTTTGGTCACATAGTCGCCTGCGCTGAATGTCCTAACAACTTTGAACCCGCAGTTCGCGCAGATGACGACACTAAGTACTTTGGCGGCGAGGGTTTGGAGCACTACCATTCGCCGGCGCATTTGGGTGATCGAAGAGATGGACAGCACAGTTCCAACGGACGCCATTATGCCGTACACGAAGAATTGTGGAAACTGTCCAGCTTCATAGTAGGTGAGGGCTTGGACCATTGCCCACATTGAGATTGCTAGAATGACTAGAGCGAAGGCGATGAGTAAGTATGCGTAGTACGTTGACGGCTTGTTACTCATTAGCGCTCGCCTAGGGTGCTATGCCGGCGGTATTGCCAATGCCGGCGATTATGACGAGTTCGCCTTCTTTGGTGCGTTCGAGAATTAGCCGCTTAATTCTATCCAATACGGGCTCAGCGGCCTCAGCGATTTCCTTTTTCATTGTGGTAACTGCTTCTTGTATGCTCTGTTTGATTACGATGGCGTAGACCGGAATGCCGAATTTCGTAGCCTCCTCTTCTATCTTGAACCGCTCTGTTCCGATTCCACCGATCGCAGCGCCAATCCCTTCGCTAACTTCGCCAGTCTTCTCTCCCTCTAACTTCAGGGCAGCGTCGACCATGATTATCATCGATGCTTTGCCGTTGTTTTCTTCCAGGACTATGCGTATCGCGTCACCTGGCTTTCCAACGTTACCGCCTGGGCCTTCTGCCTTGAGTGCAATGACTTTGCGGCCTTCAATGGTCGTTTCGGCCGCTACCATGTCCTTCTCCACTTTTCTAGTTTCGTGGCCACGCATCAGTTTCGAGGCTACGAGTGCGCCGGCACCGTCACCTATCGGGTGCCCTTCTGCGAAGGCCTTCGTCGCGCCTTGGTAGGCGTCGGCTTCCATCATGATTAACGGTAGGAAGGCTTGGAGTTGGAATATTACGAAAATGCTGAACGTCTTCTTACCCAGTAAGTACAAGTGGCGAACAACTTTGAACATGAAGTTCAATGCCCAAGTCGCTTCAACCAAGTTCTCGAGATTGTTAACTTGTGTAGGGGTCGCTTCGGGCGCAATCCTAGCCACGTCCGCCTTGAACTTCGTCTCACGAACATCGAGCAGGTGATCAAACTTATTGACAACTCCCGATGGATCCATGTTAACAGGCTCGATTAGGAATTGCTCGAGGAGTGAGTTCAACCGCGGTGCCGGGTCATCTTTGGGCTTGCCTATGTCTCGGATTATTTTGAGTGTGAGTGATGCTGCGTCGTTTCTCATGTGTTCGAGTTTTCTGACCGCGCCGTCAATTTGCATAAGAGCGATTCGGCTCTGAATTTGTTGCCCAAACACCATGAAGGCAAGGAACGAGACGACGAAAAGTATGTTCAGTATGTTGTTGACTCCGCTTGCCCCGAAGATTCCGGTTTCAAGTACTATTGTGAGTAGCTGAGATAGCAATAATATTCCTCTAACTCTTTTGATTAGCGGAGCCGACCATGTAATAAACGTTCATTCAACTGACTAAGCGCCGATGAATCAAGTCACAAAATTAATGGAGTCGGCAGCGGTCCGGGGCTCGCATGGCCTTTCGGAACATACTACTACCCGAATCGCCTGAGAGATTCACTTCCGTGTTCGGAATGGGAACGGGTCCTAGCCCTCAGCTATGGCCGCCAACTCCAAGCCAACTGCGGCCCAGCGAATAAATAAACATAGAGCCTGCAAGATATGCTGCGTTCAGCTTGACAACCCTACGTGACGTCGCCATAATCGGAGTCGGAATGACACCGGTTACGGCAGGCTCCGGAAAGAGCCTAACAGAACTATTCGTCGAAGCCGCTACTGAAGCGATAGAAGATTCTGGAGTCGACAAAATCGACTCCATCTACGTCGGAAACATGATGTCAGGGTTTCTACAGAACCAAGAACATTTGGGCGCTTTAATGGCGACGGCGCTTGGAAAGGAAGGTGTCCCAACTTACAAGGTTGAAGGTGCTTGCGCCTCGGGTGGCGTGGCCGCCAACGCTGGCGTGAAGGGTGTGTTGTCGGGCTTGGAGGAGGTTGCCCTCGTGGGAGCTGTTGAGAAGATGTCGGGTTACACGACGCCTGAGGTGACTTCGGGCCTTATGATGGCTGAGGACAAGGCCCGGGTTGGCGCTACAGGTGTCACCTTCGTTGGCCTCAACGCGATGATTGCGCGGGAATATATGCGCAAGTACAATGTCCCGCACGAACTCCTCGCGGAGTTTCCCGTCCTCTGCCACGAAAACGCCCTCGACAACCCGAAGGCCCAATTCCACAAGAGCATTACCGTAGAAGACGTTCTCAACTCGCCTCTGGTGGCCGACCCATTGCGGCTATACGATTGTTCCGCCATTGGAGACGGCGCAGCCGCCCTTATCTTAACGACGGTGAAGAGAGCGAAGCAATTCACGGATTCGCCAGTAAAGATCGTCGCTTCAACCGTAGCGTCAGACAGGCTCAGCCTCTACCAGCGCCCAGACCTCACCACATTTGAAGGGTCGAGGAAAGCTGCTCAACGAGCTTACGAGGTTGCGGGTGTGAAGCCCAAAGAAATCGACCTATTGGAAGTCCACGACGCCTTCTCCGTTCTTGGTATCATGGCCTTAGAAGACTTGGGTTTCGCATCGAAGGGGTCCGGGAGTCAACTAGTCAAGGATGGCGTATGCGCGCGGGATGGTCGTTTGCCTACAAACACGTTTGGAGGCTTGAAGGCTAGAGGCCATCCTGTTGGGGCCAGTGGAATGTACCAAATCGCCGAGTTAGCCCTTCAATTGGCCAAGAAAGCTAGGAAATGCCAAGTCCCAGAGGCCCACATAGGTATGTCACAGAGCGTGGGCGGGATTGGTGGTACGGTCGCGGTGCACATACTCAGAAGCGATTAGTCAATGGGCGAAACCAAAGGCGTCCAAGGCTACCGTTGCCCAAAATGTCACTGGTCTGACTTCTTCGAAACCAAAACGTGCCCACAATGCCACAGCAAAGTGAGTGAGGTCTTGTTGTCGGGTAGGGGAAAGATTGCGACCTTCACTGTAATCAGATATCCCCCCAAGGGGTTCGAGAAAGACGCACCGTATATTGTCGGGCTCGTAGACCTCGAGAATGGGCCCAGAGTAATCGGTAGATTCACGGCGAACCCTGAAGAACTCAAAATTGCCAAAGTCGTACAATATACTGGGAAGACCCAGGACGCGTTGTGGTTTCGAATCTGAAATCACTCTTCGTGCCGGAAAACTTCGAAAGGCCTAATTCATTTCAAAGCCAATCCCTAAGATTATCGACTCTCTTTGACTTGGAAGGCTCTCTCGATATGTTTTGCTCGGTAGTATTGCCATTTGATCTGGCGAACCACGTTAGCCAGAAAGACTTCACCTTGATGGTATGCCCGATCCAGTATTGCATCTCTAGAGAGAAAGTCCTTCTTCAGGTCGCGTAGTTCTTTCTTCGGCGCGAAGAACACGAAAACTGGAACGCCCATGACAAATACTGTCGCTGCGACTAGAATTTGTTGAGCATTTACTGAAATCATCAACAGAACGGAGAAAATCACGCCCAGAACCGGTACCACGATTCTCTCCCAGATGCTAAGCCGGCCCTTAGCATAATCCTTCTCGAGCCGAACGGCCGATATGCACGTTGCCAGGTAGGCAAACGAAAGAAGGAAAACCGAACTGTTGATCAGCGCAGAGATACCATTAGTTACGCTAGCAACAAACGCCGTAGAACATATCACGATTACCGCAACGTACGGGGTTTGATACGCCTTCTGCAACTTACTGAAAACTTTGGGTAAGAGCCCGTCAATTGACATTGCAAACGCTAGTCTGGTAGTTCCGATGCTCGCTGATTCATCCGCCCCTAGGATTGATACGAGAGCGCCGACGGCGAGAATCAAACCGCCGAAGACGGCTAGGCCTGGTGAGAAGTTTAGCACATTTGATGCAGCCACGGTCAAAGGCGCAGGTGAAGCAGCCAAGGTTTTCTGGTCTACGACACCGACAACAACAAAGTTCGTGATCACGTAGAAGGCTGTAACAATTAGCATTCCAAACAGCAGGGCCTTCGGGAGCGTCTTCCTCGGATTCTGAACCTCATCCGCAGGGAGACTTGATAGTTCGAATCCTGCGTAGGCCCAGAAGATGAGTACCAGTGCTGGACCCACATTCATTAGACTGCCTTTGAGAAACGGTTGAAAGTTTGCAGCACTCGAAGCCGGATGTAAGCCCATGAAAACTGAACCCAAACATATGAGAAGGAAGAGGGGACCTAATTTCAAGATCGTCAAGACGTCGTTGAGTCTTCCTGCAGTCTTAACACCATAAATGTTAGTCACGGTGATGACTACTATGAAGATCACTTTCAATAGTAGCTGAGTAAGTGGGTTCAAGCCCGGTATTATGGCGAGAAAGTATTGCGCAAAGGCTCCAGGGTATACGGAGAGCGTGAACCATTCCGCCAGCAAAAGTGCCCAGCCAACCATGAAACCAGGAAAGGGTCCTGCCACTCTCGTTGCGTAGGCATAGGAACCGCCCACTTTTGGCAAGAACGAGGCACAATAGGCGAAACAGAGGGCGATCACGATAGAAAGCCCTCCCGCTATCACCCATATCACGAGTGAAGCTGGACCAAGGAGTTTGGCGCTGAGGGCGGGTACTACGAAGATGTCGGCTCCAATCGCTGAGCCGACCACCAGGTTTGTCGTGTCAAAAGTGTTCAGTTGCCGTTTCAGAATGATTTTTCGATTCGTTTTCAATCATGTTCACAGCCGTTTACGGTTTCATCCCAATCTGCTGATAGCCGACGGTAACGAACCGAGCTATACATGCTCAGGTTTGGTTCAACGCTGATTTCAAACTCACCCGAAAGGGGCATAAGCCGATTTTTATAGTAGTCCAGCCTCTTATGGCGGCAGTATACTGGAGATGTTACGTGCGGGATGATGGAAGGGCCTACTGGCCCGTGCCGATTGTCGCGGGTACTATCTTTTGTATAACTAGAAAATAGGGAAGGTGGAAAACAAAATGGGTTATCAGAATAGAAGTTACGGTGCCCCAAGGCAAATGACGAAAGTCAAATGCTCTGAATGCGGCGCAGACACAGAAGTACCATTCGTGCCAACGTCGGGTAAACCGGTCTACTGCAGAGAGTGCTACCAGAAGCACCGAAGATACTAGGACAAACGTCCTAGGACCGAGAATGACCGGAATTTCTCTATTTTTCTTATATTACCTACGTCCCACACCCTGGGACTGTTTCTTTCGTGTATGTCATACCACTGTTGAGCGGTAGTACCACGTTCAGCGCTTTGTGGGAAGCTTAAGGTGAAATTTTGGCTCCTCGTGAATCTAGGTGTGAAATCGGGTAGGTGATAACTGTTTTTATGTCATTCGCAAACGCTTGGTGCTTCTGAATCATGGGAATGATGGTGTGAACCAGTTGGATTCGAGCTTGGTCGGGGAAGCGGCCGCGGTAATCACTTCAGGCCTCTGGACCTTTAGTTCAGTGTTTTTCACGGCCGCTGGGCGAAGGATCGGTTCGCTTAGCGTGAACGCTTACCGCACCGTTATGGCGGTGGGTTTTCTCCTGGTTGCACATGTTGTTTTGCTCGGGAGCATCTTTCCCTTGGCGAGTGTTGGGCAATGGTTCTGGATGGGGGCGAGCGGGGTTGTGGGCTTGGGGATTGGTGATTCTGGGTTGTTCGCGGCGTATGTGATGATTGGCCCGAGACGTTCTCTGCTACTGATGGCTTTGGCGCCTATCTTCGCCTCGTTGGGCGCGTACATCATGCTGGGGGAAACTCTTCCAGCAGTAGCTGTACTTGGCATTGCTTTGACCTTAGGTGGGGTTGTGTTAGTGATCCTGGAACGGGAGGAGCGCTCTGGTGAGGCTCCTGTCTCAGGGAAATTGAAGAAGTATGGCGCCTTCTGCGGATTGGTCGCTGCAATTGGGCAGGGGGTGGGATTGGTTTTGGCGAAGAAAGGGATCGAGCTTAACCCGGCGGTAACCTTGAACCCACTTTCGGCCACGTTAATGCGCATGGTTCTTGGGGCCTTTTCGCTTTGGCTCCTTATGTTGACTACCGGAAGGTTGGCCGACCTCCAGAAGGCCTTCACGAATACGGAAGGGATGCGTCAGACCGCCGCCGCTGCGTTTCTGGGGCCTTTCCTTGGTGTCACGCTCTCAATGGTTGCCGTGACCTTCGCCGAAACAGGTATCGCACAGACCCTACTCTCATTGATGCCTGTCATGATCATCCCAGTAGTCTGGATCCTTTACCGCCAGAAGACAAGTTGGCGAGGAATCTTGGGGGCAGCAATTGCAGTAATCGGGGTCTCGATTCTCTTCCTGGTTTAAGATTCGGTCGTCAGGGCTCTTGGTTGATATAGTTGTGAACTGCTAGTTGGACTTGAGATTATGATGGAGCATACGGAACGAACTGGCGCGCCTCAGCGACTTTTCGCCTTTTCAGGCTTGATTATTGTAGCGTTGGTCTTCGTCGGCGTGATCTTCTACGGGCTTTCAGTGTACTTGGATTGGATTGTACTCCAGTACATGTACCTTTCCAAGGCGGGGCTCAACTGGTTCTCGATAAACTTCTATCACAACAACACATTCATCGTCGCCGCTGTGCTAGCGCTTCTCTTCGTCAACCCGATTCCCAGGAGGAGTCATCTCTTTGAGTGTTTGTCGGCGCTAGGCGGCGCATTCGCCCGCGTCAGAGGCGAAGAGGAAACAGTCTCGCTCGGCTTCGGCAAGGTTGTCTGGTTGTTCTGGCAGGTGGCGAAGTGGGGTGTTGCATTTTCGGTGATCACAACCGCGAATGGCATACCAGGCTTCGACAACATGACGCTCGTGATCACAATGCTACAAAGCGGATTAGGCAACTGGCACCAGGTCTTGAGCGTCTTTCAGCTTCCGATGGTTCCAGTTTCAGGAACCGAGCTTGTTGCGCTGATGCCCACTATGGAAGTTCAGTATCGTCTAATCTATGACATCGTTATTGCGGTCGTTTTTGTCGCGGTACTCAGGCTCGTTCTGATGAGCCTCCGCGACTTCACTCGCATGAAGACAAACGCTTGGATGAGGGATCTATTCCTGATCCTATCTCTATTGGTTCTCGTAGTGGTTGTAGGTGCCCCATATTGGGTCATGAACATTGTAACACCCAACGATTATCTGATCGCAGTCACAGTCTTGATAGGCTTCCTTCTCATCGCAGCGTCTTTCCAATTCGGAGTCATACGACGAACTATAGGCATGAAGCGCCGCAAACGCTGGGCAGTCTACGTCCTTGGCTTGCTGTTTCTCGCCATCCTCATCGTGAACATAGGCTTCGTCGCAGGCTACTCCCTGAACTGGAACAATAACTGGACGAACTATGAATGGAAACCCATGACGATGAAGGAGATCGAGGTCACGCGGTGGGCGGCAGGAATCCAGAACGTCACTGAGGCGCCCCTCTCAAGCCTTCCCGCAGGCAACACTAGTATAATCGTCTCGCTGGTTCGACAATGGGACCACGATGCATCTTATACGAAGATGAAAAATCAGATAGGCGTTAATTGGATGCAGCTCAGCGCGTCGCAGATAATCTACCTTAACGGCCATGAGTACTGGGCTGCTCCTACTACGATCAACTACCCGACCGATGACTGGATAAGCCATCACCTGATTTACACTCACGCTGCCAAAATTATCGTAATCGATAGCCACACGGGCGATTACGTTTCGGTTCAGAAGGCATTCGGAGTCAACGCGGAACCTTCGATCTACTATGGCGAGCAACTCGCAGATGATGTCTACGTTCATGTAAGAGGCTTCGAGGAAATAGGAAACGCCTCCTACACCGGCGAGCCTGACTATGTTCTGTCAGGCTGGCAACGGATGTTGTGGTTCCTCGTGAAGCAAGGTCAGGTTGGCTTCGCATTCAGCCCTCCCCAGGAGGATATCATGATGCTGCACAACCGTGACGTTTACCAGAGAGTGCAAGGCATACTCATTAATGGACTGACAACGGACCGCGCAAGCTACCTCGTCACAGACGGTACCCGCATCTATTACCTCGTGCAAGTCTATACAGATTACCCGATTCATTCCGGATTCTCCGGAAGCAATTACCTCCGATTTTTCGGTGTAGTTCTGGTGGACGTTGAAGACGGACGCATGTATCCTTATGTTATTGCGAAACCGGACGGTTTTCTAGTCGACTTCTACAGGCAATATTATTCTTCATGGAAAGCACCGCCGGACTGGCTTGTCGCCCAGCTGCGTTATCCTGAGGACCTGCTCGGGACTGCCGACAACCCTGGACAATTGGATGTAGCTTTCAGATACCACGTGAGCGACCCATTCATCTGGCGATCAGGATCTGACTTCTATGAGCGACCAGAAGCCACGGAAGTGCTCTATATTCTAGCCACATCCGGAAACCGTGCAGACTTTGTAGGGCTACAGCTCGTAGAATACCAACTATCTCCCGGCAGAAATCTTGCCGGGATGTTCATCGCGTATGGTAGTGATCAGTTGGGAAGGTTGAATCTCTACAGAATATCAAATTCAACGACACAGCTGATCGGGCCATCCGCCGCTCTCCAAGCCGTTG
Organism: Candidatus Bathyarchaeota archaeon; assembly: GCA_963726255.1. GTDB lineage: Archaea > Thermoproteota > Bathyarchaeia > 40CM-2-53-6 > 40CM-2-53-6 > FEN-987. Next base: position 233,042 of record CAVSBL010000002.1, read on the forward strand.
AAACCGACGACTACGTACGCCAACAGTTAACGCTGTTACCGAACTACAGGCTGGGCAACATCTTGCTGTATCTGATCGGCGACCACCTGTACTATTTCATTCCAGTCTACATCAACACACAAGTCGAGAATGCTGTAATCACAAAAATGGCGTTCGTGACGATCATCGACGCATCGACAGGCGCTAGGGTGGCGGTTGGAGAAGACTCAGCTCAAGCATACTACGCAATCTCCGGCGGGACTCCCCTCATACTGGGGTCTGCGGAGCGTCAGACGAAACTCAACTCCGTATTCACAAACAAGGGATACTCACTAATCAGCCCGAATAAGATAAACGCGAATGTCGAAATTCAAGTCGGTAACATCACCTTCACCGATGAGACACAGTGGACTTCCGTCAATGCTACAGTGAACAATTTCATCGCAAGTTACTCTCAGAAATACAAAGTGTCAGAAATCTACTATTGGACCTCGCCAGACGGGAGCATCAACTATGGGGTACTCATCTCCGATAGCGGAGTCGTGAAACTCTACTATATCAGCATCCAGATCAGGTAGGTGCAGGTCATTGGAAGTCGTGCGGGAAGAGTTTGAACTGTGGCTGACGAGCAGGTATTCGAACCCTTTCTGGCTTGGACATCACAGATTCGAGAAAACCGCAACGGGCGAGATCCGCGTAGACAACGGCATATTCAACAGAGAAGAAGCGGTTATACTCTTCCGGATGCTCAAGTCACGCGACCCGTTCACCCGTCTCAACGCTAAGTTTGTGATCTGGGAGAGAAACCGAACTCTCCTTATTCTCCTCTTGGTTGGAACGATCTTGCTGCTTGCACTTGTAGTCATAAGGATCCGAAGATAGCGCATCCAATCCCGTTGGAAAACATCAGTTCCCACGTGGTGATGTGTTAGGCTGCTGATTGGTTCGGGGGTTGAAACGTTGGTGGTAGCGCTTCCTTGAACCAGTCGGGTATGTATGGCCAGCAGTCTATGACGAGTTTCTGGAAGTTTCCGTCCACCACATAGAAACCTGCCTTGTCATCGTCGGCTCTAATCGCCCGCCCATACGCCTGAATTACCTCCATCATTGCTTGGTTCTCATACCACCTCCTGTGACCCAACTCCAGACGGCGGCTCGTTCGTCGATCACTGAGGTCCCCGAAAGGGACCTTCAAAAGGATCTGAGCGTCGCAGAGCTCGTACTTCCAGTCTTGGCCTTCGTTGAAGGCGACGGAGACGAATACTTTTCCTCGGGAGCGCATCCACTCCCGGAGTTTCTCTTCTCGGTTACGGTTCGTGTGTACAATTAGGCGTGGTTTCAGGTCTGCGGGAAGGTGCTCGACTAGCGCTCGTTGGTGGCGGTAGCTATGTGAATGGATTGCTACCTTGCCTTTTTCCTTCCTGAGGATCGCCGCGACCATCTTGACTGCCTGGGGCATGTTCTTCTCCCATTCTTGTCTTGACAGGGGGCCGACGGTTGCATCGATTATCGGGCGGTTCTTGACTGGGAAGGTGCTTGGCGCCTGGAGAACGCAAATCTCGTCCCGTTCGAGAATCGTTGTGAGGCCGGTCAACTCGACGAATTTCTCCGGGTCAAGGATGGTGGCGGAGGAAATTATGTAATACTCAGCTCGCTTCCAGATGAGTTGCTTCATGAATTCCTTCGCGAATACCGGTTGTAGGAGTAGTTGGTCGTTCCTGATCTGCCAGACCCATTCTGACTGCGAGTTCATGTAGAGGTAGTAGCTGGCGACGTATCGCTCAATGAGTTCCTTGTTCTCGGTTTGTATTACAGAGAGTCCTGAGGCCTCGGATTTATGTTTCAGCTGCTCCAAGAGTTTGCTTAGTTTCGACTCCAAGTTTTCCAGGAATCTTCCTAGGCCTACGTCCGACTCCACTTCGCGGAGGGCGGGGAGTATTTCGTCGTAGATGTCGTACGGTATCGAGAACGGGGATAGGCGAACTGAGATGTGGTTGAGGCATTGCTCTTCCAAGTTGTGTGCTTCGTCCAGAACCATCAAGGGCCTGGTTCCGAGGTAGGTTTCACTTCGGCCCTCCGTCTGGCCCTCCGAAATGAGGTATGCGAGGCTGAGGAGGACGCTCGGAGCTTTGAGCGCGCGCATCTTCTGCATCCAGTACGGGCAGATGTCCACGCGTTCGTTGCAGGGGTACTGCTCGGTCTCACATTTCCCGACCTGCACACCTCTACTCGGGTTGTAGTAGCATCGGTAGTTCTGTCTGCCTTTGATCTCCACAAATCGCTTCTCCAAAAAGGGGTCTCGCATGATCTGGTCAATTAAGGCGAGTTGGGGTGTTGCATAGAAGGAACGGGTGGCCGATGTGAAGGAGGCGTTTACGTAGGATTTTCCAGCGCCTGTCGGGGCTACGAGGAGTATGCACTTTACGCCGGAAGTGAACGCTTCGACCATCTTAGTAATAGTTTCCTTTTGGTGTTGGCGAAAAGTTCGGCTCGGAAATAGGTCAAGCACGTCCTGCGGAGTTAGTTGGTTTGGATTAATCTCCTTCGAGTGGACGGGCGGTCTGCTCCTTGGCCCACAAGTTGCGCATTGCGTGAGGCCCGCTGGGATGTAAGCTCCACAGTCTCGGCAGAAATCAACCATCACTAGCACCTAATCTAACTGTGGAAGCCGTTAGTTTCCCCTGTGTTCTGTTCGTGTGCGAGACATGGTTCTTAGTTAAATTTCTTGAGGGCTGTAGGATTGTCGATGTTTTCGTTCCTCGGTCTCCCTCATTCGTCCCCAACGGGGATGGGACGCAACCGTAAAGAATGTCGAACTAAATTGCTGGTTTGAACTTGATGCTCATGCATCGGTTGGTGGTATGTCCCGCTTGTTGAATCCGAGTTTTCGTCGGGTGCTCCCAGCCTATGTTACTCTGTTTCTGTGGAGTGTTTCTTGGTCTGTTACAATCACGGGCCCTGTGCTGCCTCTCTACATTGAATCGCTTGGAATTGGAATCGTCGGATGGAGCACGTTGGCCGCTGCGTTCGCTTTGGGGATGTTTCTTTTCGAATGGATGTGGGGGAACCTAAGTGACAGAACTAATCGGAAACATCTCATGATTTTTTCGCTGATATGCATGAGTGCAATCCTTGTACTCTACACGCATCACGGTTCCTTTTTCTTCTTCCTAATTCTGCAACTACTTACAGGAGCGGTTGGAGTCGTAATCGGACCAACAACCAGAACATCTGTTTCGGAGGAATCTTCCTCGAACTCCGCCGGGCTCTATGCGAGTCTTTGGTGGGTTTTTCTCTCAATCGGCAGCATCATAGGCCCTTTAATCGGCACGTACATTGCCCAAACCTGGTCGTTTGAATACTCGTTCTACGCCTCATCTGCGCTGAGTATTCTCTTGATTTTCATTGTGCTCTGGTCGTTTCCTCGTAGCCGCCAATTAGCAGGCACCGTCAAGAGTATGAGCTATGGCCTTACTTCCACCTTGCACAGGCGTTCGGCACAATTACTTTTTCTGTCAGCGATTCTTGCTTTCATGGGATTCTCTATTGTCCGCTCATTTCTTCCCCTCTACGTGTCAGGGCGGATGGGGATGTCAACCGTTCAGGTTGGGACGCTCATTTCAACTGTTGCTACTTCTCAGTTGGTTGCAATCCTGTTTCTCGGCTGGGTTTCCGACAGGTTTGGCCGAAAGCCCATGACTATCGTTGCGTTCTTGCTTTGTTCGGGCTCATTCTTGCTCTATCTTGTCGCGGACACCGCGTTCCAGGTTTTCCTTGTTTCCATTGCCGCAGGCCTAGGCCTGTCAGCATCGCTAATGTTGCTCTCCCTCGTACCGGATGTCACGCCCAAGAGAATGTATGGCACAGTCGTAGGCATCTATGGCTCGTGTGAAGACCTGGGTATAATCATGGGGCCACTCGTCTATGGCTTAGTGTGGACTGCTATTGGGCCCATCTACATTTTTGTTGCAAGCTCAATAACGCAAATCCTCGCGGCCACCCTAGTATTTGCAATTAGGCAACAGCGCTCCAGCAACCGATAGCGGATCGAAATGATGTCTAGAATATCTTATACACTACCATTCGGGGCGGAACAGTAATCTGGGTCAATGGCTTATCTAGAGCACGGGCCGGTAATGACAGCGTTCTCCTATCCAATCCGGTTCATGCGGAGAATAGTCGCACCCTTATAGTTCGCAACCACAGCGAATCTCTCTTCATATACTCAACCGAGCCCTGGGGGAAGCTAGGCGTGGTGTAGTTTGGTGAATCCAATAGCGGTTCTGGAGACGAGCATGGGCGTGATCAAGTTGGAGTTGTTCACCACTGAAACTCCGATCACAGTTCAAAACTTCATGAAACTCTGCAAGAACGGCTTCTATGATAACCTAACCTTCCACCGTGTTATTGACGGTTTCATGATTCAAGGCGGCTGTCCACGCGGAGACGGGTCAGGCGGCCCAGGCTATGTTATCAAGGACGAGTTTGTGGCAAGCCTGAAACATAACGCGCCAGGTATGCTATCAATGGCAAACGCCGGGCCAAACACTGGCGGCTCACAATTCTTCATCACACTCGCACCCACACCCTGGCTCGACGGAAAACACACCATATTCGGAAAAGTCATCGAGGGCATGGATGTCGTGCAATCAATCGGCAAAGTTCGAACGGACAATCACGACCGGCCTCTCGAAGCCGTGAAGCTAAAATCCGCCAACATCATTGAACCATAGGCATCGATCTCTCTCTACGTCATGTTCCTCAGTTGGCGTGCGATACGCGCTCTATCGTGTCAGAGAGGCTTTTCTTTTCAGGTATTGGATGAAATGTGGCGGGTCAATTGACTTCGGGCAGGCGTCCGCGCAGTTGAAGACGGTGTGGCATCGCCAGACGCCATCTTCGCATCCGACCAACATGAGGCGCTCGCGTTTGGCGGTATCCCTGCTGTCAGCAATGAAACGTGCGGCTTTCACGAGTGCGGCGGGGCCGGGGTACGATGGGTCGGTCCATGTCATGGGGCAAGATGAGAAGCAGGCTGCGCAATCGATGCAGTCGATGGCGACGTCAATCGCTTGCCTTTGCTTCTGTGATTGTAAGAATTCTCTTTCCGGGTACGGTTCATGGCTTTCGAAGTAGGGTTTCACCATGCCCATCTTTTGGAAGAAGGGGTGAAGGTCAACTACCAAGTCGCGGATGATAGGTAGATGCGGTAAGGGTCCGATGGTGATCGTTGAACCTAGCGTGTCGATCTGGGTTTTGCACGCGAGTCGTTGCCGTCCGTTGATGTAAGTGGTGCAGCTTCCGCATACCGCGCTTCTACACGAATAGCGGAAAGCAAGCGTCCCGTCTTCTTTCTCAAGGACCTGGAACAACGCATCTAGAACGGTCATGCCGGGTTTTGTGGGGACATCGAAGGCGTCATAGTGTGGTTCCGCTTCGTTCTTCGGATCGTAGCGTTGAATCCTTAGGCGAACGGTGTTAGACCGGGGCGTCAATACTTTCTCTCCTCCGGTTGGTACCGAGTTATCGTCACAGGTGAGAAGTCGATTCGGGCGCCGTCGGCCGTCTTGTAGACGAGCGTATGCTTCAAGAAGTTAACATCGTCCCGCTGCGGAAAATCAAGGCGCACGTGTGAGCCACGTGATTCTTTACGACTCAAGGCGGAGGCAACTATTACTTCACTCAGTTCCAGCATATCTTCAAGTTCGATTGTGCGGATTAGGTCGAGATTGTACACCTTATGGCCATTTACTGGCCTGAGGTTGCGAAGCCTCACCTTCAGCTCCTTTATCGCCGAGGCTGCCTCCTCGAGCCCCTGTCTGTTCCTGAACAGGAATACCTTGTCGACCATTAGGCTTCGCATTTCTTCGCGAATAGTCCATGGGTCTTCTTCTCCTCCTCCGTTGAAGAGCGCGGAGAAATGTTGCTGCTCTCTTCTCAGCGCGTCCCTGCAGCTTATTTCGTCTGTCCCATCGACAGGAATACTCTTTGCGAATTTTCCTGCTTCTTCCCCGGCTATTTTTCCGAAGACAACCGTTTCAAGCAGTGAGTTTCCGCCCAACCTGTTTGCGCCGTGAACGCTGACGCATGCGCATTCGCCCGCGGCGTAGAGGCCTTTGATTGTGGTTTGGCATCTTATGTTGCAATCCACTCCGCCCATTGTGTAATGCTGGGCTGGCTGGACGGGGATCGTTTTCGTGATCGGGTCGACGGCAGCAAAATCCATCGCAATGTCGCGTATGCCGGGGAGGTTGCTGAGAATCTTCTTCTTTCCGAGGTGGCGAACGTCTAGCTCAACATAGAGGCCATTTACACCTCGTCCCGCATCGATCTCTTTCTGAATTGAGCGGCTGACAATGTCGCGGGGAGCAAGCTCCATAGCCTTAGGGGCGTAGCGTTGCATGAAGCGCTCGCCTTGGGAGTTCACGAGGTAGCCGCCCTCGCCGCGGGCTCCCTCAGTAATCAAAATACAGGTCGGGTAGAGCGCGGTGGGGTGGAATTGTACAAATTCCATATCTTTCAACGCGACCCCTGCCCGGTACGCCATAGCCATTCCGCTGCCGGTGTTGATCATCGAGTTAGTTGATTTCCCGTAAATCCAGCCTGCACCACCCGTAGCTAAAATGACCGCTTTCGCCCGGAAGGCCTCTACTTCGCCGGTCAGGATATCGAGGGCTACGAGGCCTTTGACGGCGTCGTTCTCAACGATAAGGGAAGTGACGAGCCATTCCTCGTATACCTTCACATTTCGCTTTAGGACCTGCTCATAGGCTGTGACGAGTAGGTAGTGTCCCGTTTTATCGGCTGCGAAGCACGTTCGAGGGTAACCTGCCCCACCGAACGGCCTTTGTGCGATTTTACCGTTCTCGGTTCGGCTGAAGGGGCAACCCCAGTGTTCCATTTCAATTATCCGGGACGGGGCTTCCTTCGTCATGAGTTCGACGGCGTCTTGGTCGGCTAGGAAGTCGCTGCCCTTGATTGTATCATATGCATGCTTCTCCCAGTTGTCGTCGCGGTTCGCCTCAATGTTACCCAGCGCTGCGTTGATACCGCCCTGCGCCGCCCCCGTGTGTGATCTTAGCGGGTGGACTCGACTGAAGATACACGTGTCCGCGTAACGGGACGATTCGATTGCTGCACGGAGGCCTGCGAGGCCACCGCCAACTATGATCACATCATGCGATATCGTACCCTATCCCCTCATCTAGTGAACACCAATGGCCAGAAACCGTACACCCCAAAAAGAAAAGCGGCAAACCCTAACATCACCAGGCTTACGGACAAGTAATGTCTCCCTTGTGACCCAAGTCCGAAATCCAGTACTATTGACCTCACACCGTTGAGGCCGTGAAATAGAGCCAGGCTCAGTAGGGTGAGGTCGACGAGCGCTCTCAAAGATGTGGCCCAATCAGTCGAAAAGTTCGACACCCACAGGTGCAGTCCCAGAAAGACCACGAGAAGTACCGCTGTGATTCGTTGAAGAATCCAGAGGCCGACACTTTTCCGCAAACTCTGTTTCATCTCTCGTTTCACCCACCGTGCAGCATTGGCAGGGCGAACGTGATGACGTAGGCCGTTGTGAGGATGGCTATGACCATCGTTACCCAGAAGAACAGCCTATGTTTCCGAACGCCAATGCCCAAGTCCAACAACACAATTCGGACACCGTTCAATCCGTGAAAAGCAACAATGCCTAGGATTATCAAGTCGAAAGCTACCGTGGTGGAGCCGCCTGCCCAAAACGGGTTTCTAAGCACGTCGAACACCTCGGTCATAGAACCAGTCGTAATGCCAAAGTTCGCTTGGGCAATCGCCATGATGTGGGTGAGCAGGAAAAAGACCAAGTAGAGTCCAGACACACGTTGAATCACCCAAGCATACATTCCAAGCCTCATGTTTCGCGGGTTCAGGTCACTACTTCTGTCAACGAGCTTCCTCGTCCATCTAACCAAATTGATTCACTCTCCCCTCAATCCCAGCCGTAGAACACAACAGAAGCTGCATAGAGTAAAGCGGCGAAGCAGAGTATTGCCAATCCCGCGAATGCTGCGAAGATTTTCTCGTACCCGCCCATGTCAGCAACCATAGCTTCATATAGAAAGGCGAATTCGAGGATAATGAGCAACACAGCCAACGCTACCCAACCCTGGGAAATATTATCCGTACTGTGACCACTCACTTACTCGAACCATCCAACTCTGTTGTGTATGCGCTCCGCCCGCTTGTCCACTCTATAGACCTCTCGTGCCAGATAGGCCACTGATGCAATTACGACGACTAGGTCGCCAACAATCGAGGCCGCGTTCGATGCGTTCAAGCCGGTTCTGGCGGCATGAAGGAGAAGCGGCATCAAGTTCGAAACCGCATACGTACCGACGACAAACGCTACGGCAAGAAGAAGCATACGTGCGGCGCGCCTAGTCGAAGAATTAACTTTCATTTTTCGAGGCTCCTTCTTATTCTTCGATTGGCATAAAGAACCAAGAACACTAACACGGCCGCCGCCATGTTGGTCACGAGGAAAGCCGTAGCAAACCCAGGGTCAGTAAAGGAACCTACTTGGCCCGGCGAGAGGTAGCCGTAAATCGTCAGGCCTAGAAATTCAGCGGCCACGACGAATGCAACTGCAGCAAAGATGGGCCTTCTCAGCGGGCGGCGTTCCGAACCTCGGTCGATGAAGGGAACCGCTAGCAAGAAAATTCCGAGACATGCAAGTATCAAGACGCCGTAGAGGGGTTGGACGCCTTGGGTCTTTAGAAACTGGTATACCCCCATGAAATACCATTCAGGTTCAAGAATTGCCGGCGGATGGAGGGGGTCGAACTTTTTCCCAAGTTGGAGAGGAAAGAGGGCTACGAAGATTGCGAGTAGTCCGATTACGGCGAATGCGAGGCTCATTTCCGCCAATAAGACATTTGGGAAGAATGGAACGTTCTCCCGGGGTTCTTCCTCAGAGGGGTCTTGCAATTCTATGCCTCCGAATCATCCAAAAGTGAAACGCCATCAATAGGACAAGTAATCCTGGGATGAGCAGTATGTGGCTGGCGAAGAAGCGGCCAAGCGTGTCCGTGTAGTTGTTTCCCCAGAAAAGGTAGGTTATGGTGCTTCCGAGTTGCGGAATCGAATCAGCGAGCCCTAAACCCACGCCGGCGGCGCCCACTGCTTCCTGATCCCAACGGAGAACGTACCCTGTGAAGCCAGCCATCACGGTGAAGGCGCCGAGTCCGATCCCAATGATCCAGTTGAGTTCTCTCGGTTTCTTGTATGCGCCGGTGAAGTAGACGCGAAGCATGTGTAGAATTGAAGTGATTATCATTCCGTTAGCTGAATAGAAATGGATCCCACGTATCAGCCAGCCGTACTTCACATTCATAGTGATAACTTGGACGCTATCGTAGGCGCTGTCTGGTATCGGCTTGTAGTACATCGCAAGCATGATGCCTGTTACGGTTAGGAGAACGAAGAAGAGGAATGTGAGGCCGCCAAGGCAATACATCGGGTTGAGGGCTCGTTCGGTGATCTTCGTATTCAAGATTGGTTCGATTCTGGTTCGTTCCACAAACCAATGCCAAATCCTCTGGGAGAATGGGCGACGGCGCATTCCTTCTCAAGCCTCACCATAGAGGGGAAGCCCACTCTCGTAACCGTCCGCGTAAATGTCCCCCTGATTGTCAATTTCGAGCTTGATCTTTGGTAAAGGCCGCGGCGGAGGACCGCCCAAAACGTTTCCCGTCTCGGGGTCGAAAACACCCCCATGGCACGAGCAGAAGTTCTGGTCTGGTTTACTCTCCCATCCTGCTACGACAGTTTTGTCGTAGTGTACTTGACATCCGAGGTGCGTGCATATCGAATCGAATGCCACAAAACCGTCGGACAAGTGAATGAGAACGGCCGGTCGGTCTTTGTGCGGATATTCAAACAGCAGGCTCGTGTTGACGGGCACATCGTTCGTATTGGCAACCCGCAGTCTAGGGTAAGTTAGAGGGCCGGTTTCATGGGGAACGAACAGAAACTGCCCAAGCCTCTCTAGCGGAAAGAGCAGCGCAACTGCTCCAAACAGGGCTGTCCCCTTTAGGAAACTACGCCTACTGAGTCTGCGGTTTGGCAATGGTCGTACATGATGAGAGGGTAACGGTCTCTGTTTATTGGTATGGGATTAACAGAAAATACTATTCATACTTGGTGGGGCCGAAGGGACTGGCAAAACAGGCTACATAAGAATGAACTGCTGAGCCATCAAATATCCAAACGCGGTGGCGTAATGCGCGTAAGAGTTGGAGACAAACGGGTGTTCATCGGCGGCAAAGCCGTAACGATTCTCCACGCCGAACTTCATGAATAACCACTTAAAGAATGCACCATAGTTCATTCGTCAAACTATGAGTGGGTGGCTCCGATGAAACTAGTCGTAGTAGACCATGTGCACCTTACAGACCGTCACATTCAACAACTTCGCCGAATGGGCGAGCTGCAGGTCTTCGGTGACCCGCCGAAATCCGATGAAGAATTGAGGGAGAGAATGCGGGGAGCCGACATCGTGATAGTTGGCTGGAGCAATATTACGAAAGAAATTCTCGAGTCGGTCCCAAACCTCAAGATGTTAGCGATCTGGGCTACGACCTGTCATTACGTAGACCTCGAAGCTGCTAAGAAACGAGGCATCGTCGTCACACACGTCCCAGGCTACGGTACCGAAGCAGTGGCTGAACACGCCTTCGTCCTGCTGCTCGCGACAATTAGAAAATTGTTGCTGGCTGACCATCAGATCAGAGAGGGAAAGTTTGATTGGCGGCCGCTCAAAGGAGCAGAACTTGCTGACAAAACCATAGGAATCGTTGGTACCGGTGCAATCGGCTGCAGAGTCGGCGAGATAGCCAAAGGTTTTCGAATGCGCATCCTAGGCTATGACATCACGCCAAACCACAAGAAGGCCCAAGAAATCGGGATGAAATACGTTGACCTTCAAACCTTGCTGAAGGAAAGTGACATCATAAGCCTGCATGTCACCCTAACCGCCAATTCAGAACATCTAATCGGAAAGAAGGAGTTTGAAATGATGAAGAACGGCGCTATCTTGATCAACACTTCTCAAGGCAAGGTGGTTGACGAGAAAGCGATAGTCGACGCACTTATTTCAGGCAAATTGTCCTGCGCTGGGCTAGACGTTTTCTCGCAGGAACCTCCAGCCCGAGACAATCCACTGTTCAAACTTGACAACGTGGTTCTCACGCCTCACATAGGCTTCCACACAGGCGAAGCCGTGGAGAGATGCAGTGACATATGCGTTGACAACGTCGCGAAATTCTTGGAGGGACGCCCGCAGAACATCTGCGCGTCACCTTGAAACATCAAAAGCCTATCAGGCCCTTCGCTTCACACTCATCTGAACCGGTTACGATTCGAGGCAAATTGGTTCCTAGTCGTGAAAATAAGTAGATTAGCAATAAATACGTTCATAACCGATATCAATCATCGAGGCAAGACTATTGTCTGAGAAAAAATCTCGTAGAGGATTCGTCAAAACTGTCGGCGTTGGCGTCGGCGGCCTAATTGTCGGCGCACTTGCAGGTACGGCCGTCGCACCGATGATGACGCCACCTCCACCCAAAGCCAAATGGGCCGATATGCCCCCCGCCGGGTCTACGATTGTTCACGGTATGGACGCAGCCTATCCTCCTTTCACACAGATTGACCCTTCCGGCAACGCAGTAGGGTTCGACGTTGATGTCGTGAACATGATCGGGCAAAAATACAGTTGGAACATCGTGCACAAACCATGGGACTGGTCAGCAATTATCACAGCGGTCCAGTCTGGCGACCTAGACTTTGTCGCGTCAGGGATGACCGACACCGCAGCTAGATCAGAGATCGTGTGGTTCAGTGTTCCCTACTACAGTTACATTCACGAGCTGATCGCACTAGTAACCGACACTAGGACAAAAGACCAAATTCTCAATTCGGGATCATACGTAGCGTGCCAAACAGGTGCCACATCAGACGAGTGGGCTACGAAACTCTTAGCCAAAGGCTACACCTTCCAAAAACTCGGGCTTGATTCCTACGAACTCGCTTTCAAGGCAGTAACAGACGGCAGGGCGGTCGCCGTGATCAGCGACAGTGCCTTCACTGGGCCATACTTCAAGAGCCAACCGGACCAAGCGGCCAAGTTCAGAGTGGTTTCAACTATTGGGGGCGATGCAACGTACGGATACGCCACAAGGCCAGGCGACTTTGGGCTTAGAAATGCAATCAACCACGCACTAGAGGACATAATGGCGACTACCGACTGGCAGGATTTAAGGGACAAGTGGAGCGTCTAAGCAAACCCAAGACTGAGCTTCCTCACTCCCACATGAATGGGAGAAAACACCGCGAACTGTCTTTGGCCGTGAGTTAATGGCGGCGTTTGCGGAATTTCTCCCGTACATTCTTTCTGGTACTGTTTGGACTCTTGGTTTAGTCGCGGGCGGCATAGGGATAGGATTCGTAATCGGTCTCGTCATGGCCATTGAGCAAATCTACGGCGGCCAGGAAGCAAGGGCAATTATTCATGCATATGTCTGGTTTTTCAGAAGCATTCCACTTCTAGTGCTTCTCTTCCTATTCTACTGGGGTGTATTTCCAGCAACCGGTTTCAAGCTCGATCCTTTGGCGTGTGGCATTGTGGTTCTTGGGCTGCGAAGCGGGGCGTACCAATCTCAGATTTTCCGCGGGGCCATATTGTCGCTTGGCGATACTCAACTACTAGCTGCGCGAGCTTTGGGCATGAGCAAGCCGAGAGGCGTATTTCATATTGTCTTGCCTCAAGCGCTTCGAATCTCAATGCCGGGCTGGTCGAACGAATATTCTACCATGATCAAAGACTCGGCGATTACCTTTGCCTTGGGTGTCCTTGAAATCTTAACGAGGACAAGGTACGTTGTTAGCGCGACACATGAAGCGCTTATACCGTATTTCTTTGCCGGGGGACTCTTTCTAGTCCTTACGTACGCCGGGACCAAAGCCGTCAACATGGTCTACGAACGAACAAAGATACCCGGCTTGGTTGGGAGGCTGTGAAATGGCTGAAACAAATGTGGTGCTGAAGGTTGAGGGTCTGGAAAAGAGCTTCGCAGGCAACAGAATTCTCAACGGTGTGTCCTTCGAAATCGACCGAGGGCAGATTAAGGTAATATGTGGCCCAAGTGGCTCTGGGAAAAGCACGCTTCTCAGATGTTTGAATCTCATAACCCAACCCGATAAGGGGCAAGTATGGCTCGAAGGCCGGGAAATAACGAATGAGAAGGGCGACGTAAACAGGGTCAGGCAGAGAATTGGTTTCGTCTTTCAGGAATTCAACCTATTCAACCATCTCACAGCGCTGAAAAACGTCAGCATAGCCTTGGAGAAAGTCAAGAAGATGAGTAAGGACGAGGCGAACGACCTCGCCATGAAGGAGTTGGCAAGGGTCAACCTAGAGAACGACGCACACAAATACCCAGCCGAACTTTCGGGGGGACAGAAGCAGCGGGTTGCGATAGCCAGGGCTCTCGCAATGAACCCGGTAATAATGTTCTACGATGAACCGACATCCGCTCTCGATCCTCACTTGATCGGCGAAGTTCTCGACGTCATGAAGAAGCTGGCGCAGGAGAAACTGACCAGTCTCGTCGTGACACATGAGATAGGATTCGCTCGTTCGGTCGCCGATGAAATCATGTTCATGGGGGAAGGTAAGATACTCGAACATGGGCCACCCAGTGAAATCATCGAGAACCCCAAGCATGAGGTTGTTAGACAATTCTTCAAACGCATCAATGAACTCTACAGGAGGGACCAGCAATAGCATTCTGGGACACCTACATTCCGCAGCTGCTTGCTGGGGCTCTAGTAACAGTCGAATTGATCGTCGTATCCATCCCGATCGGCGTTGCGCTAGCAATCGTTCTAGGGGTGGCTCGGGTCTATGGAAACAAAGCTGTTTCCCTAGTCGCAACAAGCATCGTGGGAGTTTTCAGGGGATTCCCAGCCATAGTGACCCTGTTCATAATTTTCTTCGCTCTTCCTGAAGTCAGAATTTATTTTTCACCGTACTGGTCGGCCGTTTTAGGATTCGTGCTTGTGACTGGCGCGTACCAGTCGGAGTATATCAGGGGATGCATACAATCAGTTCAGACTGGGCAATCGCTTGCAGCTCAAGCGCTCGGGATGAGTAAACCACAGGAAGTGATCCATATCATTCTACCCCAAGCGCTGAGAGCAGCGCTCCCGGGGATTACCAACGAAATCATTTATCTGATTCTCTACTCCTCGCTAGCGTCTTACATAGGCGTCCAAGAGATGTTCGGCGTAGCGAGGACGTTCAATTCTCTAAATTTTAGGCCGATAGAGATTTTTCTCACGGCCGGCTTAGTCTACGCGGCTATTGCCACCGTCTGTTTTGTAGGTTTTAGATTAATCGAAAGGAGAGTCCGCATTCCCGGGTTGGAAGCCGCACGCTAAGGAGTGAGGCCGCATGCATCTAACTCGTGAGGACGAGCAGATCCTGAAAGGAGAATTCGGGGCCGGCAGACAGGCTGCGATGGAACTGCTCGTGGCCATAGGAGAAGCCTTTGACGCTCCAAGAATGATTCCCATCAACCGTGCACATGCTGCCTCCAGCGGCCAAGAAGGCGACCTGTACTTTGTTGAAATCCTAGCCAAAGGCGGCGCCTCATGCAAAGTAACTACAACAACAAACCCGATCGTGGACTTTGATTATTTTCAGCAAATCATGAACATGGCCGAGGAACACGATGAAGCCTCGGTGGCTTGGAAGACGAAAAACTATTACAAGCAAATTGGCGCAGTCATGAGCCAGTCTTGCATTCCTTACCTCGCTGAGAACATTCCAGAATATGGAGAACACGTAGCCTTCTCCGAATCCAGCGCAACCCCGTACGTGAATTCAGTTATAGGTGGACTAACGAACCGTGAGTCCATTCAGACAGCTCTAGCAGCGGGTGTACTTGGTGAGACACCTGAATACGGAATGCACCTGAAAGAAAACCGAAGGGGCACAGTCCGTGTCAAAGTTGAAGCCAACCTAAATGATGGATATAGCTACTCACTTCTGGGGCAATATGTGGGAAAGAAAATTGCTTCCGGAATCCCCGTCTTCACGGGCATTCTAAAGCGGCCCAGGATTGATCAATACATCAACCTATGCGCCATGTTGAACGTGACAGGTGCGATACCAATGTTCCACATACCCAGCATAACGGTTGAGGCGAGAACTGAGGAAGAAGCTTTCGCCGGAGACATACCAATCGAGAGGATCACGGTCACCAACCGCGAACTTTGCCAAACTCAGGACGAACTTCAAACGGCAACTGGCTCAGTAAGTGTCGTTATCCTCGGGTGCCCTCATTACAACCTGGACCAATTGGCCGAGCTAGCCGGGCTCGTGAAAGGTAAGAAGGTTCGCGATGGCATGACTTTCTGGGTTAATACGTCCGCAACGACTAAGCTCATGGCCGACAGGGCTGGCCACACTAATACCATCCAAGAATCAGGAGTCCACCTCGTAGTGGACACCTGCATAGACATGTTCTGCTGGAACAACCTTCGGGACAAGACCGGAATGACCGACTCACCAAAATGCGCATACTACCGAAGGTTCGGTCCAGTCAAGGTTGGCACGATGGAAGAATGCGTTGCCGCGGGCATGGAATAGGGCGGTGCCGGAGTTCGTAGAAATCAGCATTAAGTGTCACAAGCTCGCGAAAGGATTTGGAGAAGGAGAAGCTTTGGTCTCCAAGGATCCTATCTGCTTCTACCTAGTCGAGCCGAAGACCGGTATCGTTAGAGAGAAGGGGCATCAACTCGAGGGCAAGTCGATCGCGGGTAAAGTGCTAGTGTTTCCGACGGGAAAGGCGAGTTCCGCAGTCCAAATGGACGGGCTCGTCAAGTTGTTAATCTATAAGAACGCACCTCGGGCCATGATTGTAACGGATGTGGAGCCAGTTCTCTTGGGAAGCGCGGTTCTGACTAAGATCCCGCTCGTTGACAAACTGGAAAGGAACCCATTCGAGGCCATTAGCTCCGGGGACTTCGTGAAAGTGGACGCTGAGAAGGGTTCAGTTATCGTGACAAAAGGCTAATCGAGAATTTCTCGCAAACCAAATGTTAGGACAGGCCATCAGCCCTACTGTTTCTTTGTGGACTTGATGGTGAGGCCGAAGGCTTTTAGTCCTCTTTTGAAGGCAGAGCGGTCGGCTCGCACCGCGCGTCTTCCGTGCGGGAGACAGCTCAAACCTTGTGCAAGAGTCCTCATACTTGGATCAAAAAACAATTCTTCATTGGCCCAAGTCATCCTGTTCATACCCGGATTTCTCCACCATCATTCGGGATGAGTAACATAGTTTGCTCCTAAACAGGCGACACCCCCATCCCTCAGGGCTTGAGGGCACGGAGAAGATTTTCAGCACATGTTATACACGTGCAGGATTGGTGGGGCCGAAGGGACTCACTGCGTATACGAAGTGGGTGTTACTCAATTGGGCCGTATTTCCTATGAGCAAGGCATGTCACTCCTTGAGCGACGATATACGCGGTCTTCCTCTTAGTGTTTGCGCGGCTGTCGGGCAATGTTGAGTTCAAATTGGTCTGCTCGCACCACTAGACCCACACACACAATTACTTGAACGACCGCGGGAGTTCAAATTCGGACGCCCGCGCCAAAATACCGCACACAAATGCTGCAACATGCTTGACAATCAAAGAGTGATCGGGCGCTAGCGACTTCGAAGGCCAGGATAGTTCTTGATTGCGAAAACCGAAAGTTGGTCGTCGCGAAGGCTTTCCAGTTCCCACGGTAAATTCGTCATTGGTGTTGCGGTTCCGAACGCTACCCATGATGGAGCAGCAGTTCCTCCAGTAGTTCTCTGAACGGCGTTGGCGACATTCTTTCCGAGCTTCTTCAAGATAAGTCAGATCGTCTGGCTGAGTGGTCGCCCCCAGCAGGAAAGTTTGAATCTGCAGATCACTGCTTAGTTAGACCCTGGAAGTACAGAGAGGAGAGCACGATGAGCAACGAACAGGTGGCACCTGAGACGAAAGGTGTTACGGTGAAGTTACTTGCAACGGTTGACCTTGGCCCTGAGATCGAGGGCATGGCAGGGCGCCAACTTCGAATGCGTATGGTGACCATCGAGCCTGGAGGCGTCATCGGCCCGATTCACGACCATAAAGACAGACCAGGCACCGTCTACATACTGCAAGGAACGATCACTGACCATCGAAATGGAGTCGCTACGGACTATGGGCCGGGAGTGGGCTGGCCCGAGGATAGGAACACCACACACTGGCTTGAGAACAGAGGAACGATTCCGGCGGTGGAGATCTCGGTCGACATAGTCAGGCAAGAGTAAGCTCAGGCCCTCTGGATCATACTACTGGGACTCACACTACTCACCGATCTTCGGATGGATGTTCACTGCCTGTCCGGGACTACTGAACTTTGCAGTTGTCGTTCGTCGTTCATGAAATTGTGTGTGTGGGGTATGCTGGTGCGCACACACACTTTTCTAACGAAGGACGTACAACGACAGTTCAAGTCATTTCTTTACTAGCCCGTACCTGCTCTTGAAGTCGAATACGTTCACTACATAACTCGGACTGACAGCTTTCGCAATCCGTTCACTAGTCGAATCAGTTCTGAGTTCGAGCATCTTTTCTCCTATATTATAGCCGAGAGCCGCGAGAAGACCACCTACTGCGCCTATAGGACCAGCCGCAACTGTTCCCAATACTGCTATTCCAATCGTTATCCCTCCACGAATGAATCCTGTCTTTGATCCAATTGAGTCTGCTTCCTCCCATAATTTGTCCAAGATGTCTCCGAGTTTCTTCCCATTGGATAGAATGTCCGAGTATTCTTCACTCTTGACTGCTTGGAGAAGGGAGGTTGATACTCCGTACAAATCGGTCTCACTGAACTTGTCACACATAGCTCTGCAAGCTTCATAGCTTGTAGGATAGGGAGCGAGCTTTTCCATGAGAAACTTGCCAATCTCTGCTAGGTTTGGGCTTGGAGCTTGTGAAACAAGAAGAGCCATGCCATCTGGTGTCTTCATTGCAAGTTGTTCATGGCTTACGTTGTGAATTGCTCCAAAAATATCGAATGTTGGCTCCAATATCAATTGTACGCACAAGTTCGTAACGTCCGCCAATTCTCCGAATTCGTCGTAGACCAATCTATCGCGAATGAATTCTTTCAAGTCGCGATAGCCCAAAAGCTCTAGCGCTGCGTATGTATCTGCAAATTTCTCCCACGCGGTTTTTGTTATATCGACTGCAGGGCCATATTTCCGCATGTAACGAGGGTCGAGATTTCGTCTGTTTGCGGTTGGGTATATGCGAATTCTGCAGAGAGTATCATATTCAATCAAAGCATCCCTATATCTTACCAGATCTGATGCGGAAAACTCTTCCTTATGAATTACGCCGTACCACTTTCGCGGCTTCAGGTCTAGAACCGGATCAAGGAAGTCCAATCCCGCATATTCCTCCGGGTCGCCGTTTAGAACAAATGCAACTCGCCCGGTATCCTTGGCAAAGTCTGCTAGACGGTCGACATCAGATGCATCAAACCCATGATATTTACTGAAATCGCCTTCTGAGTATGGCGCTACCGGAATTAGAAGGGTTCCAAAGAGCGGGATTTGCGGCCAAATACTCTCGCAGATCGCGCTCCATGCTATTGGTTCCCGAAGTTTAGGGTATCTCTGCGTGTAGTATGCTTTCATTTCAAATGGATCCATTGATGACTTACTTAGTCGTGCGATTTCTTCACGTTCTTTGGCTGAGTAGTCTAACAACGATTCTTTATCCAAGAGGTTGAGCCATTAGCCTCATCGACTCAACACACTAAATAACTATTTTTCGTCGTCGGTATCCTAGTCCGCACGCCACGATGACGGTTCGATTTCTGTCGCTCGCACCATTGATACCACACACACTAAATGACGGCAACTCAAATTACGCTACTCGCACCATTGGAATAGCCTGAAGGCGAAATGAGCAATGAAGGAGAGCTAGTGGCCCAACGCATGTCAAAGAATCAAGAATCAATTGATAATGCTTTTCTATTCTTGTTGACTTCGTTGACTTTGCTATTCGGAGTCTTGAACGACGCTGTTGACGGATTGCGAGCTGTTCTTCTTCAGATCCCGCTAATTATCTCAGGTTTCTTTTTTCCATTCTATATTGGCTACGTGCGAGGAGTAATAGACCCCGGTTCCAACGTAGAAAGGGTTCGAGGATGGATATTCTTTACATTTGGAGTTGCCACCTACGCATGGATGTTCACGGACTTCCGGGTTGTATGTTTCCGGGCCCGATTTCTGCTATGCGACACATGCGGCCGGGTCCGGCGAAGGACCCTTGGCGGGTCTGACTCCGGAGGCCGGGCCGGAGAGGGGTTGTTAGGGGACACTTCCCCTAAACAGCAAACACCTACACCAACCGTTTCAAAGTGTGTGTGGATCTCTTGGTGCGACCGGCGCAATTTGAACCGCAGGGTCAAACGTAATTGTGTGTGTGCGCACCACTAGACCGGGGGTATAACATAGGGGCGGTTTTGGGGTGTCCACGTGGATGGGTTGGTGGGGACGTGGAAGTCCACGTGTACGCGAGATAATGAGACCTGCTTGACTACCAATTGAATCGCTGTTACCAAAGTTTCGAAAAGCATGGAACACTACAGGTATGTTGATCTTTAGCCAAACCTCTAGGTGAGCTATAGAAAAGAACCTGTTCAGTCCCATGGCGGCTTTGGATATGAGGAAGTCAACGATAATCTACGCCCTTCTATGGTTCCTAACTATTGTAGCGTTTTCTGTTCCATGGTACACAGTTGGTGGGCACACGTTTACCGGCTGGAATTTTGTCATTCCATTCTCAGCCAGCTATCTGATAGGCATCCTTCTGGGTCTCATAGTCCTGATTACTAAGCGATGGGCGTTTGGTCTTACCATTGTTGCAGGAATCTTGATGATACTGGGAATAGTAGGTGCGGGCATTGGCGGTGGAATAAGCGAAGCACTTAGCGGAGTAAGCGGTCAGACCACCACGGCCCAAGGTGGAATAGGTTTTGCTTTCGTGATTAGTTTGGTATACCTTGTCGGCGGAGCTGTTCTAGGTAAGCGAATGGAGTAGCGACTCGACAAACAACGGAAATAGGTTTAGCATGAGACATGGGGATTAAGGGTCCTTCCGCTGTCGTCGGATCTATTGGTGAGGTCCACGGGTACAACCGAGCAGAAATTCGTCGACTATCAAGTTGACTCTATGAATAGATGTTAGCCGCGTGGAGTCGAAAATTTCTCGTCATCCGATAATTCAAGCTTAATCATTTCATCGATATCATGTATGCAAGAGTCAGCAATTACTCGGACAGTTTCTGAAGATACCTGATCATCCTTGATTTTCTGAAAGATCGCCTTACGTCGGACCAGCTCAGGCGGAGGTTCACCGGGTCTCGCCGTATATGCATGAGGCGGATGCGTCTTTCGGTAGAACATTGACTCAACTTGATTTCTTAATCCAGCTGAGATGCCCTCAGATCCAACCCTCGCGAAGATATTCGAATTATCTTCTTTGAGTTCTAGAAATTCACATGCGGTTAACGCGTTCTCGATTCTATGAGCGTTCAGCTGTCTATCGATGTATGTCGTAAGACTCGCCTGCATTTGAAGTCGATTCGGGTCTGCGAAGGGTAGGAAGAGATTGCGTAGGCACATTTGGTAGATTGCGTCTTTGCTGTACCATGCTATGACTGCGTCCATTAGTTTGTCGAATGCCTCGACTGATTTCGTCAAACTCGCTACTGCGTCGATTCCATCTCCAGGTATTGGCTCATACTGGTAATCTTTCATGCGAATTGTTGAGAGGCGTTCCTGAAGGAGAAAGATTACTGACTGTATATCAGAGCACACAAACGAGATGATTCGTTGAGAATCGTAGTCTAAGTTGGGCATCTCAACTAGTCGGTTCAGTAATGCCCTTCGCAGTAGTACAAGCTCATGTGAAGGAAGTGCCCCAATGATGTTTCCCTTCCGCAGGAGAACCAAAGACACAGCGAAGCTTAGCTGCTGATAATCATCCTCCATAGAAACTCCAAGACGCAATAGCTTAGTGAGTAAGTACACACTCTGAAACTTGTCGAATAAGAAATCGAGATAGCTAATTACTTGATATTTGGTGCCGGAGCTTCCGAACGTCAGTAATTTGTGGAGCCAAAGGTATAAACTGAAAGAGGAAATTGTGTTCTTGGTAGTCGATTTAGTTCTGTTGTCGTCAATACGACTGAACTTGTCAAAGACGGCCGCAACGATCGTTTGATACCCTCCTTTGTCAAGTAATTCTATGAATCTACTATAGGTTCGAGACCTTGTAAATTGAAACCTGCATGTACATGCTAAAAAGGCCTGCACTTTTGACTCGGAAGTTCTCGGAAGTTCTGAAATAGTCTCCTCAGCCATCATTCGAAGGAAGCGCCCATCGAGTTCTGCAAGAGCTGCTTGCATTTCGTCCTTGAAGCGAGTCGGGGTGTCGGCCCAAAGTGCATTGTTGCTTCTAATTTCCGCGAACACTGGTCTCTGTTGATGAACCCATGAGGTTAGTATCGGAGCGGTCACACGGTTGGGCGGCTCCCGCAGCGATTTGTCCAATGACTTAAGAAATCGCAAAACGTCGCCAGGTGTAGGATACTTCTCTGGCAAAGTGGAGGTTATTTTGTCGAATTCTTCCGGTAAGAATACTCGTCTAGACGTGAATGACTGAATGAACCATTTCCAACGCCCATCCTGTGGTGCGTTTTTCCTCAGATTCTCGAAGCTCTCTGAGATGTAATATGGCGATAGGTAGTGACTGAACATCAAATATTCAGAAGATCTAGGCATCGCTTCCAAGAACTTCTCAGTTTCCTCTGTACCAGGAGTGCTCTGTGCCCACCAAGTCAAGAACAGGTTCTCAATTTTGTTCAGAACTGCAAAATCCATATCTGATCTGATTGTGTTTCCTATTAGTCGAGTTACATGTCTCCTTTCTTGAGCAATTCTTGATTCAAGTGGCAAGGCACTCTCACTAACCCTTTGCAATCGAGTCTTTCCGAGAACTTCAGCAACATCTAGTGCTGCAATTCTTGCCTTTGGTGAAGAATGTTCGATCATAAGCGAGAGAACTCTAAGGGCTTCGTCTCTAATCGCTGTCACCTCGGCGGTTTGTGAAAGAATCTTTTCTCCGAACGTCACCCTGAGTGTCCTGGATTCTGAATATTCATGGGAACCAGCGAGAACCTCCGAAAGAGCTGGAAAGAGCAGCTCGACTTGTGTGTCCGATCCGTTTATCCAAGTTTCTAGGATCGACAGCGCCTCGCAGATCTGAGATGCGCTGTTCTGCAAAGGAGAGACGCATGAACGTATCAATGATTTTGTCTTGTAGTTGTCGTATCTGCCTGGAATGTTCTTCCTGTGAAGTAGATTGATGATGTCAAGTATTGTTGATCGAGATTGACGTGTTGAGATTAATTGCGCAATGACAGGTCCGTAGTCATCCGTTGATAGTGGCAGACGAGGGTCGTCGTCATCTCTTTCTATGTAACATCGAAGAAGGCGTGCACATTCGGTCGGAACGATCGGGGTTATGCTAGGAATCGCGTTGAGGACTCCTCGCATAGATCGGTGAGGTCCTTCGTTCGGATGTAATGACCAATGTAAAACATGTCCCGCCAATACTCGTCTAAGGCTTGGAACTTCTGCGTATTTAGCGGCTGATGCTAAGTTGTTCAGTGCGTTCTCAGGGGCGGTTTGAAGCCAGGGGTCAACCAACGAAATCAGGTTTTCTACATTCATGTTCTGAATCTGTCGCAAAAGGTACAGGTCGCCCTTCATGTCAGGGTTGAACCGGACCGTGTCGCCAATTTCTCTCAGTATTCCTGCTCTGATCATTCGATTCAATGAATCTTGTAATAGCTCTCGCTCTTGCGATATCACCGTGGATATGCTTGAGATTGTTGGCGGGGATAAAGCGATGAATGTCTGTGAAATCGAAGTCGTCTCTCGTTTTGATATAGGAGATATCAAAGTCAGGTTTGTGACTAGCTGTGTTACAACATTTCTTGGCATTAACCCGTTAAGGCATTGAAACGCTTCGAATTCAAGTTCCCCACTCAGTCTTGCCTTAATTGCCTCGATGTCAAAAGTGGTCTGACCACTCAGACGCCTACCAATCCACACGATAATGAATGGATTCGGATATTGGGCGACAATCTCTAACTCATCAGGCACGGTGTCCTTCCCAGCAGCAACATGCAACAGTTTGACGAGATCCTCAGAGCTCCAGTCCTCAATGCGTATGTCTTCGGAAAATTCTGCCAGCCTCAGGGCATTCAGTTGCTCGTTAACGGCCTGTAGTGCCGCGCTTCGTAGTGCGATAACCAGTTTCGTCGAACGCGGATTAGTCTTGCACATAGTCAATAATGATCTGAGATCGTCTGTAATCGCATCTGCCTCGTCCAGGAACAAGACGTATGCTCTGCCCGGCACAAGCTCATCTCCTATCGCCTCGGTCATTGAACGCGGGCCTAGTCGGGTAGCCCATGGCTGAAAGAGATTGTTGGTTTGATGAGCTAAGCTGGCTATCTGTCGAAGAAGATGAGATTTTCCATAACCGCCTGGAGAATGTACTAGGAGAACAGTGCGGTCAGACAACAGGAATCGCTTTGCTCTTGCCAGATATTGCTCGAACGACGAATTCACGCCGTCGATTGGTAGGAGTTGCGGCGCGTTTTCGTTGAAATACAAGTTCCAAGGAACGAATTTTGGAAATTGTGGAGCGCCAAAAAAGAAGTGTCGTAAGAAAGGTTGACGCTCAATCCGAATGGTCAAGCGCTCTCGATGCCAGACTTTCAGAGAAATTGAGGTGCCCGTGTTCAGTTTTTCAAGAGTGCGTACTTGAGACGTTTTCATTTGCGCATTTGTTGCAACTCTCAAATGGTCTGCTTTGTTTTGTTTCGCCTTGTCAAGCTCTGCTTTAATCTCCTTAGTAAGTATTCGTTGGGCCTCTTTCATCGATTTGGTTGTCCACTTTGATTGTATCGACCAATGTCCGCTGAGTTCTTCCATCGGATACTCCCCGGTGAAATCACCATCAAATCCGCCATCGGCTCCGATGTAAGGGCTGCTTGGTATGAATCCTGGGGAATTGCATTCTAACGCAAAGAGGTGATTCACCAAACGCTGAAACGTCTTCTCGTTGTCTATCCTTGACCATTCGAGCGTTGACATATCGGCGACGCTCTACCGTAAGTAGAATGGCCCAAACCCGTATACGTTCAATTGCTGAAGAGAACGTTGTATCTCATCTAGTCGCTCTCTCATGGTCATTATCGGCAATTTGATTCCGAGGTATTCCCACAAGTGAGAAGGCCGTATTTGTGTTGTGGACACCCGAAGGGATTCACTGCGGCTACGTGGTGGGTCTTCACCAAATTCCGATCAAGTGAAGACAATCTTGTTCTGACCACATTTCGATATACAATAGGCTCTGTTTCTCTTTAGCGTTTGCGTCTTAGCTGAGGCTTGCGAATTTTCTGGACGTATCGAGAATCGACTCAGGGGGTGGAGCTGAAAGCGTCGGGGGTGGGATTTGAACCCCCCGTAGTTCCCGTGCTTGGCTGGATGAACACAGGACCTCTATCAGTCTGCGAGCGTTTATCATCGGGCAATCTGCTCACGTTCTTGAATAGTGTGTGAACCCAATAGGGGTCCCGTAATGATCTGGGCACGCCTTTTTCCGCTCAGCCGGAACCTAAATGTAAGGATGGTTTGAACGCCGCGGCGGAGTAACACCCTTATCGTGATCATCCCTGTGATTCATATTAGCTAGGCACCCGGATGCTTGCAACTTGAGCACAGGAATTTTTGTTCAGACACGTGCTCTTCAATTTCTCAGAGGTCAGTTTAACAAAGACATTGGACTTTGCTATGAGTCGCATGATCCTTCAACCCCCACCTTTCAACAGACGTTTTGGACAATGAACGATAACGGACTGGCTGTGCGAGCCTTTGAGAGGCTGGGAGATACGAACACCGCAAATATGATCGCCCAACAGCTACAGAGTCTACCGTTACCATTTGGTCATAATTCTTTCTTCAATAATGGATGGGCTGATTGTTTCATTCATCAAGAAATCATAACACCTTCTCCGTTTCGAGGAACGCAATGCTATAGGTTTCTGAATGAAAGTGGTGAGCTGTCACCATCGATGGACTGCAAAGGCGGCCTAGAAGGAATCATGCACGAGGAAGCAAATGGTGGGCTGATGCGCGACGAAGAAAATTACTTCTTGTTGTCGGCTAGTAAAGCGCTCAATTGCCACAAGGCAGGAGACCCCACGAACAGAGATAGACTCGTTGCTCATATCGAGCAATTCTGGGATAATGACAACACTGGCTTTCGCGATATGATAGACACACCACCAGCTTCCCTGAAGAATACGATGAAGCTTGCCGTATACATAATTCTGGGAGCAAGGTGCGGTTGGCCACCGACGTTTTCTACAACTCTTCCAACGCAAGCGAAGAGACTAATGAATAGTCTTCAACTAGCCAATGGAGGCTTTGCTACGCAGTATTTCATCCACAACGGTGCAATCTACTGGCCTCGAACCGACACCCATGGTAATATTGAAACCACCAGTGTTTGCGTATTGGCAAACATTAATCCGAACACATACTAGAACGAACAAAGACCACAAACAATCGAGATCAGGATATTCTCTGCAAGTAATTACTCTGAAAAATTGGGCTAATCCAATGGGGCGCAAAAGAAATAGCGACGAAACAGCCACATTTGCAGTGCGCCAAATTCCGATTCCTTCGGTGAGGAATAGACCTTGATGGCTTCAACTCACATGGCTTTCGGGTTCGTGTCTAGCTATTTCCTCGCTGTCGTCCTTGCTACCCGTATTGCAAGTTGGGCCTATCCGGTTATCATGCCGGTTACTGCTGTCTTCGCTCTCGTGGGTGTCTTCGGAGGATTGTTTCCAGATATCGACCAGTTCGAGTTCTGGGGACCAACATGGATCAGAAAGTACTTATTTCATGATTTGGTTTATCTCAGCAGTTTTCGATGTACAGATTCGAGCCAAGGACCGGCAAGCGAAAGAACTGGCGATTTCCCATTGAGTGTTTGGTCACTGGGCTTATCAAGAAACTTTTTCCTGAAACTGTCAAATATATCGACCGAGGATTTAACATTCAGGACTTCGGCTGGCTGGGAACTTCTCATTACAGGATCTAACACTTCAACCTCAGGGCAGCGACTATTACGTTTTGACGAGATGAGAAGTCACTAAATTGTAGTTCGGATGATTACTTAAGACAAGGGTGAAAGATTGCGCGCAGGGTTCTTTGGGTCGTCGGCTTCCTAGGTCTGCTTTCTACTATAATTGTCTCATCATGCCTCGTGTCCTTCTATGGTCAGATATCGCGGCAATACGATTTCATACCTTTCAAACTTAGAGTTAGACCTGGAACAAATGGCGACGGCGGAATCTCGTTCGCACCAGGCATCATGCCCACAAACCCTCAAAATCCAATACTCAAGTCTCCTCTAAGTCTCACCAGCCCGGGCGACCTTGGTACATCGGGTGACCTAATCACCGACTGGGACACTTCTAATTGGGCAACCCTCGCTGTCGTGGACGGACGTTCTACACCAGCAATTCTAGCAGCGAATTACGGTGAGGAGGGAGGACAGGTCGCTTACGTTACGAATCAGTTGGCGCCTTTTCCGAAACTTGTCTATGACCTTCTGGCGTGGCATTTCGATGGATCACAGAATAGGACAATCAAAATCGCGGTTATGATCGAAAGCATGGTGCCCCCTGAGCAGATTCTCAACGACTGGGATGGGTGCTTCCAAGAAGTCGCAACATTGGCGAGTGAGAATAGAACTTCCTGGAATATTCAGTATAGCAGAATACGAGTCTTTCAGTTGAACAACTTGGACCTCAACCGGTTTGATGTTCTGGTTTTGGCTGTAGGTTGGGGAGACGGCTACTTTTCTACAGGCTGGAATTGGAACATCCATCAAGGCGGCGCGGCGGCGCGTCGATTTGTTGGACGGGGCGGTCTTCTTCTGTTGCCTGAAGCTGGCTTCTACGACGATTACGGGTTTTGGCTTGGGGATCGCCAAATAGTTTTTCCAGTTGCGGCTTTAGAGGCGAGTTTGAGCAGTCAGGCGAACGCATTCGCGATGGCTGGCGCATCATTGTCCGGTATTGGATTCCTGTACACGATTAAGAAGGATTACCTTACGGAACCAAGTTATGCCTGGATCACGATGTACCTCTTCTTAGTAGGCTTCATCTGGTTCATGGTACCAATCTTCTTTTCTGGAAACTTATGGGCGCAAACTTCGGTCGTCTTAACCGCGACAGTCCTTGATGGCGTCGCAATATTCTCAGCCCTTGTAGCCATTGTCTTGAGACAGATACATTCGGGAGCAGCTAATTCCACTGATCCATAATCCACAAAGGCGTTCGGTTATCTCCTTTGGCATCGCCTCAAGCATAATCACGTCGGTTCGCGTCCCGTGGAATCCCAGTAGCTTAGCTCCAAGAGCGTGTTTGGATTGGGGAGGAACTTACGTTTTGAACGAAAATGGGGGAAGGAAACACTGATCAGTACTGTTTTCCGCAGCACTTACGAGGAACGATGCTATTTTCATTATACTAAATCAGATTCAGCGTCAAGCATCACGCTGAAACGATCTCAGTGCAAACTGTTCTGTGAGTCAGTTCGATTCCTTAACCGAGATAACATTCCGTAGGGAATGCGCTTACTTTAACTGAACCGTATCACGCTGTATGACTAGTAGTAATTACCGTACATGCCTAATCGTTAAGCACGGCATGGAACACTGTGTACTAGTGGTTATTTTCCGCGTCGGTCACGCTTTCGCGTGCGTGCTTCTTGTCTTCCTAGTTGTTGTCATCGCGCAGGGTTGCGTAACTGCTCAGACTGCTCCGACAGTTGCGCCGAAAGTTACCATCGAGCTTTCTCCCGCCACTATTAATGCTGGGTCGAACACGACTCTTGCCGTCACCGTGAGCGATCCAGGAAACTCAAGTTTCACCTACTCCCAGTTGAACATCACAACAATAATTCCACCCCGCTGGAAGTGCGAGTCTGATGTTGGGGCGGATTGCTCAATCCATTCAGTCCTCAATCTCATGAAGGGGCAGTCGAACTTGACTGAGTATCGAATTTCAATACCGCCGGATGCCTCGCAAGGGGACTATATGATCCACGTGCGCGTGAGTTGGAATCAAACCTATTCCGCAATATACTCGGCGCGAGTTTCAGTTCAATACGTTCTCGGACCTTCACTTCCAGGTGAAATCCCATTCGTTCTGGCAGTCATGATTCTACCGGGATTCATCGCATTCGCAATAGGTGTTTACCTAGGTGGGTCAAAGCTAAGTGACTGCTCGGTGCTGCAACTCGTGCTCGTCAGCATTCTCTTTGGCGCATTCATTTGGCAGACTGGCGGGCTCAGCATTATTCTGGCGACCTCTAACGCGAACGTCTTACTGAAGACGCTTTCGAACACTGACTTCTTTCAGACGGCTCCTTTCGACTGGTCGAAGTTTTGGACCATCCTGAATTTGCAGAACATCTGGGTGAGAACGGGGCTGATTGCCATCGCAATTGCAATCGCGGCTCGAATTGGTTCAGTAGCGAGTTGGGTTTGGCAGAAGTTGGGATTGACATCTCCTGGCAAGCTGTGGCAATGGTGGGATAGCTTGGTAGGAGGTCCCGAAGAAGTGCGTACTACAGCTTGGGAAACTCAGATGCGTTACTCGCGTCTGAATATACGAGGGTACCGGCGTAAGATCACGCTAACCTTGGCCCAGCAAACTAAGCCGTCAGATGCAGCTAAGCCACCAGATCAAACTAAGACGCTAACTGGATTGTTCGTCGCGGGAGAAAAGAAGGATCCACTGAATCTGATTCTGGACCCGCAATACATCGTAGAAGATGCGTCGAATCTACATCTTGATTTTACGAGCGCACCTTTCTGGCATAGGCTCTCGTATGTAATCAGACAACGCAAAGACATGAACCATGAATTGAGTGGACTTATCATAGAGAAAGCCCTGAAAGAAGCGAGAGAGAATAACAAGAAAATATCGACTAATGATAAACTCACAAATCTCACTGGTCGAACTCTGATCCGTGAACAGGTTCTCGAATGGGAGATATCACCGGATCCAGAACCCATAGCCAAGTTTAGGATCGGTGATGGCTATGTAACTCCCTATGATAAGTCAAAAAAATAGAGGAAAGAACTAACTGAACATTGATTTGAAATTTACAAGCAAGAGAGGCATCGTTGTGATAGGATGGTTCAGCGTTTCCTCTATGGTAGTAAAATAGGTAAAAAGGTAAAAAGCAAATCGTCCATTTTCCGTTGCGTCCTATATATCTATCAGTTCTTGATTCTCCCACGGTTCTCCGGGCTTTCGTTTACTTCCTGAATCGTGTGTGCTCTAATGGTGCGGGTACCCAAATTTGAACAGAGGTTTGCGCCCTAGCTTCGTGTGTGTTGGTGCTATCTGTGCGATCTAACTGAGAGTATGTGCGCTGTGTTCTGAATAGCACGTCAATGAACTTGGTGCCGCTTTCTAGGTAAAAGGTGCCGTTTTCCTTGAAGGGGCCACTTGGTAGGTAAAAATGCCTTCGAAGCATTAAAAACATGGGAATGAGCATACGCACACGGACAAAGTATGTTGGACTTACCAGAGATCGACCCTCACCATCCGTATGTTCCATACGAGGCAGAGAGCATGCGAGAAGCTATGGTAGAAGGAGAATGGGTGAAGAGAACCCGTGTCGTTACTAGAATGTCTATTTATCCTTGGGTTAAGCGCGAGTATGTCGAAGAAGACCCCAGCAGAATTAGAACCAGAGTTATGTACACGCTTATGTGGCAGTAGATTTCTTAGCGTTCTGAATTAGTGTGAGCCATTTGTTCTCTCTCCTTTGCCCTGCCGCTCTTCAGTTGAGTCGGTCTGGAAGCATTTCGAACCCTTGAAAAGCAGGGTTCGAATCCCTTCGACCCCACGAATCAGTGTGTTTGTAGTCTTCCTGTGGGAAACCTAACTAGAAAAAATGTCCAAAATAAGGCGGGGATTCGATTCTTCGAGAAATCGGTTTGTTCGTTTGTTCGCTGAGCCCAAATATGTTCGCTCCTTGCGAACGTGTTCGCTAGTAGCGAACATTCATATATGATAGCGAACACACTCTTCCCCATGCGAGTTGTTCGGAATATCTTCGAAATCAAATCGTCCAGAGCAATTAGGGTCTTGTTATCTAACCCGGGCAGAAAATGGACTATCAGGGAGCTCGCATCCGAGGCCAGGGTGGCTTTCGGATATGTTCATGCGGTGGTCGCCAATCTGATGCAGAGTGGCTACTTGCTGAGGAACCAGGTCAATCGGCTGGAACTCGTTGATCCAATTCGTCTTATCAAA
Source organism: Candidatus Bathyarchaeota archaeon (assembly GCA_963726255.1). Lineage (GTDB taxonomy): Archaea > Thermoproteota > Bathyarchaeia > 40CM-2-53-6 > 40CM-2-53-6 > FEN-987. The sequence goes on from CAVSBL010000002.1 coordinate 263,586, forward strand.
CGGTGGGCCGCCTATCACCAATTCAATGCCGTTAACAAGATGCTTCCCTACTACACTTTTGAAAGAGAAATAGACACTCTGATCGGTAAATTGCAGGACGTTGAGCAGGACTATGCGCTTACCTCTTTGTCGGGTGCTTGGCTTGCGGTTCCGCAGGTCAGACCTGTAATGATCGAAGCCTACATACGCGATGCTTTGCAGGCTGAGAAACTATCCAAGCAGTTGCAACTAAAGCCGATTCCGAAGGAAGGGAACGTCCGTCTGATCGTGCCATACGATGACGGAGTCTTCTACAAGGCTCAGAAAATTGAAGGAATTCGGATTGTCTCTAATGTTCAGCTATACGTGGATCTTTACAACTACCCGGCTAGAGGAGAGGAAGCGTCATTGGCGGTGTTGGCGCTGGTCGAGAACGCTTGGAAGCAAGCGCTAATCGGTGTGACGAAGACAATTGTATGACCGCAAGTTGACTGAAGCCTCAAAGGGGGCTCTCCTCGAGGTTTGTATGGCGCTCAACGATTACAGGCATGACTTTGTTCTAGCGGGAGGATGGGCTCCCTACTTCCTAAGTAGAGACCATTTCGATCACTGCGGTTCAATCGACATAGACTTAGTCTTGAAGCCCAAGGTGATACGCAGATATGAGAGCATCAAGGAAATTGTTCTCCGATTAGGTTACAAAGAAACGAGAAATCCATTCCGGTTCAATCGTGAGATCAGCTCCTTAGACGAAACGAACAAATTTAACGTGGGATTAGATTTCTTGACCGAACCCGATAAGGAAGCTCTTGAAGAGGTGGTCAATGTCCAGGAGGATCTCAGAGCCTCTCTGATAAGAGGATCAAGTATCGTGTTCGATTTTAACTACCCTGAGAACCTAAGCGCAAAACTCCCTGCGGGGGGCTCGGCGTCGACGACGCTTGATGTAGCAAACGTTGTCAGCTCTATTGCCATGAAGGGTCTCGCGTTGCTACGTCTCAAAGACAAAGATAGTTACGACATTTATGCTGTTGCCGGTTTTCATACTGGTGACCCAAATGGAGCCGCTGATGCCTTCAAGAATTTGATTGGTTCGAAAGGACATGGTTTGCCATTTGTAGTGTCTGAAGCCTTAGGTACCATCACAAACGCTTTCAACTCACCCACGAGCTACGGATGCGTTGCCGCGGCACGTTTCTTAGGATCCGACGAGGTGCGTACTGATGCTTGTCAGCGAGTCACAGCGTTCCTCGATGAGATCTCCTCCAAATTAGATAGGCCCCCCACGAGTAATGACGACGCCGTCAACACAGATAGCAGCACCCACACCAACAACCACGCAGATGCCTACCTCCTTGTCCACTCCTTTTCCCTTGCTGCTCCCAACACCATTCCCCGCTGTCGCTAATTGCTGTTCAACGATGATGCCGAAATCAACGATGACGATGATAATAGTGCTGATCATGGTCAGGCCGATAGTGACCAAGAGAGGAAAGGTAGAGAAATCTATGGGTTGAAGCTGTGTGAAGAGGCCGGTTTCGAAGCCGTGATTGATGGCAAAACTCAGAGGGAGAGAATTGAACCCATGTTGCGAATCCATACGGTCGAGGTCAATCTGGTCTGTCTTTCGGAGCGCTCCCAGCCTTGCCGGGGAGTTCGATTTTGAAATGCTGCTTGTCAGCCCATTTTCCCAGCAGGTTGCCTAGTTTCTTCTGGAGTAGTTCGTGGAGTCTTTCAGCGGTCATGTCTCCGGGGTGGAAGAGCTCGATCTGATCGAACGTGTGGCCAGCGAGATGAAGCGCAACCATGTTGAAGGCTGCTCTAGCCCGTTCGGGATCCGGTAAATGCTCCCGTTGCTCCATGGCGAACTCTTCATATGCCGAACCTTAAGAGGGTTTAATGGTTTGTGTCTTGGCTGAAGAGAAGGATTTAGTCAGCTTTGACCTGTTGAAGACTTGGGCGAAGGCGCACCTGCGGGAGGATAGCAAGTTGCGGGCGATGATTCTTGATGAGCGTGAGAATTCCCCTCGGCAGGAGATGATTGTGAAGCTTGACATGTACAACCGTATGCTTTCCCGGGAGAAGCGTTAGAGTGGTGATCGAATGACTGCTTGGTCGTTCGGAAGTTGGGTTACGTACTCCCAGCCCTCAGTGATTGCTTCCGCGACCTGACTCATTGGTATGATTTTCTGTCGGTTCTTGCCGTTCAGGCCGAAGAAGCTGGCTGCCTTTTGGTGGAGTAGGTCTCTGAATTGGTCGTTGGTGAGTTTGCCGAGGTCTATTTTCTGGCGTTCTTCTTCGGTGAATCCAAGCATCTCAAGCATTGTCTCCCGCATGCTGCTTCGCACCCTTTCTGGAGTTTCTGGCCTTTTGCCGAGGGTTGTTAGGTGGGCTTCGTCCAGTCTCTCGTAAGCTTTCCTTAACCTGTCCAGGTCTTCGTTGAGGAGGCTACGGTACTCGTAGCGGCTTTTGCTGATGGTCGCTCGGCAAGTTACGAAGGTTGGGATGGCATTGAACTCGACGGTGCCGTTTGCGATTTTCATTTCGGGAAAGTCGCTGATTTTGAGGCCGTCAACGCCGGTAAGGTCGCCGAGGGTCTGATCTCTGAACCCTGAAAACGCCATGAGGCTGATGGCGACTTTTTGCCTGATATCTGCAGCATCGAGGATTCTGCGGAGTTCCTCGTTCGTGGGGGGCTTTTCTTGGGCGTAGAGTCCTGTTTCGGGGGCCACTTTGTACTCGACTTCGACGTGCTTCCGGTTGTGTTTGAACCAGCTTTTCGCGGTCTTGAAGAGGTTGCTGATGTAGCTGCTCCGTTTGCCGTTGTCTTCGAGGAGGCTGATCATGTCCTCAGTCCAATCCTCCGCCTTCCGCTTGCTTAACCTGGCTAGTTCCTTCGGGCTGGTGTCGAAGTGTTCACAGAGCCAGCCGAGTCTGCTGAGGTTCTTTCCTGCTGACGCGGGGCTGCGCCGGAGGAGCTTCCGGAACCACCGTTGAACGTTCGGATCGTCGAGGAGGTCCTTGTATTTGGACTTCTGCATGAAGGTGGGTTTGACGCGGAGGGATGGTGCGCGGGGCGGAAGCTTCAGCGCCTTCTTAACCGGCGGCTTTGCCTGATCTGGAGTCATTAGGCACCCTCCCCACTGCCTACCGGGACTGTTCTGTGGGTTCTGGATGTTAATTTTGCTAAGACCCACTGCGTGAACGTGGTGGGGCCGAAGGGATTCTCATGGTTCTGGGGTGAACCATTTTGAACCCTCGACTTCCGCCATGCCGTCATGTCTACGGGTTTCTTCGCTCCTGAAGTTCGTCATTCCGTTCAGGTCCGCAAACCCGTTAAGGTTTGGTCTTCTGGAGCCCTTGGCGGGAACGTGTCCCTGTCGTCATCCCTGGCTAGAGTCCGTCACTCCCACGTGGTCACTGTGTCTACGGCCCCACATCGGAACCGACAGGGCGGCCCCAGCCCAGTCAGCATAGGTAGTTGCTATATGGATTTTGGCTACTTTCAGCCGATACGCGTAGCCCGTCAAGTAGTAATACTGCTATGCAGGAACTCTGGCTGAAGGTTCTTGCTGAAGATCGGGCTCATTGGGAAAACGAACGCAGGCAAGACGACGTTCTTCAACGCCGCAACCCTACTGAGCGCTCCCGTCTCAACCTACCCATTCACGACCAAGCAGCCGAACATCGGACAGGCATACGTTAAGACAATATGCGTCTGCAGAGAACTCGGCGTGAAAGACAACCCTAAGAATTCCACCTGCATAGACGGCGCCCGCTTTATCCCCATACAGCTCATCGACTTGCCCGGCCTAATCAAAGGGTCATGGATGGGCAAAGGTCTCGGCAGCCAGTTCCTAAGCGTCGCGTCCCAGGCGGATGCACTCATCCACGTTGCCGACGCGTCAGGAAGCGTCGATGGCCAAGGCAAACTCACGAAGCCGGGTATGGGGAACCCAGTGGCCGATGTCTACGACATTGAGGAGGAGTTGGTTCGCTGGTTCGCCAAAATCATCGAGAAGACCATCAAGAAACTTGGAAAGCATCCCAAGAAGGGTTCGTCCATTGACAGGCTCCTCACGCAAGATCTCGCGGGGTTGAAAATTACAGGCGAACATATCGCGAGAGCCCTTGAGGCCAATGCACTTGTGGACAAGGGACTTGGGCGATGGAAGCATGAAGACGTTTGGAACTTTGCGAAAAGCCTTAGACAGTTCTCAAAACCAACCGTCATAATCGCAAACAAAATGGACCTTGCACCCGCGGATAAGAATTACGAGAAACTTGTAAAGGAATTCGGCCAGGCTTTTGTATTGCCCGCCTCCGCTGACGCGGAATTAGCTCTGCGTCGCGCTGAACAGAAGGGATACGTTGAGTATGTTCCCGGCGAGGAAGCGTTCCGGGTGAAGAATAGGGAGAAGCTGACGGCTGAGCAGAGGGAGGCATTAACTTACGTTGAGCAGCGTGTTTTCTCAAAATGGATTCAGACTGGTGTGCAGTTCGCACTGAACACCTGTGTCTTCAAATTGATGGGCATGAACGCAGTCTACCCTGTCGAGGATACGGAGAAATTATCAGACAAGAAGGGAAACGTGCTCCCCGATGTGTTCCTCGTTCCGTACAACGCCTCAGTCACCGACTTGGCCGCCCAAATACATACCGAACTGGCGAAGACTATGATCTACGCGGTTGACGCGCGAACGAAGATTCGGGTGCCAGCCGATTACAAGTTGAAAGACCGTGATATCATAACAATCGTTGCGGCCGCAAAAGGAAAAAGGGTAAGCTAGGCGCCAACGACCTTCAACAGGTCGGCCTTAGTAATTATTCCTTGGACATGGCCTCGCTTCGTGACTAAGACCGCTGGCGCGTACTGCAGCAGGGTGGAAACCATCGACAGCGGTGTCTCCTCATTTACGCTCGGAAAGGCCTCGTCCATGATCTTCTCAATCGGCTGCTTGGACACTTCATCTGGTTTCGGTGCTGAAACCAACCTCTCGAGGATGATCTTCTCCGTCAGGCTGCCCACAACCTGATTATCGTTAAAGACTGGGAGTTGGGAGAAGCCCGTCTCACGCATTATGCGGACGCCTTTCGACACGGCATCATGCGCGTGGACGCCGACCACTTTTCCATGGCTGATGTCTTTGGCTTTGAACTGATTTCTACGTTCCAATCCTTCTAGGGTATCAAAGATTGCTTTCGTCTTAAGGTAGGAGGGGCTGATTCGTTTGCTTTCGACCTTGGCGATCATGGACTGGCTTACCCCGGCGAGGCTAGCGAGTTTCTTCTGGCTGATCGCGAGTAGCCTTCGCCGTCTGCCAATCTCTTCGAGGCCCGGCAACATGCTCTTCATACCTGTTTCCGAAGGTTATTCTTATGAGAATACTTTCTGTCTTAGACTTATATTATAGGAATATCGGACTTCCGCAAATAACTTACCGGAGAATCGCCATTGAGCAAAATTCGAAGCGCTGGCGCCCCGTCTACGAATGTGGCAGTCGCTATGAGTCAGAGGCCAAGGTCATTTCTGTTTACGTCGGAAAGCGTTACTGAAGGCCATCCAGACAAAGTTGCAGACCAAATATCGGATTCCATACTCGATGCAATTCTCGAGAAGGATCCGAAGTCTCGTGTCGATATTGAGACTTTGATTATGAAAGGCACGGTAATTGTCACGGGGCAAATATCCACCAATGCGTACGTGCCCATGAACCAAATTGTTCGAAACGTTCTGAAGGACATTGGCTTCGACAACGCTAAAGTTGGTCTCGACTGGGAGGCCTGCGGAGTTCTGGTCGCCATAGAAGAACAATCCCCGGACATCGCGATGGGTGTTGACAAGGAGGATATTGGGGCTGGCGACCAGGGTATGATGTTCGGGCACGCTACAAATGAAACGCCGGAGCTCATGCCGTTACCCATAATGCTCGCCCACAAGCTCGTGAGGAAGCTGGCCGAGGTCCGAAAACAGAAATTGCTAACCTACCTGCGACCGGATGGCAAATCGCAGGTCACCGTAGAGTACGAGAATGACAAGCCGAAGAGGGTGGAAGCCGTCGTCATAGCAGCCCAACATGACGATCATGTGAGTAGGGAGCAGCTGAGAAAAGACATTATCGAGAAGGTAATCAAAGCAGTCATACCGAGGAATATGCTTGACGAGAACACGAAATTCTTCATCAACGAAACAGGCCGCTTTACAATCGGAGGGACCCTCGCAGACACCGGGCTAACTGGTAGGAAAATAATCGTGGACACCTACGGCGGAATCGGTAGCCACGGTGGCGGATGCTATTCCGGAAAAGACCCGACCAAAGTTGACCGGTCTGGAAGCTACATGGCTAGGTACATTGCAAAGAACATCGTTGCCGCAGGGCTGGCCGAGAAGTGCGACATTCAAATCGCCTACGCCATCGGTGTCTCAAAGCCGGTTTCAATTATGGTCAACACCTACGGAACCGGAAAGGTACCGGATGAGAGGATTACGGAGGCTGTGAAGAAGGTCTTCGACATGACTCCGAAAGGGATAATTGAACATCTGAAATTACGTCGTCCCATATACAGAAAGACAGCCGTCTACGGCCATTTCGGCCGCGACGATCCTGAATTCACTTGGGAGCGCACCGATAAGGTGGACGAACTCAAGGCGAGTCTCTAGCCTTCATCGGCTCACGCTATGGTTGCCGAGCATCCCCGTATGGATGAATTTGCAGGTCAACACCATTACGTTGATTAAGTATCGCGGCTCGTTCCCACGCTGAAACCAAGTCAACGGCGGACATGCATGTCATCAAACAAACGCCTTCAGGCAGTCCAGAATATCGGCAAGGCCCTTGCATTGATCCTTGCAGTTTTCTCCACGCTCAGTTACATAATCTCCATGACCATTGGCCCAATCCTGTTCTTCTCCACAACAGATGGCCTAACTGTTGCGGCCCGACAAATCCATCAAATCCCCATCGACGTATTCATGGTGATAACGATCCCCGTGCCAGTGGGCGTTAACTTGGGGATTTTGTTCGCTGGGATCTGGGCGTTTTTCGCGGCCTGTTTCATTTTTGCTTGGCTTAGTCGTGGTGGCTTTGTTAAGGCTGTCAGGGATGTTCTCTCGAAGTCGGTTTCGGTGGCGAAGATGAACTTCCTTTTCATCATGCCCCTCATAGCTTGCGCTCTTCTGTACGCCACAGTCCTGATCGACGAGTTTCAGGCAACTCAGGGAGTTCAGACCGGTAGCCTAAACTTCCCCCCGGCCACCAGCCCGTACCTCATCCTGTTGGAACTTGCCTTCGCTCCGCTCCGTGAGGAGTTTGCCTTCCGCATAACCTCAATCGGTATCCCTCTCGGAATCGCCCTCTTGTTTCTATTTCGCTCTGACCCGAAACTTGCAGGCCCACTAAACAAGGCAAAATTGTTTCTACTTGCAATGTTCAGCCCCGACCGTGCCAAGCTGAAACTCGGCTATAGAAACGTAAGCACGAATGGTTTCTGGCATGGCATAAGCCCGCTCGAATGGGCGTTGATTCTAGTAACCGGTTTTGCGTTTGGCACAGCTCACCTCCTATTCGGAGGCGGCTGGGAAGTTGGCAAAGTAACAACTGCTTTCATGGCGGGTGTAGTGTTTGGGGTAGTCTATGTTGCGTACGGTGCCTACGCGCCTATCTTGCTGCACTGGTTCTTCAACTATTATTTCACAGTGCTCGATATGGGAGCTTCCACTTACGGGGGCGTGTTTCAAATGTTCTCAAATTTGAGCGAAGTTACAGCCCTGGCCGTAGGGCAAGTGGTGCTTGTCGTCTTCCTTCTGGTGGCAGCCCTGAAGGTATCGGATTCTCTGACGCTAAGGGCGGCAGGGATGGGCGGAAGTAGTAGTTGATCGAATAGTCTTATACGACTAAGCAGTTCTCAAATAAAATAGGTTAGGGGCTTGTATCACCGCCAAGTCTAGTAACAGCAAAACAACCTAATTCTCTGAATAACAGGCGAAGAGTAAACTTCGAATTGGGTGAATACCCGGGATGAGCGCTGAGAAAACTGAAACAATGAAGAGATTTCTCCCTTCGATAGGCGAAAAGCGCTGGGACCACAATCTAGAACGAGCGATGTTTGATGAGTGGCAAAAGGAAGGGATTTACGGCTTCAAACTAGGAAGAGCGGGCAGGCCGTTCGTAATCGACACCCCACCACCGTACCCATCCGGTACGTGGCACATCGGTGCCGTCGCACAATACTCCCAAATCGACATGATCGCCAGGGCCGAACGAATGTCCGGCAAACAAGTTCTATTTCCAATCGGTTTCGATCGCAATGGTCTGCCCGTAGAAATTTACACGGAAAATCTATACCACGTAAAAATGCGGGACACACCTAGAGAGAAATTCATCGAACTCTGCGCTACAGCCCTAGACGATCTTGAGAACAACATGCTCGGCATCATGAAGCGAATCGGACTCAGCGGCGATTACGCAGGAAAGTATCGGACTGATGAAGCACAGTATAGGAAGCTGACCCAGAGCAGCTTCATCGACCTCTGGCATCAAGGGCTTATCTACGAAGCAACCCGCCCCAACAATTACTGTAACGATTGCGGAACAACCATTGCCGACGCTGAAGTTGAATACGAGGAGTTGCCCACCCGTCTCGTGCACGTGAAATTCACGATCAAAGAGACAGGTGAACCTCTAGTAATCGCCACAACGAGGCCCGAACTCATCTGCTCTTGTCAACTGGTAATAGTAAACCCATCCGATGAAAGATACATCGGCCTTCATGGGAAACATGCTACGCTTCCAATTTTCGACCGCACGGTGGAAATAAGGCCGCACCCAAGCGCGCGGCCAGAATTCGGGACCGGCGCCGTAATGATATGCAGTTACGGTGATTACACAGATGTTCTCATTTTCAGGGAGCTAGGCCTCACGGAAATCTTAGCCGCAGGCCAAGATGGCCGATTGACTGAGGCGGCAGGACCCTACCGAGGGTTGAGAATGGAGGAGGGAAGGTCCAGAATCGTGCAGGACCTTGCGGCTAAAGGTCTTCTAGTCAAGACTGAGAGCATCGTACATCGAACGCCGATTTGCTCGCGAAGCCATACACCGATCGAAATCATACCCATGAAGGAGTACTACCTTAAACAACTAGACTTTCTGCCGAAGCTCAAGCAGCTCGCGAAGAAGATCATTTTTCACCCCGACGCCAACCGACAGATCTTGCTGGATTGGTTAAATTCCATAGCAATCGACTGGCCGATCTCACGGCGCAGGGTATACGCCACAGAGATACCTGTCTGGTACTGCAAGAAATGTCGGGCGCCATTTGTCCCACCGGGCGGAGAATATTACAGGCCATGGAGGGACCCGCCCCCCATCGAAAAATGTTCCACGTGCGGTCACACGGAATTCGAAGGCGACAGCCGAACCTTTGATACTTGGATGGACTCGAGCGTTTCTGCCATGTTCATAGCCAAGTCTCGGAGGGACTCGAAGTTCTTCAAACGAACCTATCCTGCGAGCATTAGGGCACAGGGAAAGGACATCGTTCGGACCTGGCTCCATTACTCCATTCTTCGATGTTTCCAACTTACCCGCCAAGCTCCCTTCACGCACGCCTGGATTACCGGAATGGGAATGGATGAGCAGGGGCAGGCGATGCACAAGAGCAAAGGCAACGTCATAGAGCCAGAGCCAATCCTGGAGAAATATGGCGCGGACCCCTTCAGGTTCTGGAACGCATCCGAAGCAACCCTCGGTTCAGATTTCCGTTGTTCCGAAGCGCGAATTGCAGCCGCGCACAAGTTTCTAACTAAACTTTGGAATCTATCCAGATTCATTTCCTCTTTCCCCCAAGTCGAAAGCGCCACCTTGCTTCCCAGTGACAAGTGGATACTCGCAGAACTAGCCGTCTTAGTCCAGAAATGCTCCGCTGGATACAAAGATTACAACTTCTTTGTCCCTGCCACAGAAATCAGAGATTTCGTGTGGGAAACCTTCGCCTCACACTATGCTGAGATGGTGAAACCAAGAGCGTACGGTCAAGGTTTTTCAAAGTCAGAACAGAGAGCAGCGTGGTTCACCCTACACACAGTGCTGAAGAACGTGCTGCTGCTGCTCGCCCCAATAACGCCGTTCTTGACGGACCATATATGGCGGCAGCTTTACTCGCCCAAGAGCATACATGTCCAGAAGTTGTCCAAGCCGGCTTGGTCCAAGGCTCACAAACGTTACACGGAGAAGGTGCTTGCATTCAACCGAGAAGTGTGGAAAGTCAAGAAGGAAAAGAACTTGACCCTCCGCGACCCTGTAGAAATTCAGGTTCCAAGCGTCCTAGCCCCGTTCAAGGACGACCTGACCCGGATGCATTCGTTAATCCCCAAACCATAGGTGAATTGCAACAGTTTAATATCACAACCATTGTTGTAGATTTTCGGTTTCAATGAAGATATCCGAACTAAAGCCTGGGACTAGGAGTGTTAACGTCACGGCTAAAATCCAGGAGATGTCAGAAGCAAGAGAAGTGACGACGCGTAGGGGCGAACAGTCGCGTGTCGCGACTGCGGTAATCATCGATGATTCCGGCACCGTCAAGCTAAACCTTTGGAACGAGCAGATAGACCAAGTGAAGGTCAACGACAATATTGCAATCGAGAATGGTTACGTGGACAGCTTTCGGGGTGAGACTCAACTTAACGTGGGCCGGTATGGGAAGCTAACTGTGCAACCCTAGGCCAGCCTCCAAATCCCGTTCCGTTGCGGTTGGGGCCGCATTATGAGCGCAGACGACCGCTTCGAGGAAATCAAGCGGCTTCTCGACTCCACAATAAACGAATTCCAAACTCTGTTCCAGTCAGCCGGTGGTTTCGAGGATTCACGGGTTGGAAATGGCTGGGCCCATGAGAAAATAGCCCCTGAGATTTGCTATCTGCAACCGAAGCCCTTTGAAGAATTAACCAAAATTGCCGAAGGGCACAAACGAGCGTTATTCAGGAACCGGGTCTTCTCATTCGTGAAACCTAAAGACCAAGACGTGCAATCGACGACCTCGCGGCTGAAATTGGTGCCCTTTTGGCGAATCAAAGGCTACCATGAATGCTTCTACTTCCGGGGCAATTCCTACAAGATTGATTTACCTGAAGACGTGGTCGCCGTGGAGGTTGAAGGCAAAATACGCGACCTACTAGGGCGAGAGGAAGTCGACTCGCAGGGTTTGACTAACCTCGCCAAACGCCTACTCGGAAAAAAGGAGTGGGTCACCACGAAGGCAATTCGCCTGGGCGATGTTACAGAGCTTGCATACATGTACAAGGAGGGCTCGATTTTCGTGGACGCCGACGGTAAGGAAAACCTTGAGGCCGAAGCCTTTTTCGATCGCAATTTGCCGCTTCAACAAGTGACGATTAATCAGTTGAAGAAGGAATTTCCAAACGCAGAGTTAGGCGCTGGTTCGATTACGAAGGAGGACCTGATTAGAAAGCTTCATGCTATGGTTGTGAAGCCGCCAACGGCGTTTTCGAAGATTCTTAGCAATCGCTTTCAAATTACGCAGCTGGCGCAGTACTTGATGCCTATGTATTCATTCGTTTTTGAATGGCGCGGGCAAAGAAGGGAACTCACGGTTCACGGGTATACAGGCGGAATTCTTCAGTAGAATTCAACGAACCGCGCCGGGCCTGAATTTCTGAATTATCTTTCTGACACGGAAGTATACTCTTCTTCCGTAACGGTTAAGTGTCCACCGACCGAACAACGCCGCGGCTACTAGAACCACCAGTATGGCGATGAATAAGTATGGTTGCGCCGCCACGTCGTACGTAGCAGTCCCCGAATTACCAAACGTGTCCGCGGCATTGACTCTAAATGTCCAAGTTCCAACCCGCCAAAGGTCAGAGAACGAACTCGGATACGAGGCTCGCCACGCCTGTATGGTCGGGTCATAGACGGAATCTAGTTCCGAAACGGTCGATCCCGTAGAGAGTAACAATCGAACAGTTCCGTTCGTCAACAGTGTCCCATCTGGGTAAGTCACTTTCGAGATTATGCTGACCTGCCCGAAGGGGATCTGAGTCTGTGTTCCATTTACTTCGCTTTGGATGACTAAACTCGCATTTCTGACCTGGAAAGAATCTGAAAACGTATCGGTAGGCCCACCCTTGTTTCCGGAACCGTCATCAAACGACATTGCCGGTAATTCGAATCTGTATTTCCCGGCAGATGTCGCGTTTGCAAGGATCCTGGCGCTGGCCATCCACATTCCGTTCACCGAGTCAGCCAAGGAAACCGAAGCGTAAGCCACGGTAGCTTGGTCCTGCAAGAGCAGGATTGTTTGGACTCCAGGTTTTGATTTAAGGACAGGGCTTCCGTCAGGGTATTGAAGAGCTAGCGAAAACGCTGCCTGTTCAGTACGCTGGTAAACCTGTTTCGGTTGTTGAAGGATCTTGGGGGTCAATACGGCCTCCGTCACTGTGAACTTGGATTCGGACACGTAGTCTTGTTGTGCGTTGTCGTAGATTCCCGTACCGTCTATGAAGATAGTATACACGTCTGTAATGGCATCTGCAGCCACTCTCCATGTGTGGTTGAAATCGCCAGCGGTCGTCGAGGCGAGAGTAGCTTGATGAATGTAATTCCCGGCAGCATCACGAATTGTTAGCTTAAGGCTCGTTCCAGGAAACAGGCCTCCTCCAACAATCTGTAAAGACTGCGTTCGTTGATACAGCGGCCTTAGTGGCCCCCAAACCCCGAAATGCGCGGTCGCTTGCGAAGCATCAACGATTGCGGAATTTGAGAGGCTGACTGAATAAGTTCCGAGGGAAGCATTTGCACTTAGTGCCAGGGCGATGCCCGGTGGCACCATCCCACCAGAGACAGGGGAGAAGCTAGTTCCAGTGAAACGCGTTCTGTTGTCTGCGGGGCTCATAGTCCAAATGTAGTATGTCACCCCTTGCGAAAGCCCTGACCCAAGGAGCGTAGCCTGCTTATCCCTTGTCGTGTAGAGGGGTTGATCGGTTCGTAAGCTTGCCGCGGCGTAGGCTGGGGTAGGCAGCAGCGAAATGACAGTTAGTAGACCTAGAATGATTACGAGAGCCCGTGTCTTCTTCATCGTTTGTCGGTTCTCCTCAATTTTCAGCAAACTGCTGGGTAATTGGCGCCGGGAGAGGGATTCGAACCCCCGAGGCCCGCAAGGGCCACAGGCTTGCGTTGAATCGTTCACTCAAGGCCTGCGCCTCTAGATCGAGTTCTCACTGTTAATCCGCTCGGCCATCCCGGCTAGGTACCCCTCAAGGCGATTCCTATTTAAGTTCCGAGACAACTTGCGAGCGATGAAACCTCGAAGGGGCCTCTTCTAGTGTCAGTTGCGGGTTACACATTCCTCCCACACACGACGGACGCATACATTCAGGCGACGGGCTCAACATTGGAGGAAGCCTTTGAGTATGCTGCAATGGCGCTTTTTGACACCATGTGCGATTTGACAACGATTTCGCCCGACCATGTTGAAAACATGGAAGTTACCGGAGCCGACGAAGTTGCACTTCTACATAATTGGCTGGAGTCCTTGCTGCTCAAATTCGAGCTTGAAGGCAAGGTGTTTTCGAAGTTCAAAGTGACTCTGAGCAGGAGGCTGTCAAACCGACTTCAAGCGAATGCAGAGATCTATGGGGAGCCCTACAACAAGAAAAAGCACGGCGCCAAAGTTGAGGTGAAAGCCGTGACCGTTCACAAGATGGAAATCGTTCGAAATGGGGCCGCGACGACAGCGAGGTATATCTTGGACCTCTAGGTGGCCCGCGCTACTTCCCTGAACCTTGGTATCAACTCTAACTCGGACGGGTCCACCCCACGGAGTAGGGCTAAGTATGCTGACACGTAATCGCCGAACATGACAGCGGTAAGCAGCCGTTCTAGCCGATTCCCTCCTAGCCCCTCAAACTCGAGAACTCGTAATCCTAGTTCCGTCAGTAAGCCGTAGAGTTTTTCTCGGGTTCTCCGTTGCCGGTCGCCCTCGTCTTGGTCCCGGAGGAAAATTGGCTGCGGCTGAGAGAGTTTGCAAATCATCTTCAAACCTTCAATATCGTCGTGGTATGCTTCGGGCAACGTGTAATAGATCGCCGGGTATTTGCTATTTTCATTAAGTTCGTTCTTGAATCGGCGTAGTACGCTTGCAGCCTCTTCACTGCCAAAGAGCAAAGGTAACTTGCCTTGGAGCCCCATCGCCATCTGCTTGGCCTTGTTTTGAGGCAAGGAAACATTCGGCCCAATTGCGCGTACCTGAGCTTGGAGCTTTTCCGACGTGCCTCGAAGGAGGTCTGTCGGTTCTGGAATAACTCCTGCTAAGCCCATTACGAAAATTGTCGCGGCCAAGAGTTCCGGAAGGGCGACCCTAGGAAGTAGCCCCCCGGAAACCTTCAGATAGCCTATTTTGTTGCTTATTGATTCGGAGATGAGCTTGCCTCCGGAACTAACCGTTATCACTTTAGCGCCACTCCGTATGGCCTGGTCAAACAGGGAAATCGTCTCCTTCGTCTCGCCCGAGTAGCTGATTGCAACAAACAATGTGTGCTCTCCAACATATGCAGGAAGTTCCAAGGCCTTACAAACTGAAACCGGTACATCGCCGGCGCTTCTCAGATAGTCGGAAACGATGTCGCCAATTATCCCCGACCCCCCAACCCCTCCGAAGACAACGTTTCGAGGCCTTTCAAAGCGCCCCCCACAAGTTGCCGTCGCATCGATGGGAGGGTGGAGACGCGTAGGGGTCTTCTCCATGACTGAGAGCATGTGAGAGCGGTCAATGTCACTCATTGAGGAGGTATTGTCTAGGTTCATGCCGGCCACCATGAGAGAATGCGGTCTAGTGCAATAAGATTCATCTTCCACACGGTGCCACCCCTCCACAGAGAGAAAATGACCTCTGCAGTGAAGGACCCTAGCCTAAGCGTGGCGATTCCAGCGTCCTTGGTCGCTGACACTCCACACTTACGGGAGAAAACAGCCAAATTGGGAGCAGTTGCACGAGCCTGCGCGATTTTTGGAGTCCGTGAAGTCATACTCTACCCTGATGACCTGCGGCGTGACCGGCCCGAGGACATGCAGCTTTGCGCAGAGCTATTGAGTTTTATCGAGACGCCTCAATACCTCCGGAAGAGACTCTTCAAACTGAGCCCATCACTCAAGTTCGCTGGAATCCTACCCCCGCTGCAGATTCCGTCCCATGATGTTCCTCGCTCGATTCGAGATTGCAGACAGGGCGACCTCCGGGAAGGTGTCGTGGTCGCCCAACGTGGAGAAACCTTAGCGGTAGATATCGGACTTGAGCATACACTAGAATGCCGCGGAAGAATTTCAGTCGGAGGCAGAATCACTGTTCGACTATCCACTACCGAAAAGAGTTTGATTGGTGAAATCGTTGACCCATCCAAGATAAGCATATATTGGGGCTACCGGGTTAGACAGCCGAAATTCAGCTTAGGAACCCTGCTCAAGAAGGAGAGATTTGATCTAAGAATCGGGACGTCCCGATACGGAACCAACATACTGGATGTTTGGCCGCAAGTAAGCAGTTCAATGAGGAGTGTGGTTTCGGTTTTGGTTGTCTTTGGTTCGCCGCGGTTGGGGCTCACTGAGATTCTGAGCCAAGAAGGCAAGACTCACAGCGATGCTTTTGATTTCTTGATCAATACCGTTCCGGCTCAAAACGTAGCGACGGTGCGGACCGAGGAAGCAATCTTCATTTCCTTGGCGCTCTTGAACACGATGAAGTTAGGTTGATGCAAATTGGCAAAGACAGTTAATGTTTATGACGTTGAAGGAAAATCAGTCGGGAAAGTTCCAGTCCCAGACTTCTTCGAGTCACCGGTACGTGCCGACCTGATCAGGCGAGCGGTCGTCTCTCTTCAGAGCGGTGCCTTCCAACCACAAGGCCGCGACCCAATGGCTGGGAAGCGAACGACCGCGGAGTCCTACGGCGTTGGCCGTGGCATGTCCCGCATCCCAAGGGTCAAGGGGGAAAGGTACTCGAGAGGGGGCCTAGCAGGGTTTGCGGCGGGGACCGTGAAGGGCAGGCTAACCTTTCCGCCAACCTCAGCGCACTATAGTGCTAAGGGAATCAATAAGAAGGAACTCAAGTTAGCTTTTCGTTCTGCAGTGGCGGCGACATCTTCGAAAGAACTAGTCAAAGCAAGAGGGCACAGGGTCGCTTCAGACCTAGACTTACCCATTGTAGTTTCGGAGGACGCTGAAAAGATAACGACAAGTTCTGGCGCAGAAAAGATTCTGAGAAATCTCGGCCTCTGGGAAGACGTGGAACACGCGGCCAACCGAAAGGCTCGCAGCGGCAAAGGCAGCGTTCGCGGTCGACCCTACAAGCATCCGGTCAGCGCGTTGGTTGTAGTTGCAAAAAGGCAGGGTGCCGAAAAGGCCTTCAGGAACTTCACCGGTGTCAAAGTTGTCGACGTTCAAAGCCTGAACGTCAGCGACCTTGCGCCAGGCACACATGCGGGCCGACTCACGATCTGGACGCAGTCGGCGCTCAAAGGACTGGACTCCCGGCTTGGAGGAAGCTGAAAATGGCGAAGCTCGCCACGAGTGAGATCGTGAAATATCCTCTGCTGTCCGAGGATGCAGTGACACTCCTGGAGGGAGAAAACAAAATCACCTTCATCGTTGACATCAGATCCGACAAACATGACATTAAGAGGGCCATTCAAGAGCTGTATGAGGTACGCGTTCAGGATGTAAATACCATGATAACGCCCGAAGGCGAGAAGAAGGCGTTCGTTAAGCTAGCGCCGGACTTCAAGGCCTCAGACCTCGCAGTGCGACTCGGAATACTATAGACCGTCTTGGGGCAACTCTACTCGGGGGCGGCAACGTTAATTAGAAGATTACCGAACGGAACAGCTGTGTGTTAGAGTTTGCCGCGTGAATTCTCATACAGAGGTCACACAATCGACGATTTGCAGCAAATGTCCATGGACGAATTCATTAGGATACTGCCCGCGAGGCAGAGAAGGTCGTTGACGAGGGGGCTAACGGCAGATCAGCGAATCCTGATGGAACTCATCCGGAACTACAGCAGAAAGAAAGGAAAAGACGCGAAACCCATCAAGACGCATTGCAGAGACATGGTTATCCTTCCGGAAATGGTGGGGCTATCCATACTTGTCCACAGCGGAAAAGAATTCACATCGCTCGACATCAAACCAGAAATGATCGGACACTACATCGGCGAATTCATCATAACAAACAAAAAAGTCGTACACGGAACACCAGGCATCGGAGCATCACGCAGCTCAATGTACGTACCTCTGAAGTAGCAGAACTGTTCCCGGAACCACACTTTCGCTCGACTCTCGCGATTATCTAACTCCCGCTACTACTCTAACTACGTTGCGCTTCAAATCGGAAGAGAATCGGCTCCAAACTCCTCAAACTTCAACCCATCCACCGAGGGACGGTGAGATCGCGATCTAGGCTCTTAACGGAGTTCCTGCCTTGGGACGTTTAGGTCGCTATCGGCGTTGGTCTATTCGTGTTTCAAGTCTAACTTTGGCGCATGTTACACGTCTGGCGTTGAGTGAAGGATGGGAGATCAGTGACCTCACGAGGGCGCTGGTCGTTTTTGCCGCTACGGCTACTTGGCTTGCTTTAGAGAACCAGAAGAACGTGGACATACTGAGAGCAATAGGGGTTCTCGGCCGTATGCGTAACGCCCTAAGCAAACGTATTCCAGGTTCGGTGCAAAAAGACCATACCCTCTTGCTAGGGGTTCCCAAGACACGGCTGTTATGACCCTCATCCTACCGGCGGACATCGCAGAATTGCTTGAATCCTTTGCAGCGGCCAAGATAATATCGAAAACGATTTGTGCGCGACCTTCCCACGAAAGGCCTGATCATGTACTTGGCCGCGAAGCAGAGGCTTCTTCAAGCGCTTCAAAATCAACGGCGGAGGGCGGAGATCAGCAGCCAAGTGAACATGAATGTACTACCCGGGTACTACATTCGCATTCCCTTTCCCGAGCCCTTGCATGTCATTGAATAGAGTGTATGTTTTTGAAAACTGAGGATACAATGATATAGAGGGTGGAGGGTCGTTCTCGGCGTTTAGTTGCGTTTTCTAGCCAATAGAAAGAATGGTAATGCCACGAGGACCCCGACTAGCAGGGAGATCAAGATCACTTGGTAGGAAGGTTGGGTTGGGCGAACTAGGTTGCCCATGGTGTGTTGGGCTTCGAGAGGCTGGCTGACAAGATTCGGCTCAGGGGAGCGCACGCCCAGACTAGACGAATTAAACGGAACGTAGACTATTCCCAAGCCCAGTAGTATGCCGAGAACGGCTGCCAACCATAGTTTACTCATTGACCTGGTCGGCTCCCTTGACTCTTCAAACTGGTTAAGCCTACATTTTCGAACAGCAGCCGCCCCACCTAAACGACACGTTCCTTCCACATTCTGGCACACTCGTACCAAGAAACTGCGGCGCCTGCGGTTCCGAAGACAAGCCCCGCAAGCTCAATCGTGCCACTCTGAAGGACGGTAACGATGGCATAGACAATTGTCGCCGTGGTGAGGAAGATTGCGTAGAAGAGGTATCGAGGCAAGATGAGATGTCCAACCTTCAAGAACATCTTTAGCGTTCCCACGGGGACCTGTTCTTTCAGGAAATACTGCCCCATAGCATCCTTCTCAGTCACTCCGAGCTCCCGTAATTTCTCCAGATGGTACAGGGCGGTACTCGGGCTCGACATTGAAAGTGCCCTCTGAGTCTCGCGCACTCCCACTGGTTTCGTATTCCTGAATAGGTACCAATACACTCTCAAAGTCGTCCCGTGGATTTCGCTTTCATTCCCTGAATTGGTCGCGGGAGTTTCCATTTAAACCCGAGTCAACAGCATACCCGTCATACATAGAATTTGCCTGAGTCGCTTCGAAAGAGGTGGCGGGCTGGCATCGAAAGTGTGAAAAACATGGGTGTCTGGATTATGGGGCATGACTAACTGTCCATATTGTGCATCAACCGTTAGCGAGAATGCTTTCTTTTGTCACAGGTGCGGCACAAGGTTACCAGCCTCCTACCCGCCCTCGGCATACGGCTATGGTTCAACAGACGTAGTTCAGCAAGCCTTAGGTCCACTTTCACGCCTTTGGTTCTCGCTCACTCAAGAAGAAAGAGCAATGGTGATCGGTCTGCTCCCATACGCCTTCCAAGGCTACCCCGCTGCCATTCAACGCGTCAGACAGTGGGTAGCGGATCGCTCAAGATATGATCGCCCTTACACCTGAGGAAAGATAAGGCAACGAGACCGGGTCTCTTACTATCAAAGAGACAATACGGCTTGCCGAGTACAGCGTCTTCGGCGATGAGAACTAGTTAGCGCGTTTAACACCGAACGACGTCACGCAAAATTTCAGGGCTAAACAACGTTTTTTAGGGTTACTGTGCACATGCGGGCCGCACGGTGCAAAATCGATGCCGAATTGGGGATACTCGGTCAAGGAGTTCGACCCAGACCGAGCTGTCCAGTGCTCTGGTAGAGAGTTGGATGTTTCCCCAAAGGCAGCGACTGAGATTTGCAGGAAGCTTCGCGGGATGAGGCTAGATTCGGCGAAGGAGCTTCTGGAGGCCGTCACGAAGAAGAAGCGTGCGATCGCGTACAGGCGTTACCATAAGGAAGTTCCACATAGAAGCCTCGACGAAGGCTGGTACGCTGGCCGTTACCCCGTGAAGGCCGCAAAGACATTCCTGTTTCTCCTAGAGGAATTGGAGGCGAACGCCGAATACAAGGGTCTAGACGTGGACCGCTTAAGAATCGTGCACGCAGCCTCTCAAAGAGGCGTAAAGACCCAGCGGTTCATATCAAGGGCCATGGGAAGAGCCACGCCTTACCGGAATACTCTCGTACATGTCGAGCTAATGGGATACGAGGTAGCCGAGTAAGTTGCCAGTTCACAAGTATTTCGTGAGGGAAAACGCCCGTAGGGCCGAAATTGACGAGTACCTCTCCCAAGAACTGAAGCGGGCCGGTTACAGCAGGCTTGAAATGACCAAGACCCCGCTCGGCACCAGGGTTGTCGTTTACGCATCGAAACCAGGGCTTGTGATAGGCAGGCGGGGCCAAAGCATACGGGACTTGACACAGATTCTGGAGCAGCGTTTTGGCGTTGAAAACCCGCAGATTTCAGTTGCCACGATAGACGCGCCTGAACTTGACCCGAAGGTAGTTGCTTCCCAGATTGCAATGGCGCTCCAACGCGGCATTCATTTCAGGCGTGCAGCGTACTGGGCCCTTCAACGGACAGTGGAAGCTGGCGCCCTTGGTGTCGAGATAGCGATTCGGGGGAAGCTGACAACTGACCGGGCGCGCTATGAAAAATATCGGGCGGGTTACTTACCCTCGGTTGGTGAGGCAGTCAGCAAGATAGTGCGGACTGCTGTTGTCGATACCCAGCTGAAGCAAGGGCTGTTCGGAATAACCGTCAAACTCATGCCTCCAAACGTTTCATTGCCAGACAAGCCCGTAGTCAAGGAGATAGGCGAAGCCCCACCGATACCGAAACCGATAATCCAAGAAATTGTGGCAGAAGCTGGAACAGCTGAAACAGTTCAAGAGGTGGCCGACAGTGCCGATTCTAAGAAAGCGTGAGATCAGACAGCTACTCCCCGAAGAACGCGGCAAGAAGTTAGCTGAGTTGCGAACGGAACTCGCAAAACTGCGTACGAACGTGAAATCTGGGGGCACCGTGGAGAATGTCGGCAGAATTCACGAACTGAAGCGAACTATAGCACGCATCCTTACCATTTCAGCCGAAAAAGTTCCGCCAGAGGCGCCCAAGGCATGAGTGAGATTACACCGCAGAACATACTCCGCCACGAACTAATCGGGCTAACCGTAAGAGTCGTGAACGCAAGAGCCTCTTCGATCAAGGGAATTCGCGGCGTAGTAGTAGATGAGACGAGGAACATGTTAACGATAAACGCTGGGAGAGAAAGAGTTATGGTTCCGAAGAATGTTGCTTCGTTTCGATTCAATCTCCCTAGCGGCGTCCGAGTAGATGTAGATGGGGATCGTTTGGTTGGTAGGCCGGAGAATCGTTTGAAAACGAAAGTGAGGCGTTGGTGATGTCTGACATGGGAATTGGCGCGAAAGCGCCCAAGAAATCTTGTGACGACCGTAACTGTCCCTTCCACGGTCAGCTGTCCGTGAGACGGAAATTCTTGGATGGGAAGGTGGTAAGCACCAAAATGACTAAGACGGTTACTGTGGAGAGAGATTACTTGAATTATCTACCGAAGTACACTCGGTATGAGAAACGTAGGAGCCGTATTATGGCACACAGCCCCCCATGCCTGGAAGTACACGAGGGCGATCGCGTCAAGATCGCGGAGTGCCGCCCTATTAGCAAGGAAGTCGCTTTCGTGGTTGTCGAGAAACTGACTGGGCTAACATGAAGTAGCGTCTCCGTCTTCGCAACATAACCTTAATTTGTTTCAGGCGTGTTCTGCAGCGCCTTACGTGAGAGCAAGATGCCCGCCCCTAAAACTCGTGCTGTCAGTGCGAAAGGCATGGTAGAGTACCGGCCGCACGTTGCACGAGGATTACCCAATGGTTGCAGAATCAACTGCGCCGATAATACGGGGGCGAAGGAACTCAAGGTCATACAGGTTTTTGGTTACCACAGTCGCCTGAGACGCGTCCCATCGGCCTGCGTTGGCGATATGGTCATGGTCTCCGTTTCCAAGGGGACCCCCGACCTTCGGCGGCAGATGTTTCCAGCCGTTGTTGTTCGGCAAGTGAGGCTCTTCAAGCGTCCGGACGGAACTAGGCTCTCCTTCCACGATAACGCTGCCGTTATCATGACCCCCGAAGGGGAATTGAAAGGGACCGAAATTCGCGGGCCTGTGGCAAGGGAAGCTGCCGAGCGTTGGCCAAGGGTATCTAACCTCGCTAGTATTATCATCTGAAAGTGAAGCCAATGCATCTGGTAACGGGAAAGCCCTCGAAGCAGCGTAAGATGGTTTACGAGGCCCCCTCACATCGACTAAGAAGATTCTTAACCGCTCATCTTTCAGATGAGCTTCGGAAGAGTCAGGAAAGGCGCTCTTATCCGGTCAGGAAGGGTGACACAGTGAAAATTCTGAGGGGTGACTTTGCTGGCATTGAAGGAAAAATAAACGACATCGACACGCGCAGGCAGCGATTATTCGTTGAGGGCGTGCAGAGAGAAAAGACTTCAGGAACAACCGCGAACGTTTCTGTAAACAGTTCGAAAGTAATGATTACAAAGCTGAACCTCGACGATAAATGGCGAGCAGAGTCCGTCAAACTGTCTCGCTCTAAACCGGCTACCGCAGAGGCAGGGGCCTGAGCATGGGGCATAAAGGCGGTCTAGGACACCTCAAACGGCTAGCTTCCCCAAGCTTCTGGCCAGTGCACCGCAAGGAATCAACATGGGTCCCGAAGCCAGACCCGGGCGCACACGGCACTTCGCATTGTTTGCCATTAGAGTTGGCGATCCGCGATGAATTGGCCCTAGGTAGGAACCGAAGGGAAGTTGGCAGCATTTTGGCCGGAGGAAAAGTGAGGGTGGACGGGAGACCTAGGCACGCTAGAAATTACCCTATTGGTTTGATGGATGTTGTTGAATTCACCGACGCGAATACTGCTTACAGGGTCGTTCCCGTAGAGGGTAAAGGGCTCTCCCTCGTGAAGATAACGAAAGAAGAAGCGAAGTTCAAACTCTGTAAAGTCCTTCGCAAGGGGGTAGCCCCAGGCGGCCGCGTGCATTACGGAACGCATGATGGCCGTACCATAACACCAACAGAGGGCGAAACTGCCGATTACTCAACGAATGATACGCTGCGGATAAGCATACCAACCCAACGCGTTCTGAACCAAATGAAATTCGAGAAAGGCAACTTTGCAGTTGTCATAGCAGGCCGTAACTTAGGTAAAAGTGGAAAGATCCTGCAGCTTCAGCCCGGAACCGCAACGAGGCCAGCAATGGTGACCCTTGAGGACGCTACGGGCAACAAGTTTGATACCATGGTGGACTACACATTCGTTGTAGGAACAGACAAACCCGCGATTAAACTGGAGGCCTAGAAAGTGCAAACGGTTACCGAAACATTGCACGAGAACCCCATGCGGGAGGTCAAACTAGCGAAGGTCGTAGTGCACATAGGCGTCGGCAAGTCCGGAGAAATGCTAGAGAAGGCAAAGAAAGTCCTTCAAGAAATCACCGGCCAAAAACCCTGCACTAAACAGGCCAAAATGACCATCAAAGAATTCGGAACTCGCCAAGGCGAACCGATCGCCTGCATGACGACCCTCAGAGGGGAAAAGGCTGCAACTTTTCTGAAGCGAGGCCTCGATGCCGTAGGAAACACTTTGAAGAGGTCGAGTTTCGATGAAAACGGGAACTTCGCATTCGGAATCAAAGAGCACATCGAGATTCCTGGAACCAAATATGTTCCCGAGCTTGGCATCTTCGGGATGGATGTCATGGCCACACTCGAACGGCCCGGATTCAGAATTAAGAGAAAGAGAATAAGGCCAGCCGCTGTCGGAAAATCACATCGAGTCTCCAAAGATGACGCCATTAATTTCATGACAGTAAAGTTCGCTGTTCAAATCCGGGAGGCTTAGGTTACATGGCCAAACTGAAACAGAAGAAGGTCAGAAAATACGGTAAGGGCAGCCGGCCCTGTAGAAGGTGCGGCCAGTACGGCCCTGTGATTCGCAAGTATGACCTCTACCTGTGCCGGCAATGCTTCCGTGAAGTCGCCCCGAGCCTAGGATTCAAGAAATACATGTAGGATTGGAAATCATGGTTCTCGTCGAGCTCGCGCAAAGATCATTGGCCATCCCAGAAGGGGTACAACTTAGCGTAGACGGAAGAAGAATCAAAGCGGTCGGACCGAAAGGAACGCTCGAAGAAGATTTCTCACACCTCCCCGTGCAATTTGCCTTGGAGGGTAAATCCCTACGCGTATACAGCCCATGGGCTCGAAAACGCGAGGTCGCGCTCGTCGGCACGGCCCTTGCGCACGTCCGTAACATGATTCGCGGCGTAAACTCAGGATACACCTACAAACTCAAGCTCGTCTACGCTCACTTCCCAATAACCGTCAAAGTCATCGAGAAGGAAAAGAAACTCACCATCGACAACTTCACAGGTGAGAAGACACCACGAAACGCAAAGATCATCGGGGCAGCTAAGGTCAAAATTGCGGGAGACGAAATTCACGTTCAAGGAAACAGCCTCAGCGACGTAAGCCAAACAGCCGCCAACATCCAATACGCAACAAGAATTCGAGACAAGGACCAACGTGTATTCCTAGACGGCATTTACATCTTCGAGAAGTCGGAGGGCATGTGACTTGTCCTATCGCAGGCCGCGGTTTGTTCGGGAAGAAAGCTGGCGCTACAAGAGGATCAAAGCGGCTTGGCGCGCCCCACACGGCAAGACGAGCCGAGTCAGGCGCAGCAAGAAAGGTTGGCCAGCGGTCGTTAAGATAGGTTACTCCAGGCCGCGGGCCACAAGGGGCCTTCACCCATCAGGTTTCAAAGCGGTCACAATCTGGCGGCCTATAGATCTGCAGGCCCTTGACCCTAAGCTTCACGTGGGAATGATTGCCCATACAGTAGGCGAGAACAAACGCGTCCAAATCCTCGACGAAGCAAAGAAGGCGAACATCCGGATCCTTAATCCCGGCTTGAAGAGGCCAGCGGCGCCTTTGGTACCCACCCCTACTGAGCCAACTCCTGAAACGGGAGAAGAACAGAAAGAAACCACAGAGGAAAAAGGGAAAGAGGAACCTGAACCGGCAAAACAAGAACCCAAGAAGAGAACCAAGCCGAAAACCGCGGCAAAAAGGAAGAGTAAGAAATGAGCTGTGTTAGCCAGAAACGCCTAGCCGCCGACCTAATGAAAGTGGGAACCACACGAGTGTGGGTCGACCCTGAAGACACCGACCGAGTATCCTCCGCAATAACTCGCGAAGAGATCAGGAAACTAATCCACGAAGGAAGCATCAAGAAGCTCCCCAAGGTTGGCATAAGCAGAGGGAGGAAACGAGTTAGACACCAAGAACTGTTAGCAGGCCGACACAAAGGGCCAGGAAGCACCAAGGGAAGCGCACATAACACCAAGAGAATTTGGGTAGTTCGCATCCGGTCGATCCGGCGTAGGTTGCGAACTTTACGCGATAAGCGATTCATCACGACGGAAGTCTACAGGAAACTATCCCTAATGGCGAAAGGCGGATCCTTCAGAGGTGCCGCACACTTGGATGAATACATAGATACGCACAAACTCGCACGGAGACGCTGATATGCAAACAGCTCAAACCCAAAGGACCGAAGTAGGCTGGGTCCCCAAAACCAAGGTTGGCAAAATGGTTCAGAGCGGACAGATAGTCTCTTTGGAAGAAATCTTCACGCAAGGATTGAAGATAAAGGAACCAGAAATCGTCGATGTCCTTCTACCCGGCCTTAGGCAGGAGGTACTCGGAATAGGGTTCGTCCAAAAGCAAACCGATGCAGGCGAGAAATCACGGTTCAAAGCAATAGTCGCCGTCGGAAACGGAACTGGGTTCCTCGGCGTCGGAGGCGGCAAGGCTAGACAGGTGAGAAGTGCGATCGACAAGGCCACCCTAGCTGCAAAGCTCGACGTTGTCCCAATTCGCAGGGGCTGCGGCAGTTGGGAATGCGGTTGCGGTCAACCCCACTCAGTCCCATTCAAAATTCGAGGAAAGTGCGGTAGCGTTGGCATCGAAATCATCCCAGGCCCACGAGGACTGGGTCTAGTCGGCGGAGAAACACCAAAGACGGTTCTGACATTGGCAGGAGTCAAAGACTGCTGGACCCGAAGCTTCGGCTCAACCAGCACGCTCGGATCCATGTCTTACGCTGTGTACGAAGCCCTGCGCAGCACATACCGAATCGTAACTCCAAAAGACTGGGTCGCGTAAACCGAGGCCTTCAGGCTATTCAGATAACGCCTAACGATTTACCCGTCTTCTCGAAAGTCCGCAGCGCGATATCCAAATCTGCCTTCGTATGTCCGGCGTTCATGATCGTCCTAATCCTAGCTTTGTCGCGTGAAACCATGGGGTAGACTATTGGAAGTGCAAAAACTCTTTCCTTGAAGAGCATTTCACTCATCTTGCGCGCCGTAGAGCTCTCCCCAACTATCACGGGTGTAATCGGCGTCTCGCTGGTTCCAATATTAAAGCCCAAATTGCGCAAACCTTCTTTGAAGTAACGCGTGTTCTCCCATAACCTCTGCAGGTGCTCAGGTTCGTCTTGTACAACCTGTATGCTCGCCTTGCATGAGGCGACAATGCTGGCAGGGTGCGACGCACTGAGTAGCCACGTTCTAGACTTATTCAACGCGTAATTCACCAGATCCCGTGAGCCGGCAATGTAGCCGCCGACAACTCCAAATGCTTTCGAGAACGTGCCCATCTCAACATCAACCCTGCCTTCAACA
Organism: Candidatus Bathyarchaeota archaeon; assembly: GCA_963726255.1. GTDB lineage: Archaea > Thermoproteota > Bathyarchaeia > 40CM-2-53-6 > 40CM-2-53-6 > FEN-987. Next base: position 290,056 of record CAVSBL010000002.1, read on the forward strand.
TGGAAATGTGAAGTGATACCGCGCCCAGATTCCCCGAGCACGCCATCACCATGCGCATCGTCAATGTATGTCATCGCTCCATGTTCTTCGGCGAGTTCAACTATCCCATCGGCTGGCGCAATATCCCCATCCATGCTGAAAACACCGTCTGTCACAATCAAGATGTGTTTGTAGTTCTTCTTTTCCGCTTCATCCAGAACCTTCTTCAAGTCCGCCATATCACGATGCTTGTACACGGTGCGCTCTGCTCTACTCAATCGCACGCCATCGATAATGCTCCCATGATTGAGCTCGTCGCTAATGATGAGGTCACCTTCCGCCGCAAGTTGCGGAATTAGGCCAGAATTAGCCGCAAACCCCGTCGCATACGCGAGCGAAGCTTCAGTGCGCTTGTAGTGAGCGAGTGTTTCTTCGAGCTCCACGTGCGCATCCATCGTCCCTGCAATAGCACGGACCGAACCCGATCCAGCGCCATACTTCTCGACGGCCTCTAGAGCAGCCTTCTTCACTTTGGGATGGTTGGTTAGATTCAGGTAGTTGTTGGAGCATAACATCAGACATTTCTTACCGGAAACTACAGCCCATGGCCCACTGCTACTCGCAAGGACGCGCACGCGCCAATCCAAATCTTCCTTGACAAGGCGATCGTATTCTTCACGGAGAAATGAACGCGGGTCTCTCTTTGACTGAGCCGCTTGAACCAAAGAATTCTCTCCAGCGGCCCAGTCAACCGCCGTCACAATAATAGGTTTGCCCGCCAGAGTCCAGCAAAACATAAAGGTTCAGTGCTTGTTAGACGGCGTGATCTAATTGTGAAAGCATTCGCGAAACTCCGCCCGGAGCCGGGAATTGAACAGGTCGAAGTTGAGCGGCCTAGAATCGGCCAGCATGAAGTTCTCGTGAAGGTGAAAGTCACTTCGGTATGCGGAACTGACCACCACATCTACGCATGGGATGAGTGGGCGCAGGCACGAATCAAGCCCCCGCGCATCATTGGGCATGAGTTTGCGGGCGAAGTCGTCGAAATTGCACCCGACGTAACCGCGTGCAATGTGGGCGAAATGGTGGTTGCAGAGAGCCACATAGCCTGCGGTAAGTGTTACCAGTGCCGAACAGGAAATTCTCACATCTGTGAACGGATCGCGATTCTGGGTGTTGATGTAGATGGGTGCTTCGCGGAGTACGTCAAAATACCGGAGAACAACGCATGGCCAGTTCCTAGCGAAGTCCCCCTCGACACCGCTTCGATTCTGGAACCCCTCGGCAACGCGGTACACGCCGCCTTCGCAGCGGATATTGCCGGCAATGACGTAACGATTTTCGGTTGTGGACCAGTAGGCCTCTCAGCCGTTGCTCTCACAAGCATCTCAGGGGCCCTATCCATCACGGCGGTCGACATCAATGACTACAGGTTGAAACTAGCTGCAGCGATGGGAGCCTCGAAAGTAATCAACTCTAAGAACAATGACCCGGTCGCGGAGGTTCACAAAGACACTGGCGGGCGAGGCGCGGGCGTAGTCTTAGAGATGTCGGGAAATGAACACGCAATCAAAGACGCCTTTCGCACAGTTCGGAACGGGGGGACGGTCATACTTTTCGGAATTCCATCAAAGGAAGTTCAACTCAACATAGCGGACGACTTCATCTTCAAAGAAGCCCACGTCCGCGGCATAGTGGGCCGCGAGATGTTCACCACGTGGTACAAACTCGAAGCCATCCTGAAATCTGGGAAGCTCAACTTGAAACCGTTGATAACTCACCGAATGGCACTTAACCAGCTCGAAGATGCGATGAAACTGGTTGGCTCCGGAAATTGTGGCAAGATTGTCCTCAGGCCCTGAGGTCTAGTTCCGGAAACGTTTATCTTGGGCACTCCCGAACCTGACAGCTTCGCGTGGTCGTCTCCAACAGAAAACTAGTGAAGGCATGTCCAAGTTGGCAACCAGACTAAGAAAAGGGCGGCACCTAAGGGCCTCCAGAACACACGGATGGGGCACCTCAGGCCAGCACAGGGGAACCGGCATGCAAGGAGGAGCCGGAAACGCCGGCCGATACCGGCACAAGAGATCACGCCTCATAAGAACCGGCGAATATTCACACATGCATTACGCCGGCAAGAAAGGCTTCACCTCCATCGCGAACATGAGGCCTGCTGGAAAAACGGTCAACCTTTGGCAACTATCAGAATTGGCTGACAAGTTATCGGCTGAGCAGAAAGCTGAGAAGGCAGGCGAGAAGGTTGTTGTGGATTTGGGGCAACTCGGCTTCAGTAAGCTCCTCGGCACGGGTTCAATTTCGCGTGCCGTCCAGGTAAAAGTGGACGAGTGTTCTGAGGGGGCCCGTAAGAAGATAGAGAAGGCCGGTGGAGAAGCGGTCCTCAAAGCTCAACCTACTCCAACTGCCCCCACTAAGTGACGTTGAATGGTCCGTTTCATCGAACTTTTCAAGCCTATAGCGAGATTCTTCCCAGACATCAAGCCGGCCGATCGGAAAGTCGCCTTCAACGAGAAGATATTCTGGACCGCCATTGCGCTCATAATCTACTTCGTAATGTCCCAAACGCCGCTTTACGGAATAGGTACGGCAGGGCTCAACGACCCGTTAGGCTCTCTCCGGGTCATATTTGCATCAAACCGGGGCACCCTAATGGAGTTGGGTATCGGTCCCATCGTGACCGCCGGTTTGATTCTGCAGGTCCTGGCCGGGTCGAAAATGGTGAACATAGACATGTCCAATCCAGAAGACCGGTCGCTGTTCACGAGTGCCAGCAAGATTCTCTCCGTAGTCATGACCATCTTCGAGGCATCAGCCTACATAATCGGCGGCACATACGGAGCGCTCCAAGTAACAACGGAAATCGTAATAATGTTGCAACTAGTCGCCGCAGGGATTATTGTGCTACTCCTAGACGAGATGCTTCAGAAAGGCTGGGGGTTGGGAAGCGGAATCAGCCTGTTCATCGCTGCTGGTGTTGCTTCTTCGATATGGTGGGACTCGGTGGCGCCGATGGGGCCTATGGCTGACGGGAAATACTTGGGTGCCGTCCTAGCGTTCGCCGAAAGCGTTCTTAGCAGGCAGGGCATTATGAGCGTCCTCTCCCGTACGGGGGGCCTGCCAGACATGGTGGCGTTTATGACGACGCTCGGCGTCTTCGCGATAATAATCTACTTCAACGGCATGCGCGTGGAGATTCCAGTATCATATGCTAGGTACAGAGGTTTCCGCGGAAAATTCCCATTGAAGCTCTTCTACGTGTCGAACATACCCGTGATCTTTGCAGCCGCTCTATTTGGCAACATCTACTTCATCGCACAATTACTCTGGCAGAGGTACAACAGTACAAACACCAATTTCTGGTTCAACCTGATAGGCACCTTTACGACGCAGGGCACTCAGTACCAACCTTCAGGCGGGCTGGTTTACTATGTGGTGCCGCCACGGAGCCTACAATTGGCGATGGCCGACCCGCTGCGAGCGCTCATGTATGCAGTCCTCCTGATCCTCGGCTGTGTCTTCTTTGCCGTAACTTGGGTTGAGGTTGGGGGGATGGATTCTAAGACTGTTGCTAGGCAGCTTTTGGATTCCGGGATGCAAATTGAAGGGTTTAGGCGGTCTGAACTCCCGATAAGGCAGATGCTTGACCGCTACATCCCGACGGTCACAATTCTCGGGGCGATAATGATTGGAGCCATAGCCGCGGGCGCAGACTTCTTGGGCGCTTTCGGCTCGGGCACGGGGATCCTGCTAACGGTCGGCATCATCGAGCAGTATTACCAAATCCTCGTACAGGAACGGATCACTGAACTCTACCCCGCGGCCAGAGGCTTCCTGGGTGAGTAGGAACTGTCCCGAACGGTCGTAGTGACCGGCATACCCGGGGTAGGGAAAACTACCGTACTCAACGAATTGCAAGACCTCGCTAAGCAAAACAAGTTCAACCTCACCGTCCTCAACTACGGGACAATCATGAACGAAATCATGCGAGAACTTGGCAAAGACCTTCACCGCGACAAGATGAGGGAGCAGAACATCGGAGAACAGAAGAAGGTTCAGGAACTTGCCGCGAGCGAAATTGCCAATCGAGCGGGACAAGGCACCATCGTCGTAGATACCCACATGTTCGTTCGAACCGTTTCCGGAATGTGGGCTGGGCTCCCACAACATGTTCTGGAGAAACTCAACCCACGGCTGCTCGTCCTTGTGGAAGCAAACCCAGAACAAATAGCCGCCAGACGCACGGGCGATTCGAGTAGAATGCGGGAGAAGGGGGTGGCTGAAGAAATCGCATTCGACCTGGAGTGGTCCCGCGCGACTGCTGCCGCTTCGGCGGTCGTGACGGGTTCACCTGTTAAGGTTATAAGAAATGAAGAGGGTAGGCAGAAGCAAGCGGCGCAGGAGCTGTTTCAGACGATTCGAAGCGTAATGGAGGCACAAGTTTGAGTTTCATAGATGATGTATTCGCATGGGTTGCAACCGCTATCAAACCCTATAGCAACATCCCTCAGTCCACTCTACTCACAATTGGAATTGCCTTGGCGCTTGGTCTCATGTCGTCGACTGCGGCGAAGCTTCTCGTCGACTACAATATGGTCAGGAATACGATGAAGGAGGTTTCGGCCTGGAGGAAAGAGATGGATCAGGCGAAGAAAGCTAAAGATGAGCAGACGCTTTCAAAACTCATGAAGAAAAGCCAAGCAATGATGAAGGCCCAATCGAGGGCAAGCATGGAACAAATGAAGGTCACCGCAGTAACCTTTGTCCCATTCCTCCTCATATGGTACTTGATCAACAACGCCCTCGGAGGGCACGTGGTAGCGATCGCACCGTATCCCCTCCCAATCGTCGGCACACAGCTGACCTTCTTCTACTGGTACTTCCTAAGTTCCTTCGCCGTGAACTTCCCAATCATGAGGCTGTTCGGCATAGGAATGAGTGAGTGAAAGCCAAATGCCTAGAAGAGCTCTCCGAAACCGAAACGTGAAGCGGAAGACCCTGCAGGTTCCAGGCGGCAGGTCCACCATCCACTACCGAAGGAAGAAGTACTCTGGCGGTAGATGCGCGTCATGCGGCCTTCCCCTTGGCGGAGTTCCACCCAGCTCCATAAGAGGCCTAACCAAATCCTCTCGGCGGCCGTCAAGGCCGTTCGCCGGCGTTCTATGCCACGCGTGCCTACGCGAAAAGGTTCGCCAAGGAACCAGAGTCGGGTAGGGCTTGCCGGGGCCAGTAATCACCGTGAGCGGCCCCCATGGAACAGGCAAATCGACTTATGCAAGAGCCCTCGCGGACGCGTTGAGGTTACGGTATGTTTGCGCAGGGGAATTATTCAGGGACTTGGCGAAGGAAAGACAACTATCCCTAGAAGCCTTCAGTAGCCTTGCGGCCAGAGACCCTACGATAGACAAGATGATTGACGACCGCACCAAAGCCGAAGCTAGGAAAGGCGGCCTTGTGATCGATGCGCAACTGGGCGCTTGGATGATTAATGGCATCGCAGACGTAAAATTACTCATGGTCGCACCCGATGAAGTCCGGTTCAAGAGAATAGCTGACAGGGACGGCATATCGCTCGAGTCCGCTAAGAAGGAAACAATAGCCCGCGAACAAATACAGAAAGAGCGTTACAAGAAATATTATGGAATCAACGTGGACGACCTAAGCATCTATGACCTTAAGATAGACACCAGCCTCCACTCAGTCGAACAGACTAAATCCCTCGTTATCGCTGAAGTCCGAAAACTCGTCGCCAAGAAACGGACTTGAACAACCTCCCGCTGATGGGCTACGCTTATTTATTGCCCTCGAATCTACAGCGGCGAACAAACACCGGTGAAACATTATGCCAAGCATGGAAGTCGGCCGAATCTGCGTAAAACTCGTAGGCCGTGAAACCGGAAGAAAATGCGTAGTCGTGGATGTTGTCGACAAGAACTTCGTCTTGATCACGGGCCCAAAGGCGGTTACGGGCGTCAGGCGTAGGCGAACCAACGTTGACCATTTGGAGCCCACACCTGAGAGCGTTGAAGTGAAAAAAGGCGCACCAGATGACGAAGTCGAGAAAGCCTTAACCAAGGGTAAGAAAACAAAATTCATGAAAGAAGATCTCCTGCCGACAATGAAAGCGGCCGCAAGTTAACCTCCCAACTTATCCGATTCGGCATGCACTCTGCCGGACGCCTAACTGGGCGGACGGCTGATGGTCTTGGCTTTCTTTGGAATGTTACTCTCCTTAATAGCAGCAGGGACGTAACAAGTGTGCAAGAGGTGAATTGTTTGCAGACCGTCATCCCTTGGACGGTAAGTAGAGAACTTGTAGCGAAAGCGGACGATGAGACCGACCCGCGTTATGGCTTCAAGCCTGAAGAAAGGCCAATGCCACTCCGAATCAAGTATGGGATCATGAACATCGATAAGCCTGCTGGGCCATCAAGCCATGAAGTAGTTGCTTGGATCAAACGCATGATGAAATTGTCGCACGCCGGCCACGGTGGAACCCTAGAGACGTAACAGTCGGGGTAATCCCAAGGTAACCGGCGTCCTTCCCGTAGCCCTAGAAGACGCCACGAAAGTCGTTCAAGGCTTTCTCTACTCGGGGAAGGAATACGTTTGCATAATGCAAATTCACGCCGACATCCCCGAAACAACCGTTCGCGAAGTTCTAAGCCAATTCGAAGGCGAGATTATCCAGAAACCACCGCTCAGAGCGTCCGTGAAGAGGGAACCGAGAAAACGATTCATCTACAAACTCAACGTGCAAGAAGTAGACGGGCGCACAGTCCTCTTCACCTGCTCCTGCCAAGCAGGCACCTACATGCGCAAATTATGCTCCGACGTCGGCGAAGTGTTCGGTTGCGGGGCCCACATGCGTGAGCTCAGGAGGACGCGTGCGGGGCCGTTCAGCGAAAATGATGGGATTGTGACCCTGCATGAATTGAGCGCGGCCCAATCCGACTTCGAGGCCGGCAACGAAGCCCCCCTGAAGGCGATAATCAAGCCTATGGAATTGGCACTCACTCCCCTCCCGCACATTGTAATTCGTGATTCTGCCGTCGACGCGGTCTGCCACGGAGCCGAATTAGCCCTGCCGGGCATACTGAAACTGGATTCCGCTATTGAACGCAACAAGTTTGTCGCGGTCTTCACGTTGAAAGGAGAAGGAGTCGCGCTAGCACGCGCCCTAATGACCTCCCAAGAAATGCTTGACCAGGAGAAAGGAGTGGCCGTCAAGACTGAGCGGGTCATCATGGAGCGAGGCACATACCCCGCCCTATGGAAGCATTAGAATAGCATGTTACTTTGGCGGGTTTGTGATTGGTCGTGCGCACGCTTGGAGGTACCCCCAGGGGGGGTGACTCGGTTTTCCGAGTCTGACGGGGCTGGTTTTGCAGCTTTTCCTAGGTGGTTGCTCTTCCGCGCCGAATAGTAGTGTATGACATATGTTCGACATCCTTTCGTTCCGCTAGCGCGTAGGTTGATTGTGCACTGTTTTTCTTTGCACTGGAGGCCTGAACAGGCTTAAATTGAGCTTGGAATTGTGAACTCGTTTGGAGCCGGGGTTCCCGAGCCTGGTACGGGGCAGATGCACCTAAGCCTAAGCCTGGAATCAAAGGAACTGAAAGCCTGTGGTCCTCACGGGCCTCGAGGGTTCAAATCCCTCTCCCGGCGCCATAACTTTCGATTCAAGGCCATTTCCACGCAAGCAAGAATCAAATGCCGCTAGTGCTAGTGTGCAATATCCTCGGTTCTTTCGTGTGGGAACGCGTGGGTCGAGCAAGGTAGATTCCCAGCAGGACGAACCCGCCTCCAAGCATAAGCGCAGGGCTAACTTGTTCGGCTAAGAAGATTATTCCCATGAGAGGAGCGAGGATGGGGACTCCAAGTTGAACGAGCCCTCCTAGCGATGGAGCGATCTTCTTCACGGTTGCATTCCAGACACTGTAACTTAGAGCCGTGCTTACCGTACCCATATACAACGCTAGTCCTAGGTCCTGAAGCGAAATGTTTGTCGAAATCGATTGACCTGAAAGCGCGAGTGTCATCGAAGCAATGATTGCACCTGCTCCGAAAATCAGAAAGCTGTTGAATGTGTAGCTGAAGGTGATCTCGAATCTCTTGCCGTATGCAGAGTACAATCCCCATGACGTGCCTGTTGCAGCCATTAGTAATACACCAAGTAGTGTTACTGAGCCTATTTTGCTGAAAGTTATGACTAGCACCCCGAGCAAACCTGACAATTGCCCCAGTAGTGAGCGGAGGGTCAACTTTTCCTTCTCTTCTATGATGGAATAGGCAAACATCGTCAACACGACGAATGTGTAAAAGACAAAAGTTCCCGCAGCGACCGGAATGAACAAATATCCATAAGAGATTGCGAACGCGTAAGCGCCTAGGAAAACCGCACCAGGCAAGTAAGAAAAACCTGGTCTAGCATGCCGAAAAGTTGATGGCCTCGTTGACGTTAGAATTATCAGCATAAAGAGTCCGCTGACAAACCTGATCACCGTCACGAGGAAAGGCGAAACACGACTTACTAAAACCAAGTATCTAGTTATGACACTGTTAGCCGCGAAACATGTCATGACGACTAATAACACCAACCAGACACGAAAATCAAGCTTCAAGCCGTTTCCGCCCTAGCATCTTCCGAATTGATGGCGAGTATTAGATCCCCAAGAGTCTTTGAAAACTCTTGGTGGTCGCACATTCTACAAACTAACGAACTGGCGTTGCAGCGACACCGGCCCCCACGCAACAATTAAGTTTTAGCAGATTCTACAGATGTACTCGGCACGAAGGAGCTAGCTGCCCTCCTTCACCTCGACGATCTCGTCCGCGACCATGCCGTGCGCCTCCTTGTGAACTGCTGCGGCAGCTTCCTTGTTGGGCGCATCAATCATGCAGAACGCTTTGCCAGTCGACTCATCGAACCAGTATTTCATATACTTCACACCATATTTTCCCTGAACTTGAAGATCCTTGGCATGCGCGGCCATTATCGCCTCTGCAGTTAACCCGTGAATCTTGTAGTGGATGTCCATGTAAAGTGGCATTCTTTGCGGCCTTCTTGCAGCCTTATACGATACGGGCACATTTATGTTTTAGCGTAACGTTCAGTTCGTCGTGTTTTTGATTCATGGATTGGGAATATTGAGGCTTTGAACCAATGCACATCGCGCTCATCGAAGATTTGCTAAAGGCGCCACTGCCGCCTGGGTCGTCGCTCCTAGTCGAATACGACCCTACATCAGCCTGGTATCAGGCTTCGATCTGTATTGCGGCAGAGTGGTTGAAAGCTGGTGGAGTTGTTACTTATGGTGTTTCCGCCCAACCCCCAGACAATATCCGTTCCCAGCTCGCACAACGCGGCCTTGATGTCAAGGATCTTGAGGCAAACGACAAGCTTAGGGTGTTTGATTGGTACACAGCGACGCTCGGCAGGAAATCAAACGAAAAGTACGCCTTCTATTCCTTGAAAGCAGCCGACCTAAGCGTCCTCCATTCAAAATATCTAATGGCCACTGAGGTAGGAGTCGATTCGAATCCTCCAGTCCCTTCACCCGACTGGTTGAGGATATTAGATGACGCCTCCTGTCTTGGGAGGTTCAACGAAGAGAAGAGCTGGGTTGAATTTGTAAGGACCAGACTGATTCCTATCGCTTCTCTATGGAAATCTACGGGAATTGGGGGTATTATTAAGGGAATTCACAGTGATTCGACCTACAAGAACCTGGAAGCTGCTTGTGATGGGGTGATTGATTTTAAGCTGGATGAGGCCGCGGACGAGGCTAAGAGCATGATTCGAATCAGATCAATGCGAAATGCGGGATTTGATTCGCATTGGCATAAGCTCAAAGTCGCCGAGAACTTCGAAGTTACGTTGGAAAAGTGACGGATAGTTCTTCGTGTAATTGTCGCGGTAAGTTGCTTCCACGCTTTTCCTTGGTGAGTCTATGGGGTTTCTGCCTACCAAGACTTATGATGATCCTGCGAATTCCCAGGGTGGGTTTCCATTGAACGCATTGGGCACACTAGTTATCGTAATTTTGCTTGGGTTGGCTAGTTTCTTCTACACGATGGCGGGCTTCGCGGGCGGGTCAACTTTCACCGCTATCCTGCTCCTAATCGGAATATCCGCCGGGCAGTCCGCTTTGGGCGGTTTACTCTTTAACGTAGTGTCTGCGTCTAGCTCGATTTTTCGTTGGCGAACTCACTTCTCACGAGGTTTCGCATGGTTCATTATTGGTTCGGTTCCAGCGGCTTACCTTGCAGGACTATTCGTCCTGCCCGAAACTTTACTGAAAATTGTTATGGGCGTGGCTATAACTGCTGGCGGTGTGAGTTTGATTGTCATCACTTTTCCTTTGGGGCACATCGTTCTGAAATGGCCGTTCAAGATTCTGATCGGCATAGTGATCGGAGCCGTTGCCGGGCTGACAGGGATTGGTGGCGGTGTCTACCTGGCTCCAGTGCTGATTTTAGCGGGTATGGCCAAGCCAAAGACGACCGCGGCTACGACGACGGTGTTCATTCTGCTCAATTCACTCTCAGGCATAGTGGCGAGAACACCGCGCCTTGGGAGTTTGATCTTGTCAACTCCAGTTTTCCTCCTGAGCATCCCAGTTCTGTTCGTGTCGGCTCAGCTTGGAAGTCATTTTGGGTCAGAAAGGCTGAGTCAAATAAATGTGAAGCGCACTATTGGCCTAGTCCTGATTTCGGTGGGAGCTTACCTCACCCTAAGCGCCTTCATTCATTAGCAACCGCGTTTTGACCGGCCACATCTAAATTCGGTAGATCCTTGAAGGTGAAAACAGAAATTGGGCGACACCACCATAACCTCTGAAGTCAATTGGTCGGTTCAAGAGAAGATACATCCAAAATAGAGACTCGGCACCGAGATTTACCTCCAGAGCTTTTCAGAAAATGTGCCTACCAAGCGGTTGATTGGATCGCTGATTATCTTGAGAATATGAGCAGCTATCCAGTATTGTCCCGCACTAGGCCGGGTGAAATCAAATCATGCATTCCAAAGTCCCCGCCTGAACAGCCTGAGCCCTTCGAGGATGTGGTAAAGGATTTTCAAAAGATCATTTTGCCAGGAATCACTCATTGGAATCATCCTCGATTCTTCGCCTATTTTTCCATCACAGGCTCCTATCCGGGAGTTATCGGAGAAATGTTGTCAAGTGCTTTGAATGTGAACGCTATGCTGTGGAAAACCTCTCCATCAGCCACTGAACTTGAGGAAGTCGTGTTAGATTGGCTACGACAGATGGTTGGCCTTCCGCAACAGTTTGAGGGTGTAATCAACGATACCGCCTCGGCTGGAAGCCTGTGCGCTATGGCCGCAGCACGTGAGGCCATAGGTCTGCAAGTCCGCGAGAAAGGCCTGGCTGGCAGGGGTGGTCTTCCCCGACTACGCGCTTACTGCTCAGAGGAAGCGCATTCATCAATCGAAAAGGCGGCCATTGTACTAGGCCTCGGCCAGGATGGTATTAGAAAGATTCCCACCAACGAAGCCTTCCGAATGGACATACACGCGCTGGAAACGGCTGTCAAGTCCGACCTCGATGAAGGCATACGGCCGGTTTGTGTCATCGCCACAATCGGAACTACTTCAACCACGAGCGTCGACCCGGTGAATGAAATCGCCCAGCTTTGCAAGAAATACGGGATCTGGCTCCACGTTGATGCCGCTTATGGAGGCGCCGCAGCCATCCTACCCGAAATGCGAACGCATTTCGCCGGCTGGGACAATGCCGATTCGATAATCATTAACCCTCACAAATGGCTGTTCACGCCGATCGATTGCAGTGTTCTCTATTGCAGGCGCCCCGAAACCCTCAAACAGGCTTTCAGTTTGACTCCCGAATACCTTCGAACAGCAGAGGCGGGCGAAGCGAAGAATCTCATGGATTATGGTATCTCCTTGGGCCGCCGTTTTCGTGCACTCAAACTGTGGATGGTTATTCGCTCACTGGGACGTCAAGGAATCGCCAACGCCATAAGAGAACACATTGCCTATGCCCATCGACTGGCGGAAAGGATTGAAAGCCATCCGGACTTTCAACTTTTGGCGCCGGTTCCCTTCAGCACGTTAGTCTTCCGGCTCTGCCCCAAAAATAAGAGTGGCTCAGACTCGGAAATTAACGACCTCAACGAAAAGCTCTTGGAAGAAATCAACAAAACAGGCCAAGTATTTCTCTCACACACCAAACTCAGAGGAAAATTCGGAATTCGATTAGCGATTGGCAACCTGAAGACCACGTGGGAAGATGTATCTCTGGCCTGGGACATATTGCAGCAAAAGGCCGCAGAACTCACGTAGCCCTAACTCGCAAGACTAGCATGCTCGCTAAATGTTAAGTTAGGAATCCGCGCTTGTGGATCCAAGGAATCACTGCTTTCTGGTGAGCCGGGGTACTCCAATCCGGCAAGGTTTAATACAGTTCTGGCTTTCGCTACTTCGCAATCGGTGTAACTAGTATATGTCTCGAGAATTCCGGCAAATCCTCCGTGTCGCAGGCACCAACGTCGACGGCACGAAGAAGTTAGCTTACGGCCTTTTGCACATCAAGGGCGTTGGGCCAAGCTACTCCGTCGCAATAGTCCGGGCTGCTGAACTTAAGCCTGAGACGAGAATGGGCGAACTTTCTGAGAGCGACGTTCAGAAGCTAGAGGATGTGATGAAGGACCCAGCAAAGTATGGTCTACCATCCCGCCTCTTCAATAGAAGGAAGGGTATCGAGAGTGGCCGTGACGTCCATTTGATAGGCGCTGATCTAGCGCTCAGCATCAAGACCGATGTTGATTTCATGACGGACATCCGAACCTGGAAGGGCGTAAGGCATTCGTTGGGCCTGAAGGTTCGAGGGCAACGAACAAGGACAACGGGCCGGAAAGGTAGAGCAGTAGGTGTAGCAAAGAAAGTCGTTATGGAAGCCGCGAGGGCTGCCGCCGCTGCTGAGAAGAAAGGGGAAGAGCCCAAAGAAGAGAAGAAATAAGGCTGATAGCAAATGGGCGATCCGAAGAGGCAACGAAAGACCTACGCAACGCCTAGGCATCCCTGGCGCACCGATCAACTCGAACTCGAACTTCACTTGATGGGCGAATACGGCCTTCGCAACAAGCGCGAACTCTGGCGATACAAAACCATGCTTTCAGAGGTCAGAGGCATCGCCAGGTCGTTGCTGGGGTCGACTGGTGAAGAGCGCGAACGCCTCGAACGCGAGTACCTCTCGAAGCTAAGCCGAATCGGTGTCCTGTCCGAGTCGGCTAACATCGATGAAGTCTTGGACTTGGAGATTAGAGACCTCCTTGAGCGAAGGCTGCAGACCATGGTATTCAGGCGGGGGCTAGCAAAAACGGTCTTTCAAGCTCGACAGCTCGTATCGCATGGTCACATATCTGTAGCAGGAAAAATCGTCTCGGTCCCTGGATATATGGTGAAACGCGACGAGGAACAGAAGCTGAAGTATTTCTCGCATAGCCCGTTGTCGAAGGCTGACCATCCGCTTAGGAAAGTTATCACGGCAATGGCTGCAAGCCAAGCCGTAACTGAACCTGCCCCCAGCCCGTCCTAGCAACCTCTATGTTAGGCTCGTCTCCTAAGAACAAGGAAGAGAACGAGAACCGCAACGGTCAGGACCGCGGCCAAAGTGATTAGGCCAACTGAGTAGGGACCGTTACCCAGGATTATTGGTATCGGCCCGATCAGTATGATTGCACCGCCACTTACTCCTCCTTGGTTCGATAACGAACCGAATGTCATCAACAACGTGCCTATGAAGATCGCAGCGAATGCTATGAAAAACAACCACGTAGCCCAAGAAAATGGGGCCGGAGCCGAATAGTTCCCGGCGGCGGGCGTCAACTTCGCCGTGCAATCAGAACAGTGCCAGCTGGCTGAATCGATACAGTTACCGCAAACGGCCTTCCCACACGCTTGGCATATGTAAGTCGCCGGGCTCATCCGACAGATACCACAGAGAGGGGCAGCCATACTGTTCACCGGGTCAGAAGCGAAGGAAGGAGCATAAAAACGAAGACGACGGCTATGAGAATTACCGCAAGAACCACGAGAGCCTTGACTGAACCACGATCCGTCCCGAATATTATGGGAATCGGGCCAACCAGCAAAATTCCTGCTCCACGAACCTTCGCTCCGCCACTCCCCGCCCTAACCATGAGAAGAATCACCGCGACAAATGCCAGGACAAATCCAAAAATAACCAGGACGAAGCCAATCTCAGCGATAGAACTCGCGCTCATCGTTTCGCGGCCTTAACTCAATTCGAAATCACTCGCGAACATTAACTCTTCGACAACATTTTCGATTGAGAGTGTTCGAAAAGTCGTAATAGTTTATAAGCCCCGCAGAGCTACCTCCGAAAGCTCTTTGCAAAGAAGTGAAAATATCGTGGACCCCGGACCCGAACGACAAGATTCAAGTCGTAATGGCAAATGTGGCCCACGAGATGCGCCGTTTCATTCGAGGGGTCCGTAGGCCTTGGACGTAAAGATTCTAGAAGAGAAAGATAACACGCTCCGGTTCCTGCTGAAAGGAACGGGACATGCTTACGCCAACGCCCTGCGCCGCGCGATGATGGCCGAAGTCCCGGTAATGGCCATCGAGGACGTTATCATAATCGAAAACACATCCGTCCTCTATGATGAAGTCATAGCCCACAGGCTTGGGCTAGTACCAATCAAGACGGACTTGGATGCTTACGTTCTACCTGAGGAATGCGACTGCAAGAGTGAACTGGGATGCAGTAAATGCAGGGCCTCGTTCACGCTTGAAGCAGAGGCAGTGGATGAGCCAGTCATGGTATACTCTTCGGCTTTGCAAGCAGAAGGCGATGCAAAACCCGTGAGCGGCGGCATACCCATAGTCAAACTGGCCCCCATGCAGAAGTTGAAAATTGAGGCTTACGCTAGGCTAGGGCGCGGATTGGAGCACGCCAAGTGGCAGCCCACCTCAGCTTGCGCCTACAAGTACCTGCCAAAAGTAACCCTAAACGCCGAAAACCTAGCTAACCCCGACGAGGTTATCCAGGTTTGCCCAACCGACGTATACGCCCAAGACCCTGAGAGCAAAATCACCGTTCGCGACGAACTTGCCTGCACGCTCTGCATGGACTGCGTTGAGAAAGCTGTCCCGGTGGATCCCAAGAAAACCTTCCCCATCAAGATCGAAGGCGACGAGACATCATACCTGTTCTACGTAGAATCAACCGGTGCCATACCACCAAAGAGAATCACGGAAGAAGCCGCGAAGGTCCTCGACAAAAAAGCGACAACCCTCGCCGACTTAGCCAAGAAGGGTTTCGAATAGGAGAACAACTTCATGCGCCGAATGATAACAAACCCCGAACTGCTCGATACAATCAGATTCCTTAAGGTACAGGCCAGAGAAAACAAAGCCAAGATCTGGAAGGTAACAGCCGAATCCCTCTCCGGCCCTAGAAGAAACAGGGCGGTATTAGACCTGAATCACATATCGCGAGCTTCGAAACGTGACGCATTCATACTCGTGCCAGGCAAAGTCCTAGCAGCCGGCTACATGAAACATCCCGTAACCGTCGGAGCCCTTCAGTTCTCCCAGGCTGCGAAAACGAAGATTGAACGGGCCGGCGGCAAATGCCTAGCGATCAAGGACTTCGTCAGCAAAAACCCAAAGGGATCAAACGTTCTAATCATGAGATGAGCGCCATGTCGAAAGAACCTGTGCTACTGGACGCGAAGAATCAAATCCTCGGGCGGCTGGCCAGCTACGTCGCGAAACACGCCCTAAGCGGCGACAACATCATAGTGCTTAACGCTGAAAAGGCCGTAATTTCCGGAAGGCGAAAGAACATTGTGGAAGAAGCAAAACATCGGCTCGAAACGAGAACACTTGCAAGTCAGACAACCGCCCCCGTACACCAACGGCGGCCAGACCTATACTTCAGGCGAGTAGTTCGGGGCATGCTCCCATGGAAGAAGGCTAAAGGAAAAGCCGCCTTCCACAGGGTCATGGTGTACATAGGCGTCCCGGAAGAGTACTCAAACAAGGAAGCGGTGAAAGTACCCGGCGCAGACGCGTCAAACCTCGCTTCACCCTACATAACCCTAGCAGACCTCGCGACGGAGATTGGAGGGTAAATTTGAATGAGTGAGACACTAGAAAAATTGGAAAAACCCGAGAAGGCCGAAAAACCAGAGAAAGCCGAAAAACCAGAGAAAGCCGAGAAGAAGAGACTCATACTCGTCACTGGGAAAAGGAAGACCGCAATCGCACGAGCCGTAATCAAGACCGGTTCCGGAAATGCTTTCGTAAACGGAATTCCGCTTTCAACGTTCACGCCCGAGATCGCAAGAATGAAAATAATGGAACCCTTGGCGCTGTCGGGGGAGAGGGCGAAAGGAGTGGATATCAGCGTGAAGGTAAGCGGCGGGGGTTTCATGGGACAAGCTGAAGCAGCCCGTATGGCGGTAGCAAAAGGTTTAGTTCAGTGGTCGCGCAGCTCGGAACTTAGAAAAACGCTGACTAATTACGACCGAACAATGCTTGCAGGCGACCCGCGGAGAAAGGAACCTAAGAAGTTCGGTGGGCCTGGAGCTAGGCGCCGAGAGCAAAAATCATACAGGTAGAACAAGGTTTGATCATACCAGTACGCTGTTTCACTTGCGGAAAACTCGTAGCCGACCGCTGGGAAGAATTCGCACGGCGCGTCAAGGCAGGCGAGAAGCCGAAGACCGTTCTGGACGACA
The DNA here is from genome assembly GCA_963726255.1 of Candidatus Bathyarchaeota archaeon. Lineage (GTDB taxonomy): Archaea > Thermoproteota > Bathyarchaeia > 40CM-2-53-6 > 40CM-2-53-6 > FEN-987. The sequence goes on from CAVSBL010000002.1 coordinate 306,805, forward strand.
TGGGAATGACGAGGTATTGCTGCCGCCGCATGTTCATATCCCAAGTCGACGTAATAGACGACCTATTGCGCTACGCCCAAGTCACCGCTAAGAGACGCGCACAATTCGAATAACCATAGAGCGTGCCAACATGTCTGAGATTGAAGAAAAAGAGGGAATGCCGAAGTCCGAGGACCTACTCCTCCCACTCGAAGAGCTACTCGCCGCAGGCCTACACATAGGTACCAGGATTAAGACTGGTGACATGGAACCTTACATCTACCGTGTCAGGCCCGACGGGCTATTCATACTAAACATTGGGAAGACTGATGAGAAGATTCGCCTGGCGGCCCGCTTTATCGCACGCTTTGAGGAAGGACGTGCACTGATCGTTTCCTCTAGGCTTTATGGGAAAACTCCCGTCGAGAAGTTCTGCGAGATAACGAAGACCGTTCCCATAATTGGCCGTTTCATGCCTGGCCTCATATCAAACCCCCTGCAACCGAACCATGCAGACCCGCAAATCATTATGGTAACCGACCCGAGAGCGGATTGGCAGGCGATTAAGGAATCGTCCAGCGCCGGAGTTCCCGTCATTGCGCTCTGCGACACGGATAACGTTTTCAGCGGAGTCGACCTCGCAATCCCAGTGAACAACAAAGGGCGACGCGCTTTGGCAATGGTTTACTGGTTGTTGTCACGCCAGGTGCTGCGTGAACGAGGGGAACTCGCCCAAGACGGTACAATAACTGCTACTGTGGATGATTTCGAGACAAAGTTGGCAGCTATCGCCCCGAGAGCGGGCGGTGAGTTTTGAAAACTCGGAAACCATATGTGGCGAACGCCTTCTACGCCGGAACGAAAACTGAACTAACAGAACAGATAATCAGTTGCTTCACCCACCGATTTGGCCCGGGGCAAGTTCCGAGGGTCGTCGAGCATGGCCCTAGGAAGATCGTCGGGTTAGTGTCGCCGCACGCAGGGTACATGTATTCGGGACCAGTGGCGGCGAATGGCTATAGCCGACTTGCGGCTGATGGGATGCCGGAAGTATTCATAATTCTTGGCCCTAACCACACGGGGTACGGAAGCGGGGTATCTATTCTGACTGAAGGTGCATGGGAAACTCCCCTCGGCGTCACCTCGGTAGATGGCGGCGTAGCGAAACAAATCCAGAAAGGGTGCGGCATTTTGGATGTTGATGAAGCCTCGCATTCCTCTGAGCATTCCATCGAGGTTCAATTGCCTTTCATTCAATTCCTTTTCAAGGATGCTCCTAGGTTCGTACCTATCTGCATGATGATGCAAGACCTGCAGACGAGCCGAGACATAGCGAAGAGTATAGTTGAACAGTGCAAAGGCAAGAATTTCGTCATAATCGCATCAAGTGACATGACGCATTACGAAACCCATGAGAGCGCAAGCAGGAAGGACAAAGGGGCGATCGACGCAATCATCAACCTCGATGACCGGACGCTAAATGAACTAGGGGAAAGTAGCCGAGTAACCATGTGCGGATACGGCCCAATCACAACGCTCATAGCCGCCGCAAAAATGCTGGGAGACGTCAAGCCGGAGTTCCTGGCTTACAAGACCAGCGGCGACATAACCGGCGACAAAGGCGCGGTCGTCGGATATTCGTCTATAGTCTTCACTCGTGAATAGCCGCTGTAAGGAACGCACTCGTTACTCGATCGTACCTGAAGCTGCAGGAAGCCCCCTCTGTCGTTGATGTTTCCCGGTGAAGCGTGCTCGTAGGGAGCCTTTTGCCGGGAAAACATATATTTAAGACTAGACCTGCAGCATCGTTTTGCCTAGTGCAAATTAAGGATGAAGTGCTAATCTGTTGGCCAAGGCTACAGCCGTTGCTCATACTATTCAGGGTTTGTTAAAGTACCATGGCCTCAAGAACAAGAAACTCCGGCTTCCGTTCCACGATAGCATCTCCGTTTGTGTAAAGGAACTGACGACGACGGCGACCGTTGATTTCAGCCCCCAGTACAATGAGGACATGATTCAGATTAACGGAGGCGTTGCGAAAGGCAATGAAGCGGAGCGGGTAATGGTCGTCATCGATGCCCTGCGAAGACTCGCAATGACCAAAGACCACGTGAAAATAGTTAGTAGGAACAATCTCGAGAAGGCGAAGGGTGTCGGTTTTTCAGCGGCAGCCTTCGCATCGATTGCGTTCGCCGCAAACAATGCCCTCAACTTGAAGATTGACCTATCGCGCTTAAGCGAGATAGCACGCTTGGGAGCGGGATCTGCAAGTCGAAGCCTCGTCGGCGGTTTTTCCATCTGGTACGCCAACAAAAGAGGAAGATCGTTCGCCCAGCAGCTTGATGACGGGACGCATGTCAAGCTAGCAATGGGAATCGTGCCGTTGGCTTCACCCATAAAAACTGATATGGCGCACGATGAGTCAACTACCTCACCTTTCTTCACCTCAAGGGTGAAATCCGTCAAAGCCGCTATCCCCAGAATGATTCACGCAATCAAGAAAGGGGACACTGCTGAAGTATGCAAGATTGCTGAAACAGATTCACTTAGCCTGCACGCAGTCACCATGACAGGTCGGCAAGGGCTTGTCCTCGTATCCCCTGAGACGATCAACGTAATCCGAAGGGTCAGGACGTTGCGGGAAGAGAAAGGTATCCCGGTTTGGTATTCGATGGACACCGGTCCTTCAGTGTTTCTGAACACCCAGCCGGAATACTTGGACAAAGTATGCGACGATATCGAGGGCAGCCTTAACGTCCCTATCATAAGAAGTGGGGTCGGGGGCGCGGCACACGCATTTGACCAGCATCTCTTCTAGCGGAGATACTTCGCTTCGACCGGCCAACGATGATTCTTGACAAACGTTTCGCATGATTTTTCTACTGGCTACGCAGAAAGTAATCAAGGGAGTGAACATTGGGAGAAGGTGTCGGATTCGGGAAGGTCATTCTCTTCAATGAGCATTTCGTAGTGTACGGCCTCCCGGCAATAGCGTCAGCGATTGGATCTAAGACGACCGCACTTGTTGAAAGACAAACGGGCTCAGGAGTAGAGCTGCAGGATGACAGGCCTGAGACGCCGGGTTACAAGGCAGAGAAGCTCGCTGAGCAGAAGGAATCCTTGGACAAGATGCTCAGGTTTATGCAAGTTGACGCGGATCGCAATCATTTCAAGATCATACTAGCTGGCGATCTGATTGCTGCAAGTGGCGTCGGAGCTAGTGCCGCCTCCTGCGCCGCAATTGCGCGCGCATTTTCGGATGAGTTGGGCTTACATTTTTCTGATGAACGAATAAACGAGATTGCTTACGAGGGAGAAAAGGGGTACCATGGTACGCCATCCGGAATCGATAACACGGCAGCCACATACGGGGGTTTGATATGGTTCAAGCGAGAGCCAAATTCGCAACGAATGGAACGCATGAAACTTAGGAAGTCGGTGGAAATTGTGATGGGCAACACAGGCATAACTGCTGACACGAAAGACGTAGTCGGAGGTGTGAAGGAGCGAAGAGAGAAGGAGCCTGAAAAGTATGCGCCCTTATTCGATGAAGCCGCCCAGCTGGTTGAAGATGCAAAGAAGCAACTCGAAGCGTTCGACCTCAACAGGGTCGGTGTCCTCATGAACAGAAACCACGAGCTGCTGCAGCAGATAGGTGTGTCATGCAATGAGCTAGACATGCTAGTGAACCTAGCCCGAGATAATGGCGCATTAGGAGCTAAGATGACGGGAACTGGACGGGGAGGCTACATGTTGGCGTTGACCCCCGGCTTAGAGCTACAACAACACGTCGCAGCTGAAATTGAGAAGAAGGGTTTTCAAGCCCTGCGCACCACGATCGGTATCTAGACGCTTAGGTACCTTTAGCGGTGAATCAGATGGAGATAGCGAATTTTCTCAAGACCCTTGAGGAAAGGGGTCTTCTGATTAGAATAAGCAAACCAGTTGATCCGAAGTACGAAATCTCGACGCTAATGAAGATGTTAGACGGGCGTGTTGTCCTCTTCGATCACGTCAACGGATTCAGCATGCCAGTCGTAGCAAATGTCTGCTCTACACGCGACCTAGTCGCAATGGGGTTGGGAACGACGAGAGAGAAACTCATGTCGAAACTCACCGACGCAATCGACCACCCCAAGAAAGCGAAGATAATCGAGGCGGAAGGCTACCAGAACATTGGAGCCGACCTTCGTCTCCTGCCCATATTGACACATTACCCTAAGGACGGGGGTCCATACATATCCTCTGGCATCGTTGCATCCGAAGACAAAGAATACGGCGTCAACCTCTCCTACCATCGCGCCCAAGTCCTAGGAAGCGACTTGCTGGTCCTACGAATTCTTGAGAGGCATTTCGATTCTTACATCAAGCGAGGGTTGAAGGACTTTGCGTTCTGTATATCATCGCCCGTGCAGGTTCTAGTTAGCGGAGCGATATCGGTAGACGTCGGGATTAGTGAAGCGGACATTGCCAACGCACTGGAAGAGACTCCTCTCGTGAAACTTGACGGACATTTGGTTCCCCCTTCGGGCATCGTAATTATTGCCGAATTGACCGGTGAGCTTCACGAAGAAGGCCCATTCCTTGACTTAACCGAAACCTTCGACATCATACGCAAACAAAGAGTTGCTAAAGTCAAGAAGATATACGTCAAGAAAGGCGCGATGTATCACGCACTGCTTCCAGGTGGGCTCGAGCATAGAGTACTAATGGGAATGCCGAGGGAGCCCACGATCTACAGAGAGGTCGCAAAGGTTTGCGACGTCAAAGATGTTCTGGTTACGTCTGGGGGCTGCTCTTGGCTGCATGGTGTCGTGAGCATACACAAGCGGAATCCAGACGACGCTCCAAAGGCCATAGAGGCCGCCTTCAAAGGCCACAAATCAATGAAACACGTCTTCATCGTGAACGATGATATTAACATCCACGATCCCAACGAAATTGAATGGGCAATGGCAACTCGTTTTCAAGCGGACAAGAACATGATCATGAAAAGAGAAAAAGGGTCTTCACTCGACCCATCCTCCGAGATGGATACACAGATGACCTGCAAAGTCGGGTTCGACATGACGATACCTGAAGGCAGCAAAAAGGAGTTCAAACGCCCCGAACTTCCAATGAAACTAAACCTCAACGATTACGTAGGATCCGAATCCCGCAGGTGAAAATGATGTACTTGACGAAAAATGAAGAATTGATGCTATCGGGAGGAAACGGGGAGGTTGTAGAGCGGATGTTCCGCTTGCTTGTCAGCCTCGGAGATATTTACGGCGCTGACAGGATGATTCCAGTCAGCTCGGCGCAGGTCGCGGGAGTCTCGTACAAATCCATAGGTGATCCGGGCGTAGACTTCTTGGAAGATTATGCGGAGAAAGGCGCTGTTGCAAAAATAGTGACATTCCTCAATCCGGCAGGAATGGACATTGAAGATTGGCAACAAATGAACATTCCTCCCAGCTTCGCTGAGAAGCAGCTGCGAATCATGGACGCGTTCAAGAAGATGGGCATCGTTATCAGCGCAACCTGCACCCCCTACTTGGCCGGAAACCTTCCAAGGTTCGGAGAACACATCGCTTGGTCCGAGTCGTCAGCCATCTCCTTTTCAAATTCGGTCATAGGCGCGCGAACCAACCGGGAAGGAGGGCCATCAGCCTTAGCCGCCTCACTATGCGGAGTTACCCCAAACTACGGCCTGCACTTGGACGAGAACAGAAGACCTCAGGTTCTTGTTGATGTCAGTGCCAAACTGGAGGACAACGCAGATTATGGCGCACTAGGCTACGTCGTAGGGAAAATTGTGAAGAACAGAATTCCTTACTTCACAGGAATCAAAGAAGCCGACACCGACCAATTGAAGGCATTGGGGGCTGCGATGGCAGCCTCAGGCGCGGTGGCACTGTATCACATTGAGAACCTGACTCCTGAGGCGCGAGCGATGACAACCAAGGGATTAGAAAGACTGTCGGTGACCGACAAAGACTTGGACGAAACCTTCTCGAAACTCTCGACAGGAAAGGAACCCGACATTGTGATTCTCGGATGCCCACACTCCTCATTGAAGGAAATAATGACCATTTCCCGAAAGGTAGAAGGAAAGAAGTTGAAGAAACCATTGTGGGTCTGCACATCAAGAATGGTGAAAGAAGCCGCGAACCGCATGGGATTCACTCAAACCATTGAGGCAGCGGGAGGGAGAGTAGTTGCCGATACGTGCATGGTGGTCTCACCCATCGAGGATATGGGCTATAGAACAACCGGTGTCAACTCGGGCAAAGCGGCAAACTATCTACCAGGTTTCTGCAAACAGAACGTCGTATTCACTAGGCTAGACAAACTAGTTGAGCAGTTGACCTAGGACCAGCGTGAACCAGAATGGAAACTCTCAAGGGAAGAACAATAAGCCCCGGGAAGGTTGAAGGCGAAAGCCTCGTATCGAAAGAGCCGATCGGGTTCTATGGCGGCGTCGATCCCAAGACAGGTCTCTTCATAGAAAAGGGGCATGAACTGGAAGGTAAATCGGTCAGAGGCAAGATCCTAGTATTCCCGTGTGGGAAAGGCTCCACCGTGGGCTCATACGTTATCTACGGCCTCGCCAAGAACAATCAAGCCCCACTTGCAATTGTGAATAAAGAGACCGAAACCATAGTAGCCACCGGCGTAATCCTAGCCGGTGTCCCTTGCGTCGACAAAATTCCGGTTGAGAAAATAGCGACGGGTGACCATTTGATCGTCGACGCAACCGCGGGGACCGTGTCAATAATCAGGCCCGTTCAGTAACTGCAAGTGCTAGAACAACTGAGAGCATAGGCCGAGAGGATGGTCGTTCATATGCTCGAACAAGTTCTGGATTCAGCAATGAGTATGATCGGATGTCAGGCTGTTGAAAGGTCGTTTCGAGAAGACTGCAATATACCTAAACTTCAAAGCTGATGAATTGTAATCAGTAAGATGATGGCACTTGGTTAAGAGTTCGGAGCTTTCCGGTTTCTACAAGCTTCCCATAGCGGAGAGGGTGCGAATGCTCAAGGAGTTCGCTGGATTGACCGAAGAGGAAGTTGGTTTGCTCCAGAAACCTGGGGCGCTTGGCTTTGACGTTGCTAACCGCATGGTCGAAAATTTAGTGGGTGTTATGCCAGTTCCGCTCGGTGTAGCAGTTAATTTCCTAATCAACGGAAGAGACGTCGTAGTCCCTATGGCTATTGAAGAACCGTCGGTTATAGCGGCTGCCAGCAATTCAGCCAAAATGAGCAGGCCGAAGGGCGGTTTCCATGCAACTTCCACGGACCCAATTATGATTGGGCAGATACAAATCGTCGGCGTTCAAGATGCGCATAGGGCTCGCTTCGAAATACTCGCACACAAAGCGGAGATTATGAAACATGCAAACGAACAGGATCCAGTCCTTGTCTCCCTAGGTGGGGGGGCCCGCGATTTAGAGGTACGAATCATCGACACATTCCTCGGAAAGATGGTCATCGCTGAGCTACTGGTTGACTGTCGAGACGCCATGGGTGCGAACGCGGTGAACACCATGGTGGAAGCTGTTGCTCCCATAGCTGAGCGGGTTTCAGGCGGACGAGTTTACTTACGTATAATTTCCAACTTGGCCGTGAAACGTCTCGCCCGTGCCAAAGCAACATTTACGAAAGAGGCGTTGGGCGGCGAAGAAGTTGTTGACGGGATAGTGAACGCATACGCATTCGCTGCCGCAGACCCATACAGATGCGCGACCCACAACAAAGGAATAATGAACGGCGCATCGGCTGTCGTACTCGCCACGGGCAATGACACCAGAGCGATTGAAGCCGGGGCCCACGCATATGCGGCTCGTTCGGGTCACTACACCTCGTTGACAACTTGGGAGAAGGACCGCAACGGTGACCTAGTCGGGACTATAGAGATGCCAATGGCGGTTGGACTGGTTGGAGGAGCCACGGCCTCGAACCCAGTTGCAAAGTTGGGCGTGAAAATTCTCGGCGTTAAGTCGGCGAAGGAATTAGCTGAAGTAATTGTCTCAGTCGGACTAGCGCAAAACCTTGCGGCCCTTAGGGCGCTATCGGCCGAAGGGATCCAACGCGGCCACATGAATCTTCATGCCCGCAACATCGCAATTAGCGCTGGCGCGACCGGTGACCTTATCGACAAAGTCAGCGAACAAATGGTGGCTGAAAAAAAGATTCGAGTTGATCGGGCGAAAGAGCTGCTGGAAAAATACGCTAAGCGCTAGTTGTAGGCGTTTCTAGTTCAACGAGCGTTTCCATGCGGCGAATTTTCGGGATAGCGTCTTTCTCCATCCATTCAGAGATCGTGTCGTAGACCTTCCTGTAATACTTCTTTGTTGCATGCTTGACTATCCCAAGCCGCTCCATTCTTCGGACGTATCGCCATTTCATGCTTCGTGAGATTTTGTCGCCCATGAGGCGGTCGATGTCAACTTTCTTGAAAACCTTGGGCAGGTGAGCGAAGGTTCCAACGATCTCCTTCGGAAAGGCGGTCAGAGACTCTTTCGATAGTTTCCGTTTACCGCGCGAATCAATGCCGCGCAACCTACCGCCGTTAACTCTCAAGACAATGCCTTCTCAGTGAACGGTACGGCTCTGATATCATAAAAACGTTATGAGCGACACTGTCACGCGAAAATGCTCGTGAACCGCCTCATATTGTCCCAAGTATGAAGGCTAATAGACCGAACGTCATCCACACGAGCACGTAGTTCTTGCTGCGTTTAGCGTTCTTAGGGCTGGAGTTTGCCAGTATGGAATATGCGGTTAGTAGAAACCCGATGTCACATATGGCGACCAAAGGAATGTAATAGTATGAAACCATTCCCAAGATTAGGGGTAGTCCGCTGAGGGCTACTGCAGCAACAAATAGAGCCGCGCCGTACTTTGCGGCTTTGGCATTTCCTTTTGTCGCAGCTAACGATTTAACTCCCTTAGCGGTGTCGCCCGAGACGTCAACTATCCCCTTAACAATTTCTCGTCCTATGCTTGAGAGGAAAGCGAGGAGGGAAAAAATTCCCAATGACCAAGTAGGACTTCCCACGACGAACCCTCCGTAAATAAAAGGAATTGCCACATTCGTGCTGACGAGGGCATTGCCCAAGAGGCCTGTCTTCTTGAGCCTCGAATTATACAAGACCATGATGATTACACTCACGGTAGCAATCACGAGTGCTCCTGATCCGGAATTCCCTGCAGACCAGAAACCGATTGCAGTTAAGATCAACGAGAACGAGAGAGCTTCAGCGGGCTTTATCACTCCGGCCGGTATGGGTCGCTCCGGTTCGTTGATGCTGTCAATTTCCCGGTCGAAGTAGTCGTTCAAAACCATTGACGCGGCTAAAAGAAGGAAACCGGTCATAAACCCATAGAATGCGGCTCTCACTGGCACAGTGGTTGAAGCCATTACTTCTCCTACGATTACGGCAAAACCAATCATGACACAGTTAGGTAGGCGCATCATGGAAAGTAGGCCCACGAGTTTTCGGGTAGGTGAAACGTACGATTGCAATAGGCCCGCCTTCGCCGTTGAAGTTCAACCTTCAAACGCAAGCGGTCTTAATAGTATTTCAGCCACGCTTGGAATTCTAGTCCTTGCTCGTGTTTGGGAATGCGCGGATTTTTGCTTGGATTCTTGTAATGACGATCTCTGGACGCAACACCGCGAAACCCGTTCACACTGCCCGCTAGTGCGAATAGCTGTTCAAGCAGTTGACGAAGTGGGGCGCAAAACGGAAAATGTTCGACGATAACTGCAGTTTGACGTACTTAGAGTCGCGTCAGATATTCGTGCATCAGAAGGCCGCATCTTTGGCATCTTATGAGCCTTAGTAGCCTTCCCTCTTCGTCGAAATCTTGGCCTATTTCCCGCACTTGAGCGTGCTGGCATACGTCCATCGAAACGGATTCCGTTTTGGGCGGGGCGATAGCCGTGTAGGCAATTTGTTTTGCCGTTTCTATTCACCTTCCTCAATAGTAGCTGTCCGTAAACGGACTTAACCGTTGGTGGAGCGTGTAGCAATTGGTACACGTGGTGGATAATTCCACCAAGTGGAGGTGCTTTCTTATCAAGCAGGATGGTAAGAATCAGAGTTTTGTCGATCGATGGAGGCGACTTGATTGGGTGTCTTGGTTACCGGAGCCGCGAAGGTTGAGGAGGGGATCCTACGCTTCAAACGTAATGTGCGAATGGTAACTGAACAGAAGAGGGTAAGGGCATACGCTAAGTGGAGGCCGACATGGACTCATGTAAGAAACTCGTTAGAGGGCCCTCGGGTCAAGCCTATCATACGGAGAATAGAGCCGCTGCCAAACCAAATCGAACACAAAACCAAAGTGCTCCTAAACAGAGCGGAATTTCGAGCCGGAACAGCGCTCACAGACCTCGTTGACAGAACAATCGTAGAGCTTGAGAAGGTAAAGAGAAAACTAGATCGACGTTTCCCACAGCGCTGGGTTGCAGCATAACAGCCAACTTGCGGCCCGGACAACCCTAGAACGTTCACACAGAAACGATGGCGATGGACCGTCACCCGACTCCCAAACCCGACGCTTTTAATAGTGTCGCGCCCAGTTTCTGAGAATACACCACTCCGTTCGATAGTGCAAGTCGGTGGGTGCTTCATCCTTTGGGCGATATCAGAATTGGTAAGGTAGAAAATCACCTACAGGACGTGATTAGGAAGGAAGGAGCCGCCCATCTTACCTTATTTGACCCGGAGAAACTCACACCCTTAGCGGCACGCAACTTGGCGTCAGAAGTCAAGAAAGCTGGTACCGCTGCCGCAATGGTTGGGGGCTCGACTGCGACCTCGGTTTACGAAGTTGACGCTATCGTGAAGGCGATTAAATCTGCCGGGCTCTACGTAATCTTATTTCCAAACGATGTTGCGGGCCTGAGCCAGAACGCCGACGCCGTTTTCTTCATGTCCCTACTAAATTCAATTAACCCGTATTACCTGTCGGGCGCCCAGGCACTTGGGGCACCGTTAGTAAAGCGCTATCGCCTTGAGCCGATCCCGCTCGCGTACCTAATTGTTGGGGAGCATGCTGGTGCGGCCGGGTTTGTTGGTAACGCAAACCCCATCCCATACGACAAGCCCGAGCTGGCAGCAATCTATGCCCTTGCAGCCGAATATCTCGGAATGCGCTTCGTCTACCTAGAAGCAGGGTCCGGGGCGAGAAAATCAGTTTCACCCGAAATGGTGCGCGCCGTCGATCACACATGCCATATGAACATAATCGCTGGCGGCGGAATCAAAACTCCATCCCAGGCTAAGGAATTGGTTGACGCTGGAGCGAGCGTAATTGTTACAGGTACGGTAGCTGAAAAGGCGTCCGTAGCAAAGTTGCGAGCCATAATTCGAGCCATGCACTGAATTCTGGCTGAGGAAGCGTCTTGGCTCGTTCCTTTTCTAAACGCATCACTGGGACAACTCCTTACTACAACCTCATACGGCGTGTGGCCTTTCCGTCGACGAGAACAATCTTCATCGCGTCGCTGGTTCTCACAACCGTAGGAGTCGGCCTGTCCTTCTCATTCGCCGAGCGGACAATCGCATTCTTTCTAATCGGGGCGGCATGGGGGATAGTTGCCTTCACGCTGCCATCCTTTGCATCCGACATCGTACTCTATTTCACGATAATGAAACAAGACCAGTTATTCTATCTTAGAAGGTGCCTCGCACTTTCGCTCTTCACAATATTCACTTGGGTTGTAATTTTCTTGTTCGGTTCAGTGATAACGAATTTGGATCAGAGGTTCATTTTCCCTGATTTCGCGGTCATTCTGGGGCTGTTCGCCGTGATCCCACCCCGTGCCCTCGCCGTATTTTCCATGTCTAGAACCAGTTTCGCCAGGAGAGCTCTATTCACACTCATGGAACCAACCCTAACTGTATTCTCAGTGATAATCGTGTTCGGCCTGCCGCTTGCGAGAATGATAACTGGGTTGGTGCTGTCCACGATTGTGGGACTAACTTTCGCTTTCGCCCTAATTGCCATCGTCGAGGTTTACGGCCGCGAAGCTATAGGTTTCTCACCCATCCGAATGTTCAGGGCGTTTCTTACCGATTGGCTTGAAAATGAAAATCACGAACTCGAGTCTTACCTCAATGAACTCGGTGTCGAAGCCGAAATAAACGCGGCGGCTTTCGCGTTTCGCAGGAAAGGTTCTGACAAGATCAAGGCCGTCATGTTCGTCTCCAACTTTCATCCCGGGCCTTTCCTAAACGTCGGTAGCAGCGTACTTCCCTATCTTATGCATTCGGTAATGAGCAGAAGGTTCAATGCAGTCACTCTCGTCCCACACGGCGTATCAGGGCATGAATTGAACTTGGTTTCCCAAGACCAGAACGCAAGAATTATCCGATGGGTACTTGCGGGGTTGGAGCATGCGCGTTACGACGGCGGCGCCAGTCGTGTTACGAGAATGAAGAACGAAATGGCCACGGCAACCTCCCAAGCCTTCGACGGATGCGCTCTCGTAACGATGACCACCTCGCCTTCTGACATGGAAGATGTCCCCTCCGAAGTAGCAAATAGGTTGACAGGCCTTACTCACGGAAGGTTCCGCCACTTGGCTTTGGTTGACGCCCACAATTGCCTTACAGGTCCCACGACCATGACATCCCAGAAAATCGGGGCTCTCGAGGAGGCGGCTTTAGCGAGTCTGCAAGTCACCGCCGAAGAGCCGTCGAGTTCGTTCAAAGTCGGCGTGGCTCGCAAAATGCCCGCTGGGTTTACGTTAAAGGATGGGTTTGGCCCTGGCGGGATCTGTGTAATGGGAATGGAGGTTTCGGGGCAACGCTTCGCCTACGTAAACGTAGATGGTAACAACATGGTCAGTGGCCTAAGGGAGAAGATCGTGGACGCCATCAAGGACGTCGGCTTTGATGATGGAGAAGTTATGACCTCTGATACGCACATGGTGAATGGAATCGTTTCTGCCCGCCTAGGTTACCACACGGTTGGAGAGGTGGTGCCTTGGAGTAGGGTTCTTAGCGAGGTTACTGAGGCTTGCCGCGAGGCGTTAGCTAACTTGGAAACGTGCGAAGTCGGAGTAGTTTCCGGCCAAGTCCTCGTGACCACCCTCGGATCGAAGGCACTTCGTCGCGTCATGGGCGTTGTTTACAGAATCTCAAAACTTACAGCACTAACTCTCTTTCCCATTGTGGTCGCAATCACAATACTTTCGTTGCTTTTCTTGGTGTAATCCTTGATTGAGGGCATTTCTCACGATTCGCATTATATGCAGCTGCCGAGGGAAGTGTTGATCGGCAAGGATGTCGCACTTTCGGTAGGTGAAACACTCACCCGCCTTGGCTTTCACGGACCTGCACTAGTCGTCACTGGTCGCAAGGTAGTATCAATTGCAGGTGCAACGGTCCAAGAGTCCCTGCAGCGCGCAGGTTTCAAATCGTCAACGATACTTGTCGAGAACGCAACAACCGACCAAGTCGCACAGGTCGAAAGGGAAATTCGACGTGTACATCCTGACATAGTTGTCGGAGTCGGTGGAGGCAAAGACATTGACGTTGCAAAACTCAGCAGTATGAAAGCTTCAACCAGGTTCCTAAGCGTCCCAACGGCAGCATCCCATGACGGCATAGCAAGCCCGCTGGTTTCAATGAAGGGATTGGACCGACCCTACTCATACGTGGCCCACGCGCCCATCGCAATAGTCGCCGACATATCGATAATCGCCAAATCCCCATATCCCCTTATAGCAAGCGGATGCGGCGACACGGTTGCGAAGTACACAGCAGTCAGAGACTGGAAGCTTGCCCACAGAATCAAGAATGAGTATTACGGCGATTATGCGGCTGAACTTGCACTAATGAGCGTGCGCCTTGTGATGAAGAACGCAACCCGCATACGAGCAATGTCGGACTGGGGTGTTCGCACCCTGGTTGAGGCGTTAATTAGCTGCGGAGTTGCAATGAGCATCGCTGGGACCAGCCGACCTTGCAGCGGTGCAGAGCACTTGTTCAGCCACGCATTGACGATGATAGCTCCCAAACCAGCGCTGCACGGCGAGCAGTGCGGAGTTGGAACAATAATGTGCGCCTACCTACACGGGGCTAATTGGGAACTAATCAAAGATGTCCTCCAAACCATAGGGTGCCCTACAACCGCAAAACAACTCGGAGTCGACCCCGAATATGTCATAAAGGCGTTGACTATGGCCCATTCTATCAGGCCTGAACGTTACACGATCCTAGGCGAGAGCGGCCTCACCAAGGAGGCCGCGGAACGGGTCGCAACGCTCACAGGCGTGATTGACTAATCGAAATATGGTTGGCTATTGATCTTGACCAAAGCAACTGCAATAGCACACGCAATTCAGGGGCTCGTGAAGTACCACGGGTTAAAGGACAGCAAACGAAGAATTCCGTACCATGACAGTATATCAGTCTGCGTTGAAGAGCTGACCACAAAAGCTACCATCGAATTTAGCGACAAATACTCGAAGGACATCATAGAAATAAACGGCGAACCAGCGCGCAGCATCGAAGCCGCCCGAGTCCTCGCGGTTGTTTCGCCGCTTAGAACGCTTGCGAAGGCGAAGGAACATTTCAAACTCTCCAGCCGGAACAATCTTCCTCAAGGCAAAGGCCTCGGATTCTCAGCGTCGGCTTTTGCATCGATCGCTCAAGCATCCAGCTCAGCTTTGAGCCTTAGAATGCAACCGGAACGTCTTAGTGAAATTGCTCGACTCGGGGCCGGTTCCGCGAGCCGAAGCCTCGTGGGCGGCTTTTCGATTTGGTACGCCAACAAGTACGGAAGCTCATATGCAGAACAACTACCTACAGGCAAGAAAATGAACCTAGCCATGGCATTTGTTCCCATCCCATCGCAAATCAGAACTGACACGGCGCATGAAGAGTCAGTTACATCCCCTTTTTTCTCCGCTAGGTTGAAGGAAGTAGGGAAGGTCTTGCCGAGAATGCAGCGAGCGATCAGAGCTGGTGAGGTCGACGAAATTTGCCGGCTTGCAGAAGCTGATTCACTGAGCCTACATGCCATAACGATGACCGGCAAAAGTGGTCTCGTTCTCATGGGCCAAGAGACAATTGGTATAATTCAAGGGATTACATCACTGAGGGAAACGGACCACATACCAGTTTGGTATTCACTTGACACAGGCCCGTCCGTCTACATCAACACCCACGCTGAATCCATCGATACTGTTTGCGCCGAAATTCGGAAGTACACGAACTTTCCAGTTCTCAAGAGCAAAGTCGGAGGGCCCGCTCGCACAATAGAAGACCATCTCTTCTAGAAGCGAAACCGAGCCCACTGCGAGAGCCTTAGAGATGTCAAACGACCTAACCGAGAAGATTCGGAAGTCAGCGATACTCAACGCAATTAGGCACAATGGGAAAGCCGACCCCGGAGCTGTTCTCGGCAACCTGCTCGGAGAAAATTCCGAGCTAAGGGCAAAGGCAAGGGAACTAACCCCATTGGTGCGGCAGGTCGTTGAAGAAGTCAACTCCATGCCATTGGATCGCCAAACAGCCATGGCATTAGAAAAATGGCCTACAGAGCTGGCTAAGGAGCGCCCTGAAGAAGAAAGAAAGCTGCCGCCCCTCCCGAACGCCGACAAGTATTCTCTCATAGTAACGCGAATCGCACCTAACCCCGATTTTGTTCTCCACATAGGTAATGCCCGGGCCGTAATTCTGAGTCATGACTACGCTAGAATGTACAAGGGGAAATTCATTGTTCGGTTCGAAGACACAGACCCACGCCTCAAGAAGGCTCAATTGAGATACTACGACATCATCCGAGAGGACTTGAAGTGGCTCGGTTGCGAGTGGGATGAAGAGTACATTCAGAGCGACCGAATACCCATCTACTACGAAGTAGCTCAAACTCTATTCGCGAAAGCGGCCGCGTACGTTTGTGAATGCAAACCAGAACGGTTTCGAGAACTGGTCAACAGCAATTCGGCCTGTCCGGACCGGGAACTGAATGTCGAGACCCAAACGAAACGATGGCAGAAAATGCTCGATGGGAGATACAAGGAAGGCGAAGCCGTTGTCCGGGTGAAGACGGAACTATCGCACCCGAACCCAGCAGTGAGGGACTGGCCCGCTTTCCGAATCATAGACACAGCCAGGAACCCGCACCCGCGCGTGGGATCGCGATTTCGTGTTTGGCCTCTTTACAACCTAGCATCCGGCGTGGACGACCACGCACTTGGAATAACGCACGTGATCAGGGGAAAGGAACACCTCACAAACATGGCCCGCCAGCTCTTCATGTACAAGCATCTGGGCTGGCAGTACCCAGACGCAATTCATTATGGGCGCCTCAAGGTAGAGGGAATGGAACTCAGCAAGTCCAAACTCATGAAAGGGCTTGAATCAGGCGAGTACAAAGATGTTGACGATCCCAGGCTGGGAACACTTGCAGCCCTAAGAAGACGGGGCTACAGCCCAGAAGCAATTAGACAACTCATATGGGACGTGGGCCCCAAACCCGTGGACGTGACAATAAGCTGGGACAACCTCAACGCCCTGAACCGGAAAATTATCGACCCAACTTCCCACCGATACTTTTTCGTCCCAGACCCTATCAGGACGAGGATTAGTGGTGTCGAGAAACCGTTTGAAGTGCATCCTCTGCTTCACCCGCAACACCTAGAAATGGGAAGCCGAACCCTCAAGCTTCAGCCACAAAACGGAATCGCTTTGGCCTTCCTCGCAGGAAGCGACAAAGCAGTCCTAGAGTCAGGCAAAGTTGTGCGCTTGATGGGACTGTTCAACCTGAAGCCCCTAGGCTTCTCGGACGGTGAATTGAAGGCAGAATTCGTTGACGAAGGTGTTGGCGGCCCCGAAAACGCTTCAATCCTACAATGGGTTCCAGAAGCGCAAAGCCTTCCTGCGGAGATCGTTATGCCTGACGCGTCAATAAAGAGCGGATTGGTTGAGAACGGCTTAAGCTCTGAGCCTGTTGGTTCCGTAGTTCAATTCGTCAGGTTTGGTTTCGGTCGGTTGGACAAATTCGAACCAAACAAGATTTCGGTATACTTTGCGCATCAATGACTCCATGAAAGCTCGAGTCGCTCTCTCGCCAATAGTGCTTGCATTAGGAGATTGCGAGTTTACTCATCTCCGTGTGCTGACTAGGTGTCACATGTGCGCTGCAGATGCCTACTCCATGTTTCCATGTTTCCACGTTTCCATGTAGTCAGATTTTGGTATGCCACACGGCATATTGCGGTGTCTATTGAGATGTATGCGTCAACCTGTTTCTCGCCCTTATATCCCCATGACAAGCCCTCGTTCAAGATTATTAGGGGGCACTGTTCCCTGCCGGAAGACCCGCCAGTTCAGCTTAGTCACAACCCGGTTATATCAGGTTCAAAGTCTCTACAAACCACTTCGACTCTAGACTCATTGCTCAGCGATTGCATAGATCAAGTTCTTAGCGACCTCGTCGGCGGCAAAGCCAAAGAAGCGTTTTACGATTATATGGAAAGAAATTACGCCGTCGCTAGAGAGGACATACCTCGTAATTTTGGAAAGTTCTATTCATTGACTGAAGAGGTCTGCGGCAAAGGAAGTAGAACAATCGCTCGATGCATCATGAAACGGCTGTGGGAACGGTTGGGATGGACTTTCGTGGATATGCCAGATTTCATGTTCTCAGATTTCTTGGAAACCACTCGAGCTAGAATCGCGAGAGAATTAGTCGAAAAAGCATAGGCCGACTTGACAAGCAAGATCCTATCGCATGAATAGACGATAGAGCAACCACCCAACTACACCAATCATAGCGAGCAACCCGACAAACCATATTCCAAAGAGCACGGACCATGAAGATGTCGACCTGAAACTAAAGATCGCGCCCTCCTTCTCGTCAATTTCAAGCTCAAATCTCTTAGATGGCGCAATAAAGAAAGACCTGTACCTGCCGCATACTACCCACTTACCATTCTCCGAGTGGTATGAGATCTCGTTAATGAAAATGCGAGACGAGTCGCTCACGGAGTTGATGTAATCCCGTGCGATGGTCCCGGCCTCGACCGCTGATTTCACGGCAATAAGATTCTCGGCGGCAGCTTCAGATTTCTTGATGAGGCTTGGTAGCTTATCGTACATTAGTTGCATGGCGTCGCCTAGGCTGGAAGTTTCGGTGCGAACAGCGAGCAGCTTGCTTTCACCAAAATACGTCAAAATGATACCCATATCTCCATAGAGGATACCCACAAGCCTCAGGACGCCCTGCCCTCTGCGGAATTGAGTTGCTGTTCCCAAGATCAGCGCAGGCCCGAGCGCGGTGCTCTCGGTTGTTTCCTCAATGAGTTCTGACAGCGTCCTAGCGTTGTCTCTGGCGGCGTTTTCTACCAGAGCCAAACGGCCGGATCGTTCTTCTAGGATGACAGCTTCTTCTATGCCATCATGGAGCGCTAGAACATTTTGGGTCAGCGTCATCGCTTGGACCCATCTCCTAAACAAAACAGTCTCCGTCAAGCTATTACACTTTGGCCTAACGCTCACCTAAGCTAGGGGAAGCACGGATCCTCTACGCTCCATTTGTTTCAGTTCGTAGTTACTGGCCGCTGAAAGCGTAAATCACATATAGCAAGAGTCAGAACCATGACATTGACAGTTTTGGGGTCCCAAAACCTAGAATCGCAAATGTGGGAGCAGATCATGGGGAACGGGCTTGGACAAGGTTCGTTTGTGACTCTTGACAAGATTGTGCGCGAGCCGCGAGGGAGTCAAGGACCGTTGCATGACTTACTTGGACTGACATTCGCTTCTGTGAATGTTCTATTTTCGATGCTTGGTTTCGTTCTGGTTCTCGTCGGAATCAGGCGTTTCAAGACTGGATTGATTGTTAAGACATTGAAACGAGCGATCCCAGTTGGAACCTTACTCTTCCTGTTCTTCGTTACAGAAGCATTGGTCGCAATAGATGTCCTACCGTCTAATACCCCAATTGACGACGTACTTGGTACTCTCTTCATGGTCGGCTTGCTCTATGTGACTTATGGCTTCGTAAACGACTGGACACACCTGAATTCCGCCTTGCCCAGCAATTAACCGAGAAAATTAGTAGCAACCGCAAGGGTGGTGTCGAGAGTTCCGACAGTAAGCACCTTGGCAATCCAGCATTAGACATGTTCGCAAGTCCGGTGACTTGAACAACAATCGAATGTAACGCTTCAACGGGGAAGTGCGCGACCGTGAGAAGATAATTCGAGGTGTAAAGAAGGCTGACAGTCCAATTCTAACGGGGTATCAAATCTATCGTAACTACGTTAGACCACACATGGCCTTAGAAGGAAAGACACCGAGCGAAGCCGCGGGAATTCAGGTGAAAGGTAAAGACAAGTGGATGACTATAATTCAGAACGCAAAAAGCAGATCAGTCTAATTCGAGTTCTCTGTTTTCCGAGAAACCACCTCCCAAAAATCCCAAACCCAAAATCGCTGATTGTCCGTTCTTCGCAGGTATCTCCACCAGAACTCCAAATTCACTGTAAGAACGAAAAGGGTAAGCGCAGTTATCAAAGCGACCGTTTCAAAGAAATTAGCCACGAAAGTTTGCATGTAGCGTGAAACGTTGTAGAATGCAACACCGTTTATGAGAGTAACTACGGAAATTACTCGTAGGAATAGGTGTTCTTTGCTCGTTAATCCTTTCATCTTTCTTCCCTCGACTGCAAAATCAATTAGGACGCCATGTGATTATGGTGTTTGATGCTCTGAGGAATGGAACGCTGTATGTGAGAAAAAACGAAGAACGGAACTTTTGCGACGGAACTTTCTGCTAAAACGACGGAACTTATTGCCGTTTGGTTAGATTCCGGCTTCTCCACACGTCAATATATATGCCAACTGGCAGTGTGACTAGCGCTATAACAATTACGAACTCGGGTACGTTTAATGTAACCCCATTAATCTCCGACGGCCAAGTCCACCCATGACCTGCGTATACAATAAGCGCAGAAATACCGGCGATAAAAGTCAATCCGACACAATACCCTACAATACGCTTTCTCTTATCAAGTTCCCAATACCGTTTGCAAGACCATCTCCAATACCATTTGAGAAAACTTCTTACTGATTCCATTTCAATTCACCACCTTTATAGGGTAAGTAAGGCGCTTCTCGCTCTTACGGGTTTCACAAATCAAAACCATTCCTATGTGTTCTGAGCCTTGAAGCGCATTAGCTGAGTAGATTGTATCTCCATAGGACGAACCAGATGTTGATGAGGAGCGGCACTAATGTGACAACAATGACTAAGAACGCTAGCCACCTGTAGCCAAATCTCATTACCTTCACACTGCTTATTGATATTAAGTAAAATACGATTGCGTCAGTAACAGCGATGATTATGATTGAGCGAATGATTAAATCCCAAAGTAACGAAAGCATTCAACTTATCTCCTCGGTCAAGGGCTTCTGCGGTTTCCAAAATCGCAAATTATCCCTTCTTCGCATGTATCGCCACCAGAACAGCAAGTTCACTGTGAGAACGAAAAGCGTGAGGGCGGTTATGAAAGCGACTACCTCAAAGAAATTAGCCACGAAGGTTTGCATGTTGCGTGAGACAGCGTAGAAGCAAGCGGCGTTAATAATAAGAGGTACAGAAATTACTCGCAAGAATAGGTGTTCTTTACTGGTTAATCCTATCATCTTTCTAACCCTTATTTGGGTTCTGTTCACCTACGGCATTGTTCGCTCGTGAATCCACTTAGGTCGATATGTGACGATGATGATGAAGCAAATTATTGTTCCGATGATACCTGTACCTAACCTGAATGGGAAACGAGCCCATTGCATCCCATACAAGCTCAGAGCTGCGTCACCAATCACATCAACCACTACTATCGCAGCAGTCAACACAGCAACTATCAGAAGCCTAATACGTAAACTCGGAACCAACCTGCATACACCCCGAAAAGTTCCCTTTCATCTTTCTTTCCTTCTTGGGTAAGTAAGGCGCGTCTCGCTCTTACTGGTTCCCCTGTTTTTCACGAATCGAAACATACGGTAATCGCAAACTCATTCCAAGTCGTAACGATCACCGTTACTTAAGCCCGAAACAGGCCAAAAGTCCCGACATGTAACAGTTTTCACGAGTCCCTAAGACGTAACAGAACCTTTCGAATAATTTTATATATTGGATTTTTTACCTAGCGTAACAAAATTGGTGAAGTTTCATGCCTGAACAAGGTGTACCTGTACTGATTCTGAAGGAAGGAACTCAAAGAACTCAAGGTAGGGATGCGCAGCGAAATAACATTCTCGCAGCCAAGGTTGTGGCTGAAACTGTCAGAACAACGCTTGGGCCTCGCGGAATGGACAAAATGCTAGTCAGCACGATCGGCGATGTGATCATCACAAATGACGGCGCCACGATCATGAAAGAGCTTGATGTCCAGCACCCCGCGGCGAAAATGCTAGTCGAGGTTGCAAAGACGCAAGACAACGAGGTGGGAGACGGAACCACGACTGCCGTAGTCCTAACCGGCGAACTACTGGACAAGGCCGAGAAACTTCTCGACAAGGACGTGCATCCCACCGTCGTGGTCGAAGGCTACAAGAAGGCAGCAGAGAAAGCGAAAGATATTCTCAGCGGCCTCAGTGAGAAGATCGATACGAACGATACGGAAACCCTCAGAAGAATAGCAGTCACCGCCATGGGGACTAAGGGTGTAACCGGCGCGAAGGACTACCTCGCGAAGATTGCTGTCGACGCAGCCCTTCAGGTCAAGCAAACTACGGACGGCAAGGTGAAGGTTGACGTTGACCTCGTGAAGGTCTTGAAGAAACATGGCAAGAGCCTAGAAGAAACCGAACTTGTCCGCGGCATCGTGATCGACAAGGAAGTGGCCCACCCACAGATGGCCAAGCGCACGGAGAACGCAAAGATCGCACTGCTCAACGCCAAACTCGAAATCGAGAAGACTGAGTTCGACGCTAAAATCAACATCAACAACCCAGACCAAATGAAACTCTTTCTCGACGAAGAGGAACGCATGCTGAAAGAAATGGTTAACAGCGTTGCTGCGAGTGGCGCCAATTTCATATTTTGCGAGAAATCCATCGACGACATCGCACTGCACTTCCTCGCCAAGAGGGGAATCGCAGCTGTAAAGAACGTCAGCAGCGGGGATATGGAGAAACTCGCCGAAGCCACTGGCGCGAAGATTGTAGCAAGCGTCAAAGACTTGGCCAAAGAATCCCTCGGTGAAGCTAAGGTCGTCGAGGAAACCAAGATCGGCGACGACAAACTAACTTACGTCAGAGATGCGAAGAACCCGATGGCCGTTACGGTTGTTCTGCGGGGGGGAGCCGAGCATGTCGTGGACGAGGCTGAGCGCTCGCTCCACGATGCGTTATGCGTAGTGCGGGATGCGGTCGAGGACGCGAAGATCGTGGCTGGCGGGGGCGCAGCCGAGGCTGAAACTGCGAAGCAACTCCGCGAGTACGCGATGAAGGTCGGTGGGCGCGAGCAGCTGGCCATCGAAGCCTTCGCAGATGCGATGGAAAGCGTACCCCTAGCCCTCGCTGAGAACGCCGGCCTAGACCCAATTGACATAATGGTTTCGCTGCGGGCTAAGCACGAGAGCCCAGAAAATCGCTGGTATGGGGTCGATGTGTTCTCCGGTGAAGTCAAGGACATGCGCAGCCTGAACGTCATAGAGCCGCTCCGCGTGAAACTGCAAGTTGTCAAATCAGCAACCGAAGCCGCTTCAATGATTCTCCGCATTGATGACGTGGTGGCCTCTAAAGGAGGTAAGGGAGGCGGGCCACCGATGCCCCCTGGCGGCGGTATGCCCGGCGGAATGCCTGGCGGAGACGAATTCTAAGTTAGCCTCCTTTTCTTCCTCTCAGTCAAACTAAGTAGGACGAACGCCATTCTCCCCTTTTCTTGTTCGGGGAAAGGCTGCTTGTCCCATCTACCAGAACCGGTCATACTTGTAGCTTCAGCCGAGTTCACTTTGAAGAGTTCTCCCGTCAGGCGCACGTTGGAGCAGCGTCTAATCGATGACCTGAGGTTCGCACTCTCTCGTGCCGGGTTCAGTGGTTTCCGGATTGAGAAGCACGCAGCCAGGCTGGTAGTATGCGGGTTGACAGGAGCCACGGAAGCAAAGGTGGGAGCTCGTTCATGCAGGGGAGTCTTCGGCGTGGCCTACGCCGCCCCCGCAACCTTGCTCTCAGCTTCTGAGGAGGCTATACTGCAATCGATTGTGCAGCTCGCGAACGAGAAGTTGGGGTCAGGTCAATCATTCGCAATTCGTGCTCACCGCTCGGAGCCGGGGTCCTTGACTCGACGTGATGTCGAACTCAAGGGCGGCTCCCACGTACTCGACGCGTTGAAGGGCAAAGGTGTCACGGTCAATCTGAAGCACCCCGACGTCACATTTCATGTTGACCTCGTCGGCGAAGATGCCTACGTTTACTGTGAGAAATTGCAGGGGCCAGGCGGCTTACCTCTGTCTGCGCAATGGAAGATGCTGGCGGTTCTAGATTCGGGGCCTCTCACGCTTCTCGCAGCCTATTCAATGATGAGAAGGGGATGCCTAGTGGAACTATTCATCCCATTATCCAGCATCAACTCTGCCTTCGCTACCGAGAACCAGCTGAACCTCGCCCGAAACCTACGCCGGCTTGTAACCCGTCCAACATACAGGGTATACACTGTCAACTACGATCAACTGATCGGAGATAGGCTCAAGGGCAAACTCGACCAGTTAGCCCTCTCGAAGTTCTTTGTGAGATTGGCTGCCGCCAAATTTGCAAAAGAAAAGAGGTTCAAAGGCATAATTTTCGCAGACGTTGCCGGTGAAATTGGCCCAGCTGGCGCGCTTAAGGCCGCGGCCCCAGACGTGGCAGTTTTCACTCCGCTAATTGGCTTGACGCGAGGAGACTTGACGGAATTGGCTAAGTCAGCGGATGTTATCGTAACGGAGTATGTTCAGAATGCGGATTCCAGAGCGTTGAATGCGGACATCGACAATACGCAGGTTGGGCAACCTGAAGTCCAGGTGGAACAAGTAACACTCTAGGAATGGCTTGCTAAACCTTCTACGATATCGCAGGCCAAAGCGGCAGCATCCATTGAGGCAGTTTCCTTGCTAATCCTGACGGCGTTCGTGACATACTCCGGGGATTCCAAAACTCTCTCCACCGTAGACTCCAGCGTGTCATGGTTCAACATGTTTTGGTCAATCTTTTCGGCCACATGAAGTGATACGGCCCGGCGTGCGTTGCCGTATTGCTCCGTGTGATCTGGTATGGGAACAAGTACCATGGGCCGGCCGTAGACGAGGGATTTCATGATCGTTCCGTGTCCTGCCCTCGCGATGACTAAGTCGCTAGCTCTGATGAAATCCTCTTGGTTCTCAATCCAATCATAAACCCTCACCCCGCCGACAGATCGCATTCCTCTTTCTCCTTCAGCGTCTCCTTTGGAGAGTACGATTTGGTAATTCTTCTGCATTCCCCGGAAGGACCGAAGGAGTATTTGAGCTAAGATTGCGCGTTCAACTTTGGGCCCGCTAACCGCTGCATAGATGAAAGGCAGTTTCGAGTCAAGGCCAATTTCGCGTCGAACATTATCATTGCGCGCTCTTGAGTTGTTGTGTTGTTCGATGATGGGGCCGATCAACTTCACCTTGTCGTTGTAGCGTCTAGGGATGGCGAGGTTCCCTATCGAAATCGTGTATGGTGATGGTAGGTCCGGAATCAGTATGACTTGGCTTCGGCCCCAGACAAGTTGGATGGCGGTTCGAACGAAGAGCCAGCCAACGTTCGCTATGAAGAAGAATAGCCGGTCGAGCGGCGTTAGAGAGCGGCCTGAGGGGCGCCGGATTATTTCAACTCGGAACTGGTTGAGCATTAGGGCGACTGGGATTCTAAGGAGCCAGGCGGCAACAAGTGAAGATGCCCGAGAATCTGATAGAACAACATCTGGCCTGAACTGTTTCAAGTATTGAATTTCGCGGACCACCTGCCGAAGGAACATTCTGATGCCGAGCGAAAAACCACTAGTGGCAGCCGTCAGTTTGAAATCTATTGTACCGTCCGTTCTTACTTTGAAATTGATCGGCACTGCCTCATAGGTCGGCAAATGGTTGTGTTTCGCATAATCGAGTCCGTCAAGGTACGTGGAAAATACGGTTTCGACTCCCCGGCGATTCAGCTCAGTGGCGATCGGGTGGACTCGGGTGATGTGGCCCAATCCTATTCCGCAAGGAGCCAGGTAAACACGCAATTTCATGTCCCACCGACGATTTTTCTCCTAACCTCGCCCGCAGGTTCCACTTCTTCGAAGATCTCGCCCTCAAAGACTTTCACGTCAACCCCATCAAGAAGCCAGGAGTCGGGGGGCAGTCCAGCTTTGAGGCAACAATTCACTAGAAACTCCGTCGAGTCCCACTTCCACTCGGTCGCCACCTGCGGCAGGAGCAGGCCTGAGTTGCCGCCACTGGCGACGATGAGGCCATGCCGGCCGATTTGAATTAGTTCCGGAAGTGATTTTCGGTCATGTACTTTCAGCACTTGGGGTTCAGTGAGGGCGGTGAGTTCCACGACAATGGAGCGCTTCAATTCCTCCGAGGAGACTGGAGGAAATCTAGGGTCCTCGGTCGCCGCATAAATTGCCGCCTTGATAACTGCTTCCACAAGAGGCTGTTCTGGGTAGGGGAAGCCAATGCAACCCCGCAACTCATTAGCGGGCTTCGTAACGTTCAGCGTTACGAAAACGCCGGATTTCCTAAACAGCCTTTCCGGCGCGTCTTGGGGCGGTTTGATTATCTGGTTAGTCTCTAGGTACTTGGTTATGGCCAAGCGTGCGAGTTGAACTAGCATTCTACCTTCTTCGAGGCTCAGCTTGTTCTGTGCTAGCGGAGCCGTTTCTCTTCGCGTCAAGAATTTTCCTCGCGCTTCCCAGGGTTTGTTCTATCTTTTTCCAGTGACTTCCTTGCCAGTAAACTTTGGCGCACTTGGGATTAGTGCAGGCCCAAAAACTCTGGTACACTTTAAAAGTTGCTGGAGGCACCAACGCTTCTGCTTCTTCCTTTGAAGCTTCCCTCAGCGTAAAGCCACACAGGGGGCATCTTGAGATCGTGGTGTCGATTTCGAGTCTTAAATTGTAACGTTGTGCGAGGTTGGCCAATCGCTCTGGCTCTGTGCGCCCCTGTACTAGCGAGGTCTCAATGCCCTTCACGGCTGCGGTCCTGTAGAGTTCTTCGTCAGAAGTCAGCAAGATGAGAGAGTCACGTTTGGCGATTGAGAGCAAATCCTTGTCCGAACTGTCGTTTAGGTAGACCGCTTCGTATCCAAGCATACGAAGCCATCTTGCTAGCTTTCCCAGCATTCCGTCTAGGAGGAATCCCATGCCCTATCGCTCTTGGTAACCTTGCCCACGGGGTTCCCTACAATCCTTCCCCTCTCAGCAACCAGCGTCCCGTTCACAATCGTGTATGCTGCCGTCCCAAGGCATTTGTAGCCTTTGAACGGCGAGTATCTCGCTTTGCTTTCAAAATTCTCCGGGGAAACACGTGTCCTAGCCTTCGGGTCGACCAGCACTAAATCTGCGTCATAGCCTTCCTTGAGCTCGCCCTTCCTTGGCAGACGAAAGAGCTTTGCCGGCAAGGTTGCCGTTGCTTCTACGAGTCTTCGCAACGTGAGTTTTCCCCGCGAGACCTGCGTGAACATTAATGGGAGGGATGTTTCCAGGCCTGGTACTCCTGAGGCTGCGTCCCAGGCGTTTTCTTTTGTTTTCTCTTCAAGCGTGTGCGGTGCGTGGTCACTGGCGAGTATGTCCACTTTCCCTTTGGCAAAAAGCCTCCACAGGCTATTCCTGTTTGTCTCGTTTCTAATCGGAGGGACACAAATCGCTAGGGTCTTCTGTTTTCGAAAGACAGTTTGATTCAGGAGTAGGTGGTGGGCGGAGGCTTCGCATGTTGCATTCGGCGCCGTTCGGACGAGGTTTACGGCTTCCGGAGTCGTGATATGGCAGATGTGAAGTCGTACTCCAAGTCTGTTGCCGAGGCCTAGGATCCTGCGGACTGCATATACTTCGATTTGTGGTGTATGTGCTTTGAGAAAGTCTCCGATTGAAGTCTTCCCTTGGTGTATGCTCTCCTGCTGGGATTTTCTGATGCGATCCCCGTCTTCGGCGTGGATGGTGACTATAGCGTCAGCTTGTTTTGCTGCTTGAAGAGAGTTCATCAAATGCGTTTGGTCACTTGAATCGAACGTTTCGAGGGATTTGTTTAGGTATAGTTTGAACGCGATTGCGCCTTGTTCAGCCATTAGTTTCATTTCGTTCGGATCCTCAACCAGCGCGCCTTGGAAGGCTACGTTCGAGTACATCCTCCCTTCCGCCTTCGCCATCTTATCGGCCAAATTGACGTGGCTTAATGTGGGAGGGCGGGAATTGGGCATGTCAAAGACTGTCGTGAACCCTCCGACGGCAGCGGCGCGAGTTCCCGTCTCGAAAGTCTCCTTGTAGGATAGTTCCAAATCACGAAGGTGGACGTGCGCGTCAATCATCCCCGGGAGGGCGATTAAACGGCTGGCGTCGATTCTTTGGTCTGGAGTTGAAGTTGGTCGAATTTTAGATATGCTTTTGATTACGCCATCTTCGAGAAATATGTGAGCGTTAGTCAGTTCTTCCCCTTTTAGTATCTGCGCTGATTCTATGAGTAATGATGCCATGGCCCCGGTTGCACCGCCTGCTGACTATCCACGTGTGTCAGCGGCTTAAGGTTGGTTATGCTTCTTCAGGTTCTTCCGTTTCGGATGCGCAGTCATCGCAAAGGAATTGTCCGTCGTGTGATTTCAACTCGTCAGCCCAGGAGCCGCACCTGTCACAGTAGCCGGAGAGCGGTGCGGCCTCCTTGATCTTCGGGACCGGGGCTATCTGAGATTTCTCAGCCATAACGTCAATCAAAGCCGGGGTTATGTCTACGATATCGTTGCTGGTTATGATGCCCTTGACCTTAGCGCCTTGAACAACGACTAGTCGCCTAACTTTCATCTCCCGCATTCTATTCGCAGCATCCGTCACGTTAGAGGAAGGGTCGATTGTTGCGATAGGTTTAGTCATGCATTTCTCGGCCGTCGCTTTGCTCGGAAGCAAATCAAACGCGGCGACTCTTCTCACAACATCCCGCTCGGTCATAAGGCCCAGTGGTTTGCCCGACTTGTCTACGACGACAACGCAGCCGATTTCGTTCTTCTTCATCAGCTTAGTGGCCGCGAGCACTGTGTCCGTTTCTCGAATCGTGACCACGGGACTTGACATAACGTCCTCAACTTTGACGTCGGGCGTATCTGACCTTGTTCCCAATCGTTATCCCAACAGGACTGGTTTTTCGACGCCTTAAGGGCTTTGCTGGACATTTCCGGGAGGGGTTTGGTAAGGGCAGGGAAGGGTTATCTAGCGACTGTAGGTATGATGCGAGGAATCCCCAGCCGGTTAGGAATGGAAGCAAGTTGAGCACCGCTCAATCTCAGGTTCAAACTCAGTCCAAGAGACGAATCAAGCCAACCTCAGTCGTCTACTGGCTTCGTGTCGCCTTAGCGGTTGTAGCCGGGTTTGCGAACCAATTCTTACACATCAACCAAGCCAATTTTGGTGACTTCGCAATTTTCGTAGGCATCGGCCTAGGACTAATCATTTACGCGTTTTCCATCTTCATTGTTCAACGTGTCTTGCATTACGGCGAGGCTGAACTGAAAGGAAAGAACCGGTACATCACTCTCGGTGGTGGCACCTTCATAATTCTGTGGATCGTAGTATTGGTGTTTCTCAACACCATCTCGCCGTAACTACTTTGCTACTGCCTTTTGCGTGTCAGGGGGCGCGCGAGGGGGCCCCTCCCGTTCGAGTTTCCTCAAGTAGCTCTCCACGGCCTCAAAGTAACCCCTGTCATAGTCGGAATGCAGTTCGTTCGTTCCGTGTTGTGCGAACTCCTTTCTCAGCGTCCTCAGTTTGGTGGGGGTCATTTCAATTTTCGACAGGTACAGGTACTTGTCATCAGTAGACTTGGCGGTGAGCAGCAGCCCTTCGAGGGCTTTTAGGTAGCCTTTCGCCAGTTCGGTTGCGGGGATGCTAGTGCGTATGCTATCAAGTTCTTTTTCTGCGTCTGAATTTCGTCTCTGGATGATGGCTTGAAAGAATTTTTCAGTGTCGATGTTTAAGCTGGCGCGCGGTTTCTCATTTTCGGCGTTTGACTTCGTCTTCTTCGGTGATATCTTTGATACCTTCCTCAGTTATCTTGAATATTCGTTCTCCTTCCGGTAGGTAGGGGCTTGAGACGAGCCTGCAAATTCGGACTGGGCCACTGGACGTCCGTCTCAAGAATATCCTGGTATGGGTAGTGTGGGATACTATATGTCCTCCGACTGCCTCCACAGCCATAGCGAAAAACTGGTCGGGTCTCGACATGACCTGGTTCGTGACAACTGCGCATGCATTGAAAGCGCGGGAAAGCCTAACGAGCCGGTGCAAGTGGCTATTGAGCTTCTGCTGCCGCTCCGCGAGCATCTCTCGTCCGAGGTATTCGCTTCGGAAATGCGCGGTCAACGAATCCACAATTATCAACTTCACGTTATTTTCCTGAATGACCTTGTCAGCTTTGTCGAGTACGAGAATCTGATGATCAGAATTGAAGGCTTCTGAGTAGATGATTCTCTTCGCCGTTTCGATCGGGTCTAGTCCCATAGCCTTTGCCATGCGGACTATCCATTCTGGGCGGAAGGTGTTCTCCGTATCAATGTATAGGGCTGAACCGTTGAGGCCTCCTTTCTCTTCAGGGAGTTGTACGTTGACTGCAAGCTGATGGCAGAGTATGCTCTTACCGACTCCATATTCCCCGTAGAATTCAGTTATCGTTTGGGTTTCAAGGCCTCCGCCCAGCAGTTCATCAACCTGTTTGCTCATGGTCGAAAGTCGCCGAACGTTCTGCCTCATCTTCATGAGCTCGTCAGCTCGAATGAAACTGAGCGCCAAGCTGTCCCGTGCTTCAGCGATTACTTTGGCGGCCTGTTTTTCACCAACGCCAGCTACGGTCAGTTCTTTGATGGTGGCCGTGGCCAGGGACTCAACGGTCTGGTAACCCATCTCTGTAAGTTTTTCAGCAGTTGCGGGGCCGACACCTGGAATATCTTCTATGAACTCGTACTTCTTCTGCGGTTTCTCAGCCGCCGCCTCGACTTTTTCTTCTGCCGCTTCCTCTGCCTCTTCTTCAGGTTGCTTGGCTTTTTCTTTCAAGACTTCGGCCGTTGCCAACAATAACACCCTACTTATTTCAACATTGGCTACGCTTTCTACAGGCCTCGTTCGATATAACGGAGAGAGATGAGTGAATGAATTACAATCATCGGCTCTTCGGCGTCAGTTTGAAGCATTCAATTATGTCGAGAGCTGAAGCAATGATTCTGTAGGAGCTTCAACATGGGACTCTTGGTAAGAATTGACCCTGAGCTTTCTGAGGCAGCAGAGATCCTTGAGAAAGCTTTCCGGGCAAGAAGTTTCGTGCTCGTAATCGGCAAGTGCAGAGTCGATTACGAGGGGCGCGCGTCTTCGACGTTAGAATGGGGTGAGAGAGTGACAATTGTGAAACAAGACGGGTCTGTATTGGTCCACAGGCCAACAGAATATGAACCCGTCAACTGGCAGCCCCCAAAATGCGTTGTCAGCGTCAAGCTTGCCGACTCTGGGTTAGTTGTTAGTGCGTCACGTTCTCAGCCAAGAGAAAACGTTTCCATAGAATTCCAAGAAATTCACCTGACCGCAACAGGAACGCTCGTCGATACCGGCGAATTCGCTCTGCACGTGACTGAGGAACAGATGAAGCAGGCGATCCTCACCGCGCCCGACCTAGTAGAAAATGGGCTAAAACCACTTCAGCAGGAGAAAAATCTCGGCGTAGCTGGCTTCACGGATATCTTCGCAGAAGACAAGAATGGTGCACTCGTTGTTGTAGAAATCAAGAGGAATGCAGCCTCAAAGGATGCGGTTTTGCAACTTGAACGGTACCTCGACACCCTCAGGAAGAAGGTTAACAGGCCTCTCAGGGGCATTGTAGTGGCTCCTGAGCTTCGCAAGACCGCGCAACCGCTCCTAGATAGCCTGAAGCTGGAGTATGTCAGGCTCGCACCAGAGAAATGCTTCAGCGTGCTGAAGAGCCACAGAGACATGAAACTAAGCCACTTCATGACGTGACATCCTCCCACGACTAAAGGTCGGGGGCTTCCTGGTTCTTCGACCCCGCTTGCTCCGCCACCACGCATGGTCGGAGTAGAGGTTGGATCTCCTCAGGCGTAAGTTCGGCTGTGCCCCAGCCTACGCGATTGAATATGTTCAATGCGGCGTTCCAGTCCCGGTCAAGCATGAACCCACAGTTCGGACATTCGTGCACTCTCTTGGAAAGTGTCTTCGGGACGTGGAACCCACATCTTGAACAGTCCGCTGTGGTGTCGTATGGGTCTACAAACTTCACAACTGCACCGGCTTCTGCCGCCTTGTACGATGTGAATGTTTGCAGTTGACCCCAACCAGCATCTGCTATTGACTTCGCAAGCTGATGGTTCTTGATCATGTTTTGGATGCGAAGCCTCTCGAAGATTATCATGTCGAAACGGTTCACGAGCATTCGGCTTAGCTTGTGATTGAAATCCATTCTCTGCAGTCGGACCTTACGGTGAACCTTCGCAACCCTCATGGTCTGCCTCGTCCAGTTCCTAGAACGCTTCTCCTTCCTTGAGAGTCGTCTTTGTTCTCGTTTGAGTTTCCTCTCCATCTTTCGAAGAAACTTCGGCGGCTGCACCTTCTCCCCGTTGCTTAGTGTCAGCAGTGAGTTCAACCCAAGATCGACTCCAACCTGGGTTTTTGGATGACGCGGCGGTGTTGCGGTCTCCTCCATTTCGACGGTGAAGCAGGCGTACCATTTCTCGAGTTCTCTACGGATCGTGCATGTTTTGATGGTCGCGTTGGGCGGTATGGGTCTGTGCTGGAAGATTCGGACCGTCCCGATCTTGGACAGTTGAAGTCTGCCATCTTTCAGGATGGCGCCGTTTCCGTACTGGGGGTAGGTGAAGGAGTCGTACCTGTTCCATCCTTTGAATCTGGGATAGCCTGCCTTTCGCCCATTCTTGTCTCTCTTGAGGAAGCGTTCGGAGGCGCGTTCCAGTCGCAGGGCAACGTCCTGCAGCACTTGAGAGTGTACCTGAGGCAGGTATGGGTTATCATTCTTCCTCTTCGTGAGACCTCGCTTCTGCTCGTAGTATGATGCCGACCGACCATTCTTCCTGTAGGCGTCTCTGCGTTCACCGAGCAAGTTGTTGTACAGGATGCGGCATGTGTGAAGTGTTCGTTCAAGAATTCTCCTCTGCTCCGCGTTGGGGTAGATTCGGAACCTGTATGCCGTGCGCGTTCTCATTTGCCCCCTTGTGCTCGCTTGTATGTACCGGTAGCGTTCAATGAGGAATGAGATGTTTCCTGGTTATGTGTGTTGGTGGTGCTCTCATGCTTCGCCTCTACAACGCGGATTTGGCGCTGCCGCGCACGGAATTCATCCCACCGCTGAAGCATGTGGGGATTACTTGCCTCAAATCCGTTCTATGGGTGGGGGTTTTTCTGCCAAAGCTTGGGGTTGGGGCAAGCTTATTTAGACTAATAGAGAAGGTTGCGAAGCAAATCAGTGATGAACGTGGAGCCTTCTAGGAAACCTCTCAACTTACTCGTGAAGAAACTTAACGGAGAAATCACGATTCGGCTAAAGAACGACGTAGAATACCACGGCAAGATGATAGACGCTGACAGCCACATGAACATCATTCTCGAAGGAGCAACTGAGTACCGTGGTAACTCTCCGACAGCCAATTATGGGAACGTAATCGTGCGCGGAAGCAACATTCTCTACATTAGCGTAGAACCAGGCAAGAAACAGCCTTAAGGCCGCACGGTTTTAGCGGGGGTTAACCGAGCGTTGGGTGTTCCCTTTGACTCACCGCTCGAAGCCTCACTTCTATCTGAGTTGGCTTCGCGTGTTGTTGAAAGCGGGGCAACTGACCCCGACAGCCTCAACAGGATAAAGTTGGAATTTTGCAGAAAGCACGAACTCAGCTGGATGCCACGCAACTC
Organism: Candidatus Bathyarchaeota archaeon; assembly: GCA_963726255.1. Taxonomy (GTDB): domain Archaea; phylum Thermoproteota; class Bathyarchaeia; order 40CM-2-53-6; family 40CM-2-53-6; genus FEN-987. The sequence continues at coordinate 339,918 of CAVSBL010000002.1, forward strand.
TGACATTCTCGGCGCCCTGCCGGAACACGTGAAGGAAAAACTTCGGCCCAACCTGCGTTTGAAAAAAGTGCGCAGCATTTCAGGCGTGAACGTCATAGGTGTCATGAGTTCACCGCGCGGCTGCCCACACGGCCGCTGCGTATTCTGTCCCATGGAGAAAGGGTTCCCAATGAGTTACACGTCAGGCGAACCCGCAGCCATGAGGGGTTTTCAGTCTGGATACGACCCGTTCCTCCAGATCAGCAGTCGGCTTGAGCAGCTCAAAGCCATCGGGCACGTGCCTTCGAAGGTCGAGCTGGTAATTCAAGGCGGAACATTCCTAGCCGCACCCGTCGACTACCAGGAGCACTTCGTAAGTAGATGCTTAGACGCAATCAACGGCGTAAACTCATCAACTCTAGAGGAAGCAAAGACCCGGGCTGAATTCAGCGAAATTCGCAACGTGGGCTTAACCATCGAGACCAAACCTGACTGGTGTAAGCAGCCGCATGTTGACCAGATGCTCAGGTTTGGAGCAACGCGCGTCGAAATCGGCGTCCAAGTAATCGATGATTACATCTACACTCTAACTAATCGGGGCCACACGGTGCAAGACGATGTCGAAGCCTTTCAAATAGCCAAAGATGCAGGCTTCAAAATCGTCGCACACATGATGCCAGGTCTGCCGGGCTCCGACTTTCAGAAGGACCTTCAATCATTTAGAACGCTTTTCGAAGACCCGCGGTTTTGCCCGGACATGTTGAAGATCTATCCTTGCCTCGTCATGGAAGGCACGGAACTGTATGACTGGTGGCAGCGCGGCCTCTACCAACCATACGACTCAGAACAAGCCGCTGACCTGATCGCCAGCGTGAAGGAATTTGTTCCACGATGGGTCCGAATTATGCGTGTCCATCGGGAGTTCCCTGTTCAACTCATTAAATCCGGTGTAAAGAAAGGCAACCTTCGCGAACTCGCCATAGCACGATTGAGAGAGAGGGGAAAAAGGTGCAGGTGCATTCGGTGCCGTGAGGTAGGCCACAGAATGCTAAAGGAGAACGTGACCGTTCAATCCGACCGAATTCGTCTCATCACACAGGAATACGAAGCGTCTGGGGGAAAGGAGTTCTTCATCTCGATTGAAGAACCTGAAGCGGATGTCCTGATAGGATATTTGCGCCTGAGACTGCCTTCTGAAAAAGCCCATAGGCCTGAGGTCGATGCAACGACCGCAATGGTCCGAGAGCTTCACGTTTACGGGACCGAGGTTCCTGTCGGCCTAAGGTACGGGGGTGCGTGGCAGCACACCGGTCTAGGTCGAAAGCTACTAGCGGAAGCAGAGAAAGCGGCGGAGGAACACGGTGCGAACATGATACTGGTCCTAAGTGCCCTCGGGACGAAGGGGTACTACAAGCGGGCTGGTTACGATGTCGTCGGGCCCTACGTGGGAAAGACGCTGAGCTGACACAGAGAGCGGGCATAGCTAACGTCTTAAGGGTCTCAGCTTTCCATCTCCAAAGCCTTGGCGGAGATTGGTTTGTCCCAGGAAGAATTGTACGGTTACTCAGGTATCTCACGCGACATCTTAAGGAAAGCAGGCGCTCAGGTCGGGGATAAGCTCCGACTTGAACTGAAACGGGGTGCAGGCCAAGAGATTGTGGAGGGGCTCCTCATGCCGCGTTACCACTCCGGCCGGGATGAGAATTACATTGTCGTAAAATTGAGGACTGGATATAATGTGGGCGTTCGGGTTGACACCTCGACGAAGGTTAGCGTTCTAGGGAAAGGAGAGGCGCCCCATTTCACCCGCCCTCCCCTTCCAAAACAGAAGTCAGGGCTGCCGAAGGTATCCATAATCAGCACGGGGGGCACCATAGCCAGTAAAGTCGATTATAGAACTGGGGCGGTGAAGCCCGCCCTCGATTCGGAAGACTTGTACAGCGTAGTCCCAGAGCTAGCTGAGCTTGCTGACATTAATGCAAAAGTACTGACGAGCGTCTTCAGCGAAAACATAGGGCCACAACAATGGCCTAAGATTGCGGAGTCGGTGGCAGAGCAAATTCTGCGGGGGCGGACGGCGTCGTAGTGGCCCATGGAACTGACACACTTGGTTACACAGCGGCTGCCCTCAGTTTCGCTTTGCAGGGCATACCGGTGCCCGTGGTACTCGTTGGCTCACAGCGTTCGTCCGATCGGCCTAGCTCCGACGCCGCAACCAACCTGATTGCGGCGACGGCAGTAGCCGGCCAAGCTCCTTTCGCTGAAGTTGTTGTCGCTATGCATGATTGGGTTTCGGATGAGAGAGTCGCCGTCCACAGGGGAACCAAGGTACGAAAGTGCCACACGAGTAGAAGAGATGCCTTCAGGAGCGTAAACGCCCGCCCCATCGCCCAGTACGACCTTGTCAACCGGGCGCTCCAACTCAACGGAGAAAAATACGCTGAACGGCACAAGCGTTCAGATTGGGAGGTTCGATCCAAGTTCGACCCAAACGTCGCCCTGATCAAATTCCACCCGGGGCTCTCAGTGGGGATGATCGATTGGGCGACCGCCACGGGGTACAAGGGCATCGTCCTCGAAGGAACTGGTCTGGGACACATTGGCGAGGCTTTGTTCCCCGCAATTGAAAGGGCGGTGAAGAATGGGACTGTGGTAGCCATGTGCTCCCAGTGCATATGGGGTAGAGTTCACATGAACGTCTATTCAACCGGACGGGACCTGCTGAAACTTGGGGTGTTACCACTCGGCGACATGCTCTCAGAGACCGCGCTGGTGAAGATGATGTGGGCGTTCGGGCAAGAAACGGATTCAGAGAAAGTCAAGAAGTTAATGCTCACAAATATTGCGAATGAAATTTCGGACAGACGAATACCTGAGGCCTCCGTAGAATGAGCAAGGAATCAAAGGCCCAACCTAGAATCAAGGTTGGGTTGGAGATACACAGGCAGTTGGACACGGAGCATAAACTGTTCTGCGCTTGTCCGACCGACCTCGCTGAATCAGAACCTGAAGAGAAGTTCATGCGAAGGCTTCGGCCGACGCAAAGTGAGCTCGGCCAGATTGATCAAGCTGCCCTATTCGAATTCCACCGTGGCAGGAGCGTGCTCTACGAGGAGGATCATGAAACATCATGCCTAGTCGAAATGGATGAAGAACCGCCTAGCAAACTCAACAGCGAAGCGGTTGAAGTATGTTTGACCGCCTCTCTATTGATGGATGCCAAACCTGTGGATGAAATCCACGTGATGCGTAAGGTCGTGATTGATGGTTCCAACACTACAGGGTTTCAGCGCACTTGCGTAGTTGCCCTGGATGGAGCCTTGACGGTGGACGGAAAGGAAATTCCCATTCAACAGATCTCACTAGAGGAGGATGCCGCTCGGAAAACCACTCAATCAAAGGAAACCGTTGGGTATAGGATAGACCGGCTTGGGGTTCCATTAATTGAGGTAACAACAGGGCCCGCGATGGACTCTGCAGGTGAAGTCGAGAAGGTTGCCTACGCTATAGGCACCATGTTGCGGGCGACGAGAAAGGTGAAGAGAGGTTTGGGAAGTATTCGGCAGGACCTGAACATTTCAACCCCTGGCGGAGCCCTAATGGAAATCAAAGGAGTCCAGGAACTCGACCTCCTTAGCAAGGTTGTTGAAACAGAAGTCAACCGCCAGCAAACGCTGCTCGAAATACGAGATGAACTCGGTCGAAGGGACGCGAATCCTAGTCTACTCGAAAGAAAGTATAGCGATCTTACCGAGGCTTTCGGTGGCTCAAAAGTTCGAATAATAAAGGAAGCTATCTCGAAGGGCGGCGTCGTGTTGGCCGTTAAGCTTCCCAAATTCAAAGGGCTCTTAGGGAAGGAGCTTGCACCGGGATTGCGCCTCGGGACGGAACTGTCCAACCGCGCATCATTCTGGGCAGGTGTCGGCGGCATATTTCACTCCGACGAGCTTCCGGCTTACGGCGTCACAGAAGACGAGGTCCACCATGTGAGGGAGCGATTGAATGCGTCGGGCAACGATGCCTTTGTCTTGGTCGCTGACGAGAAGGCAACAGCAAACGATGCTTTAGATGCCGTCGTCGACCGCGCAATCGAGGCAATCTCCGGCGTCCCTGAAGAGACGCACACCGCGATGCCCGACGGGACCACGAGGTACATGCGGCCGAGGCCAGGCGCAGCACGAATGTATCCCGAAACCGATGTCCCACAAACACCAGTCACACCAGAATTAGTCACGAGATTGAAGGCTAACCTGCCCGAAACCCCTGAAGGCCTAACAAAACGACTGGTTGACCAATACTCGCTAAACCAAAAGCTGGCAAAACAACTAGTCGACTCGGATCATCTTACCCTCTTCCAACAAATTGCTGCAACTAGCAAAGTGCCACCCACGTTCATCGCCACCGTGCTCACTGAAAGCTGCAAAAGCCTTGAACGTGAAGGCATACCCGTTCACTCCATCCCAGATGGCAAAATCCAACGCATGTTTGGACTAGTGGACGAGGGGGTTGTCGCTAAAGAAGCGGTCCTAGACCTGTTGAAGTGGCAAGCGGCGAACCTTGCCTCAGACCCGTCCGATGGCGTCAGGAAGCTCGGGTTGAAAATGTTGACTGAGCACGAGCTTGAGGAGATCATCGACCGCCATATCGAGAAGAACAGAAAACTCGTCGACGAGAAAGGAGAAGCAGCTTTCTCCTCACTGATGGGCTCGGTGATGTCCGAAGTTAGGGGATCCATTGAACCTAAGGTCGTTTCAGAGAGGTTGAAGAAGCGACTATCCAAAGCGGGTCGAAAGTAGGAGTCGATTATTCTAGAAATTGTATGTCATCGATCAGCCCGTCACTGTTCACATCTAAGCCGCTCACAACGCGTGCAACCACATTCGGATTCATCGAATTTCCTTTGGCGATTTCGTCAGTGTATTTGATGAACGCGAGCACTGCCGCCCTAGTCCCTTGGTAGGTGTTACCCGCGATTACTATGATGCGGCATTCCCGATTCATTGGGTTGACGATAGATTGAATTGCGCCTTCTTCTTCTCCCGCGTAGCTTCTGCCTGAGATTCGCGAAACCATGAGGTTGTGGCCCGTCAGTTCGTACGTTACTGGCAAAGACTCATTCACGGACATTGTGACCGTGTTCACTTTTGGCCCCCCGACGAGGATGAGGTTTTGAAGCATCTCCTGTTGCGCTATCTCCGTGTCCAAACGCACATTATTTTCTCTCGTGAGCGGTAGCAATGAACCTAGAAATAGGGCGAGGTCAGTGGCTCTATCGCCGCACCGGGCGCGGCTTCGGAAAGCTCCATGAGTATCCGGACTCCCAAGGACGATGTGGGCGTTGAGGTGGCCGAGGGAAATGAATGGGTCAAGGAGTTTGGAAGACGCTTCGCCGAGAGTTTGCTCGGGGAGACTTTCCCCGACCTTTCCTGCGGTTCCGAGTTTGGGGATGATGGTTATTGCCTTCTGCTCCGCTCTGTAGTACTTTGCCATCGCTCCCCTTTTCTTGACGGTTCTCTGCAGGCGCACGAACCCAGTTCGCTCAAGCTCCCTGAGGTGATAACAGACGACCTGTTCGCTCGTGTGGAATATCTCTGCAAGGTCCTTTGCACATTTCTCGCTGGCCGTCAGTTCACTTAGTATCCTCCAACGTGTCGGCTGGAGGACTGATTGGGCTAATCGTGGGTCGGAGAAGACACGCGTGGGTACGAGCTGGTCGGAATGTCTTTCCTTTAGGATCAGGTATGACATGGCTGCGTGTCCTCTTGATTCAACGATTAATAAAGTCACGTTTTGACTATTAAGTCAATTTTTGCCCATTCGCAACATCTTTTCAGCGTGGGACCGGTCAATCATCGTCAATTCATCAAATGCCATGCACAGGAATGCTTATCACGCAAATTTAGACACCTCGGCGGAATCTCCTGCAAGTTGGTCACGTGAATGTGTGGAATCTCAGCTGTGGTTTTGAAAAACGGCAACGTCGGGCCAATTCTTTACGATTCATTGAAACGGCTTGAGTACCGAGGGTACGATTCCGTTGGTGAAGCCGCCATTAACGGCGGAACAATCGTTGTTAAGAAAGATAAGGGAAAGATCGACGAGGTGGAACAAACACTCCACATTAGTGATCTAACCGGCCTCGTAGGGATAGGGCACACACGCTGGGCAACCCACGGAGCCCCCTCCAAAGAGAATGCCCACCCTCACACCGACTGCAAGGGTCAGGTTGCGGTCGTACATAATGGCATCATTGAGAACTTCATGACGCTGAGGCAAGAACTGGAAGCAGTCGGCCACGAGTTCAAATCTAGAACCGACACGGAAGTTGTTGCGCACCTCGTTGAAGAGAACCTGAAATCGGGAATGGGATTCGTCGAAGCGGTGAGGTCGGCAGCAAATCGATTAACGGGCGCGTACGCTCTGGCGTTCATATGCTCTCTTGAACCTGACAAAGTTGTAGCCGTCAGAAGAGAGAGTCCTCTGGTCATCGGTACTGGAGCGGATGGAAACTACTGTGCCTCGGATGTTCCCGCCTTCCTTTCAAGAACTAAACTTGCAATCCATCTCGAGGAGAATGAGATGGCTGTCCTGACAGCAGACCATGTGACCCTGTACAAGGTTGACACTGGGGAGGAAATATCCCGAGAGCCCTTCAAAGTGGATTGGAGTGTTGAAACCGCCCTCAAGACTGGCTACCCACATTTCATGCTCAAGGAAATCCATGAACAGCCACTCAGCGTGCGTAACGCCCTCAGAACCCACCCTATTTACCTCGAACTGATGGCTTCTGCGATCAATCGCGCGAAGAAAGTCTTCTTACTGGCCTGCGGGACCTCCTACCATGCATGCTTGGCCGCGGCCTACGCTTTTTCTAATCTTGCCAAAGTTGAGGTTACACCGGTCGTTGCTTCGGAATTCATAGACGGCTTCGGCGCCCTTGTTGACTCGGATACTGTTGTTCTAGCGGTAAGTCAATCCGGCGAAACAACAGACACACTCAGCGCTGTCAGAGGCGCAAAGGACAGGGGCGCAACGGTGCTCGGAATCAGTAACGTAATGGGCTCTACGCTGACTAGGCTTTCAGACGTTTACATAGGGCAAAATTCAGGGCCCGAAATGGGCGTAGCAGCGACAAAAACCTTCACGGCACAGGTCTCAATTCTAGCAAAACTTGCCCTGGCCCTGGCCAAGAAACGGGAAGTGATTCCGAAGAGCCAATCTGAGCTATTGGAAAATGGCTTCAACCAACTGCCGGACTGGATTTCCACGTTCCTTTCCACTCAAGAGCGTCACGTCAAGCGCATTGCTGAGAAATATTTGGACAGGAGGAGCTTTTGTTTTCTTGGCAGGGGGATGAGTGTTGCAACAGCACTTGAGGGACGCCTGAAACTTCTCGAACTCTCATACCTTCCCGCAATCGCGTATCCTGCAGGGGAATCAAAGCATGGCTTCATCTCAGTCGTGGAAGAGGGCTATCCGGTCATCTTCGTCGCCCCGAAAGATGAAGTCTATTCGAAGATTATCGGCAATGTTATGGAGATGAAGGCGCGCGGAGCGAAGGTTATCGGAGTGATCGAAGAAGAGGACGGGGAAATATCCACTCTCTCCGACGAAAAGATAACCCTTCCACCAGGAATTCCGTCGCCCCTCACGCCAATCGTATACATTTTGCCACTTCAGCTGTTTGCGTACTATGTGGCTGTGGGAAAAGGTTACGATCCGGACTTTCCGAGAAATCTTGCGAAATCGGTTACGGTGCACTGATTCCCTGAAACCAACGTGGTTCGCAGTCCAACTCGAGACCGGAGACCTCCGTTCTTCTTGCCAGAACGCGACAACCCTGTAAGTGTGACTCTTGCGGAGGCCCTATCAATCGTCAAGCGAGCCATCCAAGCGGCGGCAGCTGAAGACCCTGCGACCTATACGTTTCTCCTCTGGAAGTCCGCGGCGGAAGCAGAGTACGCCGCGTTCCAACTCTCAATGACACAGGGTTTGAGCGACTTCAACCCTAGCAGCAACCATGACGAAACCGATGCTGAACCAACCGCGGAGGCAGCTCATGAGCTTCTTTCGTACGCCCAATCGTGCCTTAAGTCCAAACCCCGCGACGCTTATTTCACCATTAGAAACGCTGTGACGATTCTTCGGAAGATGTCTGTGGCAGCCGAAAATCTATCAAAGGGCGCGTCCAGAAAGTAGAGATTAACAAACTGAGTTGTGTCGGCCTCTCAGTCTCGCAGGAATTCTCTGCGTTATGGATACTCTGAGGCTTAGTTTTGAGTACTCGTAAATTAGTAGAAACTCTATTATAAGTAGGTTCGAAGTGTGGCACGAACAAACTTGGTCGAACGAACGTCAGCACAGAAGTTGACCGTTACCCTCGCCGGGGCGGCAGTCTTCGCGGCGATTTCAGCGATTTTGACCCTTGCGAAGGCGTCGGTGCCGTTCCCATTAATTCCCTACCTCCAAGTAGACTTCTCCGAGATCCCCATTCAAATGGCCTTCTTCCTCTTCGGTCCTTTCGCCGGCGCAATTACCGCAGTCATTCAATGGATATTTCTAAACGAAACCGGGGGCGACGCGCCCCTCGGCCCCGCGATAAAATTCGCCGCGGTCATATCGACCCTCGGAGGCTTCTGGCTGGGCGGCGAGGTATCTCGCCGAATCAAGGGGAGTTCGGCCCATCCCTCACTTGCTTTTTCATTGATACTTGGTAGTGGTACTCTCTTGCGCGTAGCTGCGATGACCGTCGTCAACTACGCGGTCTTAGTATACATTGGGCCAGTTTTCTTTGGCGCAAACTACCTAGCCTTTGCGAAAGTAACGCTGGAGAAGTCGACGGGGTGGACGTTCCCAAGCGATGCTATGGTTCTAACTTACACGCTAATTTTTACCGCTCTGTATAATGTTGTGAACCTTCTCGTGGCGGCAATCCCTGCCGGCTTAATTGTTTCCCCGATTGCGAAATCGTTCAGACACATTACTTCGGGTGAGACTTGGCTGGCTCGAAATACGCACTCGTGAGAGCTGTGGAGTAGTTTCTCCACATCTCTGCAGCACGTTAGAGTATTACGATGTTCTCGCGTTTGGGGCCCACGGACACGTACTGGATCGGCACCTTCGCCAGTTCCTCGATTCGCTTGAGGTATGCCTGGGCTGCTTTTGGTAGGTCATTCCACTTTCGTGCGCCTGTTGTGGGTTTCTTCCACCCCGCCCATTCCTCGTAGACGGGTTGCACTCTTCCCAAGTCAACGGTGTCTGGCATTTCCGTGATTTCTTTCCCATCCAAGCGATAGGCAATGCAGACCTTCATGCTTTCTAAGGAATCTAGCACGTCAAGCTTCGTGACTGCAAGGCTCGTCAAACCATTTAATGATGCAGCATAACGGACAATCACGCTATCTAACCAGCCACACCGCCTAGGCCGTTTGGTCGTGGCACCGTATTCTTCACCGATTTCGCGCAGGCGTTCTCCATCCTTGTCAAAGAGTTCTGTAGGGAATGGGCCGCCTCCAACGGCAGTCGTGTACGCTTTCACAACACCGATGATGTTTTCGATTGAACGGGGCGACACGCCAGCGCCGGCGCAAGCGCCCCCAGCCGTGGGTGATGACGCGGTGCTGTACGGGTAGATTCCCCAGTCAAGGTCGCGCATCGCACCCAATTGGCCTTCGAGCAAGACCTTCTTGCCTTCGGCCAGTGCCTTGTCTAGAATTGGCCGAGAGTCAACAATTCTCGCGCCCAATCTGGCGCCCCAATCCCTAGCTTGCTGTATCAGATCCTCCGCCCGCAGAGGCGCCAAGCCGTAAAATCCCAACTCGTGGTTCTTGAGAGGAAGAACCGACTTCAACCTGGTTTGTAGGAAGTCAACGTGGAGGAGGTCCCCTATTCGGATGCCTCGGTAGGCCGCTTTATCGCCATAAACGGGCCCTATGCCCCGGCGCGTCGTCCCCAGGCCGCCTTTCCGTTCTCCCGCCCCGTCGAGAAGCCGGTGGTACGGCCAGACAATGTGCGCCCTCCTGTCGATCCACAGGTTGTCGGTCTTGACTCCAGCTTTCTCCAATGTTGCGATTTCGTCGAGCAAGGAGTCTGGGTCGATCACGGCCCCTGCCCCGTTGATGCAAACAACTTGAGGGTAGAAGATGCCGGACGGAATCAAGTGAAGCTTGAATGTACCGTAATCATTTACGACAGTATGCCCCGCATTGTTGCCGCCCTGAAACCTGACAACAAAATCCGCTTTGGCGGCGAGATAATCTATAATTCGGCCCTTTCCTTCGTCGCCGAATTGCGCTCCGACAACTACAGTGCACGCCACACAGTGTCCCCCTCACTGGGGCAGAAGACTGAATTTAAGCTTTGACAGCAATTCACGAGGGCGATAGCTTGCGGCACGGGAGACCTGCTGTTTAGGTCCGAGGGGAGAGAATGGATTTCAGTCTGGTCGTCGAATGTCGAAGGGTGTCGTTTCTCACGCGCCCTATTCTGTACTCGTTGTGAGTTGAGAGGCATCTCTAGAAAACCCCCATTCTTGTTCATTCAGTCGAGCAGAATCACTTAGTTGCCGCTTCCTATTCACGAGGAATGCTGCTACTAGAAATATGGGCGAGAGCACAATGGCTGCAACACCAAGATAAAACGATGTCTTATCGGTCGTCGGATAAATGGCCAAGATCGTGATTCCGCCTCCAACAATCAACCCTATGACGATCACTCCCACTATGAAGCCTGTGTTTCCTGGCAGACGTTGTTCTTGGTTCATGAGCGGTCGTGTGCTCAGCCGAAATCGCAGCTCTGTTTATACTGATATCGGTCGACTACGAATTGGCATCCTTATTTCGGTGAGAAAGGAGCACTGCCGTACTGGGTCGTAGTCACAGGATGTAGAAGAAACTACTGGTATGTCAATAATTCCCTAGGAAACTTGCCTAACACAAGACTCGATCGTGGAGTGCTAGAGGACGACTTGGACGATCAGTGAACTCGATGCGCTGTAATTGTCCGTGGGCCGATGGGGCAAAGATGAACCGAACGCAGATTTCAGGGACACATTCGAAAGAAACTTCGTTTATACCTCAAACATTGTTCTTAATTGATAGTTTCCACAGCCAAAGTGGTATCCTGAGGAAAGAGACTAACGTGAAAACCCATACTACACCGTCCTTGGATTGAGCTGAAATGACCTCATTCGCCAAACGCGGTACATCAGAAAACAATTCTGCGCGGGGCTTCGGCGTCGTACTAAACGTGTCGAACCTCACCGTAAAGTCCGATCACAAGATGCCTGCTAGGAAGGATCACTCGGAATTAGGAGGCATATTGATATTCATAGGTGGAATCATGGCTTTGATTTTTCCAGTTTTTCCACTCAGTCTAACGCTACTGATGCGTCAGGATTTAGGAGAATGGTTTGAGAATGTTGGCGTATGGATTACCGGAAGTGGGGGCGCCCTTGCAATACCACACCTGCCAGCGTTTGTCGTAGTATTCGTAGCTGTGGGCGCTATTGCTACGGTACTCTTTGGAATAATCGCTGTGTCAGCATACACATGGGTTAGGCGCGGAGAGGTTAGGGAAGGAGGTTTGGTTGCAATCATGGCTGGGACGGCAATGATTGCAAGCTTGCACTGGATTCCAGGCATCATAACTGTATTTGGGGGAGTCCTCTGCTACAACTCAAATCAACATGCCGAAAACCGTGGTACGACCAGCTCTTAGAAAATCCGTTAAACATCTACTGTCTCTAGTTTCTGCAATCCTGGTCGAGCCACTGACCATCAACCTTCCTCAACCGGGCTGCGTAATTTCCGCACTCCTCGCAGAACCCAGCGAGGGTCACCTCTTGAGGCTCGTTAGGAGTCATTCTCGCTTCTAGTTTCGTTCGTTCTCTAATCAAGAAGTGCAGTTCGGGTTCGACACGGATTATGTCTGACTCTGCGATTATACCCACTGTCTGATGGGCCCTCTCAACTAAGAGTCTGCGTATGCTATGCTCAGCCATCTTCTTCGCAGCTTCCTCAACAGGGGCATCCTCTCCAATCGTTATCAGTGGAGAACTCAACACTTCGCTAACTCTGACCTTCGTTGCATCCAACCCTTTGGATACGACTCTCGTAATCAAGTCGCGATCGGTAATTATTCCAACAAGCTCTCCTTGACGTTTCACTAGAACTGACGATATGCCCTTTTCATCCATCAGCCTAGCTGCCTGTATTACGGTCTCCTCCGAATCCACAGAAACGAGACCCCCCGTCATCAACTCCCTCACTTTCACAACAACTTCCTCTCGTTCCAAAACTCGTCTCCCTCCAGATCCTCACCAAGATGAAATCGTACTGGTGTTCGCTAAGAAATAAAGCGTCTGGCGGTATAGTGAACGCGGAGCTGGATGGAACAGTTCCGAGACATACGACCGTCACACCCGTACAGTTGTCTGAACAGTTTCCTATGGGGGTACCGCAATGCACACGAGAAAACTAATCTTGCTAGCCCGCACTAATTCACTTCCAGAACTAAGGTGTTTCACATTTTTATCGCGAGTGCCCTATAGTAACCTCTCAACGTCTGGGCCACTTATTCGCCTGCAAATCCTACTTCAGTTCGTGAACCCGAGATCCTGTTGGGCTTCTTAATCACCTGCTTGAGAAAGAAGTCGTATCTGACAGAGTTTAGATTCCGGAGGATTCATCTGTCTTCGCTCTTGCGCTTTTAAGCTAGCTAAACTTCCTAAGGTACTCGTTGATTTCCGTGGGCAAAAACAAGATCAGCACCTCAGCCGCGACAGCGGTGGGACTCGGAGCAATCATAGGCGCTGGGATTTTCACGTTGAGTGGCACGGCCATTGCGCTCGCTGGAGTCTGGTCGCTCTTTTCGTTCGTTCTGGTCGGATTCGTGGCTATCGTAGTTGCTCTCGAGATAGGCGAACTTTGTTCCATGTTTCCGAACGCGAATGGCGCCAGCTACTCCTATGCCTATGAGGCATTCGGTAGCGAACTAGGCTTCATCACGGGGGTGCTATTGTACTTCAGCTTCGCGAGCTCAATCTCTGTTGTTGCGCTTGGTTTCGGAGCCTATCTTTCCAATCTTCTCGGGCTCTCGCCGGATACGTATGGTTCCTACTTGGCTATTGTCATAATCGCAGTACTGAGTGCTTTCAACCTCCAGGGGATAAAGAAAGCCGCTAGAGCCGACCTCGGATTAGTCATGATAAAGCTAGCCATATTGATAACGTTCATTGCTTTCGCGATGTTCTCACTCCACCACCAAACTCTCTCCAGTATCTCTTCAGCGCCCCCTCCGGTGAATGGATACGCCGCGATTTTCAGTGCGAGTGTAGTCATTTTCTTCGCCTACTCCGGCTTCCAGTCAATTAGCACATTTGCTTCAGACGTGGAGGGTGGAGCGAGGTCTGCGGCAAAGGCGATCCTCGCTGCTGTAGTTATCAGCATGCTACTCTATGTCTTTGTGGATTTAGCTCTCATACTCATTGTCCCTGTGAACAAATTCTCAATCAACGCTGACCCGCTTTCTTTCGCCTTGACCGAATCACACGCACCCGGCTATCTGTCCATTGTTGTGGACCTCGGCGCTCTGATTGCCACCGCATCGGCCACGCTGGCCATGATTCTGAGCTCTTCTCGCATACTCTACCAGATTAGCACTGACGGACTACTTCCGAAGCTCCTGCGGAATTACAATGCTAATAGAGACGTGGCAAGGAATGGGATTCTCGTATCTGCCTTCATTGCGGTTGTAATGCTTTATTCGGGCAACATCTATGTGATGGCCGCGATAAGCAATTATGGATTACTCTTCTCGTACTTAATGGTCAGTTTCGCACTCATCCATTTTCGCAGACACGGGAGAGGAGGCTCCTTCCGCGTCCCCATGTATCCTTACCTGCCCGTCCTCGCAATCGTCGTGCTACTCTCATTCATACTCGGACTGCCGAATGAGGCATTGGTCGTAGGAACCATCATGACAATCGGTCTCCTCATGGCTTATTATTTCTTGAAAGAGGTGGAAGAGAAAGGTCCGGTAATGGTAAGATTGTTCGAATGATGCCTCCAAACTCATCAGCAAGAGCTGAAGGCGAGTTGTATTCTCTTCTCTTTTTCTACGTCGTTTTCCGGCAAATACAGTTCCTTCGGCGTTTTGTCAGATAATTACATCAAGCGCCATTTGGGTTAGATATGATGGTCTAAACAACAAGAAACTGTGTCCCAGAGGGATGAAACGCATTCGATTACACACGAGTTGATTCCAGTCTTCCCGACGCCAATTCAAATAGAAAATGGATATCAATGCAACTATCCCTGCGACTAGAACTATCTCCAACACGTCGCTGAACATCTCGGCCGTAGCTTCCGTGCCAAACAAATTCTGTACGTCGAGCAGTTTCCCTAAAGTAAATACTATGAGTGAGATCATCGCGATTTGAACAGGCTTGTTTATTATGTCTCTTCTCGAGATCCAGAACACCCACCCGCATGCAAGAGCTGCCGCGGTCGCGAACAGAACACCGATTATGTCCAAGCCCGTCTCCACGAACACTGCCTCTATCTCACCGCATCACGCAGGATTCAAGAAACCTAAGAGTATTTGATAAGGGGGATGTACACAAGGCTGAGGATATCAGCCAGAGAAGGGGCGCGAACGGACCTATGGAGAGCGAGACAAGCAGAAACATGCGAACTTCGGGTGGTGCGGCGTTCGCCAAGATCTTGGCAGCGGTCGATGGTTCGAAAAACGCTGACCGAGCAGCCAAGATTGCTGTTAAGCTAGCCAAGCGTAATGCAGCAGAATTGACTGTCATCTCCGTGGTTTCGAGACCGAGCTACCTCTTTGCGCCTGTATCCGGCGCCGGCGTACCGCCGATGGGTCTGGGTGACTACTATAATTATGCGAGCAGGGATGCTGAGGCGTGGGTCAATGAAGCAGTCTTCTCAGCTAAAGCTCGGGGTGTTGCAGCGAAGGGGCGCGTCTTGAAAGCTGGTTCATCCGTTGTCAAATCGATAACGGATTACGCTCAAGAGCAGGAAGTGGATCTTATTGTCTTGGGAACTCGGGGTTTGGGCGGTTTCAATAGGCTTCTTCTAGGCAGTGTATCGAGCGGAGTTGTTGCCCATGCAGGTTGCTCTGTCTTAGTTGTCAGATAGGCCGGCAAGACAGGATGGCATGTCATGACCGTTCAAGATTCAAGCAAAGACGCAGGTGACTGGTGAGTTTAATGTCCTCGAAATGCCCCTCTTGCGGTGGGGAGGCTCCGAGGGGCCTCTGTCAGTATTGTGATCGATGTTCAACGTGCTGTAAAATCCTTCAAGAATCTGACTACGAGTCCCGAGCGGTCTTGCCGCATTCATTCACCCCACGAAAGGCAAAGCCGGGGGCAGGAATACCGTGAAGTATTCCTCCGCAGAATGCTTTCGATATGTATGACATGAAATTGCCTTTACGGAGAGGTCGAGGATAGCCAGAGAAGCAACTATGAAAGAGATTTGCTGTAGGGAAGTGTGCTGACTACGGGGTGACCTATCATGGCTGAGAAAACGAAAAAGGCTACTGTTAGCGAACTCTTTCGCAGGCTCTCGTCAAGCGAGAACGGTCTTTCCGATGCTGAGGCAAGAAAACGAATTCAAGAGTACGGATACAATGAGATTCCTGAGAAGAAGAAAAACCCCATTCTGAAGTTCCTGAAGTATTTCTGGGGGCCGATCCCTTGGATGATCGAGGTCGCCGTTGTTCTCTCAGCGTATATCCGTCATTGGGAGGATGTTTGGATCATCACGGCGTTGCTCCTGCTGAACGCTGTGGTCGGATTCTGGCAGGAGAAGAAAGCAGACAACGCGATTGAGCTTCTGAAGCAGAAGTTGGCCCTGAAGGCACGGGTTCGCCGCGACAACAATTGGCAACAAGTGCCCGCGCGAGAGCTCGTACCAGGCGACATAATCCGCATACGCCTCGGCGACATCGTTCCAGCCGACGCTAAGCTAGTGAAGGGCGATTATCTGCAAGTAGACGAATCCGCGCTGACCGGAGAATCTTTACCAGTTGAGAAGGCGACTTCCGATGTTACGTATGCTGGTTCGATTGTTCGGCAGGGAGAAATGGACGCATTAGTAGCTGCCACGGGTGCCAATAGCTACTTTGGCAAGACTGCTAAACTCGTCGAGGGAGCTCAACAGCATAGTCACTTCCAGAGGGCCGTTATCAAGATTGGAGATTTCCTGGTCCTTCTCGCAGTCTCATTGGTTGCAGTTGTTTTTCTCGTAGCGCTGTTCCGCCATGAGAGCATACTGGAGACACTTCAATTTGCACTCGTCCTCATAGTAGCCGCGATCCCGGTGGCATTGCCAGCGGTCCTAACCGTCACAATGGCCGTGGGGGCAACCGCTCTAGCCAAGAAGGAAGCGATCGTGAGCAAGCTTGTCGCAATTGAAGAAATGGCTGGCATGGGTATTCTCTGCGCCGACAAGACCGGCACGATAACCAAGAATGAACTTTCCGTAGCTGAGGTCAATGCGTTCCACGCATTCACCGAGGACGATGTGCTCGTTTTCGGTTCGCTTGCATCAAGGAAGGAAGATCAGGACCCGATAGATAATGCGGTGATAAGCAAGGCGGAGACAACAACAGGAGCCGCAGCACGTCTAGGCTCATTTAGGGTGACTGCCTTCCATCCGTTCGACCCCGTGGCGAAGCGCACAGAAGCCACCGTAGAGGATACGCAAGGGAACGCATTCAAGGTCTCAAAAGGTGCTCCCCAAGTCATCATGTCGCTGGTAGCCAACAAAGAGTCGATTGAGGCTACGCTCGACGAGAAGGTCAACTCACTTGCGACAAAGGGCTATCGAGCTCTAGGCGTAGCTAGAACTGATTCCAAAGGAAGATGGCAGTTTGCGGGCTTAATTCCGCTTTACGACCCTCCCAGAGAAGATTCCGCTGTTATAATCAGGACGGCTCAATCCATGGGCGTGCGCGTCAAGATGGTCACGGGCGACCATCTAGCAATAGCGAAGGAAATCGCAACGGAGATGAAGTTGGGGAACAACATTGTTCTAGCCTCAGCCTTCGTCGATAAACCAGACAGAGAGGCGGAGCGAGCTGTTGAGAACGCCGACGGCTTCGCACAAGTCTTCCCAGAACACAAGTACCACATCGTCGAGCTATTACAGCACAAGGGTCACCTCGTTGGAATGACGGGTGACGGCGTGAACGACGCTCCAGCCCTTAAAGAGGCTGACTGCGGAATCGCAGTTGCAGGCGCAACGGACGCTGCGAAGTCTGCCGCAGACATCGTCCTTACCAGACCAGGCCTATCAGTGATTATTGACGCCATTAAAGAGAGCCGGAAGATCTTTCAGAGGATGAATAACTATTCCATCTATCGTATTGCAGAGACTATTCGCGTGCTATTCTTCATCACACTATCCAT
Source organism: Candidatus Bathyarchaeota archaeon (assembly GCA_963726255.1). GTDB lineage: Archaea > Thermoproteota > Bathyarchaeia > 40CM-2-53-6 > 40CM-2-53-6 > FEN-987. The sequence goes on from CAVSBL010000002.1 coordinate 357,331, forward strand.
TATCGTATTCGGCTTCTACCCGGTTACCGCATTGATGATAGTTCTGTTAGCTCTGCTGAACGATGCTCCTATAATGACGATTGCATATGACAATGTAAGGTACTCTAACCAGCCGGAAAAGTGGGATATGAGGCGTACGTTGGGTATTGCCACTTTTCTTGGACTCATCGGAGTAGTCTCATCTTTCCTGATCTTATACATAGGCAAACAAGTATTCCTACTTACCCCGGCAGTCCTTCAATCGTTTATCTACCTGAAACTCTCTGTGGCAGGTCACCTGACGGTGTTTGTTGCTCGGACGAAGAAATCGTTCTGGTCGATTAAGCCTTCAATCCAATTATTCATGGCGGTTGTTGTGACGCAGACTATTGCGACAATCATCACCGTATACGGCATCCTCCTGCCTGCAATGGGTTGGGGACTCGCCATGTTCATTTGGGCGTATGCATTGATTGCATTTGTGGTAACCGACTTTCTGAAACTTCTAGGATATCGTTTATTGAACCACGGCGGAGTGAAATTCAGTCTTCAGCCGAAGTTGGCCCTACAAGGCATGCAACAACCCATAACAAGGTGAATGAACGTATCGCGTAGATGGATCAGCCATGTCAATTAGACTCGGAAAGATTATGGGCATACCGATCAGGATTCATTATACCCTATGGTTTGTTTTCATTCTAATCGCCTGGTCCCTAGCAGTAGGATACATGCCTCATCAATATCCGGGCCTTAGCACCGTGACTTACTGGGCCATTGGTATTGCGTCCGCAATAACCCTCTTCGTTTCCGTTCTTGTACATGAGCTCTCTCATTCTTACATAGCGAAGAAGAATGGGCTGCCGATTGCGAGGATTACGCTCTTCTTCTTCGGCGGTGTCTCTGAGATGACTGAAGAGCCTCAAGACCCTGGCTTAGAGGTTCGTATGGCTGCCGCGGGTCCCTTGATGAGTTTCCTAATCGCAGGCGTTTTGGGAGCATTATGGTACTTGGGAGGGTCCGCTCATGCACCGGTCGCGATAATTGCTACGCTCGGCTACGCGGCGCTAATCAACGGTGTTCTCGGCGTTTTCAATTTACTTCCAGCATTCCCGTTGGATGGTGGCAGAGTATTCCGTGGAAGCATCTGGAAGCGTTCGAAGAATTTTGTCGGAGCCACCAGGACCGCTATAAGAGTTAGTGAGGCCATTTCGTTGCTAATGATGTTTGGAGGGTTCGTATTCATAATCTTCGGAGACTTCGTTGATGGACTCTGGGTAATAGTGCTGGGTTGGTTCATCAGGTCCGGGGCGCAAACCAGTCTCAAACAAACGCTTGTAGGCGAAGCTCTCTTGGGGGTCTCGGTTGGCGACATCATGACTAGAGAAGTGATGACTGTCCCGCCAGAGATCACAGTTCAGCAGCTCGTGTCAGATTATCTCCTTGTGCACCGCCACGGAGGCTACCCTGTTGTGAAGAACGGTGAGGTTCTGGGCGTAGTCACATTGCAGTGCGTTCGGGCTGTTCCCAAGGAAAAAAGAGATTCTGTGACTGTCCGGGAAGCGATGGTTCCATTCGACCGCACGGTAATGGTGAAGTCTTCTGTGACCGCCTTGGATGCAATGCAGAAGATGGCTCGGAACAAAGTGGGACGCGTCTTGGTGATCGACGGGGGTCGACTGGTCGGCATAGCAACTCGTGAGGACGTTGTCAGCACGATCCAGACGCGGCAAGAGCTCGAACTGGGCCCTGGTCTCGGTCCCTCGGGTCTACCTTCGCCTCAATATCCTCGCATTCAAGCAGGGCACTGTGTTCAGTGTGGTGTTCTGCTGCCCGCAAGCGTCAAATTCTGTCCCCAATGTGGGGCGAAGCAATTCGTATCCTCATAGGTCCACAGGCGAGCTGTAGCGATGAGTGAGAAAGATACCGAGGCATTAGGCTTAGAGGAACCGCTTGACAGGAAGAAGCTGCTCGACTACATGCGGAAATTCAGCATCATGCCTTATTGGACTGAAGACCGTGGGTTGACCTTCAGACCACATATCGGCATGGACGCAAGGCGGAGGTTTCAGGAGGTTCTGCATCTCCACGGCAAGGAAGACGTGCAACGTCTCAGGATCGAATTGAGAGTCTCTGTCTCGAGACAACAAAGGAGTGCAGTAGAAGACGACCAAGCCGATTTGAAGGAAGACGAAATTGAAAATGAGGTCGAAAAGAAGACGGAAGCGCGCAAACGAACTCGTGGTCCGTATCGAAAATCAGCCTCTTTCCCGTAGTCTTTCCTGTAATCGATTTGAGGTGTGAACTTGGGCTCTACAAGTAGTTATTTAGTAGGATACAAATCCTGATTGGCAGAAGAGGGACACAGACTTGCGTCCGCAGAGAAAAATTCGATTGAAATTCGACGAACAGATGCAATTTGACAGGGTGTTCAAGTGGATACTTGTCGCGGTGGACGGATCTGAGAGCTCCTTCAGAGCAGCAAGGGTTGCGGCCAGACTGGCAAAACGCAATGAAGCGGAATTGCTAGTTGTTTCCGCGATTCAAAGACCAGCATATCCGTTCATGCAGAGTCCCACAGAGGCCCTCTTTCCCGCGGTTGCCGGGCTGCAGGACTACTACAGATATGCCTCGAAGAATGCGGACGTGTGGATGGTCAGAGAGCGCCTTTAGAGCTTCCAGGGCCAAGCGCAACCTAGCGGCCTTCGGACATCATTTCCAAAGCGTTTTCCGGAAGCTTAAGATTCGATTGGGCGTTCGTGAAATGAGGATGTCGTTAAGCTGACCATGGTTCTTACTAGTGTTAACCGCAGAATGATTCCATGGTCCCTGGGCAGGCAATGAGTGGCGCGACTAAGCATTCAAAAGGCGCGACGGGGCCTCTATTGTAACGTGTGGTCAGTGTGAAATTCCATTTCTGGCGGAAACGCAAACGTTCAGAGAAGCGCCGCGGTTTGAAACGAATTGACCCACTGAAGCAGGCCTGCATAGACCTTCGTAGACCTGAACTGTATGAGCCCTTGAGTCGAGTTTTGATAGCCAATCCGAGAATAGCTGAGAGGTATTTTGGCGATGTCTTGAAGAGGCGTCGTTATCGTACGGCAGCAGGAGTAATGCTTTACCGGTCCAATCTCAAAGAAGCAAAACGATACTTCGGGATGGCACTCAAGGCCTCGCAAAGTGATGCGGCAAAGCAGCGATTGACGGTTTCCCTACAAAATCTTTCGACTGTAGCAAAGATTGCGAGAAGGTTTTGGGAATTAACCGGGAAATACAAGCCCAAGGAGAGGCCACGGCTGAAGCATCGAAGGAAACCTCAATGAACGTTGCTAGTTTTGTAAGTATGCTTCAAGAGCTCTCTATCAAGTGCCATGCTATCAACATTGTGAGCAATCGAATAAAAGGGTGGGAGAAGATTAGAAGTTGGAATCTAAAGACGGCTAGTACAGTATAGTCGTCTTCAATTCGTACCCGCACCAGAAAAAGACGGTTAATTTCTTGGGTCTTTAGTGTTCTTGTTGATGATATACGCAGCTATCGCAAAGATTGGCGACAATACGACCGCCGCCACGACAATGTAGAATGAGGTCTTATCTATCGTTGGATAAACGAATAGAATTGTAATTCCGCCTGCAACTATCACGCCCACTATCACACTCGTGCTGCTTGAGGATCGTTGCAGACTCATACGTTGCACCCGACCTAGAGGAACCTCAGCATCGTTATACTGATATCAGTACATGATCAGACCTCGAAGACGTCATATTGACATGTCGGGGGGGGGCGACGGTTATTCCCCAAGCTTGTTTAGGTAAACTCAATTCAACGATTACTGGAATCGAAACAAGCGTCTTCGTGCGTAGTATCGGTGCCGTGCATACACACAGATAAAACCAATTATGCCGATGCTAATAGGGACAAGATAAGGGGAGAGGGGCAAAGGCGCGGGCACTTATGGCCGAAGGAACGAAGAAATGACTACGCGACTACGGAGTCTTGATTCACGTTCCGGCCTTCTCTATCTAAGAAAGTGGACTGTAGTATCGATTGCCACTGGTATAGTTGCGGGTCTCGGCGCGTTGGCTCTGATTCAGGGGATTGATTTCTTCACGAAACTTTTCCTCGTAACGATGGCGGGGTATACTCCACCGTTACCCGGTGGCGAGACACAAGCGCGCTTAACAACCGTAGTCATCACGCGGCCCTGGCTAATACCCATCTCCACCACTCTCGGAGGATTGGTTAGTGGCCTAATAGTTGCTAGGCTTGCACCTGAAGCCAAAGGCGTTGGAACTGATGCCGCGATAGGCGAATTTCACAAGGGACACGCTCTGATTCGGACTCGCGTACCACTCGTTAAACTCCTCACCTCGGCCATCACGATAGGCTCAGGAGGGACTTCCGGCCGTGAAGGGCCCATCGCTCAGATAGGCGCTGGTCTAGGTACGCAGATTGCTAAGGCATTCAAGCTCACGGAGCGAGAGAGGAGAATCGCTCTTGCAGCCGGACTAGGGGCGGGTATTGCTGCGATCTTCAAGGCCCCATTGGCCGGGGCAATTCTCAGTGGTGAGATATTCTACAAGCATGATTTTGAAGCTGAAGCCATGATTCCGGGATTCGTAGCTTCAACAGTGAGCTATTCGGTCGTCGGTTTCGTGACCGGTTGGCAACCGATCTTCAGCACCGGAGTCAACCCCATCGCCTTCACACATCCAGAAGCGCTACTTCTCTACGGGATTTTGGGTGTCGTGTGCGCCGCGTTCGCTCACTTACTCTTCAAAGTCTACTTCCGAGTTAATGACATGTTTGAGAAACTCCGGATACCTGGCTTCGTGAAACCAGCGATCGGCGGACTCATAGTAGGAGTGATCGGCATTTTCGCGCCTTCTGTTCTGGGCGTAGGTTACGGCTGGGCGCAGTTTGCTCTCAACCAGAATTACCAGATCCTACCCCCAATGATGATTCTCCTGGCGGTTTTCGCCGAGATATTTGCCATGTCATTTACGTTGGGTTCAGGGGGCAGTGGGGGGATCTTCGGGCCCTGCGTGGTAACTGGAACGATGATTGGCAGTGTCTTCGGTTACTATGCGCAACAAATGTTCCCAGGGACAGTGACGAACCCTTCGAACTTCGCCATAGTTGGGATGATGGCGTTCTTTGGTAGTGCTGCAAAGTCGCCCTTGGCTGTGATCGTGATGATTGCTGAGATGACTGGGGGTTATGGGCTTCTCGCACCATCCATGGTCGCTGTGGTCGTTGCGTATTTGCTTACGGGAAGTCTGAGCGTGTTCTACAATCAAGTGGAGAGCGTGGAGGATTCTCCAGCACACCTTGAGGAATATGAGACATTAGCCCTGAAGAGAATCATGGTCGCCGACATTATGACGAAAAACGTGCAATCAGTGAAGCCAACCACGAACATCAAGATTGCCCAGGATTTGATGGAGGTGGACCTTGTAGGCGGATTGCCGGTGGTGTCCAATGCACAGTTGGTAGGGATGGTCACTCGAACAGACCTACTCAAAGTTGAACCTTCGAAACGCGCAGAGAAAACAGTGGGCGATGTTATGAGCACACGTTTAGTCCTCGCATATCCGGAGGAAGACCTGTTTTCAGCTTTGACGAGAATGATGACTAAAGGGGTAGGCAGACTTCCGGTCGTTTCACATGAAAACCGCGAAGCAATGATCGGCATAATCGCGCGCACTGACATTGCAAAGGCAATTGAAACACATCGTTCCACGCAGGACCCTGTCAGTGAGTGAGCTCACTGAGGGCAGTTAACCAGTTGATCCGCGAGCTTCTCTGTTTCCGCGCATACTTCATCAATAGTCCATTTGTGAAGAGGCAACTCGTTGGGGCGGGCTGGGTGTGACCTTTCAAGTTTCCATTCTCCTCGGCGTGTGTGGTCTGAGGGATGGGCGCAATGGAATCCGAACCACCACAAATCTGTGTTCTTCCAGATTGAATCCTCTGAACCCTGTTTCGCGAATGTTAAGCCTCCATGAACATCAACCTTTACAATGCTGTGGTCTTTGCCCCAACCCGGATGCCCTCTTGGTACAGCAACATATCCTGAAAACCATTCTTCAACAAATTCTTGGTCAAATGCAACGAGGCATTTGAGTCCCCGATGCTCCCATTCCCTTTCGACGACGCGCATTACAGTCGACCTCGAATTGGTCTTGCTTGCCCTTTTGCGAGTTCACTAGAAAAGTCTTCGACTCTAGATAATCATGCGGGTTAGTCAAGTAAGGTATATACTCTTGCCAGACCATACGCGAGGTGCGTTGTTCATCCTACGCGTCCCGTGTTCCTTCGCACAATGGGATTACCACAAAAGGGGTAGTTGTGTATGATTGAATCTTCCACGTTCCCCCCATTGACCGTTGTGCTAATTGTCATTGTTCTGTCGTTCCTAGGAGCCATTCTGAGCGAGAAAATTAGAGTTTCCTACACGACGGTCATGATATCGATTGGGCTTGCACTGTCATTTCTGAGGATCGCAGGCGGGCTTAACACTATCCCGCTTGACCGAAGCCTCATACTTGGCGTAATTGTGCCACCGCTGATTTTTGAGGCTGCCATGAGGACACGTTACGAGGTCTTTAGAACTGTCAGAATGACGGTTGTGCTCCTCGCGATCCTGGGTGTTATAATCTCCGCTCTCCTTAGCGGGTTTGTTCTGTCCGTCGCCTTAGGCTTGCCCCTCATCGTTGCACTGACTTTCGGTGTCATAGTGTCACCCACCGACCCCGTTTCAGTCGTCAATATTTTGAAGCGAACGAAGGCCCCTGAGCGACTGACTACGATCTTGGAAACAGAAGCCTATTTCAACGATGCAACGGCCGTGATCTTGTACCCTATTGCCATCTCTCTGACTTTCAACCCGATTCAGAGCGTGAGCCTATTCGCTTACACTTTTGGCGGCGGCATACTTGTCGGCTTATTAGTATCCGGGATTGCCGAGGTTCTGTATCGGCTCATAACCGAACCCTTGGCGGAAACGTACTTCACTATAGCTGTTATGTTCGGGTCGTATGCGTTCGCCGAAAGTATTGGAGTTTCAGGACTTGTGGCCGTAGCCATCGCAGGCATATACATGGGGAATCGAACAATGAGAATCGCCATGTCTGCGGAAACACGAACAACGATGACGAAGTTCTGGGAGGTAGCGACGTTCATGGTTACTTCTTTCGCATTCTTGCTTTTGGGCCTCAAGTCCGATTTCTCACTGCTCGTTACCTACGCGCCTTTCATCGTAGCTGCGTTCGTAGTCATACTTCTAGCAAGAGTTGCCAGCGTCTATCCAATCGTGGGCTTGGCTAGAGTCATCGGAGAGAATATTCCAAATTCGTGGACTAAGGTCCTAGCTGGGGCTGGGCTGCGCGGAGCCGTTTCGGTTGCTCTGGCATTATCGATCCCTGAGAATTTTCCCTATAGGGCAATCATAATAGCTTTGACTTTCGGCGTCGCACTGCTCTCACTCATCCTCCAGGGAGAACTCCTCTCGATATACCTGAGAAAATCGAGGCTGCAGCACAGGTAGTTGCAGGCGATTGTGAATTGGTCAGCGATCTCTCAAACGCTCTATTGATTTGCGTTGGAGGGGCCTTAGTCCTAAATACATCTGACCTAATGGCGCGGGAAACCGTTATTATGATCCCAAACCTTGGGCGTGGAGGAGATTGCACTTGAAGTTCTCCGAACTGACGAAAATGCTAGTATATGGTAGAGGTATGAAGCGTATTGGCAAGGTCGTAGATATGGAATTCAATCTAGAAAACCGGTTGATCAAACACTTGATCGTCAAGGTTGATGGCGATGACGCAAAGAAAGCTTGGAAAGGAAGGCTACATTTGCGTTCCCCCAAGATATTGATCCCAGCTGAATTTGTATCGGGGGTGAAAGACGCGATTTTGCTTCAGCGTAGTTTAGAAGAAATGAGGGACAGTGTCAAGAAAGCATAGACATTTCGCATTTCTGCGCCGCTGCGCCTACATGCGACGACCATAGTCTCCGACCCATCCAAAACATTGTTAATAGACGGCCTCGATAGGCTTCATTTCACCGTGGTCGTCGATGGCTACTTTCGAAACTTATGTTCTCGTGGCCCTGTTCGTGCTGGTCACGCTGGTTCTAGCGAAGCTTAGCACTCGATTTGTAAAGCGTCTAACCCAGAAGCTTGTTCTGCGGGGAAAACTGCCATCCAATCTTGCCGAGTTCACAGGGTCACTAATTCGTGGCGCGATCTGGGTAGTCGCAGCGTTGTTCATCGCCGCGGAAATCTCAGTGACATTGGAGTTACAGGGATTCATAATTGACTCAATTTCACTATTTCTAAGTGTGAACGCTGGTCGCATTGGTGTAATGCTGATCATAGTGATCGGCGGCTACGTAGTTCTTAGGATTTTTGGCATTGTCTTCTCTGAGTATCGGAGACATACGAAGCTTGCTCCGATGACTGTCGACCTCTTCCAAAGCGTCGCGCGATACTTGGTTTACGCAATAATCGCTGTAATGTTGCTCACGAATCTATTGGTAATGGCTGGCCTGCAGACCCTCGCCGGGACACTGGTGACACTATTCGCAGTCTTTATTGGGTTAGTGGTTTCGTTCGCGGCCACCGGGTCTATTGGAAATGCTCTCTCGGGTCTAGTGGTCATGTCGTGGCGTCCTTACAAGGATGGCGATCGAGTTGAGGTGGGAGGCAGCGTTTATGGAGACGTGCTAGAGGTGGACGTAATGTTCACTCAGATCAAGACGATCAAAAACGAGGTCGTCCACGTTCCTAACTCACAAGTCTTAGCTAACAAGATTGTGAACTATTCCAAGCTGCCTAAAGTAATAGTGCACCAAGAGGTCACGATTAGTTATGACGTCCCCCATGCGCATGTTGAGCAGCTGCTGCTGGACGCGGTTGACGTAAACGATGGTCTTCTTGCCGAGCCCAAACCATTTGTACTAATCAGGAATCTGGACAATAATTATGTAGCATACGAAATCAATGCGTACACTGATAAACCAAACGAGCTGATCACGACATATTCAAGGCTGATGCAGAGAATTCTAGACAGATTCAATGAAGCGGGCGTGGAAATCTTATCGCCACAGCATGTTGCGGTTCGCAGATCAAACCTCACGATCAACAAAGCACGTAAAAACATGAAACGCAAATGACTTGGGGATCGGATGCCTCAGACTTCGAAAGTTCGTAGTCCTCGCCCTAGGATTGAAGGACTCGCTGACCTTGTTTTCGGACTATCCCTCGGCTTAGGCTCTCTATCTCTAGTCGTAAGTCCACCGAGCAGTATTTCTGAAGTTAACAGTCACATATTGATTTTTGTCTTCACGTTCTTGATCCTGATTACTATATGGATTAACTACACAGCTTCCATGTCCGTGTTGCCAGTCGAGACGAGGCTGGTCATAGTGCTTAATGTTATGGTGCTGCTTTTAGTGGCACTTGTTCCGTTCCTGTTGAATGCCGTGGAGCTCTCCAATGGTTCACTTACGGTGGCGAGAAACCTTGAAATCCGCAACTATGCCGCCACACTATTTACCATCGATCTCTTCGGACTGCTGCTAATACTTGGATTGTTCTACCAAATCCTGGAGCAGAACGAAGCAAAATTGCGTGGCTCACAACTGTTGAGGCTTTACAAAAACGGCCGAAATCTAATGTTGATCTTGGCCGGAATCATGCTCCTCTCAGCCGCGCCTATCTTCTCCGAAACCATTCTGGGCAACCCAGTAAGGGTGTACCTATGGTACGTCCCGATCATACTTTTTTGGCTGAGACGATTAACTGGATTTCGTTTCTAGGTAGTGTACCCCAATGCTTGCATTTGGTAGATGGCCGTTGGGTAGTTGATTAGCCCCACAAATCTGCGCAAAGGGATTTCCCGTTTGCTGGTTCGGGTCGGGCATTTAGCTAACGGTTTTGCATGAATATTCAGCCGTTCTTGAGTCGTCCTTGACGGTGTATGAAAATTCGTAGATTAAATTCAAGAGGGGTAAGTGAACATGGGGTAAGGTGCATACCCACGTTCCATTCGCCCGCCGAACACATTTCATTTCATTCAGATTCAATTCGCCGCGATCGAGAGCCCGAACTCCGGCAGTATGCTCCGCGTCAGCATGCGATTCTTTGAATGCCGCGATGGCGCTTTCAACTGCTTCCTTTTCAGATATCAATCTCATACGCCATCGGTCCCTAGTCTCAGCGATGCTTTGAAGGTTTGGATTGAGCGTCGTCATCTGCTATTCGTTGCTCCCCAGCGCCTTATCGAGATTGACTGGTGCGCTGAGTATCGCGAAGTGAATGCTGGGGGTAAGTTGCCCAGTGCGTTCCCTCAAGACGCGCAGGTCCTTTGGAGTGGGCTTAGGTAGGACATTTCGGGGTCGCTAGAATCCTCGAGAGCTCTTTTGTAACTCACCGAAATTCATCGGTCAGTCACGACGTTTTGCCGATCACCGCCTCGCTTTCTTAGCGTAATTGTCTTAAGTGCAGGACTGTCTGGGTGAGCGTGGAATTCCAGAACAACGTATCCAATTGGAGAAGAAACGATTGAAGAAGATAGCCGTGGTCACAACGGGCGGAGACGCGCCTGGTATGAATGCTGCCATCCGAGGCGTTGTCCGAATCGCCTCTTCAAAGAAGTTTCGAGTTCTGGGATTCAGGAGAGGATGGGAGGGCTTGATTACAAATACGTTTACACCTTTGACTCCTCGATCAGTTGGAGGCATTCTACACGAAGGTGGTACAATGCTGCATACATCAAGATGTCCGGAGTTCGAGAAGAAGGAAGGGATCAAGAAAGCTACAGAAACCCTCGTATCGAATCATATTGATGGACTGGTAGTCATAGGCGGTAACGGCTCTTTTAGGGGTGCTCTGGAGTTAAGCAGATACACGGATACACTCATAGTTGGAGTCCCTGCGTCAATCGACAATGATGTTTTTGGAACAGATGAAACGATAGGTTTCGACACGGCTGTAAATACAGCAGTCGCCGAAATCGATAAGATCCGAGACACAGCGGTTTCCCATGAGAGAGTTTTCATGATTGAAGTGATGGGACGAGAAAGGGGTTTTCTCGCTCTGGAGATCGGCCTCAGCGTTGGCGCGGAAATAATTCTGCTTCCTGAAGTGAACTATCGAAAGGAGAACCTGTTCGATATCGTAAGAGAAAACATAGCCAAAGGGAAGAAGTCTGGCCTGATCGTAGCGGCTGAAGGAATAGGGGACACACGCGTCCTTGCAGGGCAGATCCAGCGAAACACACACACAGAAGTCAGACTGAGCATCATAGGCTATGCTCAAAGAGGTGGGAACCCAACGGCGAGGAGCCGGCTCTTGGCGAGTTTATTCGCAAACCGAGCAGTTGAGCTATTGTCAAAGAAAGAGGGAAGCAGAGTAGTCGGATTGCAGCGTGGCAGAATTGGATGTGTTGAGCTCAAGAAATCATGCAAGACAGAGAAGGCTTTGGATCCAAACCTACTTAGGCTGGCTAATCTACTTGCAACGTGAAAGCATTGAGCCAAAGCGTGGTGGCTCGACCCAGTGATTTCGGGCGTATCCCTTGTGAATGATGTGATGACATGAGCATCAAGCTGGTCCGAAGCCCCAACAATCCCATCATTCAACCACGGCACGGGCTGTCATGGGAAAGCATGTCTACCTCTAATCCCGGAGCAGTAAAGAGCGGTGATATCACTCACATACTCTACAGAGCGGTCAATGAACGTAACATCTCCTCCTTGGGTTATGCAACTACTGTGGATGGCGAAACCCTTCTGGAGCGATCCGTGGAACCCGTATTCAGTCCGACCGAGCCTTGGGAGCAGCTTGGCTGTGAAGACCCACGCATTACTGCCTTTGAAGGAACATTCTACGTTTTCTATACTGCGTATTCGCGACGCGGCCCACGAATCGCCGCGGCTTCGACTAGCGACTTTAGGAGTTACATACGCTACGGAGTTGTAGGACCGGATCATGACGACAAAGATTGTGCTCTCTTCCCTGAACGTATCGGCGGAGAATTTGCCGCTGCTCACAGGATCGAGCCGAACATTGAACTCGCATTCTTCGATAGCATCAAGAAGATTGACCGGGTTTCGCAAAACCCATACTCGAAGAACTACCTCAAACGCATACAAGCAAACGTTATCATGAAACCTGAAAGAAAATGGGAAGAGAAGAAAGTTGGAATCGGTCCACCACCCATTCGAACTGACGCGGGATGGTTAGTCATCTATCACGGCGTGGATTCGAACATTGTGTACCGTGCCGGCGCGGCACTGCTTGATCTTGAAAACCCTTGTCGAGTTATCGCGCGAACCCCAGAACCCATCCTCGAACCAGAAGAAGACTACGAGAGAATTGGGGTCGTTCCAAATGTTGTTTTCCCGGAAGGCGCGGTCGTGATGAAGGATGAGCTCCGAGTTTTCTACGGCGGGGCAGACAGGGTTTGCTGCGTCGCCAGTGTTCGGATGAAGTTGCTCATGGAATCCCTGGAAGGCTAAGCTGGAGATCGTGCCGGAAGTCAGTCACAATAAACGCACTGACCACACTAGCCATAAGTACTTCATAATGAAAACAATACTGAGTGGAATTGAATTGAAGCATATCAATAAGCCCTGGGGATCATTTGATCAGTATACATTGAACGAACGCTCCACGGTAAAAATACTCACGATTAACCCTGGCTCGAGCACGAGCTTACAATCACATAAACACCGGAAGGAATTCTGGGTGGCACTTGACAAGGGAATTCATGTCCAGATCGGAAAAGAAAAGATTTCGTTGCGGAAGGGATCGAACGTCCTGGTGAAGAAAGGATCAAGACATCGACTCCAATGTGAAGGACGATCAGCCGCACGGATCCTGGAGATATCATTCGGAGAATTCTCTGAAAACGACATCGTAAGGTATGAAGACGACTACGGTCGTGTGACCCGAAAAATACCTGGTAAACGCTGAATCAAGTTCTAGGTCCAGATATGCTCTGCGAAAGCCACTCTCTAGTGGTTTGAATCCGCGGCATCAGTTAAGTGAGATGCCTGCCGAGAGGACTGAACTGTGAATCTCATGGCGACAAGCCGATTAAATTGTAAGTGCATGATAAATAGCGCTAAGACGTTTGACCATGAGTGGCACTGATTCGATATCGCAAAAGAAGATTATCATTTTTGATCTTGACGGCACGCTAACCAAGAGCAAATCTAGTCTCGATAAGGAGATGGCTTCGCTGATCTGCGAACTGCTCCAACGGAGATACGTTGCCGTGGCTTCAGGCTGTTCTTTTCAACAGTTCGAAACCCAGTTCCTGAGTAAACTGCCAAAAAGCACGAATTTGCGCAACTTGTTCTTGTTTCCAACATGCTCGGCCAGCGGTTACTATTATGACACGAGACGCGGCCGTTTCTCTCGAGCATACAGTAATCTCGTGCCCAAACACGCTGCCAAGACAATTGTTCATGCATTCGAAACCGTCTTCAAGGAAATCGGCTACGTTCAACCAAAGAAGACGTACGGACCGGTTCTTGAGAACCGAGGGAGTCAGCTTACCTTTTCCGCATTGGGCCAGAAGGCACCGCTGCATCTCAAACAGAAATGGGATCCCAAACAGAAGAAGCGTCTGAGGATTAGAAGGCTGCTGAAAGAGTACTTGCCAGACTTTGAGATATCCATTGGCGGAACGACTTCGATTGACGTCACGAGAAAAGGCGTGAACAAGACCTTATGTGTTAAGAAGTTGAAAGAGCGTCTCGGTGTTGACAAGAAACATATGCTCTACGTCGGCGATGCTCTATTCAGAGGCGGGAACGATTACATAATGAGAAGCACAAACATTACGTGCATACCCGTCCCAAGCCCAATGGAAACAAAGAAACTGATAAGAAGAATAATCGAGAGCGATTCAGACACATAGTAAAGCCTAAGCAATTTGAACGCTAATCGTGTCCATGTTCTGGATAAGAACAAGCGAAGTCAGCAGAGGAAGGCGTTGAAATGCCCAATCCCTGGTGGTGGCACCGTCTAGACATTAATTTCTATGTATTGACTCCGAAAATACGGTTCGGTTCTGATGCCCGCACCATTAGACACAAGTGGCGGAAAGTCAAGCGTCCATAGCTTTGTTCTTCTCTGTTTGAAGAAAGGTTGACTTGAATAATACCAGCGTACTGCATAATGCAGATGTGTCAGAGATGAGTGACGCTGGCTCATACTCGAAGAAGATTCTTGGTCTGTCTGTAGAAACGGGCATGATGCCTGCGCCTACTGTTTCTCCGGTAGACATTGTCTCTACAGTAATCAATTTGATGATAAGAGAAAATGTTGAGGCCGTAGTCGTTTTAGAGAACAATAAACCAGTTGGAATCGTGACTGAACGAGATGTTCTCCAGAGAGTTATTCAGGCCGGAAAAAATCCTGAACTGACGGTCGTCAATGACATAATGTCGTCCAATCCACTTGTGACGATCAAAGTGGGTCGCACAATTGGAGACGCCTTGGAGTTGCTGCGCAAACACAGCGTCCGAAAAGTGATCGTTACAAGGCAAGGCGCTCTAGTTGGACTCAGCACAGAAAGAAGATTACTTGAGGTCGCCCACAGTCACTACTTGCTGCAAACTATTTTGCCGCTTAAACCTGTGGATGATTATGATGTTCGCAAGATTAGAATCGCGTATGTTGGTACATATCCACCACGAGAATGTGGCATCGCCACGTATACCAAACATCTCGTGGACGCTACGTCCACGTTTTGTGTACGGGTTGTGGCTTCCCCGGTAGTGGTCGCCATCAACGACAGAGGCGGACACTACGATTACGAGTCTCGGGTCAAGTCTCAAATTGAAGCGAATGTTTTCGACTCTTACGAAAAGGTCGCTCGATACCTCAATGCTTCCAACGTGGACGTTGTGAATTTGCAACACGAGTATGGAATTTTCGGCGGAGAATGGGGAGAATATGTCACTGATTTTCTCAAAAGTATCCAGAAACCCGTTGTCACCACTCTGCACACCGTTCTCGAAAAGCCAGTTCCCAAGGCAAAACGTGTTCTAGAGCAGGTTCTTGAACACAGCGATTTTGTCATCGTGATGGCCAAAGTCGGGATAGAAATACTGGAACAACATTACGGCAGTTCTACGGACAGAATCCGGCACATACCTCATGGATGTCCAAATGTGCCTTACATCGAAACTGCAATGACAAAGCAAAACTTGGGATTGCAAGACCGCCCTGTTTTATCGACTTTTGGGTTACTTAGCCGCGGAAAAGGGATAGAATACGCTATAGAAGCTCTCCCGATGGTAGTCAGAGGGCATCCGGAGACCCTGTATCTCATTATCGGAGAAACGCATCCGGAAATCAGAAAGAGCCAAGGCGAAGAGTACCGACAATTCCTGCTTAATCTAGTCGAATCACTCGGATTGGAGAAGAACGTGCGTTTCGTGAATCGGTTCCTTGATGAAAACGAGTTGATCAACTACCTCCATGCTACAGATGTCTACGTTGTTCCCTATCCTAATCGAGAACAGATCAGCAGTGGAACGCTCACATACGCTCTAGGCACTGGCAAAGCCATTGTTACAACGCCCTTTCTACATGCCGAAGAGGTGATATCTCGTGGAGCCGCGATGAAATGTAACTTCGAAGACCCTATCTCAATCACTGAATCCGTGAATGTATTGCTCAATGATGATCGGATTCGACAGCGATTTGGAAAAATGGCTTATGAGTATAGTAGATCCATGATATGGCCAAACGTGGCAATGAGTTACGTAAACGTATTCTATCATGCTCTTGGCCTGTGAGGGTTGATTAGGTGTTTAGTCCTTGGGTTGTGTGAAGATTGGTTCCTGCAGTTGCTCTTCCTCCGATTCTCTTTTCAGATAACGTTTCAGGATTTCTGCTTGAATAACCAATGAAATTAGTACTACGCCAAATACCATCGCTGTAATTATGGCCTTGTAATTGCTTTCAGGTAGCGAGAGCACCAAGGCCACTGAAACGGCTCCTCGCAGTCCAGCAAACGCCAAGACTTTGTTCCATGAACTCGGCAGCCTCTCTCCTAACATGCGTGTCAATGCGACAATCGGATAGACGCTGAGTAGTCTAGCAACGAGTATCGCGGCAAAAGCCATGATTACGTATGGAGCATAGGCGTATAGCAATTCGATATCTGTTTTCAAGCCGATGAGTAGAAAGGCGAAGGAGGTTGCCAGAAAAGTCATCACTTCCCAGAAGTGCGTCATGGTTTTGCGGGTTTCCTCCGACATTGCGGTTTGCATGGTTCGATTCCCTAGCCATAAGCCCGCAATTGGTACGGCAATCAAGCCTGACATGCCTAGACTCTCTGCGATGATGTAGGAGCCGAACATCGTGAATATCGTGAGAGACGTTTCGGGCAAAGGGTTCGTGATCTGTCTATGGAGCAGTTCACCTATCCCAGCCACCACAAGCCCCACGGCCAATCCTCCTAACAACGTGTAGGCGAATAGTCCTAAGTCTCTCATTGGGCTGAATGATAATGTGACGGCGAAGGAATACAAAATGACAGGCGTAGCGTTGTTGAGGTACGCCTCAGATTCAAGAATCGTGGTCAGTTTTTCTGGGGCGCGCACTATCTTCAAGACGCTCACTACGGTGACTGGGTCAGTTGGCGAAATTATCAAGCCAAACAGGAGTGCGGCTGCTAAGGGTAATCGAAGAGTGAGGTTGAGGACAAGAGCAGTTGCGAACGCGGATATTATGACTCCGAATATGGCTAGGCCAATGACCGTCTTATGCACAGTTCTGAATGTCGGAAAACGCGTTCGCATGGCTGATTCAAAGATGAGGGGAGGAACAACCAGACCTAGAATGAGGTCACCGCTGATCGGTATGTCGCTGATGCCCCTTCCAAATTTGAGAATTGATAGGGCAAGGCCGATGCCGATCATGACCGTTGGGTATGGTGCCTTCAGTTTATCACTCAGAAGAGACGCAACGAACGAAAGAATTATGACTAGCAGCAGGACCGTCAACGGGGAGCTGACAAGCTCAAGCGTCATCTGAACGCCCCACGCTCATTCATCCCCCCTAAGTCCACCGATCACAGGGTCGCTAAGCGTGCGATCAAGGTGTTCGTAGGTGAAGTATTATGTACACAACGATATAGGCCAACAGGATCAGACCAACTGTTATTCCGATCCGATTTGGATGCGCTTTCAGGTGCGATAATAGTGTCATCTCAGTCCGCTGTTTCAGGAGAAAATGCTTTTTTAACGGTTACTATCGGGTAGCAACAAGAATGTTGAATGAATGCCATCAAGTCACACAAATCAGCAAATTCTATGTACTTCGCAAGCAGGCGATAGTATTGGGTTGGCTAATTGGTCGGAGTTACGCGGCGTGTGTCTGTTTTGAGCACTGAGACGTATGTGCCCGATGATCTTGATCTGCTTGTTCTCGAAAAGATGATTGAAGACAGTACTATTACGTTCAAGCGGTTGGCGATGTTGGCGAAAACCGACCAACGCACAATTGCAAAAAGATACGAGCGTCTGAAAAGGGAAGGCATTGTGAGACGTGCCACTATCGATGTGGATTGGTCGAAATTGGGTCTGACGGCGACGGCGTTCATTGGCACTGCCACTTCCCATGGCGATGAAAGCCGGAAGAAACTGTTCGAGTTCATAGAGCATGAGCCTAGAGTCTTAGAGGCGTACACAATCTTGGGTTCTCATGAGTATTCCATGACAGTGTTGGATACCAACATGGAGAAGCTTAGGGGAGGAGTATGCGATAGACTTGAACCGTTGACAATGGGTTTGTCCACCTCAGTTGTTGTGAAATCAGTAAAACGCGCCGACCATAAGGGACTACTACACTATGTCAGGAAAACTCGAAAGCGCACAACTATGATGTGACCGAGAAGAGAGAATGGATTTTAGTCTGCCCGCCGAATGCCGTCACTGCGCCGGCTGAGGGCGCTCTGCACTTAATGGGCACATCATTTTCGAGTTTGCAGTCCGCTTGCAAACCGCTTGAAGATCTCTATCCATTAAAGCTTCGGGAGCGCCTTGTGTCTTGACATTTGGGTCTTGCTGCTTTGTTTTTCTGCAGAGTTCTTACGACTTCTTCTTGTTGTGTGTGTTCCTAGTGTTCCAGGCTTAATTCCATCCTGGAGGAGGTCGATTAAGAGGTGGATACCCACTCGGTTATCAGAGGGCGAGGTGGTACGCTAGGAGAAAATGATTAATCTCACCAAAAGGATTGACGGTTAGCCACGTTTCGTCCCGAGTCATTGTGCGTGCGCACCAGGGATCGTCGGAACCTCAAAATCGTGGCAGGGTCGGTGGGATTTGAGCCCAATATCGTGGGTTCAATAGAGCCAATAGGCCTGTTCAGGATTCCCATTCGGGGACATGGGCAGCTCAGAAGATACGGCCTGATACCCGCTGAATACAACGCATTACGAGCAGCTCCGATCTTGCCGAATGGCAAAGCAAAGAACTAAAAGCTTAAGGCTTGGCTTGGCTATGAAAAATAGTAGCTTCTAGACTAGTTAGGTTCATCTAAATTTGCGGATCGGGCACTTCGTTAGCAAGTATCGTGCACTTTTCATCTTCGCGGGTCCGGCGTTGATTACCAGCATGGCGTACATGGACCCGGGGAACTACGGGACAGACATCCAGGCGGGTGCAGCTTTCAACTACGGTTTGCTTTGGGTTGTCTGGATGGCGAATTTCATGGCGATGTTCCTCCAGTATCTCTCAGGAAAGCTAGGAATAGCAACGGGCCATGATTTGGCGGGACTTGTCAGAGAATCTCTTAAGAAGTCGAGCAGAAGAAGGTTTGACATTTTTCTGAACTGGATTGGGGCCGAAGCTGCAGTCGCGTCCACCGACCTCGCCGAGTACCTGGGCACTGTCATCGCGTTGAACATACTGTTCAACGTGCCCCTACTCTACGCGTCGCTATTCGGAGCCGCTGACATCCTAATTCTCCTAGCTCTAACATCGCGGCGTTTCAGGTCACTTGAATACTTCTTCATGGTGTTCATTTCGATTATCGGTTTCGGTTTCTTGTACGAAGTCGCGTTGACCGGCCTAGACGTAACTCAGCTTGTTCACGCCTTCGTTTCGCCAGATCTTAACCCCGACAACATAGTCTTGATAGTTGGCATCATCGGCGCGACCGTGATGCCGCATGCACTGTACGTACATTCCACGCTGACTAGGGATAAACTGGTGGACCGAACCGGTGAAGAAAAGAAACGATTATTGAAGCTCCATACTGGCGAAAGCCTCGTTGCTTTCACGATCGCTGGAATGGTCAACGCGGCCATTCTCATCGTGAGTGCCCAGGCCTTCTACCCGAAGTTCAGCAACATCTCAGCAGTAGACGAGGCGTATCGCATAATGATACCCATCTACGGATCGCTTGCCGCCATTATGTTCGCTGTGACGCTGCTATGCTCCGGGATTGCCTCCTCGACGACCGGAACATTGGCCGGCCAAGCGATCATGGACGGGTTACTGGGAACAAAAGTAAACAAGACCGTTAGGAGGGTTATTACGAGAGTCATCAACGTTTTCCCAACAACGATAGCGGTGCTCCTAGGTTTCGACCCGTTGTTCCTGTTGGTCTACAGCCAAGTACTCCTCAGCCTGATGATCGCGTTACCCATGATACCGTTGATAACCTTCACCGCCAAGAAGGACCTCATGGGGGAGTTGGTTAACAGACGCTCAACCACGTTCCTCGCTGTGCTAACTGGGTCGGTAATTGTGGTGCTAAACACGTACCTGATCTACTATCTTGTTGCTCAATCTAGCGTCTACCTGCAGGTTTTGGTTCTAGGCGCTTATGGCGTCTATCATCTGTACCTTGTCTACGCCATGCTGCGATAAACTGGCTTGCCAAGAACAAACTGACAAGTGACAATGATGGTGAAAGAAGGTTGTTGAGATGTAAGGGATGAGAAAATGATGAAAGAATTCGTCAACAGAAGAATCGCACTAGTCCGAGCTTTGATCTCAGCCGGCAGAATGATTCAGCCTAATGTCTACGTGTTTTTCTCATCATTATGGGAAGTGGCAATGTGATGACTAAAGGTTCGCGACTGAAACCGCCTTTCGACCTCACACGAGTTGAAGATTACCTTGAAGTCATCTACGAACTCATACAGAAGAAGGGCTACGCTAGATCAGCAGACATCGCAGAACTTCTTGGTGTCAAACCATCTAGCGTTACAGTCATGCTTCAGAGATTACATGCTAAGGGATTCATCGTCTATGTACGTTACCGAGGCCTCACCCTGACAAGCAGTGGAGAACAGTTAGCGAAATCTGTGCAGCAGAGACATCGTACGATCCTCAAATTCCTTAGAATTCTCGGCGTCGAGGAGAAAATCGCCAAATCAGACTCAGAAGGCATCGAGCATCACGTCCACAAGGATACTATAAATCATATGGAGCGCTTTGTTGACTACGCCGAGCAGCACCCCACTTGGCTTCAACAACATGAACCTCCAACCCGGAGACAACGAAATTCCAGGCCGAAGCGCAATGAGTGAACAGCAGTTAAGGCCTCTACGTCGTGGACTGGTGATCGAGTATGTCAGCCTCGCTTGGATGACAGTTGAAGCGGCGGGGGCTGTGCTTGCTGGAGTCTTCGCTGGGAGTCCTGCCCTCATGGCATTTGGGGCGACAGCATAGTCGAGCCAGGTATGTTCTAAATTGGCTCTGAATCGCGGGAGGGTCGACGGGAGATAATGAATCAGTCTGCCCGTCGAAACATCATAGCGCCGGCTGAGGGCGCTCTGCACTTAATGGACACATCATTTTCGCGTATGCAGTCCACTTGCAAACCGCTTGAAGATCTCTATCCATTAAACTTTCGGAAGTGAAGCATTGCATCTTCTTTCACGTTCGTCGAACTAGTCCATATTCAAGTTCTAACAAGTTTTCAGTTAACACACAGCGATGCAGAAAATAGCCTTGTGAGTACTTGTGGCTCTGCTACGAATTGTTTGTTGTTCGAATCCTCACACGCTGCTGGATATTAGCAATTCGTGGGTTCAGATCCCACCGGCCTGCACTATATGTGGCACACATATTCTTGCTCTACACCCTCACATACGTGATAACCCACCAAAAGTCCCCTAGACGGAATCCTTAAGCTATTCACTTGCTACCGACTAGAAGACCCCTTTAGTTGAGTAAGGAGCGGGTACTCACCTCATAAGAGTCAGATGGACTTGTGCAGACTGCTGTTGTGACATGCCCATCGCCGAGTCTCCGGTGACTGTCATGTTGTTTGTGATTGTGCTTTCTTTTGCGGCGGCCATCGTAAGTTCCAAACTGAGGGTATCATACCCGACGGTAATGATTGCCATTAACCTTATACTATCACTTCTCAGATTTGGAGGCGGGTTCAGTAGTGTTTCCTCCGGCAGCAATTTGATACTCGGCATTGTTGTTCCTTGATATTTGAGGCCGCTATGCGAACTCGCTTTGAAGTTTCCAGGACTGTTCAGAAGACAGTCATAGGTTTGGCGATATTCGGGGTTGTGATCTCCGCTTTCGTGAGCGCCTATGTTCTCAACGTCACCTTAGGATTGCCTTTGGCGGTTTCGCTCCTCTCTGGAGTCATTGTCTCGCCTACCGACCCAGTGACGGTCGTGAGTGTCTTGAGGAGAGTACAGGCGCCGGAGAGGCTGATGGCAAACGGTCCGACTGACTCCTGAGGCTTTCATATTTTTCGGATCGTGAGCAAGACGTTTTCATCCGTCCATCTGACATTTCTTAGATCGTTGAAGTCATTTCTGACATTCTTCTCAAATCGCAGTAGGCATGCTCGAAACTCACTATTGGAGTACTTGGAGAACGTCGAGTAGTGACGATGCCTCGCCAGTTCAAGGAGCCTTCTCAGGGTGCTAACACGTCGATAAGTGAAGAACTGAACGTGCTCAATTTTCAATGTTGGAATCGCGCCAATCTTCTTCTCTAGTTCGTCGAACTCGTAGAGGCGCGTTTCCTTTTCGCAAAAACGCGGAAAATACCTGCCCCAGATGTTACGGGTATTCTGACTCCTGAACCGAGTGTAAACAAATAGGCGTCCTCCAGACTCCAAGAGCCTCGAGACTTCTCTCAGAAATCCCAAGACGTCGAAATGATGGATTGAATTGAAACTGAATATGCAATTCAGATGTTCGGGCGGAAACGGAAGATGTGCAGCAGCCGATCTAACTACTTCGAAATAACGTATCCGATGTCTTGCAAGATAGTCTTTGACTTGTTCCAGCATTCTGTGAGTCAAGTCCACGCAATAGAGGTGTTCAATCTTGCGACCTAGGTGCTGGAACAGCTTCAGGTCATATCGTCCGGCGCCGCAACCAACATCGGCTGCCCTTACAGGCGAGGTTCCACGTAGCCTTCTCGAAATGTGGAGGATTGGTTCCAGATCGGTTGTCCTCAGATCCCGATACCCTCCTGCAATTTCTGAGAAATGCTCGTTCGCACTGCGAAATGTCATAAAGAGCCATCTCAAGTTTCTCATTGGTCGCGCATAGAGGACAGATTTCTGTTACTTGTCATAGAAAATGATCCTTTGACTTCAATTCTTATGCCCGCGAAATACGAGTCGCTGTCTTTTCAGATATACCTGAAGTAGTTCCCCTTGCACTATGAGAGACAACAGTGCAACTCCGAAGGTCATCGCGACTATGGCTTCCCTGTGCGGAAAGTTGTTGGGAAGTGAGAGAGCAAGCGCGACTGAAATCACTCCCCTCAAGCCCGCCGCTGCGAGGATACCTTTCCAGGAGTTCGGAATTCTTTCTCCGATTAGCCCCGCAAGCGTCACGATTGGATAAACGCTGGCCACTCTGGCCAAGAGTATCGCGATGAACGCGGCAACTATGAACGGAGCAAAAGTAACAAGCAAGGAGGGGTCTACCTTCAGTCCCAAGAGTAGAAAAGCGAATGATGTCACTACGAACGTGACGACTTCCCAAAACCTTGTCACAGTCGTACGGGTTTCCTTGGACATTGCGGTCCGCATGGTTCTGTTTCCCATATACAGACCTGCTATCGCAACCGCAATCAATCCTGAAGCGCCTAGACTTGCAGCGAGAATGAAGGAACCAAACATTACTGCTATGGTGAAGTATGTCTCAGCCAAGGGTTCCGTGACCAAGCGATAAAGGAGTTCAGCTATTCCAGAGACAACTAGGCCTATTATGACACCCCCTCCGAGAGTATATGCGAACAATGTCGTGCTCTCCAACGGACTGAAAATAAGAGAGATAGCAATAGGATACAGGATTACCGCTATAGCATCATTGAAATACGCCTCGGTTTCAAGGATCGTAGTCAGTTGCCTTGGCGCCTTGGTGCGCTTCAAAAGGCTGACGACCGAAACTGGGTCAGTTGGCGACACAATGACACCGAATGTCAATGCTACCCCAAGAGGCAAACCCAAAGAAATTCTCAAAACCAATCCAGTGACGAGAGCAGAGATGATAACACCAAAGATCGCCAGCGACAGCACGGTCCTCCTAGTAGCCTTGAAATCCTTGAAGCGTGTTCGCATAGAAGCCTCGAAGATCAATGGAGGAACCACCAATCCGAGTATTGTAGATCTGTCAAGTGGAATTGTGCTAAGTCCACCAGCAAGCCTAAACAATGACAAGAAGAAGCCGATCGCGATCATGACTATGGTGTAGGAGATCCTTAGCTTCGAACTCAGAAGGACTCCTACGAACGACAGAACAATAACGACCAGTACAACCGTCAACCACGGCATGGTAGGAGAGAGATCGAGCACTAGTCGTCACTCATCGCGTATGCACGCCCTGCTCCGAGCTCTTTCCTAGAATCCAAGCTACCAAGCAGTAGGCCATCCCCACAGCTGCCGCCATGGAACCGAAAGCTAGGAGAGTATAGACTTCGTCTGGATTCATTCTACTTTCTAATGTCTGACCTCACCGCGGTGATTTCACCATGATGGACCACGCGTACGTACTCTGGGTTTACAGCGTTGAATGAAGTGCGATGTTGTCTCCTTACACTAGACCGAAGCGGCTCATAACCTCCGAAAATCTCCTGTACTCGGAAACAAACTCTCTTCCCTTGCTCGTAATTGAGAGAGTGTTCTGAAAATTCACAAGTCCGAGTTTCTCCATCTCTCTGAGATGTCGCCTCAACCTGTCTGAAGGCACATTAACACGATTCTGAACCCTTGTGATCCTCACAACGTCTGAAGATCTCTCTTCCTTCAGGATGGAACGCAGAATGTCATAGTAAATTCTTGTACGTTCCCTAGGCCACTGCCTGCTTGAGCCTGAGGGATTCAATCCAATTCACTTGCGATGAAATCCTTCAAGCGCAATAGCGCCCAGACCGAGAAGTCGTGACAAGTGCGCGAAGGCAAATGACCAGAAGCCCGCATCCAATGACCAAAGCAAAAGGCTGTACTGTTCTATGGCTAGAAGAACGAAGCCAGCCAGTACAATCGCTCCCAGCTCGTAGGCCTTCGCCTTCAGAATCTGGTACATGCTAAAGAGAACATATGCTAAGAGGCCTAGGTTTGTGATTCGAAATACTTGGTCAGCCACTCTGTGCGGAGGAAGGACCATGACCGGGGGAACGACAACTATCAGGACAGCCACGACTGCAAGAACTACGAGTAGAGAGAAGAGCCAATTGGACATCCGACCAAGGCGATGCGCTAAGCTCCTTCTCCTCAGAAAATAGGTTGTTCCTAGAAAAGCGAACCCATAGCACCCGATGAAAAGTTGCAGCCAGCTTGCTTCGTCCCCTAATGAGGAGATGACGTAGGACGTGCCAAGTAGCAAATACGAGAAGCCCAAGAAACTGAAGCCAATTGGAAAGCCAAGGAGATAGTCTCTTCGAAGCACTCTGAATGACCTGAGCATCAAATATGCGATAGCAAAGGCCAAACATGCCGACAGAAGTTCGCTGGCCAAAAACGGGACGGTTTCATTTCCTAAGAATGAGGACATTTTCGCTGTTGCTCCAATTTGCACGACGGTTCCCTTGACTCATGCAAGATAAAAGATCGCGTGCATCGCGAGGTAGATTTGGAATTGAAATGCCTGGGAACGCTCCAGTTGCGCTTGGGCAAGGAGTACGCAGCATGATATGGAGGGATGGTACTAGTGGTGCGCACTCCCCCAGAAGAAGGTACCACTGGTGCGAGCAGTCAGTCTGAACCGTCGTCGTTCGTCCTCAAAGAAAGTGTCGGAAAACCTTTCCGCCAGACTTCCCAAAGCGGGCTAAAGCTTTGAGGGAAGTAGCGCAAGAATTTCCTTGGTCTCAGAGAGAGGGTTAGGTTCGTAGGAGATTCGAAGCACCCGTTTGAACAGGTCTCTCTCAGTGGCTATGCCAACAAGCTTTCCTTTGTCAACTAAAGGCAGTTGGTGAATACCATGCTAAAGCATCGTCTTGTTCGTCTCCTGATTAGGAGTGTCAGAAGATATGGAGATAACAGGACTTGACATTACTCTTCCAGCACGACTTTTAAGCGCCCTCGCGCCCTTGGCTACGCTACTCAATACGTCACGCTCCGTTATGATGCCAACAGGCCTCCTTGACTGAGTAACCACAACGCTCCCAATGTTCTGCCCGACCATCTTCTTCAAAGCCTCCGTCACAAGGTCGTCAGGCTTGATGGTCTGGACATGTTTACTCATTATCGATCTGACAAGGTCCGACAAAACTGCCCAGTCGCAGACTATCCCACTTTGTGACATTAAAGCCTCGGCCCATTTGATACCGCAATAGTCAGGAATGAGCATTCTGATTCCGTTTTCGCAGACACTCCAGTCCTGAGTCCAGAAGCAGATTTCCTAAACCAATCCCCACGTGTGTTCGCAGTTGCAGTAGCTTTTGCCGAAATCGTGATTGTTTGCGCTGCGATTGTTGCTTTTGAATTTGAAATTCCTGACCGTCGCCGGGTACTCATTGTAGAATATCCAAGACCAAATCGGCCCAATGAGGGGTTGCGATATCTTCCAGCAGCATCTCGCGTATGTTGCCATCTCTATGCTAAGCTCAGTTTGACCAGAGGTTGCGCTCACATTGAATATGGGGAGGCCATTCTCGTAGCGCTTGGTAATCTTAACGTCTTCGAAGGAATACTCCTTCCCCTCCCCGGGGTCGTAGAAGTTGAGCGTCTTTGAAATCATTCTTTCACCCCAATCCATCGTACTCTCATGGGATATTGAATGTCTGAACATTGGGATACCGATGTGGGGCAAGAAGTATTGTAGGTAGCCACCATTGTCCCATTGTACTGTGCCCCAATACCAACAGGGGGTTATCGAAGATATTCGCACTTTCTGGAAATACGATCTGCCCTTTACTGGTGTTTCGATGTCGCCTACTCGGATCCTTCCCGATGACGACAGTCCCCTGTATTTCAGCATCGAATACCCCATGTTTCCAACGAAATTCTTCCCTGTGGGCAGTAGTTCCGCCATCACGTCTTTCCATCTCTCCATTGACAGCTCGATTCCGACGTTGTCCGTTTCTATCTTCAGCCAGAAATCCGCGCGGCTTCCGCCGTATGAATAGACCCCTTTGTGGCCTTCCATTCTGATTCTTCCAGAGTGGTCGTCGCGTTCGGTCTCGGTCTTCCCGTGATCGAGGAGGAGAGGTTCATGCATTCTCTTACCGTCATAGTACCAGGAGGCCACCATCGTTTCGAAAGCAGCGTGCTTCCCATTGATTTCCACTGGGATTGTTGGCTCCCAACAATAGTCGTTCACACGGACTTTTCTGCAATTTCGGGTGCCCCAAAGGATCATGAGCTGTTTCGGGAATTCGGGGGCATCAGGGTTTTCGAAAAAGTGAATCCACCACCACCAGTGCCACGTGCGGTTCTTGAGCATGTTTTCAGGATAGATTCTCCAGATATCATCGAAGACTTTGTGCATGGAGGTCTGCAAATCAGACGGCCTCAGCGTTAATTGGATATGTGAACGTTTTGCGGATGTATCGGTTATCAATGGATAGTATGTTCAGTAAGGTGGATTCAGCCGTGTCAGATACCGGCGGACGAGCCTTCGTTTCGTAGAATCTACTTAGCCCATATATGGGGGACCTGATCCGCAAGGCGTTACCTCTGGAGTTCGAAAACGAATTCTTGGGCTCCCGCGAGAACAATCAACGCATGCATGGAGCCAGGCGTAGGCGATGAGACGCCTAGGAAAAGCGTAACGAACCCATTAGGCTGAATTGTGGGTAGGTTCCCGCCCCCGGTGAACATGTTCCAGCGGTAACTAGCCGGGAACACAATATCGTTTGAAGTGATCGAAAGGTTTCCTTGTGGCTTAGCTCCGATAATTGTGGGATCCGTTGGCGATCCAACTGTTCCTTTTGTGAGTTTCACATTGTCGAAGTAAATTGCAGTTATGTTCAGAGGGCTCGTACCTCTGTTCCATAGCGTGACTGAGACTTGCACGAGATCTCTGTTGAAATTGTAGCCCACTAATTGCAGGCCCGAGACATCGGGCAACGAGGATTCGAGTGATGAGCGGTGGCTGGTGAGCCATACGGGCACGATCTGAGTTTGTGTGAAGGCCACCATTATGACGAGGAGTATGAGCGGTGTAATTAGGGCTAAGTGTTTATCGTTCATTTGTCTTCCTCCATCGTTTTGCCAGCCTTCCAAACCCCCACTACTTCCTTCAAGACGAGTGCATATACGCACCACACAGATAGAACAACGATCAAACCCAATGTTACGATGATCAATGAATGGACGGGTAGGATACCCGCGAGTCGAAGGTCGACGCTTGGTGCTTGTCCGTTGACGTAAGGGGTCTCAAGGGTTGGTTCGGTTTGCCAAGGCGGAGGATAGAACGAGGTTGAGGTCTGGCTCTGCAAGTATTGACCGCTGCCGGCAAAGTGTGCTGTCACAACGATTGCTCTAGGGGCAGTCAACGGAAAGGAAAGTTTGGCTGTTCCATCGGAGCCAGTCGTATTCTGGCCCATCTTCACTGGTCCAAAGTCGCTGCTTACAGAGAATTCCACGATTGCACCAGATATCGGGGCCCCGTTTTTGTTGGCAAGAAATACTGAGACGGTGATGACATTTCCACGTGCTGCGACATCTAACTGGCTAAGGTTAGTTGAGACGGGTGCTGTCCGCGTTGAAGCGCTCACGACGAGGAAGCCCTGCTGCAGGTTCTCCATGCCGAAGCATGGAATAATGCAATAAAACTGAAAACTCCCAACTTGACTTGCAGTAAAGTTCACTTCCTGCACCGGTATCAGTTTATCAATATTGCCCGTCACAATATTGTATCCGCCAATTATCATCTTGTGAGGGTTATCGAAGGAGAGGTCTTGGTCGGCATAGAGGAACCGGATATCGACTCGATCGCCCTGAGTTACCTGAAGGTAGAATGGGTTAGATGAGCCGTTAAACCCTGAGGAGCTGACGAGGACTGTGAAATACCTAACTCCTGTTTCGTTGCTGCTTGGCGTAAGGTTGAAGACCGTGAGGTTTCCGGAAATGTCCGTTGATAGACCCGGCGGTGCTGTTGCATTTGCGAATTGGAGGATTAAGAAAAATGTGACCAGCGCAACTAAAGCAACCGTGCCACGCACCTTAGAGCGCCTCCATCGATTCTGCGATCTTCATCATCTCGTTAATCGTGCTGTTAGCGAATATGGCATAACGGACCCCGTTTCTCCACCATTGAAGTTGGCCAGGCTCAATTACACCACCCGAGACTTGGCTTGGCTCTCTTGCGAAGCCAATGTTTCCCGCGACATTAACTCGTGTAAATTCAGATGGCAAATAGGCTGGAGAAGTGACATTAAGCGAGTCCTCCGCTTGGATGATGACGAATGCTACATCTTCACTGTACAGGGAAAGTGGCCTAGTCAACGGATTCTCGTAAATTAACGACACGATATGATCGTCTCCGGAAACCCTCACATCCTTCAGCTGGCTTCCTAGCGGAAATTCAATTGGCTTTGAAATTGAGAACCCGACAGTTTTCCTTGCTTCGGCGAGCGAGACACTTAGTCCGAGGTTCGACAAAGGCACTACAGGTATGGAAGAACGATTTCCGTTCGAGTTCAGTGATTTAATTGGAAGTTGTATTGGAGCAAATCCCAATGCGAAACCCGCGATTGCAAGTGATCCGTATTTCAGAAAGCTTCTCTTGGACACAGCGATTGACGATTTAGGCTTAGTTTGCAGTGCCAACCCAGTTGACTTTGCCGAGAAAGCTGTTGCACTTGTCTCACTTGGCTCTTGTGTTTCCCAGATTGAGATTACCGGGAACAGGTGACTGAAGGTGAGGTAGATGAGAGTGAAACCCGCGAAGGTGCCGGCGACAATCGAGAGTTCCACCCAAGTCGGTACGTACGATCCCGATGAGTAACTTAGCTGTGGAAGAGCTAGAGTTGGTACAATAATGTTGAAGCGTTCAATCCACATCCCAACGTCGACAAGCAGAGATGCGACGAGATATCCGGTTAGAGTTCTTGTGCGAGGTAGCCCTATCAGAAATGCTGGAATCACGAGTCCGCCGATGAGTTGAACCCAGAAGAATGTCGCGTACTGACCCCAGAGCAGGGACGCCATCCATTGTCCTTCAGGGCTTGATGAATCGAAGAACTTGTAACCGGGGACAAGATTCTCGTTTATCGTGAAGTAGATGACGATGATGTCAAGGGCTATCAGGAGTTTTCCGAGATTATCAAAGTGGCGTTTTGTTATATAGGCGTCTAAATGGTAGAACTTGGTGAGAAAAGCCATCACCAAAATTACGGTTGCTACGCCAGACAACAATGCTCCCGCCACGAAGTAGGGGCCGAATATTGTGCTGTTCCAACCCGTCCTGAACAGCATTGCAAAATCCCAAGATACGACCGTGTGTACCGAGATGGCGATGGGTATAATGATGATCGACATCATCTTAATCGCCTTCTCAAGGTGACTCCACTGGTCAGATGAACCGTTCCAGCCTAAGGAGAGCCTCCCGTAAAGCCACCTGCGAAACTTAGACGCGTCTTCCAATTTGTCCCTGCATGATGCGATGTCTGGAATCATAGGGAGATACAAGAAGATGGTGCTCCCGATCATGTAAGTCCCGATTGCCATAAAGTCCCAAGTTAACGGGGACTGAAGTCTAGCGAACACAATCGTGTTCAACAATCTATCTGGCCTTCCGAGATCGGTTAGTGGCATCATGACCGCCATCATCAATGACGCGAAGGTGACTATTTCGGCAATCCTAGTGATTGGTTTCCTCCATTCCGCGTTTGTGAGTCGAAGGATTGCGGACATCAAGGCGCCGACATGGCTTATGCCTATGAAGAAGACGAAGTTGATTATGTAGAACGCCCATGACACGACGGACCTCATTCCCGTAACTCCCAGTCCAGTCGTCACCTGGACATAGTATGCGTAAACCCCCCACAGAGCAACGGCGAGAAGCGAGCTTCCTAGGGCATAGGAGGACGAAGAGTGGTTCTTGACTGGTCCGAAAAGTATGTCGCTCTTCGAGGTCGAACTTGAGCTCACGTACTTGTACCTCCTCTGGGTGGAAGGTATAGGACGCTTGGGCTCGTGCCCAACTCATCTTTGAACCGGTAAGCCCCTCTTCCCTGAATCATGGTGCTCAATCTGGCAGTATCTACACCATTGCTCACAACATCCTGAGCCGCATCACCGAACCAAAGCGCCTTCATTCCTGCCCTTGTGCAGGCTTCAACACAGGCAGGCACCATACCCATCTTGGTTCGATGTCTGCACCAGACGCATTTTTCAGCAACGCCTCTCCTGTGAGGGATGTTGTAATCAGGCGAATATGGTATCTTCTTCTCCTCTTCGGTGACCGGAGGATCGTACCAGTTGAAGAATCTCCGCTCATAGGGACATGATGCTAGGCATATTCTGCAGCCTATGCATCTATTTTGATCTATCAGTACGATGTTGTCTTCGCTATAGTAAGTCGCCCCGACGGGGCAGACTTTTGTGCAGGGCGAATTCTGACAGTTCTGACAAGGAACTGGCATGTGGGTCCCGTCAGCGAGATCGAAGACTTGTATCCATGGCTGCTTGCCCTCATAGTTTGGCTCTCCCCAAGCAGGTGGGACGTGCATCTCCGTGTGACAGCCTTCGGTGCATTTTCTACAGCCGTCACATTTGTCCAGGTCAATTACCCAGATGTATCGTCTTCCAGGTTCATTCCCTGTAGCCTCATTTCCCGGCGCTTGTGAACTGACGGGCTCGAACCCATTTAGAAGAGAAGAAAATACGAAACCGGCCGTAGCGATGGCCGTGCCCTTCAGCAATTGCCTACGCTCAACCTTCAATCGTTTCCTCGACATTATCATTCCTCAAGGAAACATGAGAGCGCGATCATAATTCTCTGACTTCATTGATCTGATGTTACCCGACAATTACGTATCCATTCATGTAACCTACGAGCCCCATTCCCGGTCCGCAAGGAGTCTCACACATGTACTCGTACACTCCTGGTACGATGAAGGTATACGTGAAGGTGACAATCGTGTCTGGAGGTATCGGGATGTCAATGTTGAGGCTGAGAACAGAGAATGTGTGGCTTATCTCAAGTGGAGAAATTGCTTGTCCTTGAGAGTAATGAGATACGACCTGTCCGCTATCGGTGTTATTGTAAATAGTGAACTCTACCGAAGCGTTGCCTGTGTAGTTTTCGAGGACTGCGGTATCTAAGTTGGTAATTACGAATGTAACTGGGACACCCAACGGTATTGTTAGATTGTTGTTACTTGGTCCTGGACCGGATGCGTTCGTTCCTCGCGGGGTGCGGTACCATTTGCATACGAGGGGATTATGAATGCGTCGTAGCCGCCTCCACCCCAATCAGGAACGATATCAAGATTGACTACTTTCACGGGCGCGGATTCAACGGGTAGGCTTACACTCGTTGTCTGAGATGGGGTTTTAGCTCCGAATGAATTCATGCTTCCCCCAATCCAGCCCGCGGTAAGGCCCATCAACAGAATTCCGATAAACAGGACAGCCTCTAGTGAGCTCCTCAATCTGCTGTAACGCCTCTCGCTGCGGCAACCGAGAGTGAACCCTGCTGGAATCTGACTTATATGGGAGAGCACGTTTTCCAACAATGACTTCCAGGTTTGGAAATCAGGTTTTCTCATGCGAGTAGACGATGAGGATCACAAGAAGGCGGTGATCCGGACCTTGTTGGATGATCACTCAAGGCTAATACTGCTATCGTCTATGCTCGTTCCTAAATCGGTGGTTGACATCACACGCGAGCATAGTATTCCAATGACATCCGCTTATAGGAAGGTTAAGGAGCTCAAAGAGTTCGGGTTGCTGAAAGTCGACCGCATTGTGTTGACCGAGGATGGCAAGAAGTACGAGCTGCTAAAGAGCACGATACGATCGGCTAGTGTCCAATTCAGCAAGGGGATGTTGGACGTGGATGTAACGGCAAACGTCGAAGCAGACGAGAAACTCGTGAAACGGTTCTTTGCACTTAAAGAGGTGAAATGACGATGCAAGAAATCTACATACTTCGATCCTTCAAACTAGTAATAGTTCTTCTGGGCGCCGTCCTAATCTATTTGGGACTCAAGGGTTACCGTCGGAACCAAAGCCAGGAAATGATATTCTTAACGCTCGGATTCGCGCTGATTACCGCAGGCTCAGTCGCGGCAGGCGTGCTGTTCGAATTCCTTGGATTCCAACTGGTTGACGTAGAGATAGTGGAGTCTGCAATGGTCATCCTCGGGTTCGCTTCATTGATTTACTCAATTTATGGATTCGACTGACTTGACTGATCTCTTCGAATTTGCAAGCTTCCTTCTCATGCTCTACACAGCTGGAATTTCACTCTACATTACCAAGCGAGCAACACGAGTGGGCTGGCGTTACCTCTTCCTCTCCTTTTTGTTGTCTTTGATGGTTCTTTTCCATGGCTTTCATCATCTCTTCGCCTTCATCGAGTACCCGTTCATGGAGCAAGCTTTCGAATTCGGTGCATCAGTTTCAGCGCTTTCCCTAGCGGTCGTCTACGTTTACGTGTGGAGCCATGGCTGAAACAATGTCGCAGTTGATCGCTCAGGCCACATTAGTCATATTTACATTAGCTGCATTGGTCTTCGCATTCCAAGCTATTCGCCAAAGAAGAGCAAGGGAGCTTTCGCCATCGAGTTTCCCAACCCTTCTCCTTCTGATGATAGTTGGCTGGATAGCTACGGAAGGGGTCACTGACGCTAGCGGAACTTCACTTGGAGCAGCAGGAGAATGGGCACACCTAGCAGTGATGGCCCTATTTGCCGCAGCTATAACCTTGCAATTGAAGCGCTCCCGTAAGGAAACCTAAACAGTCTCAACTTTTGCGACGAAGTTGCATAAAGCGTGCACAAGACATGATTCTTGACCTACGAGACCTCACGGAGGCGTCCTAAAGGTTCCTTTTCGGTTGGGGAAGAGTATTCGCTAATGCTTCGTGTCGAGGGAGCTGGAAGTCAAGCACACGACTTATCTTCTGGTTGACCTCGACGTATCGCGGTTGACATTGCACAAAGTGAACGTGAGTATTGTGCCCGATGCTCCTGTTACGGAGGAGGATTCTAAGGGAGCAAGGATAAAGTGGCTCATCAATGAGAAGGATGGAGCTCCGACCTTCCTAATGCGCCAGTTCACTGTTGAACCAGGAGGCTTCACTCCTTATCACAAGCACGACTGGGAGCACGAGGTGTATATCCTCGAAGGCCAAGGCAAGGTTCGATACGAAGGCCGCGAAGAGCGAATCCAACCGGGGGACGCCATCTTGATTCCGCCTGGCAAGACGCATCAATTCCAAGCTGGTGCAGAGACGTTGAAGTTCCTCTGCCTAGTGCCCAAATGAATGACGCAGGAAAATTGGTGCGAGTACTAACGTAGCTAGTTGATTTTTCGTTTACTGGCTCCTTAGAGTCATTGATTCGAGTGGGATAGGTGTTTCGCGTAGTCTTTTCCCCACAATCTTCTCTATCGCCCGTATTGCCGCGGGTGGAACACCCATGGTCGGGCTCTCTCCTACTCCCTTCGCCCCGTGTGGAAGAGGGGATGGGATGTTGGCAAGTTTGACAACGACATTAGGCATTGTCAATGCACTTGGTATTCCTGCGTCTGCTATGGTAGCCGTTAGGAGCTGTCCATCTTCGTTGTACTTCGCCTCTTCAGTCAACGTTTGACCTATGCCCTGCGCAGATCCGCCAATGACTTGGCTCTCAATCATGGCCGGGTTAAGCGCTCGACCAACATCATAGTAAGCGATGCATTCTTTCAATCTCACAGTTCCAGACTTGTCTAGGTAGGCTGTTACGAGGTTCGCCCCGAACGCGTTCAGCTGATCCTTCTGAGAAGTGAAAACTGTCACATCGAACTCGTGCCTCAACAGATCTTCAGGGGAGTACTTTCCAAGTCTCGTGGCGGCCTCATTCTTGATCTTCCGTGACGCTTCAACGAGCGCCGCTCCTCCTACAACTGTTGTTCTGCTCCCCCAGGTTCCCACACCTTCGTTCAGTTCGTCGGTATCAGACTTCTCGACTTCGATAACGGATTGAGGAACGCCCAGCTCCTCACTCACCAGGATTCGGGCGAACACGTCGTGCCTCTGCCCATGCGAGCTGCCTCCCATCCACACCTTGACCCTCCCCTGCTTCACGGCGATTCTGGCGGATTCTCCAGGCTGCGCGGCTGGGATGAGTACGAAGCACGAGAAGCCAACACTCTCGCTTTCCCTTATGTCATAATAACCCAGCTCCTTCACCGCAGATTCAAGAAATGGTTTGAAGGGATCAAGCTTCAGACCGAGCGGAGAAACAAACGAGTCGGCACTTGCATTTCTTAGCCTCACTTCCACGGGATCCATTTTCAATTCGTCGGCAACAAGGTCCATCATTCGTTCGATGAACATGGCCGCTTCGGGTCTTCCAGCCCCTCTGTAGGGACCCAGCGGAACCTTGTTAGTGTACACCGATTTCGCGTCAACAAAAACGTTCTGAATCGCGTACGGTCCAGTTATCTGAAACCCTATCCACCTTGGAGCAAACTCCCCCATGCCATGAGCGTAAGCGCCTGCATCTATCAGCAGCTCAGTCTTCAGGCCGAGGACCTTCCCTGTCCTATCTGCGAAGATTCTCATCTTCGCTCGGGCGCCTCTACCTTGATTTGTCGCTGTCAAGTGTTCCATGCGAGTCTCAATCCACTTCACAGGTCTTCTCGTTTTCATAGAGGCGTGGCATGCGATCACGTATTCTGGGTAGCTGTCTCCCTTGCTGCCAAATGCGCCCCCAGTGTCCATCTGAATGACTCTCACTGAACGCGGGCCTAGTCCCAGCGACTCGCACAACCCCTCTTTCCATGAGTACACAGACTGGGTTGAAGCCCACACAGTAAGCCGCGAACCGTCATAGTGCACCACAATTCCTCGAGGTTCCAACGGGTTGGGGGATATTCTCCTATTCAACAACGTGTCTTCAAGAACGAGAGGCGCGTTGGGCAGATTGAATTCCTTCCCAAGTTGGAAGGCTGCGAGGATGTTCGAGTCCGTTCCCGGATGGATCGGGGGTGAGACGAGCGCTTCTTCCGGGTCGATTACAGGATTCAAAGGCTCGTAGTCTACTTCCACCTCGTCCATCGCATCGACGGCTTTGTACAAATCCTCCCCTAACACAGCTGCGACAGGTTGGCCAACGTAATTCACGTAATCCGCGGCAAGCACAGGCAGGATAGCTCCGGATCCCTCTGAGGCTCCCTCCCCCACCGAAGCCATAGTTGCCTTGAGTTCTGAATGATTGATTCCGCCCTTGACCTTGAGCAGTTTAGCTCGTGCGTGAGGACTGCGCACAATCGCCAAATGTAACATGTGGGGCAAGCGGAGGTCGCTTACGAACTGCCCGCGCCCTTCGACAAGTTTCCTTGACGAGTCTTCCATAGAGACCAGCTTGCCTGATGCTATCAATAACTCTTCGGCGGGTGCTCTATCCGACAAATCTTTAAAACGCTTCTTCGGTCTGCCCAGAAGAACAACTTTGCGTCCCAGGCCCTTCGAATACTACGCCCCATCCACCGTGAACGAAGCATTGACTCTTCTCTCCTCCAAAGAGGAAGCGAAGGTATTGGCAGGCGGGCAAAGTCTCG
Source organism: Candidatus Bathyarchaeota archaeon (assembly GCA_963726255.1). Classification (GTDB taxonomy): domain Archaea; phylum Thermoproteota; class Bathyarchaeia; order 40CM-2-53-6; family 40CM-2-53-6; genus FEN-987. The sequence goes on from CAVSBL010000002.1 coordinate 393,494, forward strand.
TCACCCTCATGAAGCTCCGTCTCGCAGCTCCCAAGGCTCTGATAGACATCAACGGAATCACGGAACTAGCGCACATACGTGAAGAAGGCGGAGTAATCGCTGTCGGTGCCCTGACTCGCTATGATCAACTTTCAGAGAGTAGCTTGATCCGTGAAAAGGTGCCCTTGCTCGCAGAGGCTGCGAGTATGGTTGCTGATCAGCAAGTCAGAAACCGAGGAACCATAGGAGGGTCACTGGCACACGCCGATCCAAGCGCTGATCTTCCAACGGCATGCACGGCCGCCGACGCGAAGATAGTCACAATGAGTCTCAATGGCTCGCGGTCGATAGAAATGTCAGATTTCTTCCGTGACTACTTCATAACCGCGCTTAGAGAGGACGAGATTGTCAAGGAAGTGAGAATTCCCATTCCTCCTCAGCGATCAGGATCCGCATACCTGAAACTCACCAGGGGACACAACGATTTCGCAATCGTTTCCGTAGCGACTCAACTGACGGTCGACAACAACCACCTGTGTCAAGCTGTGAATGTAGTCTTTGGAGGTGTTGCTCCCGCCCCCCTGCATGCGAAAGAGACTGAAATACTGCTGAAGAACCGCAAACCCGACGAGAACTTGCTCAATGAGGCAGCTCAGGTCGCAGCAAACGGGTTGAGCCCAACTTCTGACATTAGGGCATCCGCCGACTACAAATTAGAGATGGCCAAGGTTCTGACGAAGAGGGCGCTCAAAACATCATTAGATCGGGCGATGGGAAGTGTTTGACTTGACGAACGAATCGACGATTAGCGTGAGAGTGAATGGTAAGCAGTATCGGCGCAGAATCGAATCTCGTATGTTACTCGTCGACTTTCTTCGCGATGAGTTGGGTCTGACTGGTACTCACATTGGGTGTGACACAGGTCACTGCGGCGCCTGCACCGTTCTAATGAATGGCGTGACCGTCAAGTCATGTCTGCTACTCGCAGCCCAGGCCAACAATGCTGACATTCAGACAATCGAAGGTCTAGCAGTTGAAAATGAGTTGCATCCAATTCAGGAAGCGTTCCTTGAACATAATGCTTTGCAGTGTGGTTACTGTACGCCGGGAATGATACTCTCAAGCCTATTCCTGCTCGAGAGAAACCCGAACCCGAGCGACGAAGAGATCAGGAGGGGTATCGACGGAAATCTCTGTCGATGCACGGGTTATCTGAACATCGTGGAAGCTGTCAAGGCTGCGGCTTTCAAGATGAAGCGAACCGGCACTTAAGCCGTCTTTGTCTAAACTCTCGTAACGCACTGCGGGTTCAATCGCAAACTGGGCGAGCACGGGCTCATTCAAGCTGTATCTTCACGCACTCGAAGACTCCCGTCACGGTCTTATTCGCGGTATCCTTCATCATTCGTTGTCCGAGGCCAGCCATCATACCGCCCACCTTTACGTCTGATTTGTAGGAAATCGCACTTCCTCCAGGAATTTCCTTAAGCTCAATCGTGGTGTCCAAATTGATGCTGCCCCCTGAACCGCTGCCGACCGCCTTGAGTCGTACATGACTTATTGGTTGCTTGTCCACAATTTCGATTCTGAATTTGAAGTCTGCCCTTATAGGCCCGACTCCGACGCGGATGATCGCGGTAAACTCGTTCTCATTTTCGACGTCCAAACTCTTGAGATCGGGTAGGCACCTGCCCATTGTAGTAGGGTCAGTGATGAATTCCCATAGCTTTTCTCGCGGCGCAGTGAACTCATAGGTTCCTTCGGTAATCATGCCCAATCCTTCACGAGGCACCATGACGCAATATTTGTTTCAGACTTGGACCTGTTGCCAGACAACGGGTCCGCCGGCGCACGTAATTGGTTTGTTGGGTGGTCTGCTTCAAGTCTAACGATGATGCTCTTGGTCTCATTTCAGTTCTTGGAGTCTGTCCTCCTCGAGCTTGCGGAGAATAGCTAAGCCGAGGGGAGTGAGGGAAAGGAATTTGTGGTCGCTTGAATTCGACTGTTCGACGAAGCCCTGGTTCGTGAGAGTCTGAATTGCCCCTGCGAGGTTTTGAGCCATCTCATTCGGCAATTCCGTTTGCAGACTGCTCTCGTCAACCCCGTTCTTTCCTATGCCCTTGAGTTTCCATATGGCTAGGAGTACTCGTTGCTCGAGGTCTGCGAGGCCGCTCGTTTCGGGCATGGGTGGCATGGGTAACTACCTCTGATTTATCCATCTTCCATATGAAACTATAGTGTATGGAAAAGCGAACATTAATATACCAACCTCTTTCCCATAGCTACCTGAACAACCAATGGCAGCCGACGAAGCTACAGCATTCATGGAAGTTCTATCGAAGAGCCCACAATTCAAAGTCCTCACTATACTCGCCCAACGGCCACAAGAGGAACTAACGAAGACCGAGATCGCACAGAAGGCCGGAATCGGGCGAACGACACTCTACCGAGTGTGGAACGACCTCGAACGAATGAAAGCCATAGCGCCTTCACGCCACGTTGGCGCAGTAACCCTGTACCGAATGAACTCGCAAAGCCCGGTCGTACAATCATTCCTTAGCATAACCAAGAGCCTCACGACGGTCACAGACGCGGTCTCGAGGATAGAGCAACTTCGCAAACTACAGGACTCGGCTAGGTCCGAATTCGGAGAAACCGTGCCAGCTGGGCCGAGCCTATTAGTGAAGCTCCTCAGAGCGAACGCCGTCTCGGCCGAGAGTGCGAAGCCAAAAGTAGATCTGCAGTTATCTTCGAACGAGGCAGAGGCGGTACGCGGACTCGCCAGCGCTGGCTTAGTATTCGAAAACGGCGCAAGCTTCTACCTTAGTCAACTCGGAGCACAAACCGCTCAGGGCGCAGCTAAGATATGGGCCGCAGAGAGTTCAGAATCATTGGACCAAGCAATCTCAACTGCGCGAATAGCTTTGAATCTCATAAACCAAGAGATTAGGAAACTCAAAACTCAAGTACCGAAGTAAAGCAATCGGTTCGCGTCCTTCACCGTTTCTTCGAATTTTCTGTGATGTCTTATCGGAGAAACTTTAAGTTACACGATTGCTTCGTGTCAGTTATGCCGACAGATACGAGGTACCTTTTCATCACCGGCGGCGTCATGTCCGGAATAGGCAAAGGCATAACCACCGCTTCAATCGCAAAACTTCTGCAACTCAGGGGCTTCAAAGTTTCTGCAATGAAGATCGACCCGTACCTGAATGTTGACGCCGGGACAATGAATCCTGTAACCCATGGTGAAGTCTTTGTTACGGAGGACGGCGGCGAGATTGACATGGACTTGGGCACGTATGAGAGGTTCCTCGACATCAATCTATCACGAAGCCACAACTCCACGACTGGCCAAATCTACACCACAGTCATAAACAAAGAACGACGTGGTGATTTTCTCGGCCAATGCGTCCAAATCATCCCTCACATAACCGATGAAATCAAGTCAGTTGTCAGGGGCATCGCGGAGAAGGCGCGCCCGGACGTTCTTCTCGTAGAAGTAGGAGGCACCGTCGGAGACATTGAAAGCCTCCCCTACCTCGAGGCCGCACGCCAACTGAGACTCGAGGAGGGAAATCAGAAGGTCCTCTTCGCTCACGTCACACTCGTTCCAGTGCTAGACGTCGTAGGCGAACAGAAAACGAAACCGACACAACACAGCGTACAGGAGCTGCGAAGGATAGGTATTCAGCCCGACCTCATCGTGGCCCGAACCAAAGGGTCACTTAACCCAAATCCTCGAAAGAAGATAGCTCTTTTCTGCAACGTCGAGGAGCGCGCAGTCTTCGCATCGCCAGACCTCTCAAGCATATATCAAACCCCAATCGAACTTGACTCACAAGGTATGGGAGTTTTTCTAGCTGAGCGATTCGCTCTAGGCAAGCGCGAAGCCGATTGGACGCCGTGGAAGCGGGTCGTTGACAGGCTCTCAAACCCAGGTCAAGTTGTTCGCATTGCACTCTGCGGAAAATACGCTGAGCTGGCCGATTCCTATGTGAGCGTAAACGAGGCTTTGAAGCATGCTGGCGGAGCTTGCGACGCACGAGTCGAAATTGAGTGGATTGAAACCGAATTGTTCGAGAAGGATGCTTCCAATTGCTCAATACTCTCTCGCTTTAACGGAGTCCTAATACCCGGTGGATTCGGATCCCGCGGCACTGAAGGGAAGATAGCTGCACTGTCCTATGCGCGGGAGAGCAATATCCCCACACTCGGGATATGCTTCGGCTTCCAGCTAGCCGTTGTAGAATTCTGCAGGCACATCGGCCTTAAGAATGCGAACAGCGCCGAAATCGACCCCAAAACCCCTCACCCCGTCATCAATCTCATGCCTGAGCAGCTGGGTGTGGATTCGAAAGGTGCAACGATGCGGCTGGGTGCGCATGAAGTGCGCATCACACCGAACACTACTGCGAGCTTCCTATACGGCCGCGAGATAGTATCGGAGAGGCACAGGCACAGGTGGGAGGTAAACCCTGACTATATTGACCGAATTGTAAGAGCGGGAGGAGTATTCTCAGGGCGGAGTATGGACGGGAGAAGGATGGAGATATTTGAGCTACCTGGCAAATTCTTTTACATGGGGACCCAATTCCACGCCGAATTCAAATCCAGGCCTGCCAGGCCTTCGCCGCCGTACTACGGCTTGATTAAGGCTGCGCTCGACAAGAAGTTAGGGAAGCCTTCACCGGAACTAGTGCCGTTAATCCGAGAAGCTGCCTAACTGAACCCGACAATCATCCTTTGTCCAAGAACCCTAGTGCATAGTTAGCTTCCCGCCTGTCAATCCGAGGAATCTCTCCGAAGAACATGCGGTAACCATAACTCATCGTTCGAAACCCATTCTTTCCGAGGAGGGCGAAGGCCGGGTGATGTTGAAAGCATGAAACTTCGACTGGTTTTCCGGTTGTCTTGGCTAGGGCTAGACTAAGCATCTCTCTTGGCTGGCCGTTCGGCGGGTCAATGCAGATCCATGGCCCGAGCTCGAACATATCCTTGAATTTCTTGACTAGCAAGTAAGAGCCGGCATTGGGGCCGTTGGAACAGCCGAGGTACCATGCAGTCTTAGTTCGAAGCACCATTCGGATTAGTTTCGATCGGTCAGCGCCGAATGCTTTCTTGTCGCTGGCCAAGACCGAACGCAGGGGTAGCCTTTGGTAAGTGGCACTTGCACTTGCGGGGGGAGTGGAAGGGAATGGTTTCGGTTTTCGTCTCAGTCTGACGAACGGGGCATCACTTACGAAGCCTAGCCTGCGATAGAAGGTGACGTTTTCGTTGAAGCAATAGAGAGCGATGTGTTCGGCCTTTGACCGATGCAGGTATTCTACCGCTTTCTGGACCAAAGAGTGTCCGATGCGTTTTCCTCGGTGTTTTCTGTCCACAATTACGTTCCCAATCCAAGCAAGTTCTCTACCGTACCGCGTCGTTGTGATTAGGCCGATTCTGTGGGGGCCTTCGTTGGCAATGAAACTTCCCGCGGGATTCAGCTTCAGAATTCTGGTGAGGTCGCTACGTGTGACGCCCCATTTTTCTTGGTCCGTCAGCCTAATGGCAAATGGAATGTCTTCGAAGCGCATCGTCCTGATTTGCAACATTGCCGGCAGCTTCGGTGGGGCTATGGATAGATTCGGTTTATCAAACGTGGAAAGGCGATCGCGTCCCTGATGTGTTCTAGCTTACAAATCCAGGCGAGTGTTCTCTCGACCCCCATCCCGAAACCCGAGTGTGGGACGGTACCATAGCGCCGTAGGTCCACATACCACTTGTAGTCTTCAGCGCTCAGCCCTTCCTCTTTGATTCTTGAAAGGAGCTGTTTTAGGTCGTGGATGCGTTGGCCCCCACCCGTGATCTCCCCGTACCCTTCGGGTGCGAGTAAGTCCGTCGAGAGTGTTACCTTGGGGTTCTTCGGGTCGGGCATGTGGTAGAATGCTTTAACGCTTTTCGGGAAGTGGCTAACGAAGAATGGAAGGGCAAAGTGTTCGGTAAGCACTTTCTCTTCTTCGTAGGCTATGTCCGTTCCCCATTTGAAGCCGGATCTAGATTTTCCGATCAACTCAACGGCTTCGTCGTATGTTATTCTGGGAAACGGAGGTTTAACCTTCGCAAGTTCTTCAGGGTCGCGTCCGATGGACTTTAGCTCCTCGGGCATCTTCTCTCGAATCTGTTGGCACATGTGGGTGACCAGTTCCTCTTCGAGGCGCATGAGGCCATCGAGCTCCATCCAAGGTGCTTCCACTTCAAGGTGCCAGTATTCAGTCAAGTGCCTTCTAGTTCTCGACTTCTCTGCACGGAATGATGGTGCGAGCGTGAAGATTTTTCCTACGCTAGAAATCATTGCTTCAGCGTACAGCTGCCAGCTTTGCGTTAGGTAGGCTTTCTCGTCGAAATACTTGACAGAGAAAAGTGTCGAACCACCTTCAACCGCCGCAGTTACCAGTATTGGAACTTGAACTTCTAGGTAACCGTGATCGATGAGCCATCTGCGCGCTTCATCAATAAGGCGCCCACGCACTCGCATAATCGCCTGCATCTTCTGGCTTCTCAACCATAGGTGCCTGTGGTCTAGAAGGAAATCTGGTCCATGAAGACGCCGACTCTTTTCGGCTGCAATCGGAAACCCTTCTTCCGCCGCGAAGGCCACCGTGACTTTCTCCACCTGGATCTCATAGCCACGAGGTGCACGCGGGTCTTTCTTGACTTCACCGGAAATTTCGATTGTACTCTCTATGGGAGTGGCGCTTAACCGCTCGAATTCCGCGGCATCCACCTTATCCTTCTTCAAGGTGCACTGTATCACGCCAGTACCGTCCCGCAATTGAAGGAAGAGTATGCCGCCGCTACTTCGTATGTGGTGCAGCCACCCCTTGAACACAACATGTGCGCCGTCGAGCTTTCCTGAGAAAATATCCGTGATAGTAGGGACCTCATCCAACGCATGAACCTCCTAGAGAAATTGTCGGTACCACGGAGTCTAATGTATGTAAACTACGGGCGAAGGTTTGACTGGTTAAAGCCGTCACCCATGGGTCGGGCACCGGCGCAAATCAACGCTCCCTTCGTATTTAAATCGATTCGAGGGGGCACCTTCCAGGGACTGATATCGACGCCAATCGGTTAGCGTCCTGCGGTTATGAATTTCTCTAACTCAGTTTCCGAGTTATCCGCGGTTATGAATATGGGGACATTCTCCATCCCAGTCGCGATATAGCTAGAAAGCAACCATTGGCCAGGAGCAAATTCTAGTGTCTTCTCAAGAATACTCTGATCAATTGTGAACGTGCTGCTCACTAGGCTTCGGTCATAAGGCCGCGGTAGGGGACCTACGAAGTATGTGTGCAATTGTTGCAAGGCGTTCGTGTTGAGGTACGCAATTCTCTGAGTTGCGACGCATCCACCCAACCCATACTTTCTTCCTTGTCTTAGTAATGTCTCTATGCGCTGTGTGCAAGTCGAGTCTATCCCCCTCGCCTTCTCGTAGGCCGGAATGAACTCTTGAGCCTCATCAAAGACGAAGAGAACCTGTGGATCGACCTGAAATTCGCGCTTCCTGTGCCGCAACATGTCGGAGGTCAGCGTGATGGCCAGCTGTTTAATTACACTGGGTTCCGCGATTGAAAGACACAAAAGCCTCACGTCGCCTTCGAGAAGCTGGGCTATTCTTTCACTCCCGAAAGATTTGTCATCTTTCACTTTCTCTTCGGGTTCAATGAGTGTTGCGAGTTCAGATCGTGTTGAAGCCCACGCGTAGAGCCCACTGTTCTTCCACACCCTGAACCTGTCAAGAATGCTTAGCGCCTCAGTTTGCAAGTATTCAAGAAACGGCTGCGTTACGGTCTGTGAACGTTCCGCATGCTTGTCCTTGACCCATTGCAACACCTTAAGCCTGATCTGGTTAATCGCGTTTAGATTTACTGCCTTCTTTACATCGTCCATGGCCAGGAGCTTGATTTCTTCAAGTATGTCTTCATAGGCTGGTGGATGTTCGCTTCCTTCCGCAAATGGCCCACACGCCCCATCGCGAGAATCGACTTCAAAGTCGGCGTGACGTCCGCTTTTTCGAACTTTCTTGGAGTCACGATGATCTTCCTGAAATGTTCAGCGTCCGCGATGGGGACCTCGGTAATTATCTTGCTGCTAATCGACCTATCAGAAAAGACGTCCTGAAGCAGGAAAGGATACTCCATCGAGATGTCGAAGATGACAACTTTAGTTGTCTTCGTGTGGTACATTATCCTTCGTAGGATGTTGGAGACTAGGTTGCTCTTTCCACCACCCGTGAAAGAGAAGATCCCGAAGTGATATCTGGCCAGCCTTTCGAAGCTGACGTAGATTGGAATCCGGTCCTTCTCCTCTTGGAACATTTTGATTACGCCAATCCTTGGGTCTTTACGGGCTTCAGCAATGGTTGAGATTCTATTCTCGTTCCAAGTTAGGCCAAGTTCTTCGAGCAGTCGTCGGTTGTACATCCTGTGAATGGTGTTCTTGCTTAGGATGAATACGCGTTCACCCACAATTGGATAGGTGAAGCCTTTCAGATACTCTTGGTCAAGGCCGGACAGAATCAAATCATAGTTGAGGGGAATGGCCGCTAGTTGGATCATCATGGTTGCCTTATCGTCTGTATCCCAGTCTGAGACACTCTGTTCGATTATCTCAAATTGGTAGGGGTAGTAGCTCTGGTCGGAGAGCCCTCTTAGTCCGAAGTGCTCTGGTCCGATGCGCGAAATTTCGAGGAGCGTGAAGCGGTTGCCGTCGTGTTTCTTTGCTTTGAAGTTGCGCACCGCCAGCAGCATACCCTCTTCGAGAAGGCCCATCAAGTCTTTCTGGTACTGTGCTTTCACACGGCATTCGTATTTTGCTGAGAAGCCTGTCGTCTCAGCCGAAAGCTCAGCTCGTCTTATGGCCAAAACTGCCGATAATCTCGCATCGAACCGATTGTCCAGGTCTGTGAAGTGGCGATTAAGCTCTTCTTGCACTTTCGACTTCGCTCCTTCTTGCACGAAAAGTGTTCATGTAGAATGAAAACTTCCTAAGCTTTGGATGGGTTACCAGCCAGTGGCCAGTGGCTTTGACTATTTCTGCTGCGCGGTCCCTCTGCTCCTTGACGATCTTGTCAGCAATGTACAGGGGTTTGTTGTGCCCAAAGATCTCGGGGATGCTTTGTTGTGTCATCGCCTTCAGCGTTACCATGGCGAGCTCTTGGACATGATTCGCCAACAGTTTCGAGTCCCAGAGGACAGGGTGTATCTCCTCTGTGGTGCTTGCGTATTCATGCTTGAGTTTCAATGTGGGAGCGTTTTCGGTATCATGGTACAAACGGTCAATGAACAGGACGTTGCTTCTGAATTGGTCATCAGACTTGGCTTTGTCGAGTTGGATGTAGGATTTCACGAACCGTTGCTCAAGGATGATACGGTTGCTGATCGCTCCAGAAACGTAGGTCATTCTATGCTGAAAGTCAGGGACTATTGTCTGAAAGGCAGTGTCGTACTCAAGCGTAGCCCAAGGTATGGGTAACTCGTTGTGATGAAACATGCTGATGGCCTGCAGCAGCATTCGGTCGGTCGTCGCCACATGCTTCACTCTTTGGGTCCAAATTCCCTGGTTAAGTGATACTGGAATGAGGTGGTTGATGAGATCCCTTGCTGTCGTGTCTTTCGTAATGCCGAGCAGCAGAATATGGTTTCCTTGCGATTCTTCTATCAGAAGGTTGAAAGCGAATAGGCAAAGGAACGCAAGGTCAAGCGTTGTCACCCACCGGGTTTCAGCGTCATTAGAGATCCGGAGTGGGTTTCCTGTGCTACTGGCAAAGAATCGGACGCCGAACAGTTCGACCAGTTTTCGCAGGCGGTTCCATGTCTTGGAATATCGGGGGTTCGCGCTGTACTTTCCATCAGACTCTTGGAGGTAGCCCTCCTGAGTTGACTTTTTGATGAAGCGGGTCAATCGGGTGATTTGATCTTTGGCATTGTAATTCAGTTCATTCGCAATCTCGGATACGCTCAGCGGTTTGTTGCTTTTCTGCAACAGGAAGACAGTGGAATAGCGGAGGTAATCCCCTCGTGGTGGTAAGGAGTCGTCTAATTTTGGTGTGCGATATCTACTGTAGGCTAAGTCTTGCTCGTCAATTGGAACGTTATCAATCTCAAGACCGAAGATTGCGCATTGACGTTTCCACAGGGGACGCTTTGCAGTATCGTATATCAGGTTGCTCAAAGTTCCGGAGAGGGACCTGTCGAGAAGAATGATCTTGTACTCCTTTGTTTTCGCAAGCTGGTATGCGAGGTAGATTTCTGAGAATAGCATTATCCAATCTGCAATCGTCGAGTTGTCAACGGTCGACTCCTCCGTCATCGGTCCGGAAATAGTGACTTGCTGCCCCCCCTTCTGTGATGTTGATTGCGGGTCAACTTCGGGGAGTGCGTCGATGTAGATTGGGACACAGCTCGCTAGACCTTGACCCCTTTCGACGAAGCCTGTATCGTATTCCACCTCGGGCTTCTGATCCTTGTGAAAGGTGATTGACCCTGTTGCGGCATAAGAGCCAGCCCAGAACACAGCCAGCCCTCCTAGCAATTTCTGGTCCTCCGATCCGTCCACCGCCGCGAATCGGACTTTGTCTGCGCTAAACATTTTCAGAGCAGTTTCATACGAGCGATCAAATCTGAACTCAGTAACCAGTAACTCGCGGATGAGGGGCCAATAGTTATCGCTTGCTGTTTGAAGCCGTCCCTCACTTTCTCCGACTTGGTCTTCGGCACCATCCTTGAGAATCTGTCCGAGTCTCTTGACGCTCATGCTGAGAGGGGAGGACAATCTGAATCAACCTAGGTTTGGTCAGTTTCACTAAAGTGGGTTATGTCTGATGCTACTCGTTGAGGAACAGGGGAGGAGAAAGTAAGTAATTGTGAGCAGCAAGGCTCACAGCAAAGACGGTGTTGCTTACAAATGAAGCCCTAGCCTATATGGGCGGCCTTTAATTCATGAAGCTACAAATAACTGGTCCGAAATGTATCGGTGGTTGTTTTGTCTTCGTCTGATCAACAATTAACCAAGAAACTCGCTGAAATGAAGACCTTCCTGGAGCGGCGCCTAAAGCAGCAGGAGGAGGAAGTAGGATACCTGCGCTCCTTCTTAGAAGTCGTAGATTCCCTCCTCGCAGAGAGAAGTTTCAGACCGGTTGAAATCGGCACACCAACTGAAACGACCGCGGTGAAACCAAAGGTCGTCGCTAGAACAGGGGATAGTGTTCCCATCATGACTGTTGATGGCGTGCGAATCGGGTCTATTCAGATTGAACAAGGCGCTCTACACGTAACCCCTGAGCCCAATGTTAGCTTGGATTCTGATTCGCCGCCCCTCCGGTCATTTCTGTTAGCCAAGGTTCTTGAACCTATGCAAGGGAAAGACAAGGAAGCGGCTTCCGCGGGGGTTATTCTACCGGATCGCATCCTCACTTACAACGTTGAGCAGGAAGACGGTCGACTGAAGGTCATTCATATACAGAATTACGGTGACGACCGCCGCCTCCTCGAACTGAAGAATGCGATAAGGTGGACCTTGCGAAGAATGTACGAGAAAACAGGCAGCAAGAAATGAACAGTCTCATGCTGTCACTTGTGTGGAGCTGTTGACGCCCTCAACGTTTCGCTTTAGTAGAAATGTGGAACTTTCTCCCTTTTAGACTTCTTCTCCAAGCCCCGTTAAATACCTAGACGGCTAATCTACTGCTGTTGATGTGTGGAGGTGAGTTGAGATGGCGAAGAAACGCAAGGTCAAGATGAAGCTTGCTGAGAGTGGTCACGTTAAATCTGAGACGGGACAAACTGAATACGTAGCTTAAGGCCGTCGAGCACGGCAGGCGTGCAGTCCCGTCTTTCTTCTTGTTTTTCTTATCTCGAAATCTGGTTCATGGGGCTCTGCTTCTTCTAGCTATGGCGGAGAGTGCTTCCGTGGTTTCCTTCTCAGCCTGTTTCTGGATGGCCTCAACCTTCGTTCGCACTCGTCCCCGGTAGTCCTCATCTTTTGTGCTAGCTAGGTTTATGGTGACGTTGGAGATCGCTCCCAGCGTGCTTGCGTGTGCGAGATAGATTGCGGTTTGCAGGTCGGAAAGCGCGTTCTCATTCGCAAATTCAGCTAGCTTGTTGGCGATGGAGAGTATCCTGGATGCTTGTTCAGCGGTCTTTAACGGGACGTCTGCGGCTCCTTTCAGTCGGTTTTGGATTTCCTCCGCCCTCTTACGCTTCTCCTGCTCGTTCTCCTTTGGAAGGCGGTAAGCTTGCATTAACGCTGTGAAGCTTTGCGAATCCTCATCGACTAGAAGCAGAAGACCCTTCTGTAGAGATTCGCTCTCCGCGAGCACCTCTCCGGCCATTTTCCAGTTCTTCTCTTGTTCGGGTTTCTTGAGTGTCAGGCGAGAGACCATACTCACAAGGCTTGCCGCCAGGGACCCGACGAATGCTGATACGCTGCCGCCCCCGGGTACGGGTTTGTCTGACGCTACTTCACTACCGAAGGTTGCCAAACTCAGATCGATTAGCCTGTTGCCTTGAGCCTCTCCTAGCCTTCTTTCAATTATCTGGCTCTTGTTGAAGCTCCGCAACCGTAGGTAGAATTCTGCAGCATCAGTCAGGGCTTCCATTGGCACGAGTCCGACGATTTCACTTTCGAGCACTCCAACGCCTTGCTGCTGTGCGAGGGCCTTCGTGAGTTCGAAGGCTTTGAAAAGTTGGCTAGCTTTGTAGTCAACCATATTCATGGAGACTTGAACGATACCCCGGTCCTTCAAGTCGAAACCTAGAGCCTTGACGGCTGATAGGCCGCCGTCCCTTCCGCGTACTTGTTTGGCTATCTTCTTAGCTACGTCAAGGTTGTTCGTCGCTAGGTTAACGTTGTAGGCTATGAGAATCTGTCTCGCCCCAATGGCTGTAGCCCCCGCGGTTGCATGAATCGCGTTTGGGCCAAAGTCCGGCTTCTTGTCTGGATTCTTTCCGATTTCATCCCTAAGCCCCTCGAACTCTCCCTTCCTTACGTCGGCTAGGTTCCGTCTATCTGGACGCGTCGCAGCTTCCTCGTAGAGGAATACTGGAACCTTGAAGCGTAATGCAAAATCGTTCGCGAACTCCTTCGCAAGCTGCACGCATTCGGCCATGGTGACATCGGAGATGGGAACGAAGGGTATGACGTCGACCGCGCCCATCCGTGGGTGTTGGCCCTGGTGCTTGTTTAAATCGATGAGCTCGATCGCCTTTGCGCTGACCGCCAGTGCGGCTTCCTCGACTGCTTCTGGTTCCCCGACAAATGTTAAGACGGATCGGTTGTGGTCTGCGTCGGATTCAATGTCGAGCACCTTCACGTTTCTTGATTTGGCTTCCCCAACAATCGAATCGATGGCCTCTTTTCTTCGGCCTTCACTGAAGTTCGGGACACATTCAACGAGTTTCAAAATTACCAACACGAAAGTGACCCACCGGAGCTAATTTGGTTTCGGTTGATTTCCATCAGGTCTATCGTTCTTTAAGGCGGAACAACATTATCCATTGTCACTTCGAGTTGACGAATTTGCCTGGTAAAATGATGGACGGGCGCCCGGTGGCCCAACAGGTACGGTCAAAGGTCAAGGAGCAGATCAGCGTTCTAAGAAAGCAGCGAGTAGAACCTAATCTTGCGACCATTCTCGTTGGCGACAACCCCGCGTCCAAGGCGTACCTGAGGAACATACACGCCGCATGTCAGGAGGTCGGAATCAACTCTCATAGCACTGACCTCCCTGCGAGTTCCTCTCAGGAAGAGTTGGGAAAAGTCATCAGGAAACTGAACGAAGATCGGAAAGTGACAGGGGTGTTGCTTCAACTACCTCTTCCCAAAGGCCTAAACGAGCTCGCTGCCACCTCCGAGATACGTGTGGAGAAGGACGTAGACGGGTTGAACCCGCGCAACCTTGGCCTGCTGTTTCAGAAGGCACCGAGAATTGTTCCCTGCACGCCCAAAGGGGTTATGGTGATTCTGAGGTATTACGGTGTGAGAACTGCGGGTAAACATGCGGTAATAATTAACCGAACCAAGCTGCTCGGAAGGCCACTGTCGCAGCTGCTGCTCAACGAAGACGCCACTGTAACCGTTTGCCATTCGAAGACTGAAGGGCTTGGCGGAATTGCGAAACAGGCAGATCTTCTGTTTACGGGGATTGGCCGCCGTAAGGAATTCACAGTGGACGCGAATATGATTAAACCGGGGGCAACTGTAGTTGACATCGGAACCACTGGCATAGACGGAAAATTGGTGGGCGATGTAGATTTTGATTCGGCCATTCGGGTTGCTTCCCTGGTTACTCCTGTACCGGGCGGGGTGGGACCTATGACAATTGCCATGCTTCTGTACAATGCATTGCTAACCGCCTGCTTGCAGAAGGATGTGCCATTAGCATTCAACCCTGATGAGTTGGGCTCTCCTGCAGCCGTATGAGAGAAAACGTCAACTACGAGCGCAGATGCTCGCCCTAAGGAATAGCCATCCTTCGTCCGAACTAGATTCTCTAAGCTCCAAGATCGAGGCGAAGTTAATCGAACTTCCGGCCGTGAAGAATTGCAGAACGATATCGACCTATCTGCACATTGGAAGTGAAGTAAGGACCAACGGTGTTGTCCAGTGGTCGATCCTCAACGATAAGAGAGTGATTGTGCCTATTACCGACAGAACAAGCAAACGGCTAACCTTCTGCGAACTTAAGGACCCGGAACGAGAACTTGAGAAGGGAAATTACGGAATTCCAGAACCGAAACCAGAATTCCGCCGTCCAGTCCCTCTGGAAGAGGCGGATGTAGTTCTCGTTCCCGGCGTCGCATGGGACCTGCAAGGGTTCAGGATCGGTTATGGAGCCGGGTACTACGATCGAAGCATTAACTCATTGCACACGCCTGTCATTAAACTGGGGCTAGCCTACGAATTCCAAATGCTCTCGAAAATCCCGAGATCTCCTTTCGACCGACGAGTCAACAAGATCGTGACGGAAGAGAGAATTATCGACACAGATCCCCGGCCTCTATGACGTAGGTGAGGTGTCTCCAGCGTTGCTGCTAACCTTCGCAATTAAGAGGGTGGATCCACCCGTCTTGGGGTGGTGCCAAACGGTGCCAAGCGAAGGTAACCCTCGGCTTGTTTTACGTCTCAATCCCCCCATACGAAGCGGTCTACAGGCCCGGGCCATGTCGAGGATTCTACCCGTGCGTGCACAACGGTATTTGTAGACGGTTAGTCGCTGGTAACTAACTGTATCGTTGAAATGCCTGCCAGCTCCGATACCCCAGGTTCATGTCATTTGAGCATCGTATTTGTGACTGTCTTCATCGCTAACAGGCGGATTGGTTCTATGATAACGAATCCAATGAGTGTTTTGCAGCCGCTCAGCGTTTGGACTTCTTAACGGCATATTCAGCTATTTTCTCGGCCGCATTTAGGCCGGTCGCCGCCAAGAGGCCGCGAAAGCCTGGTGAGGCATTGACCTCGATCACGTAAGGTTCCGCGTCGACCGAAATGAGATCGACGCCCGCGATTTCAACGCCAACGGCCTCAGCCGCCCTGACCGCGGTTTCTGCCTCCGCCCTAGAGGGCTTGTGCGGGATGCCTTGACCGCCTATGTGGATGTTACTTCTCCACTCGTGTGGGGCTGCCTTACGCTTCATAGCCCCAACAATTTCCTTATCGATCACGAATACTCGAATATCTTCACCCGGATTGGGCAGGAATTTTTGAAGGCAAATCATCTGGTCAAGCTCGGAGAGGGTATCGATTATGGGTCCTGCCTCCTTTGCGTCTCTTACACGCATTACGCCAATCCCCTGAGTCCCGCTCAGGAGTTTCATCACGAGCGGGGGTGAAAGGTACTCTGTTGGTTCTTCACTCTTGTTCCGAGAAGCGATGAGAACGCTTTCAGGAATCTTCACTCCTGCCGCATGGAGAGCCTGAAGGGCTAGGTACTTGTTTCTGGCAGTCAGCAGGCCGTTCATCGAAAGTGTTGAGGGAATTTTCATCAATTCGAAATGTTTGAGAAGCATAATGCCCAGCTGTGTGAGGCTGCGCCCAATTCTAGGTATTACAGCGTCTAGGCGAGAGAGCGATTTCTTCTCGTAAATTGCATCAACTTTCGATCCTTCCAACATCAGGTGTATCTCCGGCGTCTTGACATAAACTGCTTCAGAGCCCTTTGCTTTGAGCGCCCTCATGATTTCCGTCGTTGCCCAGAACTCTGGGTTCTTTGATAAGACCCCAATTTTCATAAAATTCTTCCACTTGTCGATGTGAGCTTAATACTTGGTTTGCTCATAAAGCGCTCGCCGCCGTAGTGGTTTCATTGAAGGCGAAGAACAAGATCATTATCGGCCCAATTGAGTATGTGAAAGTGATCGGACACCACGGCGAGGCTAGGGTCAAAGGGAAAGTCGACACGGGAGCGAGCAGAACTTCAGTGGACGTATGGCTGGCGGCAAACATAGGCCTAGGGCCCACAGTAGACGTCGCCAAGCTGAAATCCGCGTTTCTAGACAAAGTACGCACCCGACCCTTAGTGCGCGGCATTGTAGAAATTGCAGGCGAAAGGTTCGCTCTGCCTGTTACGGTTAATGACAGGTCGGACATGAGGTACCCTGTCCTCATTGGAATGGACATCCTAAAGTCGGGGCGGTTCCTAATTGACCCGAAGAAGAAAGCACCCCCAAGATATCGGGGCGTCGTAAAGGCAAAGAACTCAACGTGACATTCGATGACGGAATTAGGCTATAGTGTTTTTCAGTAGCCCTTGAGCAAAACGCGGCAAGTGGTCCTACTTGTTATCTGGCAGAGACTTTCTTTCAATGAGCGACCTAACCGGCGCGGACACTCAGTGGCTATTAGATCTAGCGGTAAGGCTCAAATCAGATGCAAAGCAAGGAACGCTCAAACCTTCATTATCCGGCAAAGTCATTGGATTACTCTTTGAGAAACCCTCCACCCGAACCAGGGCTAGCTTCGAGACGGCTGTTTACCAGCTAGGTGGCCAGGCAATGTACCTTCGCGCTGATGAGCTTCAGCTGACCCGAGGCGAACCTCTGAAAGATACCGCGAGAATTCTCGGGGCTTACCTGAGTGGGATCGTCATCCGAACGTACGCCCATCAGAATTTGGTGGAGTTCGCTGAGTATGCACCGGTGCCCATCATTAACGCTCTCAGCGATCTCGAGCACCCAACCCAAATCATCTCGGACATGTTAACAGTTCTCGAGGCCAAAGGTAAGTTATCGGGCCTAAAGTTCGTGTGGGTTGGAGACGGGAACAACGTATGCAATTCGTGGCTGCTGGGCGGCGCAAGCATGGGCATGAATCTGTTCGTTTCCTGCCCCAAGGGCTATGAGCCGGACAGGTCTGCGGTTGAAAGGGCTCGCAGGCTTGCAAAGGAGTCCGATGGGGTCGTCGAGCTTGTGGCGAACCCGCAGAAAGCCGCTGAAGACGCGGATGTCCTCTATACTGATGTTTGGGTTAGCATGGGTCAGGAGAAGGAAGCCAAGAAGAAGGAGTTGACGTTCAAGCCGTTTCAGGTTAACGCCAAGCTTGTTGCAAAAGCCAAAGATGATGTTGCAGTCATGCACTGCCTCCCCGCCCACAGGGGACTGGAGATAACTGACGATGTGTTGGAGGGGCCGCAAAGCGTCGTGTGGAAGCAGGCTGAGAACAAGTTGCACGGAGCTCGGGCCGTTTTAGCTGCTTTTCTCGGCGTCCCCGAGTAGCGGCTGCGCCTGTAACTTCTCTAAGTGCTCGTGCGCCTTCCGCAGGGTGTCCTTCGCGTTCTTGTAGGTCAATCGTTCGTAGGCCTTCTCATAGGACATCCAATCGAAGCCCACATGCTCTCTCGAAAGTCGCACTGTGTCCGTTTTAGATTGCAGGAGGTAGAAGACAACTTCTTTGTAGACGGTCTCGCCTGCCCTTCTGTAATAGTAGCTTATTGGGTTGCGGTAACCCTCAATGAACTTTGGGTCCGTTATTCCTGCTTCTTCCTCTGTTTCGCGGAGAACGGTTTCCCTTTCAGTTTCGCTATTTTCCACATGCCCTTTGACGAAATCCCAGTGTCCGCCTTCATAGTGAAGAAGGAGGTACTTCCGAACTCCATTAGCTTTGAAGATCACAGCTCCGCATGACTTCTCTGAAGGCATAGGCTTGCACTCGAGTGATTATGAACGGCGGTAGAACCTCAACAGAAACGCTCGGGTTAATCTTCCTTTGCCTTGAGGATAGTCCTCGTATTCTTGGCCTAAACTAGGCCGGCAAACAGGAATGCCAGAACTGCCCCTAAAAGCGGGGCAAGTGTCCAGCCGATTATTATTTCCCATATTAGGCGGTTATTGCGGACGACTATTTTGCGAGGAATAGCGGCACCAAATACGCCTCCTACCACCGCTTGGGAAACAGACACGGGAATTCCGGCCTCGGTGAATCCATGGACCGTCAAGGCTCCTCCCATCTGCGCCGCGAAGGATGCTGAAGGGCTCAAACCTACGATATTTTCTGAGACGCTCCTAGTGGTAGCCTTGCTGAGCATAACCATCCCAAGAATTGTCGCTAACCCAAGCGCGATGGAGGTAAGAGGTTCAATGCCCGCTGAACTTACCATGCCAATAATGAGTCCCACTGTGTTTGCCCCGAGCGTGTAGGCTGCGTAGATTCCGCTGAAAATGGTTAGGTACGCGTAGAGCATGTTCAAAGTGAGTACTCGTCGAACTCGTTTCGTGATCGCTTTTGTGATGAGAGTTAAGCCGATGGCTAACGCCAACCCTGCCAATGGTGTCAAAAGCCAGGATGATGCCACGAGCAGAGTGAACCTCCAATTGACTGGTATCCCCAAGGCGAATGCGGCGCCTACGGCAGCCCCAATTGCAACCTGTGACAGGCTGATTGGAAGCTTGCGGAAAGTCAAGAACGCCATTATGACAAAGCTCGAAGCGGCCACCGCGAGGGTGAACCGGGGATTCGTTGAGGAAACTATGCCCGATGTTATTGCGTGGGACAGTTTGGTTCCCTCGAGAAGAATTCCGGCGAGAAGTCCGATTGAGGCAAGTGCGAGCGCTTGTCGGTACCGCAGTGCACCGGCCCCGACAGATGTTCCGAGGCAAGTGGAGAGGTTGTTAGCACCGAGCATGACGCACAACGCAAACCCCGAAATCAGTTCAAGATAGAATGGCATACTAGTCAAGTACGATTCCGGCGATACAACTTGCCGAAGAATAACCGTGCCCTAGGTTCAAGCTCTCTTGGCGATCTGGTCGACCTTGTCCTTCAGGTCAGTGTACTTGTTCATAACGCCATGCTGTCTGCAGAAGTAGAGAGTTTCTTGTCTAGGCGCTGGCAGCGATGGCGAGTCCGCGGCCGGGCTTTCGGTCATCCGAGTCATCTCTTTTCCGCAGAGCGGGCATTTCAAAACAAGATCAAACCTTCAATGCACATGATTGGAGTCCTATCCGACATTTAGCGATACCTAAAACCCTTTTATTAAAACTCTTCAAACTGAAGCGCTCTGCCTAAGCTTCCGCTTTAGCTACCAACGATATCACTAGGTCGGAAGAATCCTCTGCGGCGTCCGCTATCTCATCGAGTTTGAGAACAACATCGCGAAGCTGAAGGAGCGTCAGCACTTCAAGGTCTGATTTGTGTGCGAAGATACGCTTTAGCAGGTGGTCCTTCACTTCGTCTGCCTCCTCTTCGGCGCGCTCAACGAGAAGTGATTTGCTAACAGCAAGCTTTGAATCGCTTTCAAGCGCTGCTACTGATTCTCGTAATAGTCGCACCGTTGATTGGAGCAAGTTGAAGAGGTCGCTCAGGGTGGCTTTGGGTTCTTCATATAGAAGGAGGAAGGAGGGGGCATCGATTGGCGATTCAGCAAGTATTCTTCCAGCGTTGTGTGCTGCGTCGGCCACTTCGTCATTCTCCTCCATGAGCTCGAGGAAGTCATCCCTAGTCCCCGCGAAGAATGCACCTTGAGATATTGCGAGCACCGCGTCCCGGTGCAACCCATCAGCCAGCGTCTCGAACTCGCCAATTCTGTCGCTCATTTCTTCAACTCTCTTCCAGTCACCGCTCTTCGCGGCTTCCAGTAGGAGCGCCAATCCTTGGATTGTCTTATCCACGATCTCCAAATGGTCGGAAATGAGTTCTAGGACACGCCTTTCCTTCCTTCCAACCAACCGAAAGCGTCCGAAGAATCCTTTCATTCTGACCCGCCAGTTATGGGGAAGACACGTATTGGTCAAGAGTTCCTGGGGGCGGCAACCCAGTCAATTCCCTGTCAATGTAATTCTGTAGCCGTTTCAGAGTTTTCAGATGGGTTGGAGTCGCTATGCCCAACATCTGCATGGTCTGAATGCAGTTCTCCGGCGCGTATCCGTGAAAGTGGTTGTTGAAAATTCCAAAAGTTTTCTTCGTGTTCTGCTGAACCTCTTTGACCTTAGGCGCCCACTCCTGAAGCTGCTGTTGCGTATAGCGATAATCGTACCATGGTCGTTCCCCGTGGCCGTGCCACCTGATGTATCCTATCGATGAAGTAACGTGAATCTCAGGTGGCAAGAGTGGTTCATCAACGATACAATAAGCGGCTTCGTATTTCGATAGGATGCGCCATGTCGCATCATCCATCCATGACTTGTGCCGGAACTCAACAACGTAATCATAACGATGTGGGAGCGCGGCCAAGAAGTTCTCAAGCAACTTGTCGTTCTTTTTGAGAGAGGGTGGGAGCTGGACGAGGAAACATCCTAACCGATCCTGAGTCAACAAAGGGTCGAAGAGTTGCACGAAACTTTCCAATTCCTCTTGAGAATCTTCGTTTAACTTAAGCCGCAATTCATGTGTAAACTTCTGGTTAACCTTCGCACTGAACATAAACCCCCTTTTAGTATACCGAGTTAGACCGAGGATTGTTCCTTCATCAGGTTGCTTGTAAAAGGATGAATTGAGCTCTACAGTATCGAAAACGGAGGCATACTGTTGAAGCATGCTCTTGCCGGGGTCGTAGAGCGGCCCCTCCCATTCCTTGTATGACCAACCGGCACATCCGAAATACAATCGAGCAGGTGATACCGCCGTCTCGCTATGCCTCCGAAGCATCCTCGAATCCGTTCATGGGAAGCTACCATGTGCGGCTTTATTTCTCCATTGCGGGGAATGGCCGCCTCCATCACTCAAACTATTCCTGTGGGACCATGTCACCGCCGCGTGAATGATAACCGCTAATAATTCGTCAGTGCTTTCAGTTCAATGAGTGTAGAGTCAAAATCTCCAGATGTGGCGTCTTTGAAGTTCAGTGAGGTAGCCAACGTTTTCGAAAAGATAGAGGCTACCACGAAACGCTTGGAGATGACCAGCCTACTTGTGGATTTGATCAAGGAGACCCCGAAGGATGAGATTAGCAAAGTAGTCTACCTGATTCAAGGAAAGCTATACCCTGACTATGTTGGCGTCGAACTTGGCCTCGCCGAAAAGCTCCTGATCAAGGCTGCTGCAGAGGTATCTGGCAAAACAGAGAGGTTGGTTGAGAGCGACTACAAGAAGACCGGCGACCTAGGGTTGACCGTAGAGAAGTTGCTCGAAAAGAAATCGCAAGCCTCCTTGGTCAAAAGGTCTCTAACTGTCAAGACGGTATACGAAACATTCGACAGGATCGCGAAGGCGACAGGGGCAGGTTCAGTTGAGACGAAGGTACGTCTACTGATAAGCCTCTTGAATGATGCTACGCCGCTAGAAGGGAAGTTCATCGCCAGGATGGCTGTGGGGAAGCTGAGGCTTGGCGTTGCCGATATGACCGTTCTAGATGGGCTTGCGATTGCGTACGGAGGCGACAAGGTTGCAAGGGAACCTGTCGAAAGGGCCTACAACCTTTCATCAGACCTAGGGTACGTTGCAGAAGTGATCGTACACGAAGGCCTCGAAGGTATTAGGAAGTTCAAGATCACGGTCGGGCGTCCAATTAGGCCGATGCTCTGCGAGCGCTTACCTGCAGCCAAAGATATTCTGGAGAAACTTGGAGGCGAGGGAGCTGCAGAATACAAGTACGACGGCCTCAGGATTCAAGCGCACCTAAGCTCGAGGCCAGTCCAACTCTTCTCACGTAGACTCGAGAACATTACTGACCAGTTCCCTGACGTCGCCAAACTACTGCAAAGTTGCATCAAGGCCAAAGAGGCGATCGTGGAGGGCGAATGTGTAGCCGTGGACACCAATACCGGTGATATGCTCCCTTTCCAAGTGATTTCTCAACGGCGCGGAAGGAGATACGAGATTCAACGAATGTCCGAAGAGATACCTGTAACGGTCTTCCTTTTCGACACTCTCTTCCTAGACGGCCGCGACCTTACTCAGTCGCCGTACCTCGAGAGAAGAAAGGAGCTGGTGAAAATTACGAAACCGTCGGATCATGTTGTGATCGCTCAGCAATTCGTAACAAATGATCCGAAGAAGCTCGAACAACTGATGGACGAGGCAGTTGCCGCGGGATGTGAAGGCTTGGTTGTCAAAAGTATCTCGGAACAATCTACGTACCAGGCGGGGGCGCGTGGGTGGCTATGGATAAAGTACAAACGCTCGTACAAAGCCGAAGTCCAAGACACTTTTGACCTCGTCCCTGTAGGGGCATTCGCGGGAAGAGGAAGACGAGCGGGGAGCTATGGCGCACTCCTGATGGCTGCTTACAATCAGAAGAACGACGTTTTCGAAACGCTGTGCAAACTGGGCTCAGGTTTCACCGACCAAGACTTAGCTGACCTACCGAAGCTAACGGAGAAGAGTGTAATCAAACACAGGCATCCGCGTGTCAACTCGCTTATGGAGCCCGATGCGTGGTTCGAACCCTCGATTGTCTTGGAGGTGGCCGCGGACGAAATCACGTTATCCCCCCTTCACACGTGCGGCAGGGATGTGATAAGGCCGAACAGCGGCCTCGCGCTCAGATTCCCCAGGTTCACTGGTAAGTGGAGAAAAGACAAGTCGGCTGAGGACGCGACTACTTCACAAGAAGCGCTGGAAATGTACCAGAAGCAGCTCAAGAAAATAGAGAGCGAAACATAGCACGAATTCGCCAATTCCGGCTCAGAGGCTAGTTGATTGTTTGCTGGTCTATAGGTGAACGATTCGTCTGCGTTTGGGTGTCTTCATCTTCCAGAAGCCTGAGGCGTCCCTATAGTACTCTGCAGTCTCCAATTGATGAGTCCTCACGAGTACTAATTAGTATTCTTAGTATATTTAAGGCTTAGCAATGCTCATTAAGCCTATGGCGGCCTCGTGAGTACTCATCAGGCGTCAAAGGATGTCCCAAAGCCTAGACATTGTGCGGCTTCAAGATTTTCGAGGGCAATATCGGATAACGATTCCCAAGGAGATGGTTGAGAAATTGAAGTGGGAAAAGGGCCAGCCCCTATTCATATCCCTTGAAGGCACAAAAATAATCGTAGAACCCGTGACTAAGCGCTAATCTACCACGACAATTTATCTTCGACCGTGACGAACTGACACTTCGGAGGAATAAGGTACGACTCTGTCATGTTCCTTTTGCGGCATCCACGAGAATGAACTTGTGCAAGTAACGAATGTAACCTATGCCGACGGAAGGGAAGCTCATTTTTGCTTGGGCTGTTTCGTGAGCGGGACGGTCAACGATGGCGCGATCTTACTGCTAGGCCCAGCCAAAGTTGGAAAAACGTCCTTCTGCAAAGCATTTGCACGTGCCGCCCTTGAGGCGGGAAGGCCAGTTGTTTACCTGCCCTCGGATGAGACCGCCGGGGACTTGCGGGGAGAGATCAGCAAATCTTTCGCAAAGGGGTACGGTGAAGCGCCCGCTCTTGAGGAAGACGGTGAACTTCGAATACTTGACTGCTACAGTGCCCTCATGGGCAAGAAGCCTGAAACGAAATATGCACTGACAAACCTCGCGAACCTCACCGACCTTAGCATCACACTGAAAGCCGCATGGGAGGGTCTAACAAAATCATGCCTGCTGGTCGACGACCTCACCTCAATAGTCCAAGAGGCGGGGACCGACGTTACCCTGAAATTCCTGCGCCAACTGCTCGCGAAAATCAAAGGAACAGAGACGCTGGGATTGTTCTCATTGACGACCGATATTCTTGAGCCACGCTTCCAAAATGCCCTCGTCTCGATGTACGACGGCGTTCTAGAAATGAAGATTCAGGAAGGCCCGGAGGGTTTAGAGAGATTTGTGCGAATATACTCGCTGCGCGGACAAAAACATTCGACTAAGTGGAATCGCTTCGACATAACGGATGAGGGCATCACCATGCTGCCCGAGATCCAACCACTAGGGACCGGGGTCCCATCAGCCTAAAATTCGAAGAGCCTCTAAGACCGTCTCGGGGTGCTTGTAGGATGTCGGCAGAAGCACAACAGGGAAAGTCTTGCGAATGACCCCCTGTTTGTCGATTATGAACGTTGTACGTTTCGCGAAGTAACCCCCGTAGCCTAGAACACCGTAGAGTCGTGAGATGGACCTGTCTTGGTCGCTCAGAAGGTTGAATGGAATCTTGTGGCGGGAAGCGAAGTCGGCGTGCGCTTCATCCGAGTCCACACTGATGCCCAGCAACTCTGTGTCTGCAGATCTGAATTTCTCGTAGCTATCTCTAAACGCGAAGGTTTCAGCTCGGCAACCCGGGCTGAGGTTCTTAGTGTAGAAGTAGAGTACCACGTTCTTTCCCGCAAGCCAGACAGCGTCACACTTGACCCATCATTGGCTTTTGCTGTGAAATCGGGTGCTGGTTGGCCCTCGGCTACATCTGGCGTTCTTCGTCTAGCTTGGAAAGGATTTGGCTCAGAAATATGTTTCGAGTGCAAGCAGGAGGGGGCCGGACATCTCTGGCAAACCAAGGTGCAGAGGTATCAGGTGTTGGCCCGTATGGCTTCCAAGTTCCTGGCGAAGTCGTGAGCAATCTCAGTAAGGTCTGAGCCGGGTTGAACTGCTACCATGACCTGTTCGTTCTTGAGGGTGAAGACAAGCTGCGAAAGTGACCCTGCTTGCCCAACTAGGTAGGTGATGTCATCAAGGAGGTCGGTTACCAGGAATGAATCTGCTACCGCCATATTTGGTCTGGCGAAATCAACTTCACTATCCTTGACTAGGTCGTCGAGCCGCTTCACTCCCGCGGGCTTTGCGGTTCGGAATATGACCACCGAACGAATCCTTGCATCAGCTCGGATCGACCGCAGAACTTCAGGCTCGATTGCTTGTTCTGTTATTGTTTGTTGCATTGTTTTCACCTCGCAAAGGACTGCCGGCCCTGTATTTCGTTGAAGGCCCTTCGGGCCATCGTTTCTCTCTGGAATTCGTCGGAGCTCACAGTCGAAAGCCAATCTCGTTTCTGACGGAAATTCTTCCACAGCATTCCTTGAAGGCGTACGTTTAGATTCGGAGCAAAGGATGTGATCTTCGGGCCTATCGCTGCAAGGACTCCCAGCTTGTCCAGCACGTTTGTGACGATGCTCATCCACATTACCTCCAGCAAGTAATGATGTCGAACTGACGGTAGTGTCTTGTACCGTCGTGGGATGGTGAAATCGAGCCAGCGCCCGCTGAGTTAGCTGAGCCGTCTTGCGACGGCACATCCCTTATAGAGCCATAGGGGCTCAGTTAGGTCAGTTGATCATGCCATGTTTGAAGTCTCGTTCAAAATGCAGCATGACTGCCCCTACACCCGTTTCACTCTGAAGAACCCCGAAGTGAGGGTCGTTCAGTGGTGTAACAACCAGATCCATGTCATGGAAGTTGACTGTCCCAACATCGAGACGTTCACGAGAATTGAGCCTGACTTGAAAGAGCTTCTCCTCTGGAAGGGTGGCAGAGTCCTCAAGAAGAACTTCCTCGAAGGCAACCTCCAACTGATAGTGAAAACCTGCCGCTGCGGCAAGATCGTGCCAAACGTCTCAAACATAATTGAAGCGAATTCGTGCCTGCAAATGCAACCCGAAACCTACTACGGTGGGTGGGAGGAGTATAGAGTCATAGGATTCCGCGAGAACGATTACAAGAGGATGTTCGAAGAACTCAGCCGCCTCGGCCCGCTTGAGATAGTTCAGAAGAAAGTGGTTCCGGAAAAGAGCATTCGAGAGGCTTTCGTGATATCGGTGAACAGCATTTTTTCAGAACTGACAGCCAAGCAGGTTAACTCGCTGATGGCGGCTTTGGAATACGGCTACTATCAAGTCCCGAAAAAAATGACTGCGGAAGAAATAGCTAGCAAGAACAAGGTGCCCCGCACAACCTTCGAGGAACACCTGCGCAAGGCGGAGAGCAAGATCCTACGTGCAATGGCTCCCTATGTTAGGATGTACGCTTCCAAGCCCCAAAAGGCTCTCGAGAAACCACCGGAGGTCCCTGTCGACTAGCCGCATAGCCCTCTAAGCACAGTTAATACCCTCCCGCCCAATATTATCCCTCGATTTTCATGTTCTCGAGGGTCCTTGTTGGCGTGGACGGTTCGCCATACGCTGAGAGAGCGTTGAGATGTGCAGTTGATTTGGCAAAGAAGTACGGCGCCAAACTGATCGTAGCACACGTCGTTCTCCGCCAATTCTACGCTGTAACACCATCAGAAGCAGGTGTTCTCGCGACCACGGTCTTCGTTAAGGAAATGGAAGCGGAGGGCAAAGAGATCATGAGCAAAGCTGAAGCCTATGCGAAAGCCCAGGGGGCGGATTACGAGTGCAAGTTGCTTCAGGGTGTGCCCGCCGAGGAAATCATCAAAGCCGCTCATTCCGAAAACGTCGACCTAATCGTGGTCGGTAGCAGGGGGCTCACTGAAGTTCGCGCGTTCCTGCTCGGTAGTGTGTCAGACAAAGTGAGCCATCACGCCAAATGCCCTACGCTAATCGTCAAATAGGCGAAGTCACGTTACACCGAGATCATAAGGTACAGGTCGCCGACGTTCGTTCCCGTTGGTCCCGTAACTAAACCGTCATTAAGAGTTCGGAAGAATCGGTAGGAATCATTCCGAGCCAGGAATCTGTTCGTGTCCAGCCCCTTTCTTCTAGCCCGTAGGCTTGTCCTTCCATCCGTCAGTGCACCAGCCGCCTTACTATTACCGTCAATTCCATCAGTCCCTAGCGCGGCCACGACGGTGCCGTCGAGGCCTGCAATTCCTTCCGTGGCCCAGAGGACACTTTCCTGATTTCGACCACCTTTCCCTCCCCCGATGATCTCGACCGTTGTCTCTCCGCCCATGACGATCGCCCGAGAATACCCGTATGATTTTCCGTAGTCCTTAGTAGCCAAGTCCGCCAGCAGTCTTCCCATCTGTTTCGCTTCCATTTCAGCTGAAGATGTTAGGATATTCGCGTGCACGCTGTTCGCTCTCAGCGCCCTTTTCGCTGCGGTGCATGCGGTTGTGCTGTCTGCGATTATGAAGTTTCGAACTCTGCTGAAGCTTGCGGTTCCCGGTTTGGGAGTTTCTGGGGCTTGACCGCGTACTCCTCGGGCCAGATGATCCTTGATTTGGCGCGGGATTTTGTTCCAAACTTTGTGCGTTTTTAGAACCTCTACGGCGTCTTGGTAAGTGGTCGGGTCCTCCGCCGTCAGCCCCGAAGCGATGTCCGGGAGGCAGTTTCCGGGAACATCTGACACGATTAAGGACAAGATAGTTGAAGCCCGACATTGTTCGACGAGTTGGCCGCCCTTCAGAGTTGAAAGGTGCCTTCGTACTGTGTTTATTTCATGAATCGTAGCCTTGCTCGTTAGCAGGCATTCTGTCAGACGTTTCTCTTCGCTCAGCCTGACCTCGGGCGGTGGCGAAGCCAACATGGCGGAAGCGCCGCCTGAAATCATGCAAAGGAGAAGTTCATCAGCCTTCATTCGCTGGACTGCTTTGAGAACTATCTTGCCAGCTCTGAGTCCCTCGCGGTCAGGTATCGGATGGCCCGCGTTGAAGACTTGGATGCGTGGGTCATGAACTAGTGCCCGCTCGCCCCGTGGCGCTACGAGGATCCCCCGGATTTGCTGACTTCCGAGGATCTCAAAGGCGGCTCTCATCATGGGTGCGCCGGCCTTCCCGACGGCAAGCACGAGGGTCCTGCTGAATCGAGAGAGAGGAGTTGAGAAATGTGTTTTCGTTTGGAGTTGTCCGTCTTTCACCCGCAGAAATGAAAGAGTGCGCCGGTACGGGTCAATTGAATATAGTGCTTCTTCGAGTGCTTGCAGACACAACCGTCGAGCCGTACGATCTCGGGCAGACGTTCCGTTGTGAATCAGTTCGACTTTATTTCTGATGAAGTTGTTTTGCGGTTGTTTCGAGGGAAGTTCAGCCCGCCTTCACTATCTTCGATAACTATTGTAGTTCAAAGTCGATGCCTACACGTATGCGTCGGCGAGAAATTGTTCGAGAGCCAGCTTCTACAGGTTGGTCGATTCGCCTTCCGAACTGCCAGAAGGCATCGGTTCATTTGAACGGGGTTGCTCAGCCGGAGTAGGTTCCACAGGTTGGGTTTCCAGCATTGGTTCCGGCATGGGTGGCTGTTCAACTGCTGGAGTTGGTGGGGGTGCTGCTTCGGCGGGCTTAGGTTTAGGAGGCATTCTCTTCTTTGGCTTGGCTTTCTTCTTCGCCGAACGCTTTGCTCTCTTTTTCATACCTTTCTTGGCCTTTCGTTTCTTAGCCAAACAATGGCACCGCCCTATTGTCGAAGTTCGAATGGTAATAAGTCTTCTAGGAAATTTCCGTGCTCTAGTACATTTTCACGCTAAACGTTTCGGACTGTTAATTGAGTCGGTTTACCGGCTGGTGAAGCCGCTCACACGCTGTTCAATACTCTTTGAATCCTTGGAATTGCTCAGCACAGCTTAGCACTCTGCAAGCTTTAAGCCTCCAAAGGCCGATTTGGCCTCGAAGGCTCTATCGTGCGATTTTCTACGCGCGCAATCCATGCAGGGGATGAGCTGGACAACCCGACTGGGACGGTTGTTGTTCCAATCTACCAAGTATCAACGTTCAACCAGACTCAGGCAGCCACGGGTGCTGGTTACGTGTATTCTAGGACTGGCAACCCGACGAGAACGGCTCCAGAGAAATGTCTTGCATCACTTGAAGAAGCGGAACATGGACTGGCATTTGCGTCCGGGATGGCCGCCATAACCAACCTCCTCCTGGGCTTGCTCAGGGAAGGCGACAGCATTCTGGCCGTAGACGGTCTGTATGGAGGAACGCGGCGACTCTTCACCCGAATAATGCGAAACTTCGGTGTGGAATCCACGTACGTCGATGGAACCAATCTGAGTAATTTCGAGACCAAGCTGAGCCCTGGAACGAAGATCGTGTGGGTAGAGAGCCCGACAAACCCGCTCCTCAAGATCGTGGACATCGCGGGCGTTGCCAAGATTGCACACAGCCACAACGCGCTGCTGGTGGTGGATAACACATTCATGAGCCCATATCTTCAGCACCCGCTCCGACTAGGGGCTGATATTGTGGTTCACAGCACGACTAAGTACCTAGGAGGACACAGTGACCTCATCGGGAGGGCCGTGGTTCTCAGCGACCCGAAGCTCTATGAGAAAGTGCAATTCGCACAGAACGCTGCAGGCGCTGTCCCTGGGCCGATGGATTGCTGGCTTGTTCTGCGAGGCATCAAAACCCTAGCTGTGAGGCTGGAACGCCACTGCAGCAATGCTCAGAAGGTCGCGGAATTCTTGGCCGCGCATACGAAGGCTTCGAAGGTCGTGTATCCTGGCTTAACCTCACATCCACAGCACGACCTAACCCGCAAACAAATGGATGGTTTTGGCGGGATGGTCAGCTTCCACTTGAAAGGTGGCACAGACGCCTGCCAGAAGCTATTGAAACATGTCAAGGTATTCACCCCGGCTGAGAGCCTAGGTGGCGTAGAATCGTTAATCGAACATCCCAGTTCAATGACGCATGCTTCAGTTCCCAAAGAGGAACGTGATAGAATCGGCGTGACAGACTCGTTGATCAGGGTATCCGTGGGTTTAGAGGACGCCGAAGATCTGATAACCGATTTATCTACCGCCTTAGAGCACGTCTGATTGGACGAGGATAGGACATGAGCGATGATAAGAGCGTCGAGATTTCGTTTGAGGAGTTCAAGAAGATAGACGCTAGGGTAGGGATTATAACGCAGGTAGAGCGAGTTCCAAGAACTGAAAAACTCTACAGGATTCTCGTCGATCTCGGACCGCTAGGAGTCCGCCAGACCGTATCCAGCCTGGTTGGCTATTACGAGCCCGACCAGCTGAAGGGGAAGCGAGTTATCTTCCTCTACAATCTGAAGCCATCTAAATTTTCCGGCGAAGTCTCACAGGGAATGTTACTTGCGGCCGAGCAAGGCGACAAGCTAGCGTTGCTGACCACCGATAGCGAAGTACCTAACGGGTCGCGAATCACTTAGAAATCAACCGTTTCGGACGACAAAACCGGCGGCGGAACAATCAACTGCGGAAATGGTCTTCAACGTTTAAATGGAATGATGCCCATTCCCAATGTGATTCTGAATAAATCGTTTCATTTCTAGAAGGTTATTCGTTGCCGAGGAAAGGTCCAACAGAACAGGACGTGTTACGCATAGTCATGGAACTCGGCGACATGGGAATTCTGCAATCTGAGCTTTGGAGGAAACTAACAGCTGACAGCCGCGAAGGCTCAAGAGCTATACTCAGGCTTGAGAGGAAGGGGCTGATTGCTCGAAAGAAGGAACTTCACGACGGCCGCTGGACCTACCGTGTTTTCGCAAAGCGTCG
Source organism: Candidatus Bathyarchaeota archaeon (assembly GCA_963726255.1). Classification (GTDB taxonomy): domain Archaea; phylum Thermoproteota; class Bathyarchaeia; order 40CM-2-53-6; family 40CM-2-53-6; genus FEN-987. The sequence continues at coordinate 424,236 of CAVSBL010000002.1, forward strand.
TTATGCTACAATTGACTCTATCCTAGACATCCCATGCGCCTTTTGCGACCTTGTCGGAAACTGCCCACAAGCCTGGATTTTGAATCCGAACAAGTGCGAGCATCTGACAAAGTGGATGCATGACATTGCGGACGCAGGTAAAGCGGTAGCCAAAAGTGCCTAGTGAATGGTTACGGCAGCGGAAGAGAGACCATTTTCACCGCCTAGCGAAAGCGAGAGGTTTCCGTAGTAGGGCCTCTTTCAAACTACTCCAAGTGGCCAAACGATATTCCTTCGTGAAACGGAGCGACCACGTGCTTGACATCGGTTGCGCGCCTGGGGGTTGGTTGCAGGCGGCTCACCAACTCGTGGGGGGGAAAGGCTTTGTCCTAGGCGTCGACCTGCAAACTACAACCCCTCTTCAATTCGAGAATGTTTCCACAATCAAGGCTGACATAACCAAAGAAGAGGTCGTTGACCAAATCAGAGCAACGGCCCCTGGAATGTTTGATGTGGTCCTCTCCGATCTTTCCCCAAACCTATCCGGCGTGTGGGAAGTCGACCACGCCCGCCAGATCGAACTAGCTAGATGCACGTTGAGGATTGCGCGTAGCATACTGAAACCTTCGGGCGACATGCTCGTCAAGGTCTTTCAAGGTCCGGAATTAAGGGAATTTCAGCTTGAAATGAAATCATCATTTCATGTCCTCAGGATAGTGAAACCACCCGCGAGCCGGCCTGAAAGCGCTGAGTTATACTTCTTGGGCCTAGGCTTCCTACATCAAGTTACGCAATAGTGCCCTTAACTCATCGATTTTCATGTCGGTCCTGAATCCAATGGGATCGAAGTGTGTCCGACTAGCTTGGTAGCCGTTCTTGCGTAAGGCTTCTAGAATTCGTGCGGTTCCAGGGGGCTCTATCTTAAGTGACCGGGCGAAGGCGTCAGTCCTGTAATAGAAAGCTGAATTGTCTGCTTCCTCTATGATGCGGGACAGAATCATCTGAATTTCGGAAAGGCGCATTGATGATAGAGTCGGAGTACGTTGGACCATTCTCTGAACCACCCGTCCATCCCATAGCCGGCCAAGCCAGATTGGGCCACCGATTTCAACTTGCGCTCCGCAACATTTGCACACCATCTCAATTGACCCCAACGAGCTGGCTGAATTACGCATCAGACATTTCGGGCAATATTCCAGGAAACCCAACTGTTTCGCTGACTGATTCGCGGAAGCCTTTCCCTTCCTCAATGCCGCGTAGATTCGGGCGTAGTGGTCAGAAGCGTGTGCAAACACAACCTCAACGCCCAGTTCCAGTCTACCTGCGATTGCCGCCAAGCAGCCTGCTAGGATTCTGACAGCCATCTCTTTCTCGAATTCCGTTCGAATTGCCCTCGCACCGTATTTGCGAAAGCATGCCGCAGGCCTCGCACCCGTGAGCGGCCCCATATCAGTTGCGGTAGCCGCGAGAATGCCACCGTCCGCGATCGCCCGCAAGGCAGATTCCAAATACGGAGCAGGGGAACCGAAGGGATCTAGGTCCACAAGGTCAAACCTATCCTGCATGTGCTCGAGCAGCAACAGGTTCGCGTCCGATTCAACAACGGCCACCTCCTTCTCCAAACCGTTGAGCCGGATTGTTCGCTTCGCCGCCTCCACTGCTTCCGGGCTCTTGTCGGCCGCAACAACGCGCGCTACGTTGGGAGCCTCCAACACATAGCGTACCGCCCGAACGCCCGACCCTGTCATGGCGTCACAGACGCGAAGCCGCTTACCCTCGGGAAAGAACGAGGCCGAAAACAGAACCGCAAAGTCTCGGCCTAGGTTCATTCTCGGGTTGTAGAACACGCCCCGCGGGTGAGGGGTAACCTTGCCCTTCCTTCGCTATGTTTACTCGGTGTGCCAGTCCTTTGGTGAGCCTGTAAGGCCGATTTCAATCTACATCTGGCTCTCAATTCTTTCTGTTATCGACTTTGCCAACTCGTTGCGATTGCTCGCCGTTACTTCATGAATTTGGTATGCAGGGTTCGATTTGATTGCTGCGACTAGGTAATGTGAGGCGCGTTTGTGGATCGTCCCCACGAAGTGTTTTGGTGTCGCCAACGCCATCTCAACGGCAAGGATGAACGGCATAGAATGCAATTCCATAGGACCCAGCTCGTCAACCAATATCACGTCGGCGTCCTCGATAGCATGCTTGATTGCTGATACGGCAACTCGCTGAATATCCACCAAGCTCACGCGGTACTTACCCACAGTTGGGCCATCTGTCTGAGAAACGTGGGCAAGAATGCCGATTTCGTGTGTCAGTATATCCTCAAGGTTGAAACCGACTCGGACACTCCCTTCGCGAATCTCGCCCGATATGACTCCCCCCACTTTCCTTCCATGTGCAGCCAGGGTTTCGGAAATCTTCTTGATGGTAGTGGTTTTCCCACACCCAGGTTCGCCTGTCAAAAAGATGCGGGAGGGTGGCATGGCGCTTGCAGAGAAGGTCGTAGCTTTTAACTCCTAAAGTCTCTGTTACCATAGGTCGATTATATGGCAGAGCTCATCGCGGGTGTGGATGATGCTGGGCGCGGCCCAATCATAGGGCCGCTCGTGGTCGCAGGAATATTGTTGGGGGGAAATCGCGACTGCGAATTATTGACGATGGGCGTCAAAGATTCAAAGTTGCTGAGCCCTGAAGTACGTGCCCAGCTAGCCCCAAGAATTAGGGCGCTCGCCACGAAGGTTAGCGTCGCAGAAGTCCAACCAAAGGAGATCGACGACGTCGTGTTGCACGGTGGGAAGTTGAGGAAACTGAACTTCTTGGAAGCCCAGTTGATGGCTCAAGTGATAAGCGAACTCTCTCCGAGGGAAGCGTACGTTGATGCTTCAGACGTTAACGAAAAACGGTATGGAGAAACAATTCGGGAATTCCTGCCCGCAGCCTTACGCGGCATCAGACTGGTGTCAGAGCACCATGCAGATAGGACCTATCCTGTAGTCTCAGCGGCCAGCATCATTGCGAAAGTGAGGAGGGACGAGGCCGTTGAGGCTTTGCGAGGTGAATACGGGAATTTCGGGTCCGGCTACATAACCGATGAGAGGACGATGACCTTCCTCAGAGAGTGGAGGCGCACTCACGCCGAGTATCCACCAATCGTCCGTCTTTCTTGGAAGACCATAAAGGAGATTGAGCGCGACCTAGGTCAGTCACGGCTTGGGGCGTAATCAAACAGTTCCTTTGGAATTCCGAAACCGATGACAATGAGGCTATGGAATTTTCGAAGCAGTTCCGTGACCTGCGACCTGTACAGGAAAGTAGCCTCTTGATCCTTGTACATCTGGTAATAATCTAGGTTGGTAAGGCCTAGGATCTTCCTGACCGTAAATTCCTCAACACGTTCACCTAAAATTGTGTAAATCGACCTGCCCAGCTCCATTCTTCTGAGGACAATAATCGGGAGTTTCACGTGGTCTTGATATTCGGCTGGAACCATCTTCGCTAGTTCCTCAAGGTCGGATTTTCTTAGTATGATGTCCGTACCGTCAGTGGCCTCGACGGTTGGGTCGTTCTCCTTCAGGAGTTCGCTTAGGCTGCGCCTTTGCTTTGGGAGGTGCGTGTTCAGTTTTCGAAGTTCATGGCCGAGAACAGCATCCATTGCCCGTTCCAATGTGCCCTTCGAATTGCACAATGAGGTCATGCCCGACTGGCCACTACCATAGCGTGGTCTTTCTCGTAGGGTTCCAAACGAACGGTCTGAAGGATGTCAAAATGCCTTGCGCGAAGTATTCCAGTTTCCTGTTTGAAAACATCAGCGGGCTCCATAGTTACATCGACGCTTCTCGACTTTATCGCAATCAACGCTGACCCTTGGGGTTTCAAGAATAGGTCAGCGTTGTCGGCCAGTATTTTCGCCTGCTCCGGTTGAGCTACATCGGAATAAATCACATCTACTCGATCCACCAATGCCTTGTATCTCTCTGGTAAACGCGCGTCTGCGAGGATCGGGTAAACATTGGAGCGATGATGACACACCGTGTCGATGAGTTCCCGCATGCTTCTTTGCGCGAATTCTACACAATACACTCGGCCGCGTTCTTCCACAATGTCACTGACATGGCTTGCTGTCGTGCCCGAAGCGGATCCTAAGTACAGCACGGCTTTACCTGGCTGAATGGGAAGGGAGTTAATGTCACGAAGAATAGCAGCAGCCAGTTTGCTCCTGTAAGCGTCCCATGTTCTGAATTCGGTGTCCTTGCTCTTGACGAGCAGTTCACCGTAGACGCTGACGCCCGGCGCTAAGTTCTTCGTTGCAAGGCGCCTGCTCCCGTCTTCGAGGGTTACCCAATAGACCCCCTCGAAAGGGTCATACGGCCTAACGTTTGCGGCCAAACTCTCTCTTCTTCGATGGAATAGGCGTCTTGTACCTTTCCTTTATCTCGTTGACTTTCCTGTCGACGTCATCCCTCAATTTCTGACCTAGGAATTCGCCGCCGAAGGCATCAATCCTGGCGGCGATGCTAAGCTTTCCTGATAGGGCTCTAGCGATTTTTCCTCTCTGCCAGCGGGGAGATTGATGAATCGCGGTGTGCTGGAATATTACGCCATGTTTCGGCGGCCTGGCGCCGGTCTTCAAGGAGCGGAAAAGTGCTTTCTCAGCACCGAGTACCTGCAGAGTGCTTGCGGGCATCTTGGCTAAATTGTCGAGGCTCCCAGCAATGGAGATCAACCTCGCGGAGAGTGGCGCTCCCACAATGGCTGTCATGTTCGGGGCTACCTCTTTGAGAACGTCCTCAACGTACGCCTCACTCTTTCCCCTGAATTTGTAGAGGTCAAGCATGAGTTCACAAAACGATTGAAGCACCGCCAGGTCAGGCTCACTGATTTCAGCGCCCATAGACTTCCTTGCAGCGCCGCCGAGTTCCTCCGCCTTCTCCTTCGGAATACCCTCGGTTACAAGATTCTCGTACGTGAAATTCCTGCGGTTTCCAAGTTTCGCAACTAGCCGTGCATAGGTATCATGCTTTTCCACAATCCTATCCATCTCAGGAAAATGAAGGCCAAACCACTCACGGACGCGTCCTGCGAGCAAGTTCAGCACCTTGTCCAAATCATCCATCGCTCGAACGGCTTGTACAGCGCTGAGGTCGCGCCTTGCCGCCGCAACTGCAATCCCGGCCCGTGCAAGCTGCAAAGTGACCTGCCGGGCAAAATCATTGTAGGCTTGGGGGGTCTTGAAAATGGGTGACTCAAGGGATTGCTTCTTCAACCAAGCGTTCCGCCCCTCCCACTCGGAGCCTAAGTGGAGGCGAAATTGCTCAGCAATCGGAGAGGATTTGACCGAGACCTTCAGTTTCTCTGCTTTCTCGACAGCTCTTGCAATTTGCTCATTCTCGAACACTAACGGGCTATGTTTCTTGGCAGCCTGCTTTAGGCTATCAACAACCGCTCTTGAAAGAGTGCCGTCCTGTAAATCCTTCAGTTCGACTGCCGCGGCTTCCGGTTTAGGTGAAAACAAGACCTTCTCCAGAACGTTTGACTTTTCATCAAGTATGAAAAGGCCGGCGGGTGTCTCAACTACGTATGCTTCCAAACCAACAATCTCCCGTGCCAGTCAATGGGTGAAGCTTCAGCTTCGGGCACGGATAAACGGCCGCGAGTTGAATAAAGCTTTGTGAGTTTGTCGGGGTCTTCAGGTTGCGTCCGCGAAGTAGACGCTTGAGTAAGCGACTTGTGGTCTGTGAGCCGCTTACCGTGGCAATGCTCTGCTTTAGGCTCGCCTTTCAGCACGGTCCGGTTATTTGAGAAGCCATCCTCAAACGCCCACGTAGTCCCGTGTCGCTTTTTGTGGGACTGTCTGCGGCTCTTTAGCGATGATGGCTATCTGGGTCGTTGCAGCTGGTCTGGTAGTAGTGATGGTTGTAGTAATAGTAGTAGTAATTGTTACCGCTCTGATAGCCGCAATTGGCATAGTTACTTTGATAGCAGTATGATGGTTGGTCGTTGCAGTAGGTCATGCTAGGATAGCAGTAGGAAGTCTGGTAACAGTTACCGTAGCAGTTGTTGCCATAACAATTGTTACCATAATTGTTACCATAACAGTTGTAATTTGGATAGCAGGATCCATTGCCGTTAGGGTAACCGTTCTGGTAGGTGAGGTTCACCTGTACCATTTGGCCTGTCGTTGCTAGGAGCGGTCCGTATCCGTTGCCGTAGCTGTTTTGGCCGCTATAGACTGACACTGTGATTCGTATTTGATGTCCCAGAATTGAGGGTGGAAGATTGAACAATAGTTGTCCGTTGAACGTACTGCCACCGTAAACAGAATTCAGCATTGTGTTCACTGAACCAAAGTCAACGTTAGCTGATGTGTCGAATGCATCTCCCGAGGCGTACAATGGGCCGCCGACGTACGAACAGGATGTTGAGACGGGAACAATAATTCCAACATTCGAACCGTAATAGTACTGTGTCGAGGTGAGGCTGGAGTAACCCAGCGAAGCAGTGCACGATTGAGCAGCCACTAAGGGATAGTTCCCCGCGGCTGCGAACATTGCGGTTAACAGGAAACCCAACAGCAAAATTCCGCTATTGCGTTCGATCAAGAATACCTTGCTCCTTAACAATGCAAGAGGCACTAGAACTCTTAATCTTAGGTGGAATTCTTCTACAGTGAGCAGGCGATGCCTACAAAGTAGAAAAGTACTCAGCACCATCAATGGAAACTGGTTGATTCAGTAGCGCGTGCTCATGAGCGCCCTCAGTTTTCTTTCCCGTAAGCGATCTTACCGTCAACTATCGTCCAAAGAACCCTAATTTTCGAAATCGTTGATGGGGCTACTTTTCGTGGATCCTTCTCGATGATTACTAGGTCCGCGAGTTTTCCAGGTGAGATTGTTCCTTTGATGTCTTCCTCGCATGAGGCGTAGGCCGCGTTGCGAGTGTAGAATTTGATGGCTTCTTCGACGGCCACAGCTTCTCCTCCCGTTCTGTTGACCGCTGCCTCAATCCCTGAGAGAGGCGTCAATGGTTCGACCGGACAGTCCGATCCCGCTACGACAGTGACTCCGGCGTGGACTAGGCTGCGAAATGGGTAGGCGAGCGAAGCTCGATTTGTACCCAGCCTCTGTTCGAGCCAAGAGTCCGAGACGATGAAGCGGGGTTGAACTGAGGCCACGAGCCCCAATTCGCCCATCCGCTTGATGAGGTCCGTGGTAAGAACTGAGGCGTGTTCAATTCTATGCCGAAGGTTCTTTTTCGGGGCCAATTCACGCGCCTTCGCAACTGCATGAAGCACCATTGCGGCAGCCCTGTCTCCTATGGCGTGTGCGGCTACCTGAAAATCGGATCGATGGGCTTCTTCGATAAGAACGTCAAGTTCTTGTTGGCTGTGAATTGCAACGCCTTGATTCTTAGGGTCGTCGGCGTAGGGGACTTCGAGCGCTGCCGTTCGCGCTCCGAGAGACCCATCCGTGAAAATCTTGACGCCTCCGATGCGAACCCATTCATCGCCAAACCCAGAACGAAGGCCCAGCGCAACCGCTGCCTTCAACTGTTGGGTGGGAATGAGTAAGTAGAACCGAAGTGGAAGCAGGCCTTGCGCTTTCAGCTTGAGCAGCGCTTTCAGTTCCAACTCGGAACCAGTGATGCAATGAACTGTTGTTAATCCCGCCGCCAACGCATGCTGGCACGCGGTTTGCGCAGCCTGCGCATAGTCATCCTGTTCAAGCGGAGGGATTAATCTGCTTACTAGGTCAACCGCATTTTCGCGAAGTATACCCGTGGCTTCACCTGTTGATTGACGGTCGATTATTCCTCCCATAGGGTTCGGTGTTTCGGCGGTTATTGTGGCCATTGCGAGAGCGGCCGAGTTTACCACACAGATGTGGCCGCAAATTCGCCTGAGAAGAACTGGTTTTTCGGGGGAAGCCTCATCAAGGTCTCTTCGGGTCGGATAGCGTTTTTCAGTAAACTTCTCTTGGTCCCAGCCGCGCCCCAAGACCCACGCGTTTGACCCGCGTGCCTGTACGGTGACTGATTCCTTAACCTCTTCGATGCTCTGGGCATCTCTCAGGTCGATATTTCTTAGGGAAAGGCCGTATTCGATTAGGTGAATGTGGCAATCGGTAAATCCTGGCAGGATGGTTGCGCGCTTCACGTCGATGATTCTAGTCTTCGGTCCTACAAGGGACTGTATCTCTTGGTTGTTTCCTACCCCAACGATTCTGCCCGCCAAGACTGCAATTGCTTGGGCTATTGGCCGGGCAGCGTCCATCGTGAGGACGTTGCCGTTCAAGAAAACTAATGTTGGGTTGAGGGAGGAGGTGTGCCTACTTCTGCTTCTTTTGGTTCTTACTCGACGCGTTCCATAACGTGATGACTGTTTGGATTTCTTTCGGCCACTCAATTTGTCCGCCGCATTTGTCGCAGTATTTGGCCTGGAGAAAAACTTCCTGTTTACAGTTTTCGCAGAAGAACCTTTCTTGTTGTCCTGGTTTCTGAGTTGGTGGTCTTCGGATTTGAAGTTTCTCAGTCAGTGTTATTGTTTGAACCCCCAGCCTTTCGAGATAGGGGATGGGTACTGATATGTTCCTTTACGCCGTCTTAGGCTCAAAAACCGTCGAATTCGAGTTGGGAGCTACACAACAATATTGCAAAGGATATGGGTAAGCGCCCCATGGTCAAACATAGCCTTTCCTAGAGTAGAAACGTTGGGGGATCGAATTGATCTGTAGTGAATGTGGGGCCCTGATGAAGGATAAAACCGAGCTAGCACAACATAAGAAGGCTTGCCCGCGGGCAGTTCAAGGAAGATGTTAGCATTAACCGTTCGAGCGATAACAATTGGAAACTGCTAATTCCCCATCATGAGCTGTAATCCGCTATGTCAGGTCTCAAAAAGTACAGGCGAGGAACGTTCGACAAACGTGTAGCTTATGGCCAAAGGGACCGGAAGCTCATGCTAGTTGCGAGGGGAATTTTGAAGGGTTTCGAGGTCAAATGTAGGACCGAGAACGCGGCCAGAAACCTAGCTTACTCGCTGCGAATTAGGGCGACACGAATCGCGGCGGAGGATTACGCAAGGTTCGGCCTTAAAGTGAGGTTGGAGGGTATGAAGGTCTACGTCCTCGGAATGCCCAAACACAAGACAAGCTAAGTCTAGGGTGAAAAGGGGGATGCCGAAGCCTTGACCGAAATTGATAAACCACTAACGACCCACATAGTTAGGATGGGTATTCTTTGCCTGATAATCTATGGTTGAGTGATTACGTGGCGCAGGAGGATTCTTGCCCCTTCGACAAGAAGGTTTGTTTGGAGTGCGAGTTTGCAGAGCGCCTTGCCCTCACCGGTGTGCCTGTCGACTGTAAACGGGGCCACATTGAGAAAGTAAAATCGCTTTGGGACTACATGTTCAAAGGCTACAAGCGATAAAAGCGCCTGTCTTCGCGGCGCCAGCTTTGTGTTCTGTTCGGCTCCTACGGCGAGGCAGCGCGTAAACGGAGAAAGGCATTTAAACAATAATCAGGTTTCTGTGGTTGAACAAAAATGAGCACTAAAACAAAGTCCTATCTTGCGATATTGATGGGTATAATCATCATCCTCGCGGACATATACTGGCTCATAGTCGGGAACAGCTACCAGTACGCACCCTGGCTCGCTGCAGGCATTGTGATCCTCATAGCCAGCGTCGTCTGGATCATTCTCGACTACAGCCTAATGGAAAAGTGAGCCTCTAGGCACTTAACGAAAGCCTAGGCCACGCCTCCTCATTCCTTTAGTTTCTTTTCTAGATTCGCAGTTGTTTCATGTCTTTGTAGCCGCGCCACCAGGATATGGAACCAAGTTAACGCGGTGCAAAGTGCGAGTAGCGCGACTACGCGCCGCGTGTTTCTTGTGAACCTATCCATGTCATTTCGGGTGGCTCGATGTTATGCTGCCACAGGAGCGCTATGATTTCGCCCAAGTGATGCGCCTGTTCCAATGTTACTTGCATAAGGGCATCCGCCAGACTGTGCTCCCTATCCATCCACTCCACCTTGATTGGCTGTACGAGCATGGAATCAGTAAGGCCTTCGAGCAGCTTATCGACAGTGGCCTCGACGTGTTTCACGTATTTCTTCATGTTCTCCATCGACTGATAGCATTCATCGAGTTCAGATTCGGGCACCCCGGATGACTCCCCCGCCCTGGCATGGTTCAGCCAGCCGTCATAAACGGTTAAAATGTGTGTGAAAATATCCTTCATCGAGTTATGGCTTGCCTCAAGGTTTGACGAAACCAGTTGCGACGGGAGTCCGTCGAGAAGGTCTAGAAAAGCGTGTAGGACAGACCAGTTGTACCTGAAAATTCCCCTGAAATCATCTGCGTTCATTTGACTCGCGGGTAGGTCAGCTCTGGTGGCTATAAATTGATGGCGCGACATTCTCTGCTTGCTTTGGCTTTGGGAGAGTTAACCCATAATAAGCTGGTTGCCTAGCGTCATTGGTCTACATGGAGAAATCGGATTGTTTCTGTGTTGAGTGACTGGATCTTGTTGCCTTACGTAGGTTTTCTCGCATTGTTCTTGAGGGTTTGGGTGGGAGCCAACTTTGTTGGCCACGGTTACCCCAAACTCGGTAAGAGTAGGCAACAGACTCTTCAGTGGACTAAGAGCCTCGGCGTGCCGTCAATCCTAACATACCTTGCGATAATTCTCGAATTCTTCGGAGGCCTATCCCTAATCATAGGCTTCCTTGTCCCGCTAGTTGGGTTCTGCATCGCGCTCGAAATGGCTGGCGCTATAATCTTGAAGAAAACCAAAATGAAGGCCCCTTACATGGGACAGAACTCCTACGAGATTGACATAGTATACTTCATGCTCGGGATCGCGCTCGTGATTTTGGCCGCCGGCCCCCTCTCTATAGACGCCCTCCTACTTCACTAAGGCCACGTAGACTAGGAGAATGAAGGTGCGCTTATTGTTTCTCGGGCATAAACGGGGGAGACGGTAGTCGTCCACAAATCTGATTGTAACCAGTTAGCAAAGTCGCGCTTTCAAAGTGGGTTAGAGTCCGAGGATGAAGCTCTTCAAGTTTCAGTGGAAGGGCTGGAGACGTTTCATTTATGATTTTTTCGTTATTCAGGTTGGTTTTCTACTGTTTGGGTTATCGATCGATGTAATAGTTAATGCGAGTCTGGGCCTCGATTCTTGGGATGTGCTTCAAATGGCACTAACCTACCACATGCCAATAACTCTCGGGGAATCGAGTATTGGTGTCGCGGCTCTGATAGTGTTATTGGACATTATTCTGAAGGAGCCGTTAGGCTGGGGCACGATCGCGAACACGATTTTCATCGGCGTCTGGGTCGACATTCTCAAACCATACGTTCCTTCAATACCCCACCTGTTCTTACTGCAGGTCGGGTATCTTCTCCTTGGAACACTGATCATGGGATTTGCCACAGCGATCTACGTGGGCGTAGATGCGGGTGCGGGACCGCGAGATACCTTGATGCTAGCTCTGTCGAGGCTCGGGAGAACTAGCTTGCGGGTTGCACGGACATGCATAGAAATCACAGTGGTCGCGGTGGGCTGGCTCTTAGGGGGACCAGTGTGGCTTGGAACTCTAATTGCCGCATTAGCAATCGGACCAGCGGTTCAACTTGGATTCAAGATCCTAAGAGTCCGAACAACTTTCTGAGCCAAAATCGGAATGAGATTACCTGCTTGAAACTTGAACAAAGGCAATGTTGGATTCCTGGATTCCTAAAGGGATGTGGGGGACGGAGGTCGCTGGCGACGTGTACTACGCAGAACTATGCCGAGCACAAGAACAACAAAGACAAAGATGACTATCGCCGCGGAGACTAAAGTTAGGCTAGTTCCAATTGGGGTCGTTGAAGGTTGCGCTGTAATCTGGACTTGAACCATGCTCCAGATCGCAACTCTTCCTATATCAATTCCTAAACCGAGTGTGTAGTTACCTGGCTTTGTAGTTGTTGATATGAACAGTTCAGCCTGTGCGCTGGTACTAGTTGGGCCAGCCAGTGATGGATATTGAGATGAGAACGAGACAGAACCATCTAGCGGAGTGTATGAAGACCATGAGCTTCTCAGTGTCCCGTTGCCAACTATGTCCTCAGAGGTTTTTGTCAGGAGGGAAATGGTTGTTTCATCACCGGGACTTAGCCTAAGGTACTTTTCAGAGACGAGTATGGACACTGGGATGGATAGATTAGATTGTACCACACCTATTTTGTTGGCGCTCCACTCGGTGAACCAGATATCGCCGTTAGGTGCCAGCGCTAACCAAAGACAGGTACTGAGCGGGCCTGTCGGTATCGGAAATTCAACCATCGCGTAGTCTTTCGTATTTAGGTATCCTACACTGTTGCCTCCATGTTCTGTAAACCAAACCTTCCCATTGGAATCAATCAACAGGTCGTTCACCAACGATATCGGGTAGATGTCCTCGGGCGGAAAGTGAGTCGGGTACTTCACGATGTCGTGTGTCGCTGGATTGAATTCGACTATCCAGTTGCCACCGTGATCGGCAACCCATACGTTGCTTTGACCATCTACCGCAAGCCCGACTGGGGAGGATACAATTTGAGATGCAGTTGGGTTTCCCAATGGGTATTCTGTGAAGCTTTGATTTTCAGGGAAGAATTCACCCAGATTTTTCGCATAAGTTTCCGTGAACCATAAGGCGCCGTTTCTGTCAAAGGTTAAGTCTGCGGGGCCAGACGCATTCGTTGGAACGAGGTATTCCGTTAACTGTTTCTTGTTTTGGTCATAGAATCCGATCTTATTTCCCAGAAGCTCTGTGAACCAAATCCTATTCTGATCATCAACGATAAGCCGCATAGGAAATGAGCCGACTGTAGGGACGTCCACGGATGTGAAATTGTTTCGGGTCGGGTCAAACCGGACAAGTCGCCCGTTGCCTCCGAATACAATTGATCCGCCAGGGCCCACCGAGCCTTGTCCAGAATACTGTGTTAACCAGACGTTGCCGTTGTGATCTAGAGTCACTCCCCACATATCCCCAACTCCTGGCACGGCATACTCGGCGAATGAGTTGGTTACGGGGTCGAACTTTGCTAGCTTGCTAGCGTTCGATTCAGTAAACCACACCAAGCCATTTGCATCGACCGTGATGGCTAAAGGTGCCGACGCGGCTGTGGGAACAGAATACTCATTGATATATTCCGGCAATGCCGCGGAAGCGGCTAGGGGGTTTGATGCATAGGTCGGTAATATTAGCAGAAAAACCAGCAGGCCTATGCAGACCAAGGACAACAAATTGCTCTGGATATTCTTTTGAGACAAGTATGAAACTTGCAAGGGACGAAGGCTCAACTACATAAACAAACCTAGCTTAGGCCGTTTGTAGCGTTGATTTAAGTTATAGAATTCGGACGCTGGATGCCGAGATGGGTCGTAGTCATGAGTCAGATATTGAAGATCGTCCGGGAAAGACAATCGTCGAGGGTTCCCTTCGAACCGGAGCGCTCTGTAGCTAAACAAGACTTGAAGCAAATCCTCGAGGCGGCGCGCTGGGCACCCACTGCCCACAACATGCAGAACTTCGAGATCATCGTAGTGGACAGCAAGGAACTTCTGGAGAAGATAGGAAACATCAAGTCTCCGATCTCGGAAGCGTTCATCAGAGAGAATTATCAGCAGCTCTCCTTCTCGAAAGATGAGTTTCTTCAAAACAAAGTTGGAATCCTAGCCACTATGTTTCCTCCGGAATGGAGGGATCCCGCTAAGGTGGACGAAGTCCTTTGTGAAAGCAAGTCCTGGTTGCTGAGCGAAACCATGGAAGGTAGTCCAATCGTTCTGATCGTGATCTATGACCCTGGGAAGAGGGCACCCGCTTCAGAGGGGGATTTTCTGGGTATTATCAGCCTAGGTTGTGTTATGGAAAACATGTGGCTCGTTGCCCAGGACCTGAGAATCAGTTTTCACGTAATGAGTGTCTTCAGCACGGACCTTGTGGAAAACGAGTTGAAGCGACTTCTCAGTATCCCCCAATACATGAAGATTGCATTTGCCATCCGCTTGGGATACCCCGTCTCTACGTCAGCTAGATACCTGAGAGTGCGCCGTGATCTTGAGACGTTCGTCCACGATAACAGGTTTGGAAATGAATGGCCTACGTCCTCTTACACGCCATCGTCCCTTAGTAAACGTGCGGCTTCTCACTCGAAGAAAAAACATTCAGTACGCAACTAAGTCTGCTTCGCGTTAGTGGCGGTCGTCTGGTTTCTTGCTTCCTTAATCTCCGCCTTGACCCTTTCCCGCGTCAGTCCCGCTGACATAGCGCTCCTGAAAATCTCTCTTCTCAACTCGTTGCAGGAATCTCTCAGTGCAAGATAGCGCAGTGAGTTTTCGCCGTTGCCATTCTTAATTTCCTCGAACAGGCCGTCACACTCGTTTTCCTGTTCAGCTAAGCTATGGATTCTGTTGTCGAACTCATCAAAACCTGTCGTCATCGCAATCACAGCTCCATCGGGGTGGTCGGTATAAAGTACTTAGGCCAACTAGAATCGCAGAAACAGGGGAATCATTGTTTCAGGTTGCCGTGAAAGCTGCTATCGGCCGTCATCTTTGCATCATTTCTTCCTGTTGATGCGTTGGCTGGCATTTTGGATGGTCTTTTCTCTCGGTCTGTATGAGTTTGCGCACCAGCCGACCCACACACGAGCATATCCATGAAACAAAGCTCGCTAATATGTTATCAGAATCTTCTCTTCAAGCGTTTCTTGAAGCTTCGCGACTGCTCGGTGAACCTCCCCCTCCTTCTTCGCACCAGTGCAAACGAGTTTTCCACTGGCGAAAATCAGAATCACGGCCTTTGGGTCATCCATTCGATAGATCAGACCCGGAAACTGTTCAGGCTCATACATGGTGCGTTTCAGTGAGTAAGTTACCTTTTCCAAATCAATATGGCCGCCTAATCCTGCCGAAGCCACTATATTTTGAACCTGAATCTCAGGCTTACCCAGAATGACGATCCCCATACGGTTGAGCTCGTCCACAACTTTCATAACGGCCTTGCGAGCCTGCCGCTCCGACTTCGCCCCAGTACATACCATTTTACCCGAGGTGAAGATCAACGTGGTGGCCTTCGGTTTTTTCAATCGATATACTAAGCCCGGAAATTGCTCAGGCCTATATTCTACGCCAGGGCACGCACGTACGATAGAGTTCAAATCAACATTCTGATGGAGAGTTCCTGTCGCGACCACGTTCTCGATGTTGATGAACGCTTTCCTTCCAGGCCGAGGTGCCACCACAGGTAAGCTCGCTACATCAACGTTCATGAAAACTTCAACTAGATATTCCCTACATCAATGTTCATGAGAACGAAAACCCTTGCAACACTCAACGCCAATCTATTGTACTCCACCTTAAGTGAGTATCTACAAACATCCAGACTCAACGTGACAAGAACTCGTTGAACCGTGAGGTGTGTGTGGGCCTAGTGGTACACATGCTCTAAGGTTTCTTTATCTACGTTTTATAACACATTATCCAGTTGTTCTGCATATGAGACATGTTTTTGACATTACCATCGTAGGCGGCTCATTTGCCGGCATCAAGTCTGCGTGGGACTTACGGAACAAGATTCCTCGCCGCCACAGGATAACCCTGATTTCCGATAAGTCTAAGACGATAATTCGAGCCTCCTTCCCGCGAGTAGTCTTCGAGGATGTCCCTCTCGAAGAACTAGCGTTAGATTTGGCTAAGAATTTCAAAGGCACGGGCATCGAGTTTATCCATGATCGTCTTGTAAGGATTGATCAAAACGATAACCAGATCATTACAGCTGAAGGCAAGCACAAGTTTGACTTTCTAGTCGTCGCCACAGGCGCGCGCCAAGCCTACGAACTTCTTCCCGGCAGTCATGAATATGCCAGGTCCATATGCGACCCATCCCAAATTTTGGAGACAAAGAAGGCTATCCTGAATTTTCGAGAAGGCGATTTCTATTCTGGAGTAGGAGCAGGCTATACACCCTGCGACGGCCCTCCTCTAGAAATGCTCATGGGCCTGGATCACCGCTTACGCAAGCTGGGCTCCCGCGATAAAGCCCAACTCAACTTCATCACAGACAAGGAGAAGGTTCTGCCACCAGGCGGACCGACAATTTGGGCGTACCTAGAAAACCTCTTCAAGAAACGACGGATCAATGCTCTGCTCGGCGTTGAGCTTACAAGGCTTGACGCCGATTATCTCTACTTTGCAGACGGCTCGAAGAAACCCTACGACCTCTGCTTACTAATACCGCCTTACCGCGGCGTTAAGGAAGTGGAGGACTCTGGCCTAACAGAAGAGCTAGGTTTCATTCCGGTCGAACAGAACACCATGCGTGCCCAAAAATCTGAAAACTCGAACATCTACGCCGTAGGAGATGCCGCCGCGATCCCTGGCCCCAAGCAGGGGCACCTCGCGCTCATGCAAGCAGGCGTCGCAGCAGCTCACATCGCTTGGCGCATCAACAAGAAGGGCGAGGTACCAAGCTACATACCTGAATTCAAGTGCGTCATGTATCTTGGCGGTGGAAAAAGCCTGCAATTATACTCGCAATGGATGTCCGACGGCGACGTTCAAATAGCAAAAGCCAGCCATCAAGCTGAACTTTCCAAAATCAAATTCGAAAAACTCTTCTTCAGCCGCCGCGGTAACATCGGTGAACTTCATAGAAAAATGATAAAGTAGAATCCGCAGTTACTCAGCCTCCAACCAATCGCGTTAATGATATGGCAGAACAAACGAGCAACGACCAGTGGCGTGGGAGTGGCCGAACCTTAGCGAGTGATGTTGGGGCTTCGAATTACAAGTGGACTGTTCTTCTGATCACTACGATTGGGGCTTTCATGGCGCCGTTTGATGGCAGCGTAGTGACAATCGCGATTCCCGCCATCGCCTCCTCGATCAGGCTGGGATTGGAGGCGGCGGTTTGGATTCAACTAGCCTACCTTCTCTTTTTGACAGTGCTTTTGATTAATGCGGGTAGGCTGGCCGACCTTCATGGAAGGAAACGGTTCTACACGCTCGGGTTCATCATCTTCACCGTCGGATCGGTGCTTTGCGCGCTGTCCACGACAGATCTACAGCTAGTATCTTTCAGAGCCTTACAGGGGTTGGGGGCGGCGTTCATTTCCGCTAATAGTCCCGCAATCGTAACCGACACGTTTCCCCGGGAAGAACGCGGTAAAGCATTGGGCATCAACACGATGGCAGTATACACCGGGCTCATGGTTGGCCCTGTGCTCGGAGGTGTTCTGGTTCAGAATTATGGTTGGAGGTCGATCTTCTTCGTGAACGTCCCAATTGGGATCGTAGTAGTTGCGTTAACCACTCTCAAATTGAAAGAGAATATGCCTGACGAGAGGGGGACAGGATTTGACCTTCCGGGCGCAGCAACGCTCTCCTTAGGATTAGCCTCGACGCTAGTTGTGCTGACGCTCGGTGGTGTGTTTGGTTGGGTTTCAGCACCCAGCATCCTGCTAGCTGGGCTGAGCGTTGTCATGCTGCTGTTGTTCTGGCGAATTGAGACAGGGCTAGTCCGGTTTCCCACGTTGGATTTGTCGTTGTTTACGCGGAACCGGTTGTTTGCGGCAGCGAATGCGACCGCTTTTCTGAGTTATGTTGCGGTGAACGGGGTCACGTTGACGATGGCGATCTACTTGGAGAGTATCAAGGGCCTAGGCCCGCAGACTGCGGGCTTATTCCTGATTGCGCAGGCTACGCCAATGGCTTTGCTTTCCCCGTTGAGTGGTTGGCTCTCAGACCGGTTTGGGTCGAGAGTGCTGTCAACGTTGGGTATGGGCATTGTAAGTATGGGGTTGTTATTGTTTTCAGAGTTGAATGCGACGTCGTCGGCGTTGGATACGGTCTTGAGGCTTGTGGTGGTTGGGGTTGGGTTTGGCTTGTTCTCGTCCCCCAACACGAGTGCTGTGATGGGTTCTGTGAGGCAGGAGAAGTTGGGGGTAGCGGCTGGAACATTGGGTACAATGCGTTTCATGGGCCAGTCGATAGGATTGGCATTGCTTGGGATGGTTATGGCGGCCACATTGCCGTCCCAGGCTTTGCTCGCGGTTTTCGCTGGGCTCACCTCACAAGGCGGCTTGACAGTTAGCGAGTTTGTTGTGGGGATGAGGGACTTCTTCCTGATAGCTGCTGGAATAGGAGCAATTGGAACGCTAGCGTCAACGACCAGAGGTCAAGAAAACACATCGAATGCGGAAGATTGAAAGGCGATTCTACGGGGGAATCTGAGAATGCGTGAATGCGAGCACCAGTTGTACCACGCACATATTTTTGACGGCGAATGACGACGGTTGGAACGGGAATTTGCCTGTAAGATGTCGTTCGGATTTCTAGTTCTATGTTTGATTAGTGCATAGGCGATTGTCATGAAGACTGCGAGTAAGGGTAGACCGTAGGGATATTCGGGTATTGCATTATTGGTTGCCGTGAAATTCACGCATGAACTCTGTGGAACAGATTCGGGTCCCTGATACGGGTAACTGTTGTCAAAGGCATAGACGCTGTACATGCCTGCAGGAAATGGTCTTCGCATGTGCGTATCAGTTGTACCTCATCTTCGGTGACTGTCATCTTATTGTGTGCGCACCATTAGACCCCGCACAAAAATCCCGAATATACCTGAGAAACCTTAGCCTAAGAGTCAAGCGTGAGAATGTAAGCCTGCTAGGGACGAGGCCCCTGACTTCGTTCGATCGAGATTGGGTTGAGGCGTGTTAACACTCATCATAATCCCGGAGATAACGCACGACCTCGAAATGAGGGCCTACATCATGCAGATGGCCCATCTCGGTATGGAACACGCACGTTCTATATGAGGTACATTGATATACCTACATCCATGCCATATACTACTGAGAGTCGAAAATATGCAAAGAAAACAATTAGCATACACAGCCGCATTCATCCTACTTCTAGCCCTCCCATTTCTGTCAATTCCATCACTCACAGCGCCCCAGCAATCAAACCTCCAGTTCGAACCACTCATACTCTTAGCCCCCGACGACGCCCAATACCCAACCGTCGGCCCATTCGCGTGCACAACACCAATCCCAGTCCGCTACTCAACCTCGTTCCACTGCTACAACCCCGCCAACATAACCGAAGCATACGGCGTCGATAGCCTCCACGCA
This sequence comes from Candidatus Bathyarchaeota archaeon, assembly GCA_963726255.1. GTDB lineage: Archaea > Thermoproteota > Bathyarchaeia > 40CM-2-53-6 > 40CM-2-53-6 > FEN-987. The sequence goes on from CAVSBL010000002.1 coordinate 443,379, forward strand.
GCCGGAATTACAGGAGCAGGCGAAACAATAGTCATAGTCGACGCGTATGGCAGCCCAACCGCACAGAACGACCTAAACTTCTTCAGCACCACCTTCGGTCTCCCAAGCGCCAGCCTCACCATCGTCTACCCCGACGGCACCCCAACCTGGAGTCCGTCTGCGATGAAAGGCGTCAAGGTCAACTGGGCCGTGGAAACAAGCCTTGACCTGCAATGGGCCCACGCCATAGCCCCGGGCGCTAAACTAGTCCTCATCGCAACCAACCCAGCAGAGACACAAGGCGTGCAAGGATTCCCGAACATGTTCAAAGGGATCCAATACGCCATCAACAACTATCCAGGCTCAGTCGTAAGCCAGAGCTTTGCCGCTACCGAGCAATCGTTCCATTCAGCAGGCGACGCAATAATCCGACAATTCGACAAAGTATACCAACAAGCCGAAGCTAACTATGTGACCGTCATTGGGGCCTCAGGCGATAGCGGTACAGCGAACTCCATAGGCGGCCAAGGCGCGTCCACACCCAAACCACTCGCCTACCCAACAGTCAATTGGCCATCCTCCGACCCGCTAGTAACCTCCGCAGGCGGAACATGGCTTCAATACAACTGGACATGGACCCCAACCTCGCCGACAGACCTAACCTACGCCACAACACCCGGCTCAAAGACTGAAGCCGTATGGAACGAACCATTCCTGCCCGCAGCGACCGGCGGCGGACTCAGTACACTATTCTCAAAGCCATCATTCCAATCAAGCATACCTTCCAGCCTATTGAACGGCCAACGCGGATTACCGGACCTATCATGGAACGCAGCAGTTGACGGCGGAGTCCTAGTCTACACAAGCTTCCCAGGATTGGGAACCGGCTGGCACATAGTAGGTGGAACCAGCGCAGCCTCACCACAACTAGCAGGCCTAATCGCCCTCGCAAACCAGAAAGCTGACATACTCGGCAAGAGCCACCACGTCGGCTACCTCAACCCAATCCTTTACACATTGCCAGCCTCCGACTTCAACGACATCATCCCACAAACCTTCGGCAGCGTAACAATAGACAACAATTCGCTATACGGCTCAGGCGTCGCAGGCTACTCAGTGACGGTAGGATACGACCTCGCCACTGGATTCGGAAGCCCGAACGCAGCCAACTTCGTCAACGACCTCGCCAACGCACTACCCTAGCCTTGAAAAAAGGCCAGCAACTCTCCCTTCCCTTTCTTTCTTTTCCAGATCGCGATCTTAACCTCACGGTTGAATCGTACCTTCGCGGTGTATCTTGATTTGTATGATTGCTAGTATCTTTCGGAAACTCACAGGGTCTTCTTCAGGGCCCGTATGTTGAATGTTGTATTGGCGCAACCATTCCTGATTAAAGGCACATTTTGACCTGGCAGCCCCGTCTTCTCTAGCAGCCTTTCAGCTAGCTTGATCTCCTCGCCGCAGGCGACGCCCACAAGTGCCTCATAACGGCCTTTTTGCAGAATCTGATGGATACATGACCCGCCCGGCAGAACATAAACATCGTACCCTCTCTCCTCCCCAGCCAGTGTCGCTTGGTTTACCAAGCAATCGGGTGAACAGTGAGAGCAGCGGTATGATGGAATGTTGGAATCGAAGACGGCTTTACAGCGATTGTCCATATATTTCCTTGAGCAGTGAGGTAGCAGCAGCACTCGCCTGGAAGTTCTTACGAATCTTTCCCGGTTGTTGAAATTCTTAGTCTGGATATCTATCAAATCTTCGAGGAGCATTAGAGCTTGAGCAAAATCCAACCCTGTGATCTCCTGAACTCTGAATCGCTCAAGAAGACGCAGAGTTGCCTCACCAATTCTTCTGTGCAGCCTTCTCTTCTGGGCAGCCACCACAATTCCTGTGAAGAACGATTGAGATAGCCGTGTCAGGTCGAACTTGAATTGGTAAGGCATGAGTCTCGTATTACCGCCAGGAGCAATAAGCTCACAGGGCGAGTCCTGGTTTTGGTACTTTATCGGAAGTGCGTGCGCGCACCAGCAGACCCCATACACACCTAATCGATATGTCCCAGCAGAATCTGCCAGGGCTCGATCTTAGCGATTCGGAGTATGCCCATCGACATCCAAGGATCGGCAGCAAGTCGTCTCTCAATCGCACTTTCTCTGTCAGCACTGACGATCAGCATTCTTGAATCATCGCCCAAAGGACCGCCGAGAAGTACAAAACGCTCGTCAACAAGGCTGTTCATAAATGCCGCATGTTTGGCCCACTCTTCTTGCTCCCGTATGGACCGCGAATGATTCCAGGCTGGGCCAAGCGCTTCAATTACCACGAAATACTTCATACTCATCCGTTCGAGATCTATACAGAGTTTGTCAAATTGCCGACAAACGCTTGTCACAAGGGCGGCTGAAGTTCAGGCATTTTCCTATGTGTATGGGTCTAATGGTGCGCACACACACTAAGAAAAGGGAAGCCTCAAAAACCATTCGAACTAATGGGAATGCATGAATTCCGAGGTTCTTGATCTCGAACTGCTGATTCGTAAGCCACCAGATTCGGTTCGCGCCTGGTGGACGGAGTACCCGGACGACTACCGCGCGAAGGACCCACGAGAACAACCATACCGAATCCTGACCACTCGTCGGTTCCCGAACGGCCGAGAGGTTAGAACCTATTGGCGACTGCCCGATGGATCAACTCCGGAGTTGCAGGAGGTCCTCAACTTGAAACCCGACGGAACGTGGACTTATGAACTTCCGTATCCAAATCCAACAGGCATCCATGTCTTCGATGAATTTCGCACTGAACCAACACCGATCGGAACCAGACTCTTGATACATAGTACGTTGACACCGCGAGACCCTGCCGCTACAGGCCGTGTTTCCGGGCTAAAGGAAATCATGATTTGGAGTTGGAAGCATGCAGCAGAGGTTTGTGAACATGACGCCCCTTGATTAAGTCAGCCTACGGCAAAACCGAATCTCCCTCTGTGGTCTGTGGGTGTACTGCGTCATAATGGGCACAGGGAAAACATTCCGAATACGACGCCTAGAATCTCAGAGACCAGCTTTCGCTTTCAACGCTGCCCATCTGTCTTCACCTAACGCTTCTTCTGCCATGCGTGCCAGGTTCTGGAAAACCGGCGCAGGCGCGCTCTTCTTCAATTCCATGAACATGCCAGTTAGTTCGTTAATGTTGAGCGATGGAAAGAGCCAACTATTCCATTGAGCAGCTCGTTCAGCCGTGAGGCTTTCAATCACGTTTGTTCGCATAGCAATAATCTGTTCATCAGTAAAATGTTTCCACATCGCAGGGACGAGTGTCGATTCTTCACCATTCAGATGTGTAAGGTAGAAGGCGAACAAATCATTCGCTGTGCGGTTCAGTTTATCGCCCATCTCAATCCTTTCTTCTCGATTCTTAAGCGTCTTTACTTCATCTGCAATCTTCCACAGACCTGCTATCATTCTCACAACCTCTCTATGCTCCTTCAATAGTGTATCGACCATCTCGGGCTCAAACGCTCGAACATCCGGAAAGACATACTGATCCTCGAGCCCTGCATGTTCATGAAGCAAGCAGAGAGTGCAAGCAGAACTAGCGGAGGCAAGATCCTGCTTCAACCTGGAGACCATTGCGTCGGTTGCGTGCTCATCGGTGAAGTCTGTTGCTTGAAGTTCCTTTGCCAGTTCGTAAATCATTGACCGAAGGGCTTTATGAATTGGCGTCAAAAAATCTGCGCGAGTCAAGACTTGATCGTAGCGGGAGTATGATGCAGCGTTATTTGTTTCTTATCCTTGTTGGGGCGAGTTGTGTGTGGGTCTAGTGGTGCGCACACACACTTCTAACCGACGTTCTGACGACGAGCATGCTGCTTTTTCTCAACGCTGTCCAGTCGGTACCTTTTCCGCATGCAAGAGGACGAAGGCCAGCACCGCCACCCATAGCATCCAACCATAGATGTTAACGCGTTCAGTGGCACCGAGCCATGGGGTCGGCAGGTTAGCGCTAATCGCAGGAACGTAAGAAAATCCAATAAAACCAAACGCCAAGATTATCATGAACGACCCGACCGAGTAGTAGCGGAACCAATTTCGATATGCAACGGCTCCGAACACTATGGCCAACAGAATGGTGAAAACCCCCACAGCGGTGAGAATCACGTGAAGCATACCGGCAGACTCTGCGCCGGTCACCCCGCGCATCGGTGCTGGGAAGTATACGGGCGTCACCAAACCATCGATCGCCTGGCCGAATACCATCAATGCTGTGACGCGCAAGGCGCGGTTGCGACCAGCTGACACCCAGACGCCCAAAGCGAACGCAAGCAAGAGCACGCCATACACGGCGCCTAACCGAAGACCGAGTTGTCTAACAGGAGAGCTGGGGGAGAGCAGCTCGCTGAAGCCTTGAGATGCAAAACTGTAGCCCACATACAGTGTACCTGCGAGCGCGTCGATACTGGCATAAAGCAGCGAAGAGAAGATGCCGCAGAGGAGTAAGACCTGTCGTTTTTTCGTCAATGTCTGCGCAAGCCCCACCAGGCCCCTACATCCTGGCGGTCAAGTACGAGGTCATGATTTGTGGTTTCCGTTTCTTGCGCGTGTCCAAGATGACCAGGGTAACCATAGTCCGATTGGTTGTCCTAGGGGCTGCTTTGTTCTTCTCCCGTTAGCGTAGAGGTAATATGCGTTGGGCCATAGGCTACGTGTCGTGATTCATGTCGATGAAGGTAAGTCCGATAGTCTTCCAAGCTAGTAACGTGGTCGCGGTCATCGCTGTACTCATCATGAATACGTTGGTGAACATACTGCCGCTTAACGGTGTAACGACTGGGCAAGTTTCCGATTCCTATCCCAGTCTATTCACTCCACCAGGCTACGTCTTCTCTATCTGGGGCATGATCTATGCCTTTGCAGTGGTCTTCATGTTCTATCAAGCTAGACCGAGCGAACGCGCGAAAGCCTACCTGACGCAGATCAACTTCCTATACCTTATCAGCGCTATCGCCAACGTGTCCTGGCTGTTTATCTTCCAATACTCCTACGGGGTTCCACAGCTTTTCGTTATCTCACTGATCCCTATGACCGCCCTACTTCTCTGCCTAATCTCAATGTACCAGCGCTTGGGCATTGGAAGAATTCGTGTGCCTCGAAACCAGAAGCTTGCTGTTCACCTGCCAATCAGTATCTATCTCGGCTGGGTCTCGCTTGCCATCATAGCCAACATTGCATCAGTCTTGAACGTACTCATTCCAGGCATCCCCATGCCTACGCAGGCGCTTTGGACAGCCATCGTACTGGTCGTGGCTCTGGCGATCACAATTCTCATGGTGTGGACTCGAAGCGATTTCGCGTTCGGGCTTGTAGTTATCTGGGCTTCGATCGGCATTGCGTTCAATCGAGTTGCAATCCCCGCTGTCTTCGCGACTTCAACCGTAACCGCCACCGTCGTGGCGATTCTCATCCTTGCCACACCATTCCTCAAGAAGGGGGGCTTCATTAGGTTCTACATGACAGCCAGCGGCGAGTAGGCAGGGCCACAAGCCGCATTCTCATCCAATTTCACATGTAACCGCTGGGCTGTTTGCGTAGTACTCATGGTGCGCACACACACAGCCCTTACGGTGACAACCTCAACGGTCTGCGCACCAGCTCATAAGGTACCCAATATCCTCGCTAGTACCAGAAACCCAAGTCGGAGCTATAGAATCTGGACAAGCCAGTGGACTCTTTCGCAAACGTCTTGAATACAGCCTGAAAGAAACAGGCCTGCATGAATGCGCGACTAGCGGTATCGTGTTTTGCTGTCAGTAAAGAAGCGGTGATCGTTTTGAACCATTGAGAGATTCCCGCTAGTAAGCGGGGCAGACCTGCCGGATTTGTAACGGCGACCAACCCCTCAGATATGGAAGGAATTAGGCGAGTTTTGGAGTGCCCAGGTCAACGTCGGATTTGTGCTCTCGCAGCAGATTATCGATGACAACAATCCAATCAGCCTATTATCTCTAGAGGTGCAGGCTGACTTGGAGGCATGAATTGAATGCTTGGTTCGAGCGGTTACGTCACGTATTCGAAATGTGGGTTGTTCTTGTTTTCACTCGGTATCCGCATCTCTTAATGATGGATCGATACTCGGAGGAAAAGGCCCAGATCATGACTAGACTGTCGAACGAGACCAGAACGAAGAACTCAAGGAGCAATAAATCCTCCCGACTTTAGACTGGCTCCTTTCTTGTGCGAATTGGAGTGCCCTGATTGAACTGACGTTCCGGTGTGTGTGGGTCTAGTGGTGCGAGCAGTGGAATTTGAACCGTCGTCGTTCGTAGTTAGTGAAGGTATGTAGGCGCACCAAGGGTACCAAATATGTCTGACCGCACGTGCGCGCTTCCTAGGTCGCCGCTGGAGTTGGTTCTTTGATTTTGAACCAGATTATGAAACCGATTATGATAGCTAGGACTAGGTTGAGTATGAAGGGGGATTGTGGTGATATGTTGTCCCACATCCACCCACCTAGGATTGGGGACACGGCTGATGCCATGCCGGCAACGAGCGCCAGTATCCCAAACGTCTGACCGTACCTCTCTCGCCCGTAATGCAGAACAATGTGAGCGTTTAGGGCGGGCATCCACAAACTGTAGACGAAACCAGCGAACACGGCGGATATGTACGCGAACTCAGGTCTCCAACCCAACAAAAGCGGCAGAAAACAACCAATAGCGGACCATTCACTAGCCGCCAGGAAAGGCCTCCCGCCGAGCTTGTCGAGCTTGGAACCCAACGTGAAACCCGTCAGCGCTGGGATTCCAGCGGAGATTGCCAATGCTATCCCTAACTGTTCTGGGGTAGATTTCATCTCTTTGAAAATATACAACGCCCAGAAGGGGAAGCTGATTCTCCATGCGACTGAATCGAGCGCTACTACCACCAGCAAAGGTATGAGGCTTTTGTCGGGGCGTAGGAACCCCCACCAAGACCCGGCTGCGGCTTCGGTTCGCTGGATTGGCTCTGGTTTGTAGCCCAGAGCCACGACTCCGAGAGCAGTTGCAACGAGAACGGCGGAAGTTGTGAAAATTATTTGTCTCGGGAGACCCATCGTGGTCGCTAAGAAACCCCCAAGGAGCGGTGCCAGTGTGGCGGCCGTTTCAGTTATGCCAAGGTCAATGCTGAAAATCTTTCCAAGTCCCTGCGTTGTGGTTGCGTGGCCGAGCGCCGCGTATGAAGCTGTCCCACGAATCGCCTGGTCCAAACTCACTAGCACGATGCCCGCGCCCAACAGAACCCAGTATGTGGCGAAAGAGTACGAAAAGAAACCAACCAGCGTCACGAGTCCCCCTACGAGAATGAAGGGTTTTCGCCCAATTCGATCAATCAAGACACCAATGGGCAAGCGAAGAAATGTGGCGCCCAGGCCTCCGATGGTTTGAGCTTGACCCACGAATGTTATGCTAACCCCGATGGCGACGATTAACGGCGCGACGGAGGGAGAGCTGAAGCCAACCGCGAACCCGAAAAGCCCATCCACCATTATCAGGAGTAAGATCTCACCCCTGAACAAACTAGGCCGAGCAATTGGGCTCGTCGGATACACCCCGAAGCAAACTCGGACACGAAGAGACTATTTCTGGATGTCCACTCATTGCCGGCAGCGATTTCGAACGTAAAAGAACCGGGCAATGCGGGCTCTGTTCGGTTTATGGCTGTTCGTGTCGGTTGTTCGGCATCGGCGGATGTTTATTCAGAGTTTTTCATGTCACGCGCCCACATTATACTATATAGTCTTCGAATGAGAAGTAACAGGGAGAGGAAACATGAAGATTGATGGAGTCGCGTTCTCCATAACCGAGTGGAGTGCAGTTGAGCCTGTTGAACATAGGGGAGAGAAGGGTTCAGCCTATTGGCGCACGTTGGAGACCGGAAACGTGCGCGTTCGAATCGTCGAATACTCCCCTGGGTACGTTGCGGATCATTGGTGCACTAGGGGACATGTGCTCTTGGTTCTGGAGGGAGAGTTAGTCACGGAGTTGAAGGATGGAAGAAAATTCACGCTGAAACCTGGTTGCAGCTACCAAGTCGCAGACGACGAAAGAAATCCACACAAGTCAAGTACAGAGAAGGGCGCCAAACTGTTCATCGTCGACTAGGCTGTGTGTGCTCTATCTGGTGTGACTGAATGTTCGTTAGAGCCACTGAGCATAACAATCTTTAAACTAATTATGACTAGCCACAATCCATTGAGACAGCTCGGGGAAAAAAGCAGGGTTGAACGGTTTTAACCGGAAAATACTATTGAACTTGGTCTTTGTCTCAATTGTACTCCTTGCCTTTTCCACTTTGCTGGGGAGCGCGTTCGGTCAGGTAGACTGCCCACCTGGATCACCGGGATTCCCGAATTGTGATTCGGGCGGTTTGCTGAGAGATGTCCTGACCTCTGTGCTGACACTTCTAGTTGTTCTCAACCCTGTAGTTGGACTGGTGTATTTCTCAGGCCTTACAGCTGGTTCGACCGTCCGTCAGAAGCAATTGATCGCAAACCGGGCTTCAGTCGTTGTTATCGTTCTGCTCTTGTTCTTCGCCTACCTAGGGGACGGAATACTAGCCGCACTAGGCATCACTTTGCATTACATTATGATCGCCGGAGGACTATTCATTCTAATCTTCGCGATCAAGGACGCGCTTGGGGGTGCGTCCATTTCGGAGCATATGGATGAATCTGCGACCCCAAGCGGAGGTCAACTGTCTGATGCAGACGCGGAACGCATTGCCATCATACCGCTCGCGGTACCAGTGCTTGCTGGCCCAGGAGCGATGGCCGCAGTTATGATTTTGAATGATTTGCAATTCGGTTTCGTGGCGACCGGCATCGCCGTCGTAATCGATGCTACAATATGCTGGGTTACCATGCGGTTGAGCAGCAGGATTTTGAGTGCGGTTAGGCCCTCCTTCTTGACGATTGTGGGAAAGGTGATGGATATACTTGTCAGCGGTGTAGCCGTTGCATTCCTCATTCGAGGAATTACCGGAGCCTTGGGCATAAGTTTCGTTTGAGGCACACATAATTTGCGAGTGTGGGGGTAAAAGGATTGCACAGCAGCAGAAAATTGAAGAAGATTGAATGTGTACTGAATATGTATCGCACGTGAGAAAATGGTAGACAGGGCATACAAAAAGGACCTACCTGCACTGAGGAACGCTCTTGAGGAATTACGAGAGAGCTTTTCCAATCTTAGTTCTAAGACAGATTGGACTAAACTGAGAATTGAACCGTTGCTGAAACATTTGCGATCACTGGACAGTTGTTGGAATCAGGAGAGTTTTCAGGAGAATTTTCACGATTGACAAAAGGAGTTGAGTTATTTCATTCCGACTTGGTGTATCTTAGAACAAATATCAGAGGGTTGGAAAAGGTTCTTCAGTCTGAGAAGAAATTTCTGGGGCGAAAAAACAAAAAAAGAAGCGGTTGAGCAGCACGTCCCATTCACCGGTCACCTTTCGTGTGTGTGGTGCGGTCTCGTGGTGCGCACACACAACCCTCAAGAGCCCAGTAATCGTCCCTGAAGATGCGAGGAGAAACATGTCAGAGCGAACTTGAGAAAGCGGTCGAACTGATTGAAGCGGAATACTCGAGAGGCGCAGATTGGCTGGGCGAAATCGCATATGACCCATTGTACGCTGCGGTCTCCGATGACCCCCGAGTCAAATCGATTCTAAGGAAGCTAGGGATTGCTCTCTAAGCTTCTTATTTCCCCACATCATGTGCGGAGCTTTGCATGTGTGTGCGCACCATTAGACCCCCCAAGGACAGGAAATATCATGAAATCATAAAATCACAAAAATAGAAAGAGAATAGACACCGCATGAATGACTTAGGCGAGGGCTAGAGGAATTACCTTCTCGGTTGGCAGGGCCGGAGACGTCTTATGGCGTGTGAAGAATCCTGGCATCGCTTTTGTCCAAAGAAGTTGGGCGTTGAATGCGGCTTCTTCATTCTCGGCTTCGAATATTGTTACGCCCCAAGATGGGATGCTCGGAGTTATGTACCAGGCGATGACTTTGACTCCCTTTGTAGGCCACTTACCTGATTGGGCCAGTTGGGCTCCTATCTTCGCAATTTCCTTGATGTCTTTGTCGGGATTCAATTCCCAATAGGTCATCATTAACATAGCTTTCACCTCCTTCAAACTTAATGTTAGGGAGTTCCACGCTAGGTTTTCGCTTCAGCTCTCCTCGCTAGGATTTGTCTGATTTCGATTGGGAGCTGAGGCTCGTAGCTCACTTGAAGCATCCACCGTAGTAAGTCGCGTTCCGAAACGAGACCGACAAGTTCCTCTCCATCGATGACTGGGAGCCTTCGGATACCGTGCTTAGCCATAAGATAAACGGCTTTGTCTATAGAAGTGCCCGGGGTTGCAGTAATAAGCGGACCTGACATTACTCGCCTCACTGGGGTTATCAGAAGATTCGAGCTCTTCGCAACTCTTCGAGACACATCACGTTCCGTGACAATTCCTACAGGTTTCTTACCTTCGACAACTACCACACACCCGATGTTTTTCTTGACGATCTTCTTGAGCGCGTATTGAAGAAGGTCGGTCGGTTTCACGGTTTCAACGGGGCTAACCATTACCGATTCTACGCAGTCAACAAAACTTCCAGGCTCTCTCTTCCTCATCACGCGCATCCCAACTACGGCCCAACACCTTCAGGTATTACTTCTAAGAGTTGCCGTATGTTACTTTCTTACTCGCAGCGGCGACGGAGATACGACTTTTTCGTGGTGCGTGTGCGCACCGACCTACCCACATCCACTAAAACACGCCTCCGGACTCCATGAATAGAACATGGGATTCAGGAGTTGGAAAGCTTATCCGCTCTTTGCATCGTTATTTCACTGTTTAGTCAAGGCTTCCCTGTGCCCCTAACGGGGCGCACACACACTTTCAAGACATGAAGGACGACGGTCCGAATTACGAGGGGGGCACCAGGTAACGCCGGGGTCGTCCCTGTTCAACAGCCCATCACTTGGCCAGGGATACCAGGTCCTTGGCCAGCTCTTCAGGTTTCGTAATCATCGGCCAATGAGCTGTTTCAATGAGATTGTAGGGGCCTTCCAGCTTTCCCCACTTCCCGGCAATTATCTCGTCGACTGGGTCCCCGCTGAGACTGCAGAAGACGTATGCCTCCTTCACCTCGTCGTAGTTCTTTGACAGCGTGATCGGGTCGGTCGCAAGTCTAATCGGCCAGGGTGTCGCCATGGACATCATCCATTTTCGGTTTGAGCCTCTGACATCCTTTCCGATGCGGTCGATAATCTCCTCGGTGAGTGGAATTGCAGTACCGCCCTGGGGCGGAGACCCGAACTCGCGCGTAGGGTCGAACCCACCCTGCGGCGTCCTCACCTTCTCTGGTCGGAATGCATCAACGTAGATGACCGTCTCTACCTTTTGGTGTACGCGGTCCGCCACGGCGGCCACCACTTTGCCCGCAAAGCTGTGCCCCACCAGAACGCAAGCGTCAAGATCGTTGTACTTGATCACGTTGATGACATCCTGGATGGCGGTCTCCATGCCGACATCTTTCGTGGCAAGGTGGACCCTTTCGCCCATTCCAGTCAATGTGACTGGATAGGCAGAATGACCCTCTTTCTCGAGGAGTGGAGTTACCTCCTTCCAGGCCCACGCCCCCAACCATGCGCCTGGAACTAGCACGAATCTTACCATGGGGACCCTTGGGGATAGCTCGCTACATAAGTCTCTCGAATGTAACCTCTGGTCAGAGGGTTGTGTGAAAATAATGCACGAGGGAATCCAACCGTGTTCTCGTGGCATATGACATCATACGCATGGTGTCGAATCACACCTCACTCGCAAAGCCGAGTGTGTGTGGGTCTATTGGTGCGCCGCCCCCGCCGCGGGCTTAATGACCTTGACGACGCCGACGAAGACGAACGATTACGACGACGCTAATACGAACGACGACATGATTGCTTACGAACGACAAGAACTCTTCAACGAGAACCTACAGAACAGTTCTTCATTGCGTATGAGTATGAAGTGACTGTTGAACAATCGAGTCTCTCGGGTGCGAGTTGAGGAAAGGCTCTATATCAACCGGCTCGGCTATCTTAGCCGAATACGACATCAGGTAACCGTGAACCCTTTGCAACCAGCCGACTTCGCCCGGTCGAAGAGCTTCATCCCACCCGCATTCTCCTCAACGAAGCCGACGCTTGATAAGAACAGGGTTGCAGTCCTGCCGTTACAAAACATGAGCCCCGACCCCGCAGATGAATACTTCGCGGATGGCATGACTGAGGAGCTGATTGACAGACTTTCCCAAGTGAAGAGTCTACAGGTCATAGCTCGAACGTCGGTGATGAATTACAAGAAGAAAGAGAAGAATGTCTCCGAAATTGCAAAGGAGCTTAGCGTGGGTTCAGTGGTTGAAGGTAGCGTGAGGAAAGCGGGCAACCGGGTCAGAGTCACAGTTCAGCTAATCAGCGCAGAGACCGAGGCGCACCTGTGGTCCTCCCACTACGACAAGAATCTGGACGACATCTTCGCTGTCCAGAGCGAAATAGCGGAGAAGGTGGTTGGCGAGCTGAAGACCCAACTACTCGACTCTGAGAAAAGGACCCTAGAAAAGAAGCCGACCGAGAACACGGAGGCGTACACCTGCTTCCTGCGGGGTAGGGAGCTGTACAATGAGGAGACTGAGACCTCGTTTAGGCAGGCCCTCAGCCTCTTCGAGAAGGCCATCGTGCTGGATCCCAAGTTCGCGAAGGCCTACGTGGGAGTCGCAGACTGCCACCAATCGCTTGTTGGAAGCGGATGCGAGCCCGATGACATCGGACTCCCAATTGTGAACACCTCGCTGGAGCGCGCCATTGAACTCGACCCGAACCTTCCGGAGGCCCACGCATCACTCTGCGGGATGTTCTTCAACGCGGACGACTCCGTGCGGTCGGAGGCAGAGGCGAGGAGGACTTTGGAGCTCAACCCCAGCCTCCCAGACCCCCACAATATCCTAAGCGAGCTAGCTGCGCTCAAAGGGGACCAAGGAGAGATGGTCAAACAAATGGAGGCAGCGTACCGACTCGACCCCATCAGGCCCCACCTCATCTGGCTTCTCGGGATGGTGTACCTCTATACTGGGAAGGAGGAGGAGGCGCTTGAGCTCTGGAAGAAGACAGAGCAGTTGGCGCCGGCGCCCAGGTACAGAGGCATGGTTGAGTACTACCTGGCCAAGAGGGAGCTCGACAAGGCTAAGGAGTTCCACGCGAAAGCCGAGAAGCTTGAACCCACCCGTCCCTGGCTCTTCTGGACGAGTGGAGTCATCGCGGCCATAGAAGGCGACAGGGAGAAGGCGCTGCTCGCGTTCAAGAAGATTGAGGACGCCAAGATGGGCCCGATGGGCTTCAACTTCATCGGGTACGTCCATTATGCCCTCGGAGACCTGAACTCATTCTTCGCGTACATGGATAAGGCCCTCGAAGCCCATGCACTAGTTACCCTAATACTGATGTACTCGCCGCTCTTCGCTCAGGCAAGAGCCGACCCACGATATCCGGAACTGGTCGAGAGAATCCGGAAGCAGTGTGGCCTAACGAAATAGAAGTCGCGTTTAGTCTAGTGACTGTAGAACCTTCAACCAACCGTTCTACCGCTTGGCCTTCTGCATTATGATTTGATTGTCCGTTAGCGATATCAGCACGGTATCACCGGCTTTTAGAGTAAGAGGGTCTAATGGTGCGGGCTACCAAAATTGAACCGAAAGTTCCGGTAGTTTTCAGTGGAAGAAGTTGTGCGGCCGCCGGGACTCCCTAGTCGACTTTGTGAGACTCGATAGGTGCCGTTGTTAGAAGCCGAAGTATTCGTCTGGAATGAATTTTGCATCCGGGTCGATGCATCTTTTGATCAGGTCCATCGGCAGGAAGCAATTCTCTTCTTCAAAGAACTCAGCTTCGAACTCCCTTCGAAACCGGTCTCGGGGAATCCTACGCCGCATCTCCTCAACGAAATCAGTTGTGGTTAGGCCAGCTTTGATTACGTCGTCGATGCTGATCTTGTGGACCTTGAAGGCTGGGTCTTGTGTGAACTGGTAGAAGACCGAGTTCTTTACCCAGGGTGTGGATGAGGCGATTAATGTGCCCTGGGTGGTTTGGAGCATGGGAAAGAGCACGCTGTAGAACATCGTCTCGTCATCACGAAAGAAGGCGCACTCGTCGCAGATGCATTGATTTGCGCTGTAACCCCGCAGCAAGTTCGTGGAGCAGGGCAGAGCGATGATTTGCGAGCCATTCTTGAACCATATGACAGTTCGCTGTATCTTCCCGATGTACTCTCTGCGAATTGGTCGGGGCATAGCCATCAGGAAGGAGTGGACCCGGTCCATCATGATCATGCTTTGCCGAAACCCAGGGGCGACGATGAGCGTCACGGTCTTGGAGTTTCTGCATGCGAACCAGATGGCCCTAGCTGCGATCGTCATGGACTTTCCCGATTGCCGTGGGTAAATGACAACGATTCGCTTCCCTGTCTCCCGGAGAAGCTTGGCTTGGTATTCGGCCGGATTGAATTTCAACGCCTTCTGAGCGAAAAGAACAGGGTCCTCAAGGTCCTGTTCCGAAAGCTGCTCAAATGGTGATGAGCCTTCTCCAGGATCCTTCCCTGCGACGATCCTCTCGAAGGCTATTCTACGCCTTTCCTGTAGCCGTTTTTGCTTGTTCTTCGAGCTGTCTGGTAGCTTCCTCAAATGCCCTCTGCTCCTCACGAAGCTTCGTGATCTCCGCTAGAATCTCTTCTTCTGCGGCGCCGCGAAGAATCATCTCGTTTGTTGCAGCCGTATGCGCTAAGAGTCCATACATGGCAGCACGCATCTGGTTCTGCGCGGCGAGTTGCTCGCATTGTGAAAGTTCGTAAATCTGATCGAAGGCGGTTTCCATCTTCTGGTATAATTTGTTCCTGCGCTCTTGCCGTGCTTGGGCTGCATGAACATTCACCGATCCTTTCTGTTCTTTGAGTGGTTGCTTGTAGGCTTCGGCGAGGGCTTGGTGGATGAGGCTGTTGGCGTAGCGGAGGCGTTCCAGGATATTTGAGTTGACTGTTAGCTTCGACAAGTGTCGCCAAAGAGCCTCCTCAACGATGCGGCTTCGGGTCATGTGTTTGTAGTCTGCGGCTTCCTGTAGGGCGAGGTATTGTGTTGCGGATAGTTGGAGTTGCATACGGAAGCTGCGCGGGAAGCCTGTGATGCGTTTGCGGTGCACCCGCCCCCGGTGGGTTGAAATGTAGCCTATTCGCGGGCGAGATGATGTGGTTTCGGCCTGCATAATGGCGCCATTCCAGCTTTGCCTTGGTCAATTGTCTACTCGCACGCTTGCTGGTTGGGGGAGCAAATAGGTTTATTGGTGAACCTATTGTACCTATCACGGACGGTGGGTACAGTTGAGGTCGAGAGGGCATGAGGTTAGGGCGGAAGACCCAGACCGCCGATTCATGGTCCTATACGCGATTCAGCGAGGAGCGAAGCGTTTCAACCAGATCTGGTTCGATAGCGAAGTCAGGGACGTGATCCATAGTAGGCTTACGCTCTCGCGGTACTTGAAAGCGCTAGAGAAGGAGGGCGTAATCAAGCGCAGCCCTGTATCGCACAAACATGTTGAATACGAGATTGCCGCAGGCGAACAGAGCAGTTGGGTGCTCGCCGCACAAGAGTCAGGTTTTGTCCCCTTCGACATTGAAGTGTTCCAGTTGATACTCAAGAGCATACGGGACAAAGCAAGCGGCTTGGACATAGCGTTGAACTACGCTTTCAGACGATTCTTTGAAGAAGAAATCAACGACGCCACCGCCAAGATCATGGGCGGCATGCCCCAATACCGAAAACCCCTAGCCGAAGCCATGAAACTCACACATACCCCACACGAGAAAATTAATGAGGATTGGAGCGATGACATGATCACGTGGAGGTCAAGACGATACTACATGTTCCTGAAAAATCTACGGAGTTTGCTGCTCGAGGAACCTGAACATGTGGAGATATACCTTAAGGAAAGACCGTGGCTACGCCGGCCGAAAGAAAACAGGAATGGTGCCATTCTACATATAGAACGAATCTTGGCAGAGAAATACCCTCACACGCCGGGCGGGCTCGAACTCAAACACGCACTGAGGCAGGGAGAAAAATCGTAGTTCGGGAGTGCTCGAGTTGCAGTCCCACGAATCGTGGGTTCGAATCCCACCGGCCCCACTACTTTCGATCAGATATTCTCATATCTATGAGAGACAACAAGGAACATCGGAGTTCCCAACACACGTCGGTTTTATAGTTCGTTCTGCAGCTTGAACCCCTTATATATGCACGGTTGAAAATTACATAGGGAATAATGATAAGCCAATTAACTATACTCCTTACCATATTTACCTAATTGTTTACGCTTTGCGAGCCGTTCTCCTAACTCTTCTCGTTCTAGTTGTGGCTTCAGTTTCAGTTCAATCGCTAGCTATACCGAAGGGAGGTGCCTTCTCGCCTAGCCAATACGCAGGCACGCAAGTGACCTACACGATTACCCTCAAGGGCGCCGACAAGACCACCCTTTCGATTGACGGCGGAACCGGGATCGAGTTCTCCAAGACAAAGACGGTAACGTTGGACGGATCAAAGTCGCACACCTTTCAAGTCCTTCAGGTAATTTGCCAGAGTGGATGGGAATGTGGAAACCAGGTCAGCGACTGGAAAAAAGGCATGAGGCTTTCCGCCAACCAATTGACTTGGACGGTCCCAGCAGGCACAACAGAAACAAGAACCTACACAGAAACATACTACGATTATGAATGGGTGTGCACGTCTTACGACGTCCATGGGTGCACCTCTGGATATTATGTAACGGTACCATACACGCAAGTGTACACTCAGAAGATTTTCACGCCTCCTTGCAAGCCATGCCAATACACATTCGAGTATACGCCCCAGTATCGCTTAGTTTGGGAAGACGAGCATAGCTCGGCAGGGCTTTACCAATGGTTTGACTCCTGCGCATCGGTTACACTGCTACCGCCCAGCCAGTACAGTTCTTTAGGTCACCCGGACACGGTTGCAGGCGCTGCTGGCGTGAGGTATGCCTTCGGAGGTTGGGCGATAGATGACTCACGGTCGGTAGCGAATCAGGTTCAGATGTGCGCCCCTCACAAAGCCACCGCCACCTATCTCACACAATATCAACTGCTGGTTAGCGCTGCATGCAACGAGCTTAATCCACAAGGAGAGGGCTGGTTCAATGAAGGTGAAACTGCAACCATCTCAGTCGACCCCCAGGTGCCAATACCCGGCTGGCAGGGAACTCTGGGTGGAACATACGTTTTCGACGGATGGGAGGAAAGGCCTGCTGGGAACATTGCATTTCAGACGCCTACAGCGAACGTGATCATGAACCGGCCCCAAGCCTACTTCGCGAGATGTAGAGTGGACTACGCCGGGCCCGCTATCGGCGGCGGCATAATCGCCATCATAATAATTTTGGGCGGCATAATCGTCATATGTCGTATCACCCGCGGCCGCTGGATCATATGTCGCATCTTAGGCCGGAGGTTCGGCCCTATCTTCGGCGGCAGGGGAGGCCAGCCCCTAGGCGGCGGCGTTGGTGGTGGCGGCTTACTCCCACCGAACGTGACCGGAAACGCCACGTTGACCGGGCCGAACGGAACCCAAACACCATTGACTGCTGGTAACCTGAATCAAGTTGGTCCCGGAACAACCGTGGACACGGGGCCTCAGTCTTTCGTCCGCGTGGCAACCCCAGCAGCATCCAATTCACAGTCTGTAATTGGACAGCAATCAAGAGTCAGTTGGCTTGACCCCAATCCCAAGACGCCCATTCCTTGGTTGAAATTCCCCGGACTCTCCCAAATTTACAACGCTGGCAGTTTGCTGCTGCGAGTTGACTTCGGAAAAATGCTCCTCAGCTGGGCGGAACGAGCCGCAACGCAAGAGGCAGTGATAATCCTCCCTGCCAGCCTAATCGGAGCGGCGACCTCGGCCGCGATGAGTAGGTGGCTTGCTCGCGTCAGAGGAACCATGGTGCTCATTGAAGCTGTTCAAGACGGCACGGCTGCGGCCATAACGGTTCTCGAAGGAGACGAGAGCAAAGCGAGCAGCGCGGAACTCTGGCGAAGCGACGACCTGAACAAGGTTATTCAAGTCCGCGCCGGCGAACGCGTGGTTCTGCAAACAGGCCGACACCCAACAAAGACTACCGTTGATTTAGCGAAAGGTTTGACACGGCAGTTACAAGACCCATTTGGAACTCTCCACAAATGGTGGAAACTGCCGTCGATGTCAGACGAAACCAACGCCGCCCTTACCGTCCTCGGCCCCGAGGGGCCCGTCGCCAACGACTGCCCCAACTGCGGCGAACCAATTAGACCGGGAAAGAAGTTCTGCATGAAATGCGGAACACGAAAAAACCAGACTTAATCAGATGAACGAAGAATGCTGACGGTTCTATGAACCAGCGACTTGCAGTCGGTATCTTGCTAGTTGTTTCTGCATTGATATTGTTGACGTATTCATCAGTACCTACGCAACCTACGCAAGTGTCAGTAACAACAACACTGCCGACCTCCACAACAGTTGTTACTACTTATTCAAAGTACGTAACGAGTACGAGTTGTATTTCTAATTGCTCCCCCTTGGACTATGCGTACCTCTCGCCGCTGACCCCACACTTTTCGGGAAGCAAGATCTTGAACCCTCCTAGCGCACAATATGGTTGCACTTATGACGACGCCAATTTCGAGGCTCAATCAGGTCAGGTGTATGCAATTGCAATAAGTTCCGATCACGAAGTCTCTTTTTACATCTTACCGTCAGACGCGTTCGAGGCATGGATGGCCGGTACGACTTGCCAAGTCTCCGCCATTGGTTTAGGCTCGGGAGACGTGACCAGTGCATCCTCGCTCAATTTTGTAATCCCAGAGAGCGGAACCTATTACATTCTGTTCATGAACAATTCGCACGATAACGCTGCCAACTTAAGCTATCTGGGGCAAATGATTGGTTCAGCTACGGTAACAACGGCTGTCGTTACCACTTCTTCTGTTTGGAGAGAATACCTTACTTCAACTGAGACATCTAACTTGAGCCCATCTGCGACCACCTCGTTATTCTCTTCGTCTAGGAGCCTGGTTTTTGCTGCAATCGCGTTCCTTCTCATAGCGCTCGCCGGAGCACTTTTCATCCGGCAAAGATTGTGGGTAAAAGGAAAGACCCGCAGAATCAAGAAAGCCGGAACAAAGTCTTGCCCAATATGCAACAGTCTTCTGCCGGAGTCCGCTCAGTTCTGCGATGAGTGTGGCTCCCACCAGACATAATGGGAATGACCGTCCTTGAGAAAAACGCCAAAACCAGAATCGAAACCTAACCTTACTTTCCCTCCTCTTCGTTTCGTAATGGTGCCGCTCGTATTTTCGCTTCTCTCACCCCTAGTTTTGAACACGTTCCTAAACATCCTCTTGAAGGCTCAGACTCGGTTCGAACACATCTTGGAAGCGACGGCTTGAGCAACCCATCGTTTTGTCCAGTCTGCCGCGCTAGGCTTCCGAGCGATGCTACGCTGTGCGAAGAATGCGGAACTTCTATCAGCAAGAAGGCGGTGCAGACGTCAGAGCGAACGATAGTCGGCCCCGTTGTCCGACATAAGAATCCCTTGCTGGCAGCGATACTAAGTTTCTTCATTCCAGGGCTTGGCCAATGGTATTTGCGCAGATGGAAGAGTGGAGCAGCCTGGTTTTTCGGATCAATACTATTGGTTGTCATACTGGACGGGCTTCTAGGGGCGTTGTCCTACTTTTTGTCACTGGACGTGACGGGCCCTGCAGTTTGGGCGATAGTTGTAGGAGGTTTAGTGATTCGGATTGCTAGCGCATGGCACGCTAGAAAGTTGGCCGATTGAAGCTGCGAGCAAAGCAACAAAATTGTTCGACTTGTTCCGAATCTTCAACCGACAACGGGCGATTGGTGGGAAAAAGCACAGGGTTGTAGTTAAGGTGAGAGTGAAGGTTCCGGAGGGCCACAGTGACCATGGTTCCTGAGGGTTCGGGTCGTCGGATGAACACGGAAGCATATCGAGCTGAAGCTAACAAGCTCAAGAAACTTTACCCCGATGAATTCCTTGCGTTCATTGACGGACAGCTTGTGGGTCACAGTAAAGAAAGCGCCGAACTGTTTTCTGAAATGAGGAGAAGAGAGATTGGCGGGAACACACTCTCGATTTTCTACACCGGCTCCAACGATACACCAACTACAGGGTCTGTAGGAGAGCTATGCCCAAATTGTAACGCTCCACTCGCGCCCCCTCCCGCAATATTTTGCCAAGATTGCGGTTATCTTTCACGTTGCGAAAAATGTATGAACCTCATGCCAATTGACGCCGAATTTTGTGGGAAATGCGGCCCTACTCCACCAGATACGACGAGAACCGACGAGGAGAAGGCTAAGGTCAGGACGACACGTTACTACGCGACATTAGGTCAAGGAAGACCTAATCCGGACGAGATGAAACATTAGGGTTGAAAAAGATCTCTTGGCAGTGTCTAATCGTAAACAAAAATGATGAGACCGATTATCCAAAGCGGGCAATTGGCGGAGGTTAGTAGGGTCTAAATGAAATGTCCAACGTGCAAGTCGCCTGAGGTTATTCGGATCGTCTACGGCCTTCCAGTAGATCGCGAAGAGGCAATGAAAGCAGACAGAGAAGGCAAAATCAAGTTAGGGGGCTGTATTGTCGGAGAAGAAAGCCCGAATTTCACTTGCAAGAGTTGTGGAAAGGAATGGCTCACGTTATACCTGGAAACAAAACTGGCCTCGCAAGAGGTACTTGCGACAAGTGTGGATTCTCTTAAGCAGCTCGGATACGTGACCAGTATTCACGGGAATGAGATTCAAGCCATTAAGACTAGACGAATCTTGGACCCTCACGGTGGAGCTATCATAGTCACCATCGAGCATGATGGGGTATCAATAAACTACGAAGGAAGGAAGGCGTTTACGGACGCGAAAGACCTCCTCGAAACTCTAAAAGAATCTCATCGAAAGCAAATAAGACGAGAAGCCTTACGCGACCTTTTGGGGCAAGAACGAAGGAATCTCGAAATAGCCACGTATGATAGGGAGCTCCTAGAAAGGAACCTCATAGCGCTAAGATTTGGTCAATGGCTTCAGACCTCGCTCAGACCATTTCAGAATTCAGCGCCGGTTCCTCGTCTTTACGACGCCGTCGTTGATAATCACGAAACTAATCTTGGTGTAATGAACCGCGATTTCAAAGCCAGGGAGGACCTCAGGAACGACAAGTCGCTCGCGAAGCTTGGCGATTTTCGAAGCATACTGCACAATACCGACGAGAAGCTTCTAGAGAGGCTCAAACTCTTGACCTATGAGATTAATTCTGTAATTCAGACATGCGATCAGACCATCCGTTCTGATACTGTACCGTGATTGACGGCTTTGACTCCGACAAACTTGGCACCGAACAACTCGCTCAAGCGAGCGTTCGCGCGATAGCTTCGATACTGGGACTAGCCAGAAGCCACGATATTCGAGGGTTCGAATCCCTCCAAGCCCACGACCCAAGCAGACTCCGGTGACGATATTTGTTTGTGTGGAACGATAAGTGTGGTTGGTGGGGGAAGACGCCGGCGCGCGGTTGCAAGGCAGCCGGCGAGAGGCACAAACTCCCGCCAATAATACGCGGGGGTTGCCAAACCTTCGTTAACCGCTCACTTCACTTACCAGTTGCCTAGTGCTTAGGGATGTTGATTGTACCCACGATATTGGTGGGTACAAATCCCACGGGCCCCACCTTCTGCAGCGTGTTTTCTGGATGGGGCACAAGGGCATTCCTTGACTGATTCCAAAAGATTTCCTAGGCTGCCACTTTTATCTACATGCCGTCTGGATTCAATCTATTGCGTTGTTCGGAGAATGAAGCTTTAAGTTACCTTATGATATATATCATAATATCACAAATTTGTGATGTTGTGGTATGAATGAAAACGGATATTTTGCTCAGAAAGCTCCGCATGGAGAATATGGAATTTGTCACATCAAAGGAGTTGAGAGCATATTGCAAGTCTTTGAAACTGGATTATGACATTGTGATTAGGCATTTTGTTCCACGAGGGTACCTGGTAAGAATACTTAGGGGAATATTCTACGTCAAGTCTCTTGAAGAGTTGGAGCTGGCGAGACCAAAATACACTCATCTTGAACTCGTAGCGAAAGGTCTCGAACTCAAGAGTGTCAAGCATTGGTATTTCGGCCTGCACACGGCGCTCAAGCTCAATAACATGACCCACGAGAGCTTTACGGTTGAAGATGTTGTTAATGACAAGTTGTTCCGCGCGAACCCTATCGCTATTGCGGGCTACAAGTTCAAGTTCTCCAGATTGTCGCCGTCTCTGCTCGATTTTGGCATAAAGAAAGGAAACAACGGCGTTAGGTATTCCGATCCAGAAAAAACAATTCTTGATTTCATCTACTTATGGAGATACAACGGCATCCCTGAAGAGAAGATTGCGGCTGATGTTAGCGGCTGGGCAAAGAGTGTGGCGAGAGTGAAGCTCAGGGCGTATGCGAAGAAGTATCCGAAGACGGTGGCGGAGATTGCAGCGAGGGTGGCAAAGTGAGAGCGGATTTCTAAAAGGTTGCAAATTTCTTTCGGTTGTTGAGTAGGTCTATCTAGTGGACACTTTCCGCCTTAACTACGCGATGCCAACGAGTACGACCACATTTAGGACATGGAATATACGCTTTCGTAGAAGTCTTAAGTACAAGATATGCGGGCCAGCCCCAACGAATCCACATTAACCCTTCCTTAATCTGCACGCAACCGCAAGTGAGACACATAACCTGGTACTCAACCATCTTCCTTCTCTTCCTCACTGGACCTCCTTAACATCATCCGTTCCGCGCTCCGTAATTTGCATCATGCGGCGGTCAACCGCCAGGTCAAAAGCCTTCGGTAAGGTGGCCTCGCCGATGCCCTATTCAGGTGTTCTAGTACCACCACATTGGGACGAAAGGTCGCCAGTAGTAAGTCGATTGGTACGTGTACTGTGGATAGAAGTACGGCTGTGCATAGTATCCGTAGAACGGTGCATAAGATCCATAGAATCCTCCTCCACGCCCATACCTATTCGCATAGTAATACCCCACGTTACCGCCAACTGCTAACCCTATTGCTGCGCCAAGCCCGAGTGCCCCAAGTGCCAACCAAGCCATTTTGCTTCCCTTGTATAGTATTTCTAACGTTAAAACAATTTAACGTTTGTTCTTGATTCTCGCCGTGGCTCTTAGGAGGGGCATCTTCTCCTCATCGTCAAACGAGAACACTTCCTCGATATGCGACCGTAACACTCTAGAGATCTTGTAAGCCAATCTAAGTGACGGATTGTACTTGCCCTTCTCTAAGAAAAGAATCGTCTGCCTAGTAACTTCCACCTTATCCGCAAGCTGCTCCTGAGTTAACCCATACTTCTCCCTAAGTTCCTTAATCCTCGACTTCATGCAGTACCCTCACTCCGCCGGGCGAACGAGCTGATGGTAGACCCACGATGACACAAATACAATCACAGTGCCGATAAAAGCGATACCCACCACCCGCTCTATAGCACGGCTAGTAGGCTGAATGAGCGGCAGATAAACAAGGGTGAACGTCAAGTCGACCAGCGTATACATGAATGCGTTTCTGCACGCTGTTTTCAAGTTTTGATCCAAGCGCTCGTCAGTTCTTCTGATTAGAAATAAGTTGAAGACGCCAAAGGGGAAAAACAAGAAAAATCTGTAATTGCCGGTAACTAATCCTAGCAGCCCTACGAAGCCAAGCAGACCTAAGTAACCCATAGGGTTCCTGTGCACTCGAACCGCCTCATGTCAACTATTTCTAACGTACGAACTAGTTAACATTGCGTGCTGAGAACCGACGATGAACATCGAGCAGTTGGACTCTAGTCGACAGCCTATCGAACACGGCTACTCGTGCGGGCTGTTCTCGAACTCACGCTAATGATTCAGGACAAGGACACATAATACGTGATTGAGGGCAGTTTGTCCGAGGGAAACGACCCGATTAATCTTCCCGGGTTCATCGAGTGAAGGGGAGAATCACTGGGGTTCAAATCCCACCGGCCCCACCACGCGACACATCGTGGCTCGGTGGTTCTTCATAAGGGCCGCAGACCCTTGAACTCTACATCTAGTGCCTAAAGCAGAAGTTGATTCAGCAGGTTACTATCGCTCTCGCAGAAACTTGGCGGACAATAGTTTCTTGACCCTGACCGTCAAGGTTAAGACGCATCGGTGTGTGACAGAGCCGATTTGGAAGATGAGCTTCTCGAGTGAACGAAAGCGAAGAATCAAGAGGCTCCAAAGCTGGCTCGCCTCCCAGGACCTCGACGCCGCTGTATTTCTGAAAGAAGACATGGAACTGAACAATTACAACTACGTCTATTATGGTGGAAACCTTGCCTCGGAAGAGTACTGCGCCGTAGTCGTAGACACGTCAGGCAATAGCAGAGCGGTTGTTCAGGAGCACGCTTTCGAGAAAGTCGAATCTTCAGGTGAATTTCTGAAGGTAGTCGGAACGCGGCAATCCACCGATCAACTAATCTCGAATGTGCGCGCGCTGACACAGTCATACCGGAAGGGCAGAGTGCGTGTTGATAGTGCAAGCTTAACTGCAATCGCATCGAAGAAGATGGAACGAATCGGCATCATGCGAGACGATGCGCTTACTGAATTCGTCTATGCGGAGCGCTCGCTAAAAAGCGCATACGAAATCAGCCAGATAGAAACAGCGGTCAGGATTGGCGCGAAGGCTCTTCAGAGCACAATAGACTCGCTCAAGGCCGGAATCAAAGTTACCGAGATAGCCGTCGCGTTGAAGAAGTCAATGCTTGACGAAGGCGCAGTGTCCGAATCCTTCACAACGGACGTAAGAATTAGAAGAGGCGTAAGCGAAAAGGAAGCTAATACGCTTGAGCGTGGCTCTCTTGTGCTGTTCGATTTCGGGGCCAGGCTTGAATCCCAGTACCTCTCCGACATGGGGCGGACAGTTCCTTATGGTGCGAACGGACAACTGCGAGATTTCATGAACGAAGTTTATGAAATGAAGAAATTGGGTTTGCGAAAGATCAGGGCTGGGAGGACAGGAAACGAAGTGAGAAGGGAAATCGACGAGCTGATTGGCGAATATGGGTACGCCTCGGTTCACAGGCCGGGCCATCAAATAGGATTGAACGTACACGAGCCATACGAACCGAACCTCGCATACGGGGAAGAAAACAACACGGCACTGCGTGAAGGAAACATTGTTACATGGGAACCCGGAATAGGCCTAAGAAATCCGAAACTTGCCCCTGTTCGCTTCGGCCTTGCGCACATGGAGGACATGGTTCTGGTCAGTGGAGATTCGGAGATGATCGGCCACGTTCCTCTTGAGTTCCAATGAACTAGCTCACGCAATATCGGTCATGATACCTCCGAAAGTCAATGCTTTGAACTCTACACGGAGTGCTGGGCGTGATAGATCTCAAGGGAACTGTTTCTGAGATTGAAGCTTGGTTGTATGGGCTCTATTTCTTCTCCCTGAGGGCTTCGTTCTTTGCGATGCGTGCTTTGATGAGCTTTCTTATGAGCTCCACTGGGAGGGGTTTATTCATTGAGAAATGAACGGCGGACTTGGTTGTTTCATACCCCTTGAGCTCACGCTTGTGTTCGGCTATGACGGGTGGTCGAAGGAAGATTCCGATATGATTCTTGAACGCTGCGAACCAGACGAGCGCTCCGTGATAATTGTAATATGGGATACGGTAGCTGATGCCCTCCACGGCCTCGGGTGCCGTTGCCTTGATGATCCTTCTGACCTCTAACAGCTTGGTCCGTGCCTCTTTCGGAGCCGCCTTAATGTAAGCGTCCACGTCTCTTGGAGTTTCTTTTGGCATCATGCGTTCCGCCGGGGTATTCTCGCCGTGACTTGCTTCTCAAGCCATTCGTAGACGTGCACTGGCTGCTCGACAATGTTCAGCCTCACAACCTTCACTCCAGGTTGTTTTTGGGTCCACTTGTAAATTTCTTCTCCCTCGGTAATATTGGAGCATGCGATTGAAATGAACATTCGGAAACTGCACAGAAGGCTGTCATAATGGTATCAAATGGTCCCAGAGCGCCTATATGTGCATGAACTTCCGAGAGCATCACTACTACCCCGGGTACCCAACTGCTTGGATGGGGAATAGATCAACTGGACCGCGGCCAAGGAGATGCAGGTCGCTGCGATCGCGAAGGCGAACAGGCCGATGCTTCCATAGGCGTCTTCTACTATGCCTCCTGGGATCGGACCGAAGCTCCAGAGAGTCGAGTTAATCATCGAGAAGAACCCTAGATACTCTGCCCTCCTGCCGTCTGGCGCTGTCTTCGTGACCCAGCTCAGCATGGCAGGGCTTACTAGCCCGAAACCCACGTAGTAAATTACCCAGCCCGGAACCAATTCGACCCACGTTCCCGATAAAGCGAGAGCAATCAAAGCGACGGCCACGATCAGTGTTCCGTAAGCGTATCCTCTAATCTCTCCCAACCGGTCAACGCTTCTACCCAGCCGGGCGCCAAGAGCCACGGTGGTTACCAGGCCGGCAACAGCGACCAAGCTGACTTCGAATAAGCTGGCACCGAGCATGTAAGCGTAGGTGCCTAGGAAGGCTGTAACGGCGCCGGTTCCGAGAGTTCTTATCGAAGTGGCGACCGAGAAGACTGCGACATCCCTCATCTCGCGTACCGGTCTCCGCCTCTTAACCGCTTGGATGCGGCTCTCTGGAACGGCAACTAACAAGAGCAGGAGGTTTGCTGCCATTGCGAGTCCGACTAGGTAGAAGATAGCGTCCAAACCGAACAGGTCGGCCACAGCGCCCGCTCCTAAGATTCCCACAATTGAACCGACGGCACCCACTGCGCTGATGAACCCGTAACCCCGTGCCCTCTGCTCTACAGGCGTTATGTCGGCCACGAATGCTTGCAACGCGGTTGAGCCGATAGACAGAAGACTCTCAGCAATCAGGAAGAAGAGACTAACCACAAGGAACCCATTGACGAAGGGTATTAGGACGAAGAACGGAAGGGAGGTTGCCTCTCCGAAGATCAGAAGGATTCGTCTGCGCCCCAACTTATCGGAAACCCTCCCAGCGAACGGACCGATGAGACTCGATGAGACGTAGGCGAAGGAGAAAGCTGCCAGACCTTCAGCCACGGATACACCATCCCTCTGGACGACGAAAAGCACAAAGTACACGGTGAACACGCTTGACCTGTTGTTGGAGAGCATCTGGTAGATGGATAGCATCGTGAGCGTACGATTCGCTGTAGGTAGAATACCTCTTCCTCTTTCACTCTTCATCGAGTTGCGCCTAGATTCACTGGACGGCTCTCCAGAGGAGCCAGAGTTCCATGGGATCCGTCAACGCTTGTCAGCTCAAGGTTGCAATCAGTCCGGTACCGTGCCTTGAGTCGCTTTGCGGGATGAGAGAACGGCCTAGCTTCATGCTTGGCCCCTGAACCCGTAGGTGCCGTTTAAGGCCTTCTCGAAGTGGGTGTTTGAACATATCTCCAACTTCTTCGAGTAAGAGAAGAGCTTCTCCATCGCCTCCGCAATCTCAGGTGATGCCTAGCCCGAAACGCGCCCAACCATGGTCCGCTTTTGGGCTCGACGCTGCAAAGCTTGCGACGTGGCCGACCAACGGAAATAGATTACCTGAACGGGGAAATAGTGCAATGTGGTCGACGTTTAGGAGTGCCCACGCCGTTAAATGCCCATGTCGTTGAACCCGTCCACCAAGTCGAACAGACCGGCAAATTCCTCTCGGCAGACGCCATCAAGCACAAAATCAAAGAAACACAAGGCAACGCGTGAGAACGCATCGGAGACATGGGGCTAGTGTTGGTGATGTTTTTACCTCTGGGCGTGTGAACCCATGGGAAGCCACCCGAAAAGAAACCGCACTGAGAAGCCTTCTTGGGGAAGGGTCCCGGGTTCAAATCCCACCGGCCCTACGACTTTCGTGGGTTCAATCGAAACCCATATACGCGGCCTAGGCCAACCGCGGTCTCATTCCGTACAAGGGTTTCGACGCGCTCAAGGCGAAGATAACCAATCCCGTGATCCGCAAGTGGGCGGACACGCTCAAGGCCAAGTCTCGCACCAAGCTCTTCACATTGCTCCAGTTCTGGGACTGGGCTAGTGAAGTGATTGCTAAAGACCCTAGAACTGGGGAGGAGAAGGTGCGCTACTGGAAGTCGGGGGAGGAACTGCTTGCTGACTATGACCGTTGTGCTTCTTCTAGTTTCCTTTCTAACTCAGCAACTTCTTTTCTTTTTTCTGTTAGTTGTTCGGCAAGCAGGACTTTTAGTTTGGCTTTTTTTTGAACCGTCAAATAATATCCTTTCTCAATCTCTTTCCCTCCAGTCAATGCTGTTGCATCTTTAGAGCCGAATACAATAAGTTCTCCCGGATTGGCCTCCAAGAATGCGGTGTTTGCAAGCACTTCTGATGCGTCTGCAAGTCTTTTGCCTTTATCTGCGGCCTTTTCGACCTTAGTTGGAGGATCTGTTGAACTTACTTTTTTCTTTGCAAAGCTCAAGTTTCCGGCTTCGTCAACCTGCACCACCCGAGCACGAAAGCCGCCCCCGATGCCCGAAAAGATGCTAACCATGCCCCTGCCGTTTTTGTGGTAGTAGAGGCCCGCGGCCAAAGGCCTTCCAGCCCTTATGCTTTCAGTAGCATTTTTGTAAAAAAAAGTTCTTTGGCTCCATTTAGTGCCTTCTGCAAAGGCTTCATCACTAGTTACTTTAGTAGCAAATATTTTTGATTCTGTCCTTTCTCTTGCGGATGCGCTCATATTATCACATTGAAATTAGTGAAATTTCAAGGTTTGAGTCGGAGTCAGACTAGTTCTGAGGTAGGTAGGATCGGGAACTAAATGAACCCACCGTACGGGAGGTTCAAATCCCAACGGTCCTACGACGTGCACCTGTTGCGTTAAGGGCTAGTCGACTTCACGGGCTTCGAAAGAAACCGAATTTCTGCGGAAGGAATACGCCAAAGTCGAAAAACGGTTCTTCGTATGAGCGTTGTCCGTTAATGCTATTTGGGCGTGTGGAGTGGTGATTGCGTTCGACGGGAGAGTGGCCCTTGGTCTGGTTGCAAACGACCTGCCGAAGTTGTCTAACCTTCATATGAAAACATGCGGGGGTTGCCAAACCTTCGTCGAGGTTTTTGGCCAGTCGTAAAGTAGAACCCTCATGGAACCCACGATATTGGTGGGTTCGTATCCCAATGACCCCACGACTGATCGCGTCCTATCTTGCTGCAAACTAAGAACAGAAACGGTTCAAAATGAGGCGATGAAGTAGCCCCACCGAGAATTTCAATTAAGTCCCACCGGCCCCACCATATCATGGGATTAATAGCTAGTTCTTACTGTGTTCCACTCATTTTGAGCCGTTTTTGCATCAGTTCACGAAGTTTTGCCAAAGCTCTCCTCACTTGTCCTTGTGCCGGTCCACCAGATGTCCTCGAAAGCCCTTTGCTGACTCAGATGTCTTATTATTGGCCCTGAGTTTTCTGCTTGCTAGAATGCCTTATCTCTAGTTCTGTCCCTGCTTTAGTGCATGCCGATTGAAGACATTGTCGGGAATACGGAGCTTCTAAGGCGAGTCTTGGAACACTACAGATACCGACTGGACAACTTCACGAGTGATGAAGAGATCAAGCCGCTGATAAGCGGGCCGGTGAGACGATACCTTACCTTTGGCCAGTTGAAGTCACTGGTTTCCGAAGCCCTGATCGAATTAACTAAAGACAAAGACAATGCAAACCTGAAGCTACCGCTGTACAGCGACCTTCTGAGGTCTGCGGCTCGTCAATACCTAAAGGACCTAGAACGAATTAAAGAGAAAGCCAGCCAGGAGCTGCCAGACAGCAAACTGAGAGAAATAGAGTTGGACATAGAAGCCGCGAAGGAGTGTCTTCGTTAAACGTTCTCACCAACTTTTCTACAAAGTCAATGCCTGCAAATCTTGCTTCAGGTAAGTGATTAACAATTGCTGATAAATTTTAGCGGCTGATTCGTACTCTCGCATCCTTTCTTCTCCGAGCAAATTCCACACAGCCTTTGCTAAGGTCGGGAGAAAATACGGTGCAAGATACATTATCCTTTTTGGAACTATCCTTCTGTTTTGCAAGACATGCTCAAATATTCGCGTCAGTTCCGGATGTCGCATTGAAACAAACCGAACTTTTTCCGCACAAATCGGAACACAATACTCGATTTCCCTCAGAACCTCTTCTCTTGCTCTTTGCTGGAAATTATCTAACATCTTTTGTTCACGTTCAAATCGCTCTTCCGGTTTCACATTGTGCTCGCACATTCAATGCGGTGAGAGGGGCTCGTGTGATAAGTAGCGTCTCGGCAAATTCAGACATACGGGCGCATGGGATTTCACCCATCGGCGATTTTGCTCCGCGCTTCTGTCGCCTCACTGCATTCGTCCTTCTAGCCCAAGGAGTTTCTCATGGCCGAACAAGACTATTCTATGACGATTGTTGTAACGGTGGAACGGACGCCGGGAAGTCGCCGTATCTTCCATGTGATGATCTCTTTCAACCCATCCATCGAATCAGCTTCAACTTTCGCAATCATGTCGTAGATACCGTAAGTTCGGTGGCAGTCCTTCACATTCGGAAGCTTCCGAACTTCTTTGAGCACCTCCTCTTCCGAACCCGGCTCAACGTTGACCAAAACATAGGAAACAGGCATAACAGAACCTCATCAAACACCTCCAAAGTACGGGTAAAAGCCTTCCCTATGAGTGAACGAAGCCGAAGATTCTCTATGTATCGACTGAAGCATTACCAGCTTAAAGTAGAGA
Source organism: Candidatus Bathyarchaeota archaeon (assembly GCA_963726255.1). Classification (GTDB taxonomy): domain Archaea; phylum Thermoproteota; class Bathyarchaeia; order 40CM-2-53-6; family 40CM-2-53-6; genus FEN-987. The sequence continues at coordinate 474,326 of CAVSBL010000002.1, forward strand.
GAAAATCTGTTGTAGTTCCAGAATGTGTCCAGGAGACATTATGGCTGCGGTCCCAAACCTAGTGCTCTCAGTAGTTCTTTCGATGGTTTGAGATCTGAAAAAACCCAAGTCGCATTCGCTTGAGATAACTGCTCCAATGAGAATATGCCGCTAGCGATCCCGATCGACGTAGCCCTAGCCGCGTTGGCTGCGCTCATATCTCTGGGCGTGTCACCAACAATCATAACGTTCTTGCGGTCTGACAGCTTATAGTTCGCCACGCATGTCCTCACAGCGTCTTCAATCAGGCGGTTGCGGTCAAAATAAGTGTCAGCGTAGAAATGTTCTGCGAAATATGAATCGATTCCCGTGACCCTCAATTTCTCGGTGGCAACTGCTGAAAGGTTGCCGGTGAGCACTCCTAGAATATGGTTTTGTGATTTTGTAAGAATGCGCAACAGTTCTTCGACTCCTTCGTTTAGTATGGGTCTTTTTTTCATGTCGCGATAAATCTCGCCCATCCGCGTGAGAACTTTGGAGAGGAAGTATTCTACATTCTCGTCATCTAAGCCGGTCTCAGCCAGAAGTATCTTGCAGATCTGAGGATCCACCATGCCTGCAAAACGCGATGGGATTACTGACGGCTCCATGCCGACGACATCATGTATAGTTTTGAGATACCGGCGTCTTTCATCCTCTTCAGCCGCGGAACTCGATACTAGCGTCCCATCAATATCGAACAGAACTATATGCACGATCAACTAGATCCGCCCTATCTGGACCGTCTGCAGCTCCCCACAATAAGAGGAAGCCCTGTCCCATGGAAACCGCACAACAAGCAGATCTCTAGAGGCCAGAACTTCGTAACGGTCGGAAGTGTTAAACATGCAATAGCGACATTAGATCTACATGTGATTTCTGTGCCGAAGAAGAAGAAACCAAAGAAGAAAAAGTAACCAAAGAACCAAGCATTTCCATTGCGGCAACGAGCAAGTTGAAGTAGGTAAGTTAGAGCCCCCGAAGCTCTTCCACTGAAACCCTACTGCCCCTAGGAACCTATGTTTTTTAGGCGATGAATGCCGCATTCGCGGATGCGGTGCTCTCTGGCTTGCACCTCGCGGCCACACTACGCCCGGAAGGGACTCACGCTTGTCAGATTCTGGAGTAGGGGCGCCGCTTCCCATTCATTGTTAGAACGGCTTGGCAGGAGTCCAGTGATGAGGAAGATGAGAAACACGTGTCTCGAGTACGGGTGCGTCAAATGCTGTTTGAATACGGATATGCTGCTGAGCAGTTCAGACATCGTTCGCATAATGGGCCTTGTTTTCTCTGAGGATTTCTTCATCGTCAAGAAGAACGGGAACCGCCAGCTCAAGAATCTGTCGGGGAGATGCGTCTTTCATAACGGTCAGCGATGCACCATCTACAATTATCGGCCTGAAGGTTGTCGGCTGTACCCTGCCATTTTCTATGAAGACACGGGAGAAACAGACCTCGATTCATACTGCCCACATCACGGAAAGTTTCAATTGACGCCATGTATTCACGCGAAGTCATCAAACTCATTCAAAAATTGGATGTGGAGACGAAGAGACGACTCAGATCACGTTGACTTGGTCTCGCCGTTGTTCGCACAAATGTCAGTCTGAAATCACAACCGAAAAGTATTCAGACCTTCATCTCTCATCTGAGACAACACGGAAACATTACGGCAGGTTAAATGCCCAAAATGCGGCAGATACTACATAGCGGACGTAGATAGTTCTCAATGTCCACATGAACCAATTTGACCGCAGACCGCAGCTATTAACTGCACAGCATGGGCTAGACAGAGCAAGTGACCATTCCACGGCGACTTCCTCCTAATGTCATGGGACGTAAGGTTGATGGTCGGGGTTCACTCTCGATAGGACAAGCTTACCAGAACGATTTAATACAGTGTGACAGCACCGGCACTCCCGAGGTATTGTAATGGTAAACTGTGCCAAATGTGGGAAGGAGATTCCTTCAGGGCAAGAGGTTAAGAAAGGTTTCCTGATGAAGAAGAGCTACCACAAACAATGCATCTAAGTAGAAACCTCTAACCTGAATAACACCAGCGCAACCGCCCCTGATCTTCACAAACCTATCCTCTTTTTTGAGGGCCTCTTTAGGGCTTGAACTAATGTGAAAGCCTCTCGCGAACCTCGAAATAGTGTCGGTATCCTTTCGCGTCCTCCTCGTAATCATACTTCGTCAGCGTGCGCCGGTCAATGTACAAACCTGACCCAAGGTGATCCATCTGCATATTTCTTAGGCGAGTTGTCTGAACGTCGAGAATGTCCACGTAGTTCAGGCCCTCACTCGGCTTCCACTCTGTGACTGGGGAGGGCTCACTCATCGTGATGAGCTTCAAGAAGTGTCTGGGAGAACGCTGTTCACTGTGGCCACCTCGACAAACAAAAACCTTCGATTCCATGAAATCATTGAAATGCTCATAGCTTCCGGTGAACTCAAACCGGACACCGCATTTTTGGCAGCAACACAAGAAGACACGATTTGACATGGACCTCTATAGTCCGCTCACCTAATAGACGTCCCTATCAGGAATCGCAAACAGCAAGCCATCAAATCCGCCACAAAAACCGAAGTGTTGTTGCGACATCACTGAGAGCCAACATGGTATTCTACCATAGGAGCATGCGGAACGTAGGGTTCAATCGTGAATGGCATCAGCTAAGGATTGGAGATAACTTGGAAGTCACACTGAAAACGTAGCGAGTTTCAGTAGACGTCAGTTTTCGTGTGTGTGGGTAACGTGGTGCGGGCAACCAAATTTGGACAAAAGGATGCAAGTGAAGGAAAGATATCCGATCCACACTAAAGCAGGGGCTCTAGACCGCGCCCCACGTGTGCTCACAGTTGCAGTAGCTTTTGCCAAAGTCATCATTGCTTGCGTTGCGGGTTTCGCTTTTGAATTCGAAATTCCTTACCCTTGCGGGATACTCGTTGTAGAATATACCGTGCCAAAGTGGTCCCAGTAAGGGTTGCGATATGTTCCAGCAGCATCGTGCGTATGTTTCCATCTCAATGCTGATCTTGATTTGAGGGGAGGAGGCGTTCAAGCTGAATATTGGTAGGTCATTCTCATAGTGCTTGGTTATTTTGACGTCTTTCGTAACATGCTCCTTCCCTTCATCGGGGTCGTAGAAGTTAAGGGTCTTTGAAACCATTCTTTCACCCCAATCCATAGTACTCTCATGAGATCTCGTATTATTGGTCACACTTGATTTCGTCGCCCATCTCAAATACAAGAAGGCTAAGATCTACTCACGAAGGCGCTCTTGCTGTTTCTTCGAGTATCTGCAACCACAGACTGCACAGCCATGAAATCCTGAGTGAAGTCGACTCAAATGATGACAAACATTGCAGCACCATCGTCGATGAGTCGTCCAATGATGTTCATGCAGTCGGTCGATTGAACGAAATATCTTAGGTGGGTGACACAATTTACAATGGCTCAATGGTTGAAATCACTCTTCCTTCGTATCGGTATAGAACAGAGTACAACGTCAAGTCGGCTTAATGGTTGCCAATATACAGAATATAATGAGAATAAGGTGTCAAAGGGAGTGCACCCCCCTCAAAAAAGGGCGGCTTTGCGTTGTTTCGTCTTCTCGCGTGCTTTCGCCACCTTCTTATCTCTACCAGCCGTCCACGCCTTTTTAGCTCCCCTACTTCTCTTGCTTGCCATACACTAGTCACCTCTCAGATACAACATGGCACTGACACTCGAATAGAACTTCCGATTACATCATGCCTGGGGGCATTCCAAAGCATTAAGACTAGTGCCTGGGCTCTCTAATGTTGGCAAATCCGAATGTCAGAAACACCTTGCCCCAAGTGCCAATCTAACATGGTTGCAGGCAGTATCGTAGTTCTTGAAAAGGAAGTAGTTGGAACAACAGCAGGAATGAGACTCTATACTAAGATATGCAAGGATTGTGGTTACACAGAACTTTATGCGCAAACTCCATAGCTTATTGCGTACTCAGCAGACGGTTTTTGAGACAATGAAGAACTGATCACAGCAGTCATGAACTTGACGTTACCCTACTTGGGATGATTCTTAAGCGACGACGCTCATCTAAATCCAGACTTAGGTTGCCGATCTCTAGGAACGAATTTGAGAAACTAAAGGCATTTGGTCCAACTTTAGAAGAAGAAGTCCTCGACTTCCTCAGCAAGAATCGTCAATCGGCCTACACTTCTATTGAGATTGTTCAAAAGCTTTTTGCGACAGCCGTGGTTAAACCAATAAATGACCCTACTGTAGAACGAGTAAATGTAGCATTAGAGAGTTTGCTAACAAGAAAAGCGATTGTGGGCAAAGAGCGAGTGACATCTACTGGCTCGGAATATTATTTCACGACACCATAAAAGCAACAAGATAGAGACACCAAACGGTTTGCGCCTTCCGGTACCAAACGACAACGACCAACGCTCTGAGTTGGCTTGCGGCATCGAAATCAAAGGCCGAAACAAGTGGCTAACAATCATCCAAAACGCAAGTCAAAAGTAGCTCACGCGACCGACTATATATCTGACTGAAGGTGCCGATAGATGCGAATGAGGCAGACCGCTCGCGTGTCGAAGGGATGATTCGGACGTATCTACATTCCAAAGTCTCAATCGCACAAGTAAGAGGGGCAGTCAGTTCCTCTTCTTTTAGACGAGGGGGACTTAGAGCTGTCCTTGACGAAGTGGAGGTAAGTACTTCAGCGCTATCTGAGGATGACAGGGGTAAGCTTATGGCGGTTTTGAAGGACGAGCTTCAAAAGTCGGGTTTTCTCTAGAGCTATCAAACGAACGGTAAACAATGAGATCGGAACCTTCGAGAAATGTCGTGCATGTTACGGGTTAGGTAAGATTCTGCGTCAGCCATAGCGTTCCCGTTTCTGAGAATCAAAGCATTTTGGGAGACCTGTTTTCTTTTGTTGCGCGAGTGCGCCTTGTCACGTAGGAGAATGCGCCGCTGCTCGTTCGAAGCGACCGCAAATGGCTAGGCCTCCTGAGTCACATGAATCGAACCTTTAAGGATGCTAGGCATGTGAAGCCTGATGAGGCGGGAGCGGCGAACCTGCGCTTTCTGAATGAGATGTACGAGGCCATGGCCAAGGCTGAGAACGAGCCTTGACCTCATTCCCTCTTTTCGTCTCAGTGTCCCGTAATCAGGGACTTGGGGATCGTCCTACAGTCCCATGTTTTCCTAGTGGGGGACCTCTCTGTCCCTCTTTTTGGAAATGGACACACCAGGCGCTTGAATAACATGAGGGAATACATCAAAGTCCCAGGTTGCTCCGCCTCGAAGTTGACCATTGAACATGGCCATCTGAAAACGGAGGACAATGAGTTCTGCCTCGCAATCGGTGAATGGCTCAAAGACTCAATCAAACCAAAGGCGGAAGGCAGCAAAGAGTAGAGAGCGAGGTTCTACGGAAAGGAGCCCACGCCTGGCAGAAAGGAAAAGTGGTGCTCGCTAGACAATGAGTGTTAGGAAGCGGCGGATCACAGCTTCAGCGATTCTTGTTGAGTCAGAAGTTCTTGACGTACGTGAAGGATGCGAGCGTCGCCGAGCTCATTCAATCGTTAGCTACTGAAGCGAAGAAACACCAATGCACAGTGTTGCAACCTTATGTAAATCCAAACATATTCCGAATTCCAACCTTGGGAAGTAGAGACCCATTAGTGTCAGCCTACGGTTGGAATGTAGAATTGGGGTTTGTTTGTCCACAGGGGTCAGATTGCATAGGATTCACGAAGTACGTCACTCAAGAATTTGAAAAGGCATATGCGGCGAAGCAAGTTGGTGATGTTCGGTTTTTTAACCCAACTGAGAAAAGCCTTCAGATCTCATGTCTTTGGATCGATCAGTAGGGATTTCATTAAGGGATGCGGCTGGCGTTTTGGATAATTTGATCTTCTCGATCCTTTTCTATCGCAAAGAGGGCAACCCGCAACCTTGCTCTTCAGCTCGTAACGGTACCTTTTCGTTGAATAACTCAAATTATGAATCGAGCAATATCGATAGGTTCTTTCCACCCAGTAGACCGCATCCTTGAAAATCCGTTTAACCTCCCCGTTCCCTTCCACTCGTGCTGCCTCTGACTTTCTCAAATTAATCACCTTGACCACTCGCTAAGAAACGCTCCAGGGCTGTGCAGTACGTGGCTCATTTGTGATGTTTGCGCTTTGCGTTTTCGTGTTTGAGCTTGTGCGTAGTTAGATCGTGGAAGTGAACGGTTCTTTTGCATACTGGACAAGTTATTTTGGACATATCTTGTCAAAGGATGACTAAGTATTTACGGACTTCATTTTGGATGATTGTTAGCCATCTGTCTTTCTTTGCCTCAAATCTGAATCACTGCGGCTTCTGCTGGCGTTTGTCCTTCTAGTGCCATGTGCGGTCTTACGTAATCAAGCGTGAAGTAAATTCTACCTTCTTGAATGAAGTAATCGTTCACAGCCGAGTGCAACGGACGATTTCTCCGAAGATCAGCTCTGAAATCATAGATGCCCCAGATTTTCTCCATCACAGCCACAATGAGACGATGTTCTGATTGGAATTCAAGGTGTATGTTCCTTTTGTTTCTCTCCGCAGCTACATGATGCAACGGAGCGTTGTAACCATTGTGAGTCTTGAGGGCGTAAGGATGGACATGGTCATGACAATGATACGTTAAGTAGCTCGGTCCATAACGGTGGCGCGTGAACACCTCATGGCGAACAAAGCAGACCCACAAAGTAACTGCGGAGAATGTGGTAAAGACTTAGTCGATAGGCCCGTCCATAACTGGGGCACATGTGAAGCATGCGGAGTTATGTTCTGTAAGAACTGCCTTCAAGTATTCCACAACTTGAATTGTGAGAGTATACGAATAACGCCACACTAACCGTGCTGGTACATCGCCGTCGGAGCACTCACATGCATGTCAAACTTATCCTAGGAAGACTTAGCTTTGATGTGATCACACCGCCGTCATTCAACGTTCTTAATGGTAAGCAAATGAATGAACACTGTTCTTCCGTATGGTTACGAGGTCACTGTGCCATATGTAAGGAAGAGGCTCTCGATGAGTTCAACGAAGTCTAAGGTCATGGAACGATTCCGATCTTCTCCTGATCTTCTGGTGATTGATGAGGAAAAGGAAGAGCTAAGCTTAGTTGAGGTGAAGTGGAGAAACTGGAGTCAGCCATACATTGATGCCCAATATCTGGCGCTATCACGATACAAGGAGGCAATGCAATCGTATGGGTCTTCTCGATCTGGTGATGCTACGCTAACGAGACGTGCCGCTAGTGTCACAGGGGAAAGTCAACCCCTTTATAGCAAGCTGAGGATGCGGAATCGGTGGTGAACTTGGTTAATTGTGCGAAGTGTGGAAAGGCGATCGAAGCTGGCAAGGAAGTAAAGAAAGGCTGGATAAGTAAGAAGCAGTATCACGCTGAATGCGCCCCAAAGTAGCCCAATGAGTAGTATAGAAATCTCTTTGAAAGTTGCTGACGCCAGGCAGCGAGATGTTGGGCGCGGCAAAGTCTGCGTTGACAACGACACGATGCAGAAGCTCGGAATCACTGCGGGACATTTTGTTGAAATTCATGGGAAAAAGATGACTGTAGCTGCTGCATGGCCCGCGTACGCTGAAGATCAGGGACAAGAAATTGTAAGGATGGACGGCCTTATTCGAAGGAATGCTGGTGTTGCTCTAAACGAGTACGTCAATGTTAGAAAGGCAGACGTGAAAGAGGCTCAAGCGATCGTGTTCGCGCCAACAGACGTACGTCTGAGTGTGGACGAGGAGTTTGTGAGTTTCGTGAAAAGACGTTTGATGGACATGCCGTTTATTGAAGGAGACATGACCCTTCTTTCGATCTTCGGAAGCGCGGTTCCATTGATAGTTGCGAGAACACGTCCGCGTGGCCCAGTGAAGATTACGGAGACAGCCCAAGTCCAAGTATTAAGCGAGCCGACGCCCGAGAAGAAAGGGATCCCGATAGTAACATACGAAGACATAGGCGGTCTACACGAAGAGATGCAAAGAATTCGTGAGATGGTAGAACTGCCTCTCAGACATCCGGAACTCTTCCAGCGACTTGGTATCGAGCCACCTAGAGGAGTATTCCTGTATGGACCTCCAGGTTGCGGGAAGACACTTCTCGCAAAAGCTCTGGCTAACGAGTCTGACGCAAACTTCTACGTGATCTCCGGACCGGAGATAATGTCAAAGTTCTATGGGGAATCAGAAGCGAGATTACGGGAGATATTCCAAAAAGCACAGGAGACATCGCCCAGCATAATCTTCATTGACGAAATGGATGCGATCGCACCAAAACGTGAAGAAGTAACGGGCGAAGTAGAACGTCGAGTCGTCGCACAACTCCTGTCTTTGATGGATGGAATGGGAGCTCGCGGCAACATAATAGTAATCGGTGCAACCAACCGGCCGAACGCAATCGACCCAGCACTACGTCGACCCGGGAGATTCGACCGCGAAATCGAGATTGGAGTTCCAGACAAAGCGGGAAGATATGAAGCACTCCAGATTCATACGAGGAATATGCCCCTGAGTGAAGACGTGGATCTGAAGCGACTTGCAGACGTGACACATGGATACACTGGAGCCGACATTGCCTCGCTATGTCGAGAAGCAGCAATGAAGGCGCTCCGACGGTACATACCAGAAACCAACCTGGAGAAGGAACGCATTGCGCCCGAAATCCTCGAAAAAATGGTTGTCAAGATGGAAGACTTCACGTCAGCATACCGAGAAATCACACCTACAGCAATGCGCGAAGTCTATGTCGAAATCCCACAAGTGAAATGGGATCAGGTCGGTGGTTTGAAGCAAGTCAAACAGGAACTCATGGAATCTGTTGAATGGCCGCTTAAGAAGCCTGAAGTATTCAAGAGAATGGGAATCAATCCGCCGCGTGGAATCCTGCTCTACGGACCACCTGGTTCCGGTAAGACGCTGCTAGCACGAGCGGTAGCAACAGAAAGCGAGGCCAATTTCATTTCAATAAAAGGCCCAGAAATATTCTCCAAGTGGGTTGGAGAGTCAGAGAAGGCTATCCGCGAAGTCTTTCGAAAAGGAAGAACCGCAGCTCCTGCAATAATATTCTTCGATGAATTGGATGCCATAGTGCCGAGACGCGGGTTGGGATACGCTGATTCTGGAGCCAGCGAACGAGTGGTAAGTCAGCTCCTGACTGAAATCGACGGCATAGAAACATTGCAGAACGTTCTCGTAATCGCAGCCACCAATCGGCCGGACATGCTAGATCCAGCAGTGATGAGACCAGGAAGATTCGATAGACTAATCTACGTTCCCTCCCCAGACTTCGACTCACTCAAAGAGATCTTCAAAATTCACGCAAGCTCAATGCCCCTCTCTAAAGACGTGTCATTGGACGAACTCGCAAGGAAATCACGAGGCTATTCAGGCGCAGACATCGAAGCAATCTGCAGAGAAACGGCCATGAACGCTTTACGAGAAGACATAGATGCCACAGAAGTCTCAAGCCGAGATTTCGATGAAGCAATGGAACGAGTTGGTCCTAGCATAGCCCCCGAAGACGACGCATGGTACCAGAAATTCTCTAAGAGACTCAGAAGAGAAAGAGCCGCAGCACGTACGCCGGTAGCCTAGGCCAAATGACCGCTTCGTGGCGGTCGGAAGTGTTAAACATGCAATGGCGACATTAGATCTACGCGTGATTTCTGTGCCGAAGAAGAAGAAACCAAAGAAGAAAAAGTAACCAAAGAACTAAGGATTTCCTTTGCGGCGACGAGCGGGTCGAGTAGGTAAGTTCCGCGAAGCTCTTCCACTGAAACCCTACTGCCCCTAGGAACCTACCTATGTTTATTATGTGATGAGTGCCGCATTCGCGGGTGCGGCGCCCTTCGGTCTTACCTCAAGTATTTCATGCGGAGTCATCAACTTCGTCCGAAAATTGGATGTGGAGACGAAGAGACGACTCAGATCAGGGAACGCTGAACGTCGAGGCATCTGACGTCCTTTCGCCGGTGTTCCGTGACCGACTCTGTATGGCGAACATTTGGTCTTGGCTTGGGTCGAAAGCAGTTGCCCCCGATGGTGAGGCACGTTAAAATGGAGAGTCGGGCTGTCACCTTGTAGGATAGGCAGTGTGGATTGGGAAAGAGAAAGGTCCTTTCAGAAGGGGACATTAATCAACTCGTTCTTCCAGGAACGGGCCAGCTACTTGGGATTGTAACCCAAATGTTCGGGTACGATCGGATAATGGTGAAGTGTTCAGACGGAGCCGACCGAGTCTGTCGGATACGAGGCAAGATGAAGAGGCGGACCTGGATCAAGAATGGCGACGTGGTCTTGGTTGCCCCCTGGGATTTCCAAACCAGTCGCGCGGACGTACTCTGGCGTTACACACAGAACCAAGCGCAGGCACTTCACAGCAAGGGCATCCTAACGATGTAATCCCATAGTGCAGGCCTGCATTGCGAAACGAGATGCAATTGAGCGTCTTTCACGTAATCCAGATGATTAATTGTTGCAGGGACACAGGTGCAAGCGATCGGGGGACTGCTGTGTCATTCATTGGGGATCCTTTGAGGCAACCCACGAGGACATAGTGCGTTGGAAAAGGCAGGGACGAGAAGACATCTTGAAGCACATAGCGCTTGATTCGACTGACCCTCACAATCGACACGCAGTTTTCGTTACGAAGAGTTGCCCCTTTCTGAAAAGAGAGGAAACAGGCCTATACTCGTGCGCGATCCATGAGACAAAACCGTTCTACTGCAGGATCTACCCAGACGACGGCATGTGTGAACACGAGGAAAGCGTAGAAGACTAAGCCCTGACAACGGGTCCGAATTGCGAAACCACATGCCCTCGCCGCTGGAATGCCCACTCGAGGGCGTGCGGAGCATCCCTGCAATGTCTTGACGGCTGGGCGATGCTAAATACATCATGTGGTCGAAATCACCTAAACCTATGGCGCGGCCGAAAACATGGCTGGACACGCCCAAAGTATGGGCGGGAACCTGCGGCCCACCACCATTCTTGAGTGAGTCTTCATCGAAGTCGTAGACACAGAGACTCTGGAACCACTGATGGAAAGGCACTATTTGAAGCGGTTCAGAAAACGCTGACTTACCCAGAAAAAGAGATTCACGAACTAATACAAAGCGGGATTCTCCGTAGAGACGGCGATGGCCTGAGCTTCACCTCGACTCCCCTAATTGAGGGAGGGGAATCGATAAGGTATTAGTGTATGATTGAATTACTGATGGCGTTGTTTGACCATGATGTCTAGGTTCGAAAAGGAAGGACACCGATTTGTGTGCGATAAGTGTGGTTTCGAAACGAACAGTTCAGAGATCTTCCCTTTACACAAGAAGAATTGTCCCAGAATTTAGTTTCCTCTGCCCGCACCATATGACGCACGCACACGAAAACGTTTGACAAGAAACTGAGATTTCCCGTCATTACCGGTGCTAGAATGTTCGCCTAGTATCTTCGGCGCTTCTGGTAGCACTCTCTACAGTAGACCGGTTTACCCGACGTTGGCACAAACGGTACTTGCGTATTTGCGCCGCGCGGCGGTAATGGTAACACGGTAGCAGATCTAGGATCAGGTCCTGGCTACTTCACAGCAGCGATGGCCGAAATCGTCGGACCCAAAGGAAAGGTCTATGCTGCCGACTCAGACGATAGGTCCCACCATGTCGTGGGTTCAAATCCCACTGGCCCACCATCAACGAACCGCTGTCTCAATAAGCTAAGTTTGCAATTCAGCAACTTTGCGCTCGATTTCGTCTCTGATCTGTCTCACTTTCTCAATGGGTTTGCCTTTTGGATCTTCTAGGTTCCAGTCCACGAGTTTCTTCTGCATCTTGGCGATGATGGGCGCTGGGCATACTTCTTCGACTGAGCATCCCATTGTTACAACTAAGTCAGCTTCATTCACCATTTGCATGGAAAGGGTCTTTGTGCGGTTCGCTGAAATGTCGATTCCCCTGTCCTTCATAACGGCCGCAACAACGGGATTGATTGCAGTTGCGGGAAGAGTTCCTGCGCTCATGGCGGACATACCATGGCTTGCTGCAAAGGCTTCGGCCATCTGGCTTCGCCCAGCGTTCTCAACGCAAACGAACAATGTTTTCTTGTTTTTGATGTCGGGTTTTATGTTTCCCTCGCCTCTGTGCTGCTTCCTTGCTCTGAGGTCTTCTCGTATCTGTGGGCGATGATCTCTGCCATTATGCTGAGGGCTATTTCGGCAGGTGTTCGGGCCCCTATGTCCAGACCTATGGGCGCGTTGACTCTTGCTAGCAGCTCGTTTGATACGCCCTGTTGCTTCAGGTGAGAGAAGGTCGCCGCGACCTTATCTTTGCTTCCAATCATGCCAATGTATCCGGGAAGCTTGTTCTTGGAAAGGCATTCCTTCAAGACACCTTCGTCATGTTGATGCCCACGTGTGATGATGACAACGCAGTCATCTGGAAGAAAGTCTGTAGTCTTAATTACTTCCGCGAAATCTCCCAACTTCACTGCATCAGCTAGCGGAAAGCGCTTCGTATTGGCGAATTCTTCTCGGTCGTCAACAACAACCACAGCAAACTCAAGGGCTTTAGCGAACTCGACTAGAGGAACGGCAATGTGGCCTCCGCCGAAGACGTACACCGTGGAGGTGCAAACAATGGGTTCCACGAAGACCTTCAGCTTGCCACCGCAAAGTACTCCAAGGCACTTTGACCCACCCACTTCAGTCATGGTTCACTCTCAATGGTTGGTTCGATTAGGACTGGTGGCTTTATCGAGTTTGCAATCAAGCTGTACTTTCGAGCCCATTCCAGCGCCTTTCCCACTCGTCCCACAGATTCTGCCTTCACCTTGATCTTGGGTCTGAGAATGGTCTGAGTGAACGTGGAAGTCCGATCTAGCAAGTCGACCACGTGACCTTCGGCTTCGCATTCGTACGAAACTAGGTGAATTCTCAAGCGTTCAGTAGCCCAGATGAACATCATGTGAAAGCACGTGTTCAAAGCGGAAACGTAGGCGTCTTCTGGGGTCATGACACCAGGACGACCTTGAAGCGCTGGGGGTGCAGAGAACATCATCTTGGCGCCATTTCCGCAGGCCAGTTCGCCGTCATGGCCCCCGGCCCAGACAACCTTGGTCCTGTATACTGGCAATCGCTTACACCCAGTGCCTCAGAACCTCATCGACTTCTTCCGCAATCCTGTCAGCAACTTTTCTGGTGGCTGTCATGGTTTCGTTGTCCAGCTTGCGTCGAGCGCTGAGTTTGGGGCATTGCCAATTCTTCGTCAAGTCAGTTACCACAATTGATGAGGCTGGTTTGCCACTATATTGTTCTGTGGCAATCTTTGCACACATCTTGTCGCATCCATCAACCGTAATGGTCGGATAGTCTCGTGCGAACTCTCGCTCTTCTCTCCCGCCGGCGAGAAATAAGGGAAGACAGATTGTTACGGTTTCATTCGGTCTAAGCTTTCCTAAGACCAGACGGGTGGCTACTCGTGAAATCGTCCCTTCAACGCATTCTTCGCCACTGCACGAGATGATACCAACCTTCTTCTCCGGTCTTTCCGTCATCATTGCTCCCCCAGCAGCTCATCCACTTTGTTGGCTATTTTTTCAGCAAGCTTCAAAGCCATTTGCTGGCCGTCGTTATCGAGGAGGGTCACGGTTCTCGGCTTCAGGTGCCTATTCTCCTTGTAGGCATCGACTACTCGGAGGCTCCCGGCGAGGTTGCCGCCTGCGAGTTTGACGTTCTTCTCAGCGCACTGGAGTGGGCATCCGTCAATCGTTATGCATCTATTGTCGCGCACAAGCCGCAAAGATTCCTGATCCCCGCTCACAAGTAAGGCAAGACAGAGGGTCTGCGTGACGTCCTTGCGGAGGTTCTCAACGACCTCGTAGGTTGCATCTCTACTGATGCTACCAAACGCCTTGCCGATTCCACTGCAAGAGATAACGATGATCTTCTTGTGCTGTGGGCCAGTGGATTTCATCGTGACTCCAGCTTCTCGTGTTCCGTTTGGAGTTTCTGCAGCATCAACTTGTAGTAGTCATCGGCATTCAACAATGTCCTCTGATCATCGTTGAGGTTACTGGGTGAAATGGTAGCCAGCCAACCTTTCCCGTACGGGTCCGAATTAATCAGCTCAGGCTTAGCGGTGAGCTCATCATTCGTCTTATCGACTCTTCCCGACAAGGGGGAGAGCAAAGCAATAGTCGCCTTTGCGCTTTCCACAGTTCCGAGTTCCTTGCCCTTCTCAACCCTTGACCCTGCCTTCGCGACTTCGATGAATGCCACGTCACCCGACGTCTTCTGGAGGTAATCACTGACTCCCACCTTGGCTTGCCCATTCTCGATGCTAACCCACAGGTCGTCGTTTGTATAGTAGAACCCTCTCCGCACTCGCAGCTCGAACTTGTCGTACGTGGTTCGGAGATATTCGCTCAACTCGAACCGCCTCTCGAAGATGACGCGGCTCTGAAGGGTTCACAGTCCATGCAATAATCCGTGTCTTTGTTTGTCCAGTAGACATTCCCGCATCTGGGGCAAGTTGTCTTTCTGAGCCAATCTCTCTTTGGTGGGGGCGCTCTCATGATGTCGGAATACCTGGCACCACAGGCGCATCCTTTGGCAGTCTCATCGACCCGATCCATTTCTATTCCGACCTTCGGGGTAGCTCAGCCACCGGTATCAGCCAGTCAATTACCATCGTTGCTTAGAATCCTCCTGCAAAACACGATGCCTTGTAATCAGATCTTGATTGACCGTAAATGAGGTGTACTTGCCCTTTTCTTTCCTTGTGATTACGCAGGCGTCTTCTAACATGCTGACGTGGTGGACGACAGTTGAAGCTGGAACCTGCAACGCTTGGACTATGTCGCAGAGGCATAGCTCTTCAACTTCCAGTAGGCCGAGAATCATTAGTCGAACCTCGTGGCCGATCGCCTGAAAGAACCGCGCCCGTCGGACAAGCGCCTCTGAGTCATCCAGAATAGGATGATTGGTACGTGATCTCTTCACTATGCTGCGTAGTTCCTGAGGTTTCCGCTTCGAGAGGGCGAATTGAGGCACTAACCTAGACAAGTCGTATCGTAGCTATGCGCGTGGCGAGGTATTTATAAAACTAGTTTTCTAGTTGTATTCTCGAAAGACAGGGTAAACCATATACTCATTCCGAGATTGTCCAAAGTCTTGGTTGAAGTAAACATGAGTTTGATGCAATTATCAGGAGGAGAATAGGATGAGCACACAGCTTATTCCACCTGAATGGGCGTGGGAGTTTCATGGACATCAGTGTCCCTTCATGCCTATCGGATACCGGATGGGCAAGCTGGCCATGCAGTACTTGGGCGTGGAACATGAAGCCGACCACGGCTTTTTCGTCTTTCCCGAACTGGGTGAAGGCCACCCGCAGACGTGTATGATGGATGGCATGCAGGTTGCGACAGGCGCGACTTACGGCAAGTTGCTTATGGCGAAGACGTTCTACGGGAAACTAGCGGCCACCTTCTACCATAAGAAGAAGGGCGCCGTGCGCTTCTCGCTGAAACCTGAATTTGTTGACGCAATGGGGAAGTTCGAGTTCTTCGCCTACCGCAAGAAGGGAGTTGAGCCTTCTCAGATTCCACTGCCGGTGCGGCAGGAAGTAATCAACTGGGTTAACGACCAGCCTGACGATGCAATCTACAAGGTGGAGGCTAAACCGGATTTCACGTATACTCCGCCGAAAGGTTCGTTCAACAAGACCAAGTGCAATGTTTGCGGAGAATACGTGTTTGAACGATACGTTCGCTTCAAGGACGGGCAACCAGTGTGCATCCCATGTTCGGGCTTCACGGACTCAAGGCTGGGTGCCTTAAAGGGCACGCAATGAGACCATCGATATGAGCATCACACTTCTACTTGTGGTCACCATTGTCTTTGTCTTTTTGATAGGTTTCGTATTCTCGATGTTCGGGCAGGGTGGAGGGTCGGTATACTCCCCGACGATGTTCCTGCTTGGTTACGCAGTGTTGCTTGCTACGTCCACTTCCCTAGTGTTGAACCTAATAACATCGGTCTCTGCGGGCTACATTTTCTACCGTAACAAGATGATTGACTTCAAAACGTCCCTCATATTCGTGCCGGGTATCTGCATCGGCGCCCTGCTAGGAGGAGCTCTGGGCAATTTTGTCGATACACACATCTTGCTGTGGCTGTTCGTCTTTTTCCTGGTTGGTGTCGGAGCTAGGTCTATCTACACCTATTGGGAAAGGGCGCAGGCCGAGAGAGATCAGCCTCCAACAGACTTCTCCGCCGCCATGTACGTGCTCATCTTGTCCGTCAGTTTCGTCGTAGGATTTATCTCCGGCCTGCTGGGGGTCGGCGGCGGCATACTCATCGTTCCTTTCATGGTCTTCGTTTGTAAGTATCCAGCGAAGTGGGCGGCTGGATCTTCACATCTGATTATATCCTTCTCAGCACTTTTCGGAATAATAGGTCATTCGGCATTTGGCAGTCTCGATCTTCCATTGATTGCGGCGACTGGTGTGGCCGTTCTCATTGGTGGAAATCTAGGGGCGAGAACCAGCATGAAGTTCAAATCTGGAGCGATAAAGGCCGGGCTGGGTCTTATAATGTGGGCGCTTGCCGCCCAGCTCCTAGTGAAGCTCCTATGATACATGGAGGGGTACATGAAGCGAGGATGGATCACATTGCTAGGTCTGTCAGGACGTTTGCGGGAACCTGATTGCTGAGCGGCGCCATCCAGAAGAAACCGACGATCGTTCCGGGAAGGAAGATAGAGGCGAACTTGAAATCCACAAGTTTGTTCCGTGCGAACACGACCGTGGCAGTAAATTCTTCCCGTACTGGCTGTTGTGTTACTCAGGGTTTTCTCGTCTTTCGCGCCATAGTTTCGTCTCATCTTGAGCAAGCCCTTCGTGGCGGTGCTCCCCAGCCATATGCTTGGGGTAATCATCCTCGCAAAATAGTTGACCGCAGTACGGACATTTCTTGAGCTTCTCGAGCGGAAATTCTTTCCCGCACATTGCACATTTAGGCAATATCCAATCCCACACCAATGCGTGGTACCCACATTAGAAGGAAACGGTAGAAAAGCATCGCGTGTGCAAGTCTTTGTCGGGAACTGCGTTGAGCGTTTCATGTCCTATTGCGAGGGATAATTATCGGACTCTGATTGCGTATCTACCGGGTTTAGTGATGCCTAGTTTCTTCGCAACTTCGGACGCAGCCGGGTCGATTATAACGATTAGGCCACTCCAGTCATCGCTTAGGTCCGTTGAACCACAGTTGGGGCAAACGGGCCCATTGCTTATGAATTTGCAGTTTCTGCAGGCTTTTTCAGTCAAGTAATATTCTCTTCTCAGCCAGACTTTCCTAAATCAGCATGCGACAATCCAATCGAGGTGGGATTGAGATTAAACTGCCGCATCCCTACAACTGTCCAGAGACAATTGCAAAGTGCTCTTATTAGCATGACGTGTCTGGTTAATTCTCGGCAGAATAACTGTGGGATACGGAAAAAACAATGCATTGGCCATAATTCCTGTCAGGCCCGATTTTGTTACTGGGCAATCTTCCAATTCACGGTTACGGTTTCGTTGGAGAAACTCACAACATACCGGTACAGAACACATGACGTGATCCTGTACCGGAATAGGGCGCACCGATCCTTGCGCGCCATGGAGATTCAGCTGAAACCAGACCGATATCCCACATTGCCCAGCCGCCGTTTCGTCATGCCCTGCCGCCCCGTCTGCGGCTTAGATCTTAGACGCGTTCACTTCACATGCCTCCACTGCAGAATCAGAAGAATTCACTCGGGAAAGATCCCACCCCTCAACGAACTCGAGGATACGCACACGATCTTGGTTCCGAGGGACGACCTGCTTTGGCCTTACACGATTTACATCTTCAAGAATCAGAAGCTTGCCGCAATTAAACGGGTTCTGTTGAAACAGTTCATTAGAACCGCGGTAGCTCAGGTCCGAAATGGACGTCTCTTGAAGCGTATTCTCACAGGGTGTGAGTTTATCGCCAACTAACGGAGGTGGAGACACGCAGATCAAGGAATACACTGTCACTAGCAGAATACCACGCTGAGTATGCTTCCCCATCTGACCTTCTTCAATATGAAAACGAGGTGGGTCGAACTTTCAATCTTCCACTGTCAGGATTCTGTATCTACAACGCTCGTAGGCTCGTCGACCTTGGCCTACACGAACTTCTGTTCAGTCTGTTCAAGCCGCATGGCCAAATCATCGCTAAGGGCCTAGCATCCTCTCAAGGCTAGATGCCTTTGACCGAAAGAAGGTAGAAAATTTCGTGTGTGTGCCCCTAACGGTGCGGGGAGCGAAAGTTGAACCGTCGTCCGTTTGGCTTCGTGTGCGTGGGTCTAATGGTGCTCGCCGCACACGAGTCAGGTTTTGTTTCCTTCGACATTGACGTGTTCCAGTTGATACTCAGGAGCATACGTGACAAGGCAAGCGGCTTGGACATAGCGTTGAACTACGCTTTCAGCCGATTCTTTGAGGAAGAAATCAACGACGCAACCGCGAAGATCATGGGCGGCATGCCCCAATACCGAAAATCCCTAACCGAGGCCATGGAACTCACACATGCCCCACACGAGAAAATTAACGAGGATTGGAGTGATGACATGATAACGTGGCGCTCGAGACGATACTACATGTTCCTCAAGAATTTACGGGCCATACTACTAAAACAACCTGAACACGTGAAAGTGTACCTAAAAGAAAGACCATGGTTACGCCGGTCCAAAGAAAGCGTGAATGGCCCCATCGTTCTCATAGAACGAATTCTAGCGGAGAAGTATCCGCACGAGGCGGCTGGACTCGAACTCAAGCACGTACTGAGACGGGGAGAGAAACCTTAGAACGCGAGAGGTTCGAGTTACAATTACCTTTCGTCTTTAACGGGTTCTTGGTTTAGGCGGGTTGACGGCGTCCTCGAAACCCTTCAGTCCGAGGCCGGCTAGGAACGATTCTGCAATCAACGCGTTTGACGGGAGAATTGCATAGTCTCGCAATTACCTCCACACTTGCACCTGGGCGCTGCTTCAACTCGGAGGATCAACTTCCTAGCAACCGTCAACATAGAATCCAACACAGTGTCCCCACCAGGCGTCAAACTGACCGCGCAGAGATTCACATGTCTAATGCAATCATAAGAACCACGGTGACGAAAACCGGTCACCCAGAAACCCCAAGGAAAGTAAAGTACTTGTGGTCCATGATGACAGTTGCCAGTGACTCATTTGCGCGCCTTTGCCTGCATTTTCATTCTACACTCTCGACGAAGATGAACGCTTTTCCTCTATAACAGGGTCTAAACAGGGCATTTTGTTGAGGCTTGGACTGTGGGTCGAACTATACCTTCTTGGCGTATGGTCGTCGTCGGAGAGCTTGAGAGGTTGAAGAGATTTCGCCAGTTTCCAAGGTCCGAGGACAAGGAGATCTTCGACGACCTCCTCAATCGATGCAGGTTGTATGCTTCATACGGTAGCACGATGGCTTTACCCGTGAAGGAGATTCCACGCTTAATGCCAGTGCTGTTCGGCCAACACAAGCGACTTGGATTTGGAAAGAAGCATCAAATCGATGGAATCATAAGGTGGCGCGATTTGCGGCAGGATGGCGTCCTTAGGCTGCCCCGATCTGAGAGTACCCTCAACCTGTTTAGGATTGGAATCTTCTTAAGCATAGCTTGAGCATAGCTTAACCAACCCTTCGGGAGCTTGGTGAGGAAAAAAGCGGTTTTGAAAGTGAGCTTGTGTCGTGCCAAGACTTGCATTACCTGACAAAGAAACTTCCAGTCGGATGAGAAAGGTAAGGAGCCGAGGTACCGGTCTTGAGAAAGCAATGCAAGAAATTCTCGAGAGTATAAGCGTGGAATACGAGGCACAACCTAATCTGGTTGGGCATCCAGACTTTAGAATAAAGGGAGAAAGAGTTCTGGTCTTTTGCGACAGCTCATTTTGGCACGGCAGACGAAAGGAAGACGTCAGCGGTCTGACTTTTCACAGAAATAAGGCATTTTGGTCGCGGAAACTTGCCGCTACCAGACGACGAGATCGCATTCTCACTCGAAGGCTAATTGAAGATGGATGGACGGTGTTGCGTTTCTGGGATTCAGAGATTCTTCAACGAAGGGATTTTGTTAGAAACAGGCTGAGGAGAGCAGTGCATGCAGAAAACCACTAAACCGCTTACCGCAGTTGATGTGTTTTGCGGAGCAGGTGGCTTAACGCTTGGCTTGAAGCAAGCAGGTTTCCACGTAGTGGCTGGGGTCGAGATCAACAAGGAATATGCGAAAACGTACCTGGCGAATCATCCAGAAGTGAAAGTCTTTACACGAGACGTAAGAGAGGTTAAGGGCAAAGAGATTCTTGAAGCCACTGGGGTCGATTCCGTAGACCTTCTCGCGGGGTGCCCGCCATGCGAAGGATTCTCGAAACTTACTGACAAGTATCACAGGGATGACCCGAGAAACGAACTTGTTCTAGAGATGGCTCGGCTAATAGAAGAAATCAAACCCAAAGCTGTGATGATGGAAAATGTAGCGGGTCTAGCTAGAAGGGGAAAGCCGAAACTGGATCAATTCGTAAGGAAGCTTACCTCATTAGGATATTCTGTGAATTATGACGTGCTGCAATTGGCGAACTACGGTGTTCCGCAATCGCGTCGCAGACTTGTCTTGTTCGCAGGCATGGGATTCGTGATATTGCCACCAAAGAAAACCAGAGCTTACCGAGAAGATCGTGCCAAGGGGCTGAAACGTTGGATGTGGCTTGAAGATTTCTTGCCCAACCTTGGAAGGCCAGTAACGCTTTCGAAAGCAATGAAGAACGGTGGGCCGAGAAGGTTCAATTGGCATGTGGTGAGAGACATTGAGGAGATGACGAAAAAGCGGCTGAGAGCAGTCAAGACTGGCCGTGCTAGAGATTCGCTTCCAAAGGATCTGAGACCTGAGTGCCACACGGATTCGTCTTACGATGGATTCGGAAACGTCTATGGAAGACTTTCATGGAAGAGCACGCCACCGACGATCACAGGCGGATGTACCACCTTTTGCAAGGGGAGGTTCGGTCACCCAACGCAGTTGAGAACCATTTCAGTGCGAGAAGCCGCCCTAATACAGACCTTCCCTCGCACGTATAAGCTCGAGACGGACTGCATGGACATGGTCTGCGATTTAGTCGGCAATGCTTTCCCTCCGAAGTTCGCGAAGCTTGCTGCAATCGAGTGTTTGAACGTGATTCAAAGTCAGGAGAGGCCTATTCGATGATTCGAAAATTCACCATGGAATTCGAACCTGCCACAATAGAGCATTTGGGCTTGAAGCTGTACGTTTCACTACCACCCGTAATTGGTGAATTGGTATCCAATGCGTGGGATGCTGATGCGGAAAAAGTCGAAGTGAGTTTTCCAAGCGGACCTTTGAACGCAGAATCCGAGGTAATCGTACAAGATTTCGGATCTGGAATGGACGCAGATGAGTTGCAAGACGCCTATTTGAAAATAGGCAGAAACCGCAGAGAAGTCGACGGATTCGAAATTACTAAGAAATTCAATCGCCCCATAATGGGTCGGAAAGGAATCGGCAAGCTTTCGGTATTTGGCGTGGCTTCAGAACTTGAGATAAGGAGCATCAAGAATCACAACGCGACTTGTCTGCGGCTGAACTACGATAATATGAAATCTTGGCCGAGAGGAACGCCGTACGAACCCAAAGTCGTGGAGTCTAGAACTGGTCCGACCGACGAAACAAATGGAACCGAGATCAGAATTAGGGAGCTCCACAGAAAGAAAGCTATCGAGGCTGACTGGATCCGTCGAGAGCTGGCTAGACGCTACACAGTCATCGGAAACGATTTCAAGGTTTTAGTGAACGGCACCGAGATAACCCCTAAGGACAGACGACTGCAAGAGGACTGCAGGAAATCTTGGGATGTCGCAGATATCAAAGGAGGCAACGTGATAGACGAATCGGCGGGTTGGAAAGTCGATGGGTGGATTGGCCTGGTGGCAAAGTCGTCGCAAGTCGATAGAGGAGTTGATGTTTTTGCCAGAGGAAAGGCTGTTGAACTTGAGACGATGTTTGGACTCAAGACGACTACGATTCAATTTGCTAGGGCATACGTGGTGGGTGAAATAACTGCAGACTTCCTGGACGCAGCCGAAGACGACATTGCGACAGGAAGAAACTTGGTTCATTGGGAGTCGGATCGAGGCCAGAAGCTTGCCATTTGGGGGCAGACGGCCCTGAAGTGGGTTTTCAACCAGTGGCTTGACTTGCAACATAAGGAGAAAGAGGAGAGAGTCATCAGAATAGCTGGATTCAGAGAATGGATGTCTACGAGGACCCCGCGGGAGCAGAAAGTCGCTCAAAAGTTGGTTAATGCAATAGTGAATGATGAGAACATCGAACCAGAATCAGCTGGGCCGCTCCTCGAAATAGTCAAGACGAATGTGGAGTTTCAAGCCTTTCAGGAATTGGTAGACGAGATTGAGGAATCCGGAGCCAATGTAGCGACACTGCTCAAGTTATTCCAGGACTGGCGCGTTATCGAGGCCCGTGAATACTTACGACTTGCCGATGGACGACTGGAGATAATGGAGAAACTCTCCGAACACATCGAAAAGGGCGCAATGGAAGTCAAACAGATTCAGCCCCTGTTCGAAGAGCACGGCTGGCTGGTCGACCCAAGCTGGAAAAACGTTTCCGGTCAAACGCGATATACAAAGCTCTTGCGGGAGAACTGCGCAGAGCCCAAGGCGCTCGACGAAAAAGACAGAAGGATAGACATTCTAGGGTACTCTGTGAGCGGTATTCTACATGTCGTGGAATTGAAACGTCCGGATAAAACGCTGGCTCGCGAGGATTTGGAACAGGTTGAGAGATACGTTGATTGGGCAAGAGCGAACCTCCTTGGTACGGGCGAAGGAACACCCAACTATGCTCGTGGGTTATTGATTGTCGGGAGATTGAGCAAGGATGCTGCAATTCAAAGAAAGATGGAAAGACTCGCGGGAGACCACATTTTGGTAGATACTTTCGATGGGCTTCTGGACAGAGCCGAGAAGATCTACGGATTGGACGAACAGACGTTGCGAAATATAGCCCCAGAATACTCGAAACAAGCTAGAAGAGCTAGGGCAAAAAACTAGTGGCGTAGAGTTGCTCGTGAAGACCGTCGGTCAAGGTCCACCGAAGTACCCGAAGAAGGTCCCTCTGGTTTCGTTTCGCCAGAGGGTACCGCATCTGGAAGTGTTTGAACTGAGGGCTAGACCAAACTTCACGCCCTTAGACTTCAACATTTTCGCGTTCACGCAAAATCTAGACTGGTCGCTGTCCGACAGGTTCAGGTTTTGGCATGTGCTTGCGGAAGACAAGAGTCTGTCAGGTTCACTCAGCGTCTCTAGCTTTCCGCTACACTTGACCCTTCACAGGCTCGACAAGGAAGCGGATGCGTTCTGCCGGTGTATAGTAAACATTGACGGTGAGGTCGTGGTATGGAGCAATGACGGCGATTATGCCGAGAACTTCTTTGACGAACTATTCGTCAATGTGCCTCCCTCTTTTCACGGGATCACAGATTGGAAAAGCACCTGAGGTTGGGTAGATTCGAGTCATGTAATAGAAATGTTTCGTGCTTCCTTAGATAGCGCCATCGGTTGGACCAATAGGATCCCTTCCGCAATAAATCGGTCGGTAGAAGAAGCCAAAGCTATGAGCTGAAGAATTGGAAGGTCCCAGCAGAAGAGAAGATAGCGCAGGCAATGAACCGCCAGTTTGTGGTGATGGCTGGATATTCGTCCGAAGAGCTCGAAAGAATGGGTGATCTGTCGCAGAAGCCGGTCGAGGAGATTCAGGAGCTGATACGGAGGAAGAGCATGGAATCATTGGGACTAAACGGAAACGGGAAGCAGAAGATTGTCTCAATGAATGACGTAAGGACTTGGATCCTTCGGGGCTGGGAGTATGTCAACGAGCTGCCGAACGGGGAAGTGATCATCAGGCTACCAACAGGCTAATTCCGGCACATGCGCTCGCCAGGTAGTTGGGACTCGCTTAGTTGTTGAAGCGCAGGCGCAAGTCATTGTATCGATCAGCGATGAGGCTGACTGGGTCGTAATCGGTTTCTCTTAGTGACATCATCTCTATCAAGTCCTCATCCTGCAGTAGCAGGATCACCTTTCCATTCTTGTATTGGCTAATTTGCTCTCTGTATGCCGACTCAGCAGGTGGGAGCCGGCTCACGAGTAAGGCAAGCATTCCGACGCCCCTTTCATCAAGATATCTTGACACGGCATTCACTTCCACTTCTGTTATCGGCGTCGAGTAGTTCTTGGCGTCCACGACGATGTACCACAGCTTGCATAGCTTTTTCATATACTTGAGAAATCCTGCACTGCCGGCTGGAACTTCAAGTACTATATCACGCTCATGCCCGTCAAGGGTTCTGGGTTTCATTCGCGGGGTCTTTAGAGGTGGGCAGAGCGCGTGACCGAGAGCCTTTGCAACTATGAGTTCAAAATCGGAGCAGTGTTCTTGGCCGGGTCTGCAGTTGAACAGGGCCACAGCTATCTCTTGTCCTTTCGTCCTAAGGTCAGCGAAATCCTCAAGAAGCTTCTGGTTCTTCATCAGGCGCTTTTGTATAATCTTTGAAAGTTTATGTAGCGTATGTGAATCGAGGGATGCCACACCGGAAACTATGTGATCGAAGAGTTCTGCTACGTTCGGGGCTTCTTGGATGAAATTCTGATATCGTGACGATACTGTCTGTTGATTGTTTCCCTTGCGATACTCTGTGCCGTGGCCCGTGTCTCGGGGATCGATTGCTCCCGATTCAGAGTCCTCTATTAGAGCCTTCGGAAGTTCCTGAGCGTACGGATTAATGATGGACTTCCTAACCTCTCCGAACTCGGTTTTGCTTTTCTCGGTGGCTGGATATACAACCCAACTCATCGGATGAGTCAGGCACCTCCCGATGTTAGTGTTCACGACTAACAGCGCATTCTTCAGCTCATGTTGGCTACGAAAGGCTCGCCTCTCGACCAGCTTGCTGAGAACTAGGTCCGGGCCTATCATGCCATTCGAACCGATGACATCAGCAATGCACAGGAGATTCATCCATTCACTTTTAGGATGTTTCTCAAGAAGTTCGTTGAACAGTCGTAGTCGTTTCTCTGGCTCCAGTTTTGGGTCAAAGATTGCTCTGACGGTTTCTACCATTTCATCCGTAACGGAAGTGGGGATCGACCGCACATATTGAAGTTCATTAGAGCTAAGCGCTTGCTCAACCGGTACAATATATTTGACTAGAGATCCGCCAGTCAATTCCGGATTATTGTTGACAAGGGGGGAGCGCACTGGACGCCCGAGTCCATTTGACGACGGACGGACAGATTCCATCGCACTTTCCCTTTGACCTTATGATAAGCTTCCTTTGTCGTTCACTCCATGACCTATGACGGACTCATGTTCGTCGCACGATGTATAAAAAACTTGACAAGTCAGTCTAGGGGATTTGACATCATGAGATAAGCATAGACATGTTAAGACGTTGCAGTTCGTTCTAACTGAGATTAATCCATAGCGGAAATATGACGCGTTCGTGTCAAGAACGCCGGAATATGCGGCTACATTTGCACCAAGCGTCAACAGGAGAGTCAAAATGCTGAAATGTCTTTGCTGAGGGGCGCAGGTCTCCCTAAGTCTAAAGGTGTTGGTTAGGAATGACAAGAGCCAAAGGTGATTATGTGAAGGTCCTTGAGAAGATTGACGGGATATCCGCTAAAATTGTATACGACGATACAATCGCGCGGATTGTAGAGACCATCTCGCAATCTCCTAGAATTCATCAAAGAGGGATTGCTACCAAGGCTAAAGTGAGTCGAGGGCTCTGCTCGTATCATCTCAAGAATTTGGCGAACGGCGGCATTGTGAAGATTGTTGATACGGGCTACAAGAAGTTCTACGTCCTCTCTGAGGATGGCAGGCGCGCTCTTGAACTCAGGAGAAGCATCTTCCCCGGTCACTAGCCCCCGGTTGGGCAGCGAGTAGCGCCGAAGGAATAGGCATCGCTCTGTCCTACATGAAGTGACAATCAGGCCTCCTCAGGTTTGAGTTGCAATCGATACACCCGTAGATTACCTGCTCCTGAAGCTTCGGCTTTCCATCAGGCCCAAACACATTCATGCGTGCAATCTTTGGGTAGGGAGAGTAGAACGGTTTCCTCTTGGAGCAAAATGGGTATTCAATTCAGTGCGCTTCTTCACGTTGAAATCTTATCTTCACGATGTCTGAAGGTACATCCCACCAACTGCCGGTCTTTTCATTGATCGTATTTATCCATGCGATTCTAGTCTGAAATGTGGTGCGGCCGCCGGGATTCGGACCCGGGTTTCCCCGTTGCTATTATGCAACTTTGAGGCTTGGGAAGCCCCCGTCATAGACCAGGCTGCCCTTCCAACCTCTCCAGGTTGGGAACTGGACCACGGCCTAATGGAGCAATCCATGCTCACGCACTCAGAGTCCAGCCACGACGACCGCAAATCGAGAAAGCTCGAGCTCACAATAAAAATCTCCCGACTCCAGCGGAAGAAATAGAAGCGTGGATTACCAAATGCCGCATTCCGCACTGGCACTACATGTTTCTCTCAGCTTCCTCAGCAAAGCGCTATCCCTCGACAGGCGCCGAAGAGTTTTGCTGGTTACGCCGGCGACTTCCAGCTTGTCGAAGGGTAAAAGTTTCAGAATGATGTTCGTGCACATTGTCAGCTCTTCCTGACTAAGCGAAGCCTCCGCATTGGCTAGCACAGCCGCCATGGTTGCAGTAACGAATGCGTCGCCAATAGTCACATCCTTCAGGCGAGTTCCTTTAGCTGCCTTCGTGAACAGTTTCACGAGGTTGTTTCCGATTTCTTCACGCATTTCGTCGGAGAGAATGTACCCTTGTACGGGTATGAAAGTTTCAGGGTCCTTCGTACTCTTTCTCATGATTATTCCCCGTTCAAGCATCCAAGATAGGGCAGCTGCAGGTGTGCCCCCTTCGAATATCACGTGCTGCATGGATGCATTCCTTGCAAACTGATCAGGCTAGGCACCCACCATTCCCTGGTGCTCTTGTCGTCGCAAGTCAGTGGCATGTGTGGGAAGATCGAGTAAGAGTGCCCTGGCGACATCGATGGTTTCTTCCTTTGCCTTGTCGGCCAGTCCGTCGGCGAGTTTCGAAACTTGTCGGAGAGGTGGCGAGATTTCGCACAGAGCGTCAATTTCACCTTCGAACTCTTTGAAGATGAATCCGTCAGCGCAGATTCCGCTCAACATCTCCCCCATCATTCTCTTCGATCGCTTTGTGACTACGTACTGGGCTGAATCAAGCTCCTCAAGCAGTGTGCAGAGTCCTTTATCGTCCGCGGAGAATTGCTTGGCTGAACCTTCGGAGACCTGCATTGCCTGCTTAACGAGTTTCGGCCGGTAACCTGGTCGTCCCATAAAGCGTCTCACATATTTTTCAGCTTCTAGAATCGGGACCCTATCGATGAGGCGCACGCGGGGAAGAGAAAGAAGGGTTTCAATTGGGCGTGGCATTGCCGAAGATAGTGTGGCATGGAAACGCGTTATAATGATTGCTGAAGGAGGGGAGTGTGGTCTACGCTTCCATGAAGTCTTCTGCCTTTTGTGGTTCAGGTGGTAGGCCCTTGCGTTCGCGTATGCCCGTGATGACCTGGTTGATCAACGATTGCGGTACAGGTGCCCAGTGGGCGAACTCCAACCCCCAGAATGCCCGGCCTTGAGAAGCGCCCCGCATAACCTCTGAGAGGTCAAAGCTCTCAGCTGTGGGCAACTCCCCTACTACATAGACGAGGTGCCCGCGCTGGTCTACTGAAACGATTTTCCCACGTTTCTGCGAGATTACACTTGTTGCGGCTCCAAGTAGCTCTGGGGGTACCTTCACCGTGATTCTTTGGACTGGTTCCAGCAGAACTGGGTTTGCGCTGAGGAATGCGACGAAGAATGCCCTTCTACTCATTGGCATGATCTGCGCTGGGCCTCTGTGGACGGGGTCTTCATGGAGTGAAATGTCCGTAACCTTCACCTTCACGCCTCGGATTTGCTCATACGCAAGTGGGCCTTCCTTGAGTCCCCAACGGTAACCTGCAATAACCATTTCCTTAACCTCTTGGACGTACTGGGCTCCTTTCGTCACTTCCACAAGCATGTTGCTCCCTTCGTCAACGCTCCAAACCCCACGGGCTTCGTCGGGGGGCCATCCTTCCTCGCGAAGTATCTTTGCCATTTCGTGGCGGTCTTGGTATTCTCCAATCTTGCCCTCTTTGAGCATGCTGATTATCTTGTCAGGTAGAGGCTCGACGGAGAGGTAGATCTTGTTGTGTTTGTTTGGCGATTTGCCTTCCACAGGGCCGGCGGTGCCTCTGATGCTTTCGCGGTAGATTACGATCGGTTTGGAGGTTACGATTTCCAAACCGGTTTTCGTTATCAGCGTGTTAGCTATTTCCAAGTGCAGTGTGCCCATTCCGGCTATGAGGTACTCGCCGGTTTCTTCGTTGATCTTCGTCACGAGGTTTGGGTCTTCGAGGCTAAGCCTGCGGAGTAGCTCCACGAGCTTAGGAAGGTCCCTGCTGTATTTCGGTTCGACTGCCATCGTAACTACGGGTTCCGTAACGTAATGGACGGCTTCGAAGGGTGCTATGTCCTTTATCGTCGACAGTGTTTCTCCGGCCTTTGCTGCATCGAGCCCTAGGAGGGCGGGGATGTTGCCAGCGCTTATTGTCCCCACGATTTCGCGGTAGGGCCCCATGAATATGCATACTTGCTGAACCCTTTGGTCCACCCTCGCGCCAAGTAGGTGGAAGGTTGATCCTTCCGTGATTGTTCCTGAGAATAATCTTCCACTGGCAACTACTCCTGCCTGCGGGTCAACCACAATGTTCGTAATCGCCATGACCACGGGACCGTTGTCGTCACAATTCATCATAGCTTTGCCGACTTCGCTGTCTATGTTCCCCTTCCAAATCTTCGGAATCCGATACTTCTGTGCCACATGTGGCGGGGGCAAATGCTCCACGGCCATGTTGAGGATGGCATCGTCAAGCGAGGCCCGCTCTCTTAGTTCGCTTACCTTTTCGTTCAGGTAGGCGTCGACGACATCTGAGAATTTGACATTCTTCTCCTTCGCAATTTCCGCGTTGAAACCCCATCGGTCCTTGGCCGAACCCATGGCTACAGTGTTGGTTGCGAAGCTTACCTTCCATATCTCACGGTACTCGGGCTCAGCGTAGAGCTCGATGAGGCGGTTAAACTCGGTGATTATG
This sequence comes from Candidatus Bathyarchaeota archaeon, assembly GCA_963726255.1. Lineage (GTDB taxonomy): Archaea > Thermoproteota > Bathyarchaeia > 40CM-2-53-6 > 40CM-2-53-6 > FEN-987. Next base: position 503,734 of record CAVSBL010000002.1, read on the forward strand.
CGCCCGATTCTCTCCTGAATCTGCTCGGGGGACAGTCTCAATTCCTTGATGAGGCGGTCAATCTTGTTAATGTAAAGCAAAGGCCGAACACGTTCCTCAAGCGCCTGCCTCGTCACCGTCTCCGTCTGAACCATAATCTCCTCAACAGAATCCACAACTACAACTGCGCCGTCAATCGCCCTAAGCGAGCGAGTCACTCTTCCTGAGAAGTCAACGTGGCCGGGGGTGTCGATTAGGTTGATGACGTAGGGGGTACCATTCCTCTCATGGAGTAGGCTCACGTTCGCGGCCTTGATGGTCATCTGCCGCTTTTGCTCTTCTTCCATGTAGTCTAGGGCTAGTGCTGTCCCAGCCATGCCTGGTGACAGAAGGCCAGCAGCCGCAAGGAGGGAGTCGCTCATCGTCGTCTTGCCGTGGTCGACGTGGGCGATTATACCCATATCTTCCGGACGCAGCAACTAGGCTACGTCATTCGGATTTGGTCCTTGTTAGCTATGATCCTCTGTATTTCCGTCGTAGATTTGTAACGGGGCATATTTTCTCAACTCTGCTCCGAAATCGCGATGGCAACATAACTCGATGTCATTAAAGCATTACTGTCTGGTGCCTCGTCAAGCCTCGGTCGGTTCAACCGAAAATCGGTCGTTGTGAAGCATCATAGGGTGGCTTGTGCGAATCCACGGCAGGAGAATTTCAGTATAGTTTTCCACAGAGAAAAGATCTGTAACGCATGATGAAACATTCAGCATGGGTCAGCAGGGTGCGAACCAGGTACAGCCGAAAATTCTGAGCACCCATAGCATGTAACCCGCGAACAGCCCAATCAAGATGCCCGCCATTAGGGCAAAGAAGATGACCGCACCCAATTTTCCTTCGGTTACAACGGACATAGAAGCCACTTTGTCGGCACGGAATAAAACGGTTTGCAAATGGGTCGCCTTGGTGTGTGAACATGGTTAATTTGTCGCCTGTGAGTTCCAAGGAGTTTAGGTAGTTGGCCTTTGGGTTTCAACCTCTCCCCGCTCGTTGTTAAGCGGCAGCTGCGGTTGGATGACCTGAAGGGGCGAAGCCTCGCCGTTGACGCCAACAATATGCTCTACCAATTCCTCGCGCTAATCCGCATGCGGGACGGAAGGCCATTCACCGACTCGAAGGGCAACGTTACTTCGCACTTGGTTGGATTACTTCTTCGCACGACGCGTTTGATGGCAGATTATGGGATACGCCCAGTGTTCGTTTTTGATGGGAAGCCACCTGCGATGAAGATGCGGACCTTGGAAGCACGGCGCCAGTACAGGGAAAAGGCGCGGAAGGAGTGGGAAACGGCTGTCCAACGCGGCGACTACTCAGCGGCTTGGTCGAAAGCGGTAAGGATGAACTCGCTGACGCAACCGATGCAAGAGGATGCTAGGAAACTGCTCGGGCTGCTTGGCGTCCCTTACGTTCAAGCCCCGCAAGAGGGTGAGGCTCAGGCTGCCCACATGGCGTCCAAGGGTGATGTCTGGGCTGCGAATAGCCGGGACTATGACTCTGTACTTTTCGGTGCTCCTCGGCTAGTTCGGTATGTAACGATATCTGGGCAAGAATTCTTGCCAAGCAAAGGAATCGCCCGCCCGCTCATACCTGAACTAATTGAACTTAACCAACTCCTGACGGCGCTAGGAATAACTCGAGAGCAACTGATCGACCTAGCCATCCTAGTAGGGACCGACTTTAACCAAGGAGTTCGGGGAGTCGGACCTAAAACAGCCCTGAAACTCATCAGGGAACATGGAGGTCTTGAGAAACTGCCGGACCGATTCAAAACTCAGCTTCCTAACAACATTCAAGCGATACGCACAATCTTCCTCCACCCAGATGTAAGGGAGGATTACGAGATTCAATTCAAAGGCATGGACGAAGAAGGCCTCAGGAAATTCCTCTGCGAAGAACGTGGGTTCTCCCCAGATAGGGTCAATCTCGCAATTGAACGAATGCGAGCATTCTACGCCAAAGACCGTTCAACCCTCCAAAGCTGGCTAGGGGGCAACCAAGGAGGAGCATGATTGCCGCCGGAGACTTCGTTTAACCGGTTTACAGAAGTCTGCAAAGCGTTAGAGTCTACTACGAAAAGGACAGAGAAAGTAGCCTACCTAGTGGACTTCCTGAAATCCCTAAGCCGCGAAGAAATCACACCAGCCGTCTCCTTCCTAGTTGGTCGGCCTTTTCCCGAATCCGATGAGCGGGCGCTCGATATCGGAGGACAGACGCTTTGGAAGATTAATCGCGGAAGCGGCCAATCTGCCTTAATCTCAAAACCTGTAACAATCCTAGAGGTCTACAGAACCTTCGAGAAGATAGCGACCGCAAGTGGGTCAGGTTCGCGACAGAGAAAGGAGACGCTTGTAGACACATTACTCAGCCGGCTTCCCAGAGCCGACGCCGAGTATTTGATGCGGATTATCTTCGGAGAGATGCGCATAGGCGCCGTAGAGGGCGTCGTCCTAGACGCAATAGCCCAAGCCGCATCCATCAACCCTGAGCGAGTTCGTAGGGCTAACATGCTCATGGGAAACCTCGCCCAAGTTGCCGAACTGGCACTCACGAAGGGCCAGGAAGCCATCAAGGACGTGGGCGTGACTCTGTTCGTTCCCATCAAGCCTATGCTCGCGGAGATGGCACAAGATCTTCAGGAGGTTTTCAAAGAACACGGGGGGACAAGCGCCTTCGAATTCAAGTATGACGGTGCACGCATCCAAATTCACCGGAAGGACGGCACACTCAGAATTTTCAGCAGAAGGCTAACCGACGTCACATTAAGCCTGCCGGACATAGTCGAGCTCGCAAGGAAACGCGTTCGTAGTGAGGAATTTCTAATCGAGGGCGAAGTGGTTGCAACCGGCCAGAATCAGAAGCCCCTTCCATTTCAGGATTTGATGAGGCGATTCAGGCGTGTACACGACGTTGACGTGATGCTGAAGGAAATTCCGCTCAAACTCTTCCTATTCGACGTCATCTATCTCGACGGAAACCTCCTGATTGATACTCCATACGAAAAAAGGTGGGAGACGCTCCGCATCGTAGTCGACGAGCAACTACTGGCTACAAGGATCGTTACGAAAGACTTGGTTGAGGCGAAGAAGTTGATGCAAGCCTCAATCGAGGCAGGGCACGAGGGGCTGATGGCGAAGGACCTCAAGAGCAACTATGCGCCCGGTGTCCGAGGAAAGAAGTGGTTCAAGATCAAGCCCGCGGAAACATTGGACGTGGTCATCGTGGCTGCGGATTGGGGTTCCGGGAGAAGGCGGGGCTGGTTAAGTAATTATCATCTCGCCGTGCGGGACGAGGCGTCGGGAGAATTTCTAGTGGTCGGTAAGACCTTCAAAGGCCTCACCGACCAAGAATTCGTTGAAATCACAAAGAGATTGCTAGAGTTGAAGACTAAGGAAACAGATTACACCGTATATGTGAAGCCGTCGATTGTCGTTGAGGTAGCCTTCAACGAGATTCAACATAGCCCACACTACAAATCCGGGTTTGCCCTTCGCTTTGCGAGAATCGCTCGGTTCAGGGATGATAAACGGGTTGGGGACGCGGACACACTGCAAAGGCTCTCAAAGCTCTACCAGGACCAGTTCAGGTTCAAAGCTCCCGCAGAGTTCTAAGGTGTAGTAGCCGTGACTTCAAGGTGTAGTACAGATTGAAGGTCGCAGTTCTCTTCAGCGGCGGCAAAGACAGCGCATTCGCACTATGGTGTGTCCAAATGCAGGGCTGGGACGTGGAAAGCCTACTCACCGTCATTCCAGAATCCCAAGAATCTTGGATGTTTCACTTTCCCGGCCTAACTTGGACCAAGCTGCAGGCCCAAGCCATGAGCCTACCACAACTAACCGTTAAGACCCGTGGTGAAAAAGAACGGGAATTAACCGATCTTGCCGACGGCCTTGAGCAACTCAAGAAATCATTAGGCATCGACACGGTGGTTTCAGGCGCGGTCGCAAGCGAATATCAGAGAACTCGAATCGACAACGTGTGCGAGACGCTCGGACTCAAGAGTATTGCCCCCCTCTGGCACAAGAACCAAGAACAACTAGTTAGGGAGCAGATAGAATCCGGCTTTCAGATCATGGTAACAGCGTGCAACGCGCTCGGCCTTACCAAGGAGTGGCTGGGTAAGAAACTCGACGCCTCGGACTTGCCTAGACTGGTCGCCCTCCGAAAAAAGTACGGCCTTAATGTGGCATTCGAAGGGGGCGAAGCTGAAACCTTCGTCCTAGCCGCACCCATGTTCAAAGTGCCCCTTACCGTTGTTCGGTCCACGCCGCGTTGGCGTGACGATTCGGGGTACTTGGAGATAGAAGAAGTTCAGCTAGGCCCTCGGTAACTAGGGTGTGGGACGCCCTCAACCATGCGCGAGCTCTGTCGCCAGCTCACGCGTCCTAGCTACAATTTGCCCTACATCAATTGTTTTGAACTGTCGATTCTCCATTAGGACTTGCCCATCCACAATCGTAGTGTGAACGTTGGCAGATGAGGCTGAGTAGACTAGGTCTGAGACAACCGTTTCCTTGCCGTAGACCGGGTTCATGTTAGGCGACTTTGCGTCCACTAGGATGATGTCCGCTCTCTTTCCCGGTTCGAGGCTTCCGATTTCGCGTTCAACTCCCAAGGCCTTCGCCCCTTGAATCGTGGCCAAGTCAAGCACCGTCTGGGCGTTCAGAACCGTAGGGTCCCACCTATGCGCCTTGTGCAGCAGAGCGCAGACCTTCATCGTTTCAAACATGTCCAGGCTGTTGTTGCTCGCTGCGCCATCAGTCCCTAACCCGACGGGGACGCCCGCTTCGAACATTTCCGGTAGGGGGGCGACTCCGCCGCTCGCAAGCTTCATGTTTGAAACTGGGCAGTGCGCGACTGCAGCGCCTGACTTGGCGAGAAGAGCGACCTCACTCTTCGTCAGCCAAACACAGTGGGCTGCGAGCATCTTCTTGGACAGCGCTCCAATCTTATCCAAATATTCGACGACCCGCAAACCATGCTGCTGCTGGGAGTCTGCTTGCTCCTTGCGTGTTTCAGCCACGTGAACGTGGTTGATCACATCATTCTTCTCGGCAAATTCCTTCGCCCAGACCAGGGTCTCGGCGGAGCAAGTGTATGGTGCGTGTGGGCCCAAGGCGAAGCGGATTCTTGGATTGCCAAGGCCCTTGATGTAATCGAGGAATTTCCTACTCTTCTCCTGTTCCATTCGCGCTTTCCCGGGGTCGGATAGATCTATGATGCCGTAAGAAAGGAAGCCGCGCAGGCCTGATTCGGCCACAGCTTTGGCCACGTCGTCCATAAAGAAATACATGTCCATGAAACTTGTCGTTCCGGATTGGATCATTTCAGCTGAGCCCAAGAGGGCGCCGTAGTAGCAGGCTTCGCCTGTCAGCTTGGCTTCGAGGGGCCAAATTTTCTTCTGCAGCCAATCCTGCAGCAGCATGTCATCCGCATAGCCCCGAAACATAGTCATTGAAAGGTGAGTGTGAGTGTTGATGAGGCCGGGCATGGCGATTTTTCCGTGTCCATCAACCTCTGAGTCAGCAGGGCTTCTGAGGTTCTTCCCGATTTGCTTGATCTCTCCATCTTGGATGAGGATGGATGCGTCCCGGAACACCTCGCGTTTGTTGTCTTGTGTGACAACCCAGTCGCAGTTCTTGATCAGCAGCGATGGCATGGCCGGTACGCGTGTAAGATTGATTTGGTTGAGTTAAAAGCCGCGCGTTAAACGAACGAGGCTACCCCAAAGCCGCATGCCATCAGAGCAATTGTTAACAGAATGAATAGCACGTTTGAGCCTAGCGCTGGGACCAAGTTGGATGTTCGGTTGTAGTTCTTCAAAGTGATTCGGCTGGCTTTGTATGCTATGGGTAGGCTGAGGAGCGAGACGAGCACTGGGAGCGGCGCTGCGCCGATAGCCACAGCGAGAATAATTGATGCGTAAGTTGCTGCCTGGCCTGCCACGTAGAGCCAAGCCGAGCCTTTTTTCCCCACTAGTATTACAATATGACGCCTACCGCCAACTCTGTCAACTTCGGCGTCAGGGAACTCGTTAAGAAATAGGAGTAGAGCGACGAGAATTGTGATTGGAATCAGTATGACGATGCCTGCAGCGTCGATCAAACCGGTCTGCGTAACGTACACTCCCAAACCCATCAGCCCGAAACCGGAGCCAGCGACAATTTCGCTTACGGCGGGAACGCAGAAAGAACTGGCGTGTAGAGGACGATTACGATCGCTCCGTAGACGATCAGGGGGAGAAGGACGTTGAACAAACGTACCAAGAAGTAGACTCCAATCAAGGCAGCACAGATTATCGTAAACAGGCAGACCGTAAGTGCTTCCGAGGGTTTCATCATGCCCTTGACGAGTGTGTCGACCCCGCCGCTGAAAGGTGTCTTAGGGGTTTTCGCGTCGATTTTGGAGCGATAGTCGAAGTAATTGTTGAAAGCGTTCACTGAGGCGTGTGTAAGTAAACCTCCCACCATGACAAGGGCAGCGTCGATGGGAAGGAAGACCCGGTGCGAATAGAATGCGGCTGCTAGGCCGGCGAATACTATAACGACGGTTAACGGCAGGAAATTCGCTCGAGTAATCGAAACTAAGTTGCTCAAAAGCTACTTTCCAGCTCGCCACACTCGGAGGCTATCTCAAGCATTTTAACTTACGCGGCCACATTCCACGAACGGAAGGTACGCTCTGGTATCGGGATGATTTGCGCTTGAGCAAAGTCAAAGATCCGTCCTTGGCCCCTCAGGGTCAGTTGAAAATTGAATGGGCACGTGTGCACATGCCCGTGCTTGAAAGAATCCGTGCGCGGTTTGAGAAAGAAAAGCCGTTTCAAGGGTTGTCCATGGCGATGTGCATGCACCTAGAAATGAAAACCGCTGTCCTAGGGCAAACAATGCAGGCTGGTGGGGCCTCCGTGGCGATAACTGGTAGCAACCCACTGTCAACGCAGGATGATGTTGCGGCAGCTCTGGCGAACTCGGGTGTGAACGTGTACGCGTGGCATGGTGTAACGCCCAACGAACACCGCGAAAACCTGTTTCAAGTTCTCAGCCACAAGCCGCAATTAATAATCGATGATGGCGCCGAGCTTTCGGTGGCAGTTCACACAGACAAGAAGGAGCTTCTCGGGCATGTGATTGGAGCATGCGAAGAAACCACGACAGGCGTCCACCGCTACAACGCATTGGAGAAGGATGGTTTACTCAAGTATCCCGTGATAGCAGTAAACGACGCCTATAGCAAATACCTGTTTGACAGCCAATATGGAACAGGCCAATCCGCTCTAGAAGGCGTGATGCGGGCCACAAACATGCTCATCGCCGGAAAAGTAGTCGTCGTAGCCGGCTACGGTTGGGTGGGACGTGGCATCGCCTTAAGATCGAAAGGCCTCGGCGCAAATGTCGTCGTCACCGAAGTCGACCCCGTCAGGGCGTTGGAGGCGGCGATGGAAGGGTATCGAGTGATGCCAATGGCGGAGGCCGCCAAGATTGGGGACATATTCATCACCGCTACGGGCGTGAAATCAATCATAACTAAACAGCACTTCGATGAGATGAAAGACGGCGCAATCATGGCGAACTCGGGACACTTTGATGTGGAAATTGAGGTCAAGGAACTGCGCGCCACTGCTAGCGCAGTACGGGTCGCAAGGCAGAATGTGGAAGAGTTCAAGATGAAGGATGGTAGACGGCTCTACCTACTTGCGGAAGGACGTTTGGTGAATTTGGCTGCGGCAGACGGCCATCCAGCCGAGGTTATGGACATGAGCTTTGCAGACCAAGCACTCGCGGCTGAGTATCTAGTCAAGAACAAGGGTAAGCTGCAGGCAAAGGTCTACAGAATGCCGCTTGAGATCGACAAGGAAGTTGCGAATTTGTGGCTTGATAGTCACGGGTTTAAAATCGATAGCCGGAGCGCAGAGCAAACCAAGTATCTCTCTTCCTGGCAGTGACTTCAGCCAAGTATCCTCCGAACCACCTGCTTCGTCGGAGCGTTCAGCATCCGCGCCAGGGACATCAAGTAGTCGCTGCGGGCTACGATTGTGACGACGGGCGCACTAATCAGATAGTACAGCTTCAGAAAGTTCAACGCGAGAACAAACTTCACCCGGCTCCGCTCGCGGAACCCCTTCTGGGCGCATAATTCGTGCCTCAAGCGCATCTGAGCATACTGTTCTGCTCGCTGGTTCGTGTCGGAGAACCAACCAGCATGCGCGCGGAGATTCTTGCTCAATTTTGAATCCCTGATGCGGTTCTGCACTCTTCAGGCGAGCTTTGCCTGCTTCGCAGAACTCTGGCCATATGCCGCATCTAACAATTCATGGATTTTTGCAGCTCTCGCGTATCCAATACCACCCTTAACAGCTAACTCGGAACGCGAGGCACGAAAGACACTGCGAACTGAGCCGAAGGATTCGAGCAGCTGTTCGGCCATCTTTGGGCCAATTGTTGGAAGGGTTCCTAAGATCGATAATTGCCAGTCTCTGGTTGTCTCCATCCGGGGTTTCTTAACGAGTAAAGGTACGCCCCCCGCCTTTCCGCGGAATTTTGTGACTAATACTTCTAGGACGTCGGCGGTTTGCTCTTGATCCAATGTGAAGAACACTTTGAAATCAAATGTCATGGCTAAGGCTAGCAGCGTTCCCCAGTAGACTCTGGGATTCCGAAGGTCTGCCAAAACCTCCTGGCTATCCCCCTCCACGATGAGCAAGTAATTCTCGTATGAGTGGGAGATGCGTTGCGCCTGTTCAAACAGCCTCCCCCTATACAGGGAAGTTATGAAGTCGTGCACTGTCTTCCTCTCAACTGCAAACGACGATACTATGTAATCTCCAACGTCAAGCGTCTTCAGCTGAACGTACAATCCCCGCCTACGCAAGATTTCCGGAATTCCAGAAGCGGCTTCCCGACTGTCCACTACGATTCTAGCGAATGGCATTTTTGACCCAACCCGTAAAGATTGAGTTGCGGCTTAGAAAAGTCGTGGTATTTGAATGGGAATCACTAGATTCGGCAGGGGGACTTTGAAGTACACGTACAGCGCGAGCCCCACCCCAACGAACGTTGCGAGGATGACGAGATAATCGGCAACCCGCATCCTGAGAGTCACTATTGCGGTTCTTTTCTCAGTCGCACCGAAGGCTCGAGACTCCAAGGCTTCCGCAAGTTCTACGCTCCTTCTTATGGCTGAGATTATCAGAGGAATGAGGATTGGGACGTAGTTTCGAATGCGTTTCATGAAGTTTCCCTTGTCAAGCTCCAACCCTCTGGAACGTTGAGCGTCAACAACAGTTTGGGCGTCCACCGCCATCGTGGGCACCAATCGCACGGCGGTTGTGAAAGTGAACGAGATTGAATAGGGTACGTGTATCTGTTCGAGGGCGAGGCCAAGGTCGTCTGCCGATGTCGTCATGAAGAAGAATGAGAAGGCAGACATTATCGCGAGGAACCGTATAGCGAAAGCCAACGAAGTAACTAAAGGCGTACCAAAGATCACGTTCATCACGAATATGAAGACGAACAGAAACAGCCCACCCCTCAGCGAGCGAAGCCACCGGCCTGGGCTCTTGGCCAAAATGATTCCGGGAACCTGCGCCAAGAAAATCACTAAAAGCACGATGATGTTCGTGAACATCAGGGACGTAACAAAGAAACCGAGTGTTAGAATGAACTTCGACCTCGGGTCAAGCCTATGAATCGGGCTGTCCATTCTGGTGAATTTGAAACCCTCAACAAACCTTAGGGACAACTTGCCTTCACCGCCTTTGGGTTGGCGCTCGCGCCTCCACCTTTGCCTTGAGTTTCCCCGAGAAAAATCCCTTGGCAGCATACGCGTCGATGATGTTAGGTGGAGGGTTGAGGTCCTTTAGGTCGTTCATCAAGGATGCAATTTGTGGCATAACAAGAGACGCTTGCTTGACCGCCTGAGGGTTCGTCAGAATCTCGGCTGCCGGTCCGTCTGCAATGATCTTTCCCCGGGAAAGCAGAACCACTCGAGGTCTGCATTCCGCCACAAACTCCACGTCATGAGTTACAATGATTACGGCCTTTCCTTGGGATGTGATCTGGACTATGAAGTTTCGTAGATGGTCCTTCTGCAAGTAATCTTGGCCGATAGTCGGTTCGTCCATCACCACGTGTTTTGGATCCCAGGCAAGAACCGCGGCGAGCGCAACGCGTTTCCTTTCTCCGCCGCTGAGAACAAACGGTGAGGACTTTTCGTACCGGTTCAAATCCAAAGTGGTAAGCAAACTGGTGACCCTTCTTTGGATAGTGTCCTCCTTGAACCCGAAATTTCTGAGCGAGAAGGCCAACTCCTCTGCCACGGTCTCAGCGAATAACTGGTGGTCGGGGTTTTGAAATATGAGGCCTACATCCCTTGAAAGCTGCGCAACCGATTTTTCCCGTGTGTTAACGCCATCAACGAGAACAGCACCTTCTGTGGGCTTTAGGAGGCCGTTGAACATCTTCACCAGCGTGGTCTTTCCCGCGCCGTTCTCTCCCATTATTGCAACGAACTCTCCATCTTTGATTTCCAGGTTAACGTTCTTCAGAACGTCTGGTCCGCCCGTGTAGTGGAAGCTGACGTTCTCGATTGAGATCACTGGGCCAATAGCCTCCTAAGATCGGCGGCTGCTTCTTCGACTGTGATTGGATTTGTCACTCCGAATCCGTCTATTCGGAGAAGGTGGAAGAGCATCGTGACTTTGGGGAGGCCAATGCCAATTAGTCGTGCTTCGTCATTGTAGACTTCCCGAGGGGGTCCGTCCAACGCTATTTTTCCGTTATCCATGACGATAACTCTGTTTGCATACCTCGAGACCACGTCAAGCCTGTGTTCCACGAGTAGGGTGGTCAATTGGAGTTCGTGGTTCAGTTTAGCTATGATTTCGACGATTTCCTCCGCCGATTTGGGATCAAGAAAGGAAGTGGGCTCGTCGAGAACAAGAACGCTGGGGCGCATGGCTAGGACGCCTGCGATGGCCGCGCGTTGTTGTTGGCCCCCTGAAAGCTCGTATGGGGCCTTGTTGCGCAGGTCAAGGATACCTGTTGCCTCCATCGCCCAACGGACTCTTTCAATGGCCTCTTCCTTAGGTACGCCAAGGTTCTCCAAGCCGAATGCGACATCTCTCTCTACGGAAAGCGAGAAAAGCTGGTTCTCAGGGTTTTGGAAGACGAACCCAACATGCGTTGCTAACTCCGCCGTAGACCGTCCTTCAACATTTATTCCGTCGACTATCAGCTCGCCTGTCAATTCGCCTGAGTAAAAATTCGGGATTAATGCGTTCAGGCATCTGCAGAGAGTTGTCTTACCACAGCCGCTTGGGCCGGTCAGAATTACGAATTCGCCTTTCTCAACTGAGAAGTTGATATCTTCCATTGACGGCTTCTCGGCGCCCGCGTAAGTGAACGAGAGCTTCTTGGCTTCAATTGCCGGCAACGGATTAGGCCCCTACGCTTCATCTCATTTTTGCGTAATTACGCTAGTTTGAGGTGAAGCCTGCGCATTACCGGTTGTCGTCGTATTAGCTTTTGGGGGACGCGAGAAAAATTCCCGAATCAATCCTAGCGATATTCTAAGCGCATCATTTACGTTTCCCGCTACGTTTGCGCCTGCCGCGGTCGCATGCCCCCCACCCATACCATTCATTCTCGCGCCCAGCGGGTTTGCGAGGTTCGTTCCGAGATGCATGCCCGTTTCAGATACGAATTCTCGAGTTGCGCGGAAACTAACGGTCAACTCATCGTTTCTCTTTCCCGCAACAATGGCCAAATGCGCCCCAAGCGCAACCAGGGCTCTAGCGGCTGAGGCATGATACGACCCCACTTCCGATAACGCAACCACCCATTTTCCGGCGCGTTCTATTCTGACTCTCTGGGCTGATTTGAACCGTGCAATCCTTTCGGAATCATCCATCGTGGCACGTGTAATCTCTCTTGCTTCCTCAGGGTCGGCACCTGACCGAACCAAGGCATATGCGGATTCGAAAGTTCGGCGCGTGGCAATCGACAAATACCCTGTCTCCACAAGCAACCCGACCAGGAGCGCCTGGCAAACAGCTCGGCTCGGGACGAGATGTGACTGCTTGTACATCTCGAGAATCATTTCGCAAGTTGAAGTTGCGTGTTCGTCGCAAATGACGAAAGTTGCCGTTTTTTGGTTTTCAGGATGGGGTGCGTGGTGGTCTATCATCACCAAAGGTTTGGCGGATTGGAGAACCGGCTCACGAAGTTCGCCCAACTGCTGAAGCGTATTCGTGTCAATCGTAACGAGCAGGTCCATCCCCGACATTTCGGGGCGTTCCGTTACCTCTAGGGGGATGGTCTGCAGAATTTGTTTCGACAGTTTGCTTACGCCCGCGGGAGAAGCGAAGGTGACCTTAACCTTTCTGTTAACGCGCTTAACAAGGGCGACGAATGCGTACGCGGCGCAAACAGCGTCGGGGTCGGAGTTTTGATGCCCTATAACCAGAACCGTTTTTGCCTTTCGGAGCAGTTTGATTAGGCGGGGGTATCCTCGCAAAGGTTAAGCTCCCTAGCTTTCGCTTCGGCCGCGGAGAACGCCGCTTCAGTGGCCTGGTCAACGAGAGGCTCCAAATCCTGGTCGCCACCTTCTAGTTCAATCGCCACATCAACAGACACGAGAAGCGGCTTATCGCCCACAGCCTCAATCGTGACGTCCAGGTCGCTTACTTGCTTCAACGGGATCTTAGACAACAAATGCTTTCGCGCAGCGTCCTGAGCTGCCTCGCACATCGCTTCAACCTCCTCAGACGTAGGTATTCTCTTGAACTCAATACTCATTGTGATTACACTCTGCACGGGCGTGCGACTTGCGTAGCGGCTCTACTGCTGAGGGGACGGCTTTGGTCCCTGAAGTCGTTCTTGAAGCTTTTCTTGGGCTTCCTTTAACCGCTCCCTAGTCCGATCCTCTTGTTTTCCGAGGACCGTGACCCGCGTCGTCAGAAGCTCCTTCCGTTCCTTAAGTTCAGTTAGCAGGTTCTGCCTGTTCGACTTGACAAGTATGCTGCCCACGCTTTTGTAGACAGGTGTTTCGTCAGTGGACTTTTCAAGTTCAGCTATGGCTTTGTCAGTTTCGTTCAATTCCATCTCCAGCTGCTGTTTTTGCGCTGCAACGGACTGGAGTGTTTGTTGAAGTTGTTGGAGACGAACCAATTGCTCTTGGACTTGCGGTGGTAGCTCTACTTCTTCGCCCAAAACTTTTGCCTTCAGAACTCGCGCGAATTCGCGTAGCCATTAGACGGCAGCTAATTAAGCATTTCAGACTTTGTAACACTTTTCCTCAACTCTCCAAGCTAAATCCAAAGGCCACCCACCTACCTTTTGATTTTGAGATGATAACGAGCAGCGGCAGGCACATCCAGATAGTGGAGAGGCGCTTTTGTTCGAAGTGCAACGTGTTCACTGACCAAGTTTGCCACAAGGTCAGGTACCAGGAGAACGAGGAGCAGTCCGGGACGTTGATCAAGAGGAGTAACTGGGTCTGTCCCACATGCCTCACTGATACCGAGGATGTCAAGATTCAGCCGCTGCCATGCGACAAAGTGAGAATCATAAATAGAATACTCAAGATGCAAAACGATTACTCAATCCAATCCATGAGCATCTCATCACACCCGGAAAAACTAATCGTCGAAATAACCATCAAAGAATAGCCGGAGTCGATGCAAATCCTTCTCCTTTAATCTCAGCAGCAAAGAATACCGGGCGGTGCCCTTCGCCTAGGAGATCGTCGAATGCCTGACTTAGTCAAGAAGAATATTGAGATAGACGATGAGACAGGAGCCATTAGTGGATCTCTGACCTACGCGAACGCAAAGGTTCCTGTCCCAAACAAATTTGCAACCACAACAGAACTGAATGCAACCAAGTTGGTCGGGTTGAAGCAAGACTTCCCGACCGAAATCGTGATCGCGGGAAAACTGATTTACCCCGAGACTCTGAAGCGTATACTGAAAGAGGAGGAGTTCCTCAAAGAGTTCGCAAGGCGGCTTGCACGAGAAACGTCAAGTCACGAAGACTCGTTGAGTATGCTCTTTCTCGTACTGAAGGGCGAAGCCGCCATCGTAGAATCAAGTGACTTACGAACGGTTCTCGACCTCCAATATTTCGCTGATATGGACGTAGTTACCGTTCAGCAGAGCCCAGGTGTTTCTCCGAAGGATTTCTTCACCCTGTACCGGTTCGCTGAACGGTGGCTGGATAACAGGGGCTTGGACAAGCCACTCATGCCAGTCTTGACGCCTACTGAAACGAAACAGGACTTCGATAAGATTCTAGGGCAGGTTTTGAAGAGGGGTACAAAGCTGGTCGGGTTCGACATGAGAGGGGGCTTCTACTACCAAGCCCTCCGCTCTTTAGAGGAGGCGAAGAAGAAGGATCCGAGCCTCTGGGTTCATGTGTTCCAGGTTCCGCCGAAAATTCGCTTCGCTCGAAGCATGCTTCGCTGCTCGGAGGGTATGATGCTTCCACTCTTCGGCGTAGACAGTTTCAACAGGTGGGTTGTGCCACCCCCGCCCGTTCCACTCACGAAGGACAAGATCAACAGGTTCGATTCCACGAACTGGGGAGTCTTCAAACGAAAAGAGTGGACCGAACAGTACGGCCCAACTCTGCACTGCACGTGCCCTATGTGCAGCAAACAGCGGCTGCCCACCTTCTACTTAGGGCAGGTGCTTACAGTTTTGGGGAGGAGTAAGGTCCACGACCATTACGCACAACGCGAGCAGCTCTTACAATTGTCCTCCCACGTTAAGAGTGGAAACGTGAAGAGCTTCGTCTCTAGGAAGAAGTATCCAAAGGATTTTCTCGCGCAGGTAACCAAGTCGGAATCAGAAGCGAGTTAGAGCTTCGCCTCAGCCATCTTAGTCATCAGGGCTCGGAGGTCAACTTCCGAATTCGTTCTCCAACCTAGCCCCATCACACCCGCATCATCTTCGTCAAGGTATCCTGTTCGGAGAAATATGTCGACAAGCGTTGCGGCCTTCCAGCGGCCGAACTTATGGGCGAGCAGTTTCTCGAGGTCTTCGCGTGGGGCCTTGCCTTGCTTGGAGACCAAATATGCAATGGATGCGCTCAGGGCTGCTAAGTTGTCGACTCGCCAACCGATCATCTTTGCTTCCTTAAGGCCCAGGGTCCCTTTCAGAATGACCTGGTACCTAGCCTCTTCGAGTGGGGCGCCTTCAGGTGTAATCTCACCTGTCGGAGTCTCTTTCACTTTCTTAATTTCCAAATCCAGTTCGGATAATAGTTGGTTCAACTGTCCGAGGACCTGTTCGTAATTCTTCCCCAACTTCTCCTTCAGTTCCCAGTCCTTAGCCCCGGGCATTTTGCCGCGTCGGAATAGAAGTAGGTGAACTGCACGCTTCAGCTTGTCTGAGTAGAAACTCTTAGGTTCTGTCTGCGTCTGTGTCGTTCCAGTGGTTTCAGCAGATTTTGCTTCAGTGGCTTCCGTGGTTGCCAACTTTCTCAAGCTCCTTGTGGAATCGGTATCGGAAAACTCACACCGCCTTCAATTGCCTTCTTCGAAGGCTCATCCATCGGGACTAGCATGAGCTGTTCGCCTTCAGTTTGGAGTTTGGCGTAGCCGTAGGTTACGAGGAAGCTTACGAAGTAAGCCCTCTGGACCGTTTCGTGGTATGACTGTGCATGAACGAATTTCCAATAGTCAATTGGCTTCTGATCAGTGTACTGGGCTCGGAGTTCTTCCCATAATGATGTGAGCAGTTTTCCGAACTCTTCGCCATGGATCCCCAAACCGGACAGTGTTGAAGAGTCGGCGGTTTCAGGTTTCTTGCCGCCCGAGTAGTCCCTCCGTTTCCACCTCTCCGAGATAGGCAAGAGCAGGTTCCAGTAGTCGAGGGATAGGGTGACGGCTTCGTTGGTTAGCTGTTCTAATTCTGCGAGGGGGTGCCAACTTTGGAGAAACACTTCGGCGAGCCGTTTCTCGCTCATTCGTTCAACTTTCCGCGTGATGAATTCGGGGTCGGCGTAGAGTGCGCTGGATTGGAATTTGAGCTGGGTATTCTGGAGGCGGACTACCTCTGAGAGTCTGTTGAGGGTGTGTGCGTCGAGGCAGTGGTCGTCGAAACTCTCCCAATGTGGGAAATACTCTCGAAGAGTTTCCACTCCCAGTTTAACATCCATGAAGAAGGGGTTGAACCTCCTCTCTGAAATCGCTTCGCAGGTCTCAATGATCTCCTCAAGCTCCTTTCTGCCAGATGCGAGCATGCGCTTTCCTTTGGGTTTCTCAGTCATGGTTACTTCAGCTCGCTAACTACCGATGTGCCGGCTATGTTCTGGACTACGATCACGTGGCTGTTCTCGGTGACGTTGACCTGTCCTGGCGTTATGGCCACATACTGCCCTCCAGTCATGGCCCCGGAGCTTGACATGATCAACTGCGTGACGAGTTCACGGTTCTTAGGGTCCATGTGAACGTCAAACTCGTCGATCGCCCTGAATGGGGAGGTGATGTGTTGTTGGAGCCCTAGCAGGAAGGCCATCATTGCTATGCTGCGCTCTCCGCCACTCTGCGTGAAGGCGTCGAGGGCGGTGGGTTTGTTTCCCTTGAACCCAACCATTATTTCCACACCACATTTCTCAATATCTCTGGAGGATACGAGCCGAATAGAACCGGTAGCGCCAACGGTTCCTAGGATTTCGTTATAGCGGCCGGTCAATTGTTCTAGGAAGGATGAGAGCACGTCCCGCCATCGGGAGAGGCGCTTATCAAGCTCCGTTAGAACCTCCTGGCGGTTCTGCGCAACTTGGTCGGCCTTCTGCTTCAGCTCTTCGTAGACCTTCGCGTAGGACGAGTACATCTTTTCGACATCTGCCGAGAGCGTTGACAATGGCCTCATCTGCTCTTCGACGGCACCGATTTCCAGCATTATCTCAAGGTTCTTTCTCGGCGATTCCACGGCGGCGCCAGTCTTCTCCGCTGCGGCAACCATCGGGTCCAACTCTTCTTTGGCGAGACGAACTTGGGCTTGGAGGTCTGCTACTTCCTCTGTGAGGAGTTTCCTCTTGAACCCTGAAACCTCATACTCCACGTTCGTGTCGATGAGCCTTGTGAGCGCATCTTCGAGGCGGCCGCTGGTGTCAGCTAGTTTTTCGTTGAGCGAGGACATTTTCTCCTTCACTCTCGCCAGCTTGCCCTGCGACTCCTCAGCCGTCTCCCGCCAAGAGTTCTTCATCTTGTCGAGTGATTGTAAGGGAGGTTTAGGCGGCTGTGCCTCTTGCTCGGCCTCAACGGATTGGAAGTTCTGAAGGAGGTTTGTAGTCCATTCGATGTTCAGCTCATGTGTTGTGAGTTGCTTCACGAGGTCAACCCGTGAATCTTCGAGTTCCATTCGTCCAAGGTTTAATTCGTCAAACTTTGCCTGGCGTTTCTTCTTCGACTCCGCGAGCTCTTGGATTTTGTTCTCAATCGATTGTAAAGCTCGCGTCTTCGATTCAATTCTGGCTTCGATGTGAGTTAATGCTTCCTTCTTCCTCTGGATCCGGCTCCACAAGAGTTCCCTCTTGAGGTTTTCCAGTTTCGTTTCCAGCTGCTGTTTCTGCAAGTAGCGCTCGTACTCACGCTTCCAATAATCATGAGTCTCCTTAGTGGATTCAAGAACCTGGGCGAGGGATTGCTCTTCGCTTGCGACACTTTCTAGGCGCTGTCTGGCGTCAATGACTTCTTCTCTATATGATTCGAAACCAACGGCTTCCTCAAGCATCTTCAACTTGTCTTGGGCGGTTACGGCGGCGAAGCGGCCGACCATGAACTGGTGCATGATGACTAGTATGTTGTCGGGGTTCAAGCCGAGGGAAAGAAAGGCGTCGGTGATTGCTGATTTAGGCGCTGGCTTGTTCTGGAGGAGATAGTAGTACGTGCCTGTGCTCTTGATTACTCGCGTGATGGTGACGAGGTCGGTGTGGAAGCGGGGGAATGGGCGTCTCTCGCCTGTATTATCGAGGATTAGTGTGACTCGGGCTTCGTCGTGTCCCCACTTTACAAGATCGCTCAACCGCTTGGACCGTTCAGTGTAAGCTTGGCCCAGAACTACGGAAACCGCAAGGAGGATGGAGGATTTTCCGGCTCCGTTCGGGCCACAAATGAGGTTCAGCCCGGGCTCTAACGGGACGTATGAGTTTTCGTAGGACATGAAATTTGTGAGCACTACGCCTTTTATCATCTGAGCCGAGCTACCGTTTGAAACCATGGTTGCCTTCTGCTGCGTAAAAAACGTTCAGGGATTTTGGGACCCTTCTCCATGGACGCTTCTTATTCTCCATGAGTTCATGCGATTTTGAAATTCCGAAAAATACATTCCGCGCTGCATTTGTTCACAATAGAGTAAAGACAAATTATATTGAACGAAAAAACTGCGGCGTACGTTTAAATATGATAGTAACCTCACAAATCAACGACGGCGGGAGTGACGTAGAAAGTTTGCGCAGGCTCGGCAAAATTCTTCATCTTTCGAGCAGCCGTAGCCTCATAGTGAAATGCGACGAAGCCCGCTTCGTCAAATTGGGCACCCGAGCTTGTGATAGCAAACTCAAGGAGATAGGAAAAGTCCAAGACCTATTCGGACCCATATCCTCCCCTTACATCTCGATCAGACCCTTGGGTCCTTCGCCTGCCAAGTATGTAGGGCGGATTGCTTACTCCTTGGATTAGGGTAGATGAGAAAGTGTCTGAAGAAACTGATGGTGGAGTAGGCGAAACGCTACATCCCACTCAAAAGGTGCGTGTATGCCCTGAGTGTGGCGGCCCTAAACTGATGCGTGACTACGAAGCCGCTGAAATTGTTTGTATGGCTTGCGGGTTCGTGATCGACGAAAAGATTGCTGACACGAGGCCTGAATGGCGCGCGTTTGACGACGACCAAAAGGCCAAACGTAGCCGTGTTGGTTCTCCTCTAACGTATACCATTCATGACAAAGGGCTCTCAACTGTAATCGATTGGCGTGATAGGCGTGTTCTTGGGAAACGGGCAACCGCCGCCCAAAGGCTGGATCTTTACAAGCTTCGCAAATGGCAGAGCAGGGTGCGGGTGTCGGATGCTACTGAGAGAAACCTTGCAGTTGCTTTGGCTGAACTGACCAAGCTCTCTTCTGCGTTGAATCTTCCGAAGAATATTCTGGAAACGGCTTCAGTCATCTACCGTCGGGCAATTAAGAAACGTCTCATTCGGGGAAGGTCAATCCATAATGTAACCGCTGCTGCCATTTACATGAGTTGCCGGCAATGCGGAGTTCCGCGAACACTTGACGAGATAGCATCATGCTCGAGTCTCAACAAGAAAGACGTCGGTAGGAGCTACAGGTTCATGGTGCGAGAACTTGAAGCGTTCGTGCCCCCGTCTACGAGCAGGAATTACGCTGCAAGGTTCAGTAACAAACTGGTTATTTCTGGAAAGGCGGAGGCGATTGCTATTCGCATCCTGGAGATTGCGAAGGAGATGAAGTTGACGAGCGGCAGGGGGCCGACGGGTATCGCTGCCGCAGCCACATACATCGCTACGGTCCTCACAAACGAACGGAAGACTCAACGTGAGATAGCTGAGATAGCGAATGTGACTGAGGTTACGATTAGAAACAGGTACAAAGAACTGCTTGAGCGTCTGTTTATCGAAGTTCCGTTGTAAGATACCCGTAGTCTATTGCTTCGCCGTGCTTTTTCCGCCTAATCTTGCTTTCTCGAATAGGCCGAACTCATACGTTTCTGACCCAATCTGCCACGCCTTAGTGTAGTAGGGAATCTTTGTTTGTTCTCTTTTCGTAGTAATTGTCAGTTGTTTTGCCCGAACTTCCCCGGCGATGTAACTTCGCTTACCTTTGAGTAGATTCGCGGCGTTTGCTGACGGTGCGAGGATGTAGGCGTTCACGTACGAGTCCACCTTGAGGTCCATTTCCTTTCGCATTTGCTGCATGCGCCTTACAGCGTCTCGAGCTAAGCCTTCGGCCAGTTCACTCTTCGTAAGTTTCAGGTCAACGTATACTGAGCCGTCAGCGAATTCGGCTTTAGCGAAACGTGCGGGTTCTTCGTATTTCGAACTTGCAGCCCTGTCGGTTGAAGTCAGGGTTCTTGTGTTTGCTTGATCAAGAACGAGGGTTGAGTAGGTCTTCAGGGCCTTTCGCACACGTTTGGAGTCGGTTGCCACCACTATGCGTGGGACAGGTTGCCTTTGTTTCATCGCCTTTTGCATACGGGCTACGGCGACCGTAGAAATCACATCTTTGGCTGCATTCATCTCTTCCTCAAGGGAGTCGCTGATCCACTTCTCGTCGAATTGTGGCCAGTCAAGCAGGTGTACGGTCTGGGGGAGTTTCGGTTCAGCGTTCCTGAACATGTGTTGGTAGATTGATTCAGTTAGGAAAGGCGTTATTGGGGTTAGCATTATGAGAGCAGCTTTAAGGGCCGTATAGAGGGTTGTGTATGCTGCCAGCTTGTCTCGTGTTTGTTTCTCAACCCATGTTCGGCGCCTGATGAACCTGACGTATGTGTGGCTTAGGTCCTCCACTAGGAAGGTTTTGAGTTTTCGAACCGCTTCATGGATCTTGTATTCTTCCATTAACGTGGTTGCTTCTTTGATTGTCCGGTGCATTCGGCTTAGGAGCCATCGGTCCTCAGGGCGCAGGCTGCGCGTGAGTTGCTTCAAAGACATTTTTGGTGAGAACTTGTCTAGGCACATGTATGTGCTCGCGAAGACATAGGTGTTCCAGAATGTGCTCAAGTCACCGCTGTATTGTTTGACAGCGTCCCATGAGAATCGGAGGTCTTCCCACAACGTGGTCTGGAGAACATAGTAGCGGAATGAGTCTCGGCCGAATTTCTCTGTAACCTCATTGGCCGTAACGTAGTTGCCTCCTGACTTATGCATTTCACGCCCTTCGGAATCAAGTGCGAAGCCGTGCATCAGGACAGTCTTGTATGGTACCTTGCCCATCGTCACCATTCCGCTTTTCAGAAGGGCAAAGAACCACAGCGTTACCTGGTCGCGTCCCTCTACGATGAAATCGGCAGGCCACCAGTATTTGGTCTCAGAACTATTCTTCGGGTATCCCAAGCATGCCAGTGATGCGCCACCCGAGTCGAACCAAACGTCCATAACGTCCGGCACGCGGGTCATGTCGGCTCCGCAGTCGCATCTGAACTTTACTTTGTCGATCCAAGGCATGTGCAGGGTTGGCAGGTCCACCGGTGAGGTCGCATTCTCAAGGAGTTCTTGCTTTGACCCGATGATCTTCCGTTTTCCACAGGACCCACATGTCCACACTGGAAGCGGGGTGCCCCAGAACCTCTGGCGTGAGATCACCCAGTCTCTCAATGCCCCAAGCCAATTCTTGAACTGGACGGCTCCAGCCCACTCAGGGATCCATAGTGTAGAGTCGACTTCTTTGATGAAGGCATCTTTCTTCTGTGCGATTCGGATGAGCCATTGGTCGGTCGCGCGGATTATGAGTGGCGTTTTGCAGCGCCAACAAGCGGGGCTTCGGTGTTCTATTTCTTCCCGTGAAGAAGCATTCCAAGCGATTTCAGATCATCAATTACCTCAGGGTTTGCATCTCTAACGGGTTTCCCTGAGTACTTCCCAGCTTCAGGAGTTAACTTTCCTTGGTCGTCGACCAGCATTAGGACGGGTAAGCCGTAGCGTACGCCCACTTCGTAATCTTGCTCTCCATGACCTGGTGCGGAGTGAACGCATCCAGTCCCTTCCCCAAGGACCACGTACTCCTTGCTTAGAACAACTCGGTGAGCATTTTTCAAGTTGCGTTGAGCGGGAACCAAGCTTTCCAGAGGGGAGCGGTAAACCAAACCGTCAAGTTTCGTTCCAGGGAAACTTTCTAGAAGCTGCATGGTTTGGCCTGAGGCCTTTGCGACCTCTTCTATTCGTTCCTTTGCGAGTATGAACGTCTCCTGTCCCGATCTAACTCTTGCGTACTCAAAATCTGGGTTCACCATGACGGCCACGTTTGATGGTAGCGTCCAAGGCGTTGTCGTCCAGATCAGTACGAACTCGTCTTGCTTGCTTTCCACGGGGAACTTCACGTAGATCGATGGGTCTCGAACCATCTTGTACTCTAGGGCAACCTCGTAATCCGAGAGGACCGTTTCATCCTGAGGGCACCAATGTACGACTCTCTGGCCGTGCTCAAGGAGTCCCTTCGACGCCGCTTGCTTGAAACCCCACCAGCCGCTCTCAACATAGGAATCCAGATGCGTCATGTAGGGCCGGTCCCAGTCCATCCAGATGCCCAGATCCTGGAAAGCCCTTGTCAGTGAAGCCGAGTTCGTTTCTGAGAATCGTTTGCATTCCGTGATGAACCGTTCGAGTCCGAAGCTTTCTATTTCCTTCTTAGTTTTGACGCCAAACTTCTGCTCTATCGCGAGCTCAACGGGCAGGCCATGGCAGTCATAGCCCGGTTGATCCCTGACATTGAACCCGCACGAACGTTTGTAGCGAATTACAGTGTCCTTCAGAACCTTGCCCCAAGAGGTTCCTATGTGGGGTTGGTCCGCACTAGGGAAAGGAGGGCCATCTAGGAAGTAGAATTTTGGATTTTTGGATTTTGCCTTCTTTACTGCTTCGTATGTTTGGTTTTCTTCCCAGAGAGTCTTTACTTCGCTTTCAACTACTTTGGGGTCGTATTGTTTCGGCAGTTCGCCAACGTGCTTGCTCATTACCGTAACCTCTGCTTGTCGGGTCCTACGAGAATTCCTGGATGATTTCGCCGCATTGATTGATAACAATGCCAGTAAGTATGCTTCAGAAGCTTACTGTTCGATTTCTCGGTCACCTTTCACCGGCGACACCATCAACGCGACTCACGATGCTATAGCTTATTTTAAGTTAACTAACCATTTCGAGACCCTTTTCTGGCTGTGTTCACAATCCTTGGCTGCGATTGCTTTGTACTGCCTGGGAATAGAGTCCACCGCGCATACTTTTGGTGCAAGCGTTGTAACTGACAGTGGGCGGATACTATCTGATTCACGAGACGTTTACGCCTCTGCTCCCGGGAAGGGGATACATCCGCGTGAGGCGGCTGAGCATCACAGTGAAGTTGCCGCTGGCGTCATCTCGGATTCGTTGAAAAAAGCGGGCAGCGTCAAACCTTCGGAATTGGACGGCGTCGGCGTCTCTCTAGGGCCCGGGCTCGGCCCATGCCTCAGGGTTGGGGCGACGGTTGCCCGGTCCATATCGGCTTTCTTTGATATTCCGTTGGTACCCGTGAACCACGCCATTGGCCACATCGAAATTGGGATTCTCACAACAGGCGCCAAAGACCCATTGGTGGTACTCGTTTCTGGAGGTCACACAGCAATCGCGGCTTTTTCCGGAGGGAGGTGGAGAATATTCGGGGAGACTGAGGACATTACCATTGGAAACTTATTCGACATGTTCGCGAGAGAGATTGACCTGCCATCGCCGGCGGGTCCGCAGATTGAGAAACTAGCAGGAAAGTCATCACATTTCCTAATGCTCCCGTATGTAGTCAAGGGCAATGACGTCTCATACTCCGGGCTGCTGACGGCTTCCCTTGCGAAGTTTAGGTCCGGCGCAGGCTTGGAGGATGTCTGCTACTCGATGCAAGAGGTCTCCTGCTCGATGCTGGCAGAAGCCGTTGAACGTAGCTTGGCCTACACGGGCAAGAAGGAAATCCTCCTAACGGGAGGTGTGGCAGCCAATAAAACCTTGAAAGAGAAACTTGAGGCCGTCGCCGGGCTTCATGACGCCGTCTGCTACGTGGTCGATTCCGCCTATACGGGCGATTGTGGCGCGCAAATCGCGTGGACCGCAATGCTGGCGCTTCAGGCTGGTTTGGCCACTTCCGCACACGCGGCGCTCGTTAGGCCGAAATGGAGGTTGGAAGATGTCGATATCCCCTGGAGAAATGGCGCAAGCTAGACTCATTTACAAGGGCGCCGAAGCCGAAATCTACCTCCAAGACTGGCAAGGGGAACTAGCGATCAGAAAGAGCCGTATCCCGAAACCGTACAGGGTATCCGAACTCGATGAATCAATACGCCGGATGAGGACAGCCCACGAAGCGAATATGATGCACGAAGTAAGGAAGCTGGGAGTTCCAGTTCCCACAATTCGGCATATTGACCCCGAATCGACGACGTTGATTATGGACTATGTAAGGGGGCCCACATTGAAAGAGGAGTTGTACGAGCTCTCGATGTCAAAACGCCGTGAACGCTGTAACTCACTAGGCAACATAGTCGCAGTAATGCATGAGGGAGGGTTTGTTCATGGGGACATGACAATTTCGAACGTACTATCCGAGGACGGCAAACTGTTCATGATCGATTTCGGGTTGGGTGATTTCTCGAACGAGATAGAAGATATGGGTGTAGACCTGCTCCTTCTGAACCGGGCGATGAAGAGTACTCACTACTCGTTCCACGCCACCCTGTTCAATTCCTTCCTGAAAGGCTACGCAAAGACTATCGGCAAAAGGCGAGCGAGGGAGACTTTCCAGAAGATGCGCGAGATTGAGAAGCGGGGCAGATACTTTGAGAGGGGCTAGCAAGACAGTCTATTTCGCAACAACCAACCGGGGAAAGTTCATTGAAGCCGCCCAGGTCGCTTCACGTTTTGGAATTAGGCTGAAGCAGTTGCGTGTAGAGAAGCTGGAGATTCAGTCAAACGATTTAGAACTCATTGCCTCCTTCGCAGCTATGTGGGCAGCGCGGTCAAACAAGTGCCCAGTGGTGGCAGAGGATGCGGGCTTCTTCCTGAAAGCGTTAGGCGGCTTTCCCGGCCCATACTCATCATACGTCTTCAAAACTCTGGGGACGAGTGGAATTCTGAGACTCATGGAGAACGCAAGGAACAGAAGGGCATCCTTCCGAGCGGCAGTGGCTTTTTGCACCCCTAAGACGCGCCCTTGGTGTTTTACAGGCGTCGTGGAGGGTCGCGTAAGCAGAAAGGCTAGGGGAACTCACGGCTTCGGTTTCGACCCGATCTTCATCCCCCGGAAGGGAGACGGGCGCACATTCGCTGAGATGGCCACTGAAGAGAAGAACGCCCTCTCGCACCGTGCCATGGCTTTTGCAGGTTTCTTGAGATGGTTCAAGGCCGAAGAGAAAAGGTTCTCGGGCTAGAGCGGTCACACTAACCTGGGATTGCCGAGTTCGTTCAGGTTTGCTTTGACCCACACTCGCCGCAGAACCGTGAACCCGGACGTAGCTCTGCACCGCAGTTTACGCAGAAACTTGCCTTTCCGGACTTGGCTTTTGGCTTCGTAGCGCTCCGTCCCTTGATGGCCGTTGTCAATACAAAGAGGACTACAACGATCATGACGATTGCAGCAAGGCCCAGGAACAGCGAATCACTCAACCCGTAAGCTGCGTACGCTGGAGTCATTGCGAAGTTCGTGTACGTTACCTGGACCTGTTGGGTTGTGGCCGACTGAGTTGTGAGGGTGACTTGGGAAATCTGCGTGTGTGCCTCGTAAGTCGAGAGTGTTTGGGTGATGGAATAGGTTTGGGTTGGGTAACAGGCCATTGAGGCTGGGTCACAGAAATAATTGTAGACCATGGACAATCCTGTGGATGTCGAGTATGGAACCCAGCCAGCGCTTGTTGATGAAACCGTACTCCAGTAAACGTAGTTGCTCGCTGTTGTGCTGGCGAGGGTATCAGTTCTTAGAATAGGCACGGTTACGAGTGGATAGGCTAGCGATCCCAGGCTGAGAACCGCTACCGCTAGAAGTACGAGAGCGAAGAGCAGGGAGGGTGCAATGCGAGGCATGAGCAAGTCACCTGCCGGACCGGGTAATTACTCTACCTCAACCCCGGAGTACGTTGAACGCTCGAATGGAAGTGTAATTTAACCTCCAGGGAAAATGCGAAGTCTCACGCCGTGACGGTCGCGACAAGTTAAATAATCGAGGGGCCGAGGAGGAGGTAACAATTTCAAGTTTGGAGCACGTAATTCGTTGGCAAGGCTTTACACTAGTAAGCGGGGAAGGTCAGGGTCAACCCGCCCCATAAGCAAGAAAGCACCAACATGGTGCAAGTATACGCCCGAAGAGGTGGAAGCACTAGTTCTCAAACTATCCCGGGAAGGTAATTCCCCCAGCACCATAGGAATGCTCATGCGTGATCGCTACGCCGTCCCATTAGTCAAATCACTTACGGGGAAGAATGTGCAGGAGCTGCTGCAAGCAACAAAGCAAGCCGGGGCGCTGCCCGAAGATTTGAGCGCGCTTCTAAAGAAAGCAGACCACCTTAGGCGCCACCTAGAGAAGAACCGGAAGGATTACGTTAACAAACGTTCCCTAGCTATGGTTGAATCGAAGATTCACCGCTTAGTTAAGTACTACCGGGCCAAGGGGCAACTTCGACCTGAGTGGCAATACAAACACGTTGTAGCGTCAGTGGCCTAATGCCTTCGGAAGGTAACCGTGAGGCTTTCATCGAACGCGCAAAAGCAGTTTCAAACGTAATCAAAGAGCACCTCCAATCAAACTCATTTTTCATGGTCGTATCCCACCACGACGCGGACGGCTTGTCATGCGCAGGAATAATGGGCGCCGCCCTAGCACGTGCCAATGCCAGATTCACAATTCGAATAGTCGAGGAATTACGCGAGGAATATGTGGACGACATCTCAAAAACAAAACCTGACATCGCAATCTTCACGGACATTGGAAGCGGCTACTTGGACGTCTTGAGTTCCCACCTCGAAGCAAAGGCAACTCTCATACTTGATCACCACCCACCAAGCGGCGAGGCGCCCAGCAGAATCACCCAACTAAACCCACATGAGTTCGGAATAGACGGGGCTACCAGGGTGAGCGCAGCAGGTGTCACTTACCTTGTGACTCGCGCGCTCTCTGAGGCCAACAAGGACTTGAGCGCGCTGGCAATCGTTGGGGCACTCGGCGACATGCAAGATAAGAACGAAAAAAGGTCGCTATTGGGGTTGAACGAGATACTGGTTGAGGACGGCATTTCATCTGGAAGCGTGAAGGTAGACACGGACCTTGTGGTTTACGGAAGAGAAACACGGCCGATTCATAGGTCATTGGCATTCACCACAACTCCCTACATGCCGAACCTGAGCGGCCGCGAAGACAACTGCCTAACACTCCTCTCGAACGCCGGAATCAAGCTGAAGGAGGGCGACAGATTCCGGACTATAGCTGACCTTAGACAGGATGAAAAACAGACGCTAGTCAACGCCATAATGGGTTACTTATCCTCCATAGGTTTTCAATCAAGCGTCGTTCTCGACATGGTCGGGTCCGTTTACACATTGGTAAATGAGCCCCCCGGTGGCCCGACGAGGACGCGAGAGAGTTCTCAGCCTTATTGAACGCCTGCGGCCGCACAGGCAACCCATCCATAGGAGTCAGCGTGGGCATGGGTGATAGGAAAACTGCCCTGGAAGAGGCAAATGAAGTCGTGGCAGTCTACAGAAAGACGCTTGCAAGTTACATGGAATGGCTAACAAAATCACCTGACGCAATTCAGAAATTCAAAGCAATATGGGTCATTCGCGGGGAGAACCATATTCAAGAGAGCATGACCGGAGCGTTCTCTTCAATTCTCTCCTCAGCTGGTAACCTCTCATCCGATAACGCAATAATCGTCTTAACGAAAGCCAAGGACGGCGGGATCAAGCTCTCGGCCAGGGCGCCACCCAAACTGCTGAAGATGGGTGTAAACTTGGGTTCCGCACTCACCATAACGGCGAAGAAGTACTCTGGTTTTGGGGGAGGACACAACGTCGCAGCGGGGGCCCACATAAAAGTCGACGACCCCACCCAATTCCTCCAGGATCTTGACCACGCCCTTCTTGACCAGATGAAAGAGAATGTTGGAAGCTGAAATCTCCCTCCGCTACCCTTCCGCACTTTTCGCGAAGAGCGTCATGAAAGGAATCTTGCCTGACAACAAATTAACTGGTCGCCGAATGCAGATTTACGCCAGCGTGAGCGGAAAGACGTTGAGAGTGCGCGTAAGGCAATGCGAGCGAGTTGAGACGCTGCAGACAACCGTGCAAGACATTTTCCGGTGCATCCGTGCCGCTGAATCTTCTCTGATGAAACTCTCGGCTTCACGACAGCCTCTATGAAGCCTGCTGGAATTTTGCTCTGAACCATTTAAATACCGCCCAACCGGTACGTTGCTGAATTCCGAAGTTAAGGTGGGATACCGTTGTCCAAAGCCACGAGAAAAGTCAGGGACAAGTGGAGGCTGAAGGAATGGTACGACATATACAGCCCGCCATATTTCGGCGAAAATATCGTGGCGAGCATACCATGCGAAGTTCCCTCCGCCATAATTGGACGGGTTGTGGAAACTACACTTTATGACATAACGAATGACTTCGCCCACCAATCAATCAAACTATACTTCTTGGTCGTTAACGCGCAAGAACACAGGGCAAGTACGATTCTCAAGTCACACGAATACGCGAGCGATTATTTGCGCAGCCTCGTCAGGCGGGGCAGCACCAGAATGGACGGCATCTTCACCGCAACAACAAGGGATCAGTACTCTTCCAGGCTTTCGATCGTGGCGTTCACCCGCGACAGGATCAAGGCGTCTCAGGAGCACGGGGTTCGCCAGGTAATGCGGCAGATTGTTGAAGATAAAGCAGCCAACCTGAACTACGACCAGCTATCACAAGAGTTCGTGCTAGGTAAGTTGGGGTCCGACATTTACAATCTCGCTAAGAAAATCGCACCCTTGAGGCATGTGGGCGTCAGGAAATCTAGGCTTGTCTCGATTCCAGCAGGAGTGATTGCAACTCCAGCCCAGATCATGGAGCAGGCCAAAGCAGCACAGACCGCTGTCGCAGCCTAGCGCGTCGTTCTCTTATACATGCGTTTAATCTCTTCATGTATCTCGTCGAGCTCGCGTTGCAGCTCATCCACTTTGACGCTATCGCTGGAATCGCCCGCGCCAGATGTGGAAAACATACTCTTCAGCTGGTCAGCTTTTTCCGTTGCAAGGCGTAACCGCTCCTGAACGTCGGCCATCCTCTCGAGCCCATGCAGGAAACCGGCCAACCCAGCCGTCAACGCGCCTGCAGCTACTCCCGCAAGGAAGGAAACAACATCAAAAACCATAATCTGCACACGGCATTTACCCTATCTTTGCCATATATCTAATTTAAAGCGCTAAGGGCCAACGTTAACGAGTGGTTGGGTAGCGGAACGTGAAGGCAGTTGTACTAGCTGCGGGAGAAGGAACTCGCATGTGGCCACTCGCGGCCACCAAGCCGAAACACCTACTTCCGGTTGCCGGAAAGCCGATCATCTCGTACCTTCTTCAAGCACTCGCTGATAATTCCGTGAGGGAAGTCATTGTTGTCGTCGGTTACATGGGGGAGCAGGTCGCATCTGCACTGGGCGACGGGGCCAGCTTCGGCCTCAACATCGAGTACATAAGCCAGCCACGTTGGACGGGAACAGCTTCCGCGATTAAGATCACCCATGCTGCTGTGGGAGATGACCCCTTCCTCGCAATATACGGGGACCTTTGGGTAAGCCCATCAGCCATCCAAGCAGTCGTCGAGAAATCGCAAGAATCTTCCAAGGTCATGGGGGTCGTGCGCGTAGAGAACCCCGCCGAATTTGGGGTTGTTACGATTCATGGGGAAAGGGTTGCTGCAATACGCGAGAAGCCTTCGAATTCACGCAGATCAGAGGGCTGGGTAAACTCAGGCATCTACCTCCTAGACCGGGAGGTTTTCGAAGCGATAGAGAAAACTACGAAGTCAAAGCGAGCAGAGTACGAACTGACCAGTTCCCTTCAACACTTGATCGACCAACGAAAAGAGGTGAGGAGCGCGGTCATCGCGCGGGAAGACTGGATGGATATCGGCAGGCCTTGGGATCTCCTCGAAGCCAACGAGAGAGCCCTCACAAACTTACCCCACCGTGTGAATGGAATCGTTGAACAAGGGGCGGTGTTGAAAGGCCCTGTATGGCTCGAGGAAAGCGCCTCAATCAAATCCGGCAGCTACGTTGAGGGGCCGGTATACATAGGCAAAGAGAGCAGAGTCGGGCCCAACGCGAGAATCCGTCCCTCCACGAGCATTGGAGACAACGTTTTCGTGGGGGCATCCTGCGAAGTCAAGAACAGCATAATCATGAACGGAACAAGGGTCCCACACCTCTCCTACTTAGGCGACAGCATAATCGGTGAAAACTGCAACATCGCTGCCGGAACAATAACGGCAAACATACGCTTGGACGAAAGAGTGATCAGCGTGGAGGTAAAGGGCCGAATGCAGAGCACGGGCAGGAAGAAGCTCGGCGTCATAATGGGTGATGCAGTTCAGACGGGAATAAACGCAAACATCATGCCGGGAATCAGAATCGGTTCAGGCGCGCACATCGGCCCTGGTACCGTCATCTTGGAAGATGTCAAGTCGGGGCAGGTCGTATTCGCGAGGCAATCACTCGTGAAAAAGCCTGCGGCGAAGCGAAGGTAATTCTAGTGGGCTAGGCGTGTCTCTTCGTGCTTGTAATCGAGATGACGTCTCTATCTTTCAAAACATAGTCATCCGCCACTCGCATCTTCGACCTGATTTCAGTTGCGTAAAGGAATCCTTCCGCCAAGTCGGAATGAATCACCCCGGCGAATTGTTTCGCTGTCGTTCCGTATGGGACGAGGTATGCGTCGGGGAGAACCCTGCCCTTATGGTCAGTGAGTTTCTCGGGGTCTTCGACGGGATACACGGTCACCATCTGGAGAAGTTTGAAGAAAGCTAAGTTCAACGCTTCCTGAACTCCCGTCGACCCCAACGGTATGAGGACCTGTTCCTTTATTCTCGTAAGGGCGTCAACCTGTTCGGTTGAGAGCTTACTCTTGTCGCTTATTCCGAAATTCCCGTCACCTGGAACATAGGAGACAATTCCCTTCTCAGCAGCTCTTCTCAGGGCGAGTTCAGCTTCGGCACAGCAGGGAACCACCATGTAGCCCATTGCTCTCAACGCTTCCAAGTTCTTCTCAGCGGGTGGGACATCCATTTTGTTGGCGGCGATCAGCAGGGGTTTCGAAGCCTTACGAAGTTCCGTAATTAGGCCAAGTAGGTTCTCGTCGGACCAGGCGCTGGGTTTCTCAAAATTAAGTTTGGTCTTAGCCTTGGCTGAGAACAGGTGCTCCTTGCGGATCCCGAGCCCACTCAGCTTGTCTTCTAATATTGGAAGAAGGTCACCTTTGGCCCCTTCGACTTGCCTCACGGCTCGGTCCCATTCTTTCTTGACAATCTGGAGAAGCCACATGTCCAGTTCATGTTCTAGAAAACGCACATCTTCCTTCGGGTCGTGGGTCCCCGGGTCGCACGGTTTTCCTTCAGAATCGGTTCCGCCAGAAGCGTCCACAATATGGATGAGTGCATCCGCCTGACGAATTTCGTCGAGAAACTGGTTTCCTAGGCCTCGGCCTTGCCAGGCACCTGGAACTAGTCCGGCGCAGTCAACGAGTTCAACTGGCACTAGGCGTATCGAGTTGACACACGTGGAGTTGCCGGGCGAGTCGGTAACATTGAACTCAGGGTGCACACAGGGCGTCCTGACGTATCCCATCCCAATGTTGGGCTTTATCGTTGTGAAAGGATAGTTAGCGATCGGGACATGTGCTAGCGTAGCCGCATTGAAGAATGTGCTTTTTCCAACGTTCGGTTTTCCAACGACACCGACGATGCGAGGCAAATGCGAATTTCCTACGGCGGGGTCCTAGCTATCCGAGGGGAGGCCTGTAATCCGGATCCCTGCGCCTTTAACTTTATAACGCATATTTATGCCGATGAGAAGTGCTGTGATCTGTTCCACTATTCTCGAATTCTCCAAGCGACCCCCATCAATTGCCTTAACGCCGGGTATCTTTCTAGCAAGATCCATGACGGCATTTCTAACCTCGAGGGAATCGCCGCAGACTATCACATCCGAATCAATATCCCTGCTAATGTCTTGAAGTGACTCCGCGACCACGTTGTGGAATGCGGACGCGACCTTAGTGTGCGGCGGAAGAAGCCTAACCGCCTGTTGCGCGGCTGAACCTTCCCACACTCCGAGCGCTGTAGACGCGCCCCCTCCTACGGCTGTGGAGAGGGGAACCACGACGTCCACGAATACGTCGTCTGGTTTGATGCTATCATGAACCGACTTAATCATATCCACATGGGCTGCGAAGGGGACCGACATGACGATTATGTCCGCTGCGGCTGCAGCCTTCGGATTTTCCATGCCTGAAACTGGGGGGTTGCCTCCGAGGATATCTCGAGCCTTCTTGGCGGCGTCCTCGGCTTTTTGCTGCTGCCTGGACCCTATGATGATTGTCTCCCCTGCCTTAGCCCAACGGAGAACCAATCCAAAACCTTGATCGCCTGTTCCACCGATCACCGCTATGGTTCGATTAGGCATAGTCTAAGACACCGTGAAATTCTTGCCAGTAGAATACGGGATTAAAGGCTAGCCCTCCAAGTCCAGAACTGGAACGTTCTACCGCCACTCAGGTTGGAAACTCTTGGATGAACCCGCCCCTCATCATATACCGCGTCTGCTCGCGCGCACGCTTAATGATCGACCTAGCGCTCGTATACAATTCGTCATGCGTCCGCTTCAATCTCGCAACACCTTGCTCAATCGCCTTCTCAGCAACTGCTGTGGCTTCACGGGAAAGACTTCCCAATCATCCATCGTAGGAATAATGTTCTTCGCCGATAGGCCACGCTCTTCCGCGACTTTTGCCAGTTCGAACGCCGCTGCCAGGCACATTTCATCGCTGATCGTCTTTGCCCGAATGTCGATGGTCCCTCGGAATATTCCGGGGAAGCCAAGTGAATTGTTGAGTTGGTTGGGAAAATCGGAACGCCCAGTTGCGATAACTGCTGCACCTCCTTCTTCCGCTTCCCAAGGCCAAATTTCCGGAATCGGGTTGGCGCAAGCGAAGACGATGGCATCGTCACTCATTTTGGAAACCTGCTCCTTTGTCAAAACTCCTGGACCTGGGGTGGAGAGCGCGATACAGGCATCCGTTCCAGCCATGGCGACCTCGATGCCTCCCTCCCTTTCCTCCGCGTTAGTGGTTTGGGCGAGTTTCCATTTCTTTGGCGAGGCGTGTTCGAGGTCTTTTCTGCTGTGGTGAAGTATGCCTTTACTATCGACGAGTATGAGGTTGCCTGGTTTCGCTCCAGCCGAGACCAAAAGACGAGCGAGCGTGACGTTTGCGGCACCTGCCCCTATCATTGACACTTTGACTTCGGGCAGTTTCTTTCCAACAACTTTGATGGCGTTGACGAAGCCCGCGAGAACGACGGTGGCGGTTCCCTGTTGGTCGTCATGCCACACGGGGATGTCGAGCTGTCCTTGAAGAGCTTCGAGCACTTCGAAACATTTGGGTTGAGCGATGTCTTCCAAGTTAATCCCTCCAAACGAGGGTTGAATCCATTTCACAGCCGCAACTATTTCTTCAGCCTTCTTGGTTCCGAGACAGATAGGGAAAGCATCAATGCCGCCAAGATACTTGTACAGCAAGGCTTTCCCCTCCATGACGGGGAGCCCCGCTTCTGGCCCGATGTCACCGAGGCCGAGGATCCTAGACCCATCGGTCACTATGGCTATGGTATTCCACTTGTTTGTGTTCTCGTAGACTGCCTCAGGCCTAGCCTTTATTGTCTCACAAGCTTCGGCAACGCCGGGCGTGTACCAAATCGCGAAGTCGTCAAATGAGCGAATGGGGCACTTTGGAACAATCTCAATTTTCCCGCGGTAAAACGGATGGTACTTCAGTGCGAGTTGTGCGGGTAGGTATGCTTTCCTCAATGATTCGTCGGTTGATTTCATTCCTCAACTTTCCTTCCTAGGTTGCAAGTCACTTAAATAGCAGCGCGGCTCTCAAACTGCCGGAAGCTCAGAGAAAAACGCCATTTGTCTTAAAGTTTCACAATAATTGGTTGCGGTCGAGATATCCCATGGGCACGTACAAGTATTTGATTCAGACGTGGAATCAGCGAGAGAAAACGGACCTCCAACAGTATCTCCGGCAAGTCGCCATAAAATGGAGAAGGGAACCAACTGTTCACAGGGTTCAGCATCCTACAAGGCCAGACCGGGCAAGGGCTCTTGGCTACAAGGCTAAGCAGGGGTACGTGGTCGTTCGCGTTCGCATAAGGAAAGGGGGAGCCCGCAAACCGCGCCCTAGGGCAGGTCGGAGGCAGAAGGCCCTCGGCGTGACGAGGTACACACGAGCTATGAGCTTGAAGAATATTGCAGAGCAGAAAGCAAAGAAGAAGTTCCCAAACCTTCGAGTCCTAAACTCGTACTACGTTTGGGAAGACGGGATGCACCACTGGTTTGAAACGATATTGCGTGACCCAGACAACCCCTCCTCCGCAATTGCGTAGGATCAGCGTCGAAACGCTAATGGTCTCTACGTTCGAGACTAATGCTCACTCTTCCGCCTTTGTCTGAGGCGGTTACATTGGATAAGCCTTTAGTTGTCATAAAGCTAGGGGGCTCCGCCCTCACCGATAAGAGAAGAATCTACACCCCGCGAATCCCCGCAATCCATAGGGCCGCCAAACAAATTGCAGGAATTCGAGAACATTGCTCAGTTGTCTTAGTACACGGGGCGGGAAGCTACGGCCACATTCCAGTTAGAAAATACGGACTCCAAAGCGGCCTGAGAAGTCCCAAGCAACTCAAAGGACTGAGTTTGACAAAGTTCAACCTGTTGGAGTGGGAACGCCTACTCAACGAAATTTTCCTAGAGCATAAAGTTCCCGTCATCCCGTTTCTTACGTCCGATTTCGTCATCATGAAGAAAGGAAGAATCGTTTCAGCGGAACTAAAGCCGTTAACGAACTGGTTACGTTTAGGCTGCGTTCCAATTACAGGCGGCGACATAGTGCCGGACCTTAGCGATGGCTTCTCAGTACTCTCTGGTGACCAGATCGCTGCATTCATCGCAGTAAGGCTCAAGGCGAAGAGGTTAGTGTACGCCGTTGACGTTGACGGAGTATTCAACTTCGACCCGAACCGTAACTCAAAGGCTCAGCTTATCAACTCCCTTACTCCGACTTCGGCCGCTCGCCTAGTTTCAAAAGTGACTTCGGGAACCACGCCGGACGTGACTGGGGGAATGGCGGGAAAAATAAGAGAATCTCTGGCAGCAGTACGGCATCGCATACCTGTTTACTTTGTGAACTTGACCAAGGATGATAGGCTTCGCAAGGCTGCGTTAGGACAAAATGTAGTGGGTTCTAGGCTCATAACGGGCTGACGACTAGAGCAATGGAAGTTCGCCCGTTATCTTATCAACACGCTCTGCGGGTGCCGGACCGATACCTACGCACGTGGGAGTGCCTGGCTCTACTTGAGTGAGGCCGCTATCGTGGATTATCGCAGAAGCCAAACCTAATTCCTCTGCACTCCTCTTAAGTTCGAGCAGGTCGCTTTCAGAATTCACCTTGACTACAACCTTCGCCTGCCCCTCGTGGAACCATTCCCTCCACCAGTCCGGATGTTGCCTGCGCGTCTCCTCAGCAACCGTGATGGCCGCGTGGCCAACCTGTACAGCAATCTTACCCTTCCCCATATCCAAGTCGCGTCTGACCGCAACCACCAGTTTATACTTGAAATCTGACGTAGCCGGAGCCCCGCCTTTTATTCAACCATGTGGCAAATAAGTGCGAACAAGAGTCCGGTGTTCAAGTTGAATACACATGCCGTCCAGTCCGTTGAGATCAGCGCAATCGCCCACGCGACGGACGATCTCGAGAAGGTTCAGGCCGCGCTTACAAAAATTCTGCCTGAATCCTTGAAGGGGCGGCAACTCTTCACGAGAAGGTACCTGGAAGGGCACTACAGGAACCCTATCACCACTTTTGAGGCAAGGCTTACAAAGCCTGCAGAGGTTGAAGAATTCACAACCAGCTTCTTTCGTCATCTGACAAAGAGCGAGAAACTGCGGATCGAGAGAGACCTCGCTCTCCACTCGGACATGGAAGGCAACCTTTACGTCAGAATTGATAAGCAAAAGGCGTTCGGTGGAGTCGTCGAGCTCGGGGAAGAGGATCCAATTCGTGTCCGGTTCAAGTTCAATCGCCTAAGCGGCGAAGCCACGGAACTCATGAAGACAATCTTGGGAGCTGAGTAGTCTGGCGAAGTACGCAGACCTGCACGTAATTCCACGAGTTGAGGACGAAAGGTCATGTAGGCGAATGGCTGAGCTGATAAGAATCGCTGGTTACTCTGCTGTAGGATTAACGGTTCCGACCGGCTTGCTGCGTGAGAGGATTACCCTACTAAGGAATGTCTTCAGTGAGACTGGACTTGAGACTGCGCTCCGAATAGACTTGACTTCAACTTCGAGAATGGAACTGCTTCGGTTGCTGCGACGGTTCAGGAATTCATACGATGTCGTCGCGGTGAAGTGCGTTAACTCTCGCGTTGCAACCGTCGCTTGCAGGGATAGACGAGTCGACGTCATTTACTTTGACCATACGAACAGAGCTGTCAGATTCACCCATCCACTCGCCAACCTTCTTCGAGGGGCCATCGAATTCAACCTAGTCTCCACGCTCCTCAAGGAATCGAGAGGTGAAGTGCTCTCTGCAATCATGAAACAGTGTGCAATTGCTCGAGAGCACAAGGTCAGCGTAGCCCTATCGAGTGGATGTAACCATCCAGAGCTAGTTAGGAGCCCGCTTCAAATCTGTGCCCTCGCCTCCGCGATGGGTCTATCCGAAATGCAGGCCCTTGCTGGCGTATCCTCAACACCCCTCTCGATCATCAAACGCAACTTAGCCCATCGTTCACCGCAATTCGTAGAAGAAGGAGTGCGTGTCGTCTTACCCAAGGTGCATTAACGATAATGGCAAAGCGTTACATCCTAGTCAAAGTTGTTTCGGACCAACCTGTATCACGGGACCAGTTTGGAAGTGCTGTTATCGATTCAGTTCGGAGGAACTTCGGCGAGATTGGCCTGTGCAGAATTGACCCTAAGGTTGTACGTTTTGACGGAGTAGGATCACGCGCTATTGTGGCCTGCAGAGCCGGCGCGGCAGGCGAGCTTCAAGCCGCGGTTACCCTGATTTCCGAAGCCGCTGGAACCCGTATCACGCCCTTGGTTGTTGGCGTTTCTGGAACGATAAAGGCTCTTGGAAAAAGAAGGCCAAGGTAACTTTTTCTTTCGGGCAACATGCTTTGAGTCCGGGGATGAAGAAGCCAGTCCCAGTCAGATCTTTTTGCTGAAGATATGACGACCTCAGCGACGGGCGGACCCCACATGAAACGATGCGCGCAAACGATTGCAGCCTATGCGTTTGCCGTTCCGTGACTTAGTGATTGGTCATCCAGTCACAGATTTAGTAGTCAGTGTGCTGTACCTCAAGGGTTTTATTGCAGAAACTTACTGAAAGGGCCAAATTTCGCTTTAGGTGAATTGATTTGTCAATGTTTGCTGTTCCAGGCGCTTACGACCGCGCAATCACTGTATTCTCGCCTGACGGGCGACTGTTTCAAGTCGAGTATGCATCTGAAACCGTCAAGCGGGGCGCGACGGTTCTTGGCGTCGTCTGCCCTGAAGGGATCGTCCTAGCCGCAGAGGAAAGGCCCACCTCCAAGCTACAGGATCCGAACTTCATGTGGAAGATCTTCCAAATCGACGAGCATGTGGGCGCTGCGGTTGCGGGTTTGAATTGCGACGCACATATCCTAGTCGATCAAGCAAGAGTTTACGCCCAATCGAACCGTTTACTGTACGACGAACCAATCGATATCGAAGTCCTGACGAGGCGAATTGGCGAGATAAAGCAACTCTACACACAACATGCCGGTGTCCGCCCATTCGGTCTTTCAATGCTTTTCGGAGGGTTGGACCGCAAGGGAAGCCGACTTTTCTGGACCGACCCCAGTGGGGCATTCTTTGCTTTCAAAGCTCTGGCGATCGGCGCCGGGGGAGATGCCGCAAACGAAATCCTCGAAGCGGAATACAAGGATACAATGAGCCTTGATGATGCAATCCTCCTTGCTATCAAGTGCATGAGCAAAGTCCTGGAAGACAAGTTGGACGCGCAGAAACTTCGCATCGCCACTGTACCTGCAGCGACCAAGAAGTTTGCTAAAATGCCGCCGGAAGAAGTAGAGAAACATATCAAACGGCTGGATTCCTCGAAAAAGGCCGTTAGCCGATGAGTGAAACATTCACTACGGCTCGAATTTCAAAAAGCGGGGAAAAGTTCGAAATCCTAGTAAAGCCTGAACCAGCTTTAGACTACAAAATGGGCAAGCCCGTCGGCCTATCGCAATTTCTCGTCATAGAAGAAATCTACAGCGACGCCGGAAAAGGAACGCGGGCATCCGCCGAGAAACTTGAGAAAGCCTTCGGCACAGTAGATCCGGTAAAGATCGCCGAAGAGATAATGAAACATGGTGAGCTCCAACTCACAACGGACCAAAGGCGACAATTGGTTGAAGATAAGCGCAAACAGATAGTTGCTTTCATCAGTAGGAATTGCATAGACCCACGAACAGGAACGCCGCACCCGCCAATAAGAATCGAACAAGCATTGGCTCAGGTCAAGTATTCAGTCGACCCTTTCAAGAGTGCGGATGAGCAGGCTAAGGATATCATTGAGGAACTTCGCACCCTCTTACCTATCAAAATGGAACAGATGCGGGTTGCGGTCAAGATACTCGCCGAATTTGCGCCTAAAGGTTACGGGGCTCTCAAGGGCTACGGAACGATCTCCAAAGAACAATGGCAAGCCGACGGCGCACTAGTCGCCGTTGTCGAAATGCCTGCCGGAGTATACGGCCCGTTTATCGAGCGGCTCGGCAAGATTACGCAGGGCACCATCCAATCGAAGGTGCTAAAGTAGAAGCCTAGACCTCGAAACGAAAGCTACGTAGCACAAGAAACAATTGTGCGAAAAAGCACCGGCAATCGTAACTTTCAGCGAACGGTTCACGCGGTCAGACAGGTTTGACCCTCCCGCTCCTTCGCCGGAACATAATGGCTACGAGGCCGAGAATCAACACTGCCGCCACTGCTGCCACGGTGAGGACAAGGCCATCGGATGATGGCGCAGAGCTAACACTACTGCTTTGAGCCAGCATGGTCGTCTCAATGTTCTGAATAGCGAATGTAGTGGTCGTTGCATAGGTCTGGGTTGTGCTTTGAATCGCCGTATTCAAAGTGTAAGCGGTGAAGCGGACAGGGTAGACTTCTCTACCCGCAAAAACGAAAGCATACTGCCCACTCTGCGGCGCGGTCCAGTTCAAGTCTGATGAAGATGCGACTGTGCGAACCGGAGCAGGCCAGGACCCATTATTGCAGGCATAGCTGTCGACATAGTCCAGCTGCCGGGGGCTCATTATGTAAAAGGAGATTATCTTCGGAGCGTCAAAGTGAAGGAACACTTGTTGTGACGCCACAGCGTCATATACGAAGTACTCATAGTGGAGGCAAGTGTATACGTCAATTTCTAGACGCGGACTGTTCTTAGCTAAGTTGAGGACGTGACCGTGAACTTTCACCTTCGCCTGGTTAAGCAAGAATGAATTCGCCTGATAATTGTAGGTGGCTGGCGCTCCAACAAAACGTAGGGGCTGAGTCATCGTGGAGGTCACGACAGCCTGCGAAAATTCGCTGCCCGTTGACGTGACAAATATTGTGTTGGTCTCCGTTGAAGCGGTTTGATAAGGCACCAGTTGAGACACCAACAGGGGGCTAAGTGACGAAACAAGAAGCAGCACTATTACCAGGAGTTTTGCCATAAGCGTCCGGCCTGTTACGGACACCTGTCCGACCTTGCCTACATTAGTATATGCTTGAAGACCTAAGTGAAGGTGGGTTTTGTCAGCGGTTGAAATCTCCCTGAATCGTATAGCTGTCAAAATATTGGAGAATGCATATAGCTAGAAACTCTCGTAAGGCTCGATGAAGGCAGCTCTCTTGAATTCAAGCAGCAAAGCTTGTTCAGGCCTCATGCTTATGTTGGCATTGTTATTTCTACTGATGACCGTCTCGGGAGTAGCAGCCGCACGCTGCCATGTTACGAATGTATCGTACGCCTACCCGCACCAAGCTGACCCCAACCAGCCAATCACGGTCGGTACAACCGTGAGTGGCTCGTGTACTTCGACTGGGATCGACTATTATTCACTGAGGGTTGACCTAGTAGACCAGGCGTCTAACTCCATCGCACGCAACAGCACGCCCATCGGTTACAACGCAAACAACTTCACAGTAACCGCAGAGGATTCCGCAATAACCCCATCAGTTAACGGAACATGGCCTCTGCAGGTCTACGTGTATGTAATACGCGCTGGCGGAACGAGCGGGGCGTTTTTGCTCGATTATCAAACCGTCAGCAACGTGACAATTGTAGTAGGAGCAGTAGGTCCTACACCCGTGCCAGAATTCAATATTGGCTTAGGTTTCACCATTTTCGTATCCTTGGCCATAGGGACCCTGATCTCAAGGACGAGCCGTCGCAGAGGAACTTGGTCTAGAGTTCGTCATCCAGGCGTAGGCTAAGGAGGTTGTTGATTCCTGGTATGAAGGCAACGCCGAATTACTCCCAAAACTCAATCCAACTCTCAACATGCGCTATTCGTGCGCAGCGCTTAGGCCTGTGGTTTAGGTTCGTACCGGGAAATCAACAACCTATATGTAGCAGTCTCCTTGTTTCTGCTCGAATTCGCTTACAAGTTTGAGTTGGAACGGTTGACGATACACGCAGAAAATAAGCAATTAGTAGGCCCGGGCGAACTGCTGGCCGAAGGCCCCTTTTTTGCTGGGGAGAACACATACCGTGAGGGTTCGAAGGTCTTCTCTGCACGGGTAGGGTTGGCAGAGGTCATTGGAAACAAGCTTGTCGTAGTCCCAATCAAGGGAGCGTACATTCCACGCCTCGACGATATTGTGCTCGGGCGTGTAACTGATATCGGAATGTCCGGTTGGCAGGTTGACATCGGTGCGCCTTACCCGGCGATGTTGCCCGCCTCGGAGACTCCGCTACAGCACGACCGGGATTCTGTGCGCCGTGATTTAGGGCACATCTACGGAGTCGGCGACCTCATGATCGCACAGGTCATAGCCTTCGACCGAACGCGAGATCCACTCCTGACCACGAGAGGAAGAGGGCTCGGCAAGATGACCTCGGGACACGTGGCTCGAATAACGCCCGCAAAGATACCGCGAATCATCGGAAAGAAGGGTTCAATGATAACAATGTTGAAGAATGAGACTCAGACCGATATCATTCCAGGCCAAAACGGCGTTATCTTGGTAACTGGAAGAAACCCAGATAACGAAAGAACCGCAGTAGAAGCAATTTACATGATTGAACGCGAGGCACATACGACTGGCCTTACCGATCGCGTAAAAGCAATGATTGTGGAAAGAATGAAGGGAAAAACAGTTGGGTAGACACGAACAAGTTCGCCTAATCGATAAGAACGGCCTTCGTGTGGACGGCCGACGCCTTGATGAACTCCGCCCACTAAAGTTGGAGGTTGGAATTCTAGACAAAGCAGATGGATCCGCATATATCGAGCACGGGAAAAACAAAATACTCGCAGCAGTGTACGGTCCGAGAGAAGCCCACCCGAAACACATAGCCCTTGCAGACCGGGCTGTGGTCAGATGCCGATACCACATGGCCCCATTTTCAACTGACGAGCGGAAATCACCAGCCCCCTCTAGGCGAGAGTTGGAGCTTTCGAAAATGATCAGGGAATCGCTTGAGCCCGCAATAATGTCAGAGTATTTCCCGAGGGCAACGATAGACCTATTCATCGAAGTGTTGCAAGCTGACGCCGGAACAAGGTGCGCTGGAATAACCGCGGCCTCGCTCGCTTTGGCAGATGCAGGAATTCCGATGCGCGAGCTGGTTGCAGCTTGTGCCGCTGGGAAGATAGATGGCAAAGTGGTTTTGGACCTCTCGGACATTGAAGATAAGCAAGGAGACGCAGACCTGCCTGTAGCATACATGCCAAAATCAAACGTTATCGGTCTCCTGCAAATGGACGGTTCTTTGACCGAGGAAGAATTCAAACAAGCTCTAGATTTGAGCACCAATGCGTGCCGACAAATCTACGACATGCAAAGGGAAGCACTGCGACAGAAATACCATGTCGTGAGAGACGAAACAGAGGCGGAGGAAGTAGCGGAGGTCCACGCTTAATGTCAGCAACGCATCAACTTTCCCCTGTAGCCAAACTGGAGCAGAAGACTGTCCATGACCTAATAACAAAGGGAAAGCGGCTCGACGAACGAGGCCCGCTGGATTACAGGCCACTAACGATAATGATGGGCACGGTTGAGAAAGCAAACGGATCGGCGTACGTTTACCTCGGGAAAACCAAAGTCCTAGCAGGGGTGAAGATACAACCAGGGACCCCGTTCGAAGACACGCCTAACGAAGGAATTTTGACCGTCAACTCGGAATTCGTACCCATGGCCTCGCCAACCTTTGAGGCCGGGCCGCCTGACGAAGACTCAATCGAACTGGCCAGAGTAGTTGACCGGGGCATAAGAGAGTCCAAAGCCATAGACTTGAAGAAGCTCTGCGTCGTGCCCGGCAAGAAAGTATTCGTGGTCTTCGTGGACATTTACACCCTCGACCACGACGGCAACCTAATCGACGCAGCGGGGATGGCGGCCCTAGGAGCCCTGATTAACGCCAAGATGCGTGAATTCGAAGTCAAAGACGGCGAACTTGAGTTCAAGGACAAGATGATACCACTACCCATGCTCGACTATCCAGTTCCAATCACCTCAGCAAAAATCGATGGC
Source organism: Candidatus Bathyarchaeota archaeon (assembly GCA_963726255.1). GTDB lineage: Archaea > Thermoproteota > Bathyarchaeia > 40CM-2-53-6 > 40CM-2-53-6 > FEN-987. The sequence goes on from CAVSBL010000002.1 coordinate 546,562, forward strand.
TCAATCGTCCTCGACCCCTGCCTCGAGGAAGAGCAGGTGACAAGCAGCAGGTTAACCGTCACAACCGGCAAAGACGATCGAATCTGCGCCATGCAAAAAGGAGGCCTCGGAGTCTTCACTCCCGAAGAGGTCAAGCAAATTGTTTCAACCGCCATAAACAAATCCCGGGACCTCCGCCAAAGGATTCTATCAAAAGTGAACTAATGTGGGAAGAACGTACAAGGTCGGTCCCTCGGGTAGCTTCGGAGCCCGCTACGGGACCGTGGCTAGGAAAAGATACTCAACCGTCGTAACCACATTAAGAGCCGCGCACGAATGCCCCCAATGCCATTTAACGGCCGTAAAACGCATGTCCATCGGAATTTGGCTTTGCGGCCGCTGCGGTTTCGAATTTGCTGGTGGCGCATATACCCCAATCACAAAACTAGGACAAGTTGCCGAAAGAGCGGCACGCGCGGGAGTCGCGTCCAGCCTTGACGCCGAACTCAAGGCCGAGAAAGCAAAGGTAAGGGAAGCCGAGGCCAAAGCTAAGACAGCTAAGAGAAGGCGAAGAAAGGCTGAGACAAAGAAACGCGAAGAGGCGGCGAAGGCAAACGAGGCGGGTCCCGCCGAGGACAAAGCCGCTTAATCAACACCGCAACTTGAGTAGATATCGGCTGACTAAGGCCCGCGCTACTGTCGGCGTGGTTTTTCGAACAAGGCAACAGATGGACGCCATTGCCCAAGGCCTGGCCCCTGAGCTAAGGCATCCCGCCGGTAAGAGAGCCACCGCAAAAATCGTAACCCGCGGGAGGAAATTGAGCTTTCGATTCGAGGCGAACGATTCGGCGGCACTTCGAGCCATTATGAGTTCCTACCTCAGACTGCTGGCTGCTTCACTGAACGTCTCTGACTCTCTAATGCAACTTGAACGCTCACATGCACCGAGAAAAATCGATAATAGCACTGATTAACAGCGAACCAACTAAACCAGGCGGTCGCCTATGATTCAGGATTTGGACGCGGAGATGCGGAAGCGGGATGTTAACGCAATCGTAGTTATTGGGGACACAACCCTCGCCAACCCTGATTTGATCTATGCCGTGGGCGGGAACCTCGCTCGGGGCGGAATCTACTTCAAACGAGAAGGAAACAAGCCCCTGTTACTCGTGGGCAACATCGACCTTGGCAGTGCTAGGAAGCTTGGACGCGTTCACAGAATTCAGACTTACACCGACTGGGGTTTCGAGAAACTTGTAAAGAAATATCGCCGAAGAGACGAAGCAATGCCTCGCCTAATTTCCACCGTCCTCAGGCGAGAAGGTGCATCCGGGAAGGTCGGACTGTTCGGCAGAAGCGACCTCGCTTCTGGAATTTATTTGACGAACCGGTTGAGGGCGCTCGGCGTAAAGGTTGTTGGTGGTCAGTCGCCGACTATTCTCGAAGCCGCGCGGGAGACCAAGGACAAGAGGGAGTTGGATGAAATACGAAGTGTTGGAAGAAAAACCGCGGAAGTCGTCGGTGAAGTCGTTGATGTTTTAAGGAACATGAAGAGGACACGCGGACATTTCCAGATCAGTAAGAAACGAGCTATAATCGGATTAGTCAAATCAATAATCGCAACCAAGATCGCGAAGAAGGGTTTGACTGCGCCAGAGGGTACGATTTTCGCGATAGGGCCATCTGGCGCTGATCCCCACAACAGTGGGGTTGATTCAGACGAGATAAGGAAAGGCCGGTTGATTGTTTTCGACATATTTCCGCAAGCGGAGACCGGATACTGGTTCGACCTCACACGAACCTATGTCGTCGGCAGGGCGGATGCGAAAGCTAAGCGTCTCTATGAGACTGTGCACGAAGCGCAGGCTACCTCACTCGACTTTGTGAGGGCTGGGTTGAAGGGAGAGGAGGCGATGGTGGCGGCTTGTGATGTAATAGAACGGGCCGGATACAGAACCGTGCGGGAGGTCTACGAGGGTAAAGCCAAGGCCCTGTTCTCAGGGTTCAATCACTCTCTCGGGCACGGAGTTGGCCTGACAATAGGTGAGCGGCCAGGCCTCGGTCTATTGAGTAAAGACCCGTTGAAGGCAAATGGGGTTGTGACTGTTGAACCGGGTGTCTACCTGCCCAAGTATGGGGGCGTCAGGATTGAAGACACCGTGAAGATAACACAGAAAGGATACGAGAACTTGGTGCAGGTTGAGAAAGAACTGGAGATCCTGTAGGGAATGGCTGAAGATTGAACACCAAAATTGTCGACGTAAAGGTCCCCGATGGATGCAACGTAATATTGGGGCAGAGCCACTTCATCAAAACCGTTGAAGACCTGTACGAGGCCCTCATCAACGCAGTTCCAACCATAAAGTTCGGCCTGGCGTTTTGCGAATCGAGTGGGCCGTGCTTAGTTCGAGTTGACGGTAACGATTCTGAACTGAAGGATTTGGCGTCGAAAAGTGCCTTCGCCTTATCTGCAGGTCACAGTTTCATAATCTTCATGAGAAATGCGTACCCGTTAAACGTCCTTGATAAGGTGAAGGCGGTTCCGGAAGTGTGTAACATTTTCATGGCCACAGCTAACCCATTTCAGGTAATCCTTGCCGAAACAGAACAGGGACGAGGTATCCTAGGGGTCGTGGATGGTTACGCGTCTAAAGGAATTGAGACAGAAAGGGACGTGCACGAGCGGAAGGAATTCCTAAGGAAAATAGGCTACAAACTCTCAACTTGACTTTGCCGTCGGTCTCGTTGACGCACGATACCAACGCATCCCGGCTGGCGTATCTTCGAGGCCGATCCCTAAGTTCGCGAGGCTCGCCCGAATAGAATCGGCGCTTGCCCAGTCGCCTTTCTTTCTTGCGTCCTCCCGCATTTTAAGGAACAGCTTCAGGAGACCGTCAAACTGCTTGTCTTGCGAGGCATTCGTTGGGCGCAGTATGCCGAATACACTGCCAAAGTAGTCGAAGGTCTTGATTACTAATTCGATAGAGTCGCGACCGATTGGCCGTGAAGCGTATGGCTCGACGTCTTTGGCATAGGCTATAACTGCTGCCAAGGCGCGCGGTGTATTGAAATCCTCATCCATTGCCTCCATAAAGCGCTGTGTTGCTTCAGACGACAACCTCTCTACTTCTGCGTCCCGTTCGCCGCCCGGTTTCATGGCCTCTGCTATTGCCTTGAATTGATTGTATACCGCGCGCAATTTGTCGAGAACTTGTTCTGCTTGAGTGATATCAGATTCGTCGAACTCCAATTGGCTGCGGTAGTGCCTCATACCATAGTAGAGCCGAAGGGCTTCAGCGTCATACTTGCGAAGGGTTTCCTCTATGGTTATGAAATTGCCCATTGAATGCCCCATACGTTCGCCGCGCGTCATGAGTAACCCTCCATGCACCCAGAATCGCACGAGCGGTTGGACACCCGTCGCCGCCTCAGCCTGAGCAATCTCCGCCTCATGGTGTGGGAAGACCAAATCGAGTCCGCCTCCGTGCAGGTCGTAGGTGGGGCCAAAATAGGTGGTTGTTATTGCCGTATCTTCAATATGCCAACCAGGCCTTCCCTTGCCCCAGGGGCTTTCCCATGAAGGCTCTCCAGGTTTCTGGCTCTTCCATAGGGCGAAGTCCACTACGTTCCTCTTTCTGGCGTCGGGGTCGATCCTGTGCATCACTAGCTGCTCAATCTTTTGCCCGGAAAGCTCTCCGTAACGAGGGAACTTCGTGACATCATAGTAAACATCCCCTTCCACTTGGTATGCAAATCCCTTTTCGATAAGCGTCGCAATCTGCGCGATTATTTCAGGGACGTGCTCGGATGCCTTGGCGTATAGGTTAACGCTGGTTATTCCAAGCGCTTCCATGTCGCGCATGAACTCTTTCGTAAACCGATCTGCTAAACGCAGGGGGTCTTCGCCGGATTCGTTGGCTCGGGCTATGATCTTATCATCGATGTCTGTTACGTTCATCAGGTAGAAGAGGCTGAAGCCTCTGGCCCTTAGATACCTTGCAATAATATCGTAGGCCAAGTAGGTTCTTGCATGGCCGATGTGGCTGTGGTCGTATACGGTAGGCCCGCATACGAACATGTAAACTCGGTTGCCTCGCGCTGGCTTGAATTCCTCGACCGACCGCGTTCTAGTATTATAAATCCTCAAACCCAAAGCGACCTCCCCCAATGATAGCGGATAAGTTCTAACGGCTGTAATAGTTCGTGATCAGTTAAGCGCAAGAGCCCGGGTTCCTTCGCAAACGCGTTCACCCATATTCCTCGCCGTCTTGGCAGACGAAGCTTCTTGACATCTAATTAATCTTATGATGAGGCGCGTCCTCGCAACTTGAACTCTGCGGGGCTGCGGTGCGCTGAGCAGTTGAGTGAGCAGTTCTTCGAAGTTGGTCGTGGTATGAGTGTGCCAGAGTTTCTTCGAGGGTTGGATTTGATTTTACCCTCACACATATATTGAACGGACTGTTCCAATCTGCAAAATGGATGATTCTCGGCATGGCACAAGCGATTCTCAAGTCGGAGAAGAAGGGCGATGAACTCGTGGTTCAGCCCGAGGTCAACATCGGGACTCTCGGGCATGTTGACAATGGCAAGAGTACGCTTGTGCAAGCCCTGACCGGTGTGTGGACCGCCCGGCATTCGGAAGAACTCCGCAGAGGAATTACAATTAAAATAGGGTACGCTGACGCCTTCATCTACAAATGCCCGAAATGTCGCGCCCCAAGCAATTACACGACGCGGACCAAGTGCCCGAACTGCGGCAGCGAAACCAAGTTCGTTCGGGCCGTGAGCTTCGTTGATTGTCCCGGTCACCACAGCCTAATGGTCACAATGCTTTCGGGCTCATCGTTGATGGATGGGGCACTGTTCGTGTTAGCTAGCAATGCAAAGTGCCCCCAAGCACAGGATAGGGAGCACCTCCTGGCAGCCGAGAGTGTGGGGATCAGGAACCTGGTAATCGTCCAGAACAAGATCGACGTTGTGACAAAAGAAAGGGCAATAGAGAACCACAAAGAAATTAGAGCATTCGTGAAAGGAACGATGGCTGAAGAAGCACCAATCATACCAATCTCAGCCCAACATGGAACGAACATCGATGTTATGTTGAAAGAGATTGAGGACCGGATACCGACACCTAAGCGCAACCTCACCGCGCCAGCGCGCGCATACGTGCTGAGGTCTTTTGAGGTGAACAAACCGGGGACTGAAACAGATGACTTGGTTGGGGGGGTGATCGGAGGCTCAATAATCCAAGGCGCCTTCAGGGTCGGAGATCAGGTCGAAATTAGACCTGGAATCCTTGTGCAGGAAGGCGGAAAGAGTAGGTACGAACGCTTAGTGACTACAGTTAGGAGCCTCAACGTTAGCAGAGGCCCGGTACAGGAGGCAAAGAGCGGCGGCTTGGTTGGAATAGGTACCGACCTAGACCCATCTCTTACGAAATCAGACGGCCTCGTCGGAAGCGTGACTGGAAAAATTGACACACTACCACCCACATTGGGAAGTATTACGCTAGACGTCAAGCTCTTCGAGAAAGTCGTTGGAACGGAACAGGCTGTGCCAGTGGACAAGATACGAACAAATGAAGCGTTGGTGTTGAACGTAGGAACCACTGTGACATCGGGCCTCGTCACTTCTGCCCGCGAAAACGTAGCGGATGTTACTCTCAAGAAACCCGTCTGCGCCGAGGGCGGGGCGAAAGTCGCCATAAGCCGCAGAATAGCTGATAGCTGGCGACTCATTGGTTTTGGAACGCTGAGGGCGTAGAAATGCCCGTAAAGGTTATTCTAGATTCGAATTTCCTTATGATACCGTTCCAATTCAATCTCGATGTCTTCCAGGAAATCGAATTTCTTCTTCAGAAGAAAGTAGATTTCATTGTCCCTTCAGCTGTTAAGAGTGAGCTGACGGGTATCTCTTCAAGAGGGGGTGAGGGCGCCGCTGAAGCTTCCTTAGCGCTTCAGCTTGCGTCACGGTGCCGTGTTGTAGAGGTCACTCTTGATCCGGGTGAGACGGTTGATGATGCAATAGTTAAGGCATCGCAAAAACTAGGAGCGGTCGTTGCGACAACCGACATCGCCCTCAAGAAGAGGCTAAGAGATATTAACATCCCGGTCGTGTACCTGAGAGACAAATCAAAACTAGAAGTCGACGGAATAGAACCTGCCTACCTGTAAAGGAAATTTGTGGTCGTGTTGAGGTAAGTCAAATGTTTCGATTAGTCACCGTTGAAGATATAGTCAGAATTCCCCCAAAGAGCTTTGGCCACCCCATCGATAAAGCGGCTAAGGAACAGATCAAGCTGAAGTACGAGAACAGCGTGGATGAAGAACTCGGCTACGTAATCCTCGTCGTTGATGTAGATGTTGACCCGGTTGGAAAAATACTTCCGGGTGATGGTTCTACCTACCATAAGGTCAACTTCAAACTCCTTTCCTTCTACCCAGAGATGCATGAGGTTGTGGAAGGCGAAGTCGTAGAGGTGACCGATTTCGGCGCATTCGTCAGAATCGGCCCCGAGGATGCGTTGCTGCATGTTTCGCAAATTATGGACGATTACATTTCCTTCGATGAGAAGCACGGCGTGCTCGTCGGTAAAGAGTCTCAAAGAAAACTGGGCAAGGGTGACATGGTTCGCGGTCGGATTATTGCCGTTAGCTTCCCCGCGGAGGCGCGGGAGGCAAGATAGGTATCACGATGCGTCAACCCTTCCTCGGGAAACTGGATTGGATAGAGGCTGACATCAAGCGAACGAAGGTTGTACATGAGGAGAAGGCCGCTTGAGTGATAAGGCCTGCAAGAACTGCAGGTTCATCAGTAATGGACCAGTATGCCCCAACTGCAAGTCGACCAACCTCAGTGACGACTGGACCGGTCTAGTTGTCATCATAGATCCTTCCACCTCTGAGGTCGCGAAGAGGATGGAGATCAAAGGGCCCGGCCGGTATGCCATAAGGGTCCGCTGATATCTTGCGCAGTAGAAGCTGACAAGTGTTTCCTACGTGGCAACACTACTCTTGACCGAAACCCAGAGGGGGTTACTCAAACGACCACTTGGAGAGTTAATCTCTGGGACACCCACCGAGTGCAACTCCAAACTCATGGAGATTATGGCAAAAGAGAAACCAGTGCGACTGATTCTGGTCGGTGACACCATATCTCGAAATGCCATCCAAACAGGAATGAAAGCAGACGTAATCATTATCGATCGTATGGAGAAGCGCCAGCAGGCTGTTGAATTCAACTACACAGCAGACAATATCTTCCGGACACAAAACTCGGCCGGAACAATCGAGTCGGGGGCGTGGAAAGTTATCGAGGAAGCTGTACGGAGAGGGAACAGTATTGTGTACGTGGATGGCGAAGAGGACTTACTGGCACTCCCCGCTGTCTTGTCTTCGCCGGAAAAGTCCATTGTGGTCTATGGACAGCCGGGCGAGGGAATCGTTCTCGTCAGGGTCTCCGCTCAAAGTAAGAAACAAGTCAGCAAATTCGTCGAGCAAATGCAGAAGAAAAACTGATCTTACTTAGTGGCCTTCACAAAGTCGGTAAAGCTACATGAGCCACATGTCCAACGTTCGACGGGGCTCTTGTGAAACGCCATAATGTTGCCACACCGCGGGCACTTTCGATTCTTGAGTTTGATGGTTCCCTTCTCGGAGTCAACCTCGTAAAGGGTGTTGAGTCTGCTCTTCGGTTCCTTTTTCTCGCTCACTTTCTCGCTCGCTTTGTCGCTCACTTCGCTTCGCTCCCTTTGGCCTTCTTAGGCGCTTCCGCTTTTGCTTCCGGTTTGGGCTTCTCTTCCTTGACCTCTTTGGGTTCTACCTTCGGCGTTTCCGGTTTTGCCTTTTCCGCCTTCGGTTTCTCAGCCTTGGGCTTTGCTTCTTCTTTCTTGGCTTCCTGTTCCCTTACTTTCTTTCGTTCCTCTGGCGGAAGGTTACGAACTTGAACGTACTTTGGGACCGTCCGTTGGGCGCTCTGCGGGTCATCGTAAACCTCTACCGCGCACAGGGCGCTCTGTGTGCCAGTTTTCGTTTCAATGTCAAGAACGTAGACGTTCTCCGGTTTAGTATTGAATTTAGTCGCGATGGCTTTCCTCAAGTCAATCCTTGAAGGGGTACCGGCCGCGTCATGGTCGACTTCTACGCGAACTTCCTTTCGCTTCAGGAGAGGGTTATACGTGTCTTGCCTAACCTTGAAATCCAATCATCTACGCCTCTTACTTTTTCTTAACTGCCTTCTTTCCTGCCTTTTTTGCATGTGGTTTCTCTGCGGGCTTCGGGGCGGCTGGTTTGACTGTTTCGGCTGGGGGTTTGGTTTCGGCAGATCGCTTCGGTTCTTCTCCAGCCGCTTGTTTTCTTAGAGTGAAGTTGATCTGGTAGGTTTCCTCTGTTATTGTTCGCCCGCGCACGAGCTTTCTTCTTCTTTCGCCGTGCCGGGTTTGTCTGAATCCCGGCCCACCGGTGAGAACGATGTGCTTCTTTACCGCACCATGCACGTCGGGTCTCATTGGAATGCCATTCTTGTCGCATCCTCCGGAAATGAGCATTTTGCTCGAACCGAGCCCTAAGGCTGATCCATCTATTGTTTCGCCCAGGGAGCGACCGATGAGTGCTTGTGCCCTAGACCCTTCTATTTCGCTTGCGGCAGACTTGCCAGTAGTTGGGTCAGAGATAATCAGTTTGAACTTTGCCATGACGTTGACCTGTCTGAAAGCGCGGAGCGATACTACGCTTTAAGTGCCTTTTATTAACGTTGCCAGAATTTCCTACTGGGGCATGTGTCCCCGTAAGAACGCTTTCAATTCCGAGATGCTCATGAACCCATGCTCACGCCGTTCTGCACCGCCCGCTTCAAGCCAAATGTGCTTAGCCTTTTTGCCTTCGATCCCGCGCAGAAACTCCTCCAATGCCAGCGGCTTCACTGACTGGGGCATTGCGCCAGAGTAAATCATCTCCACCAGCTTGTCCCTCTCCCCCCGGCCGAGTTTTCCTTGAAACATGAAGTAAGTCATCCGGTCACCGGCGGAGTGCAATATTCCAAAAGTCGTCGCGTCCCTAAGCTCGACAAGAAGCATCGAGTACTGGTGAATCTCACTTATTATGTGGAGCAGATCGCTCGTGGAGATCATCGTCAATCATTGTCCGGCAACACGACGAAGGTTCTCAGACTGTGAGCGCTAAAGTGCCTATTCAAGTTTGACAGCCGCGAGTAACGATATTGGACCGGGAACGCTGTTTGCGCTCTGGAGCCTTTCCGGGCCAATATGGACTCTTGGCGCGTCACTTTGCGCAGAAACCTTCATAAAAGGCTCACAAGTGTTTACGCTTGGCAAATGTGCGGTGAAGCGAATGCCAAAATCGTTCTACGTTAAGTTCGAAGTCCCAAAGGAATTGGCCGATAAAGCACTCCAAGTTGTGCAAGTGGCCAAGGATTCTGGAAAAGTCAGAAAAGGAACCAATGAAAGTACCAAGGCCATTGAACGCGCCGTTGCAAAGCTAGTCCTGATAGCGGAGGATGTTGACCCCCCTCAAGTCGTTGCGCACTTACCGATATTATGCGATGAAAGGAAGATACCATTCCTCTTTGTGCCAAGTAAACTTGACTTAGGTCGAGCTGCTGGTATTGACGTTGGCTGTGCCGCGGTTTCAGTTCTCGATGGCGGTGAAGGTTCTAAGGCTCTGAAGGAAGTGGCAGACGCAACCCAGCAAATCAGAAAGGGCGGAGCCAAAGGTCAGGCATGAGTACAGCGAAGGAACGCGCTGAAGAAGCAATCACGCCAGCCGAAGTCACCCAAATCATCGGAAGAACCGGCGTTACTGGGGAAGTGATCCAGGTTCGCGTCCGAATCCTAGAAGGCCGAGACAAAGGCCGAGTTATCACGCGGAATATCAAAGGGCCCATCAGAACAGGCGACGTCCTAATGCTCCGCGAAACTGAGAGAGAAGCTAAGAAGATCAGGTAGGGAGACGCGTCTGCGACTTGCCCAGAACATTCACCTGTTCATTTTGCGGAAAAGACTTTCCGCAAGCCACTGGAATTATGTTCGTTCGGAATGACGGCTCGATTCTGTACTTCTGCTCCTCAAAGTGCAGGAAGAGCCTGATGGTCTACGGAAGAGATCCTAGGAAGCTAAAGTGGACCGTTTACCACGGTAAGAAGGAACGAGGCAAGTAAGGTAAGGACCCTTGCAGACTGAGCAAACCTTCTCATTTCTTAAACCTGAGAGCGTTATGCGAGGCCTCATCGGCGAAATCGTTTCTCGTTTCGAAAAAAAGGGATTAGTTCTGCTCGGCGCCAAGCTCATTCAAATGTCTTCCGAACAAGCGCAGAAGCTATACGAAGTGCATAAGGGTAAACCGTTCTTCCAAGAACTTGTGTCCCACGTGACGTCAGGGCCAGTGTTCGCCATGGTTTGGGAAGGACCCAATGCGGTCAGCGTCGTCCGGGGTTTGGTGGGAGCTACGAATCCCCTAAATGCTGCGCCCGGCACCGTCAGAGGTGACTTCGCCATTTCAATGACCCCAAATGCCATTCATGCCGCCGACTCGTTGGAGAACGCCAAACGTGAGATGGCCATTTTCTTCCAGACAAACGAAATCGCAAGATATTCGAAACCGACTGAGAGCCTATTCCTGCTAAAGTAGTTTAGAAGGCCCACACAGGATTTTCCTTTCTTTTGATCTGGATCAGTTCCTTAATGGTCTCTTGGTCGCTTTCCCCGAGTTCGGCGGGGAACTTGGTCATCAGGGTTTTCAAATGTCTCTCTGGAACATCAGCGTACAGTGTATCGCCTTCGGAAACATTACGTCCAACAACGCCATCCTCTATTGAGACAGCAACCTGCACGCCGGCTACGGCTTCCTGAATATCCTTTCCCTGATCTTGTATTCTCTGCAGTTCCCCCAGCTTCCTACCTGATGATGTAATCATGTGAATTTTCGGCTTCAGCCTGCCAGTTAGTACCTCGACGCCCACTATCGCGGGTTTACTCCTTCTGAAAATCATTCCAGTCAAGACTTTCGCTTTACAGGGTCGCACAAGAAGGTCCAGCTCGGCCTTTACTCCCGCCGTCCGTTGCTCCTCGCTCCATCTCAGGTAATCTTCAATCATATGATAAATTATGTCGGATTGAAAGATTGGTATCCCTGCGGCCTTGGCTTCTTGTTCCGCATCTGGTAATATCTTCACATTGAAGGCCAGCACCACTGCCACGAGCCTGTCCTCCTGACCGGCGGCTTCCGCCTCAACAACATCCCTTCTTGAAACGTCTCCTATGTCGGCTAGCCGGATTTGGACATCATGCCGCGAGAGAGATTCTGTAACGGCTTCAAGCGAACCTAGTGTGTCGGTCTTCAGTATGATACCCGACCTTTCCGCCTTGATTCGAAGCTTTTCAACCTCATCTTCAACGATCCGAACATACTCCTTCGCATTTTTTCCCTTCACGACAGCATAAAGTGGAGAACCAGCAAGCGCGGTCTCTAAGTTAGGCGCCGCGACCTTTACACCCGACGCAGCCGTAACCCTCTTCACACTTGAGAACCGGTCTCGTGGATCCCTGATTTCATCTAAGGGCTTGGGAACCAAAATCGCCCGAACTTCAGTGATGATCGGGTGCTCTCGGCCGCCTAACACTATCGTATCATCGACCTTCAAAGACCCGTCAAATATGATTGCGTTGATCGTTGTCCCGAGGCCGGGCTCATCTCTTACTTCGAGGACGGTGCCTCTTGCTGGTCCAGAAGTAACTTGGAGCTCACTCGATAAGTATGCCTGAGTCAAGCCTGTTAGTATTGCGAGTAGTTCGGGTATGCCTTCACCGGTCTTTGCGCTCACTGGGACAATCGCTACATTCTCGGTGAAATCCGAGATCCTGTCAAACCTTTCTGCGCAAAACCAAGCCTTGACAGTGTCCCCATAAGGGTGTATATTCGGTTGTCAATTTCGGTCTGAATTTCGGGGAACTGAGTCTTGAGGGAAGTTAGGAAAGATGATTCAGGAGCAGACTTCCAGCCTTTTATCGCATCGATTTTGTTCGCTGCCACTATGAACGGTGTCTTTCGGCTTTTCAGAATGTTTAACGATTCTACGGTTTGAGGTTCGACTCCCTTGGTTAAGTCCACTACAAGGATCGCAATGTCCGCAGCAGAACCGCCCCTTCTCCTGAGGTTCGAAAAAGTCTCATGTCCAGGGGTGTCGATGAAGAGCAGCCCGGGGACTTTGAGTTCGAAATGAAACTGCTGCAACAACGGGCCGCAGATCTCTACGATTGTCTTGCTCGGCAGTAAGCTCGCGCCAATCATTTGCGTTATTTGGCCTGCTTCTCGCTTCGCAACCGTAGTGCCCCGCAGCTTGTCCAGCAGGGTAGTCTTGCCGTGGTCTACATGACCGAGTACTACGACGATTGGTTGCCGAAGCGTCATCCTTCTCACGCTGGTTTCGAACTTTCACGTGTGCTAAAACGGAAGTTTCACCCTTAAACTTTGAAAGAGGGTCCGTTTTGCCGGAAGGCGGACCCCTTTTGCCCATAGCATGGGTTTAGGTGTTCCATCTTAGTTATGGCTGAGGGATTCGTGGGCCACTATTGTCGGACGTTTTGCCGTACGTTTTGCATGTGACAAGACCGGGCTGCAGCGACTTCTGGCGTTTGAGGTCTTGTTAGACCACAGAAAACATCGCTGTGCTTTTTACACCCGGCAGGTTAGGTTGCTCAGGCGTCGCGTTCGCAATGGTCCTTCAACAGTCAAACGTCTTCGATGAACTCGCAAAACCCATTCGCGATGCCATTGTAGATCGGGGCTTCACTTCTCCCACAGACCCTCAGCTAAGAGCGATTCCAGAGATCTTAGCCGGCAAGAATGTTCTGCTGATCTCGCCAACCGCTTCAGGAAAAACAGAGGCAGCGGTCCTACCTGTTCTGAGTAGGTACATTACAGATCGTGGGGAAGATCGAGGAATCAAGATACTCTACATTACCCCTCTACGGGCATTGAACCGTGACATGCTGGAACGATTCGAATGGTGGGGGAAGAAACTCGATCTGAGGATTGCGGTTCGGCATGGGGATACGGAAGTCAAGGAAAGAACATTCCAAGCAAAGAACCCTCCAGACATGCTGATCATAACACCTGAAACGCTCCAAGCGATCTTGACCGGGCGTGTCATGAAACGCCATTTGCAAGCGGTGAACTTCGTAATAGTTGATGAGGTTCATGAGTTAGCTGAGGACAAGCGAGGAAGTCAACTCGCCCTAGCGTTAGAGCGGCTACGATGGGCAGCTATGCATGATTTTCAGGTAATCGGCCTTTCGGCCACTATAGGAACTCCTGAGAAAGTTGCTCGATTTCTGGTCGGAGTTGGCAGAGAAGTTACTATTGTCCATGTTCCAGTCGGGAGAGAGATTCACCTCGATATTACCTGTCCAAAACCTGAGGGAAGGGACATGGTGTTGGCTTCTCGACTGTATACCCACCCTGATGTCGCGGCACGCTTGAGGCTCATGAGAGAACTGATAGAGTCTCATCGGTCCGTTATCCTCTTCACTAACACGAGGTCAATTGCGGAGATTCTTACTAGCCGAATGAAAGTCTGGGACGTTGACTTCCCCGTCTCAATTCACCACGGTTCACTTGCAAAACCGTCCCGAATTAGTGCTGAGAGGGGGCTGAAGGACGGCCAGCTCCGAGGGCTCGTCGCCACGTCATCTTTGGAGCTTGGGATTGATGTCGGTAGTGTCGACTTCGTTATTCAATACATGAGCCCGCGCCAAGTCACTAGGCTGATCCAGCGTGTGGGTAGGAGCGGTCATAGGATTGGGAGGATCGCGGACGGAATAATTGTTGCCTCAGACTCAGATGACACGTTGGAAGCGATGGTGATCGCTCGCCGTGCTCTGGAGGAACGCCTTGAACCAGTTACAATTCCATACAAACCATTGGATGTCCTAGCCCATCAGTTAGTAGGCCTGCTGATACAGAAAGGAAGATGGTATGTCAACGAGGTTATGGACATTTTCACAAAGGCCTCCCCTTACGAACACTTAACGGAGGAAGACCTGATTGGCGTAATCAATTACATGCACTCCCGATTTCCAAGGCTGGCCTGGTATTCGGCGCAGGACAATGTAATACTAAGGCCGCGAAGGCTGAACGCGCTTTTCACATACTATTTTGGCAAGCTTTCCATGATACCCGACGAAAAACAGTACCTGATTATCGACCAGGGAAACGATGAAGCTGTCGGGGTTCTCGACGAAGCATTCGTGGCCGAGTACGGCGAGCCGGGACGGAAATTCATCGTCCGCGGTTCGCCTTGGAGAATGATGAGCATACGTGGAGACAAAATTTACGTCAAAGCCATTCGAGACCCGACCGGCTCAATTCCAAGTTGGGTGGGTGAAGAGATCCCTGTCCCATTTGAGATAGGCCAAGAAGTCGGCGCGACAAGACGGCGAGTAGAAGAAGGCGTTCAGGCGGGCAGGAGCGGTTCCGAGCTAGTTCAGGAGCTTTGTAGGGATTATCCGGCAGATTCTGAAACGGTAGAACGTTCATTGAGCGAAACGTTCGAACAAATCTCGCTAGGCTTGAAGGTCCCCACGGATATGCGGGTGGTTCTGGAGGACTGGGAAGACTTTGTCATAATCAACGCTCATTTCGGACTGTTGGTTAACAGGACCCTCGCTCGCTTGGTCGGGCATGTCCTGTCAGAGGAAATTGGCACCACGATAGGTGTCCAGCAGGACGCATACCGAATCGTTGTTCAAACCTCTGGGTCGGCTAACGCGTTGAAAGTTGCTGAGACGCTTCGCCGACTTGCAAGGATGGACGTTCAGACACTTGTCGTTGACGCCTCGAAGAAGACTGGCTTGTTCAAGCGCAGGCTAGTGCACGTAGCAAAGAGGTTTGGTGCCATTACCAAATGGGTAGAGTTTGGTAGCGTCAATCTCCGCCAAGTCATGAAGAGCTTCGAGGGGACGGTAATCATGGAGGAGGCTTTCAAGGAGACTATGGAGAAGGATTTGGATGTCCCGAACACTCTCCGGGTGCTGCAGAAATTCGGCAATGAAATCGAGCTTTCAGTGGCCTCTCGAACACGAGAGGCAAGTCCAATTGCCAGGATAGGAATTGAGCGCATAAGCCGAAAAACGGACCTGATTCCACCTGAGAAAATGAAGCGAATTCTCGTTGAGTCGGCAAGGGTAAGGATACTCAATGAATCGAGAACTCTGGCATGTCCAGCCTGTCTGAGTTACGCCAAAATTCTAATGGTCAAAGATATGCCCACCGACTTCTCTTGCCCGAAATGTGGGACGGGTAAACTTGGAATCACCAGCGAACTCCCCGAACTTGTCGAGAAGATTGGACGAAAGAGAGGACGCAACATGTCGGAACGGGAGGAAAGAGTTCGCGAGGATCTCAAAGCCAGCGCAGCACTACTCCAGAAATATGGCAAGGTGGCGGCATATGTGCTCGCTGGAAGGAGGATAGGGCCTGGAGAAGCGAAGGTTGTCCTTAGGCGGACACATCGTGTGTCGGAGCGTCTCTATGAATCTATCATGGATGCTGAAAGGCGGGTTCTTCGCCGCAGATTTTGGTGACTGAAAGTGGTGCGTTGGTGTACCTCCGCAAGGACGATAAGCCGGAGCGGTCAAAGGTGTTTGGGCAATGACGAAAGCTGGTATTGGAGTAACCTGTGATCGAAGAAACCAGACCGGAGCCCGCAACCCTTAGCTAGAGAGAGAACGGCACCGCTACCTGCCGCGAACAATTTTCAAGTCTAAGAACATTTCTTCCGCGCACGGCGTGTGGGAGCTTTTATATAAACAAACGACGCCTGTCTGTTCCACGGAAATTTTGGAGGAAAATAACGTAAATGTCAGCTACATCGAAACGAAACACAACATACATCGCGGCAGCAGTTCTAATCGTAATCATACTTGCCGGAGTAGGCTACTACTTCTACTCATCACCGAGCGCTCCCACCATGACTACTCAATCGATGCCCACTTACAAGGACACTATCGTGATAGGCACAACCGACACAGTCCAGACCACACTTGACCCGGCGGACGCATACGACTACTTCGCACAAAGCGTAATCATGACCAACATAGCCAACGGGCTCGTCGAATATAGACCGGGAACAACAGAATTTGTGCCAGCGTTGGCGACAGATTGGAGCGTAAGCCCAGATGGCCTCACGTGGACATTCAACCTGCGGCAGGGCGTAAAATTTGCGGACGGAACACCATTCGATGCAAACGTCATGAAGTATACCATGGATAGAGAGTTTGCAATAGACGAACCATCAGGTCCATTCGCGGGAGTCGGTCTTGACACACTAATCAACAAAACTATTGTGACAAGCCAATACCAAGTTCAATTCGTTCTTAACGAGCCCTTCTCAGCGTTCTTGGCGATGGTCGCCTTCCAAGCCATGTGGCCAGTCAACCCGAATGTGGCTCCTATGCATTCTATTGTGAACTACACTGGAGATGTGAAAACAGAAGTCAACACAAACATCGGAGCGTACATGGTGACCGCTTGGCAAAGAACAGGCGGCAAGGATGTTGAGATCGATCTACAGGCAAATCCAAACTATTGGAACGCGTCAGGTGGTAATCCCAAGACAAAGAACATAATTTTCAAGATCTACTCCGACTCAACATCACTCAACCTGGCTATGCAGAGTGGTGCGATCGATATCGCGTACAGACAGCTCTCCCCAACTGACAATCAGGCGTACCAGACAAACGCGAACTTCAAGTTCTGGGAAGGTCCAGGCACATTCATACAATATCTTTGTTTCAACTTGAAATCACCGCCGTTCGACAACGTTGCGGTGAGGCAAGCAGTCGCGGCGGGTATTGACAGGTCCCTCATAACTAACACGGTCTTTCTAGGACAGATGGTCCCGTTGTACAGCATGATACCTGCTGGAATGTCCTATCATGAGGATGCGTTCAAGACTTACGGCGACGCGAACGTAGCCCAAGCTACGTCGTTGCTGCAAAGCGCAGGTTACAGTGCCTCAAACCCATTGAAGTTCACTTTGACATACCCCACTGGGCACTACTCGTCGACAGACGGGATTTCTTCTGCAATTAAGCAGGCGCTCGAAAAGACTGGGATGGTACAGGTTACACTCGCCAGTGAACCCTGGGCAAACTACAAGGCAAGTACGCAGTCGGATCAACTTCAGGCGTATATTTACGGTTGGTACCCTGACTTTTTGGATCCGTTCGATTACACGCAACCATTTCTGCCAGCAGACGGCCGCGGTTTCCTGAACACGCACTACGTCAGCCCCGACATGACAGCACTGATTAAGACAGTGGGTTCATCCACTGACACGAGTGTGCTGGCTACGACGTACACGAGCATCCAGGAGTTGACCGCCAAAGACGCGCCAGTAGTGCCTCTCTTTCAAGGCAAAAGCACTGCTGTAAGCAATCTCAAGGTTGGCGGAATCGTACTGGACGCCACAATCTGGTTCAGAGCCTACTTGTTGTGGGAAACGACATAGAAATCCTCTGGGTAAGTTTAAAACCCAGCCTCCACTCCCTCCCTTTTTTGTGGGCTTAAGAGATTACGTAATCACTAGGATACTACTAACAATCCCAATGATTATGATTTTGCTTTCGATCGTATTCATAATCATGAGGGTTTTACCAGGCAACCCTGTGTTGCTTAGGTTTGAGAAGAACGCCGACCCGGCATTGATAGCATCGTATACCCATCAGCTCGGGTTGGACAGGCCACTGTATCTCCAGTATGTTGATTACCTTTGGGGTCTTTTGCACGGCAACTTTGGAGTCTCGATGGCAGGGGATTTCGCACCAGTTGGCCCCCAAATACTCTCCAGATTTCCTGCTACCCTTGAATTGACGTTTTACGCGTTCATCGTAGCAGTACTAGTAGGAGTCTTCTTGGGCGCGTTTGGTGCTCGTAGGGGGGGTGCTCCTGACGAGTCCGTCAAGGTGTTCGGTATCCTCATCTACGCTTTTCCTGTTTTCTTTCTTGGCATGATACTTCAACTAGTGTTTGGAATTTGGGTTCATCTCTTGCCAGTAACAGGAAGACTTAGTGCGGGGATTCAGCCCACGGGGCTGTCGATTAACGGAGTTCAATATCAAACTGGCATATACACGCTCGATAGCCTCCTGGCGGGCAATGTCATCGAACTCATAGATGCGGTTAGGCATTTGATCCTTCCCTGTCTCGCTCTTGGCTTGGTTATCTCCGGAGTATTTGTGAGGATGACCCGGGCAAATATGATGGAAACAATGAGGTCAGATTTTGTCACGGCTGCCCGTGCAAGGGGATTGAAAGAGAGAACTGTCGTGTATGCTTACGCACTTAGGAATGCGATGCTTCCGATCGTTACAATCATGGGGTTGCAGTTTGCCGTTTTGCTTAGTGGCGCGATACTTAC
Source organism: Candidatus Bathyarchaeota archaeon (assembly GCA_963726255.1). GTDB lineage: Archaea > Thermoproteota > Bathyarchaeia > 40CM-2-53-6 > 40CM-2-53-6 > FEN-987. Next base: position 564,973 of record CAVSBL010000002.1, read on the forward strand.
TGAGACTGAGTTTAGTATTCTTGGGCTTGGGACCTACCTGATTGACAGGATAAATTTCAGGGATTACACAGCCGTCCAAGGCACCGTCGTTTTTCTCGCTCTTCTGATATCCTCTGTGAGCCTCATCGTTGACATCCTGTACGCCTATCTCGATCCCAGGGTTAGACTATGAAGCAGAATAATTCCCGCCAACACCCAGCCTCTCTGATGGGGAACCTGCTCTCACCGCTCATAGGAAAGGGGCGCGGCAGGGCTTTGATGTTCGTTGGCATTGGAATAGCCTTGGTCATAACTCTCATGAGCGTGACTGCCCCGTTCATCTCACCCCACGACCCAACGGTCATCGGCTTGGGGCCTGTAAACTCCCCCCCGAGTGCTAAATTTCCTCTTGGAACGGATCAATATGGCCGAGACCTTCTCAGCCGGACAATTTGGGGTGGGCGGTTCATACTGCTCGTCGCAGTCGCGGCAGTTTTGATCTGTATGGCTGTAGGGTTGCCGATCGGGCTCGTATCGGCTTACAATGGTGGTAATCTGGACAGGACCGTGGCGCTTGTAATGGATAGCATCTATGCCTTTCCGAGTCTGGTGCTCGCCATAATGATCATCAGCGTGTTCGGCGTTTCAATAATCAACGAAGCGTTGGCAATCGCTGTGGTTTACATACCAACTTACTTCAGAGTAGTAAGAAGTCAGGTACTCGCGATTAAGGAGATGCCGTACGTAGACGCCGCAAAGTCCGTTGGCGCAAACGGCCCTTCAATTTTGCTAAAATACATCTTGCCAAACGTGATTTCATCGACCGTTGTGGTTGCCACGGTTAACTTTGCTGACTCAATTCTTACGACAGCAGGGCTTGATTTCATAGGCTTAGGCTTGCCAGTTACCCTTCCGGACTGGGGAATAGACCTCACATATGGCAGGATGTCTCTGCCCACTGGAAGTTGGTGGACCATATTCTTTTCAGGTCTCATGATTCTCCTGGCTGCACTGGGCTTCTCTCTGATCAGCGAGGGTTACGCTGAGAGGACAAATCCCAAACTCCGGTGAAATCTTGGACGCACTTGTAGACATTGAAGCTCTCTCGGTCGAGTACAGGACTGATGTTATTGCACAGGCGGTACAAGATGTCTCGCTAGAAATCAGAAAAGGAGAAACACTTGGACTAGTTGGCGAATCCGGGTCGGGAAAATCTACCCTAGGAATGGCGCTGATGGGGCTCATCCAGCCTCCAGGGTACATTACTTCTGGAGAAGTAACCTTTGACGGAATGGACCTCAGGCACCTAAGCAAGGATGCCCTAAGAAACATTCGGGGAAAAAGGATCGCGATGATCTTCCAAGACCCCATGACTTCCCTAAATCCTGTCAAGAAGATTGGCAATCATTTTATAGAGTATATCCAGGCGCATGAGCCGAACACTTCTGAGGGAAAAGCGAGGTCAATTGCGGAAACGGCCTTAGCCGACCTTGGAATTCCTGCTTCAAGGATCGACGACTACCCGCACCAGTTCAGCGGTGGAATGAGGCAAAGAGTCATGATCGGCCTAGCGCTCGCGTTAAGTCCGTCCCTCATAATAGCGGATGAACCAACCACAGCGCTAGACGTTATCGTGGAAGCCCAAATTCTGAAACTTCTAAGGGACCTGAAAGCGAAGTATTCGCTTTCCCTCATGCTCATCACACACAATATGGGCATCGTTGCAGAAATGGCGGATAGAGTTGCCGTAATGTACGCCGGGAGAATTGCCGAAGTCGCTCCAACAACCAAGATATTCGAGGACCCGAAACACCCCTACACCAAGGCGCTCTTGGACACAATTCCTAACATCCAAGTTGAAGACAAGGTCCTCAACACTATCCCAGGTTCGCCACCGAGTCTAACCGATCCGCCACCAGGTTGTCCCTTTCATCCCCGATGCCCTTACGCGTTCGAGAGGTGTCGAGCTGAAGTGCCCGAACCCATCGTGACCGGAACTGAGTCTGAAGCGGCTTGTTTTCTGCTGGAGGGTGTAGTAGCTCGCCATTCATTGAAGTAAAGAATCTGAAGAAGTACTTCCCGGTTTCGAAGGGACTTGTGGCTCAACTGATGTCCCGCACAGGCGAGTCTGTCAAAGCAGTAGATAACGTCACATTCAATGTGGAAAAGGGCGATGTGTTTGGCCTTGTTGGGGAATCAGGCAGCGGAAAGACCACGACTGGCAAGATCACAGCGGGCCTTCTCAGACCTACCAGCGGTAAGGTCATGATTGACGGCGTCGATCTCTACACCCTCGAACGGAAGAAGCTCCGTGCGTTCAGACGCAAAATGCAGTTCGTTTTCCAAGACCCATTATCCTCCTTAAATCCGAAGATGACAATTGGTAACGCGATTGCAGAACCGCTGCGCTATCTGAGCGACGTACCCGCATCAAAAAGACGAAACCAAGTTCTTGCGATTCTAGAAAGAGTTGGGTTATCGCCCGCCGACTCGTTCTATTCAAGATACCCCCACCACCTTAGTGGTGGGCAGAGACAGAGGGTGGTTATCGCGAGAGCGATTTCGATAGATCCTGAATACTTGATCGCAGACGAACCCGTGGCAATGGTTGATGTTTCCGTTAGGGCCCAAATAATCGAGCTGCTTCTGAAAATGCAGCGGGAACTGAACCTAACGATATTACTCATAACCCATGACTTGGCAGTCGCCAAATACATGTGCAACAAGATTTCTGTCATGTATCTTGGTAAGATTATGGAATCGGGACGAAGGAAAGATATCTTCGCAAATCCACTGCATCCTTACACGCAAGCCTTGCTCCAAGCTGTTCCTATTCCGAATCCAAGGCAACGCTCGGACAAGCAAATACCGCTAGGGGAAATACCAAGCGCGTTGAACCCGCCAGCCGGATGCGTATTTCATCCACGCTGCCCATTCGTTTTCGGCAGGTGCTCTGTTGAAGTGCCAGAACTTCTCGAACGGGATGCGGGACACTTCGTCGCCTGCCACCTCTATTCAGGGAAATAGAATAGAGTTCGGTGGGCGTCAGCTCATTCAGCGGGTGACCGCGTCGCTCTTCTGCGCATTTCCCATTTAGTTGCTGATTCGAATCCGAGGCGTTGGTAGAATTCCTCAGTTCCGTCGAAGGGTATGACTGAAAATGCGCTCTCCGGATAATGGTCTAGGGCAGCCTGAATCAAGCCAGTGCCGACGCCGCGGCCTTTGTGCAAGGCGGACACTTGAAGGTACATGACCTTGAATTCATTCGGGCCTGCTCTCCCGAGCACAGTCAACCCTACGATACTATCTCCCTCGACCGCAATCCAGAACTCGTGTCCTATGCCTAAGACGTTGAATTCGATGCTCTCCGCCGTCGCGGATAACCCCTCAGAAATCTGCAGCTTTGATAAGTCCTCGAGGTTCCCCTTACGATAAACAATCGGAGAGGTCATTCACAACACCGAATTCCTCATTGATTTAACCACAAGGTTTATGTTTAGTCATCCCGAACCGGTCGCCGAACGAAACTCACAATTCTATCGAACAGTCTAGGATATGATGATTCTTGGGTAAACAGATTCGCGTCCAACGAAGAGGAAAGGGCGGGTCGGTTTTCAGAGCCCGAACTTTTCGGCGAATCGCACCCGCACGATTTCCCCCCGCCGCAGCGGACTACCCGTCACTGAAAGGCGTTGTCAAGGAGATTATGCACGAGTCCGCTAGAGGAGCACCGCTTGCGTTTGTGGAGTTCGCCAATGGTACTGCTTGCTGTCTTCCTGCGCCCGAGGGCCTCGCATTAAACCAAGGCATAACCGTTGGAACCGACGCCTCGCCCGACATTGGAAACGTCTTGCCACTTGGCCGCGTTCCGGAAGGGACGATGGTATCGAGCGTAGAATTACGGCCTGGCGATGGAGGCCGTTTGGCCAAATCTTCAGGGACATATTGTATGATCGTCTCGCACACACCACAGGGAACAGAGGTTCGCATGCCCTCAGGGAAATCAGTCTACATGAACGACCAATGTCGAGCAATGGTGGGCGTTGTGGCTGGCGCGGGAAGAATCGAGAAACCCTTCCTGAAGGCTGGAAACGTCATGAAATTAATGAGGGCACGCGGCCGGGTCTGGCCAACTACCTCGGGACAGAAGATGATATCGGCCTCTCACCCTCATGGTGGTGGAAGGCACAAACATGCTGGAAAACCAACCACAGTCGGCCGAAACACACCGCCGGGAAGAAAAGTTGGAATGATCGCCGCCCGACAGACTGGCCGAGCGAAGAGAGCGATTAGAACTTGACGACGCTGGTGATTTAGATGACCCTAGTAGACCCATTATCAAATGCTCTGAACACTATTTACAATAATGAAAGACGACACAAGCGCGACTGTATCGTCTGGCCAGCCTCGAAGTTAATGGGGCAGGTTCTGCGAGTCATGCAAAAGAACGGTTACATTGGAGAATTCGAGTTCATCGACGACGGTCGTGCAGGCAAATACCGAGTCCAGCTCTTGGGCCGAGTCAACAAGTGCGGCGTCATCAAGCCGAGATATGCCGTCAGGACTCCAGAAATCGAAGCCTGGGAGGAACGGTATCTCCCCTCACGTGAGGTCGGCGTTCTCATCGTGAGCACGCCGAAAGGTGTAGTGTCCCACATGGACGCCAGAACTGCCAAGACAGGCGGACGTCTCCTCGCGTACGTCTTCTAACTACATCCAGCTGGAAACGCTTTAATTGTGCACTGAGGAGTCGAGGTTACTTCAAAGAGCGAACTAGAAATTGGCAAAAGGACCGCAATACAACCTCCCCTTTCGACGAAGGCGCGAAGGAAGGACCCACTACGGAAAAAGGGAAAAACTTGTAACTTCAGGAATTGCGCGGTTCGTTATACGTCCGACGAACAAGCACTTGGGCGCTCAAGTTATTCAGGCGAAACCTGAAGGCGATTTCGTACTTGCCAGTGCTCATTCATCTGAGTTGAAAGAGTTCGGATGGAAAGCGCCTTGCGGGAACATGCCCGCAGCTTATCTTACAGGGCTGCTTGCTGGCCGGAGGGCCAAGGCCAACGGCGTGTCTGAAGCAATCTTGGACATTGGTTTATACTCGAGGGGTCCAGGGTCGCGCATATTTGCTGCGACAAAAGGAGCTCTAGACGCGGGACTTACCATACCACATGACGAAAGGGTGCTCCCGAAGGCCGAGCGCATCAGAGGTCAGCACGTTGGAAATTACTCCAAAGAACTAGCCTCAGACGCAGAGGCCCACAAGAAAAGATTCTCATCCTATCTAAAGCACAGACTGAAGCCGGAGGATCTACCGGACCATGTCGCACAGGTGGAGGTAAAGATTAGCGCTTCGCAGAAGGAAGCTGCCAAATGAGTACACCTCAGAAACGTAAAGCAAAGCCCAAAGCACCGCGCAAAGCGAAAGCTAAGGTCCCCCGCAAGCGTGCAGTTCCCGCCAAGAAACCTGTAGAAAAGGCAGTTGTACTACCACCTCAGAAGAAAGTAGTTGCGCCGGAGAAGGTGTTCGTCTTTGCAATTCGCCTGAAGGGGTCTTTCGGCACGCCGGTGGATGCCGAAAGAACATTGGCAAGCCTGAGACTTGACAGGAAATTCAACGCAGTACTCCTAGAGAATAACGCGAACGTAATGGCGACGTTGCGGAAGGCAAAGGATTACGTGACGTGGGGTGAAGCCAAACCCCGAGATATTGCAATGTTGCTAAGGGAACGTGGAGAACTTCTCGGCGGGTTACCGCTTACCGACAAGTCGGCCCACGACAAGTTCGGAGCGCAGTCTGTAGACGGACTGGCGTCCGCACTTGCAGACGGGAGCATCACACTGAAAATGCTTTTGGAGAAAGGACTAAAACCCGTGTTCAGGCTTCGGCCACCATCCGGGGGCTTTGACGCGAGCACCAAGCGGCCGCACGGAAGCAGAGGCGAGCTAGGGTACAGAGGACCAGACATAGCAAATCTGGTAGCAAGGATGAGCTAACCTACGAGACGAGTTTTCCTTAGGAACCGATCCTCCATATTGATAACCAATGGCGCAACGTACTCCTATTACCCTAATCCCGGTAAAATTTCCGCTGGCCGAACAGGGCCAAGATCTCGGTGAACTTGTCGAGCGCGCCCTTGATAATCAAAACACGCGGCTGAGGAATGGTGACGTGCTCGCCGTGGCGAGCAAGGTTGCATCTCTGTGCGAGAACCGAATCTTGAGACTTGACCGCGTTCAAGTATCGACCAGAGCGAAACGACTCGCCGAGCGATGGCAAATTGATCCCCGCCTGGTATCCATCGTCGTTCAAGAAGCGGATTTGATTCTTGGTGGAACACGCGGTTTTCTGCTTACTGTCAAAGACGGCATCCTGACGGCAAATGCGGGGGTGGACATGAAGAACTCACCCCGAGGGTCAGTGAGCTTGTGGCCCGACAACCCGGATCATTCTGCGGCGCGGCTCCGACGGCATCTACAGAATAAAAAGGCTATTCGGCTTGGAGTTGAAATAGTGGATAGCCGGGTGACAGCCTTGCGATTAGGAACCGTAGGACTCGCCATTGGCGTATCTGGCTTCAAACCTATTCTGGACTACAGGGCGAAACTTGATCTCTACGGACGCAAAGTGAAGGTTACTCAATCAAATATCGCTGACGACTTGGCAGCCGCGGCTCACATGCTAATGGGTGAAACTAGGGAACAGGTTGGAGCTGTCTTAGCGAGAAACGCTCCCGTAACCTTCGACGGCTCCGATACTTCAGCACAGGGAAAGTTGAATTCGCAACGCTGCCTGATTGCAAGTGGTTTACGCGGTTTCGGATAATCATACACGCTTGAGCTGATATCGCAAAGCAAATGCGAGAATAATCACTGGAACCAATAGGACGAGGTTGCTGAGCCAGCCAAGGAAGGTATCGTATAATTGCATTTGCTTTGCCCTGTTGAACAAGTCAATCGCTGCTTGGGCAGCCTCTTTGGTGGTTGAAAAGTCCCTCAAATCGAACGCGTGCTTTGCGATGTCGAGTTGCTCGTTCGCTTGTTGGACCAGCGCAACAGCTTGATGTGAGTTCGCATCGATGGTACTGTTCTTTAGAACTTCGGCGGACTCGAGCAACTGTGCGGCTTGAGAATAGTCCAAGGGGACGGTCGCCGTGTTAGCGGTCGTCTCAGCCGAGATGGCCATTGCGTCGGCATCTGTGAACTTGCCGAGATCGAATAGTTCGTGCGCATTAGCCAGAAGAGTTTGTGCCAAGTCAAGGTTATTGAACCTGTTCTCTGTTTCCGCAACTTGTATCGCGCCTTGGGCACGGTACATTGCGTAGACGCTTGTTTGCGCATCCCTGCCGTCCTCCTCGTCTCCTAGCAACAAACTATACCTATCCTGGGTCGAGTTAAGAGCGATTATCGAAAGATCAGCGCCTGTGTCCAAGAAGACCGCCTTGCTAACGATGTCGGGTTGGAGCACCTTCTGGAATTGTATCGATGCATTGGTTGGCGGGACATAGCTCACCATAGCACCATACTCTTGGAGATTGTTTCTGTCATATCCGATACTCTCGCGCACCTCCACCCAATATTCCCCGGCCCCTACGCCCAAATTGATTCGCAGCGCCAGAGGATCGGTGCTAGGGTCCTCCACCGGATTGAGCGTCAGGATCCGACGGCCCGGACTCTCCACTGTCACCACTTGCGAACTATTGATCCAACCTAGGGCCATCTTCGACCAGGAGGACATGTCTCCCGTTCCACTTGCAGCCACGTCGGCTGGTCCGACCCCAGCTAGCTGAGCTTGCAAACGCCATAGACCAAGCTCAAGTGCGAAAGCATGAGCGTAGGCAGTCCAATCACGGTCTTCTTCGACCACAGCGAATCCCGTCACGAGTCCTGTTTTTGTTGAGATAGACCCGTACGAGGCAGGTATGTAATCGCCTGTCAAGCTTGGATAGACTGATAGAACCAAGAACACGTAATCAAAGGCGGTAAGGTTGAATGACTGAGACGCTGAATGGAAGGCGTCCTCAGCAACGTTCATTGCTGTCGTGTAAATGTTGGGAACCGCATATTGCGAGTATAACTTAGGTAATCTAATCCAATCCGTTGCGTTGCCGCTTATCATAACCCTGCTGTATGAAACGTCGTAGAAATATCGTGCTACTTTGTTGAAGAAAAGGGTCGTAATCTCATCGCGGCTTGATATATGCAGATATTCCGGAAAGTCGGCAAGTACAAGCAGAGCTTTTCTCGTTCCGCATACACATTGAGTGTCTTGGTAAGCAGGAGTCAGAAATGAACTTAGCAAAACCGCTGAGAACAGGATGATGATTGGCAGTCGCATCGTTATTTTCGAGCTTACGATATCCATTCCCTGCTTCACGTCTCTCACGGGCAAATTTAAAGGTCTTTTATCAGGGAGTTCGCCGCTAACACATGTGAGCGAATTGTTCGAAAAGGAACGGGCACTTGTAAGGGGTGTGCAGCTAAGAACTGCTTACCGAGTCTACATGTGCCTTTTGAGGTCCCGCGCAGCTTCCGCAAAAGACATTCAAGAGGCCATGGAGTTCTCTACGCCTGCCCAAGCAAAGTACCACCTGAAAAGACTTGTAGATTTGGGCCTCGCCAAAGAGGATGGAGACGCAACATATAGAGCCACCGAGCGCAAGTTTGGCATACTCAGATTCTTTTTCAGAATTCGAAATTCAGTTATGCCAATGAGCCTGTTTTACAGCGCGTTCTTCGGAATACTGACCGTATTCCTGTTTCTCAGATCGCCTACCATAGAAATCTTGCTTATGGGGGCTTTAATTACCGCAAAGGAAGTCGCTGACACCTACACGTTCTATGCGATGTTGTGACCCTATCATTTGACGCTGTGTGCCCTACACGAAGTCTTAAAACCTGATCGCATGCATTCTTTCATGGGGAAAATTCCTATGAATACGAAAGCGATTGCGAAATCCACAGCTGCATTAGCCGTTATTATAATCGTTCTCATCGCAGGGCTAGCTGGGACGCTTGTCTATTACAGCTCACGAGGCCCATCAACTCCGTCTGGGCCAACGACCGTCTCCATTCCTACGCCAAGTTTTGTGACCTCATCAACGTACGTCGCTGAATCTCCAAATCAGTTTCAATGGCTTGATCCTCATGTATCTTACTACCAGTTCGACTACGAAATCCTGAATAATCAATATGAGAAGCTGCTTTGGTACAATGGCGCTAGTAGCACAGAGATCATTCCATGGCTCGCAGATAGCTATACGCAAGTATCCCCGACTCAGTACACTTTCAAGCTACACCAAGGAATCAACTTCCAAGACGGAACGCCATTCAATGCTCAGGCCGTCTGGTTCAGCCTGAACCGCCTGCTCATAATAGACGGAACGAGTGGAACAGGCGACCACGGAACACAGGCCGCTTGGATCATTGAACAGTTGCTTGACACAAGCCCAAATACGTTCACCTATTTCGGTGCAAGTCCGGCTTATGACCCAGCTTGGGTTCAGACGGTTCTTGGCTTCGATTTTGTGCAGATAGTTGACCCGTACACGATCAACATCAACATTAAGAATCCAACTACGCAGTTCCCGTATTTGCTTTCGAACGAATGGGCGGACATAGTTTCGCCATCCTTCGTCGTGGCACATGATTTCCCGTCAGCCTGTAAGACAACTGACTGTCCCGCTGACAGCATTGATTACACAGCTTACTTCAACCACATCGCGGGCGACGGATTGGTGAAAGACAACTACCTGAACCTGCCCACGAATGGTGCGAAGGCCGGGACCGGGCCCTACTACACCGACAGCGTAAACCCGACCACATACGAGGTCGTCATGAAAGCAAATCCGAACTATTGGGGTGGGCCAAAGAACTGGAGTGGACCACCAATTTCTGTTTCAATTAAGACCCTGGACCTCGTGTACATTCCGGATCTGGGCACTAGATTACTCGACGCAAAGGCCGGGAAAGCGACGACTATCGGCGTAAGTTCCTCCGACATATACTCAGTTGCCGACAGAGATCAATGGTTGTCTAACGGCAAGCTCGTTTCTGTAGTGCCAGGTCTAACTCTCGATGGACCATACCCAACGTTCACGACAGATTGGTTCAATTTTATCACTAATGTCACCGACAATGCAGGCAACGTGCGTAAGTTCCAGCCTTTTGCAGACCTACGATGGAGACTGGCCGTAGCAGATTCGATCAACCTCACCGACGCCAACATAAACATCAACAACAGACTAGGCCAGGTTGCAATCAACCTTATTCCGCCCGGTACGGCGCCTGAGGGTGCGTACAACCCTGATATTCAGCCAATCTACAGCTTCGACCTCGCTAAGATGAAAGCCCTGATAACTGACGCATGCCAAAATCCGCTGACCAATTTCGTTGATTTCAACGGACACCCGTACGCTTCGGGGACAATCGATGATTCATGCCACCCCGGTAACCCACAATTAGTCGAACTCTACGTTGGGGCAGGGGATCAGACTGACCAGCGGATGCTCTCTGTGATGGCCGCCAACCTAAACAAAGTCTCCACAGCTCTTGGCGTTACATTCACGATTGTGCCCGTCCCCGGAGGGCAATATTATACGCTGGCCTCAAAACATCAGATATACTTCTACTGGGGGGGCTGGGTTGCAGACTACAACCATCTACTCGACTGGCTGGGGCCAATGCTTCTCGCCGCTGGAACGTACCCGGCTTGGAACAACATGAACTATACCGCTCTCAACAACCTATACTACGATGCCCTTGACGCTGACAAAAAGGGCGACGTTCAAAGGCTACTGAGCGACAATAACCAAATGGAAACCATAGCGAACAACGCCGTCATCTACATGTACACAACTTATGACGTTTCGTACGGAGTACGGTCAACCTTTGTGCAGGGCGTCTTCTACAATGAAGCTACTGCAGTACCGTACTTCGCGACACGATCATACGCAACGTCAACATGAAGCTCAGACATCCTCCCCACCCCTATTTTTCTGCTACGTATCGAGGAAAACTGCATCAATACGGTAATGTTCCAGACTGGGAACAGCCCGTGCTGGCCCCATCCTTTGTCCGCAGCTGGAAGTATTTTCTGGGTGCCGAAAATTGTTTCATTGAACCACCCGAACTTCAGTGCGCAAACCGTTAAAAGCTAAATGGTTCTCCTTTAGCCCGAAGGAAAATTTCTATGAATACGAAAGCAGTAGCAAAATCTACCGCTGCGTTAGCCGTCATAGTGATAGTTCTCGTTGCAGGACTGGCAGGCACGATCGTCTACTACAGCTCACGTGGACCGTCTGGGCCAACGACGCCTAGTGTTCCGACACCAGGCTTTGTCTCGTCATCAACAATGGTCAATGAAGGAGGAAACGAGTTTCAGTGGCTTGACCCGGCCGTTTCCTACTACCAATGGGATTACCAAATTCTGAACAACCAGTATGAGACGCTGCTCTGGTACAATGGCGCTAGTAGCACGGAGATCATACCATGGCTCGCAGATAGCTATACGCAAGTATCGCCGACTCAGTACACTTTCAAGCTACGCCAAGGAATCAACTTCCAAGACGGAACGCCATTCAATGCTCAGGCCGTCTGGTTCAGCCTGAACCGTCTTCTAATAATGGACGGTGGAAGCGGAACGGGCGACCACGGAACACAGGCCGCTTGGATCGTAGAGCAGTTGCTTGACACAAGTCCGAACACGTTCGCCTACTTCGGTGCAAGTCCGGCTTATGATCCGACGTGGGTTCAAACTGTTCTCGGCTTCAACTTCGTTCAAATAGTCGACCCATACACGATTAACATCAACATCAAGAATCCTACGACCCAATTTCCGTATCTGCTGGCGAACGTATGGGCGGACATATTGTCGCCCTCTTTTGTCGTTTCGCATGACTTCCCATCAGCGTGCAAAACTACTGACTGCCCCTCAGACAGCATTGATTACACCGCCTACTTCAACCACATCGCCGGACACGGCGACGTATCCATGAACTACCTCAACCTGCCAACAACTGGCGCCAAGGCTGGTACAGGACCGTATTACATCGACAGCGTGAACCCGACCACCTACGAGGTCGTCATGAAGGCCGCCCCAACCTACTGGGGTGGACCCAGCAACTGGAGCGGTCCTAAGATCAGTGTGTCAGTAAAGACCTTGGACTTCGTATACGTCCCTGACTTGTCCACACGAATACTCGATGCAAAGGCCGGGAAGGCAACTGAAATCGGTGTCTCTGCCGCAGACATTTATTCAGTCGCTGACAGAACTCAGTGGCTTTCAAACGGCAAGCTCATCTCAGTCATACCTGGAGTGTCACTCTATGGGCCGTATCCGCAATTCGTAACGACATGGTACAGTTACCTAACGAACGTGACAGATGCCACTGGAGCCATACGAAAGTTCCAGCCATTCGCCGACGTTCGATGGAGGCTTGCGGTTGCGGACTCCGTGAACATTACGGATGCAGACATCAACATCGCCAATAGACTGTGGACACCACCGAATCAAATGATCCCGATCGGAACAGCGCCCGATGGTTCGTACAACCCGGACACCACACCAATATACAGTTTCGACATCGCAAAGATGACCGCCCTAATCAAGGATGCCTGCGCTAACCCCTTGACCAGCTTCGTCGACGTGAATGGTCACCCGTATCCGGCGGGCACAATTGATAACTCATGCAACCCCAAGAACCCACAGATCATACCGATGCAAGTGGGCACAGCAGACCAAACCAACCAGCGCATAATGGCTGCAATGGCGGCCAACCTGAACAAAGTATCAACGGCACTCGGCGTGACCTTCACGATTGTTCCGGTTCCTGGAGGACAGTACTACACCAACGCCGCGAAACACCAGATATACTTCTACAGAGCAGGATGGGTGGCTGACTACAACCATCTCCTCGACTGGCTGGGGCCAATGTTCTTGGCCAGCGGAGCATATCCAGCATGGCATAACATGAACTACACAGTACTCAACAACCTAGTCAACGACGCAATTGACGCAGACGCGAAGGGCGACGCTCAGAGACTGCTCAACGACAACAACCAGATACAGAACTATGCGAACCAGATCGTCGAATACATGTACATTGAGTACCCACTGAACTATTACGTGGAATCCTCATTCATACAAGGCTTCTACTACAACGCAGCGATGAACGTGGAATATTACGGTACGTGGACCTACACAACTACTCTGAGTTCCACTTAGAGGGCCATCGCAGCCCTCCCCCTTTCCCTTTTTTTGGTACCCACCGAAAGATATACAGGCGTGACTCGTTGCTCGTATGGCAAGAACTGACGCAAAGGTGTTTTCGCATTGAAAATCTACGAGTACGTAATCAGACGACTGGCCTTGATGGTTTTCGTCTTATTCGGCGTAAGCGCAATAGTCTTTTACTTGGCCAGGGGATTCCCCTCAGCGTTCGCCCCTTGGGCGCAGTACATAACATTCAGGATGAAACCGGCCCAGATTGAAGCTGTAATCAAAGCCCACGGCTTCGACCAACCCCTCTACATTCAATACTGGTACTGGTTGCAGGACGTGTTCCACGGCGACTGGGGGTACTCAAACTGGGCGAATGGTCTGCCAACATTCGAGGTGTTCGCCTCACGGTTTCCATTCACTATTGAGTTGACTATTGCCGCAACAATACTTACCGTCGCGATCGGCATTCCTCTTGGAATTCTTTCCGCCTTGAAGAATAACACAGCAGCAGACCACGCGTCTAGGATAATTGCCCTGACCGGCTACTCCACGCCGTCGTACTGGTTCGCCTACATCTTGCAGCTAGTTTTCTTCTACTATTTCTACACATGGGGTCTCCCGAACCTACCCAGCGGAGGCGTAATCAGCCAGAACCTGTCCGGCGCCGTACCAGCAGTCACTGGCCTCCCAATCATTGACGGCATAATTGCTGGCAATCTGACTTACACCGCCGACGCTTTTGCGCACGTAATCCTTCCCGCGTTCAATTTGGCTTTCATAAGCTTGGGATACCTTGCTCGAATCGTACGAGCGAGCATGCTCGAGGTTCTTCGACAAGATTACATAATTATGGCGCGCTCGAAAGGGCTGTCTGAGCGAATAGTGATTTACCGACACGCGCTTCGCAACGCGCTCATACCCGCAATGACGCTTACGGGGCTCTTCTTCGCAGGTTTGCTTGGCGGTGCTATAATTACCGAAACTGTCTTCTCGTGGCCGGGGGTTGGCAACGTTTCATTGCGAGCCGTCTTTCAGGGGGACAGCAATTTCTTACTTCTTTACAGCTTAGTCACCGCATTGATCATCGTCGCGTCGAACTTGGTCGTGGATGTAATGTACGTTTTTCTGGACCCGAGGATAAAGTACTAGGTGGCTGCAATGACTGTGGAAACTACGGTTACCGAGGTTAGAGAGAGCGAGACTAAAGCTAGGATTGCGGAGCTTAAGTATGCGATTTACTTGATGCGCCAGAACCCACTTGTCCTCGCCGGTTCAGTTCTGGTCATATTCTTCGTTTTTATCAGTCTTACCGCGACTCTCCTCGTGAGCCCCGACACTGCTGACCGGCTTATTTTTACGAGGAGTTACTGCTGGTCTAGCTCTGTTTTTTCGTGGACATCGCTTGCGGCAGTCTGCCCTGCTGGAACCTTCCTACCATTGGGAACGGACGGGTATGGAAGAAGCGTTCTAGACATGATCGTTCTTGCCATTCCGTTGGACCTATCGATCGCCTTCATAATTGTCATAATATCGACCGCCTTCGGGATGGTCCTTGGGTCAGTAGCGGGTTGGATAGGTGGGAAATTCGACGAAGCCATTCTCAGAATCACTGACATATTCTTCGCATTTCCAGGCCTTGTCTTGGCCCTCGTATTTGCCGCACTTTTTGGACGAACGATTGAAACCCTCACCATCGCAGTCCTGCTGGTCTGGTGGCCAACGTATGTCAGGTTATCGCGAGGCCAAGTCCTCGTTGAAAAGGAGAAAACATACGTAGAAGCACTGAAGGCGCTTGGAGTACACCCATCGAGGATTGTGCTGTTTCACGTTATACCGAACTCAATTTACCCCATAATCGTTCAAATGTCGCTTGACATAGGTGGCGTCATTCTGACCTTTTCGGCTCTGATGTTTCTAGGCTTCTCACCCAGCCCCGCACTTCCTGAACTAGGTAACCTCGCATCAGACGGCATCGGCCACGTCTTCACAGCGCCATGGCTTATCGTGTTCCCGGGACTTACAATTCTCGTAATCGCGTCTGGCATTCAACCTGGTTGGGGACGGACTCAGGGACATTCTTGACCCAAGACTCAGGCGGTAAGCATATGGCCGCCAAGGGTGAGTCCCTCCTCGAAACCCGAGATCTAACGGTCAATTTTCACACGTACCGCGGCGAAGTAAAGGCGCTAGATCACGTCCAACTAAGTCTCTACCCACACGAAGTGCTCGCCCTGGTAGGAGAGTCGGGCTGCGGAAAATCCGTTACAGCCCTTACAATTCTCGGCCTCCTCCCAGGCAATGCTCACGTATTAGAAGGACAAGTCCTCTACAAGGGTGAGGACCTGCTCAAGAAGACCCCCGAACAAATGCGGGAAATCCGAGCGGAAGGGATCGCGGCAATCTTCCAGGATCCCATGACCTTTCTCAATCCTGTCCTCACGGTCGGCGTTCAACTGAAAGAAGCGTTCCTAGTTCAAAAGCACCTCTGGACGGCTCAGACACGCGACAAGTCAGCAACCGGAGCAGTAGATGCGCAAATTAAGGGATTCCTACTCGAAAAAGAAACCGAAAAGGAAGGTTCAAAGCGAGAATCCGGAAGGGAAAGGGAGAAAATGGCTGAAGAACTCTCGAAAGATATACTGAAGCTCGTGCGGATTGCGGATCCTGAGCGAATATTGACTCAATACCCCCATGAATTGTCAGGTGGTATGCGCCAGCGGTGCATGATCGCGATGGCTTTGGCGAGACGGCCTTCGATCATCGTTGCTGATGAAATCACAACTGCTCTCGATGTTACGGTACAAGCTCAGATACTGACTTTGCTTAAGGAGCTAAGAGATACCATTGACGCTTCTTCGATTCTCATAACCCATGACTTGTCGGTCGCTGCGGAAACAGCCGACAGAATCGCTGTGATGTACGCCGGCCACGTAGTGGAGGTGGCGTCCACAATTGAGTTGTTCAGAAAGCCCTTGCACCCATATACTCAGCTACTGATGAAATGCATCCCTGACGTTAGGAAACCCGTAACGCACCTCGAATCAATCAGCGGTACCGTTCCCGACCTAATCGATCCACCTACGGGATGTAGGTTCCACCCCCGATGCCCATTTGCGATGGAGGTTTGCAGGACAACTAAGCCGGTCCTAAAGGACATAGGGAACGGCCACCTGGTGCACTGCCACCTATATTGAGGATGAAAAAACCTTGCCAGACGAAATTCTAGTCGTGAAGGACCTAAAGACTTGGTTCCCAATCAAAGCCGGGTTACTTCAGAAAACCGTAGGCCATGTCCGGGCTGTAGACGGCGTCGACCTTGAAGTGAGAAAAGGCGAAACTTTCGGTTTAGTCGGCGAATCTGGTTCGGGGAAAACCACGCTTGGAAAGAGCGTCCTCAGACTGATCAAACCGACCGACGGTCAAGTATACTTCGACAGCATCGATGTAACGAAGGCCACGAAGAAGGAGCTTATGCTACTACGACGCCGCATGCAAATCATCTTCCAAGATCCCTATGCCTCCCTCGATCCTCGGCAGACCGTAGGCTCGACGCTTGTTGAGCCCATGAGATTACACAAACTAGTGTCAACGAAGTCAGAGGCCATGAAACGTGCCAAAGAACTCCTGCTTAGAGTAGGCCTCAACGAAGAACATCTTTTCCGGTTCCCTCATGAGTTTAGCGGAGGGCAGAGGCAGAGAATCGCAGTTGCGCGAGCATTGGCCGTTGACCCAGATTTTATTATACTGGATGAGCCCACATCATTCCTTGATGTCTCAGTGCAAGCCCAGGTCCTGGACTTGCTGAAACAATTACAGAAGGAACTAGGCCTTACCTACGTCTTCATTTCCCATAACCTAAGCGTTGTTCAGTACATGAGCGACCGAGTCGGCGTGATGTATTTGGGGAAACTTGTGGAGGACGCTGAACGTGATGTGCTTTACAAGTATCCTGAGCATCCCTACAGCTACTTCTTGATGGAAGCGATACCAGTACCCGACCCCGAATACAAGAAGGTTCCAAAGCTCCTATCAGGGGATGTCCCAAGCCCAGTCAACATACCCCCCGGATGCCGATTCAACCCCCGTTGCCCATATGCCACTGACAAATGTCGGTCAGGCGACATGCCATTTTACACGGGGTCCGGAGGTAGCTACCACCGTGTGGCCTGCCACTACAAAGTCGATTTTGACAGCGGAAGCGAAGTCCTTAGGCCTCAAATGAACTGATTGCGAATATTCCGACAAAGTGCCAAGCTAAGAGGCGGCTCTGCGAGAACGTCGGTAAGCTATCGCCATGAAGGTGGCGAAGGCCACGGCCAGAGTCGCGGCGCTTCCCCAGAGCAATGCCTGTGTAAGAGACTCTGTGTGGAAGTTAAGAAGCGCCAGTTGACTGAGATTCCAAGCCATGATGAGCGCGAAACGCGGTTGAAAGTACGTAGCCCCCTGTTCTTGGATTCGGCACCGTCCTCGCGAAGAGAACTATTGCGAGGGATGAAAGCAACTTCGCGGCGACGAAGACCGTCGGTCCTGTGCTCAAGACTAAGGGATTTATTTCGTAGTTCCAGCTTGCGATCGTAACCGAAGCATCTAGCGTGTTTAGAACGGCGGCTATCAAGCAGGATAGTCCTTTGGCTTGGCTGCCCACCCATCCTGCCCAGAGCATCGCGACGCCTATGAATACGACCAACAACCCTTCAAGGTGTCCAGCCACAGAGGCCCCGAATCCCCCCACAACAAAGAGCAAGCCGAGGAGGACGAGCCCCACGGACATCGGCGCCATGACTCTTTCCATTGTTGAATGCGACTTGCCATCCCACTTTCATTAACTTGCCGTCCCCCCTACAGCAAAGAACCCAAAATTCCGTAACATGTCGAACCCAGTCGAGGTTTGAAATTGGTCGCCTTATATCGGGGGCCGCTCTTCAGTAAGTGAAAGGAATGTCGCCCCTTTTGGCAAGTGACGACAAAATCAGGGACGAAAACGCGGTCCACCTAGAGTGGCGAGACTATGTCGCAATCACGATCGCGACATTCGAAACGACACTATTGCCAATCCTAGTTACGGTTGCAGTGTTGATACTCGTCGTCTTGCTACTAAGGTGGTAGCATAAACTCAGACCCATTGGCAGCAGACTGTTGTAACTCTGAAGTACCAGGCTGTTGCGCCGGAGCCTTTTGGCGGAGAATTACTCTGCCCGCGTCAGGTATTACTGAAATAGTTGACCCAAAGCCCAAGACGCGTTGGGCTGTCTGAAGAGCTGCGTTAACCGTTGGTGCGGCCTTCATACCGAAGATGTTCTCCACGTAGTAGTCGGGGATCGTTGAGACGAAGTATATTCGATGTGCAACAAGCGTTCTCCGAAGAAATGCTGCTTTAGAACCATTATAATTGAAGTGGTGTCGAAGCCTCGCCTCCAGATGGTGAGCCTCCCTCTTTTCCGCACACCACTGGTAGAACTCCGTGTCACCATGTCCTTTTCCGCACTCAGCCGCAACAATCAACGCCCCATTTCTCTTGAGAGCCTCAATTCCCACAGGGAATATCTCAATTGCTTCAAGGAGCGATTCGTCCTGGGGTATCCCGCCAACGCTCATGATTACAATGTCAGCGGCTTTCGCAACATCTCTGCAACATGCAGTTTGCATTGCGTTGCCAAGGGTCAACATGGAATCCGATAGGGTTCCGAATGCGAGTTGGAGGGGGCTTCCTTCAGAACCGAGAACCATCCCTAACGCGAAGACGTCGCCCGCTGAGGTAGTAATCTGCAGTCTTTCCTTACGGAGGTCCGACATTGAGAAGCCAGCACCTCTAGTTAGATGACTCTGTACAGATTTCTCAGAGGCTAAACCAGGAAAAACTATGTCACATAGCCCGGAATACTGGAGGTAAGGATGCGGTTTCAGTTCCCCTACTATGATTCTAAGGTCGGAAGTCATGTATTCTGAGTTAAGCTGAGGTGGGAAGTCACCGTTGAGGTTTTCGACGGGAGTCGTAGGTGACCCTTGTGGCTGATGATGCTCAATCCTTGTTTCAGGGAACAAGTTCGGGTCTAATTCAGGCGCTCCTTTCGTACAGAGAATGGTGGTTGGTGCAAGTGAGTATTGTGCTAAGTTCTCATGCAGCGTTTTGACCAAGTCGATGGCCAATTGCCTATTACCGCAAGAGCCCAATGACACACATATCCTCTTTGCCTCCTTCACCTGGGTCTGGAAGCGTCCGTTCGTATCGATGAGTCTCCTCGTTTCGGCCAGAGGGTCCGGGACAGCTGTCGCTTCCGGAATGTTGAAGATTTCCACCAACCTCTCCTCAGGCACACGTAGGGGGATCTGGGAAGACCCGTACGGTAGCCAGACCTCCACCACGAAAAGACGCCTCGAAGGCAGCGTCGGAGTCGGGTCTGGTTAACGTTTCGGTCTCAACGACGCTATGACACGACTTGGAATCGCTGGACGCTATTTGCAACAAAGAATAAACACATAGAATGGTGTTAGGAGAGCGGAGCAGTCAGACGTGGACGCAAAGAATCGCAGCGACAAGGAAGAACTATGTGACATTCTCCTAAGAACGGGGAGCCTGAAGTTCGGAACATTCAAGCTCGCGAGCGGTATCCTGAGCCCATATTACGTTGACCTGCGAATTATCCCAAGCGACCCCGAAGCATTCCGAAGGGTGATTAACTACTACCTCGCCCTCGTTGAGCCGAACATGGTAAAACGTGTTCAGCGTTTGGCTGGCATACCAACTGCCGGCATCGCTTACGCGGCTGTGTTGGCGTTCAAACTCTCTAAGCCGTTCCTCTACGTTCGAAAGGAAGTGAAGGAACACGGACGTGAGCGAAGGATCGAAGGCCTTCTGCAACCAGGCGACAAGGTCCTAGTCTTAGATGATGTTGCGACTACGGGGAAGAATATCATAGAAGCTGCTGAGGCGATCCGAGCGGAGGGCGGAGTCGTTGAGGACGCCGTCGTGTTGCTGGATAGGCTGCAGGGAGGAGCGGTAAACCTTCGGAAGATTGACGTGAAGCTCCACGCTTTCACCACTATGAAACAAATCGCAGACAGGCTGGCGGCTTTGGGCACAATCGACGAAACTCAGCACAAGGCAATTGTCGGGCAGATCGTCAGCTAGAAGCCAGATCGAGACGCGTGCTAACCAACGATCCGCACTTCGAACTCCGAATGGCTATGGCAAAACCTAGGCCCAGTAGGTGACTGGCCACTCAGCATGGTTCGCCTGGCCGGAATCTCTCAACGCGGCTAAATCATATCCGAAGGGTAGTAGAAGGTTGACAGTTGAGGAAAGAAGCAGATCGACATACCTCTCTGAGTCGAAGACGGATCCTTCATCCATCAGCTCGGTGGGGAGAGCTCGGTTATGGTTTATTCTGGACTTGTCGTAGGTTAAGATGTAGTTGATTGTTTGCCCGGCGTGTACCTCCATGCCTTCCGCGGCGAGGTGCTTAGCCGCGATGGCTTGCGGAACCAGGTTTCTGTATTCGTTGGGATTCTTGCTGAGGTGTTTCTCGATCACGAGCTCTGCGACCGGAATGTTTCCGGTTCTGATTAGGTCAACGTATGACTTAACGACCGCCAGCACTTCGGGTATGAGCGCCATGAATTCCTCTGAATTGTTCGCCTTCGAGAGTGTGGTTAGCACATCCGTTTGACACCGCCTGACTATGCCGGCAGTGTCATGGCGGCGGAGGTCGATTCCTCTAACTTTGAGCTTGCCGTCCTGGAAGACTCCGTAGTACCGGTTGAGGACGGGGATTCGCGGGTCCGTTCGCGAGTTCAGGAACACAATCCACTTGTAGCGCCCCTCGAACGCTATCGGGAAGTGCAGCTGCTCCTCTATCGTGCGGCATAGCTCCTCGTACTCATCTGGTGTTGCGTTAGGTTTCCAGAGCCACATCGAATCCACGATGCCGTGTATGAGTTTGAAGCAATTGGATTCTGCAATCGCGACCGCTTCTCGCAGGATCTTCCGGGAGTAGGCACAGGTTGCGATGTGTGCGTCGATTCTCCCAAACCGCGCGTTCTTGAAGCCTAGGTATCCAATTGCCCGCCGCGTTCGAGGCGGCTATGAGCAGACTAGGATCCATTTGAGCGCGGCTTGGCGTTGATCGTACCGCAACCTTGTAGGTGGGTCCATGGCTTCTTTTTTGTACTTCTTGTAAAGCGCACGTTTTCGGAGTAATATATCGAGCGACCTGGGTACTATGCCATTCCATCTTTCACAAACATTCCACCCAAGCTCCGGTACTCGACTAACGGAGTCTGGGCAGCAGTTGCAGCGTATGGTTTCTCCGCTCAGGTTCATGTTGCGCATTATAGTTGGGTATAGGGAGGAGAAGTCGAGTTCGGCGACGGAGTCGTGTAGGCCGAATTTTGGTTCGTAAATGAAGCCACCGCGGTCCGCTAGTATGAGTTCGTTTCCGTTCTTCCACTCCTCGGGCTCGTTCTTGTTCCAGGGGATTAATACGTCGGCTTTGACGGCGTGGTAGAGTTGGAGGGACGTCATGCTGGTGCCAATCGTCGTTCGCGAGGCCCTCTGCAATGGGATTATGCAGGTTCGGGCCACCTCGAAGAGACCTTCGAGGCCGCAGTCGCTGCTGATGAATCCATTCGCCTCGTCCACATGCAACCGGCCCAGTAGTCTTGCGGCGGTTTGCTTGAAGAGTATCTTCCCGTACGAAAAGTAACTGTGGCCTTGCACTTCGTAAACCCGAAGCGGCGAATCTTCCCTACCGAGAACCATTTTGTGGAGGATGTGGTGGTGTTGAGCACGCCTGGCCAAGTAGGGGAAAATGAAGGAGTCTCCGCCTTCCGTCAAGACTACATCCGGGTCAATCTCGCGGAAGGCTGTGACGAGTTTGTTGAGCTTGTCAAGTTCGCTGCCCGAGTCGAAAATTATGGTATCATTCTTGGTTTGGATTTTGATTAAGTCTAATTCATCTTCAAACCTTGAGATCCTGCAAGTCTTCTTAGTGCTGATTTCTAGCCGTATGTTTCGAAGTGTTGGCAGTTCGTAGTCGATTGTTTCACGGGAATCCTTGATGGTCCACTTAACGCGGCCATGAGATGCGTCAGCCTCGACGAACGCTAGGGGGAATAGGTCGTTGTGGTAGAGGTACATCTGAATTGATGGGATATCTACGTCGTAGAGCCTGAACTTCGAGTATCCACCATGCCGGAGGATCTTCCGTGCCAGAGTTTGGGCTTCTGATTCGTCGTTTACTTCAACTTCGAGAACGTTACTCTTAGTCTGGTCGCCTGCCCTCTCGAATTTCTCGACGAATGTGCATGATGGAATGAATGGTTGGAGGTTTAGGAGGTCGTCACGTTCTCCGCCAATGTGGATTCGCGGCTTCCAGCCGTCAACTAGCTTGACGCATGATCCGTCGCGCTGCTTGAGCCAGACAACCATTTGGCTGGCTTTAGGGTAGAGATCCAAGATCCAGCCTTGATGTTTCAAAGGCCCCGCTCTTCGATTCGCTTCTCTAACTCGATGATTTTCTTGTGGTGCGCGAACAACATCGAAATAATCAGGGGCACCTGTTTTATTGGTGAGGCCATTACACTCGCCGCCGACGCTAGCAACTTACACTGATTCAACATATCTTCGAAAATGATTTTGTCTTCTTGCCTGAGAAATTCCTGAAACCTTTTCAATTTTTCAACCTCGGCCTCTACGACCATTCTCCATGACGGGATTGTTCGTCCCATCACAGGTAACTCTCCAAAGTCTCTACCCCAAGCGAGGATGCTGTGGCGGTGCGTGGGGGAAGCCACGGATGTTTCAGTAGTGAAACTCGGGTCAGGCCGCCTTTTTCCTCGATTGTTGCGAAGACATGTACAGCCTGTGTAAGGATGCGATCCATTAGCGCGTTTCTTGATTCTATGTTCGTCGCAATTATCAGACATTTTTGTTGTCGAGCGAGGCTTGCGAGATTTCTCGCGGCTTTCGCGAAAATGCGAAGTGCATCCTCTTTATCCTCGCCCCGTATATCCGGGTCGCAGTAGAGTTGCGTAATGTCGGAGACGACAACGAGTTTCGCCTTGAATTTCTTTATCGCAAGTTGGAGTTTGTCGGTTATGAGGCATGCGAGTTGGTGGTGGGTGAAAGCCCTACTGACATGCAGCCGTTCTAACACTGTCTCCGTGTCAAGGCCATGCTCAACTGAACGGTCTGAGATATAGTAAGGGTCGAAGAGGTTGCCGCCGTCAACGAATACCGTATCGCAGTCCGGACCCAATGGTTGCGGAAGTGTCGCCCTGACGCAGAGTAGCATAGAAAGGGCGTGTGCAGGTTTACCCTGAAACGTAGCAAACTGGCCGAAGTTGAGCCTCAAGATGCCGTCTAAGGCTTCCATGCCAGAGGTCAGATCAGGTTGCAACTGTTGACGCTTGCTTAGCAGAAGGTCGTTAACTTTGACGAAATTTTCGACAGCTACTTCACAATTCAATGGAGCCATAGAATTGCCGTGAAGAATGCAAGCAGATAATCTGGGAGACCAGATTATGCGCATCTCTGTCAGAGACACGTGAATGTAAAGCGTTCTGCATTTTGAGGCGTTCACTGAGGCTGGAAGTTGTTACGGAGTAAGGTGGTTCAACCTACCGTCTTGCGAGTCGCTTATTGACTAACTTGCGGCCGGCAGAGTAAGGGTCGATTTTGTTCGCCGCTACCTGTTTCATGATTTTCCGGAATGTTTCTGACGATGCCATTTCCTTCAGCGATATGTCCTCAAAGTATTGCTGGGCTGCATCGAGCACTTCGGATCGCAACCAATTCTCATCTGCCCTGCGTGATCCAACTGATTCTTTTACGTACTTTGAGTGTTGGTTTATTGCTTCTATAAGCCCCGTAACTCCTTCTCCCGACCTTGCAATAGTCTTCAAGACGCGGGGTCGCCAACCGGTAACCGGTTCGGCCATCATGACCATTTGGTGAATTTGCTGGGCCGCTCGTTCCGCATTTTCCATATCGGCCTTATTGACGACGAAGATGTCACCGATTTCCATAATGCCCGCTTTTAATGCTTGAATCTCATCGCCTAACCCGGGTGCGGTTACGACGATTGTGGTATGGGCGAGTTCTTTTACGTCGACATCGGATTGGCCCGCTCCAGCTGTTTCAACGATAACGTAGTCCATTGCGGTTGCGTCTAAGATTCGAACCGCGTCTTCTGTTGCCCTGGCGATTCCGCCGAAATGGCCGCGAGTAGCCATGCTTCTAATGAACACTCGAGGATCTGCTGCTAGGTTTCCCATCCTAATTCGATCTCCCAGCAAGGCACCACCTGTTATCTGACTTGATGGGTCAACGGCTACGATTCCAACTCTGCTGCCAGCATCTCTGTATCGCTCTGCAAGTTGTGCGATGAGCGTGCTCTTTCCGCAGCCTGGGGGGCCCGTTATGCCGATAACCTGAGCCTTGCCCGCACGCCAATACAGGCTAGAAAGAATCACAATTCTTGAACGGGGATCATTCTCGGCTGTTGACATTAGCTGGGATATGGCACGCCGGTCGCCGTGTACAGCTTTTTGAATTAGTCTTTCAACGGGTGATTTCGTATGCGGCTTGGGCACGAATGTGAGCGCCTCGTCATTTTCCTAGATGATCGTCTTGGGATGGAACTCTCCATACTCTTCTCTTATGACATCGCTTATTTCGCCAGTAGTAGCCTTAGACCTCACGGCGTCGAATATCAAAGGTATTACGTTGATGTTCCGCTCAAGAGCATTCTGAAGCTTTCTGAGGCTACGAAGCAGCTGAGTTTTCCGACGGTTTCGTCTGAAAGCTTCTGTGCGGGAAATCTGCCGACGTACTACCAGGGGGAGATCTTATGAATCTTGATTTGATACGGTTTCGGGTCAACATATACGTTGACCCCAACAATTTTGATTGCGCCAGATTCTATTCCAATTTGCCTCTTGAAAGCGCTATCGCGAATCTGCTTTTGAATATACCCACTCTGAATCGCTTTAACAGATCCTCCCAGTTTTTCAACTCGACCTATTTCAGCCCGGGCCTCATTTTCCATCTGGCTCGTGAGGTATTCGAGGTAGTAGCTTCCGCCCAAGGCGTCAACTGTCTTCGTAACACCACTTTCGTGGGCAATTATCTGCTGCGTTCGAAGGGCTATTTTCACGGCTTCTTCTGTAGGCAGGGATAACGCTTCGTCAAGGGAATTTGTGTGCAGCGACTGTGTTCCCCCTAAGACTGCCGCCAGAGCTTGGATGGCTACTCGGACGATGTTATTCTGCGGTTGCTGGGCAGTGAGCGTTTCTCCGCTGGTTTGCGTGTGGAAGCGTAATTTCATCGCCTCCGGGTCATTTGCGTGAAATTCCTCTTTCATCATGTGTGCCCATATGCGGCGGGCTGCCCGGAATTTGGCTACTTCTTCTAGGAAATCGTTGTGGCATGCAAAAAAGAAGGACAGATGCGGCGCGAACTCGTCGATCTTCAACCCGCGTTGGATGCAAGCTCTCACGTACTCCTTTGCGTTCGCAAATGCGTAAGCGAGTTCTTGGACCGCGCTTGAGCCGCTTTCTCTGATGTGATATCCGCTTATGCTGATCGGGTGCCACATCGGCATTCTCTTGGCGCAAAATTCGATAATGTCCACGGACAGCCTCAACGATTGCTCGGGAGGAAAGATGTAGGTATTGCGCGCTATGTACTCCTTGAGGATGTCATTCTGTGTCGTTCCACGCAGTCGTCCAAGCGGGACTCCCTGCGATGTTCCGACCGATGCGTACATTGCTAACATTATGGCAGCCGTGGCGTTGATGGTCATCGAAGTACTGATCCTTCCAAGGTCGATTCCCTGGAAGAGTAGTCTCATGTCATTCACAGAACTGATCGGTACTCCTACCCGACCGACTTCTCCTTCAGCCCGAGGGCTGTCGGAATCATAGCCCAATTGAGTTGGAAGGTCAAAGGCAACGCTAAGCCCCGTTTGTCCTTGTTTAATCAGGAATCTGAAACGCCGATTCGTAGCCTCGGCGCTGCCAAACCCGGAATATTGCCTCATCGTCCAAAGTCGGGAACGGTACATCTCGGAGTAGATTCCGCGCGTAAAGGGGAATTTCCCCGGTTCGCCCAAATTGCGTTCGAGGTACCGTGGGTCAGAATCCCTTTGGTCGTAGAACTTTTTCACTGCAAAGCCCGAAGCAGAGAAGATCCTTTCTTCTTTCAAAGTTGGACGAACCTCCTAGTGGACCTAGCACGTATATGACTTTGAAGGGAAAAGCCCTCAAATCACCCAAAAGAACATTAACGCCCATCTTCTGAAGTTTCTAAGTTCGTGTGGAACAAATGCCGCCGAAGAGAAAAATGAATTACTGGGCGAAGAAAGTTGAGCAAATAGTAGCCGCGAGAAAACGACAAGGCCCACTTTACGATCGCAAGCAGCTTCGTTCGATAGTTGAAAAACAGCGCAAATGGAAAGAAGGCACGCTAAAGAAATGGTTGGCGAAGGCGCCCGAGCGCAAGGAAGAATTCGAGAACCCGTCCGGAATCCCCCTAAGACGGATATACAGTCCTACGGACGTGTCGTACCAAGCTTATTCCGAGAACGTTGGACTCCCGGGCGAATTTCCATACACCCGCGGGGTCCACCCAACCATGTACCGGGGCCGGCTATGGACTATGCGAATGTTCTCCGGTTACGGTACTCCCGAGCAAACCAACGCACGACTCAAGTACCTTCTGAAGGAAGGCGAGACTGGACTGAGCATTGCTTTCGACATGCCGACTTTGTATGGCGTTGACGCAGACCATCCAAGGGCTGAGGGAGAGGTTGGCAAGTGCGGTGTTTCGGTATCCTCACTTAGAGACATGGAAGTGGTCCTCGATGGCATTCCGCTCGATGAAGTCAGCACTTCAATGACGATCAACGCGCCTGCTTCTGTTCTAACCTGTATGTATGTTGCAGCCGCTGATGAACGCGGGATAGCGCCGAAGAAACTGCGCGGCACGGTGCAAACCGACATTCTCAAGGAGTATGCAGCCCAAAAGGAGTGGGTGTACCCACCCGAAGCTCACCTCAGAATCATCCGCGACATGATTCTGTACTCCACAAAGCACCTCCCACAATGGAACTACGTCAGCGTAAGCGGATACCATATTCGCGAAGCGGGTTCAAGTGCCCTACAGGAATTGGCTTTCACTTTGGCCGATGGGTTTGCCTACGTTGACCTAGGACTGCAAGCTGGGTTGAAAGTAGACGATTTCGTCCCCAGGCTATCCTTTTTCTTTAACTGTGGTATGGACTTCTTTGAAGAGATTGCGAAATTTCGGGCTGCCCGACGGGTTTGGTCTAAAGTTCTCAAAGAAAAATATAATGCGAGAAACCCCAGGTCAACGTTAATGCGGTTTCACACTCAGACCTCAGGCGTGTCTTTGACATGGCAACAACCACTCAACAACATTGTAAGAACTACTATTGAGGCCTTAGCCGCAGTTTTGGGCGGAACACAATCATTGCACACGAATGCGTACGATGAGGCATGGGCTCTACCTACAGAGCAAGCCGCTCTAATTGCCCTGAGAAGCCAACAACTCTTGGCTGAAGAGACCGGGGTTGCTGACGTCATTGACCCCCTCGGTGGATCATACTATGTTGAATGGCTAACGGATGAAATGGAGCAGCGAACATACGAGTATCTTGCAAAAATCGAGGGCCTCGGCGGTATTCTGGCTGCCATCAAGACAGGTTTCATTCAGAGGGAAATCGCAGATACTTCATACAAGTATCAAAGGCAGATGGAAGAAGGCAAAAGGGTTATTGTGGGAGTTAACGCCCACCAAATGAATGAAGCATCTCCTATTGAAACGCTAAGAATCGACGAAAAGATACGCAACAGCCAAGTCGAGAGGTTGAAAGAAGTCAAGAAAAACAGGGATGCTACAGCAGTGAAAAACTCTTTAGAAGAACTCCGCTTATCTTTCCTGGATCCTGATTCGAACTGCATCTACCCGATGCTTAAGGCCGTAAAATCCTATGCAACATTAGGAGAAATTGTGGACGTTGGAAGAAGGGTGTTCGGGGACTGGAAGGAGCCCTCGATACTGTGAAGTTTGGAGGTGGGACAATCTCGACAACACGGTTGACGACCAAGAAAATTCAGCAGAGAAAGATTAGGGTGCTTGTGGCAAAGCCCGGGCTCGTGTGAATCAACGGCTAAACGGGCATGACCGTGGCGCCCTCGTCTTGTGTAGGGCCCTCCGAGATGCTGGTATGGAGGTCATCTACGCCGGACTCTTAGCCGGCCCAGAGCAAGTTGCTCAAATGGCCATAGACGAAGACGTTGACGTTGTTGCGATGAGCTTGCTCAACGGCGCACACATGACCGCCTTCCCGAAGGTCGCAAAGGCACTCAAGGAACATCAGGCAGGCGACATCCTGCTTGTAGGGGGCGGCATTATCCCTGAAGAGGATAAACCGAAACTCGAGAGATTGGGTATAACGGGGAATTTCGGCCCAGGCACCTCTCTGCAGACGATCATCAATCACATAGTAGGACGCGTTCGGAAGGAACGTTGGAAGTAGCCGTTCTATTTAGCCCGTCAGCTTACCTTTTCGAGATGTTCAAATTCTAGCATGGAGCCAGTTCGATTTGATTTTTTGTTTGAAAACCACGTGCACTTCGTCGCCTACGGCGACTTGACCCTTTGTCTTGTGAACTATGCCGCCATGGGAGGGAAAACGGACCAGCGCGACTGTGACTGGTTCTGAGAGATTCGGATATGAGGGTATCTTTGAACGCTTTTCAGGTCTCGAGACAATCTCTTCCTGCGTAACCTCACGACTTCAACGAGGTTCTGATAACTGGACAATAATCTTCATTATTGGCAACTAGCATTCGCAATGCGAACGCGCAGGGATTCGAGGATCAATTTAGAATGACAGAACCTCTTGCTAGTATTGTTTCAGCGGGTGTTTCGAAGTTCGGTGTTCGCGAAGGGCTGTATAGCAGAGAGCTCTTCGCCGAGGCCGCGAGAGAAGCGTTCGATGCTTGCCCCAAACTCGATCCCAAACGGGACATCCAAGCCCTCTTCGTTGGGATGATGAGCGAATCCTACGAACACCAAGCCCATGTCGCTCCCCTGCTCTTAGATTGGATTGGTTTGCTCCCGAATCCCGCTTTCAGAACGGAGGGGGCATGCGCATCCTCAAGCATCGCAATGCGAACTGCATTGTTTGCTATCGTCTCTGGCCTATACGAGGTGGTCCTTGTGGGGGGCGTAGAGAAGATGACCCATGTCAGCACCACCGGAGTAACTGAGATTCTAGCAATGGCATCAGACTTCCCCTTCGAACAGTGGCACGGAATCTCCTTTCCTGGTATCTTCGGTATGATGGCGGTAGACCACATGAACCGGTATGGGACCACAGAGGAACAGATGGCTAAGGTTGCGGTAAAGAATCATGAACACGGAGTCCTCAATCCGAAGGCGCATTTCCAAAAGCGCATAACAGTTGACGAAGTTCTATCATCGCGCCCCGTTGCGTGGCCCCTGAAACTGTACGATTGCTGCCCCCGATCGGATGGTGCCAGTTGCCTAGTACTTACCTCGCCTAAGATTGCGAGAAAATTCACTGATGCACCCGTGAACATAATTGGTTCAGGGCAAGCTCAGGACACGCTCGCTCTTTGCCAACGAGAGAATTTTAGCAGTATGAAGGTCACTAAGCTTGCGGCCCAACAAGCATACAAAATGGCCAAAGTCGGGCCGAGCGACATTGACGTGGCCGAATTACACGATTGCTTTACGATTGCGGAGATCATTGCCTACGAAGACTTGGGCTTCTGCGATCAAGGGAAGGGTGGAAAACTAATCGACGAAGGGGCAACCTACCTGGGGGGGAAGATTCCGGCGAATACTAGCGGGGGACTCAAAGCGAAGGGCCATCCCGTCGGGGCGACAGGGACGGCACAAGCGTGTGAGATCTACTTCCAATTAACCAACCAGGCGGGGCGAAGGCAGGTTGCCGGAGCAGAAATTGGGCTCACGGAGAACGTTGGTGGGTCAGCCTCAACCGGGGTTGTCCACATCTACAAACGTGGAGACTGAAGGAGACAGAAGAGATGGGAGCATCAATAATGAAAACGCCCACCGAAAAACCTGGTTTCGTTCGGGACGAGAACGGATTCATAATGCCGACCGTAGAGAACTTCTACAAGTATTGTGGCGAACGGAAGCTCATGGGCGTCAAATGCAAGGGATGTGGTGAAATCCTTTGGCCCCCTCCGGCATATGCCCGAAATGTTTCTCTTACAAAGTTGAGTGGACGGAATTCAAGGGTAAGGGAAAGCTTCTAACATACACAATCATTCACTTTCCGCCAAGCCAATTCGTGGCGCTCGCCCCATACGCCGTTGGCATACTCAAGTTGGAAGAGGGCCCTCAGCTGCCGGGCATGATAAAGAACCTCAAGCTAGAAGACCTGCGGATTGGAATGAACCTTGAGGTCGATTTCGAAGGTTCCGTCCCTAAGGAATGGCCTCGTTGGCCGCGCTATTTCTTCAAGCCGGTGAGTTAGATCTACGCTGGGGATCGAAAAACATTATTCCTAATGGAATAATTCGAGGCCTAGAATATTAATGAAGGAATATACCGGGCTGGAGGAATCTAACGCATTCACAGTGTGGTACTCGTGGTAGAAGCGGAGCTAACAGGGGTTTTCCCGCGTTCCGAGAAACTCGTAGAGGCAACACGGGCTGTGGCGCGCGGAAAAATCTCACAATCCGAGGTTGATGCGATCTCCGCCGAAGATACGAAATCGCTTGTTGAACTGGAGAAGGCCACATCCTTGGACGCCTTCGTAGACGGACAGTTGAACTGGCAAGACCTATTCAGACCCTTTTCAGAGTTGTTCACCGGCATTCACCCGGGCGCCCTGACCAGGTGGTTCGACAACAACACTTTCTACCGGAAACCAGTAATCGTTGAGAAAGTAACGTTTCGTGGCTCAAGAATAGATGAGTTCTTCCGCCATGACATGCTACCAACCAACGCCCGTAAGAAAGCCATTCTTCCCGGGCCCTTTACGTTCGCGGCACTAGCAGAAAACTCCGCCTACCCGTCGCTCGTGGACCTTGCAGATGACCTCGCGCATGCCCTGCGAGAAACCGTGGCCAGCTTGCAGAGATCTGGTTACACTTACTTCCAATTCAATGAACCCGCTCTCGCTGCGGGCGGCGCAACGAAACACTATCTCGAAGTCGCGAAACATGCATTCGAGGTTTGTGCAAGAGGCGTGGCGGGGCAAACCATGCTGCAAACATACTTCGGCGACGTCGAGCCTGTGATTGACGACCTGTTAGATTATCCGGTGAACTGCATCGGGTTGGACTTCTATGCAACATCAATCGACTCACTGGCTCAGCATGATTTCAATAAAGCACTAGGGTGCGGCTGCGTCGACGGAAGAAACTCATTGCTTGAAACGGCAACCGATCTCAGCAAGTTTGTAGCAGAGGTCAAGAAACGGTTAGACCCTAAGGGCATACGCCTTGGTCCTAACTGTGACTTAGACTTCCTCCCCGAAGTCGTGGCCGAGAAGAAGGTACGCCTTCTAGGCGAAACGGCAAAGTTGGTAACCTGACTTGGGCAGCAGCCTATTCCCAGTGCAGGAAATTGGAAGCCTGCCGAAAGCCCCTTGGCTAATTGCATACCTGCGCGGAAGGAAATTTGAGCAATCCGATTTTGACCATTTATCAAAGTGGTCAAAGATTACCGGGTTCGAAGGCGCAGAAGATGCCAAGTCTGTCCTCTCGCTTGCGAAGGCTCCTGAAACCGAAGAGCGAATCAGACAACTAGCTTCATTGTTCGGCATCAGGTTTCTCGAATCCGCAGGCCTAGAGTACGTCTACGATGGTGAAGCAAATCGGATCGAAATGTATGAACACCCGGTTAGGAACTCAGATGGATTCACATTTTACGGACACGTAAGATCCTTCGATAATAGATACTACAGAAAGGCCGCTTGCATACGTAAAGTAGGATTCCGAGAACCATACCACTTGAAAGAATTCGATTTTGTGAAACAGCATGCAAAACGGAAAATAAAAGTCCCCATTACCGGACCGTACACAATAGCAGAATGGTCCTTCAACGAATACTATCAAAAACAACTTGCGAAAAAATATGCGGACCCGCGGCAGCTTAAGTTTGAAGCAAAAAGAGAGTTTGTACTCGACATAGCGAAGGAAATCATACGGCCGAACCTTCAAGGCCTTGTCGAGGCGGGCGCAGAATGGATCCAAATAGACGAGCCGGCACTCACTACCAAGCCTGCGGAGGTGCCATTCTTCGTTGAAGCGTTCAACGAATGCACAGAGGGGATTCAGTGCAAGTTCAGCGTACACGTTTGCTACAGCGACTACAGCCTACTCTACCCATACGTCATGGAGCTAAAGAACTGTAGCCAGCTGGCCTTGGAATTCGCCAACCGCGACTACGGCAAAAGAGAAGCGTACGACCAACTCAAGCTCCTCAAGCAGTACGGCGACGAGAGAGAAATCGGTTTAGGAGTTGCCGACGTGCACATTGATGAGGTTGAAAGCCCCATACTTGTCCGAGACAGAATAGAATACGCGACCAAGATTCTCGGAGACCCGGGAAAAATCTACGTAAACCCGGATTGTGGCCTGCGAACACGGTCGTGGGACGTAGCGTACGCGAAACTCTGCAATATTGTAAAGGGCGCCGAGTTGGCAAAGCAATCCATGAGCTGACCGTGGAAGCATAGTGGAAAGCGCTAGGTCAGAAGGCAAGCCAGCCATGAGAATTTCCGAAATGCTGAAGACCAAAAGGCCAATCTTCTCATTGGAATTCTTTCCCCCCAAAACAGAGGAGGCGATGTCTCAGCTCTTTGAAACTCTGAAGGAGGTCAAGAACCTAAACCCTGGATATGTCTCTGTGACCTACGGTGCTGGCGGTGCAACACGAGACAAAACAATAGACATTGTCACGCGCGCGAAAAGGGAGATTGGCTTGGAGAGCATGGCGCATCTCACCTGCGTCGGGCATTCGAGGCAAGAGATCAGGGCCATCCTCGACAGATTAGTGGCTTCAGGGATTGAGAACGTTGTCGCCTTGCGCGGTGACCCGCCACAAGGACAAACCAAGTTCACGGCCAACCCCGACGGGTTTAGGCACGCAAGCGAACTGGTATCGTTCATCCATGCCTCCTACCCGCTGTGCATCGCCGTCGCCGGGTACCCCGAAGGGCACATTGAAGCGGCGGACAAGGAGACAGATTGGAACTACCTTTGCCAGAAAGTGCGTGCCGGAGCCGATTTCGTGATCACCCAGCTCTTCTTCGACAACAAGCACTTTTTCAGTTTCGAGAGAAGAATGCGGGAAAAAGGCGTAACCGTCCCGATTATTCCAGGCATAATGCCAATCACAAACTTCAACCAAATCCTTAGGTTTACTCGCATCTGCGGAGCAACAATTCCACAAAAGCTTGTGACGGACCTAGAACGGATCAAAGATAACCCCGAAGCAGTTCACGAATATGGTGTCGAACAGGCAACCGGGCAATGCAAGGAACTCTTAGCCCATGGCGTTCCGGGAATTCACTTCTACACGCTAAACAAGTCTACAGCAACCCGCGACATTATTCGAAGCCTAAGAAACTGAAGCCTTGGCTTTTCTTACTGCACGATTACGAGGACGGCTTCTTTCTTAATTACTACGCCCTCTTCAATTAGAATCGATTTTACCTTACCTGCAACTGGTGAAACTATCTCATTTTGCATTTTCATCGCCTCAAGAATCAAAAGAGGGGTTCCAACATCCACAGACTCGCCTTCTTTCACAAGGATGCTAGTTATTCGGCCTGGCATGGGGGCGCAAATATCACCGCTTAGATGTGAACGCCCCATCCCCTGCGTCGGAATGGCATAACCCCCTGCTCCGATGGCTTGAACGGAGGCTTGAAAGGCTGTTCCAGCAAGCCAGACGTCCACTTTGTCAGTCGGCAGGACCCTTGTCTGTGCATTGATGCTGTCCTCGCCCGAACGTATTCGCCAAGTGGAGATATTGCCTTTTGTCAACGGCTCGCTTTCGAAAACCTCTCCGTCGACTGTAACCTGGAAGGCGCCGTCGCCCTTTTGGTCCACTGATGCGGTATACTCCCTGCCATTGATCTGAACTCTATACGTGCGCATTTTTACCACCTTACCCTTTCCCTCATTTGTTCCGCCCTTGCAGCCATTCGCCACCTCAACGTGCCGCCGTTCCTATGTTCTATAGTGGTCGGGGGGTTCCTAATTCTGCTCGTAGAGGCCGCGACGGCCGCAAATTTCTCTAAGGTGAGAAAGTTCGCATTCATCCGTGGCAATACGCCGTTTAGATATGTTGTGTCAAAGGCTCCCGCAACGAAACCTTCGTCGCGCATGAGTAATCTGTGCAAAGGAATTGTCGTCGGCACACCAATTATCTCAATCTCATCGAGCGCGACCTTCATTCGTTGGATCGCTTCAGACCGGTCCCGTCCCGATGTTGCAAGCTTTGCAACCAACGAATCATAGTACTCAGGGATCGTATACCCAGAGAACAACGCTGAATCAACACGAACACCTGGCCCTGTCGGCGGATGGTAATGAATCACGGTGCCCGGCGAGGGGGCGAAACTTCGCGGGTCTTCGGCGTTGATTCGGCAATTCATCGCCCACCCTTCCACCTGAACCTCATTCTGAGAAATTCCTAGGGAGGAGGTAGATGCTATCGTAATTTGCTCCTCTACGATGTCGATACCGGTTGTCATCTCGGTCACAAGATGCTCAACCTGAAGTCGCTTGTTGACCTCGAGAAAGTAGAATTCCCCGGTCTTATCGAGCAGAAACTCTACTGTCCCAGCATTTGTGTACCCTCCAGCCGACAATCCCTTTTTGGCTGCGTTAATCAGTTGTTGCCGGAGCTTTTCGTTCACTGCCACGGATGGTGCTTCTTCAAGGAGTTTCTGGTGCCTACGTTGTATGCTGCATTCACGTTCTCCGAGGCTGACAATCTTTCCATGCTTATCGCAGACTGCTTGAATCTCAACATGTCTAGGGCTGATCAATCTCTTTTCAATATAGACCTCTCCTCTTCCAAATGCGGAGAGCGATTCGAGTTTTGTCAATCGGAAGAATCGCCGGGCATCATCGCTCGTTTTTGCAATTCTCATTCCCCTTCCGCCACCGCCATAGACGGCCTTTAGTATGACTGGGTATCCGATTTTCTCTGCGACATCTGCCGCGTCATCCGCGTCCTTCACAGGTCCATCGGCAGGTATGATTGGAACTCCAGCTTCTTGCATTGTTCTTCTGGCCGATAACTTATTGCCAAGTTTCTCCAGAGCGGCGCTTGAGGGGCCGATGAAGTTGAGGCCGTTCTCTTCACACGCCTGAACGAAGGAACTCTCTTCAGCTAGGAAACCATATCCCGGATGAACTGCATCGCAACCGGTATCGAGGGCGGCGCGGACGAGCTTTTCCACATTCAAGTAACTCTCCGATGGGGTCGCTCCCCCAAGGGCGTACTTTTCATCTGCGTAGCGTAGAGGTAGTGAATCTCGGTCTGGGTCCGAGTAAACTTGAACTGTGCGAACGCCGAGCTTACGGCACGTTCTGATAATCCTAAGCGCTATCTCGCCTCTGTTGGCAATGAGTAATTTCATCTTCAAAGGTCGAGCAGCCTCACTACTTGCGGATCTGTCGAAGATTGCATATTGAGTTAGAGGGGAGGGTTGCCATGCTTCTTGGGCGGCCTAAGTTCGCGTTTATTCAGCGACGCCTCCAAAGCTCGTATTAGCCTTGGACGTGTTTCTTGTGGTTCAATTACATCGTCAATATACCCACGTTCCGCAGCTACGTAAGGGTTGGCGAACCTTTCACGATAATCCTCCAATAACTTGCTGACTGCTCTCGGATCTGCGTCTTCAGCGATCTTTTTCCTGTGAATGATCTTGATGGCACTTTCAGGACCCATGACGGCTATTTCGGCGGTAGGCCATGCGAAATTGAAATCTGCCCGAATGTGCTTGCTTCCAAGGACATCGTATGCTCCCCCGTAGGCCTTGCGTATGATTAGCGTGAGCTTCGGAACTGTAGCTTCACAATACGCGTACAGCAATTTAGCCCCGTTCTTGATTATGCCTGAATGCTCTTGATCGACGCCAGGAAGAAAACCTGGGACGTCGACGAACGTTAGAATTGGAATATTGAACGAGTCACAGAATCGTATGAATCGGGCTGCCTTCATAGAGGAGTTGTTATCCAATGCCCCGGCGTAGTGCTTGGGTTGGTTTGCAACTACACCCGCGCTCCGACCGTCCAAGCGTCCGAATCCTATAACTATGTTCGGGGCCCACTGTGCGTGCACCTCCAAGAACGTTCCAGTATCAAGAACTCTCTGAATGATTTCTTTCATGTCGTATGGGCGGTTGGGATCTGATGGGACAATTGAGGAAAGTTCATGGTCCATCCTGTTCGGATCATCGCCTGTCTTGACGATGGGTGGGTCTTCTAAGTTGTTTTGCGGTAGGTAGGAGAGCACTGCTTTGATCAATTGTATTGCTGCAGATTCATCAGCAGCGAAGAAGTGAGAAACACCCGAGATTTGGCTGTGGGCAGACGCGCCGCCGAGGGCCTCAAAGGTAACATCCTCATTGAGCACAGACTTAACCACGTCTGGCCCAGTAACGAACATGTAACTGGTTTTGTCGACCATGATTACGAAGTCGGTCAGTGCCGGAGAGTAAACTGCCCCCCCAGCGCAAGGCCCCATTATCGCAGAGATTTGCGGAACCACCCCGCTAGCCAGCACGTTCCGCTGGAATATCTCTGCATAGCCACCAAGGCTCACTACCCCCTCCTGAATTCTGGCTCCGCCAGAATCGTTCAATCCGATTATGGGAACTCCAACCTTCATGGCTTGGTCCATGACTTTACAGACCTTCATTGCGAAGGTTTCACCCAGTGATCCTCCGAATACTGTGAAATCGTGGGCAAATACACAGACCGGGCGACCGTCTACCGTTCCGTGCCCAGTGACAACCCCATCTCCTAGAATTCTGCGGTCCTCCATTCCCGGTGCCACGTTCGGAGTCAAGGCGAAGCGGTCGAGTTCAACGAAACTGCCCTGGTCGAGGAGAAGGTCTATCCTTTCGCGTGCAGTGAGTTTTCCTTTCGCATGCTGCTGATCGATGCGTTCCTTCCCGCCCCCAAGGGCGGCTTTCTGCCTGAGTTCTCGCAGTTGATCGATTTTTGTTTTAATTTTGGAACCGGTTTCTTTCAATGTTCGTCGACCAAGTTACAGTGCGGAGCTATTATTCAGCCCGCTTATCAAAGCGAGCGGAAAAACCCACGCTCTTCAAGGGTAGGATGAAAAGAGCCTTCAATCGTTAAAAGGGCAGCTGCAGTTCAGAAGTCTGGATACTCCACGCCGACCACGAAACCCGTTTCAATCTGACGATAGGATCCATAAACCGTTCTGATTCGAACTGTGGTGAATGATTCGTAGCCAGCCATGATTCCGGAGATTTCTTCGCCCTGAAGCTTGATTCTTACTTGCCTTCCACTTGAGCAATCTAGTTCCTGCAGC
The DNA here is from genome assembly GCA_963726255.1 of Candidatus Bathyarchaeota archaeon. Taxonomy (GTDB): domain Archaea; phylum Thermoproteota; class Bathyarchaeia; order 40CM-2-53-6; family 40CM-2-53-6; genus FEN-987. Next base: position 602,787 of record CAVSBL010000002.1, read on the forward strand.
AACACTTTTGCATCGTTTAGGTTGGAGGATCCTAGCTCGTAGACGTTCTCTATTTCCATAAGGAGAAGGGCAATTATTGATCCCCTGTCGACGGGTGAGCCGAGAAGGTCCTCGAGTGAGGTCGCCTTTGAGCTTACCTCGCCTAGCACGGTTGAGTGAAAGTTGGCGTTGATTCCTACGCCTAGAAGTGCATATTCTACTTGGTTCCCTTTGAACTTGGTTTCCACTAAGACGCCTGCGAGTTTACGGCCGCCAACAAAAATGTCGTTAGGCCATCGCACACGCGCCTTGACGCTTGGGCTGGAGTTGATGGTTTTGGCCGCAGCTAGCGCGGCGATTAATGGGAGGGCGTTCAAAGGGTCAAGTGTTGAAGGTGGACGAAGCAGGGTTGTCAACCAAATTCCGCCCCTTGGGGAAAGCCAAGTGCGGCCTTGGCGGCCACGGCCCGCGGTCTGTTCCTCAGCGAGGATAGTGTAACCGTGGGAGGCACCAGCGTTGGCGCGTTGTGCGACCACATCGTTCGTCGACGTGCAACTGTCAAGAACCTCCAACGGCCGGCCTAACTGTTTCGTTCTCAGTTTTCTGAGGATTGAGTCACGGTCAAGGTTCGGAATGGGTTTCAAGCGGCGCACTTCCCACAAGCCATCGTTGTTACCTAGCCTAACTAGGCATCTATCAAAGCAGGACGGAGGCGATAAGGTCCATGGTCAACGCCAAAGCCGATGAGCAGGTGACTCAGCATCTCGCCAACGAGAAAACCCTGCGAGTCTTGAAGAGGCTCTTAGAGTATGAGAGGAAGGAGGGCAAGAACCCCTTGCGCATATTGTCAGACAAGACTGCCGTCGAGATTGTGGCCGAGGGTAGGGAGTGATGGCATGCTACTTGGACACAATACCCAGCAAACGTCCAAGGATTCATACTACACAAACTCTGGATGATGTTGGGCTAGGGCAGACAGACACGGCAAACACTGATAGATGCGAAACCCGAAAGATACTCGGCGAGATCCCTCGCTTCATGTGGCCGCTGTTCTTCCAGATGCAGCAAGACGTAAATTGCAGCACACACATACACACACAGACCGACCATGGGGACCAAGAACATAGCCGTTTCCGACGAGGCGTACCAGTTGCTCAAGGCGCTCAAGAGGCCTAGCGAAAGCTTCACGGACGTTATTGAGAGAATAACCGGAGGAAGCGCGGTTCTGGACCTGGCAGGAATTGTGTCCAAAACAGAGGCCAACAGCATCGAGAAACGCGTCAAGAAAATCAGAAGGCAAAGTTCTCAACGAATCCTTAGCACGGCTGAAGGGATGAAGTAGACTTGCTGGCCGACACGACATTCATAATTGATGTAATGAGGAACGACGCAAGTGCGGTTCGAAAAGCTGAGGATCTATCAGGCGTTTCAATCTCTATTTTGGTAGGAACACCGACCGTTTTTGAACTGTACGTCGGAGTGGGTTTGAGTGTGAGGTCCGCTGAGGAGAGGGAAAAGATACTTGGTATACTCAGGTCGCTCCCTCACTTATCCTTGGACGTCGCCTCGGCATCCAAAGCGGGAATGATTTACGCCCAACGTGTCAAAGAGAAAACTAAGATTGATCCCGAAGACGCTATGCTGGCGGGTATTGCGATTCAAAACAATGAGCCTCTGCTAACTCGAAACAGAAAGGATTTCGCAGGAATACCTGAACTGAAGGTCGAAACGTACTAGGGAAAAAGAAAATCGTCAAGAAGTGGAAGCAGAGGAAACAGGAAACCGGCAAACACCAAGTCCACGCGATAAAAAGGGTACGCTCAATCATTATGGTCCAATGAATTCACCACGCCATCAACCGACTCAGCAGTCGCTTGACTCTCGGATTTCAACCGCAGACTTGACGTTACCGAATTCAGCAAGCCTCTAAAGAAAAACAGAGGACGACGAAAAAGGGAGAAAAGGAAGAGCTTTAACGTCTTCGCAACGGGGCTAACTGAGCCTTTCGAGCGAAGTGGATTAGGTCGTGCAGGTCGTTCTCCACATTGAACCTATAGGTTTGAGCGTTCCCGACCTTTCGGCTCTTTCTTACATATCCGCGTCTCTCAAGCCTTTTCAGCGATTTCTGGATAGTCTTATAGTCTAGGTTGGTCGAGTCAGCGAGCATGCGGACGGTTTGTTCCATGTTTCCAACTATAATTGATTGGTCGAGCACCTTTGCTATCGCTCTACCTTGCGGGTTTCCGAAGAGGCTAGTTAGTGGCCCGTCTAGTTGAGTTTTCATTGACCTCTCTCCACGGTAAGATGTGCATATGATAGCGCATATAAAAGTTTGTATCTAAACCCATAGAGAGTGGATTAGATTCCAAAGTTGAAAGAGGGCGACCCAGCGCACATCCAAGGATTCATACTATACAAACTCTGGATGATGCGATGCTGGGCTAGAGGAGGCAGACACGGTAAACACATCGACCTGGAAGACGATTTACACACAAACTACGACAAGAAGTTTAAGGGCGAAATCTTGTCACAGGCGAGAGAACTGCACACCCGTCAGCTTGTCAGTATTTTCAAATCTGAGGGCCGTGACGCAATAGCGGCCGTCTTACCCTCTGAATCTGTAATACGCGCTGCATTGCCGGTGATAAATGCCTATCTCAGGGCGATAGGAGAAGACCCGTTAGAAGCAGACATTCGAGAGATTATCACGGGTAAGCGGTCAGAGAAGAAAACCCAACTAACGAATGAGGAACTTCGGAAATATGCGAGATTGCACCGACAAGCCCAGAACTGCTAACCCCCCACAAGTTACCAGGCCACGAAACCACCCACCCAAGTTAACAAAACCCGAGAAATGGGGAGGTGGAGTGAAGGTTCCGGGATCGGTTTGCTGAATGGTTCCGAGCCCCTTGCTTGCCATGCTTGCGTTTTTGTAGCGCCACACTTTTCTAACAGAAGACTCACAGAGGCGAGCAGAATTCCTTGGCCTCAGTACTGCAGGTTAAGCGAAGCGATTGGGAGGCTTTCATTAAAGAGTTCTCTGAGCTCGCCAAAAAGCATGAACTCCTCCTCAAGAGGTTGGATTTGGCTGAAGCGGAGCTTGAGGCGCAAGACCAGCGAGTGAGGCAGGAAGTGAAAAGGAGCAGGAACGCCATAATGCGGATTCAATCTGCCATCGACAAACTCTGTAAGGAGACGGAGGATGCGTTGCATGCCACAAGATGAAGCGAAACCTAAAACCGAATTATCATTCACACGAGACGACTGGGAACGTCTCGTCTCCTCCCTAGAGCGATTGATGGTCCTCCAACGAAAAACGCTTCAGAGGTTGAAGGAATTGAACCGGCGAAACGAAGTGCTAGATCGCAAACTTCGAAGAGCCACTTCTGCGCCTATTGCTAAGGCTTCAAAACCCGTCCGGCAACACCGCATCAAACTTACTGGTGAACTGAGGGCGGCGGGTGTCGGGCCTGTTCGAGAGGGAACAGCGAAAGGGTCGTTGTGTTCATGCGGACGGGAGTTGCCGGCTGAGGCTAAGTTCTGTGACCGCTGCGGCCGCGCAGTCTTGCCTTGATTTACTTTGGCAGTCGCTTGTCCGTTTCCCGAATGAGACGAGTTATGGTCTCCCGCGTTTTCCGAAGCGACTCATCCATCTGGCGCGAACCAGCGGTGAGGCTTACCTCGACAGACTCGATTTTGGCTTTAGATGCTTGAAGTTCATCATGTAATTGCTTGTTAGCCTTGTCTAGTTCGTCGATTCTCTTGACGAGTTGCTGGCAGCGGTCCATGAGGGATTGGTTGTCGGCTAGGAAGGCTTCGAATTCTTTTCGGTCGACTGTGATCCGTTCAGACATGGGGAAGTCTCGGCATTTGATGATTGTCTGAGTATTTGAGCGATTTCGGTAATGTTGCGGGTTTGTGGTTGCCGGGGTGCGATGATCAGAATTAGGAGGTAGAAGTTATATGTCGGATTGACTAGGTTCACTTACTGGTGATTGGGCATGTATGTTCTAGAACAAAGGCCAGAGCCCAATAGAACTCGCGTTGAGATACTTGCGAAGATCCTACAGGTCGCGGGGAACAGGATACTCAAAACGCATATTATGTATCGGGCGAATCTGAGCCATCGCCAGCTTGAGAAATATCTGGCCTTGCTTCAGGAGAATGGGTTGCTTGAGCAGGTCGTCGGCGAGGACGGGATAATGTACCGGGCAACCGAGAAGGGTAATGAGTTCTTGAAGGATTATGTGAGGCTGAATAGCCACCTAGTACCAGTTGCTACCTGAAAATGAGTGGGTTTTGCGAAGAAGCCGAGGCGAGGGATTTACACCGACCTGTCCATTGTGTTTGGGTTGTTGTGCGTTAATGTTAAGGATTAATGTTCTAGAACATATGTTCACAACATCCTTCATATGCCCAGGGACATCTGGCAATCGAGTCATGTGGCTGAAGCATTGAGCAAGCGCAAACGCCAGTACAGGGGACGCATCGAGATCACAGCGAACATACTCGAAATCGCCAAAGCCGGTTCACGGAAGACGAAGATAATGTACCAGGGCAACCTAAGCTTCGACCTGACCCAGAAGTACTTGAAACAACTCGAAGACTTCGAGCTCATCGACGTCAAGACGAGCAACGGCGACAAAGTGTACACGGTCACCCCGAAAGGGGAACAGTTTCTTGCGGACTTTTACGAATTACAGAAGCACGCAGAAATCGCTGACAGCAAGAAACGAGTTCTCCAGGTTGCACTAAGCGCTCCAAGGTAGCCTAGCAGCCTACCGGCAGTGCGCGTACAGATGGATGCACCCCCCTAGGGGGCGGGGTCCTTTTTAGGGGTCAGGCGCGGCTGATTTTGCGGTTTCTTCGGAGTGGACCTGAAGGTTACGATCCTTGTATGAAGGACAGGTTTCATGCTGCCACGGTCGGCCAACACGATTACCGCGGTGGGACCGGTGAAGATGAATTAGAATATGCCATGTGAGCCACAGGAACACCATACTTTAAGCCAACAAAACCCACGGACATGGAACATGGAATTTGCGGCGAAGCTATCGCGTTGCGTCAGCGGAGTGAGCCTGGGGATAGGGCTACTAGTACTTTTGAATTCACTTGAAATTCCATTCTACCTATACTATCCACATGTAACGCAGACGATCCTAACCTCAGCCGCCTACGACCTCTACTTCTTCCTCGCATCGAGTGTCTCCGTTCCGTGCATACTTATACTCAATAAATCGAAATTGCCCAGGCCGGGATTAATCGGGATTCTCGCTATGTGGGCGGCTGCGGTAACACTCACGGTTCTTGGCATAAATTATGCGGTCGTGATTCTCTACGCGACCGTTGCCTTCGGCGTCATTTTGAGCGTTTCAAAGTCTGAGGTGCGCGGAGTTGCAATCGGTGATGTGTTGGCTCCTACGCTGAGCATTTTCGTTCTCATAGAGGCGTCGCCCCTGTACTATTGGGCTGGTGCCGCGCTCAACCCACACGGACAAGTGGGGTTGTTATCTCAGGAGCTTGAACTCAACCTGACCTTTTCGCTTTTTCCAATAGCTATTGGGCTGATGCTTCTGCTGCTCTTATCCTGGATACCCCTAACAATACGTTTTCCGCGCAAACCACTTGTTATTCGCTATGAACCAACCGCTAAGCCCACTAACATCAGACTGCTGGCTGCTTCGCTGGACCTATTCGCAATTCTAGCCATAATCATATTCTTCTACCCGTACCTGGCGGGGCAGGCATGGATTGTTGGAGTCGATTCCTACTGGAGGTACCTGAACCCGCTGAACGCCCTGGCCGGCCTCACAATGTACCAGGCGTTCGCTACGTCGTACACACACGGATTGTACGTTGCATTCCTTTACCTCATAGAACTCGCAACGCGCATGAGTATTTTCTCAGTCGTGAAATATGCTCCACTAATTCTCGCCTTTGCAACAGCCTCAACAGTCTTCCTGGCGATCCTTAAGGGAGGGTGGAATCAAGAACTTGCAATCCTTTCAGCAATATGCACCTTGCTTTGGTTGCCAACGACGCTTGGGATCTACGCCGGCATTCAAGCCAACTGGGTTGCCTACTTGCTCTGGATGCTCTTTCTCTCACTTTACTTTCGAAGCGGGACTTGGAATGTGATAACCTTCGTTGTCGAAGGATTCATCTCGTTCGCTATTTTCGTAATTCATCCTTGGACTTGGGGAGTCTTTTTCACAACGCTGCTGATAACCATCCTCGTTTCCTGGCGTACTGCATGGAAGGATCGGTCAGTACGGGGTGCGCTGGCAGCGGTCATCATTGCTCTCCCGGTGGGTGCAGGAGCTTACGAGGTTCTTCCGAACTTAAGGTATGATATGATGAATGCCCTCGGCCTGTACGCCTCGCCAGTTATCCAGCCGAGTAGCTTGCTAACGTTTGGGAGTGCAATGCAAGAACTATTCGTGAATTGGACTCCTTTCATTTCGCCCCTCCTCCTTCTCCTCTGCCTAGTCGGCGTCTACAGCCTTTCTGGAAGGCAGGGAGGGGCAAGAAACTATTTGGTGGCCTGGATCGTTACTTGGTTTATTGGATCAATCCTCGTTGCCCCATCCGGATACAACCCGACCAATCCCGGGGTGAGCGAAACGGGCCTATGGCGGATGCTTTACGTTTCACCGCTCCCAATCCTCCTTGCCTTAGGCTTGGAGAAATGCCTGGACATTTCGAAGCGGTGGCAAATCCCTAGCTTAGGAGAGAATTGGCCTCGGAAATCACACCTCACCTCTTTGGCGTTGATTGCCGTGAGTGCGGGCCTGTTCCTCTTCGAGGACCCACTTGTTAGATTAGCAATCTTAGCGGGCGTCGTTGTTGGGGTCATAGTGGTTGAATTCAAGTTTCCGAGGTATCAGACGGCTCGAAGCTTTCTTGCGGTGATTCTGATCCTCCTCTTGGTGAACGCCGCCTTCCGCAGCCTTTACCCCTTGCTACTCGACCCCCACAGCCTTTTCGGGCCAGTGGGAGCACAGTAGGTCCCTGTTCTGTATCGAGCAACCATATGCTATATATACCGAAGGTAAGGTTTATTTCATGATGCCAATGCAGGCTTTGAAGCTAACCGCCATAGTTGCACTCGTACTTTTCGCACTGCCGATGGTCTCGGTATTCGGCGCGGGCTATGCGATATCCACACCAATCCTTGGAACCACAGGCGCTCCCGCTCTGGCGTCCCCAAGTCTCTACTCCGGTGTCTTGAGCGTCCTTTACGCGGATGGAGCACCAGTCGTGCTAGCCTCCAATCATATAACGCTGAACGTGTGTGGAACTACGGGTTGCGTGACGGTTGCCTCGACATTGAAGCAGACGGCTCCTGGAACGTACACTTACACGTTCACACCACCATCTCTCACCGGAACAATCACCATATACATTCAGTCGGGTAGCCTAGCCGATGACAATGGAAGAATCTTCCCGAGCGTCGATACTTCCATAGGTACTTACGCCTCTGCAGCTTCAAGCACGTCGAGTTCAGGTCAGTCGTCAAATCCTGTTCCAACTCAAACCCCAACTCAGACTCCCGCAGCACAACCACAATCCCCTGAGTCAACCCAGTTAACCAAGCAAGCTGTTTCCAGCACGGAACCTAACCAGCAATCACCCGTCTCAGAAGTCGTTTTGGCCTTGACTCTTCTCGCAGTTGCAGCCGTCGGCCTAGTCTTGTATCCATCGCGGCTCCTATGACTCGGTTGCCAGCGCCGTCCTCAGATTAACCAGAGTCTTTCTGCTCTGCACTATTCAGGGTGTGGGCTTCTAACCCCGCAAGTTAGTATCGAAAATACCTCAGAACCAGAGGAATTGCAGATAGTTCAACGTGCAACCTGAGGCACAACAGATAGCAGAAGGATGATTCCGTATACAGTTGCTGCTAGAAATATGCCAGCTAGGAATACGGCGGCGATACGCAATCTCCGCCGGTTGATCAGCACACCGGTCCTACCATAGGCAGGCGCCAGGAGCTCTGAGCCTGTCAACAGGAAGATGGACATAACTGCCGCCCATAAACTCAGGCTGCCCAACGTCAACGGCAGAAATGGAACCGACTGCGCCAAAATCAAATTCAGTCCTCCCACCGGGTTAGTGGAAGTCTCAGAGTTCGGATGTGAATTATCATAGGTAGAATCGCGATAAATCATGGTCCACCCAAAGCGTTGACCCGCTAAGAGAGTTGTCCTAAACCCGACTCCAGGTCTCGAGCCCCCCATAATACTAGGGTCGAGTGTCATCGCGCTGATACCGGCAATATCCAAGAACGTTGCCCCGGCTGGCAACGTAATATTAAATGAACCCGGCACAGAATGGTATCCATCGCTGAAGGTTCCCCACGCCGATTCCTGCCAATTGAACACGAAAACTCCTCCATTCAATCCCCACAAACCATACACAAGGTCGAAACTCAACGCGAATCTATACCCGTCTGAGCGCGCAGCACCCAGATTAACCACAACTCGGCCGGTTTTATTGGACGCCACTACATCAAGCGCACGTTTCGAGGGGAATTCGTAGGCGGTAATGTTCGTTGCAAAAGGCAGATACACCAGGTAGGAGCTCCAAGTGCCATTGCTAGGGTGAATTGTAACCATCAAATCCCCATGGACACGAGGTGGCTCGGACTGTGTAACCTCGAACTTCCAATAGTCATCCTGCGTGATAATCGAGATGACTGAAAAATAGTCCGAGTAAAGATTGATACCGCCAGCCTGCAAAGTCAGTGTCCAAAGTCCGAACTTGGTTGCGGCGTCAGTGTACCTGACTGGGAAATAGTAGGTGAAAGTACAAGGTGAAACATCACAGTGGAGTTGTTGGGTCTGATTAAGAAACACTTGCCCACCTGGATCGATCCAGAGCCAAGTTACATTCGCATCAGCTAAAGCCGCAGTGAAATATGCTAAGACCGCAGAGTCATCCTGGGTGAAAGCTGAGGTTTTGTTGACTGCACCAAAGTGCCCCTTCTGAGTGTAAGTGATTTGCTTGGTTAAACCGTGATCATACACTACTATGGCTACAGCGGGAGTCGCGCCGGCGCGACTATCCACTGGTAACGCAACAGCCAACAGCGAAAGCAAAATTGCCAAAAGGCATTTTGTTGGGAGGACTAGGCGCGAGGCCATGGCGAACGTGCCTATAGCCTTGGTCGGTTCAGCAACTCATAAGTGGAATAGGTCGTCCTCTTGTCCGAGGACAATACGTCCTCCTCGAAAAGCACGGCCTTCCCTGAAGCAATCGCGAGAATGCATGCCAACGCGCTACACATAGGGCACCCAAGCCCGCACCGCCTGCTCGTTTCCCGTATTTCTCTACAGAAATCGGTATAAATTGAATCTACGAGTTTCAAGTCTACTCGGTCGCCTTTTACTTTAGCCTCGACATCGCGTACAATCTCAAGGTCCTCAACTAAGACCTTCGGCAGAGCTCGAAGAACCGTCTCCACTCCACAGTTTTTCAAGGTGAAACCCAGTTTCTTCTCAATCAAGCTGGCTAGCGCGAGACCAGGCGGCACTACTAACATGCCTCGAGGGTCGTCGAGGAAGGTTTTGCCTTCAACCGCACTGCTCTCGGGTAGCCTTGAAAATGGCTCGAAAGGAACGAAGACAACAGCCTTCTCCTTTCCAGCCGGGATATATACCCCCTTCTCACGATAGCCCATTCCCATCATCATTTTATCAATGGTCTTCAATGATGAAACTGCAGTTGCATTCATCAAATCCGACTTCACGTATTTTTGCGGTTGAACGAAGAATGCAAGCATTCCCCAGAGTACTAATCCGAGGCCGATGAAGGTTAGGATTGTCGAGGTAATCAAGACTGAAGCTGTCAAAGTCACAAAACCAATTCCTAAGAGAAGATACCCTGCCAACCGAGAGACATTTTGCGATTTTCTAATCGCAGCTCCTATTGATGGTTCATGATCAAGTTGGGGGAGAGCTTCAGCTGTAGGGAGTTCGAGCACTGATTCATTTTGACCAACATCGCGATTCTCTACAGAAATTGCGCTGGGATCAGCCAATCCACTCAAACGTCGATCCATGTCGCTTGTCCTAGTTCTGGCAACTCGTAGAAGTGAAGAATATCTTTCGGAGCATTCTTCGCACAGAATATCTCCACTCATCGACGGCCGTGTTCCGCAAACCTCACACTTAAGCTTCCGCAATCTTAACAACTATCCCCAATGAGCTGCGAACGTCTTAACCAAGTACTGCTCGCTTTAAGAATTGATGTGGCGCGAACAGCAACGCGTGCTGCCGCTACATCGCGTCCCTGGCTGAGAACCGCTGTTGCGTCGTTCTTCGACACATGCAAGCTAAAGTAACCTCCGTATCACCAATTTTCGTATCAATGCTGGTTGTGGGAGTAGCTTAGCCAAATTCAAACGACAGCGATGCGTAATGCCAACGCACTCTAATAGGTAGAATGCTGGAGGTAACTAGAAATCAGTCGCGTTTGTTCTATGATGAACAACTAGTCATGTGATTCATAAAACTACTTAAACAATCACTCCAATTGTGAGAACGTTGACTAAGAAATGCTGCCTGGACCTACCACAAAAGAATTCGAGATTTCATTAGGCTCATGGAAGTCATCGCGCGAACTGTTTTCGCGAAAGAAGCCATTTTTGACATTTGACATGTTATCCACATTGCGGCTCAGCAGTATTAGAAAGGGCAGCTGGGCGAAGTTAAGCTCTACTGAGAAAGCGCTGTTTCGATGCGCCCTCTGGGTCGCTCAAGTAAGGAAGCGCATAGTCAATGAGACGTTGGTGGCGCAAGTCTTGGACATAGCATGGCATCTCCTTGAAAGCATCCAGAACCGCATCACAGTCGTCGGTGAAAATAGAGCTAGGATTATGCTAGAGAAATACAGCAAGCCCGATGGAGTCTTCGATTGGGCTCCCCAAGTGAAAAAATGGCTGTATGATATGACGTACGTTTTCTATCTGGGGGTAAACTCGCAACCATGATGATGGAAAGTTCAGAGAAGAACATCGAACGCCTAGAGGCCCCCCAAAGCAACGACACACTCATGTTCCATCTGTCAAGAATGGGTCTCATCAGAAACGTCACGCTGAGCGACGGAACGATAGAATATCAAGTGACCGCCCGAGGTCTCCAATATATAGCAGACTATGAAGCTATTCAACACGAATCAGAGTCGTCGAGTTACACAATCCCTCATTTGAACACGGTTCCATTTCCGCCAGAAAATGGAATTGCTTTTTTGCGTGCCTGCAACAAATCTGAATTCAGCTTACAACTCGAATATACCAATATGACGCGGGTATCCTTACTGATTCCCACGCTACATGAAAAGAAGAACATTGGGAATCTCTTGAATAGCTTAGCAGAAAACGTCCCAGGGCTCAAAGAGATAATCGTTGTTGACGGAGGCGGAGATGGGACCGCCGAAGTCGCGGCTGCACTAGGCGTGCGGGTCATTCTCCAAGAAGCAGTTGGAAAGGGTGATGCCTTGCGGCAGGCATTTGCAAGCAATTTTAGCGGAGACGTCGTTGTAACCATTGATGCTGATGGGTCGAACCGACCTGAAGAAATTCCGCGACTTGTCAAAGCCGTGCAGAACGGAGCAAGCATTGCGAAAGGGTCTCGCTTCTTAAAGGGTGGCGGATCAACTGACCTAAGCCGAATTCGGAAAATCGGCAACTACCTGTTCGTCCACCTCGTGAATCTAATCTGGCCAGGAGATTACACGGACCTTTGCTATGGGTTCGTTGCTTTTAGGAGAGATGCGTTGATGAAGCTCGCGCCATTATTGGAATCGAAGCACTTCGAGATAGAAACAGAAATCTGCATCAAGGCACGGAAACTTAGACTGAAAGTAGTAGAGGTACCCAGTATCGAACTAAAGCGACGGCATGGGACCTCCAAGTTGCGAGGGGTTCATGACAGCGTGCGCATAATGAAGACCGTAATACGCGAACTATTTTCCACTTGACTTATTGGGTATAGTGCCTAGAGAACTTAATGGTTCCTATGAACGGGCTATCGTTGCACTCAAATAGTGCATCAGTGTAGTCGGTTTCGGTTATGACGAACGCGAAAAGTAACCGAAGGCTTGCAATACCAAACCCATTCACACTGGGCGGATTCGTTGTGCTTATAGCCCTGGTGGAAAGTCATTCAGCTTGAATAGCGGAGAAACCGAGAATTCTGGCGCTGAGACCCAGAGCCTAGATGCCCAAGCGCTAGGCTATCTAAAGAAGAAGGGCACCCTAAGCGTCCCGGAACTATACGAGGAGCTCAGAACTGGAAACCCCTCCCTAACCAGATCTGAGACCACGGACTTGGTTTGGCATCTGGTTGAACAGGAACAGGTTGATGTTAAAGACCAGCCACCCCCAGCCAAATCGCTTTGGGAATATCTGCGATTTTGGGAGCGGAACATTTCCTTCTACGTGCCATTGGCGATCTCACTAGCGACTGTACTCGTGATCTACATGGTGCCGCCTGAGTTTCCTTGGGTGGTCTCACGTTGGGTGGTTGGCTCAGTGTTTGTGCTCTTCCTTCCAGGATATGTGACGGTAGAGGCACTCTTCCCGAAGGCGCGTGACTTGGATGGAATCGAGCGTTTCGCGCTGAGTGTTGGGCTTAGTTTGGCTCTGGTTCCGCTGGTTGGTCTGCTATTGAACTATACTCCATGGGGGATCAGACTGACCCCGATCGTGATCTCGCTGAGCATCCTCACGCTAGGAATCGCCATGGTCGGATTGGTAAGACAATATAGAATGAAAAGTGATCACTGATTGCAAGATCTTGCACAGGAAAGCGTGGGCGTCCAAGTGAAGGTCAGTATAGTTGGTCTGGGAAAGATGGGCTTGCTTCATGCAGGGATTGTCAATTCGCTGTCAGGCGCGACTGTGACCTCCGTATGCGAGAAGGATCTGTTCTTGTCGGCGGCTGCCAGAGCGATCTTACCGAAGAATGTAGTCGTGTACAGAGATGTCAGAAAGATGATTTCCGAGGAAGATTCAGACGCGGTTTTCGTGACCACTCCCATTGACACTCATGTTTCCATAATACATGATTTACTCAAGGCAAAGACGGATCTCAGCGTGTTTGTGGAAAAACCCCTGGCGGTTTCTGACGAGCAAGCAAGGATTGCATGCGAAGTCACAAAGGGTTCACGAGGAGTGCACATGGTTGGATTCCAGAAGAGGTTCTCGCCAGTCTTTCAGAAAGCGCGGGAACTCCTGAAAGACACGGTTGAGGCGCCCATATTTTTCAGAGCATACTGTCTTTCTTCCGATGTGCTCCGCGAGGGAAGTGCGTGGCGATCAAAGAAGGGTTCTGGTGGGGTTCTGCTCGATTCGGCGCCTCACTTGTTGGATATTCTAATATGGTTTTTTGGAGAACCAACCTCCGTCATGGCGGTCAAAAAGCATGTGTACTCGCGTGCGGTTGAAGACTACGTTCACGCAATCTTTTCATTCGAATCGGGTTTGCAGGGGCACATAGATGCCTGTTGGAGCGTGAGCAATTATCGCCTTCCCGAATTCCTTCTTGAGATTCATGGAAGAAACGGGATGTTGACTGTAACCGATGATTTCGTCAAGTTTGCCACCGGAAAACAGGCAGGTGAGAAGGGAGGCGGGCGGGTGTATTACAGACAGTCCTTTCATACGAGAGTGCCTTTTCTCCTAACCGACGCAGAATACACGCTGGAGGACGTTGCTTTTCTAGACGCCATTCGAACTCGAACCAAACCAGAAATGAATTTCGTTCAAGCTGCGAAAGTCAACGCCCTAATTGACAGAATTCTTCAGCACAGTGAACAAGGAGGGAGCAGATCACGCTGAAAACTCTGCTAATTGGAGACAATAGTTTCATCGGAGTAAGCCACCTGTCGCAGGAAAGAGCAAGAGAAAGAGCAGAAAAGCTCGATGTGAAATCACTCGTCGAAATAGTTGAGACCGCTGTCTCATGCGGAGCGACAGGGTACACGTTCTCCACACATCCAGTAAATCTACGGATTTTGAAGGCATTGCAAAATTCATCGAAAATCAGGGATGAATTTGGCCTGTACCCAGTACTTCCATATGCTCAAGCCTATGTGAGACTTGCAAATGAGAAGGGAATGAGAGGCCTAATCGACGACATCCTGTCTAGGCTATCGTTGCCCGACAAAGCGAAAGCCCTCTTCAAAAGTAGTTTCTCTGCGCTTCGACTAGACCCGCTCGGGCTCTTGAAGGCGTATGTAGACATGGAACTCGCGGGTTACCTCAGTGAGAAACCGGAAAATGCCACGCTTCGGAGTGTGCTGCTCCATGAAGTGGTTACGGATCTCTGCTTGGGGTTACGAGATGTTCAATTGTTGGATGCTTTTGCTCAGCACATACGAGAAAAGTATCATGCTAGCCCAGGGTTTGTGACCTACAATCTCGTGGGGCTAGTCGAGCTGCTGCGAAAAGCAGGACTTACCTTAGAAGACATGGTCATCATGACTCCTTTCAATAGTGCCGGATACCAAATGAGTCCCTCGAGGCAATTATGCGAAACATGTCTGTCAACCTTAGACGAAGCAGATGTCATCGCCATGAGCATCATAGCAGGAGGCTACCTGAAATTTGACGAAGCCTTTGACTACATTCGAACATTGCCAAACCTTTCAGGAATAGCTGTTGGGGTTTCATCCAAAGAACATGCAAAAGAAACATTCACGAAGCTCGACGAACTCTTACCTAGAGACTGAACCTAACTTGTCGTGTTATCTTTCGGTCGACCTTGCTTAGCAAGATTCTAGGACTATTAATCAACGTAAGCACGCACTAATATTATGGTAGCCCTGAGAATGTCATGGCGGCAGATTTGGCATATTCATTCGACGCATCATTCTTTCGTATGCTACTTGACCAAAAGAGCATTCAACCTAAACTTATTTTTGTTATTGGGTGCGGCAGCGCCGCGGACGAAGCATATCACGTTCAGCATGCAACCAACACGTTTGTAATTGGTGTTGATCTTGAGGGTCGTCAAGAGCGTCACAATTCTGATGACTTGCAACTATTACGATGCAACGCTGAACAACTACTCTTCCGCAACTCTACCTTCAACGCAATCTACTCTTATCACACGCTTGAACGTGTCAAGGACGATCAGACAATGCTCAAAGAGATGCAACGTGTGTTAGCCATAGGAGGTATCGCATATGTTGGGACTCCGAATAAACTGCGGCTAATAGGATACATAGCAGGAAGAGAACTTGGAGACGATCAGGGATGCCGGAACATTCTTCAGAAACAAGAACATGGAGGACTTGCGCAAGAAGATTCGTCTGCTTTTTTCGAAGGGAGACATAGTGGAAGATCACAGAAAGAAGACTGTGGATCGAGTCACGGAGTTGTATTCGTGGGACACGATTGCAGATCATATGGAAAGCGTTTACTTGTCAGTGTTAAAAGAAGAATCCAGAAGGCTGGATCAGCAAGCCTGAGCGTTGGTCCTCTCAATAGAGAGCCCCTCACCCAGTCATATTCATAATACACCGGCTAAGCTGGTTCTTCAGATCAGCCTCGTTTTCCTTGACGCTTGTGCTTATATTGTCATTATCAAGAATCCAAAGGACGCTACAAAATGTGGTGATACGTGATGCTATTTGAGTCATTTGACGCCAAATCAGTGTTCATAACTGGAGGCACAGGGAGCTTCGGTCATCATATCGTAAGAGAGTTGCTCAAGACAAAAGTGGCGACAATTACTATATTCAGCAGAGATGAGGAAAAACAATTGGAAATGAGCAGAGAATTTCCGGATGATCGCATCAAGTTTGTCATAGGTGATGTCAGAGACCGCGAAAGAGTGTTTGAGGTATTGAATGCAGATTACGTGTACCATGCAGCAGCGCTGAAGATCATTCCGACCTGCGAGGCAAATCCAACTGAGGCGTACAAGACCAACCTGGTAGGGACGCTGAACGTGCGTGATGCAGCCATCGCCAACAGGGTAAAAAGAGCGATTTTGATCAGCACCGATAAAGCAGTGAAGCCCGTTAATACATATGGAATGTCAAAGGCGCTTGGTGAAAAACTCTGGTTGATACACGCTCCGCTGACAGTGTTGACAGTCGTACGGTATGGAAACGTACTCGGATCGAGAGGGTCGGTGGTCCCCTATTTCACGGAGTTGATCAAGCAAGGAAAGCCTATCCCGGTAACACATCCTTCCATGAGTAGGTTCTTTCTCACCTTACAGGAGGCCATAGAACTAGTATTCTATGCAACGACGACAGGTTCAGGTGGAGAGGTGTTCGTTAAGAGGAGTCCCGCCTGCAAGATCACCGACCTAGCGATAGCAATGGTCGGTTCCGATTACCCGATTACCAACATTGGCATTCGACCTGGAGAGAAAATCGCTGAAGTTCTGATTTCAGAGGAAGAAATCAGAAGAACAGAGGAGCAGAACGAGTACTACGTTGTCCATCCCTATGATTCGTACCATTCTTCTATGAAAGAGGAATTTACGAGCGATATAGCAAGACAGCTCGACGTAAGTGAAATCATTTCCTTGCTAAAGCAAGCTAACCTATTAACACCGCCTAGCTGACTTCAGAATCATATATTATCAACCAATAGCAGCGCAGATAACAGATCGTATGCGAAATTCTCGGTACTCCATTCTCAAATGAACGCACCACAGATTGGACGCATAGCCAAACATACATACAGATGTCCGTCATGACTGTTCTGATAACAGGAGGTAACGGCAACCTCGGCCGAGAGCTAATGAAGATCTACCCTACAAGTCTCCATCCTCTTCACAAGCAACTCGACATAACGAGTGAAAAATCGGTATTAGAATATACGAGCAAGCTGGCTGTAGATAGAGTGATCCACTGCGCAGCGCTTACCAGTATTAGACAATGCGAAGAGAACAGAGAGTGCGCGTATCGAACTAACGTTGAAGGAACAAGAAATCTGATTAAAGGGGTTTCCAGATTTAATCCGGACTGCCTATTCGTGTACGTTTCCACTGCTTCAGTATTCTACGGAGATAAAGAACTCTACACTGAGTTAGATATTCCATACCCCAGAAATTTCTATAACTTGACTAAGCTCTTAGGAGAAATGGCCGTCTCTGAATCGGGTATAGCCAATTATCTAGTAATCAGATCGAATTTTGCATCACGTAAGGAATGGCCTTATCCCAAGGCATTCACTGATAGATTTGGAACCTATCTATTTGCAGATGATTTAGCTCTGGCCATAAGAAAGGTTATCGATGAAGACCTTCGCGGCATCGTTCACGTCTGCGGGAAAGAGAAACTTTCGATGTTCGAATTCGCCAAAATCACCACGCCTGAGGTGTTGCCCATGACCATGAAGGAATATGTCGGACCTCCGTTACCTATAGACATGAGCCTGAGATCGGTAAGAATCCCGAGTTTCCCACTAACCAGAAAAATATCGAGGTCATGAAAAAGTGGAAAAACGAAAGTTCGTTTTCACGAATTCATTCAATCCCCCATATCCCTTAGCAGGCGACGCCAATCATGTTCGATCGGATCTTGCTGAAGAAAAGATTATGTGATTATGATTGGTGGCAACGGCTCTAATCAAATATGTGAGCTTTTTTAGCCGATTCTTACGCTTAAGGTTCAGGATGCAGACATGGTCTAAGCAAGTCGGATGCTTCAGGCAAATGGCGAATAGAACAATGTGCATTGCGCGAAGCAATCGCGAAGACAGCCTAGAGATGTGAGTTGTGAACCCGCTGATGGATCTGACGAACAGGAACGTTCTCGTTACGGGCGGCGCTGGATTCATTGGGTCACATCTCGTCGATGTGCTAGTGGGTCAAGGTGCAAATGTGACGGTCCTCGACAACTTTTCGACTGGTTCGAAGAAGAATATAAACCCAGAAGCCACTTTCTGTTTCGGCGATGTGGAGAATACTGAAGCAGTGCGAAGGAGTGTGACAGACATCGAGTTTTTTTGAATTGGGGGGGCGTGGTCTCGGAAATGGAAATTGGAGGCACTTGGACTTGGCAGAAAGCACTTTTTCGATGTGCTCTGTGTGGGATAATCTTCAAACTCCATCTTGAACAATTCATCGCGCAATCACTCTATTACATAGCGATGCTCTAATCATGCGAGACATGTCTATCCGACATGGATGGGGAAGATTTGATTGCGATGAGCATCTCGCGGGAAACTACTTGCGCTTCGATCAAGCCTTTGACTACATTCGATCATTACCAGAGGTTTCAGGTGTGGCAGTCGGTGTTTCTTCCATAGCTCACGCCACGGGCATATTCACGAAACTCAATGTACTCTTAGTTGAACAACATGCAGAGGCCGGATAATGGACGCGCTCTTAGTATTGATGCTTCTCCTCGTAGGCTTCCCCTTCGTGATCTTCGGTTTCTACGCAATGGTCCTGCTGTATTATGGCAAGATTAACCCTGGAAAGAGGGCCAAAGACCATCATGCTAACCCGGTTCATTATACGACTTATGAGCCGACGGTGTCTGTCGTGATTCCAACTCATAATGAACAAGATGTCATTGCGAAACGCATCGACAACCTCCTTGCGTCCAACTACCCCAAGAGTAAGTTGGGGATTATTCTAGTGGATGACTCCACCGACTCCACGCCCAAGATTATAGAAGAATACACAAAGAAGTATCCTCAGATTGACTTAGTTCGATTCAATGAGCGCATGGGTTACAGTCCATGCCTTATTGCTGGCTGTAAAGCAGCGCGTGGAGAGATCGTGGTCTTGGCAGAAGCCAGTTCCCTCATGGATGCAGACGCGATAAGGTACTTGGTCAGCAATTTCGTGGACCCCAGCATTGGAGTAGTAACCGGGAAAGACATCATCCTCAACGCAAACGAGAAAGCAGGACGATCAGAAGGCTTCTACCTGAAACTGCTTGACTTCGTAAGAAAGGCAGAAAGTAATATGGATTCGACAATCTATATGAAAGGTGAGGCTGCGGCCGTTAAGCGAGATGTACTCCGCGATCTGAAAGAACTCGAAACATGTCCAGGAACTGCTGACACTGGAATAGCTATACTAGCAAGAAAAAGGGGATTCAGAGCGATCTACGATCCGCGCGTTCAATTCTTCGAGTACGCTCCATCCACTCACCGTGAACGAATTCGCCAAAAAGTCACTCGGGGAGCGAACCTTATGAAAGTATTGTGGGAGTTCAGAAGCATGTTTCTCAACCCTACCTACGGGAAATTTGGCACTATCACGTTGCCAATAAGCTTCATGATGCTTGCCATTGTTCCTCTCATGTTGCTTGCAGGAGTCACTGTGCTCGCTCTATTAACAGTCGCTAGCCCTGCCGTCTACCTTCCCATATGGACTCTTGGAATCTTCCTACTGGTGCCTGCTTTGATATTTTGGAGACCCGCCGTCTACGCAATCTTAGAATCCGAATATAGCCTTCTCAAAGGCCTGTATGACATCCTCATTTTAGGGAAGAGCCATGATAAGATAGACAAAGTCATGTCGACGCGGAGATTAGGTTCGTAGAATGTGGAAAAGCAGGCCTGTACTGGTCACAGGGAGAGCGTTCTTCATCGGCTGTCATTTACTCGATTCTCTAATTAGGAAAGGGGCGACTGCAAGGATACCCACGCCCATTGTTCGCAGTTCCAAAACTCGACTTGGGCTGGAAAGGCAACAACGCAAGTGTTAATTGTCGCACGAAGGCATAAGAAAAATCCGGCTGAGTGTTCTGAATGAAAATATTCGTTACTGGAGTCACGGGTTTTCTGGCCTACGCCTTGGCATCTGATCTCGCATTAGCTGGACACGACGTGGCCGGTTTGCTGAGAAGGGACTCGAAGCGCGAGACACAGATATTGGACGAACTGCCGATCTCGTTTTATTTCGGAGACATAAACGATCGGTCCGCCATAGGTTCTGCGCTTGGATCGTTCCGTCCCGACGTAATTTGTCATCTTGCAGCAAAGACGCGAGTTGCAGAGAGCTTTCATCGCCCATTGGAATATCTCCACGTTAACTTCGACGGAACAGTAAACATTGCAGAGATCGCCAGACAACAATGCCCGGAGTTGAAGAAGTTCATTTTTGCGGGCAGCGTTGAAGAGTATGGCAACCAGCCTGAAAGCAAGTATCCACTAGGCGAGGAGTGCGAACTCATGCCAGACGCGCCATATGCCGTGGCCAAAGTCGGGGCTGAGAAGTACTTGGGCTTTCTTTCGAGATCGTACTCTTTCCCTGCAGTTCTTTTCCGTCAGACCAACTGCTACGGCCGGACCCGAGACACCTTCTTCGTGACCGAGGCTATTGCATCTCAGATGCTAAATTCGGACTCGATCAAGCTTGGTGATCCCACACCTGTTCGTGATTTTCTGCATGTAAATGATCTTATCGAAGCATACTCGAAGGTCATTGAAAGGGCGGAAGATCCGGCACTCAATGGGCAAGTCTTCAACATATCGACTGGTATCGCCACGTCGATTTCTGAACTCGCAGAGCTTTTGGCATCGAAAATCGGCTGGCACGGAAAGATAGTCTGGAATACAAAAGTTATCCGCCCGGGTGAGGTCAAAAAGATTGTGTGCGACAGCTCGAAGTTCAGGCGTACACTGGGTTGGAAGCCGAAACACGATCTCTCATCAGGGCTCGACCTAGTGATCGCGGGCCTGAGAAAAAAGCCTCCAAAAGCATGAAATATCGGAACGAGCCAGGAGCCGGTTTCGGGAAATGTGTACTCGTCAGCGACATCTCAGAGAAGCTCAAGACAACCGGAGACGCTTTGACACAACCAAGCCTGGGGGGCAGCCGCTAAAGTTCGCAAACATCTCAAAGGCTAAAGAAAAAATCGGTTAGAGAAGGCAGTATCGCACTAGGCCTTCTAGGTCTGATAGGTGTTCTCATGTTTCACGCGAAGACCAGGCACATGCTCTTCTCGTTCGGCCTCTCCCAAATTGTGCTGGTGATCGCATCTGTTCGTTTGCTCGTCGCGAAGTATACCTTCATCAATACAGCGGCATCGACACGCAGACAGTTCTGATCGGGGGTCTGCAATGCAATAGCCATATTGCTATGGCGATCTACCCAGATCGAGATGAAGGTTCAGCAAACGCATGAGACCGCTCCTGTTTTGTGATTTCGATCCTGCTTTTATTAGCGCATCCTTTAAACTTCTGGACAATATAGAAGAACGTGTCTTGATACCAAAGCAGAACTACAGACTCGGGAAATTTCCTTGAGCTGGCAACGAGATTTCACTCGGTCAGGTAGACGTTTCGCCGAAGGAAATTCTCTGAGCTACACTTATCCATCCGATGACAGCCAAAAGAGTGTCGTCGCGAAGCGGAATGGAAATGAGAACTAACCGAAACCGTTCGGTGAAATTCCTAGTCGTCTGCGATTATCCACCCTCGTTGCTGGACCAACTGTTTCAGACGCTAGAACAGAGCAGACTGGGTGAATACATCTTACTGAGAAAGTTGGTGAAGAGCAGAGTGCATTATCCTTTCACCGAGGTAGTCAACTTACCGCTGATCATGGCTTCGACATTAAATGAGGGAGACCCTCTCAAGCTCAGTACATGTTTATGGATTATCGCCTACTTAGTAACGGGGATAATTCTTGGAGTAATCTTGGTGCTGAGGCGTAGAGTGGATGGCATTCTGGGTGTGTTCGCAATTCCTCAGGGTTTAGTTGCTGCAATAGTGGCATGTCTGACTGGTCGCAAATTTGTCATTCTGACAGATGGTGCAGATGTAGATGTGATTATGCATAACCCCGTTGTCAGATGTCTCGCTTTATGGCAGCTAGAAAACGCATTCGCAGTTACCGCTGAGAACAATCTAAAGTCAGCTCAGCTGCACTCCATGGGAGTGAAGCGCCGCATAATCCGTGTAAGGCCCTACAGCGTCGATACATCACGTTTCGCTCCGGTCGCGCGAAAGGAAAAGCGAACGATTCTGTTTGTTGGACGGTTGGTACCTGAAAAATGTCCTCTAGTTTTGATTGAAACGCTCAGAATACTTTGTGAGCGAGGCATATCTGTGAAGCTTGTCATGGTCGGTGACGGACCGCTAAGGACACAGATTGAGATGACAGCGGCTTCTTTAGGGCTAAATGAACTGCTTACTCTGAAGGGTTACGTACCTAATACTGAGGTACAAAAATTATACAAGGAAAGTGCGATCTTTGTCCTCCCGTCGCGGCGTGAAGGCATCTCATCTTCACTCTTAGAGGCAATGGCGAGTGGATGCGTCTGCATAGCATCTGATGTTGGAGGTAACTTGGAATTGATTCGCCCTATGTTCAACGGGTTGATTTTTCATTTAGGTGATGCGAAGGACTTGGCCGACCGAATCTGCACTGCTCTCACTCTTCCCGACTCTGAAGTGGCTAAACTTACGTCCAACGCCAGACAGACTGTAGAGAGAACCTATTCAGTGCAGGTTGTGAGCAAAGTGTTGCGAGAAATACTATCTCAGTTAGCATAGACCTCTGAACCGCTTATAAGACAGGATTATCCTCTCGATATTGACTGACGATCGGAACTGATATACAGACATGTTTTTCGCCAACCGAACATGACGCTGGATCGAATGCTCTTGTTTCTAGACCTACTGAAGGCAATAGCTTGGTCGCTTGGGACAGCACTTATTGTCCTAAACTATTATGGCGTCACAATTCTTGGAGGACCGTTATCGTTTCTGGCGTTTGGTTTGATTGCAGGGCCGGTGGTCCTCTCGATAACCCAAGGGTTGGTCCGAGTAGAGAAAACGGGCAGAGCGTTCTATTGGATAGTCTTGATGAGCATTTCTCTCAGATTGATCGTCCCATTAAGCGAGGGACGCAATGCCTTCATGATTGGAGAAGATCCTATGTTTAACTTCCAAGTGGCGGGTATAATTGCGGAACGCGGACGTATAATTCTCGAACTGGCAACCGGTCGAGCCATTCAATACATCTTATTCCCCGGTTTACAAATCTTAACCGTGCAGATATCGACAGTGGGCAGTTTTTCACTTTATGACGTCGCACGTTTTCTTCCAGTAATCCTAACCATTGTGACTATCATGATGGTATTCAAAACCTATTCAAGGATGATGACTCCTCAAATGGCCCTTGCTGCGTGTTTCCTGTTTTCTGTTTGCTACAAATATAATTGGTTCGATGGATACTACCTTCCAGAGTCGCTTGGACTCATCTTCTTCGTCATGGCATTTTACGCCATGATGCAGAGGGCAAGAGGAACGGGAATATCAGTTTTCGTGATTTCTGTCTTGAGCATTTTGGTGATTATGGTGACACACTTCTTTTCGTCTCTCATGCTAAGCACTGCCTTAGGGCTCTGTTACGTTTTCTTTCGTCTGATGAAGCGCAATAATTGGGGCTGTCTCAGAATAGGATTGACTGACATTTTTGTTGCTCTAGTGCCCTTAACTGCCTGGCTGACCATCGGCGCGGCAGGGTACATGAACCAACTCACTTCGTACATCGCCTTCTACCAACAAACTCTGCTAGAATTCCTTTCGAACCCGTTTCATCAGCGGGGCTTTGTGTCAACGCAAGGTATCGAGGCGACAGGGATACATTTGACAGGCCTAACGGCGTCCATAGTGATTCTTGGAGTCCTATTTAGTGTAGGAGTAGGGCTCATAGGAATGGCACGGGCGATTCAGGATCTTAGAGGAACGGCAAGTCCCCACCTAAAAACAACCAGGGCACGTGTGATAATTTTCTGTGCAATTGCCTTTGCATTTGGTGTGTTCACTGTCATGGGCGTTCTGACCCAAGCTAATTCTGTCGAATTGGCGGACATCGTGCCCCGCCTAATCCCTTTTATTTATTTCTTCTTGTCTCCGGCATTTAGTGTCGGCATTCTTTTTGTTGGAAAGAAAATGCGCGGATTACGATTTGGAGTGGGCCACACCTTACTTCAGCGGAGAACCGCCATGGCGTATCTGTGCGTTGGGATAGTATTGATCATGGCTGCCGCTTCTTGCTGGCTACTAATGCCATCTACAATCCAAGGTCGAGCCACATTAGATGATGGCGAAGTAACGTCGCTGTCGTTTTGGCTGCGAACGAACGGAGACAAGAAAATAATCATGATAGGCGACGTAGTTATGCCACTATCAGTCGGAGCTCTTGCTAGGCAACCAATTTATGAGCAACCATTTAACGAATTCATGATGAACGACCCACTTTACTACGGGAGCAACATGTCGTTAAAGCTGTTACCTCATTTGAGCCGTTCGAGCCCGCCCGTATACCTTCTGATCAATGAAGCTTACCTCCGCCATAAGTACTACCTAGTAACGCATATCTATGAGAGCAAACCGCCCCCCTCTGAGAAAGACATGGCAGCATCCCTCACTGAGTTCAATGCGTTCCCCATGTTAGATAGAGTATATTCCAGTTCGTCGCTGACTCTGTACGTTTCTGCTCACTCATGAGACGTGAATATGGTCACAAGTAGTGATTCTTGATAGGTCTAAGTAATCTAATAGAGAATGTTTGGCTACGAACAAGCTATCTTAATTCTTATGATAAAGTAATTCCAAGACCCATCACATAGTATTGGACTCGATTTGCTTGACGATGCTGATCACAGGAGGCACAGGCAACCTTGGACGCGAACTGATCAAGGTTTTCCCGACCAGTCTGCACCCGACGCACAACGAACTCGACATCACCGATGAGAAGCATGTGCTAGAGTACATTCGTAAGGTTCGTCCAGACGCGCTAATTCACTCAGCTGCCCTAACGGGTATCAGACAATGTGACAACGACAGAAAGAAAGCCTATCTAACGAATGTTCAAGGAACTAGAAATCTGGTGAAAGCGACTGTCGAGTACAGCCCTACTTGTCTATTTGTGTATATGTCTACTGCCTCCATGTTTTCTGGCGACCAAGGAGGCTACACTGAGGGGGATGTCCCGAATCCGAAGAATTTCTACAGCGTAACGAAACTTCTAGGCGAATATGTAGTCAGCGAGTCCCCTCTAGCCAAGCACCTTGTACTAAGAGTTAATTTTGCTCCCCGTCAGAAGTATCCGTATCCCAATGCATTCATTGATAGGTATGCCGCGTACCTGTTTTCAGATGACCTCGCAGCCGCAATCAAACGTGTTATTGATGATGGAATTCGAGGCACTGTACACATATGTGGCGAAGAGAGACTCTCTATGTTCGATTTCGCGAAGATAACTAACCCGGACACATTTGGAGTCACGTTCTCGCACACTGTCGAGAATTCCATACAAGATATTTCCGACCTCCCAAAATTGCTCGATTGGAGGAATCCCCGGTACAGCAATGAAAAGTGGTTGAGGCCGCGCCTCACCACCATAGTGAAGTCAGTCCACGCATAACCATGGTGTTTATGTGACACACATCTATACCACGGAGGGTATTCAGCAGCTCATTCTCTACTCGTTCTGAAGCAAACATGTTTGACTACAAGGTTATTCAGCAGATAGACGACTCGAAAGTGTTTTCCAGCAACAGTTCGCACAGAGATGCTCCATGATCCTTGACTCATCTGATGGCTCGTGAAATGTAGGTCGATAGTGAGACTTGTCAGGTCTCTGCCGTATAATTTTATGGTGGGGAAAGTGGGAGTGTCGGGTTTGTCATGTTGAACCAGACCTGCAACCATGCAACTTGATGTTCGCTATTGGTGTTCCAGCCGAATTCGAATCCGTACCCGTCGGTTTGCCATGTCCAAAGTTCAAAAATAAGTCGGAAATTGTACCCGTTACTTGCCGACCAGTCCGAGACCTGATAGGTTTCATTGTTTATCTGCACCGTGAGAACACGGGTAGATCCGTCTATTGATGTTGCATTCGATATATTCCAAACGAATGCGAATTCCCAAGTCTCATTGTCCTGTAGAAATCTCGCGAAATCAGTGACAGCTGGAGCAGGTGACTCTAACGCTTGCTGGTCATTAGGAGGTTTGATTGTGGAGTTGCTAACCTTGACGCGGATCGAGACAAGTTGCACGGTACCCATGTTATTGCCGACTCCAAGATACCATTTCAGGGGTTCTCCAACTCGAATATCTGTATCGTTAGCTGGGTAGTAATTTGCAGCCAGGTGATTGCCGCCAAGCAGATAGAGCTGGAAGAACTGTTCGCTTGCCCTCGGCATACTGGCCGCATAAACTATCAGTTCGCAGACGATAAGCAGAGTAATGAAAACTGCGATGGCCGTTCTCGTATTTTGAGAAAAACCGAACCTCATTTGCGGGTGACCCTCATTTGAAAGGTGCGTCGAATTCGATACTCCCGATAGATACGAACCGTAAATACGTAGAGTAGGGTTCCCAACATGGCGGCGATCGCTCCCTCTACATATGCTAGGATTAGGTTGTTATACGACCTTTGAGAGGAGACGATCGTTAATTCCGCTGCCTGGGATTCAACCATCGCGAGTGTTTGATCGACCTGAGAAGATAGCGCTGTTCTTTTTTGTGATTCGTCTGTCGTATTTAATTTGAGGGCTTCTCGGTTGAGATCGAGTGCCTTGTTAAGAAGCACTATCAATCCGGCAACTTCGCTTGGTGTGGCGCCAGCTGACTGCGCATTTCGCACTGCTATGATTGCCTGGCTGAAGGCGGGCTCTAAGGGTCCGTTTGTCTGAGGCGTGACCAATGGTTGAAATGCAATGACAACCACAACTGCTAACATCAAAGGTGCTAGTAAGCTACGTGCCATCTTGAAACCGTTTTAGTGGGACGCTTACATAAGATATAGCCATAGCGGATGCGGGCGTGCTAGTTGATTGAACATAAGAAACCTTGGTCGCCAATTTTCGACATGCCTGTAGTACCCCGATTCGGGACGCTGCATGGCGTACGTGGGGGTAGTGAAGAAATATTACGTTCCAGATGACTTCTTACACTTGCGGCGATTCCGAGCTTGTTCACTGTATGTGGGCGACTATTACGAGAGTCCTTTATGGTGTTCATGATTGTTCTCATTATGACTGTACAAGGAGTTCAGATTGCTTCATCGAAGCCGACAGCGTCTCAGGTTGCAGCTTCTCTCACTGAGTGGACTGTGCCGACATCTGCAAGTGGCCCATGGGGATTGGCTCTGGATCAGTCAGGTACTTGCTGTTGGTTTGTGGAATATTACGGAAATAAGATCGCCCATTTTGATTCACGGGCGAGTTCTTTCGAGGAATGGGAGATTCCCACCTCCGACTCGAATCCTTACAGTATCGCGGTTACATCGGTCGGCGGCAATCCGATGGTGTGGGGAACGGAATTTTCCTCGGACAAGATTTTCGCCTTCTCGCCATCTTCAGGGAAATTCAGCGAATATTCACTTCCAGGCGGCTCAGAACCCGGGTACGTTTCTATTGAACCTCAAGCTGGGACGACGGCCAGAGTTTGGTTCACTGAAACGATTAGAAACGCTAACGGTGAATTCATTTATGATTCAGCGTCCGGGAATGTTACGTTTTACGAGGACACATTTCCAGCGTCAGTAGGAGGGGGAGCTTATGGTGTGCAAGCAGGTTCAGGGTTCGTTTGGTTTGCGGGTTTCTCTGCACTGGTGAGGTGGGATCGGGCGTCAGCGCAGTATACGATCTGGCCATTGCCAAACCATGACTCGGCTGTGGCGCGTTCTATCACCTTCGACTCTCGTGGGCAACCGTGGTACACTCAGGGTGTGGCTTATGGGACTAGTGACGACAACTTTGTTGGAGTCCTACGCGGAAATATGATTCAACAATGGCGTATTCCTGGTGCGGGTTCAAACCCAAGAGGGATCAGCATTAATCCAATTACCCAGCAACCTTGGATTGCGGAGCAATCATCGCTGCAAGGCAACGGAACTGTCGCTAATCTGAACGATTTTGGGAACGGTACACTCTCTTCATCGCCCCCTGTCACTGCGCCATCAGCGGGAACGGCGACTGTTCTTTCGCCAACAATAAGTCACGTCTCGGAGTTTGTTCATACAGTGATCCCGACAACCCGCTCCATCGCGCCTTCGGAAGAAGGGCCGTTTGCTCAATACGTGTTGGGTCCCACATTGCCCAGTGATGTGATTGTCGATTCCTCTGGCAACGTATGGGTAAGTGAGCCTGGAGCGAATAAGATCGCCAGACTTTCCATTGTGAATTCGGATTATGCTCTTAGCGTCTCTTCCCCATACCTCTCTTCAGCACAAGGAACGTCAGTCCCTCTCGCGGTAACTGGCAGTTCAGTTTCAGGGTATACGGGGAAGGTAACGTTCACTCCTGCTGACCTGCCTCCCGGGGTGATGTTATCAGGCTTCGACCCGAACCCAGTCCACATTCCAGCCGGAGGAAACGCTTCATCAAATTTCGCAATCAACATTGCTTCTAGTGCAACGCCGGGAACTGACTTGGTCGTCATCCGTGGCAGCGATGGTACAATTACCCATACCATCAGCATCATTATTACGATTGCAAACAGCACGAGCCCCAATGGTGGCCCTCAGTGTCCCATTCCCGTCCCAACATACTTGTTGGATTTAGCTTTGCTCTCAAGTCTATTGGCAGACGTGTTAATTGGAGGGTTCTACATTGGGCTACCAGTGGACGCGGTCAGTCGAAGAATTCACTTGCTAAGAGGTTTGAGTAGGAGAACCTGGTTGGTTATTTCTCTCGTGGGCCCAAGCGCACTTTTCGTAGCCAGCTTCCTAGCTCTGCTCTTCTGCTGAAACTTAGTTTCAAATCAACGCAAGAAAATCAATCAGCTCACTGCCCACTCGCACGCGTGCGCCTGCGACGCTCAGGTGGCAGTTTTCGTTCCCAATCAAGCTTTCAGAGCGGCTCTGGCTCCGATTTCGGTTTAGGCGAAAGTTTCGACTCGGATATCTTGAATGTCCATGCAACGCAGACGACTAAGGTTCGCTAGGTAATGTGGGGGTATTCGTTCATCTTAATGAAAAGTGGGGATGGACGCGGCGTTTAGTCGCGTCTGTTTCTGCGTCGCAGGAGGTATAGTGAGGCTGCCAGTGCGGAGAAAGCTACGATTCCGATTGCGCTGAATTCTGGGACTGGAATGTTACTTTGCTCCAAGTACATGTTCTGGCCTGTTCCAACCTCGCCGGCAGTGACCGAGATTGAGTACGTTTGGGACGCGTAGCCTGGGCCGCTTATCGTGAACGTATAGGTGCCCGGTGTTAGGTATGCTTCGTAGATGCCGTCGTATGTGTACTGGTGGAAGGTCCATTTACCGTCTGCGCTAGCTATCGTCACGCTACCCCAGCTCAGCGGTCGGAACTCGTTACTCCACGTGAACGCGAGAGCGTTGCCGGTTACGAGGCCGTTCAAATCAACTTCGAAGGCTCCGCTTGCTTCACCGCTTAGGTGGGCGTTCGAGATCTGCCAGGCGCCTTCCTGTGAGTATGGGCCCAGGTGGTTCATGGCGAGTGTGTGTCCGATCAATTCGGGCTTGAGTGCATTATCCTCTGTGAAGCTTATTCCAGATGTGGCGGTTGTGGCGGGGATTATGTGGTAGGATTCACCCATCAATAAGCCACCTACGGGTGGGTAATACTGAGGTAGACCGATAGGGAAGCATAGGAGTTGCTGTGGGTTAATGTCAAGGGCAATCACGGGTTGAATAGTTCCTATGCACGCACTGCCAGCTGTGTCGTTACTGTACCAGTTGACGAAATCCACTTCCGCCGTCCAACTTCCCGTGTAATCTGGGGCTCCTGAGATGCCTGTGTTCGGGAAGTAGCCCGGGACGCCAACGCCCAAGCCGCTTCCTGGGCTCGTGTAACAGTCTACTTCGAAGCCGCATGTTGTTGTTGCAAATAGCGGGTCATTCAAGTAGACTCCTAGAGGGACGTGGCTTGCGATTGTTCCATCGTCAACTCCTGATGCGGGAACCTGCGGCAGGCCGGCCATGAGTACGTGTAGGAGGGTTATCCCTCCGGGAAGGTAATTGTAGCCGTTTAGCGGGTTGGGTACTGGTACAGCTGGGTGAAGTGGGCCGAACGGGTACTGGTCTGTTCCGTCGGCGGCCCTTGCAAAACCGTTCGCAGTCGTATAGGTTCCTTCGCTTGACATCCATTCAGCAGCTAGGTTGCCCGAGTCGTCGAATAATCTGACTCGGGCGGACATGTTCGCGGAGGTTGGTGTTATGACATGTTCCTTTTTGAAGAGTATATCCAACGTCACGTTGACGCCTACTAGGAGGTTGATCTTAATGTCGGCGACTTCCGTTGTCAAGGCAGATACTGTGAAGCTCTTGTCCTGAACGTATCCGTACGTGAAACCTCTGAGGTCGTATTGGCCTGAGGGTATCGCTGACGGGTAAAGTGGTGTGTATCCTGTAACGGCTTGTTCATACGTTCCTCCGTCTGAGAGCGTTGTGGGGCTGAAGTGGGCGGGCGCAAACAACACCGACCGTGTCGAGAAGTATGATATGCCCCCCGTGTAACCTCCAACAAAACCCAAGTCTCCAAGTTCCTGTCCGAAATATGCGTCCTGTGCGTTCCCCTGGTAGGGCATTAATGGCCCGTAGAGTGGACGGGCGAGCGGTTGCCAGCCGCCTCCACACATCTGGACGGATGAGTTGCTCTGGTTCTGGAAGAGGCAGCTCGTCAGTACGGTGTCCTGAAGGTTCGATGGGACATCGCCGATGAAATCGATCAACGTGCCATTCGCGTAAACGCCGAGGTCGATCTCTTCTCCGACCATGTATATGCCGCCGACGTTGCGTGGATCCCCTGGGAAGCTAGGGTCGCTTCCTACGAAGGTTGGCATGCCAGTTGCTGTGTAGCCGACGGGGTTGCCCCACACCCAGTTTCTGTTAACGCGTGGTCGCTCCCAGTCAATGCTGTAGACGGTGATGTTGAATCCTACGCCGCGGTACATGTGGTCGCTTATGCTGATGGAGTTACCGCTGAGCGTCACACTCACTTGGTCCAGTGGGCCATGTTCAACGTAACCGAGAACGTAGACATGTGGGCTGTAGGTTCCACTCGGGATGCCATAATTCTCTCCTCCCCATGTGTCGTTCCATCCCCAGAACTGAATAGTTGCCACTCCAGTCTCGATGGCGTTGGCGTTCAGCTTTGCCTTGTCAAGATCGTTGCGGTGCTGGAAAGTTGATGTGGACGAGAACGCGCCAGCGCCCCATCCTGACTTAGCTCCGGATGAGTATAGGCCTTGGTAGCCAAGCAATGTTTGGTTGTAACTCCAAACCTGGCCGTTTGCGTCAACCAATACGCCGGACATTACTCCTGCACCGGTGTCAATTGGGTCGGTGCTTATCGTATTGGGAGTGTTGTGGAAGTGCACGGTCTTGTTGACCCAACTGCTCAACCGTAAGTCGATGGGTAAGGCCACGTCTCCAGCCCACTCCTGCGGAGTAATATCAAACGGGTATTCCTGGAATGTTGATCCGTCAAGCGCTGACTGGACGTAGCGGAATACCCAAGCGCGGGCGTAATATCTTCCAGGTGTAAGGCCGTTAACCCAAGTGGCGTAGACTTGCGGGACCATGCCGTCGAGGTCACGGGGTGCACCGTACTCTCCCTTAACGCCGAACTCGAAATGGAATGGTTGAGTGGTGCCGCCTTGAACGAACCAGTTTTGCGGTGGGCCTATCCCCATGGGATCCTGCGTTAGCTTCGCCGACTGACTTCCATCAGAGGCGCCGGTGGACACTTGGTAGAAGTCGAAAGCGGACGGGCTTGCGCCAGCAAAGTATCCGGTGCTTGGCACATATTCATGCCACGGGAATGCGATTTCGCCGCCAAGCCGAGGATCATTACAATTACTCGCCGTATACTTGCCAGTGTAGTCCTGCTGTCCTCCTGCAACGCAAGGGAGCGGGGACCATGACACTAGGTTAGCGCTTGAATCAGGTACGTGATTTAACGTTGGAGCGTCGTAGAGTTCAATCTTAACGTATGTGTTCTGCGGCCACGGCTCGTCACCAAACTGGTGCTTACTGTAAACGTTTCCATGAATAACGGCCCCAGGCTGCAAGTAGCCGTCGTGGTGTAGTGATTGGCCTTTCAACACAGTGACGCCAGAAGCAATAACGACCTCCGGGTAACCAGCGGCTGACGCGTAAATGTCGTAGACGCCTGGTGCTACGCCTTCGACCTCATAGTGGCCTTGGGCTGTGGCGTTGAAATATCCCACGGCATCAACTGTCGGCAAATTAGTCGTTTGCCCAGTGTAGGGGTCGAGGCGCGTTGTCATCTTCGCATAGACACGGCCAGCTTCCTGAATAGGTTGGCCGTATAGTGTCGTGTTGAAACCGGCGTACCGAATCGTTCCAGTTATAATGGCAGGGTCAACCTCGCCTTTCACAAGTAGGACTGGCCAATTCTCTGTGGGAATAAATTGGGAACAATTTTCGGGGCCTGGAAGGGGGCCTGCTCCAGTTCCAGTGCCTTCTTCTCCGCAAATTGAAGGTGTTCCACCTTCAAGGAGGACTTTGAAAAAGTATCGTCCAGCGACCGAGGGGGCAAGGACTCCATTGATTCGAATGTAATACCATTCGCTTAATGTAGTGAAATCAATGGCCTGGTGGTCATAGTAAGGAGTATTCCCGGGTGCGGTTGCATCCATGCCCGCGTCCGCTGCAACTTGAACAAGAGTCCAACCGGGTGCATACCGATCGTATGCGCTTATTCGCGCTACTGCAATTGCTGAGTAATCATTCGTAATGGTTGAGACGACTTGCGCTTGGCTCGGCACACTAAATCCAGGTGGGATGAGAATGTCAACGGCTTGCCATCTTCCAAAGAACCCTACGGTCGCGTTGAGCGCAAAAATCAAGTCGCCCGTCGAACCGGTCAATACCGCTCCGAAGGGGGCGTATGCGTCGCCTTCAAGCTGGTACCAAGACTGGCTCGGGGCCCCAGGTGGGTTGCCGCCTGGGTAAGGTGATTGATAGCCGGGACCCAAATTCGCGGTCGCGACGTTCGGGAAACCGCTATAGGTGTTGAGGCCTCCGCCTGGCCACACGTACCCGATTACTCCGGGAACATGAGGGTCAAAATCATTTGTGTGGTAGCGATACGTGGCCGTTAGGTCTCCAAGGGTGAAATGAGCTTGAACAGGATTTGCTATCGCGACAATCCCAAACAGAAAAGTCAGAATCAGAACTATGGAAACAATCCTCTTTTCCAATGGACCTTCCTCAACCAGCCTCAGCAGACCTAAGCTCAAACGTCCATGCGTGGCCTATTAGTATATAAGACGAATGCTTCAACCCGGAGTATTCGTTGTTCTTAGGGGAATCGGCCTGTTAGGAGCCTCAACTGCGCCTCAAGCGGTGTAAACCCTCTATTTTCTTCTCTCTATTTCAACGTACGCAACATTTTATGCTTCTCGCGCCATTTGGGGGCGAACACATCTTTCGAGTCAGTGTACCAGAAATGTATTCTTCTCATCACCAATCTCCACAGACAGCCAGTCCTACGAACAATTCACCCACGCCGAAGCTAGACTCTGCAGTTGAAGTTTCGCGGGGAGCCTCCTACCTGACCATCCAATTGCTGATCACCAGCGCTGCTCAAGTGTTGGCTTTCGCGGTTCTGGCGCGAATCGTAACCCCAAGAGAGATTGGCATTCTTGCCGTCGTGTCACTCGTGGCAGCACTGTGCGCAGCCGTTAACGGTGGGGCATTCCAACAAGCAACTACGAAATTCATTGGAGAACTAGGAGAGGGACGAAAGGAAATTGCGCTCGGAGTATTTTACCAGGCCTTTCTGATCTCGCTTATGCTTTCGGTTCCGCTTGCCGCCTTCATCTTCTTTGGAGCACCGATTCTCGCTTCCGCACTGCTCGGTGAGGTGGCGCAAGCACAGCTCTTCAGAATTCTTGCAATCGATATGCTCTTCTATTCGGGTGCGTTGCCCGTGGCTCTGGGAGCTCTTCTGGGGTTCAAGAGATTCAAGGCGGCTGCTATCATTGGGTCTGCGGGTTCCATCCTGCGGCAGTGCTTAATCATTCTTCTAATACTCGCCTTGACGAATTTCATCGGTCTTGTGATTGCTTGGGCCGTTTCAGACCTCGTTTTAGTGGCAGCTTACACGGGGTATATCGTCTGGGTATTTGGTCGGTCGAAGGTTTGGTTTCCGTTTCGAAGAATGCTAAGATACTCGTGGCCTCTTAGTGTCGGGAACATTGTGACCTTCGGTTATACCTGGTTCGATCGGGCACTATTGGTTGCGTTTGTTCCGCTCGCTGCTCTCGGCGTTTACAACGCAGCTCTGACGGCTTTCGGAGTGCTCGCCAGCGTTTCGGGTGCTGTGAATAACGCGATCCTCCCCACTTTCTCTAACATAGCCGGGCGGGGTGAACTTGAGAGTTGCAGGAGGGCTACCTGGCTCGTTTCCCGATATACGAGTTTGATCATGATTCCTTTGAGCTTCGGGTTGCTGGCCACCGCTAAGCCAGCGATCTCTCTTTTTGTCGGCCAAGCTTACATAGAGGGTGTTGTGCCGCTCGCGATATTGTGCGGCGTCTTCGCATTGGTAGCATTTGGGTCAAGTCTGGGCCCAATGCTGTTGGCCCTGTCCCACACACGGGCAGTGATGCTGATTACTGCAGCATCCATCCTGATCGGCCTTGCGTCGGCCTTTTTCCTACTGCCGATTGCTGGAATTGTAGGAGCATCAATCGCCCGCGGCTTCGCGTTGGTTGGTTCTACCGCTTTGACAATTGTCGTTTTGTACCGAAGAAAGGCTGTGCGAATTGATTTCGAAGCGGCATGGAAAAGTGCCGTCGCCGGAGGGTCGATGGTTGCGGTCCTCGTACTTGCGCAAATGGGCGTCTACAATAAGTCCCTGCTTCCGGCTTACGTGGCGCTCGGGATAGCGGTCTACCTTATTGCGCTCCGCCAGTTGAAAGCGATACGTGAAGATGATGTGAATCTCATCCGCAGATATCTTGGGCCAAAATTTGGTTTCGCGGCAACAGTGCTGAACACGCTTCTGCTTCCAAAATGAACATTGAGCGTTAGGCCCGGCGTACTCATTTTCTTCCCGCTGAATGACGACGCCTGGTCCTAGCCACGTACGCAATAACGGCGATAGCTATCAGAAGTACTGCGATCAAAATGACAACAGTGTTGGAAGGCGAAGCATTAGCAGTCTGCTCGGTCTGCATAGAGGTCCGAAGCACCTCTTGAGTTAGGGTCGAATAGGATGTGATTGTGGCCACGGCGGTAGTTGGTATGGTGAGGGTGGCGGTAAGTTGCGCGTTGACTGTTGAGTGGGATAGGTTGTTCACGACGAGCTCGTAAACTCCGGTGGTTGGAACGGGCGAGCTGAAGGTGTATTCTGTTTTACCCTGCTGAAGGATTAGCGGGCTCGGTGGGGCGCATATTCCACCTGCAACCACTTGGTGGCTCCAGGCCTGATAAGCAGTGTCGGTCATGACGTAGAGGTCGGCCTGATTATCCATTGTAAGGGTTCCAGAAAGTACCTCTCCGCTAGTTGCGTTGAATGCGTGAAAGAAGTAGATTCCGCAGACCCCATGAGTGGGCGGTAGAGTAAAGGGTCCGGAGAAAACTGTTAGCGCAGATCCGGTTGTTGTTGTGAGGGTCTGAGTCCCGATCCCCACTGTGGTGGTCTGGAGGCTTGTCGCGGTGTTCGTCATGGTGGTGTACTGTTGCCCGTTCACCAGCTGAGTGCCAACCGCGAGCACAGAAAGAAGGAGGAGAAGAGTTGCGAATTCGCGTGGGGCCATCATAATCAGCTGAAATGATGGAAATCTGCTTATTAGCATTAACTCGGCTTCCCCGTAAACTCAAGGGTTACCGTGCGAGGTCAATGAGTCTCCATCCTCGTTCTGGACGTTTGCAGCGACTTTGCGCAACGGTAATTCGTATGGCATGGCACTGCACGCGCGAATCAGGCGTAAGAGGTGCACGTCTAGCTGCCGATCGTAGCCGTAGTGTGGTGTGGCATTGGCATCGAATGTGTCGATGCTCCGAAGGCCGAGGCCGATTTCACGGTTTAAACGGGTTTCGCTGCAACTTGGTCTTCAAGCACGAGTTCCACAACCAGCAGAAGGCAGTTCACCTAGGCATTACTGGTTCCGGTGTTCGAGCTGTCACAGAATAGTCTCGAATTATAGTCACGGTTTCGAAGGTTTTCTTCCTTACCCGTTCTGCGAGTTCTTTTGGCAACTCAGGCAGCTAGAACACACTGTGCCGATCATAAACGGTGTTCGAGCCTAAGCTAGTTTCACGTATCCGGCTTTCGCTTGCCAACTTCGTCTAGCAGCTTCAATACGCTGGAGGTCCTTTCCCTCGCCTGTCGAAGCCCGTCGTCCGCTTGAGGGTTCTCACGGTCGAGGTTTGCCTTCAATGTTTTCAGGTTTTCCTGCGCGGCCTGTAGCTCTTGGCGAAGTTCGTGGTTAGCCTTTTCCAATGCCTCTATGGTTTGAATCATTTTCTCGGAACGTTCGAGCAGTGTTTGGTTCTCCTCGATGAAGGCTTCGAATTCCTTCCGGTCCAAAGTTATTCGTTCCGGCAACCAGGGGCGCCCAGCCATCATGCTGGGCTGGCCGTCTTATCTTCTTCTGAACCAGTTTCCCTACTCGGGCATTCGCTTGCCCGCATCGTTTGGCAAGTGCGGCACGCTCGACGCTCGTCGCGGCAAGATTCCTGCTGTTTGAGGGCCTCTCGGAAAAGGCGGATTTGCTTCTTCAGAAGTTCCACGAGGATGCCATCGAGCTGAAGGCACCTGGGCTTGAATTACCATATCGGGGCGAGAAAGCTCCCGAGTTTAGTCATGGAGATGAGTCGCTCTCCAACAGTGCTCCAGTAGAGATCGTGAATCGACGTCTAAGGATAAATGAGCAAGCCCTGTGAACGAACAGGATATATAGCGGAAGTAAGATATATCTTACTAAGTGAATCAGATGGCTCTTGAACTAACCAGGCTTTCACAAAAGGGGCAGGTTGTGATCCCGACCCAAGTCAGGAGAAAGATGGGACTGAAAGAAGGGACCAAGTTTCTCGTTGTCGGGTTAGAAGACATTATCGTCCTGAGAAAGCTTCAATTCTCCGAAGAGAAATTGAAACTCAAGAAGCTTCTCGCTGAGGCCAGAATCTTCTGCCAAGACGCACGGCCTCTCAGAGAAGGAAATCGAGAGGCTCATCCACGCTGTTAGAAAGTCGCGTGAATGAGAATAATACTTGACACAAACGTATTGGTCTCCGCCTTCATTTCAAGGACAGGGAATTCAGCAAGAGTGTTGGACGTCGCCCTGACTCTTGAAGACGTGCAACTTGTTCTCTCTGAAGAAATAATCCGAGAATTTGTGCGAGTGATGTCAAGAGATGAACTGCTCGTCAGGTTTGACTATACTCTCGCCAACGTTGAAGAGCTGGCGAGACTCCTCAGGAAGACGTCTCAGATGATTGAGGTAAAATCTGAGTTCAAGGCCGTGAAAGAGGATCCTGCAGACAACACGATTCTGAACGCAGCCTACGATGGAAAATGCGAATTCGTGGTCAGCGGAGACCATCACCTGCTGAACATCAAGAAATTCAAACGAATTAGGATCCTTTCACCTAGGCAGATGCTCGACTTGCTGTCCAGAAGATACGGCAGGTTCGTCTCAAGCAAAGCGATCAGTGAGTCGACTTCGGATTGAGGAGGCTGAGCCTCTAGGTATGGAACCGTACGCCATGAGCTGGCCGTCGCGTCTGCAAGTGAAGCGATGGTATGGGACTCCGAGAGTGACGGTAATCGCTTAGTCAATGCAGATGAGTTACCAAACGACAAGGTAACAGAACTAACAAGGTCAGGCATCCTCTTCCCTCATCCTGTCTAAGAGGCGTTTCATCTGTTCAGGGCTCGAGTGTTCGGATCCACTGCCAGCTAAGTCGGCTGTATTTGGCTTAGGTTTGAGGAGTATGCCGGAACCCGAGTCGATTACTTCCAGTCGCGTGCCCTCCTTGATTTGATACTTTTTCCTCAGCCTGACAGGGATGGTTGTTTGCCCATTTCTGGTAACGAGTACTTCTTCCGTCATGGTTCATCGAGGCACTTCCATCAGACATGTACTACATTAGAGCTTGTCTTACAAGTTGAAGCTTCTCAATACTCAAGGCAACGTGAAAAAAGCGACTTCGAGAAACCCCGTGAAATCGAAGACCTGTCGAGTCCTTGTTTCCACGTCCATCTGGAAGCGGGTGGATCCACCCGTCTAGGGGTGGTGCCAAACGGTGCCAAGAGTTCGGCGTTGCAGATCAGGAAGCTTGGCATGTTGAGTTGCTCGCCCTCGGATGGAGGGTTGTCACCCGCAGAGCCAAAACATCTACCATGCGGACGTTCAAGCATGGGGAAGCAGCGGCATTGAAGCGAGAAGCCCACAGCCCATAGGCGTGTGAGGACATCACTTTCTTCTTCGCGCCCAGCTATCCTGCTGGGCTGGCCGTCTTATTTTCTTCTTCGCCCGGTAAGGGGAAGTGCGACGGAGCAAACACCTGCGAAGATTCGGGGGGTGTGGTGAGGGGTTGTCCGCGGCCGAGGAAGTTTCGGGCGTCCACTCTTTGGTTCAGGACGCTGGCTGGAAGCGTGATGAAGGCCGGGGCGCTTCCCGAAGCGAGCACGTGCACCGCGTACAAGTCAAGGGTCGAGAGCATGGGCGGTTGCGAGGCTCGGGTCGGCGTGGCCATCGGGTCCATTACATCTGAGCTGTCGAGAATGCTTCCTAACCCTAGGACTCGTCCCAGCTCGTGCAGAGCCAGCCAAAATGGGTACTGTCCTGCCGTTAAGTTATCTGCCACGTTGAAGGTCGCGGGGTCGAGGTATGTCTGGGTTGATTTTATCAACGTCCTTGAGCCGGGCTCAAACTTGTAGTTTGTCCACCCAACCGCAATCCCTGCATAGGCCTTCGGCATATCGAAGCTAACCTTAGCGTTAGCGGATCCATCGTTCACTTCAACGAACGTGTAAACTGGGCTGGCAGCGCCCTGCCAGAGCTGAGCCTGGTTCCACGCAACCATCGCGTTCACCACAACATCATGCGCCCACGCCGGGAACTGCGGAACAGAGATGCTGATTACAAGCGACGAATAACGGCCGATGATCGGAATCGACGGCTGAGCCGACGCGTGCACTGGAACCGCCAGGGTCAGCAGTAGTAAACCTAGGGTAATGGCGTACGCTGAGCTACTTCGTCGCAACTATTGTCTAGATGAATAAGTCTAGTATTCTAGAAATGATGACCGTAACCACACATGGAACACTATGGTGACATTTCTACAACAACATACGCTGTAAGCTGCCCGCCCTGGCTTAGGGAATCAAAAGTACCGAAGCGGCGCAGGCTGGGGAATTCCTAGCCGAACAGACATTCGTTTCCAGATGCTAAGGCGAATGGGAGTATGCACTTCCGAAAGTTTATTGGTCGTTCTATCGAGAGCGAACCATTGCTTCTCATGGCAGGTTTCGCATTCAACCTCGTTCTCGCCGGTTGCCTTGAGGTTTCGGCATCCGCAGACGCGGCAGGCGACGCGTGTAGCTATGCGCACACTGTCGCTCCGTTCGCGAGATTTTGGGTCGTCAATTGACCGCAACAGGCTTACGGTTTGAACTGGGGAGATGGCGCCTGGTTTCCGTCGGATCTGCACGTCGGGATATTGTCTGATTTCTATAAACTCCCATCGGGCCAGGAATTCAACGGTTTGCTTCAGCGTGCTTTCGTCTAGGCCTGAGGTCTGTTTCAGCGTCTCCTGGCTTTCCCATTCCAGTTCGGGTATCGCTGACCAGACAGATTCGAGGAACATTATCCCGCAGTCTCAAATACGGGTTAACCCGTGACGGAAGGTAAGTCCACTGTCACTGAAGTTCGTCAACGTCAGTGTCATAGAACAATCTAGAACACTCGCAACAATCTTCTATATGCGAGTCAACCCCAACTTTGCGCTACCCCGGACGCAAACGCCTAATGGTGCGCCCAATTTTCTAGTGGCCCAGATGGTTCTTGGCGCGCAGGAACATGCTCCTCCGTCCCGTGGCCTTGACGATGTTCGTTTTCGGCCTGCTAGTGTGGTTCTATGTCATCCTAATTCAGGTTACGCATCCTGAATGGCTTCCCGCGCAATTCTCGCACGTGGGCTTTCCACCTTTCAATTGGCGGCTCGACGAGGTCGGTATGCTTGCATTCGCCGTTGCGATTGCCGGGTTCTTCTTGTGGCAACTCAACGAAACCAAGCCTCGCGCCGGGTAATCACGGATTTCGCAGCGTGGGTGGATCCACCCATAGACGGCTGGCGCCAAATGGTGCCACCCATTTCTCCACCGAACAGCGATGACTAGCCCGTTATCCCGAGAAACTTGCTTTGGACGCTGAAACTTTCCCACCCTCCCTCAAACGCCCCGTCCGCACGCTCAATCACAAACATAGCAAAGTAACATAGTTGGCTCCAAAAATAGCGCCACCCCCCTACCCCCTCCTCCACGCGCAGGCGCACAGCAACCCCTCTCGCCTACGCGAACAAGGTAGCTCAAAACGCGGGGCGCAACGTACCCCAAGAAACTGAGGTGCGAACGTGGCCTACTTCTTTCTTCGGCTGGACGTTCTGCGAGGCGTTTTCGCGGCGGGCTCAGCGCTTACGGGTTCTGTTTCCAGCGGCGCCGGCGGCGGTGTCGTAAGCATCGTCCAACCAATCCACGCAGATATCACGAGCACGAGCAAGACGAACAGGAGGACGGGTATCCCAATCGCCCACCACTGCCAAGCCGTCGGCAGCCCAAGGAACGGGGCGAAGAACGCAACCAGGTAACCAATCGCAACAATAATCGATATGAAGAAGATCACGAAGCCGTAGCCCTGATCCTTACTCATCGAAACTCACAAGCTACCCGCGCAACTAGCCGTCGAACCCAATATAAGCTTTAGCAAACCCGCGGCTCAATTTAGTTGCTTGTACCCCGGTCTCTGACTGAGTTTAACGGGGAGCTTCAGCGGGATTGTCGGGTAACCTGTGATGGAAGTGGTTATTTCCTTTTCAAGCTCAGAAACATTCGCATTGTACTGTTTTCCGTCCAGCCGGCGGCGAACCGCAACCATGTTCGCGTCGGCTTCCCTTTTTCCTACGACGGCAACGTACGGTATCCAGTTTAGTTCAGCTTCGCGCACACGCTTATCGAGGCTCTCATCTCTATCGTCGACATCAGCCCTGACATGCGACGCAGTAAGCTGATCAACCATCTTCTGCGCATAGCCCAAGAACTCAGGCCTAACAGGAACAACTCGGACCTGCGTTGGCGACAACCACAACGGCAGGCTCGGCTTGCCACCTCGCTTCTCCGTTCTCGCACACTCATCTAGCACCGTGAAGAGGTAACGTTCAATCGAGCCAATGATAGCGGTGTGGATTATGGGCGGAAATTCTTTTGCACCTTTCTCATCGACGTACGAGATGGCGAAACGTTTCGCGTTCCCCGTATCGATTTGGAAAGTCGCAATCTCCCTCGGGCGCTCAAGCTCATCGATTATGTGGTATTCTATGTTGAGAACCCAATAGTAGATACCCTCAGGCACAAAGTTCAGCAGTGCCGGTTTCCCCTCCCGCTTCACAAGCTTCATCACGTAATCCTTGTGTGACTCAAGGAAGCTCTGGGTAATGTTGTAGACCGAGACATAATCCCTGCCAAGTTTCCCAATTTCCTCGTAGATTTTATCATGCAACTTCAGCGTCACCTCTTTCGCCTCTTCCAGGTTCTTGC
Source organism: Candidatus Bathyarchaeota archaeon (assembly GCA_963726255.1). Lineage (GTDB taxonomy): Archaea > Thermoproteota > Bathyarchaeia > 40CM-2-53-6 > 40CM-2-53-6 > FEN-987. The sequence goes on from CAVSBL010000002.1 coordinate 644,471, forward strand.
AGTAGATGTGGCAGTCAGGCATGTGCAATTTCCTCAGCCTAAACGAGAGGAGAAGCTCACCGCTTTGCTCCAAACGGTATGAGTCAGCCACTTCGAAGGTGCCGAACGGTAAGTGCCTGTAGCTCAACGTCCAATTCCTCACCGCCGCAAACTGCTGGTGGCAGGCAGCATACCGCATGACGAAGCTCTTGTTCTCCACCTCAAGCCTATACAGCCTAGAACCGAACAGGTCTGCATGCTCCTTCACGGCGGGGACGGCTAGGTCGAACATGTTCGTGCCCTTCACCTGAAGAATTGGTAACCCAACAGAGTTCACCGTACTCCACGAGTATTCGCTGATCAGGTCGAAGATCATTACGCCCTCAGGGCTGTAACGCATGTGGCCTACGTCGGAGAAGTTTTCCCATTCGATGCCGAACTTCTTGCAGTATTCCAGGTATCGCGGTTCCCCGCCGGGCAACCCTTTCTTGAGCGCCTCCTTCTCCACAAGTGTTCGGAACTCCTCCTCGCCCGCTTTGAACACGTACTCATCAGGCTCGTAGAGCTCGCCATCCAACGCGAGAACCTTGTAGAACGTCTTCACCGGCGCAGCCTCCGCCTTAGCCTGCTCAGGCCTAATTGTCCGGGATAGTTCGGAGAGGGGGTGGCCCAGGCAGTGGAGGCTGAAACTCTTGTAATACCCAAATGGGCTACGGTGAACCTCATAGCTCATCTCGTTAAGGGTCATGCTCATTTGTTGCAGAATCGAAATCGCGGTGCCCGCGGAGGCTAGGCTGCTTGAAAGGTGGGCGTAGGGGTAGACCAAGATGCGGTTCGTTCTTACGGACTTTGCTACTTCCGCGATGGATTCCGTAGCTTTCCCGACAACTTCAGCGGGATTCTGCTCGTCCTCCTTCTCAATGGTCGAGAAGGCCACGAGCACGTTCTCAAATTTACCAGCACGGTTGTTCTCTAGGGGCTCAGGGTTCTTGACCGCGGTCTGGCGGACTTCGTACTCGAACGATTCGCAATGAAGCAAAAGAAGCCTCATGCTGAGAATCTCCACTTGTCCAGTTGCCGGTCCTTGCACGTAAGCTTCTTGAATTCCCGGTAGTGCGTCTTGCACAAGTAAGCTCTGCGAGCGTTGCCTATGTTTAGGCCACTATGTGCGACTTTCTCAGTTGAAATAGACCGCGTAGCAGCGTTACTGCAGCCCACGACGCTGCATTGTTGCCCCTTGCCCACCTTGCCCATCGAAATCACGCCCAGAAGGCCAAGGGTGCTTGAAAAACTTGGTTTTTCACGAAACGCCCTTAAGCTGTGATTCCCATTTGGCGCACGCTGATTCACTTGTTAGGCAAGTTCAGGGCGAAGTATGAAGCTGCGATGAAGCCCATCGGCAGCCGGCTCGGGAAATCCGGGTTGAAGCCCAACACAATAACCACTCTGAGCCTCCTAGTTTCAATTTTGGCTGGTGGCGCTTACGTCCTCAAATCACCCATTCTAGGGGCTCTTGGCCTTGTGGCGGCCGGCTTTATCGATATGCTCGATGGGGCAGTCGCTCGCGCAACAGGGACGAGTAGCAAATTTGGGGCTGTATACGATCACGTACTCGATAGGTATGCAGAGTTCGCAGTTCTCCTTGGTATCGGGCTCGGAGGGTTCGTGGGCTGGCCGTGGATAGTCTTCGCACTTTTCGGAATGGTGATGGCCAGTTACACGAGGGCGAAAGCCGAGTCGGTTGGGGGCCTCTCAAGCTGTACCGTAGGCATCGCGGAGCGCCAGGAAAAGATAATTCTACTGCTAATAGGTTCAGTGCTTCAGCCATACGTTAACGTGGCGCTCACCTTCAGCACGATTGCGGTGGGTTTATTGTCGCACGTGACCGTGGTCCAGAGACTTCACTACACACTCAAACAAACTCGAGGCCAAAACGTTGCACTATGATCTGGTAGGCATCGGCAATCCCGTGTATGACATCATCGTCACCCCCTGGACCAAAACAAACGGCCGAGTTCTTTCAGGATGCAGTACCAACGCTTGCCTTGCGGCGAAACGGCTTGGCATGGAGAAAGTGGGCTTAGTCGGATGCATTGGCCCAGACTTTGCGCGAAGATTTGCGGATGACATGAAGAACTTTCACTTAGACTCCAGAATGGAGGTCGGCGGGACGGAGACGGGTGGGTTCCACCTCATCTACGATGAAAACGGCAATAGGACCCTGGACGTTCTGGGCGTGGCCGGAAAAATAACGCCAGAGAACTTTCCGAAGGAGTTCTTGGATGCGGAATACCTATTGATCGGCCCAATCCTCGGCGAAGTAAACGTTGAGCTTCTCCAGTTCATACGCTCGTCCAGTTCCGCAAGAATATTCCTGGACCCGCAGGGCTTGATCAGAGTAGTCGGAAAGGACAGGCGCATCGACCATCAATGCAACAAAGACGAATTTCACAAAATTAGCAAGTTAGTTGACTTTGTCAAACCGAACGAGCACGAGAGTGAAACCATAACCGGAGAAAGGGACCCTGTACTCGCCCTCCGCAAACTAGGGGATATGGCGAAGGGCGTGCCCATGGTTACGCTTGCGGAAAAAGGGTCTCTACTAATGAATGCTGATAGGCTGTATCGAATCCCACCCTATCCCACACATGCTACCGACCCCACAGGCGCGGGAGATGTTTACGCCGGCTCCTTCATCACTGAATACAAGAAAAGTGGCAGTCTCCCAGAGGCCGCCCTCTTCGCCTCGGCCGCAGCATCAATAATGGTCGAACAAACTGGGCCTGATTTCAAGATGCCCCTGGATGAGGTGCTGGAAAGAAAGGAAGCGATCCGCGGTCGTCTGACCGTGGAGCGGCTGGCTTAGTAGAAGTGCCTTTCGTCTCTCGATCTTACCTTCGTAAGCCCGAAGTGTACAGCGCAGGAGACGCAGTAGAACTTGACGACTCGCTGCCGTGCGATGTACGTCCCGTGGGAACGCAGTTCACGTGCAAGGGACGGTTCCACCAACGAAATCCATTGCGTGTCGCGCTTAGCCTTGTCCCTAGGAACTGGCCTACCACAGTTAGTGCACTGAATCATCTCGCTCCGCCCCTTACCTCCCTTACTTCGGCCGCGAGATTTTCTCTTCTTCGTCAAACCTTATCCTCCACCGTAAACTCGCGTCTGCCGTGCTTAAACGTTGTTGTGGGTGCTAGGCGTGGGTTGGAGCGACTAGTAAGATTTCGCGAAGTATGCAACCTTCGCAGTAGGATTTTCGCAATAGATGCAGCTTGAGAATGGCTTCTCCTCGACGAGAGGAATAGTGCGTATAGTAGCCCCTGTCTCAGTCTTTATCGCCTCTTCGCACTCGCCTCGCCCGCACCAGCATGCCCTCACGAATCCCCGCGGACATTCAACGTTTTCTTGAATTGCGCATAGTCACTTGCTTGGGTTATTGAATCGGTGAGTGCTGACTTAGCCTTAGAGAAGAGAGCCTTCTGAATCTCGTCGAGGCATCTCTGAACTTCACCAACGATGGCGTCATCTTTGACCGTGAGCTTCTGCAGGTTGTCGCGCCGGACCAATGTCACTTGTTTCTTCTCAACGTCCTTCGGCCCGATTTCCATCCTAAGCGGGACCCCCTTGAGCTCCCATTCGTTGAACTTCCACCCAGGCGTGTACTGTTCACGGGAGTCCACATGCACCGCCAGGCCAGCCTTCCTTAACTGGTCAGCAGTTGATCGAACCTTTTCCGAAACCGTTTCAGCCCGCTCAGTCTTGTAGTATATGGGAACGATGACAACTTGAATCGGAGCAATTCGAGGCGGCACGACCAATCCCTTGTCGTCGCTGTGAAGCATGATCATCGCGCTGATCAGCCGCCACGAGACACCCCAAGAGGTTGTCCAAGCATAGTGGGTCTGCTCGTCTTGCCCTAGGTATTTGATCTCGAAGGGCTTCGAAAAGTTCTGCCCGAGGTTGTGTGACGTACCCATCTGCATTGCTCTGCCATCCGGCATGATTGCTTCAAGGGTTGTCGTGTAGAGGGCTCCAACGAACTTCTCTTTCTCGCTTTTATACCCGAGCAGAACTGGGGCCGCCATCTGCTCCTCGACCAGCTCCCGGTAGAATTCCAGTATCATCATGACCTCCTTGTCCGCATCTTCTTTAGTAGCGTGCACAGTGTGGCCTTCCTGCCAAAGGAACTCAGAGGTTCTGATGAAGGGTCGAGTAGCAGTAATCTCAGACCGCAGTACCGAGTTCCAGAGGTTAATCAACAGCGGTAGGTCTCGCCAGCTTCGAACCCATTTCGAATACGCGTCGTTGACTATGGTTTCAGATGTGGGACGAACCGCGAGCCGTTCGGAGAGCTTATTCTCTCCTGCCTCCGTTACCCAGAACACTTCCGGGGTGAAACCTTTGAAGTGCTCAGCTTCCTTCTTGAGGTAACTTTCCGGAATGAAAAGCGGGAAGTAAGCGTTCGAGTGCCCGGACTCCTTCAGCCTCCCGTCCAACCACTCCTTAATTTTCTCCCATATCGAATACCCATAGGGCCGAAGAACCATGAAACCCTTCATCGGAGCGTAGTCAGCAAGTTCTGCCTTAGTCACTACCTGTGTGTACCATTCCGAAAGGTCCTCAGCCTTCTTCACAGTAATGCCAATTTCCTTACTCAACACCAAACCACTCCCGAGAACAATGCCGCATAGGGACTAGTGAAAGAGTTCGTTTAGGCTTCTGGAACGAAAACACCGGAACTTTCCAAGCGTACCATTGCCTCAACAATCTAGCAAGAGTGCTGTATTACCATATTTAGTGTTTGCTCGTATTTGCGATGCGTTGTTGGGAGTACCCACATAGAATCAGTCTTGAACTCGGTTCTGAGCATTGTGAGTGTTTCCGCACGAGTCCTAAATCGTAGGTTCGCCACATTCCAAATGTTGGGCCTAAGGCCTTTATTGTCGCCGCACTAGAATCCACTCGGCGTCCGTTTCATGTCGAAAAATAGCGATGTAAGGGTTGAGAGAGACTCGCTTGGGCCTGTGCGCGTGCCGGCGCAGGCATACTACGGCCCTGAAACTGCTAGGGCTGTAGATAACTTTCCAATCAGCGGAATTAGGCCGTTGCCGGAATTCCTCAAGGCAACGGTACTAGTCAAGAAGGCTGCCGCGGAGGCGAATCTCTCACTAGGCTTATTGGCTGAGAAAGTGGGGCGGGCGATTGCTTCTGCAGCTGATGAGATTCTTAACGGTGCCTTGCACGACCAATTTGTCGTTGATGTTTTCCAGGCTGGGGCAGGGACTTCCCACAACATGAACGCGAACGAAGTTCTAGCGAACCGAGCCATTGAAATTCTGGGCGGCCGAAAAGGCGACTACAAACTGGTGAGCCCTCATGACCACGTCAACATGGGTCAATCCACGAATGACACCTATCCAACTTTCATTCGTGTAGTCGCCGTATTGATGGCTAAGCCACTCATTGGAGCCGTTGCCTCGCTCAAACAAAGCTTTGATGAGAAGGCGAAGGAATTCGATCGCTTAGTGAAGTCTGGTCGCACGCATTTACAGGATGCAGGCGCAATTCGGCTAGGCCAGGAATTCGCAGCTTGGGCGCGGAATCTGGAGGACGACCTCCAAACAATTCAAAACGCCGTCGACAAGTTGCTGGAACTCAATTTGGGGGGCACAGCCGTAGGCACTGGCTTGAACGCCGACCCGACGTATGTGAAACTTGCAGTGGAGAACCTCTCCAAGTACACGGGTTACAAGTTCAGAGTCGCCCGCAATTATGCGGCATTGATGCAATCCATGGCCGACTTCGTAACATTCTCCGCTGCACTGCGCACACTGAGCGTGGACCTAACAAAGATCGCTAATGATCTGCGGCTCATGAGTTCTGGGCCTGTTACGGGGATTGGGGAAATAACCCTGCCTGCCGTCCAGCCTGGATCCTCGATTATGCCAGGTAAGGTGAACCCGAGCATTGCTGAAATGCTAAACATGGTTTGCTTCGAAGTCATTGGGAACGACGTAACAATTATGATGGCCGCGCAAGCGAGCCAGTTGGAACTGGATGTGATGATGCCTGTAATAGCATACGACCTAACCCAGTCACTCCTGATCCTAACAAATGGCATACGGGTATTCAATGAGCGTCTCGTGAAGGGCATTAAGGCAAATGAAGAAAGGTGCACTGCTTTGCTTGAAAAAAGCGCAGGCATAGCATTGGCCCTCAATCCCTTTATTGGTTATGAGAAGGCGGCCGAAGTTGCGAAGGAAGCGCTGGCACGTGAGGTCCCCTTGCGCCAGGTGGTGTTGGAGAAGGGCTTACTCTCCGCTCATCAACTCGATGAAATATTGGACCCGTTCGCTATGACGACGCCCGGCGTCCACGGAAAAGAGAAGAAAAAGTGAGGGTTGTTCTAAACTAAGGCTTCGAACAACGGAGTGGTGTCCCGGTTGTACAGGTCCTGTTTGACGAGTGGGACTTCTTTGTACGACGGCATCCTCTGTGCTATCATGTCCTCGTAGGTTGGTTCCTGTATCCTGTAGAACACTCCGATTGGAATCTTCTCTCCCCACTCGAATGATCGGGTGATTGCTTGTCCTTTCATCCGGTTCACCTCGTTCGCATCGTTTGGATCCTTGACATTTCCGTCGTAGCCAGTTTCCTCTAGTTTGTATAACCTCGGTGCCTTAGATGTTGAGTCGGCGCCCGCGTACCATTCCTTGGTGTTTATGTCGTTGTATGTTGGGCAGGTTTGTAGTACGTCAACCAGCGCGCTACCCTTGTGAAGGATGGCCGCTTTCAGGATTTCCTTCAGGTGCCTGACATCGAGGGCGTAGCTGCGCGCCACGAAGGTGTAGCCGGCGCTAATGGCGGTCGCGAGTGGGTTTATTCCTTCGATAATCGCGGGGATGGCATAGATTTAGTTCTCTCACCTTTTGGTAGGGTTGGCGAGGCTTGGCCTTTGGTTAATCCGTACACTTGGTTGTCATGCACTACGTAGGTGAAGTCAAGGTTCCGCCTCCCAGTGTTTAGAAAGTGGCCTGCGCCAATTCCGTAACCGTCCCCGTCGCCGCCGACCGCCACTACGGTCAGCGCCGTATTTGCGAGCTTGATGCCAGTTGCGATTGGCAACGATCGCCCGTGTAAGGTGTGAAAGCCGTAGGTGTTGACAAAGTGCGGTGTCTTGCCAGAGCAGCCTATGCCGGAGACTATGGCGACATCATGTGGTTCCAGTTTGAGTTCGAATAGTGCCATCTGCACTGCATTCAGTATGCCGAAATCACCGCAACCTGGGCACCAGTCGTTGTGGACCTTGGTTCTGTAATCTTTGAGTTCAAGCATGGGCCATCACGACCTCCTTTACGCCGTTCTTAATTGCATCTTTTACTCCCTCGTACACTTCATTCTGCGAGAATGGTCTGCCATTGTACTTGAGAACTTTGTAGTCCATTGCTATCCCTGTGTGCTCTCTGATCAACGCTCCCAATTGCCCGGTGTAGTTGTTCTCAATTAACACTCTTTTCTTCGCGTTCGAAAGATACTTTGTAACCAATGCTGTGGGAAATGGGCTCATGTATCTGACTTGGAGGAAGTTGCATCTTATCGCGTCTGCCTCGAGGTCTTGCATCCCGTCGAGAATTGCTCCTTTTGTTGACCCCCAGCCCACGAGCGTTATGGCTGCCTTCTCGGGGCCGAAGAAGTTAACCTTCTTCTCATTCGGAATGAGCTCATCAGCGAGCTGAAGTTTGCGCATACGTTTCTGCATCATCTTAACACGGTTCTCTGAGTTCTCCGTTATGCTGCCGAACTCATCATGCTCATCGCCCGTCGTGTGGAAGATTCCGCCAGCCGTTCCTGGAGTGGTCCGTGGTGAAATTCCAAGTGGCGTAAACGCGTACCGTTTGTAGATATCCTTGCCTGCCAAGTCTGCTTCTGTTAGTATTTGGCCGCGGTCAACTTTCAGGTCCCTTGTGTCGAAGATCGGAACTGTCCGGTAGCTGGAGGCTAGAAACTTGTCAGCAATTAGTATGACCGGCATTTGGAGCTTCTCAGCGTAGTTGAATGCGTCAAATGTGTCGTTAAAGCATTCAACTGCATCACCCGGCGCGATGGCCATTCTGGGGAATTCTCCGTGCCCTGCGTGCAGCACGAATTGGAGGTCTCCTTGCTCGGTCCGAGTCGGAAGTCCAGTTGACGGACCTGTGCGTTGGTATAGGATAATGACTGGGCCTGGGGCCTCGGTATGGCTGGCCCACCCTAGTCCTTCAGCCATCAGTGAGAAACCTGGGCCTGAGGTTGATGTTGCTGCCCGAACCCCGGCATGTGCCGCGGCCGTTGCCATGAGTACCGCGGAAATTTCATCTTCGGTTTGGACGACGACCATGTTGTAATTCTTCTGGTGGTTCTCCAAATATTCGCTTTCGTCGGTCGCCGGAGTGATTGGGTAGTAAGTTTGAAAGCCGCAACCTGCCCTGAGCTTTGCGATTCCGACAGCTGCAACTCCTCGAATCACCATTCGCTTCTCCTTTGAGGGGATCGGGTGGAGTTTGTACGCGAAACCGTCCTGGAAATTCTTCCTAACGTAGTCATATCCGTGGCGCGCTGCTTTCACGTTCAGTTCGCCGAGGGCGGCTTTTCTCCCTGTGAAACCTTCTTTGACCGATGATGCGATTTGGTCGAAGTCGTAGTCGATCAAGGCTATCGACGCGCCGAAGGCAACCGTATTTGTCATAACTTGATACTTGCTCAGCTCATGCTCGTGGCCAGTTTCCTTTAGGGCTTCGATCAGCACGGCCAAGTACGGGACGGGGTACAGGTTGACGTCCGGGCGTCCGATGTCTTCTGGCTTCAACTTTAGCGCAGAGTCGAATACAATGGCCCCGCCTGGGCTTACCTCATTCCTATGGCCGTTGTGTGTTGGGAATTCCTTATGCAGGTCTCCGAACAGAGTTTCCTTGTCAAGGGCTATGAGAAGGTCAATCCAGTCGATGTGGGACCGGACTTCCCTATCGGAGGCCCGTACTCGGTAGTAACTGTGTTCTCCTTTGATGTTTGAGTGGTATTCGATGTTGGCAAATACATGCAGGCCGCCCCGGGCACAGGCCTTTGCAAAGGTTTCGGCAACTGAGTTAATTCCGCTACCCTGAGGGCCACCGATGACCCACGTAAGGTTGTTTTCTTCCGGCACTCTTGGTTCCTTCAGCAGGTGCTCCGTTTTCATCGCTATTAGGCTTTACGAGCCCTAAAACTTCACCCTCATGTATTCGGACGGTTCGTTTGAGACCGGGACGACATACAAGCGTTCCATGCGCTGATTAGCTTTCGCCTATGATTTGCAGCCATACTTCCCGCCTGGAGCGCGGGCCGTCAAGTTCAACCACGAAAATGTTCTGCCAGGTGCCTCTAACCAGTCGGCCATCTACGATCGGGAACGTTCGAGAGTGTCCAAGAAATGCCGCGGCTAAGTGGGCGTCCGCGTTATCGTCGATGGCGTTGTGGCGGTAGCTCCGAGATACCGGGAAAACATCCTCGATCTTCGCGAGCACGTCTTGCATTAGACCGCTTTCATGTTCATTTGCGATTACTGCCGCAGTTGCGTGGGGTACGCTGATGATGCAGATTCCGTTCTTTATTCCGGCGTTTTCAACGAGGCCCATAACTTGAGGCGTAATATCCATGAGTTGCCTTCTATCTGACGACCTCAACGTCAGAAGCTTGCTAATGACAGTCGTTCAACTGCACCTCTATCGGGTGCAGGTAAAAGTAGAGGGGATTGAAAAAGGGATGGGGAAGCTCGGTTACATCCGAGCTTCGCTAGTCGGAATGGGTGGCAACTCTGGGAAGCGCTCCTTCATCTTTTGCTCAGCCACTAAGTTGGCTTCCTGAAGTATCTTCTGCGACTCGCCGCTGGATGATGAGATGTCGAAGGTGTTTTCAGTAGTTTCTCCAACTTCCACGCTCAGTTCTTCAAGTGTTTCGTTTACACTGGAGAGTTCTAATGAGACCTCGGGCATCACGCCCTCCAACTGCGATTTTAGTGTTCTTACCACGCCGGCGACCGGCAGCATCGTGTAGGCTAGCTGACCGAACTCGTTCACAGCTTCTAATCGCAACGTAACTTGTTCGAGGGCTAGTTCGCTGTGTAAGACGACCTTCGCTATCTTTCTGAGTTCAGCGCATTCGTTGGCATAGATTGATGCGAGTTCAGTGTTCTTTCCTTGAACCGCTAGGACGCATTTTCCATATAGTGCTTGGTCGCGTTCCTGCATATGGTATGACGTCCTCTCGAGTTTTCGTTGTTGAACCTTTAGCTTGAATAGGCATTGACTTACGCGCTGTTTCATTGGGGTGGGGTGTATTGCTTCCTTGAGCTTTTTACTCCACGGATTTCTCTCTTTGAACATGCTATCTATCACCCCTTTGTGAGTGTTCCATTCCCGCCGCTTTCGTTCGTTGCTTTTTCGTGTTCGTTGGCCAAGATCTTCAGGAAATTGCCGAGCCTGCCTTCTTCGAAAATTCGTATTATTGATCCGGTGTATTCGATCTTGACATTGAGGGACCGTAGTTTCGTCATCAACTTCTCGATTTCCGACTTGTTCTTTCCCACCAGGAAGACAAGCCCTTCGGGTTCGCCCAGCGAGCTTACTACTTTCACTGTTTGTGGGATTGCCGCAATTTTCTCAATGATGGCATCTCTTTCTGTGTCTCTCGGGAAGCTGGCGCCAACTAGAATTTGTTCGGCGACTCCAAGTTTCTCCAGGTCCAGGTCGGCTGTATAGTCCTTGATTACACCGTTCTTCTCTAGCTTGTTCACGCGGTAGGCGACAACATTTGGGTGAAGGCTCAGCTTTCGTCCGATTTCCGCAAAGGAGTACTTGGCGTTTTCAACAAGTTCCGCTAGGATCTTGTAGTCTACTGAATCTATCATTTCATTCTTACCTCAAAGTGCTTTGTATGTTTCAAACCACTTATCGTAAAGGCCCAGCATTTGGAGCGAAACGCTTGGTTTGCGTCTTCTCAAGATCTCTCTGAAATCGTCCATAGTAATCGGTCGTGCTTGACCTTGAGCCTTCGGAGTGCTGGCTTCGAATAATTCACGCACGACTCTTGTTTGGGCTCCTTGGAATATGTCACGAAAGTCGCTCCCTGAGTATCCTTCCGTCTTCTGAATTAGCGTCTCCTGATCTATGTCATGGTCGAGCCGGAGCTCCTTCGCGTAAATGCTAAACAGTTCTCTCCTAGCTTCAGAGTTGGGGAGTGGGACGTAGATTCGTTTCTGGAATCTGCGTATGAATGGCTCATCCAAGGCCCAGGGCTTGTTCGTTGCTCCAATCACGTATACGTGGCTCTGGCGTTTCTTGTCCAAGATGTTGTCCATTTCCTTGAGAAATTGGTTGCGGGTTCTAACCTCGCCACCTACTTCGTCTCCTCGAATTCCAACCAGCGAGTCTACTTCATCAATGAAAATTATGACGGGGTGTCCTTCCTTCGATGCTTTATGTGCTGAACCAAAGAGTTCAGCGACATTTTTCTCAGACTCACCTAGCCACTTTGACATTATGGAAGCAGCGTCAACGCTGTAGAATACTGCATCAATCTCAGTGGCAATTGCAGCGGCTAGAAGGGTTTTGCCGCAGCCCGGTGGGCCGAAGAATAATATTCCTCTCGGCCACCCTAATGGGAAAAGGTCTGGGCGCTTTACTGGAAAGACTATAGATTCCTCGATGGCCTTCTTGGCGTCGTGGAGATTGGCTATCTCACCCCACTTGATGTTCGGTTTCTCTGCCAACACGAGGTGTTCAAGTTTTGTGGATTGCCCTAGGCTTGGGCGTTCATCCAAGTGCCCATTCTCATCCTTAAGCTCCTTGATCCTACGCTTGCAATTTTCGACCTGTTGCATGTACAGTCGGGTTTGGGGGGCTTCCGGGTAGAACGTGCAGAGTTTCAGCAGTATCTCAGCTGTCCGTTCGTACCTTGAAATCGCATTCGATTTTGCGCCTTGCTTATCAAACTGTACTGCTTCGTTTGCGAATCTTGCAGCCATTTGCTCGAGTTCTTCAGAGGCCGAAAGTTGCATGAATAAGCACTCGCTGATTATTCGATTACGACCTTTCCGTTTTCCCGTAGTCTCTGTATGGCAGTTTTCACTTCAACCGGGGAGGCATGCAGCTCTTCCGCGCATGACTCAACACTCATCTCACCGTCATGCTTTCTGGCGTAATTGTAAACTTGGTCGTCGATGCCCGATTCCATATCAGGGATCGCAGGTTCGGGAACTGCCACTTTTTGAGTTGCCTCTATGGTCGGAAGATCTGGGAAATGTTCATGCAACTTCTGTTCTGCGATCAGACCAGTCTCTTCGAGGACTTTTCGCGCTTCTGCGTCGGACGTTTCCACGGATAGCGTGCTTGTCGTTACTTCGCCGGTTTCGTAGGTTAGGTCACCCAGCAAGTTGTTGACTTCTTCGAGCTCATCGGCTACTTGCGGAACAATTCCGGCGATTTTTGATTTCGTTTCCTTAACTATGCCCATGACGGGGGCTATGTCGGAGATGATTGTGCCGAATTCTCCGACCGTTTCGAGTCTGAGGATTACTTTTTCCAAGGCTAGCTGACTGCCCAAGACAACTTGGGCGATTTTTCTTATTTCGGCGCATTCATTGGCGTAGATTCTGGCGTGTCCTAAGTCGTTTGAGAGCTGAGCACCCACACAGCGTTGGAAAAGGTCAGTGTCACGTTGGTGGAGGCGCGCATACATGTGTTCCAGTTTGTCAAGTTGCGCGTTGAGCCTGAATGAGGCGTGCTCTATTCGTTCCTTTAGTGGTACGGGGTGAACCTTGTCTTCGAATTTTCTAAAGATGGAGAAGGTAACCACATCCTACCGTGGTTAGGCTGATTCTCGCATCTTGATTACTACAACATCAGGGATTTTTGGCGGGGCCGAGGTTTCAGTGGTCGTTATTGAGGCGTCTAGGTTATCGATTGTTTGCAGTGATTCCTTGGTGTTGTCAATGTCCTTTCGCTCTTTTCGAGCGATTTCGAGTCCCGCTCGAATGGATCCGGTAACAGAGTGGTATGTGTTCTCGTCGATTTCAGCAGCTGTGTAGAGCATCTTATTGTTCGTTAGGGCTGTTTGAAGGTCTTTGATTTGTTGTTCGAGCTTTGCTACCTGTTCCTTTAGCGTTTCAACTACTTTTTCGCGTTTTGCAATGATCTCTTTGTTTATGTCCTCGTAACTGTTTCGGAGTTGGTTGTACTCGGGTTGGTCTATGTCTCCGTCTCTTAGAAGCAGGTCGAGCGCTTGCCTTCTTCTCTTGACGATGTCGTGTTCCCTTTTGAGATCCTCGGCCTCGACGCGCCACGCCTCTAGTATAATTGGATGTCCGTCGATGACTCTGACGCAACTTATCGGATATTCTGCAACCCCGCCGTCCCCCAGGGCTACTTGGACGGCCTGTACCTCATCTTTGATATCCGCTGTAAGCCCCACTAGCTTACCTGTGGGCCGTCCCATCGGATCCTCAAGCGACTGCCCTAGGTACTTTCCAATCTGTTCTATGGTCAGGTTCAAGACGAATTGATCCTCTAGTGAGAAATTCCGGCTTCGCCAACTTTCGGGCGAGATGCGATCCCGTTGCTCGGGAGGTCTGGGAAGATGTTCTTCATGTGCTGCTCTGCAATGGTGTTTGCCTCGCCGAGGATTCTTTGAGCCTCTTCCCCAGATGCGTTCACATCATAATTTGACCCGGTGACTTCGCCTGCTTCGTCAACGACACCGCTTAGAACTTCTCCTATCTGTCCGAGTTCGAAGCCTACTTCTGGCATTACACCCGATATCTGGCTCTTGATTGAGTGGACAACGCTCGCTACAGGCGCCATCATTTTGGCTACGTCGCCAAATTCCTCAATTGTCTGAAGGCGTAGGTAGACTTGTTCCAGGGCCATCTGGCATTGAACCGTTACCTTGGCCATCTTGCGCACTTCTGCGCACTCGTTCGCATACATCATCGCTCGCGCATTGTCATGAGCCATCTGTGAACTCACGCACTTCGCGAAAATCTCCTTGTCGTGCTGTTGCATGCGATTAGCGGCTGTTTCAAGCTTGTTTTTCTGAACGTTTAGTCTGTAGAGCGCCGAAGAGATCTGTTCCTTTACAGCCGGTTTGTGATGGAATCGGTCACCGACTCGTGTGAAAACAGGTTCTCTTTGGTCGTTATCCCAGTCCTTTAGGAATCCTTGGTTCATTATCACTTTCACCAGTTTGTGTTTGCAACAATTCTTCGTGTTTGTTCTGCGTACGCGAACGAATGCTATTCAAATTTCATGCAAGAAAACTGTCAAGATTTAGTGAGTCACCGAAAGGGGTTTCTCATAATCATCGTTCAGGAACTAGAAGTGCATCATATTCTGATGTAACACAGAAACGAGCTCCGGCCTAGTGTGCGTGAAAGGCAACCATCCCGAGCCGGATCTTGTTGATTCCACTAATCTGGCCTAGGATTCAACAAACAACGCTGCGAACCCTACTGTAAACCGAAAAACAGCGAAAGAAACTTGGATTTTCACGTCAGACCGTGCGTTCCGGTGTGGCCACCCATGTCATATCTTCTTCAGTTTGATTTCGATTGATGAAACGTTTCTCGTGTCGCCACCTTCTCCGAGCACTTCCGTTCCGATGCTTATTTCCTGGACCGCGAGTTTCCCTGCAAAGAATCTGCGGCGTACAACCTCGACAACGTCCACGGCTGTGCTGATCGCCCGCCCTCTAGCCTTGACGCTTAAAGTTTGAGCACCTGCCTGGAAATGCATCATTACGGCGGTCGCGTAGGCCATTATAGGCTTCTTTCCAATCAGAATTGTGTCCGGTGGAATAGGCTGTCGAACCCTCGCTTCCTGCCTTGGTGGGGATGGAGCTGCCTTCTCCTGTGCCATGCCTTCGTCACCTCCTAGTATTGCAAAGTCCTCTGATGCGGTATGCTTCGCTGGAATGCTTGAGCGAAGATGCGTAAGCTTCAAGCTTCGTATTTGTCAATTTCGGTTAGGTTGCTGTTGAGTTGAGTAAAGCCTTGAATTCTATGTCGGTATGACCTTAAAGGGGAACATTGAGAAGAAGCTAGCCAAAACCACAGCGAGATAGAACAGTAGAACCAGCTTCGGTGGGTTTTGGTCGGCAATCATTTGGGCGATGGCTACGCATATGGCCGGAACCGCGGCCAAGAAGTAGAAGAGGTATGTAACTCGCTGCCCGAATATCACTGCAGGGTAAAACGGCAGGTATGTGACCGCGAACCACACCAATGCAACCAAGCTTAGGTCGCTCTTCTTCTGATAGTAGCTGTATGCCATGTAAATCATTGCAGGGATGGTCAAGTATAGAATGGCGGGATTCATTGCTCCGAGGAATTTGATTGATGTGTAGCTATTCGAAGTGGTACCAGAGCCGACTTGAACGTTTACCGCTAGGTATGGAATCTGAACTTGGTTAAGGAGCCACTGCCAAGGGCAGCTTATGATTCCGTTCGGGCATTGGGACACTAGTCCTGCGGAGTAGCTCAGTATGTACTTGATATGGTCGAAGGGGTTGGAATAACCCACCCACAAACGGTCCATGATTGTGAGCAACAATAGAAAGCAGGCCAGCCAAACAGCAACATATTTCTCAAACCAGGAAAAGAATTCACTCCAATTCCTCCGTGATGAACGGCCTGTGGTGAACCTTACCAGATGCACGATTACTATGATGAGGATACCTGCTATTCCGGTAATTTTGGTCAAGGCGCTGAGCGCCATGCCAATCGCGCTCAAGTGGGGATGGCCTGAGAAATACCAGTAGAGCCCAAGCAGAATGAAGGTTAGCGCGAAGATGTCGAGGATTGCGATTCGACTCTGAATAAAGACAAGATTGTCGAAGGAAAATAGGAAAGTGGAGACCAGAGGGACCATCTTGTATGTTGCAAGCCGCTTCATTAGCAGGTAGAAGACGAGGATTGCGATTGAACCGAAGATCACGCTGGGAATGCGCCAGCCGTAACCATTGTCTCCCAACAGGTACATTGAGAATGCGATCAGCAGTTTTGCTAAAGGGGGATGTTCATGGTTCGGGTCTAAGCCTGGTGGGACATTGACGTAGGGTGGCTGCGAATTGGAGCCTAGGCTTTGTTTGAGTCCGAGTATGACGCGTGCAACATTAACGTAATACCATTCATCGAAGATTAGCGAACCCGCGGGTTTGTCGAGCCAGATGGCCCGCAGAAAAATGTCGACGACAAATAGCAAAAGGAAAAGCTTGTCATATAGGCTCCGTAGGCTCAAATCAAGCGTGAGATTATTCTTTATCGCTCGCCAACCGAGGTTCGCTGAGTTCCTGCTCAAACTGTTACATCCTTTCACTTACGTTGATTCCCAGTAACTCCATCGAGTTGCGGAGTACAACCTGAATCCCTCTAACTAGCCATGCCCTTGCGTTCTTAACACCTGTGTCTGCGTGTATGACGTCCACCTTCTCGTAGTATTCGTGGAATTTTTCGGCTATGGAATTCGCGTACCCGGCCAGTTCTTCCGGTTTGAGTTGGTCCGCGGCTTCGCAGAACACATCGGTCATTTGCGCGATTTTGAACACGAGTAAGAGTTCAAGGGGATGCGTGAGAAGAGAGCAATCGGCATTTTCGGGGAATTCGCCAAGTTTACGAAGAATGCTCCCCGCCCTTGTGTAGGCATAATTGATGAAGGGGACACTGTTGCGCTCCAAGCTAAGTACCCGGTCCCAGGTGAATGTCATGTTTTTCGTACTGTTGATGTTGAGCAAGGTGAATCTGATTGCGCCGAGCGCTATGTTCTGAACCGTTTTATTGGCTTCGCTCGGCCCAAGTTCTTCTTTTCTTTGTGCCATTGTTTGTTCGACTCGGGCTTTTGCTTGTTGAATTACGTCGTCAAGGGCTACGTAATGCGCTCGGCGTTTCGAAGCCTTGATCCCGCCCGGTAGCTCGACAAGGCCGTACGCATAGTGAACCTGATTACGTGCCGCCCTTTGTTCGCCGAGCGCAAAGAGTGCGAGCCGGATTTGGAGTTGAGGTAAAGTCTGCTCGGTTGCGATTACATTTATCACTTTCTCGGCATCGGTGGACTTTACGATTGAATACGCGATATCCCTTGTTGGGTAAAGGGTTGTCCCGTCACTACGAGCAAGAGTCACTGGAGGGACCTCATAACTCTCGGATAGGCCGAATTCCTTTCGTAGTGAATAGGTGTCGAGGATCGCGTTAACGTCCAATGCCACGGATGCCTCCTCCTTTTTGGCGAAAGGCAGCTTGGCTAGTTTGGCGAGCGCTTTCTCAACATGACCATTCCAAAGTAATTCGCTTTCCCAATCCCAGGTGTCAAATGTGATGTCCATCTCGGTCAAGGTGGCCTTCATGCCACTTAGGCATAGTTCAGCAACTTTCCTAACCAGAGCAACGGTTTCCTTCTCATTTTGCTCGTATTTGCGGCCAATGTCCTGGATGGCCTTCTCAGGGTCAGAGTCTGCACTTACGACCTTCACAACTCTTGCCAGGAGCTCCCCATCAGTTGCCTCGAGTTCCGTAGCTATCCCTACCCATTCGTCGAGGTTCCGCTGAAGCTCGGCTTTTTGTTCGTTGTTTAGATCCTCTGCAATCTGTTTCAGTTTCATTTTCGTGGCTTCAATCTGGACTGCACAGTTCGTGCAGGCGTAGAGGCGGCCGAACCAGTGGTCTACCTTGCCTTGGGGTTCAGGTTCCTTGAGGAGTCTGTAGCCGTATGCGAGAATGGACACTTGCCGTCCCATGTCGTCAATGTAGAACCTTCTGTTGACTGAATGGCCTCTTCCCTTCAGCAAGCGTGCTAGCACGTCGCCAAGAATGGCGTTCCGTGCGTGGCCCATAGTTAGGGGGCCGCTTGGGTTAGCGCTCGTGTGCTCGACTGTAACCCTCATCGGATGCTCTGACTTCTCAATCCCGAATGTCGTGTCCTCTCTGAGGACCTGCGCGAGGATAAGAGGGGCAGCAATCCTGTAATCCATTTTGAAATTCACGTATCCTGAAATGCTCTCGACCTTCGTCAGGAGCGACTCTTTTTTCAGGCGCAGGGAGGCGCAAATTGTTTGGGCGACTTGTTGTGGCTGAAGCCGCTTCTGACGTGCAATTTCATGAGCAATTGATGATGTCAATTCGCCGAATTCGAGGGACGGTGGCACGGTGATGCGGGGGATCTTTGTTGCCCAGTCCGGAAACGATTTCTCCAGCGCACCGCGAAGGGCGCTGACACATTCGTCCCTAAATTGCTGGAGAATATTCGCCAAGTTGACCAATTTTCCGGTTTTTGGCAGTTCTTCAGTTAGATGGCTAAGGGGTTGTTCGCCTTAAAATTGGTTCTCTGCTCTTGGAATCTTATCGCGTCCACGCTTATACATGAAAACCTACTCTGTCTCTCGTAGGGCGGGTAGCCTAGCCTGGATAGGGCACAGGCCTCCGGAGCCTGAGGTCGGGGGTTCGAATCCCTCCCCGCCCGCCAACACATTCCCCGGTGCGGGAGCCAACAGTTTAACTATCCAGGTTACTCGTTGCGCTCGGATGACTCTTGGCGAAAAGCGTCGCTTTGATCAAAGGGGACGGAACTGGCCCTGAACTTATCGATGCGACCCTGAAAGTCTTGAAGGCCGTTGGCACGAACGTGGAAATTCTTGCGTGCAACGCAGGCTTTGAATGGTGGCAGGCCCACGGTGGGGCAACACTGGTGCCGGATGAGAGTTGGAAGATAATCGAAGCCGCGGACGCGTGCTTGAAAGGCCCAACAACGACACCTGCTGGCCCGAACACTCCGCGGAGTGTGGCAGTTAGTATTCGTCAGCGTATGAATCTCTACGCGAACATTCGGCCTGTGAAGACGTTTGAGGGAACGAAACGGCCGCTCGGCGATGTGGAGCTCGTTTGCGTTCGTGAGGGTACTGAAGGCCTCTATTCAGGAATCGAACATCGCCTATCGAATGATGTCGCCATCGCCTTCCGCAAGATCACTCGTGAGCCAAGTCAGAAGCTCGCTAAGCGGGCTTTTGAGGAAGCGAAACGGCGAGGGTGGAAACGCTGCATCGCCATCACGAAACAGAATATACTGAAGGAAACGGACGGGCTCTTCATGGATGCAACGAGGACCGTGCACAAGGATTACTCTGGGATCAGTTTGGAGGAGTATTTCATAGACAACTTTGCGCAGCAACTTATCAAGAACCCGCAGCGTTTCAATGAGAGCATCATATTCGGAACGAACCTTTTCATGGACATAATCTCCGAAGAGGTCTCAGCGCTGGTTGCGAGCATCGGGTGCATATACTCCGCGAACTTCGGGGATAATTACGCAATGTTTGAGCCGGCACATGGAAGCGCTCCGGCTTACAAAGGCCAGGACAAGGTAAACCCCACGGCAACGGTGCTAGCAGGCGCCTGGATGCTGGAACACCTAGGCGAGAAGAAGAAATCTGAAGCCATATTCAGAGCAACCCGCGATGTCATCGCGGAAGGAAAGAAAGTAACGTACGACCTCGGTGGCACTGCCCGCCTCTCAGAAATGGCCGACGCCATAGCTGAACGCGCACAAAGATACCTGTGAATACTCAACCGTTTTGACGACTAGATGCTCCCCCAATAAAGTTAGGCAAGCCAAGCAGTTGACAACAAGGACTAAGGTCCGCCGCTCTTCGTCGAACGTTCAAAGGCCTCAAACCAAGTCTTGTTCTTCCCGGCAAATTCGACGAATTTAGCGATGCGGTCGATGGTTGCTTCGTGGACGTGGTGTTCAATCCCTTCGGCATCTGAATTCGCAATGTTCTCGCTTACACCAAGAATCCGAAGAAACTGAGTGATGACAAGGTGGCGTTGTTCCACTGAACACGCCAAGCGTTTGCCTCTTTCGGTTAGCGTAGTTCCCCGATAGCGCTCGTAGACTACTAGCCCCATCCCGTGGAGCCTTTGCAGCATGTTTGTAACGCTTGGCGACTTGACGCCTAGGTACTCAGAAATGTCAACCGACCGAGCGTATCCCTTCTCTTTCATCAATTCGTAGATGACTTCTAGGTAGTCTTCCACGCTCGACGTAAGATCTGAAGACGGCTTTCTAGCCTCCCGGAGTCGTGACAGAATATAGCTAGTCTGCCTTTTCTCAATCGGCATCGTGCGCGCCTCAACATACCTGTCCAAGGCTCCTGCTTTATAGCTCCGCCATCTCAAAGCTGCTTGCAGGCATGACGCGGCACGCAAATACCTATTTGCCTGCACCTTCGTTAGCAGAATGGACACACATGTCGAAGCCGGCACAAAAAAAGACTGACTTCCCCGACGAGGAAATTGAAGACATATTGGACATGCATGCGCCTATCGACCTGTTGCGAGAGTTCCGCAAAGCAGCTCAAGAAAGCCCGCTGCTGGTGACAGGATTGGCCTTTGCGTTCGGCTTGCTTATCGGCGCCTCGTTATCTAATGGGAACAAGAAATCCCGTTGACGTTCATATCATGAGGCAGCAGTAATTTGTCGAAAAGGGAAAAAGACCTGGAGCCCGAGAAGACCGAGCAATACCTAAAGGAACTCCGAAAAGACATGGACAAACGGTTAGGCGAACTCAAGGTGCAGATGGACGATCTTCAACAAAGAGCCGCACAGAAAGTTACGGAACAGCCCCTGATAGCCCTTGGCGTCGCTTTCGTGGCCGGCATGGCACTAGGAGTTGCGTTATCGAGGGCCGGCGACTAGGAGACCAGACATTGCCAGAAAAGGAAGGTTCCACATTGTTGGAGAGGCTCGCGCGATTGGTTCTGCGAGAAGCCTTGGGCGGCATCGTCAAACCTGCGGAAAGATTGGCAAAACGGGTTGCTCGGGCCGTCGGACTGATTCTTGCCGGAGTCGTCATCTCTGTTCTTGGAATCGCGTTTCTGGCCGTAGGTGCTGTCAAGTGGTTGGCGATATTGATGCCTGTTTGGCTGGCCTGGTTCTTGGTCGGAATAATCCTCTTCTTAGCGGGTGTTGCAGTCACAGCAATAACGTTCTCGACCGGGCGTGGCTAAGACGGCGTCGAAGCTTCTTGCCTAGCTAACATGGCCGGTCTTACTCTCGTAGAATTCATCCACAAACCGAGAAAAATCGCTGAAGTTGCTCAAAACGACGCCAAACGAGGAGCCTTTATCGATAGAGACGACCTTTTCGAGATACGCCTTTGCTGAAGTTGGGTCGCCTTCGTAAAGCGCAAGTTTGGCCGCGCTGGCAAATCGATTCATTGCCACGACTGAATTCCCGTTTTTCAGTAGATTTTCAGCTGCAGACGCAATTGCCTTGCTGTTCGGATACTGCGCCACGAGCAAGTCTGGATTAAGCAGGACTAACGTAGCGGCGGCGCGTTTCTTATCTTCACTCAGTTTCAGCTTTTCGGCGATGCTTTCGAAGGAATCGTAGCTCACCTGTGGCACCATTCCTATACTTTGCAGGGCTGTTGTGATACTGAGAAACTACTTAATTGTTCTTGCCGAACTGTGTTATGCCAACGCCCAACATTGTTAAGCCGGAGAAGGCAATATCGAGGGTTGTGAAACTTTCCTTTAAGACGATGACAGATATCAAAACGGCCAGAACGGGCATCGTGAAGAGAAGAACGTAGAGCCGAAACACTTCAGTACGCTGAAGGACATCATACCAACATACAAGCCCCAGACAGTACATGAAGGAAAGAAGCAATAGTGCCACTATGACCTCGTTCGACAATGCCGCCGGCCACTGGTTCCTCTCGAAGACAAACGCGGAAAACGTGAACAATGCGGCACCGAAAACAAATGTTAGTGTTACTACGAACATCGGTTGGTATTTCTTCAGTAAGACCTTCCCAACGATTCCAGACAGAGCGTAAGATGCTGCAACTCCCACTTGAAGCACGTTTCCGACAAATACCGACCCAGCAAGATTCGCGAGATTGCCTCCGGTCGAAAGAAGGATTACGCCAAGCATCGCAACCATCACACCTGCTACTTCTCTCCGCCCGACCTTCTCCTTTAGGAGGGTGAAAGAGAGCAGCAACGTGAAGACTGGGGTAATCGATTGGAGGACGCCACTCATGGAGGCGGTGGTGTACTCGAGCCCAATGTTCTGCAGCAGGTTGGGCATGAATATCTGAGCAATTGACAAACCAAACACGATCGATAGGTCGTGCTTCGTCACGCCCGATGTGCTTCCGCGGTAGTGAAAGAGAGTCAGTGGCACGATTAGAGATGACGCCAAATCGAATCGGAGCGCCGCCACCGTAAGCGGTGGCAATTCTGTAAGGGCAATTCGTATCAAAGCATATGCGGAGGCAAAAACAAACAGGGCTATTACGCTTTCAACAAAGTTGCGGAAGCTCAAGTTAGGACATCAATTCTGCCCGGTGCACGCACGCGATAGCATTAGCCCGAACGGGAAATCTAATCATCAAAAGCTGTGTCAGGGAGGCGAACTGGGCTCATTTGACAGAAACCTGATAACCTTTCCCGGGCCGAGCTTCTCGACCACGACTTTCCTCTCGTCTTCATTCAACGGTTTGTATTTGAGGTGAGTATCGGTGGAGCTTGCATAGCGCCCTGCGACCAAGCACGCGTTGGCATTCTTCTCCTTGTAGATGGTTATGGGTTTGTGAACGGCTTCCGGGTCGGTCCCCGCATACATGTAGGCGATTGCATCTTCATACTTCGCTTTGTCCTCGATCCTAAGTAATACGAGCTGTGAATCGTCGGGTTTCATGTTTTGCTCAGTATCGGCCAAACGTAAAAACCCTTCCAGAGGAAATTGCCCGCATGAGAGAGAGGGCCAGAGGCGCCACTGATCACTTCAGAGCCGTTTTTGCCGCAAACGTCAAACCGCAAGTTGTGGAGCCGGGGATGGGAATTGAACCCACCTCAGCGATTCTCGCTTTCTATACTGCGGGTTGCGGCAAGCTTTAGTCTACTGCAGCCCGCCGCCTGGACCGTTCGGCCTTCGGTGGCCATAGGCATCAAACCCAAAGACCAACCCCGGCATTTTCCCCGGCGAATGAACCGTTCACGCACATAGCTCTAATAAACCTGCACGTAAAGCTGTAATTCGCCGATGGTTCTTGAGTCATGTGATGTCGATGGTTGATTCGCAAGAAGACCAGGTGCCGCTGTTCTTCAAGTTATGTTCGGATCACCTTTCAATTGAAGCCATCCCAAGAAAAGCTCTTACTATCAACATCGAAGGCATGAAGGATAAGTCGATCCGCGAGCACGAAGTGATGATGTGGACTCCCCATTTTGTTGTGCTGAAGAATTCGAGCGGACAGGAGATTACTCTTAGGCGAGATGGGCGAATGGTAGTAAGAAAAGCGGATACAGAACAGGTTGCGCGAGAGGCCGCCACGAACGTTATGCATTTAGCCTTGAAAGAGTTCGGAAGCCGAGCCTAGACGGTCAGAACACGAGCGGACTGAACGGCCCTTGCAACCATGCCGTCAATGTCCAATGCCGTTTCGACCTCGGCTAGTCGGTTCCTCCTGGCTGAGGTGCTTGGGTTGTCTGTTGGAACTCCGCAGCTAGCGACCCCTGGGCGGATTGAAACTTCATAAGTACCAATTTCAATTGCGAACTTCACGATTTGCTGCTTGTTCATTCCGACAAGTGGCCTAAGCACCTGAACCTTATTCAGCACACAGTCTGCCGCTACGATGTTTTGGAGCGTTTGGCTGGCCTTCTGCCCGACAGCGTCACCTGTGACAATTGCGTTACACCCCTCCCGGTCGGCTATTCCTTCGGCAACTCTAAACATGATCCGCCTGGAAAGCATGCACGCGAACTTCGCCGGACACTTGGACAAAATAACTTGGAGGTCAGGCGCGTGAGAGACAACGTATACGCGTGCCCCCTGAAGTTTTGCTCGCTCGCACAGCCTGCGAACAGTTTCTATGGCAAGGCTTTCGGCTGCTTGGTCGCAGAGTGGGTAATTATCGAAATAAACGAAAACCGGTTCTACGCCTTTCCTCATCAATAACCATGCTGCGACTGGGGAATCGATACCGCCGGAAATGAGGCACACGGCTCTCCCGGAAAGTCTGAGTTCCGGGGATTCTATTGTTTGTGGAGACTGTAGCGACAGTTTCTTTCACCCTTCACCGACCAGCTTGGCGACCTCGGCTGAAATTGCGAGTGCCTCTATCTCGTTTCGTACGTTCTTGATCAGCATCCGCCCTTTCCTAAATAGACTTACTTCATGCCCACTGAAGTCGAAGACGATAACCATTGGCGTCGTCAATAATACCCTGTGGTTTCGCCCGATAGTTCTAGCCAGTTGGTCCAGGTCAACGGATAATGGCTTCTCCGGGTTGACATTCGCAGTCTCTGATCCGCACAACCAGGCCAACTTACGAGAATAGTTTGGTGTAGTAGTCAGCTTTGCCTGGCAGACTCCACAGTCAGCACGGATGCTCAACCTCACTGTTCGATATTCAGACTGCGCGAAATCGAATATCAGCAGTCTTCCCATCGATTGGGGGTCGATTCCCGCAAGCGCCTTCACTGCCTCCATCGCCTGAATAGCTCCAACAATTCCAGTGGTAGCACCCAGCACACCGCGAGTATCGCAAGTTGGCAGGTCCACGTCGTTCAGACCCGGCAAGATACACTCTAAACATGGGGTTTCAGGGCTCTTGAATACTGCTACGTTCCCTTCCATCCCGATTGCCCCCCCAAAGACGAACGGTGTCTTCCTCGTCACGCAAAAACGGTTGATAATGTACCGCGTTTCCATGTTGTCAAGCCCATCCACAACGCAATCTGCTCCATCTAAGATCGCCGGGACGTTCTCGGCATTCAAGTTCTCTGGGACGGGATTGACTTCAACCTCAGGATTGATCATACCAATTCTGCGTGCAGCAGCTTCTACCTTCGGATACCTGATATCGCCTAGCGAATAGAGAACCTGCCTGTGCAAATTGTTTACTTCTACAGTATCTTGATCTATGAGCGTTAGTTTTCCGACACCTGCGAGCGCAAGGTAGAGCGCTGAAACACTTCCCAAGCCACCTAATCCCACAACGGCAACTTTCGAGTCATGCAGTTTCTTTTGGCCGCTCGAACCGAGTTCCTTCAGAACCAATTGCCGACTGAAGAACTCATCTCTGTCGAAATCTGCGTGCATCTGTTGCTCACGCCAAAATATGGCAACGCGGGCTTTCAGTGTATAGGCGCGTTTCAAGAATAGAAGGGTAGTCCTAGCTTGGCAAGCCTGTATTTGAAGTACGGCCACGCCAATTTGGCTCGCACGTCCCGATACCGTAACGACCCATCCATCAATCCCACCATGCACTCCTGCAC
Organism: Candidatus Bathyarchaeota archaeon; assembly: GCA_963726255.1. Lineage (GTDB taxonomy): Archaea > Thermoproteota > Bathyarchaeia > 40CM-2-53-6 > 40CM-2-53-6 > FEN-987. The sequence continues at coordinate 669,795 of CAVSBL010000002.1, forward strand.
TTTCCGTTCTGAGAAGAAGAATTTGGCAACTCGTTCCATGTCATATTGCTCCAAGTAGCTGAAACAGGCAACACGGCATGCAACATCGAAATCGATCCCGAAGGCCTTTCGGCAACGTCGACCGTAACGGCCGAGAAAGCCCTTATCAAACCGACCCTTTTGGCATGCTTCTTCGGCTGTTTGTGCCGCGATCTGTCCACCCAATATCGCGAAATAAATGCCCTCCCCGAGAAGGGGCTCGGCAAATCCGCCTGAATCGCCAGCGAGCAGAATCCTATTAGTAGCCAAAGGCACTTTGGCAATGCCGCCAAGCGGAATCAAATGAGCTTGTGGCCTCGGAACTTTTCGCCCACGCAGCTGAGGGATTTGCTTCACAAACCCATCGAACAGAGCGTGCGCATCACGAAGCCTGCTCAGGCGGCAACCCACCCCGACCGTCAGATGGTTGTCCTTTGGGAAAACCCAGCCGTACCCGGCAGCGGAGACGCCGAAGTATATGTCAAAATAAGATTCGGGGCCAACGAAATCCTGTACACCTGTCTCTCCAACAGGAACTTCGCTTTCGATAGCGTAGGCGACTTCGTGGGGTTTCCACCGATCATAGAGCTGCCCATAACCTGCGGTTGGGCCACCCATCCCATCAGCACCGATAATCAGCCTTCCTTCAAATGAGCCATGGGAAGTTTTCACTTGAATATGAGAGTCGTTTGTTTCAATTCGCTGTGCAGGAGTTCCATCTTTGAGTTCTGCGCCAGCCTCCACAGCCTTGTCGGCTAAGAATGAGTCCAACCTGGTGCGAGAAGTCATATAGACAAGCGTGCGGTCCGATTCGAAGTTGAAGCAATCTTCGTCGACATGAATTCGTGTCGACCTGGCAGTATATTCGATGAGTTCGTCAGGTAGGCTGAAGCCGAGTAATTTGATGACCTTAGGAGTAACGCCCCCGCCGCACAATTTGCTTCGCGGCAGCTTATCTTTCTCGAGTAGGAGAGTTTTCAGTCCGAGTTGGGCAGCGGTCCTCGCGGCTGAAGCACCTGCAGGCCCTGCTCCGACAACGATCAGGTCGTACAAGCGAATCTTTGCTCGACGCTGTAACATTCTGCATTGTAGAGTGAGCGACAAATTAAGAGATTTTCCTGGACCTGAGGGTGCAAGCCCAAGTTATTATCATGAGTAATTCGGAAAGGAACCATACTTTAGGAATCGAAGGATTCAATTTGCTCCCGGGTCTGTAGATCGCTTCGTATTAGGGGATCGGGGCGTAAAATGAAGCGAGAGTTACCTGAGTTTGGCACCGTTTGGCACCACCCTTCGACGGGTGGATCCACCCTCCACTTTTTCCAGAGCGGTTACGTGTATTTAGATGGGTTCTTGTCGAACTCTGACTTACAGGCAGCTGAGCAGAAATAGTATTTCTTGTCGTTCTGTGAACTAGTGTACTTCGCCTGGGATTCCTGAACGTTCATCCTACAAACTGGGTCGACTGCCATACAATCGTCAACGCGCTATCTTGTGGCAATTGAATATGTAAGCTTGTTGCCAACGCGCGGCTCCATGAATTACCGAAACCGTTACGCCTTTCGCTCGCATCGATTAGTCTTCGACGTTGGGCCATAAGCTTAACATTCCAAAGAACTTTTGTCGTCATCTGAGCGTCCATGCCACCCAAAGTCGGCAAAACCAGGACAGTTCCGAAATCCTTCAGAGTCGACGAAGCGGCACTTCAAGCGATTGAAAAGGATGCGGAAACACAAAACGTTAGCGTTAACACTCTTGTAAATCAGATTTTCAAGCAGTACGCTGATTACGACCGATTCGCTCGCAAGATAAGCACTGTAAAATTGAGCAGCTCCACATTCCGTGGCTTACTCTCGTCTCTTGACACGGAGAGGGTGATTGAAGTCGCCAAGGCGTCCGGCAGTGGAGTCCCGCAGGCGTTGGCTACGGCCAAGAGCGGGCGTGTTGACATGAAAGCCTTGCTTGACCATATGCGGTATCTCGCTACCTATGCTCACCTCTGCGAGATGAGCGAAACGGTCGACTCACAAGGACAAAACGTATCCCTAATCCATGATTTTGGCCTCAACTGGTCAATTTTCTTGGTACACTACGTGACCGCAATGTTCGGACTGATAGGAGTGACACCGAAAATAGAGATGAGCGACAGATCGGTGTCCGTGACGATCCCCAACGTGTAGCTGCAATACACTGTTTTTTCACTGTGCACCCCCACCTTAAGTTCAAAAGAATCCCAACTGTCCAGATGCATGAAATATTACAACAAGCGTGTGCTTTGATAACTATGAAATCTCTTCCTTGGTCTGCTGGGAGATTGGGCTAGCGCTAGCGATCTAGTAGTGCGCACAGACACAAGAAGTAGATGGGGAATGAGCAGAACTATTTCTTGGCTTCAGTGGGCTTCCAAGTTACGGCTAGTATGCCCCCGATGAGACCAAGGATTAGGCCGATTCCGAAACCGCCCATTGCGCTGCCGAAAATACTGAGCACCGAGAAGACTATGATCAATATACCCCAAGTCGAGTGCTGATCGGGTTTGTTGTTCAACATGAGAGCGCTGATGATTACGATGACTCCGAAAATCAGACCCAGGACACCAAGGAAACCGAAGCCGTAGCCAAGACCTCCCATCATTCCGAAACCAGGCCCCATCATGCCGCCCCATCCACCATAGCCGCCATAGCCGCCCATCATCCCGTAACCGTAATTGCCCATCCATGAACCAAGCATAGTAATCGCACCTCCGCCTAAGAGGATGAAGATGCCACCGATCAACGAGAGAATAAATGCGGTGCCAGGTTTTTCTGCTTCTGTCATTTTGCCGATTTCACCTGCACATGCTTAATCAAATTCGACCTCTTGGATAAAGTCACCATGCCAAGAGTGATACCAAACCTGACCTGTATTTCCGTTTACGCTTAGCATTCCGGCAATCTTCCCGTTCACTGTGAAGTCGAAGGTGTAGTAGCCGTAGAACTGCGTAGCCATCTCAGTCTTGGCGTTTTGAAAGTTCGCGTTAAGGTATGCCTGGGCGAATTGCTCGGCTTGGTTTTGGGAAACTGTCATGGTTGAGAACGCTTGGTTTCTAGTCCCCATCATCCCAGAGGCCATGTAGCTGTATTTGTTGTTCCACATCATGTTAGGGCCTGGCTCCGGCATTATGTAGCCTGCAGCGCCGCGTCCACCCATCATACCGCTGCCCATCATTCCGGAGGACGGCGCCTGCTTCCAGATGAGCATCTCGAAGGCGCCAATCCCGGTGTCCTTCTCGTAGTAGATGATGTAGAAGTTGTTTTGGAACTCCATGATCTCCTTAATCGCCAAGTTGGAATTCCCTGTTGCAGTCAGATATTGCTGTGCAATCTGTTGGGCCTGACTTAGCGTGATGACGGTGTTAGGGGAGGTCTGAGGTTGCTGATACCCTTGCTGCCACTGCCCCATCATGTACTGGTTCCCGTTTCCGCTATTCCAATTCGCGGACCGCACGTACGACGTCGCCGTATACGCCGAGTAAGCCAGACCCAGCGCCAGAATTCCAAGACCGACTGCCAGAAGTACGATAGCGAAAGCATTCGTGTTCTTCATCTTCATCCACGCCATTTCTTCAGAGAACTCGCCGTCATGCAATTAAAGGAAGTGTCTACACTGAAACACAAAGTGTTGCATCGTCAAGCGTTCAGTATACTGTGATCTGTCCCTCCATCCATCCCGACGCTGCCATGGCTCCTCCCATTCCCGATGGGCCAAAGCCGCAGGGAGTTAAGCAGATCCATTGAAACGTGCCCGTCTGGTTGAGGTAAAGGTAAGCTATCTCCGTGTCGCCCCCCACCACGGGAACATTGATTCCGAGTTGCTGAATCGTGAATGTGTGCGCAAGCATGTTTCCGGGCACTGAAGTAACATTTTGACCCCACGATGATGGTACGTCCGTTCCCATCGCGGTCGTACCGTTGACAAGGTAGACTGTGCCCCCCACCGTTCCAGTTACCTTGCCCTGCTCGTCTGTACTGGCCGGGGTAGGCGTGTCATAGGAGATGATCGTAAGCTGGATCAATGTGTGGACGGGAAGACGAATGCTAACCGCCGGCTCCAACCCATTCTTTCCGAGTATGTAGAACTGAGCCTGGGCCACCGTGGAGTTCCAACCCGCGTCCATAATCTCCATGAGCGTTAACTTGAACGGAACGGATTGCTGCGAAACCGCATTAGTGACAGGCACCGTCGCGGAATGCGTGCCAACATAAATCGAGAGTACTCCAACGAGACCAGCGGTTAGGATCATGATGATAAGCTCCAAACCTCTAAGAGAAACAGGATTAATTCTTGACGAGTCCATGCCCCTTCTCGTTTGCATAGCTCTTAATTCCGCGTAGTAATGACTGAGAACTTCACTTAAGCCGCGTGTACATATTTGCCTTACATTATTTACAATGTGACTACTCCCTGCGTTACGTTGCGTTCCTCGAAAAATGTGTCAGGCAGAAGCGGTTCAGAGAGTGAACCTCCCATTTTCTGACGGTTCCTAGTATGGAGTGAAATCAAACGGAAAAGCCATCCTCCCCAGAAGAAATGAAAACAGAAAATGAAACCGAAAATAAGCAAGACTCTGTATTTCACTGTGGACGCTCCGTTTAAGACAATTCCCTAGTCGTATCAGTTCCAACTGGAGCAAGCTACGTTGGTTGAATGTGAACGTTGCCATAGAAAATTCGTGTCTTATGCTGCACTCTCGCAACATTTCGACACAAAGCATCAGAACGCGCAAAGGCCACGTGACATGGAGAGGGAGCTAGCAGTCGAGAAGGAACTGGACACATACAAGGCTACGGTTCACTACGCACATGGCCCTTCGAAGACCAAGCTGGCAGTGTTCCTTCTTATTCTAATCGTCGCGGCGGGTGTCATCGGATATGTTGCGCTTACGCCAAGAGAAGCGGGCGGGTCAATTCTTGGTGTTGGGTCAACTGCACCGAACTTTACCCTTCAAGACGTAGCAGGGGGAACATTCACGTTATCTGATTATCAGGGAAAGTCTAACGTCCTTTTATTGTTCAACGAAGGGCTAAGCTGCCAACCTTGCCTGCAGCAGATGCATGACCTTGACGGATTAAACGGGCAGTTTAGGGGCATGAACGTTCTGGTTGTTAGCGTGACTCCAGACAGCGTTGGCCAGTTGCGCGGTTGGATGGGAGCGGGTGGCCCGCAGTATGGCAAGGTGCTCGCCGATCCAGCGCTAGTCGCCTTCAGCCTGTATCGTCCGGTTGGTACTGGCGGCAGCATGATGACGCACACCTTCGTACTGATCAACAAGGCCGGGATGGTGATCTGGAGACAGGACTACGGACCGAACAACATGTATGTCCAGAACACGGAAGTTCTAGCCGCAGTCACGAAGGCCCTAGGGACGTAGTTGCGTAATGCCTCAGATACGTTTCGTTACAAGTCTCGGATGCACTCCGTGCCTGCGCATCAAGCGCATCCTCGGCGAACTGCAGGCGGGTATGCCGAATCTCACGGTTGAGGAAGTAGAGTTCACGTCCGCAGTTGGAACCAAACTCGCGACGGAAAATGGGATTCTCTACCCGCCGGCTGTTTTCCTCAACGGCGTCATGATCGCGAAGGGCAAGATCGATGCTAACGCAATGGTTATGGAGATTCGTAAATCAAGCGAGATTGGAAGTTGATGTCCCTACTACTTCTAGCCTACTTGATAATCGCCTTTGTGGCGGGGGTGGTTGCTCTCGCTATGCCCTGCTGTTTCAGCGTCCTCCTGCCATCCTACTTTGCACAGAGCTTCAAACAGAAAGCCAGGCTCATTGGGATGACCGTCGTCTTCTCATTCGGAATCGCAACCATTATGTTGCCTCTAGCCTTGGGAGTCGTCGCCCTCGCGCAGACGATTAGAGCAAGTCACAGCTTGGTCTTCGTGATCGGCGGATTCCTAATGATAATTTTGGGATTCTGGACCCTTTGGGGACAAGGCATGCTTCCGCGACTTGAATTGCCAGTGAACCTGAACAAGAACGACGTTCTCTCAGTATACACGTTGGGTGTGTTCTCAGGGGCTGCCACATCATGTTGCGCCCCCGTGCTTGCTGGAGTCCTCGTATTATCCGCATTATCAGCCGGGATCGTTGAGGGATTGGTAATTGGGTTCACGTACGTGCTTGGGATGGTCTTTCCACTCTTCATAATCGCCCTGGTTTGGGACAAATGTGTGCCTAGCGGAGAGAATCCGTTGAAGGGACGGGTTCTACACTTCAATATATTCCGCCGCGAAGTTACGATACACTCATCGAAGCTCGTTTCCGGCCTGATGTTCGTCTTCATGGGGATCGTGACCGTTGCATTGGGCCTACTGGGGGAAATGATTCCGGCACCCGGCGCTGCGCAAATAGGAGTCTTACAGGCCCAGCTCGCGCAGCTTCTAACGGCTTACTTCGCGAATTCCCCTGGACTGGAGTTAGTTGGAGTTCTTGGCATGGCACTAATCCTCACTAGCGTCTTCGCTCTGAGAAATCACATCCGAAAACCCCTGAAACCCGCTAGAATCGAGGGGGACTAAAGCGGTGAAATCAACCCCAGTGATCGCACAAAAACGGATAGGGCGAGCAGTCTTATCACTATACAACTATGAAGGCGACGCACCAACTCAAATCCTTCAGCGCAAGCTGAAAAAGACAACTGGCATAAAGCGTGTAGATCTAAATTACGCTGCTAACACAATAACCGTCGACTATGATCTAACCAAAATCACGATCGAAGAGGTAAGGGCAGTCATCAAACAGCCCCTCCTAGCTTGAGTCTTTCGAAACGCGGGAGGAAGTAAAAATGGCCAAAGACCCGATTTGCGGCATGTTCGTGGATGAGAAGACCGCGACCATAACCCGTACAATTCGAGGAACAAAATGGTACTTCTGCAGCGAAACCTGCGCCAAGACATTTGAGAAACCAGAAGCTGAAATGAAGCGTCTCAAGCTCTTGGTGGTAATTGGCATCGCGTTCACAGTACCAACAGCTTTGTTCACATACGTGCCGCTTCTTCCATCCAACATCAACAATTATCTGCTCTTCATTTTGGAAACGCCAGTACAATTCATCGTGGGGTGGCGCTTCTACAGAGGCGCGTACGACGCTCTAAGAAACCGAATGGGTAACATGGACCTTCTAATTGCCATCGGTACTACTGCCGCTTGGGCATACAGTACAGTCGTCACATTTCTTCCGTCAGTCTTCGCTACGAGCGGGGCATACTTCGATACCGCTGCAGTGATCATCACCCTGATCCTACTCGGTAACATGTTGGAGCATATCAGCAAGGGAAGGGCTTCCGAGGCAGTTCGCAAACTCCTAGACCTACAGCCCAGGATGGCACACGTGATTCGCAATGGGACTGAGGAGGACGTTCCAGTAGAGTTGATCAAAGTAGGCGATGTTCTCGTCATCCGCCCCGGTGAAAGGATACCGGTTGACGGAGTGGTGACTGAGGGCAACTCAGCGGTTGACCAATCCCCCATTACTGGAGAAAGTATTCCCGTTGAAAAAATCGCGGGCGATGAAGTAATCGGAGCGACGATCAACACATCCGGTCTTCTCAGAGTTCGGGCATCGAAGGTCGGAGCAGATACAGTACTATCAAAGATCGTTCAACTCGTCGAAGAAGCCCAGATGGCGCATGCGCCGATTCAACGCCTTGCCGACCAAGTTTCAGCTTACTTCGTGCCTGCAGTGATCTTAATCGCCACAGGGGCGGCGCTAGGTTGGTATTTCTTCGGCGGATTGGCGCTCAACTTCGCCTTATTGGCGTTTGTCTCAGTAATCGTCATCGCATGCCCGTGTGCACTCGGCATCGCTACTCCAGCCGCCATCCTTGTCGGAACAGCCAAAGGCGCTCAGAATGGGATTCTCATCAAAGGCGGTGAGTATCTAGAGACAGCCCATAAGCTACAGACAATTGTCTTTGACAAGACCGGCACTTTAACCAAGGGCAAACCGTCCGTAACGGATATCATTGTTCATGGAAACCACACGGAAAAAGAAGTACTTCAGCTGGCCGCTTCAGCCGAGAAAGGCTCAGAGCATCCCCTCGGCCGAGCAGTCATAGAAGCCGCCGAGAAAAAGGGCATAAGCATACCTGAGGCGACCTCGTTCAAAGCTGTACCAGGCGAGGGCGTGGTAGCAGAGCAGAATGGCAGAACCATATTGCTGGGAAACAGAAAGCTGATGGCAAAATACGACATGAACCTCGCGCCAGTCGATTCAGACATATCCGCACTTGAGGAAGAGGGCAAAACGATCATGGTTCTATCCGATGGTAACGAGCCCGTCGGTGTCATCGGCCTCGCAGACACCCTCAAAGATGACGCTTTAGACACAGTTCGAGAATTGCAACGGATGAAGATTGAAGTCGTAATGTTGACTGGCGACAACATCCGAACGGCCAAAGCCGTCGCTGGCAAATTGGGCATAGACAGGGTTGTGGCAGACGTTCTGCCAGAGCAGAAGGAGAAGATCATCAGAGACTTGCAAAAAGAAGGTAGGATTGTGGGCATGGTTGGAGACGGAATCAACGATGCCCCCGCTCTTGCCGCGTCCAACATTGGGATTGCCATCGGAGGCGGGACAGATGTCGCGGTCGAGACAGGCGGCATTGTTCTGATCAGGAACAGTCTACGAGACGTGGTAACCGCCATCAAACTCAGTAAGGCAACTGTCAGCAAGATCAAGCAAAACCTGTTCTGGGCATTCTGCTACAACGTTGCCCTCATCCCAATCGCTGCAGGTGCACTCGTCCCATTCTTCGGACCTGGTGTGTACAATTTCCTTCCGTTCCTGGCTGCTGCAGCGATGGCTTCGAGTTCAGTTACTGTCGTCAGTAACTCCCTTTTGCTGAATAGGTTCAAGGCCTGATTCAGCTTCGGCAAAAAGGCTGGCAGGTCATTGTTACGGGAACTTTGGGCTCAATGATCCGTGCGGGCAGGCGTCGATGCATTCCATGCACATTATGCATTCGGGGTCGTTGAACTTCTCCCAAGGTAGATCAAGTATGTTGATTTGCATTGGACATTTTACCTCGCAGTGTGGGCACTTTGTGCATTTCACTGGGTCTCTTTTGATTCCAGCCAGGCTGTATTTCTGGAAGATCGCCATCATTGCCCCTGTGGGGCAGGCGTAGCGACACCAGAAGCGTGGAACTTTCCATGCTGCCCCGAAGAAGCCTACCAGTATCAGTATTCGCAGCGCAAGTAGCGGAGGCACTTGAGTCAGGTAAACCCAGACTTGCTGAATCGTCGGTGGCCTAGTGAATAGAGACGCGAAGTTATCCTTAGCCAAACCAATCAACGTAGGAACCACTCCGAACAATGTGCCGTCCGGTGATATTGCGATGAAGGGGCCCGAAGCCAGGACACCAAGGGCGGTTTTGTAATCCGTTCCTACTCCCAGGTAGAGTGCTAGACCTAGAGTGCCGCTGATTAAGAGTGTTCCCAGAAACAGGAGATACTTGAGTTTCTTAGCGCTGCGGTGGGTTCGAGGCGATAAGAAGTCTAATCGTCCTTTCAAGTTCGTAATGATGTCCTGTATAAAACCGACCGGGCAGACCCAGCCGCAGAAAGCGCGCCCTACAACGGCTCCTATCAGGAGCACAGTTCCGAAAGCGAGCCAAGGAAACTCAGGCTGCGCCAACTCGACCTGAATGAGGTCGAAAGAACTGTAGACCGCGCTAAATGGAGAGTTCACGCTGGCTAGGATCGGTAGGCCTAGAGGAATAGGCTTGAACTTCAGGCTCGGGAAAATCAGGGTGAGAGCAATCGCGTTAACCGCGACGAGAGAAAGTAGCTGGACAGTGATGCGTGGGAGAGTCCATTTGAATTTGAACCGTCTAAGGTCTTCCTCGGGGTGCGCCTGGGCCAAGGATGGAACCTCATGGGAAAAGGACAACATATCCGTTAAGAACGTCGGCAAGTATCTTGAATTCGTTGATGTACAGTCCGATCATCACGGCCGTCAACCCCAATAGTATGGTAAACGCGGCAGCAGTGCGCTTCAAAGAACCACTTCTCGACCTTGTGATGGATTTTGGTAGCGTTGAAACCAGCCTGTAATTAACCCTTTCCGACCTTCCGCCCGGTCGAGAATTGCATGGTCAGCACGGTTCTTATTGCGCCGCAAGCCATTCATGGCATTCGCCGAGGGAATACAACACCTTTGTCCGGAGACGATGTTGCGCTAGCAACCGACCTGTATGAGCTAACAATGGCTGCTGCCTACTTCGAGAATGGTGAAACCGCGGAAGCTACGTTCGAACTCTTCGTACGGAACTTTCCAAAAGATCGTTCATACCTGATTGCGGCGGGCCTGGAGCAAGCTGTAGATTATCTAAAACGATTGCGATTCAGAGACGAACATATCAAGTATCTGAGAAGAGACCCAGATTTCAAGAATGTAAGCAGTCGGTTCTTCCGGTATCTCAAAAAACTGAAATTCACCGGCGATGTGTGGGCTCTCCCGGAAGGAACGGTGTTCTTCACAAATGAGCCTGTTTTGCGAGTTACCGCGCCAATTATTGAAGCCCAAATCGTGGAGACCTACCTTCTATCGATGATTAACTTCCAAACTTTGATTGCCACCAAAGCCTCGAGAGTTGTGCAGAGTGCGAGAGGAAGGGGAGTCGTCGAATTTGGTGGCCGACGCGCCCACGGGCCGCAGGCGGCGCTATTGGCCGCCAGAGCCAGTTACATAGGAGGCTGCATAGGGACCTCCCATGTTTTGGCCGGATACAGGTTTGGAATACCAACCTATGGTACAATGGCCCATTCATTCGTAATGAACTACGATTCAGAGCAGGAGGCGTTTGAGAGGTTCGCCAAGGTCTTCCCCTCCAATCCAGCCCTTCTGCTTGACACCTACGATACCATTGAGGGTGCGAAAAGGGCTGTTTCCATGAAGGTTGCGCCGTCACTTGTCAGGCTTGACAGCGGCGACCGCTACGACCTGAGCGTTAAGGTCAGACAAATCCTAGACGATGCAGGTTTCAAGGGAACGAAGATATTTGTGAGCGGCGACCTCAACGAATTCGTCTTAGACGACCTGACTTCCCGGGGTGCCCCAATCGACGGGTTTGGCGTTGGAACGGAACTCGTAACATCACGGGACGACCCTGCATTACAGGCAATCTACAAAATTGTTTCAACAAAACGGAATGCGAGAGTGACCTACCGCGTCAAGACAAGTGAAGGTAAGCGAACGACTCCAGGGGCTAAGCAAGTATACAGGAAATACTCAGAGACGGGAGAGATTCAAGAGGACATAATCGCCCTCGAAGATGAGGAACCACCCCGAGCAACCGAACCCCTCCTCACCAAAGTGCTCAAACACGGCAAACTCGTCCACAATCTGCCTACTCTCGGTGTAATACGAGAGCGAGCCATCAAGGATGTAGCCCGCTTACCCGCAAGTTACAAGGTTCTGAAAGGTTCGGAAGAGCCGCCAACGAAACTGAGTCGAAAGCTTGAAGAATTAAGTGAGTCCTTGTGGGGCAATCCGAACCGGAAAGATTGATTATTCGACTGGAATTCCACTTAGCGCAAGAAATTAACGCTTTCTGAAAAACTTAAATTTAATGCCTTTTGTTAGTCGCGCAAACATTTCAGGCGGAATCTTTCAAACGGTAAGACTCATGACCCCCGTTCACAAAGGACCTGGTTTTCAACGCAGAACCATCGCCAATCGGGGTCAAACCTTCACTAATGCTTGTCTGTCGTGCAAGGATTTAGCTAATTGCTGTGGAAGCGCAGCGTCTGCACTGCCTAGAGCGGAATTTGATGGGGCTTCGCCGATCAAGAAAAAAGGCCTTTCAAGGCGAGATGCGCTCAAGATTATGGGTGGGATTTCAGCGGCTCTCGCATTAGCCCCGTTTACGGCGGCCGGTTCATACCTCATCCCGACTGTCTCTACGAAATTCAATCCAGTCCTAATCGCAAAGAAAGAAGACGTACCAGTTAATGGGTCGACAGTTTTCTGGTTTCCGTTCACGACGGACCCAACCTATACGAATATGCTAATTCATCTGCCGCCGGACCTGGCCGCGAAAGCGGGAGAGGAATTTGTGGCTTATAATAGGACTTGCATTCACCTGCAATGTCTTGTTTCCTACCTCTCGAATTCGGAGATCATCGGGTGCCCATGCCACGGAAGCGAGTACAGGCCTACCGACGGATGGCCAGTTGCAGGCCCCGCGGCACAAATCGGACGCTACCTACCTAGCGTCAAGCTTAGAATAGATGGCGACAACATTTACGCCGAATCCGTAGACCTGGATGTGATTGGATATGGCAGCGACACGCCCCCCTCGCAGTGAAGACAAGAACCCTATCCAGCTCCTGATCGACTGGTTGAGCCAGCGACTTGAGCGAACAATATTCATGGGTCTGAAGTTTACACTCCCCAGGAAATTCGTAAGCCCTCTAGGATTCTTGGGTTTCTTGACTTTCACGGTTTTCGCGTTGCTCGGAATCTCGGGAGCCCTACTAATGCTGTATTACAGCCCCACGGTCATTTTCAACACAGCAACAGGGGCAGTAACCTCGCCATTCGATAGTGTGCAAAATATCAACAATGTTGTGCCGTTCGGCTCAGCGTTACGTAACATTCACTACCATGCCTCAAATGCCATGGTCCTCCTAGCCGTTGCACACATGTTTTACCAGTATTTCTCGGGGCGGTACAAACTACGCTACGAGGTCCTATGGGTTACCGGAATCATCATCGGGATACTCACGATAATCGAAGCCTATACTGGATATGACTTACTGCTAAATGTGCGCGGGATGCTCGCAATCAACATTGGTAGAGCACTTGCGCGAAGCACACCGTTCATGGGGCCGGAGGCCTTTCGACTCATGGCCGGAACCGGACTCGCTGATCTAATTCTGAGATTCTACGCAGTCCACGTCTTCATCTTCCCAATGATAATGATACTGATCATGATGGTCCACTTCCCACGCTACATGGTCTTGGACATCCCGGTGGTGTCCATGGTCGCGGGCGCCATAATGGTGATCGGCGGCCTTTTCCCGGTTGAGCTGGGCGCAAAATTCATCCCCACGGCAGAGGCAGGCATCACGATGCCGGAGTGGTACCTTACCGGCATGTATGCCATCATACGGACTGGAATCGACAGATTCCTCGCGGGTGTAGTCATTCCGATGATATTCGTCATAGTCTTCTTAGTTGTTCCGTTCGTTGACACAAGTAGGAAGTTATTCGTTCGTGACCGTCCATTCTTTACAGCGATGGGAGTTGCTGGACTAGGGCAACTTGCGCTGACGACGGTGTGGGGTTTCAGGGCGAACAATCTCTTTTTGCCGCTCGACAGTATTCCACAACTCGAAATTGACCCATTCATCTTCTTCGGTTCAGTAATTTTCATTGGCGCCGCCGCGTACGCACTCATCTACTTGTGGTTGAATGCTACAGCCCCTGCGCCGGGCGCACGTCCCACCCATGGTCGGAAGCAGTTTCCAATCTACAAGCTGAGCCCGAATGAATGGCGGGCGGTAGTGATCTCGCTTCTCGGATTCCAAGTGCTCTTCGACATTTACTCTTTCCAAGCGTTCCTGGCTAGTTTCAAGAACGTGGTTCTCCTGCAGATCGGTGTAGGGTTAATTGCGTTCGGGATATTGGTTCATCTTTACCGAATTGGGGCGGAATAGAGTAGGAGAATAGTTGCGTTGGCGCAAACGCAAGCAAATCATGGGCCTTGGGTTGGAGCGACCGCCATACTGCTGCTACTACTCATGGGCACTGGAATGTTCTACTACCAGTACTACGTTTTACCCTCGCAAATCGGCCCGCCTCATGTGCCACAGAACATCACCATATACATCGTCGCCCAGCAGTGGGCGTTTATGGTTAACGGCACAGTTGACACACGCAATGTTCCGATCGTTGTTCACGTGGGAGATAATGTAACTTTCCACGTTCACGGAATTTGGCAGCAGGATCCTTCGTTTAGCGAACATGGGTTCTTCATTCAAGGCATAATGGATACCCCACTAACGGTGGCCAAGGATCACGACATAACCGTAACTATCGTTCCCACGCAACCTGGTGAGTATACAATAATTTGCACAATCTTCTGCGGCGCAGGCCATGGAGACATGCATGGGCTACTGGAAGTTCTACCGTAGGAGCCCAGTGGATTGCAAGCTACCGCAACACAAACACTGAAGAACTATGTTGAAGTCACGAAACCGCCGATAGTCTTCCTGCTTGTCTTTACGTCCCTCGCCACGATGATTATCGCATGGAGACAGACACTTCATCCAGTATCTCCTGAGTTGGTCATCGTAGCTATCATAGCAATAACCGCCGCCAGTGCCGGCTGTGATACGCTTACGTCGTACGTCGATAGGGATATTGACGCGATAATGCACCGCACTAGACGCCGGCCTATTCCGAGTGGCAGGATCACTCCCACGAACGCCCTCCTTTGGGGTCTTTTTCTGGCCGCCATCGGGCTGGCATTGGCCTACTGGATCAATGCGCTTTCATTCCTTTGGATTGCTCTTGGTGTCGTTGACAATGTTATCGTCTACAGCCTGTTGTTGAAACGGAGAAACCCACTGAACATCATTCTGGGCGGCGTAAGCGGCGGATTACCCGTCATGTTTGGCTGGAGCGCGGTTACCAACGGAGTGGAACTGCTTCCAATTCTATTGGCGGCTTTGGTGGTCCTCTGGATCCCCGGCCACATCTGGAGCTTGGCCATATTCACCAGGGAAGATTACAAGCGTGCACGAATTCCGATGTTGCCCGTGGTCACGAAACTTCGCACCGCTCTGAGGTGCATCGTCTCGACTGTGGTGCTTATGATTCCTTTCTCGCTTTGGATTTGGGTTGTGGGTGGGTTCGGGTGGCTTTACTTGGCCGTCGCAGCGGTATTCGGGGTTTGGGTTCTGTACATCAATGTCCAGCTGTTTGTCCATCCAGATAATGAGATGGCTTACAAGGCGTTCAAAGTTTCAAGCCCATATCTTTTCGCCTTGTTCTTCGCGATGATCGTTGACAGTTTGATTCGCGCAGTGTAGCCTTAGGATAAGAACGGTTTTAGGCCTCTCGGCGCCCTGCACGTGATTACGTCCTTGATTCCCTGAGTCCCCAAGACTCGCAGCAATAGGTGGAATATGATATCGTTTCCCATGAAGTGGTCCGCTAGCCTCCTAAGCTTGGTAGAAACCACCATCTCCTTCCCCAGCGTCTGCTTCCATTCCCTCTCGTATTCCGAAAGTGGCGTTCCTTTCTGAACGTAGTCCGCGGCGACCTTCCCTGCAATTTCGCCCGTAATCATCGCGGTTGAAATTCCTCCGCCATTAGTAGGCATCACCATGCCCGCGGCGTCCCCAACAGCCATCACATGTTCGGAATAGGTCGTGGCCAATGGTCCATCAACGGGGAGAACGTCAGCAATCATAGGCCCCGCTTTGCCACCTTTGAGTTTCAACTTCGTTAGGGAACATTGATCGAGGAAGAATTGAAGGTAGCTTCTGCCATCATTTCGCCCAGAGTACGAGGTCCGTATTCCGATGCCAACGTTCGCAGAACGCCCGCCCTTCGGAATGATCCAGCCGTAGCCCCCTGGGGCTAGCTCAGTCCCAAGATACATTTCTGTTACGGCTTGGTCAACCGACAATTCTGTCATTAGGTACTCATAGTTTATCGCAACGTTGTTTGGCGTCATGTAATCCTCGGTGAGAATGCCAGCTGACTTAGCGACTTTGGAGGGAAATCCATCTGCCGCGATGACCACTTTCGCTCGGACTGCATCCTGTCTAGTTCTGCCGACGCTCATGTTGTCGTTCTCAACGAATAGGTCGACAGGAGTCCGTAGCTGAACTGTGCCACCTAGATTTTGGACCTCTTGTGCAGTGCGTTGTTCTAGTTTGGTCCTGTCCAGAATGTAGGCTTCGAAATCGAATTCGTATTCACTGCCTTTCGGCGATATCACACGGATGCTCTTGCAAATGTTGTCCACAGATTCCTTTGGAATATCGAAGACGTGCATGTAAGCGCCAGCACCCGGCAGCAGGTACTCCATCTCCTTGCGTACTGGAAAGTATTCACCGCATTTCACTGGTGTGCCCACGACTGTTTTCTTGTCGAATACGTGAACGGTTAGACCGCGTTTGAGGGCCTGAACGGCGGCATAGAGGCCCCCTGGGCCAGCTCCAGCCACGACTAGGTCGACTTCTTTTTGCAAATTTCCCGCCGCAAGAGGATGATGTTATTTGATTCGGCGAGTGCGTCAAAAAAATGGTTCGGTTAGGGCTTAAGGACTCAGGCTGACGCCGGCGGGCAAAAGGTAGTTTGCGACCTTAAGCAGGTAGTTAAGAATGGGTCCCGGGTATATCCCGACGACCACGATGATTACTGTCGATACCAGCAGCACGGCAACGAGTGAAGTTGGCTCGCGTAACCTGCCGGAGGTCGTTGGTTCGTCGAAGTACATTCGTTTCACCACCCAACCGTAGTAGGCCATTGAGAACGCGCTGTTCAGGACTCCGGCCAATGCCAGCCACCACAGTTGCCCGTTTACGGCTGCAGTGAAGAGAACAAGTTTGCTCATGAATCCGCTCAGCGGCGGGACTCCAGCTAGCGCGAACAACGAGATAGTGAGCGTGAACGCCGTTATGGGCATGCGCTCACCTAAACCTGAGTAGGAATCCAGCGACGTCGTAGACATTCGACTGTAGACTGTTGCTGCCGCGACGAAAGCAGCCGTCTTCATTACGCCGTGGTTGAGAATATGAAACAAAGCACCCGCAATTCCCAGTGGGTTCGGGGCGGCAAGTCCGATGAGAATATAGCCCGCTTGGGCAATGCTCGAATACGCAAGCATCCTTGTGAAACTCTTCTGCATTAGGGCGGCGATGTTACCTAGCGTCATTGTCAAAATCGCGATGATTGCAAATGTCCCTGACCAATCCAAGCGGAGCGCAATTAGAGCAACTGTGAAGATTCTGATGAGGGCTGCGAAACCCCCGTTCTTCGTTCCAGCCGCGAGAAAGGCCCCAATAGTTATCGGTGCGCCTTCGTACGCGTCAGGAATCCACATGTGGAAAGGCACAGCCGCGACCTTCATCCCAAATCCCGCGACGAACAGGACCATTGCCAGAAGTGCTAAAGGATTAAGCTTCGGAAGAACCACGCCGAACTCTTGCGCAACGAGGTAAATGTTCGTGGTCCCGGTTATGCCGAAGGTCAGGGAAATTGCGTACACAATTAGAGCTGATGATAAGGCGCTCAAGATGAAGAACTTCAGAGCAGCTTCATTCGAAATCGGATCATCCTTCTGTATTCCAGTTAGAATGTAGCTTGGGATATTCATCAACTCCCAAGCAAGGAACAATGCGATTAGGTCCACTGACAGAGAGACCAAAATCATTCCAAAGGTCGCGAGCAAAAGCAGCGCGAAATATGTGTCAAGGTTCTTGTTGGCGCGCATGTAATGGATGGAAGCGACGCCAATAAGAAGCGTAATTCCGACAAAAACAGCGGCGAAGTATACAGAAAAGCCGTCAATCGAAAGAACGTTGAGGACCAATTGAGGCTGCGGAAAACCTTGGGCCAGTATTGCGGCTATTGCGCCAAGAGTTACTAAGAGGCCCGCGAGGGACCAGTAGGTAACAAGAGAGCGAACACGAATCCTGTTGGAAAGGCCCTGAACCAATGGGATAAGAATACTGAAAAATGGAAGGGTGAAAAGCAGGAGGGCCGTCGTCAGCTGCATCAGCTTCGCCTTTCCAAGAACGCCCTAGGTGAAATTCCTTCACGTAAATAACGTTTCGCAGTGAGAGAGCAAACGTTTTTCTTGCTGACGTTGAGATTCATGGCGACTCCCGAAAATTGTGAACAAGCGATGTCCGCAATAGAAACAGTCAAAATAATTGTCGACGCCGAGAAAGGAGCGGCGGAAATGCTCGAAAAAGCCCATGCGAAGGCATCGGAGATTCGCAAGGATTTGGAGAAGCGCATCAGAGCAGAGCGGGAGGAGATTCTGAAGTCAGCTAAGAAGGAGGCCGAAGCCATTGTTGAACAAGCGAAGCGAGATGGAAAGATGGAAGCTGAGGCTTACGAGAAAGAGGCTGTACTCAGAACAAAAGCGGTTGTAGCCAAAGCCTCCACGAGAAAGGGCCCTGCCGTCGACAAGCTCGTCAACCTCGTTTTGGGGGAAAAGACGTAATGTCTGAGACTAGTAGATTCACTGAAGATATTCTGGCTGTTGCTAAAGAAAAATCACAGAGTATAATCACGGAGGCGGAAACTGAGACCAAGCGCGCCTTGGACGAAGCCAAAGCCCACATCTCACGTGAAGCAGGCGAGATCATTCGCAATGCTCAGTCTGAGGCTGAGGGGGTCAAACGACGAGAAATAAGTGAAGCCCGACACAGATTGAAACTTCAGGAGCAGCAGGAGAAAAGCAAAATACTCTCCGAAGTCCTAGAAGCGACCAAGAAACGTGTCATTGAGATTGTGAATGACGAGGGCAAATATACTCCGCACCTCTCGGCTTACATTGAAAGTGGCATCCGTGAACTTGGTTTACCAAGCGTTACCGTCCACCTTAATGCAACTGATTTGAAGCGAATCGATAAGGGCAAACTCGAACAGGAGATCGCCAAGCGGCTCGGGAAGCCGCCAAGGTTTGAATGGTCAAATGAACCAATTGACGCCCTAGGCGGAGCAATCGTATCCAGCAGTGACGGCCGAACACGAATAGTCAACACCTTGAACGAACGCTTTGAAGCTTTGGAGTCGAAACTGCTCGTCGAAGCAGGAAAACTACTCTTTGCGGATTGATGGTACCCTAGCGAGCCAAAAGTGCAAATGACAGGAGCAGGAAGATACGCGGAGCTGGCCGCCGCCGTTCGCTCCTTCAAGGCTGAACTTATCCACCCAAGCCAGATTGAACGACTTGTCGAAGCTGGCTCACTTTCCGAAACCGCCAACATTTTGACTGGAGGCCACGTTACAACTGCCGACAGCTCCGATCTTACCTCAGTGGAATTCTACCTAATTCAGAACGTAATCGAGATTACGCACAGGTTAGCAGCGTACGCGCCTCATGACTCCCGTGGCCTGATAAAGCTGTTCGCGACCTCATACGAGCTCTCTTGCGTTAAGGACATACTGAAGGCTATAGCTGACCAAATTGAGCCTGATGAAGCGATAAGGTATGTTGTGCCGGCTGGACGTTTCACATTTGAAAGATGTAAGGAACTTGTCGAATCACATAACCCTGCAAGGGTCGTAGAAACATTAGAAGACGAAGCGCTCAGACGATTCGTAACGCCAAGGCTGGCGGGAGATAGGGGTGGAATGCTTTCTATTGCCGCAATAGACCAATACTATTTCGGCAGGTTGTGGGCGGCATCTAATTTGCCTGACCCACTGGACGCACTGTCAGCGAGGGGTTTGGTTGGAGAAGCAATCGACCACTTGAACATACTCCTTGCGTTTCGTGCGCGCTTGGTCGGTCTCGATGCGAGAGCCACTTCAGACATGATGATCCCTGTGAACTACGCCCTAGGCCACGCGTTCACCGAACTCGGCGAG
Source organism: Candidatus Bathyarchaeota archaeon (assembly GCA_963726255.1). Classification (GTDB taxonomy): domain Archaea; phylum Thermoproteota; class Bathyarchaeia; order 40CM-2-53-6; family 40CM-2-53-6; genus FEN-987. The sequence continues at coordinate 689,427 of CAVSBL010000002.1, forward strand.
GCCACAAACGCACAGAGCCTAATGCGTGTGCTTGACAAAACCCCATACGCGCAATCGCTCGAGTTGCCGGGACCGATCGAAGGGGCGGCTATAGGTGTTGAACGCGCGTTGAAACGAAACCACGCAAAAAGTTGCTTAAACGCTTTTGCGGGTTCGCCGTTCAATGTCGGGCTCGCATTAGCGTATCTCTTCCTCAAGAACTATGAAATGCATGACCTCTTCAGCATAATAAACGGCAAGGCGAATAGCGTCCCCGCGGAACGCATGTTGGAATCATTGATTTTGCAACTCGCTTAACCTGGGCAAAGGATTATAATGCCATGCGAGTTGTAAGCGGCCTCGATAGGTGCTGAGCAGTAGTGAAGCCCAAACACCAATTGATTTTGAGCTTCTTCCTGATGCTAGTCGGTGTAATCGCCATTTCTTCGATGACCGTTGTCGCTTTCTCCCAAGCCCCAACCCAAACTGACCAAGCCGTTGCGAGTGAGAAAGGCCTGTTCCTTGTCGGCGCAGGAATTGCGGCCGGCTTAGCATCGTGCGGTGCGGGCATCGGCCTCGGAACCGCAAGCGCTGCAGCTATCGGAGCTATCGCCGAAAAACCTGAAATGCTAGGCAGGACACTATTGTTCGTCGTGCTCATCGAAGCAATCGCAATCTACGGCCTCGCAATGTTCTTCATAATCTACTCGAGAATCTAAACTCCGATGAAGAACGCCAAGGAACTCGGCGAAGCACTCAAAGCAAAATCCTTAACCGGATTAACCAAAGCTCTGAGCCATCTCGCTGAAAAGCTCGGTTACGAACTCAAGCCCCCGTTTACCCAGATAATTGAGCTCAAGGCAAAGGAGCAAAGAGGCCGTTTTGCGCTTCGCTTTGAGGCAAGCCTCGCTCTCCATTATTGTAACTTAGCGAATCAGCAAGAAGGCGTGGTTTTTGACATTCAGTTCGGCGGGAGCGCTATCGCAGATTCGCCAAGCCCGCCGATTGACGAACTCTTCTACGCTGGAATCGTACGTCGCTTCCAAGTCTACGGGTACGGGAGCGGTTGGAAAGGAAAACAGGTTGCGATGCAAAAGAGGTTCATCGATGAGCTGGAGGTTTCCTCGAATTTCATGAACGAAATCGATGTGGACAGCTTCTTTCAGCAACTCGAGAGCAAGTAGCGTTCGCCTCAATGGGCCATATGCTGTACGGTGGGGAGAATCACACTGAGTAGCAGGGACGGGTATAGCCCAAGGATCAGAAGCGGAACAAGGAATGCGCCTAGCGTTAGCAACGTATAGTATGGAGCCTCTCTGGATCCTACAGGCTTAGTCGGAGCTGCGAATAGGACCCGACGGAGCATCCACACGAAATAGCCTGCAGTTATACCTGGAACGAGCACGGCAACCGCGTAGAATGCGTTAACGGAGATGCCGGCAAGGATAATCGTATATTCACTAATGAAATTGCTGAAGCCAGGGAAGCCCATCGCACCCAGCGAAGCCAATACGAGCAGAAAACTCGTCTTTGGCATTGCGTTTCCGAGGCCACCCAATTCTCGGATCGTGCGAGTGCCCATATGTTCGTGAATTACCCCCGACATCAGGAACAAGGCTCCGATGACGCAAGCGTGGTTGAACATTTGGAAAACTGCGCCGCTGATTCCGGCAGTCGTGAGCGTGAACGCCCCTAATAGAACGTAGCCCATGTGGTTTATGCTCGTCAGAGCAACCATTCGTTTGAAGTCCTGTTGGACAATCGCTACGAGACCCCCGTAGAACATCGTCAGCAGGCCGAAGCCGATGAAGACAGGGGCCAGATATTTGGAGGCTTCAGGCATGAGGAAGAGGTTCATTCGAATGAAACCGTACCCGCCCATTTTGAGGAGTAAACCGGCGAGTAGAACACTGATGGGGGCCGGTGCTTCGACGTGGGCGTCGGGCAACCATGTGTGAAAAGGAACTATGGGCAGTTTGACTCCGAATCCGATGAAGAACCCGATTGAGATTAGGATCTGTGAGAGCAAGGGCAGGTGCATGTTCATCAAATCTAGAAAGTTGAAGGTGTGTGGAGTTGAGAGGACGTAGAGTGAAATGAAACTCAAGAGGAGCAGAATACTGCCCACGTGTGTCATGATGAGGAACTTCATTGCCGCGTATTTCTTTCGCGGCCCGCCCCATACTCCGATGAAGAAGAACATTGGAATGAGGACAAGTTCCCAGAAAACGTAGAAGGCGACTAGGTTCAGGGACGTGAAGACACCTATGATAGCGCCTTCAAAGAGGAGGAGCAGCGCGTTGTACTCTTTTACTCGGGAGGTTATCTGCTCCCATGATCCTGCGGCCGATAGGGTCGTCAGGAATGCTGAAATGATTAGGAGGGGGAGGCTGATTCCGTCAACTCCAATCGTGTAACTCAATCCGAACTCTTTCGCCCAGTCGTATGTTTCGACTAGCTGGAAGCCAGGGGTGCTCCAGTTGAACGTTAGGAGTATGAAGAGCACCAAGGCGATAGTAGAGGCGGAAATCAGAATCGTTAAAGCCTTGGAGACTTTGTCGCCGAGGTAACCGGCAAAATAAACGATGACTGCCCCGATGAAGGGCATGAAAACGAGGAAAGATAGCAGATACAACTCTGTTGCCTCATGTCAAGAAGAATAATATCGCCACTACGAGCGCGAACACGCCAAGCGCGAAGACTGCCACGTACTCTTGCGGAATCCCCGTTTGAATTCTTCTCACTCCTGTTGAAAACTTCCTGCCTGTTGAAGCGATTCCGTTGATCCAGCCGTCAATGAATGCTAGGTCTATTCTCTGCCCACCCTTCGAGACATCAATCGACGCTGTGGCTACAGCACCACTGATTCTGTCGAAGAAACCAGTCTCAATCGTGTTCTTCAAGCCCGCTGCTGCAGATAAAGTTCCGTAAACGAAGGTACGGTAGTAGATTGGGTTGATGTACCAGCGATTCCAGAGAAAGTTGTATACCGTGCGCCCGAATCCACTCTCGCCAACAATTGAGGTCGATTTCAGCCGGCCCGAAATATAGATCAGATAACCAAAGGTCCCTCCTACAGCCAACATTACCAGCGAACCAAGAGTTGCGGTCAGCGCCGCGCTTTGTTCTACAGCAGGGTTGAGCTCCGTTGGCGGCGCCATCAATGGAGTGGTTGTTGTCGCTAGGGCGCGGGTAATCGCGGATTCTATGAACGGGCCAGCCAAACCTATCGCAACAGTCGCGACTGCTAGAATCACGTACGGGACCCACATGAGTGCCGGGGCTTCATGCATGTGGTGCCCTTCATCCTCTAGTTTCTTGACGTTCGCGCTCTTCGGCCCTAAGAACACCATCCCGATTACTTTGAGGCTGTAAAGGAAGGTTAGTCCGACAGTGCCCCACGCAAGAAGCATTAGGGGAAGTTGCCCGGTCATGACGGTTGCAGCTATTATTGCATCTTTGCTCCAGAATCCGCTCAAAGGCGGCACACCTGAAAGTGCAAGCATGGCTATGAGCATTGAGGCAAATGTGATTTTCATTGCTTGGCGCAGCCCGCCCATATCGCCCATGAATCTCGATTCCACTGCGTGCAAGATTGCTCCGGCTGCGAGGAAAGCGGCTGCCTTGAAGAGAGCGTGAGTCATCAGGTGGAAGATTCCTGCGCTTAGGCCCGTGACGAATTCTGAAGCTAGGCCGCCGGCACCTATGCCGAGCATCATGTAACCGATTTGGGAGACTGTGGAGTATGCGAGAAGTTTCTTCAACTCTTTCGATACCACTGCTTGCGTGGCGGCCATGAAACATGTGAAGGCGCCAACCCAGGCAACAGCCTCAAAGAAGAACGTGGGCTGGGCGTACTGCAGGACTGCGTTGTAGAACATTGGGCCTGCTCTGCCCGCTAGGTACACGCCCGCCGTGACCATTGTGGCCGCGTGAATGAGGGCTGAGACGGAGGTTGGGCCCGCCATCGCATCCGGGAGCCATTCATGCAATGGAAATTGGGCTGATTTACCAATCGGTCCCCAGAAGAAGAGCAAGGCGACAGGAACGAGTAGACCTAGCTGAGTTAATGGCAAGGCCCATGACACGTTACTTGACAGCTCGGCGAAATTCAACGTTCCCGAGTAGGCGTAGATCATGAAGATTGCGATGAGTAGGCCTATGTCGCCGATTCTCGTTACGATGAGGGCCTTCATTCCGGCGTGGCTTGGCGAATAAGCCATAGGCACGTTCAAGGATTTTTCACCAACGGGTCCAACCCATTTGTCAATTGGGTCCTTGTACCAATGCCCGATTAGCGCATATGAACAGAGGCCTACTCCTTCCCAACCGAAGAAGAGCTGAAGGAGGTTATCCGACATAACGAGGAGAAGCATGCTGCCTATGAAGAAGTTCATGAAGAACCAGTAGCGGGTTAAGCCTTCATCGCCTTTCATGTAGGCGAGGCTGTAGACCATGATGAGGAAGCTGACCCACGAAACAACGTTCGCCATGATTACGCTGAGCGGGTCAACGAGAACTCCGGCCTTGATGTTCAAGCTCATTATCCAATTTACTTGAAGGTCCTGCGCCGTACCTGAGAACACGGTTGGAATCAGTAGAGCTGCGGAGATTGCGCCGAGCAAGGAAAACGTGACTGAGCCGTAATCCCTAACCTTAGCGTGCATGCGCGCCAAGGCCGGAGTTAAAACCGCGCCGGCAAACGGTAGCGCCCAAGTCAACCACGCGAAGATTTCGTTCATGCTTTAACCCCCTAAAATCGCTTTTACGGCTGGCAAGAGCAACTTCTCGACGAGGTCCGGGTAAATTCCGAGTATGAGCGAAATTGCGCCCAGAACGAGTAACGGCCCTGTCACTAGCCATGGAGCCTCAGTGACATTGTTCAACTCATCAGGCAGGCTGCCAAAGAAAATCCGTTTCACCGCCCAAAGCGAGTAGCCTGCCGTTAGCGCGGTCGACACGACACCCAAGAAGGATAGTGCGATTCGTAGCATTGAGTTTGCTGCAAATGCTGCGTTGAAGCTCCCCGCGAAGATCAGGAATTCTGAGATGAAGCCCGTTGTTGGCGGTATGCCCATTATGGTTAGAAAACCGAGTATTGCGGCTGTGGCCGTGATCGGCATCTTGGACGCCAAGCCGCCCATTTTGCTTATACTTCGTAGTCCGTGGGCCTGCATGATAATCGTTCCTGCCACCATGAAGAGAATCCCTTTCCCAAGCCCATGCGTCACGTACTGAAACATGCTGCCAGATACTCCGAGAACTTGAAATGATGAGATTCCGAGCAAAATGTAACCCATCTGGCTTACACTCGAATAGGCTAGTAGTCGCTTAATGTCATCTTGGACTAGCGCCATCGCTCCGCCGTAGAACATGGTGACTATGGCCCATATCGAGAGCAATGTGGAAATTTCGAGAAACGCCGTGGGTAAAATTGTGATCACGAGTCGGACAATTGCATAACCGCCTATCCCAATCATTGCTGGCGAAAGAAGCGCGCTGATAGGGGTTGGGGCTTCTGCGTGCGCGTGGGGCAGCCAGATGTGCAGCCCGAACGCGGCCATTTTGACCAACAGTCCAACAACCATCAAAACGACAATGAAGAGTCGAAGGTTCGCTGGGATTGTGGAAGAAACGATCGTGGCTAGGTCGAAGGTTCCGGTGAGGTATCCGATTGAGAGGATACCGGCGAGAAACGATAGTGCCCCTATGTGGGTCCACATGAAGTACATGAATGATATTCGGTCCCTGTCACCGTACCCCCACTTTGCAATCAGAAAGTAAGATGGGATGAGCATTAGTTCGAAGAACAGGTAGAATTCGATGAGGTTCGTCGCTAGCACCGCTCCCATCATTCCAACCGAATAGAGCGTGAACAGCGCGTAGTACAGGCCGAACTGTCTCTTTTCGTCGCCAATGACGTGCTTCATGTATGGGATTGAGTAGATGGACATCAACGTGCATAGCAGTGCGATCGTGAAAAGAATCGGAATGCTCAAACCGTCCGCTTTTAGCCCGAAGAGACCGATCGGGCTCCAGTCATAGAATTCCTGAACCCCACCCTGCCAGCCCGCGAGCAGCGTCAAGAAAGTTGAGTAGCCGAGCGCGGCAAAGGAAAACCAACCCGCTTTAGCTCCCCACCTAACGCCCGCTGCATATACGACGAAAACGAACACAAGAGGGACTAGAAGAATTTGGAGAACCTGCATGTACAATTAGCTTCATCCCTTGAGCTTGTTCAGCTTCCTAACGTCTATACTTGAGTTCAACCTGAAGGCGACTAGGATGAGGGCTAAACCGACCGCCGCTTCCATTGCAGCTGCTGCGATAGAATAGAATACAATGACCTGCCCTGAAACCTGCGGTGGGTTCATGTACCTAGTGAAAGCAACGAAGTTCAGGTTAGCCGCGTTCACGATAATTTCAATAGCGAACAAGAGTCGCATCGCGTTCTTCTTCACGCTAAGCCCATAGACGCCGATTCCGAGGAGCGCTGCTGAAACTATTAGGTAACTGGTTAGAGCAACCATCTAGAGTCACTTCTCCAATTTCGCCAATACCAACGCGCCAAGAAGTGCCGCAGACATCAACAATGCAAGTATTACGAGTGGAACAGGATAGGCGGTCGCGAGCACAGGCCCCAATTGCGATATTGGCAAAAATGCGGTAGGCGGCGCTGCGGGGAGATTTGGGCCGGCTAGGGCAGCGACCCCGGCTATCGATACTGCCAGTAGGCCTGCGATCCACAATCCCATCGAGCCTTCGCCACCTTCTTCACGCTCTTCTGTCTCTCCCACAACTTCACGCCGGACCAGCATTATCGTAAAGAGAATCAGGACCACGACGGCGCCGACGTATACTGCAATCTGAAGCATTGCAAGGTAAGGTGCATCCAGAAAAACGAAAAACCCGGCAATGCCTATGAAACTGATCGCGAGAGAAATAGCCCCGTAGATGAGCTCCTTTGCTTGCAAAGCCATGATTGCGGCGAGGATAGTCACGGTGGTTAGAATTATGAAAGGGATGTCAGGGGGGATAGCTATGTCCACGGATTCAAAGCCCCCACGCTGATAGCACGCCCGTGTTAAGCAGGAGGACTGTGAGGAAAACATTGGCGAGGGCGATTATGAGCAACCGAGTCCAGCCCACTTTGATGAGCATGTCAACCCTGATCCTTGGGTAAACTCCCCGAGGTATGATGATGAAGGTGGCAACGATTAGGGTCTTTATTATGAACCAGACTGGTTGGGGAAGAAACGCTGGACCCCACCAACCACCAAGAAAGAGCACCGTCACAAGTGAGGACATTAGGTACAGTTTCATGTAAAGCGCCAAGAATAATACCATAAAGATCGCTCCACTGGATTCGGTATACCACCCAGCAACGAGTTCAGGTTCAGCTTCCGGTAGGTCGAATGGTAGCCTCTCAAGTTCAGCCATGATGGATATGAAGAATACGATGAAGGACAGAATCGCCGGGACGATGAACCAAATCTTCTGCTGGGCGTTCACAATGTCAACTAGATTGAGGGAACCGGCGAGCAAGACGATGCTAAGCGCTGAAATCCACATTGGAATCTCATACGCGACCTGCTGAAACAGGGACCGCAGCCCTCCCAGGAACGGGTACTTGCTGTTGCTCGCCCAAGCAAAGATCAGGATCATGCTAGGGAAGAGAGAGGTCATAGCAAACACGAAGACTAGTCCAACATCCAGATTCGCAATCACCCAATGTTGACCAAACGGAATCACTGCAAACGGCAGCGCAGCGAAGAATACTAGCGCAAGGGGAATCCAGATGAAGAGTGGTTTGTTCGCCTTGTACGGAATCATGACCTCTTTGAAGATTAGTTTAACTCCGTCAGCAATCGGTTGCAATATTCCCCCTGGGCCGCCAGCGTACAGTGGACCTATCCTGAGTTGAATTCTGGCTAGAATTTTTCTCTCGTACCAAGTCAAGAACATGACGACTAGCATCAAATGTATGAATCCTGGGAAGAAGACGATTGTGATGAAAGTGTGAGAAGTGACAACGGCGATGATGAAGGGAAGTAAGTCTGCCGGTGTTGTCGGGAGGTTCACTAATCTACCAAATCTCCTTGCGCAACGCTAGCTGCAACGCGTAGCCCAAAGGCGCTGCGAGCAGAAATAGAAACAGCAACACCAAGAACGAATCGTTTAGGGGAATCATCCTGTAGCTTATCCCCCAGGCAAACAGAAACATTCCGACGACATCAAAGACAACGAACATGAGGAGGTATGGGTAGTATTGCATGACTATTCTAGTTCTCGCCTCCCCTTGTGGGACTTGGCCCGATTCGAATGGCATGTCACGAAAAGGGTCAGGTTTTCGCCGGGACCAAAACATTGGCAGAGTCAGCAATGGGCCTGTAAGGAGGACGATGAGGATGGCCCAGATGATTATTGCCAGCCAGGGGTTTAACGCCATCATGAGTCCCTGCGAGACTTGACCGGGTTGCCGTCTGACTGAAATCAACCGCATATAAATCATGCGAATACTTCAAACCGCGTCGCGGTCGGTAACGTCACAATCTCCTGAGGTATTTTCTTAAGGAACGAGAAATATTAGCTGGCGTTTCGAATCATCACCTAATCTGGAAGCGTCTAGGTCACAAGAAATCGAGTTGTGAAGAAGAATGGCTTGGCATTCCGCGGGAACTACTCACTTCTGGTGTGCCAAATGCAAGAAACAGGTCCCTGCACAATCTGAGTTAGTCTTCAAGGAGGGAAAGGTGTTGTGGAAATGGAAATGTAACTCGTGTGGGACCGACTACATGACAGACGCTTAGATGGCTAGAAGGACCTCTCAAGCGAATAATCCGCGAAATCTTCCAGTAGCTTGCTTTTGCTTTGATCGCGAAGTCCCTTCAATTCTTCTTTTGCCTTAGCGACGTGTTCACGTGATTTCTTTAGCGCAAACTGCATAGCTTTCTCGTATAGCGCTGCAATTGCGACTTGGTCTGACTTCTCTTTTTCATCTAGAAGGTTGCTCACTCGCTCTCTCTTCGTCGCTTCGTCCAGATAATGCATGACGACCAAGTTTACGCGTTCTTGCCGTTCCGGATCGCCCGACTGGTCGAGAATATCGTCTTTGATTTGGAACGCTATGCCCACAGCTCTTCCATAATTATACAGGCAGTTGACCTCATCTGCGTTTGCACCACCGAGCACTCCGCCAATCCCAGCGGCAGCACTGAATAGTGAACCAGTCTTGAGGTCCGCGATGTTTAGGTAATGGTCGATGTCAATTGCCAGCTCTGTTAGAGTGTCCAGGATTTCTCCCTTGCTCAGGTCGACAAGTCCCCAACCGGCAAGTCGTGTTATTCGTGGTTCCTTGTACTCGGAAAGAATTTGAACGCCTTTGGAGGCTAGGAAGAGCCCGGCGCTAATCGCCTTATCATCAGCGAAGGCGTGTTGGGTTGTCGGGAGGCTTCGCCGTAACCTGTGTTTGTCGATTAAGTCATCGAAAATCAGTGATGCCGCATGGAGAAATTCCATTGATACAGCGGCGTCGAGAGCATGCTCCGGCTTTCCGCCAACACTATCAGAGGCCAATAAGACTAGAATTGGCCGAAGCCGCTTGCCGCCCGTTCTAAAAGTGTACTTCACGAGCTCGTTTGCTTCGCTCTGCTCGAAACCAGTTGAAAGTAACTCGTCGAGTCGTTTGTTTACGACGGCCCGCTTTTCATCGAGCAGTTTTTGGAAGTCGTTCATCCGGCTCCACGAGTCTGTTTTTGCGCGAATGAATGCGGTAACCGTTATAAATGCTAGCTAGGGACGGACGCCCTTCGCATTCGGCCTTTAAGCGTACTTCTGAATGGCTTCACAGAAATCACGCAATACCCTTTCCGGAGCAGGTGCCTTGACTATGCCGCTAGCGACTAGAACCCCCTGTGTCCCAAGCTTCAGCGCCGCGTAAACGTCTTCCCCGGTCGTTATTCCAGCACCACACAGGATCTTGACCTGACTATTGACGGCGCGAATTCTTCTTACTGATTCGGTGAGGATCTCCGGTTTTTCCTTTGAAACTGCGCGTCCCGAACCGATCAGCTCAGGGGGCTCGATCGCTACCATATCCGGCTCGGAGAGAGCGACTGCAGCACCCAGCCTAGCCGTGCCTGCACAAACGACAGTCGTCAATCCGATGTCTCGAGCATGCTCTACCGATTTCTCGATGTCCGGAAGTTTCAGATTCCTTTCAGAATGATTGATAATGGTCCCCGAGGCTCCTGCTGCACTCACAGACTCGGCTAGTACATGGCCTGTAAAGGCGCCGGGAGTTATTGCGTCTATGTGCTGGGCGAAGACGGGAATCCGTACGTTGGCCGCGACCCGTTCGATGTCACAAAACTGTGGGGCTACTCCCACATTTACGCCCGTTTCCGCTCCGACTTTTTCCAATTTGAGAGCTAGTTCAACTGCCTTCTTCCCGGTGGCTTCGAGATACGTCTTGAAGTTGACGAGAAGAAATGGTTCAATTTCAGTTGCCATGTCAGATCTCTCGTCTAATTGTGATGCGGATTTCTACATCTTCATTGTTTCTTCGAGTTCGCTGATTAGATCGACGTCGCCCACGTATGTTGGGACACGCTCGTCGATGCGCGTTGGTTCAACGTCAAGGATAGATGCTCTTCCAGTGCTTCCTCTTCCGCCGGCCCTTTCAGTTATGAACGCGATTGGGTTCGATTCAAACTGCAGCCTAAGCTTCCCATTAGGTGCGTCAACGAGTTCAGGGTAACCAAAAACCCCTCCGTAGTAGAGCACCTGATTGAAATCGCCAACGAACGACCCACCGTAACGGAGTTTCAGTCCTCTCCTTTCGAGCGATTGGACGAAGCCCTGAACCTTGGGAGTCCACTTTTGCTTCAGTCCCCCGAATCCGTACACGGACCCCTTTTCCGGAAGCATGTGGGGTTTCCCGTTGCACAAGTATCGCTTCGATCCGGCTGCTCGACCGGAAGGCACGAAGATGTAGACTCCGTCTTTGAGTGCGACCACAGCTTCGGTATATGGTCCATACAGGAAGTACAGCGCCGCAATTTGGCACCTACCTTTCGCTGGAAGACTCGTCTCGCGGTAAATGCCTACTATTGTTCCCATCAGATTGTTGCTTGTAATGTTTGAGGAACCGTCCAGCGGATCCAGCGTTACAGAGTACTCGCCTTCTTTCAGGCCAAGTGGCTGGGCGATTTCCTCCGATGCGACTTGCCGCACAAGGCCACTTTTTACTAGTTTCTTCGTGAGTAAGTCGTTAGCCCATACGTCAATTTCTGCTTGCTTCTCGCCGTACACATTGTATTGATCGGTCCCGCCTAAGCTCTTTGGAATTTCTGTTGCTATGCGGAGGCTAATTTCAGCGAGGAGGAGGATGAGTTTGCGAAGACTCCGGTCCTCGTTCCGCAACACCTCGACCATGCTAGTTTGGGACATTAGCTAGCTACCGGGCAAATTTCCCAAGTGCAGTCTCTACGCTTTGGCCGTTTAGTATAATTTCTCTGAGGGCTGCGGCCATCTCTAGAGGTCGCTCGTGTTGCCAGACGTTCCTCCCTACCGCAAGACCGGTAGCGCCCGCATCCATTACGCCCTTTACTTGTGTCAAGAATGCTTCGTCCGTCGGTGCTTTTGGCCCGCCGGACATGAAGACCTTCACAGTACCAGCAGACCTCACCGCCCATCTGAAGGTGTTGGAATCGCCCGTGTACTTGATTTTCACTGCGTCTGCTCCGACTTCGAGGCCGGCTCTCGCCGCGTATGCGATTATTTCGGGCGCTGTATCGTTGGTTATGGTTTCGCCCCGCGGATAGATCCAAGCTATTGCTGCGAGGCCAAGTTCGTGTGCTTCTTGTTGAATTCTGCCAAATTCGCTCAGCATAAGATTCTCGTGTGTGCTACCTAGATAGATCGTGTATCCTACGGCCCTGGCGCCGAGGGCTTTTGCCTGTTTCACGCTGCAAATTTGACTTGCGATCGGCTCTCCCTTTGGCAAACTGGTCTTACCGTTGACTTTTACGATGAGAGGAACGGTGCCTTTGTAGTATTTTTCAGCAACCCCTTTCTGGAAGATTACGCCTGTGAATTTGCCCTTCCTGGCGATCTCGAGAATGTAATCCGGGTCTACGCTCTTTTCGTTGAAATCCTTGGACGGTCCGTGCTCTAACCCCTGATCGTAGGCGAGTAGGATCCCTTTACCCCTTCGTAAGAACGGTGCCATCGTGGGCTTCATTAAGAACCACGGGATTGAATCCTTGGCTATTGAATAAAAAGGTCCCTTTAGGTTTCCTATAGCAGAGTTTTCGATTCGTCAACGCATTATTCTGACCAAATGGTGAGGATTTCATGCCGAAAACAAGTGCTCGGCATCACGTGCTAAGTCCTGCGTGCTCGATCTTCATGCATCGATCCATAACCACGTCTAGGCCTTCCCGTTTCGCTTTAACGGCTGCCTCCTCGTTTACGATCCCCAACTGCATCCAGACAACCTTAGGGTTACCAATCTCTTTGTGAAGTTGAATGGCTTCGTCCACGATTGGAGGCACATCCTCCGCACGCCGGAAAATGTCGACGACGTCAATCTCACGTTTCAATTCTTCGGGAAGGTCAAGTAGCGATTTGTAGGATCTCTCGCCAAGAACTTCAGTGACCGTGGGATTGATCGGGACGATCCTATAGCCATGGGACTTGAGGTACCGGGCAACATCGTTACTCGGCCTTGAGGGGTCTTTCGATAGCCCCACCACGGCGATTGTCTTGAAGCCCAGTGCCTTCGAAATCAGATTATCGATTTCCGATGACATAGGAGTCAGCTCCCCTTGCGAACTTGGGGTTGATTAATTCATCCTTGAAATCTATGGAAAGCTCATATTAGTGAACTCGTCGAAGCCCCCTTTGATTCCGTATGCCAATCAAAGTCTTAGTTTGTGACCCCATCCACCAAGACGGCATAGCCTTGCTGAGAAAAGCCGGGTTCGAGGTGAAGGAAAACCCCAGCCTGACGCCCGACCAATTAGAGAAGACGATTACCGAATTTGATGCCATAATTGTAAGGGGCCGAACCAAAATCACGAGTTCCGTATTGAACGCCGGAACAAAACTGAAGGCGGTGGCACGCTCCGGCGTCGGACTGGACAACATCGACCTGGAGACTGCGAAAAAGAAGTCGATTAAAGTCATTTCAACCCCGGCAGCGCCAACAACAAGCGTCGCCGAGCTAGCAGTTGGCCTAATGCTCGCCGTTCTACGGAAGATATCATTTGCTGACAGGGCGATGAAGGAGGGACGGTGGGCTAAAGCAGAACTAATGGGATCAGAGTTGAAGTCGAAAACCGTCGGCGTTGTGGGAGCCGCAGGACGCATAGGCCTCGAAGTCGCCCGGATTACAGTTCAAGGGTTCGGGGCGAAAGCAATTGGCTACGATGTGATCGACTTTGCGGAGAAGGCACGGCAAATTGGATTTCGAGCGGTCAGTCAACTTCCTGAACTCCTCTCGGAATCCGACATCATCTCCATACACGTTCCATACCTACCGGCAACTCATCACCTGATAGACCAAAAGGCAATCAGCAGCATCAAGAAAGGAGCGATCTTGGTCAACACTTCTCGAGGGGACATAGTTGATGGCCAGTCTCTATTGGCAGCGCTCAAATCAGGCAGCCTTTCGGGGGCTGGGTTAGATGTCTTCCACAAGGAGCCGCCCGTTGACGTTTGGGAGAGAGAACTCGTCAGCTTGCCAAACGTAGTATGCACCTCGCACGTCGGTGCCCAGACCATGGAAACGCAACGATTGGAGAGCACAATTGTCGCTGAAGAATTGATACGTGCACTCACCAGCAAATAGCTGAAGGGACTAAGAATGAGCGTATCGTTCAAAGACTTCGAAAAACTAGAGTTCAAAGTTGGCAAGATTACAGCCGCAGAAAAGATCACGGGAATGAAAAAGTTACTCAAAGTGCAAGTGGATTTGGGCGATAGGACCGCGCAGGCCATCGCAGGTGGCGCAGAATTCTATGAACCCATCAGCTTCCTCGGCAAGCGAGTCATCGTACTAACCAACATGGAAACAAAGACGATCGCCGGCGTCAAGTCCGAAGTCATGCTACTAGCAGCAGACTTGCAAGGAAAGCCAATCTGGGCTACAGTCGAAGCGGACGTCCCAGCGGGTACAAAAGTTCGCTGAACATTATGACTAGTCACGGCGCCACATTTGTCGGTGGCGGCAAAACCCGTGTCGCCCGGTTTTTCCTGCTTTCTGGAAAGCGTTCCGAGAAAGTATGCGAAAGCCTGGGTGCAGGGTGACACCCAAATCAGCAAATTGTCAGAATGACAAGGTGAGTGGCGAAGCGGGTCTCCTCTCATATGTTCTGGATGAAGCGGCTAAACGATTTTGTCCGTCGCATGTACAGGAGGCTGAAGATTAATGAGTCAACGACGATCCCAACCAATGTCCAAATGTCCATGATTGTGCGTGTCGTAAGAAATCGGAGCAAGGATACCACAGCGTAGACGATCACTCCTATAGCGAGAGCACCAAGGGAAATTGAACGAATATGGAACTTGTTCACGAACCTGACGGCCACGATTCCCAAAATTGCACCCACCCCTGCAGAGATCACACTAAACAATACAAAACCGAACAAGAGGATGAGCACAACCATTTCTACCGTCAGCCCTAGAAGCTTTACCACCGGTAGCTGCAAATCGAGTGTGGCCATGTACGTCAAGGTCAATTTACCATCCGACGCTAGAAACGAAACACCGTACTGCACCGTAGGGTACAGAACACCTGCTACCACTCCAGACTTGATGCCCGAGGGACTATCCTTCATGGATTCGCCTTCATTTGGGAGGGCAGCTTCCTCGTCCGAGCATTTCGAGCAGGGTTCCTGTTACTACCAGGGAGAGGCCAACTCCGATCGTGATATATTCAACAACTTCGTACTCGGGCGCAAATTCCACGGGGAATCCGAATGGGCCCGGGATACTGGCTGGTAGGGGAGGACTAGGATTGATCGCGGCGTTGAAGATATTCCATCCAGTCGATACCATATTTTGCCCTGTTGTATAGGTCTCGCATGAGAATCGTGGTGTAACGATCCCGATAAAGCCCAATCCAGGGGTCGCTACGGTCCCGTAATTCAATGCTAGTAGTGCGCCGCGGGGGATGTGAACGTTCGTTGATGCTGCGGGGTCGGATGATGCTGTGTTGGCTGCTGCGCCAAACGTCATCCTAAGCCAAGCGCGGAATCGCATCGGGTGCGAATGGTGGCTCGAATACTCCTCATAAGCGTCTTCAAGGTCTCGAAGCTCCTTGTCCAACTCTTCCCACGACCTTTCCGCCGAAGCGCCCGGAACGCGTTCTATGTCGTACGCGGCTTCTGGAAGCTTCGCCCCGTCCGGGTCCACGTAGCGTTCAGGGTTGTTTAGGGCGTAGGTATAGCGGTTAAGCGATTGTGGGTTCAAGTAGTTCGCCTGCGCCAAGTCCAAAGTCATGAACCTGCCGGATTGGCTGTCGTAGTACCTGTATCCGTAGTACGATAAGCCTGTGGCCACATCCAACTGTTTCCCAGTGAACTGGAACACCTCCGCTCCGGACGTGGCGTACGTGTTCCCGTAAGGCAGATACTTCGCGGAGAACACCGGCTGGCTCGCAGCCTGTGTTTCTAGTCGTACGCTTCCTAACCGGTCTAGGTGGTAGAAACTGCTAACCCCCGCCTGAACTTTCCCAATTAGTAAGCCACCTGCGAAGACAATGTCACTCGTCAAACCCGTCGTCAAATCCTTCACGTAGCATGGATCCCACGAGCCGGCCTGGTAATCGTAAATCGTTGTGTCCGTAGCAGTGGTCTGCACCCTCCGCCCATCCCCATCATACAACGCCTGAAGGGCTGTTTGCCCGTTGAGCTGGACCTGTTTGAGGCGGTTCTCGTAATCGTACGTATAACTCCAAGAACTTGAGCCAGAGGTCTTGCTGACCGTGTTCCCATTATTGTCGTACGAGTAGCTTGTGGATCCTGCGGACATTAGCTTATTGTATGAACCGTACGAGTAGGTCGTGCCAGTACCGTTCACAACAGCGCTTAATCGATTTCCAACTTCGTCGTACGTGTAATCTAATGACCCGAACGGCCCGCTCGCACTTGTAAGCCTGTTCAGGTCGTCGTAACCATACGTTTCCTGACCGTTGTTAACGCTTGTGGGGTTGCCGTTCGGGTCGTACGCGTAATTCAGATCGAGAAGCGTTGCGGTAGCGTTCCATGTGTGTATGCCTGTGATGCGCGCGAGTTGGTCGTATGAGTAAGCGGTTTGAACTCCATTCCCATAACTGATGGTGGCGGGTTGGTTGTTCTTGCGGTATGTGAGGGTGGCGGCATTGCCGACGGTGGTAATGCGGTTAAGCGCGTCGTACTTGTAGCTCAGCACGTAGCCGTCAGGGTAGGTGAGTTGAATTAGGTTGCTTGCCGCATCATACTGGTAGCTTAACGTGTAAGCCTGGCCGTTTATGGTTCGTGACTCGGATAGGAGGCGGCTGCGGGGGTCGTAAGTGTAAGTTGTTGTGGCCGAGCTGTCGGTCATTTGAACTCGGTTGCTGTCCTCGTCATAGGAATATTGAACTGTAGACGTGTCAGGGTAGGTTATCTTGGTCAACCGGTTGATCTCGTCATAAGTGTATGTTATCAGCGTGTTGTTCTGTGTTCTTCGGGAAACTAGGTTGCCAACATTGTCGTATGTTCGGTTTTCGAAGGTTGTGTCGGGGAATTTGGTCTGCACTAATCTGTTCAAATTATCATAGAAGTATGAGGTGATCTGATTCTTTGCGTCTGCAATTTGGAGTAGGTTGCCTACTGAATCGAAGGTATAGCTAGCATCGTAGCTTTGGCCGCCCACGTGTTCTGTGACGGTTACAAGGCGGTTCTGCCAGTCGTAATAGTAATCGGTCGGATGCCCCTTTTCGTCGAACGCGGTTACCTGGTTGGAGGCGTCGCTGTAAACCCACTGCTTGAAGGTTCCATCCGGATGATTCAGCGTAAGCATACGCCCGAAGAAATCGTATGTGTACGTCGTAACGTTACCGGTTGGGTCAGTGTAAGTTTTCACTTTATCATTCCAGTAGTAGGTGGAAAGTGCTGTTGAGTAGGGGGCACCGTTGGCATAGGTCTGCGTTTGAGTTAGTCGTCCAAGCCCGTCGAAATAGGATCGGGTATAGTTATTGTTCTCATCGTATGCCGTCATGATGTTGTTGACATCGTCGTACGATGTTCGGCGCTGAGCACGCACGCCCCCAATTGCAGGATAAGTAATCGTGGTTAGTCTGTCGATGGCGTCGTACCCATAATTCGTAACGTTCCCCGATGGTGATGTGACCTGTGTTCGATCACCCGTCGTAGAGTTGTACGCATAGCTTGTTGATAGAGTTGTTCCGGCCACATGTTCGTCTGCTTGCGTCAAATAGGCGTACTGGTAGGTTGAGGAGAACGTGTAATTCACGTAATGGCCATTCGCGTCTACTCTCGATACTCGGTTGCCATAGCCAGTGGTATCGTACGTGTACTTAGTGGTTACCCAGACGGTTCCATTCAGGCTGTTCTCCTGTAGTAGGTTTCCTGAGCTATCAAATTTGGAGTAGAGTGCTTCGCAGAAACCGTAGCCGACTCCGTTCGGAAACTCAACCACCGCGGCGACACGGTCGTGTATGTTGTCGCCAACGTTGTTAGGGAAGAAATAGGTAGAGCAACCGTGCTGGGTCATATTGAAGTTGGTGCCGTAGAAATCAACGAAATGGCCTTGGTAGGACGTGTTGGCGTAGGAGTAGAAGGTCTCCCGATAACTGGTTGGATTTACTGCGAGGCGTCGGTAAACTAGGTTTGCCCAGTCGTCGAAGCTGAAGTAGTTGGTGTAGCTTACGCCAGAGCCGGCGGGGAAAACTGTCACCTGATTAACCTGTCCGTTGACGTTGTACTGTTTGACTACTTTTCTTATCGGCTGAGCTTGAGAGTTCTCTGTTGTCTCCGTCACATTTGTTTCGGTGAACAGATAATTCACGTACCCTTGGACTGATGAAGTCTCATCAGAAAACGTGATACTGCTAGAAGTGAGAGCATTGGCTGGATCTACCCGTAATTGAAGGTCTCCTGCCGAACTCTGCCACTTGGAAGGTAGACTGTCTGCTGGCTCACATGCAATTGTTGTACCTCGGTTCCAATCCGAAGAGCGTATGCATAAGCGTAAGAAGTGTACCCGCCAGTTGGGTAGGTTATCTTAGTAAGATAGCTGGGACCGAAGGACGATGCGTATTCATAGCCTGTCACTCGACCAACCGGGTCCTGCACGCTGACAAGGTTCCCATTCGCGTTATAATTGTACGTCCATATCCGACCACCCGCATTAACCGACGTGACACGACCGTTCGCATCATGATTGAGGGTGATTGTCCGGCCAATGGTGTCCGTGACGACGTGCAGTCGGTTGGAACTGTACGTGAGTGTGATTGAATTGTGCTGGGTTCGGTCTTGGATTTGAGTGAGCCATTTGTTTGAATTGAAACTGTAGACCGTTCCAGATTTGTCTATGAGGGTGAAGGTTCCGTCTCCGTTCGCCGTAAGTATGAATTGTTCACCTTGATGGTTCACGAATCGACCGTTAACGTATGTAACCTTGTAACCTTGCCCGCCTGTAAGATGGATGTAGTTCGTCCCCATCCATGGCCAATCAAGGCTCCAGCCGACGCCTAGGTCGGCGTAGGGATAGTTCTCGTATGCGTAGGGCTGGCCGTAGGGCATCCGAAACACACGGGTAAACGCCAAAGGCCCATTATCGCTCAAGCCTCGCTGTGGAATGGAGAAGTCGGTCTGCGTTATCGTCAGTAGACCGTTGTAGGGTGAGACGTACTCCTGCAAATTCTGATAATACTCTCCGTACGGGATCAGCCCTTCCTGATCCCAAGGGTCGGAGTACGGTGACCAGACCTGTTGAACAGCAGGAAACGAACTGAACTTTACCGTATACGGGCCTGACCCCTCAGTCCACACGCCGGTTACGAGGCCGTTTGCGGAGTCTACGGCGGAACTGAGGAGTCCGGGCGAGTTGAACGTCGTGGCGTTGAGTGGTGTTAGCGTGGGACCCCAACCATGGAGGATCGTGTGTTGCCGGTAGTAGATTGTGTTTGAACTCACATACAAAACATTGAGGCTGTTGCGAGTGCCCAGAGAGATTGCTGGGCTACTACTGGTAGCGGGAGCAAGCGTGGCGTAGCCGCTCCAGGTGCCGTTATTCCAAGACCGATATCGGAGTGAAAGGTCCGAGTATACGTAGACTAGGTTCACTTGGGTTGTGTTTGAAACTGCAGATCCAAAGTTATGCCACATATCTGGCGCGGAGTCTACAATCGAGACTGTGCTCCATGCTGTTGACCGTGCATAATAGATAATTCCATTGGCAGCATCATGAAAGATGCCAAGCATTACGCCGTTGGCCAACGGTGACAATATCGGGAAATAGTTGCAGCAATTAACCGTATGCACTAGGTTATCTGATTTCACCGAAGCGGACGAGCCCCAACTTGCACCGTTCACATCGGTACTCTTCTTGGCGAGCAAGGTTCGGCTTCCCTCATATATGTACGGAATACAGCGCGTAAGCGGTTGCGATTGCGCCACACTGCCACAACCTTCGTTAATCCTGCTCTTGACGTACCACGTGTACATTGTTGTGATCTGTCCGTCAGTGCCAACTGCAATATTCGGGTCTTGGAGATTTGACCAAACGGCAACAGCTCCGTTATCTGTGTACGTACGCGTATCCACCGTTACAATCGAACCCCAACCGATCGAGGTTCCGCTCACGTTTCCTTTCCGGAAGTATAGGTAGGCTGTTGCAGCTGTGGTTCCTGTTGCACTCGTGCCGGCAACGGCATAGACGCTACCTGAGTCATACCAGATCGCCGTGGCCGAATACGACCATAATGTCCCCACGTAATTCCATGTCTGCCCGTCACTCGAATATTTGTAGACCGTAGAGGAGCCATTGTAGAAGAAGACCCAGTAATTCGAGCCGTCGAAGAATATATGGCGTTGATAACTCTCCGCTGTAGCAGAACCTACACTAGATTGGCCTACAATTGTTGGGTCAATTGCGGACACGTTTGCGGGGAAGGTTATGACTGCGGCTGATCCAGATATGTATCCGAAGAGAGGGATGCGCCCGAAACCTATCTTCGCCTTCAAAGCGGAGTCACTCCAATCGACCAAAGCCCACGTTCGCCACGTCTCTGGGTTGGGCGTTAACCCCAGTTCAAGCTGGGTTTCATTCATGCTCACGGGTGTGACGCTTGTGTAATTCTCGAAGCTCAGCCCTTCCGACATTGCCTTGAACCTTGCGAAGGCTTTGGGTCCGTGAACAATCCACAGGATGTTGAAACCATGATCAGTAAGCGAACTGGCGGCGTTGAGGTGAATTGACATCTTCGGACGGTTCACTTTGTCAAAAACAAAACCGACTTGAAGTGTACCAACAACGGCTCCTTCCGATCGTAAATTGACTGAATAACGAAAATGATTGCCGTTCAAACTCGCCATGTCAATCGTATAGTTCGAGAAGACTATGGGCGATCGGAAAGTAGAGTTCACATAGAAAATACTGTGAGTCACGAGCGAAGTGCCGTCCCTATAGGCGAAACTCATGAAAGGCTGAGTCTTATCGAAGACGTACTGGCCGAAGGATGTTTTGAAGGCCATTCGACCGGGTAGGTTCTGGTAACTTGGGTCGATTAACGGAAATTCCTGAAATAGCGTCGAGACCGTTGGCTGCGGCGGAACAATCGGAGAATAAGAGTTCGGGACTGAAATACCCGGATTGCTTGCTTGCACTGGCAGCGTTCTAATTGCTGGAAAGGCTCGAACGATCCCTTCCCAGTAGATTGCCATGGAAATTGTGAGGCATAATAGGACGGCTGCTCGCAGAACGGTTAGTACCGTA
The DNA here is from genome assembly GCA_963726255.1 of Candidatus Bathyarchaeota archaeon. Lineage (GTDB taxonomy): Archaea > Thermoproteota > Bathyarchaeia > 40CM-2-53-6 > 40CM-2-53-6 > FEN-987. Next base: position 710,394 of record CAVSBL010000002.1, read on the forward strand.
GTCCGACGACATGGCCTAGTCATCTCTAACAACCACGCCGCAAGAACTCTGAATGGAGTCGCGTACGTCTGTTCTTAAGGCACTTGGCTACTTACAGTAAATACGCTGCGGCAGGTTGCGTTGAACATGCAGCTTGTGTTTGAGGCGTTGTATGATGGTGACGGACGTCGAATCGAGACAGTCGCTGGGGACACGTCCATCTACCATTACCAGGCCGGCTCCTGGGACCCAGCCTACGTGAAAGATTTGACGACAGGCCTATCGACCAACATCATCTTCGCCGCGGGCTTACGAATTGGAAAGGTGCAGGGTGGGGTTAGCAGCTTCTATCACTTGGACAGGTTGGGAAGCGTCCGCCTCGAAACCCAGGCTGCGAGCCAGCAGGCTTTCTCAGCGAAATATCTGCCCTACGGGAACACGTACGCCACATCAGGAGCGGAGGCGTTCCAGTTCACTGGGAAACAGTTGGACGTGGCCACAGGCTTATCGTACTACGGGTACAGATACTATGACGACCAGATTGGCAGGTTCCTTACTCAAGATAAAGGTAAGTCTAATCTCTTCACCCCTCAGACGCTAGACAGATACTCGTACGTAATCAACAATCCTAACGTCTATACCGATCCAGATGGGCTGGCTATTGGTGATGAATTTGGTTTCGGATGCGGTCCTTCGGGGCTATCGTATGATTTATTTGAATTAGGGAATGAAATCCTCCGAGCTCTTGGTCTTCCAGCGTTTCATGATCCGTTTAGGAGTTGGTGCGAAGGCCCGTTCAAGGACAATGAAAGGAATTACAACGAGAAACACAGTCAAACAGATAGATCACAACTTGAGCATATTAAAATCTCGGCTGGGGTGAGTGGCTGGTATTGACATCGCTAGACACAATTGATTCGCCGCGCAAGAAGCACACACGCATCGGTGGATCGCATTCCGTTCGAAGGGAAACTTCCGCGGGAATTAAAGCCGGCCTTATAGCGGGCTTGCTTTATCCTGGCTTGTCCATAATCCTGATGTTAGATAGTTGGCTTGCGTACATATCATATACTATAAAGACCAACGTCCCACCGATGCCCATCCGAGAAGCGATCTTTGTCCTAGCTCTATTGTTCCTGATAGTAATCGTTGTCTGCGCATTTCTTGGAGCGATTGCGGGTTTCGCATTCTCTAGGTCGGTGAACAGGCTTCCATTTCATTCAATTTACGCTAAGGCCGTTGTTTCTGTGACTTGCCTGTGGCTTTTGCTTTTCCTGGTCAAATGGTCGATCTCACGTGACGAATATTTGCCTCAAGACTTTGTAAGTATGGCTTTGAGTGCCCTGGTCTTTGCCTACCTTTTTGGTCGGTGGAGCAAGTCAAAGACCCTATTGAAATCCGATATGCCTTTGTGAAGAACAGCGCCCACTCTTTCTTGAGGCGGTTGGGGAGCGTTCGGCTTATGACCCAAGGGGCGAATCAACAAGGGTTCTCGGCGGAATACGTGCCCTACGGGAACACGTACTCCACATCAGGCGCCGAAACGTTCCAGTACACAGGAAAACAATTGGACGTCCCAACTGGGTTATACTATTATGGGTACAGGTACTATGACAGCCAATCCGGACGATTCATCACTCAAGATACCACGCAGCCAATTCTCGTGGCACCCCAGACTCTAAACCGATTCTCATACGCTCTGAACAACCCAAGCACAAACAGGGATCTGGACGGGCGTCAGTCTGATCCGATCGAGTGGCTGGGACCGGTAATCGCGGCCGGTATACTTGGTCCCGAAGCTCTCGTTGCGGCAGCTGCTATATTGGGGATCATTACATTAGCCGAATGGGCTTACAATGCGTATAATGGATCCCGGCCGCCGGGTCTATACTATGAACCACCAAACCCGGTTCAATCGCCGGACCAGCTCGGAGCAGCTGCCGAACAATACATGGAACACCTGCGTGTTCAACGGCTTGAGGCATCGCATATTGCTAAAGAAGTCTTAGATGCAGTCGAGCATATGCTCGAGGGAAAGATGAAGGACTTCGGCCTTAAGGGTCCCCCGGACAAGGTCCACGGTGGGTGGATATAGAGCGGAGCTTCCTCATCGATTGTATGGTTTGGATTCACAGGAGTGGGCGAGAAATCATCGACGTTACTTCGTACGCGTTTGCCATACCCATTGAGATATCGTCATTGATTCTTGTGTGGGGCCTATTTCGGTTTAGACAATCAACTAAACCGGCTGAGCCGCCTAAATATGAAACCTACGAAGTATTTCTCCCAACCGCCTCCATTTTTCTTGCAACGCTTGTTGTCTGGATTTTGGATTCAATTTCAGTGAACCCTTTCGGGGTTTTCCCCAAGCCATCTCAGAGTTCCATTGTCATGATCAGCACTCTCTTCTTACTCGCTCCGACGATTATTATACTACGTGCGACGAGGAGAGGTTTCCGTTCGGTGCGTCTGACGTTCGCCGGCACTGGAATCTCCTCATTACTGGGTATTCTAGCATCTCTAATGCTGCTGATTCCAACCGCGCTTCTCTCCCGCTTCTTCTTGGTTGCGTTAAGTAGGGTAGATTCGATTTATCTCATTTCTCTCGTTTACAACGCGTTCTGTGAAGAACTGTTCTTCAGAGGCCTCATGCAGACCAGATTGGAAAGCTTCTTCGGATCCAAGACTGGGCTCTTTATAACCGCAGTAATCTTCAGTTTATCTCATGCCCCTTCATGGATGTTAGTTAGACAACTTTCAGCAGAGGCGTTCATTGCGAATGTGATCCTTAGTCTTCCGTTTGCAATATTGCTAGGTTACATAGCACGGAAATCAGGTAACCTGGTTGGCTCAACGATAGTGCATGTAGCAAATGACCTTCCTCTGCTATTGCTGACTTAAGCAAGCAGGGACAAATGGGTCTGTTTTCTCTCTTATTCTACCTGAAAAATCACATCATATGGGTACAGATGCTCACAGGATGATACACTGGGAATTCATTGGATGTTGCGACAGGCTTATCGTACTACGGGTACAGATACTACGACAGCGAATCAGGGAGGTGCCTAACGTTGGACCTGGTGCAGACGGATTACTTGAACCCGCAATCGCTTAACCGCTACACATATGCCTTGGATAATCCTATTCGATTTGCGGACTCGGACGGGCTAATGTTCTATGATGTCAACGAGAACGGGGAGAGAGTGGCGGGCGGAATAGAGGCGGTTGAACGAACACTCTCAGACGTGCCCGGCAGAGGAGAATCCAGAGACCAATTCAGCATAGAGATTACCCATCAAATCGCCACGCAATTCGGCAGCGTAACAACGACGACCTCGAGTATGAGCACCGTACCAACTTCATGGGTGAATACAAGCGCACAAACAACCGTAACCACACTAGGATCGCAGGCAACCACAATAAACACATCGACTCCAACAACCTCTACAATAGGCCCACCACCAATGCTACAACCTGCGCACACTATTGTGGTGACCGTATCCACGCAAGGGACTACGTACACTGGAATAGTCATTTGCCGTAAGTCTACCACATATGTCTTGGAAGGACTGGCCATGGTTGGTCTCAGTATGGGGGCTGAACCGTTCTTCAGTCATGGACTATGGGAGATTGGTGTAGGAATAGTCGAACGCTTATTCGACCCCAACGATCCCGAGCGGTGTTCATGAGCATTATGCAAATTAAAATGTGCTTCGTCGACAAATGCCTTGCGTGTCGTGGTTAAAGTCTTGGAACAGGTCTTTGTCGCGTTACTTGTCGTCTCTTTCCTGTTCTCAATGCCACCTGCCAACGCTACTTCGTATAACTTACAGGTGGGTGCATTTGGAGATGCTCTCTCAATCGGTAATCTCGGAGTTCGAGCTGAGATACGAACTCATGTCTACAACGGCAGCGGCATTGGAGTCGATGCTTTCTGGGTTGGGGACATCCTCGATAATGGGGCCTTTGTTCAGTTCGGCTATCTCATAAGTGAGAAAGGGACTTACTGCACCTACGGATTAATGGATCTGGGAACGACTTTTTCGTGCTTAGACGGCGTAATCGAAGTTAACGCTTCGGTAGCACTCTGGGGCTGGGAATATTGGCCCAACGGTACCGGCAGTAGATACTATTTCGGTGCAGGTGCTCTCAGCGGCAGTAATGGAACCTGGCATCTCTATAGTATAGTGCCTAACTCGGGAGGAGAGTGGATCTTCTTGCTTGATGATCAGCAAGTCTCGAACGCGACTTTTCCTTCGACGATGTCAAGGGACGAGGCAGTCGTTGCCGCAGAGAAGGTGGCCTCCTCCACAACCCCGGGTCCTTTGGGGCCGGTTGAGTTTCGCAACTTGAGTTATCTTAAGCAGGATGGCTGGCATGCGGTTTCGGCGCTGACTGCGATCGTGAACTGTGGTGTGAATCCGAACTGCATTCCCATACCCTACGGCGTAGCCATCCTGGGGCCTAACCACGTCATAGCGGGCTCGTCGATACCTCAACCGAAAGACGGAACTCTGCTATGGAGCAGTCCCGGAACTGGGTCTACTGTCACCAGCTCCTCGCCAACAGCCTCCTTCACAAGAATTACACTTCCAATGACGCCTGAACTATTCTATGGCGCAATAGCTGCAGCCGTAGTTACTGGATTGTTGATGATTGAATTCATCATTATTCCACGAAAAAGACGAACTAGGAAGCGCTGATCTGAGTGTGGTACAGTCAAATCTTGTGCGAGCGTTACGTGGACCCGGATGGGGCGAAGCTTCCCGACGCCGCATACGACATAGGACGCGTTGCGGGGGCGTCGGCGGACACGTCGTCGGATGACTGGAATAAGGAGCTTCGAGACCTTGCAGACGCCTACGCGGAGTATTCAAGCCACCACTCGCACCCGATGCGATTCCGCGCTTGGCTTAGGATGACGCTTGGCGCACCAGGCAACACGGGGCCATCCGCAGCCTCAACGCCTTCAATTTCGAAGAACATGATGCTCAAGCTGACGCGAATGGAGAATTACCTCTCAGCATCTGATCCCAGTATGGCGACTGCCATCGGTGTTTTTACGTTCAGTGGCACTCCAACGAATAACATTGCACAAGAAAGCCAAACAATTTCGACTGAAGCATATTGGCATGCTATGGGGGAGGTCGCTATAGTGGCCATCGAAGCAATTGCTATCATACTCGGGATAGGCCCCTGGGGCGGGCCCCTTGGTCCGTTACCCGACCCATATACAGGAATTGGGCTCGGTCCACAACCATCGGCATGAGCACGATTGATTGAGTAACTGGTGAGAAAAGGTCGATAGACATAGTCCGAAACGCAAGTAGAGGTTCGAGAGAATAGGAAATGAACCTGCACTCGAGTCGAACTCTGATATCCCTTTTCGTGGCTCTCTACTCGCTATCAATTTTTCTGGTTTACGTTGACTTTTCTCTCAACGCCGATCCGACTCTAAAGATAGCCATTGCCGTGTTGGCTCTCTCAATGCTGGTAATCTCAGCAATTCTCTTTCTGTGGGGTCATTACAAGTTTGGGCGCTCATGGGCGTTAAGGGACACGCCCATTGGGCACTGCAGTTCGTTGAGCATGAGCGCGATAGGCATCTTGGGCAACAGAGGTCATAGGAACGGCGCCGTCGATTAGCATGCGAAGAAGAACTGCCACGCTCTGGTCACCAGCATTGTCACCTAGATTGATGGGTTCCTGCGTGTAGACGAAATTGTCTTACCGTTTAAATTGGGCAAACGATTCTTAGACCGTTTTGTTCCCTGTCCGTTTGGCAGGAACGCTTTGGAATATCAAAGAAACAACGGCAGACCATTCAGAGCTTTCAACTCCCCCAAACAAATAACAGATCAATTCCAATGAAAACCAAGAGCACGAAGATGCCGCCCATCCTCCAGTCCTTCTGAATCATCGCCGCCCTGAGAACATAGTACGAAACCAACAGCAATCCTACGGCCGGGAGCAGTAAAACCACGCCGCCGTTCCAGATGATCGAAAACCAATTTTCCTCCCGTGAGTAAGAACGTCCATGCCTCTATGATACTTTTCATTAATTAGAAGTTTGCGAAGATGCAATCCGATAGAAAATAATTCGAGGTGCAGCGCTACCGGTGATACTGGGACTGATTCGCGGCTTTAGCGAACCTTTGTGCCCGCTGGGACGTCCGCTTCGACTGTGGCCCAGATTGGCTTTCCTTGCAGGTCTGCTGCGAGGAGCATGACTTCGGATTTGACGCCAGCGATGATCTTTGTCTCCATATTGATTAACACGATGACTCGCTTGCCGACGAAGCTGTCGGGTTCATAGAACTCTGCGCCGCCTGCGATCCTCTGCGCAGTCTTGTCGCCCAAGTCCACCTGTACTTTGAGTATCTTTTTCATTCCCGGGATTTTCTCTGCGGCTGTTATCTTGCCAACTTTGAACTCTAGTTTTTCGAAGTCTTTGAACGATACGCTCATTCTTAGCCCCTTTAGCTATTTGCTGGAGAGCGTGCGTATCAGTTCTTCAGCGACAATTGTGCTCTCCAATCGTTGCGCTTCCACGGTCTGGGCACCGACATGCGAGGTGCATACGACGTTTGGCAAGGTTACGAGTTCTTTCTCCCAAACGTCAACGGGCGGCTCCTTGTGAAAGACATCTAACCCAGCCCCCGAAAGGCTGTCTGATTTGAGGGCTGCCAATAGAGACTGCCCGTCAACTATGTCGCCTCGAGAAGTGTTGACCAAGATTGCTCCTTTCTTCATGCTGCTAGATTCCTTTTTGCCAACCCTATATTCATAGCAGCAATTGCGATATTCTGCATCGCAAGTATGGGCCCCTTGGGGTTGGTTCCAATTGGAGTATTGGTCTTCGCATGGGGGTTCTCTGTATATGTTGATTGGCAGGTAAACCAGAATTGTCATTAACGATAGGACATTTCGTCCTACTGGAACAGAATTCTCATACTAAGGGCATATCAGTTGAACTCACGTTACCAGGGAGGGAGTTGTCCTGAGAACAGAACGATCCTTCGTTGTCGATACCGACGTGAACAAGGTACGGCAACTCCTCATTTCCGGCATTTCGGGCATGGGATACAAGCGTGTTAGCACTGACGAACTGAAATTCGAACGCGGATCAACTTTCGCGAGGTGGTTGTCCTTTTCTATGGGAAATTGGCCGACGACGGTGACCGTAACATTAACTCCGTTTGGTCAGGAGAAAACCGACGTTCTTGTTTCTCTAACCGTCCGCTACCTGCTTGATGTTCCTAGCGTTAATCCAGTGAGTCATGAGTTCTGGATTCGGGAGCTTGATCGTATGGAGGCTTACGCAAGAGGGGCGATTCTTCCGTCAGAGGATTCATACCACGCATTGACTCGAGCTTGGAGGAATCGCGAATTCCTCGGATTCGTAGCCATCTTGGCGGTGTTTTGCATAGGCGCCGCTGTCATAAGCGTTACAGCCGTTCTGTTCGGGCTCGTGGCTTTGCCACTGATTCAGTTCGCCCTAGTATCATTTGTAGCTATGATTGTGATTATGCTGGTTGTCATCATCTACAATCTTAGAGAGGTTAACGTGCACTAACCGCGTGCCTATCGACTGATGTTATCTTCGCGGGTGGGTTGAGGGTTTGGAGGGTTCAGGCCGGAGTTAGCAGCTTCTATCACTTGGACCCGTTGGGAAGCGTCCGCCTCGAAACCCAGGCTGCGAGCCCGCCCGCGTTCTCAGCCAAATACTTGCCCTACGGTAACACGTACGCCACATCAGGAGCGGAGGCGTTCCAGTATACTGGGAAACAGTTGGATGTTGCGACAGGCTTATCGTATTACGGGTACAGGTACTACGACAGTCAATCGGGCAGGTTCCTGACCGTGGATTTGGCGCAGGCGGACTACTTGAACCCGCAAACACTCAACCAGTACACCTACGCTTTGGATAATCCTATTCGATTCGCGGACCCCTTCGGGTTAATGTTCTACGATATTAACGAACGTGGGGACGTAGTGGCGGGCGGAATAGAGGCAGTTGAACGAACACTCTCAGACGTACCCGGCAAGGGAGAATCCAGAACCCAATTCAGCACAGAAATGAACCATCAAATCGCCGCGCAATTTGGGAGCGTAGCAACAACGATGACCTCTGGGATGACAACTGTAACAACTTCATGGGTGAATACAGGGGCACAAGCATCTCTAACTACAACGACAGGGTCGCAGACCGTGACGATCAGTACGTCGACTACAACCACTGTTACATCCGCTCCTTTGCCATACCCTGTACGAGCATTCCCCACAACGACGAGTGTAGTCACCGTCTCGACCTATGCGACTAGTTATACTGGTACGGTCAACACTGCTGCAGTCGATATGACTTACGAGATAGCAGCCCATATCGCTATCGCAATTGGCGGAGTTTATTTCGAATTTAATGTGACCGGAGAAGCAACGCTGCATGACGTCATCATCTGCGGAAAAGTCGGTGGTCTACCAGGATGCCCTGATCCAACCATCTATTAATCGCTCAACATTCCACAATGCAAGCGATTACTTTCTGAAGCCAACTGTAGAGTTAGAGTCGAAGGACGACAAAATTGGAAAATGAAAACGACGATTCTGGGTAAAGACTTGAAGTCTCGGAGTGGTCGGCATGGCTATTGTTGACGAGTCGCTATCTGTTCACGCGTTGTGGCGGACCGTGGCACGATGCCTGTTCCTCTTATTCATTGCAATTCTTTTGCTTTTTTCAATCCGGCCCACAAGTGCGCTAACCTACAATCTCCTGTTAGGTGCAAGTGGTGACAATGGATCATTTGGGAGCTTAGGTGTTCGAGCAGACATGCGAACGCGTGTCTACACCGTGAACGCTCCCGATCTCGACGACAGCTTCTGGGTGGGCGCTACTCTACGCAATGGTTCAGGCATTCAGTTCGGTTACGACATACCGGTTTCCGGAACTTATTGCATGAGCGGTAAGATTGAAGCCGGAGCCTCGTTCACGTGCAAGGGTGGCTCTGAAACAGTTAACGGCTCCCAGCTAGTTTGGTTTTGGCAATATTCGCCCGACATTAGCGTTATAGACGATTACTATTTTGGCACGGGGTTGCTCGGATCGACAATTTTGAACGGAACCTGGCATACCTTTACGATTATGCCAGATTCACAAAACGCATGGGATTTCCTGCTTGACCACCACCAAGTCGCGAATGCAAGCCTTCCGATTTTGCAGTTAAGTTCCGCTTACTTTGTTGCCGAGAAGGTTACGTCCTCTCCAGCTCCAGGTCGATTAGGGCCGGTGGAATTTCGGAACCTAGCGTATTTGAAGGAAGACGGTTGGCACCTAGCGACCGCATTAAACGCCATCGTGAACTGTCCTGGGAATCGAAGCTGCGTCCCTATTTCATACGGCGTGTCAGTGATAGGGCCTAACCACGTCATAGCTGGGACGTCGATACCTCAACCGAAAGACGGAGCCCTGCTGTGGAGTACTGGGACCGAGTCTACCGTGACCGCCTCCCTGCCAACAACCTCCTTCACGAGAAGTACGCTTCCAATAGCGCCCGAACTCTTCTACGGTGCGTTAGCTGCAGTCGTGGTTGCTGCGTTGTTGATGATTGAATTCGTCATTCTTCCCCGGCGAAGGCGAGGCAAGAAGCGCTAACAAATGCTATTTGATTTCTACTTCTCTTATCGTGAGAGCAACTCTCACCATCGAGGCAGTGGTTACATATTCTCGGTATTCTATGAACTAAGGCACCATATTCTCCTAAACCTCCCCTGCGCCTCAGAGGAACAAGATTGGACTTCACCTTCACCCCCGAACATGAGCTATTTCGCAAGACCATCAGGGAATTTTGCAGGAAGGAAATTGAGCCGCACTCTAGGGAAATGGAACGCAACGCCCACATGCCCGATTCAATAGTTCGCGGGCTGGGCAAGATGGGCCTGTTCGGCCTGTCCATTCCGGCGAGTTTGGGGGGTCCGATGCAGACTCCATTTCCGCAGGCATAGCAGGGGAAGAGATAGGCCGCGCCGACCTAAGTTGTGCGACGGCGGTGCTTTATCTCGTGCCAATTTCATGGAGCCACGTTCTAGCCAAGTATGGCACACCGGGATTGAACAAGAGGGCATTGCCTAAGATTGCAGCAGGGCAAGGCTTTCTCGGCATAGCGACAACTGAAGCCGGAGTAGGCTCTGATTTAGGGAATATGAGCACCACCGCGAAGAAAGTTGGAAACGAATACGTGTTGAATGGGGAGAAGATGTACATTAGCGGTATCCGCGAAGCGGCAGAGCAGATGCGGGATGGGAGTGGGTACTTGGTCTTAGCCAAGACTGATCCGGCGAAGGGGACGCGGGGGATGTCGTTCTTCTACGTACCCTTCAACGAGACTGAAGGTCTCACACCAAGTTACCTGGAAGAGATGGGAAGGAGGGGCATGTCTGCGGGGGGCTTCCTGATGAAAGACGTTCACGTGCCTGCGGAAAACATGCTTGGAGAGGAGAACAAGGGCTTCTACTATGCAATGGAAGGTTTCGATTACGCACGAGCAATCATTGCAGTAGTTTGCGTAGGTGCAGCTATGGCTTCGCTCGAGATGGGTGTAGAGTACATAAAGCAACGCAAAGCGTTCAATCAGCCCATCGCTCGATACGAGGGCGTACAATTCAAACTCGCCGAAGACTACGCGCGCGTAGATGCTGTCCGCTTGTTGGCCTACAGGGCACTCTGGATGTATGAGCAGGAGCGGCGGAACCACAAGTTTGATCGGTTTGAGGTGAGCAAAGCAATTGCTGAAGCGAAGATGCTAGCTCCCGTGGTGGCATTTGAAACGATTAACGATGTCTTGCAGTGGTTCGGCGCTTTCGGGTACACTCTGGACTGCCCGATAGAGATGGCTTTGCGCGGGGTACGCTCGTACATGCTGGCTGAAGGGTCTACTGAGATCATGAAGATGATCGTAGCAAGAGAGCTGCTTGGAAAGGAATTCATAGCCCATCACTAGTGATGCCGCGAGCCGAGAAACGAGAGCAATCTATCGACGAATGCGCCTCACTTTTCTTTGAGATGTTTCACAACCGTTCCGATAAACGCTAAAGGCGTTCAACCACTTCTCGAATTGTTTTCTCTTCGTTGGTTCTTCGATTTTGTAGTCGAAAAAATCTATCAAACCAATGAGGTCATCGAGAATCACGAATCATGCGCAATATTTTCGGAGACTTTTGCACCGCGATAAATCTGGGATAACCACAGTGTTTACTGGAGACGGTAAAACAACCTTCGCCTTCAAGGAAACCTTTTACCCAGTCAGGCCTTAGCAGTTTGTTCACTGCTTCGACTTCCTGAATTGTGAAAATTAGTTAACAAAAGAGTTGGGGAGCATGGAGACTTAAATAGTGAGGGTAGTTCTGGTTCGGCTACAAGTAGCAATGAGACGAGTAGTGCTAAATATTGCGCACCGCGGCATCCATAATCTTACTTCTAATCACGGTTTCCCTGTTCGTTGTTCCAGGCTATGCTTCGAACGTTACGATAACAATAGAAAACCAGCAAGTAAGGGCGAGGCTTGACCTCTCACTTCAACAGAACATGACTCAGCTCCCTGCCCAGACAAGCACGCTGAATATGGCCTCGGACGACAAACTGTCATCCGCTTTCACCGAGGCTTTGACGAAGGCACTTCCAGGCGCGGCCCCATCCGACCTGACATTGAACATCCAATCGGCGGGTACGTGGCTAAACATTAGCGCAGTAATTACAGTAACAGGTGTCTCAGAGCGACACGGGGACATCCTATCCTCCAACATGAGTTGGAAGTCTTTCAACGTCTCCTCCGACCTTCGCGCGCGAGACCTCAGTTACAACACGGTAGGAAATCAGTACCTTAGACCTGTCGCGGTATTTTACACAAACGCCAGCCTTCTCGTTGGCCGCCCAAACTCAACTATCACAGGGGTCAATTTTCTCGTCAACAAGACGGGCGTTAGTGGGTTCACAGCAGAAAACTATGTGGGCAACTTCACACTCTTCGATTTCAGAACTCTGGACGTCCCACTTGAATCTTGGACACGAACTTACAGCCTGCCGAACAACACGACAACATGGCGGTACACACCTCCCCAGCTGTTGGATATATCAGTCGGCATCGAACGTTTGAACGTGACGACGACCATATTTGCGAGTTATGGGTACCAAGCCGAAGTCACCGTTCAAGGGATCGCCCGCGCTCATAGTGACACACTTCTTCTCGACGTTGGAACAGGTCAGAAGGAATGGGTTATGCTCGGTATTGTCGCACTTACCGTGATTTTCGCGATTACTGCTCAATTATTCTTCAGGGCTAGAAGTAAGAAGTACACCAAGTTTGGGCGATGGTAAGCATTAACCGCGAATTCTCTCTTTCGCCATCTTTCCGAGTTCAGCAGTGTCAAAAACGCCTTTGAACTTCTCCCTTAGAATACCCTCATACATGGCAACTTCGTCGTCGCTCATGTACTGGAACATGTAGTCTCCGTGATAGGGGGACGGTTCGCCTTCCCTCGAAATGTATTCAATGTGCATCAGGGGGTCGCCACGTTTGATAGTTATAGATTGGCGTGTGTTGTTCAGGTTCACGAGTTCCAACGCAAGTCGCCCCACGAAGCCGCTGTGCACTTTCGCAGCGTTGAGGAAGGACAAGCCCATTCTCCCGTACCTACTCTTCGCACTCAGATGGGAAACGTAGTCCGGAGGAGTAAATACGATTTCGTAAGAAACGACGTTTCTATGTTCAAGATAATGAAGTGTCGTCTCATCACGTACCGTCAGAACGTAGCCATCACCGTCCAGAAGAGCGTAATCGAAGGGGTGGATACATTTGTAAGTCGAAATCAGATTAGTGAGTCGATCTCGTCCCGCAACAGTCAACGGTCAATGCCTCGACCTTAGGTTACGGTTCGCTATTTCTGAATTGTGTTTACCATAGTTAGGTCATTTCGGTAACGGTTACGTTCAGATTGCCCTCGAACAACTTGGAGACCCCAACCGTTTGTTGCTGTCCCCCCAGAAGAATTGTGATAGACACCCCCTTACCAGTCGCAAGTGTAAATTCTACGCTAGAGTCCAGGTTTGGTGAAGCAGGTGTCAACTCAGTTGTCGTTTTGTTGAACACCCAAGTGACGTTCGACACTACGAGGCGGACAGAATCATAGCTAGATATTGGCATCTGACTCGTTGCGAGCGGCTTGGTTGAATTAGTTAGGGAGACCAAGTCGATAACCTGTGACTGGTTGAATACTGACTTCCATCCAGCCGTGCTTGATTGTCCCTTCTCATGAAGCCATACGGCGTGAACTGTAACATATACATGATCGGCGTTGTCGACCTTCAAGGAGCCCAAAGCCACCGAAATGGTCCCCGTGGAGAGTGCGGGATAGACCAGAATAATCAATAGGATAACTACTGACACTGCTGCAACAATTTGCTTTGAATTCATCGCACATCGGCCCCCGCCCTATACCGAACATTTCCTTAAAAGCCTCATTACATGGGAAGGAAATCAGCCAATTGCAGTGGCTTCCTTGAATCTTGACGCGATAACCTCCGGAACCAAAAAGACCGAACTTGTCTATCTTCGAGATATGCGAAAGTGCCAGGACGAGGCTAACATCGTAAAGGTCGTCCCGGAAAAGCGGACTCATGCATACCTCATGCTAGATCGAACGATCTTTCATCCGAAGGGTGGTGGACAGCCCTCCGACAAGGGAATCATATGCACATCAGAATTTGAATTAAGTGTGAAGAAAGCTCTGTACTACCGGGGCATCGTCGTTCATTGGGGGAAAATTCTCAGCGGCACGCCCAACGTCGGAGTTGCTACCTGCGAGATAGACTGGCCGTTCAGGCATTTGGTCATGCGTAAGCACACGGCCGCCCACTTGCTTGACCACTGCCTAGCCATCGCGACTTCGAGCAATGTTGAGACTACAGACTCGTGGCTTGATGAACCCTGCTACGTTGGATACGTAGGCAATGCTCCCGACGAACAGACATTGCAACAAGTGGAGGCACAGGCGAACAAAATGATTACTTCTGGAGGCAGGGTTGCAATCGACTTTCTCACCCCTTCACAAGGTCGAGAGCTTCTTCAGAGCGCACCCAATTTCGAGAGACTTCCTGACCTTGACGAGATTAGAACCGTGACGATAGCAGGCTGTGAACCGATTCCATGTGGCGGCACGCACGTAGCCGATATCGCGGAAATCGGGAAGATTTCGATCACGCGGGCGGAGCCAATGCCCAACCTTGCTTTCCGGCTCCATTTCTCGCTACAGGATTAGCGCTTCCGTGCTCTGGCACGCCGAGGTTTCGGGAACCGTCCGAATCGTTTGAGCACCTTATTGGGCGCGCGTTCGACTACGAGCCTCTTACCTGCAACTCTCACGTACAACTTCAAGGAACCAGTCGTGAACGGGAAATTCGAATCCGTTGTCAGCTTTGTCGGTAGGTATATGCGCGGCGACTCGTACGTCCGTCCGTTCTGCATCCTCTTCTTGGTAACCACGAAACTTGCTACAGCTTCTTTCATTTGTAATCACTTCGGGTTCAAATTCGGATGCTTTTTCTGACGGAAAGAGCCTATAGTAGTTACAGGCACGAATCAGTCAATTTCGCGGGTTCGGGCGACTAGTTCACCAGTGCCCTCGTGACAACGTTTAAAGAGGGATTAACAGTCCAAGTGAAATTTGCCGTGCCAGAGCTTTGATACATGTCACCATTTTTGTGACGAGCATGTCGGCTGAGCGTTTTTGGGAGATTGACCGGCCTATGCCTTCCCAAGTGCAAATAGGTGTGAACATAAACATGCTCGACATTGAACAACGCCCCGACGGGGCCCTCGACGCTCCATTCCTTTTCACAGTTAATTTCACGCCTTCAATCGCGCAGATTAGCATCAAGGGAAAGGCGCGAATTTCGGGTGAAAGCGAGGAGACTAAGAAAATCGTTGAAGAACACAAGGCGCAAAAGCCCCCGCCCGTTCAACTCGTCCAAGCGGTCTCGAACGCGGCTATGGCGGACGCGATCTTGATTTCCAGAAGCCTCAACATCCCGCCACCTTTACCGCCGATTCCTCAACCACAAGCCCCACCTACGCAACCGACCAAGAGCGACACGCGTTACACTGCTTAATCCAAAAATTTTTTTTTTACGATACCCTCCAAAAAATTGGAGAGCCTAGTTCGCCTGCTTCGCCACCAGGTAATTGTCCCAGTAGGAGGCTATGTCTCTCAATCGATTTGCGAACTGGATGCTGAGTTTTGTCGGTTCGTTCCTATACTTCTTTTCCAGAAGCCCACTCCTGAGCATTGCCTTGTAGGTATCGCTGAGGGTTTGGGCGCTGATCTTCATCCGTTCTAGCACTTTGTGGTGTAGATCCCTCAGGTACATTGGCCGTTTCTCTTCAACCAGAATTTGAATTATCGCCTTAGCAACCCCTTGCTTCTTGACGCTGTGAGGGAAGAGTATTGTACAGAAGCTATCCAGGTCCACAATCTGGTTCAAGGTCGAATGCTTATCGATCTTGGGGAAGACCCATACCCATCGCTTCTGCCGTTCAGCGTAGTAATCTTCCCTAGCAATTCTTCCAATTCTTGGGCGTTCAAGGATATCAAACGACTTGGGACGATTAGCCATGAGGAATCAAATGGACACGGGACTCCGGAGAAGAAAGCAGTTCAGAACATAAAGCGCGACAGAAGCGACGGGCTCGATCTGTAGAATTTGCTCAAACAACTCAATTCTGATACATATTGGGGGAAGCGGAATTTCCGTACCCTTAACCAATCTCTGATGGCTCTCAGAATTGGTGACCCCCTGCGGTAAAGAATCAAGACCACCACAACGAGTCGCTCGTCAACCGACGAATTCTTATCCCATGCAGAATAGGCCTGAAACGCACGAATTTTCTGCAGCCGATAGTTGGAACTTTGCCAGCGACCGCACCGAGAAGATTCCCGACTTTTGGTAAGGTTCATAGCGGTAACGATATCAGGTCAATCATCAGTGTGAGGCCCTCCACCACTTCGTCGACACCCTCTTTTCGTCGCCAAAACGAAGACGGCTTGAACCGACAAGCAACTCGCCGTAGTCGCAATGCTCGGATCTCTCCCGTCTTCGCAAAGACGCTCAATGGGTTGGGTCTGCTACTTGAAATGTCGCGGAATATTTCGAGCGCGAGCGCTATGCCGAGACCCCTTCGAAGCTTGACCTTTGCCTTCGGGTGTTTCTGCCCTCCGATTAGTGGGCCACTGACGGGATTGGCCTTGACGTGATCCATCGTCGAAATTGGAATGATCGCTGGCGTCCCCCAGTCGTTCTGCAGGCCGGATTACAATTTCGTGTGATTCTCTGCGCGACAATTATCGGCCACTTCAATCAACCAGACTACAACGCGAGGTCTTTCCGTCTACTCGGCCCCATACTACTCAAGTCCCCCGGAAACCGCAAAATCAACCCCTCTTGACTCAGAAAACCGAGTCACCCCCCTGGGGGGTACCTCCAAGCGTGCGCGCACCGCCACCAGTGATAGACCCCTCAATCAAGCATTTGGGAGCTCACTGTAATCTTGCTCCAGAAAATCGAATCATGGACAATTGCTCCACGAAACTGGAGATTGCTTTGCCCGGCCGGTGAAGACAAAACTGTTGTGACGGAAATTCGGGGTCAGATTCCTACGGACTTTGAGACGGAATCGACCACGCTAGCAAAAAGTTGTGGAAAAATCCGGGAAATAGGAAAAATCGAAAGAAAGCAGGAAAAGGAACGGAAGGAGAGAAAGGCAAGGAAAGCGGAGCCAGGTTCAGGGAGAGGAATGCCGAGGAAGAATAGAGTGGAGATGGCTGGAAAGGCAGTTGGCGGTTCCCATGGGTTAGTATGGGTGAGTATTGGACTTTCAGTCTACACTCTGCCCTGAAGGTTCCGCCAATGAATTTAGGGTGAGCATTTGATGAACCATGAAGGGATATTACCTGCTTCCTTATCTTGAGGCAGAAGAAAAGACCCTAACAAACGATGGCAAAGCTCGAGAATAGAAGTCGGTGATGCAGTTCGTGGAGAAAACCAGTCGATGTATAATCTGTGGCCAAGAGTTATCGTACATCTTCGGTAGGCCTAGAAAGCTCTGCGGCAACAAATCTTGCTACCTAGAGTGGAAGAGACGCCGATATTCGAACCTTCAACTGATCGCCCGTAGCCGGCGTCTGTCGAGTGCCGACTTCGAGTACGCCGAACCAATATGCATCTGTGGAAGTGACCGCTTCGCATGGACAATGGAAGGCGTGTTCTGCCTCAAGTGCGGCCTCCAAGAGCCGCTTTTCTCGTTAGAACCGTGGGTTCCCGCTGAATTCGCTCCAAAACCAGTATGTACGTGCACCCAGATTTGCAAACAATCGTCGGCATACAAGCTATGGGTGCACGTTTAGGCGGGACTTTTTGCCCACCCAAGTGAGTATTATATGAAGTTCTAGGCGCTGTTTCTGCGGCAGTGAGTGTTCTCAGCGATTTCACGTGTTCAAATCGATTTGAATGCTGTTTACCTATTCGTGGACTAGGCGGCCTTCACGGTCTATGCGACCTCGACGGATTCTGGTTGATGATATCGGGCGTTTGTCCTCTGCCATGATCAAATCGATGGGGTCGATGACTAGCGGTTTGAGGCCGTTGGCTCTACGCTTAGAGTTTATTTCGTAAGCTGTCTTGAGCGTGCGTCGGCTAACGACCAGCGCCTGAATCCGTGACTCGCGAACCGTTGGCTCGTAGCGGTCTTTAATGGGAACGATTCTTGCTCTGGACAAAACACCCCAACGAGAAAGCAATCGCTCAACGTCCCTTTTCCTCTTGGCATATGCGTCAAACTTGTGAGGCTTGTGCAGGGTCCTCGCAAAGTCATCACTGGTAATACCGATCATCACTCTGCGTCCGATGGTGAAGGCTTGTTTCAGGAGCTTTCTGTGCCCCCTGTGGAGAACATCGAATGTCCCGCCCACAGCAACGACACTGTATCTCGGGTGGGGTCTTGCTCCGACTCCTCTCTGCTGTCGCTTTGTCCGCCGCACCATCGCAATGCAACGCCTCCGTTGCTGTTCTTGGAATGCATTTAGTGCTTTGGATTGCTGGGCTCCACGAGGTGGACGCCTCGCGTATCCAGACTTCTCACGAAAATTGTAGCGGAGGGGAATGTTTTTCGGAGTTTCACAAGTGCGCGGTCGGCCTTATTTCTTGGCACAACTCCGTGGACAGCTTCGCCCAACATGTTCTGGGCTACTCCAACGGCGCCTGCCGAAATTACTGTTTCAATCAAACGCGAAACAATGGGCGATTGGAAGCCAACGGTTTCACTGAAGTGCCGTGCTTCATCGAGAAAGGTCTGCAATTCCGGTCTTCTGCGGATATTATCCATCGCTTTCCGCGCAGCAGGATTCACCTTGCTTGCCAGGTCAGAGCGAGCGAGAGCTTCCCGTGTTGAGATCGGCCCGAGATAGGCGCAGATTAAGAGGTGATCCTGTGGGAACAGCAACCGATCGACTGATCCGATGCCTGGCGCCCCCGGCTCCGTGACTAGAACAAAACCGCCAGTCAGCAATGCCGACGCAGTTCCCAGCCCTGTCTTGTTTACAACTTCGGAAATGTGTGTAATGCGTCCTAAATCGTTTAGAGTCATCGGAATACTCGCAGCGTCGACCAACGCTAGACAGGATGCCAAGGTGCCTGCTGCACTTGTCCCGAAGCCAGCCCCAATGGGAACTCTGATTCTCAAATCCACACGAACGTCCAGAATGGCATTCTGTGTTTTCAGGATTTCATCGATGGCCCATCGAGTGGTTCGTGCCTCCGGCGCGGGTTTTGAGTTGATACGGATATTGACCCGAGGCCGCGAGGTCATCCTGGTGACTATCTTTGCCGTCACGGCGGGGGAAATTGCGAATCCGCCACCCCTCGCACCTATTCGAGCGGGATCGTTGATCGGGTTCCCCGTGGCATCCGTATCACATACTTCAAAAAAGCTCGAGATGCCAGCCGGGCATGCTGCTTCCGTAACTGGCAAGAGCTTCGCCGGATGTAACTAATGGCGCTGTGAACGACGTTGCATTCCCAGAAGGCTTGGAAACGCCGCTCGGCAGGCCGAGGCTACGGGCGGGGTCAATACGACCATGAATGGAATCTCGGTGAAGTAGTTCGAGGCTGCCGCTAGGTAAATGAAAGCGCCTGCCAAAGGTTTGGTTCCAAGACCGAGTATTATCGGAAGCCCGAAGATCGCGCTATAAGCCACCAGCCCTAGGCCAATTATTCCTGTGCCCAGCGCGAGCCCGATTGAGGCTGCAACCTCAAAATCGGCCCACCTGTTTCGAAGCACGAATAGTGCGATAACGGCGAAAACAACAACTAGGCCTGCGAACCCGAGGTATGAGGTCGAAGAACCCAATGCTGCTGCTCCGAAGAGTACGTACACACTGTAGACCAGCGCCAGAGCATAAGCTGGTTGAATGATCAGGCTCAATGATAGGAGGAGGCGCCTGACCAACGGTCGGAAATCGTGGTTCGGCAACCAGCCTATGATGAAGAAGCCAACAAAATTGGATGGAACGCCGACGAGCAGACTCAACAGTGCATCGTGGTGTCCATAGATAACGTCTGCAAGAAAGATACCGATTGCAGCTCCCACGCCACCTACCCACGGACCAAAGAGCACGCTGAAAGTAGCCGGTACAAAGACCTGCGGCCAGAACCTTACTCCGAAAATTAGCAGTGGAAAGGCTGTCCAGAGAGCACCGATCCCTGCGTAGACAGCTGCGTTCATGGCAGTCATGACCAGCCGAAGTGACATCGGGTAGCTTCTGCTGCGCATTGTGAACCTATTTCCAACTCAGCACTGTCTGCTTATTCTAGCTTATCTTCGGAGTGCATTGGATAGTATGACTGTTCGCCTAGCCCAACGAAATCTTAAGATAAGCCTGCTCGGCTCGCTTGTGCCCGGTAGCCCGGTGGTGTAGTGGTCAATCCACAGGCGTGGGACTACGCATAGCATTGGCGCCAGATAACAGCCAATAGACGGCTCTGGATCCCTCCACCAAAAGGAGAAACCTGCCGACGGGAGATAAGCAACACCCGAATTCGAATCTCCCCCGGGCTACCATTATGCACCGTGCTGTTGTCTAAACATTGGAGCATGCTGCTGTCGACTAACTACAATGTTGGGGGACGTTCTAATGTCGCGTCAGGTTTGTCGGGGAAGGGTAACGACCCTCCGGTAACCCGCACTTATGGGGCCGAGGCTTCCGATTCCAAGTGGAAGTGATGCATGAACCTGTGGATAATCGGCGCGAGTAGTACCCCCGCCACCACCAAGAATATGATGCCGGAGTACATTGCGTAGAAGGAGGCAAACAATTTCCCAGCCCTCGTGTGCAATTCATTCACAGGTCCCATGCCGCCAAGTATCATCGCTGCATTAAGGAGAGAGTCGAGCCATGAGAAACCTTCGAAAGTGTGGTATCCCACCACGCCAATTACCAGGGAGCTTCCGTCGATTAGGATAGCGATTGATGCGTATAGAGCCACGCGTTTCAAGAAAGCCGAGCGTGAAATCATGGCGTCTTTGTAGCGTTCGAACAAGGCCGTTCCACCCACCTCATGTGTCCCTATTTCTTAAGCAGGAGCCTTTATCATTCTGCGACGGCTCCAGTTTGACAGAACGTTATTGCTGTTAATAGTAGGCCTCTTCTCCAAAGGCGACTTTTTCCCAGTCCAAGCCCTCGACCAAGTCGACTCTGTTTTAGCGACGGCCGGTTTCAAGAAGGAAGTCCGTTCCGTAGTGAAACCGGGAAAGGAGTTCTCGGTTACGTATGAAGGCCCGACTTTGGACAGAAGTCGGATCGAAGAAATGTTGAAGCCAGTGGCGGAGCAAAACCAGATTGGATTCTCTGTTGCGGTTGAGGAGTCAGTAAGATTCCCATAAGCGAGCTAATCAGCTAGGACCCTCGTATCGTCGAGCATAGAGATGGCGGCGTGCTTTAGTTTTACTTAGCTCACCACCCCTGATTCTCCTCGGCCTCGTTAAATCCTCGAACAAAGGCAGTTGGAATGCATTGTTGATTGCATGGTGAATTATCAGATGCTGGAAGGCTATGCGAAAATCATCCTACCAACGCGCAGCGACCGGAGCAAAACGGGAATTCTGTACATTCCTGCGGATATCGTCAAAGACTCGTCGTTCCCATTCAACCCCGATCAAGAGGTCGTTGTGCGGATCGACGGCAGGCGCCTAGTTGTGGAGGTAGCGAAAGCATGACTGCGCCCAACGATTACCGAAGCCATTACACGTTCGCGATGGACTTTGGGACAAGCGATTTCAAGTTCGGCCCCATAACTTGCGGAGAGAACCCGAGAATCGTCAACAACCGCGGATATTTCCCAGACAAGAACTCGGTCATGTACAAGGCTTTTGAATCGACAGCCGACATCATAGTAGGCGAAGACGTTCCACTTTACCTCCAGTCCACCGAAGACTTGTCCAGTCGCTTAGTCTATCCGATGCGTAACGGGACGATCGAAAAGGGCGACGACACTGCCTGGCGAGTCGTAAGCGCTCTAACGAATTTCAGCCTGAACGCTTTCATACCGAAACCAAACAACGGGTTCAACGGATACTATATCGTAGCCTCACTCTCATCGGTATCGCCTCGCTACATGTATGAAAGGCTCCTCGAGCTTTTCGCACAAAACAACGTTAGCGGATTAATCAAGGCAGTAACAGTCATACCCCAACCATTCGCGGTCGCAATTGGGCACGGAGTGACAACTTGCGTCGTGATTGAGTCCGGGCACGGAAATAGCCAAGTCTGTCCCATCTCGAAATATCCGATCCGTGCAGCTCAAGTCGCGCTTAACCGAGGCGGTGGAGACGCAAACGCGATCACCTCCGAGATATTGAAAGACGCTGGGTACGGAGACCTCGCCAACGAAGAAGCGCTTGTCAGGAAAGTCAAGGAAAACATAGGGCTTCTCCCCGCGGACCTTGACAGCTCCATCAACGAAGCGAAGAAGTCGCCCCGAAGGTTCAGGGCTAGATACAAAGTGCCCGGAACAAGGGTTGAAATCGATTTAGAGAAAGATTCGTGGACTAGGTTCTTGATAGGTGAGTACGTGTTTAACCCGAACCATGAGATTTTCAAGAGCTACTTCGGCCGCGGGATGCCGAGGCCAAAGGACGTTAAGATGGGCGAAACCACATTCAGCGGAATGCTCGACTTCGGCGACGCAATTGTTGCGTCAGTGGAACGTTGCCCGGTTGAACTGCAACCCATGCTTTACCGCGAAGTGTTGTTGTCCGGCGGGAATTTCAGCTGGACCGTCCCCGAACGCCTCGAAGATACAGCGGTTGATGCTCCTACGAAAATCAAGTTGCTGCTTAGACAGAAGGGAATCAAAAACGTGTCCGTTAAGATGACGAAATCTCCTCAATTCTCGGTTTGGCATGGCTGCATAATCTATGGATTCGCAGTTCCGGAGAACTACGAGTGGGATTGGCAGCGCTTGGAGGGGTGGATGAAGTTCAGTGGCTAGTCTACCCATCGAGGACAGGTTGCTCCATTACTTTCTGGCAATGGGCGCACAGCCGGCAGGAAGGGCGGAAATACCGCAGAATAATCTCGGATTCATCTCGGGTTCTGAGAAAACCCATGTTGTCATCTTGAGGAACGAGGATCTTCTCCAGAGGAACAAGGTTATTGAAGCCATACTGAGCCTCACGTCTCTTCGGAATTCATCGCAATTACTCTACCTAGCAGCCCCAAGGCTGCTCGGAGGCTCTATTGACGCCGCAATTTTCAAGCCCTATGGAATAGGCTTACTGCTCTTTGACGAACGCAGAATCGATGAAGCAGTTCCCTCGCAACCGTCACAACGCTCAGAGACGAATCAACAAGTGTCTCAAAGCCCCGACCCAAGCGTGGTCACTGAACTAGCTACCTTAAGGTCTATGTACGCGGAAATGGAGAGAACCATTGCCACCCTCCGCGAGGATCTAAAGGCGTTCAAACAAGACTCAGGAACTCACCTGGATCCAACGGAACCTTCTCCGCCAACGCCCATTACCAGACCTGAACCGATGTTCGCCAATCCCAACCTTCCCGCGGGAGAGCTTCCATCCTTCTTTGCGAACAACCCGTGGCTGGACGTTCTATCTAAGCGCGGCAGATCGGGGGACGAGCTGATTGCCGGTTGAAGTGGTCGTGAAAGTGCCGATACGGAGAATCCCCGTCGTCATTGACCTGAAGGATCCACTCGCACCTGAATTAGGCTTGGAGGATTTCAGAAAACTGTTCGGCAAAGACCCTGAACAAGATCGTTTCAGGATCCTGAATATTGAAGTCCTCACATCCCCCGACGACCTTCAGCCTATGCTCGTTTCGGAATGTGGAAGATACGCACGCTTTCTCCGTCGAGAATCTGATTATGCCTATTTCCGCAAGACAGTGGACTAAAACAACGCGGCGAACGGGTCGGAATGGAGCCGTATATCAAATTCCAGCGTCCAATGATGGCATATCCAATATATCTTCGGTAATCAGCCCCCAATGGCCGAAAACGTCTCATAATGTTTGAATCAAATTAGAAACGCTAAAATTCGACATAACACTTAAATAGGGTGCAACCGTGGTTATTATAGCTTTCGGGCCGGATGACGAAGTTCTGAAGCAGAACGACGCCGCGTTGTTCTACTAAGGAGAGATGGTCCGAGCGTTAAGCATCGAGTAGGTAAGAAGAAAATGAGTACGAGCACAACGACAAAGAAAGTTGGAAAACTTACCAACTGCCCCGAATGTGGTAGCACGAACCTGGTAGAGGACTACGACCAAGGGGAGATAATCTGCCAGAATTGTGGTTTGGTTATCAGCGAACATGCCCTGAACCAAGGGCCTGAATGGCGTGCCTTCACGAAGGAAGAGAAGGATGAGCGTGGACGCGTAGGGATCCCAACGTCATTCTCGATTCATGATAAGGGCCTTTCGACCGTGATCGACCGCGTTAACCGAGACGCGTATGGTCGTCAACTTCCACTGGCAACTAGGCTGGAAATGCTTAGGCTTAGAAAATGGCAGATTAGAACCCGTGTACACTCCTCAGCGGACAGAAATCTTGCGCAAGCGATGGCCGAACTTGACCGCTTGACAGATATGCTGCATATACCGGCGCCGATTAAGGAACGCGCAGCCATAGTTTACAGAAAAGCCCTGGACAACGGCTTAGTCAGAGGCCGTTCCATAGCCGCAATTGCTGCTGCATCGCTCTATGCAGCGTGCAGAATTTCGGAAACACCCAGAACACTCAAAGATGTCTCGGCGGCCAGTAGGATTCGAAAGAAGGATGTTGCGAGGTGTTACCGTCTCCTCGTCCGCGAATTGGACCTACGAATGCCAGTTGAGGATCCGGTTAAGTGCATCTCGAAAATAGCCACTAAGGTCGAAATCTCAATGCCCACGCAGCAGCGTGCGATTAAGATCATCAACGAAGCGAAGAGGAAGGGCATTGTTGCCGGAAAAGACCCTATGGGCCTTGCTGCAGCGTCACTCTACGTCGCGTGCGTCCTAGAAGGGGAAAAGAAAACCCAGAAAGAGATAGCTGAAGTAGCTAACGTTACCGAAGTCACCGTCCGAAACAGGTACAAAGGACTTAAAGAAGCACTGAAACTCGACATCTAAACCCGTTGAGTTAGCTTCGCAGCTGTCTCAAACCTTTCTTTTATTTTTCCAACCAGTTCCTGTTCACTAACACTGAACACTATTTTCAGGCATTCCGCCGCATCCCTGATGGGACGGATGCGCACCCCTTCGTCTTCCAGCATTCGCATTTCATCATGTGCGGCCTCGACATTCGCGACAGGCAACACCAAATCCGTGATTCGTATTCGCCGGGACTTGAGAATGCCCACGATCTTTCCGGTTTGAGTTCCGTAGCCTCCAAGGCCGCCTACTGGGCCAACATCAAGCTTGACTCCAATAGTTCCCGTCGCAACAATTGCAGGTGAAATCGGAAGGCCTGCAAGTTCTGAGAACAGTGCGAGGACCATTGCCAGGCCAGCGCTGGGCCCTGACACGCCTTGGCCGGGCGCACCTTCCAAGAGGCTTCGAACTTGAAAATGTATATGCAGACGGCTGAGGTCTATGTTGCAGGCGGTCCAGAGCCATGACCTAACCGCTTCCGCGGCATTCTGTGCGCTCTGGAGAACTGACTCGTCCGGGACGACCGCCTGTCCAACAACAAGTGATGTGGAATTACCTGTTACGGATACGAGCTTTTCACCCGGGATAATCGGCCTACTCGAACACTCCACGGTGATGATTCCACCCGTTCCATCATCAGCCGCATAAAGACCGAATGATGCTCCTGCCGTGGGCGTGGTCAAAATGAGGGCCTCTTCCAGTTCCCTTCGCTGTCTCTCTTGGCTAGACTCGAGAGCTTGAATTGCTTTTTCGAAGTGGTAGAGACGGATTGGGTAACAAGTCTCGTCGACCTTCTGCAAAGTCAGATTATCGTCCGTTCCGACCACCGATTGCAACCTGTCTAAGTCCGCTTCGTATCGCTTCTTGACGAAGGTCTTCTCGTCGTCGGTGTGAGCCTTTCGTAACTCGTCAACGGCGCTCAATTCCGAAGCCCATAATCGATGCGATTCTGAGATCGTTTCAGCCGCGGCCCTTGGGCTCAGAATTCGCTGCATCCTGAACAATCGTGTGATTTTCGCTGCGTCAACCTCTTCGTGCAGAAATCTTCTGAATTTCCTTAGGTGAATCTCCACAACTTCGTTCCATTCACGGTCGTTCAACGGTGGGTGCACGTAGAATACGTTTGGCTCGAACCGATCTCTTGTGGCTTGGTCGATTAGGTTCTCTTTGTTGGATGCAGCTATTACTACAATTCCTTCGTCAGGTTTGATCTCGCTCAATTCTGCCTTCACTTGCGCAAGAATCTTATTGCCTGCTGGGTCAGCACCCCAAAAAATCGCGTCAGCTTCGTCGAGAAAGAGAATGCACGGCGTTCGTTGCCTTGCCAGTGCGAATAGGTCTTTGATCCGTTTCTCGGGCTCGCCGATGTAACTGGCGCCGCTCATCAGTTCCCCTCCCCTGACTTTGATGAAGGCGACACGGTTCTCAGCAGCAGCCACTAGCGCCAGGAGCGTCTTACCTGTCCCGGGAGGGCCGAAGAGCAAGAATCTACAATTGGAAGCGTAACCGAGCTGCGACATTTTCGGGTTGAACGCGAGGGAAATGTGGTTCAGCACTTTGTTCTTGACGTCGTGAAGGCCGCCGATGTCTTCTCTGGAAACCTTTGGGGTCACAATGTATACTGCGTCCATTATTTCCTGGGACTTTTCCCTTTCAGCATAGAACTTCATTGTGTGCGCTGCCTGGGCGAAATCCTCCAAGCTTACCTTGTACCTTGGTTTAGTCCACTTGGACAAGGGGCCAGGCACGGACCTTCGGATCGCTTCGAGTAGTGGTACTTCCTTGGCGCGCTTCACTTCCCTGAACACGCTAAGGATGTCATTAGGAGTGATCGAACCGTGCCTGCGCAGTACAGCTTCTCTTTCCAAGATTTCCTGTATCTCTGTCGCCGATACCCCGCGCCAACTCTCGTCCGACAACCTGTGCGTGATAATAGCTAACAACATATCGTGGGTAACGCCCGAGTCAAGGTCGACGCGCGAGAGGCGACGGCGAATGTCTTCACGGGTTTGTTCGTAGGAATTTGTGGCGACTATTACCAAGGTGCGTGCGTCGCTGCTTAAGATCTTGTCCAGCCACCTGTTTATTTCGTCCTGCACACGCGTGTCTTCGAGCTCAGTGCCCGTATCTCCCCTTACCTTCCGGCCGAAGCTCTGGAATTCGTCGATGTAAATGACAGAGGGTGTGGAGGCAGCACGCTCCAAGAGGCGACCTAACTGTTTGGTGCTTCTCCCGTAATACTCTGAAAAAACGTCGGATCCTTTGATGATTATCGGTGAGAGCAGTACACCATTCGTGTGAGCTTCCAGCAACATTTGCTTTAGAGAAACCATAGTAAGGAAAGTCTTCCCAGTCCCGCTTTCGCCCGTCAGGCAGATGGCCTTCGGGAGCTCGTCCTTATCGAACCATTTCCGCAGCATTGGATGCTTCAGGACATGAAGCCTGAATGAATCCAAGAGGAGATTATACTCCTTTTCGCGCCCAATCAACTTGACTGGTGAGAATTTGTTTGGCGGATAGAGCTTATCCAAGTGCTGTTGTATCTTTCTGAACTTTCTCGGCGATATTCGCGATTTTCGCCATTTCATGAAATCTCTATCGACGGCTCGTAGTGGGACGTAGTTCAGCCAGCGAAGTACGCTGAATTTGCGCCACCATTCCACGTCTGCCTGCGGCTCTAAGTCCGGTTGTTCGTATCGCTCCATATCCTCGAGTTGATTTGGCATAGTCATTCGTCCTGCACTGGTTTGAGGTCGAAAGCCTTTTCGAGAGTGAATCGGAGGAGGTACACGATCATAATCGCTCCAACTGCGAAACCGATGACGAAAAGATCCCAAAGAGAGAGTAGCTCTACTGATGCAAGGAACATGAAACGGAGTACGAACAGTAAGAGGAGTTCTCCACCCATGATGGCAACAATTGCAGCGAATGAAACGACCAGAAACTTGTATACTACATCGAGCCAGAGGTATGCCTTATCCCCGACGTCAAACCGCTGTCCAGAGGCCTCTTTCTTCTTAGACTCGCGTGCGATCCATATTCCGCCAACAGCAAAGAACTGCACACCTAGCGCAAAGTAAAGTGCCTTCACCCATAGCGGAAACGCTTGCCCAAATTTCCCAATCCATCCCACAAAGCTGTCCCACGGCGAGACGGATGGGATAACAGTTGCATGCGTGTCCGGACGAGGGTTGAAGATGGCGTTTACGTCAAGTTCAAACGCGCCGCCCGACATGTAGTATGTTGTGTTATTATTCCCGGGCGCGCTCAAATCTGAAGGCTTGGTGAGCAAATTGACTTGGTACTCAGTAGGGTAGTCGAAAATGAACTTGAGCTCGAAGTTGCTTGCGTTGAGTGCTTGAATTTCAAAGTCTGCGGTCGGATAATCGGCAGGTCTGGTCAGGTTGGTAGCCGAAAGGTTGCCTTGAATGAACACCTGTTGAATGCTTGCCCTGTCACTTTGGACGACGAGGAAATCGCCCGTGTACAGTTGCACATCTTGTGTGCGGGTCACGGTTTGACCTGCGACCGTGGTTTGCAAGCCAGCGAATACAACTGCAATAAAGAGGACCGCGACACATGGCAAAATGCGTGGTCCGATCCTTGAGCTCAAGGCTAACCGCTCTGAGTGAACTGTTACTTCCGTCCTCAGGAGGCGGTCAGTATATTAATGTTCTGTTAATGGAACACTAATGTTTCAACGTTTCTCTGTCCCAGCACCCTCATCATCGAGCTCAAGAACCACCGGGCCCACGTAGCCGCACTCCTCGCACGCGTAGACTGCCGGCAACAACCAGCCACTCAACGACCCCTGCTGCTTCACCTTCATACTTCCACACACCGGACATATCTGTGGTGCAGGACCCGAATGTTTGAGATTCTTCATCGTATCGAAGAAACTGCTCAACGCAAACGCCATCGAATCTGGCTCTCAATGAATCTCGATTGAACTTTCAGGAAAGCCGGTCTGTACCAGCAGTTTCTTGACTTTATTCCGATGGTCTCCCTGAAGCATTATCAGGCCGTCTTTGGCGGTTCCGCCGCATGCACAATAGGTCTTCAGCTTTGCGCCAAGGTCATCGAGGTTAACGCTCTTCGAGTTTATGCCCTCGATAATTGTCGTCGCCTTGCCCCATTTCCTAGTCTCGAGGCGGACCTTTACAAGTTGCTGCTCCATGCTGATGGTTCCGCAGACGCAGAGATCTTTAGGAAGCCCACAGGTAGGGCATACTTCCGCCATTATTTCGTTCAATTACTCCTTTCTTAGTGAATTGGAGTACGGTCCAAATTATATTTAAGAGTATGTCTGAACCCATGAATTTGCATTCATCGAAAGTCATTCTGGAAGCGATCCGTCGATTGAACAACCACCAGACAATGATCGCCATGGCTCACGAAGACGGACGTGAAGTAACCATCGAGACATTATCCACGCCACCAACTCACATTTCTCCGGCTCCATTGCTGAGACGAGTGACGGCAGGAATTGTCGACTCGTTCATCGTAACCATACTAGGGCTCGTCCTCACTGGAAGATTGAACGAATTCTCAAGCATGTTGACAATCGCAGGTGCAGCGTCTACGCTGCCGACGACGTTCGTCTACCTGGGCATCGTTACGCTGGTTTACTACTTTCTGTTGGAATGGCTCTTCGCTTCGACAATCGGCAAGTCCGTGCTAAGACTTCGGGTTGTGGGAAGGGATGGAGATCCATGCACGCTAGGTGCTTCCCTCAAGAGAAACATCCTGCGCCCCATAGATTGGTTGCCATTTTTCTACGTCATCGGTGCCATTGCCATCTTGTCATCTCACGATCGACAGAGAGTTGGAGATAGAATCGCAGCGACCATAGTCACGAAAGCTCCAGAAAAGGACATAAATCCGCCTCCGGCACCTTTCCTTTTTCATTGAGCCCATGCAGATTTGAGCGGCGTTGCCCGCAAACCTCACAGCTGAAGCTCAGGCTAAATGGCAGGAAGCGCAGCTAGCCACCAATCCCAGAGAGAAGCTTCGAGCATACCAGGAGTTTCTCTCAGCCATACCTAAGCATAAGGGAAACGAACGACTGCAAGCCCAAATCAAGACAAAGATCGCAGATCTCAAGGAAGAGCTTGCGCTTCAGCGCGGTAAACGTGCTGCGGGTCGGCCAGGCTGGACCATCGAGCGCGAAGGAGCTGCGCAAGTCATGGTCTTTGGGCCGACCAAAGCAGGACGCAGTAGCCTTCTCCGGTCGCTCACAAACGCGCAAGTCACCGTCGCCTCTTATGAATACACGACTCAAAGGCCTGTCCCGGGAATGCTCCGGTACGAAGACATTCAGCTTCAGTTAGTTGAATTGCCTGCACCACAACTCGGCCGCGACGCCCGCTATCAGATTGAGCCCGAGGCTTTGGATCTGATTAGATCTTCCGACGGCCTCATCATAGTCGTGGATATGTCGGCCAATCCAACCGGCCAATTCCGCTCCGTGCTTGAATCTCTCGAAAGGGCTCGCATCTCTACGCAGAGACCGCTGTCGAGGGTAGAAATAGTGCGAGAGAAAGGTTCCGGGGAGATCCGCATCGCAACATCAGGCCATCAAAAGTCCTGTACGCCCGCCCAAATAAGAGAACTCTTGCACAGCTACGGCATAAGGAACGCGCTCGTGAGAATCTACGGAGACGCTTCTGCAGATGATGTGGAAGACGCGATCTTCGAAAACGTTATGATTTACAAGCCAACGGTGGTCATCGCCAACAAAATCGACCTAGTCGATGTCACCCAGACTCGGATCGAGCTCGCAACGGAGCATGCCCCGGCGTTAAGATGTGTTTTCACTTCGTGTTTGACTGCAAAGGGGCTCAGCGAGGTTGGTGAAGCCCTCTTTCACGGTCTGGGAATCATAAGAGTCTACACGAAGGAACCTAACGAACCACGGCCTTCGAAATCCCCCTTCGTTGTTCGAGCGGGGACAACCGTCGGCGAATTGGCTCGGCGCATTCATACTGATCTGGCTGACAGATATCGATACTCACGGATCTGGGGGCCGACCAGCAAATTCGCGGGTGAAAGGGTCGGCCCAGAACACGAGCTTGCTGACCAGGATATTGTGGAAATCCACACGGCCTAGGCAGGAAATGCTGACCGGTGGAGAATCTAGATTCTAGCGCGTCGACGTCTTCTGAAGTTCTTGATACGCCAGAAACCACTTGAATCGCGGTAATATTCCATGACTTCCATTTTGCATCGCCCTGACATTATGGACTATTTGTGACTTAGCGATTTCACCATTGAACGTCTGGGATTTCTTGACCGTGAAACAGAAAACGATGCCGCGGGTTGCAGATTCCAAGCAATACGTGGCCTTAGCCAAACTTTCGATTGATGCAAGGCACTAAAGATTATGAGGCACCGGGGGGCAGCCGGGTATCCGCATTGTGTTGTTTGAGTGAATTTGCTTTGGTTGTTTAGCCACTGTAAAGCAGGCACGTTACCGAAAGTCAGGCGATACGAAGATGTCTAGAAACTTCGTGAAAAGCATCAAGATAATTCGTTATGAATTATCGTCTTAATGCGCCGAGAATTCCGCCCACGACGCCAAGTACGAAACCGGCGACAAAGCCTCCGCCGATTATGATGCTGAACACGGCGAACGGAAAGATGATCACATCAGCGATCGCTCCATGCCCCATCACCATAATGATGGAAGCCATGATTATCGTTAGGCCAATGATGACGCCAATTGCGAAGGCGTATGATTGCCCTATTGCTGGCAGCCAGAAGAATATAGCGGACCAATTCACGGGAGGCCCGTAGAATGACGGCGCGAGCAACGCTGCACTATTGAGCAGAACCAAGATTCCGGAAACAAGGCAAAGCGAAAATCCAACAACACTTCCTCTTCTGCGCGCGCTCACCGCAGCGACTCTAGGCGGGCCTCGCGCGAGTATAACTTGCGGCCTTCCGCAGAACGGGCAAAATACTGCTTGCAGGGGCATCATTCTCCCGCAATTCCGGCAGCGCACAGTGGGGAGCGGCATGACGTATTGCGCCCGCGGCCGCATCCTTCTAGGGCCTTTCCTCGAGAACCAGAATGCGAGCAGACCTAACCCTATTGACAGAAAGAGGAGCATCAGCACGATCAGGTAGATTAGATAGTTGAAAGCGGGCGTTGGGACATCGAGCACGACGTCAGCAGTATGAACCTGTGCGCCGCTTGTTCCAACCACCGTGATCGTGTAATTACCTGCAGCTAACGATGTGTCCGGGCAGAGCAGAAGTGAGGAGGATGCTGAGCCACCCTCTGGTGGTGTAACAGAAGAACTAGGATTGAAGCTTCCCGAGACATGCGAAGGCAGGTTATTCAGAGTGAGGTCGACAGGCGAGCTGAAATTGCCGAGAGAGGTAACTGTAACGGTGACGTTCCCGCACTGTCCCTGATTGACTACAACAGGGTTCGGGTTAACAGCGACTGCAAAGTCTGAGACGGGAGTAACAGTCAGCGTCACGGTGACACTATGCGTGATCAGAGGCAAGGTCGAAGTTCCGGTGAGCGTGATGGTATACGTTCCTGGGGGCGTACTGAATGACGTTGGAATTGTCAACGTTGCGGATACGGCTCCCCCGGAACTGGTTGTCACTGATGAAGGATCGATGCTGGCTTGCGTTCCTGGTGGCAGTCCTCCGGTGACCTGCAGGTTCACAAGAGAGCTGAGGGTACCAATCTGGGTCACACTCACAGTGTATGTTGCTGTGTTGCCTTGTGGAACACTTTGTGTCACTGGCGTTGCTGAAAGGATAAAGTCAAAAGGTTGCGGGCCGTGAACGAACTTATCCCCGTAAATTTCGTAGGTCGCATAGTAACCGTTTAGGTCTGCATAGGTTGGGTACAGCTGCTGGTAGGGTTGGAATGCCAAGCCTTCGACTACGCCGTTGCCGTATGGAAAGTAGAAGGCGAGAATCGCGTACGGGACCTGAGGGTGTGGGTAACCATAATTCTTGGTGTCCATGAGAATTCTGACATCGCCAGCGTGTGCCGGCTGTACTGCCGTCGGCACCCATTGGCCCGCTCCGGCTTCAGTCAAGATCTTTGCGGTGTTCGGGGTTGGGCCAGGATTGTAGTATTGACTGGGGAACTCAGGATTGAACCCCCCTCTTGGCGGATTATAGACTGTAATAGTTGGGGTGGATGCTATTCCACTTGCTCCCAGTTGCATGTAGCCCGGAAAAGTTGAGTTGAGGTCGAGCAGTGCTGCATCAGTAAACATTACTTCGTTTCCTGCTTGTACGTGAGTGGAAATCGTGTTGTAGACGGCTTGGATCTGGGCGCGGCGGTCAGGCGCGTATGGTATTGGATTGCCGTACCATCCTGGGCTGTCAAGAACGATAAGCGTGAATTGATTTATCAGCGAAGGATCAGCTAGTATCTGATCTGTGGTCACCTGAGTGTAGCTTATTCCCATCCTCGTGAGCGTAAGGAAGGTCTTCCCCCAATAACCATCTCCGATCACGAGAATTTTCGTTGGCTCCCTCACGAAGAAAATCTTGTTCGAGGTGAGAGGAGATACCAGATGCGTGACAGTTACCTTTGAAAAGGTGGAATTGTTCGACATCGTATTAATCGCGGAATCATAAGATGAATCAATAAGGAATGGCCCACCTTGGTACACATCGCCGCCAGGAGTCAGCTGCGTTTGCAATGTGACATCAGGCGGCTCAATAACGCGCGCAACAAGAGAGCCGGGGTTATTCCTCAAAAACTCATGAATTAGCCCGTAAACATGAATCCTGTCGTTCTGCTTGCCATCCATTGGGACGACGATTGTCCCCGCTGGAAAAGTAGCCGACGCTAACGGAGCAATGACCGCCGATACCGGGGTTAGCGCTGGTGTTAGGAGCGCCAACGCCAAGATGAGGCACGCGACTAGGTTTCGGGTGGCTTTCATAACAGTGCCTCAATTTGATTCATAATCTGGCAATTTTTGGTTTTCGCGGATACTATGTAACGCATGCACACATTACTTAAGACTTCAGTGCCTCTCCCCATTTCAAACTAATTAATGACCTATATCCTGAGCGGAGAACGCCGAAACATGCCAGCTTAATCGTCTAAATTATCCCTGGGTTCATATGGGCTCTTTGTCACATAAATGCACGGAACTGTAGAGACTGCCAGAAATACGCGGCATCTTCTATCTCATGCAGCAGAATCGGCTATGGGCCACGTTTGGCCGGTCCATTCTCGGCGCCTAGTTTGGCTCCGCAGTGAATACAATGCACCCATCCTTCCTCTATATCCCCGCCACAATTCGAACACACAGACACCGGTGCAAATGATTCCGCACTGATCTGGGCGGTTTTCTTACGTCTAAACGCGAGCAGAACCACTTCGCCTAGTACGCCCGCGGCTATGATAATCGGGAGAATAATCAAATCGCCATATTCAACTGAAAAGTTAGCATAGATTGTCTTTGGCGAGTTCATCGTGAAGTTGATATCGCGAGATCGGGAAGTGACATCACCCGACCATCCTGAAAAATCATATTTCCCACCCAAGAGCCCTAAAGGCCAAAACATTGAAACGGAATCAAAACCGTGAAGCGACACATTCGACTCGGCGTCATACCATTTCTCAGATGAATAGCCTGGCACTGTCGAAGTAACTCGCAACAAGTACTGCGTTCTATAGGAACCTACGACCAGTGTATCCCTATCCAACGTTAAAATTCTGTGCGTTTGATTATTCCCGTCCTGCCATCCATTGAACATTATGCGCGTCGAGTTCGGGTATTCTAGAAAAGCGGAAAC
This sequence comes from Candidatus Bathyarchaeota archaeon, assembly GCA_963726255.1. GTDB lineage: Archaea > Thermoproteota > Bathyarchaeia > 40CM-2-53-6 > 40CM-2-53-6 > FEN-987. The sequence goes on from CAVSBL010000002.1 coordinate 744,906, forward strand.
GGACAAAGGATATTCCGTTCCCACCAGCAAAGAGGCAGTTGCACTCCCGAACTGCGTTGTTGTCTCGGATACGTTGCCTATTGCAACTTCAATCCCCGGCACCCCTAACTCAACTTGAAGCGTCGCATATCGTGCAACCTTAATCGCCACTTGCCTGAGTCCGGGACCTAAAATCGTGTCATTGTAAAATTTCCATACGCCGTTATCAAAGTAATATGCATACGCTGATAGTTCGAGGGTACCTTCGGTTGGTGGGGCAGTAAAGTTGAGGTTCCAGACCTCGTCACCTCCCCCACTAACGATTGCAACATCACTCTGCCAAAGAGGAGTGCTCGCGTTTCCCATGCCCTCGAATATGGCCGCCCGGATACTAGCATTCGTGACGATCTCGTACTCAACGTCTAACTTAACCGAGAACATTTCGCTCGGCGCGACTTGTTTTGGGCAAACAAAGCTTGATATCCGCACTCTGCCGAGGCTTGGCTCCTCAGCAAAGACTCCAATCGTGCAGAAGGAAAGTACCAAAAAGGCTACAAGGATCACGCATTTTCGAGTCGCCGACAAGGTCATTCGCGCCTCCAGTGCAATGGATTCCCATCGAAAGGTATTACACCCCAGTTTTTTAACACCACTCTAAGTCGTTCATCCGGAGAACTGTGCATTTCGCTCGCGATAATGAACGAAAATTAATGAAACCAAGCCAAGATTACTGCATAAGTGAATCTTTAGTTTACATCGGACGAACATGAATGCGGCGAAAACCATGCCGCCGTATGGACGGGGAGGCGCTGACGCTTCATCTTGACAGGTACCGAAGAATGCCCAAGACGTTGATTTTGATCGAGATTCGCAGGTATTCAGGCACCTCACTAGTTGGGCGACGCATAACCCCAGCAATCTCGTCCGTTAGGGCGTTCGACATTTGCTCATCAGACCATCCAGCCTCCCTCATCTGCCTAATGTTCTTCAGCCAATGCTGAAGCAAATTGACGTTTTCTGTTATCCACGGCATCGCATCTCTCACAACGCCGTAATGAGGCGTGTAGAACTCGGTCGGAGAACTTCCTCGTATCCGCTCGAGGGACTGGAGCGTTTCCTCCAGGTTGAAACTCGTCGGAGGTGTGGTGGGAATCAGTACAGGAAATTTCGGGAAACAGATTCCAACTGCGTCGCCTGTAAAGAAGGCATTGTGGCCTTCCCATTCGTAACTTAGGTGATGTGAAGCATGCCCCGGAGTCCAGACAGTGCGAAGAGTTGTTCCCCGCCCCAAGTCGACCACGTCGCCATCAACTGCAACGCGGACGCGCCCTTGGGCAATGGGTTCAGGCCTACCGTACCTCTGCACGAGTTCAGATCCGAATAATTCACCTGCGCCTTTCCAAAGACGCGAAGGATCAACTAAATGCGGCTCACCCTTCGGATGGACCCTGATTGAGGCGTTCGTGAACTTCCTGGCAAGAGTTCCACAGGAACCACAGTGGTCCAAATGAACGTGTGTCGGTAGAAGATAATCTGGATTGATTCCGTTGCTAGCAAGGTCGCGAAGAACAACGTCAGCAGAGGACTGATAACCCATATCGATAAGTGCTGTCTCCTTTCCAGCAACAACGTAAGCGGCCACGACGTTTAGCGCATCAAGCGCTTGAGTGTCGATGATCGCAACAGATTCGCTGAGTTTCCTGAGCAACATGTTCCCCTGGACAAGTGGGCAGCCGAAACAAGTATATGGGTAGGATTAAAGCCTCATGAGAACACCTGTAGGGTTCACAATGTCCAGGCCAGAGCTCCCAGAAGACCTCGAGGTTTTCATAGACCAATTAGACGAACAAGGACGCGTTACTTACATATCCGGGTACTTTGAATACAAGAAGACCCGATTGAAGTTCGGCGCGATCGGAATGGAAGGGTACGGTGGCCCCAACATCGGGGCGACGCTCTCGGATGAAACGCTCTCGGCACTCAGACAACTCGGCCTCGACAGTGTGGCCATCGATGAACTGATTACAGCTCTTCAGCGAAAGATTATGGAGGGCCAAGCGCACATCGAACTCCCCGAAAGTCAAGAACCGACTGGGCAAGATAAAGCGAAAACGTAAGCAACCGACGTTTTAGTCTTGGGCATCGTGCTGCGAAAGACTGCAGTTTGGGCATTCGCTCGCATCTCTAGGGATCTGTGACATGCAATACCAGCAGAACTTCTTGCCCTCCGCAGGTTCAATCGCCAGTGGTTCGTTCCTGAGGAACCCCAGAATGAACATAATTAGTCCAACAATCGCAATTGGCAACCCGAACATCGACACGCCTAGAGGAACATAGAAATCTGTGAAAACAAGAAACCCTCCGAATATGGCTACGATAGCACCCGAGGCGACCAGCCCTGTGTACATTTGGACCACGCAAGATTGAATATGCAGCTGGATATGGGCTTTTTTCCCGAGGATGACGATTCATGATTACGAGAACCGCCAAAGCATCATCAGGTCTCTTGTCTCAAGCAGCGGACCTCATTGTTGAAAATGGGACCTATTTGAAGGAGATATTTCCTCAATGCTCGAATAAAACAGAAGTGCAATCCGAACTCAAGCGATCGCCTGAGGAATGGAATCTACTCTTCACAGATCAATTAGCCGCGCTATTCACTCTTCATATCTCCGATACGGAGGCTGCGATTGGCAAATTTCTCCCTTCCCCTTCACTCCCCTTTGACTCATTGGTTCCTACCCTTCAACAAGATCTCAATAGAATGAAAATCGGCCTTCTTACTCTTCACGTTCCGGAGGAGATGTCTAAGGCGCTCGTGAAGAATGGCTTTGAGAAACGGCGTATCCTTGTGAAACTACAAGGGCCGACCGTTGATACGAAATTGATGCCCATCCTTCCGCTCAACAGTCCAAAGCCGCGGGACCTGCCTATTCTTGCCAAACTCATGTATGACTGCTACGAGAAAGGTTCGGAGCCGAAGTTGTCTAGCATTGCCTCCGCGGAGAGATTGCTAAGCGGCATAATGAACGGCATATATGGGCCTTACGTGGCTGGGGCGTCGCTAACTAGCGGCGCAACCCAGAACATTGTAAGCGCCTGCTTCATAACACTCTCTAGTCCCACGGAAGCACACGTCGCGCAGCTGTACACCCATCCGCTCTATCGAGCGCGAGGACTCGCCACCACGGAGGTTGCGACGGGCATGAACAAGTTGATCAAGCGGGGCGTTCAGACGCTGACGGTTTGGCTCGGTGAGGATAACGAGATAGCTGGGAGACTCTTTGCAAAGCTGGGTTTCAAACCGCAGCAGAAGTTGGTAGAGATGGTTAGCAGGATTCAGTGATCTCTGCCAGAAGTATCAGGCTTTGAACCAGCGAAACACAAGGTAATCCACTTTCTTACTCCGCCCTCTAGGTACTGCAATCGTGAATTGCTTTCGAACGGTGGTCGCCAAGCGGCCCGCTAACACAACCTCGAAGGGCCCCATGGTCTCCTCTTCCCTCTTCACTGTAACAATGAACGGGGCGTGGTCGATTCCCGGGCCATGTTCGTAGATAGCAAAGTCCGACCCGAATCTTATCCCAGGGGTCACGATGAGCCCCTTCTCACGCAGGTTCTCGTAAGCGCTGTATCCCAGATCAAACTGCTTGTAAGTCTTGTTGGCCACTCTTAGGAGCATCGACCTGCTAACAGGTTCAGAGTTCTTGACGTTAACCACTTTGATTATTTTTCGATCGAGAAGGTACAACGCCTCCATCAAATCGAGCATCAAGGGTGCCTTGAACTCTTGTTCCGGTTTGGGCTTTGGAATCCCTACAGGCTTACCGAAGAAACCCATCCGGTAAAGTGCCAATCCCTCTCTATGGTCCCACACAATGAGCCTGGTTCCTATCAATTCCGCGGCAATGGGCTTCATGTGCGGCACCCTATGCTGTGAGGGCGAGCACTCGTATATGGTCCACTACATCTACGCCTATGTCGGCTATCCTTTCGGCTCTCTCAACTAAGTCACGAAAGAAGAGCAAAGTCTGCAAGGGCATCTTGCTTGAGATCAAGTCCAAGTCAAGGTGTCGTGATTCAGCGTCAACTTGGCGCTCAAGGTCTTCCACAGCCTTGGCAGTTTCCACTGCCTTTTCCGCATCGAATGATAGCGAGTGAAGCGTTTCCCTTACTTTGGAGATTTCCTTCAGCACCGAACTCATCAGATGGGATACTTCTTCCAATCGCTTGTTGTCTAATTTCCATTTGAGGTCCACGACGCCCATGAGTCTGTATCCCATGGCTTCGCAGTATTCTGCAACTTCACCAAGCCGAAACAGCAAGCGCAGGAAGTCCTCTCTGCTTATGAGTAAGCTTCCTACGGATGCAACTTCACTCAGAAAGGTTGCCTTGTTCTTTTCGTTCTCTTGAAGTGTCTTCAGGATATTTTCGTAGTTCTCTTTCGCGAGCTTAGGTTTCTTGTCAGCGAGATTATCAAGGAGTACCACAACTTGCCTCGTGATTTCTACAACATTCCTCGCATGGGCTTGGCACAGCTCGAGCATTCTGCGCCTTATGTTTGCCTCGTTCTCTATGGGAAATGTCAAGCTAGTTGCATCGCCGGGACGTGCTGTAGCTATTAGGGCGGTTGGGGAATTAAACCATAGCCCAACATGCCACAATTATGTCTGGGGCTACTCGTAAGCCACCTTGACAGGCGTCCCAAGGTCCGGAAAAGTCAATTTTCTTTGGAAGAACTGTCGGGCGAGTTCAGGGATCGCCTTCCACTCGTTGCGGACCTGTTGCCACGTATCCCTATCCCTAAGCGTAACAGTGCCGTTTTCCTTTGTTTGATAGTCTACGGTGATTGATAGCGGAACACCGACTTCGTCCGCGCGCGCATACCGCCTTCCAATCGTCCCGCCCTCATCGTATTCAACCTCGAAGCCCTGCGCAAAAAGGAAGGCTTGGATCTCGGCGGAAAGTTCAGCGAGGCCGTCCTTCGCCATCAATGGAAATACCATCATCTGAGTGGGAGCCAGGTCAACTGGAAGCTTGAGAACCACCCGGTCTTTCACACGATTGTACGAATATTCCAAGGCTGAATACACAATTCTCTCCGCGCCATAACTTGGCTCCACAACGTGCGGCAAGAATCGCCTGCCTGTTTCGCGTATTGAACGCTCTTCGAAACGCACATGCGATGGCAGAATCTTGAAGCCCTGCAGCTCAAAGTAACCAGATTTCTCGAAGGCCGCTTTCACATTTTCAGGTCTGGTCGAAACCAAGGCGCTAAGCATCGCCTTTGCCCTTTCTCGCAACAATGGCCCAAGGACCGAATCGAGAGGAACAATCACGGTGGACTTTCTCTCTATGGGAGTCGAATGAGGTTTGAAAATTGTAAGGTCGACGCCTGAAGATTTCATGTGTGCTGATAAGTCGAAATCCGTCCTGTACGCGTGTCCTGCAATTTCTACCCATCCCCACCTGTCGAGCCAAATCTGATGGTCAAAGGTTTGACTTGAGTAGTGCGAACGTTCTGCAGGTAGCTTTTCCTCGAACCTTTGTTTTTCTGATGGAATACCAAGTGAACTTGCAAATTGTATGGAGAGCGCCATGAAATAAGCAGACCATTCTGTCTGAACAAATCCGCGTTCTACTGCCTCTTGGGCAGTGACCTGCGTTAGATCAGTACTGTGTTGCTCGCGAGTCTTCGCGAGATAGAGCGGTAGGATAACATTCTTCACGCCATTGAGGTATTTGCATTTCCGTTCTTCAGGGTCAAAGAAGAATTCTATTTCCATGATGGTGAATTCTCGCAGCCTGATTGGGCCCTGTCGTGGCGAAATCTCATTGCGCATGACTGTGCCTATCTGTGCTATGCCGATCGGTAGCCTTTCTCGGCTAGTTTCATAGACACGCTTGAAATCGACAAATATCCCTTGCGCGGCCTCCGGCCTACCGTAACCTGGTGCGTCACCATATGGGCCGATGTTCGTCTTGAACATGGTCGAGAAAAATTCCGACTTGCTCAGCTTCCCTCCACACTCAGGGCAGCGAACATGGTTTTCCGCGATGAATGAGTCTATTTCCACTGGCGACATGGCTTCGACGGCAATGTCGGTTCTTCCCGGCATTGCCTCAGTGATAACGTAGTCAGCCTTGAAATGCCTCTTGCACTCTTCGCAACTAACCATCAGATCTTTGAAGTGTTCAATGTGACCTGAAGCTAGGAATATTTTTTCAGGGGTTATGACGGGAGTGGAGATCGCTACAAAGCCATGCTGGTATACGAAAAGATCCAGCCACTTGTCCTCTATGCGCCTCTTCAGTTTTGCGCCTAGAGGCCCCAGGTCAAGATACCCGCTTGTGCCCCCATAGATTTCGAACGACGGCCAGAAGAACCCTCGGCGTTTGGCCAGGTCTGATAAGAGTTCGTATTTGTCGATGCCTTCCAAGTTCAAACCTCAAGTCCTTGTTCAGGAGCGCCTCACTTACTCTTGGTCCGGTCTTAACACATTTCCCGGCGCTTCCTTAAAGCATCCGACTGAGAATGATCAATCGCTGGGAATGACATCCACGTAGGTGCGACATTTCTCGCAGAACGGCTATATGTCCCCGGCTGACGACATTGTGTTAACGAAGACTTCAATCTTGGTACCGCAGGTGGCGCACTTAACGTTCATGCCGTACAGCCTGTTATCTTTCTTGAGGAAGGCTGAGTCAATTCCCAATTCCGGTCACGATTATTGTGCTGTGTGTTTTGGCATCAGTTTCGCGCCCGCTCTCTTCGCCGTGGAGCGGGTGACCACGAGCCTTCTCAGCCGCTGAATGGCCAATGCTGGGTCTACGCCCTTTGGGCAAACGAAACTGCACGCACCTGCAAAGTGGCATCGCCAAACTCCATGCTCCTCATCGACGGCATTCAACCGAAGATTCCCGCCTTCATCACGAGAATCTGCAGTGTACCTGTACGCCTGCCCTAGGGCCTGCGGGCCGGTGAAGAGCGGGTCAGTTGCCACAGTCGGACATGCGGAGTTGCATAGACCACACTTTATGCAATACGAGAACTGAAGAAAGTCATCCAATTGACGCTGATTTTGCGAGTATTCCGACTCAAATGTCTCTTGCTCCGCCACATTCACTCTAAGAAGGAAAGGCTTCACCGACTGATGGGCTGAGAAGAAGTTGTCAAAGTCCGTAACAAGGTCACGTACGAGCGGGTAGTGGTCGAGAGGCTCAACTGTTATGGGCGAGTCTCCGAATTCGGTTACCTGCGTATAACACGCCAATCTTGGCAGGCCATTAATCTTCATACCGCATGAGCCGCAGCAAGCCATTCTGCAAGAAAACCGAATCGCGATTGAGTGGTCTATTTGCTCCTTTGCAAACAGGAGCGCAGCGAGGACCGTCATCCCAGGTTCTGTGGGGATGCGGAAAGTCTCGTAGTGTCGCTGGGTTTGCTGGGATGGATTTGCACGCAGAACTCTTAAGGTGATTTTTCCTATGCTCTGAACCGTCGTTTCTGTCACCATTTTCTAGTAATGCCGTTCTGTTGGAGGGTATTTGGTAATCTTTACCGGAGCGTAATCGAGGCGTGGCCCGTTAGGGCTGTGGTAGGCGAGAGTGTGCTTGAGCCAATTATTGTCGTCCCGCTTTGGGTAATCCGTTCGTGAATGAGCGCCGCGCGATTCGGTTCGAGCTAGCCCACCAGCCAGGACGATTTCGGCGACCTCAAACATTGCCTCGAGTTCGAGGACGTTAATGAAATTGGTATTGTACTCCTTTGCTTGGTCATTCACATGGCGGTAAGATTTCTTGTGTAGTTCACGCAGTTGCCTCAAACCCTCTTCCAACCCTTCGCCCGTTCGGTAAACATACGCGTACTTGTCCATAATCGTCTGCACTTCGTTATGAACTTCATAGGGGTTCTCGCTTCCGACCCCATGGAAGATTTCATCAAAGAGCCGCTTCTCCTCTGCGGCGACCTGCTCTTTTTCCAAGTTGTGCGATGGCTGATTCATAGCGTATTGAACTGCATTTGCCCCGGCTTGTGTGCCAAACACTAGACATTCGGCCGTGGAGTTAGCGCCCAAACGGTTTGCTCCGTTAATGCTTACGCAAGCTGCCTCTCCAGCCGCCCAAAGGGCGGCGATTGGAGTTTGAGCTTTCATGTCTGTTCTGATTCCGCCCATCGTGTAATGGCAAACTGGCCGGACTGGTAGGGGCTCATCAATAGGGTCGATTCCTTTGAATTTGATGGCAATCTCTCTAATTCCTGAGAGACGCTCCTTGATCTTCTCGCCCCCAAGGTGGCGTAGGTCTAGGAGTAAATGATCCATTCCAGTTATCGGGTCCTTCAAACCCCGCCCTTCTTGAATCTCGGTTATCATTGCCCTAGAAACCACATCTCTTGATGCCAGATCGACTTTTTCAGGCGCGTATTTCTTCATGAACCGCTCCCCTTTGCTATTGATGAGAACGGCACCATCTCCGCGAGCCCCCTCCGTGATCAGGACGCCTGAAGGGATTAGGCCTGTTGGATGAAATTGGACGAACTCCATGTCCTCGATCGGTGCACCGGCACGGTATGCTAGTGATAGGCCATCTGGAGTGGATGAATAACCATAAGTCGCAAATTTGTAGAGCCTTCCAGCTCCACCTGTTGCAATAATGCCGGCCTTCGCGTTGACGGCATGGAAATCGCCGTTCTTCAAATCAATTGCTGTGACGCCTCGGAATACGCCGTTGTCTACGATCAGCGAGGTTACGTACCATTCTTGGAAGAAGTGGATGTTCTCGAACTTGCGGGTAGTATCGTAAAGTGTCTGCATCTCAAAGAATCCGACTCGGTCGGCGGCGAATGTGGCCCGGGGGAAACTGTATCCGCCGAAGTTACGTTGGGCTATTCGGCCGTCTTCTGTTCTCGACCAAGGCATACCCCAATGTTCAAGCATGTAGATTTCAGCGGGCATAGCATTGACGAAGAACTCAACTGCGTCCTGGTCGGCGAGAAAGTCGCTGCCCTTTATTGTGTCGTAGCTGTGAGATTCTAGGGTGTCTCCTTTGTCGGGGTACAGGACAGCCGCGGTGCCACCTTCTGCAGACACAGAATGAGATCGCATTGCCTGAACCTTAGTTAACACAGCAATGCTGCACTTGCCCTCCGAAACACGAGCAGCTTCGATGGCGGCGCGAAGCCCCGCTATCCCCGAGCCAACTATCACTACGTCATAGCTCAGCGTTTCTGCCACGCAATCTTACCTCGAAGCAGTGTGCGGGTCGCCATTCGCGGCATTGCATGAATATAAGTGTGAATTCGACGGTTACAACATTCAACTTACTCTACTCAGTAGTTTGTCGGCAATATCGGAGGTGTAGCTTATCAACAAAGGGAGAATCATGAGGCTTGTCAGCGCAGCTGTTGGGATAACGGTTCTAATAGCTTTCATCTATCTCGTAGGGCTCGACGCCCTTACGCGCGTGCTTCTCCAGGTCAACCCTACGGTAATTCTCGCGATGGTGGCAATTCAGCTTCTTGGCTTCACGTTCTATGCGGCCGCGTGGTATGTACTAATTCGTTCTACGGGTCACACGCTTCCGTTTCGTACTTGTCAGGGCATTACGTTCGCGAGCATTTTCGTGAGCTATACCATGCCGAGTGGTGTCTTCCTTGAAGCGGTAAGATGCATACTGGGTTCGAAGGAATCGGGAATGAAATTAGGAGAATCGACTGCCACAGTTATCATGCATCGAGTTCTCTATATAGTCGGTTTTCTGGCAAGTACAGCCTTGGCCTTCTTCGTCCTCGCCCTCGGAGGACGCGCAACCAGTTCAGTGATCCTTCAATTGGCTGCCGTGCCGGTACTCGCAGTGGCAGGGTTAATCGTCTCACTCTACCTCTCCCTGAACCCCAAGACAATACAGCCCCTCTTGGACCGCGGTCTTCGGCTGGTTCAACCCGTCATCAAAATCGTTCAAAAACAAGCGAAAACGGATGGAAAGGCGGGGCAATTCTTGGATGACTATCACGTTGCTTTTCGTAGGATACTGTCTTCAAGGGTTCATGTTGCAGCTTCTTTCGCAGCAAGTCTAGGCGATTGGGCCTGTTCCGTCCTGATTCTATGGGTGGTTCTCACAGCTGTTGGTTCCACAGTCTCACTCTGGATTGTGGTGGTAACCATGGCGATTGGGAAAATGATTCAAATGACGCCGATAGCGGTTCCTGGGATGCTTGGAATTTACGAGACTGCAATTACTGCCTCACTCTCTTTGTTCGGAGTTCCGGTTGCTGTTGGAGCATCAGCAGCGCTTCTGTCAAGAATTGTCACCTCGTGGTTGGACCTCCCGGTAACAGGCATAGCCGCATACCATTACGGCTACAAGGCTCTAGGCCAACTGAGCCAATGACCTAGGGAAACCGATCATGGCCCATTCATTGCTCGTCCCTTGCGCCGCGTAATATTCGCTAAAGCCAAGTGACGGCTATTTGCGAAAGGCCTATATGACTTCCAAATCGCTGCCACAGAGATCCAATATCGGCATGCCGAGATAACATCAACCAGGAGCCAGTCGCGTTAGCTTCTATGAGAACCAACAGAGACAGATCCCACGACAACATTCAATGTGGCTGAGATAACCATCGACCTAATCGATTCATGGATCAGAATGCTCATCGCACTGGACATAAGCATTCTCTTCAGCCTTGGAGTTGTCGTCAAAGAAGAGATTCATCTCGGCGGGTGAGGTAGCTGAGGAGTTGACTCGAAGAGACATTCGTTGGCATCACGAGCCTGAATTGAATGAGGCATTAGTGAACGCGATGTTGATTCATTGGGCGATTTACGCAGGTTTGCTCACATACGACGGCAAAACGGGAAGGTTCCAGAAGGCGTGAAGCAGTACCCGAAGTCGCCTACGACAATTCCCGCATGATTCCTTCACCAGTCTTATATTGAGCACCCTCCCAATGCGAAAGTGTGAAGATAGTTGGCCTTAGTCGGTTATGAATGGCTCATAGTCGTAGCCATTCTCCTCGTCGTCTTCCTGTGGGGACCACAGAAGCTACCGGAGCTAGCTAGGTCAATTGGGCTCGCTAAGAAAGAGTTCGAGAAGGCAGCCAAAGAGGTATCGTCTTCGACGACCACTGCTACTACTGAGACAAGCCCCGACCCTCTCATAACCGCCGCTAAGAACCTAGGAATCGTCACCGAAGGAAAAACCAAGGAAGAGATTGCCAGAGAGATTGCGGACCGAACGGCGAGAAAGTAGCACTCACCGAATCATACCTACGCCGAGGACTCCGACGAAGCAATTACAAAGAAAATCTAGCTGTGCGCTTGGACCGTCTGCTCCATGAGTGGAAAGGTGGTAGAGCCCGAAAGGGCTGGCACTATTTTTGAACACCTTTCTGAACTAGCCTCCAGACTGAAGATAGTACTCTATTCGCTCTTCATAACAACAACAATCTTTATGGTTTTTCCCGCCAATCCATCCTTCATCAAAAACCCATTCGCCTTCTACGACCCTTTGATCTCTCTCGTACTACGACGAGTCGTAAACGATGTTCTTCCGACCGGCGTTCAACTTATCGCGGGCGAATTCACTGCACCCCTAGAAATCTACCTTATCGCGTCCGTGCTTCTCGGAGTAGCTGTCAGTTCCCCCGTTATCGCCTACGAGGTCTACAGGTACATCGATCCCGCACTCTATCCCGAAGAACGAAAGGCCGTTTACCCGTTCGTGGCATCTTTCACTCTCCTGTTTCTGATTGGAGCTGTATTTGGATACAAAGTCCTTGCACCCTTCATGCTCTGGGCCATGTTACCTTTCTTTAGGCTAACAGGTGCTGTGGCAATCATTTACGTCATGGATTTCTACAGCTTGGTATTCATCACGACGTTGACATCAGGTTTCTCGTTCACGATGCCAGTATTTTTTGTTCTCCTCGTAAGATTTGGGATAATCAAAACGAGTTATGTGACTACGCGCCGCCGTTACATCTACGCTGCACTGTACATCATCACGGCTGTTATAACACCTGATGGTGGCCCAATAGCTGATTTGGCACTGTTCGTTCCAATGGCGATTCTGCTCGAAGTTGCTGTGTTCTTTGGGAAGCGATATGAGAAAGGCTCGCGAGTATTGTATCGGCCAGTCGAAGAAAAGACAAGCTACATAAAATGCAGGTTCTGCGGAGCGCTCCTCAGCGACAGGTTGGGATTCTGCCCTGAATGTGACAGAGCCCAGGTCTAAAGCCAAACACCAACGGTGAGTTGGGCAATGGAAACCGGACGAGGCGCCTTTATCACCGACCCCTATGAAACCGTTCAAAGTCTAATTAGGGTCGATTCGCGTTCCCTATGAATAGGGCGTAGCCTATGCCAATCCCTTTACTGGAACGTTCCTCGAAAGAAATTTCCAACCGGATTAAGGGAACTATTGAAGAGGTACCAGAGGTCAGGGGCTGTCGTCAAGTCAGTGTTCGGATGACCGGGAAGAGGCTTGACATTAGCGCACACGTACTCCTCGACAGCAGCCTCACATTCGACGAAGTTCACAGAATCGTCTCAGTCATCGAAAGAAGGATAAGAAGTAAGGCTCAACGCATCGCCCGCATAACAATTCAAACCGAACCATATGGGCACAGCAGAACGGGCATAGCGACTCTAGTGGCAGAAATTGCGGAAAAAGTCCCCGGCTCAAGAGGCGTTCACAACGTGCACATCCAGAAGATTGCTGGGAAGCTCTCGGTCGATTTACGCCTCGAAGTGAGTGCGAATTTGACCGTCAAACAAGCACATGAAATTGCCAGTGAAGTTGAGCGAAGGGTGAAGGCTGCCGATCCAGAGATCGCCGACGTCATAGTACACATGGAATCGGCCTCAGATCTAATATCAAGGGAGCTGGAAGGGCGCGGGTCGGAGCTGAGATGGTTCATAGAAGATGCAGCGAAAAGATTCACTGAGATCAGAGCTGTCCACAGCGTAAAGATCCGCCGAAGCGGAAACAATCTCTATGCCTTGCTTCACTGTAGGTTCGATCCCAACATGTCGATAAAGAGAGCCCATGAGATCTCGCATAAACTCGAAAAAGCAGTGAAAACGGCCTATCCAATGGTGGACGAATTTGAGGTAAGGGAAGAGCCCGTGTCGAATTCAACTAATAGTTCAAGCGTGAAAAGGCTACACAACTCCTAAAAGCGCCCCGCGTTCGCTGGCTGCACAGCTGGTGCGGATGCAACGTCGGACACTAAGACGCCAACGAGCAACCGCAAAGACTACTGGTCCATCCCACTGGCCGATGTGTTCAAGGGACTAAACGCAACTGAACATGGGCTGTCCGAACTCGAGGCTGATGCCCGGCTCAAGGTTTACGGTCTCAACGAGCTGCCAACCCACGCGTTTAGCTCGGTAAGAATTCTGATTAGACAGTTCAAGAACCCATTGTTCCTCATACTCTTAGTCGCCGCAGTAGTGGCTGGATTCTTCGAACTCGACCAGTCCATCGCCATAGTTGCAATCATAGCCCTAAGTGCAGTCTTGGGTTTCTACAATGAATACAAAGCGGAAAAAATCATTGAAGACCTTCGCCAAAGCGTGTCGCTCAAAGCCGTCGTAATAAGAGATGGGAAACCAGCACAGATCGACTCGAAGCTGCTGGCCCCTGGCGATGTGGTCTCCGTCTATGTTGGCGATATAGTTCCGTCTGATATGCGGATAGTCGACTGTAAAGACTTGGAAGTTAACGAAGCAGTACTTACCGGAGAATCCTTCCCAGCCGAGAAAACTTCTGCCCCGCTTCAGATTCAGCATCCTACGCCACAGCAGCTTGTGAATTACATGTTCATGGGCACAGTGGTTGCTCACGGAACTGGCCGGGGCGTCGTCGTTGCAACCGGGAAAAATACCGAATTTGGGTCTATCTCACGAAGTCTAGCGCGAACACGACCTGAAACCGAATTCCAAAGAGGAGTTCGAAAGTACGGTAACATGCTCATTTCGCTCGCTTTGGTACTTGTCATCGGAATATTCGCATTGAATTGGTTGGTCGGCCATCCTATCATTGAATCGCTCTTGTTCTCGCTAGCAGTGGCCGTGGGTTTAGTACCGGAACTAATGCCTGCAATCGTAACCATCAGCCTTTCACAGGCAGCTAGGAATATGGCCAAACGCAGAGTTGTAGTGAAACGCCAGGTTTCCATCGAGGATTTTGGCAACATGGACGTCTTGTGCACAGACAAAACTGGAACGCTCACAAGCGGAAAAATCAGTTTGAAGGATTATTGGACACCGAGCGGGAGTGCTGAGCAACGCATTCTGCAGTATGGTCTACTATGCAATAGCGCTGTTGTCGGAGCGGGCGAAATCACGGGTAACCCCATGGATGTCGCTATCTGGGAATTCGCCAACCAGAATGGCATTCAGAAAGATGCACATTCTAACGTTGCTATCGACGAAATGGCGTTCGACTATCAGAGACGCATGATGTCGGTCGTTGTTCAGACCAAAGAAGGAAGACTGCTAATCACAAAGGGCGCGCCAGAATCAGTTCTTACCCGATGCGAGCAGGTTGTAAGCGAAACAGGAATCGCGCAATTAGATACTGTTAAACAAACGATAGACTCCAAACTAGTTGAACAAGCCCGTGCAGGGTACCGGACTATAGCATTGGCCTTCCGGGCCATAGAGGCTAAGACCTCTTATTCAGTTGACGATGAGAATAAACTCACGCTGCTTGGGTTCATCACCTTCACCGACCCGCCAAAACAAGATGCTCGTGAAGCACTTGACAAACTCAAAGCGATGGGCGTGGAGGTGAAGATTCTGACGGGCGACAATGAGCTAGTTGCGGTAAAAGTCTGTGAGGACTTGAGCCTGCCAGTATACCGAGTCATTCGCGGCTCCGAACTGACCCAAATGACCTCTGCCGAAATTCGGACGGGGGTCGAAGAGGCAACGGTTTTCGCGCGCATTACACCAGAGCAAAAGCTCGACATAATCAAGGCACTCAAGGTAAACAAGCACGTCGTCGGTTTCATGGGTGACGGAGTCAACGACGCTCCAGCCCTTTTCGAGTCCGATGTGGGGCTTTCAGTTGACTCTGGGGTTGATGTTGCAAAAGATGCGGCGGACATCGTTTTGCTTGACAAGGATTTGCTTGTGTTGGCCAATGGAATCGAAGAAGGGCGGAAGGTCTTTGGCAACGTTACAAAGTATATCCTAATGGGCACGAGTTCAAACTTTGGCAACATGTTCAGCGCGGCCGGCGCTTCGCTATTTCTCCCGTTCCTTCCGATGCTTCCAATGCAAATCCTGTTCATGAACCTGCTCTACGATGTCGCGAACATGACACTCCCCACGGATGTCATTGATGTTGAGTTCAAAGACCTGCCCAAACGCTGGGACATAGATTTCGTGAGAAAGTTTACACTATTCTTTGGACCGTTTAGCTCCCTGTACGATTTCCTAACCTACGGAATTATGCTCTTCATATTCGGCGCCGCCCCCGCACTGTTCCAAAGTGGATGGTTTGTGGAATCGTTCTGGACCGAGGTGCTAGTTATTTTTGTCATACGGACAAGGAGAGTACCTTTCATAACGAGCAAGCCTGGAAAATGGCTTACGATTCTGACCTTGTCAGCCGTTGCTTTTGGGACCATTGTTCCCTTCACGTTCCTCGGTCATTTTCTCGGTTTCGTTGCCCTCCCAGCTGAATTTTGGGTATTGCTCGTGCTTATGGTCGCCACCTACCTTCTGCTCGTTGACGCCGGAAAGGTGTTCTTCTACAAGGTCTGCAAGTTCTAGGGATACTCACAATGCAACACTATCCAGATTTGTTGTTTGTGTGGGCGATGAGCATCACATGGTGCACTATCTTCTTGATAGGAGTGAGTTTCTACCTCTATCTTAGAAGGAAGAGCCGACCCCCTGAGAGCAGACCGGGCCATGTTAGATTAACGGATTTCTTGTTCGTTCTAGTATTGGCGGGGTTGCTGGGGTTGTATATTGTCTCGATTAATCGAGCGTCAGCCGTAATTTTCGCGGTAGGCAATATTGTCGTGGAAATAGTACTGTTCGCCTACACGGTAAGAAACAAGACAGTTGGCGCTACCGAAACGCGAAAAACATCCACTAGCTGAGTGCGTTCTGGGGCGAAGCCCGTGGGAGCTTTTCAGCGTGCCTTTACACGCTTTACGATTGGCGGCCGAGCCTTACGCAACACGCGGTACCCGCAGTAAGGGCACTTAATCTCGGGCGTCATAGCCAACTGATCGGCCGTTAGGTGCTGGCCGCAGCTTATACACTCGTACATTATACCTGCAGGATGTTGCTCGGTTCCTTCAGCCATGGTTTCAAGCCTACGTTCCATTTTGAGAACTGCAATTAAACCTTTACAGAATTGAACCCTAGGAATGTTTCCTCATGAAGTTCTCAATCGCGTCGAATGCCTCAGTCAGAATCGATTCGTCCGGCAGGAAAACTGCCCTGAAATGGTCTTTTCCGTAGATCGGGTCGAAACCCGACCCGTGAACAAGCAGAACCCCTGTTTCCTCCAAGAGTTGGGTGACGAATTCATAATCATTCTTCCATCTCTCACCGATCGCTTCGATCTTAGGGAAAAGGTAGAAGGCCCCTGCGGGTTTAGTTGCAGAGAGACCGGGAATATCATTTGCACGTTTCCAGGATAGGTCGCGGCGCCGTCTAAGTTTTGATACCATTTCTGCTATGTGGCCTTGAGGCCCGCGCAGTGCTTCTACACCCGCGTACTGCGTAGGTGTGCTGGCGCACAATCTTATACGGGATATTCTTTGCACTGCATCCCAGACATCTTTCATCTCGGTTCCTGGGTCCTGGAGATACAGGTATCCTAGCCTCCAACCCGTCATCAAATACTTCTTCGAGAAGCCGTTCAGGCCGAATACCGGAGTCTCTTTGGCAAGTGAGGCGACGCTGGTGAACGTGCCGTCGTAAACGATTCTGTCGTATATTTCATCTGCCGCCACCGGGATATTGCGCGAGGCGGCAATCTCCAGGATTCGGGATAGATCATTCCTCGAGTACAGCGAGCCCGTGGGATTGCTAGGGTTGATGACGACTATGAGCCGAGTTCGTTCAGTCAACTTATTCTCGAGATCAGTAAGGTCAGGTGCCCAGCCCCTATCTTCTATGGTCCTGTAGGTTACTGGTTTTCCATCGAAGAACTTAGCGAAGGTCATGTAGGGAGAGTAAGAGGGCCCCGGCAGGAGCACTTCGTCGCCGGGGTTTAAGATCGCACCCATAAGGAATGAGATCGCTTCCGATATCCCTTGAGTGATGACAACATTGCGAGGCTCAATATGTGCCCCGTTCACAGAGTTTTCTTTCTCGGCCACGGCCTCGCGCAATTCTTTGACTCCTTCCGACGCGGAGTAGTAATTCAAGTCGGTATCAACGGCTTTCTTCAGCGCATCTTTGATGTGAGGAGGCGTGTCGAAGCCGTATTTGACGGGGTCGCCAATGTTCAGGTAAAGAATCTTCTTTCCGGTTCGCCTGACTTCGTCCGCCTTGACCATGACATCACGGATAGCGTATTCGACCGCTTGCCCCCTTCTCGAGGCACGCACGACTTCCTGCAACACCAAGGCCCGAAGCCGGTACAAGTAAACCCGTTTAATAGGGTTCCTTCCTGTTGGCAGGACTAGCGAACTAGTGACCAGTGCACGAAGACACGGTCATGACCTAAGACGTACCGGGGCCGAGATTGAGGGGTAGACGAGTACGTTCGCCATGCTCAGTGCAAGAGTGCTAGTACAAATAGTGGCGCCAACGCGAGAGTGATTGTGTTCAGCAGCTTCACGACAACATGCAATGAAGGCCCCGCGGTATCCTTCAGCGGGTCGCCTAAGGTGTCGCCGATCACCGTCGCGGCGTGAACTTGTGAACCCTTCCCGCCCAAATGCCCAGCCTCTATGTACTTCTTGGCGTTGTCCAACGCGGCGCCGACGTTATTCATGAAAAGAGCCATAAGGACACCGACGACGGTGCCAACCATTAGCAAGCCGCCCGCGGCCTCTGCGCCGAGAACGACGCCGACAACTATTGGCCCGATGACGATAAGCAGGCTTGGATATACCATGTTCCTCAACGCCGCTTTTGTGCTTATGTCGATGCATAGCGAATAGTCCGGCTTGACCTTGCCTTTCATGATTCCTGGCATTTCCTTGAACTGCCGCCTGATTTCGCGTATCATAACTGCTGAGGTTCTTCCAACGGCCTTGATTGCGAGCGAGCTGAAGAAGAAAATCAGCATCGCGCCAATGAACGCCCCCGTAAATACACCAGGCCTTGAGAGGTCGACGCCCTTCAAGCCAGCCACTTCCAGGAAGGCGCTGAACAGCAAGAACGCTGAAAGCGCAGCTGATGCGACACCGTAGCCTTTCGTTAGTGCCTTGGTCGTGTTGCCTACAGAATCAAGACGGTCAGAGATTACTCTGGCTTTGGCAGTGACTCCCGACATTTCTAGGATTCCGCCCGCATTGTCTGTTATCGGGCCAAAGCCGTCCATTGCAAGAACCATTGGCGTAACGGACAACATGCCCATAGTCGCTATTGCAGTCCCATACAGCCCCTTCTGGAAGGCAGGATCGGTCAGATTTAGTTGCGCACCTTCAGAGACGAACCCGTTTCCTAAGCCGAACGCCAGCAGAATCGCGACACCAATCACTATTATGAAGAGGGCTGACGATTCCATTCCAACAGCAAAGCCCGTGGCAATTCCAGGTGCGGGACCGCTCTCCGAAGCATTGGCGATTTCGAGTGTTGGTTTTCTCCTATAAGATGTGTAGTAGTCCGTTATCCACGCAACAAGAACAGCAGACACGATTCCGACAAGCGCGGCGAAGAAGTAGTTGAGTTCCCCATTAAGTAGCACGACGGTCAGGAAATAGAAACCGGCAGCCGAGATAATTCCAGTTACAATCAGGCCTCGCGTAAGAGAATTGAACGGGTCCTCATTCTTACGGGAATAAACAAACACTGATCCAACTAGGGCGCCTACCAAACCAAACGCCCTAGCTAAGAGAGGAAAGATTAGGCCGTTGACTCCGAACAGGACGTAGACGGCTGGGGCTAAGCCAAGGATCATTGCGCCAATGTTTTCAGCCGTAATGGATTCGAAGAGGTCGGCTCCACGCCCAGCAATGTCGCCAACGTTGTCCCCGACCAAGTCTGCTATGACGGCAGGGTTGCGAGGGTCATCTTCTGGTATTCCGGCCTCTACTTTCCCGACAAGGTCTGCGCTCATGTCAGCAGCCTTTGTGTATATGCCTCCGCCCAGCTGGGCAAATAGGGCCGCGAAACTGGCACCGAACCCGAAGCCAACCATCAGGCGTGGGTCACCATTGAAGACTAGGAATAGCGTTGAGATTCCGAGAAGGCTCATTGAGACGACCGCTAGACCGAACACGACTCCACCGCGGAAAGCGACCTTCAGAGCACGGTCTAGGCTGCTCATTGCACCACGCGCAGCCCGAACGTTCGAGCGAACCGAGATGTACATCGCGATGTAGCCAGCGAGGTTCGAGCAGAGGGCACCGAGCAAGAAGCCGCCGGCAGTGTCGACGCCGAGCCATGCGTTAGTAGGATTCCTTATACCGACCGCCATCAAAGCTGTCGCGATTATGGCGATGATGCTGATGGTTCTGTATTGCCGTGCGAGGTAGGCTTCGGCGCCGTCCTTGATTGCGCTGGAAATTTCCCTCATCCGAGCGGTTCCAGTGTCCTGTTTCATAATCCAAGTGGCAATATATCCTGCCACGGCGAGCGATAGGCCGCTGACTATGAAGACATAAACAAGGTCCGATAGCAAACATTACTCCTCTTTCGCAGGAGGCAAACCTCGCATAGGAAGATGTTTCGTTATTTAAGTGAACCGGGGTTTTGTTAGGATTCGCGAGAGTCCGCGATTGGCGTCACTTGATTCGCTCGAGCATGTCTGGCCGTTCGGACCTAGCTTTGTCTTCCAATGCGACTTCGTGTTTGCTCCGCCGGAGGGCCCAGGCGGCCGCCGCAATTAGGAGCAAAGCGACAACGAAAGACGCCCAACCCGTTTTGGCAGCGACGAGGATCGGTGCTATGATTAGGGAGACGAGGTTGACGACTTTGATCATCGGATTCAATGCTGGGCCGGCAGTATCTTTCAACGGGTCGCCCACCGTGTCGCCGACGACACTGGCCTTGTGGCGTTCGCTACCCTTCCCCGTGTTCGCGGCTAAGTCGCGAGGCTCATCTTCAATCGTCTTCTTAGCATTGTCCCATGCTCCGCCTGCATTAGCCATGAAGACAGCCAGCAGTTGACCTGACACAATTATTCCAGCCAAGAAGCCACCCAGGGCTTCTACCCCCAACAGTAGGCCGACTGCTATCGGCACGCTCAGCGCGATTACAGCCAAGGGAATCAATTCCTTTTGAGCGGCAGCCGTTGAAATTCCTACAACGTTCCGGTAGTCTGGCTGCACCTCGCCCTCCATCACACCCGGTATACGAAATTGCCTCCGCACCTCTTCGACTATCAATTTAGCAGCCCTCGAAACGGCGCGGATGTTAAGGGAGCTGAACAACCAAGGCAGCGCCCCACCCAACAGCAGGCCCATGAATACCTTCACGTCCGAAACGCTAATCGCGAGTAAACCAGTTGCCGTGATGTACGACGCGAACAGAGAGACAGCGGCAATTACAGCCGATGCGATCGCTATCCCTTTCGTGATAGCTTTCGTAGTGTTCCCTACCGCGTCAAGGTCCGCCATGATTTGGCGGCCGCGCTTCGTTTCCTCATCGTCCAACTTTTGCCAAGCCATCTCGCCGATGCCGTTCGCATTATCGCTGATAGGCCCGTAAGAGTCCATTGCCACATTGTTGCCCGTATGGCTTAGCATGCCGATGCCGATCATTGCTATGGCATAGAGTGTGTATACGCCGCCGTTCTCTGGAGGAAAGAGCAGGACCGCTAGAACGAAACTGATGACGATGTAGAGGAGTGCCCAGACCGATGACTCGAAACCGTTTGCTAGCCCGGAAAGAATCGTTGTTGCCGGCCCTGCGCGTGTAGCTTTGACGATGTCCTTAACTGGATTCTTGTCCGTGGCAGTGAAATAGGAAGTGAGTGGGTTGAAGCTTACCGCTAGACCAACGCCTATGGCCACGAGCGCCCCCAGCCGCCAATCATTTCCGTAAAGCCAGGCAACAATAAACGCCCAGAAAACCGTGTTAATGCTGGAGACTTCGTAGGAACGAAACATCGCATCTTCGGCATTCTGCGCCCTCAGAAATTTGATTGGAAACCTGGTCCAAACCGGCACTGTGAAGGTGCCGAGTATCGATGAAATCACTCCGATTCCGCGAACGATGAGAGGAATGAGTATCCACATGAGCCTATGCTGAGGATCTACCGCCAGCACTGCCAAGCCGAGGATCAGGGCCGAAACGATAGTAACTTCGTATGATTCGAAAATATCAGCCGCCATCCCGGCGCAATCGCCCACGTTATCGCCAACCAGGTCAGCGACAACGGCGGCATTTCGGGGGTCATCTTCGGGAATATCCTTCTCCACTTTTCCGACGAGGTCTGCGCCGACGTCGGCAGCTTTGGTGTATATTCCGCCGCCAACTCGCATGAAAAGTGCGAGAAGCGTGCCACCGAACCCAAAGCCGAGCAAGGCATCTGGGGCTGCTTTCCCGAATATGATGAAGATGGAGGTTCCACCCAAGAGGCCTAGGCCGTCTGTCAACATACCGGTAATTGTCCCGGCGTAGTAAGCTATGGAGAGGGCTTCGTTGAAGCTGCGACGCGATGCGGATGCAACGCGTACATTTGCCTGGACTGCCATGCGCATCCCGTATTGGCCAACGATGAGGCTGAATGATGCGCCCAGTACGAAGGCGAGCATGCGCCCGACGGCTACGATAAATTGGGCGTTAGTTCCGAACACCTCCGTTGCTTCAGTTGTGGGTTGCACCACGTAAACGCTGAAGAATAGCGCCCCTGCCAAGACGGCTATGAGCGGAAGTATTGTTCGAAGCTGCCGATTCAGGTAGGCGTCGGCGCCAACTCGGATGGCATTCCATACCTCTTGCATCTTCTCTGTGCCTTTGTCTTTCTTTAGAACCCCTCCCCGAAGCCACCAGGCGTAGAGCAAACTTATGATTGCAATTCCGATGATTGCCCAAGGGACAAGCGCCTCAAAGCTGATTACGCCCATTTCAAACAATTCACGCAACTCCTTGAGCAGTTTTGACCAAACGCATCGACTACTGCACTTTCAACGTTTTTGCTGAGCGCATTTTGCGCGCAGGGTCATACGTTATTTAAGCAACAAGTACAGCTGTCGCAGTTGGAACTCACCAAGATTCAAGAGGATGCTGTTTCAGAGTTGGGGAGATTGGTTTCAGTTATTGGTTTGGAGAAGATCGGGCTTGTGAAACATGGTGACGATGTTGGGCAAGTGATATTCGACGCTGTGAAATTGGAGGGCCTGGATTTTGTGGATGGCGACGTTGTTGTAATCTCTCAGAAGATAGTGTCCAAAGCAGAGGGACTCGAGGTTGACATCTCGACAATTAAGCCGAGCCCGAAAGCTAGGGCTATCGCGCGCAAGACAGGTAAGGATGCAAGGCTTGTCCAGTTGATACTCCGAGACTCTCGGAGCGTCCTGCGTGCGGACCGCCAAGGTCTGATTGTTCAGAGGAAGGACGGGCTGATATGCTTGAACGCTGGAGTTGATAAGTCGAACATAGAAGGCCGCCTCAATTACGCGCCCCTCCCCGCAAACTCGGACTTGGCCGCCAGCAAGGTCAGGGTTAGACTGGAGCAATTGTCCGGCAGGAGGCTCGCGGTGATAGTCGCGGACACTTACAGCCGACCGCTACGGGCTGGGCAGGTGGAGTTCGCCATCGGAGTCTCAGGGCTAGAACCAATCATCGACTACCGCGGCTTGAAGGACATGTTCGGCTACCAGCTGAGGTACAAGTTCGTAGGCTTAGCGGATGAGATTGCGGCTGCTGCGGAGTTGGTTATGGGACAGGGGACTGAGCGGACCCCTGTAGCCGTAGTGAGAGGGCTCACCCGCGTTGAATTAACGGAGGAGGCTAGGTTGTCGAGAAAGCTGCTGATGGGGAAGCAGGTAGACCTCTTTCATGGAATCATTTGAGAACGAGGCTCACGCCGCAATAATAGGTGTATTGAAGTAGATTAGATCAATACGGGTAATACGCAGAAAGGTTGGGAAGTTTGAGCAATGTTCAAAGTCCTCCGGTCCGGCTCCTGAAGAGACTCGTCAATGTTGCTTTTTTCGGGAAGCGAAAATTCGTTTTTTGGGAAAGTTTGGGGCTGCATGCTACCCCCGTTAATTACTACCAGCCGGTTCCCGATACAAGAAAATTGGCCGCCAGGGTCTGGCCAAAAGCTACGCCGCTTGTGGGGATTGATCTTAATGAAAAGAGACAATTGGAACTTTTGTCCGTGTTTGTTTCAAGATTCAAGCAAGAGTATACTCAATTTCCCATAACGAAGACGGGCAGGCCCAACGAGTATTATGTTGGCAACCCAAACTTTCGTTCTGTTGATGGGGAGATCTTGTATTGCATGATACGTCACTTTAGACCCCGCAAGATAATTGAAGTAGGCTCAGGATTCTCCACCTGCTTGTCTGCCCAGGCTGTTGAAAAGAACCAACAGGAGAAAACGGGTTACGCGTGTGAGTTGACGGCCATTGAACCGTTCCCTAAAGAGTTTTTCAAGAAGGGTTTTCCGGGTCTTGCCCGGCTTATCACTGAGGAAGTGGAAAACATTCCATTATCAGAATTTGAGAGTCTCGGCCGCAATGACATTCTCTTCATAGACTCCAGCCACGTTCTAAGGACGGGGGGTGACATACGCTATCTATACTTGGAAGTCCTGCCCAGACTTCGCAACGGGGTTCTGGTGCATATTCATGATATATTCCTGCCAGAAGACTATCCTCGTTGGTGGGTGCTGAAAGCGAGACGGTTCTGGACTGAACAGTACGTCTTGCAAGCTTTCTTGATATTCAACGAGAGATACGAGGTGTTATGGGCATCGAATTACATGTGCACAAAACATCCCAAGAAAATAGCACGTTCCTTTCCTTCGTACGAAGTATGTCCGAAAGGCGCAGAGCCACAGATTTACGCCAATAGCCTATGGCTCCGGAGACTCAAGTGAATCGGCGCACAATGTAGCCTCCTTTAGCTTGTTCGTTGATAGCTGATCGGATTCTGACTAGCGAAACAACAAAAACCTACGCGTCAGGTAGAGTTTGCTATAGGGGTGTCAGGCCTAGAGCCGATCATCGACTACCGCGGGTTGAAGGACATTTTCGGCTACGAGCTGAGGTTCAAGTTCGTAGGGTTAGCTGATGAGGTTGCGGCGGCGGCTGAACTGGTTATGGGACAGCGAACTGAACGCACACCCGTAGCGATAATGAGAGGCCTGCCCCGCGTCGAATTGACGGAGGAACCCAGCTTGTCAAGGAAGCTGTTGATAGGGAAACAGGTGGACCTCTTCCATAACATCATTTGAGAGAATTACTTCTTCATCTTGTACTTGTTCGAAAGTGTTTTATTGAGTCGAATGGAGCCCTCTTCCAAAGCTTGAATGGATTATGAGCGAAGCCACTCCGCCTACGGGCGAGGTCCAGATGGGTGCGGATGACAAGTACCTCGTAGACATTCTCACGCCGCCCAAAGCGGTTCCGAGCTCGAAGGAATCATTGGAGGCCATCAAGGGAGCCGTCAAGGGCAAAATGCTGGCGAAGATGAAGAAGGAGGCGGTTGACTGTCCAGTGAAGTTGAAGGTCGTGTCCTTCGTCGAATGCTTCACATGCCCCAACTTCAACAGGCGGGTCCGCGGGAAAGTTGGCTGCAAAGGCCTTCCGCTCCCAGCCAAGTGATAGTTGCCTTCTTCTGTGAGACGTTCTAGCTGTTCGGGTAGATTTGCGCCCCTTCAACGCCTTCTTATTGGTCCCTAGTGGTCCCACCCCTCAATGGGTGGGACCATCCATGTTTTCGCACGCGTTTGGCGGTGGGGTGGTGCCAAATGGTGGCACCCCTCATTGGGTGGATCCGCCCCTCGGGTGGTGTAGTTTTGTGGGCATAACATGTTACTCCTTCGTAGTCTTCAACGAGCCCAGGCAAGAGTGTGAGCAGACGAGCTAGTGGTCGAGGAGATGCTCCGATACGCCGAGCTCCTACAATCTCAGACGGCGACAAAGATCGTAGCGGCCCTCGTATGGAAGACCAGGATCGTGAGAGTGCCAGAGAACGTCAGAAAGATCTGCAAGACCTACATCGAGACGCCCGACAAAGCGGGCATCCTTCACGCAGCCACATGCCTCCAGACAAGTGCAACACTGATCACGAACGACCGACACTTCGACAGAATACGGAAACAGCGAATCATAGAGGTCTGGACAATCATCGAAGCCATCAACGCCCTCCAGCTTTCGAACTAGCGCCTTCTTCGAACATGGTGCGCCGCGCCTCAAGGCATTTGCGATGTCTACACCAAGCGAGGGTTGCCGACATTGCAACCGCGGTTCAATCTTAGCGTCGTAATCCCCCGAACCCGATTCCATAGAAGCGTACGGGTCTGCGATTCATTTGGCAAGCAAAGTCGGAGAATGCAGAGTTCCAACCCACATCATGCGAAAGAAGGACACCGCCCGCTCTCACTGTACGCCATGTGGTTTGATACTCGAACATCATGTTGTCGTATGTGTGTTCGCTGTCATGAATGAAAATATCGACCTGGCCTACTTCAGAAAGCACTTTCGGCAAAACCTCTGAACTGAGCCCCAAATGTAATTTCCACCGTGCCCTGAGATAATCCGGGACGACAAAACCTGGTTGCTTACCCGGAGGAATCACTGCGACAGCAACTCCTGTTCTTGCGTATTCTGGCTCATTCTTCACCAAAACCTCTTCATAGTTGGGCTCGTCGATTGAATGAAGAATGCCGTACGAATTGTCGTTGAGTGCCTTCAAGATGAAGACCGATGATACACCTGCAGCCACACCAGTTTCCACTACGATTCTAGGCCGGATTAGGCGGCAGACCGCGTAAAGAAAATGCGCGGCTTCGAACGAAATCTCGCCGCGGTAGTTTCCACCAGTCTCGTTGAGTGCAGCACGAACATGTTCCTCCAATTCGTTCCTACCCTTGATCTGCTTGTAGAATTGGTATACCGTGCCCATCTTCGCGCCCGCGAGTTGGGCGAGATAATGACACAACACTCCGTCTTCCCCAAGCATCAGACGTAAAGCCGTGTAGCGTGGATTTCTAAGACCAAAACCAATTGTCGAGAACGTCACTACAAGCCCTGCGATCATTGGATTCTGGGTCCGCCAGAAAATAGGTTTGCCTTCACCCTATTCAGATGGGTCGGATAGTGTGGCTTGTTGTGACTGATTCCAGTTGTGTGAGTCCCCATAACGGATGGAGTTGCCTGGTCTTGAGCAACGATTCGATAACTCTATCAATCATTCTGTTGAGCTATGCTACCGAGTCACTCCCGTCGCTCGACCTCCCCGACAGACCGATTACGAGCCCAAGAAAGCTGCAGAGCCAATTGACCGCCCAGTAGGGAACAAGGCTGAGCCTCCTATACCTCACGGCACAATGGAGGGCCGAATAAAGCGACCAGAAAGGAGAAATCAGTGCTTCATTAGCTCTGTATTTCTTGAAGCGCGTCGCCCCCCCATAGCGTTCGTAATTGAAGCGTTGCCTGGCGAGTTCGGACAACTCCCGTCTGTGAAGGTGATAGACCACCGCCCGTGCGGTTGACACTCCGACTACATGTTTGTCTTTAGCAAGGCTGCGGCATAGGTCTCGGTCCTCGCCTGCGCGCATACGTGGGTCAAACGGATGGCTGAGGACGAGCTCTCGCTTGAACATACCCGCCATGGTCGGAATGAAAATCCTCGGACCGGGGTGGTTGAAGAAACGGCGAAACACTTCATCGATAGACCTTTGCCAATATGTTGCGTTCTCTCGGCTCAAGATATGGGCGTGGATACCTGCCCAGCCGTTTTCTTCCAGTTCGGAGCGCATGGCTCTGATGCAACCGCGACCTAGCTCGGCATCACTGTCGAGAAACATAACGAACTTCCCTCTTGCATTTTCAACACCGAGCTGACGACAATATCCCAGCGAATCTGATGGACTGCGCAGTACCCTAACACCATACTGCATGAGGATACCGAGCGTTTTGTCTGTAGATCGCGTATCTACAGACAAGATCTCCTTCGGTCTCTCCTCGACCACCGACCTTATGCATGCCTCGATGGTCCGCTGGGAGCTACGGGTGAGAATAACGACGGACACATCGAGATTCTCTTCACTTTGTCCCTGTGCTGCCAACGAAATTTCACCCATTCTTTAAACCCGGACCTACGACAAGATGGTCAAGGTTCGAATCGACTAAGTCGAAGATAAGTCGACTGGCGTTAAGTACGCTACATGTTCCCTTAGACAGCGCATCAAAGGGCCACCGCGCTATTCCGTTCCCGGGCGTAACCCGGCCAGCCTGGCCGCAAGGGCGAGGAGCCGCTGTAAGCGAGCCGGCGTCAAATCGCTCACGAATTCAAGGTCTCTTCTAGTAAGTAAGTGGAACACGCGTAGTGAACCTAAGTAAATGATGGCACCAACCACGACGACGATAGGGAGCATTGCGAGCTTCAAGAGGAACGAGTGTGCGAAGCTCAGGGCGAAGAATACGACGACGCCCATAATCGCGGATCCAGCTGCCGCGCTCAGGAAGGCCTTGAGGTCGAATTCGAAGAAACCCTTCCGGAATAATGCAAAACCGTAGATCACAGTCACCAAGGCCATCAGGGTGGCGCGGCCCATTGCGGGCCCACTCAACCCGAAGATTGGCGTCAGAAAGTAGGAGACGGCGACCATCCCAACTAAGCCGAGTAGGTTGGCCGCGGTAAACCACCTCAACTCTCCAGCCGCCAACAACGCCCCCGCATACACTGCTCCGACCGCAGTCAAACCTGTCGCAAGAGAGACAATTACAGAAGGCAACAAGCCGCCCACGTATGCCTGACCGAAGATTCTCAAGGCAACATCTGTAATTGAAGCAAAACCAAACGCGACTGGCAGCACTACGATCGACACATACCGAGTGTACGAATATACCATATCACGCATCTCCCGTATCCTCTTCGTTACGTGCAAGGAGGATAGAGCGGGTAACAGAACGGTCAGCAGGGCGTAGGGGGCGAAGCCGGCGAAACTCGCGGCAACAATGGCCACGTTGTAAATCGCAAGCTCAGGCAACCCCTGCCGGGCGAGGGTGAAAACCTTGTCAGCCTGATTTACCCCGAAACCAATGAGCGCGCTCAGAAGCGTATAGAGCGAATAACGCACAAGGTCGGACATGGAGAACCCTGAGCGTCCTCTCCCAGCCTGCAAAGTGCGAATCGATTTCTGGAACGCCAAAACCAGCAATACAGCATCGCCTAGAATCCAACCAACAAGCACGCCCGAGATTGCGAACGTGAGCAAGAGGACGGAAGCGAGGGCGTAACGCGCGGCGCTCCAGAGAATAAGGTACAGAGTCGCGCTCTTCATTTTGCCCAGCGCTATGAGCGCCCCAACGCAGACCTGCCCCACTGATATGATTAGAACGTCGACGCCCGAGAGCCGAACGTAGTTTAGGGAAACTGCTTGTCCACCAAGAAACGGAATCATCAGACCGGGGGCAGCGATGAGAACAGCGGCAATAACCCCGCCGATAGCCAGCGAGAAGGCAAGAGAAGCGGTGAAGAGTTTTCCAGCCCCCGAACGAGCCCTCTTCGTCAGCAGTTCCGGGATAAATTTCAGGACTGCCAATGGTGCTGGGACAGGAGACTGCATTGCTATCGGCTGGGCTAAGATGCAAACAGTGACCAAGAACCAGATCATGATGTTCAGGGCCGTGACGATTCCGACACCCAGTGTGGAATGAAGGAAGTTTGTTAGTACGAGAAAATAGAGAGTATTCGCGATGAGCACGACAATGTTCGCAGCGTATAGGGAGGTTGCTCCTCTAGCAACCGACGCTTGAGTTTTCAAATGAACGTCTCCCCGAAACAAATCTGCGCGCTTGCTGTTTGAAGCTTCGGCCACGCAAAAACAAACTGCGCTATAAGTGGATTCTGGATTACCGGATCAGTGCCGTCAAAGGCTTATTACCCCACAATCAATTTGCTTGATGTCGGAGTTTCTGGTGCATTAGATTGAAGGCGGCCATTCTAGCCGGGGGAGCGGGAACCCGCCTCTACCCTATCACCGCGTATGTGCCTAAAGCCCTGATACCCCTCGGAAGCCGCTATGTTATCGAGTACATAATCGACTACCTGAAACACCATGGCATCAACGAAATTGTGGTGCTAATTTCACGGAACGAGTATGACCTGCTCCGAAACCACCTGGGCGATGGAACCCGATTCGGCATGAGCATAGAATACTCGGTTGCGGAACGAATCGGGACGGCAGGAGCTCTTGGCGCGGCCAGCCACCTTCTGAGCGATACATTCGTTGTCTATTATGGTGATGTCCTCACGAACATGGATCTGACATCCATGATTCGATTTCATGCTAGCAAGAAAGCCTTCTGCACACTTGCCATGAGCACCTCTGTCCCGATAGAGTACGGAGTAGCCCGCGTCTCCGAAGACGGCAGAGTGACATTCTTCGAAGAGAAACCTATCTTAAAGGAGTATCCAGTCAGCATGGGAATCTACGTGCTCGACAGGGAGGCCCTGACGTATTGCAAACCCAACACAGACTTTGCTCAGAATGTGATTCCAAGCCTTCTGGGTGATCGGAAAAGCGTCTTCGCGTACCTCACGAACAAGCGCCACTACGACATCGGCACATTCAAAAACTTGGAAGAAGTGCGCGAACTAATTGAGCGAAACAAAAGCCTATTCTGACGCTTGCGCATTGCTAGACCGTACCGACGCTTCAGGCGCAATTTGTCAGTCACCTTCCCCACGGTTTCATGCCGGTGACACTGGGCAGCTTAGATCGACGATAAACTGCCAAGAGCGGCAAAAGCGCTGAGCGCGACAGTTACACGGAAAAGACCATTGGTCGGTGAGATTGAGGCACAGTCATGTTGCGATTCTTTGGCAGAGAACGAACACTACTCAGTGATGAAACTAGCTCGACCGAGAGCGAGTCAGACAGGAAATTGCAGGCATCAGACGAGGCAAGCGGTGGCTAACTTTGAGGTTACCCAGCAGGCGAAGTAAACGCTACCACCCTAGAATATGGGCGTGGGAAAGAAGAAAAACTCGCCTCGAAATGTGGCTGCGAAAATATCCACCGCTCCATATGATAGCCCATTTGATATGGACCTTTGGCACGGGGACAGTATCTTACTCGCGAACGCGCCTAAGGATCCTACGCAACAAGAGCCTAAGAGCACTCGATCTCGACAAAACGGTCTGGCTTTCTCCTGGCAGGATAGTCTATTGCTCCTTACGTGAATTCGACACCCGCGACTTCAGAGGAGCAGTCATCGGAGGAGACTGGGACCGTCTTAAGAAGAGATTTGAAGATTTGGATGTTTATGTCGCACTCAAACAGGTCATGACAGAGGGACGAAAGTGGCAAGACACAGTCTATTATCAACGCATTATAAGAGCTCTGAAGGATGGCAGGTTCCTGTGGGGTTGCAGAAGCGAGAGCGACCTTCAGAATCAATGTATGAAACTCGAAGACTTATTCCAGACAATAAGAAAGAAAGGGTACAAATCCCAGCAGGAGCTGTTACGAACAAATCGACTCAGAACCCACCTCGAAACTGATGACGAGGTGACGATAAGCATCGGTCGAAATGGTGATCTGCTGTTTAGCAATAGCGCACACAGACTCTCGATTGCGAAACTTCTTCGCATCCAGCAGATACCTGTCAAGATAGTTGTTAGACACAAGAAATGGATGTTGTTTAGAGAGGAGTTGCTTCAATTCGCAAGAGACCAAAGGAGCGGGACTCTCTATCAGCCTCTAACCCACTCTGACCTGATCGATATCCCAGCCTCGCGTTATTCCGAAGATAGGTTCATCATGATCAGGGACAGTATGCAGGCCAAGAAAGGCTGCCTACTCGACCTAGGAGCGAACTTGGGTTACTTCTGTCATAAATTCGAGGACGAGGGCTTTGATTGTTACGCTGTAGAGAACTCGCTGAGAGAACTCTATTTCTTGCGAAAGCTGCGGAGGGCGGAGAACAAGAGATTCAAAATCGTAGACAAATCAATATATGATTGGTCGGAAGCCGGCAAGACATACTTTGACGTGGTTTTAGCACTAAGCATCTTTCACCATGCCCTCAAAACCAAGGAGTCTTATCATCAACTCATTAGCTTGCTCCAAAATCTTCGCGTCGGAGAAATGTTCTTTGAGCCCCCGCGAGAATGAGTCTCAAATGGAAAACGCATTTAGGAATTTCCCGCCATCTGAATTTGTAAAGTTCATTATGCGATTGTCGGGACTTGACAGAACTCAACTGATCGGGCGAACGTCAGACGGCAGAGACCTTTACAGATTGTCCAGGAGGTCAAAACAAGCGATCCCGAGGCAGGACGCCACACCAAAGACGTACCGTTCGTCGTAAGACTCTGTTAGCGTCCGGTATTGTGCGATCAAAGGCCTCGGCTCACCAGAACAGAATAGCATTTGCTTAACAGCTCTCCCTTTTCAAGAAGTATCGTATGAGTCACGGGACGTCGCGTTGAGAAAACTGCGAATATGTCTGCTCTTTCGCGAAGGAACAATTGATTTGTTACCTCGTAAGGAAGGCTCCGAGTCGGTCAACGACTCCGGCTAGATTTTCGCTAGCGAAAGCTTTGAAGAGCCTTATGTCTGCACTATTGACTGCATTCTCAAACCTGAGAACGAGAATGTATACAAACGCTCCTATCAGGACGTATGCTGGCACAAGAAAAACCGACTTCAGCGAGACTTCCATCGCGAAGACGATGAATGCCATGATGCCTGCCGCCACTGCAGTTTTCCATATTGTAGCTAAGTCAAACTTCAGGGCAATGCTTCTTCTAACGAACCAAGCAGTGACTACCAAACCCACGACCATTCCTGATCCGCGTGCGATAGCACTGCCGTTTATTCCTAGGCGCGGTATGAGAACAACTCCGAACATCAAGCTGATGGATACACCTACCAGGGCGATGAATGCTTGTTGAGCGGGACGATTCAGAGCTACAAGGATTGCACCCAACGAGTAGGAAGACAATGTGGCAAAAAGCAGGATGCTAAGGATCGCCAAAGCGACCGCTCCCGTCTGGTAAGTTGCCCCGCCCAAAATTCGTAGGATTGTGGGCGCTAACGCGGCTAAACCAAGAGCTAGCGGACTAACGATCAACGCAATATAACGAGAGGCTGACCAAACTGCGTCTTCCAGCTTCTTGCTGCTCCTCGTAGACAACTTTGAGTAATGGGGGAAGAGAGAGGCCGCGATCGCGCCCGGGATTGAGGCAAGAATTCCAAAACCGACAAAAGCCACGTTATAAATGCCCAGCGCATAAAGCGGGACGAAAAGGAGGAGTAGTGCTCGATCTACCCACGTGTACGCAAATCCTACGAAATCACGTGCATAAAGAGGACCTGAAAAACGAAGCAACCTTGTAAGACTGACGTTGGATTTCGTACCTCTTGAGGCTCTGTATGCGATTAGATAACCGCCTAAAGCAAACAGAGTGTACCCGGTAGCCCAGCCAGTCATTACGCCTACAAGTCCCCAACCCAACACTACGAGGCCAGTCGCCAAGATCTGTTGCAAGAAAAAACGTGCAGCGTCCAGCGTCGCCAGTTCTTTGACCTTGCCTCCCCCCATCAGAATGCCGGTAAGGGAATCATAGACACCAGCCGAAATTACAGCAATTCCCAACACTGCAAACGCTGATGCATACATCATTGTTCCCGAGAAGGATTGAGACAGTTTCGCGCTTAGGAACACCGTGACTGCGCCGGCTACAAATGAGCAGAGGACTACTAGACGCAACGCCGTCCGGATTAGATAGGCTCCCGTGGAGCGGTCAGATTGGGCGACAAACTTGTTCAACGCAGAGGGCAAACCTAAGTCAACTACCGTTTGAGAAAGATCAAGGACGAGGAGAAGAATTGCCATGACCCCTACTTCGGTTGGCGTAAGCAGTCTCACAATAATCGCGAAGCTGAGAAAGCTGACAATAGTGGTTGCCACGTCATTCATAATGAGATATGAAGCTCCGCGAGCTATTCTTACAGCAGGCAGTTCTTCTAAACTCGGGCGGTTCAATTTGAGTTCACGTACAGATCCGATGTGTCGTCACGGCTTCCCGGAACGTCTCGTTGAGCTCACTGCGCACTTGGGAGACATCTAGACACTAGCTTATCTCCCGCTGAGTATAAATCGGTCGCGGCCTCGGACAGTTCGAGCGAGCGTTTGGATATAATTGAGAATACTCATCGTTTGGTTCATGTTTCTCGACACGAGCGTGCATTCATCCAGCGAGGTTAGGGTCTTCGAAGCAATGGCGAGAAAGGGAAATGAGATCTTGTGCGTCCTTCCTGTCGTAAAGGAGATGCATATACGTCCCCGGCAGAACTTTACGATGAAACAGATTGCCGTGCGCAAGTTGCTGCCAATTGTCTCCTATCTATATTTCTGCATCAAGGCCTTGCCTGATTTGCTTGCAAGCTGCAGGTTCGATTCCGTCATCCTGAGTGCGGAAATGCTGCCGTGGATTGTCCCCGTTATCGTCGGACGACGCATCATTGGAGTTAGAAATGGTTTGACTTACGCAGTTCGCGAACCCGGTCCTCCGGTGGAAATTAGCACAACTCATGCCTACTATCAACTGTTCTACAGGATGCTGATGCTCCGCTTGTGTCATTTCTGCGATGTAGTGTTCGGAGTCTCTCCTATGCACGCGGCCGAACTCGCGTCAAAGAGTGGTGTTCTCAGTGTTCACCTTTGGCCGCCATCCGTCGACGAAAGGAATTTTGACCCCCGACGCCATGCGCAAAGCCGCGGATTGATTCGTGACAAATTGCTAGTCTCGGACAAGTTCGTTTTGATCTACCACGGAGTGGTGTCGAACGAAAGGGGGCTCTATGAGCTTTTGCAGGCAATTGGCTTGATCCGTAAACAAGCGCCGGAGGTTGTGTTGTTAATCTTGGGTACAGGATACTCCGCAGAAAGATTGCGATCAGTTGCCATAGCTAATGGTCTAGTTGGCAACGTGATTTTCCACGGAAGGGTTCCTTACGAAGAAGTGCCACCGTTCTTGGCTGCAGCCGACGCGGGAGTCATCCCACTTCCCGTTCAGCCTCAGTGGTCAACCCAGACTCCGATAAAGCTGCTTGAGTACATGGCAATGGAGAAACCCGTCATACTTACCGAAACTGAGTCACATAGATGGATAATCGGGAAGGAAGGCCACGCCTTCTTCTGCGGAAAAGGCACACCACAAGAACTCGCTAACGCCATATTGGAATGCCGCGCCCGTCATGTGGCCCAAATGCGCGATAATGTTGTCTCCAGATTCTCGTCTAAGGCTATCGCCCGTGAAGTCTTGAAGCTTTTGAGTCACGAACGCGGCAGATGATCCTCGACTAGACCAAGCCCGAGAGAGTTTCACGTGGACTTCCTTTTGATTTCAGAGAGGGCAACCGATGACCCGATCGAATTCTTGATGACCGACCAAATTAGACGCTACACGAAAGCCTTCGAGAACGCACAGCCGTTCTTGATTGTCGGGGGTAAGGTTCATAATGATCGTTGGCGCGGAACCGGTTTCATCTCTAGAGTTCCATATTTTGCTGTCAGCCGGAAGGGTGTGGCAGAATTCGTTAGTCACTTCATTTATTTTGTATTCCTCGTTCTTGTCGGAGCACACCTTATCAAGAGAAAACCGAACATACGGTTTGTTACAAACCCGTATGGGCATTATACTCTTGGTACGCTAGCCGTTGTAATAGCGAGAATCACTGGCAGGAAAGCCGTCGTCCGGGTTGCTAGTTCTGTTAGTGAAATCTCAGCGAGGCCTCAGGTCCAGTTCAAGTTTGCTTATCCGATGTTGGCGCGTCTAGAACAATTTGCATTTGACCACGCAGATGCAATAGTCAGAATCTCTAAGATGCCACTGGAGCCGAAGTACGATAGAAAGACGTTCTACATTCCGAATTTGATAATGAAACCGTACGGGTCAATTTCTCGGCGATTTAGAGCGGCTAACTCCGTGCTCTTCGTGGGACGCTTGGAACCGGAAAAAGGACCAGGCGTTCTAATTGATGCCGCCGGGATACTTCTAGAAAAGCGACGCAAAATCGAGGTCACTATCGTTGGCGAAGGGGGGCTTGAAACCAAGTTACGAACCGATCTGGAGCGCAAAGGGCTCTCCGGCCACGTAGTTATGGAGGGTTATGTCGCCCGCTCGAGAATTCTAAACATGATGCGTCGTGCGACACTGCTTGTTGTGCCGTCAATCAGCGAATATGCCCCTAATGTTGTTGTTGAAGCAGCATTCAACGGCCTCCCAGTAGTAGCTACACTATCAGGCGGTGTCGAATACATGATTCAGAACCGCCGTACAGGGATCCTTGTGAGTCCAAGAAATCCCCACGCCTTAGCGAATGGTATTGAAGAACTCCTGCGGAACTCCCGCCTCAGGAAGAAAATTGCTGCTTCGGCCGCCAAACGGGTTAAGAAAGAATTCTCTCCGAAAAGAGCTAGACTGGCAGCTGAGAGAATGCTGAAGCAGTTGTTCAAGGCTGAGCTACGCACTGTCCGTCAGGCTTCCGGCAGCTAATCCCTCGAAAGGTAAGACAGCGTTTTCTCCTAAGTGGATTCTTCTCCAATCCGTCTTACCACGTCATGCCCAAGGCTGAGTCTAATCGAATCATTTTGCGTGATCTGCAGCCTCGGTGGAGATTAGCTTTGCAGTACCTGCTCGTAGATTTTTGTTATTTGACGTGCGATCGCTCCCCAGTCTCCGTATCTCTCCGCGAAAGCCCTAGCCCGTCTCCCCATAGTAATCCGAAGCTGATGGTCAATAACCAACTTTGTAATGCAAGAAGAGAGTTCGACGATGTTCTTCGGCTTCACGAGGAAACCTGTTTCGCCATGATGCAGAATTTCGGAGGTGCCTCCAACATCGGAAGCGATGACGGGGAGACCGCAAGCCATCGCCTCCAAGGCGGTCAGGGGCATTCCCTCCGTGAGCGATGGCCTCACCAAAATGTCGCAACTTCTCAAGAACGCAGCGACGTTTGGCACCAACCCGAGAAAGGTGAAGTGATCTTCGAGTCCTAGCTGCCTAACCCTCGCCATTAGCTGGGCCAGTAAGGGGCCTTCGCCGACAACGCAGAATCGTACCGATGGGCAAGTATGCACTACATACGCTGCTGCCTCGACGAAATATTGCGGCCCCTTGTTCTGGAGCAGTCTCCCAACGAACGCCACTCGCACCGGTCCGCTACTCTTTCCCTGCCGTGAACCCGGTTGAAACTCTCGAATGTCGACAGCATTAGGAATCACCGTTACATTCGGATGAGGTGTTCCTAAGGACTCCACATAATGCATTACCTCTCCGCTGACCGCAATGACACCGTCGCTCTGATTGAGTACCCACCGGCCCAGCGAATTCTCGTACATGTTGACAAAGAGCCGCAATCCACCTTCGAGATGCGACGTTGAACCACCGTGCACCGTGGTTATGAGAGGCGTCTTCACGATTCTCTTGGCCAGAGCAGCCGCAATCGTTGTGAAAAAGAAGATGCTGTTTGCATGAACTATATCAGGGCGTTCGCGTTTGCAAGCTTCCAACAAGGTTGGTAGGAGGGAGAAAGACACCGCGCCCTGGAAGCCTAACCTTGTCAATTCCACTGTGCGTGCCCTGTACACGCTTATGTCATTAACCGTTTCGCGAGCAGCCACGTGCTGAGTATTCAAAGTGACGACCGCAACCTTATGGCCTAGACGAGCCAACTCCGATGCCAAGTGAGAAACCGCAACTTCCACGCCACCCCCAGTATGGGGCGGAAAGTAATCTGTAGTTAGGAGAACGTTCATCGACATCCCGTCAAGTTGCCTGAATGTAGGGCCGACATCACTCGCGCAATTCTGACCATTTCAAATTAGCTCTATGCTCTTCTCGAGAATTCCGAGAGCGCAAAGAGAATCAAGGCGGTGTTAATCGCCACAAACCCGATTAATGCTAGCGTAGCTGCAGTCAAAGCTGTACCGATAGCGAATTTGTGAATTTCGTTATATCGTTCCAGTACCCAAAGCGCCCAGTACGAGCCGATGACAAGAGACACCAACCCAGGCAGTCCGATGAGTAGTAACGCGTGTTTTTCTCCGGCGAATCGTGCGATGAACGCCAAAACCTCAAGTCCATGGGAAACGGGGTGCTTTGATGGCTTGTCTTCGTAGCGTATCGAGATCGGCACTTCTCCGATCCTTAATCCCTGCTCACCAGCCTTTATCGCGATTTCGGAACTCACACTCATTCCGGACTCATAGATTCTGATAGCGCCTATCGCTTTTCTCGAGTAAGCCCTAAAGCCGGTCTGCGAATCGGAGACAGGCCGCGTAGCCACTTGATTAGTGGCCTCGTTAAGGATTCTTAATCCTGCAAGTCTGTACCTGGGAATCTCCTGAGCCCAGCCACGGTCGAACCTTGACCCGATCACAATGTCGTACTCGCCAGACAAAATAGGTCCGACAACTTTGGGGACGTCCTCGGGATTGTGTTGATCATCCGCATCGATGGTGACCAAAATGTCTGCATCCAGGTCTTTCGCCGCTAGAAAGCAGGATTTGACGGCTGCTCCGTAGCCTAGGTTTGTCTCGTGCCTAACCACTATCGCGCCGAGCTTCTCAGCGATATTTGCAGTGTAATCCTTACTGCCATCGTCGACAACTACAATCTTGTCGGCGTGATGCTGTGCTTTGAGAATTACTTTCGCTATGTTTTTTTCCTCGTTGTAGGCGGGGATTCCTACTACTATCAACTGTGTCGGTGAGTACACGGGTGACAGGCATCTTAAGTATTGTCTCATCAATAGAGGAGTCGGGACTGCAATACCTTAAGCATGTGATTCCTTTCATGTGAGGACCAGTAGGCTCGTGATCCATGAAAGCTCTTGTTACAGGGGGCGCCGGTTTCATCGGCAGCCACCTTGTGGAACACCTGCTTTCCGGGGTGGGAAGTAACAGTTCTTGATGATTTCTCTTCCGGAAGAAAAGAGAACCTGGCCGCCGTCTTAAACGACAAGAATCTTCGAATAGTGAACGGCAACATCCTCGACGCCGACGCGGTCCGTGATTGCTTGGCTGAAGTCGATACCTGCTTTCACCTCGCCGCGGTAGTGAGCAACATCAAATCTCTAGAGAATCCCCGAATGGTGAACGAGGTAAATGTCAGTGGAACGATCAGCATGCTAGAGGGCGCAAGGAAAACAGAGGTTAAGAAATTCGTCTTTGCGTCGAGTTGCGCAGTCTACGGTGAAGCATCCGCACTACCCGTCAAAGAGGAAAGCCCGCTTGCGCCTAGGACACCGTACGCTGCATCAAAGGCTGCGGCAGAACAGTATTGCACTGCGTTTTACAGGACGTATGGGTTAGGCGTTACCTGTTTGCGATTTGCCAACGTCTACGGGACCCGGGGGTCAGTGGGACCTTACAGCGGAGTAATGGTACAGTTCGCCGAACGCCTCATGAACGACCGTCCTCCTCTGATCTACGGCGATGGTCAACAGACGAGAGACTTTGTCTATTCGACCGATGTCGCTGAGGCGGCTGTTCTAGCCGCGCAGAATCCAAACTCCACCGGGATGGTACTCAATATCGGAACCGGCGTGGCCACCTCGATCAACGACCTTGCGGCCCTCATGGCAAAAATCCTCAAGAAGACGCATCTGGGAGTCCTTAGAGAGGAGCCTAGGCCTGGCGAAATCAAGTTTAGCCAGCTCGAGAACACTGCTACTAAACGCATCCTTGGTTTTGAACCTAGAGTTCGGCTTGGCGAAGGAGTTGGAGACTTTCTCAACTGGTATGCGGGACAAACAGAGTCATTGCGAAAGCGATCCGTGAAATAGGAATACGATTTCAGTTCGACGTATCAGTAGTTGGCTTTATTGCTCATCGACGAGTAAATCGGCTGAACTCCGATGCCGGATACCGTCATCATCGCAGGCGCAGACGGATACCTTGGCTGGGCCCTCTCTATGACCCTTGCCTCGCGCGGATACCAAGTTGTAGGCATCGATAATTTCTCCCGTAGACGTAACGTGGAGGAGATCGGATCGTGGTCGGCCCTACCAATCATCACGATGCCTGAGCGGCTATCCGCGTTCAGTAACTCGCACGGTAAGTCGATCGCATTCGTTGCGGGTGACCTAACGAATTATGCCACCGTCCGAGATTTGATAGCGCGCTATAAGCCGACCGCAATCGTTCATTTGGGTGAACAACCCAGCGCTCCTTATTCGATGATTGATGTAAACCACTGTGTTTACACCCACACGAATAACGTCGTCGGAACGCTGAACATACTTTACGCGATACATGAGACTAGCCTGGATACGCACCTAGTGAAGCTTGGGACGATGGGTGAGTATGGTACTCCCAACATGGACATACCTGAAGGTTTCTTCGAAATCGAGTACAAGGGCCGCAAAGACCGTTTGCCATTCCCCCGGATGGCTGGGAGCTGGTACCATTGGACCAAAGTTCACGACAGCGGGAACATAATGTTTGCCTGTAATATTTGGAAATTGAAATCTACAGACGTAATGCAGGGCGTTGTCTACGGGACCCGAACCGACCTCATCACGTCACCTGAACTTTTCACAAGGTTCGACTTCGACGAAGTCTTCGGAACTGCAATCAATCGCTTCTGCGCCCAAGCAGTCATCGATTATCCGTTGCTACCGTATGGTAAGGGGCATCAAAAACGGGGATTCATCGCGCTAAGGGACTCGATGCAGTGCCTGACGATTGCGGTTGAGAACCCCCCCGGAAAAAAGTGAATACCGAGTCTTCAACCAATTCGATGAAGTGTATTCTGTCGCGGATTTGGCCGAACGAGTGGAGAGGCATGGGCGTGAACTTGGCCTCAACGTCAAGGTCGACCATATTGACGACCCGAGAATTGAAGCTGAAGAGCACTACTACGACCCAGACTCCGCGAACCTCCGCAAACTTGGGTTCAAGCCGACCCACACTCTTGATGATGAGCTGGAGATTATGCTCAAGGACCTGATGACGCACAAGGAAAGGATACAGGCCAAGCGCGAAAGGATCATGCCAAAACCCTACTGGAAACGGTGAACTGTTACGCAGGTAAGATGTCTTGCCGGAATCGACGACTAGTAGCAGCCGATTGGAGCAGCTTCATTTAGTCGTAATTCATTTCTGAGAATGGTTTATTGTTAGCGTCTCGATTTCCGTCTACTCATTCATAATTGAGCTTCTTTGCAAGCATTCCGGCTCGCATGTGCAGGCCGTCAACATAAGTGAGATAATTGGCTATCGTGTGTCTCCGCAGCACTCTTTCCCTGCTTCGCCTTCCCATCGCACTCGTTTTCTCTGGATGCTTCAACATCCAAATCATTGCATCTGCCAAGGCACGTGCATTTGATAATGGAATCAAGATTCCATTACTCGCATCCACCAGCCGCCGCGTGAACCCAACATCGGTCGCGATTATGGCATTTCCAGCAGCCATTCCCTCTAGGAGGCTTTGACTGGGATAATTGTCCTCTTCTTGAAGTTGGAGGTTTATTGAACTTTTGTTGAGCACCTCCGAAGTGTCCCACATAAACTCGTAATGAATCGAAATTCCCTGGAAAGTGCTGAGCCGGTTCGCAACATACTCACTGAGGGGACCTGTGCCAAGCAGATGAAATTTGGCTTGCGGACGTTTTTTGTAAGTTCTCTTGATTGCATCAAGAAAGTAATCTGGTCCTTTGAACTTGTGCAATCGAGTTGCAAAAACGACCGAGTTTGGATCCTTAGGTTCAGGCCTATATCGTTTCGTGTCCACGAAACTGTTGGGTGCGCAAGATACCTTGTGCTGTGGAACCCGGTTTTGAATCATATAGTCTTGAATTTGGGGGCACAGACAGTCTATCAAGTGATAATTCCGTAAGCAGAATTGAAGGAGTTTCCCGAAAAATGACCTCTGATCGTAGTTTCGCCGTTCAATCGAGGCCAAAGATGCTATTTGAATCACTTTCGGAATGGGATGTATGCCGAGGATGTAGACAGCGTCATTATGAGCTTGTATGACCCTGAGGCCTTCACTTTTGACAATCCGTGCTATTTGATTGCGGAATCTTAGAAGCGTGAGAAGACGCCCTGCGTCTTCTAGAGTGAGTGCATTACTCTCCCACCTCTTTCTATCGAGAAGAGACTTAGCTTTCAGTCTGTGCACATTAGGATAATTCCCCAAATTGTACTTGGCCCTGTTCAAACCTTGGTAGATCTCTTCGGACACCAAGAAGTGATAGCGCGATGGGTGACGTTGGCTCAATGCGCAGAATAGGTTGGCGACTCTCCGTGCCGTACCCGAGATCATGGTATCGGTTAAAGCGATACCAACTCTCGCGCAAGAACATTGAGCCGACATAGAGGCTTCATAAGTACTCTTGCTACTTAAGCCGCTCAAACAACAATTAATAGCAAATATCCTCTCTCGTCACGGTCGAGCATTGTTTCTTGAGCTCTTGCGACAAACACTTCCCACAAGTCTGCGAGAAAAGAATTCCCTCACCCTACCTTGGAACAAGGATCGGATATAGGCCAAGCGAGAAAGAATAGACTCGAAGCCATACCGGAAACTGTAGGGCTGTTCTCTAGAAAGCGATTTAGGCTTGCGAGTTGTCCGTTACCCAGGGCTAGTTGCGAGGGGTCAACCAAAAACTGATGTGCTCAGGCCTGAAGGACTGGCAAACTGCGATTCTGAGTTGTGAAATGCTCTTGGCTCGCTCGGCAGCAAACGTAGAATGAAAAGTGACAAATAGCCATGGTTCTCATGTCCCCTCAGAAAAACATTCCAGCCCAGGCCGCGCGTGTGAGGTTAAAGTTGCAATTTCTGCGAAACTATGGTGCTCGTTCGTTCAGAGTTGGCGCGCGGATGATTGGCCTCACAATCAACCTAGGTCGATTTTCGCGCCCGGTGTCAGGCATCAAGGTACGGTTCGTGGCATTTGTGGCATCAATAATGGTGGTTAAGCTCGCCTTAGCCACCCTTACTCCTCTAGGATACGACTTCGTTCTATACATGTCAGCTATCTTGCGGAATGAAAGTTTCGCCGCATGGTCTCCGTGGATTATCATGACGCGCTATGTTTACCTGTTTTGGCTTTCGCTCCCAATTGACCACGGCAATCTCCTCAGGGCGATGCTTGTAGATCCCACTCAATTACTGCCAAGTCACTATTTGCTGGCTGCGCTCGTAAAGACGCCCCTTCTGGTCAGTGACATGATCGCTACGTTCCTGATATGTAAGCTAGGGACGCGACTAGGTGGCTCTGACGCAATCGGTCGCCGAGCAACCATTCTCTGGGTGGCGAATCCTTTCACGACCCTTTTCGTAGAAATGTGGGGCTCCATCGACATCATTCCTGTAACCTTGGCTTTAGCAAGCATCACATTCATAGTTCAAGGTCACGCACAGCGCAGCGCGGCCGCTATCGCCGCGGGGATAGCGCTGAAAATAAGCCCAATCGTAACATGGCTAGCATTGACCACCTGGATCCTTGAAAAGAAGATTTCAAAGGCCGTAATTTTGAATGTGGTGTCGTACGCTCTGGCGGCCGTACTTGGGGTCTTTGGTTATTTCTACTGGCTTAGTCAAGGTCAACTGCTGAACCTTACAGTTCCGGAGTTTCTCAGTCTCCTAGAGTCGTTTTATTTGTCATCGTACACGCCCGTAACACAAACGTTTGCTGAAAATTTCTCCTTCCCCGACGCCTATCTCTGGCCGACAATAATGGTGCTCATAGCGTTCTATATGCTGGCCGCGGAAGTCTGGTCTCGGGAGAACAGGGCAATAATCCCCCTCTTACTCTCCGGTTTACTCCTCTTGTACGGCTTAACAGATCTGTTCCCTACGGCTTTTCTATGGGCGATTCCGCTGGTGGCTCTCTGGCACTCTAGGAATGGTAAGCTGGCCTTTCCGCTCGTGTTCTACGTTCTGCTGGCCGTTTTCCTGCAAACCTTCTACTATGCACAATTGACGTCGACAGGTTTGAGTTTTCTCTTCATCCCTCGAAACATAATTCCTATGGGTAAACAACTTGTCGCCGCTGCCGAATCACTATTCCTGAGACAATACCTCAGCCTGCAAATACGCTCCGCACTATCGGGCGCAGCATTTGCATACGCGACCTGCGTGACGTGGACTTCGCTCCGAAAGGACAGGGATTGATTAGTGCCACTAGGTTCGCTAACGTCATCCAAGCGCAGAACCTGCCTAATCACATCATCAATCGCGGTCAAGGCTGTTCTCATGACCCTTACTCCTATGAGCCTAGATCTCGCCTATCTCATCTCGCAGGTCACTCAACCTTCGAAGTGGAATCGTACACCTTATGGAAGGATGATGGAATACGTTTTCAAGGCATGGCAGGCCATCCCTGTCGATCACCCACTCCTAGCCACATCGTGGACAGCTGAGATTTTCCATCCTTCAGCTGGACTCTACCTCCTCGTTTTCATGGAGAAACTCCCGCTACTAATTCTGGACATTGCCGCTGGCTTATTGATCTACGAAATCCTACTTTCCGAAGGATTAGGTGAGAAGAAAGCAAGCTTAGGGTTCTTTCTCTGGTTTCTGAATCCATACGTCATTCTCGTGAACGAATTTTGGGGCGCAGTCGACTTGATCCCGACGCTGCTCGTTCTCTCAACCATTTTCCTTCTTCGAGCAAGAAGACCATTGCAAGGTGCTGCGGCGTTCGGAGCGGCCATCGCCGCAAAATTGTTCCCGGTGCTCCTCTTACCGATCTTCCTCTCGATTGGCAAGCGGAGCAAATTCACATTAGCTTTCGTCACTTCAGCATTTCTTGGCGTAGGAGCTTATGTCGCCTGGGCTTCATACGCGGGCTTCGATCTAGGGTTACAACTGCACCAATATGACCCCTTCACTCAGTACTTTGATGAATATGCCCTCTTGACAGGCACTGGAGGGTACATTGGTCTAGCGACGATTGCCCTGGTCGTGACGTATGCATTCTTGGCGGAGAAGTGGCCAAGAGATCGGGAGAGATTCTATGAGCCAATGCTGGTAGTCTTTCTCGTGTTCTTTGCATTCAGTAACTGG
Organism: Candidatus Bathyarchaeota archaeon; assembly: GCA_963726255.1. Taxonomy (GTDB): domain Archaea; phylum Thermoproteota; class Bathyarchaeia; order 40CM-2-53-6; family 40CM-2-53-6; genus FEN-987. The sequence goes on from CAVSBL010000002.1 coordinate 789,251, forward strand.
TTTCCTCAATTCTTGATGTGGATGATACCGCTCCTAATCTTGGACGGAGTTGTAGGAGAGAAAAAGCGCTGGATTTTCATGTCGGTACTGCTGTCATCTGCTCTCGTCATGAATGTCTTTTCATTTTACCAGTACTTCACGGCCAACGGCCACGCTTTCTTCTTTATTCCGGCCAACACACCAGCACTGAAACAGGCTGTGGTCAATTACGAATCGCTCGCCGATAATGCCCTCATTGTTACTCTGGCCCTGCCGATGGCTCGGGCATTATTTACAGTCACTTGCCTCATTTACTCGCTGAAAATCGCCCAAGAACGTACAGGGATTATTTCCGATTTGCTGAGTCTCTTACGGAGAAGAATTTGAGGGACATGGAATTGAAAGTGTATTTGAGAGAAACGAGGCTATTGTTCGCGCTTCTCGTGATTGAAGTCGTCAGAGTACTTCTCTTCGCCATGACAAATTACAATCTAGAGTTCTTCAACTGGGTGAAGATGGGGCAAGGCATTCTTTATCGTCACGGAGCGTTCTTTGGAGTCTACCAAGCTCCAGCCTACATATATGCCGCCGACTATGCTATGTGGCTTCTTCTGACACACAATCCGAATCCTCCCTTAGGTACGTTAGCCGTGGAGAATCTGGCTTTCACTCTGATTATGAAAATACCGTTCCTCATTTCGGATGTCGCGATAATATTGCTCATTATTCACGTTGTCAGAAAGAGCACCAACTCCCCTGGGAGAGCCCTATGGGCTGCCATGCTGTGGGCAACTTCTCCGCTAGTGTTGTTGTGTGAGACTCACAGCCCCGCCGACATCCTGCCGGCATTACTCATCCTCTCAGGGTCGTACGCAATTTATCGTTCGAGGGCTAGGTTGGGGTCTTTTTCATTCGCGATAGGTTCCGTGTTGCGACTTGCACCGTTGCTGGTGACATGGATATACGTTGTCGCCTTTACGAGACTGCGCCAGTTCAAGAACCTGATGGGCTTCTTGGGAATACAGTTGGCCCTATTCGTTTGCGGAATTCTTTTCATCCAATATTTCTTTGGTCACTCTGCCTTTCAAGTATTGGAAGGCTCGAGGTACCCGGGAGTATTCATTCCCGAGATCGTGAGCGGTCTTTCGGCCGCAGTGAACCCAGGCATTGCATACAACCCCGTCCAACTCAATCTGGGGATCATTGCCTTCATTTTCGTAGGCTACCTTGTGACAAGGGTTCCTATTTGGAATGGGCGGGTTTCCGGCGTGGAAGTTCTAGCTTTTCTCGCAGCATACTTCGCTCTTGTCTTCCAGGATGCTTTCATATTGTGGCTGCTTCCACTATTGTTTGTCTACGCTTTCATCACGAGATATGGGCCAGTCCGACTTCTGCTTACGAACATTCTGGGATTCTTTTATGTTCTCATCTCCGATTCAAACTACTACACTGCTCACGGAGCGGCTGTGCTGCTTGTACCCAACCTGAACAAAACGATGAACACGCTCTCATCCAACCTCTTACTACTGGGTGGATCGGCGTCACCACTCACACCATTCTTCCGTTCTATTTTCAGCGCCTCCCTTGTACTCATCCTCCTATGGATACTGCGAGAAAATGCAAACAGCGGACAACAGTCTTAGAATTCTTACAGACTCTGCTCATTCTGTTGCACGAACGAAGTAGCCATGATTGCGGTCAAGCCACTTGCCGGAATATCCTTGCGCCTTCATGTATGACATCAGTTCATTTTTCCTTGGAATGTCGTGGAGTTCAATAAGCCAACCCCTAATATTCATCATGATAGGCTCAGAGCCCTTCAACACCTTCCATTCACCCCCTTCAACGTCTACCTTAACCAAATCAATTGTTTCGTTCGGCACCATTTCCGCCAGGCATTCTTGCCGAACAAGAATTTCCTTTCTAGCCGCGATTCCGCCCCATTTGACGGTTTCGTTAGGTGGTAAAAGACTCCCCATACCAAAGTTGTTTGAATCACTCTCGACGCTGTAGAAACCAGTCATCCCTTTGGAATCGGATATTGCAGCTCTGATTGCTGTGCAGTTTCTGGGTTTATGTTGGACAAGGATACTATAGATTCTTGGGTCGGGTTCGAACGCGATTATTTTCTCGAAGTTATCACTCAGTAGGTTGGAGTAGAAACCTGCGTTTGCACCGACATCAATAAAGAGGTTACCTGTGGTCATTTTAAGTTGTTCTGTGACTTCACGCTCCCATCTGTCCTGTGAATAAAGAACATCGAGCCACATTTTCAGCCTGTAGTAAAACCTCACACGTTCTGGAATCAAAATTGGAAGGACAGTTTCATCACTCCAAATTCTGATTAACCAACTGTTACGTTTATCTCGATTTGGAAAAAGCAACCTCAGATGAACTCTTAATAGTGTACGCAAGAACCAACTAGTATTGTAGATGAAACCAGTCAAATGCAAGAAGCCCATCTCCCCTGATGTTCAACCGAACCACCATGTACCGGCTGACAATCATGTTGACGGTATCGTGCTTCGCCGACTTCCGCGATATGGCTCGGGATGGATCGCAGTAAGGTTGATTTTTTCTGAAGCACGTACATAGCGCCCAACTCGCCGCGATTTGGATTACGATGTATTGCGATAAGTTCGAAACCTCGTCTCTGAAATCGCGCTACATAGTCCTCCAATAACCTATATTTCTGGTAAACACCATCCGAGTCCGATCTTTGTAGTAGAAAAATGACCATATCACGGATGCGTTCCCTTTTTACCACAGCCAAAAGAACATTCAAGTAAGTCACCCGGGAAGGTCGGTAAACATTCTCGGACGCATCATCAGCCAATGCCGCATACAAACGCTGGAGTCGCCACTTAAGATTGAAGGGATTTGTGTGCCAGTTGTAAATGAAAATCCATTCATCCGAATAGCATGCTAGATTGTCTAGGATCTTGACGAAGACACCATCGTCCATTACATGGAACAGCATGTCAAGGCAGAAGACTACGCGTCCTCTGAGCTTCGCAATATGCCTGCTCGCATCTCCGACCTGAAAGCGCCAGTTGGTACGCTGCATGCAATTCCGTTTGACGATTGTTTCTGACAGGTCAAGTCCGAAGTACCGACGGCATTCACGGCCCTCCCAGAACTTGAGGTCTCCACAGCCAATGTCCACAACATCATCCAATGGTCGAATATACGAGTCAATTACATTCCACTTCCAATCACGGTTCTGCCCGACAGAACCTTCGCCACTTGATCCGTCGTGCGCATAGCGCGATTCCCAATAGTTGTCGGTGCCCAAGATATTTCCCCATTTACCCCGGCTCTTCCAAGCGCAAGTATCCGAGCTGACCTCTCGGGGCTACTACCCCCAATTCCGCAATCCGCAACGGCCAGAACACTCATATGGACCTATGCTTTTGGTTCGCACCGACGGTTGACCAGACTGCTCATAGCGTGCCGTTACGCGCAAGAGGGAACCTGAGTGCATTGATGGTGGGGTCGGTTTGATTCTTATCCTCTTCACGACATCGTACCCGTACGACGGCGCTGCGGAAGAAACATTCCTCGGCAGAGAGATTGAATACCTTTCCTCAAGTTTCGATAAGGTGGCGTTGATACCTCAGAAGTGTTATGGCAACAGACTCAGGACACCGCCGAATGTTGACGTGATAGAGGACTATGCGGCCAAGATCAAGGAAAACCACCCTTATCGCAGAGCGCTTCTATCCGGGCTTTTCTACAAAGAACTGCTAACCAAAGGACCAGCAGTCCTCCGCAGGTCGTTGAACACGCTGGTCGATTTCGTTGCAGGAGCGGAATTTACCGCCGAGTGGATTTTCAAATTCATGGAAGATAAAACGTTCAACTCAACTGACTGTATCTTTTATACATACTGGTTTGACAGGACCTCCTTGGGGGCTGGGCTAGTCAGAAACCGTAGACCAATCTGTGTCGTGTCCCGGGCCCACGGATCTGACCTCTATGAAGAACGCCACAAATGGTTATACATACCTTGCCGAAAAGAAGCATTACACCTCATAGACAGACTATTCCCCGCATCTGACAGTAGCACTCGCTACGTTGCGGCGCGGTACCCACAGTATTCCACGAAATTTGAGACGGCAAGACTTGGAGTGCCGGATCCGGGATTCCTCACATCTCGCTCGCAAGACGGTACTCTTCGAATAGCCTCATGTTCATTTCTGGTACCCCTGAAAAGAGTCGATCTCATGTTAAGAGGGATAGGCGAAGCCGCAAAACTGAGACCTCACCAGTCGTTCGAATGGAACCACTTCGGAACGGGGCCCTTGCAAGAACAGCTACGGGACGTGGCAGAAAGAACCTTACCTACCAATGTCAAGCACGATTTTCGAGGACACGTGCCTCCAACTCGTTTGATGCAATTCTACAGAGACAATCCTGTTGACGTATTCGTTAACGTGAGCGAAACAGAAGGAGGCAACCCGGTCGCTATAATGGAGGCGATCAGTTGTGGCGTACCTGTGGTGGCGACGAATGTGGGAGGAAACCCAGAGATAGTAACTCGAGAGAACGGCTTGTTACTCGGTCCAAATCCATCTCCCAGTGAGATTGCCAACGCACTACTGATCTTTCTCGACGACCCTGTTGGTGCAGAAAGCAAAAGACAGGCAAGTCGCAAAATATGGCAGGAACGGTTCAATGCGGAACGGAACTTCCCTGATTTCATTGCCCGCCTGATGGCGGTTAGAAGAGGCATCGAATCGGGCTCCAGCTATCACATATGATGGGGCAAATGGAGAGCTATACTCACCCCCACACTCTTCAGAATACCATGGTTTATTTGCACGAAATGTCCGACGACGTAGCGGAGAAAGCAGACGTGAGACTGAGAACCATACTTAGCGTGAAATTGGTCAATCGTGCATGGTACTACTTCAGGTTGGGCTATTCGACTTATCTGACATTCCTGCTAGGGTATCTCTCTACACTTGTAACCGTTTACTATCTCGCAATCAAGAGCATACCCTCTTTACTCGACGTATTTCCACGCTTTGTTCCATTCGCAGTAATCGCTACGGCGGTTGGCGCACCACTCGCAGTGATAATTGGATGGGTACACCTGAAACGCAGCGCGTTGTACAGTAGCGAGGCGGAAGTGGCGATTGAGTCAAACCCTTTCAATTACAAATTGCAGCCCGGTTGGGTCAGGGATGCCTCAGGGCCGGCCACACTATTGCAACTAAGGCTACTGCACAAACTGTCGGAAACTGCTGGAATCTTGACCGACCAGGAACGAGCAGAGATCGCCGAATTGGAGAAGAAGTGGAAAACGCTCGTGAACGGCGGATACGTAGGTTCCCCGAAAAGAAGACTGAACTTCTGACAATTGCTTCAACTATTGGCGTGAATGGAGTTGCGTGAACCTCTGACATGGTCAGACCTTCCGGGTGCCGATGCGGTGTCGCTACAGGTTCCTGAGGGGAACGCTCTGAGCGTAGATCAGAAGGGTTACAGAATCTGCAGCCGTTGCGTGATGGATACAACAGATCCATACGTGACATTTGACGCGAAAGGTGTGTGTAGCCACTGTCACCGGTACGAACAACTCGTCAGCGGGAATGTCTTGACAGGAGAACGAGGAAGACAAAAGCTGCAAGAGATCGTAGGCAAGATCCAGAGAGATGGCGCGAGCAAACCGTATGACTGTGTGATCGGGGTGAGCGGTGGTGTGGACAGCACATTCGCCGCGTACAAGGCCAAACAATCTGGGTTGAGGCCGCTCGCAGTGCATCTAGACAACGGATGGGATTCCGAACGTGCGGTCGATAATATTCACAAGACGCTCAAGGTTCTGGGCATTGACCTGGACACGCACGTGATTGACTGGGAGGAATTTAGAGACCTTCAATTGGGGTTCTTGAAAGCCTCCACCCCTGATTCGGAAATTCCAAGTGACCACGCCATCGTCTCTCTGATGTATGGGACTGCGGATAAACTAGGGATTAGGCACGTAGTGACTGGCTACAACGTGCGCACAGAGGGCATGGGCGCCCCCGCATGGTCTGACGGTCACTACGACTGGAAGTACATCGAGAGTGTGCACAAGCAATTCGGCACGGTGCCGCTTCGAACGTTTCCGCATTTGACTAGAGCAGATTGGCGGCGTTACAGGCGAAGACATGTGTGGCCCGGCCTACACATGCTCAATTATCTCGACTATAAGAAGAGTGAAGCAATGAAAACCCTGGAAAAGGAATTAGGCTTCCAGTATTACGCACAGAAGCACTTCGAATCCATCTATACACGCTTCTTTCAGGGCTATATCTTGCCCAAGAAGTTTGGGTATGACAAACGCAAGTTGCACTTTTCCAGCCTAATCTGCGCGGGAGAGATGACCCGAGAAGGGGCCCTAGAAGCACTAAAGGAACCGCCTTACCCGCTCGATATGCAGGAAGAGGACAGACATTACGTCATCAAGAAGCTAGGAATCACGGAGGAAGAATTCGAGCGAATAATGCACCTGCCCAAGAAGACTATCTATGATTACCCCTCCTACGCCCGAGATGACCAACACCTCGTGAATCGTCTTCTTCGGAAAGCGGACAGAATGTATAATGAGTTTCGTAAGAAGCCATAGCAGTAATTGGTTGTGGTCGTGAACAAAGCGAGTTCGGATCGGCACCGTAGTCGAAACGACGAGGAGAAACGCTTGCACACATTTCTTATTATCTAGGGTAACCGGTACAAAGGGTCTAGCTGAATGAACGAGTGAAAACACAGGCATGATTGCGATCGTCGACTATGGTATGGGTAACCTCGGGTCCATTTCAAACATGTTGAAGAAGATAGGTGTGCAGTCTGCAATCTCTTCTGACCCGCTGGTTATCGAGGAGGCTGAGAAGCTCATTCTGCCTGGAGTTGGCGCGTTTGACCTTGGCATGAAGAACCTAAGCCAGCGAGGCCTTGTGGAAAAACTGAAATCCCAAGTGATGGAGCGAAAGAAACCTATCCTCGGACTGTGCTTGGGGATGCAGCTCTTCACGCGAAGCAGCGAGGAGGGACAGTTACCCGGTCTAGGTTGGCTCAACGCAAAAACCGTTCGTTTCACCTTCAGCGGACCTGAAGCGAACTTGAAAATACCCCACATGGGTTGGAACACGCTCCAAATCTACCGCTCCCACCCGCTCCTAAACGACCTTGGGCCAGATGCACGGTTCTATTTCGATCATTCGTATCACGTTCTCTGCAATGACAATGACAATGTCCTCGCCACCACGACCTACGGTTATGATTTTCCATCCATCGTGGCACAAGGCAACATCCTTGGCGCACAGTTCCATCCTGAGAAGAGCCACAAATTTGGCATGAAGCTCTTGAAGAATTTCGCGGTGCATGCCTAGATGCTCCGAACACGTGTCATCCCTTGCCTGCTTCTCAGAAATCTTGGCCTCGTTAAGACAGTGAAGTTCAAGGACCCCAAATACCTCGGTGATCCGATTAACATCGTCAAGATCTTCAACGACAAGGAAGTGGATGAACTCATCTTTCTTGACATTGCTGCAACCGTCGAAAACAGAAACCCACCTCTTGGTCTTTTGGCCAAGATAACCACAGAATGCTTCATGCCCCTGGGATATGGAGGGGGCGTTCGCCGAGTTGAGGATATCAAGACTATTCTGAATCTAGGTGTCGAGAAGATTTGCATCAATACTCACGCGGTTGAGGACCCGTCCTTCGTGAAGGCTGCAGCCGAACTCGCCGGCAGCCAGGCGATAGTCGTCTCAATTGACGTTAAGAAGGATAATGTTGGCAAGTATGAAGTGTACACTCACTCTGGACAAAAGTCAACTGGGTTGCACCCAGTTGACCACGCCGTCAACATGGAGAAGCATGGTGCTGGTGAGTTGTTGCTGACCTCAGTCGACCGGGACGGGACGATGCAGGGATACGACCTAGAGCTGACCAAACAGGTGTCCCAGGCGGTGGGAATCCCGGTAGTTGCCTGCGGTGGTGCTGGAACGATACAGCACTTGACAGAAGCAGTCAAATCGGGCGCTTCGGCGACCGCTGCAGGAAGCATGTTCGTCTTCCAGGGGCCTCATCGCGCTGTGCTGATCAATTACCCGACGCGTCAAGAACTCCGTCAAGTACTAGAACCGTAGGGGTCAATGGTTCCCTCCGTTCAATCCTCTCTCTAACTTCGGTAAGCCTTCGGAACAAATAAGACACGCCCTTCTCTTAGCGAGCGGGCACCGTTCTCATGCATTCTTGTACGCCTCGAAAATTCTCGCCTCATATTTCTCCCACACAAAATTGTTTCGCGCATACGAAATAGTCTTATCACGTCCTTCGGCTAACTCCTCCGCTCCCCTAGCCCTTTCCGAAAGTATACTCACTAGGGTTTGATAATTATCAAATGGAACACAGTATCTGCCAAGCGTATTGATGACCGACGTCAGATCACTCGTGGTTAGTACTAGTAGCCCCGCGTTGACATATTCATACGCCTTGTTGGGATTGCTGTATGCATGAAAAGCGTGCGGATGCCAAGGAATCAGGCCGATGTGATGCCTCCCGAGTTCTCTCATCATCTCCAAATGTGGGATCCGACCTGTTGAACGAATAATTGGGTCTGCAAGGTCGTCACCAATGATTGTGAGCATTCCAATTTCATTTTGTTTGAAGAGATCCAAGAACCCGTCCATGTTTCTATGAGGCAAAAAGGGCGCATGCATGAAGTCGCCGCCTACATAGACGGATCGTAGTCCGCCGTTTCCTTCGATTTGGCTAGGCATAACCGCATCCGTCTCCAGCTTGCAGGGCATGTTGGGAACTAGGTAGGCGTCACAACCTAGTTTTCGATAGTGCAACGCGATTGGTTCGCTTACGGTTATTATAGGAGCGTGTACTGCATTTTCCCATTTTTCCCATGTCCGTGCATGTAGCAAGTGATATTTTAGCTGAGGATGCGTCAACCTGGTCCTAACACTCTCCAGTTCGTGATCATCGAACACGTAAGGTAGTCCGGTTTGACTCGCAAGTCTAGCGCAAATTATGTTGTTGGCATGTATGAGGTCAGGTTTGACTTCCGATAGCACAGTAGCGAACTTTCTTCGGAGTCTGTGCCAATGTAAAGGCTCACCAAGGTTCGCGCGCCATGTGAAAGGCAATTCGAATACTGCGTCAAATCCTTTGACCTCTAGGGAATATCCATTGCATCGTCCACCCGCGAAATAGACGCTGAAACCCAGCTTCTTGGCGCTGTATGCTGATTTCTCAACACGAGCGTCGGGCAAACCTTGGTCAGACAAATGGAGGATTCTCATCATTGACGTCTCCCCTAGCCGCACGGTGCCTATAGTGATTGCAGACAGTTGAAACCTGTGGATTCATATTCGCTTCGCTCCTACCAATACGAATTTCATCTACACCGCTTCGTGGACATGGCTTTCCAACTCTATCTAGCAGGTGTTCTCAACAGAGAGCTTTAATCCACGCAGCACGGCTGAACTTGAACTTCATTGCACGTACCTCACGACTTAGCAAGTAACATATGGTAGAGTAGCAGTATTAGCCGGTTGTTGAACGATTTGGCCGCAAAAACCACCCGGCAGAAACGATCGTGGTAGGTTCTTGCCGACTGAACTCATGCTGGTTATAAGTGCCCGTCCCCGATTTATTAGCAGCCATCACTGCCTCAACCTTGTTAATGAGATATTTCTCCTGAGAAAACCGAAGGCGAAGACGCAAAACGTCTAAAGGTGCAGTCACATCTGTACGTGAGAAGATGGTTCTTGGCACGCAGGCATGTGCTTTTTCGTCCCCTGTCCTTGACTGTGTTCGTTTTCGGGTTGCTAGTCTGGTTCTAAGTTGTGGTCATTCATTGTGGTCATAAGTCGATAGATACAAGAATGAGTTTCTCACGACTAAACAGTGAGTGGCGGATTGTCGAGAAATTGATTATCAGCAAAGCAGTGATAACCGCGGCAGGCATTGGCAGCCGTTTACTGCCGGTTACCAAGGAAATGCCCAAGGAGATGCTTCCAGTCTTTTGCAGGCGACGGTCAAAGGCTCTGTGCTTGAAACCTGTCGTGCAAGTCGTCTTTGAAACACTATTCGATGCTGGATCTAGAACGTTCTGCATGGTTGTAGGCAGAGGTAAGCGAGCTGTTGAGGACTACTTCACTGCTGACCGAGCATTTATCTCCCTTATTTCCAAGGGCGGCAAGAGATCATTGACTGCTGAACTTTCAGAATTCTACGGGCGCCTCGGCAAGTCTTCAATAGCCTTTGTGAATCAGGCGGAACCAATAGGATTCGGAGATGCGGTGTTATGCTCTGCGGGGTTTGTTGGCTCTGATCCCTTCTTGCTACATGCAGGTGATGACCTAATCCTCTCGCCGGGGAACGACCACATGAGGAGGCTTAAGAGCGCATTTACCTCATTGGGTGCTGACGTGATATTCTTTGTCGAGCATACTCGCCACCCTGAGAAGTATGGTGTGATTCGCCCAAAGAGGATCAGTGCAGACTTATACAGGGTCAAGGAACTGGTAGAAAAACCGAAGCATCCCCCCTCGGACTTGGGTGTCGTAGCAATCTACGCTTTTCAGCCCAGTGTCATTGAGTACCTCAAGAGAGTGAAAGTCGACCAGAATGGTGAATTCCAGTTGGCAGATGCCGTTCAAATGATGGTGGAGGACAAAAAAAAGGTCTTTGCAATCGCCTTACGTCGAAGCGAGAAAAGAGTCGACATGGGATCCCCAGACACATACCGCCTTGCTCTCAAGCAGACCTTCCGATAAGTGCCAAGTCCCTTGGACTCTCTAGATTTCGTCTATCGACAAACTGGACATATATAGGCTGCCGAGATTTCATTCTGAACCAGGAGGAGTTAGGTATTACAACTGCCCGTCTGACGCTCGTAGGATTGGGTGGCTTCGGAGCAAATCACCTTCGAGTTCTCAGGCAATTATCAAAACAACAAACCTGCAATCTAACGGGAGTCGTAGATGTCAGGCATGAGCAACTAACAAGCGAGTCGGTCGCGGGATTACATGTAGGAACTGATTTGAACGCCTTTCTTGACGATTGCGACGCAGTTGACGTTGTGACACCAACTGATACGCATTATGAGATTGTGCAAAGATGTCTGAATGCCGGAAAAGATGTTTTTGTGGAGAAACCGTTGGCGTTGCGGTCAGATGAAGCCAATAAACTCGTGGCACTGGCACAAGAGAATGGTAGGATATTGGCCGTTGGCCACATACTCAGGTACCATCCAGGTATATCGCAGGTCAGGTCTACGATTAGTCGCGGTACCCTCGGCGCGCTCAAATTGCTAGACGGACGGTATTTGGGGACGCGTGGCCCAAGAACTGATTCAGGAGTTCTCCTAAATCTTGCGATACACTTGGTCGATCTCTATAAGTTTCTCCTCGAGGAGGATCCTATGGAAATCTCTGCATACTGCCAAAGGCTGAGCAGCGAGAGTCGATTTGAAGATCACGCTGTTCTTGCTCTCAAATATCCGTCCGGATCCATAGGGCACATAACAGTCAGCTGGCTAAGCGCAGAAAAACGCGTGAGGTACTCGTTGCGGGAGAAAATGGCGCTGTTTTTGTCGACCTTGCAAGAAACCAGCTGGTCATGTCGGAAAGGTCGGCTCCGCCAGGAGCACCCACGGCAGTCACTGGTGCAGAGCCGCTCCTTGCTGAGCTAACCGATTTTGTCCATTGCCTCCGAACAAGAGCGAGGCCTCTGAGCGATGGGATTAGCGCCGTAGGCGCAATTAGAATACTTGAGGGGGCGTTCGAGGCAAGCAAGTTAGGGAGGCCGGTAACCTTTGATTAGCCGAACGGCCAGAATTGGCAGAAATGTCCATCTTGGCAAAGATGCAACGGTGGAGGACTTCGTTGTGCTCGGCAAATCCTCCTTCGCTACTGGGCAAAGGGCAAAACCGCTCAAGATAGGAATCGATGCTCATTTGAGATGTGGAACAATCATATACGCAGGAACTGTAATTGGAAATCACTTCGTTACCGGCGATTATGCGAAGATACGGGAGAACAATCGCATCGGGAATCAGGTGAGTGTTGGATCAAACACGATCATCGAACGTGATTCAATAATAGGTAATGATGTTAGCATTCATTCGAACTGTTTCATACCGGAATACACTACTATCGAAGAATCAGCTTGGATAGGGCCTTGCGTTGTCATAACGAATGTCCTCCATCCACCCTGTCCGTATTTCAAGAAAGACCTCGAAGAAAGGCCGCTATGCCTAAAGGGGCCTACCGTGAAACGGAAAGCCGTTATCGGGGCAGGGGCCATCATACTACCTGGGAGAGTAATTGGAGAGAGTTCACTCGTTGGAGCGGGCGCTCTCGTTAGTCGTGACGTGCCCGCGGAGTCCATAGTCACAGGTTCACCTGCGAGAGTCGTCGGGAAGACGAAAGACCTCGAATGCCTCCCAGGCTATTACGCACCGGGGGAGATTTACAGTTGGCGTCGTTGAAGATACCTCTGGCCAAACCCTATGCTTCTGATGAATGTGTTGAAGCGATAGGACGCGTATTGAAAAGCGGCCAGTATATTCACGGCAATGAAACAAAGGAATTCGAGAACGACTTCGCAAGCTTCATAGGAACCAAGCACGCCGTCGCAACGAATTCTGGCACGGCAGCTCTTCATCTTGCATTGTTAAGCACTGGCGTCGGAGACGGAGACGAAGTCATTACAGTCTCCCATACTTTCATTGCTACGCTTGATAGCATTTGGTATGTGAGAGCTAGGCCGAGGCTCGCAGATATCGACGGCCGGCATTATGTCATGAATGTTGCTGAGGCCGAAGCACTGATAAACAGTAAGACCCGGGCAATACTGCCGGTTCATCTCTATGGCCACCCCGTCGATATGGACCCGCTTCGTAATTCGGCGCAGCAGCACGGACTCAAATTGATCGAAGACGCGGCTCAAGCTCACGGGAGCCGTTACAAGGGGAGAATGGCGGGGACTCTAGGTGACGTGGCGTGCTTCAGCTTTTACCCCTCCAAGAACCTAACGGTTTGCGGAGACGGTGGAATGCTAGTCACCAACAATGATGAAGTCGCTCAAAAAGCGAGAATACTGAGAGATCACGGCAGGACGCAGAAATATTACTCTGAGACTGTTGGGTACAACTACCGTCTTGGCGAAATCGCAAGCGCGATCGGGAGGGTAGGTCTCCGGCATTTGTCACGTTGGAATGACGAGCGGAGATCCATCGCCTCGCGATATGAGAAGCTCTTGGCCAATAATGATGAACTCGTAACGCCGGCCGAGGCAGAATGGGCCCATCACGTTTATCATGTCTATGCGATTCGTACCAAGCGTCGAGACAAGCTTGCTGAGTACCTTGCTGCAAATGGAATACAGACAGGAGTACATTATCCAGTACCATGTCACCTCCAGCCAGTTTTCAAACACCTCGAGAAAGGTAACCTCCATCTCAAAATCACTGAGAAAACTGCAGAAGAGATACTCTCTTTGCCCATTTTTCCCGGAATGATCACCGAAGAGGTCGAATATGTCGCGGCGAAAGTGAAAGAATTTCATGAACAACAAGGCTAAAGTCGCTGACTAACGGATTATATCGAGATCATTATTGGAATGCGTGTACTATCTCACGTTTAGATGCAGACAGCTTGTGTTATCCGAATGAATACCACATCTACACCAAGGCACGTGATTTCCGTCTTTGGGCTCGGACGCGTCGGATTGGTCACGGCCGTCTGTTTCGCGCGGCGAGGCTACAAAGTGATCGGAATTGATCCTGACAATGATAAGCTCGATAAGATACGAAGCGGGGAGCCAACATTCTTTGAACCTGGTCTTCATGATTACACCAAGGCAGCGATTTCAAACGGACTGCTCACTGTAACCAATGATCCCTCTGCGAACACTGGATCTGACCTAAGCTATTTGACGGTTGGAACTCCCAGCAACCTCGACGGAAGCATCAACCTAGAATACCTAAAGAATGCGACTGCTAGTGTTGGAAAATCGATACGCAAATCACCAACGTATCAAACTATCGTGATCAAGAGCACCGTCACACCCGGCACCGCGCGTAATGTAGTGAGACCAATTTTAGAAAGTGAGTCTGGTAAATCTGTGGGGCTAGAGTTCGGACTGTGTTCTAACCCCGAATTTCTCAGAGAAGGCAGCGCAATTCACGACGCAGAGTTTCCGGACAGGATTGTAATCGGAGGCAACGACATGAAAAGTATAGACAACATGGAGATTTTCTACAAGGAGCTTCACGGCGAGCACACTCCAACTGTTATTCGAACATCACATGAAAATGCCGAACTCATAAAATACGCCAACAACGCCTTCCTGGCACTCAAGGTTAGTTTCATAAATAGCATTGCGAATATCACCGAACACGTTCCCGGTGCAGACGTTAAGACTATCGCGACTGGCATCGGTCTCGACAATCGTATTGGCCCTAAGTTCCTTAACGCAGGACTTGGCTGGGGCGGTTCTTGCCTGCCCAAGGACTTGAAGGAACTTTCGTCATATAGCAAAACGCTGAGTTACGATTTCACCTTAATCGAAGCAGCCATCCGCGTGAATGATTACCAAAAGCAGAGAGCCGTCGAAATAGCCCAAATGAAACTGGGTTCCTTGATCAGCAAGAGAATAGCAATCCTCGGGTTGTCGTTCAAACCTGGAACGGACGACATGCGGGACGCAGTCTCGGTCCCCATAATAGAGGGTCTCTTGGCTAGAGGCGCCACCGTGGTAGCCTTCGATCCGGCCGCGGTCCGAAACGCTCGGGGTATCTTCGGCAATAAAATCGCGTACGCAACCAACCCAATGAACTGCATAAGCGGAGCGGATTGCGCTATCATCGTAACGGAATGGCCTGAATTTGACATATCCCCAAGCATGTTTCTCAAACTGATGCGATACCCAATGGTAATTGATGGACGGAGAGTCTATGAAGCTGAACTATTCATCCGTTCGGGAATACATTTTTCAGCGATCGGCTTGGGGACATAAAGCGTTGCCTGAGATTCTCTCTATTGCGTCCGACTCAGAGTTCCGGATTCTGCCGCTGGTAGTTGTAAATCGCGTGGACCGGTGACCGAGAGTTAGACTCATCGCAAAGAGATTACGATGCTGAGTCTGGCTTAGTCTGGTTGGCTGAAGGGCGTCATACATATCGTTGGTACTTGGCCAAAGTAGATGCCAATCCCGCCGTATTCCAGACATGAATTATCATTTGATGATGCCCTCGACATGACGGATCTGTTTTCACGGCAATGAGCTAAGACAAGGGAAGACGATGATGGCTCATAAAGACATTGAACCTCCCGAACGTCAGTGGCGAAGCATGGTCAAGAGGTTCGGGGACGCGCACGACATGAATAGAGTGTATAGGCTACAACCACGCACCTTATCATTTTGAGTCAATTGTGCGTAGATGAAGTGTGGTCCATAATTTATGACTAGGCTCATGGCAGTTATCGGCGCCCGTCCACAGTTTATCAAGTCTGCGCCCGTGATTGCAGAAGTATTGCGGCGCAAGCGCTTTGAACTCATAATAATTCATAGTGGGCAACATTATGACCCAGACATGTCCAGCATCTTCTTCAAGGAACTCTCAATACCCACACCTATAGCGAATCTGCAATCTGGATCGGGCAGCCACGCGGAACAGACAGCCACGATAATGAAACGTCTGGAGCGGCAGATAATCAAATCGAAACCCGACCTTGTCCTGGTTCCAGGCGACACAAACACGACGCTGGCGGGAGCGCTTACGGCCGCCAAACTATGTGTGCCAGTTGCACACCTTGAAGCAGGGTTGCGGTCAGGGGATCTTACGATGCCCGAGGAAATTAATCGTAGATTAACAGACCACTGCAGCAGTCTCCTCTTTGCCCCTACCCAAAGGGCGAAAAGAAACCTTACTCGAGAAGGTTTATCGGATTTGACTTATCTAACTGGGGACACAATGGTCGATGCTCTGCGGGCAGTTTTTCCTACGGTGGAGAAACGGGAGGAGGCTGTGCTTGAGAAATTCGGTTTGGAACGAAATCGCTAGCTTCTAGTTACGCTCCATCGTCCCTCAAATGTTGATGATCCCGAGAGGCTGAAACAGATTCGGCTTGCGTTGCAGAGGCTTGCGGGAAAGCTGCAGGTTGTGTTCCCAGTACACCCTCGGACTCGGTCTAGGCTCAACAAGCTGGGAGCCCGAACCCGCGATAGCTCTAAGCGGTATTCTATTTGCAGCCCCAAGGATACGTCGAGGCCTTGACGCTACTCAAGAATGCCTCCGCCCTATTAACCGACTCGGGAGGCATGCAGAAGGAATCTTTTCTACTTCACACTCCCTGCGTCACGCTGAGGTCGACGACAGAATGGCCTGAAACACTTGTTGGCCACGCCAATCAGTTGATAACGCAACCGCAAATGATACCTAAAGCGATTCGTGCGGTTGCCTTGGATCAAAAGCCCAGTAGCCGAATGGAGTTGTCGAAGAATCCGTTCGGAAACGGCTACGCCTCTGCCAAAATTGTAAGGATAATAGAGCAAACAACCTAAGACGACATTACAACTAGCTCGCTTGTGAGTAGGCTTCGAAGATTCTCTTCTCAAACCGTTCCCAACACAATTCCCGCCTGGCGTATCCTTGAATATTGTTTCTAGAATCCTGAAGGTTGCTTACGTTGTTGGATAGCGACGTAAGTATTTGTCTTAGTTCCTCATAGTTGGAGAATGCATAGCCCATCCCACGGGAATAGTCGACTACTTGTTGAAGGCCACTAGGGAAAACTGGAATCAACCCGGCATGCATGTACTCGTAGGCTTTGTTTGGGCTGTAGAATTTGTGAAACCAGTGCGGTTTCCAAGGTATCAATCCTATGTGGTGAAGTGTAAGTTCCCTCAACATTGCGAGGTGCTCCACGAAGCCCATCGACCGAACGTTTCGGCTGGAGATAGGCAGGGTTTCACCGATTACGAGAAGCTCGCCCAGGAGGTTGTTTGCGAAGAGGTCTAGAACTCCCCATGATTCACGTGTTTTCATCGGAGAACTAAAATCATTTCCTACGATTGCTGTCGAAAGAGGGGCTCCCTTGAGTCGGGGTGGTGGAATCGAGTTGATTTCGAGGGTGCTCGGCAGGTTTGGAACCACAAACACGTGACCGCCATTCTTCTCATGTGCTCGTGCCGTAGCGTCGCATACCGCGATTGTGGGCACGACAGGAACAATTTCTGATTCCCAACGGGTCCAGAGTCGCGCCGCGTAGAGTCTGGTTATGGACGCTCTCGCCTTCCGCGGATGTGCGAGGAAATCCCTAGGCCAGTTACCGAGTTCAGCCTTCATCCACATGGACCAAAATTCGTGGTCGTCGTAAACCATGGGTACCCCGCTTTCCTCTGCAGCCTTTGCGGCTATCACGTTGTGTGCATGAATAAGGTCAGGTTTGACAATCCTTACAAAGTCGTTGAATCTACGCTGAACCAAGCGATACGCACGCCCCCAGTGCAGTCGGCTTCTTGCGTCCCAACCAACAGAACTCGTTTGTTCAAAGGGGTTGGAGCCCATGTGAAATGAATCGATTGTTCCTCCCGCAAAGTATACTGAATGACCCTCTCTCTTGGCGGACCAGGCTGCACGTTCGACGCGAGGGTCCGGCAGTGGATCGCTGGAAAAGTGCAGGATTCTCAAGGTTCACATCATTTGTTGAAAGCGTTGGGCGATCAGTACCTATCACGTTAGGATGGATTCATAGGCACGTATAAGGACCGCACTGCAAGCCTCCCACGAGTACGCCTTGACCAACCTATGCCCATTAGCAGCCAAACGCCGGCGCAAGTTCGCATCTCCGATCAAACGCATAATCTTTCGCGCCAAGTCCTGAGGCCTGTTCGCGCCATAAACCAAACCATCTTTCCCATCACGAATTAGTTCAAGGTCCCCCTTAATGTCGCTGACCACGACAGGTTTGGCGCACGCAAGATACTCGAACAGCTTCACTGGGTAGGCATAGTCAGTGAAGATAGTCGGGAGCACGCAAGAGACACAGATGTCGGCCTCATTTATCACTCGTGGTACATTCTCAAAGGGAACCCAGCCTGCAAACTCCGCAGGGAGGTGGAGAGTCTCGTTTAGTGCCTTCAGTTCTGCAGCATATTCCCCGTCGCCGACTATGACAAATCTTGTGTGTGGCCTTCGATTGCGGACAAGCCTCGCAGCTTTGATGAAGACGTCAATTCCTTCGATGTAGGTAAGTGCCGCAACAATAAGCACCGTGAAGGCCCCTCTTCGCCCGGCATGTCGGGGTCGGAACTCGGCTAGGCTCACACCATTCGGAACAGAGAACAATTTACGCTTGAACCTTACCAGTTCACGCTCAAAAGCAGGCACGACGACGACTATGGCGTCGGCATTCCTGAACGCAAGGCTTTCCACTATCCTGGCCAAGAAACCCAACCGTTTGTGGTGATGTTCAACGATAACGGAGAACGCTGCCTGTCTGTCGTAGACGAAACGAAAATGTCTGAACTTCTTCGCGAAAACGATGCCAAGTACGGCCATGTCCGGTAGATTCACAAAATGAACCGCATCTGGAGGATCACGAAGAAGATAGAGGGTGAGAAAAAGCGTAAACAGGAGATAATGAAGGGATGGCGGTCGGCTGACTGAAACAATAGGGATACTCCGGTACTCGGGGAGGGTTTCCAACCCTCGTGGATAGGCGACACCGACAGAATATCCCCGGCTCTTCAAAGTCATCACTACCTTGTGAACACGTTCAATCCGCGCCGGTGCGTTATCCACGACTACGAGCACTTTTCGCGGGTTATTTCCGCCATTGTAAGGCCGGTGGGGTCTCGTTGTCGTCGCTTACACTAACCTTCTGGCTCTTATCGACGAATTGTTTTCGTTGGCATATTTATCCTTGGACTCCTTCACAGGGGAGCTGCTCAAAATCCTAGACTCCGCTTTGAGGCACATGCGGTGTCAGATGGGTTCATTCTAGTTCGCGAGCCGATACAGGAATCGCCCCATGTACTCGTGCTTCTTCGTCCTGAACCTGAAATTGTTTAGCGGACGCACCTCCCCACCGAACTGTGATTTGAACAGGTACAACCCATAAGCTGGGTCTGACTTATTCTCAGGCGCAGTCGCCTGTGTCATGTTGTATATTCTCAATTTTCTCTGAACTGCGAGTTCGATCGCCCTCCATTGAAGCAGGTTGTTGGCTCGGTGAATCCAGAACTTCTCATCGCTTGCGCCCTCGTAGTACCAAGCGACGCCGCCGAACTGGAGCATAATTATCGCGGCGATGTTCTGACCACCAATCCGCGCGACCAAAAAGGCCGCCATCCCAGATCTGACCATCAGTTCTTCGATTGCTTTGAAGAACAGCTTCGGGGTAACTCTCACGTTCAGTCTTTCCCTCGTTTGCAGGTAGAGGTTGTAGAAATCATCGCAGCCACCCTCGAACACCTCCACCCCGTCGCGCTCAGCCTTGCGTACAGCAGATCGGCAGTCCTTATCCAAGCCGTTCCACAGGTCTTCCTTTGAGCGCCCTAGGTCGACCACAATCTCATGGTCAAGTGAAGTTTCGATAGGCGAAAAACCTGAATCAAGGAATGCGGGCGCGCCGAAGACATCGTTTGTGAGCTGGACCTCGGTAAGATCTCGCTTTCGGGCTTCTTCACGAACTGCACTCAAGATTGACCTTAGGCTACTTTCCCCAGTCGCCACCGGGCCCCAACTGATTAACGCACGGTTCAAGCCTAATCCTGTAAGAATTGCGTTCGTTCTTCTTCGAATGAGTAAGGCGGCGGCAGCTAACTTTCCGTTCTCGTCCCTAACAGAGACTTGGTAGGGCTCTTGGGCAAGCGTCTTCACCACTTCTCCCCAAACCGATGTCTGGAATACACTCGGGTGGCTCGAGCCGGCGATGAATGAGTCCCAAGTCGCGTCGCTCACATCACAAGCCTCGGTTAGCAATTCACGCAGGCCGACGATTGAGCTGGTAACAGCTAAAATATCTTGTCGTACAACAACCACTCAGGTCGCAATGCCGGACATCATGGTTCTCCACGATTTCGACAACCCATATCTCTCGGGTAGGTATGCGCTCAGAAGAGGTCTCAAGCTAATCGTCTACGCCCTTTCGAAGAAAGTCCCTCTACTTAGAGGATGGGTGAAGGAAATCTACGCAGAAACATACAGCAATTGTAAGACATTGGCCGCGCTAGACAAGTTGTTGGGGCTTGGCAGTAGGTTCGGGCTAAAGCCTGAAGTTCTGGAGGCATTTCCCGGATTAGATAAGGAACTAGAGGAAATGGGGTTTCACACCCATAGGCACACCCACATCTCGCACGATGACGTGAAATGGGAACCTCAACTAGACGTTGAGAAAGACGCGTGGTTCTTCGACCAGACTTTCAACCGTAACCGCGAGATTCCAGAACATTTGCGATGGGCTGTCTTTCACGCGGACTACCCCCACCTTTTGCCAACCTACATCGATTTTCTTTTGCAAGCTCGCGCAATCGGAAGGCTCTGAAGAAGTAGCAAACACGACCTTCGGGCTTGGGCGGGAGACAGTTTGGCGCGCTACGGTTATGAGTATTGGGACAAACGTGCGTCCAAGCCCATCCCAGACATTGAAACAGTAGGAATAATCGGCACTCAATTCTTGGACCATCTTCCTGAGTCCGCCGAGCGCACGCTCAAGTCTGACGGTTTGACACTCGACGCTGGGTGCGGCTATGGGAGGCTTGCCGTCCCACTTGCCATTAGAGGTTTCACGGTAGTAGGTGTTGATGCTTCAAAACACATGCTTCGAAGATTCAAGTTGCACATATCAGAGAGGAATCTCGAAAATGTGCATTTGATTTGCTCGAGCATAACTCATCTGCCATTCAGAACTGCTACTTTCGCAACCGCCTATTGCGCAGGGACTGTGTTCTACATCGATAGGAAGATGTGGCCGAACGTTTTCTCCGAGCTCAGGCGAGTGGCGAAGCATTCCTCGGTTCAGCTGAGGAACGTTTTGAGCCCATACAACCTGAGGCGCAAGCTGGTATTCCTCGTATTTGTCAAAATCCTACACGTAAGGGGAACGGATGAAATACCTGACGAACACTTGACTCTTCCAGATCGCCCTTCGCTGCACCCAATATATTACAGTACCCTCACCGGCCTGGATGATAATAGATCCAGAGAGGAACCATGAATCCATTTGCATGCTGGGGTAGATCTAGGAAAGTTTTTTGCCACTCGGGGCGCGTAGTCTCGAGGGTTCGATTTGCGAATTCGCGTTGCTATGGCTCAGATTAACGCCACGATGGGCGACATAGTAGGCAATACCAAGCTCATTCTCGAATATGCGCAGAAAGCGGCTGGAGCTAAAGCGGACATGGTCACTTTCCCTGAGATGGCGATTACGGGTTATCCACCGCTGGACCTTCTGCCGCCGAGGGAAGTGAGGCCACCTGCAGGCAACCGGAAGCCTGAGGAGGAAGCGTTCGTCCGCTTGAACAAGCAACAGCTCTTTGAACTCGCAAAGCAACTCCCTCCGATAACGGCCTTCGTGGGCTTCGTAGATTATGACGAGACACACCTCTACAATGCCGCAGCCGTAATACGGCCCCCAGACGTTGTCAACATAATACACAAGACGCTTCTTCCCACGTACGATGTATTCGACGAGCTCCGCTACTTTACACCCGCTCAATCAAACCTGCCCACAACAATCGAGATGAGAGGCGGATCGGTGGTCGTTGGAACATCGGTTTGCGAAGATATTTGGGACGAAGAAATAGGCTACGGCGTTGGAGTTGTCGACACTCTCTGCGAGCGCGGGGCACAATTGATCATGAACCTGAACGCGTCCCCATTCCACGACAAGATTAGAGAAATTCGTTTGCGCATTCTACGAAGGAAAGCACAGAGATTCGGAAAGCCAATTTTCTACGTCAACATGGTTGGCGGACAGGATGAACTCGTTTTCGATGGACAGAGCTTGGCCGTGGACGCCAAGGGGCGACTTGTTGCCATAGGCAAGCAATTTGAAGAGGACCTTGTAATCGCAGACATCGACCTGCCCGGCGGCGAAGCCCTAGCCGGAGAGATTGCTGAACCCGTATACAACCGTGAAGCGGAAATGTTCAACGCACTAGTGCTAGGCCTTCGGGACTACTTCCGAAAGACAGGATTTACACGTGCGTTAGTAGGTCTGAGTGGCGGCATAGACTCCTCACTCGCCGCCGCGATAGCCGCCCAGGCCCTGGGAAGCGAGAACGTCACCGGCGTTTCAATGCCTTCGCGCTACTCAAGCGAGCATAGTAAGGACGACGCGAAGGCGCTGGCAAAGTACCTCGGAATCAGGTTGCTCACGATTCCAATCGAAGATATCTTCTCGGCCTACGAAAAACAGCTTCAGCCGAACTTCCAAAATCGGCCCCCCAACGTCGCCGAAGAAAACATGCAGGCTCGCATACGCGGCAACATTCTGATGGCTCTCTCGAACAAATTCGGCGAGCTCGTGCTCTCCACGGGGAATAAGACGGAGCTCGCCCTCGGCTATGCCACCTTATATGGGGATATGAGCGGAGGGCTCGAAGTAATTGGTGACGTGAGCAAGACAGAAGTCTACGCCCTCTCCAAATACTACAACACAATATCCAACGGGGCGATTCCAGGTAACTGTTTCAGCAAAGTACCCTCAGCCGAGCTGAAACCAGACCAATTCGACCCCTTCGACTATTCCATAGTTTCACCCCTCGTGGATGATGTGGTAGAGAACCGCCTCTCCGCGAACGAGCTCGTGAAAAAAGGGTACAACAAGGATCTCGTTGACGACGTGTTGAAACGGATAAGAAAGGCCGAGTACAAACGTAGGCAGGCTCCACCAACAATCAAAATCACGAAGAAAGCCTTCGGTTTGGGCTGGAAGATGCCAATAGTGAACAAGTTCGTTTATTGACCTGTCTTCAGAGCAGCGGGCTAACCAAATGAGCGATACTGTAGGCCTGCTCGCTTCTTACAAAGTGTCTAAGGCCAGGCTCGAAGGGAAGGACGAAGGGATCATCTGAACCTAGCTTGGCTCCCAAGTATCCTCGAAACATGTTGAAGGAACCTTTCGGGGCAACTCTCGTGGTTAGAGCATTCTTGGCGATCCTGCCCAGCGCATATAGGGGGTGGTAGCCCAGGGTCGCCATGGCTGCGCCCCAATAAACAAATTGATGCTTCGCCCCACGGGGCTGGAAGTGCTCGAACACAAGGTCATCGAACAATCGGGTTCTCAACCCCTTCATGGAAGCCTTGTACAGTAGCCACGTTTCCCATCCCGCCTGGGCTGGGTACATTCCGCCAACCTCGCGCCAAAACAGCGAAGTAATCATTCGTCCGCTTCCAGATGGCGAGTGTTCACGCGAAAATCCTCCGCCCGACGACGGTCGCCCGCTTGCAACTACAATTCGCGGATCAGATCTCATCCTCGAAACAAGGGAATTAGTGTAATTCGGTGGGTAGAAGCAGTCGTCGCCACTTACCATGAAGAAGTCCGCTTCTTGTCTGAATGCGTTCCTGGTTTTCCACGCTAGGTTGATGTTCAATGGAACACGCCGGATATCGTAGCCCCTATCTGGCTTAGTTACCACCTCGACAGTGTCGCGGTGCTCGCGCTCGTAGCGCCGAAGTATATCAGGCGTCGAGTCGGTTGAACCATCATCAACAACCACGACCCCTTCGGGCTCCAGCTTCTGGTCAACTATGGAGTCTAGTGTTCGCTGGAGGTGTGAAGCAGCATTCCTAGCCACGACAGCGACCCAATAACCCAACCCTCACGCCACCAACGCCTCAGCCGCAAGGCTGGCGCCCACCCGGTCACTGTCTATGAATATTCTATGCCAAAAGTGAAAACCGAGCAGCTGCCACAGTAGCACTTGTTGGCGCCTGTCTCTGGCTGAGCCGGAAGTGTTCGCGATAAGCTTCTCGACTTTTTGTGCTCGGAAGTATTGTTTGATGACCTCTGATTCGGGGAGAATTTGCCGAACCAGTTCACCAACCTCCCCTTTGAACCAGGCTTGAACTTTCACGCTGAATCCCCATTTGGGCTTGCGGAGGCTTTCTTCAGGCAGAACACTTTTCACCGCTTTCCTGAGCAGGAGTTTCCCATGCGTCCCAAGTGTGTACTTCATCTGCCATGGAACCGCCGCCATCAAGTCGACGATGCGGTTGTCAAGGAGCGGGACTCTGAGCTCAAGCGAGTGTGCCATGCTCATCGCATCATCCACGGATAGAAGGTCCTCAACAAGCTTCGTCCTCAGCTCTGCGTTGATCAGCCCCTGAAGGAAATCCGTCCCCTTGAAGAAAGGGCCATATTGACCTGTCAACTTTTCAACTGATGATGCTCCATCTCCGAAGATCTCCTTGGCGAATGAATTTGGGAGCACTCCTGCAAGGATTAGATACTCAGATGTGTTGTCGCCGAGCGATTTCAGCACGCGTAGCCGGTTCTTGGTTTTCATATTCGTGGGTAGACTCTGAAGGGTACCACCGGGAACCTTGAGGATGTGCGCGACTGGGTTCTTCGTGAGCCTTTGAATCCGAAGTGCGTTCTCATATCTCGTGTAGTATCCTGCAAAGACTTCGTCTCCACCGTTTCCACTCAGGCAAACTGTTACGTATTTTCGTACGAGTTCGCAAACGAACCACGGGTAGAGGTTGTACTTTGGCGCCTCCACGTGCCAGATCATTTTGGGGTACAGTTTCATGGCTTGGGAGCTATCAACGGTCAGGTCGTGGTGGTCTGTGCCGAAATGATCGGCTATTAATCGGGCGTCCGCAAACTCGTCCGTCTCCTCTCCGAAACCCATGCAAAACGTCTTCAAGGGCTGGCTTGAGGCTCGGGAGGCGTAAGCAACTATCGTGCTTGTGTCGAGGCCGCCCGAGAGGAAGCAGCCGACTGGGACGTCGGCTACCAACTGATCGCGTATTGATTCCTCCAGTGCCGATTGAAGCTTGTCAACCAGCTGGTCTGCGTCCGCAGTCGCCGTAATGGTTGGTAGCTGCCAGTAAGTTTCGATTCTCACCGAGCCGTCATGGTAAACGAGAAAACTTGACGGCGGAAGTTTGTAGATTCCTTCGATTAAGGTCCCCGTTCCCGGGATGTAGCCAAGGTTGAGTACGCTGTAGAGGGATTCCAAGTTCACGGCTCTGCTGAATGGGGTCTGGAGAATTGCTTTCATCTCTGACGCGAAGAGTAGCGCACTCTTCTGCACGGTGTAGTAGAGCGGCTTTATGCCCATTCGGTCGCGTGCCAGAATCAGCTTTCTTTGCTTTGAGTCCCAGAGCGCGATGGCGAACATTCCATTGAGTTTCTTAACGAAATCTTCGCCATACTGTTCGTAGCTGTGAACGATGACTTCGGTGTCAGATTTGGTGCAAAAGCTGTGCCCTTGTGCTTCCAATTCTTGGCGAAGTTGGCGATAGTTGTAGATTTCACCATTGTAGGTAACATGAACGGTTCCATCCTCGTTCTGTATCGGTTGGTGTCCGCCTTCAATGTCTATGATGCTTAGGCGCGCGTTGGCCAGCCCAATATCCTGGTCCAAATAGAATCCTGTATCGTCAGGTCCTCGATGGTGGAGGACATCAATCATTTTCCTGAGCAGTGATTCATCGTTTAGGCCGGCGAAACCGGCTATGCCGCAGAAGATGGGGCCCTCCTAGACGCAGTGATGGTGTCGCTAAACGCTGGGAGACTTATGAAATTCGTTATGTCGAGTTACGACACATGCATGTTCCGGAAACGGAACATTAATATACAATCCAACCATACTAACGTCTGGCGATCAAGATGAGCATGGTTTGCAAGCTAATCGGCCATCAATTCCGGAATACCTACGTGATAAGCGAAGACGGCGACTTCTTCGAAGTTAATGATGCTCAGTACTGCCGGCACTGTGGAACAGTGCACGCTAGCCTCCGAGCGAACTAGCTCACGAAGATCGGCGAGGGCTACCAAAGCCAGAGCCCGAATCATACTAGCGGTTGAAATCTGCGCTAACTTACTGTTGAGCTAGCGAAGACCGGCGTAGGTTCTGCCGGCTTCAGGAGCGCCTTTGTTCTGAACACCGGCCTGTAGACCGGTCCGTAGATGATTAGGCCAGACTTCCCCTCGTTGTCCAGTCGCCGGATGAGGCTCTCAAGTTCCATTCCCGGCTGAATCTTGTTCGCGCTTTCATCTACAATCAGCACTTTGCCTTGCTTTAGAACTTCGAAGTTTGACATCAAACGTTCCTTAACAGTGGGCCTGTCGACTGAAACCACTCGAGCGTTTACTGGTAGGGTGTGTTGCTCCACCGGCCCATTACAGTCAAATTCCAGGCATCGGTCACGTGCTGGGTAGAAGACCCGTTGGCAGCCATTGCACAACGTGTAGGTCAGTGTCTTTCCGTTGTATGGTTCAATTGTCGCAATTATCCTCGGCGCTTCAAGTTTGGCACGGACTGAACCACGCTTGTATTTCACCAACCTCTGGTACGCCTCTAAGCTGATATCTCGTCTTCTATTCACGTATTCCATCACAGTCGGGACTCGGCTTCTTCGTTCGAGGATTTTGTCTTCGACATGCATCCAAGTGGCGATCGTGTAAGCGCCCGAACCGTATGATACCGCGAGAATATCTTGCCCAGGTTTTGCATGGTCGAGGATGTCGCACGTGGCGATCAGCGTGGCTGCCGCGTAAGTGTTCCCAGTATCCAAGACGCGCAGCCATGGCCGTATCTTCTCCTCGATGAAATCGGGCGTTAGACGAATTCTCTCCTCAAGTTCTGGGTTGTCTAGAATCGGAATTTTCTCTTGGGCGAGGGTTTTGCACGTTTTAATTGGCATGTAGCCGGATGGTTGGTGGAATGTGATGTAATCGAAATCCATCAGTGAAACCTCAGGGTGTTTCATGAGGAGACCTTCGATGGCCCCGATGACGTGTTTGATGTAGGCTTCTACGGTTGTTCGGCCGAAGTGGCTTGGGACGCTGGCTCCGTCCCTCCTCCAAAAATCAAGCGTTAAACTCGAATAAGCTGCAGTGTCAACAATTGTCGCAACAGGGCTATCCCTTCCGAGCAAGAAGGCTCCCGCACCGGCCCCACATGCGTATTCCAAGGGGTCGCCAATTGGCGCTTGAGCAACATCAGTTCCAACGGCTAGGCCGTACTTGATCCTTCCGCTCAAGATTTGGCTTTCAACGAACGCTGTTGACTGCATTCCAGAATTACACGCGCCTTCCAGATCGGCAATGTAAACGCGGTTGCCTAAGCCCAGGAAGGATGCGACATGCCGGGCGATGGTGCCCACGGCGTATGGTTTTGATTCTGAACCGACGGCGACGGTTTCAATCTCCGCGGGGTCGACGCCAGCCATCTCCACCGCGTTCAGGGCCGCTTCGGTAGCAATCGTTATCGAATCTTCGCTTATCCCTGCAATGGACTTATCCTTCAGCAACAAGCCGTTCCTTACTTTGTCGAGAAACTGCGGGAGGTCCTTACGTTTCCCTTCGCGCGCTCGAACTATGAGCTCGCTTTGAATACGCTGAAGTGGGATGTATGCCCCGTACCCAATAATCCCGATTCTTTCGGTTCCCATAGTAGACCCCCAGTCTGCGAGGGTTAAAAGTATGCTAGCCGCTGTCCCACCATATTTAAAATGGGATTACAGTTGTTCACTAAACGTGCAACATCGGAAGTTCTATTGCTCGACGCCGCAGAGATCGCAGAAAATTGCCTCAGCCGGGATGTCCGCCCCGCAATCGTTGCACTTCTTCACACCCGCGGAAGGCGTGGGTTGGGCGGGTCTTGCGGGAGTTGGCTGGGCTGGTTCCGCCTCGGGCGGGCTTGGCTGTGGGGCTACTGGAGAAGTAGCCTTGCGGTTTGGGTTTTTCAGGTCATTATCCTTAATGTATTTGTGCAGACCTTTTGAGAGCTGTGCGTAGCTGACAAGTTCGCCCTCCTTCACGCTAAGCAGAGCCGACAATATCTTGTCTGCGAACACAACCTTTTTCGTGAGGCCGCTCATTACAAAACCGTTAAACGCTTAGGGCGGGAGTCTATTTAGACTTGCTCAGGACCAGGGGATTGGCGGTTTCTTTGCCAACCCGTAGGCGAGAATAATCGCTCCACCAACCATCAGTGCCCACGCAACGTACGGCACCCGGGGGTCCGGTACATGAGTGACTGTTACCTCGCTGTAACCAATCGAAATCACAACGTACTTCTTGAAGAGCGAAGCCCGATTGTCGAAGACGAAGTAGTATGTTCCAGCGTTGGCGGTCGTGAACGTGAAATTGAATTGACCTTGTTTCTCGGCCGAGAACATGAAGGTAGACTGCTGTCCCGAATTCCATTTCTGGTAGTTGGCGGCGTCGAAAACCATGAACTGGACGTCGCCTGAGGCGTTCGTGGGAGCCTGTGTTACGTCGAGCGAACCGAAGGCGGAGACGCTGGCCGGCAGGTCATACGTTCGATCGATGACGTCGCCCACAAGAAATTCCGCGTGTGGTTCTACGGTGCGGTTTTGCACTTGCTGCACCTCGACCGTTACATATTGGCTCAGCATGGTGAGGAGCAGCACGCCCACTACAAGGACGCAAGCGCCCGCCACTGCTGTTTTGAATAGGACCATTCTGCGATCGCTGAGATCAGCATGTTGTGGAGCGTTATTTGAAATCTTGATGCAAAACAGTCAACTTCCAGCTTAATCGAGATGCCTTAACTCCAAAATGGTGACTTGCCCAAGTCCGCCATCCAGCAGTAATGGTTAAGACCTATCAGCCTGTTTTTGGCGGCGGTTAAAAATGGACATAGTACAACACTTGAAAGATCATCCTAACCGTATCGGCATGACTGTCGGCCTGATCCTACTCGCCTTCATTGCCGTCACCATACTCCTCAAACAATTCCATTAGGCGAATCAGCACCGGCTCAACGGCCGCTGATTGGAAACGGAAATGGAACTCAGGATAGACGGCCGGCGATTTCTGGGGGCTTAGTGGAAACCGGATTAGTGGTCACGCTTTCTCCGAGAATTGGACTGTTCTTCGATGCCTCTAAGTCGTGTATTTTCTGCAATTCTTCAATTCCTCTCAATTTGTGTCGAATGAGGGTGTTCTCCAACTCCTCCTTGAGCAAGTGCAATATGTCTCTGTGAACGTGAACAAACAGTGCGTGTGTTCTGTCTCGCGGACGTTCGAGTGAGATCGGGAATATTCTCTTCACCTTCGCCGGGCGTGAAGAAAGAACGACGACCTTGTCTGCTAGTTCTATGGCTTCGGAAAGGTTGTGTGTGACGAGAACGAAGGTCTTACCTGTCTGCTTGTGTAGCTCTGTGACTTCCTCCCGGAGAATATCTGCGGTGACTTCGTCGATTGCGCTGAAAGGCTCGTCCATGAGTACGACTTCTGGCTGTACGGCCAAAGCCCGGGCAATGCCAACTCTCTGTTTCATTCCGCCGGAGAGTTGCTTTGGGTACATGTGCTCGTATCCGGTGAGGCCCACCATTTCGAGGTATTCTCGTGAAATGGTACGGCGTTCGGACTTCGGGGTCTTGCGCATCTCCAACCCGTACTCTACATTCTCCTGCACTGTCCTCCACGGGAAGAGTCCGAAGCCTTGAAAGACCATGCTGATTTTATCGTGCGGGCCTCGAACAGGGCCTCCCTGAAACCGCACTTCTCCTGATGTTGGAGAATCAAGTCCAGCCATGATTTTGAGTAATGTGGACTTACCGCATCCGCTCGGCCCCACAATGGTGACGAATTCGCCGCGGTCAATTCCAAAGCTGATCTCATGAAGCGCGTGAGTCTTATTGCGTGCTTCGTAAAATTTGCTTACATTCTGCAATTCCACGTGTGGCTCCACTAAGCCCACCTCTTCGCCCAAGAGTCCAATGATCCGAAAAACACACGATCAACAACCACAGCGACTAACGCGATTGCTAAGATTGCCGCGAAACCGCTGTCAAGCGATCCGCCGCTGACGGACCCTTCGATGAAACTACCTATGCCCGCCGCATTCGTTGCTATCTCAATCGCAATTATTATTTCCCATCCGAAGTCATACGCGAGCCTTAATCCGCTAAACATATGTGGGCAAATGGCTGGTAGAATCATTTTTGTGAACGTCGAGAGCCGGCCCGATTTGAAGATGGAGGTAACCTCGAATAACTCTTTGGGAATATTTCTCGTTCCGTCTCGAACTGTGAAGTATATGGGGAAGAAGCCTGCCACCGAAGCCATTATGATCGCTGCCACACCTCCTGCGCCGAACCAGAGCACTAAGAGCGGGAGGAACGATAGGTCAGGAAGTGCTCCGAAGATCATTATGAGCGGCGTGAACGTAAAGTCGAATTTGTTCTTGCTTCCCGCTACGAAGGCAATCGGCAGCGCGGTTGAGAAGGCGAGCAATAGGCCGCAACTCAAAGTGAGAAAACTATGCCCAATACGGAGCAGGAAGGCTGGATTTTGAACAGACAAGAAGAAGACATCCAACACGCTTGAGAACGTTGGCATATTCGAATGTGGAATAAGGCCGAACCGTGTGACTATTTCCCAACCTGCAAATCCTGCAGCGAGCGGGATTAGCCACAGATAATTCGTCAGCATGTTTTCAGAGAGCACTCTACCGGTCAACGATAACGTGAGGGCTTTCTGTTTTTCCACGGACACTTCCACGTAACCTCAAGAGACGATAAACAAGTAGATGTCATGCTGACTGTCAAATTAAGGTTCGAACCTTTGGTCGCTGTGTTTTGCGTTGAAGATGCGTCGCTGCTCGACAATCACCCACCGCAATACAACCGTGAACCGTTAAGTGAATCCCTGAAATTTCCGAAGCGATTTACAGTCGGGTGTTAACAAAACTCGCACTGAGAAATACTCGGAGGGACATCAGAAACCTTCCGCCCGACTACACTAGTTTATGGGGGATGCGTCGATGAATTTAATAGCGGTTGATGATAACTCCTCCATGTGGTATGTGGAAACACAAATCACAATTCACGAAACAACAAGAAATGCGACATAGTTCAGGATGATTACTGTTTGGGCGAGTTCGCAACTTTTAGCGATTTCGAGAAGGAGATTCGGCGAATAACCTCTGAAGCCGACAAACGAAAAATCCCTTTGAGAATCTTAGGCGGTGCGGCAATTCGAATGCACTGTCCGACCCATGAGGGCTTGTATGAAAAGCTCAAACGAGCCCCAAAGCATGACATGGATTTCGTTACATACAGCAAGTTTCGCCCGCTAACAAAGAGCCTGTTTGTTGACTTGGGATATGAGCCCTACATTTCTCTCATGCTTACTGGGGCCACGGGAAGACACAGGCAGATTTTCAACGATAAAGAAGGAAACAAGGCAATCGATGTCTTCCTCGACAAACTCGAAATGTGCCATGTTATAGACTACAAGGACAGGTTGGAAATGGACTCGCCGACTGTTCCCCTAGCCGAACTTCTACTTCAAAAGCTTCAGATCGTGCAGACCAACGAAAAGGACATCCAAGACACGATAATACTGCTTACAGAACACGACCTTGGCAAGGGCGATAAAGAAGTGATAAACGCCGATTATGTCGCCAAAGTCCTCGCGAACGAATGGGGCTTCAATTATACAGTCAATGCAAACCTCGGTAAAGTCAAGGAGTTCTTGGGCAAATATGAAGCCTTGAGCAAATCGGAGAAGGCCGTCGTGAGTGAGCGTATCGAGAAGCTCGAGGATAGGATAGAGAAGGAGCCTAAGACACTTCAGTGGAGACTACGTGCTAAAGTTGGTCCGTCCGTCAAATGGTACAACGTAGTTGAGGAAGTCCAACGCGACTAGTGCCAGTCACGGTACACACGGTCAAAGTTGAAATACTCAGCCAAAGCCCTTAGGTTCTTGGTTCTCTTTGGCGAAAGTGAGGATCATATTTGCCTCCGACTTCCACGGCAACGAGACGGTTTGGCGAAAGTTCCTAAACTCGGCCAAGCTTTTCAACGCGAATTGGTTGATAATGGGAGGAGACCTGACCGGCAAGGTCCTTACGCCCATTGTGCTCCAACCGGACGGAACGTATAAGGCAGATTTCCTAGACCAAACCCACACTGTACAAGCAGGCGAGGTTGAAAATTTCAAGAAGCTCGTTCGAGAACACTGCTACATACCATACGTCTGCGACCAGAAGCAGTTCGAAGAATTAGAGTCGGCATCCCAGGACAAAATAGAAGATATATTCGCTAAACTCGAATGCGAGACGCTAAAGGACTGGCTGGACCTCATCCCGAAGAAACTCACTGGCGACTTGAAAGATGTGAAAGTTCTGATCCATCCAGGCAACGATGACAAGTTCGAACTGGACGAAGTGATAAAAAACAGCCCATACTGCACCTACGCCGAGGAATCCGTTGTTGCCTTGGATAACGAGCATGAAGCTGCATGTCTCGGATGGTCGAACCCGACCCCATGGAACAGCCCGCGTGAATGTTCCGAAGACGAACTAATGGCTAAACTCGAAAAGACAGTCTCGCAAGTGAAGAACGTCCCGAACGCACTTTTCTGTTTACACTGTCCACCATTCGAATCTCAAATTGACAACGCGCCAAAGCTCGACAAGGACTTGCGGCCAGTCATGGAAGGGGGGCGACCAGTGTATATTCCCGTCGGCTCGAAATCTGTTCGTGGCATTATTGAAAAGTACCAGCCATTATTGGGTCTGCACGGCCACATCCATGAGTGTAGGGGATGGATGAAGATTGGACGGACGCAGTGCATGAACCCTGGCTCAGAATACACCGAAGGGATTCTGAGCGCCTACCTAATCGAAATTGACGGCGACAAAATCAAGCGGTTGCAGAGGGTCGAAGGCTAGCTAATTCGAATGGATTCGCGCCGAGCTCGGCGTTTGTTCAAGTCTCTGATTAGCTGGTTCAACCTCATCTGCTTCGCAAGGCTTACGCCAAGCTGATTCTTGCTAGTTATGATGCGGCCTGTGCGGGTGTCTATGCAACCTATCCCGATGTCCTTGTTAGTGAATTCTTCGATAAAACGCGTGATCGATGAGGGTGGCTCTTCATCGCTGAACAGCAGTAACCAAGACCACTTGATGTTTTTCTCGTCACGTAGCGACTCGATCAGGCGAATTGAGCGTGTGACGCGTGTTTTGGCGCCTTCCGAATCCCCAACCTCATCAGCGTACAGTGCGACTTCGTAATTCGGCATGAGCGTGACAGCGAGGAACCGAGAGAGGAGAAAACCTTTGGGACGTGTGCTCCCCCTTGCCATCAGGGGGAAGATGTCGCCAGCGACCTGATAGAATCTGAAGCTTTCGTTGAGGTCGGCAATCCAATAAGCGCGGCCCCGTTGGATTTCCGTTTCGAGTCCAGCAAACACATCTGGTGCAGAAGTGCGAGCGTCTTTAGTCTTGATCCGTTCTAGGATGTAGTCTCGTAGGGCGAATGGGTCGACGCCACAAGCCTTTGAGTCTATATCGAAATGTTCTCCGTCTCTTTCTATGTAGACGCGTACTTTGTTTTTTCCATAGTTGTCTCGAATGATGGAGCTTTCCTTGAACTCGGACCACGTGTGTTTCTGCTCCTCTTTTCGTCCCTTAGTCATTGAATATCCATTGTCATCGTACTCAAGCGTCTGGTGTACGCGGAAGAAGTAGAAGTAGCCCGCCAAGACACCCCCTAGGACGGCGGGAACGGCGAGGCTTACAGCCGGTCCCATCCCGCTCAATTGTAGCATGTTGAGTGCTACGGACCAGAACAATGCGAGCGCGAAGGTTAGGACTGCCCAATAAACAGCGATCCTGGAAACTTGGATTCGTGAGCTACGCGTCAAAGATTCCGCACCTGGCCGCTACTGGTCCGCGCCTACAAATATACCTTTGAGAGATGAAAACTAGGTGAATCGAACGCTACACTTTTCCCATCACTTTTCTTACGTATGAACCGACTTCTTGAGTTGTGAGATGTTCTTTGAACGTGTGCCCGCGTTCCTTGCTCAAGCCAGGGCACAAGGGGTCAACCTTCAATCTATTTCCAGAGGGTATCAACGGGTAGAGCCTACACGCGGTAGGCCTTATCGAGTAGATTGAGCAACGCGGCACATTGTCAACATAGGTAAGGAAGAAACATGCACCGGAAGGCTTCCTTTTCAGCCAATAGTTGTTTCCATGTGTCTCAATGATAGTCTCCTGAATTCCCTTCTCTTTAGAGTACTTCAGAAGCCTTTCCACATCGTCCTTTCCAAGATTAACCTTCAAATGGCAAGACGCGCCGCACGCAATACATTCGTGCTTTATCTGTCCAGACGTGAATTCTTCGAAGCTCCTGAACGCGAGGTAGCGTTCGTAGTAGAGGTATATGGCACTACGAGTCAAGAGGACCGAGGCGACAAGAACTCCCACTGTGGCCGTCAGGCCGAAACCAACAAGATACGTCCCCGCAGCCAACGCTGCAGCGGTCGCGTACCCGCCTCTCAGTAGAATGGCGTCACGCCTCAATCGCGCGGTCGCCCTCCCGACCTGTTGGCCGCAAAATTCGCTTTATGCTGTACACTCTCTCTTCTCTGAATTCATTCGTTGCGCAAGTCTCATTTATCTTCCACCTTTGTTCCCATGAATCAAGTTGGTAACCCTCAATGTTCAATGTCGTGACGTAATTATGGCCTCATGGCGTCCTTTCAAGATGCTCGTTTGCTTCCTCCTTGGACACAACGACTCACCAGTCAAAATGACTTTGGGCAAACTCACACCGCAAGAAATTGAAGCGCAGAAATGTACCCGGTGCAGCAGGATCCTTGTTCCGATATCGAAGGCCGGCGCCGGGGTTGGAGAAGATACAGCGTAGCAACTAGACGAAGACTGAAAAAAAGGAAAAAAGAAAAGGAGAGTGGGGCTTGTTTATTCTGGTGGAATTTCGGCGAAGATTGTTGAGTAGTCGACGTCCTTCTTTCCGTACTTGTAGTAGGCGTACATGCCAGCGCCGATTAGGCCGAGCAGTACTGTGAAGCCGATTGCGAACCAGTTGTCAGATGTTGGTGCTAGTATGTTGTAGCTGTCTTGTGGTGCCGTGAGTATCATCCAGTCCAGTGCTAGGTTGGCTCCGACACCCAAGATGCCTATAACTACCATGCCTGCTTTACCGCCGATCTTGAACGGTGCGGTATCATAGATCTCTTTCTTGCGGTAGGGAAGCATGATTAGCGCTAGCGCGAATAGTGTGAAGAAGACTGCGTCCATGAGGTCAGTGCTGCTAACGCCAATACTGAAGATGCCGTTCAACGCACCGCCTAATGCTCCGCCGGGATTCCATGAGCCACCGTTTGAGATCACGCCGGACTCTGAAAAGCAGCCCAATAAGCCGAACACACCTGTTGCAATGGTTGCGTTGACGGGGGAGTGGAATCGTTCGTTGACGTTCGCAAATGATCCTGGTAGAACTCTATCGAATGCCATTGCGAACAGAATTCTTGAGGCGGTAAGGATGAATGGCGGAATGTCGTTCGCTACCCATAGTATGCCGAAGATGAACAGCAGCCAGTTGAGCGAGCTAAGATTCATACCGATGCCGGTCATAGCGGCAACGGTCGTGGTCCATGCTTTGATAGCCGGGACACCGGCCTTTGCTAGGTCTCCTCCACCATAAGATAGGTATGAGTAAGCTTCAAAGAAGGTCCAAGTATTACCGTTTGGCAATGTTGTCCGACCAAGAGCCGCGGTCGCGTACGCACCAAGCCCTGAGACGACCATGTAAGCAACCATGATAATCACTGATGAGATAAGCAGAATCTTTGGTAGGCTCTTGTTCGCTTCCTTCACTTCGCCTGCTACGAATGTTGATGCTGCGTATCCGATGTAAGCGAAGTAGGCTCCGATCATGGCAACAGAGACAGCTGACCAGTAGTTACCAACATTTGCTGCATCCATCCCTTGCGCGAGTGCACCTTTGACGTAAGTGTCGGCTGTGACTCCCGCGATTCCGTTCGCCTGTCCCAACGCTGCAATTCCTGCTTGCAAGGCACTTGGGTTAGTTAGCGAACTCGCGAGGAGGAAGAGCACATAGACGGTTAGCATCGCCGGAATCCAGAACATCACTTGTAGAAGGTATCCTGCCATCCTCACTCCCAAGGATCCGATCGCCGTGAAGAGGATGACTAGCAGGACGCCTCCGCCGAATAGGTACACGTCGTTGACTCCAGCCGCCGTTATGCCGACTATTGGCCCGAAGATGAAGTAGATACCTTCGAACACAGCTACCGCGATGATTCCGAAGGACCATGCGATGCTGAGAAATTCGAACCATGAACCAACGAACGCCCAGATTGGGCTGACAAGCCTTGATATGACAACGTACCCTCCGCCTGACCGAGGCATAGCCGCAATCAGGATCGAGAAGGATAGAACTGATAGTATGATGATGATTCCACCGATCAAGAACGCCATGACCATTGGTGGGATGCCCGCGACCCAGAGGTTCTCTGGTAGTGGGGCTGCACCAGTGAACTGGAAGACACGCTTCTGCCAGCCGAGGCCCATGACGTTGGCCAAAATGATGATCATTGCGGTTAGTGGACCGATTTCTCTGACAAGCCCTGTTGCTTTCCTTACGAATAGTTTCTTTTGCGACAAATTTTCTCAGACTGCTGTTGCCTGGCTGATGTATATTTAAAGGTATACAACCGAAAAAACGCCGTACCAGATACGGTACGAGCCGCGTATCGAACAAAAAATTGAGAAAACAGAATTCGATTCGGCGCTCGTGATTTTCAGAGTTGAAAATCTACCTGCGAAACAATGTGAGCAGAAAGAACAGTACTGGAAACATAAGAAGGACTACAATGAAAGTGTACTTTCTCTTTCGCTCCGAACGCTTGAACTGATCCTCACACATTGGCCCGCAGAATTCTCTATCGACTGGAATTGGCGTTGAGCATATCACGCAATGCCTATGCTTCGTAATCGCGACCTTCTCTGCTTGCTTCATGTACTTAGACATAATTCTCGCGCCCAGCATCACTTTAGCTCTAATAAAAGGTGTGGGATTTATGAGGTTTCATTCCGGAGCTTCTCTTCTTTTTCGCCAGAACTTTCCCTCTTCCTCAGCTATCCCCGCGTGCCGGCGCTCCCAAGCCATATGTTTCGGGTAATCCTCTTCGCAGAACTCCTGCCCGCAGTACTGACACTTCTCAAGTTTAGGCAGTTCCTTTCCGCACGTTGCACATTTTGGCAACATTAATCCGAACCCATACTATGATACCAACATTAAAAGTAAGG
Source organism: Candidatus Bathyarchaeota archaeon (assembly GCA_963726255.1). Lineage (GTDB taxonomy): Archaea > Thermoproteota > Bathyarchaeia > 40CM-2-53-6 > 40CM-2-53-6 > FEN-987. The sequence continues at coordinate 826,550 of CAVSBL010000002.1, forward strand.
AGTACGGGAATATTCCCCTATTCCGGGGCGCCCCATTGTTTGAGATGTGAGAGGTGCGGGGTCGAGGTCGACCTTCCATTCAGATGCAATTACTGTGAACACTACTACTGCCCCGACCATAGGTTACCCGAAAATCACGAATGCAGTGAGACATGGCGGGTGAAGGCCGTCAGGTCTGCAAGGGCGGCATCGTCACCGATGCGACTCGCAGCTGAGGCTCGCAGCATGCTCCTTTCGCCGCGCTCGCATGGGGTCCGTTTCAGCAGAACCGAGGTGCGCCATTTGATCGTGGGCACGGCCTTGGTAACCGGAGCGGGCATTTCCTTCATCGTTGGAAACTCGTTCACGCTGCTTGGGTTGGCCGTCGCGGCCGCAATATTCTCGGGAGGTTTCATCCTCCATGAACTCGCCCACAAATACGTTGCACAGGGTTACGGCCTATGGGCCGAGTTCCGGCTGAATATGACCGGAGTAATTCTTACAGCGGTGTCAATCGTGTCCCCCATCAAATTCATAGCGCCTGGGGCGGTCGTGATCGCAGGTGTCGCCGAAAAAGACCGTGTCGGCCGAACCGCGTTTGCCGGGCCCTTGGTGAACGTGGTGATCACTGCTGGCCTTCTCATTTTTCTCCCGGTTCTTCGCGAATCGATCCTCTACCTTCCGATCCTGTTCGGGGCAGGTATCAACGCATTCCTCGCCCTGTTCAACCTGATTCCATTCTCGGTTTTCGATGGGCGCAAAGTCTACTACTGGAACCCGCGCTATTGGATAATTTTGTTCCTAGCGTCGCTTGCTTTGACAATCTACACTAACTTCGTTCTCCGGCCCTTCTCATAGGGCAGAGTATTTCTCCTCAGTCCTTTACTACTTTCACGAGTAGGAAGGCTCCGACCAGAAAGAGTGCTAGCGCGACTACGGCCACTATTGGGACGTCAAGGTGCGTACGGTGGAGGGCGAATAGGCCGAAGTAGCTGGGAGACATTATCAGGGCAGCACCCACAATAACCAGTACAGCATGTCGTATACCCTTCTTCGCCCGTTCTTTCTCGGCCAGCGCACTTCACCCTATGCTTGTGCGTTCTTCGTGCCTCGCCAAATAAAATCTTCCTACCTGCGAGGGACGAGGAATACTTCGAAATCATGATGGCGAGAAGACCGTTCATTACTCGCGTTGATAGTTTCCCGCAGCATTTACATAATAGGCTCCGCCATCGGGCAGCCCGATTTCAAAGGCGAAGAAACGATGACAGAAGAACTGAATCCCTTCAAAATAGCTCAAAGAGAGCTAGAAATGGCCACGAAGAGACTTGGTTTGGACAAAGGCATGAGTGAGTTTCTGAAGTGGCCTATGAGAGAATTCGTGTACACTATTCCTCTGAAAATGGATAATGGCTCTGTGCAAGTTCTGCGCGCCTACCGAGTTCAATACAACAACGCCCGGGGGCCATGCAAGGGCGGCCTGAGGTGGCACCCAGCAGAAACGATCGATACTGTAAGGGCCTTAGCTGCTTGGATGACCTGGAAGACCGCCATGATGGACATTCCACTTGGCGGCGGAAAAGGAGGCGTAACTGTTGACCCGAAGAAGCTCTCTGCATCCGAAAAGGAACGTTTGGCGAGAGCATACATTCGCTGTGTAGCATCGGAGCTCGGAGCCTTCAAGGATGTCCCAGCACCGGATGTTTACACCGACCCGCAGATCATGGCTTGGATGATGGATGAGTATGAAACGATCATGAGAATGAACAGCCCATCAGTCATTACAGGAAAGCCCATCCCACTTGGTGGGTCGCAGGGCAGAGGTGACGCGACGGCTAGGGGCGGGGTCTACTGCATGCGTGAAGCGGCAAAGGCGATAGGAATGAACACTCGTGGAGCTACCATGGCAATTCAGGGATTTGGCAACGCCGGCCAATTCGCTGCCACGCTTGGGGCAGAAATCCTCGGCCTAAAGCTTGTGGCTGCAAGCGATTCACAGGGTGGCGTTTACAGTGAGAAAGGCATCGACCCGGTAGCCCTAGTCGCCCACAAGGCGAAGACCGGAAAAGTAGCCGGGTTCCCTGGAACCAAACCGATCTCAAACGACGAACTGCTGGAACTCCAAGTCGACGTGCTCATCCCAGCGGCTCTAGAGAATGTCATAACCGCGAAGAATTGCAGCAAGATCAAAGCAAAAATACAATGCGAACTTGCCAACGGCCCCACCACACCCGACTCAGACGAAGTTCTCTACAAGAACGGCGTCCTAGTGCTTCCAGATTTCCTGGCCAACGCTGGCGGGGTCACCGTGTCCTACTTCGAACAAGTTCAGGGCACGTACAATTACTTCTGGCCTATCGAGGATGTGCACAAGCAACTTGATGCCCACATGACCAAAGCCTTCAACGACGTCTACGAAATGTCAAAGAAGGAAAAAGTGCACATGAGAGCCGCCGCATACCTGGTCGCCGTCAAACGAGTCGCAGACGCTGTGAAATTGCGTGGTTGGGTATAAGCCCACACGCGGCTCCTTTTTCTCCGTTTCTTTAACCTCCCACCAATTTCATCCACGCACGGAGGGATTTTCCTGAAGATTCTCCACACATGCCTAAATGTATCCGACCTTGACAGGTCGATTGGGTTCTACACGCGGTTCATCGGCCTCAAATTCGTTAGCCGCCGGGAGGTCAAACAAAACAACGCCGAAATCGCTTTCCTGCAGGACGAAAGCGGCGCGGCCATAGAACTCACACACTGGAGGGACAAGAAGAACTTGGTCGAAGGCGACAATTTCGACCACATAGCCTTCGCCGTGAAGGATATCGGAGCCGCCGTGGACGAACTCAAAGGGAACGGCGTAACCATTGCAATGGAACCTTTTTCGCTGGGTGGGTCGTCTTCGAAAATTGCCTTCATCAAAGATCCGGATGGCAACTGGCTCGAACTAATCGAGCATGCAAGCAACTCGAATTGAGCTCAAGCTAAGCAATACGAAGAACATGTCCGAGCTTCGCAGAATACGCAACTACTCTTTGTGTCGGTAGGCTGCAGGGTTCACGGTGGAACCGCACCAGTTACAGGCATCCTGGTCGGTCAGAAACCCGCAATTGTCGCAGACTTGGAGGCTCATGAGAAAGATATTTTCTTTCCAGCTCGCATTTAAGACTTTTGCCCGCCGAAACCATTCGGGATCCTTTGCGAAAAAAAGGGCCTCCTTTTCAGGGAGCGCACAATTTCATGCGCATGATATGGACATCGCTTTCTCCACACCGGTTACACCTGACTTCAGTCAAGTTGGCCTGGACCTCGTTTCTCCTTTCTTATGCATTTGACTTATCGTTGACGGTTGGGGTGGAGGCTGGGGGCACCGCCTTTTGGGCGAAGGTCATGTAGCCCGTATGGCCTACCATGATTGTCGCAGGCCTAGTCTTGCCTACATCCGCCCTTATCTCGCGTATGAAACACTCCACGGTCTGAATATTCACGAAATCACCTTGCCTGAAGGCTACAGTTGTCTTCTCGACTTGGTTGACCGTCGGGCTGAAGGATACGACCGGTGCGCCTCCCGCAAGAGCCCTGTGGATTAATGGAATCAGTGGCCAAGGGTTTCCCACGTCCATTATGGCTGCATCGAAGTCTGACCCTTCGATCCCTGCGGCAGCATCTGCATTATGGATTGTAACGTACTCTCGCACAGCGGCCCGCCTGAGATTCCGTTCAGCCATCTCTGCGAATTCAGCCCTCACCTCATAGGTGTGTACATGGCCTCCAGGTTTGACTGCCAGCGCCGCGGCAAGTGTCATGGCACCGCTACCCGTTCCAATTTCTAGAACCTTCAAGCCGGACGAGAGCGCCAGCTTGAGAATAACTAGGCCGATGTCCTTCGGATACATTATCTGGGTTTTCCTTACACTGTGCATTATCAAATCGTGGGTCGTGGGCCTCAGGGCCCAGAAGGTATTCCCGAGTGAACTCTTCACTTCGCTTCCATATGGCTGCCCGATGAGGTCGGCAAGGGCGATGAACCCCTTATGCGTGTGGAATTGCCGGGCTTTTTCAATTCGTATGAGCCATTGACGCCTTACGTCAAAGTGGAGAAGCACCAATGAGCCTTCTGTAATCATGTTGTCCAACGGCGTGAGATCAACTCCAAGCCATCAATTGCTGAAACTTATGTGCCAAACGTTTGCCCGGTCGCACGGGAACGAAACCTACGCGAAAAGACGTTGGATCCCCGTCCCAAGTAATGGATACACTAACAAACAATCCACGGAAGAAGGTGGGAACAGAGCAGAGGACTGTAACTAAGAGCGCGGTCGAGCTCACTACCTGTGCATTTTCAGGCGAGAGGTTGACCAAGAACCAAATTGCGTTGTATCTCCCCATAACCGCCGCTATTGCGGAGAGTAACGCAATCGTGGCGAATGGAACTATGCTCTTACGTTCAACGACCACTGACCTTATTCTCTCGATGGGGAGCTGGTAGGATTTGGAGATGCCCCATTCCTTGCTGACGATGACCATTCGGTCATTGTAGAGTTTGATGGAACCGACCAAGCCGCTGCAGTTGAAAGGTTCTTCGACTGCGGGCAATGGCAGTATCCTCGATGCTCCTGTAAGGCGTAGTCGTTTACTGCACTTGCTAGATAAGGTATTGAAGGATTCTGGTTAAGTCATCGTCCGACACAACAAAATCAGCTTCGCGCCTTGCGATCTCGTCTTTTGGGTTGAAGGCTATTTTCAAGCATTCCGCGTGGGCGAGGTCAAACGCCCTGTCCCCCACGAGAGCGACCTCCTTTAGAGGAATCTTGAATTTAGCGGCGACTTGCTCAATTACTTCTTTCTTGTTGTTCACCGCGACCTTCACTGCAATTCCACCAGTTAACCGCCCATCGTTGGTCTCGAGTTCGTTCGAAAAAGAGGCGTCCGCCCCGAGCTCGGTCGCGACACGATTTGTCAAGAGCGACAGGCCCGCGCTCACTATCGCGGTCTTGACTCGCAGTCGCTTAAGTTCTTCGAAAACTTCTCTTGCTCCTTGTTGGTATGGTATTCGTTCAAGGATCTTCATGACGTCGGGCAACGATGCGCCCGCCCAGTATGCTGCATCAGTTTCAGCCCACTCCTTGTACGAGATCTCACGGCGCCTGTACTTGGTAGCAGCGACTCTCGCACGGTCCCATGTCCCGAAAGCGTCGTGCAAATACCGCCACAAACTGTCAACCGGCGTCAGGGTGCCGTCTAGGTCGAAGATGACTAGCCGAATATTCCGCTTCAACCCGTTCAACTGGCCTCATGAAGTATCTTTGAAATCTCAAGGATGACAGGCGCCGGTGTCCAAAAGGAGAATGCCTTCACATACCGCAACGTAGCGGCCTGCCTCAATTCGGTTGCCTGGCCTTTGAGCAAATATCCTTCCGTGAAAGCTTCAACCATTCGGCTAAGCCCGCGAGTCGGTGAAGTGCTGGCACTGTAATGCCCCGCGTAGAACAACAACTCTGCTATGTCCCAGGCAAAGTCTCTTCGCTTACCTGCTTGCTCAAGGTCCACCGTGAAAATGTCGCCATCTGAAGCTACAAAGTTCTCCGGCTTGGAATCTCCGACTGACACTCCAACGCTATGTATTCGGGCTAATGTCTCACCAAGACTCTTAGCGATCCGGGACTCCGACTCGGTCAGTATGGCCTGATTGGCGGCCCGCGTCGCGAAATCACTCAACACAGTACCTGCGACATACTGCTCCACTAAGATTCGCTGCTTCAGGTTTACGTGGATTATGAGCGGAACCCTCAACCCTTTCTTGGCTAGGTAACGATTAATTCCGTACTCGTTGGTCATCCTCGTCTTTCCCGAGACCGCGAAGATTTTGCTGCCAAACGAAACTAGGTTTAAGGTGAACCACTTGAAGCCGTGCCAGTCCGTAAACTTCTTCGCCACGAACTGCTCTTTGCCTACTGTTACGAGGACAACTTCGTTGAGGACCCCTGCTAACGGAGAGATCGTGATGGGTCGACCGGGTCGCAGCTTTGCGACAATGTCTTCAAACGACGCTGTTTCATTGAAGGTGGCGAGTCCTTCTGATGTTCGGAGGTATAGGTAGTCTTTCGGGTTCACAGGTTTCCTTCCCGCCAACGCGGGGTCCAATCCTGCTCTCAAGGGGTCACTAAGTTCACGTGCAAGCAAGTCAAGACTGAGATAGATCGAACGCCCCTTCGTAAGGTAGGAGTAAAACGCCCTCTGGCTTTGACGGAGGATATTGACTGCCTGTTCCGATGCCCTATCCCTAAGCCATTTGTCGATAGCGCTGTCCTGGAAGGTGACGTATTCGCCTTCAAGCTCAATCACATCGCCCTTCATCTCTAAGATCGCTGCTTTGAAGGAGCCGTGAAGTATCGAAACGTTCTGTTGGCTAACCGAAGCATCCAACAGGCTCAGATAGTCTGCCATGCTTGGCAGAAAAACACGCGCCCGCTTTCGCATACGCGAAATTCCGAAGAACTCCGGCTTGGCAACTAAACCGCGACACATTTCCCCGTACTCGACCACCAAGTCTCGAGCCTCTTCTTTGACCACACGCGTCTTTGCTTGGAGGTTAACCTTCTCTAGGTAATCGCCATTGACTAATGCATGGTTCGGGTACAGGAATTTCTCGGTTAGAAAATCACCGAGTGTTCCCTTCGTGATATCTGACTCCAGCAAGCCGCGATCCGCGATTAGAAACCTGATTTCATGCCCATCAATAACCCTCAGATGCGCCCGCAAGCCATTCGCGTAACTCTCGCATACCGCCAAAAGGTCTTGGCACTTATACGAGCCGGGTTTCGCATATACTGCGGGGCCGTATTCGCACAGTGCCACCCTCTGAGTTGACGGAGCTAACTCGTCCAGTACGCCTAGAGCGATTTCCTTTAGCTCCGTAGCAGGGGTCAATGAATCTCAACCTGAAAATGTCCAAGGGGATGCTATCTTAAACGTCTTGTAAGTGCTCTAAGATAAGTAGACTCTGCAAAAGAGCTCTAAGAGACCAGTTCCATGGAGCCAAACGTCTTTCAACAGCCGCATGATGGGAGTTTTTTTTCCTTTCTTTTCTGTCCAGTACACTGGAATCTCCTTCACTCTAAACCCCAATCTCTTAGCGAGAACAATCACTTCGGTGTCCCAAAACCATGAGTCACTTTTGGCTTCAACTGCCAGTCGTTCGACGAGTTCTCGCGAAAATGACTTGAATCCGCACTGGTGGTCGTGAACTCCCGTCTGGAAAACCATACGCACCCACCAGTTATACGCGATAGATGCAGCTTCTCGAAGCCAAGGCCGTGACGTAATCGAATCGGGGATATACCTTGAACCAGTGACCAGGTCAAAGTCTCTTTGTTGCTCGATCAAGTTCTTGTAGGCGTCGAGCTTCGCGAGGTCTGTCGCCAAATCCACGTCTACGTAGGAATAGATGTCTCCTCGGACTTTCTTCCACGCCTCCCGCAAGGCCTTTCCTCGACCCAGTCTCCGATCATTTTGGAAGTATGCTACGTTTCCATATTTTTTCTGAAGGCCTACGACTATTTCTGAAGAATTGGACCCATCTTCAGCGATCAACAGTGTGAAATCTTTCACAAGTGTTGGGGTGACATCCTCCATAGTCTTGGAAGTCTCCTCGAGGAACTTGGTGTCCTTGTAGACAGGAAGCGTGACAATAAGCCGCGAGGGCCGAACCTGCAAGCAGTCTCTGCCTACGCTACCCTGGTATCGAGATGCGGACATCACGCCGAGAGCTCCCTGGCGGCTTTGCGGACTGCTGATTCGCTGTTCAATTTAGGTTTCCAACCTAGCCTTTGCAGTTTTCCGATTGAGAGATGCATTTGCTTGACGTCTCCAAGCCATCCCCTTCCGCCGTCAACGCCCCCAGTGAACTTCATCTCTACCGCACGAATCCCCATTTCTTCAGTGACAATCTCAGCGATGCGTTGTACCTTGACCTGATCGGCCGAACTTAGGTTGTAAACTTCGACTCGTTGGTGCGAGGGGAAGAAGCGATCACTAATGAAAGTCGTCGCGTCAACGAAATCGTCAACATGTATGTAGGACTTCTCTTGGCTCCCATCGCCTAGAATTTCTAGCGTACTCGAATCCACCTTCAATTTCCTTATGAAATCCACTACGACCCCGTGCCGTGCCCGTGAACCCACGCAGTTGCCAAGGCGCAAGATCAGAGCCCGCATGCCATGCGTGTATGCGTAGGAGCTGAGTAGGACTTCGCAGCCGAGTTTTGAAGCGCCGTATGTGGATATGGGCAAGAGCGGGCCGTAGTCCTCTGGGGTGGGTAGCACTGATGCTTCACCATATACGGTGGACGTGGAAGCGAATACGAGATTCTTTGTTCCTTTGCTCTTGCGCATAGCCTCGAGTAACCTGAAGGTAGCGAAGAGGTTGTCTTGGAAATGGAGGGATGGCTCAGTTTCGCCGACGTTTACTTCGGGGTTGGCTGCGAAATGGTAGACCAGCTTTACCCCGTCGAAAACTTCGTCCCATCCCTCAAAGTCCTTCAAGTCTGCCTCCACGAAGCTGAATCCGGGTTTGGTGGAGGCAAGGCGAAGGTTATCCTTGCTGCCGCTGCTGAGGTTATCCAAAACGGCCACCTCATCGCCCCGCGTCGTCAGAGCGTCGACGAGATGGCTTCCGATGAACCCAGCCCCGCCCGTAACAATAACTTTCATGAGTCTACGAGGAGCCCCCGCTAGCCATCTCACTGTTGGAACTTAATCGATAAAGGTAGAAGGCAGCCCTAATCACCGTTGTGGAGAGAAGATTAATGCAGGTTAGCAGTCGGAACCGATTGGTTTCGGTAGTTCTCTCAACCTACAACGAACGCGATAACCTGTCGAGGATGGTGCCGGTTATTGAGGGAATTTTGAAGCGGAATAAGATGAGGGGTGAGATCGTTGTGGTCGATGATAATTCTCCTGATGGCACTTCAGATTTGGTCAAGGAATTCGGGAAGAGGTATGGCAATGTTCAGTTATTGTGGCGCCCTTCGAAGATGGGACCGGGGTCGGCCCACGCTGACGGATATCGATTCGCCAAGGGCGATATCATAGTCGGGATGGATACTGACTTCTCTCACAGTCCCTACGACATTCCCCGATTCGTTGCTAAGCTCAATGAGGGCTATGATCTAGTCGTCGGCTCCCGGTACATTCGGGGCGGCCAGTACGAGGTTCGGTCTTTCCAAACTTTGAGGAAGAGTATAGCGAGCAGGCTCGGAAACATTGTCATATTCCTCTTCTCAGGCGTACCGTTGCACGACTTCACCACGGCATTGCGAGCGATTCGACGCGAAGTGGTGGATAATGTTAGGACTGAATCAAAAGGGAATTCGTTTTTTATGGAATTCATCATTAAGGCTTACTGGAAAGGATACAGAACCAGCGAGATCCCGATCGTCTTCAGGGACAGGGTGATTGGGCAATCAAAGCTAAGTTTGGGTAAACAGTCGTTTAAGATGCTCGCAGACCTGTTTAGGCTTAGCTCCAAACCTAAGCTTTCGTCATCGGCTTAAGCAGGCCGGAAATGAAATCCCCAACAATATAGCCAAGCTTCCATACTGGCGCGGCGAGTCTGGCCGCCGCGCCCTTGAGTCGTTTCTGCAGTTTCGGATTGAAGCTTACGAAATACGCGCTTAGGAAGATGAGCTGCCGCAGTGCCGCGGACATGTTGATCAAGCCGAAGGGTGTCAGCTGATCCGTTAAATATCCAGGCCAATTCGGGTGGCCTCCCCCGATGAAGTAGAATAGTATGATGAACCCGTTCAGGAGGTCCGCAATCCTGTAGAAGAGAAAGTTGAAATCTGGAGTCAGAATCACGATGGGAAAGAGTTGGATAAACATCTGAGGGTCGAACAGGTAGATAGCTCCGTACCACGCGTACCAAGAAAGAAGGATTTTTTCAAGCGGTGTTCGCCGGCTAAGTACCGCCCGTATGATTAGGTAAATGATGATCGCGAAGCTCAGGATTTGGCCGTACCTGGCGCCGGAGACAATGTCCCCCAGGCCTGCTGTCACGATTACCCATGAAATCCAGGTGTTTTGAAGCTGATGGTTCGGGCCTGAGTACCCGATGAAGAGCTTAATCCAGAGACCGAAGTTGAGCAGGGCGAAGGGCGCGTTCGCGACGATCCAAACCGCTGCCGCGATAGCGGTGAACCTGAGGCGAGCCCTATTGTTCGGTAGCCCAGCGAGCATGGCAGGCAGCATGATGCCTGGAATGAACTTCGTCAGGACCGACGCGGTCAGAGCTAGGGAACTTGCGTCATACCTCTTGTCAAGGTAAAGCCAGATCGAAAGGGTGACGAAGTAAGCGACTATGAAGTCCCAGTTGTAGAACCCGTAGATTACAAATGTCAATGTCGTGAGCATGTAGAGGTAGATGCGCTTTCGATTCAGCCTAAGCTTTCCGCACAGCATGTAGATGTTGAATAATGTTCCAATCATGAATGGGTACTGTAGAATGGATTCCACTGCGACGAACGTATTGTATTGGTCTGCCATGATCGGCAAGTAGGTCGATATTGCTTGACCGAGCAGAATGATGGCGCCAATGACCTGTGGGTATTCGAGCTCGTACTGCAGGTAGGGTATCTGCAGGTTGTGGTGTGCTAGGTAGATGTCTCTGATCCAGAGCCAGCCCACGTCACTGTAGAGGCTAGGCTGCACAAATGGTAGCTTCATAATGGATGAATACGTCCAGAGCGTAGTGGCAACAAGAAAGATTATCCTGAACTCGGTGTCGCGGTAGGCGAGTTGCCAGAAGCCTAGGAAGCCGTAACTTGTGCGAGCCATGACGCCCTCTCACACCCAACTGTCATTAGAAACTTTCTAAGAGCCACCTAATCTTTCGGTTTCGTGAACGGCGGGGTCTTCTGCGGTCTTACTAACTCAGGCACCTTTCTTGGCGGGCGTATACGAGATTGTCGGAGGTCAGCTTTCGTTCTTTTGACGCCGGGTTTGGTGGGCTGCTTTCGAGCGTACCCGTCCTCTATGTGCAGAACAAGGAGGAGGTAAATGAAAATCCAGCAGATGAACAGAACTTCGCCAATGGATTGATGAAAAGCTTCCACGTCGAGGCTGACGTAGGTTACGTAGAGCACTATCGATGTGATGCGTATCACGTTGACGAAATAGGTTCCTGCGGCTCCTATGAAGGCGTAGACTAGTTTGCGCCATCTTGGTGCCTCCAGTTTGACCATTAGAACTAGTATGACCAGACTGTAGACAATCATGCTTACCACCCCAGATGAGGGCCAGAATATGGCAAGGGTCATGGGACCCTTGAAGCCCCACAAGTACAAGCGGTTCCCTTGCAGTAGTACGCTAGGTATTGGTATTTGCCCGTGAAGTGGGTCTGGGCGAGTATTGTATCCCATGAGGCCTAGTAAGAAGACCACGACATTCCAGATCAAGTAGACCCAGACTTGTAAGAAGGCGAGGGAATCTTCGGGGAAGAAGGCGTCCATCATATCAAGTAGGCCGCTTCCCACCACGTAGATGACCGGCGTGGCCATTCGGAGAATTGCTTTCGGAGAGTACAAGATGGCGGTTGTTGCCACGCAGTACACGGCGTACGTGAGGTAATCCATTGCGAGAAGGAAACTGAGTGGCGATTCTTGTGAAACGCCCAACTGGCTGGTAACGTAAACTCGGAGGTAGTCTGTTAGACCTACGTTGACGACACGTTCCCAGTAGTAAGCAAGAATTAGAATTAAGAACAGAACCGCTAGGATGTATCGCCACCTCGCCCGAGTGGCTTTCAACATTTTTCTGGAGTCGTGCCAATCCCAAGCTACGAGGAAGAATAGGAACACGAAACCGGCCCTGCCAACTTGGCGACCCCAAAACCACACAAGCGAGAAGGACCCCGGGTCGATCGCAATCAGGAAAATTACAGGAAATACAAGTATTAAGAGTGGAATGGCGTCGCGCGTGCGGAACTCACGATACACATTTACACAGAATTTCTTGAGCCGTCCGCTTAATGTCGGCATTATCCATCAGTTGTCCTTCAATTCAGCCTCTTCGACACAGCCTTGGCGGACGGTTACTTGCCCAGAAGCGCTTCTATCAGCTCTCTCTCATGTCGAGTTCTGTCGATTCGATGGATGTAGTCAATTAGGAAGATTGACATGAAAAATATCACGACGACCATTTTCGAGGCGAAGACCACGTTGATTGGGGTTGGGTTCACAGAGACAGGGAACGGGTTCACTATGATATCCGGGTTGGCTAGGCCCTGCACGGCGAGGGCGGCGGACCAAATAACTATCTGGTAGACAATCTCGAAACCACTCCCCATTGCGACGAGCCATGCCCCTATGTATACTGTCCGAAGCAAACTTGGCCTTGCTCCGAGGAACCTGCGCCTAGTCTGGGGTGAGTACAGGCCGAAGGCGAAGGAGAGGAATAGGGCGAACGTGAAGAACGTAATGGGTTTCATGTAGAAACCTGGAAGAACTTGAACTTCAATTAAGACAAGACTCTGCCCGGTTATCTGTCCCGTTGGCGCGAGGGTTGCTCCCAGTATCATCGCCAGCGCTGCCACGCCGAAAGCGATGGATAGAACTGAAAATGAATTGGCTTTGAGTAGGGTTAGGATTTGGGATTTAGTTGGGGCCGCGGCACCCTTCAGTTCGTGAGGAGATTTCCTATGCATTACCGTTCACCTTTTTGACTTGAGCCTTCTATGGACCCTAGCGACTCTTCCTTCTCCTATTCGCATGTGGAAGCTGATTGCGGCAGCCGAGATGGCTAGTATAGCCACGCCACTAATGGCTAGAACCGTTAGCTGCTGTGATGAAGATAGACTTTCAGTTTGCAACGGGCCTACATCTACGGTCAGTCCTGAGACATAACCAACCCAGTTACCGGGGTGACCCCTCGTTGTTCCCAACAGAAGGATGAAAGACAGCGACTGAGGCTTCTTCCAGCCCGCTTGATCATATTGCTTGGCGATATCAATTTCCCTTGGTGACCAAGCGTTCAGCGGCGTCTGGGTCAATACAATTCTGTGATGGGGAAATTGGAAGACTTGACTGGGTTCATCGGCGAATATGAACCACACCAAATTCGTTCCGTCGTTAACCTCGACACCAAACGCGTTCTCAGGGTTGTGGGTCGTGCTGTCGTACGCATATGTGAAGGTTGGAAAGACCCACATCGAAATCGTGGATCGAAAGAGAGTATCGAGCCCCTGGCCATTCAAATCTTGCCTGACGTGCAGGGTCGTCCAAACCGAAGTGTTGTTTTGGTTACTCCGCTCTACTCTCAGAGCGATCGAGTCGCGGTTTTGTACATTGAATTGGTAGATACTGACGTTGTCAAAGGCCCCTTTGATAATGTCAACTTGCCAAACGTATGGTTTGGTAATGTTGTTCGCGGGGTCAAGGGTCCAGAATTTCATGTTTGTGTTCAATAGTGGCGATGGTTGGTACACTTGGCCGAAATAGGAAATGAAACTCAGGCTAATGATCAGAATACATACCGATAAAGCAACCACTACCACGGCCGGCCTGATTGCCTTCATCGTCCCGCCTTCTTATACAGCATAACTACGGACATCACTAGCAAGGGCGTCCAGAAGATGAAGTAGTTCTGTAAACCACGATAGGAGAACCAGAGTACAATTGCTGGGAAAGCCCAAACAGTTAGGGCGAGCTTTTCGAAGTAAGTGAAGTAGCATACTAGAAGGGCTCCGGCGACTGAGAGCGTTGCGATCAGGTAGAAGGTGGGGGGCAATGGTACGCCCGCCGCGAGGGTGATAAGAGATAACCCTTGACTCAAGACCACCAGGTTACCGAATGCTGGGGTCACCACCCCCGAATACCAAGCCCCGAAGTCAGCCAGCATGAAGCCTAGGTTCGGAATTATGAATGATGCTAGCGCGGAAATGGCGAAAGTCCCTGTTCGCTTCACCCGCCCTTTCAACGGCAAAGTTTGGTTGCTTTGCAGATACCAGACAAGAAGGAAGGGAGCCAATACCCAAGGTGTCTGCTTTATTGCACTAGCCACCCCGAACATGATTCCGGCGGTTCTAGGCCGGTCAACGTAAACCACCATTAGCACTAAGGGTAGAACCCAGAGAAAATCTGCCACTGATCCTGCGCTGAAGTTTACGGCCAAGTCTGAGCCTGCGAATAGTGGAATTAGCGCTAGGGGCCGAATCTCCTTCGGCGCCCACAAGTAGACCACGACGATGGACGCTATCTCGAAAATGTAAACGACAACCCTTCCGTCATGCAGCCCAAGCCAAACTACGGGAAGAAAAAGAAAAACTTGCAGCGCAGGATAGTTTAGCGTGCTAACCAAGCCCCCGTTGGGCGTAAGTGTGATGAACTGTGGGTCTACGGAGAACATCGAGAGTGCGGACTGAAGGTCTTGAGTGTACGGGTTCACCCCATGGGAGAGTAGGATGGCCGAGTAATGTGCGAAGGCAAGCGCGTCAGTTTGGTATGCGCCTGGATATTCTACTTGGGTTATGACATACCAGCTCGCCATCGCCGCAAGAATCAGGGAAATCAAGGCAACGTTTCGGAGTTTCAGAATTGCATTAGTGTTCAAGGTTGCGAGGATGAAGAGACCAAACGCGGCTACGTAAGTCAAGAGCAGCAATGCCACGACTTCGGGATGTGTTACTATCCTTCCGCGTATCCAGTTCTGCAGTCCCTCTGCGAATATGAAGCCGGCTGCGAAGAGGAAGCTTATCCTTATGAGGAATTGCTCCTCAAGAACCAAACTACGCTTTGACATAACTCAAGCCTTCCGTCGTCTTCCCCTTGTGAGCGACCAGGCAATTAGACCGGCACAGGTTAACAAGCTGACGATGGAAACAACATTCCAAAGGTTGCTCGCCGGTTCTTGGTAGATTGTGACTTGTCGAGTGTCAGCCGGAATTTGTAGCATGATGTAGTTTGTGCCGGGTTGACTCTTGACGGGCAGCGTTTGCCCATCTGCTTTTGCGGCCCATGTTGGGAAATAGGCCTCCTTCACGATTAACGTATTTCTGCTGGGAATGGGTTTGAGGTTCAGAATGATGATATCCGGGTTTGGGCGTGTGACGTTCTCCAATGGCTGCGGACCGGAGTCAACGAGCGATGGCACCTGTATTGCCTTGTAAATTTTCAAGTCGACTTTTCCATATGGCACGGTCAGCTGCTCATTGAAGGGCGCGTCCTTCATGATCCTGTCTGCCAGCGTCCCGTTATCACCTATGATAACCCATGTTGCGTCAAGTTGAGTAGCTTCTGAAACGAGCTTTTGCCAATTGTTCAAGCGTACTGTATCGTTGGCGGCAGTTTCCAAGTCATCGAGTCTGTAGTCATTTATGTCAACGAGTTGGGTGACCAGTTTGGTTTGTGGGTACCATCCATCAACGATCGGTTTGTCGATGTAGTTGGGGAGAACGTAAATCCAGAAGGGTACGTTGAAGGCTAGAATCCTTCCCGGCGATGGGTCATTTTGGAAGTAGTGTATCATCATGGGCGGGATTTCTGCGTTCGCTGTGGAGTAGGGTAGCACGAGGTTGACGTCGTGGTTGAAGGCATAATTCATCTTCAGCAAGACCCCAGCGCTGATTGGAGCGACCACCAAGGCGAGTAGAAAGACTGCGGCCAGCGGCTTCCAAGTATGAAGCTTCGAAATGCTTCTGAGGAATCCCCAAGCAGCAAGAATGCTCATGGGAAGGGCTAGGTATAGCCATATTCTGTAGACGTCCATGGTCTTCACCCAAACTGCGCTAATGTATGGAAGCTGAAGGATTGGCAGAGCGTAGTATCCTAGGCCGAGCCAGAGGAAGAGGATGAACCACACCGTCAAGAAAATGGAGCCATTCACGCGCGACAAGATCCGCCGAACGTGACTGGAAAGAATCAGTTGCCCGAGGAAAACTACGAAAGAACCCGCGACAACCACTTCTCCCAAAGTCCGCAGGCCAACACTACTGACGACCTCTCCTGCCTGAAACAATGCCATCCCACTCAGCAGAATTGGGAAGAAAATCATCGGCTTCATTGGAATGCGTCGCCCGAACTTGCGCCCGATGATTGATTGTATCCCGATAGCGGCAAGAATGAATTGTGCGATTCCCAGAAGGTAAGAGGCCACGTCGAAGCCGAAGTACGTGAACCTTAGGAACGGGAACGTTACGTTCCTGTTATAGAATTGATTCGCCGAGAACAAATCGAATGACATTAGGAAGGGGGCAAGCCAAAAGGCCGTGACCCCAGCTGTTCCTATCCCGACAAGAATGAGTTTCAGTAACGGCCTGGTCAAGCCCTGTTTTCCCAGCATAAGTAGAACCATTAGGACAGCGACTATTCCGGCGATCAGCGCCGAGAGATGATGTGTAAGGAGTAGGGCCGACATGGTTAGAATCGCACCTAATCCATAAACTGGACTGGCCTGCTTCTCGAGGAACTTGTGGAACATTATGATGAAAACACAGAAGATCGGGATGGCAATCACGGTCGGGAACCTATCAAAGAAGATGTAGTTTTCTACAACTTCAGGAACGACGCTGAAGAGCAGGGCAGCCAAGGCGTTTAGGCCTTTGCTGAAGCCCAACTCATCCGCGAGAAAGTAGACTCCCACTGGTGCGAGCCAGTACCCGACTGCGTCGACCAACTTGTATGAGAGGAGTGAATCTAACCCGAGCAGCGAAACTCCCGCCGTTATGTAATAGCCCAGCGGTGGGTAGAGCAAAAGCGCAGGTGACCCACCATACCAATCGGGGCTCCAAAATGGGAAAACGCCCTGCCTCCACCAGTACTGGAGGAACAGTATCTTGTAGAGGTGGCTGGTCGTATCGACACCCATTGGAATACCGCCACCGAAGCGAGGTATCGTAACAGCGATCGAAATCAGTATGGCCCCAATCATCAAGTAGATAGAATTCCTATTGAGGAATACTTCGAGGATGTCCATTCTTCGTTTCGCTGGCAGGTTTAGAGGCCCCCGGAATCCTTCCCAGGCTTCCTCGCAGTCGGCCTGGAATTGTATATGGGGTTGAGAAGGATAATGGTGAAGGCCGCACCCACGACTAATGCGAGTACTAGGTAGGCATCGATTGTTTCTTGTGCGAAGAATACATGCGGGGAGAAAGACCTCGGTAGGTATTGCGTTATGCTACGCCCGGTCTCTGTGTCTTCCCACAATACAACGCCTGTCTCCTTATTTATGAACTGAAACGTTGTGGTTCCCGCGCCCGCCAGCATTAGGTAAACCGATACGCTCGTTATGTCCAGGTTTACGTCGAGTACTACGTCCGCGAACATCTTGGAATGCTTGAAATCATTATTGCCTTTGAAGAATCCGATAATGTCACCCGTCCTCGTAACCGTTGAGTTGTACATTACGTCCAGGAAAGTGAGGCCATAGCCGGCGTCTATTCGGTCGTCGCTATCATTGCCCAGGAGCCACCCGTGAGAATGAAACGCGAGAATTCGGATGCCGTTGAGGTTGGTGCCGTAAAAGTCGTTGAACATTATGCGCGCCCAATCGGCGGTCGAGTCCATGACTATCCGTACTTCGGGTGTTTTCTGCCACCCAGTTGACGCTATGTCGCTACGAGGATTCGTTCGGAGAAAACGTACCATGACGAGGGTTGAACCAAGAATGATTAGCACTAGGATGGAAATGAGAACAACTCCCTTCAGGATCGACCCCTCGTGCTTTCGGATTACTTCACGCTTGCTCATGCTCCCCGCCTCTAGGTACTAGTCTCAAGCCCGAGCACCAATTTGGTTGGAAGACTAGGCAGTATGAAAACTTCCAACTGAGAACTGCTAAAACACTTTGTCCTTTGGAAAGACCTCTACGCCTGACGGACCAATTTGATACGGGCGGAGTTGGGCGTCGTGGCTTATGCCTCGCATCTTCTCGACCTGCAAGCCTCGAATCACGTTTCCGTCGTGTACCATCGTGTGAAGCAGCACCACGCCTTGGGATAGGTATTCTTCGAGTTGAAATCGCCGGGCGAGCATTGACGTGCGGAGTTCGGTGGTTACGATGCAGGAACATCCGGTTGATTCGAGCGCGTCGAAGAACAGTAGCAGTGCCCGCCTTCGCTTTGCCTCTTCAGGATAGCGGAGCATCAGCGAGGTTATCGGGTCGACTACGATCCTTTGCGTTCCTTCTTCCGCTGCAACACGCCTAATGGTTCGAACAAGTGATCCTAAGGTTAATTCTGGGATGGTTAGGCTCACAGGGTTTTCCGAGTCAAGGGTTGGTTGGGTGATCCGCTGCCCCGGCCGTTTAAGTTGGGTGGCGTCTATGAAGGTGAGCTTCCCGGCATCCTCAAGGGAGTCTAAATTCCAGCCGAATGATGAGAGGTTAGCTTTGACGTGTTCAGGCTTCTCATCTAATGAGACATAGAGGCCCGGTTCCCCAGCCTTCGCTCCACCAACTAGGAACTGTACCGCGAAGGTTGTTTTTCCTGACCCTGGGCTTCCGACAACTAAGATGGTTCTAGCTTTTGGTAGGCCGCCATTTAGCACTTCATCGAACCCCCTGACGCCCGTAACGACCCGGTCCACTTCATTCATCCTCGTAGCGTCATGACGTTCACCTAGACCCATTATTTACTTCAGTGGTTCTTGCATAGCCCCAGCCCCATAACAGCTTAAATCGTCCAATGCAGGCCTAGGAACGCAGGCCGATAATTCGATGAGGTTTTCAGTGATCTTCCTGTTGGCGCTAGCGGTGGTGCCCGCATTTGTGCCAATTAACATCGCCGTTAGTTCGCCTCTTGATATCGAGGGTCGGATTCTGCGCGCAATCAAGTTCGCTGAGAGTCAATATCATAGTGGCGGGGCTGTTTCTGGATACCTTCACGACGAAAACGGTTCTCAGATGCAGTCGTATACGGAAGACAATTCATTGGTTGCCCTGGCGCTGTCCGCATACCAGGAAACTCATTTTTCTGCAACCTACTATGCGCAGCTGCAGAAGGCGGTAGAATTCGTGACAGCCGCCCAGGCGCCAGACGGTGATTTCTACCAATACTACGACTTTGGAAACGGGGCATGGAAATCCGCTGGGAAATTCTACTATTGGAATTCCATTGTTCTGATGAGCCTTGCATACGCCGCCTTTACGATTACTACTCAGATTAGTTCCGAAAGTTTCTTTTGGTCTCCAATAGTTAAGAAGCTACGTTCATGCGTTGACATCTGGCTTCCCGGTTCCCTGAGCCAAAACGGGAGCATCATATTCGCGTTTCCTGACGGCTCTCGAGCTACCGACGTGAGGTACCAAGGAGCGCTCTTGATGGGGCTGATCTACCTGGCAGCTTTCGAATACTATTGGGGGAGCCGAGATGTTGCAGTCCGGTATGCTGGATATTCTCGACTCATGGCGACTTGGCTCTATTCCTTGCAGGAGCGTAACATGTCAAGCTGGGGACGGGGCGGCTTCTACTCGAACGCTTCGATGAGCCTGCAAACGAGTGAGGAGAACGCGTTCGCGATGTTCGGATTGAACAGTTACTACAAAGGAATCGGCTTGATGATGCCGAGCCAGCGATCCGAACTGAATGGCATGCGCGGCCTGATGCAGAGCTGGGAGGAAGGTTACGTGGAGAATGTCACAGACACCTACGGGGCAGTGTCATTTGGACGCAATGTGGATGGCGTCGTGTTGTACCCGAGGCTAACATGGACGACCTCCGCGACGCTGGCAGATACAGTCGACGTCTGGATTAACCTCGGCCCTGCAAGATACTGGAACGATTCAAGCCGGATCTACGCTTGGCTGACAGGAAGTAATGAGCGATCGACAGACATGCAGACCCCGGAGGGAAACTTCTACGAAGAGGAGCCCGTTGCTGGAAGCCCGCTGCGCCCATCAGACTTGGCAGTTGCCATGCTCGCCCTTTACTCAATCATCAGAACAGCGTTTGTCAAGATCCCAGGCACATACCCGGTTTCGAATTCTAACCCCAAGTTCACTAGGACCTCAACCTCAACCTCAACCCCTCCCGCAGTCACTGAGCCAACAACGAGCACAGCTCAAGAGACGCCAGCCAAGACAACAAACCTTACTCTTTACACGGTAGCAGCGATAGTTGTCGTTCTAGGAGCCTTGGCAGGATTGTTCGCTCTTCGATTGAGCGCAAAGAAAAAACACAAACGTCCGGTAAGTCGACGCTCGACACGCTCACACAAACGATAGCTAGGCACAGTGCAGCCCAGTCCTAGCCTACTTGTTTGCTCCTCTTCGAGGCGCGCTGAAAACAACTCGCCCGTGACTTGGCGTGTTACACGCCCAGATTGTTGTTTTCTCACCCGGTCGGATGATCAACGTAAGTAGAACCAACTGGTTATTGATGAATTGAAGCGCGACGTTCCCGCGCGGGAGCGTTCCGAAGTCTAGGGTATAGACTGGCGTCTTAGGAGCTTTGGAATAAGAAAAAGGGGAAGGGAGTTTCTACGTGCGCAGTCGCCTTAGCGGCGTCTGCGTCGTAGTAGGTATAGTGATGCTGCTAGGGCTGAGAATGCCACAATTGCGATTCCGCTGAATTCTGGGACTGGAATGTTGCTTTGTTCCAAGTAGAGTTGTTGGCCTGTTCCTACACCTGAGGATTGGCCTGCTGTTACGACGATGCTCCACGATTGCGAAGCAATGCCCGGCGCTGCGATCGTTAGACTGTACGATCCAGGCGCTAGGTAGCCTTCGTAGATGCCGTCGTAGGTGTACTGGTGGAAGGTCCATTTGCCGTCTGCGCTAGCCATCGTCACGCTAGCCCAGCTGAGTGGTCTGAACTCGTTGCTCCATGAGAAGGCCCACGCTGAGCCTGACACGTAGCCTGCGAGGTCAAGTTCGAATACTCCGCTGACTTCACCGCTTAGGTGAGCGTTGGATAGTTGCCAGACTCCTTGTTGCTCGTACGGACCAAGGTGGTTACGCTCCATTCCTGGTGCTGCGAGTCCAAGGAACGCACTGTTCTCGGCGCCGTCCTCAGTCAAGCTTACGCCTGACGTAGCTGTGGTGCCGGGGATTATGTGGAACGACTCACCTTGCAGTAAGCCGATCACTGGCGGGTAGTATTGTGGAACGATGCCTGTGTTGTTAGCGTACCAGTTGACGAAGTCGGTTTCAACAGTCCAGCTTCCGGTATAGTCCGGTGCACCTGATATGCCGTTGTTGACAAACCAGGGTGTCGGGTAACCTAAGCCCGGGCCTGTGCAGTCCGGTTCGAAGTCGCAGTTGATAGCCGTGTTCGCGAAGACTGGGTCACCCCACTCCCACGTGTATCCGTCCGAGAAGGTCGGATTGAGGCCTGCTATTACGACGTGGAGGTTGGTGACTCCGCCGGGTAGATAGTTGAAGCCTGACGGGTCTGCACCATAGAAGTTTCCGTCCCATGGGTACTTGCAAATTGTTTCAGCGGTTCCCACGTAGAAATCGCCGCATTGCGCTGAGGTCGCAGTTCCTGGTCCCGTGAC
This sequence comes from Candidatus Bathyarchaeota archaeon, assembly GCA_963726255.1. GTDB lineage: Archaea > Thermoproteota > Bathyarchaeia > 40CM-2-53-6 > 40CM-2-53-6 > FEN-987. The sequence goes on from CAVSBL010000002.1 coordinate 848,010, forward strand.
GTAGGTGCCTTCACTGGTCATCCATTCGCCTTGAAGGACGCCTGAGTCGTCGAAGACGCGGACTCTCGCTGACATGTTGAACGGCGTTGGCGTTATGACATGCTCTTTCTTGAAGAGTATGTCCAACGTGACGTTCACGCCGATCAGCATGTTCACTTTGATGTCTGCGATTTCGCCCTTGTTTGCGTAGACACAGAACTGCTTGTCTTGGACGTAGCCGTAGGTCCATCCTGCGATGCAGTACTGGCCGGAGTCGAGTGCGGTAGGCTTGTAGAAGCCGGTGTGGCTCCAAGTGTTGATGACGCTAGTTGTCCAGCCGAAGCCTCCAACCATTGAAGACAGTGCTGTTGGGTCTGCGCCGTATGCGCTGCCCGTGCCCCCGGTCGACGCGTAGCTTGTGTATCCGCCAACGTCTGCGTGGCCATCTAGTGCAGCACCTAGGGGTTCTGTACCGAACCAGACTCCGTTGGCATTACCGATGCCTAAGCCTGGAACCTCATAGGAGCTGGAATTGGATTCTTGGTCAGTGAATGGTTGAGTATTGCCGTAGTCTGGACCTAAGCCACCAAACGCGCCACCTGGGAGCTGAATACCATTGTAATTGGTTAAGCCTCCAGTTACTCCGTTTCCGCCCCAGCAGGTGAAGCATATTTGGTTGACTTGGTTCCCGTTGCTGTCTAGCACTACGAAGTCGATTTCAGCGCCGTCCCACACCCAGTTTCTGTTGACTCTGGGTCTCTCCCAGTCGATGCTGTAGGCCGTGATGTTGAGGCCTACGCCCCGATACATGTGGTCGCTGATGTATGTTGGGTTCCCGCTGAGAGTTACGGAAACTTGTTCGAAGGTTTGCTGTAAGTATCCTTGCACCCACACCTTCGGGGTGTACGTGCCGGCGGGGATACCGTAATTGTCGCCGATCCATGTGTCGTTGAAGCCGTAGAAAGTGATGAAGCAGCTCTTAATCAGCGGAGTGCATGCACCGCTGGTCGCGGAAAGTGCAGTGACGTTCCATGAAGCTATGCTGGCTGACTTACTGGGGTCCCCGTATGGGCCGCCGTAGAGTCCACCAACCATGAAGGGGTCTTCCGAGTTGTTGGCCCCTGTGCTCATGGGGTCTTCGTTAATGGTGCCTGCCAGGTCGTGGAAGTGAACAGTCTTGTTCACCCAGCTGCTCAAGCGGAGGTCGATTGGTACTGTAATGTCACCCGCCCATTCTTGCGGTGTGACATCGATTGGGTATTCCTGGAAGGTTGCACCGTCAAGCGCGGATTGCACATACCTGAAGGTCCATGCTCGCACATAGTATCTTCCAGGCGTTAGCCCGTTGACCCATGTGGCGAACAGTTGCGGAACGTGCCCGTCCATGTCCCTTGGTGCTCCGAACTCGCCTTTCATGCCGAATTCGAAGTGGAATGGATCGCTCGTACCGCCCTTCACGAACCAGTTCTGTGCTGGCCCAACTCCTTGTGGGTCAGTTGTCAGCATTCCGGTGTTGTCACCGGCGCTTGGAATCGCAGCGGGGAACGACGCACTCTGGAGCTGTGGATCCGCAGACAGTGAGAAGTCGTAGGTGTAGCCGTTGCTCATTCCTGGAAATCCGTCGGAGGTCAGCCATTCATGCCATGGGAAGGCAATCTGGCTGGCAAACCGTGGGTCTCCTACGTGGTTTGAGTTGGACTTAGCGCAACCCTGCGCATCGGTCCCGCCACGCCACACATCTTGGCCCGCTGCAACGCATGGAAGCGGAGACCAAGACACTGGTACGAGAGCGTTGCCCGAGGAGTCTTGTGGTGCGTGGTTGTTGGTTGGTTGGTCGTATAGCTCGATTTTCATGTACGCTGTGTACGGCCATGGTTCAATTCCAAACTGGTGTTTGGAGTTGACATCGCCGTGAATTACTGCCCCCGGTTGTAGGTATCCATCAAAGTGCAGCGACTGTCCCTTAAGAACAGTCACGCCTGATGCGATAACTACCTGCGGGTACCCTGCCGCTTCAGCATAGACATCGTAGGTACCTGGCGCAACACCCTCGACCTCATAGTGGCCGTGCGATGTTGCGTTGAAGTATCCAACGGCATCAGTGCATCCAGCAGTAGGTGCCATCAGCGTTCCAGTAGAGCAATCGATGAGCTTGTTGCCGGTGTACGGGTCAAGCTTGGTCGTCATATGAGCCCAAACTTGTCCTGCCTCCTCCACGGGTAATCCGTAGAGCGAAGCATTGTATCCACCGTACTTGAGGTTCCCAGTAATGATTGCCGGATCAATCTCACCCTTAACGAGCAAGACTGGCCAGTTCTCAACTGGGACAAAGTAATTGCGGTCCGTGCCGACTCTGAATGATAGCTTGAAGAAGTATTTTCCAGCAACTGTGGGTGCAGTGACGCCGTTAATCCTCACGTAGTACCATGGGTCACAAACGCCGCCCGTCGTGGTAACACCGTTCGGACCAAGGTCCTCACATCCACCCGCTGTGGTTTGTTTGAAGACGATTCCTGCCCCTGCGCCTGGATTGATGTGGTCTGGTATGTTGTCAGCTACGATTCGTAGCAATGTCCACCCTGGAGCCCATCTGTCAAATGGGCTGATTTTTCCGTAGTTGATGATGTTTCCGTAGGAGTTGGTTACGGTGGTGACGATATTATCGACACCGCCCGGTACGCCGAATTCAGGTGGGATGGCTATGTAGAGTCTACTGTAACCTACAGTAGCAGTTAGCTGGGTTGCGTTCACTGCGAAAATCAAGTCACCGGTTGTGCCGGTGAGGATTGCTCCGAATGGAGCGTACGCGTGCCCGTCAACCTGAAGCCAGTTCTGTGGCGCGTTAGTTCCAAGGTCTGTTGCGGGGTATGGGGGCATGTAGCCCGGTGCAGCGGTATTCGAATATGGTGAGAATGTTCCCTCGTATGTGGCTGCGCCAGATCCTGGCCAGACATAACCGATTACGCCTGGCACGTGAACCTGTGTGTTGAAGCTGGAGAGACAGTCGGCGGCGTTACCGCCGTCGAAGTCGCATGTATGGTATGGGTAGTTTGGAGTGTAGTCGCCCAATGTGAAGTGGGCGCTAACCGGAGTCAGTTGACTCACAATCGCTAGAGTGCTAATTAGGAATATGGCTATTGTTAGCCCTGCAGTAAATTTCTTATGCAAATTTTCTTTTTCTCCCTTAATTTTTCGGTTACGTCAACTTGCTTGACGTATACCAATTCCCCGCTAGGCCCATCAAACCATATATAAGGGGACAACTTGGGCAACGATATTTAAGTAGCAATAAGCAATTCGCATGAACGGTCTCGAAAATGTCAACACCCTACCAAAAGTACAAGCAATACTTCCGAAACTACCATCGAAACTACTGGCGGGCCCACAAGGAATACCGCGACCGGCAAAAACAAATCAAAAGAGAACACTACAGCGCAAACCTCGAAAAAGAACGGCTCAGAGTGAAGAAGTACATATCCGCACTCTACTCGAATTGGTTTGGAGTAAGTCCGAGCCCAACCCTCGTCCGTGAAAAACTGCTCGCAGCAAAGAAACTAGCCGTAGAAAGAATCCTACCAAAAGAAGGTTTTAGGGGAATACTCTGGCCCGGGATGTTGACGACGGGTGAAACGGGGAACGTGACAAGTTTCTGGGTATTCGACGCGCTGGCTTACAAAGGTGGAAAGCCATGCGCCATCCAAATCACGACTTCGCCTGCTCATCAAATACGAAATCGCGCCATGGTTTCGGCGTTCTTGCAGTTCCTCGGAATGAAGCTCTACGTTTGTGCGGTACGACCGAATTTGGAGGAATATCACCTCATCAAATACAGTCCCAGTGAAATCCCTAGCGCTGTTGTGATCAATCTGAAACGCATGCGAGAACTGAAGCGAGTATAGAGATGGACTCTCAACTAGGCTCGGAGGTTCGCGATTGTCTAACACTTGAAACAGTCCGCGCAAAACGGTGCTTCTGTTTGACCGTCGAAGTCGGATTAAACAACAATAACCCTAATTTGGGACGAGGAAGTACCACGGACCGGCCACGGTAATGCGCTCTCTACGCTTACTTCTTCTCTCAATCCTTCTCCTGCCGATTTTGATGGCGCCGGCCGCGCAAGCCCAGCCAGCCCCGCATTACATCGTGCTCTACGCGCATTCAATCGGGAACCAGCGTATTCTCAATGCTCTTCAACAATGGGGCGGCGAGAAGGTCGCTAACATCACTAAGGGGGTCACTTTCACGCTGAGCCCAGTACTTGGTGACGATTTGCGGATCGATGGAGCTATCACTTTCACGATATATCTCCAAGCGAACAACTTCTTCTTCGGGACAGTTGGGCTGAGTCTGGCTGAACTCCCTAAGGGAGGGACGGAAATCGAAGTCCCAGGGGCAAGCGTGGACACATCTCCTATCAGGTTGGGGCCTGGGGCAACGGTTTTGCCAGTGACAGTTGGGGTTGGAATTATCGATTATCAATTCCGAGCCGGTTCCGCAATATTACTTCATGTTGGCGTTGATCAAGCCTCAGGGTCCGGAACACCGCTGCTGTTATGGGATGACCCAGTCGCGCCTTCAAGCCTTAGACTTCCGGCCTTGTCACCTACAACCGCCGAGCTTAGCTTAGCGGGAGCGCAAAAGTTCGGCCGGATTTTCCAGACGGAAACCAATGGCACCGCTGCAGTCAGCATCGGTGGCGTAGTCAGGGATGCGATTGGTGCCTACCGTTTCACTTCCGGTTCCTATCTACTGACGGCTCCCAACGGAACTAACATAAGTTTCCAAGTTGACCCGAAGAACGAAACTGACTACTCGAGCGCATCCTCGGTTGCCTCAAACTTCAGTGAGGGGAATTGGCAAATCAGCTTGGTTCTACGCGACGTTTCAGGCGACAGTTATTCCTTTGCTGATAATTTCTGGGTAAGCCAGTTCTTCCCTGTTTCAGTCGAAGTTGTAACCTCCGGTGGCTCCCCTCTTGCGAATGCGAATTTAACTGTAAACTGTGGGGGCGAAGCAAGTTGGAGCACGCTGACAAACGCCACTGGTCTTGGAGTGTTGTGGCTACCTTCGAGCCTGATTATCGGGCCTATGAATCTGACAGTCTCGTGGCATGGAACACAAACGTCCCTGCTTCTCCCAACTATCGACCGACCTTCGATGTTTGCTATGCGACTGGCCGTGTACGATATCTCCGTCCGGATTGTATTGTATACTCCGCTCCTCGCCTTGCCTATCCCGTTCGTTCACGTCACTCTGTCTCAGGAAGGCCGCTACGTTAATGATTCATTAACTGGGGTAAACGGTGCTGCCGATTTCAAGACAATTCCCGGCGGCAACTACACGGTGCGCGTAGACTACTTCTTTGCCACGCATCAGGCGCCAATGAGTGTTAAGGCAGACGGCGGTGCAGTCGTCGCCGTACCGTTCCCACATACGACAATTACGATCGCCACTGCTCTGGCTCTGATATCAATCGCATCGGTCGTACTAGTTAGAAGAAGGAGAGGCAAACTCTACCCGTGTAGTTTCGACTACTTTACAGAGTTAACCCGTGGCGGCCTACCCGCGGCGTGTTTCATAACCATAGCCGGGAATTCCGGCTCAGGCAAGACTGTTCTATTGAACTCTCTGGCCGGACAGCATCTGGCCTCCGGCAAAGTAATCTACATAACCAACACTGAGTATCCCGACAAAATCCGCGATAGCCTCATCAAACTTGGAGTTTGTAACGAATCCGATGTGAAAAACGGCAGGCTGATTTTTATCGATGCCTACTCCGCGATAGGGGGCGGCTTGTCGAAAGAAGAGTTCTCGGTCAGTTCACATACTGACCTGACGACTCTGGGGTTAAGCATTTCCAAGTGCCTTCAGATTGCAGGTCCTGATGCGGACATTTATCTCGACTCGTTGAACCCGCTCATCGCCGCATTGCGTATTGATTACCTGATAAATTTCCTCCAATCCGTCGCGGCCAAGGTTAAAGCAAATAACGGAAAATTCTGCGTGATCGTCGGGACGGGGATAGAGAAAGAGGATATGACAAAGCTCGAGGAATTTTCCGATGGTGTCATAGAGACCCAGCTCCAGGAATCTGGGAGAGGCCAACGAAGACGACTGAGAATTAAGAAGCTACGGGACAAACCCTACGTCGACAGTTGGATGCGGTTCCAAGTTGAGCAGGCGAGGGGCATCGTGTTCCTTACGAGATCAAAAGACCATAGCTCGGCTCATGCGTAACGTTTTAGCTGTCGACTTGTTATCGTAGGATAGCGCGTAGCACTAGTCGCTGTTGTCAAAGTGTGAATTTCCTTGCCGGCGTCTTCGAGCGGCAGCCAACATTAGCGACCCAATAAGGATGCCTAAGAGGGTCGCTTCGATTGGGAACCCAGGTATTGGTGGGAGTGCAAGGGAGTTTGAGTATGAGGCCACATAGGTGTCGGGGGCGTTGACTACCAATGGTCCTTCGATTATTCCTCCGGTCGCGTTTCGCCAACCTGCGAACTGGTGAACGGTGAACCCGTCGATTACAGTTTGGTTCAACGTGGGGATAATCGTCGTGCCCTTTTGGTACCAGAACTGGTAGTTGTTGTTCACTGACAAGTCATGGTACGTGTTGTTGAGGTTGAGTTTGAGGATCGTAGAGTTTGAGACACCATTAACTTTGAAAGTGATCAAGTACGCGGTGTTCCAGTTCGCTGTCAATGTTTTCGGTGCATCTGCCCGTAGTGTCAGGCTCGGCGAGGACCCAGAGTAGTCGCCTGTCCAGCCCACGAATGTTCGGCGTGTTGCGTTTCCGTAATCGACCTGGGCTTGTACGTTAACTGGTACGGTTGACCCTGCGTCATACCAACCCGCGCCTGAGGGCGTTCCATATTCAGAGTTCACAGTGACCAAGTACTGCATCTTCCACACCGCCTGAAGTGTCATCGGTGCATTTACTGAGACTTGTCCTGTCGGGCTGTTTCCAAGAGAAGTTGAATTCCAACCAGTAAAGACCTGTCTGGTGCCGTTAGAAAACTGGACAATTGATTGTACGGCCACCGTCGCAACGTCGCCAGCGTTATACCAACCGCTCCCTGTGGGCGAGCCGGTGGGGGATATTATCGTAACATAGAACTGTTTCAGCCAGTTCGCTTTCACCGTGACAGGTTTAGTCATATTGACGGTAATTGTAGTTGAGTTTGCATCCACGTCGCCCATCCAACTTGAAAATATTAGGCGTGAGGCGTTCGCCGTCACATTTGACGGGTTCTCCGCATTAACCTGCACGACGCTGTCTGGCGTGTACCATCCGCTGGATGTGGTTGTGCCGCCGCTCGGGTCGATGTCGAGCAGATATTGAGTGGCGTACTGAGCCTGCAGGGTTGTATCGGAGGTGACTGTAATTGTGCGCGGGTTCGTTAGGTTTCCGTCCGACCACCCGGTAAACGCTTGACGTATGCCCAACGATGTGTTGACAGCCGGCTGGATTTCCACCGTTATTGTGCCGTTGGGGACGCTCGTTTGAAATTGGTTCGAAGTGAAGTTATATTTCACACCATTAATCAGGACCCAGATATTCCCAGCTGAAGTCACGTTTCCTGGAACGTTGATTGAAAGTACTGGTCCAACGTTCACCGTGAAAGTCGCGACGTTGTTCGCGGTGTTTGTATCATTCAACGTGTGGTACGGATCTATGGTTATCTCGAAGAGGTGGGTTCCGAGGACTGAGTTCCAAGTGAAACTCGTCTGAGTTGAAGACCCTGCGCCGACGCTGACTTCGGTGTTCGTATAGTGCTGGCCGTCAAGATCCATTGCAACTGGAACATTGGTTACGCTACTAGTGCCTAAGTTTGATACTTGGACGGTGATCGTAACCGTCGTGTTTGGAACAGTAATTACAGGCGGTTGAGCAGAGACTCCGGTTATTGCAAGGTCAACGTAGGTTTGATTCTGATTCTGTGGCGGCGGCGCGCTACCCCTATTCACAGTAACCTGGTAGGAATTACCTACCTTGCCAGTCACAGTTACGGCTATGTTGTTCTGCCTGTCGCTGAAGGTTTGGCCAACGTTCCAAACAGCATCTTCCAGCTCTGATACACCTGGGTGTCCATCCATAACATGCACTCTGCCGATTATGGCGTTCTCGTCTACAGAGGTGATCAGCACGCCAGTCGCCGGCAACGCCTTGTCGAAACCTGTGAATGATCTCACTTCGACAAGGTAGTATTGACTTGGGTCCGCGCTTAGGGGTATCTGTATCGCATGCACGTTACTTGATGGTACCTCGGTTGGATCAACAGTAAAGCTGCTGGTGAAACCATTGTTTGCCACTGCAAGTTGAGATCCGCTGATGAAGCCGAGCTGAATCTTGGGCCAAGCCGTCATGTGGGCTGGGCTTGATCCGGCAGGGGCGCCGTTCCATAGACCTTTGTCCATCAACTCCCAAGGTCCAAGGATGGTTTTTCCAGTGTTAATGTTGTATAAGTCCGGTAGTCCTAAGTTGTGGCCGAATTCGTGGACCCAGACGCCGTTTGGTACAGTCCCTCCTGCTTCAAGTTCCGGGTCAATGTTGAATTTGGTGAGAGTTTTCGAGTTTGTTCTAACCCATACTCCACCTAGGTAGGTCACTGACCATACGTCGCTCTTGACACCACTGGATTCTTCACCATTCCCAGAATGGATGAAGACGAAATAGTCGTAATTCATGAAGTTCACATCCTTCTGCGCGAGAAGCGCAGCGTCCTGTGCGATATTCCATGATTGGTCCGCTCCGCTGCAGTCAGCATCGTCGATGGCCTGACAGTCCATTCCATAGTGCGATTCCGGATAGGGAAGCTTGTACCAACCGTAAGCGTCACCTTGGACGGTCAAAGTGCCCAGCGATGCTTCATGGTAGTATGCATTCAGAGTTCCAAAATACTCCTGTTTTAGCGTAGCAATGCTGACTGTGTAGTTGAGGTTGGAGAATGCGGCGGCTATCAGTAGAACCCGTATGACTCCTGAAACGGGGGCGGGATGGGGTGTGTAGCCCGGGCTGGGACTTGGGAGCGGCATTGAGGGACTGGGCGCGAATACCATAATCGGATGCGCACTCTGCGCAAACACTATCGACGACACGTTTGCCGCGGGAAATAGCCCGAAAAGAAGGAGAGCGAGTATCGTAAGTGTCCGTCTATTGTCCGCGAACATAATCTCGTCGACCGAAGCTTTGCTGCCGCGTTCTCTCAGAAATCATAAAGTGTTTAGCGGCATGAAAACATGCACGCTCAAATGCGTGGCTTCAAACGGATTAACAGCAACCATGCAACGTTACTGCCCAGTCGCTAATTCTGAAAGATTTCAGATTATCATTATACGACAAACCTGGCAAGGTGGAACGCTGCAAGCAAGGGAATCACAAACACGTTGCTAATTACCAGTAGGAGCTGTGATGCCACGAACAGAGGCGCTGGAGTTAGGAGCGCTGTTCTAAACAGAACTAAAGCTAGGGATGCCAACCAAATAGTGAGAAGTGGCGTTAGCCAGAGCAAACTGGGCTTCCGCCTTGTCTTCGAAGCCCCCACGAGCACTACTGCAGCACTCAACGGAAAAACGTAGACGAAGCCGACGATGATACTTCCGATGAAATATCCTAACATTGGTGAACCGCTCGGGACAAAGAATGATGTCAAAACATATCCCAACGTTATCATCGAAGCAGCGAATGTGATCAGACCGGAGAGGTACGGCACACCTTTGATAACTGCCAGGCCGGCCTGCAAGAGTTGCGTCAGCACATCAGGACCACCGAACGTCGGAACCGAGGAATCCACCACTCTTACAGCGACAACTCGGGAGCCTGAAGAATGCGTAAGGTCACCAGGCCAAGACGCTTTGATAGAATAGTTTCCCGCAGTATTCGGTTGCCATGTGTAAGCAAACACGCCGTTCTGCGCTGCCGGCACCTTTGCGAGCTCTTGCCAGCTGCCGACAGTTGAGCTATACTCGATGTCGACGGTAGCGGGCTCACTCGCCAACCCATCAACCGAGCCCGTGATCGATAGTGGGTACCCCACGACTGCAACAGCCGGCAGAATATTGAGGCTAAGCTTCGAAGCTTGTTTTGGCGTTGCAGAATATACGAGCGAGATGACGACGGGCTTTGCAATGTTAAGGGCTCCCGCGAAGGTTTGATTGTCCGCGCGAAGCTCGGAAAAGAAATAGGTGTTGGCAGAACCCGTAATCTGCTTGCTCTGGACGTCAATCGGCAGCTGTGTGTTCTCATCAATCCATTGAGTATACACTTGAGATCCTTTGAGGGTTACAAGGCTATTGCCAACGAGGGCAATTGAACTTGTGTCCGATGGTAAGCCGACCGCATTTACTGTCACTTCGAATTGAGTTTTCCATATCGCCGATACGTGTATTGGCGCGTCGACAATAACCCATGCCTGATTTATCGTAGAATTTGAACCGGCCTCCCAACTTTGGAAGAGCCTTCTCGTCCCGTTACCATAATCGACTTCGCTCTCCACCGAGAAAGTTGCATTTGTGCCGCGCAAGTACCACCCCGAACCCTGCGGATTTCCGTAAAGGCTCGCTACAACCAATGGAAATTGTTGAGCGTATTTCGCTGTAATATCCAACGTCGAATTCACCAATATGTTAAGCGGGTTTGAAGCGCCATACTTGCTCCATCCTGAGAACATTACCTTCGCGTCAGCCGAGTTCGTGATCTCGTTAGGCACCTCTACCGTCACGACGCCGTCGGGCACACTGGTCGAAGCTACGCCGTTGCTATTGGTCTGAAACGGAAAACCGTCGACATTGACAGTGACGTTGGAGGCCGGCATTCTAACGATCACATCGTGATCAAACGGCCCCTTACTCCATCCCGCGTCGAGCGTCTGGCCGTTGAATCGTCGATAATCATTCAATCTTAGCTGATGTTCGACAATTACATGAGACCTGTCGCCATTTTGCATGTAAAGTATCGCGAAATAGTAATCTCCAACGTCATCAATGAGGAGCGACCAGAGCTCGTTATAGTCGGTTGGCCCGTCGAAGAGTTGGTTCAACAGAGGAGTGATTCCGAGTCGCCGTGTGTCATTCAGTAGGACCCCTCCTTTCGAGTTCAGGTAGAGTCGGGGACCGAGGGCGAATAGACTGTTCGCCGCCGTCGCCGTTGTTGGCATGCGTAACCTCGGCAGTTGCACGGAACTCGTTGTTACAGTTCTGTTAAACACGTGCTGAACACCTTGGAGGTTCAAGCTGGTAACCTGGCCGCTGCTATAATCGAACCAACGCAGGAGGAACGCCTGACCCGAAGAGTTGGTCAGGTAAAGAAAACCAATTCTGAAATTTGTTTCTGTGACATTGACCAGGAATATGATGTATATTCGGCCGACGGCCCATTTTGCGGTGACGTAGCCCCAAGGCATTAGGCTCATTGCAAGATTATTGTTTATCGTTAATGTGCCGCCCTTAGGTGAAACTTGAAGCTGATAACCCTCGCTGCTTCCCCCCGCGTAGAAATCGATCATTTGGTTAGATACAGAACCATTCGGCTGCGGCACCGTAAGGAAGACGTTCTGCCCACTTACGGAGGGGGAAACGAAGCCCGCCACGATGACCGCCAGAAGGATGCTGAGCGCTAGGTTTCTGGATACCATGGCCAATTCCCCTGAGTGGGATCAAGTTGCCTGGTGAAAATGTAGACATGTGCCTTCCCCACTTTTACCGTTAAATGTCAACGGAGCAATCCTTTGCGCAATTGCTTCATTCATGTGCAGGTATCTCATCTACAGAATGGATTTTGTGTAGATAATGGCCCGTCATTGCAAAACGTTTATTGGAAGTCTCATCCGTCCGTCTATCGACCCCCGATGAAGTCCGCTCGTTACATCCTAATGGCGGCTGGAATAATCGCGATTGCTCTGCTAGGAGCAAGAGTCGCGCTCGCACAGACTCAACCAGCTCAAAGCTACGGCCCAGGCGGCGGACAAATAGCCGGACAAGTTCTAGGGTTCGACATGTACGACCAGCTTGAGCCCATTGAATGGGCTTCTGTAGCCGCAGACAACGGTCCATACCACTTTGTGGCGTATACGGGTTCAGGTGGGTGGTATTCAATGTACGTACCTGCTGGCGTTTACAATGTTACCGTGGTCGAGCCAGGCTACCAGACTTATAGTCAAACCGTTGCGGTCTCGGACGGTTCAGCGAGCACAATCAATTTCAACCTTGTACAATCCCACGTGCCAGTTCCTGAGTTTCCCACCGGAATGGTGTCAACCATTGCAATAGTTGCGATCACGGCTGCCCTAGGGGTAATGAGGCTTAAGAAACGAAAACGATAGCGGAACGAACGAACCGTACTCCCATTATTTTCTCTGCCGGCGAAGGTTCTGCGTTTTATGTGGGAGTTTACGAATACGGAAGCCCCTGAACTTGTTGTGTTCTTGCAAGATTCTCGGCCTATACCCCTTCTTACAGCGTCCTTCGGTTTCAGCCACCGTGAAGGGATAGCAAGCAACTTTCATTATGTGCGATGCGGGGAAACATAAGATATGGAATTGAAGCACCCGCATCGGCAGAAGATCATCGAGGTTCTCCAGGTTCTTGGAATCACGTCCGCGATTGCTCTGGCAGTGTACTATTTACCGAACTATTTCTTCTACGAGAAGTTAACTGCGGAACATTCAGCTATCTTGATGGAGTTAATTGGAATAAAGGCGACAATTTGGTATCAAGGCAATCAAGTCTTCCTGAATCAATTCGAAATCCAGCGAATGTGCACGGGTGTTCAGGTGATTGCGGTCTTCTTGGGAATCATTGTTGCCATGCCTAAGGTTACGATTAAGAAGAGACTGACGGCTCTTGCGGTAGTTGTCGTCACCGTTTATTTTGCGAACATTGGCCGGATCGCATTCGAGATATGGCTTCTATACAACGGGATTTTGCCTTGGTCCCTCGCCCACTACCCCACAGGATTCATCCTCGGCGTGTTCGCGGTAGCGGTTCTAATTGTCGTGGCGGACCATTTCATTCCAGAGATTGGTGATCTTGCATTCTCGACGCTTGACGGATTCTTGAAAACCTAATGAATCAATATTTCATTTAGTCCTGGTCTGACGTCTTAACGCCCATTCGGTCGCTTTACTGATCGCTTCGCTGGAATTCCTCGCGATTACAACGGAGGCCTGAACAGTTTCGGGCAAGCCGGGTGCAACTGGGATGACTTCAAATTTCGTTTTGAACCCTCCGCGTTCAAGAGCTTCAATGAAGTTCTGCAATTGTGTCTCAACTTCCTCACCCGAGAGCAAAGGAACAACTAAATCCGCTCCGAGTTCTTCCGAGTTTCGGAGGAGTTCCAACGGTGTCTGGCTCTTGCCCAAGTTTACGGATCGAAATCCCACGGACCTGAGGGATGCAGACACCCCCATTGAAACCAGGTTTCCAGCTTTGAGGCCGATAGGGCCTGTAGTCGCCTTTAGGTTGAACTTCCCTTCGGCCACGGCAAGCCGGTCTTCAATTACTTGAAGGCACGAACCAACCGCATTCTCAACGGCAGCCACTCTCTCCTCATCGTATTCCCCAACCTCACGTAGGTCTGCGGCGATGTTCGCGGCATCAACCAAGGCATCTAATATCTCGTTGGGTGTGCTACCCTGAGCTAGCGCGGCGAAGGCACTTTGTCGGACTTCTTCAGCTCTTCCCGCGAGCAGCGCGTTCGTCAGCAGCTGGATTTTCGGTTCAATATCGCTCAAGGTTGTTGCCGTTGTGCCGGTCCAACGCAATTAGGCCTTCGGTTCTTCTCCGGCGAGTGTGGCGATACCTAAATCCTTGACAGGAAACATGAAAAATCTCTCGTCGAGAGGTGAAATTCCATACAAGAAACTCATGAGCTTCGAGATGGAGACGACAGGAACCCGATCAACGACCGTCTGGCGTGCATTACCTAACGTGAGTATTGTGGGCATAATTTTTCTCCGACTCGCCCGCAAAACTCCAAATTTACGCAGTATTTCTGGGCGGCCGGCCAAAGCCGCGGATCTTTCGACCTGGGCTCGAACAGCGTCTCTGATTCTTGCGGTGGAAAGGCCTCGAAGCCAGTGCTTGCAATCTACTGCGAAAAGAAATGTATCGTTCCAAGCGAGTATATCGACTTCTCTCCGTGCACCTCTCGTCTTAAAGACGACATGTTTAGCTGTGAGGTACCCGTTCTTCTCGAACGAGAGCACAGCGAAATCTTCGAATTCTTGCCAAGCCAAGAACCGCGAAACTCTCTGAGGGTCGCGGCCGCTATGGATCAGTTCCTCAGCCAGCATGATTCGTTGCCGTGCATCAAGTTCGAGGTTCTCCTGGCTAAAGGCCACTAAGCCTTTGGCCCGTAGCCCTTCGATTTGTGGGACCAAAGTAGCTGGTCCGGCGTGGAGTTCTTGCGCCAATCCATCGAAGGAAATTCTCTGCCCATGCCTAGTAAGTTCAAGCAGTTTGAGCTGAAGGTCTTCCGGCAATCGTTTTCCCATTAGTTTAGGGGTTTTAGAATATTACGAATGTGAGGACGAGCATACCAAGAGCTAAGGCAAACAGTGCTTTCCTTGTGTTCGAAAGTGGGGATACGTCATCCAAAGGTTCAACACCTTCGAGGGGTCGGCGGCTTACGAACATGAATACAAGGAGGATTAGTGCAAACCCCCAGTAACCGGCTAGTAGGAGGACACCCAAACCGACTAGCGCAGTGAACTTGTGCCCTTGGTTTCCAAATGTGGCTCGCGAAATATGGCCACCATCGAGCTGCCAGATTGGCAGAATGTTCAAGAATGTTATGAGTGCGCCCACTTCAGCCGCGAACGCAACTTGGGTCAGAACTAGTATATGGCCTGCTGGAACTGTTCTCAAACTCAATTCGCTCAATAGTTCCAGGAATAGTGGAGTATGGGGCCAAGGGCTCGAGGAGAGAAGGTTCGCAGATATGAGGCTTGATGCCTCCTGTTCAGCGATTATGGGTGCTGTAAGAATTGCGTATATTCCAACCCCAATCGTGGCGAGGAAACCAGCGAGGGGGCCGCTGAAGCCGAGGTCAAACAACTGGTCACGGTTGGCCGGCGGGCCGCGCAGTGAAATAACCGCGCCAAGGGTTCCGATAGGAAACGGGGGCGGGACGGGAACGAAATACGGTAAAGTTGCGTCCATCCCATGATGACGAACCGCGACCACATGCCCTAATTCATGTATGCCTATTATTCCAAGAATTGATGCGCCGAGAATTACAACCTGCATATTCAAGTTGGAGTTTGCAAACAGGGCGGCGTTCAGCCGTGGGTCAACATTAAAGACGAGTGCAGAACTCGCTATTCCGACTGTTAGGATCGTGGCGAAGAACAGGACCAAATTAATGATCCTTCGAGGTTTGCCGAGGTTCGGCTTGGGAAATATAGAGATGACAAGCTTGTCATCAATCCTCCTAATCTTTGCCATGAGGTTGTGATTGGACAAATCGTGCAGCAGTTCCCTGAACTTATCTTTCATCGATTCCTGGACAACTATGAATGTGGGCAAGCCTTGGACATCAACATAAGCATCTCTTAGGGTAAAGCGATATTCAACCATGTTACGCAATGAGCCGAAATCCACTTGGAAGGATGGCGGGCGCGGCTCAGCTGCCTGGGGCGTTTCGGTGGTCACTCAATTGTCCTTCTGGTTTTCTGCGCCTACCGGAAGATCATCATTTAAACAATTCTCAGAACCGTCGTGCGAAAACGCAGATAATATCATATAGTCCAACGGCTGCATGGAAAAACTGAGAAGCCCTTTGCTGATTCAGAAAGACTATACACTCCGCCGCTTTAGCCCTTCAGACCTTGAAGCGGTCATCAACATTAACCGCGTCTGCCTCCCTGAAAATTACGCTGCCTACTTCTTCATCGACACTTTCAACACTTTGCCAGAAACCTTCATTGTGGCTGAGTCTCAGGTGCAGGTCGTGGGCTATATAATGTGCCGCTTGGAACACGGTTTCTCAGACTTGAAGAAGCTCAGGTTCGCGAGAAAAGGGCATGTCATTTCGGTGGCAGTTATGCCGAACTTCAGGAACCTGGGAATTGGGAACTCGCTTGTGGAACAAGCGTTATCGGCGCTGTCGGCACACAATGCTGATGAGTGTTACTTGGAGGTCAGGCTCAGTAATACGGAGGCCATCAATCTATACAAGAAAATGGGGTTCGAGGTCGTCCGTACGATTCCCCACTACTATTTTGATGGTTTCGACGCCTACGTCATGGCGAAGGCGCTCAGCTGACTCCCCAACAAGCCAACGGCGACACCCACTTGTGAAGGTCATCGCCGAACAGGTTCAGGGTGTATCGTTACGATTGCATTGTTGATCTTCTGCCTGATCCCTTCTTCGATACGTGAAATCATCGCGTGTATTTCTGAGATAGGTGCGTCGCCGGTGAAAAGGCAGTGCACGTTGATGTGTAACTTGTCGCCGGTTGTATAGATCGTGATCGCGCTGATTTGAAGTACGTCTGGGTAACCTTGAATCACGGACCTAATCTTCTCGGCTACGTATTTGTCGTCAACCAATGCGCCCCTCGCACTTTCAGCCATCGATGGTTCAAGGTGGACTGTAACTTGGCGAACTTCCGGAACCGATTTTTCAATCCCTCTTTCAATGGACTCTGCTATCCCATGCGCTTTCTCAAGGGGCAATGAAGGGTCAACCTGAACGTGAAGCGTCACGTACAACCCGTTGCCAATTCTGCGTCACCGATAGATTGTGAAGCCCCCGGGCACCTTCGACTTTCCCGGTTGCGTCTCGGATCTTCAATTCAAGCGGGACGTCCCATTCCAGCGGTTCCAGATGAATCAAGATCGACGATTTGCCGAGAAGTTTCCCAAGGTTGTTTTCAATCTTTGAAGCGATTGTATCTGCATCTTTGATTCCCGCGAATGGTGAGACAGCCACCACGGCATCGACGTACGTTACTTCCCCGACACGCCTGGCACGGAGTTCCTTGATTTTGAGCACCTCGACAGTTTTGCGGATTTCGCCCATGATTGATTGAACAAGTTTTCCAGATACGGCGTCACTGAGGTCGAGTATCGATGCGTAGATCAGTCGAGTGCTCAGATAGCCGAGCATCGCTGCGAGTGCGAGTGAAATAGCTGTGTCTCCAATCAGGTAACCAAAGCTGACCAACGCCAAAGCAACGAACACGAGTGAGGTCGAAAAGAAATCCGATATTGCATGGTAAAGGTCAGCGCGGACCGATAGGCTTCCGGTTTTCAATGCGACGGTCAAAACTCCCATCCTTATGATGTCTATGCCGATCGTGTAAGCGGCCGCAGCATAGCCCAACGCACTAGGGTGAATCACACTTCCAATGCTCAATCGAAATGCGGCTAGGGCTACGATGCCGATCGCTAGGATAAGTAGTATAATTCCGCCTACGAGAGCGCCTAGTGATTCGAATTTTCCATGGCCGTAAGTATGGTCTTCATCTGCAGGTTTCAAAGATAAGCTCGTCGCGAGGAGCAGGATCAAAGTCGATAGTGCATCAAATGAGGCGTGGGCGGAATCGCTTAGCAGTGCTAAGCTTCCGGTATGGATTGCGGCGAAGCTTTCTACCACTATTACTGAGACGATTCCGACTAGAGACACCTTAAGTGCTCTAGTCTTCGTGATCCTTGGCATCGATGTAAACGCGAATGGGTCGAAGGTTGGCGGGTTTATGGGTTTATCGGAGAATTGCTTGTTCGGAGGTCATCTGATACGGTAACTCAAGGCCACGCCGTCTCCCAATGGAACGATTATGCTGGACAGCCTCGGGTCCCCGAAAATGCGTTTCGTGTATTCCATGATGCCGCGTACACCTTCCCTCCCCACGTCGCCTCGAACAGTCGCACCGCTCCATAGCATGTTATCTGCCAAGATTGTGCTTCCGGTTCTAGTCAGTCTCAGAGCATGATCTAAGTATGCGGGATATTCGTCTTTGTCGGCGTCAATGAAGACTAAATCGAATGGCCCATTCATATTGTGAAGCATGTCGAGGGCTGGGCCACGATGAATCTCAACGCGTCCTTCCAGACCAGCCTTTCCTATGACATTCCGGAGAACCTCTACGACTTTCGGGTTGACTTCAATTGCGTGCAATGTTCCCTTATTGCCCATGCCTTTCATGAACCAGAGCGCGCTGTAGCCGGCACCAGAACCAATTTCGAGGACACTTTGAGGGCTAGTCATTCTGGCCAGTAACTCAAGGAAGCGACCTCTTGTTGGATCGATTGGAAAGACGCCCTGTTCCCTCAGTTCCTGCGATTTCCCATAGACCCATTTCTGAAGCCTAGAATCTTCCCCAACGAGCCGTTGGACATAGCCCAAGACTTCTTCGTACTCCATTAAATCCACCTAGCAACAATCGTCGTAGAAACCGCAGTTCCTGCATCTCGACCTGGCCTTGCTACCCGAAACGAACTCAAGAGGACCACCGCAACTCGGACAGCTCGTAAGCTCCATATCTATCCCAATTGACCCCCAGTTTGAAAACTCCGCATTCATAAGAATTAGTTCCGACGGTGCGGCGGAAATATTATCTTGCTCGTCCGCATTTGTCATTATTGCGTGAACAGGTTGGTTAAGAAGTGCTCAGCCTGCGGAGCCGAGAACAGAAACGAAGCCAATTACTGTTTGAAATGCGGGCGATCAGTCGTAATTCGACCTGCCCACTTTGTTCGTGAAGCTGAGGCTCCTTCCGCTACTCAAGTCCTGCCCATTGGACGGCCGGATGGATGCGTTTACCATCCGTGGCTTGCGAGTCAGTTCAATTGCTCGATGTGCGGCGTGCCGATTTGCATGAGCTGCGTACGGTACGAATATCGAAGTGTCTACTGCCCAGTCTGCCACGCACGCAACTTCCCACCCAGGCTTACCGTGCCGTTCGTCCGTGGACCGGCCTTGCTCTACCAAAACTACCCCTACTGGCGCAAAATCCTTAGCTGATTCGGGAAGCCTTAGCTCCAGAAGCCTACCGACTGGATTTCGGCCTGATGAAGAAGTAAAGAGTAATTATCCCTGCAAGTGCTGTAGGCAAGTACACAATCATAACTTCGAAGTCCAACGCCAGGAATGCGCTCTCCAACAGGCGCATGCTTAGGATGCAGACGGAGACTACTAGCAGGATCAAGAACGCGAAAAGCCAGAGCCTTCTCTCGTCCTCTGAATTTGGCGAAGCTGCCAAACTATAATTCCGCTTCTTCACGTTCGCCCTCAAGAAGTGTTTTGAGCGGAATGTTCATGCTGGTCCCGTCGGGCAGTGCTCTTCGAATACTAATCGGAAGCGCACCTTCTTGAAGTTCAAGTTCGGCAAGTTCTATGGGGGACTTGATTGACTCGGGTACGTCCAAGAGTACGGGGGCGCCCATGGAAATTTGTAGAGCTCGCGCACCCACGATCCGAGCACGTTCAAAACGTGTTAGTTTTTTCGGACCGATAAGCTGAATTGCAGTTTTCCTATGACTCGCCTTCTCCTTCTTCTTTGGCACTTTCTTCGGGCCCCTTGGGCGCTCCGCCTTGCTTCGACTTTGAGGACGCTATGATATCGTCAATCCTCAGGATCATCGCAGCGGCTTCGCCAGCGGATTTCAGAGCTTGTACCTTTACTGCGAGGGGCTCATAAACTTCGAGTTTTGAGAGATCCGCTACGTTTCCTTTGAATGGATCAATACCTACCCACTTTGCTTTGGCGGCTTTGGCTTGGTGCTTCGACCTCACTTCCATTAGAGAGTCAATTGGGTCCATGCCAGCGTTTTCCGCTAGGGTCATTGGAATAACCTCCAGTGCCTCCGCGTAGGCTTGAACTGCCAATTGCTCCTTCCCCGACAGCTTTTGAGCATAACCCCTGAGCATTCTGGCCACTTCGGCCTCAGGAGCTCCTCCACCCGCAACCACTAGAGGTTCAACAACGACATCGCGTACAACGCATAACGCATCGTGAATAGCGCGCTCCGCTTCATCCACCACCCTTTCAGTCCCGCCCCGAACTAGGATACTGACGGCCTTCGGGTTCCTACAGCCTTCCACAAACGTCATCTTATCATCAGAAACTTTCCGTTCCTCGACCAGATTCGCCCGTCCCAGGTCGGAGGACTTCAAGTCTTCGAGTTGTGTAAGGATTGTTGCGCCTGTCGCTTTGGCAAGGTTCTCCATGTCCGATTCTTTGACACGCCTAACGGCCAATATGTTCTTCTTGGACATGAAATGTTGCGCAACATCGTCGATACCTTTCTCGCAGATGACCACGTTGGCCCCGCTTGAGGCAATTTTGTCAACCATTTCCCGAAGGATTTTCTCCTCCTCGTCGAGGAAGCTTTTCATCTGATTCGGGTCCTTGATGTTGAGTTTAGCATCGAACTCGGTCTTCTCTACCTCCAACGGGCAATTCAGCAGAGCAATGTGAGCATTCTCGACGCGGTGGGGCATTCCCGGGTGAACGACTTCCTTATCGAGCACAATACCCTGAATCAGTGCAGTGTCGGTGAGTGAGCCGCCAGGCTTTTTTTCGACCTTGATGTCATCGATATCAGCTTTGAAGTCGGTATCCGACTTTTCAGTCACCTGTAGAACGGCCTTCACGGCAAGCTCCGCAGCGAAGTCCTTGTGTTCGGCCAGCAGTTTGCTCGCGAGGGCAACTTTGGCGATTTTCTTCAGCATTACTTTGTCAGTGGGGCTGACTTTCACGGCGATCTTCCGTAGGAATTCAAGTGCCTTTTCATTGGCAATCTGGTAGCCGTCAACGATCACTGTTGGGTGGACATCCTTGTCCATCAAGGCTTGGGCTTTAGATAATAGCTCGCCAGCGAGAACCACTGCCGTAGTGGTTCCGTCTCCCACTTCGTCATCCTGTGTCTTAGCTACTTCCACCATCATTTTTGCGGCAGGGTGTTGGACGTCCATCTCGTCAAGAATCGTCGCGCCGTCATTGCTGATGGTGACGTCCCCAAAACCATCGACAAGCATCTTATCCATCCCTTTGGGGCCAAGGGAGGACCTGACCGATTCTGCAATCACCATTGCGGCCATAATATCTGCATGCTGAGCTTCTCGGCCTTGGGTGCTGGAAGTTCCTTCTTTGAGTATCTGTGCCCGTTGCCCACCGATAATTGCAGACAAACCCAAAAGCCTCCGCTACACCGAGCAACTCTCCAACAAAAACAACTTCATATAAGGCTTCTGTTAGCCGGCCTTGGTACCTTGGCGTTTGGTCGGTTGGCTGGTTTTGGCTGTTACTTATCGTTTGGTGAGGGAATTTGGACGGGCTCCTCCACACCGCACAGGTGACGGAATGACTGCGCGTTCACAGTACCTCTAACGTCTTCACCTGGATTGCTATACAGTTCTACTTCGATTTTCCCAAAACCGAAAGGGTGTTTTCACCTCGGCCATTCCCCATTTGCCATTCCATCCATTCCCTGCCATGTCTAGAAACACTTTTAGATGGACGTTCGAGTAGCAGCGAACGCGGCTTCGGGACGATTATCGTGCGCGACTTAATCCGAATAAACCAGCCCATTATCGGCAAAGAAGAGATTGATGCCGCGACTGAAGTCTTGAAGAGCGGAATTCTGACCGAAAAGAGTGGGATGGGCCCTAGAGTCCTTGAATTCGAGAAGGACTTCGCGCGTTATGTTGGGGCCAAGCATGCTGTGGCTTTGAATACTGGAACGGCAGCGCTTCATACTGCCGTGCTGGTCGCGGGCGTTAAGTCTGGAGATGAAGTAATCATCCCGTCATTTACATTTCACGCCACGGCGGAAGTGGTCCTGATGGCGGGGGCTGAACCAGTCTTCGCGGACATAGACCCAGACACATACACAATAACAGCCGAGACCGTCGAGGCCGTAATGACGCGGAATACGAAAGTGATCATGCCGGTTCATTTGTACGGGTTGCCAGCGGATTTGGACCCCTTGAAGAAACTTGCCAGGGAACGCGGGGTTACCTTGATTGAGGATGCGGCGCAGGCACACGGAGCGGAGTACAATGGGTCGAAGATCGGGTCTATCGGTGACATGACCTGCTTCAGCATGTACGCGGGTAAGAACATGACCACCGGCGAGGGGGGCATGGTCACAACGAACGATGACGACTACTCCGAAAGGTTACGTATGGTTAGGTCCCACGGCGAACAACGCCCCTATTGGCCAGTGACCGTTGGAAACAATTACAGGATGACTGAACTGCTTGCTGCGGTGGGAGAGGCGCAGTTGAAGAAACTCCCCTCTTTCTTGGAGCGTAGAAGAAAGAATGCTCAGTTTTTCGGCGAGAAGTTTGGGGTTCTCGGAAAAGTGGTGCCCCCGAAAGAGCCTGAGGGTAGGAAAAGTGCGTGGTATCTGTATACGTTGAGGTTGCGTGGGGCGAATGCTGGGAAACGTAACAAGGTTATCGAAAAGCTTCGGTCAAGGAACATTGAGGCGGCGGTCTACTATGAGTCCCCGTTGCATCTCCTACCGTTGTACCGCGAACGATCTACTTCACGCCGGCCTCTACCTGAGACAGAGAAAGCTTGCAGGCAAGTCTTCTCCCTACCGGTGCACCCGAAGCTCGCAGAACCCGAGCTGGAATATATTTTCGATACAGTGAAGCGGGTTCTAACGTGACTTCTGGGTTACCAGAATAGGGACCGAACGCAGGATTTCATCCAAAGTCGGCCTCGTGGTTTCCCGAATCTCGTAGCCGACGCGAAGAGCAGGCTTAGCGATGTTTTGAAAATTCTTTCCTCATCCCGTAGAACATGACATTCTTCATCCTTCTTCCATGATTGAGTTGAGCATGGTCATCGTGTTTCGAGTGACCATTTTCAGGTGACCAAGCACTTTGAGCAAATCTGGAATGAGAACGTGGGTTTTGCCTTTTTCCGCTCAAGGAGAGATCTCGTCAACTATTATGAGGATCTTGGCACCGTTAAACTACGCAGAAGCGCTAAAGGATGTAAAATGATCAGCTGCACAATTAGCTGTGACGACGATGCCTTTGCCATGCAGAGAGCGCCGAATCCAGAACGGTGGAATACTTGCCTAGTGTGTGCGCACCACTAGACCCACACACACTGAGACGACGGTTCAAATCCAGTCGCCCGCACCACCATGCCCACACACACATTTTTACGAACGATGGGCGACGACGGTTCAAATTCCGCAGGGCACACCAGAAACGCTTAAGTAACGAAAATGCACGACGCTTCGGCATGAAAGCAATAGCCCTTTTCTTCCCCTTGGCTGCCTTCGTCGTCTTCGCTCAGGGCCTGACGGGAGCGTATACGGTCCTAGCCTTCTACGACTTCGGAGCCCACATGACCACTGGCTACGTGACAGGCATCTTCGCTCTGGTAGCTGTGATTCTGGCCTTTGCCGCGAAACCGAAGTACAACGCGCTGCGATACTCGTCAGTGGTCTTCTTCGCGCTCGTTGTCATACAGGGCCTCATAGGGTTTTCCGCTGAGACAAGCGACGAGATCGTGGGCATCCACTTCATCAACTTTCTAGTACTCTTCGGCATTTCCATCGCCATGGTGTTCTACGCCTTCCGATGGAACAGGATGGGAAGTGCCACCCAGCGGCAAAGCGACAGAGCGGCCGCCAGGCGGCGTAAGACGCGTACAC
The DNA here is from genome assembly GCA_963726255.1 of Candidatus Bathyarchaeota archaeon. GTDB lineage: Archaea > Thermoproteota > Bathyarchaeia > 40CM-2-53-6 > 40CM-2-53-6 > FEN-987. The sequence goes on from CAVSBL010000002.1 coordinate 871,614, forward strand.
GGTAGTAATAGAGAGACCGATATGACTAGTGTAGGTGTGCACACGCACACTTCTACTAACGAAGAACGACGACGGTTCAAATCCAGTCGCCCGCACCACCATGCCCACACACACGAAAACGACCACAAACGACGTTTCACCATAAAGCGACCGCCGGGAGTCTGACCCGTTTCATGCAGTATGAGGTTTCTGCCGAAGCTGCCGAAGTATGCTCCCCATGTCGAATTCTGCCCATTCCTCAACAATCCTTCCTTCCTCGATACGGGATATATCGATGAACGCAAACTTCGTTCGTGCTCCTGTGGACGGGATGCTCTGATACTCGCCTGTGTGATCTGCGTACATTTTCACACGACTTGCTACTCTGTCTCCTTCTGCTATCTGATCCTCAACGGTCGTGCGTATGTTCGAGAAAGCATAGAAGAAGAACATCTCATCATGCTTGCGACCAGTCGAGTCCATTGGCTCACCCCCACCTGGAGGATAATATGCGTGCTTTGGGGCTAGGAACGACCAGACTGTATTCGCATCTCCCGAATCGTACGCTTTGAAATACGCTCGGATCAGGGTTTTGTTCTGTTCTCTTCGATCTCCTTCATCTTTCTGCAACTGTCTTGTCTTCAAATACCTAATCCAACATGAGACCCGTCAAGTTAACAGCTTCAATGCCTGAATTCGATGCCCACATACAAGCATTTAGTGTGGGTCCAATGGTGCGCGCACACACTTCAGAACGGTCCAGAGTGCAACAGGAAAGATTGTATTCGCGCGCTTAGATCAATCCGACGAGGCTTTGATTTGGCCAGACATGAATGGCAGAGGAAACGAAAAAGAATAGTAAGCCAGATGGGGCCGTCCGAAATCAAGATGGATCTAAATGAAGCCGCAAGACGTGCGGAGGCGTTCGCCAAGAGCGAGTCGGATCAGGCAGCGGTCACGGACAAATATGAAGATGCGGACTATTACGTTATCAAAGGCGTTTCCCCAAGCGGCGAATGGACAGTTATGTTCGATAAGAGAAACGGGAGAAGAGCATTCCCTCCATAAATGCGCGATTTTCGTGCATGTCGCACCGACCGGTCGTCCGCCGTCGTTTTCGTTTGTTTTGTGTGTGTGCGCACCACCATGCCACACATAGAAAGACTGGTCCGCCTAAGTCTAAGTGAGCCTCTCGGCCGTCATGCCTCCTGACCTTGTAGTCAGTCGTCGGGGACCATCTGCACGGTCGCTGAGCACGATGCAATGCGTAATGCACCCGATGTTGGGTGCAATGCACCCCCTCAAGATAGTGCGGACAGGAGCGCGTGTCAGCATTGCCGGCGAATATCGCTCTCTCTCAGAGCATTTCGCCTTGCATGCTAGTTGAAGCGTTTGCTCAAGAGCTCTTCTAGGTTCGGCGACCCCAACTCCTCGAGCTCATATCTAGCGCGAACCGCTGGTTTGTTCAAGTTCATCACTTTCCGCAGGTCAATTGGAGTTCCCACAACTACAGCGTCACATGGTGTGGCGTTGATTGTTTCTTGGAGCTCTTTGATCTGGTGTTCACCGTAGCCCAACGCAGGTAGCACATTTGCCAAGTGCGTGAACTTCTCGTATGCTTTTTGGATTGAGCCTACGGCAAATGGTCTCGGGTCCACAATTTCACTTGCGCCAAAGGTCTGAGCTGCTATGGTACCCGCTCCATACGGCATGCCTCCGTGAGTGACCGTTGGGCCGTCTTCGATCACGAGAACGCGTTTACCTTTCACGATTTCAGGGTTATCAAGTGTCACGACCGAAGCCCCCATGATTATGGTTGCCTTTGGATTGACTTCTTGGATGTTTTTCCGCACGGTCTCGACATTTTTCGGGTCAGCCGTGTTAACCTTGTTTATGACGACAACATCAGCCATCCTAATGTTGGCTTCTCCAGGGTGATAGGTAAGCTCATGGTTCGGTCGATAGGGGTCAGCTACGACTATTTGTAGATCTGGTTTGTAGAAGGGTAGGTCATTGTTGCCGCCGTCCCAAATGATTACGTCTGCTTCCTTCTCGGCTTCGTGTAGAATACGTTCATAATCAACTCCAGCGTAGATCACCATACCTCTAGCTACGTATGCCTCGTATTCTTCGCGTTCTTCGATTGTACATTGGTACTTGTCAAGGTCTTGGAACGTGCCAAAACGCTCACAAATCTGCTTGGACAAGTCACCATAAGGCATCGGATGCCTTACAGCGACAACACGGTAGCCTCGATCCTGCAAGATCTTGCAGACTTTGCGGGATGTTTGACTCTTACCACAACCCGTCCGCACAGCGCAAATCGAAACCACAGGCTTCTTTGACTTGAGCATAGTGTTGGACGCACCCATTAAGCGGAAATCAGGTCCGGCAGCGATGACCGCTGAACCCTTGTGCATCACATATTCGTGCGATACATCGCTGTACGCAAAAACTACCTCTCCGACTCCATGTTTTCGAATAATGTCCAGTAATTGGTCTTCAGGGCGTATTGGAATTCCCTTTGGATATAGTGAGCCTGCCAGTACACGGGGATAAGTACGACTCTCTATTCCTGGAATCTGAGTCGCCGTGAATGCCACAACTTCATACGCCTTATTGTGGCGGTAGAACACGTTGAAATTATGAAAATCTCTACCCGCGGCACCCATTATGACAACTTTTACAGGAGAATTCTTCGGTGAATTTCTAATTCTTCTGGATGACTGACGAGTCTTCCGCGCACGATTTGGCTTCTTCATAGACATTCTCAGCATTCAGCGAACGGTTCCACTCAATTCGTGTTACCTGTTGGGCGGCTAGAAACCGGTATTAGTTATCCTTTTTGTCGGAAAACTACACTTTTGGACGTATTTTGGCTGAAATGGAAGGGCACGCCCAACTTTAAAGAACAGAAGGCGAAAAGGGATTTTCCACAGATCAATGGTTTTACTGAGGAAAAATTCATGTCTACCAGTTCTTCACCGGCTCCTGAACCTTCTGTTAAACCACCGGAGAGCGACGTAAGTCGTTACAAGGTTAGGTTGGTTGTGGAGGATTACGGCGCGGCCGAGGGTGAATTGATTCGATTTCAAAGCCCAATCACTGTTGACAACTTGGCGAAAGCATTACCGTTCGAAGGTCGCGCGGCAAGGTGGAAGGAAGAAATCTATTTTGAGACTCCTGTGAAGTTGGGGGTTGAGAAACCAAAGAGCAACGTTGACGTTGGAACTATCGCTTACTGGCCCATGGGCTCGGCGCTGTGCATCTTCTACGGTACAACGCAGCCGTATAGCCCTGTCAATTTAGTTGGAAAAATCACAAGTAACCTGGAGTTGTTCGCAAAATAAAGAGTGGCACGAAAATACGGGTTGAGAAAGTCTAGGCTGCAGCCAACTTGTAGACTTTGATCCTCGCATTACCGCCGACAGATTTCACCATTCGGCGACGTTCCAGCTCCTCGAGGATATCCCTGGCAACACTGATCCTGACGTTGAACTGGGAAGCTATGGCGTAGGGTGTGAGCGCACCCATCTTAGAGAGTTCACTCGTGAACTTGGCGTCTTCGAAGTTCGGAAGCCCTATTCCTGCGGTCTTCTTCTCGGCAACGGTCTTACCCTTCGATTTCTTTGCTGGTTCAGGCTTCTTAGCAGCGTCTTGCTGAACCTGCTGCTTTTCCATTTGTGCTATGCTCTTCTTCTTGGCCCCACCCAATAGAAACCACTGGTAGCCGGCTACAAATGCAGCTAGATAAAAATCTTGGTCTAGGAGTTGACATATTCCAAGTAATGTGGCCGAGGGAATCGGCCCATTGAATCCACCGCCGTTCCATGTCCAGAGCGAGTATGGAACATGTTCCAGAATGGCCGATAGCCAGCAGCGTGCTGGCGCATCAAGCACGAGGCTCCTCCATTGGATAATGGACCGGTGTTAAGCTCGACAGAATAAGGCGATTATTTGGGGAAAATTGGCATGTCCTTCACGTCGACGATTTTTGCGTAGAAGAATTTGGCGTCGCTTGTGCTGTTTGAGTATTCAACCTTCTCGCCAGTGGGTTTGACGGCGATATATTTTACGAACCCCTTTTCAGGTGCCTCGTCTTGGGACACGTAGAAGAAGACTGGCAGCGCGTCTGCTTCGTAGTAGTGTTCAAAGGGAATGCACGTGCCGATAATATGTTTCTTTCCTCGCATGAAATGCCACAGCGGGAACAACGTTCCTTCCCTTACTGAGAGCGGGAGCAAGATTCTAGCGATTGACTTGACGCCTTCAACCTCTGCCAGCATAGGGTGCGGCAGCTCTGGTGATTCGCCGTCTAAGCTTTTCGCAAACGCTTCTGGCAAGGTTTTCAACTCCACGAACGAGGCGTATCGGAAACGAGTGTCATCCACGTCGTCGGTGAACATCCACTCTTCGCCCTTCACTGAGTCGCTTCTGTACGCGAGGAACGCCCTGGGCGGAGTGTCAGAATAAGCGTAGGCAAGTATTGGGATGTCTCCTTCCCAGTACATGTAAGCGGTAAACAATCCCAAGACATGCTTTCCTTTATGCTTGAAGTACCATAGGATTTGTGAGCCGTCGGTCAAGGCAAGTGCGAGCCGCACGAAAGCCTGCATATCTGTAACATGGACAGGGACTGGCGGCTTGATCGACTCCATCTAACACACCGTTTCAGCTAGACACAGGGTTAGGAATAATTAAGCTTGCGAAGGGCCAATTTCAAACGATCGTCCTCTACGATGAGGACAAAATGTCCGAGGACAAGAAGGTCACTGAATCAATCTACCAACTAATCAGCGGCCCAAGGCTCTAAGCGAACCAAGTAGCTCAAATCCCCAGACCAACAGAACACTCCTCCGGACTTTGCGACACGCGGCCCCGTTACAAAGGCAAGTACCAACTTACCGGCGAAACGGTGTCATTTCAACCGCCGAAAAGGCATCATCTCGCCCGCGAATAGGCTACATTTCACGTCTGCATCCCCCCTGGTCTGGAGGCGGAGGTTGCTGCCTCTATCCCCGGGCTTAGTCCATGGTTTATCCTGGGAATACTCGTGGTAATCGGTGCGGAGAAATGCTGCGTCAACGGAGACGAAGGATCAAGCAAGCGGTGAACGAATTGATTCCAAGAGCTATTGGATGCGAGCCAACTAGCGAAACAGATCGTCTTCCTCGGGTCTGACCAGGTCGCGAGCTGAACCCGTCCCGTGAACGTAATCGACGCCTTTGATGATTGCGACGGGCACCCCATCGCTCTTTCTCATGGCCAATTCAGCTGCCGAGGCCAATTCGTCGGCTACCGCCATTTGGGTAACGTTGAGAACGTAGCTGAACATATCTTTGGATCCTCTATAATCGACGATAGGTGGCAACCCATCAACACCAATCGCCACGTTCACTTGGCCAATTCGCCAGGCGCGGCCGAAAGTGTCTGAGATTATCACACCCACATCGACTCCGGTTAGCTGTCGAATTCGTTGCCTTATTTCGCCAGCTGACTTGTCGGGATCCACAGGGAGTACAACGACCGCATCCGGATCTTCGACGTTGGACTTGTCGACGCCAGCGTTTGCACAGACGAACCCGTGTTCAGTCTGTACGATAATGTGGGGGCCCTGCAACCGCACGATCTTCGTGCTTTCTCTAAGGATGGTTTCAACGTGCCTAGGATCTTTCCCGCTGGCCTTCGAGATTTCCTCAGCCTTTGCGGAGGGCGTTATCGTCTTCAGGTTGACGACCCGCCCCTCAGCCTTTGACACAATTTTCTGAGCGATCACTACGATGTCATGCTCAGAGATTTGCACGCCTTCCTCTTTGGCGGCCTTAACAATTTGATCGGCTATGTTATCGCCGCGTTTGATGAGCGGGATTTTCCTAAGCCCGATTATTTGAATCAAGGTGTCTACCCGCCGAAGAAGGATTCCAGTTTTTTCACGCCTGCCAAATCCTCGAATTCTACCCCTAAAGCGTCAAGTACCTGCTCAAACGTGCCGCGTATGTATTCGACGTATTTCTCCGAATCGACCTCGTCGAGTCTCGCAAGTTGCACCGGTTTAACTCCGGACTCACCCCGAACTTTCACGAAGGAGATGATGTCACCTGGTTTCATTTCAGCCCCGGCTTGCTGTAATTGCCTAGCCGCTTTGACATGCTGCGGGGTGGTTTTGGTGTAATGTTCTGGGGTTCTGCTCATCATCATTGAGAAGGCCAGCTCATGGAGCGTGTATTCCTTGCTTCGCAGCTTCACGAGGCACCTTTTCACAATTTCAGTGATTTTGGTTTTCGCTATGCCGATGTCTTCTGGGGATTTGACTTCGCTCAGAGTTGAAACCATTTGGTAGAAAGCGGTATGCAAGAACTCGGGTATGTGCCTCTTTTTCCCAGTCAAACCTTTGATATCCACGCTTCCATCAGGGAGCACGCCGAAGTAGTTTTTCTTCCTTGAGCTTAGGGCTAGGTAGCGGTAGTTCTTGTCAATCTCTAACTCCATTCTCAGTTGGTCGCGGGACCATTCAATTAGTCTGTTTAGCGCCTTCGTATCTTGGCCTTGTAGGAATATGGAATCTGTATCCCCGTAAAAAACCTCCAAGTCTAATTCCTGAGCCTTCTGCAATGCTTGGGTTATGACGTGGCGGCCTATTGCTGCTGTAGCCTCGGCGACAGGAGGGCAATACAACGCAAAATTGTCAGCCCCGAACACGCCGTATGATGCGTTCAATTCGACTTTCAAAGCGTCAGATACGATTTTGTACCAACTTTGCACGTTTCTTGGTAGGGTACGGTCCTTTGACCTGACTTTGTACCTGCCAACTCGAAGATCCCTAAGCGAACCGATCAGTAAGCTCTCGAGCCCCCGTTTCTTCTTGCAAACCCAGTGTGGGGTTCCTGGAACCAGGTTTGTCTTACAATCATCATGCGGGCACCGAACAGTCTCATAGCCGAGGTTCCAGACTTTAATGATCGAAGGGTACAGAGACGCAAAGTCGAGGACGGCGACGTTAAAGTGCACGCCTGGCTTGGGCTCTACAACGATGGCACCTTTGTACTTCTTGCCTTTAATGACCGCTTCTGTTGTCGTTTGCCCTTTGACCTCAAGAATTTCGTCCCTTCTGGGTATCAAGTATCCGCGCTTGCGGTGATGGCAGAACATTATGCTTCGAATCCAACCCGAGACGCCCTGCCTCGAGACATCATCCAAAGTCATGTAACTGATCCTCGAAATCGCTGTCATCAACTTCAGGACCAAGTCTTCATTGAATGAGGTTAGGTTGAGAACGATTTCGGAGTCACGGTAACAATAGGCCGCCAGTTGTCTGTAGGATGCTTTCGACACTGATTCTATCTCCACCTTTGGAGTGCCGATCAGCGCTTCACCGACAGCGTCCAACGTGTTCTCGCGGTATTTCTGGCCGAATGCGTAAATCTGAATGGACCTGTTGAAGAAGAACTTGTAAAGGTCTAAGTGAACCCCATACCTGAGAAATGCAACATCTCGTCCCAACTCAATCGGAATTTCTTCATTCCTGAAACCCAACCTTTGGGCGCGATGGTAGAGGTACTTGAGGTCGAAATCGTCGCCGTTGAATGTGACTACAATAGGATATTCCAAGAAGTTTTGGAAAAGGGCTAACAGCAACTCCACTTCAGAATCAAAGAACTCTAGTTTAACAGCTGGAGGCAGCGGAGATTCTCCATCTGATATCCCCTCTCTGCGAAGTAACAGAACCCGATTCACTCCATCTGACCCCACAAGGCTTGCGCAAATCACCTGTTGTTCCGATAATTCCGGATCGGGGATGCGTGACTCCACTGTTTGGTGTACTTCAATGTCGACTGCAACCCTGCGGTACTGCGGCACGGGGCATTCGAGTAGCCTTGTCCATTCCTTGGCGAGCTCTTTGTATTCATCAGATTCTTCTTGAAACAGTCCTTCAATTTCCTTACTTGCTTGCTCTGGAAGTTCGTACTTGACTGGCGTGAGGCGTTTCTCTTTGAGTTCGTACATCATTCCGGGTTCGAGGCCGCGGTCGTAGATGTAGTTCTCGACATACTTTATGTCAGCCTCCCAGGCAGTTATCGAGTCTCGGATGGACCCAGTGGGCTTTCCGCCGATTGTTAGGGGGTCTTTCGCAACGATTTTCGTCACCCTTACCTGTTGGCTTCTGAGTGCATCAAATTTCTCTTCCTCTTCGAAATGGTCGAAGCCTAGGTTCTTTGCCACTGCATCGACTTTCTGAAGTTCGTTGATCGGTTGCTTGCTGTAACAGTAGGGCTTGTGGCCGGAATCATCGAACCAGAAATAGATCTTATGCGACTTTGGCTCGTAAAGGCGCAGGAAACACTTCTTGAGGCCCCCGTCATAACCTATGGAGATTAGGTACGATGGTGGAATTGTCGGAGACGCTGCGGGAGAGAAAAGCAAGCTCTGCCGGTTCAGAAGCGGCTTCGGTGCTGGATTCACTTCAACGGGTTTTTCGATGAAGTAGCTTTCAAGTGTCTTCGCCGTGTGCAGGCCTCCGGAAAACCGCCTAGGATGCTTACTGTTCCTACTAAATAGTATTGCAATCTTTGCAAACCTCCCTGACAGAGTACTACCGGTGCAGTTATGCTCGCACTAAATAACTGCGCAGATGAATAGCGCGCAAGGTGCTGGCGTGGCCCTGATGAAAGATTCGCTCGCCGTAGCAATCGAAGCTCTCAGCTGGATGGCCTACACAGGCCTCGGCGAAAGAACTGCCCTATTCAGAGCCGCTGACCAGATGAAGGTCAAGGACTCGGCTGAACTTCGCCAAGCGCATAGATTGATTATGGAAACGACACGATTCCAGAACCGACTTGACTACCTGATTTCACAGGTAGTCTCCAATGAAGAGATTGCGCGCGTTCCTCATGGTATAAGGAGCTTCTTGAGAATTATTGCTTACCTCAAGTACGTTCAAGGCGCGCGGCAAAACGACCTAGAACGTCAGGTAGGCTTGGCCAGGCAAATCCTAGGTTGGAAGGACTTACGCTCATACGAGACACAGCTCGCGATAATTGTCGCCGGGGGAGCAGTTCGGCACCCCGCCTTACCCGAGTCCATAGGACTTTCGCTGGAAACATGCCACCCACCCTGGTTTGTCGAGCGGATCGTGAACGTGTTCGGGAGAAGTTTCGGTCTCCGAATCTTGCAAAGAAATTTGGAACCCATGCTTTCGTACTTTCGCCTAAACTCGCTGAAGCCCGTTGACGAAGCTCGCGCCGGCTTAATGAGCGGAGAGGTAGGAGATTTGGTTAATGGAGTTGATGGAGTTTTCCGCTCTGATAGGAAAGGCCGACCGTCCCGGCTCGTCGAATCTGGCGCGGTGGTGGTGCAAGATCTTGCGAGCATTACTGCTGGGCTCGTAGCGTCCCCCAAGCCTGGGGATGTTGTCCTCGACATTTGCGCCGCACCAGGAAACAAAACAACCCACCTTGCTGCCCAGATGCAGAATAGAGGCCAAATCTATTCGGTCGACATTTCCAGTCGCCGCCTTTCTTATTGGATGAGGGAAATGGCGAGATGCGGCTGCGAAATAGCAGCGCCCATTCGCACCGACGCGAGACGACTCCCCTTCAGGACTGAGGCAAACGTCGTCCTCGTCGATCCACCATGCTCAAACAGCGGAGTATTCGCGAGAAGCCCCGGCGGGAAATGGAAACTAACGCCTGCGGGCGTAAATGAGTTCGCATTGAGACAATACTCGATACTTCAAGCGGCAGCCGGCTATGTAACGTGGGACGCCCCACTCGTCTATTGCACCTGCAGCATTTTGCCTGAAGAGAACGAATTCGTCATCGATAGTTTCCTGAGGAGAAATCCGGACTTCAAATTGATCCCGCAAACCCCATTCTTAGGTTCGCATGGATTGTGGGGGTTCGACCTGTGCCAGAGGTTCTACCCGCACTTGCATGAATGTAATGGGTACTTTATAGCGAAATTGAAGAGAACGGGTTAGTGCTTCCTTGACTTCTCAGCCTTCGAGATAACTTCGAATATTAGTCGGGCGGCGGCTACGGCAGTGGCACCCGAATCGTAGTTTGGACAGACCTCCACAAGGTCGAACCCGACCATCTTCTCGTCAGCTACCGCTGTGGTTAGGGTGATGAGTTCCTCTGGAGTTAAGCCGTCGAATTCAGGGTTCGATACTCCGGGTGCGAAGGCTGGGTCCAGAACGTCGGTGTCGATGGTTAGGTAAGTGTGTTCGAACTTGCGAGTGAATGTCTTCACCCGTTCCGTGGCTTTGGCCAAGCCTAGTTCTCTAATCTCCCAAGGGGTCATCTTCTCGATTTTTCGTTGCGCAATGAAATCGACTTCTTCTTTGCAGAGGGCTCGCACGCCGCACACAAGAACGTTGTCTGCACCAACAATTTCCGTAATACGTCTCAGAACTGTTGCGTGTGACAACTTCCCCCCGCCGTATTCGTCCCTCAAGTCTCCGTGTGCATCGAAACTGATTACTCCAACAGGTTTCGGCAGGCTGCGAACTGGGCCTTGGGTAATCGTGTGTTCACCACCGATGATAACTGGCATCTTTCCCACGGAGAGAATATCTTTCGTAACCTTAGTCAGCCGGTCAAGCGTTTCAGAAACGTTATCGACGACGTGAAGGTCTCCTGCGTCGTGTATTGGAACATTTTCGATGTCAATGCCTGTTCGAAGGCTGTAGGTTTCAATGTTCAGGGATGCGTCGCGAATCGCTCTTGGCGCAAAACGGGAACCCGCCCTAAAGGTACTTGTATGATCATACGGCACACCCAGTACCACGTATCGCGACTCGTCTAACGGTTTTGAGTAACCTGAAAAATCGTCGACCTTTGACGTGTGAAAGCTCAGATTCTCTAACAAATTCCGTATCACTTCGGACTGGCAAAGCTTTATGGCACATGTTCAGGCGTAATAAGGCCTCCCAAAATTTGGCGGCGGAGAGATTGACGGAAAAGTTCAGTGAACGGACGGTGGGCCTCTGGGTGCCCCTAGGATTCTATGCGATTGGCGGAGTGTACATGCTGGCCTTCTGGGGCCTGTTCGATAGGGCCGCGTACCATCTCTTGGTTCTTGGTGGCATATCAATAATCATCGCTGTTGCCTTGTACTTCATATCGCGTTGGGCCTACTGGCTTGGGATTTTCACCTTCCCGTTGCTGTTCGCTCTTTTTGCCTACGCGATTGCGTTCTCGGTTAATGTTGTGGGATGGGATCCGAACATCCCGAACGCCGTACTGAACGCATCGATGGTCGTTTACCTCGTATTCCTGACGCTGTCATTCCTCCTGTTGATTGACAGAAGGAATACGCTCAAAAGCGACAGGATACTCGACATGCTGCACAAACCACTCGCGGCACCGTCAACAGAGAAGCAGACACAGCCGTAGACTGCATATCAAAACGAACGTTTTCGCACGCAACTCCCGGCACGAATAACGAAGCCTATGGGCGATTAGTCTCCGCTCATATGCGCCCAACTTTCTGCTGCATTCGGAATTGAACCAAGCTTGGGTGTGCGGTAGAAGTACGGCGTCCGCGAAAATAGGCCCTCAATGACGGCCTTTGTATTGCTAAGAAGCAGGCCATAGACAAGTGCACCCAAGTAGCCGAGGTGTAGTAGCCGCCTGGCTTTTGTTATGCCGAGTTGCGAAAATTCAGACAACGTAACCCCAGAAGCGATGAGGGGAGCGCTGTAGATTACGAGCGAGAGAAAGAAGGTTAACAGTGCGACCTGGTACCTCCAGAACCCCATCAACCAGAAGGATGGAGGAAAAATCGAGTAGTACAACAAGGCGACAACAACGCCTATGATCGTCAATGGGCAGATGAAGTAAGTTCCTAAGTGCAGCAAGGCTTCCATTTTCTGAAAGAAGTTCAGGCGGTCGCTGCGAATGATTGAGCCACCGTATTTCCTCAAGCATTCAGAGAAGCCTTTCGCCCAACGGAATTGTTGGTGCCTCAAATTGTCGAAGCTCGGTGGAATCTCGCCTGGGCACACAACCGTGGGGACGTAAATGTATCGCCATCCTTTCAGGTGCAACCTTATTGATAGGTCGAGGTCCTCTGCAAGCGTGTCAGAACTCCACCCGCCCGCGTCCTCGATCGCACCCCTTCTGAAAACTCCGCATGTCCCGCTGAAATGTGCAAGTAGGTTGCCGACGTACCTAGCCCGCTGATCTACAAAGGCGTAAACATCTATTCCAAGGGAAATGGCTTTGGCGATCCAGGAGAACTGGCCGTCAAGGTAACTCCACCTCGATTGCACAAACGCGACCTTCTCATCTACGTAAAGGTAGGGAATCATCTTCCTCAAGAAATCTCGAGGAGGGACATAATCCGCGTCAAAGAGGGCAATGAATTCGCCGTCACTATTCTCCATCGCCAGCTGAAGAGCGCCGGCCTTGAACCCGGTCCGGTCCTCTCGATGGATTAACTTCACCAAGCCAGGAAATTTGGCTTCAAATTCCCGAGCAATCTTGGTCGTTCCATCCGACGAGTCGTCTACTACAACTATTTCGAGCTTATCGCGCGGATAATCGAGTTTCGTACAAGCGTCGAGAATGCGTTTCGCGACGCCTTCCTCGTTGAAAAGTGGCAGGTGAACCGAAACCTTCGGCAACGAATCAAGGCTTGGAGGATCCGCAACTTTGCTCCTTCCCCTAAGGGACAGGATCGTTAGGACCCAGATGTTGAAGGCATAAATCGAAATTAGGCCCGTGACCATCGCAACCAGGAACAGCACTAATTGCTGTAGGTTGGTCAGGTTCGCTGGAAACCAATTCATAAAGGCCGACTTCCAAATGACGAAACGGTTCGTAGCGTAACCTCAACGGGTATAAGGCTTTCCAGACCGTTGAACTGGTGAAAATTGTGAAACTAGAGAGAAAGGCGTCCGAGAGGAATCGACAAATCAACGTTACGATGTTTTCATCCGAGTATCCGCCGTGCTGGGGCGGAGTGGGCAAACACGTCCAGAACCTTTGCAGAAGGTTGCAACATTCCGTCAACCTAAGGCTCATCACCGCCACTTATGGACGGCCCGTTGAACAATTCGAAATCAACAACCTCGCGCGGCTTCGAGCGCGAAACTTCCCTCTCCTGCTCGCTCAGTATCTTTCGGGCCTGAGGTTCGTACGATTGAACGGGAACGAATTAGTCCACATCCACGTACCACATGCCTTTCTGCCCAGAAGGAGGAGACGAATTGTTTCGACTTTCCATGTGGTTTGGGCTGACTATTCGGATGCCCTTCGCCGTCAGCGGCCGATGTCGGTTTTTGATTTGCAACTGGCCGGAATGAATCGCAGACTGATCATCGCTGAGAAGAAACTCGCTGACAGTTCCGAAGCCGTGATTGCGGTTTCGCAGAGCGTCAAGCATGAACTCGTTTCCCGGTATGGCATTGACCAAGACAAGGTGCATGTTGTACATAATGGAGTGGACTTAGGGAAATCGCAACCCTCACGAAAACGCCAGAATATCTTTCTGTATATTGGTAGGCAAACGGCACACAAGGGACTGCCTTACCTCTTACAAGCATTCGGAAAATTCGCACGCAGCCACCGAAGATACGACTTAGTGATTGTGGGCGAACGCTTGGAAGGCGGCGTCGACCCATCGCTCATACGCTTATCGAACGAACTCGGCATTCGTGATAGGGTCAAGTTCGCCGGCAGACTTTCCGAAAGGCGTACGTGGGAAATCCTTGGCCGGGCTAGGTGTCTCGTTCTTCCGTCCCTGGCTGAAGCCTTCGGCATGACTGTGTTGGAGGCGATGGCTTCAGAGACGCCTGTAATCGCCACTCGTGTGGGTGGAATACCAGAAGTTGTCCGCAATGGGCGCAACGGGCTACTCGTTCCCCCAGGTGATGCCGACGCTCTGTCGGAGTCTATGGAGCGTATCGCCTCGGATTCGCGGCTCCGACGCAACTTGGCAGCGGAGGGTAGAAGGAGTTGTGCGCAATTCACTTGGGATGAGATGGCGAGAAGGACGATTAAAATCTACGCCGAGGCGCTGTCGTGAATGGTTATCTAGCCTTGGCCAAACAGCATTCTCGACATGGCCTCTAAACCGCTTCGTATGAGGGGATCGAGGCGTAAAATGCGCCGAGGGTTACCTTCGCTTGGCACCGTTTGGCACCACCCCTCAACGGGTGGATCCACCCTCTTCCTTGTGGGCGGCCTCCTTCGCTTTGACGACCACTGTTGCCGCCGGTTTCTTGGCTTTCAGCTTGTCCACGAAACACTTAGGGCATGAAACCAGGGGGCGCCGCCCCTTCGACTTTACCTGTATTAGTTGAAAACCGCACTCAGAGCACCGTTTTTCCGAGAGTTTTAGTGCCCCGAACTGTGGCAAAGGCAATCCGAATGTGCAGTTCTTCGCCCATTTGCCGGCGCAACCGATGAACCGCTTTTTCGTCTTCGGGTTTCTCACAACTCTTAGCGCTGACCCGCACTGTGGGCATAGCACAAACAATGTCACCGACGCCAGCGACATGTCTCTGATTATTACCGTGAGCTCTTTGCCAACCTCTAGCTCCTTCGTCTTCAGGTCCTCGATCACGGGCTTCAGATAGGCAACAGTTTCCAGAACGACGGTTTCGCGGGTTTGTTTTCCGACTTCAATTTGCTCCATCTTGGTTTCTAGTTCCCGGGTGAAAGTTACATCAATCACTCTCGGGCAATATTTCCTCAGAATTTCTGTGACTCTGAATGCTAGGGGGGTTGCGGTGATTTGCTCTCCCTTCACATACCCGCGCTTGTAGAGAGTTTCAATTATGTCGGCGCGTGTTGCCTTCGTTCCGATCTCCGCCTCCTCCATTGTTTTCAGTAGGCTGCTCGCGTTGTAACGAGGGTGAGGTTGAGTGTACTTTTCCTCCAGTGAGAGCGTGGCCATTGTAACTTGCTGTCCCTCCTTCAACGGAGGCAGGGTAACTTCTTGGAATTTCGCGTAAGGCCCGTAGAGGTCGATCCATCCCTTCTCAAGGATTCTTGAGCCACGTAAGAAGAACAGATGCTTACCGACTTTGACCGTAGCCTTCTCGCTCTGTTTTGTAGCGGTCTTGCCGAAGGTGGAAAGAAAACGCCTTACGACCAGATCGAAGAGCTTCTGCCCCCGGGCGTCGAGTTCCCCTCTTGGGACGGCCCCAGTTGGGTACACCGCCGGGTGCGCTGGATCGTCCTTCTTTCCGTCGTTGGGGCGCAAAATTCCTGAGGCCAGAAGGCTTGACGACTCAGAGCGATAAGCACCCATCTTGCAGAGCGCTCTCAGGATTTCTTCGTAGTTGATTGAGGGAGGAAGCTTTTGGCTGGAGGTTCGCGGATAGGAGATTAATTGGTCTAAGTAGAGGCGTTCTGCGACGCTGAGCGCGATACGAGGAGTGAATCCAAAATGCCTGTACGCTTCGCTTTGAAGTGCGGATAGGTCAAATGGAGTCGGGGGCGACACTTGGTATGTTTTGGATTCAAGTTTCTCAATAACTCCCTTTTTTCCTGCGCAGTCTTTGACCACCTCCTCGGCATGCGACTTTGTATCTAACCGCTCGAACTCGTATTCAGCTTCGATGACCTTGCCGTCAACGTCGAATCCGGCCCTCAGAACCCAGTACGGTAATGGGACAAAGGTTTCGATTTCCCGTTCCCTGTCAACGACAAATCGTAGAGTTGGTCCTTGCACTCGTCCTGTGCTAAGGGTTGAATACCGGTTGCCAGCTTTGAGCGCAGATTGCGTAAGTGCGCGGGACAAATTTACGCCGTAGAGCCAATCGACCTCGTGCCGACACATCCCCGCGAAAGCGAGCGGAAAATCAAGCTCTGGCAGTGCTTTAGTGTACGATTCACGCAATTCCTTGACTGTAAGGGTTGAGAACCTCATTCGACGCGCTTTCTTGTCCGCGCCGCCACAAGCATACTTGAGTATCGTATACCCAATCAGAGAACCCTCAATATCGTAATCGCATGCGCTGATGAAACGGTCAGCCTCTTTCGATACTTTCGAAATGGCTTCTATCCATTTCTCCTGTCTTCCTTGGCCGCGTTCCGCTAGATGCTTGGGCTTCCACGTAAGGTCCCAGACCGGGTACTGTGAACGTACCTGGGTTCCCTTGGCGGATACTGCGTATAGGTGGCCCAGCGCTGAGCAAACGAGTATGCGATCACCTGCCTCCTGGACCTCGAAGAATGGAACGCCACCCACGTTGATCTTCTTCGGACTCTGGTCGCGCGCGAGAGCCTCCGCCACGTGGAGCGCTGCATCCGGCTTTTCAGTTACGATGAGAGTTGTTGCCACTTAGGCCTCGCCTTTCTCGCGAAGGTATTGGATGACAGATTTCACAGCGCGGCCTGTTTCTTCTTTTTCCTCAAGCTTGTCGAAGTATTCCCTTTTGGTCAGATTGCCGCCGTAGGTTTTGCTCCAGGCGGGGTACGCGTTTTCGAGGTTAGAGCGGGCTGCTTCGTGGAAGGGGCAGAATTTCGATGGCGGTTGCCTCGCCGATCCGCAGATCGGGCAATTATCTGCCATACTGTTTGCCGTCGTGATTCGACCATCGCTAAACGGCGACGGAGCCCTTTTAGGCCTTATTGCCTCGACTTTGCGAGCTTCACCGCAGCTTCCGAGGTCGCCTTGCAATCCTTGCACATGCCCAGGCGACAACAACCATGGCCGCGGTGGCGAGGATTTGCGATATGGAGTACTGCCAAAGTGGGTCCAGGGTCATGATCGACTCTTGTGCGTTCAGCAGTGACCGACCCAGGCCTAGAACTTGGGGAAGACTCCGCCCGACTTTACTCAGTTTGGCCCAGAACCAAACAGAACCAACAAGGTAAGGAACGTACAGAACCAATACGAAGGCCATGACTGAGAGAACGATTGCCCGCATCAAACGAGCGCCCGCGAGCGGGTCAGTTTCGGGTCCGGCTCGCCGAGGAAAAATCTTCGCCGAGACCTCGAACCAAGCGATCAACGTCACTAAGAAGACACCGATGACGGGCAGCCATTGAATTGGAAGAGCGAATTTGAAGCCGCCGACCTCTAAGGTCTGTATCTTGACTTCGAAGTTGTACGAGGTAATGTAAAACATGTAAAACCAGTCCAACGCGGCGATGATCAGTGAAATTCCTAGCACGACAGGCGACTTTGCGCGGTAGATGCTTGAGGCCATGAACAGACTTCCTAAGCGGTTGTGTGTGTTACGGTTTTGGTACCGTAACGGCCTATTGCTATAAAGAATATCTTAATCGAGCCGCATACTAACAACAAGAGCCTGATTGAATTTGGGGACCCGTACGAAGCTCGAGGTCGTGGGCCGGGGAACATGGCTCGACATGGTTGCCCATCGGGTCCTTCAGCGCGAAGAACAGCTTGGTAGAAAAGTCGACGTGTTGAGAACGGAGAGCGGCCTGGGAGCTTCAGGAATTCCTCACATCGGCAGCCTAGGCGACGTGATTCGGGCTTACGGGGTTAAGCTTGCTCTCGATACCCAGGGAAGAAAGGCGGAATTCATCGCCTATTCCGACGACTTGGACGGGCTGAGAAAGGTTCCCTCTGGGATGCCTGATTCGCTCAAGAAGTATCTGGGGCACCCAGTGTCAGCGATCCCGGACCCATACAATTGCCATGAGAGTTACGGTTTGCACATGAACTCTCTGTTGAGGGAAGCGATGGACAAGTGCGGAGTTGAGTACGTTTTCCATTCAGCGACAGAGGATTACAGAAAGGGAATATTCACAACGCAGATTCGGAAGATACTGCTCGAAGCCGACCGTGTCGGGAAGATTGTGAAGGAGGAGGTTGGGCAAGAGAAGTTTACCGCGGCCCTGCCATACTTTCCTATTTGTGGTTCCTGTGGAAGGATCTACACGACACGAAGCCTTGAGTTCGAACCAGGAACGGACAAGGTTCAGTATGTCTGCGAAGGCGGGTCGGAGATTAAAGGGCAGACGCTCCAGGGATGCGGCTACAAAGGCGAAGTAGACTTCAAAGAAGGCCGTGGAAAGGTCCCATGGAAAGCCGAATTCGCTGTTCGCTGGGACGGATTGAAGATAAACTTCGAGGCACACGGCAAAGAGCTCATAGATTCAGTTCGAATCAACGACAGAGTATGCGAGGAAATCTTAGGCTCACCCCCACCGTACCATGTCCGCTACGAACTATTCCTCGATAAAGGCGGCAAGAAGATTTCTAAGTCGAAATCAGCGATTGATGTAATGACGCCGCAGACTTGGTTCAAGTACGCTCCTCCAACATCACTCAATTTGCTCATGTTCAAGCGCATCACTGGGGCGCGTAGCGTCGGAGTTGAAGACATACCGACCTACGCGAATGAACTGGACTATCTGGAACAAATCTACTTCAATATCAAGAAGGCGAACGATGAGAAGGAAGGCGCGAAACTTAGAGGCCTCTATGAATACTCATGGTTCCTGAAACCGCCCTCTGCCCCTGGCACCCACTTACCGTACAATCTCCTCGTGTACTTGGTGACAATAGCGCCGCCTGAGAGGAGAAGGGAATACGTTGAATCGAAGCTTCGCGAATACGGCTACTTGAAAACCCAACCGTCATCCGATTTCCAGCAGAGACTAGACTATGCGGTGAATTGGGCGAAGGACTTCACTCAGATACCTGAAACACGAATGGCGATCACCGGCCCCCAGAAGTTGGCGATTGAAGACCTCATCTCGGTCGTTAAGTCGGAGACTGACGAAAGGATTATTCAAAATTCAATATTCAACATCGCCAAACGTTACTCGCTTGACCCACCCGAGTTTTTCAGACTGCTCTACACGATTCTACTGGGTTCCCCGAAAGGGCCGAGGTTGGGCCCATACATCAAAGCTATGGGAAGCGCGAACGTCGCAAGCGCTTTAGAGAGGGCAATCGAAAATTCCAAACAAACCTGACCTCTTTCGCTCCCAACAATTCTTTAACCACAAACCGCAATCACCCCCCCTGGGCCCGTAGTCTAGTCAGGATTAGGACGCTGAGAGACTCACAACAGATCTCACGTAAGCCTGCGGACAGGTACCGCAAAGACCTGACAGCAAGCCGGAGGTCCGGGGTTCGAATCCCCGCGGGCCCGCCACGTTTCTTGGGGTTGCGAGAAGTGAAAATCTTGACCTCTCTTTCCAAGTATGTTTGGGAGTAATACTTTCGACAGGTTGAAAATCATACGATTACTTTTATTCGCAGACCGCCAATTCACAACTCGTAGTGTGGGTAAATGAGCAAGTCGGACGGCCTCGAGGAACTAATGTCCCTCGGGTCATACCAGAAGAAAATGTCTAGATTCAAGAAGCTCATGAGCCTCCTGCTCTAGACATAGGGACTCTAAGCTTCGCTGTAGCCCACACCCTAAACCCTAGAGCTGCATTCCGAATTTCGTGAACCTAAGCCTGATTCAAAGTTACGCCAGAATGACTTCAAACAACAGCCAAATTACATGTACTGAAACTGAAAACTAGAACGTAGGGAGAAGCCCGAAAAAGGCGGGCCGATTAACCTCGCATGGCTCGCATGTAATTTTGACCAGGTTTACGGCCTAAGTCAAAGCGTTTCTCGGAATTCCGCCTAACCCTCATCTTAGGAATCAGGGAGTGGCGTTCGCGCGCCGGGACCTTGGGGGTTTGGGAACGAACCTTCCCAGCCTTGGTCAATGATCCGTGAGTTGGTAACCCTTACACCTCCGCTGCCTAGGAGCGAAAGGGATTGCCATCGTATATAGTCTTTTCACACTCATCAACCAGTCCCCAAGAACTGCCCCGTAGACTGTTGCTTCATCGGTCATGATTTAGGCAACTTTGGTTGCGCTGCCCTGCGACGATTTTGACAACCCTTAAATTCACTCGAGGCCGGCGCCTACAGGAATGGGTGCTACGTTGAGTCGTTGTTCCGGTTTTATGTGTGTAAGCCCTGGGCATTGGACTTGTTCTGAATGTGGCCACGAGTATTGCTTCTTCCATGCAACAACCCATGGCCACGAGCAGCGATCTGTACCTGAACAGGTTGTCGCAGTAGGCGCGTAGATTCCGCGCAGCCCTGTTAGGCTAAGGCGAATTGGTTTTCGAAAAAGTAACGCGTCGCCCCAAGTGTTTGAACCTCTAATGGCCTAACGTTCACTACGAGCGGAAAGTTAGCTACGACATCTCCAATCACTAAGCAGCGGTGCGGCGGCAAGTCGCGCACAATCATTCTTATCGTGTCCGCGTCTACCTTAGCGACTTTCGAAACTATCTCCAAATCATGTTCGTTGCTGAAGTTGAAGAGAAAAATGTTGTCGGCCTGGCGGTATATGCTACTCTGAATCGTGTCTGGTTGGTTGGTGATGAAGGTGGTGAACAAGCCTAGGTGCCGCATCCGCGTGACTACATCGTCCCAGTATGTTTCCCGGAGGTAAAGGTGGGCTTCTTCAGCGAACAGGAATAGCGCCCGCAGCCTCTGACTCGAGAGGAGGTCCGTGAGTTTGCTGATCAGCAGCTCGACTGTGATTCTCCGAAGCGCCGAATACTGATCTTTCATGTTTACGATGAGAGCGCAGCCGTCGGCGTGGTTCCTGAAAACATCTTCAAGGTTAAGGGCAGTTCGTGCATCGTCCGTAAAGATGCCTGAATCTTCAAGTGTGTTGTACCTAGCTTGAAGGGCGTCCTTGATGCTTTCATGGCAGTCGAAGCTCGCGATTGCTGCACCTAGGCCGCTCATTGTGAGTTGGTTCTGTTCTTCGAGCTCATGCCAAATGCGGGCGAATACACGCGCCGAATTCTCCGGCAGCGAAAGGGCGTAGATCAGCGTCCCAAGGAGCGTACTCAAGCCGACTTGCTTCAAGCTGAACCTCAGGTTCAAGCCAGGGATCAAGGAAATGATCTTGGGTGAAAGGTGCATCTGCCGGCCGTCCGGCGTCTGTCCCAGGTTCACGTATTCTCCGTTGACGTCAAGGACGACGATGGGGGCACCCTCTTGTACCAAGCTGGTCACGAGAAGTTTCGTAAGGTGCGACTTACCCGTTCCCTTCCGCCCCGTAACAATGTTGAGCCGGCCATCCAACGCGCTGAGGTCGGATGACAGGTGGCGGATTCGACGCGTAGAGCCTAGCTCGAAAGAATGCTTCGCTGCGAGGGCCTCGATAAGGAATTTTGGCGGCATCACTTCAACCTGGGAGTGGTTTCTTGAAGGCAGCCAGGAAACGTCTCGACTGATTCGGCCCTCTTCAAGTGCTCCCGTATCTTTCCTAGAAGTAACCTCGTATCTTTGAGAACTGTGATTTGAGAAGATACCTTGAACGGGTCAACCTCGTCACCGGAGAGTGAACCCTCTGATATGCCATCCCGGAGAAGGTCTTCCAGGATGCCCGGGATGTTTGCGTATTCAATGTCGATTATCTGAACGATGAGAGAGCGTTCCTTGATCTTGTCGGTGATGAGTAAGTAGTCGCCTTTCTCCACTTCCTCCTCGGGGAAGCAGAGAAGTTGTATGCTGTCCCCTTCTTTGCGGAGGATTTTCAATGCCATGCCTCCCAAGCGGTCCCGAACGGGCCGAAGAGCGACCGGCGCAAGGCCAGTTTCGGTATCAGTTGTACGCCATAACGCGCGGCCGCAAAGGCTTGCATTGCTAACACGTCAGTGGCCGTGAAAGTTGAGATAATGTGTGCCATTCGGAGGGTTTCAGGATAGCCTTGGTCAACGATGTCCGTACCCGCCAATTCGCGAAAACCCTTCATTGTTTCAGGTATCGAGATTCCCCGGTCCACATCCATTCTGAACGGGAACCCTGACCTTGCAAGCTTGCCAACGAACACACGGCCTAGGAAACGGACCGGGTACGGGGGAAACTGATCGGTGACTTGTTCGTCAACTCCCAAGATGCAGGGTTCTGACTTGCCCTCGAGAAGTTCAGTCAGCGACCGATTGTTGATTCGCAGTTTAGTTTTCTTAGAGATGGCAATTACAGCACTTCCAGCTCGCCGGGCGGTTTCGAGGATTCGTTCGAGGTCCTTCGAGGGATTGTCGGGCGTCCCCGCGGTCAGCGAACCGTCAAGCAGGATGAACCCGTCCGCAATCGATGTACACGCGTTGAATTGCAGCCACCGTTCCAGAACGTTTCGTATTCGCTTGAGAAGGCTGTCGACATTTGGCTCGCCAGCGAAAGGCGGTAACCCTAACCCTGCGAAATCCTGAGAAGCGGCCAAATTGTTGTAACCGATTGAAAAGACGAGCGGCCCATACCTCACGTACCTGTAGTGTTTACCCTCAAGTATAACAAGGGCTCCCCTTACCGCGCAAAGCGCGCCGTCGACCATCTCGCCGAGCTTAATGGTGGAGGTATCGACCGCAACAACTGGCCGAGTTGACGGTATTGGTTCTAGCCGAACGAGCTGCTCGTCGTCGAACGCGTTTAGTTCTAGCGTGGAGGCTTCGGCGCCGTCGTACTCTGTGGTAGCTAGGTCGGGCGAAAGGACGGGGTCGGTGTAGATGAGGTTGCCCCTTATGCCTTCGATTGAGTGTCGGCAAAATTCGATGAAACGCTCTGGTATAGCTCCGCTGAGCGAATCCTCCTCGTAGAGAAAGTTACTTATCCTCTGTTGCGCATTCGAGGTTGGGTGGGTGCGGCGGTTCATTTCACTCTCGCCCCCTATGCGGTGGGATTCCCCCGAATCTCCCGCAGCCGCCGCACCACTCCGTTATGAGTGGCATGAGTTTACGAGACACCCCGCTACTGTGAGGTACCCCCTTTCGGAGAAACGCTGGATAGAGAGTTCTCCAGATCCATCAGCCCTTTCGAGGTGGCTCGATATTTCCCCCTCTCCGCCCGATCGATAAGTCCGGATTTCTGAAGTTCGACTATAACGTTCCTAATCGTCTTGGGCGCCTTGCCAACCCCGGTGGCGATTTCCTCAATGCTAAGCGAGTCCCCGTCACGCTTACCCATCTTACCCGCCAAGTGAGCCATGAACAGAACAATCAAAATCGCCCTTTCGGCAGGGAGACCGTTTCTAACCAGAAGGAGCTGGCCCGTGTTAGTCATCTTCGCGAAATCGGAAATCTTGTCAGCCAAACCGGCCAGGTCAGGCACGTACACCAACTTCCTAGCCAGGTCGTAGGCTGGAACTGCTTGCGAGAGGAATTGAAGAATCTGCGGAACAATCTCTTCGACCGAACCGCTTCCATCGTAACGCATACCGTTTACTTCAATCTGAACCGTGATTTGCATGGTTTCGGCTTGCGTCATGGTTTGGAGCTCCCAGCTTCCCGCTTCAGTTTAGGAAGGACTTGAGTTTGGAAAACGTGCAAGCCGAGGGTGGTGGCTCTGTACTCACCCTTTCCCTTCCTCTCGGCCAAGCTTTCGCCGCAGAGTTCACTCAAGCGACCTGCGACTGTACCTGCAGTTTTCTTGCTTGATGCGATCAGATCTGCGGATTGAACGAA
The DNA here is from genome assembly GCA_963726255.1 of Candidatus Bathyarchaeota archaeon. Lineage (GTDB taxonomy): Archaea > Thermoproteota > Bathyarchaeia > 40CM-2-53-6 > 40CM-2-53-6 > FEN-987. The sequence goes on from CAVSBL010000002.1 coordinate 895,013, forward strand.
GTCTTTGTCGGACCTTCCGAGCATTTGCGCAATTCGCGCCTTCGCAAGGTGGAGGAGCATGAGTTCACGGTCCGCGAGGCTGTCAACGGGGACGGTGACGACGAGCCCCTCTGGGGTGAGTGCGAGGACGCCTTCGCACGCTTTGGCCAGTTCGTTTAGGTCGACTGATAACGCGAGGTGGGACGCGAGTTCGAGTTCAGGGATCGCTTTGGTCAGGAATGTGAAGACTTCTTTTGCGACTTGCTCGGGTTGGCCTGTAATCTTCTGCTCGAGGGTTCCGTACTTGATGGTAACCTCTATCGGCAGTCCTACCCTTGTGAGCTGTTGTTGGCCTTCAGACAATTTAGTTTCACTTCACATTCATTCCTACACTCTATAAAAGCTTTGAAGTGCAGAATGAGCCTGCTAGGTGTTACTCTGGTAGAGGCTGTGTTTTTGTGCGTAGGTGAGCAAGATGATGCTAGAAATGATGGTTCTGCTAGGTGTTACTCACCTTCGACTCTGGCAAGTTCTGATGTGCATGGGCTCTGTTTTCGAACATTTTAAAGCTAGACTGTGCAGCATAGTCTGTTCAGCCTTGGACTATAACGTACTGAAACTACGGATCTTGCGGTTGCTTTCGAAGACTGGGCCGGCGGATAGCAACTCCCTTGCAAACACGGTCATGGACACCAAGGATTCTGCGATCGATATTCATGCGCTTAGGATGGCTTTGATGCGTTACTACAAGCAGGGATTGTTGAGGCGTGAAAAGGCGGGCGGGATTTTCAGGTATGCGCTTACTGAGCGCGGAATTCAACGACTACGTTGGCTGGAAGGCCAGGCCGAGAAATCAAAAAGATAGAAACATCGAACCCGGGGCGCCAGGAGCGTTATTAGTACTAATAGTATGATTAGGGCGTTATTGTGCTAAAAGTCATATTAGGCTTACGTGGTTGGGGGCCGGAGTTTGGGCAACACATCTTGCCTTATCCATTGCATTCCGGCGCCGGATAGTGAGTAGCGTCCTTGCTCTGCGATGAGCTTCCCCTCCTTCCTCAATTCGCTCACGTGCGCCCGGACAACGTTGTCCTTCACCGACTTCCAACTCGTACCCAGTAATTCCATCAGCTTAGCATCTTCGACGGGTGATGGGTTACTGCCGTACAGAATTAGGCCGATGGCTTCCTTCGCGGAAATCCGATCGAACGGTACCGTGAAATGCAATTTTCCATCCGGAGTTGTTTCAAGAATCCCCGCTAGCTCTTCCCCTGGAACGATGGAATCAACGGATTCGGCTGCGCCGCTCTGCTGAGAGAGAGTTGATGCGGTTGGTTGGGATTGGAGGAGTTCCTCAAACTTGCCTTGAACATATTCAAAGTCCCCTTCCAATTCGACTTCAAAGTTGCCACGCCGAATCTTGAACCTCAACCTGCGTTCTGACACGAGCCACGCCTGAGGCTGGAGTGGCGGGGATGGGTATAAAAAAGGAAGGTGGAGGCAGGTTCTGTTAAGACTTCGGGTGATTTATGTCGGTGTTAAGCGTCGGGTGCTGGCTGGCGTGTTGAATGACGGTTACCCACTTGTTTTCTCCCTCGACTTGAATACCCGCCTTCGGCAATTCGGACTAAGTGAAGGCGACCGACTAGAATGGAAGATGCGGGCTCAAGGTGGGGAGATAGTTATCTTTGTCAAGCCTCGTCAATCGAATCCATCAAAGCCGGAATGAGAGGAGGTGAGTTGAATGGCAATTTCGTTACTTTATGATTTGATTGTTCGTGCAATCGTCATCATTGCTCTTACCGACACAATCATATTTTACCTGATATCGGTAAACCACGTGAAGATAACGAAGATACTGAAGCTGAAATTCGGCTATGGTGTACTGACGCTCTGTGTCATTGTTGTTACGCTGATACCGCTCATCATTAACATTTGGTTCGTCCTATGGAGATACGGCGTGCTGAAATAGGCGCAAGACCCGATGCTTAACAGTGAAAACATCACCCGTCAACTTAACAGAACCTGGAGGCACGGATACGCTGCCTATTCCACTCGTCCCGAAATGCTTCCGAAAGAAAACTGGGGTGGCGAATCAGAGCAATAGAAGGATACCGGCGATCACCGCAAGAACTGCGCCGATCACGAACCCTCCGCCAATCAAGAGACTAAAGAGCGCTGTTGGAAAGATGACGAACGCTGCCATTACCCTGAAACCAAGCATCATCAAGACAAGCGCCCCTAGCAGTACCAACCCTAGCATGATGCCAAGAATGAAACCAATAGACCCGAGACTTGCGAGCCAAGGCAAGTAGCTCCCCCAAACCGCGAAGAAGGCGGGGGATAGAAGCGCAGCACCGTTTGTGAATATCAGCGCTGCTGCAATGCCGACCAGAAGGATGGGAAGCCACTGTGACCTGAAGAAGCTTGGGAAGAACGGGCCGTACCATCCAGGTTGCGCTGCCCCGGGATATGCGCTCACCACAGTTGGGGCCATCTGCGGAGAAGGAATCACATGGTAACAGTTCGGACAAAGAGTGAGAGCACCGTACGGTTTACTGCACGACGCACATGTTCCGCGCCCACAACGACTACAGACTCCTACAGCAGGTAGGTTCGGATGGTAAAAACACGTGTACGAGCTCATGGAACAAGCCTAGTTTCAATCTCCTGTACATTCCACATCGATTCTTGATTCTTCGACACAATTTAGTGTCAATTTCAGTGCCACTCAACGGCCAAGAATTCAACCATCTCGAATAACTTTCCGCACAAGTCAAAAAGGCCCTAGGAGGCGCGTGATGAGTCTAAAGTAACCCGTAAATAATCGCCGAGCCGCGATTCACTGAAATTTCGCTGGTGGTGACTTCATGGATAAAGCGCTTGTCTTAGCAGGAGTTTTCTTGAGTCTGGGTGGTCTTACAGGGCTGATTTACGGCGCCGGCATCAACCTACAGGGAATGATGGCACGAGGGGCCACGGACTACTCGTTCATAACGACATACATTACAGAATGGACTTTCGTCCTGATCGCAGGCCTAGCCCTATGTGCATCAGGCCTTCGGCGCAAGTAGTGCGAACAGATCCGAGGAGACATTGAACACGCTCCTTGAATCGTCTGGACGATAATCAATTAGTGGCGAAGGGTTTCCTGAAGGCATACAAAACCCAGACGATAAGGCTTCCATAGAGGAGAAGCGTAATCTGTGCGGAGTGCTGTACGAGGAGCCCAGTGAAACCCAACTTTCATCGTTGCGGGGTTCGGGGCGTAGTTTGATAGGTAGTTCGCATATAGAGAATTTAGAGTAATGAAAACATGTCGTTTGACCCCCCAAGAATGGCTGCCAGCGCACGCTTGCGGAGGTGGGTAGGGGAATGGTGCAGTCTCCTGGGTCAAACGAGCTTGATTTTGCGGCTCGCGCTCATGCCCGGTCAATCATGCGTAATCAGTTTGTCATGTAGTGGTGCGACCATTGTGGCTCACTACCATTCCAAACAAAGACCCTTCCGAAAATATAGCGTAGCTTCACTGTGTGTGCGCACCACTATAGCCACATAGAGTAGTATCCGAACCTCCCGCCTTTCGGTCATCAGTCTCGAAGGAATTCTCTGAGTGTCTTCAGGTAGTTTTCCTTCTCATCCCACATTGTGAGGTGCCCGCTATTCTCAAAGACTACAAGCTTTGAGCCAGCAATTCCTCTGTGGATGGTTTCCGCGACTTTCGGGGTGACTTCATCGTACTTGCCCACCGTCACCAATGTTGGGACCTTGATCTCCCGCAGCCGAGCGGTGATATCCCAGTCTTTCAGGTTCCCAACGATCGTGAATTCGTTAGGTCCATTCATCGTCCAATAAACTGGTATGCTCATATCATCGAATGCCCGTTTAACTTCGTCAGGCCAGTCTGGTAATCTGCAAACGAAGTTTCTGTAGAAAACCTCAACAGCCTTTAGGTATTCAGGGTGCAAAAAGGCGTAGCGCGCCTCATACTTGACGAGTGTGTCTCGAACATCTCTCGGCAGTGTCGCTTTGAGCCGGTTCATTTCCGCAATTGTCTCTGGGATACTCGCCATGCCGCCTGCGATAATGAGTTTCTTAATGTTGGTCTGATACCTCAACGCATACTGTAGTGCCAGCGCCCCACCGTAAGAACTGCCGAAGAGATTGACTTTGCCGAGGTTCATAGCCTTCCGAAAACCTTCGACCTCTTCGGCGCCATGCTCGATCGTGAAGAGGGATGTGTCCTTTGGCTTCTCCGACGCTCCGACGCCTAACTGATCATACATGACTACCTTGAGCTTGTCATCTCCGAGTTCACCCAGCGACAAGAGATATTGGTGGGTTGCTCCTGGGCCGCCATGCAAGCAAAGCAGAATCTCCTCTCCAGTTCCGAAAATCTTGTAGAACAACCTGAACCCTCTTACTTCGACAAACCCGCTCTGCGGAGAAGTCATGACCAGATCCTTGGATTATCTGGCACTTACATCTCTAAGTTAGCTGTTTTGGCGATGTCAACCGTATCTGCGTCTCAGACAGATGCTGCGTAAGGTAGCAGTTCTGGTTATGTGCGCACCATTAGACCCACACACACCAGAATTCCGGATTCTCAAAGAATCATGGTCTGGGTCACGAAAATGGAGGTCGGCTCAAGGTTTGCCCAAACTAGAAATCGAGAAGGCTGAGGAACTTATCACTTGGAACACGTTCACTCCACTATTAAGGCTGGACAAAGAGGCCAGTGAATTTCACCACCCAAGTCAACAGAACCGTCTTTCTTGAGGTCCAGCGAGGCTGATTCTAGCGCTGATTCTTCGTCATGTGAGTAACAGATGGGCACCGAGCAGGGCGATATTCGCAATGTCTTTCAATACCCAAACCTTAGCGCGTTTAGCTAGAGTGTTCCGATTATGCCAACCCCACTACCTGACGTTCAGATTCCTAGCGAGGTTCCCATCGCTATGCATTCCTTCTCTAATTACTTCAAGGGTTTCGAGAAAATTCCGGCTGTCAGGGAGATTTTCGGGCCGGAGACTGAGAAGGTTCTCTCCGAGCTTAGGGTCGAGTTCTTCAGCTCCAAGTTCGGGTACATGGGAGTCAGCGATGAAGACGGCCACCTAATCGTCAGCGCGTATTACCTGCGCAATGGCGACCCAGTAAGCAAGTACCTGGACGTGGTCCACGAGCTTGTGCACGTTCGACAGTTCAGGGAAGGGAAGCCGCTGTTTGATGAGAACTTCGAATACCATGACCGGCCGACGGAGCTTGAAGCCTACAAACATTCGTTAGGGGAAGCCCGCAGGCTCGGCATGTCCGATGCGCAGATCTTCGAATACCTGAAGGTGGATTGGCTAGACGAGGACGAGGTCCGAAAGCTCGCCCGAAACCTCGGCGTAACCCCGCCAAAACGAACCCGCGGGGAACGCGTACGGTAATGGCAAGGCACTCGAATGTTGAAGTGATCATTCGGGCGGTGTCTGTTTGAACACCAGTTCGATTGGGATATCTTTTCGTTTCGCGTTAAAGTAGTCTACAGCGTAGATTGCTTCAGGCTTCTTGGAAGGGTTGAGGAAAATTTGTGATGAACATGGTTGCCTGCTGATTTTTGATGAGGTCAAGACGTGCGGCAAATTCTACGGCGGAGCCGAGGACGCTTTCCATGTGAAACCGGACCTCAAAGTGATGGGTAAAGCCGTAGCCGGCGGGTTACCTCTCTCGGTATTGGCAGGAAAGAAATCCATCATGGAACAGATCATGCCCGGCCAAGTTGCGCATGCGGGGACGTTCAATGCGAACTGGCGTGATTTTCTCGAGGTAGATTTCGGTAAATGGTACACGATGTATGCTGCAATGCTCAACCGCGGCATCATCCCAATGGGCACGGGCCCTGATGAGCAATGGACAATTTCAGTCCAACATTCGAAGGAAGATGTAGAAAAGTATCTCGAAGCGTTCAAAGAAGTCGCTAAGGAAATCAGCCAACCCTCACAGGCGGTCCCGCTGGTCGAAGCACTTTAGCACCGGTATGGCGCCGCACTCAACTTTCTATCTTATCGACGCGAGAGTCGACAACTTCCTTGTCTTGCTCGGGCAATTCGTACCACTGAGCTTTTTCCCCCACTGTTGCCCTGGCCTTCCAGCGAAGCGATTTTGGCACGCGTTCTATACGATTCCTGATGTCTTCAAGCCGCTTCTGCACGAGGGCCACCGACTCTTGCTCTAGTTCGTATTTGGGCAAGGCGCTAAGGATTTTGTCCAGGTTGATCGTGAAGGTCTTGTAAATCCCCCAGTCGTCGCTGCAAAGTGCCGCGAGGTAAGCTCCGTTGATTGTCTCAGGCTTGTCAGAATCAGCTATTTCGTGGTCTTTAACCAGCGCTATGACGTCCCTGTACTCCCTCTCGGTTATCTCGACCACCTGGAGTTTTGTAGCGAGTAGATCGGCTAACGGTATTGTGGGATTGTCAAGAGTCAGCCGATTCTTGAAATCGAATTTGTGACACATTTCGAAAGTGTCTAAGAAGATGTCGACCCGCCGAGCGTTCTCAATGTCGTTGAATATCAGACGCTTGTCCCCTTGGAGAGCGTTGAACCTGTCCCGAGGAATATATCCGAGTTCCGCGAAAAGCTTCTTTATGTCACGCGTTTGCTTCCGGAGAGCCATGAAGTCTATGTCGACGTATTTTCTTCCGAGCGATCTGTGAGTGGCGCTCGGGCAGTGAAATCGTATAGCCAAGCCGCCGAACAGCCTAAGCATTACGTCATTCTTAACCGCGGCATCTAGAACGCGTTGCGTCTCTTGTACGATGTCGGGAAGTGGCGTATGCCATTCACCCAATCTCTGCAGTGAGGACGGTTTGTATATACGATTGCGGGCCGGTCAAAATTGCTTCGGTTACAGATGCGCAGGTTTCTGTCCGGGTCATGGCGCATAACCATCTAGTATCGGTGTGACTTTCTTTTGCAGCTCTTCAATTAGCTCGGGGTCGTCGCGGTAGTATCGGTCGCGTATGCCTAGGATTCTTAGTTTGTTCGGGTCACACTTGAAATGGGTGTTAACGTAGTAGGCGTGGACTGGCTCCATCACTAGGACCAAGTCCGCCCACTCGATAAGTTCCTGAGTAAGAAGCGTCCCTTCCGGGTCGGGCATGACTCCGGCAGATTTCGCCTCCCAGCGGTCATGCCAACCTTGGAAGAGGTTTTCGGCGGTTGGGCTGCGTTGAATATTTGCCGTGCAAACAAACAGAACGTGGTGTTTCAAGTTGGGTGCGACCTGTATCTTACCCTGTCCAGATAGGCGTCCGCCACGGCTCTAATGTTCGCTTTGGTGGAAATGTGGAACTTTCTCCCTTTTAGACTTCTTCTCCAAGCCCCGTTAAATACCTAGACGGTTAATCTACTGCTGTTGATGTGTGGAGGTGAGTTGAGATGGCGAAGAAACGCAAGGTCAAGATGAAGCTTGCTGAGAGTGGTCACGTTAAAACTGAGACCGGTCAAACCGAATACGTAGCATAAGAGCCCTATCGATGGCTGGGGCTGTTGCCCCGGTTTTTCACTTCCTTCTTGTTAGTTTCCGGCTTACTTCTAGACGGAGATGGTGTCCCCTACTCCCAGAAGATGGGGTCGAGGAGACCCTTCCTTTTGGGATGTGGTTATTCATGTGCGAATGTATAGGGCAGCATCCACATTCAGTTGTTGGGTGGACCCCACCCAATGGGAGGCGTGTTTAGGCGTAGGCTTCTTCGCCGTGCTGGCTCATGTCGAGGCCAGTGTCCTCTTCCCTGGGGCTTACCCTGATGGGCGAGAAGATATTGATCACCCTCAGCAGCACGTATGAGCCTACGAATGCGAAACCCGCCACGATTACGATTCCAAAGAGTTGCACGAGGACTTGATACGAGTTTCCGTAGAACAAGCCGTTTGGCCCAGCCGCATTTATGGCCGTGGATGCGAAGAGGCCGGTTGCAAAGGTTCCCAACATTCCACCGGCGCCGTGACAAGCGAACACGTCAAGTGAATCATCAAGCGTAGTCCTAGCGCGCCAGCCCGCCACGAAATTGCATACGATTCCGGCAGCGAGGCCGATGATTATCGAAGGCATGGGACCAACGTAGCCTGAGGCCGGGGTAATCGTTGCCAGGGCGCATACGGCTCCAACAGAGATCCCTACAGCGGATGGCTTTCCCTTCCGCAACCATTCCGTGAACATCCAACCCACGGCGCCCCGCGGCTGCCGCTAGGTTCGTCACCACTAACGCGTTAACGGCGACGTTGTCCGCGGCGAGGGCACTCCCGGCGTTGAAGCCGAACCAGCCAAACCAGAGAATGGCTGCACCGAGAATCACGTATGGAATGTTGTTCGGCCGTTCATTTCTCCTTACTCCTCTCCTCCTGCCGATGACGAGGGCGGCAGCTGCGGCGGAAACACCAGCAGCCGTATGCACGACCAGTCCTCCGGCAAAGTCCACCACTCCCATCGCTCGCAGGAACCCACCAACGGCCCAGACCCAGTGCGCGATTGGGGCATAGATGAGAGTGACCCAGAGAACTACGAAAATCAGTAACGACTTAAATCGGATTCTTTCGGCGAAGGCTCCAATGATGAGCGCTGGGGTTATGGCTGCGAATTTTAGTTGGAAGGCAAAGTACAGCAGTTCCGGGATGGCTGAAGAGTAGCCAGGATTAGGTGCGTATCCAACATTATTCAAGCCTAGGTCGGCTAAGTTGCCGATAATACCTCCAACAGATGCGCCGCCCAAGGCGAGGGTGTACCCCCAGAGAGCCCACACGAGGCTGATTACTGCGAAAATTGCAAGACACTGCACAATCGTGGAGACGAGGTTCTTGAGCCTGACGAGCCCGCCGTAGAAGAAGCCCAAGGCAGGAGTCATTATCATTACTAAGGCGGTGGCAGTCATAACCCACGCAATGTCACCTGAGTTGAACATGTTTGGAGCACCGAGTTGGAGCGTCGGGTTACCGGGATGGTTGTATATTTGGTTAACCATTCCAATAGTAATTATTCTAAATTGCATCCTGTTCAGCAAATTACTTGCATACTTCTATGCGGCCCAACTCAATAATCATTGGGCAGACCATCTTGGTGGGCCCGGCTTACACGTGTATAACAACTGCTAGACATCATTTTCTGAGGCTGCGCTATGCTTAGGGGGCTGTCTGGCCGGCGAAGGCGCCTTCATATTTGGTTGCTCCGCGTGCTTCTTCGATGATTACTTGGCATATGGCGGTGCCAGGGTGCAGCGCCAAGGGTAGCGGCGAGACATTCAGAATCTCCAGGACCACTTTACCTGTGCTGCCGGGTTGAATGAAACCGCTGCTTAGGTGGATTAGGAGGCCTAGGCGTGCGAATCGGGAGCGCCCCTCGATTCGGCCGCTCAGGGTCGATGGTAGGGTGAGGGTTTCCTCCGTTATGCCTTGCACAAGTTCGTTCGGCATGATGAGGAAGGAACTATTCCGCTCAACCTTCACGGCCCTAGTGAGCTGCTTGTAATCCGCATCCTCACGAACATGGAAAACATCACGAGTCTTCTCGAAGACGCGAAAATTGTCGCCAAGGTGAAGGTCAATCGAAGCAGGGCCAATCTGCGATTCCCTAAAGGGTTCAATTCTCATCGACCCATCCCTGATGAGTTTTAGAAGCTCATCCTTCCCCATAGTTGCCATTTCTGCTCACGATAACTAGGTCAGGATGATCGTTAAAAGCTGGGACAACAGGCTTGACGCGGGGCATTGCAAAAGGCATGCTGGAGACGAAACAAGAATACCGTTCAATGGAATCCGTGACCCCAGCTGAGTACGCGCAGTTTGCTAAGAGAAATAAGAAGATCCAGATCGAGGAAAACGAGGTTCAAATTGGCAAGCCTTGGAGCATATCAAGCTTTGGCCCGCCTAAGGATTACGCATACGAGACAGAAACCGTCTGGAGCTTTCCCGACCGCGGTAGCTGGGCTACGCACGTCGGAAACTACCGTGGCAACTGGTCACCATATATTCCTAGAAACCTAATTCAGAGGTTTACAGAGGTCGGAGATGTAGTACTGGACCAGATGTGCGGTAGCGGTACGACTCTCGTCGAATGCAAGCTTCTGGGCAGAAACGCAATTGGCGTTGATATCAACCGCGACGCAATAATGGTTGCATTGGACAGGTTGAACTTTTCTTTCGAAACCCTTGACGCCAAATATCCTAGTATTTCAATTGATACCTATGTCGGCGATGCAAGGAGATTGAATGCTCTACACGATCAATCTATCGATCTGATCGCAACACATCCCCCATACGCATACATAATTCCGTATGCTCCCCGCATCGAGGGAGACATTTCGGCACTAAGAAAACTGAGCGACTTCCTTAAAGCAGTCCGAGAGGTCGCAGATGAATCCTACCGAGTCCTAAAACCCGGAAAACACTGTGCGATTTTGATTGGCGATACTAGAAAACACAAGCACTACATTCCTATTTCGTACCGCGTTCTCCAACAGTTCCTCGACTCAGGATTCGTCCTCAGAGAAGACATAATCAAACGCCAATGGAAGACGAAGACCACGCGAGAGCGGTGGCGGAGTTCGAAATTAGATTTCTACAAAATCGCCCACGAACACCTCTATGTTTTCCGAAAACCAGCCTCTGATGAAGAGAGACGGAATTTGAAATTGAGTTCGAAATGGTGGTAGGAGATGAGCAAGAGGCATAGCCAGTTTGAATCACCCAGATAGAGCGCGGGCAGAACATAGCTTGCTTGGAATTTATGGTCCTTCGGAAACCGCCATGCTTTCTAGCGAAGGTAGCGAACGGCGAAATAATTCAAGGTTCAAGAGGAATGGATAGTCAGACTTCTCAACTTCCCTTTCTTTTCGTTCAAATTCGAACATTCCGCGAACTGATTTGGCCAGAGCGAACCATCCTAATCCGTCCGTTACATACAAGAGACGATACCGACCACGGCAAAGCTTGCGTAGCTCTTTGAAATGAGCGACAACTTCACGAATCTTGGACATAGAAGTAGTGAAGTAGTTCAGCTCCACCACATACTGAATATGACGATTTGCCAGAAGAACATAATCGAATCTCTTGTCCTCACTCTTCCAAAGTTTCTCTTTGGTGTACCACCACCCCCTGCCAAGACGCTTGGCGGCTTTCTCCACTTCCCCAAGCTCAGTAATTCCAGATAACTTCGTAAATCGAACTCCCTCATCTTCAAGGACATTCTCAATCCTGCGTGCTGCATAGTCTCCTCTGGCACGTTTCACCAATTCGACGTTAACAATTCGAAGGCTGCGACGCAGGGCAGGAATGACCTGTTTGTCACGTATCAGTTCTCCAAGATCTTCCGAACCGAGTAGGAAGGTAATTATTCGCTCAGCCACTGAGGCATCATGCTCGATTCTAGACCGCCATAGTGGCCAGCATGACTTAACAGGCCCCGCATAACGCGAAACTGCTTTCTTGTATGAGGCTAGTTTCTCAAGATCCGTGGGCTGATGTGCAAATGACTCTCGCCTTAGCCCTACTCTAACTATCTGACTCTGAAATTGAGGATCACTGACCGCCACTGCCTCATAATATACAACCTCATTAAGTCGCGAGTGGTCAAAGAAGAAATTCACCAATTCCGTGTTTGTGAAGCGGATTTGACGATGCAAATGCATAAGCACCAGAAACAATGACGGTTCCCCTCGAAGGAGAGAGCTTAATCTCTTCGCTAGGTTAGCACGGTCTTTTGCTGTTGACTCTTCGTCCTGAACTTTCTGGGCCATGATCCAAAATACTTCTTCGCTCCCGAAGACCTTAGTTAAGAAAATTGGAAAACTCCATGCGGATTTCTCAATAGAAGTTCCCTCTGCACCAAGGTCGAGCGTAGCGAAGAACTCGACTATCCTCTCTTCGATGTCGCTCACGGCCAGGATCCCTGAACAAGAAGCTTGATAGTGGACAGTACCGTCACGCTGGAGAAAACACTTTCGACTGGACGCCGTCTTCGGGGAAGGCAACAAATTCTTTGGACTGGAAGATGCTGAAAAGATACGAGCCTGCGAATACTTGTCTGTACTAATCTTGCTTTCGTGCAGTTGAATGGGGCCGTAATCTAGCCTGGTCTAGGACATTGCGTGAATATGCTCAGGGTCAGCTCTTTCTCTTCTCCTTTTCCAATTCCTCACGGAGGTGTTTCAGAGCGTAGTTGATTGCGTGGCTGTAACTGCCAAACCTTAGGTCCTTAATCTCCTTGGCCACCCACGAGTAGAGCTCGTCCTCGAGCGTGATCTGAAGTCGCTTCATTCGGAATCTAGGCTATTGTGTATACGTTAATGTTTTATGCTGAATTATACACCTATACAGAACTATACACATCATGTATACATTTCATGAACACACTGTCAAGACCGAGCCATTCAATTCGTTCACCCTAGAACACAGGATCCAAGATTACCTTTCTCACGAACTCCCTTATGGTGAGTACCACGGGTTCTCCGCCTCCATTGAAGGTTGGCCCAATGTTGCGAGACTGGTTCGACGACTTGCGTACGTTGCGGAGTTTTACGTTGCTACAGAGACACGAAGCGCGGAGGAGCTACTGAAGGAAATCTTCTCCGATGCGCTTAACCAGGTTAATGTCCAAACATTTGTTCACGGCAATCTTGTTGCTTTCCGTTTCATAACAAATCAGTACTTCCTAGAGAAATCTCAATACGTCTCAAAACTGAGCCGAGACGAAATTGAGGTTGATCGAAACATCGAGGCTCTAATGTCGTTCCCAGTAGAGTCAATATATCGAATACCTGCCAGTGCAACGATGCAGGTCGGAAAACGGCTTGAAGATTACTTTACAATTCGAGAAGAGCCCTCGCTGCATTTGACGCATTATTTGCATCCCTACAAAGGCAAGTTTCATCCCAAGATGATTCGGGCACTACTCAACTATGTGTACCCGGATGATAATGGCCTAGTCATGGACAATTTCGCTGGAAGCGGGACACTCCTTGTCGAAGCTGTACTAATGGGACTCGATAGCCTCGGATTGGAAATCAATCCACTTTCAGCTCTAATGTCCCAAGTAAAGTGCGAAGCACTAAACTTTGAACCGAAAGAGCTCAGACACGCAATCGACCGCTACCTAGAGGCGCTTGAAACTCTCATCACCGAATACAAGACACTGCTCAACGGTGACACATTGCTTGTTCAAACCAGTGTCAACCCGACTGAAATAAAGGAAATCAAGCAACAACTTCCGAAGAAAGTCTGCGTATCATTCAATGATGAAATGTCAATCGACGCAGCTGTCGTCGCTCGGAACCTCATTAGGACATATTTCCCCGAGAAATACCGGAACTTCCTATTGTTAGCAGTGAGCGGCACGATAAGCGATGTGGCACGGAGAACGAAAAAAGACTTCGTAACGGCGTTAGAGGAGAGGGTGAACGACCTCTATTTGCGGATCTACTTGTTCCACAAGTTGAATGAGAAATTGAAGATCGACTTGGGTAATTCACGTTGTTTCGTCGGAGATACACGTGACATGGGAAGAACGTGCTTCACTCTGGAGGGCAAGCCCCTCAACGTTGAAGGAGAAACCATTGATGCTATAGTGAATTCGCCTCCATATTCGACTGCATTGGATTACATTAGGAACGATCTTCCCCAGCTTACCATACTTGGGCTCGTTCCGTCCCTAGAGCGTTTAGAGAAGGACATGATGGGAAACCCGAACCTCACATACTATCCTGCTGAGATGTCAGAGGAGATAAAGTCCAACGCGACTGAGTTCTCGACACTGCCAGAATACGCTAGGAACATAATCAGACAAATTCTTGATGCTGGGAGGGTTAAGGAGGCAATACGTACTTACAAGTTCTTCAAAGACATGAGGCTAACTCTCAGAGAAATGCATAGGGTACTCAAACCAAACGCGAAGGCAGTCATAATCATCGGCAACAATCACTACAAACTGAACGGCGCGATTGAGGAAGTAAAGAACGATCTGGTGATTGTCGAGATGGCGAAGGAGGTAGGCTTCTCGCTCGACCGTTCAATCACCCGAAACCTCGAGAAAAGCATGTCTGGAGAGATTCGGTACGAATCAATAGTAATTCTACAGAAAACGAGGTGAACAGCCATGCCTGCGAGAAGTAAGAAGAAAATGCGCAAGGAGGATGTCGCAAAACTGGTTCATGAAGTCGTTGGAGAAGGTGAATTAGTCTTCATAGATCCAGAAGGAGTAGCCGGCTGAAGATTCGCACGGTCTCGGTTATCATCTGCACGGCGTATGGTGTTCACTGTGGCAGCGGGCGTCGTTTGTAACTATGTGGCGGGTTGGTGTGCGAGAACACGACTAGATGACTCGCTTGATGTATTCGCCTGCCATGGCGCAGGTGGAATCTTGGGAACAATAGCGACGGGGATCTTTGCCTCCGCCGTCATCAATGCGGCTGGCCCCAACAGACTACTGTACGGGAACATGTACCAATTCATAATACAAGTATTCGGAGTAGTTGTCGTGGGATTTTTCGCCTTCGTAGGCTCTTACATGCTGTTAAGAATTATCAACGTCTTCACGCCCGTAAGAGTTAGTCGCACGGAAGAGGATGCGGGCCTGGACATAACGCAACACGGCGACGAAGCGTACACAAACAAGTAATCATGAGGCAAGTTGAACTAAAGTCAAACAGATTCCTATTCTACTTGTGCGCACACACAAAAAAATAAGTTGTAGAAGTATTCTATTTGTTGGCAGCTTGAAGAAAACGGCCGGTGATCTAGAGTGGAGAATGAACGCTCGGAGAAAGTCACCATTGACAGAGTTGAAAAAGATGAGTTGCAAAGCATTCTCGCGTTGCTTGATCAATGCGGACTTCCAAAAGAGAACTTAGAGCCTCATTTATCTACGACACTGGTTGCGCGGAACGATAGCAGGGTCGTCGGATGTTCAGTTGTGGAACTGTATGATGAATGTGCCTTGCTCGCATACGTCGCCGTTGAACAGTCATTCCAGAGACGAGGACTAGGACAGCGCCTCACAAAAGAGGCACTAGATTTAGCAAAGCATCGTGGCGTCGGAACCGTGTATTTATTGACTGAAACGGCAGGCCCATTCTTTTCCAAACTGGGCTTCGAGTCTATCCCACGTTCTGATGTTCCACAGGAGGTTCAGCATTCATTCGAGTTTACCACATTGTGCCCAATTACCGCACAAGTCATGAGGACTTCATTGAAGGAAGAAATCGGTCACCAGCCCCATCCAGTTCAATCAAGAGAGAGATGAATCCGCCACCAAGAATGACCCCTAGACTAGACTTCGGTTTGAATCCGAATCAGGTTCTAGCCAG
Organism: Candidatus Bathyarchaeota archaeon; assembly: GCA_963726255.1. Classification (GTDB taxonomy): domain Archaea; phylum Thermoproteota; class Bathyarchaeia; order 40CM-2-53-6; family 40CM-2-53-6; genus FEN-987. Next base: position 910,327 of record CAVSBL010000002.1, read on the forward strand.
ATGTTCGCGGTCAAGATTTTTGTGCTTGAGTCGCGTCTCACGGATAGGAGTCTTCGACCAGTTCCATGAACGCTAGATCCGTCGGGATTCTGTCTGTGCTTCTCGCGAGTCTTCTGTGGGCTTTGGAGCCTGTGCTTGCGAAGCGTTCGTATCAGAACTCAGATTTTCAGCGTACTCTTGCCGTCAGAGCGATCCTCGTTACTCTTACGGCGTTGCTCTATGTTGTGATGACGAACAGAGGGAATCTTAGGATCGACAGACGCCAATTGTCGGCGCTTGTGTATGTTGCGTTTGCTGCGAATGTCTTCGGCGATATCGCATACTTCCTTGCTTTGACCCGAATCCCTGTAGTTAATGCTGTGCTGATTGGTAATATGCAGCCCATCTTCATAGTGATGATGGGGTTCTTGGTTCTCAGAGAAGAGAGGCTGAGCAAGTTTGACTACCTAGCGATCGTCGTTATGATGACAGCGGGAATTCTCATAGCAACTCGAAGCTTAGAGAACTTGATGGCGTTCAGGCTAGGAACGTACGGTGATTCGGTTGTGCTTTCAGCAACTGTCGCCTGGTCAACAACCACTATCGCGTTTAGAAAATATCTGAAAGAAATGAACGCAGGCGTCGTAACGTTTTACGGCTTCCTGTTCGCTTCTCTCGTATTCGCAGCTTACCTCGTGTCCTCTTCAGGATTTAGGGCTGTGAACGTGTATCAGCTCATGATTGGGATTGTGGTTGGTATCGGCACGATTCTTTACTTTGAGGGCCTGAAGCGGAACAAGGCTGCAGAAGTATCCTCTCTCGAACTCTCAACACCCCTCTTCGCCGCAGTCCTCGGCTTTCTTGTCTTGGGTGAGCTGGTCACTCAGATTCAAATCGTTGGAATGTCTCTCCTCCTGATAGGAGTATTCCTCCTGTCGAGAAGAGAAGAACTAGTTCCTTATCGTTGTTGCTGAGTATCCCCTCTTGAACTCCATATTCAAGAGGTGTGGCTCAAACGGAATGATTGCACGTCTAGCTGATTTGTCAAGCTCATTTTCGTGTGATTTCGTGTTCTTGTCTACGTATGGGGAAGGTAGGGTTGGGAGCGTTAGCGTGTTGCAAGCTTTCGCGTCCACGCAGTGAAACATTTTTCCCCGCGCTCACACCAACAAAACCGTCGTCCGTCAGTCGATTTGTGTGTGTGCGCACCTGACAGGTACTCATAATACACGAGTCGAAAATCATGCGTGCTGTTCAAATGGTGAAGGGAATAAGGAAATCGTGAGATGTAATATGACGCTGGTAATACACGGTTCAGGATTGACCGTTGAAGATGTTGTGCGCGTTGCACGTCATGGCGAAAAAGTGGAACTGCATCCCGATTCTATCAAAAAGATCAATTCATGCCGCGCCATGCTTGAGAAAAAAGTTGAAGCTCACGAGGTCATGTACGGTGTCAATACCGGTATAGGCGAATTATCGGAGATAGTGCTCAACGATAATCAGGTAAGAGATTTTCAGAGATATTTGATTTACAATCATGCTGCAGGTATGGGCGATCCCATGCCCATTGACTGGGTACGTGGTGCCATGCTCGGGCGCATCAATGTGCATGCACACGGGAATTCAGGTTGCCGCTTGGCGATTACTCAGACTTTGGTGGATATGTTGAACAAGGGTGTTACGCCTTACGTGTGCACGAAAGGATCTGTAGGTGCTAGCGGTGATCTAGCACCTATGGCGCAGATTGCTCTGCTCCTGATGGGTGAAGGGCACGCATATCACAAGGGTGAGTTCTTAGAGGGCCATGTGGCGATGGAACGTGCAGGCATCCCCATTCCCGGACTAGAGGCACGCGATGGTCTGGCTGCCATTAATGGTTCCAATGTGCTTACCGCCATGTCGGCCCTAATGATATATGACAGCAACAATTGGCTCAAGCAGGCTGAAATAGCCTGTGCTATGTCGCTGGAAGCGCTGAAAGCCAACCTCAAACCGTATCAAGAATTAATTCTTGAAGTTCGCGGTTTCCCCGGTGGCGTCCGCAGCGCGAAATCAATTCGTAAGGTAGTGGCTGGCGGTGACCTGTCTGAAGGCCGTTTAAAAGTGAAGGTGCAGGATGCTTATTCGATGCGTTCCACACCGCAGGTGATTGGTGCAGCACATGATGCGCTTGCCTTTGCCCGAGTACAGGTAGAGACGGAACTCAATGGTGTGGGGGATAATCCCATTTTCTTCCCGGACAAAAACCTCGTACTCTCAGGCGCCAATTTCCAAGGTTCGCCCGTTGCTTTGCCTATGGATATAGTAGGTGTTGCGGTAACGATGGTATGCGTACTTTCCGAGCGCCGCATGAATCGCCTGAATAACCCGGCGCTAAGCGTGGGGCTTCCGTCCTTCCTGATTAAGGATCCTGGCATGTTCTCCGGGCTGATGCTGAGCCAGTATACCGCTGATATGCAGATTGCAGAACAGCGAATCCTCTGTATGCCGGCTTCTATACAGTCAATCCCGGCTGCTGCCGACCAGGAAGACTTTGTTTCCATGGGCATGAACACCGCTCTGAAGAATTTCCAGATTCTAGACAATGCATATGGTATTTTGGGAATCGAGTTCATGGCTGCTGCTCAAGCCCTTGACTTACGTAGAAAATATGAAACACCATATGAATTCGGAAAGGGAACACAAATTGCTCATAACACGATCCGTAAACACGTCGAGTATCTTGATATCGACCGCCCGCTTTATCCCGACCACAACAAGATGAAGGAACTCGTCAAATCATGCGAAATCCTTGTGGACGTGGAGAAAGCCATAGGTTCCCTGGAATAAAATATTCTTTCTAAACCATGCAGGTCCAGCTGAGAGTCCAATAAACTGCAGCTAATCGGAGACTTATCGTAGCCCAGCTTGCCGATGGAATGCCCGTCGTCGTTCGTCGTTAGTAAGAGTGTGTGTGGATCTACTGGTGTGCAGAGCAATTTGAACTCAACATTGTCCGATACTGACCTTAACATTTTCTGTAAGATATGTGATATTCGAAGCGTGAGTCTGACGATAAAGGCTCGCCTGACGATCATCCGGTGTTCGCGCAGTCCCGCATAGGAACCGCGGGGGTTCAAATCCCACCCCCGGCGCTCTAGTACGAACCGCTCTATCTTGTTTGTTCCTTCCGATGCACTGTTGGAGGCTTTACGCCTAGGCTTCATTGCGTAAGCCGGGAGTAATGACAATCGATCATCATGCGCGCTCGTCAGGTACTATTTCACAGAATAGACTGGATTCGTCGACTTCTGTAATCTGCACGTCACCGATAAGGTCATGGGTCAATCTCGAGAAATCTTGAGAGCCGACAGTTGTCGCTGTGAACCCATCCTTGCACACAATGATTCCTTCCTTTGTCTTTTCGTAGTCGATTTCCCCCAATAATCCGGCCTGCGACTGAAGCTCGAACCATTTCATTCGATCTCCCCAGAACTTGTTTGAATAGCTCGAGAAAAGGATTACGCCCCTGAGCCTCGTCACTCGTATGCTTTCAGAGATCAGCGCTCGCTGGTCTACATGAAACGCGGAGATTCCGTTCTGAATGCAAACGACACGATCAAATGTTTGATCACGATAACCGAGGTGCACTGCGTCCATCCGGGAAAGAGAGATATTTGAAATACCATGAAGGAAATTGTGAGCAAATTCTAAACTGGGAGCAGAAATATCAATTCCGGCTACCCATCTCGCGTTCTTTGCTAATTTCGGAAGAATCCGACCATACCCACAGCCTAGCTCTAATACCAGATCGGCGGGACGAATTTTCTCTAATACATGGCTCACCTCGGCATCGAGGTATTGTCTGACTCTTGGAGGTGCGATGTCGTACACCCGTTTGAGTTGTACAGCAGATAACTTATGCGAATAATACTTGCTCAGAAGAAACATCCCCACAAAACGCAAGTCATTAGAACCCGAAAGCGTATTCGTTTTTCTCGTAACAAAAGCACGATTTTCCACATTCCAGATTTCGGCTTTTGAGAGACGGGCCCACCGGCCCCACCAATTACGCCCCAAGCATCAGACAATACATACAACCGCGGGAAATACTGAAATTGCGGCAATAGCGCTACGATGTCACCATATCGGCGAAAGTAAGCTGAACCCGCCATAAAAGGCGTATAGAAAGCCAGAGGCTGATAGCATTTTGCAGATTTACTCAAAAGCCTAAGGGAATAACTTGTACACAATCAAACCGATAGCCATTAGGTCTACGGCGAGCACGATTAGTTTAAGTGATTTCTCAGGCCTCGCCAAGAGTTGAGGTGTATTCATCGTTTGTCGAGTGCCGTCCGCAAACCGCACCTCAGTCAGGGAACTTCTCCGCCTGAAATCTTTGCACCAACGTGACAGGTTGATTTCAATGCCCGCGGTGGCCGCCATGGCTAACGCAACCAGAACGGCCTCGCTTGTTACCGTCAATGCGTTAACGTAATAGCTTATCAGCGTCGGTAGCGCTGCCCACGAAAAAGCAAACCAGATGTCACTATGGAATGCCCCACTGAAGGCTTCAGTGTTGTAGGCGAAGAGGAAGAAGGTCTCCAGGATTATGAATGCCAGAAGGGTCAATGGGGGCACGATCGAGCCGGACGCTGCGAACAATTCGAGCATACCATAACTCCCGATAACTACCGCTGCAACAAGTGGGAGCGAAAACAGAACAGTCAACTCACGTTTCCCCAACGCCTCTGTCCAGTGGCTTACGTGCAACTCATTCAAAGCGTGCGCAGACAGCCCAAGCCCGAGAAAGTATGCCACGAGGGTGAGAACGAGCCGATCTGGGTGGAGGTTGGGTGAGACCGATGCTCCGATTAGAACGAATGAAAGTACCATTGAGGTATACGGCAAATGCATGATCGTGTAGAACTCGCGGAGCCTACTGCCGCCCCGCGCATACCAAGCCCCATTCGCTCTCAAACACCCACCCCAATCATCAGCCGAAGACCAAACAGAACCAGTCTTTCCTCCGTCGTCATAATTGAAATATTGTTATGTGAATGTCTTTGGGCTGGCTTAGTAGCAATGCGGCCGCAGTCTAGCTTGGTCTAGTTGGTTGTTTTGGTGAGGTCTTAGCGGCTTTGTGTTCTGGAGGGGCCTAGACTACTTCGGTATCCGCTAGTGGGCTTTCGTGTACTTCGTAGCTTTAATCGGGGCTCGTAGGATCTTCAATGCTCTCATAATTGCCCAATCTTTCAGCAAGGCCTATGCCCATTTTCCTGGATGGCTCGTGCTTGTGTTGCTTTCCTCTCTTTTGGTTACGCAATTTCCTTCGGGCTTAAGACGAGTTCCCCTTCTTCGCGGGAAAGCAGGAGGGCGGTGTGGGGCAGCCAAAACAAGTCTTGAGGAAGATGTGTGCGTTCCCTTGGCATTGCTATTTGCTTACTTTCCCTAATGTTTTCAGTATTGATTTGAGTTGTTCCAGCTCATTCGAGCCTGGTGGCATCAACGGTCCTCTCGGTTTCCCGCCGTGCTTTCCGAGCATATCTAGCCCGGCTTTCGACAGGGCGGCAAACATGCCAGTATCCTCGAAGAGGTTTCCCATAGGCAGTAGGTTATTGTACAATTTGCTCGCTCCTCCAAGATCCTTCTCAAGAACCGCGAGCTCGTAAAGTTCTGAGCACTCTCTCGGAAGGACATTGGCTGCAACGCAGATCCAACCTTTGGCACCCATCGCAAATGATTCAAACGCCAAGTTGTCAGCTCCGGCGAAGACGGTGAGCTTGTCATTCGTTAGCTGGCGGATTTTCCAGATTCTAGTTATATCACCGCTGCTCTCCTTAACGTGTGTTATGTTCCGAAGTTTTGAGAGCCTCTCAATCAGTTCAGGTTTCATATCCACTTTGCTCGTGAACGGATTGTTATAGATCATTATTGGAATGTTAACGGCCTTCGAGATGGCGGAGTAGTGTTGATAGATTTCCTCATCTTTCGGTTTACTGTAAAACGGCGGGACGATGAGCAAACCGTCTGCGCCCGCATCTTCAGCAAACTTCGACATTTCAACAGTGTATTTCGTCGAGCAGTGTGCCGTCCCAGCGAGCAGAGGGATTCTACCGTTGACTTGGTCAACTGCGGTCTCAATGAGTTCCTTATGCTCGTCAGGGTGGAGCGTTGCGAACTCTCCAGTACTACCGCCAACAACGAGCCCATGAACTCTATTCTCGATGTAGAAATCGATGTTTGACCTGAATGCGTCGAGGTCAAGGTCTTCGTTGCTCTTGAACGGCGTCACCATGACGCAAAAAGTTCCTTCAATCTTCTTCAAGACGAACGTACCCGGGCGACGTAGCCAGCCTCTTGCTATAAGCTTAATGTCAGAATCTCAAGGGAACTGAGAAGGACTCAGCATGAGCGGATTGCAGCAAAAGCAAACTGATCACATTGAAGCGCGGTTCTCCTGGATGAGTTTCATGTCTGGGGTCATACCCAGCCCGGGGTCTGTTGGAACTTCAAGCGAGCCCCTTTCCAGCCTGATAGAATCCTTAACGGCCATCCTTTGAAATGCTAGCTCTGTGAATTCGCAGGCATAAGGCAGGTTTTCCAATGAAGCTGCGAGCTGCAGTTTCGCTGCGACTGCAACGCATGATTCAAGTTCCGTTCCAATGATGCACGGGATGCCCACCGCTTCTGCCGTTGTGTAGATGTCGAGAGAGTTCTTCAAGCCGCCAGCCTTAGTGATTTTAATGTTGATTATGTCCGCGGCTTCTGCTCTTGCAACCTTAATCACGTCCTGTGGAGTCCAGACGCTCTCGTCAACCATTACGGGGACACCCGTTGTTTTCCGTAGCCATGCAAGGCCTTCCAGATCCCAGCCGGGAAGCGGTTGTTCGATGTAACTGATTTCCTCACGCGCAAGGACCTTGAGGGCTCGGAGAGTGTCGAGGCGTGACCACCCTGCGTTTGGGTCGACTCTCAGTTCGATGTCTGAGCCTGCCGCGTCCCGAATCGCTTTGATACCCTTGACCTCATCATCGACATTTCTGCCGGCCTTGACTTTGATGACTTTGAAACCCAACTCAATGAGGCGGCGGGCTTCTCGAACCATTTCTTCGGGATCAACTATCGCTATCTCAGACGCAGCCTCTATGCTGGTTCTTTGTCTGCCACCTAGCAAGGTACTTGCTGGAACTTCGAGGGCTTTGCCCGCTAAATCATAGAGCGCTGTATCGATGCCCGTCTTAGCGATGAATGCGGCTCCATGGATGGAATTCATGAGCGAAGTAGCCTTGCGTATGTTGAGCGGATCCTCCCCCAACAACTTTGGTCCAAGGTAATTCCGAATCGCAGCAGTTACCGTCTCCAATGTTTCTCCATAGAACCCCACAGTGACTGTGCAGGGAGCCTCACCGAAGCCAACTGTACCATTATCAGCGTCGATTTCGACGAGCACAAATTGCCCCGTCGGATAATCGGAATATGCATCACTGAACTGTCGCATCGGCACGCGGACAGGGTATGCCTGAACTTTCGTGATTTGCATAAGCTAATGCTTGTGCTGTGAATGTAAATTGCTTTTCGTTCGAACGAAAACGCGGTCGTTTTGCGCGGCTTCTGTTTGATTTCAGCCAATGGCCGCGAGCATCCGACCCGCCTTGGCATCAGGCCGGAGATGGAAGTGCTGGGCAAGCGAATAAGAGTCTTAAGTAAGAGTCACAGCCGTTTAAGACTGAAGCCGGATGACACACCACGGCATCACCCGAATTCTCTTTTCCGGAGACGTCCACGGATCGGAAAAGGCGTTCATGAAATTCCTCAATGCAGGAAAAATGTTTCAAGCAAACGTTTTGATCCTTAGCGGCGATCTAACCGGCAAAGTTTTGATCCCGATAATACGCGACGGCTACGAATTCAGTGCCGACGTCCTGGGCCGAATACACACTGCAAGAACGGACCAGGAGTTGTCGGAACTTCAAAAAGACCTCAGAAACGCGGGTTACTACTATTTTGACAGCACGGCGACAGAAGTCGAGAAGTTGAACAACGACAAAGTTGAAGTCGACCGCTTTTTGCGAAATTGATGGATGAGAGGATTCAAAGATGGATTCAATTAGCCGAAGAGCGCCTGAAGGATACAGACATTCGATGTTACATTAGCCCTGGGAACGATGACCGCTTCTCGATTGACAAGATTCTAAGCGGCTCGGACTTTGTGATCAATCCGGAGCATACAGTCGCGCAGATCGACGAATATCATGAGATGATTACTTTAGGGTGGAGCAACCCCACTCCTTGGAACAGCCACAGGGAATGTTCAGAGGAGGAGCTACGCAAGAAGATCGAGTCCCTTGCCTCCAAAGTTGTAAACATGGATAACTGTATCTTCAACCTCCATTGTCCGCCCTACAACTCGCATCTTGATATGGCTCCCAAGATAGAAGAGGGACTGGAAGCATCAGCTCATACAATGCCCGTTGGAAGCACAGCAGTCCGCGAAGCCATTGAAAAGCATCGACCACTCCTCGGATTGCACGGTCACATCCATGAATCAAGGGGGCATGTAAAGATTGGTCGGACTTGGTGTTTCAACCCTGGGAGCGAATACACTGAAGGTATTCTGCGAGCTTACTTGATTAACGTAGACCAGAAAGGCGTCAAAAGCTATCAGCCCGTGTCGGGGTAGTGACAATCATCCAATCTTAAGCTTCGAAGTAGATCGTGCGGAGTGCACCAGAAAGATCCGCCTAGGTGTTTCTCCTCTGCAAAACTTGATATGCACTGATACCAGGTTCCATTTTATGTGACGGTTCAACCTGCGTAAATTGAAAACGACCAATGTTACGGTTTGCATCGTAGAATAGGAAAATTCACTAAGATTTTGCCCAGCAATTCGACAGATCGTTAGAAGTGATTATTCGATGTCTGAGTAACCGTTAGAGCGCGAATTTTTTTCGATCTTATTCTCCGTTCGCTATGGGAATTGTTAAATACATCAAAGAAACAACAAGCGCGAGGAAGGTTTTTGAAGAAAAGCTCTTCTTCATATTTTCTTAGGGAAGCAACAGGACTAGTACGAGAGTGGAACGTATCCGACGCCTTCATGTACTGCGTTCTCCAAGCAGCGGTACCCATATTCTTCGCCTTGGTATATGCGCAAGGAGCTTGGATGTTCCCTGCCGGCAACATGACTGCATCGACTCTTATCAGCGCAGTCGGAGCCAGCCTCACCGGGCTAATGTATGTGGCTCTAATCGCTATGATGCCTCGTAGCGGAGGCGATTACGTTTTCAACAGTAGAATCGTGCATCCTGCGTGGGGCATGATGGTCGCCGGTGGATGGACCATTGTTTGGCAGATAATATGGAATGGTGCGGTGATGCCTGGTTTCATGGCGACCTCAATTTTCGGACCTTGGTTCCTAACCTATGGAATGGTTTTCAATAACCAAGCGATGATTAGTTTAGGCAACTGGTTCTTTACGACCCCTGCCATCCCGGTGGTTATGCTTGCTCTATTTGCCGTAGTCATCCTTCTACATGTGATAGGTATGCGTGGGTACGCTAGAGTCCAGTACTTCCTGTTCGCTTTGATGTGCGTTGCATTCATTATTCCTGTGGTGGTCTTGCTTGCGTTGGGACCGGCAGGTTGGAAAAGTGCATTCAACGAATTCGTTTCCCAGCAGTACGGTACGCAGGACGGCTATTCGGCGGTTATCACGACTGCAGCCAAGTATGGGTTTGCCCCTTCAACTTCTATTGATTTCACGCAGACTCTGATGTTGATGCCCTTCATTTATACTCCCCTTGCCTTCTGCCAATGGATTGCGGAGAACGCTGGCGAGACCAAGGGTGCAGACAGTATGAAGGCCAATGCGAAGGCGATCTTAGGCTCGATCTGGTTCTTGGCGATCATAATAATTGCGACGTCGCTCACCGTTGTCTACGTAATGGGTCAGAACTTCCTGGGTTCAATTGGTTACCTGTTCTTCCAAGGAGCACCCGAATACGCAAACTTCCTACCGCAACCTCCATACCTGTATTTCCTTGCTTCTATCGCCATCAGAAACCCTATAGTCATATCGCTCCTTTTCATCGGTCTGATAGCCAACAGTCTAAACATACCATATAACACGGCACTCGCCGGATCAAGGAATATGATGGCGATGTCCTTTGATCGCGTCTTCTTTGAGAAAGCGGCACACGTCAGCGACAGATGGCACTTCCCCACCTATGCGGTGCTTGCAATGTACATTGTACCTGTAGCATTGCTTCCAATCTATCTTTTCACAAGCTTCTCGACAATCGTGGCCGGAATCTCGGTTGGCGTCACTGGCCTCTTCATTGGCACAGGCATTTCGGCACTAATCGTTCCGTGGAAGCGCCCGGACATCTATAAGGCATCAGCAATTTCCAAATACTCAATCGTAGGCGTTCCGCTGATAAGCATAATCGCATTGCTGTCTATGGGCTTTACCTCAGTCGATTTGTACATCTTGCTCTCAAACCCGGGTTTCGGTCTGATCAATGTCCCGTCTTACGTATTCTTGGCCGCCACCTATCTGCTCTGGGTGCCGGTCTACTTCGCCTTCAAGTGGTACAGAAAGAAGCAGGGTATTGATGTCTCTCTTGCGTTCAAAGAGATACCGCCGGAGTAACTGATCCTCTATCTTTAGATTTCTCGTACCGTTTTCCAACCGCCCTTTTGAGTAGCGAGACGTAGCCCATGCCTGAATCCAACATGGTTGACGAGGCAATGCGAATTCTAGAGATCGCGCGCAAGCGTGGGGTGGTACTTCGAGCTTTAGGCGGCATTGGCATAAGGTTAAGCTGTGATGAAAGCACAAAACCCGAATTTGCCAGAACCTACAATGACCTTGACTTTATCGGACACCGCGAGCAGGCTCAGCAGATCAGGGGGCTCTTCACAGAACTCGGTTACCTGCCGAGCAAGACATTCAACGCTCTTCACGGAAGAGAACGCTTGATCTTCAACGACTCGGATAACAGTGGACATGTTGACATTTTCCTTGACCGTTTCCGCATGTGTCACACTTTCGATCTGATGGACCGCTTGGAGATTTGCGAGAACTCGTTGTCACCATCCGACTTATTCATGACGAAGATCCAAGTGGTTGTGACTGCTGAAAAAGACTTCAAAGACTTAGTCTGCCTACTGGCAAGCAAGGAGATCGGTTGCAAGGACAATGCCCATGTCATAAATATCGAACATGTAGCGGGAATCTGCGCAAGAGATTGGGGAATATACATGACCGTGACGACAAATCTTGGCAAAACACTCGATTATCTGGCCAACATGCCATTGACAGACGAAAAGAAAAAAGAGATTTGTTCTAAGGCAAAGAAAATGATTGATCTAATTGAGCAGAAACCGAAATCTCTAGCTTGGAGGGCAAGAGCGTGCGTCGGTACAAAGAAACGATGGTATGACCTTCCGGAAGACAAGGAGAGAAAAATCGCGAGCCAATCTACAAAGGAGAGATCAGCATAATGGCGTACTGTTTAGTACTTCTTGCATACAAAATCTCAGATGACGAGTGGGTCTAGTTGTCCAGGACTTCAGAGTCTATGCGAGATTGAAATTCTCGGCTTAGCATAAGGTCGCCGATCTTGAGTTTGCCGAAGTCTTTTCTGGCTATGGCATTGCTTGTTCGGCCTACCAGCATCATTCCTTCAACGCCTAGGTTTAGGATTCCCGCATTCTGATCTACTAGTTCGCCTGTGGCGGCAGCCATGATCGGCAAGGCTCTAAATTAGAAACCCACCTCAATTCAAAATGAATTTTCTTACTGTTTGAAGATATTCATCCTGTTCCTCCCACATCGGCAGGTGGGCACTATTTTCGAAAATTCTCAATCTTGAACCTTTGATTGCGTGGTGGATTCCTTGTGCGATTCTTGGGGTCACCTCATCATGCCTACCACCAGTCACTAGTGTGGGAGCAGTAATCTGTGAAAGGCTAGCCTTGAAGTCCAGATTTTTGAGGTTTCCAAGCGCCGTGAATTCGTTTGGACCCCACATCGTGAAATACACAGGTACGCTTGTTTCGTTCAGTGTCCGAGTCACTTCCTCTGGCCATTGTGGTAATCTACAGAAGAATTCACGATAGAACACGTCAACAGCCTTCAGGTATTCTGGGTGTGAGAAGGCCCACTTCGCTTCGTACTTCGCAAGAGTTTCCTGAACATCCTTAGGGAGTAATGTTTTGAGCCGGTTCATTTCTTCGACGCATTCGTGAGTGCTGACCAAGGCGCCAGTAACTATTAGTTTCTTAATGTTCTGTTGGTATTTCAGCGCACACAATAGGGCTAGCATGCCACCCCACGAGGATCCCATGAGGTTTATCTTGCCAAGGCCAAGGGTCTTCCTGAGTTCCTCGACCTCATCCACGTAATGATCGGCTGTGAAAAGAGTGGTGTCAAGTGGTTTCTGTGATTTTCCACAACCAAGCTGATCATACAAAATGACTCTCAGATTTTCATCGCCTAGCTTTGCAAGGGGGAGCAAATAGTCGTGCATTGCTCCCGGTCCACCGTGGAGACATAGCAGAACGTTACTGCCTTTGCCGAAGACTCTATAGAAAAGTCTGAATCCCTTGACGATTACATAGGCGCCGTTTTCATTCTCCAATTCCCGACACCTCCTCTATGAGATCGTTAGCTTTCTCACAGGCTTCCATAGTCTGTTGGAGCTCGAATCTGTTCCATTCGTCATACTCTATTACCAATGTGCGCCATCCGCTCGATCAAATCATTAGTCAGACTCACAATGAACTAGCCGTCTTTCCTTCCACTCCTACTACTCCTCATACAAAATAGTTTGACGGTCGATTCACCACTACGGATTCGTTGTAGCTGTTCCGAGCAATGAATATACCAAAACTAGCGATATTTCGTCTTTTCAGGCAATTTTTGTCCAGACTTTGATGCAAAGCGGGAAGATTGAAGAGATCACAAAAATAGCTCAGACTGTGCGCACGACTAATACGACACACACGAAAAACCGCAAAAGACTTGAGCAACAGCCGGCGAATACGGATAGTGCCGGGTTGGGATTTGGGCCCGCGAGGCAATTCACTAAGATGCATGCTAGTTCTCGCACTAGTTCCCGGTGAGGAATCGTTTGCCTGATTCTCTTGCGGTCCCCATTCTCAGACAGCTGATTCCTAGTGGTATCGATTACGGATCTTCCTTGCTCATTGAATTCGAACCCGACTCGATGTGGTATGAAACTTCGATGAGCATCGCAGCTCAAGCAGTGCGGGAAGGAATAAAGACCGTTTATCATGTCTATGCGCATCTGCCCAGCGGGGGAGGGGTACCTTCAGTCGTTTGGGCTTAGACACCAGGAAGTTGGAGGAACAGGAAGTCTTCGAACTTGTCGACAGCTACACGGTTCAAACTGGAATCGGCGGACCAGAGAAAGAATACGCCATAACCAAGTCTCTCAAGCTCTCTGAAACAAGCATCTTCTATTCGCAGGCCCTCAAGAGTGGCAAGATCCCTAAGGATTGGAAACGCTGGTTACACGTGGATGACGACGCAACGATTCAGCTGAAATACAATTCTGAGAGTGCAATAATCGAATTCCAACGAACCAGAGGGCTCCCTGTGTTGGCAGCGTATGAGGAGATACAGTTGAATCCGATCTTGAAAGGTGTCGCCTCCGCAGCCTTCTACAAGGAGATGGAGTCACTCTCGACCGGAGTACTGGACGTCAAGAGCGAAGAGAAAGAGGGCGCCATCGAGAGCTATTTGAGAGTGAGGGCCTTGAGGGGGAAGAAGTTCGACTCACGATGGCACCAACTGCAGCTTCAGGATAACGGAGAGGTTGCACTTGCCGACTAGTTTTCGTGTATGCCCCCAAATTCAGACTGCTGTTCAGGCCTCGATTTACATGTGAGCACCATTAGACCCACACACACCAAGAACCGGAAATCCACAACCGGCGGTTCTTCACTTGATGTGGACCATTGGTTAATGAGTTGCACCTACTTGTGCGGCAGAATCTGTAGGTCGAAGCGCCCTCCACCGAATCAAGAGGAAGGAGGCGTTTCATTCCTACTCATGAGCATTTGGAGCACGGAGTACACGAGTCTTGAAACAGTGTGAGCACGGCCCAAGGTCCAAGTTTATCTCCACGTGCGAAACTCTAGCTTGGACCAAATGCACGCAACTACACGCTGCCCTCGCTGCGGATACGTTCTAAATTACAACGGCTACGCCTACTACTGCAGTTTCTGCGGGTACCCTCAGACGCGCGAAACATTGGCTGGGGCTCTCTATTCTCTGGAGAAGCGCATAAGTGGCGGCGTTAGACGTGTTCTTGCTGAGCTCAAACCGAAGACCGCACAGATGGGCTACTACCCAGTTAGCGTTACCATGCAGGCTTGCACAAATTGCGGTCTCATCTTTCCGCGCGGCTTCCAACGCTGCCCTTCCTGCGGGACGCAGCGGCCCATAATGGCTCAGGGTACCACGACAACTATGCCTAGGGAAGCGACGGATCTTGACCGGCGAGTATTTGATTATATTAACTCTCATGGCGGGACGATCTCGATATCCCATGCGGCGCAAGACCTGGTTATCGATCAGGAACTTCTACTTTCGTCAATCGAGCGTCTGAAATCCGCTGGTTACCTTACTCAATCTTGAACGTCTACCCATAGGCGCAAGAGATGTTACGGCGGCCGTAGAGTTTCACCAAAATAAGTAAGCGTTAAGTGCACGTCAGGCTGCACGAAGGCAATTCGGTCGTTATTTGACATGATGTTCTGTGCGAAATGCAGTTTAGCTATGTTGCCCATGCAAAAGGAAAAGTCGATTGTGCTAACGTGCCCAAAGTGCGGCCAAGAATCTACGCGCTCGAACCCATTAGTACAGAAATTTGACAAACCAAGAGAATCCATCGTCGTTATCGGTAATGAAGGGAAATCAATACAGACTCTGCCGAAAATGAAAGTTATCTGCCAAAAATGCGGGCATGGTGAAGCGTTCTACTGGATGGTGCAAACGCGCGGAGGCGACGAGGCATCTACACAGTTCTTCAGATGCACCAAATGCGGACGAACATGGCGAGAGTATTCATGAAACTCGAATAGTAGCTCATCCCATTTTCCCTAATCGATTCTTCTCGTCGGCATTAGGTGGGTGAAGAAACGCTAGGCACCCTGGGGGAGGACAAATGAACCAAGCTTATTATCTGAAGTCGGAAAGTACGGTTTGCCTCACGAATCGTGAGGCCATGCGGCCGTAGTCTAGCCTGGTCTAGGACATTGCGTTTACGCGTCCATTGGCCTTCCAAGCCAACGACCCGGGTCCGAATCCCGGCGGCCGCACCACTTCTTTCCGACTGAAACGCTCTCTCGTTTCCCAAAAGACTTAAACTGACTCATCTTTCAGCTATTGTCGGATCTAGATGACCAGTCAACTCTCGCTTCAGCAGAATGCCCCCGCCGCAAGGCTTCATTTCAAATTGAATGGGAAGCCCGTTTCAATTCGAGCGCCCCGGGCAAAAACCCTTCTTCGCCTGCTGCGCGAGGATTTCGACCTGACGGGTGCAAAGCCCGGTTGCGAAGCCGGTGAATGCGGAGCATGCACTGTTCTTCTAGACGGTAAACCAGTCACCTCATGCATGGTGCTCGCCGCTCAAGTGGATGGACGCGAGGTGACGACCGTTGAAGGGCTTTCGAGCGGACGAAGGGTTGATCCAATAATTCAAGAGTTGGTGACCCAGGGGGCGGTGCAATGCGGATATTGCATCCCGGGTATCGTGGTCGCGGCCAGGGGATTGCTCAACGAGAATCCTCACCCCACACTTGGCATGATCCGTCTCGCTCTTTCCGGAAATGTTTGCAGATGCGGCGGTTACTCAAAAATCGCGGATGCCGTCGCCAGAGTCGCACGCGAAGCTAGATGACGGGAGGACTTCATATTCTCTACTCTCACGTGGAAGTCATCTCTCCCGAATCGGTCGTAGATGCGCTCGAAGCGCTAGATCGTTACGGCGAAGACATTCGGATAGTTGCGGGTTCGACGGATATTTCCGTCATGTTGAAAGATGCGCACATACGGGAAAGCAAATTTCTCGACCTTTCACACCTTGATGACCTCCGGTACATCAAAGTCGGAAAAGATGGAATGATCCATATCGGCGCTTTAGCAACCTACGGAGACTGCACCAGAAACCGCGTCTTACGGAAGCGGGCTCGAATATTACTTGACTCAGTCGAGACGATCGGATCGCCGCAGATCCGAAATCTTGCGACGGTGGCTGGAAATTTGGGGAATGCCTCACCAGCAGGAGATGCTCTACCTCCCCTATTCGTTTTAGACGCGAAAGTAGTGCTCGAGAGCAAGTCTGAAAAACGTGAAATCTCCATCGAACAATTCTTCTCGGGATACCGCAAAACCGTTCGTAAACCAAACGAGCTAATCGGCGAGATCAACTTTCATCCCATAAAACAGGGGGAACTCACATTCTTCAGGAAACTCGGAGTTCGTCACGCAAACGCGATAGCGGTCGCGAGTGTGGCCTTTTGGGGGAAAAGAGAGGAAAACACATTTAGCCAGACAAGGATTGCGTTGGGCGCCGTGGCTCCAACGGTAATACGAGCTAGGCGAGCCGAAAAGATGCTGGTGGGAGCAACGCTGACGCCCGAGAAAATGAGAGAAGTTGCCAAAACCTGCGCAGAAGAATCCTCTCCGATATCCGACATTAGAGGGACTGCCGCCTACCGACGGCAAGCAGTCGAAGCGTTAACATACATAGGTCTCATGGACACAACTCGCGCATCGTGAGACTGAACAAGCCTCGCATTACAATCCGAAGAGATCCTGTAGCCGAGTAAGGACGAAATGAAGCAAATCATAGTGGCCATAACAGGAGCCAGCGGAGCAATCTACGGAGTACGCCTGCTCAAGGCGCTCAAAGACGCAAAAGTGACCGTGCACCTCACAATCTCACCCGCCGCAGAAATCAACCTCAAACTTGAAACAGGAATGACAACAGACGAACTCTCAAAACTCTCCAAGCACGTCTACCCGGCAACCGATTTAGCAGCTCCCATCTCCAGCGGCTCCTTCCCCATTGATGGAATGGTGATCGTCCCCTGCAGCACGAAGACATTGGCAGCGATCGCGAATGGTTATTCAGACAATCTGATTACCCGGGCCGCAGACGTAACGCTGAAGGAACGACGAACACTGGTCCTAGTTCCCAGAGAAACCCCGCTGAATCAAATTCACCTCAAGAACATGCTAACACTGGCCAGGGCGGGCGCGATAATTTTACCAGCCAGCCCAGGCTTCTACCACACCCCCAAAAAGATAGACGAACTGGTTGACCATATCGTAGGCAAAATAATGGATGCCCTCCATATCGAACATAGTCTCTACAAACGTTGGACCGGGTCACCTTAGAGATTTGACTTTGTCAAACACATCTAAACCTCAAAGGCTGATCGTAGACGCCCACGAGGACATTTCGTTCAATTCGGTCGTACTGGGGCGTGATTTTCTCAGCTCGGCTTATGATAAACGGGCCCGCGAGAGACCGCCTAACCCACAAGTGGGAACCGCAACCCTCGGCCTTCCGGACCTGTTGCAGGCGAACGTCAGAGTAGTTTTCGCATCAATCTGGCCCGTACCCTGCGATTATCCAGACCTGAAAGTCACCCCATGCTACACGACAAAGAAACAGGCGTATGCCCAAGCAAAGAAGCAATTGGAATACTATCTCTCGCTTTCGAAAGACCCACGTATCCAACTGATAACCGCTCACGAAGACATTGAAGCCGTGATTAATGCAGGCGGCGGAAGGTTAGGATTGGTGTTGTCCATTGAGGGAGGCGATTCAATCCCCACACCCCAGCACGTTCACGAATGGTGGGCCAGCGGAGTACGCATTATCGGCCCAGCTCACCGGAGAACGCAGTACGCTGGCGGCACAGGTCAACCAGGTCCGCTCACCCCAGCAGGCCGACAACTGCTTTCGGAAATGGCTCGCAGGTCAATGATTCTTGACGTATCACATATGGCTGAAGAGAGTTTCTTTCAAGCCCTGGACCAGTTTCAAGGCCCTGTGATCGCCAGCCATTCCAACTGCCGCGCTTATCTGCCAACCGACCGGCAGCTCAGCGATGAGATGATTCAGCTTTTGGTCAAACGCGGCGGGGTAATTGGTGTGGTGCCTTACAACGACTTCTTGCTCGCGGACTGGAAGAAGAACCACAGACCAAAGACAGACGTTACCCTAGCTGCACTCGTCAAGCATATTCGGCACATGTGCGACGTGGCGGGGGACACGATGCACGTGGGCATAGGGTCGGATTTCGACGGGGGCTTGGGTATGGAAAGCATTCCACTCGAAATGGATACCGCGGCCGACCTTCCAAAGATAGCTGACGCACTTGCACAAGCTCATTTTGCCGACAAAGAGATCGACAACATATTGGCCGGCAATTGGTTAAGATTCATTCAAGAATCGCTGCAGCCTCGAACCTCCCGTCAGAACGAAAGTCACGTTCGACTAACGTAGCCAACGAGCCGAGTCCGAATCCCGGCGGTCGCACCACTTCTCTAGAGACTGATTGTGCACAATGGAAACAGAATTTTCAGCAACTCTTATCTATGCTCCCTCGCTTCAACAATCGCCGTGAGTTCTATGGTGACCGAGAAAGTCATGCGATTTCAAGGAAAGAACAAAGATCTAAGTCAACTGTCGCAGCAAATTGCCCAAAACCTTCAGAACGAAGGGTACAAAGTACAAAGCACTTCTTCGGTGAGTCCTCCGGGGTTTGTAATTCAAGCACAGAAGGCCGGGATTCTGCGCGATATCATAACCGCTGATAGATGTTTCACAATTGCAATGAACGGGCAGCCAAACGATTTCACGGTGAAAATCGGGATAGGAAAGTGGGTGCAGAACCTAGCGGTTGCAGCCGCTGAGGCGATTCTGCTATCAGCCCTGTTCCTAGCCGTCGATGTCCCTGAAATGCTTTGGACCGTGCACATTGAAAACGGAATCGCAAAGAAAATAACCGAAACGATCGGCTAGCGCCCTCGCAAAGACAGCGCTGTTAACGGAGAGAGCGCTGTGTAAAATGGCGCTGGTGCCCTAACAGATGAAGCATATTCTTGTAGTCAACCTCTTCCTCGACCGTAAACGTAAGTTAAGCTTCAACAAACTCGTTGCGAGAGTTAGGGAAGCGGGTGGGGAGGTCTCAACTGCTGACCAGGGAGCCTTGTCTAGCTCAGACCTGTCGGTTCTCAGCAGGTCCTGCGATGGCATTATCCTTAGCGGCACCGAAGCCTTGCTCACCCGTACGGCTGACCGAAAACAGTTCGAGAATCTCTTCGAATTCTTACCAAGGGTCGATGTCCCAATTTTGGGAATATGCGGCGGCCATCAAGCAGTTGCGATTGCGTACGGTGGCGAAGTGGCAAAGTCGGCGCGCCATGTTGATAGCTTTCGGACGGTTGAACTCGAAGATAAGGACCATCTGCTAGCCGGCCTGACGGCGAAGATCAGGGTAATGCAGAGTCACTATGAAGAAGTAAAGCGCCTACCGCCGAAGTTCGTGCGAATTGCAAAATCAAAGGACACGAAAATCGAAGCAATGAAACATGAGGAGAAACTTGTGTACGGCGTGCAATTTCACCCAGAGAGATGGAACGAAGAGAACCAAGCGGGCAAGCGAATTCTAGAGAACTTCATTGAAAAAATAGCTGCAAAACAGTAGGTCGTTTATCAGAAGTGGAAGGCAGGCTAAGCGCCTGGGTCTTAGAACATAAAGCCTCTTCGGAAAAAAGTTGTGGGCGTGAGTCAGGGTGCAACCTTCACGCAATATCCTCATGGAGGTAAGGGTTCGAAGGGCTAAGTAAGTATGTGAAGCCTGCCCCACTCGCCATGAATAGACCGGCGACAATGAAGGTTACGTAGAATCCTAGGTAGAAGGAGATGAACCCTGAGATGAATGAGCCTACCATTGTTGCGAAACCAACGAATGCGCTGTAGATCCCCAAAGCGGACCCCTGCCCACTCCGGCCGAGCGTGTTGAAGACCATCACATTGGAAGCCGCGTAGTAGACCGCGTACGCAAGCCCCGCGGCCAATGTATAGAACACTGTCGTATACGCGAAGAACGGAAGTCCTACGAAGAAGAAAGCGGCGACTCCAATCGCCAGATAACTGAGTGAGCGTAACACGAGCCCTCCGACGGCGCTCTGCCTCAAGTTTTGCTCATTCATACGTTTCCCATAGTAAATGAACGAGATTGTTTGGACGATCATGGAAACTAGGGATACGAGGAAGACTTCGCTCTTCGAAACATTGGCTTTGTACAAGGATGGAACGAGGGACGTGTTGAATATCCCGCTGGCAAAGTAAAATGCTGCAATAGAACTGTAGAGCAGTACGGGTTCCCTTGTCAAGGGAGATTTTCCGCCCTTGAAGAATCGCCTGAAATCCATCAAGCTCGGTAATTTCAAGAAAAACAGCGGCAACGCTAAGAGCCGGTGGAAGAAACTCCGGCTGAACATCACGATCATTTCGCGTTCAAAGACAAAGCCAGGCTCCTTGATCATAACGGCCGACATTGCAGCCGAAAGCACTGAGAGCGCGCTCAACGGGATGACGAGAAGGGTGAACGGTAGGAAATCACCCCAAGCAACACCGAGCAGCAACCCAACGACAACGCCGACACTTGACATCATCGACAAGCGAGCGAAAACCAAGGCCCATCGTGATTTCGGCTGAGTCTCCATTATCAGTAAGTTCAACGGCGTCGCGGCCGCAGATGACACAAGTGAGAAGATTGAGTAAAGGACGTCCACCCCATAGATCGTCCGGGCTGTGAGAAATAGAATCAGGGTTCCCCCAACAGCAGCGTAGCTCAGAACTATGATCGGTTTCCTTCGCTCAGAACGGTCTGTTGCGAACCCCCAGATTATTGCGGCTGGGATTGTCACCGCATTGAATAGTGTAGTTGCAAGGGCAATGTCGATCACTGACCCATGAAGTGTCAAGATGTACAATTGAACGAACGTCGATACCGGACCAAGTGCGATGTTGATGGGTAAAGTGGAATAGATCCAATCGGCCTTCATCTCGCTTGGTTTCGAGTTATCAGTTGAGGAAACCACTTTCAATCCCCATGGCCGGCGCCACCAGGCTGATGGCTAGTTAGGCAATGAGCCCAAACGCTACGTCTAGCTCTTTACTGTGTTGTTTCCAATTTGCGATAGTTAGCGAACTATTCCGTGGATTGTTTTCTCATGGGCCCTAAGCTCCTCCAACGTTTCGAAGAATCGCTTGCACGCGGGACAGATGTAAGTTCCCACAAATACTGGTTTATCCGTCGCCATGGGCTCCATCTACTGGTGGTCTGGTGTTCTTGCGCAACCATAAATGCGTATACTAGATTCAGACCCGAGAGTCGCCGCCTGTCACTTATACGAGAACTCCAAGGCATTGCACTGAATTCACGTCGCGCGTTGGTCTGTTATTTCAAAGTGTCGTGAGTCACCGGAGCACACGATACATCGTGATATCTTCCATTCCGATTTGCGCCTGAAAGGATTATACACACGTTTCGATAACGCGCCATTTATGGCACTGACGATTTTCCATGTGGACGCATTCACAGAGAAGCCCTTCGCTGGGAACCCTGCCGCAGTCTGCATTCTACCGGAACCGCGTGAAGATGGTTGGATGCAAAATGTAGCCCGGGAAATGAACCTGTCCGAGACCGCTTTTCTTCAGAGGCGGGGAAACGGGTTTAACCTCCGCTGGTTCACGCCGGCTGTCGAAGTGGACCTTTGTGGGCATGCGACCCTCGCAAGCGCTCACATCCTTTGGGAGCAGGAAATTCTGAAGTCGGACGAGGCGGCTCGGTTTCACACTCGCAGTGGCCTTCTATTGGCGCAGCGCCAAGGTGAGTGGATTGAACTCAATTTCCCATCCCTCCCGGACAAGCGGACAAAAGTCCCCCGCGGCCTTCCTAAGGCTCTTGGGGCAAAGCCAAGGTACGTTGGCAGAAGTCGGTTTGATTACATTGTTGAAGTGGGATCGGAGAAAACTGTCAGGGGATTGAGGCCTGACTTCACCCGCCTTTCGGCTCTACCAATCCGCGGGCTTATCGTGACCGCCAAGGCAACAACCAAGCCATATGATTTCGTTAGTCGCTTCTTTGCGCCTAGGGCCGGAGTCAACGAGGACCCCGTAACGGGCTCAGCACACTGTGTCCTAGGCCCTTTCTGGTGCGACCGGCTAGGCAAGAACGAGCTACTGGCCTACCAAGCCTCGGCTCGCGGCGGCGTAGTACGCGTTCGGGTCGGCGATAAACGGGTGTACATCGGCGGCCAAGCCGTCACTGTTTTACGAGCAGAATTCCGCGAATAATTCCCTAGAGAGACAATACGCGAGGCCTCTTGCCCACTTATCACGACGATTCGTTTCAACCGACCTGCCGTTCTTTCCATTCTCTCCACCACCAACTATATTGCTTAACACGGGCACGTATGCTTCAAGAAACGCTGGTTCAAACAGGGTCTTGGAGGTGAATTGAATGACAGTAAACATAACAGTAGCCAATTTACCGACTTGTAGGAAGTGTTCTGAGGGTACTCTGCTCCCGGTTGCGGATACCTGGAAATGCTCCAATCCCGACTGTGACTTCGAATTGTAGTGCATCGGCGATGGAACGGCAAAAAACCCGGTGGCGCCCCTCTGCGATTGGGGCGTTTACTTGTTTGCTTTCTTGGCAATGAGCCCGTCAATGCTTAGTAGGGAGCTTCCATTCGCGAGTAACACAAGTGCCCCAGCCATCAGGCCGTAGTCCTTGGTTAGTGCGCCTATTCCCCCCATGAGGCCTACGCTGCCAGTGATGGCGAATTCTACGACCGGCCATACAGCTGTTAACCTTGTGAGTAGACCCAGGATCAGGGCGATCGCTCCAAGAGTTTCAAGGGTTGTGAAAAGATAGGAGAGGGGCACTACCATGCTTGGCCCAAATAGGTTTCGAACAAGCCCGTTTGCTTGCGGATTTCCCGCGGCCAACGCAATCCAGCGTGGAATGTCGGAGTTGAGCCAAAACCCAGCTATGGCAAGTCGAAGGGCGACAAACGCGTACTGGCCCCGACCAGTGGGCTTAGGAAACAGAAATGAAGCTAACTTGGAATTCAACGAAAAACCAGTCTGGCTTCATTTAGGCGACCGGATTTAAGCCTAACCCTTTCATTCGCGTAGTTCTTCAATTGTGTCACCTTGCGCGGCTTCGCCTTCCTCTTCTACGCTCGCGTACCAGCCCCTCCGCTGGTAGAGGGCTTTCACAATATCATTGTCCTTTCCAGCGTATGAAAGCACGTATAGGTTTGAGCACGGGTCGCAAGGCTTGGTGATCTTAATCACAGCTCGCCCAATTTTGTATCGCTTCCCCGGAGCGAAGCTGCTGTATGGGATTCGTGACGTTGTGAAATTTTCGCCAATATCTCCCGGTTTGATCGGCCAGCCTTCCCTGTTGAGTTCTTGAATTGTCTCGATGGGCATGAGAAGCACAGCCATCGCAGGGTCATCGTGCGCTTCCTCATGCCGCCATCTGTTGAAGTCGCCTACAAGCCCATTCCGTTTCACTAACACACGATCAACCGGCCTCTTCGGGAGTCCTCTTTCACCATGCGCCTCCGCTTTGACATTGATTTGGCGCACTTCACCTATGGCCCGTTCAGAATTCATGATGCTCAGCCGAGCTTTTGCGTCTTGAGTGAGATTTAATGATTGACTGGGCGCTTACGCCGACCGGCGACGCCCCCTCTAGGTTCAGAGCCTTCTCGTAAACTTCGTAGTCGGATTGCGAGAAGCAGACAAAGATAATCTTCTCGATGCTCTTCGTATTCTCGATGGCCTCGCTCACAGTTCGGGCGGCGATCGGTGCAGCTCTTTCGATCGGGAAGCCGTAGGCGCCTGTGCTAATAGAGGGGAAAGCGGTTGTTTTGACTCCATTATCTTCTGCCAAGTTCAATGAGTTTCTGTAGCAGTTTCGAAGGAGCTCGTCTTCACCTGCTTTTCCGCCTCGCCAAACCGGGCCCACCGTATGGATCACGTGTTTTGCTTGTAGATGGTACGCTTTGGTGATTCTTGCTTCTCCGGTGGGGCAGCCGCCGATTCTGCGGCATTCCTCCAAGATTCCAGGGCCAGCGGCCCGGTGAATGGCACCGTCCACTCCACCACCACCTAGCAGAGTCGTGTTGGCAGCGTTCACAATTGCGCCAACCTTTTGCTTCGTAATATCGCCGAGCACTAGCTCAATCTTCGCCAACCCGCTGTCCCCAATACGATCTTCTTCGCCTGTTATTCGGTTCTACCCTAGTCTAATCCGTAGGGCTTAAGGAACGTGACCACACGCTCCTTTACGGCAAAGTACAAAATCGAACCGAGTATGCCTATGGCTATAATGCTCCCCAGCATGACTTCAGCCCAACCGGTTACGATGGGAATTGCAAAAAGGTAGCTAAGGTAACTGCCTACAATCAGGCTGACTACGAGGATCTCGACAGCTACCCCAACCATTCCCCATGATTTGGATTTGTGGCGTGCTATACGCCATGCAATGAAGGTTGCCAGAAAGTTAGCGATCGCTCCGCCCACCATGTCAACGGGCCCCAAGCCTCCGAAAATATTGGCGACCAAGGCACCAAGCGACAAACCCACAACGGCTGGCCAACCAAAAAGCATGGCGAGCGGCAGAAGTGCGTCTGCTACTCTCACTTGGAATGGCAGGAAACTAATTTGTGCGAGAACCACTACGCCCACTGCGTAAACGGCTGCGAACACCGCCGTCAAAGTGACAGATACCGATTTCTTGCTTTTCACTACGTAACCTCCCTACTCCGGGGTTTTGTTCGGCGCAACGGGTGGGAGGCCCCACTCATGCGCCTCTATGGCGCAAACAAGGTCAAATCAGAATTAAGTCTTTCCGACACTGCGGGAAGGTTAAGAAAAATGTAGGAAAGGCCGCTAGGCCTTTCAGAAGTCGTCTACGCGACGGCTGCGCGGTTCTGTAGTTTTTTGCTCGCTTCTAGCAGCTTCTCGCGTGTCTTCGAGTTGCCGAGGACACCGGCTACGACTGCGCCGATTGCGAAGGATGCGAGGGCTAGGGCGAAGCTTCGTCTGGATTCTGCACTCATTTGTTTTCTTACCTCCTGTGATTGCGATTCGAGAGTGCAGTTAGTGTTTGAGGTATATTAATGTACCATAAATGAAACATTCATATACCAACAACCATGTAAGGTCTGGTCATGGCAACCCGCCCGGTTGGACATGGTGGAATAGTCATAAGCCCGAAATCCTCCTCAACCCCACCAACCCATTTCTCCATGCCCACCGTCGGGCCGCCAATGCGCGAAGAGGTGAAATTCTCTTGGTGAAATGTCTCAAATGCGGCGGCGAAGTTGCAGGACCAGCGAAAGAATGGGATATGCATCCCAAAGATGGACGAGGACCGGCGCTACACATCAAGCACTTCTCCTGCCCCCAATGCGGGAAGAAATTCAGGCTGGCAACGAAGTTAGCAGGCGCCTGACATGGAGTCCCCGCCCCCATCCTTTTTCCCGACTTCACTTGTTCGCTTAGACAGGTGGCGCCTGTAGCCTTCGTTTCTCACGTGGAAGCTCCGTCCATTTCACAAACTCCCGCGATGGCGGATCTTCTTCATACAGGCGTTCTCGTTGAGATTCAAGCAACTTTGGGCGGTCGCCCAAGTACCCGGCTGCGGTAACCAATTCATGCCCGGCTTCTGAGCTGGCCTGAAGCACGGATTTCGCTTCGTCCTCCCACTTCTCAGAGCGTAGCACATGATGTTCGAATATTATCTTCGGGGTTTTCCCAGCTATTCTAGAGGCGTTCTCTAACCCCTTGTGGATGGAAGCTTTGTCGACTCGGACGCCTTCCAAGTACAACGGCGGCCCTCCTAGGATTAGGGTGCCGGGTTTCTCTTTCAATATCAGCCGAGTGGTCAGCTTAGACATAGGACCCTGAACGTCCGACGCGTGAAGCACCTTCTCCCCCTGAGATTCAATCGTCGTCATGAGAACCCACCCGAGTTCCGTTTCGTCTTCCCCGTGCGGGACCGGTTGAGAAATCTTCACCGTCGTGGCGCCAAATTCATAATCCCTGCCATCAGCCACCTCGCATTTGCTCCCGATCCGCTTCACAAACCGCTGGAACATCCATCCCCTCCTGCGCTGGTTGAAGTTGATAGCGTTCCGAATATCCTTCACAAGAACAAGCTTGTCCCGATAGATTTGCTCAGATTCTTCAGCACTGCTCCCAAGCCAGACAGGTTCGGTGTAGTTCGGTGTGTGGTGGTCGTTGTGGTAGTGGGAGATGACTACGACATTAGCCTTCGCCGCATATTCCCTGATCCGCTTACGACATTGGTCCCGCGCACGATACTCCTGCGGGTGGGGTAGTTTTCGGAAACGTGGGCCCAACGCGACGCCTGCGTCGACCAAGATTCTCACGTCGGGCGTCTCGATGAAAGTGCACATCGACCTGACGCCTAGACTTTCAAACCCGACGGGCACTATTCGCACCGCAGGCAATTTTTCGCATCAACCTTCATTCAGAGATTCTAGGTGCGACTACTGGCCGCGTTGAACATAAGCTTGCAAATTGCTTGTGTTAGATATGCAAATTAGCGGGTGTTATGCTAGCTCTATTGGCGGGCGATGACGAGTCTGGCCCAATTGATCGTAAAGTGAGATGGATCTTGAGTGCGGGAGCCCGCAGTTACTGCTATCCTGAAGTGTAAAGCGGCGTGCTATTTTCCTATCATCGCTTCAGTTTCTCGAATCTGATCCTCGTAGATTTTTCTGTCTTCTTCGTCCAGTCCGGTCAATCGGTCGAGCTGTTCGCGAGCTTTATCGAGGTGGTTCTGGGCAGCTTTGCAATCCCTGCCAATTGCATATGCCCTCGCGATAGCCTCGTACGCCGTATGCAGAGTGTCTGACAGGCCCTTTTTCTCGCAGATTTCTAGGGAGGATTTGGCGAAATGGAGGGCGAGTCGCGGTTCGTTGAGGGCTGCGTAGATTCGGGAAATCTGCCAGTCACTAACGGCCAGGTTTCGGGGGGTTCCGACGAACGTCCAATGGTAGCGGAAGGCATGTGCCAGATGTAGCATTTGCTGCTCGTCATTAGCGTCTCTATGTTTCTTGTCCATGTAGTCCCAAGCCGCGTTGAAGCATTCCTTGGCCATCTTTCGATGAAAGTCAAGTTCACTTTTCGACATGCTGGACACTGCCTTTCGCAGCCCGCGCAGGAAGAGTCGAAAACTATTGGAAAGTTAGGCAGACAGTTTCGTGAGTGAAGCGCTCTTGCACTATTCCCCGAAAAGCCAGAATTCGTTTCCGTCGGGGTCCTTGAACATCGCGTGGTAACCCCATTCCTCTTTCTTCGGTTTCACTGTGAACTCGACCCCTTTACCGCTCATCTCCTTGTAGGCCTTGTCCAAGTCGTCCACCTGAAACGCGATGCCAGTGTTCCCCGGCTCGAGCGGCTTTGTCTCGCAGAGGTGAAGAACCGGATCGTAGCCCTTTGGGGCGACCGTAACCCAGTGGCCTTGCTTGTCGCGTATTTCTAGACCCAGTTTTTCCTTGTACCAATCAGCAGATTTGTTTGCGTCGGACACGATAACGGCTATGTCAATTATCGACTTAATCATTCAACAATCCTCAACGCACACTTATTGAGAGTGATTACTTAAAGGATGACGTGCCTTCCAGAGCTTGGTAGAAGATGCCGCGTTTCAGGACTGGAAAGATTCCAACTGAGGTTCTCGTACATAATGTGTTTCGTTACAGGGGCGTCAGAGACCGCGCGGTGATCATGGGCTCCTCCGTAGGCGAGGACGCTGCGCTAGTCTCGCTGGGAAACAACGTACTCGTCTTGACAACGGATCCGGTCACGGGGACGGCGTCTGATATCGGATGGCTCGCGGTCCACGTTAACGCGAACGATGTGGCCTGTAGAGGTGCTAGGCCAAGATGGTTTCTGTGCGACCTCCTGCTCCCTGAAAAGTCTGGCGTCACTTTGGTGAGCAAGATTATGCGACAGGTCGACAAGGCTGCGAAACAGGTGGGCGTCGCCGTTGTCGGAGGACATACCGAGGTCACTCCTGGCCTGAAACGCCCGATTGTGGTAGGCTACATGGTTGGTGTCGTCCCGAGAAATCGTTTCGTAACATCGAGCGGTGCGCGGCCAGGCGACCAGCTCATCATGACGAAGACAGTAGGCATCGAAGGAACCGCTGTGCTAGCCTCGGACTTCGCTCACAAACTTAGGCCGAAGATAGGTGGGAAACTACTCCAGCGGGCAAAACTCATGAAGAGCTCGATTGGCGTTGTTGAAGATGCTCTAGTCGCTGTCCGGGCGGGGGGAGTTAGGGCAATGCACGACCCCACGGAAGGCGGCTTGCTTCAGGGGGTCTGGGAACTTGCGGAAGCATCCGGCGTTGGTTTCCTGATTCACGAGTCACGTATCGCAATTCGTCCGGAAACGAAACGAATATGCTCCGCATTGAAAGTGGATCCGCTGCGGCTGATGAGCTCGGGTTGTCTACTCATATCTGCCGACAAACGGAGGAGCTGTCTGATCTTACGTCGTTTGAAGGCGAATGGGATTCAGGCTTCTATCATCGGAGTGATGATGCAACGCAGGCGAGGGAGGAAGCTGATCTTACATAACGGGAAGGCTAAGGGGATTCGTGCGTCTGAGCGGGATGAACTCTACAGGGTTATCGAATCTGACCGAACCAAATGATGAATTGTAGTCAATCAGTTTCACCCGGCTCTCCTGTTTTTATCGCATCGGAGAACAAAAGCAGATAAGATGGGGGTAGGCTAAGCCATGTCGAGAGTAGGGGCTCTCGTTCAATTGTCTTCAGATATTGTTAAGGAGACTTTGGAAAGGCCCACAGTCTTCAAAGACGAAGCGCCCCTCTCACTGGAATACATACCCCGAAAACTTCCCCACCGCGACGAGCAAATGCGTTTTCTCACCCAACTCTTCCGCTTCACGCTCGACAGCCCCTTCTCCACAAGCCAACGCGTCCTCATCACGGGCGACGTAGGAACCGGCAAGACTGTACTCGCCCAACGTTTCGGAACAGACCTTGTCAAGGCTGCGAGAAACCGCAAGGTCAACCTTCACTATGTTCACGTGAACTGCCGCGAAGCGAAAGGCAGCCTCTTCATGATCATAAAACGCGTCCTAACCCAATTCGAACCTGAATTTCCGAAACGCGGCTTCGCACCTGAGGAACTGCTCCACACCCTCATGGACATGCTCGACGACAAGAACATACACCTCATACTCGCACTCGACGAACTCGAGCACCTAATCAGAGTGGAAGAATCCACCCCAATCTACAACCTAACCCGCATCCAAGAGGAAAGGGTTGGCAAACCAATACGGCTCTCACTAATCTTCATACTCCGCGAAATTGAATACCTCCAAAAACTCGACAAGAGCACCATCGACACGCTGCAACGGAATATCGTTAAACTCGACAAGTACAATTCCCGACAACTAATCGACATCCTCAAAGACCGTATTGGGTTAGCTTTCAAAGAGAACACCGTGGCCGACGAGGCGCTTCAACTCGTCGCCGACATAAGCGGCCAGAGCGGTGACGCCAGGTACTCAATCGAACTACTCTGGCGCGCCGGAAAATACGCCGACTCCGAAAACGCGAAACACATTCTAGCCGACCATGTGCGGAAGGCTGCCGGAAGCGTTTACCCGATGCTCCGCGGCGAATACATAGCCGCCCTATCACCACACGAAAAATACATGCTCCTCGCCCTAGCCAGGGTTCTCGGGGAATCACAGGAAGCCTACGCTACCATAGGCGTCGTTGAACGCGAGTACAAGGCCGTTTGTGAAGAATATAATGACCAACCCAGAAAGCACACTCAAATCTGGAAGTACGCGCGCGGCCTAGGCGCCATTGGCGTAATAACGGCCGAAAAATCAGGCGAAGGCGTACGCGGAAAAACAACATTACTCGGCCTACAAAACATACCAGCCTCAACCATGCGCGAGCAACTAGAAGCCGCCCTAACCACAACACGAAAGAAACGTATACCACGAAAGTAAACCCGCTCCCAGTGACCGGCTAGAATCATGCCTGTAGTCGTCAAGGCTCGATTCGAGTATCACAAAGTTTCAAGGTTTCAATGCTACCGGGGCGTCATTAGAACCCACAGTGCGGATGCAAATGGCGGCAGGCGCGTGACTCATTGGCTAAGCGGCGTGGACACACTACTACGGGAGCAAGGTTGCAGTTGTGTTCATGTAGATCCACATGGCTTCGCCAGGAAACCACCCCCACAGATAGTCATGAGCCGAAATCGGGTTAAACGCCAGGACTCGGAGTCGTGATTTGCGGCAACAATAGCCCCGGACACGGCACAAGGGCTAATTTGCCCGCACGGTCTTAATGTCAGGCGTGAGGTTTGTTTGCAAATGCGCCGTTTCTCCATGGTAGACATCTCACCGAAGGACGCAATAGTTAGAGAGGCAACAGCGGTCGGCGAGATTGTGCTGAAAACAAGCACAATTTCACGCATTAAACGCGGCCGAATCGCGAAGGGCGACCCAATTGCCGCCGCAGAGGTCGCGGCAATAATGGCCGCGAAGCGCACGCCCAATCTACTTCCTTTCTGCCACTCGATTCCGATAACAGCAGTGCGAACCGAGCACTCTTTGGCGGGCAATGTGCTAAGGGTGGAATCGTACGTGAAGGGACTGGCGAAAACCGGGGTTGAGATGGAAGCGCTAACAGCTGCCGCAACCTATCTTCTCACGATTTGGGACATGGTGAAACAATACGAGAAAGACCCCAAGGGCCAATACCCGACAACCACCATCACAAACCTCAAAGTAACAAAGAAAATCAAGCGAACATAAATGACCGAAGTCCCGGAACTTCACAAGTCATCCGCACCGAAATCGGTCGGAATCTACATCATCACCTGTAGCACATCAAAATTCAAAGAACTCAACGCTGGCCAAGAACCCAACGACACCTCTGGAGACATAATCGAGAAGCTTGCCCGAGGCGCAGGCCATAGAATTGAAGGACGCCAATTGATTTCCGACTCTAAACCAATGATAACCAAAAGAACAAAACACGCCCTCAGGACCCATGGGGTTGACGCGGTGATCATAACCGGCGGGACAGGCTTGTCCCCGAGGGACGTTACCCCTGAGAGCATCATACCCCTAGTTGATAGGGAGATTCCTGGTTTTGGGGAACTCTTCAGAAAAATCAGCTTCGAGACTATCGGTCCCCCTGCCCTTCTCAGCCGCGCATTCGCGGGAACGAGTAAGGGGAAAGCGATATTCTGTCTTCCCGGCTCACCGGACGCCGTTCAAACGGCCATGGAGAAGTTGATTCTTCCAGAACTTGGACACATCATCGGCGTAGCTCACGAGCATTAACGCTTCTTACGGGCAGGTGCCCGCTTAGCTGTCCTAGCCGGTCTACCAGGCTTAACCTTCGCTGGCGGGGCAGCGGGGCTGCTCTTTGCTACGTACTTCTCGTAAGCTTTCGGATCTGCGAGTGTTTGATTGCATATGCAGAATTTCAGAGAGGGGATTAGATGGCTGGGGCAGTTCTCAACAAACTCACATTCTTCACATGTGATCTTCTGCCCGTCCACGTAGCATTCCTTAA
This sequence comes from Candidatus Bathyarchaeota archaeon, assembly GCA_963726255.1. GTDB lineage: Archaea > Thermoproteota > Bathyarchaeia > 40CM-2-53-6 > 40CM-2-53-6 > FEN-987. The sequence goes on from CAVSBL010000002.1 coordinate 942,040, forward strand.
TGATCTTACCCTCCACTTCAGCCGCAGCTTGCTCAGGGCGCCGGAATTTGATAGGCCTCGCCATTATGTCCGATAGCCTTTCTTCAACCGAGTCTAGGTTATCGAGCCGGCGGACAGCAAATTTGCCGCCGCTCCGATCGTAACTAATGCCCGCCCGCATGATTTGGATGAACTTGTCCTTGCCCATGTAAGGCAACTTGAAACCTGTCGGGTCAAGAACCGCTTCAGGGCCTTTCACGGCTGGTTGCGCCTTAGATTCCGAAACCAGGAAATCTATGTCCCGTTCCTCCGCTTCCAGGCTCAGGGCAATTTCCCGCCCACGTTCCCCATCAGAGCTGAAAATGGCCACTAGGAACGGGACAACTTCATACAACGCCTTACGTTTCGACATGTGGCATGTCCTGGCTATCCTGCGGCACAGGTGGTCCAACGCCCAAAGTCGGTACTGATAACGATCCACGATTTTCCTCGAGAGCAATGGGGCTACATCCATCGCATGCTCTATGTCGTTATCGACCGGCTCCGTTCCCACTGAGGCCAATTCGTTCAACGCGACGGGGAGTAGACTCCATTCCGGCACAGCATCCCTGCGCGGCTGGTTGAAAGGAGGCGGCATCATCCCACGAGAACGGCTTGCACCAACTCTCCCATACCCGATATCTGCGCGGGACAAGCTGTCGTAGGCTTTCGCCAATTTGCTAGGCGTGGTGTACAGGTAGGGGAGCAAATCGTGAATGAGCAATAGCAACTCGTCGCGGTAGAGTGGAATCTCAGTCTCGTTGAGGGCCTTTCGAGCTTCGCCGAATCCGCGTGAAGCGAACAGGCCCCTTATGGTTCCTTTTTCATCCAGCTCCCTCGTCCGTTCCGGACGCAGGGTTGCTGCGCCACTGGTTGCGATGGTTTGAATATCATTGACGGCGGACCTTATGTCCCCGTGACTCTCGCTGGCAACTCGTTTCCTTACTTTCTCAGGAACTGAGCGCTCCTCTTCGGCGAGGATATGATTAGTCAGCATGAGTAGCAGGCGGGGGCGAATTTCAACAAGCGGGACGACGATGCAGGCCTTCTTGAGGTCGTCAAATTTTTCGTCGTCTACGTTGTTAGCCGTTAGGACTATTGGTACGGGCGACTGCTTGATTACTGCAAGAATTGCTCCCAATCCTCCGCGGTCTTCTCGCCCGAAGACGCCGTCCACCTCGTCCATGAGAATCATATTTCCTCGACCATCGGCGGTGAAGCTGTCGAGCGTTGAAGAGGACCTTGCGGGGGCAAGCAGGTTCTTGATGGCTTTTTCAGTCCGAATGTCGCTTGCATTCATCTCAAGCACTCGGAAGTGGAAATCGTTCGCGGCGGCTCTAGCGAGCGTTGTTTTCCCGACCCCAGGCGGCCCGACTAGGAGGCATGCCTTCGTGGGTTTCTTCTTCAAGGTCCATTGCTTCATCCAAGCCTTGAATGCTTCGACTGATTCCTCGTTGCCTAGAAGCGTTGCTGTGGACAGGGGACGGTACTTCTCAGTCCAAGCAACTGTCTGGAGCGTTTGCACTCTACTTTCTTCCAATCACGCTCAACTGGGCCAGCATGGCACTGAGCTGAATATCCTCATTTGCACCTTGCGTCAACCTGAAATCACATTCACCGAGTGCACGCACAACCTCCGCCTGCTTGTCACCCTTAACCTCTGAGACGCGGCTAATCTCCCGGTTCGCTCCGCGGATAATCTCTCTGCCGCTCACACCATGCTTGCCCATCAACTCGTACATGGCATCTCGTGCCTTCATGAAATCCCCTTGAAGTGCAAGCTTCAGCATTTCACGAATGAGTTCACCCTGGGCTTCTGGCATGACCCTCTCGAGGGTCGCCAGGTCTAACTTTCCGCCCTTCGTGCTTGTGGCCCCAACCTGGAGGTAGTTAATCGCCCTACGAAGGTCACCTTCTGAGAGTTCGAAGACTCGTTCAACAACTTTGGGACCTGCGTCGATTTTTTCAGATTTGCATATCTTTGCCAAGTATTCGATAGCTTCGGCTTCTTCCAATCGCCTGAATCGGAAGACTGAGCATCGGCTTTGGATGGGCTCTATGATGCCGCTTTGATAGTTGCAAATGAGAATGAAGCGGCAGGTTCTGGATGACGTTTCCATTATTCTCCTAAGCGCGGTTTGGGCGTCTCTTGTCATCTCGTCGCATTCGTCGAGGATCACAAGCCCAAACTGAACGCCCGATGGGGTGGTTTGGATTATCTGGGAGAACCCTTTGATTCTCTCGCGAACGACGCCGATACCACGTTCATCGGACGCGTTCAACTCCAACACTAGGCTGCGAAAACTTTCACCCATCAATTGACGGGCTATGCAAAGGGCAACTGTACTCTTCCCAGTCCCAGGCGGGCCCGCGAAGAGGAAGTGGGGCATCGTTGCAGGCGTTTTGAGCAACGCTTTGATTCCGTAAACTGTTTCCTTTTGATTGACGACCTCATCGAGAGACCGAGGTCTATACTTCTCGATCCACATGACGTTGGCTTGGCTCAATGCTTCTCCACCGCGCGCAATTGCACGTTCGATTTCCAGTGCAGCTGAGTTTACGAACCACATTCAAAAGCCTTGGCCCAAGCAGAGCTGCGGGTACTCGCTGCACGCGAAAACGCCCTTCATACTTTCATCCTTCTCTCCCGATGCGCAAGTCGCTCCAATGGAAATCTCGACTGAATGGAAAAAAGAATTCGAGTTAAAGCATTTAACTTGGAAAAGGGCGGTTACCGGTTTGGTGTTTCATTCTTGGCGGAAGCCTTGATGTCAGTCGGCGACATAGACTTTGACTTTGAAAACTCTCAGATCCGGGTAGTTGTGACCCGGGAGTTGCCTGAAACGTCCAGGATGCCGAAATTATCCTCGGCGAAAGTCGGGCAGGAACTTGAAGTTCCTTATTGGACAGCCAAGGAACTTGTGCAGCTTGGGTACGCTAGGTTCAGGGAGGAGGATGTCCTCAACTATAACTCGATTTCAAAAATACATTGGCGAGAAACCATTCCTGCGTCGAGACAATTACCTGCGCTCCAACCGAATTTCTACTGCATGCTCAGGCGGCACCTAGGTGAACTTCGTCAAAAGAGCAAACAGGACCAGGTGAAGCTTCGGGAACTTGAGAGGACCGAAAGCTTAGTGCGCGACATTGTTAACTGTAGAGTTCGAAAGATCGTCTCCATCGCCGCATCCCCAACGCCCTCAGAGGAACTCATTCAAGGTTTGACGTACGAAGAGCGAACCCTCTATTCAACTCTCAACAGGACCATTGAGGATTGGAAGTCGAAGCTCCTTGGACAGGAATTAAACGCTTGACCACGCTACAGAACCCCGAGGAACGTTTCCAGGACTTCCTCAGGTCTTTCCTGGCTGAAGACGAATACAAATATCGAAAACGCCTTGGCCACGTTGCCCTGACTGGCTCAAGGTCTATCGTGGTCGACTTCGAAGACCTGATAGCTCACGACGCAGACCTAGCGCGTTCGATTCTTGACAAGCCAGACGAATACCTCGAGTATATGGACCGCAGTGCGTGGGCCCAACTGAAAATTGAGGACCCAGAATATGCCGAAGTCATAAAACGGCTTCGCGTCAGGTTCAGGAAACTTCCGGAGAAACACTTACTCCGCAAGATTGGCGCGGAGAACATTGGCAGGTTACTCTCGATCGACGGAATAATTGTGAGGTCAACGTCGGTCAAGCCCCTTCTCATTAAGGCCGCGTTTCAATGCCGCAAATGCAACGCGATGACTTACGTCGAGCAGGCAGGAACTCTGATGCGCGGGCCGGAGTCTGCCCACATTGCCGAAGCAAAGTGTTCGAATTCATGGAAAAACAGTCCACCTTCATGAACTCACAGGATATCCGAATCCAAGAACGGCCTGAAGACCTCCCTCCAGGCCAACTGCCCAGGGCCATCGACATCAAACTCGCTGAAGACCTGGTCGATATCGCACGGCCAGGCGACCGTGTATCCATAACTGGGATAGCGAGGGGCCAGCAGGAATACGTTGGGAGAAAAGCTAGGCTTCGCACCTTCGAACTGCTCCTCGACGCAAATTACGTTGACGTCGTCGGGAAGGAGGTTGAGGTTGTTGAGATCACGCCTGAGGATGAGAGGGCGATAAAAGAGCTAGCGAAAGATCCGTTCATCCACCGCAAACTCATAGCCTCGCTCGCGCCGTCCATTTACGGTTACGGCGACATCAAAGAGGCCGTCCTCTACCTCCTATTCGGAGGCGTCCCCAAACGACTGCCTGATGGCGTCACAATACGAAGTGAGATCAACGTCCTCCTCGTTGGAGACCCAGGAGTCGCTAAGAGCCAACTACTCCAATATGTTGCAAGGATCGCCCCGCGAGGGCTTTACACAAGCGGCCGCGGAACAACAGCCGCCGGCCTGACTGCCGCAGTAGTCCGAAAAAACTGGGGGCATGGTACTAGAAGCGGGAGCCCTAGTTTTGGCTGACAAAGGTGTAGCTTGCATCGACGAGGTGGATAAAATGCGCCCGGAGGATCGGGTGGCTATTCACGAGGCTCTTGAGCAACACACCGTCAGCGTGGCCAAGGGAGGAATTGTTGCAACCCTAAATGCTAGGGCCGCCGTCCTCGCGGCTGCCAACCCCAGTTTGGGTAGGTATGACCCTTACCGGAACATCACGGATAACATTAGTTTGCCCGTAACATTGTTGTCACGTTTCGACCTCCTCTTCATCATGAAGGACGTCCCCGAAGCTGATTCGGACAGTAGGATGTCGGAGCACATACTCACACTCCACCGGTTGAAGACTACCCCGGAGGAACCACCACTTCTACCGGAGCTTCTACGCAAGTATATTGCGTATGCCAAACGCATCGAACCGGCCTTGTCGGATGAGTCTGTGAACGAGATTAGGCAGTATTATCTGAAGATGCGTTCAATGTCCGGCTCTAGCGAGTCGCCCATAGTCATAACCCCGAGGCAGCTTGAGGGATTGGTTAGGTTATCTGAAGCTAGGGCGAAGAGCTTTTTGCGTGACCGGGTCGAGGCGGAAGACGCTCGTGCAATAATTCGCCTAATGACATTGTCCCTGCAGGATGTGGGCATCGACACGACGACTGGGAAGATGGACATTGACGTCATAATGACGGGCAAGCCAAAGAGCCTGAGAGACAAAATGCAGGTCGTGCTGAGCACTTTCGCTGATTTGGAGAAGCAACTGGGAATCGTCGAAGACTCGACACTATACCAGGCTTTGTCACGGAAAGTTGACATTACCGACGAAGATGCGAGAAGGCTAGTCGACCAGCTTGTCAAGGAAGGAATCCTTTATTCGCCTAAGCCTGGGCACTTGAAGCGAACAGCAGCCTGACAGGCGCAATTTCGTTGCGGATCGACGAACTCCCCATCCCAGACGCTGTTAAGGCTGTTCTAGCTAAGGCCGGGTACGATGTACTATACCCTCCCCAAGAGGACGCTATCAAAGCCGGCGCCTTGGACGGGAAGAACATCGTTCTCGCAAGCCCAACGGCATCAGGCAAGACGCTTGTCGCAGAAATGGCAATTCTCAAGTCGATACTTGAGAAGGGCGGAAAAGCACTCTACCTTACCCCGCTCCGGGCACTAGCGAGCGAGAAGTACGAAGACTTCCAAAAGTACACATCAGTCGAAAAGACGCCGGGCCGAAACGTTCGAGTCGCCGTCACTAGCGGAGATTACGACAGGTCCAACATCTATCTCGCCAACTATGATGTCATCATCTCCACGAACGAGAAAGCCGATTCGCTCCTGAGACACCGCTCGCCATGGATTGCAGATATCTCGGTTGTTGTCGCTGATGAAATTCACCTTATCACCGAAGCAGACAGGGGGCCAACCCTTGAGGTCGTTCTGACCCGCTTACTGAAAATCAACCCACGAATTCAAGTCATCGCACTGAGCGCCACCATCAAGAATGCTGCGGAGATCGGCGAGTGGCTCAAAGGCATCCCCATCACTACCGAGTGGCGGCCCGTCCCGCTTAGAGAAGGCGTCTATTACGACGGTCAAATCCAATTCAAGGACGGGGCCTCTCGCTTCATCCCGCACACCGATACGAACCCGATTTTTGACACCGCACTCGACGTTGTGCGCGAGGGGGGCCAGGTCCTAATCTTCGCTGAAACTCGGCGCACAGCTGTGGAGATGGGAAAGAAAGCTGCGGGAGTTCTCAGAAGATACCTGCCCAAGCCGGACCGTAGGGGTTTGGAGAACATAGCCCAAAGAATCCTCGCAACCGGCGAAAGAACTCGACTAGGAGAAGTGTTGGCGGAACAGACACTGAACGGCGTTGCCTTCCACCACGCAGGTTTACCTGGAGGACACCGCAAAATCATCGAAGACGCATTCAAAGCTGGGCGGTTGAAGATTTTGTCCGCGACTCCGACCCTCGCGGCCGGCGTTAACCTCCCCGCCCGTACGGTCATCATAAGCAGCTACGAAAGGTACGAACCTGGGTACGGACGTTACCCGATCTCCGTTTTGGAGTATAAGCAGTTTTGTGGTCGGGCGGGGAGGCCGAAGTACGACAAGTACGGTGAAGCCATCCTCATAGCTCGAACCGAAGATGAGCAAGACTATCTTCTGAAGAACTACGCCCTCGCGGAACCTGAAAGAATCTGGTCCAAACTCGGTGCAGAGAAAGTTCTCAGGCCGCATGTGCTAGCGACCATTGCCACGCGGTTTGCTACCACTGAAGATGGGTTGACCAGGTTTTTCGCGAAGACCTTCTATGCCTTCCAATACGACCCCAAGATGATCAAAGGAAAACTCGGCGACATACTTTCCTTCCTCCACAGAGAGCAGATGGTTGAATTCGAGGGCGAAGAGCTGAAGGCTACGAGGTTCGGCCGGCGTGTCTCCGAACTCTACATAGACCCAGTATCCGCAGTTGTCCTACGGGACGGGTTATACACACGGGCCAAACACGTGACCGAGACCAGCTTCCTGCATCTGATCTCGAGAACGCCCGACATTTCACCCAAATTGTACCCACGCCGCGGGGAAGATGAAATGCTCGACCTCTTCGCCAAAGAGCACCAAGACGAATTCATGTGTGAGACCCCTGAATACTACGGCGACACCAACGGCGTGACCTATGAGGAATTCCTAGCCGAAATCAAATGCGCAAGGGTTCTGTACGAATGGATCAATGAAACCAGCGAAGACGGCATACTCGAAGTTCACAAAGTTGAACCAGGCGACATACTCAGGATGGTGGACACTGCAAGATGGCTCTTGCACGCGACCTACCAGCTCGCTGAACTGTTCGGCCACAAGGACCTTCTCGCGCAGGCGTACGAACTGCAAATCCGGTGCGCTAAGGGTGTCAAAGCCGAACTAGTTCCTCTAGTCGAACTTGAAGGCGTAGGGCGCGTCAGGGCTCGTTCCCTGTTCAGCGCAGGATACAGAAACCTTGACGACCTGAAGCGCGCCTCGGTAACGGATCTGATGAACGTCCCACTGATCGGCCCGTCGCTAGCAAAGAAAATCAAGGAACAGGTAGGCGGCCTCATCAAGGCCGAGGAATGGGAAAGATTGAACTCGAAGACCGCTGAAACAACTGAACAAAGCCTGCTAACCGACTATAGAGAGGGCGATAGCGAAAGCATCTAGTCCGAAAGGCCACGCCCTTTCCGTTCGGCCACTGTCTTCCCCACCGCAGCGTCCACAAGCTCGCCCGACAAGCCCAGGTAAGACTTGGGATTCAAAGCGGATTTGATATCCTCCTTCGTCAGATACTTTGCAATCGCTGGGTTGGCCTCCAACACTTCGGCGAAGCCTTTGTTTTTCTCCTGGCTATCGAATACGAGTTGCTGCAAGAGCTTGTGAGCTTCTAGCCGCGGCATCCCCTTGTTTACGAGGGCTATCATAACTGCCTCGGACATCATTGGGTCTTTGAATTTCTTCAAGTTCTCAAGCATTTGGCGCTCGTTGACTCGCAGCCCGCCAAGAATCCGAACCATCGAATCCAACATATGATCCACTAGTATGAAGGATTCTGGGATCACAAAGCGCTCGGAAGCTGATTGGGATAGGTCACGCTCGTGCCACGTTACAATTCCCTCCAATGCCGGGGCGACCAGGCTTCGCTCGATTTTGGCCAGGCTTGAAACACTTTCGCTTCTCCAAGGATTTCTTTTCTGAGGCATTGTGGAACTTCCCACCTGCTTGCCCACTTCAAACGGCTCACCCAACTCGTCAATCTCGGGCCTCTGCAGGTTCCTGATTTCAACGGCAAATTTGTCCAAGGAACTGGCTATGATAGCGAAAACGCAGACTAGTTCGGCGTACCTGTCGCGTTGAACAATCTGACTGGTAACCTCCGCCGCCCTAAGCCCGAGGCGTTTCATTACCAGCTCCTGAATCTTTAGAGCGTTCTTGCCGAGGCCAGCCATGGTGCCCACCGCCCCGCTCAATTTACCGACGAGAACGCGTTCCTTGCACTGGTTCAGGCGGTCGATATGTCTGGCAACTTCACGCAACCAAACCGCAAATTTGAGCCCGAGAGTCATGGGTAACGCGTGTTGGCCATGCGTGCGGCCAATGACCATTGTGTCCCTGTACTTTCTCGACAGGGCGATGAGGCCCTCTTCCAGCCTGTCCAGCCTAGCCTGAACTATTTCCAACCCTTCCTTCATTTGCAAGGCCAATGCGGTATCAAGAATGTCGGAGGACGTTGCTCCAAGGTGAACATACGCTCCGCCCTTCCCGGAAACCTCGGAAAGAGCTTCGACTAAGGCCGCCGTTTCATGAGCGACGACTTTCTCAATCTGACGAATCCTCTCCAACTTAACATGCTTCATAGTCGCGTGGCGTTCGATTTCCTCAGCTGCTTCTTTCGGTATTTCACCCAGCTGCCCTCTCGCCCACGCTAAAGCTGCCTCAACATCAAGCATCCTCTGGAAACGCGCCTCCTCCTCGAACACTGCCCGCATCTCCGGGACCCGTAACGGCCGGTATCAATGGGCAATATTGGCAATTCTCAGCCCGAGGCCAACGTAGCGTTCGTACGTAATATAAACTCGGGTGGTTTAACGCAAATATACTCCTTCGGATGCGTGATTGATGATTCGCATGCGGCGCAGCATAGTCTTCGCAATTTTGATCGCTCTTGTTCTCGCCTATTCGCCGCATCAAGTCAAAGCAACACTGGGGCCGTGTTGCGAGTATACGTTCGTAGTCAGTGATTTGCAACCGAAACCTGGGGAACGAGTCGATTTCACGGGCGTGGTCACCGACCAATATGGTGGCGGGGATGCCAATGTGACTGTTCAGTATCAGGACACTGCGGTCAGAAATGGAACCAGCTTGAGCAATTCTACAACAGACGCCAATGGAGCATTCTATCTGAACATCAACATGCCGGTGATCCCTAATCCAAACACGATAAGGTACACGTTGACTATGACTGATCCCGCCATTAATTGGACCACAACCGTCGCGGGCAGCTATCCCCCGCCATCGGGTTCCCCATCAGGGGATTTTCCTGCATTGTACAATAGCCAATTGGGTGGGCGCACGAATGCCTACCTCAACATTCAATCAGCCGGCTTTCCCGGGATCATATACATTAGTGAAGGATACGACCAGCCAATCTTGCATGGCGTTAGTTCCCTCGATCAGGGGACAACAGACCTTTTGACCGGCCTTGCAAACAAGGGGTTCAATGTGATCGCACCGATTTCGTGGTTCGTCACAGACGTCCCAGTTTTCCCCTACGAACTGGCAGCCATGCTCAAGTTCGCGTTCCACATCAGCCAAGTCTACATAATTGGCTGGAGCGCCGGCGGCACAGTGGCTGCTTGGGTCCTCACGCATGACCTATACGGCATATTCAATCTCGGAGTCGTGATGGACGCGGAGGTGGCTGGGACATCAAATCAAACCGATACCAAGTCGTCAGTTTTCAATACCGCCCAATCCTCGGAGAGCGTCAAGATCCCGCATTTGCTCATCTGGGGCATTAGCGATGGTGGCACGACAAGCATTCAATCAGCATTCTTGTGGGCGAAGCATGTTCAAAACAATCTTGCCCGTATCGACGCCTTCACTTATGGGCATCAATGGATCGGAACCGATGTCGAAGGCAGAATCCTGGCCGACATCCTTGCCTTCTTCAACACTCAATCTGTGGGAACCATCAGCACCCTCCAGTCAGATTATGGAACTGCACAGTTCTTGACAGACAGCCAGGTCCTTAGCGGCAACCCGTATGACGCGCAAAGCAAGGAGTATGTCTTCCAAATCACGGGCCAGAACGGCACGGTAGGTTCAATGAACCTAGCCATTCCCATCGCATCCATTGACGGACAGCCGGTCGTCTTATTTGACCAAAATGCCCTTCCAACTGCCTACACCTCAGACGCCAACAACTATTACATCTGCTTCACCTACACGCACAGTACGCACACGATACTCGTCGTCGGGCAAAATGACATTCCAGAATTTCCAGTCAACGCGAGCATCGTGCTGGTCGCACTCTTGCTATGTATGTTCATGATGATTGGGGCTTTTGGCAGAAAAAGAACTAGGCGAACCTGAGGTCTACATACCCATCATGACCGGTTCTTGTTTGTCACTGCAGCGTACCTGATATACGACGAGTGGAAAAACCGAAGCGACAAAGCTTGGGTGCAATTGCCGCAGCGTTCGCCAGAAACGGGACTGATACTCAGGCGCTCGTCGAGAATATGCTCCGTTCCTTGAGCCACCGGGGAGCTAACTCGAAGACCCTGAAGATGACTGACGACGGAAACGTCAACCTGTCGGCCGGATACTCCTCTGGAAGCGCGCTTGAAGTGCATGTTTTTGAAGCTAACGGGGCTGCCACTATGCTCGACGGTTCAATCTTCCGAATTCGGCACGCGGCTCGATTCGCCCACAAACGCCTAACGAGAAGAATGTCGGTAGCCAAGGCTGCAAGTTCGCTCCTTGAGGAACCTGGCGCCTTCGCCTGCACATTTCTACAGAAAGGAAAGTTGTGTGCTTTCAGAGACCTAAACGGACTAAAACCATTGTATTATGCGAGGAGCAGAAATCTGACCGTTTTCGCTTCGGAGAGAAAAGCCCTCTGGCGGATCGGTTTGAGTCATGTTAAGAGAGTAAATCCAGGATATCTTTACTCAACTACGGACCGCAGGTTCAGCGAAACCCGCCTAGCGCATATTCCCCGGCCTGCCGTGAGAAAGATGGACATTCACCAAGCATCATCACGACTCTCTCTCCTGCTGAAGAGATCCATTCGAAAGATAACGCATGGTGTTGACAAGGTTGCCGTTGCCTTTTCAGGCGGCCTCGACAGCGCCATAACTGCACTACTTGCCAACCAGACGCGGTCTAACGTGGAAGCAGTCAGCGTGGGCCTCCCCGCGTCCCCAGAACTCGCTGTCGTTGAACATTTCGCGCGGGAACTTGATTTGCCCATTACAATAGAATCATTCAGTCTTGATTCGCTCGAAGAATATGTTCGGCGTGTGGTCTGGCTTATAGAGGAGCCGAACTTGATGAAGGTTAGTGTGGCTGTGCCCCTTCACTGGGCAGCGATTGTCGCCGCCAAACGCCGGTGCTCCATCATGCTTTGCGGGCAAGGCAGCGACGAACTCTACGGCGGTTATTACAAGTACGCGAGAACGCTGGATAAGAGAGGACGAAAGGCACTCGTTGCCGAGCTCTACCGCAGCGTCGTGGATTCGGCTCAAGTGAACTATGAGAGGGATGACCAGGCCACTGCCCCGCTTGGCGTAGAGCTGCGCACACCTTTCGCCGACTTGGATGTAATCAGATTTTCGTTGTCAATTCCTTCCGAATTCAAAGTTAGGCCCGGGAATGACCTTACGAGGAAGTGGGTTCTGCGGAGCGCGGCGAAAAAGATGGGGTTGCCAGAGGACATGGTATGGCGCCGCAAGAAGGCAATTCAGCATGGGACCGGAGTAGAGAACGCCATCCGCAAGCTCGCAAAAAGCGGGGCTTAACGGCGGAAGGGTACCTTTTGAAGGTGCATGAAGAAGTCATAAGAATGGAATCAATGCCTTGAGTAATGCCGTTTGGAGGATTAAGGTTCGCAAACTGAAGCTAAGGTCAGCTTAATCGTAACGTTGATTCTCATACTTGCCGCACTGTTCGTGTCTCTACAAGTTGCCGCGGTGCTGGCTACAACCTACCTCATAGTATACGCCGTTCGCAGGTTGAGAAAACAAAGAAAGAGCTGACCGACCGGTCTCATAACGGGGCCGACTCTAATTTGCCCTTGCACATTGCGGTCGATTTGGACGGTGTCCTAGCAGACACCATGGTAGCCTTTTGCAGAATCCTAAACCAACGCCACTCGACACAATTCACGGTGAACTCCTTCGTTCAATGGAACGCATGGAAGGTAGCTCACATCACAAAGGAGGAGTTCTTTCGGACTCTCGACGAAGCATGGTTTGATTGGGAGAGCATTCCGCCCGTAGAGGAGAATATTGGGGCGCGGGTCAGCCGAATACATGGGCTCGGGCGTGTCGATGTGGTTACAGGGCGTAGTCAAGCGACGGTTCAGGCTGCGAAATCGTGGCTCGAAAAACAGAAAGTGCCGTATGACACCTTCGTCCGAACGGCCAGCACCAGAGCAAAGGCGAATCTGAGTTACGATGTCTTCATAGACGATTCTGCTGAGCTCACGTCTCTAGTAGCTTCCAGCTTCGATAGGTGGGGTGTCCTCTACACACAACCGTGGAACCGAGCCGCCAAAGAAATGCCGAGAATCTTCAGGGTCGAAAGTTGGGAACAGATACCAGCTTTATTGGAGCAGGTCTCGGCGACGAAGAAATAACGGCGCTTATGCGTTCTACCCTCTGAACTGGGAGATGAAGGTTAGCGTTTTTCCCCAAGCGTCTTTCGCGGCTTCAGCGTTATGGCCTTCCCAGTTCGGCCGATGGAAGGCATGCTGCGCGTTCGGGTAGAGGTGTACATCGACTCTTTTCTTATACTTGGTTGCGGCGGGGAGGAAATGCTGGTACGCCCACGGCGTTACTCTTTCATCCTCTGAAGCCAGCATGAGTTGAACGGGCCCTTTAGCACCCTTAACTTGCTCCACATTTTCGACCATGCCATAGTAGTCTACACAAAAGGCCATGTTCAAGTTGCAGGCGCCCAAGAGCGCAAAAGCTCCACCCATGCAGAACCCCATTGAACCGACCTTCGCGTCCTGGCCGAACTTCTGCACAAGAAGTTGAAGGCCTGAACCTAAGGCATCTAAGACTTCTTGCTCTTTCAAAACCGACCTGAACTTGAACCCCTCCTCAAGGGATGACGCAAGCTTTCCGCGGTAAAGATCCACTGCCGCAACCGAGAAACCTGCTTGCGCAAGCTGCGCTGCCACGGAATCTGCATATTGGTCGAAGCCGAATATCTCGTGCACCAAGACGACTCCAACCTTAGAGCTCGCGGGATGCAGCCGAAAATCCCAGCCCCCGGAAGTGACCTTGGTTGACTGTTCTTGCATACTGAATCACTGAGCCACCTAAGATAGCTCTAATTTCCATCTTTCACAAGTGGCTAGTTGAGCCAGCCGCCCTTGAAGCCTAATTACGCTTGACCATCCGTCGTGTTTGCATGGCGGTTTAGATGGATAGGAATGATGTCTTGAAACGACTCAAGTCCCACTCGAATCCTGAAGCGGTCAAGGGAATGGCCCGATTCGGAATCAACCCAAACAATACGTACGGCGTATCCATTCCCACCCTCAGAAAGATAGCAAGAGAGCTTGGTAGGAATCACTCCCTCAGCCTGGAACTCTGGGAATCCGGAATCCACGAAGCCCGCATACTCGCCTCAATGATTGACATTCCAGAAAAAGTCACGGCAACCCAGATGGATAAGTGGGTTAGGGATTTCGACTCGTGGGACGTTTGCGACCAAACCTGCAGCAACCTGTTCGACAAAACGAAAGCAGCCTACCAAAAAGCATTCGAATGGAGTTTACGGGACGAAGAGTTCACCAAGAGGGCAGGATTCGCTCTGATGGCTGCGCTAGCATTTCATGACAAGAAAGCGCCGAATGCAAAATTCCTGAAATTCCTGAAAGCAATTACAAGAGAAGCCACCGATGAGCGAAACTTCGTTAGGAAGGCGGTTAACTGGGCCCTCAGGCAGATTGGAAAACGGAACCTTGAGCTCAATCGAGCAGCTGTAAGGACCGCTAAACAAATCCGGAAAATGCCCTCCAAGAACGCGCGGTGGATCGCTTCAGATGCACTGCGCGAATTGACAAGAAGTTCAGTGCAGAAGAGGCTGAGAGAGTGAGAGCGCCGCAATCATTTCCATTTGATTGTGCAGCCGACAGGCTTGGTCTCAGCGGTTACCGGCGTTCTCCCCGCCAGCACCGCGTCGAGGGCGTCCCGCAGAAACTTCACCTTGACAGCCGCCGGGTCATCATAGTTGTCATCGATCACGCCATGATACCGTAGCCCACCCGCCTTATCGAACAAGAAGACCTCGGGCGTTCGCTCAGCTCCATAAGCCCGTGCTACCTCCTGGCTCTCGTCACGCAAATATGGAAAGTTGAAATGCTTCTCCCGTGCCCGCGCCTTCATCTTCTCGAAGCTATCATCAGGATACTTCGAGGCGTCATTCGCGTTCACCGCGACTAATTGTACACCCTTCACGCCATAACCTGCCTGTATCTGGACCATACGGTCCTCCCAAGCGCGAACATACGGACAATGGTTGCAACTGAAAATAACCACCACCGCATTCTTTCCAGAATACTGCGCGAACGAGTGGCTCTTACCATCGACGTCGGGTAAGGTGAAAGGTAAGGCCGTATCCCCAATCTTCAAGTTCGCCATTTTCCTCATCGCTTCATATCGTTTAGGGCTAGGTTCTACTCTTAAGATTCTCCTTAGCAGTACGAACGGCCTTCCGAATCATTGAGACCGATGGCAATGGAGAGATACGCCCATCTTCAAGGGTGTAGGCTCTGCAGGCTAGAGCAAATTCAAGGCTGGGAATCGGATCGATATCATGCCCATCAATCAGAATCGTGGGCGAACCAGGAAAATGATACCGCTTCGCATCCTCGAAGGTCTCAACTCTGATAACTTCAATCTCTGCAGCTACGCCCTCCTCTTCAAGGACCTTGCGTAACCGTTGAATCGCTTCGTCATGTGAGGGGCATTGCTCTGAATAGAGGAAACGAATCTCCACAGCTTCTCACTCAGCCTCATTGATGCTTATCGAACCGCGTCATCACTGTTGCGCATCGCAGGACATTGCCTTCGTCAACCCTCTGGTAATCTCCGGTCAAGAGAACCCATCCAAATGCGTAAGTACCTGAGTTTGTCGTCCCGAATTCGCAGTAGAAATGCTTGTGGTGTGTTCTAATGTCCATCAAATTGTCTTCGGGAAAAGAAATTCCAATTGAGATGCACAAGACGCGAATGGTGCAGAAGATTACACTCGTACCCGTCGAAGAACGGCTCAAGGCGATTGGAGAAGCTGGCTACAATACCTTCCTGCTCAAGACGAAGGACATATTCTTAGACATGCTCACCGACAGCGGAGTCAACGCTATGAGCGATAACCAGTTCGCAGCGTTCATGAGAGCGGACGACGCCTACGCCGGCAGCATGACTTTCTACGAATTCGCCGACGCAGTGCGAGATGTTCTAGGCTACAAATATGTCATGAACACTCACCAAGGCAGAGCAGCGGAACATCTGGTGTCCAAGGTTTTCATCAAACCTGGCGATGTGGTTCCGACGAACTATCATTTTACGACCACTAGGGCGCACATCGAACTTTTTGGCGCTTCAGTTCTAGAGATATACTATGATGACGCCCTGAAGACAGAGAGTACGAATCCCTTCAAGGGGAACATGGACCCACAGAAACTGAAGAACGTGATAAAGAAGTACGGGAAAGATAAGGTCGCATTTGTTCGTATGGAAGCGACCACCAATCTGATTGGTGGACAGCCGTTTTCCATGGCGAATTTGAAAGAGATTCGTCAGATCTGCAATGAACACGGCTTAATCCTCGTTATAGATGGAAGCCTCATCTGCGAGAACGCTTACATGATCATGCAGCGTGAGAAAGGATACCAAGCCAAGACTGTTGCTGAAATAGTCCGCGAGATTTCCAGCATACCTGACCTCTTCTACATGAGCGGCAGAAAGAACACGTCTGTTAGAGGGGGCATGATAGCGACCAACAACAAGGAACTGTTTGACAAGATCAGGCCCTGGCTGCCCGTGTATGAAGGGTTCTACACCTACGGGGGCATGTCGATGCGAGAAGTAGGTGCCATGGCTGTTGGAGTTCGAGAAATGGTGGACCCCTCGGTCGCAGGTTGTTCGGTCGAACAGATCAAGTATTTCGTGAACAGGCTTCGTGAAACCGGCGTCCCAGTCGTTACACCCCCAGGCGGGCTGGCGTGCCATCTAGATGCCATGAAGTTTCTACCGCACATACCTCAATCCCAGTATCCAGCTGGCGCCCTTTCAGCCGCCCTTTACATAGCCTCGGGAATCAGAAGCATGGAAAGAGGAAGCGTCTCGATGGATAGAGACAAGGAAGGAAAGGAGGTCCCGGCTGACGTTGAACTAACTAGGATTGCACTTCCAAGAAGAGTCTACTCGATATCCCATATAGAATACGCTATTGACAGGATAAATTGGCTCTACAAGCACCGAGACCTTGTCAAAGGGCTGAAGTTCGTGTGGGAGCCTCCAGTTCTCCGGTTCTTCGACGGAAGACTCGAACCAATCGGCGATTGGGGAAGAAACCTATCTGACGCCTTCAAGAAGGAAGTAGGAAACAACTAGCTTCTCCAAGCAGCAATTACTTCGGCGTCCTCTACGCAGCTTACTCGCTGCGTAGGCTTGTCCAATGATTCACAAATGCGACTCGTGCCGAGTATGTTCAAGTATCTCACCCACCGACGAACAACAGACGCGAACCAGCCATGAGCGATCTAGTCGGGTTGATTGGCCTATTTCTTGCCGGCATGCTTGCCGGCGGCATCAACTCCGTGGCTGGTGGTGGAACTCTGATCTCCTTCCCTTCCCTTGTAGCCTTCGGTGAACCAGAGATCGTCTCCAACGCTACGAACACAGCCGCGTTGTGGCCTGGCTCCCTTAGTGGTGCTCTCGGATACCGAAAGGATACACCAGTCGAGCGCGGCTTGTTCATAATGCTCGCCATCCCCAGCCTTATCGGGGGACTCGCGGGAGCGGCGGTTCTTGTGCTTACGGCGCCTGAGCTTTTCAGACGCGTCGTCCCATTCCTGGTTCTCTTCGCGACCTTAATGCTTGCCTCACAGGACCTGATTTCCAGGAGACTTCGACACACCTCCGCTGACGTCGAGCGTGTGACGAAGATAGGGCGCATATGGGGCGTCGTCTTTCAACTGTTCGTGGCCGCATACGGCGGTTACTTTGGGGCGGGGATAGGGATTTTGATGCTGGGCTCATTCAGCCTCATGGGCCTACGCGACATACATAAAATGAATGCGATGAAAACGCCCCTTGCTGCAATCATAAACGTAACAGCGTTCGTTTTCTTCGCGTTCAAAGGACTGGTGGTCTGGTACTTGGCGTTTCTCATGATGGCAGGCGCGATTATCGGCGGATACGCAGGCGCACGCCTTGCGAAACGCGTTAACCCACGCCTTCTGCACCTGACTGTCGTTGCAATCGGCTTGGTTGTATCAGCTTGGTTCTTCACCAAATCTTTCTGACGAAATTCCTCCATCGTTGAGTAGTCAATAAATAGCTAGAACCCGGCTCTCTCCGCTTAACAAGCGAGGCACGGCCATGAAACTCGGAGTCTTGGGAACTGGGATGGTTGGGAACACAATTGCTACGAAACTGATTCAATTGGGCCACGAAGTGAAAATGGGTTCTCGCACGTCAGGAAACGAGAAAGCTGTCCAATGGGCCAAAGCAAACGGCCCAAAGGCCTCGAACGGCCCGTTCGCTGAGGCCGCAGAATTCGCCGAGATAATCTTCAACTGCACGGCTGGCGCAGCTTCACTCGAAGCCTTGAAATTGGCTGGCGCGAAAAACCTGAAAGGAAAGATTCTGGTCGACATATCCAACCCCTTGGATTTCTCTAAAGGCATGCCACCTACATTGACGGTTTGCAATACAGATTCGCTCGGCGAGCAAATACAGCGAACCTTCCCCGAAGCCAAGGTTGTCAAAGCACTCAACACCATCAACTGCAACGTAATGGTAACGCCACACATCATCCCTGGAACCCACGACATCTTCATGAGCGGAAATGATCCAAACGCCAAATCCAAGGTTCGCGAGATCCTTACAGATTGGTTTGGTTGGAAGTCTGTCATTGACCTCGGTGACATAAGCACAGCCAGAGGAACAGAAATGTATCTGGCGCTCTGGGTGCGGTTGATGACAGTCAACCAGACCCCCAACTTCAACATCAAGGTCACGAAATAAGAATGACGATAGACTCTACGGAGCCAACAGAATCCCGGCTCTGATCAGGATTTGACATAGCTCGCAGCCCTCAACGCAGTCGCACTTATTCCAACGTTAGCCGGTGTAACTCGGAAAAGGAAAATCCGTCTTTCAGAACGAAGCAGTAGAACACGACTCCGACTATAGGTCGAGTTCAAGAAACAGAGCTCCTGCCATAGGGTTGTAGCGATAGGGCTGAATTTCTTTGAAACCTAAACTACGGTAGAGTCGGGTAGCTTCTTCCATTGAGCCAACAGTATCCAAGCGCATACGAGAGTATCCACGCTTCCTTGCTTGTTCGATGATCGCCATTGACAGGGCTCTGCCGATTCCCTTTCGCCTGAATGCTGGGCGCACATACAACCTCTTCATCTCACAAACGTCATTAGCCAATTTTCGCAAAGCCACGCAACCAGCGACAGCATCTCGGTCAAAAGCGAGCAATAGCGCCCCCGTCGGGTGGGAATATTCTCCGGGTAGATTTGCCAACTCCTCCTCAAAATTCTGGAAGGATAGGTCGAACCCAACCGAGGAAGCATATTCCAAGAAAAGCGATTTGACCTCTTGAAGGTGCTCTTGAGAGTCCGCCTGCCTTATTTTCAAGGAACTTCAGGCCCCTTCGATATAGGACATACGCCTACAACGCAGGTTAATCAATCGGTGCTTGAATGCTTGCTCAAATCGAGGATGCCCCTGGGATGACCGTCAAGGGAAGGTTCGAAGGGGCAATGACTCTACGAAAGCTCCGGGAATTCATCGTCGATCCGACCAGATTCGGAAAGTGCCTCCCAGAACCAGCAGAGCCAACCACGGAACCACCTCAGTCCATAGGGAGAAGTTTATGGCCGTATACACGTTTGCAATACTCCAAGCCGTCTGTAGCCTTAGTCGTTGACACCTATTTCACAAGGGCTCTTTCCGGCGACCGAGAACTTGCCAATCCTTGCATCTGAAGTCGAAGCAATAAGACTGTATTCCATCGAAAGACCCCGAAACTCCAAGTAGACTCCTCAGCCCACTTTGCATTTCCAAAGCAACACTTCCAAGTTTTCCATACTCTCGTTGCCACAGGAGTTGCATCTTCCGGGTAATGGTTAAGTTTCGGATTTGAATCAGTTCCTACGTGGTTTCAAGTGTCCATAGGTGATTTACGATTGGCGAGCTCACAAACGGGGCAGCGCAAAGTCTGCTCTTTCTGTCACAACTTCATAGACAGCAACGCCCTATTCTGTGACGTGTGCGGTACTCCTCAAGATATGGGTCGAGTTCTTCAGGTTCGATCTGAGATGCAGAGGAATATTGACAACCTAACCGCTTCTACACGCTCCTTGGAGAGCCGAAAGGCCGCCCTGGAAAGTGAGATTAGGGAATTACAGAATTCCTCCGAGAAGGCAAAGTTGACTCAAAAAATAGAGCTTGAATCATTAGATGACAAGATAAAGACGCTGACGGATGCTCTGCAACCTTTAGCACGTGAGGTTGAATCACTGCGGAGCAGGAAAGAAGCACTTACAAGTGAAATCGACGTGCTTGCCACTAAGAAGCAGGAATTAGAGAAGGCTACCAGATCGGAAGCAGAGACTATCGAATCTCTACACAGAGAGAGGCTCGGGATGCAGCATCAGATCAGACGACGATCCGACAAGGCACGCGTACGTAGCCAAGCGTCAAAACCAAGAGAAATGCGTGCTGCGAATAAGCAGACTACTCACACGTTTGTTTGCAAATACGAAGGGACCGCAGACTGGAATACGGAACTTTCTAGGCTAATTGCTCAGTTTGAACTTTCACTGGACCAGCCGAAGTATTCTTTCTCGCCTGACAAAATCGTTCTCCCGGTCACAGGATCGAGAGAGAATATCGAAAAACTGGCTACGGCGCTTAATAGCTTGGAGGGTTTCGTCAACTTGCGCTCGAAGCTCGCGGCAACGAAGAACACCCTGCGGGAATATGTCAAGGCGAGAACCATTCACAAGCAAGAACTCGATGAGCTTAACAACGTTCCCTGGTACAAGCAGAACCGAAGTCTGAATAAGCGGAAGATTGAACTTAGCCAAAGACTGGCAGAGGATGACTCGAAGGTAAATGCTATCTCAGAAGATTTGAAGGTCTTAGAGAGCTTAGTTGGTTCTGATGTGCCTAAGAATTGAGCTGTCCCTGATGGGTTTCGACTTTAAGTTTATTGGAAGCGATTGCCAATGATTGCCATGCGGATGATTTAATTGAGCAGACGCACGCCGGCTAAACGCGAGTCAATATTAGAGATTTACATGCCAATCGGGATGCGAATTCTCGTTGTGCTTTACTGGGTAGGCGGATTATCCGGCATAATGATCGGTATTCTGGCGATAAACCAGGGATTCTATGAAACATTTTTCGACATTCAATACTTGCTCATTGGACAGGGAGTAGCGTTGCTCTCCCTTGGCAGCATCATCTTTCTCGTCGCCATCGGAATGGTCACCGGAGCAAAATGGAGCATACCCATTGCAAAACGGCTTTCTGCAGTCCTAGTTGGTTGGGCAGCAGTCGGAACTGTACTGGGCGTGTACACAGCTTATGCCGTAACTGCCTTGGACTCCACATTTGTGCTATACGGCATGGTCGCGTGGCTACTCATCTTCGGAATAGGGGCTGGATTGCTTGGATTAAGCTACCTGATGACTCACGGAACAACTGTAAGAAAATACTCCGAATACGTTACCACTGAAACATATGCACCACAACCCTACTCTGCCGAACCTAAACGACTTCCCGCAACGGCAAAACGCGCTGTCATTCGTTGTCTAGATTGCGGAGCCGAACTGAAACCGGGAACATCCTACTGCCCGGCGTGCGGAGCACCCCAGGGTGTTTAAGATGAGAAACATCAAGCTACTACTAATACTGGCCTTAGTCATCGTCGGTATCAGCCTCATTCCCGCCATCGCGGTCAAAGCCCAGACGGGAGACTTTCAAGTCAGCGCGCAACCGTCCCACGCAACGATAGGTACGGACGGAACAGCACGCTTCGTCATTAAAGTCACTTCAATAAACGGGTTCTCTGGATCAGTTCAGTTGGCTGTAACAGGCCTCTCTCAGACGGGCCAATCGCGGTCTTACGCCTCATTTCAACCTGGCACGCTCCAACTGGCATCTAACGGTCAAGCTTACGCAGTGCTCACACTAACGATTAGCACACAGTACGTTACTCTTGCCACGAACACAATCAGCACGATCAACTTCAACGTCGCCGCAACCGCGAATGGCATCACGACATCGGTACCGCTGGCAGCAGACATTTTCTATGGCACGCAATCAACCATTCAATTAGCTGACACTGCACTAACCCTTCAGCCGAACACAATTCAAACTACAGCCACCATAACACAATCCCAGAGCGCCACCGTCCAACTAACTTTAACATCGGGCGCGACTACAAATCTTGGACAAACAGTCCTCACGGCGACCATAGTAGGATATGATATTCCGAGTGGGCTACTTTTCACAATCACGCCCACGACCACGAACATAGTTGCAGGTCAGACTACGACTGTGACAATCAATCTCCTAATGACCCCGCAATTTCTCCAGGCAGGGGGAACCTACATATTTGCGATTGGAATAAACGCCTTGATGCAGGGTCCTCTAATTAACGCCTATACGTCATACCAGAACTACTTCGTCAGCAAAGCGGTGCCCCTAACCATCATTATCCCGCCGGCATTCAGCGTCGCAGCTAACCCAACAATTTTCAACGTGTTGGTCGGCGGGCCTTCTCAACAATTGGGTATAATTGTTACGCCGATAACATCAGGCTTAACCGACCCCATAGTTCTATCAGTCCAAGGCCTACCTGCCGGACTGATCGCAACATTCCAGAATAATCCCCTCACCCCGAACGGCCTCCAACCATTATCTACGAACCTTGTGATTCAGGCACCTGGGAGCACATTCCCCACGACTGCTACTATAACGATCTCGGCTACGGCTGCTGGCGTAACCAACACCGCTACAGTATCATTGACACTTCAACCGCAGGGGGACTATAGCATACAGGCAGATCAGACTATACTGTCATTCACGGGAGCCGGCGAATCAAAGACTATTACGCTGACGATCACTCCGCAGAACGGTTTCAAATCGAACATCAACCTCACGACTTTGAATCTGCCAACCGGTTTCACAGATTCATTCAGCCCATCAAATCTCCAAGTACAACAATCGGGCCCTATCACAGTGATCGCAACGATCGTTGCTGGGCCTAATATTCAACCAGGCACTTACTCTGTATCAATCGTAAGCAGTACCGGCGTTTCCGCAGCGAAAACCATACCGATTACGGTGCTTGTACGAGCCGGTGTAGGTCAAATATGGCCAATTGTCTTGATTATGGTCATCCTGATTGCGGTGATAAGCATCATTGCCTTCATTGGCATACCAAGGGGAAGAGAAGTACGACGGATACCTGAACAACAAACCGGCGTTCCCAGCCTACCGCCATAGAACGGGGAGACACTTTCGATGGCCCACGTGGCACCCATTAGGATTAGGAAGTCAAAAACCAAGACCGGAAAAATTGTTCGCTTAACAATCCCCAAGATTTTACTTGATGACGCTGAGTTTCCACTCGACCTCCGAGAGCAGGTCTACATCCGAATAGTGCCCGATGGTCTATTACTAACTCATAATTCAAAAGGAAACGGTACGTGGAAAGTGTGACTGGGACCGGAGCCAATAGAGACTATTATCAAGTCTTGGGCGTTCCGGAAAATGCTACAAAAGAACAAGTGAAAGCCGCCTACAGGCAACTTGCGCTGCGATACCATCCTGACAGGAATAAGAACCCCAAAGCGCAAGAGAAGTTCAAGGAAATATCACAAGCCTACCGAGACGCATGCGAAGCCCTAGAGCATCAACGCTTTGCCATAGAACAAGAAACAACAGATTGGACACCTGGCCCAATCTTAGTACGTGAAGAATTCATTCCTGACCTGCGCGAAGGTAGAAGAACCCTCAGCGTGGAAGGAGGAGTGAGGGGGAACGTCAACTACGCGTTGTGGGTTTCCCTGAAAGAAGTTGCAATAGGAACAAGAAAAACAATCTCGATAAGTCGAAGAATCGTCTGCAGTTTCTGTGAAGGGCTCGGCCAGAAAACTGGATGCAGACACTGCCAAGGAACCGGGATCAGAAAGGAAGTACGATTTGTTCCGCTTACAATCCCTGCCGGAGTCGAAGAGGGCATGCAATTCAAATTGACAGGAGGCGGAAACTTCGGCGGCGACATCTTCGTTGAAATCAACGTTAAACCACATCGACTATTTCGAAGAGACGTGGATAACATCTACTGTGAAGTGCCTGTATCAACCGCTCAACTAAGAAACGGAACCGAAATACAGATCAGGACTTTGGATGGTTCTACGGCTTTCCTACGTGTTCCGCCCAAGACGCGTAAGGGCACATTATTCGTCTTGCAGGAAAGAGGCCTACCTAGGTGGGGGTCGTCGAGAAGAGGCGACCTCATGGCCAAAATAGTTTGACGAATGCTCGCGCACCCTTGACCTTAAGGTGCAGGCGAGATTGAACAGATTAGGCGCATCTAAGACGGTTCTAATCTGGCTGCTCCAAGAAGCCCAGCCTTCGATCCGATATCTCACACTTACGCAGTTGCTTGAAAAATCTGACGACGACGCACAGGTTGGATCGGCGAAGGCGATGCGAGTACTGAGCAGGATTGAGCAAAGTGGAACAAATCACTGACGAGATTCGCCCTGAAATCCGGATGTTCCAGAATGCGAAAAGTCTTATCTGAAGAACCTTAACGACTGATTGAAACTATGTCGGCACAAAGCCCGAAGCAGGCAGATGTTGAAATCATAGTTCGTCCGCTTCGAGAGAATGACCTTCCGGAGGCTGACCGCGTCTGCCGCCTAGCTTACGGTACGTTTCTTGAATTGCCCGACCCGATGACGGTCTTTGGAGATGCTGAATATGTACGGACCCGTTGGCTAGCTGATTCGGACGCCGCCTTAGGCGCCGAGGTTAAAGGCGAACTTGTAGGTTCGATTTTCGCAACGAGTTGGGGCAGTTTCGGATTCTTCGGACCGCTCTCAGTGCGCCCTGACCTATGGGACAAAGGCATTGCCAAACGCCTGCTTGAAAGGACGATGGAGCTCTTCGACAAGTGGGGAACAAAGCACATCGCTCTTCTCACCTTTGCAAACAGCGGAAAACACATTGCTCTCTACCAGAAGTTTGGCTTCTGGCCACGATTCCTCACTCCCATAATGTCCAAGGCTGTAGAGAAAAAGCCGCAATTCGTGGAACGGTCGAAGTTTTCCGAAGTGCAGGAGAAGAAACGGGCGCAGTACCTCGATGCCTGCAGCGACCTTACTGGCAAGATCTACGAAGGACTCGATGTGAGGCGGGAGATTCAGGCGGTCGCCGCTCAGAAACTTGGTGAAACGCTGTTGCTGTCGGTTAGGAAGGAACTCGTTGGCTTGGCGGTGTGCCACTGTGGTGTGGGTTCAGAGGCGGGCAGCGGTAACTGCTACGTGAAGTTCGGGGCAGTTCGACCCAGCGGGAACGTTAGGCTAAATTTCGGTTTACTGCTAGACGCATGCGAAATGCTTGCAACCGAAAGAGGGATGTCGCGACTTGTCGCTGGTATGAATGTGGCACGCCATGAAGCTTATCGCGTAATGATTGAACGTGGTTTCCACATGGATTTTCAAGGTGTGGCGATGCAAAAACCTAACGAGCCTGGGTACAATCGACCCGACGTCTTTGTCATCGACGACTTGCGATAAGAGTGCACGGGGCCTTGGGAGCGGCAGGGTGTGCTCCTTAGAGATGAGTTTGCTCTTGACTGTTTAGGTCACGTTTAGCCCCGAGTGATCTGAAGACCTCCGCGGCTTGCAAGTATCTTTTTCGATTCGTCTGGGCTCCTCTGCCGTGCTTGAAACAAAGTGGAATGGCTAGTGACTGTACAGCCCCTTCGGGAGTCTCTCTGTCCGTCGATTAGTCAGCGTCATGAGACGAGATCTGTGCCGCCTGTCCCAATCTTTATCGTCCGAGTCACTCCTTCTTTACCGTCTTTGAGGTGTCGAATCCCTCTGTCTCTAGCTCCTTGAAACGGGTTTCCACGAATTGAGCTACCTTCTGCTGACTGTATTCTTTTTCCCGTTTCTGCTTGTCGAGGTGTTCTCTGATGACCCTTAGCAGTTCGTCTGTGTTTACGGGTTTGATTAGGTAGTAGTCTACTCCCTTGTTGATCGCCTTGACGGCATTCTGCAATGCGGGGTAACCGGTCAGTATGATCTTGACCATTTTCGGTGTTGTTTCCTTCAGAGCGGTTAAGAGTTCGGTGCCTTCGATATCCGGGAGGCGAATGTCGATTAGTGCGAGATTGTAGAAGTTCACCTTAGCCTTCTCGATGGCCTGTTTCCCGTTCTCTGCGGTGTCCACCACGTAGCCTGCACGCATCAAGGTGATTGAGATAGTCTTCCTGATGCTTTCCTCGTCATCGATTACAAGGATCCGGGCTGATTCCGTCATTCTTGCGTCACCTCCGCTGCGTCAGGTCTGATTGGAAGGCGTATTGTTACGGTTGTGCCTTCACCAGGTCTGCTTTTCACGGATATGCTTCCTCCATGAGCGTCCACAACGCGTTTGCAAATCGCCAACCCCAAACCCAACCCCTTCGCTTTAGTGGTTTGGAGTGGCTTCCAGAGATTCTTCATAACCTTCTCTGGCATGCCCGATCCGGTATCTGAGAACTCGATTTCCACGCTGCCGTCGGATCGCTTACCACTTATCGTGAGTATGCCACCTTGCGGCATCGCGTCGATCGCGTTATCCACAAGGTTGATGAAGACTCTGGTCATCCTGTCCGAATCAACTTTTATTGTCGGGCGCTCTTCCGACCTGTCATGTACTGTAACCACCCGTGGAACACTGACCTTTCCTAATGCTTCTCTTACGATTGCTTTCGGAGTCGTCTCGATCAGATTCAATTTGATTTCTGCCGAATATTCCGTGAGGTCTCCTACGATGGCGTCTGAATAACCAACGCTGTCCTCGATCAGTCGAAGCATCTCATCTCTCTCCTTCGCCGTCAACGCTTCTTGTTTCAGGAGGTGGACCGCTCCAGCTATTCCTTGCAACGGGTTGCGAAGGTCGTGTCCAACCATGGCCGCTGTTTCGCCTACGGCAGCCAGCCGATCAGCTTGCTGAAGGCGCTGCTCCATTTCCTTTCGCTCGGTGAGATCAATTGTAGAGACCAAAACCTTCGAAAGCGTATCCTCGTAGCCTGGAATCACGCTCACAATCAAGCTAACGTGCTTTGTGTCGCCGGTCAAAGTTTGATTGTCAAATTCGCTCGAAAATTGTGTCTTTCCCTCACCCAAAGCGACGAGTTCTTCTCTGAATTTGTCGTGGAACTCGTGGGTGAAAATCCTGCCTAATTCACCCCTTAATTCTTCAACTGTTTTCGCGCCGTACAGCCTGAGCGTGGCTTCGTTGACATCAAGGATCTTCACCATAGTTGCACACTTGGCAAGTTCCTCCGGATGTTCAGTGAAGTATCTTCTAAGATTCTTAACCCCTCTATTTCGCAGATCGTCGAAGTATTTCTTGACTTCAGAGAAATCTTCTTCCCAAAGGGAGATTGGGCTGCTTTCGAAGAGGCGACGGTATCGTGCTTCGCTCTCAGCTAGCTTGCCAGACCTCTCCTTAACCAGCTCCTCTAGATGCGCAGAGTACTGTTTCAGTTCCTCCTCCAATCGCTTGCGTTGGGTAACGTCGCGGAGTATTCCTTCATGGAAGATGACATTTCCCTGTTCGTTGTGAATGTATCGACCGTGGTCTTCAACCCAGACCTCGGATCCGCCCTTTTGACGCATACGGTAAACTTCAACTTCTTCCTGACCTGTATCTAGAATGTGGCTCCCCCGTTCTTCGGGTGAGAAATAGAGTTCCTTCTTGATGTCCGCAATGTCCAAGATTTCCTGCTTGCTCGAATACCCGAACATCCTCACAAAAGCAGGATTGACGTCAACAAACCGACCCTCGTGAGTGCTGAGGTATATTCCATCCAGCATCCGATCGAAGAGGGAGCGATATCGTTCTTCCGATTGACGAAGTTCATCTTCAGCCCGTTTGCGTTCGGTGATGTCGTCGAAAACGAACTCAATCGCGGCTCTCTGGTGGTAAGTGATCTTCGCCGCTCTAACCATGACGGGGACTTCAGAGCCATCCCTCTTTGTCAGGCTTATCTCATAAGGAGCTACGCGTTCGCCTCGTAGCCTCCTGGTCATGTTTTCCTTGAGCACACTTCTGGATTTTTCTGACACAGAGTTCTCTATTGGGTCAAAAGAAGGCGATAGGAGTTCTTCGCGGGTCCAACCCAAATCTAGGACTGCTACGCTGTTGACGTATTTCAAAACTCCATCTTGGAGAATCCCGATGAAGTTCGGCGAATTCTCCACCATCGCCCGGTATCTTTCCTCGCTCTCTCGCAGTGCCTCTAAGCTTCGTTGATTCTCAAGGGCGATGGCTGCATGGTTGGCGAACAAAGCTAGCAGTTCGAGGTCCGCCTGCGTGAAGTGTCTGGCCTCCTTATTGTCTAGAACGTGGATCACCCCCGTAACTTTGCCCTGCCAGATCATCGGTGCGCTGAGGACGGAGCTGAACGGCTGATCCTTCTCGTAGACAGCTGCACGGCCTGGCCAAGTTCGATAATCGTCAATGATCAACGGTTTCCCAGTCGTCGCCACCACACCAGCTGCACCTTCGCCATACTTCATCACCGTTCCCACAATATTCATGGGAGTATTGCGACTAACCACACAACGTACTTCTTGCTTCTCGGAATCGCAGAGGTACATTCCTCCGCTGGTCGCGCCTAGCAGCCGGGCCGCTCGTTCCACAATACTGTTCAGCAATTCTGGCAAGTCATGCCTGCCAGTAATGTCAAGCACCGTTTCTTGGAGCGCAGCCAGCTCTCCTACCCGGTGGCGTAGCGCCTCCCCGACCCGCTTGCGATTACTGACATTTTCAAAAACCGCAACGAAATTTCCCCTCGCCGGGCTGGAAACTGAGATGGCCAGACTTATCCCCAAAGATTTCAAGTCAACTTCAAAGCTCTCTGGTTTGCCCGTCAAAGCAACTCTCCCATAGATCTCAAACAACTCTGGGTTTTCCTCTTTGATCCCGGGAATCACTTCGGTGACTCTCTTGCCCACCACGTTTCTCAGACCGGTCAACCGACTAAATGCGCTGTTAACATCAAGATAGACGAAATCCTCTGGACGGCCATCGTCGTCAAGAATCATCTTGCAGTAAGCGAAACCCTCCAACATACTCTGGAATAGTGAACGGTAACGCTCCTCGCTCTCTCGCAACAGGGCCTCGTCTTTTAGGCGTCTCAGCGCTGAGGCTGCGTGAGTGGCCAGCGTTTCGAGGAGTTTTTGGTCATTATCAACGAAGGCATTAGGGAGATTGTTTTCGACATTTAGGACGGCAACAACTGTCTCGTCGATGACCACGGGTACTGCTAGCTCGGATAGCTTTGCTGGGGATGCCTCTTTCCCTGCACGTCCTTCATCGTCAACGTATGCTTCCTTTCTTCTTGTGTCTGAGACGGTCACGGTTCTTCCTGTGTTCGCAGCCATCACGGTAACTCCAGGACCGTCTAAGGGCAACTCTAAGAAAGACGGAGTTGTCCCCCGCTTTCCCTTGAAACAAAGGCATCTTCTATCCGCATCGACCAACGAGAAGTCAGCCGAGCTGAATCCAAGTGTGAATTCCATAGCGTCAAGCGTGTACTTCACTACCTCGTCAACGTTCGTGGCGGCGCTAAGTTGCGATGCGTGTCGATGTAGCGCCATCAATTTCTCTTCGTATTCGTTGCGCTTGCTTTTGCGCTCACCGTTGCTCTTGGTCGTCAAAGCTTTCGCCTTCACGACCTTTCGTTTTCTTTTCTTCAAATATCTCAGCTCAACTTGTCCATTCAATTACGGGGAGGTAAGGTCTGTAGCTTTCTCTTCGCTTCTTCAACGTACTCCAGGAGGCTGTGGTTTGCCTTCTCATCGAACTCAAGCTGGAGCTTGGAGTAGAATCTCTTGGCGATGGCTTTGCCTATGGTTTTCCCGCTTGAACCGAGTGTCTTCTCTAGAATGGAGAAGAAAACCTCTAGGCGGTTGGGTAACTCATCCTTAGTGATAGCGCAGAATCTCTCCAGATGCAAATATAACGAATCTAGCACGCCCTTGCCTAGAAGTGCAGTCATGGCCTCGTCTATGGATTCGAGTAGAGCATCATTGAACTCTTTGCTGGTTTGTGGCTGCTCCAACGCAATCAGCGGATCTTCAAGGGATTGATGCGTCAGCGCTTGAGAGATTCATTCCTCGATCTTCACTGTTCCTCGTTTTACCAGAATCTTATCGTGGTCTTTGACAAACACTATTAGATCGCCGTTGTCAGCTCTCAGGAATTCTCTTACCGATTTCGGGAGGGTCAGTTGGTACTTTCCCGTAATAGTAGACCTACCCACGACCTCCATGGAATCACACCTGCATGGAAACAAGGAATACTTGGTCAAAGGTAGTTCGTCACCGGCAACGGGGTTGTCTGGTAACAACGGATAGGCGTAGGAATCTGGACTTTTGGAGGGGAAAAAATCGCATTGGACGCGGTTTTGGTGGCGTTGGTGATGATGCGGTTGATCGCTTTCGTCGGTACCTCCATCGGAAATGCTTGGATATGGATTTTCTTACAACCAAAAGAACGAGGAAAAGGCCATTAATGATAGAGCAAGAAGTGAACCAGACAGGAACTTGCTGAGGAGACATATTGTTGAGTGAAGAGTCTAACGAGGAAGAGGAAAAGCAGCGTGAGGAATCGCAAGAGGAAGATCAGCGGGAGCAGGAAGACGAGGAAGAGCTGAAACGGGAAGGAGCTGACGAGAGCGCCGAAAAGGAAAGGGATGAGGACAGGCGGGAACAGGATGAGGAAGAACGTGAACACGATAAGGGACGGCGGAAGCGACCACCACAAGCGGCATACTCGGCCTAGTATCAAAGTACATCTAATCGAACGGTCAAAAGCGCATGATACCTACGCAGGAACGTAACATGTGCGTCCCTGTTTTCGCTCTTGGGCCGTCTTCCAATGTAAAAATAACAAACTATTCTCAAAAAGTGAGAAAGGACAGAGTGCTGCAACTAAGTAACAACACTAAGCGCTAACAAAGAAGCTGGTAAAAACGAAAGAAACATAATAAAAAGAAATAGATTATAATCGTTCGGCGTCATGGCATTAGGAAGTTATCCGAGACGCTTCTCCTGCTGCCCGGATTTTCGCCTTCTTCCTTCCTTCGATAAGCTGTTTATGAACTGCCGATGGACGCCAGCCGCCCGACGGAATACCTTTGATAATCCGTCGCGCTTCCTCTAAACCCGCAACGTAGCCTTGCATGTATTGTGCGGTCGTTTTGTATTCTTCATACGGCAGGTTATCCTTCTCTGCTTCCCTCTTGGCGATAAGGTCTTCAATCTTCGTCAGCAGATTTCTCTTTCGAAAACTTTCTCTCTCGCGCATGATCCACACGAATGAATGAGATATCAATCCGATATGAAAACGCTCGCTCCAAATCGAATTCACTCTTGACCTTCCTTCCAGGTAGTTTCGGGAGCGGAAAGCGCCTTGGAGGCTGGAAACATCAAGGATGCATTAGACCTCCTGAAGCTGCTGAATCTACCCTGGCGTGCCATCTCCTATGCCGAAATCTAAATCTAGGATGCTTGCCTATTGGTCGTGAACCATCTTGGGATGGAAAGAAAGTAAAGTTAGCCGCAAGAGAAGAGAGAAGGTTGACTTTGACCTTACCTTGCTTCAAGGCAGAGCGAAACGGGCGGGCATTGGTCTAACCCCTGTCAGGAACAAGAGCAAGAAGAACGAGAAAAAGACCTTGGCGAAAAAAGGATGACGGTCGTGAAGTTGTCCGACCTTAATCTGTAGTGTCGCAAGACTCCTCTTAGAAGCTCCGTATTGCCCCAGCGAGAATTTGTGGTGGGGCCGGTGGGATACGAACCCACCAATATCGTGGGTTCCATGAGGGTTCCACCTCGATCGACTACGATGTTAGCCGCGGCCTTGTTTCAATGTGGTGGTGGGTCTAGTGGTGCCGACCAAACCTCATTCCGTTGACCTTGGGTTCAAATCTTCCACTTGACGGCAGTCACTCTAGTCCCCTGGTCGTTTACTCGCTCAATTCTGAATTCACTCATCAATCGTTCGACGGCTCCGAGACCTATGCCTAGGCCGGTTGCCGAAGAATTAGGTTTGTGGAGGGCTCGGTCGATGTCTATGATTCCTGGTCCCTTGTCTTCGGCGATCACGATAATGCCTACCCTGCCACGTTCTGTGACTGCATCAATTGCTATGTTCCCTTTTCCTCGGGCGTGGTCAAGAATGTTGTTGGCGAGTTCAGAGACCGCTATTTGCACCTTGCTCTGGTCAGCCTCCGATAGACCTATCCTCTTTGCCAAGTCTCCTGCCCTCTGCGTCGCTTTCAGTATTTCAGTGCGGGTCGTAATTTCTATCTTTGCCATCGCTCGGTTCTCTCTTATGGTATGTCAATCGTTCACCGCAATTGCTACGGTTGCGTCGTCATACTCTTTGCTCCATTTGGTCATGATCGCGTCAGCGGCCATTTGAGGATGCTCATAGATTGAAGGATAGTCTGATAGATCGAACCTACCTGAAATTCCATCTGAGTGCATCACTACAGCCCTAAGTGAACGGTATGGATATTCAAACGCCGTGACCTTTCTCAAGTTAACCCCGAGAATACCGTCCATGGAGGCGGGATGCATAGGCGGCTCGCTAACTATGCGTACGTCAGTGTTGCCAACCCCACAGAAGCGAAGCTTACGCTCCCTCGAGTCGATTCTGACCAACTCCGCGACAACTCCTCTTGTCTTGCTCAGATGCGTGTGAAGATCTAGGATGGTCTGTTTAAGGTCCGCTGAGGGCTTCGTCGCTATGAACTCTTTTGACATCTTGGCCACAACAGATGCCTCTTCGCCGTGGCCGAGTCCGTCTATCAAAGCCATGAGCGTATGATCATCGTGCTCATCCACGAGGTAAGCGTCGCCATTGGCACGCATTCCTCGTGCAGGCCTCGACGCGATTCCGAACCTCATATCGCGTCACAGCCACTTTCTTACCGTAACCGTAGTGCCTTCTCCAACCTTGGTCCTGATCTCGAAATCATCCATGAGCCTCTTGGAGCCTGACAGACCTAGTCCCAGACCACCTCCTGTGCTATGGCCTCCTTTCAACACCAATTCAAGTTCCCGAATTCCTGGTCCGTGGTCTTCAACCACGATCTCTATTCCTCTCTTTCCTTCTTTGTTCACCGATTTCATGACCACCTTTCCTCGGCTACAATATTGGAAAGCGTTTCTAGCTAATTCTGAAACGGCTGTGGCGATTCTGGTTTGGTCCATGTAGCCGAAGCCTAAGGCTTCCGCTTTCGCTTTCGCTTGAACGCGGGCATTAACTATGTCCGCCTCGTTCTTCACTTCTACTACATCACTCAATAACTCAGCCAGAACGATTCCCAGCTTTGCGGAGTATTTCCAAACCTCTCTCGAGATTGCGTGCTGTGTGAATTCCTCCCATCGAAAAACCCATTTCAACGAGAGTCATGGCGACCTCGGGTCTCAAGCCTACCACGACGACGTCGGCCCCCATCACCTTTGCAGCTAAGGTAATTTCGGCTATCTGTCTCACCAAAAAGCTGTCCACTACGTCTATTGCGCTTACATCAAAAACAAGTCCTTTCGCTCTCGCTTCTAGGACTCGCTTGAGTATCTCGTTCTTGAATTCGACAGCCATTCGGTCGTGCATGGCTACTTGGGGCGAAGTAATCAAATAGTCTCCTGTCTTCAAGATTGGAATAGAGATCTTATTCAAATCCGTTCACTCCACGATTCTTAATTTGTCGCTATCTTGGTTACCTTCCAGCCCAGCTTGGCGAATGAATACTCAAGTCCCTCGTGCAATGTGGCACGAGTCACGATGCCCGACATGTCCACGCCGAGACTCACAAGAGTAGTTGCAACATCTGGCCTGATGCCAGTTATCACAAACTCTGACCCCATCAACTTGACGGCCTGCGCAGTGCGGAGAATGTGGCTGGCAGCCTTCGTGTCGATAGCTGCAATGCCTCCAATGCTCAAGATTACGATCTCGACCTTAGTCTGCGCTATATGCTCGAGGATTGACTCGTGATTTGTTTTGCGCGAGCTGAGTCAAGGACACCGATGAGTGGGAGCATCATTATGCCCTCCCAAACCTCGACGAGTGGCGTAGAGAGCTTTCTCAGCATCTCGTCCTTTTCCGCCGATATTTCAGAGTCCGTTGCTCTTTTCATATATGCTCACCTCCTGAATCATGATTACCCGATTGCGATCCAAGAAAACACGTGCATTCGATCTTGTTTCTTTCCTCAAGATTGTTTCCTCATAATTTGATGCTCATGTCGCAAAAATGGCGAATTGCAGAGAGCGTTTTCTCCTCTACGGAGCCTTCCTGGCTAAGGACTAGGCCGGTCATTTGCAGAACTCTTAGACGCCCTGTGAGAAAGTGAAAGAATTGTAGGACTGATCCCGTGCTGTTGTATATCAGCAGCGTTGAGATTGAGTCTGATAATACCCACGAGTGTCCTGGAGTAATGTCCGTGCTCTCCAAGGCTTTCTCGATGGCGAGTTGAGTGGCTGAAAGGTCTTCAGGTGAATGGACGAACAGCACGTTCTTGGCCTGCAAATTGGCGCCGAAACTCTTCGAAACGAGATCGACTATGATTATCTTCGCCGTCTCAAGCGCTGTCCTCAAGTCAAATCCATTTTGTCCAAAACGGTCTAAGAGATCTGTGGCAGGCCTACTAGAGGAAACATATACTCCACCAGAGCTTGCGTGAGTTTTCAGGAAGCGAGCCAGCAAGCTGATCTCATCTGTTTCCGCAGAGATCTGAATAAGCGCGATAGACTTCGGTGGAATATTGCTGAGCAGATCAACTCCGGCCTGCGTGAGTGTGTTCAAGGTGATCTCTTGCCATTGTCAGTTTGCATTTTCCTAGGAGAGCCTGTGACAATTCCTTCAAATCCAACGAACGGCGGTTAATGAAATTGAATACAGGCGACCTCCTTGTGTTCGTTGCACGGAGGCAAGAGATCGTGTTGAAAAAGGGCGAAGTTAAGATCAACGACTGACATGATTGACTACACCTAAGCTTGGAACCCTGCGTTCTCTCTCTGCCAAAACGGCTCAAAATGAGGAGAATGGTGTGCAAAACTGGCTGTTGAACCCATGGTATGGCGGGGCCGGCGGGATCTGCACCCACAATTCGTGTGACTAATGCCTTCATCTCATATCTTACGCATGACATACAGCAGTCTTGAGGCACGCATTTCAGATTCCATATGCCTTGCGTCCTCAATGAAGTTGGCGGTGAGCATGTCGAAGATGAATAACCCGTTCTCTTTCAGATCCCCATGAACGGTTGCGAAAGTCTGCTCCCTAGGAGATGTCAAGGAGACGGGAGAGTACTATAGTACTGTAGAGGAGTTAATTTAGAAACATGTTTCATTCCAGGGAACCTATAACTTTCTCCACTTCCACAAGGATTTCACATGATTTCACGAGCTCCTTCATCTTGTTGTGATCAGGATAAAGCGGGCGGTCGATTTCAAGATACTCGACGTGTTTACGGATTACATTATGAGCAATTTGGGTTCCCTTTCCGAATTCATATGGTGTTTCATATTTTCTGCGCAAGTCAAGGGCTTGAGCAGCAGCCATGAATTCAATTCCCAAAATGCCATATGCATTGTCTAAAATCTGGAAATTCTTCAGGGCGGTGTTCATGCCCATGGAAACAAAGTCTTCCTGGTCGGCAGCAGCGGGAATTGACTGCATGGAAGCCGGCATACAAAGGATTCGCTGTTCTACGATCTGCATATCAGCGGTATATTGGCTTAGCATTAGCCCGGAGAACATGCCGGCGCCCTTGATCAGGAAGGGCGGAAGCCCCACGCTGAGTGCCGGGTTATTCAGGCGGTTCATGCGGCGTTCAGAAAGTACACTTACCATCGTTACTGCAACACCTATCATATCCATAGGCAAAGCAATGGGCGAGCCCTGGAAATTGGCACCTGAAAGCACCAGGTTTTCATCCGGGAAGAAAAGAGGATTATCCCCTACACCATTGAGTTCAGTCTCTACCTGAGCTCGGGCGAATGCAAGTGCATCATGTGCTGCACCAATCACCTGGGGTGTGGAACGCATCGAATAAGCATCCTGCACCTTCACCTTCAAACGGCC
The DNA here is from genome assembly GCA_963726255.1 of Candidatus Bathyarchaeota archaeon. Lineage (GTDB taxonomy): Archaea > Thermoproteota > Bathyarchaeia > 40CM-2-53-6 > 40CM-2-53-6 > FEN-987. The sequence goes on from CAVSBL010000002.1 coordinate 977,910, forward strand.
CTCAGCTAGGTCGCCTCCAGCTGTTACCTTACGGATTGATTTTGCACTGCGGACGCCACCGGGGAACCCGCGAACTCGAAGAATCAATTCATGATACGGTTTAAGGTTGGCTTTCAGCGCCTCCAGCGACATGGCGCAGGCTATTTCAGCCTGTTTGAGCCAGTTGTTGGTATCATATATCATCAGGGCCGACATGGCGGCAAGCACATTGGAACCATTAATCACAGCCAGACCATCACGCGCTTCCAGTCCGGGAATGGGGATACTTGCACGTTCCATCGCCACATGGCCTTCCAAAAATTCACCCTTGTAATAGGCATGCCCTTCACCCATCATAAGCAAAGCAATCTGCGCCATAGGTGCTAAATCACCGCAAGCACCTACCGATCCTTTCGTGCACACGTAAGGCGTAACACCCTTGTTCAACATATCCACCAAAGTCTGGGTAATCGCCAGGCGGCAGCCGGAATTTCCGTGGGCATGCACATTGATGCGCCCGAGCATGGCACCACGTACCCAGTCAATGGGCATGGGATCGCCCATACCTGCAGCATGATTGTAAATCAAATATCTCTGAAAATCCTTTACCTGATCGTCATTGAGCACGACCTCCGACAATTCACCTATTCCGGTATTAACGCCGTACATGATCTCATGGGCTTCAACTTTCTTCTCAAGCATGGCACGGCATGAATTGATCTTTTTAATGGAATCGGCATGCAGTTCCACTTTTTCGCCATGACGTGCAACGCGTACAACATCTTCAACGGTCAATCCTGAACCGCGAATTATCAGTGTCATATTACATCTCCCGATTTCCTTATTCCCTTCACCATTTGAACAGCACTCATGATTCTCACCTCGTGTATTATGAGTACTTAGGTGCGGGTCTCGTAGTTTGAACCGTCATTTTAGCATGTGTGGCTCTGGTGATGCGGGCAACCGAATTTGAACTCTGATTGTTGTTATGGATGAGGCTGGTGGTGCGCACAAGCAAGAAGCTTTGAGATGTGGGTAGTCAGCGCGTATCCGCCTGTTAGAGTACTTTTTGTGAGCTGTGATTTCTGTGGTTTCTTCTCAAGCCAAGTCAGGAACTGGGACAGAGGCTCAATTCCCTTGTCTATTGATTGCTGCCAGCCTCTCATTTTGAAAGCGGTCATGGTGTGTTAGGTTAACTCATTTCAAGGATGTTGTGGCCCATTGCATTATCGTGGTGGGGCCGGTGGGATTTGAACCCACGACCTCTGGCCCTGAGACTTTTCATTCTTAGGGACGCCAGCGCCCCAGGTTCACCGCACGCAACTGCGCTCTGGTATCCTGTTGGCGGAATCGTGTTCCCAGACCAAGCTGTCCAGAGAGTTGCTCTAGCAATCTCTTCTAGACGACGGCCCCGTCCGTCGCAGAGAGCAATTGAGCGCTCATAAGAACTTTTCATAACAAGCCAAGGGTGTCCAAGACGCGTTCCAAATTCTTAACTGAACTCTCTCGTTTGTATTCGCCTAGGGCTTTCACTATGTTCCCTTTGTTTGGGAAGACTCGTGTTGCTTGAAGCGTTCTCGACAGTCTTCCGAACAGGAAGTATTGTAGGATGGATGTGACGTTTGCGACGCGCCTTGTCGTGCTTGCACTCTCGAAGTCAACGATGCAGGGTTGGCCGGTGCTGTTGACGAGCACATTCTTGGGAGCATGGCTCAATTCTCCATGGTCGAGGCCGATCGAGTCAAGCGTGAAGCAACACTTGACGAGGCTTAAGACGAGCTTCTTCACCAATCTTCCCTTGGCGCCTGGGCCCTCGGCCCATCGGAACAAAGGCATGCCACGGAAGAGTTCCATTGCAAGGAAGTTTTTCGTTGCAGAAATAAAACGCGGTCCAGCGTCGACGCTGTTTGCCAGCCGCAACAGCCTGGACTCGTCGTTCATCGACGGGCGGTCGGCGTCCAGGCGCCGGATTTTCAAAGCTACCAGTTTCCCGTCAAGACGTGCCTGCGTCACGACACCTACGCAGCCCTTTCCAAGAACGGGGACACCGCCAATCCGGGTAACTCCCTCGAAACGAAGAGCAAGAACCCCCATTTGGGAGAGTTCCTCTATCCTTCCCTTTGCCGCCTTGGGATCTGTGCCTGGGTAGGTTAGTATGCGCACGTATTGGGGTTCCAGAAGCCCCTGCAGTGGAATTTCATTTTCATGCAAACCATACTGGCCTTCCAGAGAGGTAGGTTCTCATGGCCTTCGCAAACTCCTTATTCGAGGCGATAAGCATTCCAACATTTTCGTTTTCAAGAATTCGCATATTCTTCCTGAAGGACTTGGCCAGCAAACCAGCAACGCCGACATCTCCTCCTCCAGAATGGAGTGTCAATGTGAGCAAGGTTTTTGCGGAAACAAACCTTCGCTTCTTTTGTACTACCCATCGAGCGTTGTCAATCCAGGGACCGGAGACTGTGCTCGCGCTCTTCGAATGCTTTGACAGGAATGAAGCACTTTCATTAAACTTGGAAACTGGGGGGCCAATATGGTGCCGCGCACCTGGTAACTGTCCTAGCTCCAGTTCGAACAAGATCAGATTTAGTGACTTCTCATCGCTCCACGCCCACGATCGCACCATTTGGAAGTCATTATTCTTGAGAAGACTAAAGAGCGCTCTCTCCGTGCGGTAGAGCTGACTCCATAGAATGTCGACGACTGCACTTATTTTCCCGAGCACTAAGCACAGGATTGTCGACCCACGAGCTAGAACAAGTCTCCGGTACTCGGTCCGGGTAAGCGGTTTAACTTTTGGTTCAGTGAAGAGGGCAGTGGTTGGTTTTGAGTTGACCTGCCTAGATGCAGCAACAAAATTCCACAGCTGGTCCTGTCGTACTGCGGCGGCCAAGTTACGCCCCTTGTCCACGGGATCAACGACAATTAACGGTTCCCTAAAGATTCGATGCGCTTCCTCGCGTCTTCCTTCATAGTAGTTTTCGACGTCTATGAAATCGTCCTCTTGCCATTGCGTGAAATCTCGGATAACCTGCTGGAATTTTCCGCGCGAAACAATGAGCGTTTCGCATAGCATTCCGCTGAAGCCACCAGTTTTGATATCCGCTCCATAACTCCCTATGCCCCTCATGAAGGCCTTTAGCAGGCGAACTTCGTCGCGCTGCGCCTCGGTGAGGTGTTGCCGTATGTATTCGGTGTGGTATGGACTCCTGTCGGTGGCGCTCAACCAGTTGCCCTTCTCTACTTTGTAACAAGGGACAACGTTAACCCGAAGCTCGCGCCGCTCATCTAATTCTACAGTCGATTCTATGTACGGATGCTCCGCATACCGTTCGACGATTTTGTGAGGTCGGAGTGCCTTGCGGGCGGGTGGCAGGCACACGTCTCGGAGCTGCGTTTTGCTCAGCTGCGGAGAGACTCTCATGAAGATGTCGACGTCAGCATAATCCCGTATCCACGTATCCTTCGCAACGGATCCATCCAGGCGGACCTCGGCTTCGAGCCCCGTCTTAATGCACTCTTGTTCAACAGCAACCCTAACCTCTTCGGCCCGTGCCTCGACCGCGCTTTTCAATTTTGGCGGCGGGACAATCTTCTTCTTAACAGTCTCAGAAACTTCTGCGAACTCGTGCAAGGAAGTGCACTTAATCCGTCAGGACGATGCGGCTACCTCGTGAATCGTCGTGTATATTGGTCCCCTTGTGGTCAGGGTGCTCTTTTTCAGACGGACAGCGTTAACGGCCATCTTCCCGAACTCTTCACTTTTCATGCTTTCTACGTACGCTGCCAGTGCATCTCGGTTCACAGGGGATCTAACGCGAGCGATGGTCATGTGTGGGCTGAAGCCCTTATCGTCCGGAGGCAGCCCGATTTGCCTAAGCTTTGGTTCTAGTTGCTGGAAAATGTGACTTAATTCTTCCCCACCTTGTCTTATTCCCACCCAGACAACGTTGATTCGCCTAGGGTTAGGGAAAACGCCGAGGCCAGTGAACTCGGCTTCGAAGGGCGGAAATTGAATGGAATCCATTGCTTCCTTGACTCTCTCCACGGTTGCCATTGGGACCTCCCCAAGAAAGCGAAGCGTCAAATGCATTATTTGCGGCTCCACGATCTTCAGTTGCGCACGTGTCTGCTCCAACCCCTTCTGAGCCGCGACTAATCGTTCGCGTATCGAGGGCTCATCCAAGTCCACCGCGATGAAGCTCCGTATCCGTTCTTGTGACAAGCGGTTTCCACCAGCGAAGCCTAATATTGAATGACCTAATTTAACGGTTCACGGGCATCGGGCAGAAGGCCTCGGAGACGTTTGCCGGCAAATGCAGGTAAGAAGGAAAGTTATCGCGATTTCAGGCATGCCCGGTGCTGGGAAAGGGGTTGCGTCCGAAGCGGCGAAACAACTTGGCTTAGAAGTTCTCGTGCTCGGCGATGTGATCAGAGAGGAGACACAGCGAAGGGGCCTGGACCCAACACCCCAGAACATGGGTGAAGTTATGTTGAAAGTTAGGAATGAAGAGGGTCCTGCCGCTGTGGCGAGAAGACTACTCCCGAAGGTTGAAGAACGGCAGTCCAAAGTCGTCGTTGTTGAGGGGGTCAGAGGGCCTGAGGAACTTGCCGAACTCAAATCAAAATTCGAGGTTGTTACCATCGCGATTCATGCCTCACCAAAGACGCGGTTTCAGCGGCTTCTATCCCGAGGCAGAAGCGACGACCCAAAGACTTGGGAGACATTCCACGAGCGCGATAATCGGGAACTGAAAGTTGGGCTAGGCCATGTCATCGCGTTAGCGGACGCCATGGTAGTAAATGAAGGCACGATTACAGAACTGCAGTCCTCCCTGAAAGGCATCTTAGCCAAGTTGAAAGCTTGATGGACCTAAGTGTCACCGTTGAAACGGTTGTTCGTCCGACCGAGGACGAAGCGAAGGTGGAACGAGCGTTGCATAACATCTTCCCATCCGAGCGAATTCAGAAAGTAGGAACGAGTGGAGCTGAGGTCGTTCTTAGAATTCATGGAGGCGAGTTTGACTTCCTGTCCAATCTGCGCAACCTCATAAAGCAGGAAGCAATCCGTAGCGCCGCAAGGTCAATTCTAATGAGTAGGACACGCGGGCAGCAGATTCTAATTCACCTTAACAAGCAAGCTGCCTTCGCTGGACGGGTTTCATTCTGTGGGCCTGAGGGCGAATCTCCCAATGGACCAATCTCAATTGAAATAGAGTCGTCTGCCCCCGAATCCGTAGTCGACTATCTTGCAACGAACCCGTGGCAGGGTTTCAGCCGCGAGGCTGCGGGGCGACGCAGACGGTAGCCATGTCACTAGGGAGAAACGTGTGGCGGAATATTCTCTTGGCCTGTGCTAAGAGTGGCGCAGGGTCCTCGTACATTGCGCTGATGTGAAATAGTGCTAATTTCTTGGATTTACTTTTCTTTGCAACCCAGGCGGCCTCGCCCGCGGTTGAGTGACCATACTCCTTCGCCTTTGTTGAAGCAGCTTCCGCGAAACAACTGTCATGAATCAAAAGGTCTGATTTGGCTGCCAATTTGACAATTGACTCGCACGGTCGAGTGTCAACCGCGTAAGTGATCTTTACTCCGCGTCTCGCTGGCCCCACCACAAGCCCAGCAGAAACTACTTTCTTTCCGACCCTCACAGACTTCGCGGTTTGCAGCCTCTTCCATAGTGGGCCCTCTGGAATGCCTAGCTTCCGGGCTTTGGAAGGGTCAAACCGTCCTGGTCGCGGTTTTTCCACCAACGCGTAGGATAGGCAGGGCATGCCATGTTCTCCCGGAGCAGCGTGCACCTCGTACTCCTTGTCATCGACAACCCTGCCATAACGTACTTCCTTGATTCGCATTGGAAATCGTGAGTATAACTTCACGACCCGGTTAACGGACGTCACAAAGTCTTTGATGCCTTGCGGGCCGATTATTTCCAGTTCGCTTGTTCTGCCCATGAAGGATAGTGAGTGAAGTAACCCAGGTAGGCCGAACACGTGGTCGCCGTGCATGTGGCTGATGAAGATGCGCATCTTGCGGTTGGTGCCCGCCCTGGCTTGGAGAAATTGCTTTTGTGTACCCTCTCCACAATCGAAAAGCATCACTTCCGGGCCCCTCCGTACCAAGACGCTTGGGAGGTTCCGAAACTTGCTTGGGACGCTTCCTCCCGTCCCCAGAAAAGTTACTGATACAGACATCTTTCCAAGCCATTCTATGAGTTTTGCAAGACGACGAACTGTCTTGTTAAACTGCGGTGAACCCTTGCAAGATGTTTTTCCTTCAACGCGAAACCCGCATGCTGTGCGTATCCTTCGACATCAACCTCGACCGGGGCAGATATGCAGATATGGGCATCTTTCTTCAGCGAACTCTTCGCTCCCTCTATGAATTCATTGACCAGGGTTGTTACCTTTTTTCCCATCGTGGACGAGCCCCGGCCATACGGTGGGTCCGTCGCAATGGCGTCTAGGTCATGTCCAGGAAGGAATCGTGCATCCGCATTGAGAAAACCTTCCGCCGCAAGTTCAAAATGTTTCAAGTTTCTGCGAGCGCCCCTGAGCATTCGTAAGTCCGCATCCAGCCCCAGAACCCTGCAGCCTATCACAGCCGCCTCAATTACTATACCGCCCACTCCGGAGAATGGGTCTGCAAAAGTTGCGCCGGGAACTGCTCGCGCCAAGTTAACCATGCATCTAGCTATCTTCGGCGGCATTGTGGAAGGGTGAAAGACAGGGCGCTTGCGGGGCCGCCGAGGCGCGATCAGCCCGGACGGCTTCGAGTAACCTGACACTCCTAGTAGAAACCTGTCCTCGTAAAGCACGCAAGCAAAGGTCAGGTCAGGGTTCTGAAGCCGCACCTGCATCCTTGGAACCATATCTTTCACCATAGACCCGACCTTACGTTCCAAGTCAACCCGCCGAATCGATTTGTTTACCCCACCCAACCGTACCGACCGAACGGCAAAGTTTTGGGCATCCCTTGCTACCTGCCCAATCGGTTGACTCCTTACGAAATCCTCAATCTGCCTCTCGTCAGACGCGCATTCGCCCAAGCTGAGACCACACCAATCGTACATCAGGCTTCTTTCAGAAACTGCCTTGAGGGCGGCGAAAGGAGCGTTTAGTGTTAGCAGCCTGTAACTCTGAGTTGGTGCGTTGAAATCTACGCCACTCGATTCCAGAATTGCTTCTACTTCTGCTGCGGGCAGTGAGGCATGCTCGCCTGAAAGCACGAAAAAGAGTCTGTTGGCTCGAGTTGGTTCTTGGAGCGACTCCGTTAGCGAGGTCATCGCAGAACGAGCTAAAGGAACGCGGGTCTTGGTTAAGTTTGATGCTTCTTGTGGCCGAGTTTTTCGCCGCAATTCGTGCAGAACTTCAGGCCTGCAGGGTTTTCCGTTCCGCAGGAAGCGCATTTCAGGCTTTCAGAAGCCCCCGCCTTATCTGCTCCCGGCGTAGGTTTCGTCTCCGGTGCCGGCCCCTTCCGTTTTCGCCAGAACAGGAAAGCAGCCACGGCCGCAAGGGCGATTACGGCTATTGCTATGAGTGGGATGTAGCTCGTTGACCAGACTGCATGTATCACCTTCGGGTTATCCATCGTAATTGAGCCTTGCGACGAAGTGCCTGTGTAATCACCCTCCCACCGAACAAAGATCTGTTGCACAGGGAAGCCCGAAGGTGTCGTTACTGAAAATGTCGCCGTGGACCCGGCCGCGTAGTAGCCTTGCCCATGCGGGTTTCCGTACGGCGAGTCGATTAACAACTGGTACTGCGTCTCATACTTCGCGACAACTGTGTGGGGTTTGTCCATGGTTAATGAAATTCCGTTCCCCGACTGGGCGGCGCCGTCCACTTCCCAGCCCTTGAAGGCGTATTGTGTCCCGGATGATCCAGGCACCGTGGTAGGAACTTGGTTTGTTTGGACGCTTGTCCCGGCCTTGTACCAACCCCCGCCAGTCACATCGGTAATTCCGGCTGGGTCCGTTACAACCGTCAACAAGTATTGAGTTTCATATTCGAAGGTATGACTGCCCGCTGAACTGACTGTCCAACTGTTCTGGGCTGCAAAGTAACGCACACCCGCGTCGCCCTGAACATACTGATCGACCGCGACGGTGTGGGTTGTGTCAACTTTGAAGGAAAGCTTCTTGATTTCAGCGCCCCCAATCGTCCCCTGTGCCTGATTGTCAATCGTTACTTGGGACGAGTATTGCGCCGGGACTCCGTTCAACGATAGAGAGGTGTCGTAGGTATCCGGCGTCACGTCAAAGGCAGCTGACGCACTACTAAACCCTGAACAGAAGTCGTCGGCTTGAAAGTTTACGGTCCACCGCCCAATCGCAGTGACGGTGAGGGTTTTCGTTAACGAGTAAGTTGGACCTATGAAAGTGTAGAGGAAAGTCGCTGGAGAACCAGACGGGGATGAAATAATGAGTTGGCCTTCCGAGGGCCGATTCGCGCCGATCACGATCGTCGCCACGTCACCCGTTCTATACGCCGACTTGTCAGTTGAAACAGTAATGGCCAGTGGAGGACCTACTTGAACCACCGTGAGACTAGCACTTGCACTGCCTGAATCAGCGGGATTTCCGGGCGTCGGGGCCGAGGACGAGTTGCTAGCGGAGACTGTAAACGAGTAGATTCCAGGGCAGTATAGCGGGGTGCTGCTCGTAACGATGCTGAGGCTGCTGCTCCCCGAGCCTGCTGGCGTGGAAACTGGGTTCGATGAGAACGAGTACGAGGCTCCGGACACTAGCCCAGAAAGGCTAAGCCTGTACGCTGCCTTGGTCCCGCTTGCTAGGCCGATCGAGTAGGATGCTGTGGAAGTCTGGGGCACAGCTTGCGTCGTGGGCGATATGGTTACAGTAACAGGCGATGCATAGGCGCCCGGCAGAAGCACGAAGGCTAGGACCATAACGGCGAGCAACAATACGGGCTTGGAATTACTCATGCTGAAATCACGCTAGCTGTATTCGTATGCGATGGCAGACGATATAAAAGATAGGTGCCCCTCACGAACTGAGCTTCAGCTGGCTACGCGTAGCTCACAGCATATGTCTACGGTGCGCTCCAGTTTGGGAGTGTTCAGTGCACTCGCTCTCATAGCAGATGGCGGATGCGGGGTGGAACTATTCCGTGCGGATTCTGTAGTGGCTGACGAATTTTCGAAAATCTTCCATAGAGGCTTCATCTAGGTGTGCTTCCAGTGTCTGTTCGAGATGCTTGATTAGGGATTGTTGAAGCTGTAGGAACGCTTGAGCTTCGTCCTCGTCCACAGCGTCTTTGGCTCCGACGGTTACCCAGAAATTCGCTAAGGTACCGTACGCGTAGAGCTTCAGTAGGTCTTTCTCTACCTTCGTTCCGTTCGACATAACCATTCTCCCTAAGTCTCAGTTTCCGATTTGCCCATACGCAGGCTGGTTCCCTTCCGCTTGGCAGGCTTAGCTTTCGCGCCCCCCTTTCCTCGCCTCATCATCAGGATGGCTACAGCGACTATCGCAACCACCGCGATACCCGCGGCTAGGTAGGCTTGTGTGTAGCTAGTTGTCCATACTGCGTGTACTGTCTTCGGCTTGTCCATTGTAACTGACCCTTGCGGGCCCGTCCCGGCGTAGTCACCCTGCCACTGGGTGAACACTTGTTGCACTAAGAAGCCGACTGGCGAAGTCACAGAGAACGTTGCGGTGGAACCTGCGTCGTAATAGCCCGATCCCTGAGGGTTGCCAAGTCCTCCGGGTGAATCGACTACAAGCTGGTACTGAGTGGAGTATTTCGCCACGGCCGTATGAGGCTTGTCCATCGTAACGCTTAGTTGGCTGCCGCTCTGAGGTGACCCATCCAGTTCCCAACCCTTGAAAGTGTACTGAGTGCCGGTTGGGCCGGGGACGCTCTGAGGAGCTTGGTTCGTTTGTACAGATGCCCCCTCGTTGTACCACCCTCCACCCGTGGTTGACGTCACGCCGCTTGGGTCGGTGACTACGTTGAACTGATACTGGGTTTGGTAGGTGAATGTGTGGGTGTCTGCGGAAGAAACGGACCAAGAGTTTTGTGAGCAATAGTACCTGACTCCTGACTCCCCCGTAACGTACTCATCCATCAAAATGGTATGCGAGGAACCGATCGGGAAGCTCAGCTTCTTCATCTGGGAACCTTGCACTGTTCCTTGTTGTTGCCCATCGATTTGTAGTGTCGAGGAATACTGAGAAGGCACACCAGACACGGAGAGCGAGACATCATAGGTATTGGGGTTCACATCGAAGTAGGCCACTGCACTGGTATATTCTGAGCAGACTGAAGCCTCAAAAGTGGCAGACCATCTCCCAACCGTATCAGCGGTCAGCGTCTTGGAGGCTTGGCCATAAATGGCGGACGGGCCGTAAACCTTGGATGAACCTGAAGGCGGCTGAACTGTCAAACGTCCTGCCGCGGCTTTATTCACATTCATTAGAATTGTGACCTTGTCATTGAGAGTGTAAGTTGGTCTGTCGGTCGTGACAGTGACCTGAAGCGGAGGCCCAGCAGAGGTTACTGTCAGTGAAAAGGAAGAACTCGTCCCAGTATCTGCACCTGCTTGAACGTGCGTAGCAATGACGGCAAAGGGATACGTGCCAGGACAGAGGTTGTTGACCCCTGCGTCTATCGTGAGCGTGCTCGTCGCTCCCGGTACAATCGGGACACTTACAGGGTTGGGGCTAAACAGACCCTCACTGCCTGAATATCCACTCAGGCTGAGAGAATAATCATCCCCCGGGAAAGCTGGGCCAGAGACTGTGACAGTATACGAAACCGCGCCGTACTGCGACACGACCTGGGACGCAGGTGTTACGGTCACGGTGACAGGTGACGCACCTACATGCGGATAACTCAGGAGAGAGAATAGGACAATGACGCCGGAGAGAAAGGCAAGTTTCGAATATCTCAAAGGTAATCGAAACCTTAGCTCGAGTCAATTCGGCCTAGAATGTATTTAAGTTAGACTGGTTCACCCGGCTTTGAAGGATCAAAAACCTCCCGCGGAGAAAGGTTGGTTCAAGCCACCTCCACATAAGTCGACTGTATAGTGGATTACAGAATGTTTAACTGAAATATACTCCCTATTTCAGTTGCGACGATGAGGGAATCAGAGTTAACCTGAACATTTTGTGTTGATAAGGCATTTACCCTGAGTCGCAACTTGCCGAACCAGAACCTCCTAACGATGTCGCCGTACAGGTGGACTCAAGCTCCCCCGAACGACGAGGCCTACGCCGAACCGTAACGATTGCTTGCTTTGATCGATATTCTTGCGCTTGGGGCACCCTTACATTCGCTGAATGTATTTGGTTTAGTTGCGATTCTCCTTCAATGAAAGTGGGCTGGATTCGAAGTATTAATAACGGTTCGGTACCTATCGCGTTCCTTAGTGGATGCGATGCCTTTCTATCTCTGCGAAAACTGTGCCCGGGACAAAATCAGACTTGACCTTACTTACGCTGGGATAAACCAGCTCTGGCTTCGGGTGTCACCAACGCCCGAAGGGTTCGGGCCACCATGCGAATTCTGTAACGCACCTAAAGCCATCTACCAAATTCAGATAGTCGGAACGAAGTTCGACACTGAGAACCAACATCTAGAGAAAATGAAAACCGAGATGCAACAGAAAACATAGTAGGCAAGATCAGCCCCGTTAGTAGGCTGCGGAGTATTTTTCATTCCGTGTGACAAACTAATGGTCTAGGTGACGTCTTCGTTGGACATTATCGGGCTTCACAAGAAGGGTGAGGTTGACCTAAACCGAATGATGGCCGACCTTTCGAAGCTCCCTAACTACCATGAAGCCGGGGCAGTGGCCTGCTTTGTCGGCGTAGTTCGCGAAGACCCTGTGCGGGGATCCGACGCGAAGGTAGTTCGCCTCGAATATGAAGCCTATACGGAAGTCGCCCTCAAACGGATGCAGGCGATTCGGGATGTCGTCAAAGCACGCCCAGGAATAATTGAAGTCTCAATTCATCATGTCATAGACAGTCTGAACGTGGGTGAACCCAGCCTCTTTGTCGCAGTTCTAGGCAAACATCGCCAAGACATCTTCTCGGCCCTTTCTGAAACTGTTGACAAGGTAAAGAAAGAAGTCCCAATTTGGAAGAAGGAGCTCACGACGAAGGACTCTTATTGGGTTACAACTGAGCCGAAATGAAATGCGGGTGTATAACATATGCTAGACATCATTTTTTCCAGAATGACACCGCGGTGCCCAGCAACTTCATAGGCCTTTCTGCGGGTCGACGCGCCTTCTTCTGTACCCATTTAACCGTTAACCACTTTCAGTAGTGAAATCTTATATTCAAACCCAAGCGAGAAAACCACAGACGCACGCTTCGGATGGTGGACGGCATTGCCCATAAGCGATAGAACGAGACGATCACTGCAAGAATTCGGGCTAACAGATTACGAGATCCGCTCATACGCCTCTCTGCTTGAAATCGGCCCCGCGACAGCTAGTGAGCTTAGCCAAGCCTCAGAGGTGCCCTATTCTAAAATCTACGAGGTCCTGGGCTCGCTGGAGAAGAAAGGCTGGATTGAAATGGAACATGGCCGTCCGAGCAAATACTACCCCAAACCGCCTTCAGTGGCCCTTGAAATCACGAAATCCCACCTTGAGAACTCGCTGAAGACAAACGAAGGCGTAATCCTGGATGAACTTCAGCCCATCTATGAGAAGAAGGGTGTGAGGGAACACCCAGACATTTGGATTGTACGGGGAAACCTTAACGTTCTCTCTAAGATCAGAGAAACCGTTGAACACGTTCAGAAAGAAATTCTAGTTGCAGTTCCTGGTATACCGGACGCCACCGCGGAAATGCTCATCCCACTCGTCAGAACGATCGTAGAAAGAGGCGTCAAAGTCCAGATAATGACCATGAGGAACCCTATGACTGAAACTATGGCCAGATTGATGAAGTTCTGTGATGTGCGCGTGCGCGAGCAAATGTTCGGCGGCGGAATAATCGCAGATGGCCACGAAGTCATCTTGCTCCTAGGGCAGGAAGGAGATGAGGCGATCGGCTTGGCCATATGGTCCGACCACATTGGCCTCGCAAAGTTCGCGAAGAACTATTTCGAGTATTTGTGGGCCGATAGTACTCCTAACCAGAAAACGGCCAAAGGCAAACCATAGAGAGCTTAACCTGTTTCAGGACTTCCGCCCCTGGTCTCATGAGGCTAGGACCGAATGCCTAAGCTTCAGCAGCGGGATGACTTGGTCGACGCGGTCGCTCGATTTTATTTCGACCGTCGCCCATTTGACGTCGCCAGTCTCCTCGGCTTCTTTCACGCAGTCGATGACCTCTGAATCGAGGTTCTCATCTTGGAGCACTTTCTTCTCGAAGTTTGGTTCGACTGGGAAGTTGATCCACAAGTGCTCGTCGAAGTGGACCCAAACTAAGTCTGAGCCCTTTACGCGGTAAGCCGGGCACCATTCCCCTGAGACCTCGTCGATTTCAATGGACTCTTCAGTCTCGGGGAGTTCCGGAGTGCCGTTCGTAATTGCGTGAAATACTTCTTCTGTTTTGGATTGACCTTGGCAAGAAATTCCTGCATTTCTCTTCGAAGCGCTCCAGTGCCTGTTTCTCGTCAACTCTTGCCCTATTTGAATTTAATGCGTGTACTCTTTGGGAGAGTGTCCTCGCCGACTCTCTAGGCATCATTGATCCTAAGAGAAGCGTGCGTAGGCCTCGCGCAATTCCGCCATGAGCTTATCATGCCATTCCGGAAAGCCATCTGGCGATTTCGGGTAGTTCATGTAGTGTTGAATTAGCTTCCTGCTCTTTTCCGCTGTGTACCGCAACCCTCTTGCTAAAGCGAGGCGCGGAAGCGCCCAGAGGATCTTTGCGGGGCTCCCAAAGCCGACTTGTTTGAATTCGGGATGCTCCCTCCGAATGATGCTGTCGACGTCATCTTGTCCGAGGAAATGTTTCATCCCGTAATTGAGGTCATCGTTGCTCAATATCTGCAAGAAGCGCCTAAGAACCTCGGAGCTGGCCATTCTGTAGCCGTACGTCCGAACGTATTCCGTGTTGAACTTCCAAAGACCCGTCTCGGAAGTATCATTCGCTTGCAAAGCTTCAGCAACCACTTTGCCACCTATCGTGCTAGCATATATCGCCGGTCCGATTCCACCAGCGTCGATTGGCCGTGGCATCCAGGCGGCATCGCCAACAATCATGTAACCGTTTGCTACCATGCAATCGTTCTGCCTTCGAACAGGCACTTGCCAGTTTCCTTTTTCGTTTCCCTTATCTTCTGAGCCGTCCGCAAGCTTCCAGTTCTTGATGACAGGATTCGTGCGCACATATTCATCGATTAGGGATTGCAGGGTATCATGTCGGCCCAACTCCTTGTTTCGGCGTTCGAGAATTCTCTTCTGAACACCGAGGCCTATGTTGACCTTATTCTCGCCTTTTGGAAACACCCAAGCGTACCCGCCCGGCGCGATCTCCTGGTCCAGGTGAATAATGCAGTAATCGGGGTCAAAGAAGGTCCCGTCCTTCTTGCCAACTTCAAATTTCAGAATGTACCGCCCCGTTGACTCCATGTCGTTTTCCTTGTCGATCTCCCTTTCAATGTAGCTCTTTATGGGAAGGCTTGTTCGAAGCCGCGAGGCCGACCCTGTAGCGTCTACGACCAGCTTCGCAGTTTTCTTGAAGCTGGAGTTATCCTTCGAGGATCTGCAATGTATGCCCTTGACGAAACCGTCTTCGTGTATGAGAGCATCAGCATAGGTTTCGAACAGGAACTCTACCCCAAGTTTCTCTGCGTCGTTCAATTGCCTCTGGGGGAGGAGTTTGCGGTTTAAGACGAACCCTTGGCCGTCGAACATGGCTTTCGACTTGTGGTCTGGGGAATATGCGACTACCCCGTGAATAGTCCGCTCAAGTTCAGGTTTACTGTAATGTATCCCAACTTCCGAAGCAAGGTAGTCCAGGCTGCCTTTGCTGACAGCGTCTCCGCAAACCCAACCAGTCGCGGTCTTCATTCCCGCTTGAGACCTAGGGTTTCGGTCAACGACAAGGATCCTGAGACTCTGATTAGAGCGCTTTGCAGCAGATGCTGCAGTAATCATTCCTGCAACTCCGGCCCCAGCGATTATGACATCATAATCGGGTTCCATCTAGAGCTGCCTCACCGAAACACGTTCTGCACTAACAAGTGGTTCTACACAAAAACGTTCAGGTTTCCAGTTGGTTTAGTTTTCCTTAAAGCAAATCTAGGATAGAACGCGCTGACTCGGCTTAATGGGAATAGGAAGAAAAGAGAGGCTTAGAGGCGAAGCCGTTACGGCTTGCCTACTTGCCCTTAATCATGCCGTTCTCGATCGAGAGCAGTTCTGAGCTTGGCGTGTTGAGAGCGCCTAGTGGGCACCCGCAGCCCGCCGCATGTCCCTTACCCTTTCGTAGAGCGCCTTTGTACAGTCCTTGCTCGAGAGTCGTCTTGTGCTCCTTCTCCCATTGCTCGATGGGGATTCCGTACTTTGGTTGGATAGCGTCCCTGTACCATTCGGGAATGACGTTGAAGGCACAGAAGGGTATGATTCTCATGTCTGGGCTGAGGTAGTGGATGTCGCATCTTCGCAGGCGTTCTTCATCATGGTTGTACTTGTCCATGAAGTGCATCATGCCGAGGAACATTGACTTGTGATGGAACGCTCCGAGTGCGCTGTAGTCGTTCTTGACGAGTGCGTTGAAGAGCAGTTTGCTGAGGGCCAAGCCCTTTGGTTGCTTACTTCGGTCGATGAACGTTCCCATCTTGGCCAGGACTTTGGCTACTACGAGGTATTTGTTCTTGCCCGCCCTGAGTTCGTCCGCCTTCTCTTCCAAGTATTCAAGTAGGCCTTCAAGGTCTACGAAGGAGGCCATTGAAACCAGTTTGTCGCCGTCCTTGAAGACGTAAGTGCCCGCACCGCATGCGAAGTGGATTGAAAGCTCGTATCGTGGGCGTTTCGTTAGGGCTTCGACGAAGTGTGTAATGGGGACGCAGCTCGGGACTGGGAACCAGTCTTCCCTTCGAACTTCGCCGTCTGTCTGCTCCTCGATGCGCTCAATGCAGTCTGGGATTGTTATTCGGTATTTCTCTCGCTCGGACTTGCTCAACCGGCCGGTCAATGAGACTGGTTGGAAGTTGACGGCGTGAATGGTATCCATGTTTCTTTGGCCGAATCTTATTAGCCCGCCTAATTCGTGGTCGTTGATGCTCTTGATAACCGTCGGAACCAGTACAACGCCTAATCCCGCTTTTCTGCAGTTCTCAATTGCGATGGGTGCTTCCCAATGGTTCTTCGGGTTTGTTCGCGGCGTGACGCCGTCGAAACTCATGTAGACGGTGTTGACACCTGCTTCCCTGACGCGCCTTGCGCAATCAGAATCCTGGGCCATATTGATTGCATTGCTGTTCAGCTGGATGTGCTCAACGCCTTCTTCCTTGCATATGCGGATGATTTCGGGCAAATCTTCACGGAGGGTCGGTTCTCCGCCCGTGATTTGGATCGCATTACCCGGTACAGGCCTCTCAGCGCGAAGGACTTGAACCATCTCACGAATCTTTTCCTGTGTGGGCTCATACACATAGGCGCCTTCAACACCTTTCTTGGCGTAGAAGAAGCAGTACCAGCAGGTTAGGTCACAGCGGTTTGTGATGACAAGGTTGGTTAGCCCTGAGTGGCTCAGGTGGCTCGTACATAGCCCGCAGTTTGTTGGGCACGCACATTTCTCGAGTGGGACGTTCGGGTTTTCGATTCCTTTCCCGTTATGGGAGAACTTGGCGAACTTGTAGTACATGTCGGCGGAGCCAAAATAGAGTTCCTCAATTTCGCCGTGCTCTGGGCAAGTTTTGCCTAACCAAATCTTGCCTGCACGCTCATAGACGTTTGCTGGGAGAATTCTGTTGCAATCAGGGCAAATGCTTCTGGTTTCCCTGATTAGCTTAGTCTCAACCCTTTCCATCTGAACTGTTTCCGTATTAACCACCGTACTTGGTAAACTAAGTCGGGCGCTTCGCTTTTTCGCATATTAACCCTTTCCAAACCTGAACGAAGGTGAAAGAGGGGGCACCCAGACGGGCAATTACCCATAACTCACACATCGTTTGGGTGGAGCCACCCTCAGATTCCTTTATGGCACTTGGCGTAGCAGGTTGGATATTCTTGATCAAACTCTTCGAAGCCAACTCCAGAGAAACCGTTATTCAGGCTGACAGCAGGCTCAACGCGTGTTGATGCTTATGGAGCAACAGGGCAAGTCGCCAAGCGAATCCTCGACTCGGATGGTACGAATTATGATGCCTATGGATGCAAACGTGGCCGGTAACGTATTCGGCGGTAGTATTCTGCGAATGATCGACGAGGTGGCGTCAATCGTCGCCTTCAGGCACTCACGTAACAACGTTGTAACCGCATCCCTTGACCGGATGGACTTCATTTCCCCAGTCTATATTGGCGACATACTTCGGATGATCGCTTCCATCAACTACACACACAGAACATCGATGGAAGTTGGAGTTCGCGTCGAAGCAGAGAACCCGCTAACCGGCGAAGTCCGCCACACAGGCACGTGCTACCTCACGTATGTGGCACTCGACAAGAACCGAAAACCAACACAGGTGGCTATCCTGAGACCCGAGACTGGCGAAGAAAAGCGACGTTGGGCTGAAGCTGAGGAGAGACGAAAGCGCAGGCTTAAGGAAATTGGTAAGCTCAAAGATTAAGTCGAATGCAATCCAACCTGAGCGCTATACCTGACTTCGGGAAAACTTCAAGAAGAGAAGCAGAGCTACCTTGCAGTCCGGAATTGGCTGAATTGATTGGCGTAGTTATTACATTCGATGACACGGAGAACAAAGCCTGGATAACGGTCTCAGAAATGGACCTAGATCGCTTCATAGGGCACGACGCGTCTTTTCAATTCTCGAAGACCAAAGATTTCAAGGGAAAAGTCATCGGTGTTGAGACCGATTTTCTCGTAGTCAAATTTGAGGAACAACCCCTAGGGCTTGGTCAAGGCAGCCAAGTATCAATAGCCGATTAACTCCCCCCAAGCTGCTCAATTAGCTACGTGTAGTACAACCCTTAGGGGAACTTATAATTCAGGACGTGAAACCAGTAAGTGCATTCCCTCAGCCACTTGCATGCGCGGGAGCCGCCGAGGTTTAGCGTTTGATTAGAAATATGGATAAGGATTGGCGCGAGCGGGTCGTAAAGAACAATCTTGACCTAATCATACTTAGGCTCTTGCGGCGAAGCCTCAATGGGGCTACGAAGTTAACATTGCGATTCGGGACAAATACCGAGTCTACTTGAGTGCAGGCACCCTGTATCCGTTGCTGCACTCACTTGAGGAAGATGGTTACATTCAAGGCGAATGGGAATCTGAGAAGGGGCGCGGCCGTAGAATCTACAAGATCACTGAAGCGGGGGCCGGCTTCTTGGAGGCAGGGGAACGTGCCACACTCGAACTGGCTCGACTCATGCAAGGCCAGCCGTCGGCAACAAAGACCTGAATCGAGCTCGCGGGGAATTCGAAAGCAATATCAAGGATGAGCGGTTTCGGAGCTGAGACCCGAACTTGCCTAAGAACAGCGCGTCATCGAAGGCCATTCAAGCGTTCAAGAATCCGACGGTGCGCGTCCTGATACTCATCGTCATACTATTTGCGGCAACTTATGGTGGGGTCGAGGTTATGCGGTTGGCGCTTCACTCCGAGTCCCCGTTGATGGTTGTTTCATCGGGGAGCATGGTACCTGTCCTCAATGTTGGAGACATCATAATTGTTCGTGGAGTTGATCCACAGACCGTGACTGTGGGGACGATAATCATCTTCCACAGCCCGTACGAATACGACATGCCGATTGTGCATCGGGTAGTCGCCGTGCTCAACGAAGGGGGCTCACTATTCTTCCAGACCAAAGGCGACCATAATGGAATTCAGGATGGTTGGAAGGTGCCCGCTGCGAATCTCATGGGAGTATACGTAATGAAAATCCCTTATGTTGGCCTCATAAGCTTGGAACTGCGCGGGCCCCTCGGGGTCACTCTCATAATTCTACTGGTCGCGCTCATTATCCTAGTTGAATATAGCGAATCGAAAACTCACAAGAAGAAAAACTAGTGCATGCATTTCGCGGAGATATTCTGTGAACCTCCGAGCCTGTTTCGGTTCTCAATCACCTGTAGTCACAAGTTCGCCTACTATCGCGGTATGCGTTCGGAGCACACCATCCAATGTCTGGATACGTGTCCTCACGGTCCCAGTGAGGTTGTTGATGTCTGTGGCTTCAAGGTAGGCGATGATATCGAACATTCCGGTAACCGGGTGCGCCGTCTTGACTCCTTCAATCTTCGACATTTGTTCAGTAATACTTCTTGACTTCCCCGGGGCGATCTTGATTAGAATGTAAGCGCCTATCTTTCGCTTCTCAGTCATTGCCATCTAGGGCGATGTAGTCGCGTGCTTTGCTTATTTTCGCTTCCGCTACACACTTGGCGTGGCTGCGGGAGCCGCTTCGTACGTTATGAGTACCTTTTCCTCAAGGGTTCCCTGAAGTTTGGTGACCGCCCTGTGAACTTCAGTTTCTTTCTTCGCTCCGGTGCAGACAAGTTTTCCGCTTGCGAATAGGAGTATGACGACTTTCGGATCGTCCATCCTGTAGATTAGGCCTGGGAATTGTTCAGGTTCATACATTGTCCGTTTGAGCGAGTACGTGGACTTCTCTAGGTCTATGGCCCCGCCGAGGCCGGCTGACGCAACGATATTCTGAATCATAATTTCCGGCTTGCCAAGTATGACGATGCCATTCCTCTTCAGTTCATCAACAACCTTCATCACTGCCTTCCGAGCCTGCCGCTCGGACTTTGCGCCCGTGCAAACCATCTTTCCTGAGCTGAAGATCAGTGTGGCCGTTTTCGGTTTCTTCAGCCGGTACACGAGGCCAGGGAATTGTTCAGGTCGGTACTCGACACCGGGGAAAACACGAACGATTGAATTGAGGTCAATATTCTGGTGAAGGGTCGCGGAGGCGACGACGTTTTCGATGTTGATGAAAGCCTTCTTTACCGGCAGATTAGCCACCTTATATACGTGGGGAATTGGGCACTCGTAACCCCCTTTAATATATAAGCCCTTTTTAAGCTCGGCTAGGGCGACGGTGTCTCCTAGAGCTAGTTAGGTTGGAGAACGCTAACGGGGCATGTTTCTCTATGCTGATTGCGTAACGGAGCCGTTATGCAAGCCGAAACGGCATCATCTCGCCCGCGAATAGGCTACATTTCAACCTTCAGAAATAGCGGGGCTGAGCCGCCGACTCTTTGCGTACGCTGCGGCGGTTAGCACTGTGAATAGGCCGATTAAGAGGGGTAGGCCGTAGCTTGGGTATTCTGGGATCGGTTGAACCCAGTTAACAGTGACGAATGCGTCACCAAAGTTTCCCATATTATCGTAGGCCACGACGACTACTGTGTATGACCCAGGTTGGGCGTAGGCATGGTTCTGTACCTCACTAACCTGGCTCTGGCAACAGTAAGGAACATCAAGGAAAGCTCCGTCGCCGAACTCCCAATGCAGCCGAGTGATCCAGGACCCTGGAAACGTTTTGGCCTGAACCCCAAACGAGTAAACTTGGGGCGGGACAGTGTCCACCTGTACTGCGTTGAAATTCACTTGCAACACCCCGCCCGTCTGGACCTGAAGGTTTGTTGTAGTCGTAACGGTGAAACTGATGCTTGTCGTCTGTTGCGGACCGTTGGCTGAGGCGGGCGCACTAAGGCTTAGCGTACCGACTAGAGCGGCTACTATGATGCACACTGTTACCAGCGAGTTAAGCCTCAACTGAAATCATTGGACTTGCTGGAAACTCGGAAGATAAACCTACCCGCAAAAACCCCCAAACATGTGTCATTTTCCAGCCGCCCCTGAAGCGAGGGTTAACAGCCCACTGCGTAGGCCCAGCGCGCACTGAAACGGAAGATGTAGGACGGTTGCCCGTCTCGAGGGTTGTCCTATCGTTTACTTTCTACGCCGTCTCAGAATCGCTAATGCCGCAATGCCGAGAATCATGCCAGCAATTATGGACTCCCAGGGGAAGCCTGGTATTGGTGGCAAAGCCAGTGGCGTCGAAGCGGAGGACGAAATGGAAACTATGGTTTCTTGGGATGTGGTCGAAGGTGTGCTGGTCTCCGTACTAGTCACCGCAGAGCTGGCCGCGGTTGTTGAAGAGGTAGCCGTGCTGGATGTGACAAGACTCGTCGAACTCACCGTTGACGTGCTCGAACTTGCGACTGTACTCGTTGCGCCCGCACTTGTTGTACTAGGAGCCGTCGTACTCGGAGTCGTTGTGACTCCACCGCCGCCCGAGGTTGGTATATTCAACGGGTCAAGGTGAATTATGCCTGCCAAGGTCGAGGAGACAGGGGTACCGGTTGCATCGTATATCGGATCGCCTACTGCAAAGCCGTCTTCGGGTCCCGTCAAGAAAACCGACCGGAGCGTGAGCCCTGTAGGAGTCAACCCACCTTCGATCGGAGGATTAGGAGTTCCCAAAGGAGTGTTAGTCCATCCTCCACCGTCCCAATGGGCAAACAGGACGTTCGGTGGCGAGCCGGATCCGTCATCGCCGACGGCCCATCCATCACCATTGCCGGACCCAGTGCCAAACGTATCGACGTAGACGGATCTGAGGTTTGCAGTGTTCGGCGTTACTTGGCTTGCGCCGCCTGACCAGCTAGACCCATCAGTCGTAATTGCCACGGTAGCCGAAGCTCCCACCACGACACCGTGAGTTGAGTCTTTGAAGTAAACACCGTACAGATTTTGGCCGCCCGAAATCACTGGGATTGGGTTCAAAATCCAAGTTGGCACACCAAGGGTGATTGTTAGCTTAATGACAGTTCCACCATTGCCCACGGCCCACCCTGCACCCGTGCTGGATCCGGGATTGTTTATGAAAACACTGTTCAAGTCGTTTGTTGTGGGGCTCATAATCGGCGTCCAAGCACCCGACTGATAGCGCCATATGTGTCCGCCGGTGCCCACCGCCCAGCCGTCGCCGCCCGTACCGCCACTTAACATGAATACTGACGTCGGCTCACAAGGCAACGAGCCTCCGCAGCCTGTTATTGGTTGTCCGTTCCAACTATTTCCATTCCATTTCAATGCCTCAGGCGTGGTCGGGTTTCCGCCCAATGCCCACCCCTCGCCTGAACTCAACATGAAGATGCTCATCACGTCAGCTGACGACACTGCTGCAGGTGCAGCGTTTGCCCGGTGCCATTTGACGCCATCCCAATGGATTAACGAAATGCTGCTATCGGCAGTGCTATAGTTTCCTCCCGCCCACGCATCATTCGATCCGACCTCAAAGACTGAGTTGAGGCGTGGCGAGAGCACAATGCTCGTGCTACCGCCCCAGCAAGGCGCCGGGACAATTGAACCACAATTCGTATTGCCAGTTTGAATTATGACCCCTTGCGTGCCAACGGCCCAGCCGTTACCACCTGAGGGGAAACTAGCCCCGAAGAGATCGGTTCCAAAACCCGTGCCAGTATATAGTGGTGGATTTAGGGGTGTCCAAATGTTCGACGACCCAATGGTAGTCGAGTGAAGAATAGTACTGTGTATTCCCACTATCCAACCCTCGCTTGTGCTGGTGAGGAATATCCCCTCGAGATCAGTACTGGTCGGAGCAGGGCTGGGAACGCCGGCCCAGAAACCTGTTGTGAAATGCCAAATCTGACCGCCCCGCCCCACAGCCCACGCGTCTATTGGGTTTCCTTGATCTACGAAAATTCCCAAGAGATCATTCGCGATTGGGTTGATTTTCGCCGCTGTCCAAGTACCTCCGTTTAATCGGGCAACTACACCTCCGTTACCCGCTGCAAACCCTTCGAGGTTGCCCGCCGCGTCTTGGAACATGTAGACGCTGTTGTACTGGGATGTAGTTGTCCCCGTCACTGGTTGTTCCGTCCAACCTGCACCCCCTTTCGGGTTTCCACTGAATTGAAAGATAGCTCCAGCAGTCGTATTCTTGCCAACCGCAAAGGTGAGCCCTGATGGGAAAGATATGCCGCCTGGACAACCGGATCCGAATTGTGGAGAGTGACAAACCATAAACACTGAGGTTAGATTTCTCGAGTTTGCAAGACCGAGGGAAATTTGAGTCGCAGCTATACCGTCATAATAAACAGAGATGCCTATCGTCGAACCAGAATCGGTCCCAACGAACCACCCATCTGATCCGTCACCGTTCGCGCTGCACAGCCCGACTCCTGGAGCTCCTGGATTAGTACAGAAGTTCACAGAGTTGTATAGGCCAGATGGAAAGGTCTGCATCACCCAAGAGAAACCGTCGTATCGTGCAACGAGCGGGGCAGGCGCGGTAGTTGAGTTTCCTCCGACCGCCCATCCATCTCCCGCACCAATCGAACCAGATCCCCCATTTCTAACATATACACTACGCAACGGCCCCCTTACATTCTCTGAGTAGTGAGTGGGGTTAATGTCACGCCAATCGCCAGAGGTTATCAGTCCCTGGCCCGGCAGTATGTTAACAGCGAACAGAATTAGCACGAGGCTTATGGCGACTAAACCGAACCTGTAGGTCCTCATGTGCGTCATTTTACATCACGAACCGAACCATATATAAGCGTTGCTTAGTGGCACACATCTACACTTCATTCTTGCTCAAACTCTGTGATATATTTCCTGACAGCCTCACGGATTACAAACGACCTGGAAGGCACCTTGTCTCCCTCGACCATCTCGTCAATCGTGTCCAGCAATTGGATGGGGAGTGTGGCGGTTATGTTCGCCATTCTGTTCGATTTCTTACCTCTCATTGCTATGGCCTTCTTGGAACTGGGTACATTACTGCAGGCCTTGTCCCCGGCCTTGGCGGTCTCCGACCTAACAAAAGTAGAAGCACTACTAAGATGACCACGAGTGCCACACCGATCCCTAGAATTATCGGAATCAAGGAGCCACTAGGGGTAGGCAAAGTGAGTACAATAGTTTGGCCGTTGCTGACGACATTAATGCTGGGACTTGCAGAATCTGAACCCTTACTGATGCTAACAACATATGATCCGAGTGGAACTGTAAAGGTAACTGTGCCCTGCGAGTCCGTTACGCCCTGTAATCCGAGTGATGCGATGGTGACGTTTGCTCCTTGAACAGGGTTTCCTGAAGTATCTACCACCTTGATTGTAACTTGGACATTACCGGGAACTGTGACTATGGAAGTGGTGACGCTTGTAGTAGACGCGATCGTAGACGTTGACAGTGTCGACACTTGTGTGACCGTCGTAGTCTGAGTGAAGATTCCGCCAAACGGCGCGAATCTCAAGATTGTGGACAAGGGTTGCTTGAAGCCAGGCCCGCTGTAATACGCTGCACTCTTGAAGTCCGGCGAACCCCCAACTATCCAACCGTCAGTCTCGGAGGTCATATAGACTGATGTTAGGATTGGCGGGATTTCTCCAAGCAACGATGGTGAGAGTGTGACGAAGTTCCATGCGAAGCCATCCCAATGGAGAATCGTTGCGACCAATTTGCCCGGGTATCCCACCGCCCAACCATCAGTTGGCGACGTGAAGTAGACTGATTTCAACAGGCCGCTTGTGTGGCCGGTTGGGGTGATCCCTCCTGGAATTGAGGGTGTCGCAACTGGAGACCATTTGGTTCCATCCCAGTAGATGATTACAGGACCGTCGGTGATCGAAGGCACCGAAATGCCTCCGACTGCCCAGCCACTAGTTGGGCTAAGCATGAAGATTGACGTCAGATTAGCGTCAACGGATAGGCCCGGAGTCCCGCTCACTGTCACAACGTTCCATGTTCCGACGCCCCCCGTCACCGTGTAGTGCAATATGGTGGCATTGTTACCTACAGCCCAGCCTTCGTTCTGGTTGAGCATGAACACCGAGTTTAAACCCGGTATGGGGGTAGATGGCGGACTAGACGGTGATGGGAAAATAGCCCATGTTGCGACACCACCAGTTACAGTGTAGTGCAGGATAATACCAGAAGGAGTAGGGGTCGAACTCTGGCCGACAGCCCATCCCTCATTTGAACTAATCATGAAGACCGAATTGAGTGAGTAAGAGCCTGGTGGCGGGGTGATCGTGTTCCAGGACCCACCAGTGAAATGCAGTATTACAGGGCACGGGGCGGCTGAACACGTGGCAGTTAAGTGATCCCCGCCGCCGACCGTCCAAACATCGCCGGTGTTAACCATGAATACTGAATTCAAATTGTTCAGTGTGCCTATCGCCACGCCTTTAGTCCAAACGAATCCGTTCCAATGGTAGATCGTTGGTTCGAATGTGGGCATGACTGAGGAGTTGCCGACCGCCCATCCATCGTTCGGGTTTACCGGCCCTGTCAACGGTGGGCCGAATGAAACCGATGTGAAGTTGTTGATTGTCGGGCTCGTTACAGTTCCATAATTGGTTCCGTCGAAATGCAGAATGACGCCATCGGTGCCCACGCTCCAGCCATCAGCTGCACCGTTAAAGTAACCTGAGTTGAAGTTCAATGACGCGACCGGCGATGTTGGCACGAGGTTTGATGGCAACGCAGTCCAAGTACCACCGGTATAGTGAAGGATAGCTCCACTCTTGCCGAAGGCCCATCCCTCGGCCGAGGAAACCATGAAAACCGAGAACAGGTTGCTAGCGGTTGTTCCCGGGCTGACCGGACCCGTCCATATGCCAGTGCTGTAGTGAACTATGACACCCCCATCTCCGACACCCCAACCTTCCGTCGGGCTCAACATGAACACCGATCTTAGCGTGCTCGTAACGGGTGAAGTGACAGGTGACCAAGCACCACCGAAATAATGATAGATTACTCCTCCAGACCCTACAGCCCAACCTTCGGTCGAACTGACCATGAAGACAGAGTAGAAGACAATATTCTTGACTGGTGCCTGAGGCAGATTCCAACCACCGCCCAAACCGGGCACGCCGGTCCAATGCCAGAACACTCCACAAGCCGTGCCGCCGCATGGAGAACCGTTCTGCGTCTGTCCAACTGCCCACACATCTGTGGAACTCACCATGAAAGCGGACCACAATTGGCCAGCATTCACACCATTCAAACCTGCGTTCTGTACACGCCAACTAGTACCGTCCCAATGAATCGCCACAGAAGCGTTCGCATTCGGAAACAGAATTGGCGGAGTGAAGGGAAATGTGTCGTTGAATCCGACGGCCCAACCGTCGTTCTTACTGATTGGGTTGTTGGGTGGACCGAAGGTTACGGAGGTCAAATTGTAGGCATTTTGCTTGCTCGGGAAACTCAGAAACTTAGGCGCAGGAACCAGATTCCAGGTTGAGCCGTCATAATGAAATATTGCTGGGAGAGCCGTCACAGTATCGTTGGACGGAAGAGAGTCTCCAACAGCCCAGCCTTCAGTGGGGGATAGCATGTAGAGCGAATTTAGTTGCGGGTTTGCGGGTGGGCTGATGTATGCGTCTGGGTTGATGTCCCTCCAGACTCCCATCTGTGCAGTTGCAGGAACAGCCGATACCGCTAGGAACAACATTGAAAACGCAATAATTCCGATTGATAACTTCGTCTTTCGCATCGGGGACAACCACTATTCTTGATACCGGTAGCCGTGCGGGCGGATGCTTACATAACATTAAGTATGCATTACGTGTCAAAACTCGCATCGCAATTTTCCCCTTTCTTATCGCAAAAATGACTCGATTATTCGCAGAGCGCGCTCCTGGAACACCCGATAGGCAAGGCACTAGAAGATGGCTTGTGCGTGGAAATTGACTCAGTTGTGGCAATAATCCACGACGCGTGCAACCTTAATTCGCTCATTTACGAACTTACCTTATTGCGGGGAAGCCTAACCATATGACTTGGAAAGGGCTGAAAATCCTGAAAATTCACATCAAGCTTTACGGGGTCTTCAGAACCGCTGCGAGGACCAGTGAAATCGACTTCAATGTCAGTGGCACAACCCCAACTGTTAGATCACTAATATCACAACTCGTGGCCGGGAATGAATACGCAGACTTGAAACGACTATTATTGGAGACCGCGTCGGACGACCCCAGGCCAAATGCACTGATCATGGTCTCGGGAAGGGAGATTAACTCCTTGGATGGACTGGAAACCTCACTTTCCGAAAATGACGAACTGGGGCTGCTCCCCGTGGCACACGGCGGCTGAGGAGCCACGGAACGAAAGCGACCGCCTCATTTCGACTTAGGTTCTATTTGGGGGATTAACGTTTCATTCATGCTTCCAGTCCTGTACCCGAACAAGTCGAAGGAAACATACTTGAAACCGAGCTCTCGCAAAGCCTTCCCGATTGTGTCAAGCAATTCCTCATTAAATAACAGATTCCGCTCATCTTTCCCAACCTCAATTCTCGCCAAGTCTCCGTGATCTCGAACACGTAACTCCTTCACATTGGTCACGGAACGAATGAAGCTCTCGGATTTCTCCACGCGCATGAGCCTCTCCGGCGATATTGTTTGACCATACTGGATCCTTGATGAAAGGCAAGGCATCGAGGGTTTATCGAAATTAGGCAAACCCAGCACTCTCGACAACTCTCTGACTTCAGGTTTGCTCATACCTACCTCCGAAAGCGGCCTCCTTACGCCTTCCTCTGTTAGGGCTGCTGCGCCCGGCCGGTGTCCGAACATGTCGTCCGCGTTGGTCCCATCCACAATAGTGGTCGCGCCGAGGTCCGCGGCCAGCTGCTTCAGTTTCCCGCTCAACTCCTTCTTGCAAAAGTAGCATCGGTTAGCTGGATTGGAAACATATCTCGGGTCATCAAGCTCCTCGGTCCGGATCACCATGTGAGTTATCCCAATTTCCTTTGCAAGCCTTCTCGCATCTTCCATCTCGGTTTGGGGAACGCTTGGAGAGTTCGCGGTCACGGCGATCGCATTATCACCAACTGCAAGTTTCGCTAGGTAAGCAACGAGCGTGCTGTCTATCCCCCCTGAAAAAGCGACAAGGATCTTGCCAAAGCCTCTAAGCATCTTCACTGCTTCCTCCATCTTCGCGCGAAGGACAGAAGACATTTCCGGAAGAAGCCCGTCGATTTGTTCCGATCCGTCAGGACCCTTTGCTGTTAACATTTTATGCTACGTCTCATAGCTCATTGTACTTAGGCGTTTCCACGCTGGTGAAATTTCTTGCGAGACATTCTTGAGAAACTGCGTAGAGGCGAGATTTCTGTAGACGACGCGGAAAGGGCGTTGAAAATCAATGCCATTGAGAATGTAGCGAACATAGCCCGTCTGGATGTTGGAAGGGCTGTCCGGCGCGGGGTCCCAGAGATAATATTCGCTGAAGGAAAATCAACTGAGGACCTCATTCGGATTTGCAGCCGAATGATTGAGAACAGTGGCCGAGCAGTCGTTAGTCGTGTTAGCGAGGAGCAACTCATCAAGTTGAATGAGCACTTCACTGGCCATGAAATGAAAAAACTTCCTCACGCATCAACAATCGTCATCAGAGGTGTTGCTTACAAAAAGACCGAGACCGGTGGTCGAGTTGGGATCATAACTGCCGGAACGGTTGACCTTCCTGTCGCTGAAGAGGCAGCCATGATTGCGGAAGAAATGGGCTGCGAAATTTTCCTGGAGGCGGACGCAGGGGTCGCGGGCATCCACCGTTTGGTCGAACCGCTGACGGCTATGGTAAGGAAAAATATTGACTGCCTAATCGTCGTGGCGGGACGTGAAGGCGCGTTGCCAACAGTGGTTGCGGGGCTAGTTGACATGCCTATCATCGCTGTCCCTGCCTCTTCGGGATATGGCTATGGCGGGGGCGGGCAGGCAGCGTTGATGGCTATGCTTCAGGCGTGTTCTCTCGGCCTTTCGGTTGTGAATATTGATTCGGGGATCGCCGCTGGCGTGGTGGCCGCGCAGATCGCAAACCGGGTAGCAGCGGCTCGTAACAGGGCCGAACTTAAGCCTTGACCGTCTTCAGGAGGCCGCAGGCGGCCTTCACGACTTCAACGGACTTCTGAAAGGCTGCTGATTCATCAGAGTTCAGCTTCAGTTCGATTACGCGCTCAACACCCTGTGCGCCCAGAACCGCTGGAACATCCACATAGACGTCCCTGAACCCGTATTCGCCGTTCAGATGCGCCGTCAGACAGAGCACCATCTTCTTGTCCTTGATTACGGTCTCCACCATTCGTGCGATTCCATGTGCGGGTGCATAGATCGTCGCCCCCTTCAGGGCGATAACCTCAGCGGCAATCTTTCTGGTATGATCAATGGCACCATTCACCTCAGCGGGTGAGAGCAAGTCGGTTATCGGGACGCCGTTCACAGTTGAGAACCTCGGTAAGGGGACCATGGAATCTCCGTGCTCACCAATGACAACGGCTTGTACAGAACTCGTCGAAACTCTCAACGCTTTGGCGATGAAATATTTGAAGCGCATAGTGTCGAGCATTCCGCTTTGGCCGAAAACTCGGGAGGGCTCGAATCCTGTGACCTTCCAAGCCAAGTAGGTCATCACGTCAAGCGGGTTAGTAACCATCAAGACCAGCGTTTTAGGTGCGTATTCCAGAATCTTCTCGCTTACGCCTCGGATTATAGCCTCATTCTTTTCCTGTAGGTCGAGGCGGGTCATACCCGGTTTTCTTCCCAAGCCTCCGATGACAACGACAAGTTCTGAGCCCGCGATGTCTTTGTAATCGTTCGAACCAACAATATCCACGTCAACACCCTGTTCCGCGGCCATCTGTCCTAGGTCGAGGGCTTCGCCTTGAGGAAGACCTTGGATGATGTCAATGAGTCTTAAGTCGCCGAGCTCTCTTTGGGCCACTTGCAGCGCGACGGCGCTTCCGAGTTTGCCAGTGCCAATAATTGAGATTAGCTTTCGTGCGGGCATTCCATTCGCCATCATACTGCTAAGGCTTGTACCTGCTTATGGTTCCATCGTTTTTCGAGAGATTGCTTTTCAGGATTGCTACTTACTAATCAAAACTTACATACTTCGATGAGAGTTGTTGCAAATTTCAGGCTTGATTAGCAAAGGCTTTTATGGCCTTGCTATCCGCTAACACCAAGTCGATTCAGAAAGGGAGGGAATGTTCATTGGCCGAAATGTTTTGTGTGAAATGTAAGGAGAAGAAGACTGTGCCCGACGATCAGACCACCATGGAAAAGACTGCGAAAGGCCGCAATATGATGCGTGCAACTTGCCCGACCTGCGGCACCAAAATGACGAAGTTCACGAAGTAGAATCCATCTTAGTACACGTCTGGAGCGGGTCGACCAGTTTTCCCTACTCTTTTTATTCTTCCTACTTACCGCCCTTTTCAAAACATACACTCGTCAGTAACCCTTAGAGCCTACACCAATCCACGTCCCATGTCTCACGAGGACTGAAGGTTGGAGATTAGCTCGTCAAACCTGAGCTTTCGAATTTCAATGGTTAACCTCGACGAGCTGAAACCACACGAAGAAGTAATAGATCCTGCCGTCGGATCACTGGCGAATGATGTTCTAAGCGAGGGCTTACTTCGAGACCCATTGGTCGTCGACCAGGAAGACTATGTAATTCTGGATGGTATGCACCGGTTCAACTCGTTGAAGTTGCTGAAGTGCCGTTTCGTACCATGCTGCCTGGTTGACTACGACAACCCCCAAATCAAGGTAGGGGCCTGGTTCAGGCTATTCACCGTAGAAGAAACCGAGATCCTCGCGGAGAAATTGCTGAAAGAGGCCGGGTTGAACTACTCAAGGAATAGCATTGACTTGGCGAGGCCGAACTACAGCCCTCAAACAATCATCCTAACCCAAGGTAAGTCAGAATTCTCATTGCCAGAACCAACGGACCCAATTCAACGAGCCAGAACGGCCGTGAACTTAGAAAGAACCATGGTCAAGGCGGGCCACGCTGTGACATACCTGTCAGAAACTCGTGCACTTCAAGAACTCCAGTCAAACGAAATGAACTTCATCATACCGGTACCCATTTTCACCAAGGAACAAATTCGCGAATTCGGCGTAGAGGGGCTGCTCCTGCCTCACAAAGTGACACGCCACGTGATGCCTTCTCGTCCACTCGGGATAGACATTCCATTACCTATGCTCACTGACCGCACAATTTCACTTGATGAAGCGAACCGAAAACTTGGAGAACTACTCGCGCAAAGGCATATTGACCGAAAGCCTCCCGGTTCAGTGGTGGATGGGAGGCGGTACGAAGAGGAACTACTAATCTTCACGCCTTGACACCCGTTCAGGTTTATATTCCCCTGACTGTTCTTAGCGGCGAAAGAGCTGACGGGAAATGCCAACCGAAATTTCTGACACAGAACAGTTCGTCAGGATTTCAGAGCGGGCCACGGAATGCCGCGTAAAACGGCTGAAGGATATTGTGAAACTGAAACTCCGAACCGCAAATCAGCTCTATACGATTAAGATTGACCCGGAACAAGCAGCCGTCTTACTGAAACAAATACGATGCGAAGTCATCGAAGCTCCCTAAGCTTTTTGTCGTAGCGAGGTTCGCCCCTGTCCCCAGGAGAGGTCACTTACTCTTTCTTCCTCGCGGTCGGTTTTCTAGCTGTCGCTGCCGCACTCTACTCTCTAAGCCTGGGAGTACAATTTGACCGCAAAGTCTCAAAAGCGCTTGCCAAACCTAAACACGGTTTTCGCCCTCAAGTCTGCTTAATCATGCCCTGTAAAGGAGACGAACCAGGCCTGGAGAGAAACCTAAAGGCTGCCTTACAGCAAACGTACGGAAACTACTACACTGCCGTTGTAACTGACTCAGTTGATGACCCCGCCTACGCCATCGCGAAATCCATACTATCACACTACCCGGAAAGTGCCGCTCACCTTTACACCTCGTACACTACAATCCCTGCAAGTGGGAAAGTTGCAGCACTCCTAACCGCCCTGTCGCGAGAACGTGACAAAGCTGAAGTCTACGCCACGATCGACAGCGACGCATTAGTCTCATCCAAATGGCTTGAGGATCTGGTCGACAACCTCAAGGATGAATCGGTGGGGGCAACGACAGGTTTTCGTTGGTACTTTCCTACGCGGGGCGGGTTCTGGTCGTATGTCGAAGCCGCTTGGAACGCCTCCGGAACAAATCTGCTCTTCAACGACCGATACAACTTCCCATGGGGTGGGGCAATGGCGGTGAGAGCGGAAACTCTGGACAAGATTGGAATTAGGGAACTGTGGTTAGGTGCGGTCAGCGATGATATGACACTCAATTCTGCGTTGAGGAGACACGGCTTCAAAATCCAGTTCCTCCCACATTGCACCGTCGCCACCTTTAATCAGACTGACCTACGGCGTTTTCTGGGTTGGGCGACACGTCAGACAATAATAACGAGAATCTTCAACCTCAGGCTATGGAAGTACGCGGCCGCTGCATACGCATTCTTCGACTTCGTATTCCTACTCGCCGTCCTCAGCCTCGTTTTGGGGTGGATGTTTGAGCGATTGTGGCTGGTTCCCTCGGCTCTGCTATTCGTGCCGTCCGTTTTCGGCGTATTACGAAGCGCCCAGCGCAATTCGACCTTCAGCCGTGCTATGCCTGAGTTCAAGCAAGAATTCGAGAAGACTCGATTCAAGGAAGCAATCGCAAGCCTTATTGTCCCTTGGATTATGACATACTGCATAATTAAGTCGGCTCGAACATGCGAAATCGAATGGCGAGGCCGAACCTACAAACTCACGGATATGAACCCGCTTGCCTCACCGCGAAGCTTTCCTTAAACCGCTTCTCGTAAAACAACTAGACCTCGTCATCCTGTTCGTGACCTCAATCTGCAACGCCCGATGCCGAACATGCTTCTACTGGCTCGAACTCAACCGCAAAGGCGACCTAACCTTTGACGAACTCACCAGACTTTCCTTAACCATGCCCGAATTCCACGACCTGTGGATCTCGGGCGGAGAACCCTTTCTTAGAAAGGACCTTGCGAAAATCATCCAAGTATTCTACCAGAACAACCACATTCGGGACCTGCGCATTCCAACTAATGGACTCCCGACCGTACAGACGATTCAGACCGTGAAAGAGATTCTTCAGACATGCCCGGAACTTCAAGTTGAGGTCGATATCTCGATAGATGGCTTGGGCGAGACGCATGACAGGATTAGGGGAGTTCCAGGCAACTTCGAGAAAGCACTCACCACAATCAGCGAACTTCAAGCCCTGCGGGCCCAATGGCCTAACTTCACACTCTACATCAATTCAGTCATAACGCAGGAAAATCAAGATGAAATTACAAGGATGGGAGAATTCTTCGAGAAGAACAATCAACTGGACGGACACTATTTCCAGATCATACGCGGAGACCCGAAGGATCCAACACTTCAAACAGTGAACCCGCAGCAGCTTAGCCATATCTATCAGGAAGTACTACCCATCAACTTCCGTTACGTGTCTAAATCCTCTCGGAAGAAATCATTGCTGGAACTGTTAACGAGGGCGTACTGGAAGGCAGGATACGCCTTCAGCTATCAGACCCAATATAGGAACTACGTTGAACACGCCAAATGGAAGATGCCTTGCACCGCAGGCCAGACTTCTATCGTTATCGACTACAATGGAGATGTGAGAGTCTGCGAACTTCGCAAACCCATCGGAAACCTGAGACGCTATGGGATGGATTTCCGCAGGTTCTGGGGTTCAGTTGAACGGAAACTCGAGGTTCGCCGAGTGGAGCTTGACCAATGTTTTTGCACACACATCTGTTTCATGTACGATTCAATGCGTCACAGCAAAAGAGTCATGCTCTGGGAGTTACCCGCGATATACCTGAGACAACTTCTAGGAAGCTTTCTCCGCAAACCTATCGCTCGCAAGGAACTGGCGCAACCCAGAACAAGTGTGCCTCTGACGGTCGTACCCAGCGACTAGGCAGGTTACGACGGCGTTCACGTTTCAGCGGCGCGACTTCTTCGTCACTAAGTTACGTAATCTTGCGACTTTGCTCATGCTGAACTTTCTATCCGCCGTCACGAGTACGAACTTCTTTCCCGAACGAAATAGGAAAGCCATAATTTTCTCATGAACTAGAATTGAATATTCTGGTTTCCCGAAAAAATCTGCTAAATCCTCCGCTTTCTGAAAGGAGACCAACTTCGCGATTAAGTGAGGCGTCTTCTCAAGCGGCTCCATTGGCTGGACACCTTCACGCATACCCCCTTCCAGTATATGCCCGTGTCCGTCTACAATGGCAGCGAATCGGACCTGTTTGTCAAAGCGCATTATTCGATCATAAAGTCTGGGCAACTCTATCAACCGCCTTCACATTTCGGTTCTTCACAAAAAGACCTTCCGATTTCTTGGAACGAGTGAAGCGAATATTACACTTAGCGCCACTAAATCATCCTAGGAGACAACCTGCCGAGTCGTTGTAATGGATTCGGTAGTCTTTATTTCTCTGGGTTCTGCATTCACCGCCGCTCTGGGCCGGTCGTCTAGCCTGGTTAGGATATCTGCCTGACAAACCAAACGTCCAGAACGCAGATGGTCGCCGGTTCAAGTCCGGCCCGGCCCACCATGATATTTTAGAGGATGAACGGGGCTCGCTGAATAGCCATAACACCGGTTGCTTTTCATTGTTTCATATGTTCTCGGTTGTGGGCGCCATTTTCTCTCGCGCGACGGCCTGCGCTGCGACCAGGCGGGCCACTGGAACTCGGTAGGGTGAACAACTGACGTAGTCTAGGCCTAGTTCGTGACAGAACTCAACCGAACTTGGTTCGCCACCATGTTCACCGCATATCCCCACTTTGAGCTGTGGGTTGCTTTTCTTTCCCGCCTCGACAGCTAGCCGCATTAACTTACCAACGCCTCTCCTGTCAAGGACTTCAAACGGGTTGGAGTTCAGGATCTTCTTGTCGAAATAATCTTTGAAGAATTTTGCTTCAGCATCGTCCCTGCTGAATGCAAAAGTTGCTTGGGTGAGGTCGTTTGTTCCAAAGGAGAAGAAATCAGCATAATGTGCGATCTCGTCCGCAGTTAAGGCGGCCCGAGGAACCTCTATCATCGTGCCGACCTTGAACTCTATTCTCAACCCCATTTTTTCCATGACTTTTGCGGCCACTGAGGTTATTTTTTGCGCAGGAAGCGAATTTCGTTGGCTTCCCCTACAAGGGGGAGCATTATTTCTACTCGAACTCTGACGCCTTCGTTTTGCAGTTCGGTCGCGGCCTCAAAGATTGCGCGGGTTTGCATCTCATATATCTCAGGGTGGCTTATTGCCAGCCTACACCCTCTATGGCCGAGCATTGGGTTGTGTTCGGCCAGGGTTATCACTTTCCTGAGCATCCGTTCTTTCGATTCAAGCAAGTCCGCGCCACTGCCTGTCGCTTTCAAGGAAGCAACTTCAGCCGTCAATTCATCATACCTAGGTAGGAACTCATGGAGCGGCAGGTCCAGTAATCGAATGGTGACGGGCAGGTCCTGCATGTTACGGAAGATTTCTTTGAGGTCCTCCTTCTGCAACGGCCGCAGCTTCTCCAACGCTTGACCGCGCTCCTCGTCCGTTACGGACAGGATCATTTCTTGAACTATGGGAAGCCGGTCTTGAGCGTTGAACATCCGTTCAGTTCTACAAAGTCCGATTCCACCCGCGCCAAATTCCCTCGCTACCTT
Organism: Candidatus Bathyarchaeota archaeon; assembly: GCA_963726255.1. Taxonomy (GTDB): domain Archaea; phylum Thermoproteota; class Bathyarchaeia; order 40CM-2-53-6; family 40CM-2-53-6; genus FEN-987. The sequence continues at coordinate 1,013,524 of CAVSBL010000002.1, forward strand.
GGCCCCTTCGGGTGTGTCAGCGTTAGCTCGAACGCCGAGCCTACGAGCTTCATCAGCCCAGCCCAGCAATTGTTTTGCTTCAGCGCCCAACTTCGGATCAATTGTTGGAACAACACCCAGCAGCACATTTCCAGTGGTTCCGTCGATCGTGATAACGTCATTCTTCTTTACTGTAACCTTGCGTGTGCTCATAGTATCGGTGCTAGGATCGATTTTGATCTGTTCGCAGCCAACGACGGCTGGTTTTCCCATCCCTCGGGCTACAACTGCCGCATGGGACGTCATACCTCCCCTGCTCGTGAGGACCCCCTTGGCAGCGATCATCCCGTGAATGTCCTCGGGGGTGGTCTCCTCTCTAACGAGGATAATTGCTTCTCCCGTCGACCCTAAAGAATGAGCTTCATCGGTATCGAAAATCACCCTCCCAGTCGCGGCGCCGGGTGACGCCGGTAGGCCGGTCGCTATCGGTTTAGCATTGAAGCTTGGATCAATCTGCTTGTGCACTAGCTGTTCTAGATGCGCGGGAAGAACTCGTAGCAATGCCTGCTCCTTCGAGAGAAAACCTTCCTCGACCATGTCGACTGCAATTCGGATGGCGGCTGAAGCAGTTCGCTTCCCCGACCGCGTTTGAAGGATGAACAGCTTTCCTTTTTCGACGGTAAATTCGATGTCTTGCATGTCCTTGAAATGTTGTTCAAGCATCTTGCACATATCGAGCAACTGAGTGTAAACGAGGGGCATCTCGTCCTTTAGTTGAGCAATCGGTTTAGGCGTCCTGATTCCGGCTACGACATCTTCGCCCTGGGCGTTGATGAGGAACTCTCCGAACAGACGCGGTTCGCCAGTCGAAGGATTTCTTGTGAAACAGACGCCGGTGCCCGAATCCGGGCCCATGTTCCCGAACACCATCGTCTGAATGTTAACAGCCGTGCCCAGCGTTTCAGGAATCTTGTTCGCCTCACGATACACCACGGCCCTATGCCCGTTCCACGAACGGAAGACTGCCGCTACAGCCATCTGAAGTTGAGTTGCCGGATCGTCGGGGAAGTCCTGCCCCGTTTCCTTTCTGCTAAGACTCTTGAACTCTTGAACAAGAGACGCCAATGCCGTCGCATCGAGTTCAATGTCCGAACTCACGCCCAACTTCTCTTTGCGTTCGCGAATGATTGACTCGAAAGCATCTCCCCCAACACCAAGCACAACTTTCCCGAACATCTGAACGAAGCGTCTGTAGGCGTCGTACGCAAACCGTTCGTTATTCGTCTGCTGAATGAGACCGATGACGGTCTTATCGTTCAACCCAAGGTTGAGCACCGTATCCATCATTCCGGGCATCGAGATTGGTGCACCGGACCGAACTGAAACCAGCAGCGGATTTGTAGCGTCCCCGAAGATTCGGCGCGTTTTCAATTCTAAGGTCTTCAGTTTCAGGCGGATTTCGTCTTCAAGGCCATCCGGGAACTTTGACCCATGTGAACTATAGTAGTTGCAAGCCGCTGTTGTCACCGTTATGCCAGGAGGAATTGGCAGGCCGAGACCTGCCATCTCTGCAAGGTCTGCCCCTTTGCCTCCGAGCAGGCTCCGGAGCTTGGAACTCCCCTCCTCGAATAGGTAGACGTACAAACCGCTTCTCCCCACAAACAACTACCCGAAATGCAGCAGACTTACTGAAGAACTAGGATACGAAGGAATTGTGGTAATCTGGCTCGATTTGGACGCCACCTGTCAAAGTAAGTTGGCGTATTTACCGTACGTAGATATTACTTATTCCGAAGGTTTCCGCCGAGAAGTACTACCTTCCCAAGATATCAGGAGTGGAAATGTAAGATGAGTGCCCTTCTACTTTGGTTCGACGAAATCAGTAAGCAAGATGTACCGCTCGTAGGCGGAAAGTCTGCAAGCCTGGGCGAAATGACATCAAAGACGAAAGTTCCAGTTCCGTATGGCTTCGCACTTACAGCCGATGCGTACAGGTTGTTCCTCGCAAAGAACGGGCTAGAATGTAAGATCGCAGATGCCCTGAAGGTCTTGACGGATTCAAACGACACGGTCACGCTCCAAAAGGTTGGTGCGGAAATACGGAAAATGATTGAATCCGCGGTAATGCCGAAGGAACTCGAGCGAGTCATAGCAGATGGGTATGCGAAACTCAGTGAACGAGAGAAAGTCAAGAACCCGTTCGTCGCAATACGGAGTTCTGCGACTGCAGAAGACCTACCCGACGCAAGCTTCGCAGGTCAACAAGAAACATACCTCAACGTCACCGGAGTAAACAACGTAATCCAGAGCGTAAAGGAGTGCTATGCGAGTCTTTTCACAGACCGCGCGATATTCTACAGAATCCAGAAAGGCTTCAACCATGTCGACGTAGCACTTTCCGCAATTGTGCAAATGATGTGCTATTCCGAGTCCAGCGGCGTTATCTTCACCATGGACCCAACAAACGGCGACGAGTCCCTGGTACTAATTGAGGCATCTTACGGATTAGGAGAGTACGTTGTGAAGGGCACCGTCACGCCCGACGACTATTATGTCGACAAGGCGAGCATGAAAATCATTCGAAAAGAGATACCCATGAAGACGATCATGCTTGTCCAGATCAAAGCCGGAGGAACTGAAGAGAAGAGAGTACCCAACGACCTCAAGGAGCGACAGGTAATCACTGACGATCAAGTAGTTGAACTGGCCAAGCATGCTATGACCATTGAACGACACTATGGCCATGCCATGGATATTGAATGGGGACTTGACACCCAGACCGGGAAACTCTTGATATTGCAAGCTAGACCTGAAACCGTTTGGTCCCTTAAGAAGAGCCCAATAAAGAAACCAACTCCTCTAGCCGGAGAGAAGAAGATCATTCTCAAAGGGCTGCCATCATCTCCCGGCCTCGGATCGGGCAGAGCGCACGTAATCATGACATCGGACCACGTTAGCGAGTTTCAAAACGGCGAAGTCCTCATAACCGAAATGACTACACCCGACTGGGTGCCGACAATGAAGAAAGCAAAAGCAATCGTCACAGACGCCGGTGGCATGACATGCCACGCCGCCATCGTCAGCCGCGAATTAGGAATCCCATGCATAACAGGGACGAAAATCGGAACTACCACCATACACACAGGAGAAGAAGTTACAGTTGACGCAAAGATGGGCTTCGTCTACCAAGGAATAGTCCTAGAGATGCCTGAATCCGACACCAAACCTCAACCATCTGCAGATGGGTTGGCGGCTTTCAAGGATCCTACCGTAACTGGGACGAAGATCTTCGTCAACCTTGGCGAACCCGAGTTAGCCCACAGAATCTCACAGCTGCCAGTAGACGGCGTGGGCCTGCTACGGATGGAATTCATTGTAAGCGATCACGTAAAGAAACATCCGATGATGCTTATCGAGCAGGGACACCCTGAAGAATTCGTGGACAAGCTATCCACAGGCCTTGAAACAATATGCAGAGCATTCTATCCGAGGCCGGTTGTTCTTCGCTTCAGCGACTTCAAAACGAACGAGTATGCAACACTCGAGGGTGGAGAAAAATACGAAGGCGGCATCAAAGAGGCGAACCCGCTTATCGGATGGAGAGGGGCAAGCCGCTACACCGACCCGCGTTACCAACCAGCATTCAAACTCGAAATTGCAGCCATCAAGAAAGTCAGAAACGAATTGGGCATGCGAAACCTTTGGTGCATGATCCCGTTCAACCGAACCGTAGACGAGTTTGTGAAAATCCGCGAGCTTCTCCGAAGCGAAGGGTTAGAACAATCGGAGGATTTCAAGCTCTGGATCATGGCCGAAATCCCCAGCAACATAATATTGGCAGATGAATTCTGCAAAGCTGGTGCGGACGGTTTCTCAATCGGTAGCAATGACCTGACGATGCTAATACTAGGCGCGGACAGAGACAATGAGGTTTTGGCGCCACTCTTCGACGAAAGGAACCTTGCGGTCAAACGAGCAATCAAGGACCTTATCGACACGGCCCACAGTTTCGGTAAGACCGTAAGTATCTGCGGCCAAGCGCCAAGTGTCTATCCTGAATTCGCGAAGTTTCTGGTTGAATCGGGTATAGATAGCATTTCAGTGAACCCGGATGTCATAGTCCACACGCGGAGACTGGTCGCACAAGTTGAACAGAGAGTCGTTCTAGACGCGGCGCGAAAACAATGTGCTGAAAAGAACCGTTAGCGCGTCAACCATCCCAAGAGGACTGGGGCTCTCACGGGCCTCTAGGTTAACTGTGATCCCACCACAGGTTGTGGCATCTAGCACACACGACCTGCGTGAACTCTTCAAACGCAGGCAAATACTCAGTCCGTATCTCCGAAGTGTTTCTCTGCCTCAGTGTTATTTGTCGACTCCCGCAAGCGGGACAAGCACACATCATGTTTATGGCCGTTAGCGCTAGAATAACGTAATACAATTAAAGGATTTCTGGTAATACTTCTGCGCTGAAGAATCACTGGAGCAGTATGATAGGGACAGCCTTAGCTGAGTGAATGAAGGTAGAGAATGTTTCTGTCGCCTTCTGAAGAGGCGCATCCCTCTGACAGGCCGCGTACTCTCTCAAAATTGCAGCATTCTTCGTCCTTGTAATCATATGAGAAATTTGCTACGGAGTTGTATATGGGTAGCTTTGGTCCCACCAAATGTTTACGCAGTTTGCGCATTTGATCTGGACAGCCTCGCGAGCGTTGATGAACTCCATATCCCTACTTCCGCAAGCAGGGCAAGTGTCTGCCAACACTTCCACAAACCTGAACGTGGACCGTAATACAATTAAGGGATATGGTGTATTACTGACGTAGCCATGAAGCGCCGTTATAGTATGACCTTGGACCCGTCCTTAATGCATAAGGTAGACTTGTTAGTCGATGGGACGAGGTTCACCAACCGGTCGGAAACGGCTGAATTTCTCATGAAACTCGGGATAGAACAATTCCGACCCGAAAGAACGGCGTTGATCCTATGCGGCGGCCTTGAAACCAGAGTGAGGCCATTGTCCTTCTCTACACCCAAAGCTCTTCTACCGATAGGGTACCAAGCCTTGGTCGAGTACCAAATTGAATACCTGAAGCACTACGAATTTGATAGAATAGTTCTGGCGATAGGCTACCTACAGGAACAGATCGTCCGCTACTTGGACGAACACCGCCTCGGAATACGCCTTCGCTTCAGCTTCGAGAAAGAACCCCTCGACACGGGAGGCGCCATAAAGAACGCTGAACAGATGATAAGCTCCGATTTCCTAACACTAAACGGCGACGTGATCTTTTCAGGACTTGACCTTGACAAATTGATTTCCGCCCACAAGAAAGCCAACGCATTAGCCACCGTCGCATTGGCGAAGTCCAGGACGCCGACGAGGTTCGGGGCCGTGGAGCTCGATAGCGACAACAGAGTCGTTAGCTTCGTTGAGAAGCCACGAAAACAAACTGCCGGCGAGACGTGGGTAAACGCAGGCGTCTACGTAATTCGCCCTTCCATCTTCGCCAAGATCCCAAAGGGAAGACGGACTTCGCTCGAGTTGGATGTCTTCCCCAAGTTAATGCGGGAAGGAACAATCTTCGGATACAGACATGAAGGATACTGGGCGGATGTTGGAACACCCGAGGACTACCTACGGGTTCAAAAAGACCTTCTCACTGGAGTCCTAAAGCCAATCACAGAAATGCCCGAGAATGCTTGACTTTGGATGGCTACGGGCTACGCCAAAGCCGGTATTCTTCGCTTAAGGTCCTTCAGAATTTCGGCTGTTTGTTTCGGCGACGTGTCGGCTGAAAGTTCCTGCTTGGCTTCCCCCTCACTGCTAATGCTCTCTGGAGCACTCTCCCCAACGAGCGCTTCGAACAACTTCTGCCAATCCCTTGGGACGGCTTTGGGAGGCACGTAATCAACTAGTACGGAGGCAACAGAAGTCCATGCCCTCGCAACGTTGGCTAGGTTGTAGCCGCCACCGCCGAAAACAACGAGGCGACTATGAGCTACCTCATGCGCCAATTCATGAACAATCTTAGCGACCTCGCAGTAGGTCTTTGTAGTGAGTTGCAAGTGAGCTAGCAGGTCGTTTGCATGCGAGTCTGCCCCACATTGCAGCAGCAGAACCTGCGGCTTGTACTTCCTCACGGCTGCAGGAACAATTTCCCGAAACAGCTCCATGTATGGCTTGTCGCCGGTGAACGGCGGTAATGGTATGTTAATCTTGATTCCGGAAGCTTTGCCTTCGCCAATCTCCTCAGTGGATCCAGTGCCAGGAAAAAGATAGTGGCCGTCTTCGTGGAAGTCAATATCCAAAACGCCAGCGTCTGAGTAGAACCCGTACATTACGCCGTCTCCATGATGCGCGTCCACGTCTAGGTAGAGGACCTTGTCCACTGCATACTTCTTCTTCAGATATGCAATTGAGACGGCGGGGTCGTTGAAGATGCAGAAACCGGACGCGCGACCTGGATGGGCATGGTGCAGTCCTCCAGAGAGGTTCATCGCATGTGCTACTTGACCTGACATGACTAAATCAACCGCAGCCAGAGACGCGCCTACACCGAGCGCAGATGCCTCAAAACAACCCTTGAAAGCGGGCGTATCTCCCATATCGAGAAATCCTTCGCCTGACCTACTGACCTTCTGTACTAGATCTATGTACTCTTCATCATGGAAGAGCGCAAGTTCATCGCGGCTGGCCACACGCGGTTCACTGACCTTCACGTTCGGCGAAGAAAGTAAGCTGACTGCCCTCATCAGCTCAAAGGTCAGTTTCAGCCTAGTTGGCTTGAGCGGGTGGGTCGGCCCGAAGTCGTACTGCTGAAACGCGTCGCTGTAAACGACGCCGAGGGTCTGGGTCAATGGGTGCAACCTGCCGAGAAGCGGCTACGTTCATTGGGTGGGGCGTTTGTTATGCGTTTAGGTTATGGTTTTCAGTAGCCCAAACTTAAATAATCCATATGTAATAACCGCCACCTGGCGTATACGAATGCTACACTCCCCCAGCACTCTGAAGATTTCTCTGACTGAGAAAGCTGCTGAGAAAGTCAAGGCAGCAATAGATAAGCAAGAAAAGAAGGATGTGGGCCTGCGCCTCTATGTTTCGGGCGGAGGCTGCAGCGGGTTCCAATACGGTTTGGCTTTCGACAACCAGACCGACGGAGACCATGTTATCGAAGCTCACGGAGTCAAGCTTCTAGTCGACGAACAGAGCGCTCAGTACGTGGATGGCTCAGAAGTGGACTATGTTGAAACAGTCATGGGTGAAGGTTTCAGGGTGAACAACCCCAACGCAACCGAAACATGTGGTTGCGGCCACTCATTCAAACCCAAGTAGTCTACGGACCAATCTTCTCTTCAGCTACCTTTTGTCCACTCAGCCGCATAGCCTGCCTTCGAGTAGGACTAGCACGGCTCGATTGTGGACGGCGGTTTCGAGGTTATCGCGTACGTCACCCAGGTAACTCCGGGTACCTCACCTGTGATTCGGCTGCTGAGTTCCTCGAGGACATCGGGCGTGATTCTTGCCCAGTCTGCGGTCATGCCGTCCAAGGATTTCACAATGCGAACGGTAACGATGTATCCTAACTGGCGCTGATCGCCAAGAACTCCCACTGCCGTGTCATCCCCAACGATTGCGAACGCTTGCCAAACGGAGCCGTAAAGTCCGCGGCGGGTCAGGACATCCTCAACTATGGCGCTGGCTTCTCGGCATATGCGGAGTTTCTCGTTTGTTACCTCGCCGACAATACGAACCGCAAGACCAGGGCCTGGGAAAGGGTGTGCGCTTACTATGACGTTGGGTACGCCGAGTTCCTGAGCGATCTTGCGAACCTCATCCTTGTATAGGAACTTCAAGGGCTCAATAATTCTGAACTTCGACCATTCAGGGATCCCTCCCACATTGTGGTGCGTCTTTATTCGAGATGCTATGCTACCAGTCCCCGCACTTTCGATAACGTCTGGGTAGAGGGTTCCTTGAGCTAGCCAACGAAACGTTCCCGTCTTCGAACTCTCTTCGTCAAAGACTTTGATGAATTCTTCACCGATGATTTTCCGTTTTTGTTCAGGGTCGGTAACGCCGACAAGACGTTTTAGAAATCTTTCAGAAGCATCAACGTAACGCAGGTTTAGCTTAAGTTCATCCTTCAAAGCCTTCACAATCAGTTTCGCTTCATCCTTTCTCAAGAGGCCGTGATTAACGAAGATGCAGGTTAACCGGTCTCCCACAGCCCGCTGCACGAGCACGGCTGTCGCAGTGGAGTCAACTCCACCGCTCACAGCGGACAAGACCTCATCATTTCCAACTTCGGATCGAATTTGCTGCGTAGCGGTTTCAATTATCGACCGCGGGTTCCAGGTCTGCGAACACCCGCTTATTCCAACGGCGAAATTCCTTAAGATCTGTAGGCCGTTCTCCGTATGCGCAACCTCTGGATGAAACTGAACCCCGTAAAGCAGGCGAGAAGAATCACGTATAGCCGCGGTTTTGCAATTCTCGGAACTAGCAATCACCTCGAACCTGCCGGGGAGGGTTTCCGCGTAATCACCGTGGCTCATCCAAGAGACCATTGAGCCGGTAATTCCCTGAAATAGGTCAGAGCTGTCGGATATGTTCAACTGCGCCTTCCCATACTCCCGCCGTTTTGTCGCTTTGACGCGGCCACCCAGCATCTGAACCATTAATTGGAGGCCGTAGCAGATACCCAAGACGGGCAAGCCAAGCCGAAAGATTCCGGGGTCACATTTGGGAGCTCCTTCATCGTATACGCTGGCGGGGCCGCCGGAAAGAATCACGCCCTTCGCTTTCAGCTCTAGGAGTTCCTGTGGTTTTGCGGTATATGGCATCAGCTCTGAGTAGACTTCGCATTCCCTTATGCGGCGTGTTATGAGATGTGAGTACTGGCCTCCGAAGTCAAGAACGGCTATCAGTTCGTCGGGCATTGCCTATCAGTTTGCCGCAGGTTCGATGACCCTACCGTATCCGCTTTAGACCTTTTGGATACCTCAATGCCAAGTCAGCGTAAGCTTCCTTGTATTTGGTCCAAAGTCGTTTGTCGGATTCTGCGACATCTCGAATGACTTTCGCGGGAACGCCAACCGCAACTTTGCCATCAGGAATTGTTTGGTTGCTTGTCACTACTGCGCCTTCACCAACAATGCTCCAAACTCCGACGGTCCCGTAGTCGCTTATCACTGCACCCACACCAACCACTGCGTAATCTTTGATTGTGCAGTTATGGAGAAGCGCCCCGTGGCCAATTTGAACATGATTGCCGACTTCGCATTTCTCATTCATCCGCGCATGTAGGACACAGTTTTCTTGTATACTCGTTTTCTCCCCTATCGTAATCGTTCCATAATCTCCTCTGATTCTTGCACCGGAACCGATGAAACATTGTGTCCCAATAGTAACATCTCCCAGCACCTTCGCGTCCTCGTCAACGTAGGCGTTTGGCGCTATCCGTGGGATGCGCCCTTCAAATTCGTATATTCCCACGCGGCTCATCTCGGAATCTGTATTTTGAACGGCGGCTCTTAAGATACGCCTTGACGGGCTTCGCCAAAGAAATCATCTTCTGGCCTAAAGCGGACTACGTTAATGGCATGTTCCCTGTAGGGTCAGGGAGCAATAGAATCGTTACGTTGAGCTGTTCCTAGGAGAAGCTGCCAATCTTCGCTTCGAGTTGGCTCTTCGGCAGGAGCCCAACTACACGGTCCACTTCAGCCCCGTTCTTCATTACGAGCAGCGTAGGAATCGCCCTTATGCCAAATTTCTCAGCGGTCTCGGGGTTCTCGTCAACATTCAACTTTCCGAACACTATTTTCCCGCTGTACTCCTTTGCCAGTTCCTCCACTATGGGTGCAATCGCTCGGCAGGGTGCACACCAGGCTGCCCAGCAGTCGACGACAACTAACGGGTAGTTCTTGACTGTCTGGTCGAAGTTCCTGTCACTAACAACTATTGGTTTGTCTATGCTCGGTGTTGACATTTGTCCCATTAGTTCGTGCATCTTCTTTTGCGTATTTGCTCAAGCTCGTCCAAAATCGGACCACTCGCAGCAGTTCAAGCCAAGAAGTTCCCTTTCGTTATAAATCTACCCCGCAACTAACGTGAATGACGCAGCTCGACCCTACCCCTATTCCCGACGTCAGCCGGATCGGGAATTCGCGGGATTATTATTCAGAAGAAAAGCGGCGGTCGAGCTTTGGCTTTGCGCTCTTTGGCATCCTAGTCAACCTTAAGAGGCCAACACACTGTAAAACGGGACTCAAGCGTGAGTGAAATGCCCCTCGACTTTGATTTCAGCGAAGAACAAGCACTTTTCCGTAGAACTGTTCGAGAGTATGCCAAGAAGGAGATCGCTCCGAAGATTAGGGATGCTGAAAGCAAAGGCAAATTCCCGTGGGAGCTTTACCGGAAGATGGGGCAGGCTGGGCTTCTGGGCCTAAGGTTTCCGAAGCAGTATGGCGGGCAGGAGGCGGACGCTGTCACGATGGGAATTCTCGTCGAAGAAGTTGCCCGCGCAGGCTGGCAAATTCCGCTCAGTGACATAATGGGTGAGATTCTGTCTTTGCATGGCCCGGAACAGCTGAAGAGAGAGTGGCTGCCGGCCATGGCGAAAGGTGAGAGAATGCTTGGAATCGCGAACACGGAACCGTCCGCGGGTCGGACGCTGCCGCCATCACAACCCGTGCAGTTCGAAAGGGGGACAACTACGTGTTGAATGGTGAAAAACAGTACATAACCGGAGTAAACGAATGCGGAGCTTACTGCGTGCTCGCTAAGACCGACCAAGAGGGCGGGGCTAAGGGAGTTAGCATGTTCTTCGTTGAGATGGACAGGCCGGGCATCGAAAGGTACAACCTTGACGCGCTCGGCTGGAAGTTGTTCTCCTTCGGAGGTTTCGTGCTAAAGGACGTAACTGTCCCCGTAGGGAACCTGATTGGTGAGGAGGGCAAAGGTTTCTATTATGTAATGGAAACTTTTGACCTAATGCGATCCCTGATCGCGGTTTGGTGCATCGGCATGGCCGAAGCAGCAATAGACGAAAACATCGAGTACGTGAAGCAACGAACAGCTTTCGGGCGACCTATCGGGAAATATGAATCAGTGCAATCGCGTATTGTCGAAGGTTACACGAGACTTGAGGCTGCCAAGCTGCTTTGTTACAAAACCCTTTGGACCAAGGACAAGGGCGAGAAGATTACGAAACAGTCAGCCATGATTAAGTGGTATGTGCCACAACTCTGCTTCGAAATAGTGAACGACTGCCTAACAAACCGCGGAGCATTGGGCTACACAACAGAAAGCCTAGATGAATATAGGTTGAGAGAAATACGTGGGGCCATGATAGGCGACGGCACGACAGACATTAACAAAATCGTTGTGGCCCGCGAGCTGCTAGGTAAAGAGTTTCTCCCCTACCGCTGAGGCAGGGCCATTGCCCCAGGACCGCAGCTAGGGGAAACCTGGATTCCTATTTGCCTTCGCTAACGATAGTAGTCAGGGTAGATCGAATCTTGTCGAGCCTGCGGACTTTCCATGTTATGACTTCTTTCAGGCGATCCATAGAATCTGTTTCAATCTTTGCCACTATGTCGTAGACGCCGTATACGAAATAGGACTCCTTAACCTCCGGAACTTGGCGCAGGTCCTTCAAAATTTCATTCTCTGAACCAGCGTCAATATTCATAAAGACGAAAGCCTTCGGCAATGCCTTAAACCTCACCAAAGATAGTGCCGATGAGCATTATGAGATTATCCCTAGGCGTACCACAGGCGGGTTTGGGGTGACAAATACGTCAGCCCAGCCCCAGCTACTGATTCAACGGATAGAGGAGTTGACCAGGGAACGTTCTTCAACCGACCGGAGGATGGGTTACATTTGGATGCTCGTGCCGGCCCTGCCGATTGTGGCGGGAATCGGCCTCGCGGTTGGATTCATCGGAATCATGGCCTCAGTGCTCTCGAGAGTTGGCAGCCTTCAGCAACCACAAACCGCCCTCTCCTCGGTAATGGGGGAGATTCTTGCGTTGTACGGCTTCGCAATTGCCTCATTTTACCTCGTACTGGCGATAGGAGCTTTCGCCGTTTACTATATGATTGAAAGGAGGAACGGCCATTCCAGAAGACAGCAACAGCTCTTTTCGACCCTTCAAAAGTACCTAGCCTCAAAATCAGGCCCTACTGCGGACGATAATGTCTTTCGCCTTCAACAATTGACTGAAGAATCGATGTTCGAGGAGCGCGATAGGCCAGCAGGTCTATGGGCGGTACTCTACGTCTTCGTCAACCCAATCGTCGGCTTGATCGTGGCGTACAACCTCACTCAGGACTTGCGCAAACACGAGGAACTACAATCCAACTACCAAACAACCCTACTGAGCGCACTTAGTGAAAGTGGCGTAGCGCCCCTAACCCTTCCTCCCTCCAGGCTTCACAAGAGGGACCCGATGCTGTTAATCATATTGACAGCGATTACGGGCGGCATTTTCTGGATTTATTGGTTCTACACACTGTTGAAAGATTACAATGAACATTTCCAAGACCAAGCACAGTTCGAAGACCAGATTCTTACCCTGTTGACGCCTCAGCCAAAGGCTGGGAATTGCGGAAGTTGCGGCGGCGCGGTGCCTGAAAACGCAAAATTCTGCCCTCATTGTGGAAGACAACAAACGAGGTAGTGGCTTCATTGCGGCTTACCTCTGCCATGCGCATTGCACTTGTTCGAAACAAACTGTTGATCACCGTAATCGCGATCACGTTCTTCTCCATAATCATCATATCAGCTGTAGTTGCTTACGCCGTTCTATTGACATCTCCTGACCTCATGAAGGTCATAGAAGATTTCGTTGGAACAACTAGGACTTATGCGGCGATACCGCCCCCTTTCACGAAAAACCTGTACTTTTTCATTTTCCTGAACAACATAGGGCACTTCTGGAACCCGGCCAGAATCTGGGCCTGGGTGCCTTTCATTGGGGCGTTTAGTTTGGGTTATGAGCTGCTGTTAAATGCGATTACGATAGGTGCAGTTGCTTCCTTTGTCAGCATCACGAAAGGAGCAGCCTACACGATTGCTGGCCTGACACCACATGGGGTTTTTGAAATTCCTGCGTTCGTACTGGAGTTTGCTGGACTAGCGCGGTGGCATGTTGCGACTACTCGTGCGTTATACGGAAAATTAGGCGGCCGGGGTGTCGACCGGCCGCTTCTAGTCGAGGGAGTGAAGGATGCGCTGATGCTGTCGTTGATGTCAGTAGCTCTGTTCGCCATAGCCGCGTACTTCGAAACCTACGTAACGCCACGCTTCTTAGGCCTCTAACCAAGCTCGCCCTACGCGAACTCGTAGGCTACTTGCACCGTGACCGTAACCCGCAACGTGCCCGGCTGGATTGGCGTCGCTTGTGACGAAGCGCTGAGGCGCTCGTAGGTTGGCTGGAAGTTGTAGCCCGGTGTGACAGATATCGGGCCGACGATGCTGACCCCTAGGCCCGAAGCCATCGCACGCGCCTGGCCGTCTGCATCCTGAATTGCCTGTCCCAGTGCCTGTTTCTGTAACGTCGCGAGCGTCGCGGTGGAGAACGTGAACATGATTCCTTGAACTACATTCGCTCCAGCAGAGACGGCTGCATCTATCGCTTTGCCCACCAAACTAAAGTCCTGTAAGGTCACTTGGATTGTGTTCACCGCGGCATATCCGACGATTTTGGATGGCATAGTCTGATCAGGATTGTTCTGGTAAACCGGCGATAGTGTATAGGACACCGTTTCAATCGAATTCTTGTCGATCCCAATACCGCCCAAGACTGCGATGACCTTCGTCATCGTGGCCGCGTTGTCGCCAGCCGCTTGTGTTGCAGAATCGGCCTGTGTTTGAACCGCTAGTACCAGAACTGCCCGATCGGGAGGTGCCGTCACGGTACCAACGCCGGTAACTTGGATCGTTTTAGGAGCGGGTTGTTGTGCCGTCGTCTGAATGGCCGGAGGTCGAATGACGGCTATGGCGCTGATGAGGACTATTGCCACCATTGCGACGGCGGCCAGATAGTAGATCCTTCTATTTGCAATCTCACTCATCCATTGCACCTCCTTTCCTCTGAACTCAGCTCCCTCATGGAGCTCTCCCTGCATTAATCCCGCGCTTTTGAACAGGGCGTTCACGGATTAGAACACATGATGCCTGCCCTCGCCGATATCTCGCCTTTAATGAACAGATTCGTGGTGAATAAGCGGCCAATGTATGCTGCTTTCTTTGGAGTTTAGGGTTGAAATCTTATCTTGGCGCCGGCAAGCTAGGCCCTAATTCCGTGACCAGCTTTGTTCAAGGTGTTCATAACGACACGGGTAATAGCCCGGATTGCGCGGGACGTCAACAGACCCGTCGAGCGGATCGGCTTGCTCATGGGTGCCTTAGAGGACCAAGCCCTTTGGGTCAATGACACCATACCCGGAGGAAATGAAACGAGCGAAGTTTCGTGTGTCTTTCCTCCCCAGCGCCTTGCACAGGTTGCCAATGATATCGTTGAAGGAAAAATAGAAGGTCGAATCCTGGGGTGGTATCACTCCCATCCTGGCCACGGCTTGTTCTTGTCACAGACTGACCTTGACACGCATATGGGGTTCTACCAGTTTTCCCCCTACGCTTTATCACTGGTTGTCGAGCCGAGTACCGGTGAATTTGGTGTTTGGATTTATGAGAACGGCCTGGGCGTAGTGCAGCTCCCGGTAAGCTACATACACATCATTTGACCTTTCCAGTCCCCAACCTTATGCCTTCGCGAATTAGGATCCGCTGTATCTTTCGCGCTGAGGCAACCCTTGAGAAACGCAGTTTGCTGTTTGTCCCGGTCCAAAGGTCTGCCAACAAAGCTGCTGGGTAACCCTTGCGTCGATATTGAATTACTTGTAAAAGTATGTCTATCCTGTCAGCGGCGCGGACAATCTTAGCTTCAAGGGTCCGCTCCGCGTCAAATTCCTTCTGGAGAGCCAAGTAACTTCGGCGGAGGGTTGGCTCTTCCAAGCCCTCCGTAATATGTTTCCATGCTGCATGCTCTAACTGGGCTTTAATGGCCTCCCCCCTCTCTCCAAGATACACTAGGTATTCTTTGCTTATGTCGAAGGTCAGGGATTCAGACAGATCATGTAGAATCGCCAGTCGCAGTACGCGCTCGACGTTCACATGTTTTCCACCCTGTACTTCCAGGTCGGCTATGACGAGCGAGAGCGCGCAGGTTGAGAATGAGTGATCGGCAACCGATTCAATGTCCTGGAATGACACGCCGTGGCTGATCCAGCCGCTTCTTGGAATCAGCTTCATTCTGGCCAAGTTCAAAAGGAATCCGATCATGCTTTCCGCCATCGGCCTAGCCACTTACCCAAATGACAACAATAGTTATGGCTTTGAGCCTTTGTTTTCCTCGCCCAGCCACAGGTTGCCCTCAATGAAGCGCAGCGTCCTACTAATCCTAATTATCGTCCTTTCAACGGCGGGCGTATTCTGGGCAACATCATTCAAGACTACAACAATCTATCCGGATAAGCACAATTACAGCTGGCAATGCTTCCCGTTGGCCAATAACGGTTTCTCGAATAATTTTGAGATCACCTCATACTACAAGTGCCCCTTCAACATGAGGGGGTGGATAGAATTCAACATCAGTTCGATTCCGTCGGATGCCTGGATCATTTCGGCACAGTTACGCTTGCGGTTGTGGACCAAGGGCGACCCAAGCCTGGGCACTACGGATTCAACGGGCAGAATCTACGGGGTATACCGCCTTACCAAGCCGTGGACTCAGACCAGCATTAACTGGACCAATCAACCCAACTTCACCGACGAGCACCACGCCACAGCCCCAGTTCCACCAGGCGAAGGGGGATGGTATGGCCCGCTACTATGGATGAGTTGGGACATCACCGACATAATGAAAGACTGGAGGTCCGGCGTAAGCAACTACGGATTCGTGGTCAAAGACACTCGCGAGTACGCCACCAACTTCTATACAACGCAATTTTTCACAAACGACCAAGTTCCCAACGAAAACTACTACCCCCGACTCGTAGTAACCTACGTATCCCCATTGAACCTCGCAATTTTCGGCGGCGTACTGCTCGCTGAAGGGTTCTTAATCACCGTCATGTACCGATTGAGAATTGGCGGCTCGAAGATTCGGGAGTGACGCAAACCATGGGAACACTAGCGGAAGGTGCAAGAAATGCCGTTGAAGTTTGCATGTCAGTGAAGAAGGGGGAACATGTGCTGATCCTAACGGACCACGCGACATTGGAAGTGGCCAAAGCCATCGCCGACGCGGCCGAGAAAACGTCAAGAGGAAACGTAAAGCTCCTGATTCTCGAGAATTATACGGAACGCCCTGCGAAGGAATTGCCGAAACAAATACTTGAGCTGGTTCCTTGGGCGAACGTTACGTACTATGCAGCTGAAAGTCAAAAGGGGGAGCTTTCAGTTAGGGGCCCGTTCATTCGGACAGCGATAAAATACGCTAGACACGCGCATATGCCTAGCATCACGAGAGAACTCATGGAAACTGGCATGTGTGCTGATTACGGAAAGATCTCTGAGCTAACAAAGAATGTTGAGCAGGTTGTGAAGGGTTGCAAGAAAGCTAAGGTAGTCAACAAGGCAGGAACTCAACTCAATGTTGAATTCAACCCGTCATGGAGGTGGAGGGTGTCCGACGGCCTCTTCCCTAAGAAAGGAATGTGGGGAAATCTACCGGACGGAGAAATATTCACTGCGGCCTTCAAAGCGAATGGCAAGATGGTCATCGACGAACTAGGGGATTGGTTTAGCCCCAAGTATGGTGTCCTCTCAAAAACGCCTGTCACATTGCAAGTGAATAACTCACGCGCCGACCTCAATTCAATTACATGCGCAAACGAACAAGTGTTGCGAGAATTCAAGGAATATCTCAGCCAAGACCCTAACGGAACACGGTTAGGAGAATTCGCGATAGGAACGAACATATTCTTAGAACGATTGACTGGCAATCTGCTGCAGGATGAAAAATTCCCATCAGTTCACTGCGCCTTCGGCAACCCCTACCCAGAAGAAACAGGCGCGGATTGGAGTGCGAGTACTCATGTTGATGGCATTATGCTGAAGTGTAGCATTTGGATTGACGACAAGCGGATAATGGAAGAGGGAAAACACCTGGTCGGTTGACCCGACAGGCCAACTGCTATTAACGAAAGCAATAAGTACGAACTTTTGATATGACAGCGCCCCTTCGTTAGAGGAAACTAAATTGTCAGGCTTCAAGCCCGGAAGAATTGAAAGAGTAGCCGGGCCAGTCGTCGTCGCTTCAGACATGCTTGGGTCCCACATGTACGAACTTGTCAAAGTGGGCAACTCAGGCCTTATCGGTGAAATCATCAGAGTCCAGGCTAACACGGCCACGATTCAGGTCTACGAAGAGACTACGGGAATCAAACCGGGTGAGGTCGTTGAACGTACTGGCAACCCCCTCTCAGTTGAACTCGGACCGGGTTTGGTGAACCAATTTTTTGACGGGACTCAAAGGCCTCTCCCCGTCCTTTTAGAGAAAGGCGGCGCTTTCATTCGGAAGGGCATAACTGCACCAGCGCTTGACCGAAAGAAGAAATGGGATTTCACGCCGGGTATGAAGAAAGGAGAGAAAGTCACCGGCGGGGATGTACTCGGCGAAGTTCCAGAAACAGTGCTGGTCAAGCACAGGATTCTGGTCCCCCCGAGCGTAAATGGAACTCTCAAGTCAATTGTCCCGAACGGGGCTTACACGCTGGAAGATACAATCGCCGAGGTTGAAACTGGCCATGGTACAGTCAAGCTATACTTGATGCATTCGTGGCCAGTCCGTATACCGCGCCCCACCCGCGAAAAAGTTCCCTCGGACACACCCCTCATAACAGGCCAGCGAATAATTGACTTCTTCTTCCCAATCGCCAAAGGTGGGACGGCGGCAATTCCAGGAGACTTCGGGACGGGTAAGACCATAACGCAACACCAATTGGCCAAATGGGCTGACGCTGAAGTGATCGTTTACGTGGGCTGCGGTGAACGCGGAAATGAGATGACTGAGGTTCTCGAAACGTTCCCCGAACTCAAGGACCCGCGATCTGGTAAACCCTTGATGGAGCGTACTATCCTTGTTGCCAACACTTCTAACATGCCCATCGCTGCCCGCGAGGCCAGCATGTACACTGGTGTAACCCTGGCCGAGTATTTTCGAGATATGGGCTATGACGTGGCTTTGATGGCTGACTCTACCTCACGGTGGGCCGAGGCCCTGCGAGAAGTCTCCGGCCGACTTGAGGAGATGCCTGGCGAAGAGGGGTACCCAGCCTATTTGGCGTCAAGATTGGCTCAGATCTATGAAAGGGCAGGTAGGGTCAAAGTGATTGGTAACGACCCTAACAAGCTTGGATCCGTTTCCGTGGTAGGTGCCGTGTCGCCGTCCGGAGGCGACTTCTCAGAACCTGTGACTCAGAACACGCTAAGGATTGTGAAGGTATTCTGGGCGCTGAGCAAACCACTAGCTGAGCGAAGACACTTCCCAGCAATTGACTGGTTAACCAGCTACTCCCTGTACTTGGAGTCCCTAGAAGACTGGTACCGGACAAGAATTGGTCCGGAATGGTCCTCCCTTCGCAAGGAAGGCATGGCGCTCCTGCAGCGCGATGAGGAACTTCGGGAGATTGTAATGCTCGTAGGCCCCGATGCACTCTCCGAGAGCCAACGAGTGGTACTGGAAGCGGCGCGCATGATCAAGGAAGACTTCCTAATTCAGAGCGCCCTACACCCAGTTGACAGCTACTGCTCGCCTGAGAAGACATTCCGCCTGATGTCGCTTATCATGAAGTTCTACGAGAAAATGAAGGAGTCCACGGAGAAGGAAGTCCCACTCCAGCGGGCCCTAGAGGTGCCGACTAAAGAAGAGATTGCGAGGGCCAAGATCCAACCATCCGAGACCTTCGACGCATTTGCCAAAGAATTGTCAACCAGGATTGACCAAGAGTTCGAAAAGCTAACCAAAGAAATTGTTGAAGTCGCCAAATGAGGGTACAGGTATGTCTGTTGTTGTCCGCGAATATTCCACCATCAATGAGATCTCGGGCCCCCTCCTCTTTGTTCAGAACGTGAAAGGTGTCGGCTTCGGCGAACTGGTCAGAATTCGCACCCCCACAGGCGAGGAAAGACGCGGCCAAGTTCTCGAAGTCCGCAGTGACTTGGCGGTTGTTCAAGTCTTCGAAGGCACCTCTGGACTAGACATATCTTCCACAAGCGTCCGCTTCCTGGGAGAAACAGTCAAGCTACCCGTTTCCAGCGACCTCCTCGGTAGAATCTTCGACGGGAGCGGCAACCCGATAGACGGCGGCCCACGAATCATTCCAGAGGATTACTGGGACGTCCACGGCGCGCCCATCAACCCTTACGCAAGAACATACCCCGCGAATTCATCCAGACCGGCATATCGGCCATAGACGGCATGAACACCCTCGTCCGAGGGCAAAAGCTCCCACTATTTTCCGGCGCCGGACTCCCCCACAACCGCGTTGCCGCTCAGGTCGCACGTCAAGCAAGGGTTCGAGGCACGGGGGAACCATTCTCAACCGTTTTCGCGGCAATCGGGATCACAGCAGATGAAGCAAGATTCTTCAAAGAAGACTTCGAAAAGCAAGGCGCGCTTGAACACGTCACCATGTTCGTCAACCTAGCAGACGACCCGGCAATTGAAAGAATTCTCACCCCGCGTATGGCATTGACGGCGGCAGAGTATTTCGCGTTCAAACTGGACATGCATGTACTCGTTATCCTAACTGACTTGACGAACTATGCTGAAGCCCTTCGGGAAATCTCAGCAGCCCGCGAAGAGGTCCCCGGAAGGAGAGGGTACCCGGGCTACCTTTACACGGACCTTTCCACGATCTACGAACGCGCCGGAAGAATTCGCAACGCGAAAGGGTCGATAACTCAACTGCCCATTCTGACCATGCCGCATGACGATATCACGCACCCAATCCCGAACCTCACAGGATACATTACCGAAGGCCAATTGATCGTGGACAGAGGTTTGCATAGAAAAGGCATCTATCCACCAATCGATGTGTCTCCATCCCTTTCCCGGCTTATGCGTGAAGGCATTGGAAAGGAAAGGACACGACAGGACCACAGGGAAGTTTCCGACCAATTGTACTACGCGTACGCTGAAGGCAGAGCCTTCAGAGACCTAGTGGCCGTGGTAGGAGAAGAAGCACTTTCGGCTAGGGATAAAATATACTTGAAGTTCGCTGACGACTTTGAGCGACGCTTCATAGGGCAAGGAGAATATGAGAACCGCGACATTGAGAAAACACTCGACATAGGATGGAGCCTGCTGGCTGAGCTGCCGGAAAATGAACTGAAACGTATTGACCCCGCGACGATCAAACAATTCCATCCGAAATACCGCAGCGGGATAGGAAAGTAAATGCCCGAGCTAATAACCGGCGTCCACCCAACCCGAATGGAACTGCTCACGCTACGTAAGAGACGCAAAATTGCAGAAAGAGGCCGCGACCTTCTCAGAGAGAAACTCGACGCCCTCATGATCGAATTCTTCCAATTCGTCCGCGAAATTGCCACCCTAAAAACCAAAGCGCAGAACCTGCTGGCCGAATCCTACGACAATTTCGTTGCCGCACAAATGGCCATGGGATACACAAAACTTCAACAAACCTCCATTGGCGTTGAGGACAGGTTTACAATAGAAACAAAGACGAGAAATGTGATTGGCGTTACGATACCATACATCCAGGTGAACGTTAAGCCGCTCAGCGGGTTCCCGTACAACGTTTATGATACCTCAATAAGGCTTGATGAAGCCACATTGAAGATGGCTGAAGCCATCAAAGCGATCGCGGAGCTTTCGAGTGCTGAAGCTGCAGTGAAGAAGCTGGCTGAAGCGATTGCGTCCACGAAAAGACGTGTCAATTCATTAGAGTACGTGATAATACCACGAATGCTTGGCACAATACGCTATATCGAAATGCACCTGGAGGAAGCGGAACGTGAAGACTTCTTCAGGTTGAAACGGATAAAGAGCAGAATGGCGAAGGTTGAAGTTATCGACGCGCCTCTGCTCGCGCCTTAGTTCGACGACTGTTGGCCCTTAAGAGTCAATATAGCTTTGGCTAGGTCGCCGCCAGCTTCTGCAAGGGCCTTCCTCGCTTCTTCCACCGGCCTACCGGTTTGCTGAGCCACTAGCTGAACGTCCGAGTCAAGAGGAACATTTTCGGTTGGCGCACTAGTAACCGCCTCTGAGACTCGACCACCCGCAATCTGGTACATGGCTTGGCCTTGCACGGTCACGAGGGTTACGCTGGGTTCCTCTATCACAATATCCTTTCCAGCAGTCTTTATGATAACTTGAGAAACACCTAGAATCTCGTCCACCTTCATTCCCATCTTCTGCATCATGCGCATTGCATCGCGCCCGGTCGGGACGCCACGAGCTGCTCTCAAAGCCCTAGCTGCCAATTTCTCTCAACCTTCTTTCGAATCTTCACGTAGGCCGCCCTTATTCCCTTACCGCTTTTCCGGGGGTCACGAAAGTCAAGGTGGCACATCATTCAGCAGCTATGCGGATGACGCCTGTTTGAAGTTGTAGGTCAATAATCCTGCACAAGAGAGAGATGAGAAATTCTTGCGCGTTGCTTGGAAAATTCGCAGACACTTATATAGACGCAGTAGAGTACGCCACAGAAATTGCGACGTGTTACAATCATGGTGACTCCGCATTCATCGAAGGATGCTATAGCTCTTTGAGTTGGCATAGAGATTCACGGATGCTTCTTTTGGCCGCTGTACTTGTTCTGGCAACAATTTCACCGCTAGCCCAGACTGTAGGCGCCACATTCTTTTTTGACCCACTGGTCACGCTTCACTGGAAGGCCGACCCTGGCCTCCGTAGCTTCCTGGCCGAGCATTCAACTAAAAGCCAGGAGCAGGTGAGGGTTCTAATTGTCTTCTCCGATGTGCCGTCATCAAGTCAGATACGGGAGCTCACTGGGTTATCTACGTTGGAAACCTTCACAGGCCATGTGGCAACCATTCATCTGCCGCTCAGTCGACTTTCCCAAGTTGCTTCCCTCGACTTTGTCAACCACCTCTCGCATCCAAGGCAATTGAGTGCGCGTTTGGATAGGAGCGTCCCAGATTTACTCGTAGATACAGTTTGGGACACTGTCCGAGACGCGAGCGGAAACTCAGTGAATGGGACAGGCGTTGTCGTAGGAATCGTAGATACGGGAATCGATCTTGCCCATAGAGATTTCTTCTTCGAGAACGGAACGAGTAAGATCCTCTACGTTTGGGACCAATCTGTCTCAGGCAAAACTCCCGAAGGTTTCGATTACGGTAACGAGTGCACTCGAATTGATATCGGTGCAGGAAGATGCGGTGAGATCGACGGTGAAACAAATCCCTTATTGGGTGCAGACTCAACGGGACACGGAACTGCAGTCGCGGCTGTGGCCGCAAGCTCTGGACAATCAGGTAGGTTCTTTGAAAGCTGTCTCCGATACGATGGAGCGGCGTGGGAAAACGACACAAGACAGTGCCAAGATTCCAATAGTTCCTTTGCTTTGATGGCTGCTACGTCGGACTACCTTTACTTGGGAAGCCTCTATAGATTTAACCGAGCATTCTTCGATATCCAAACCGCCGGTGAGTATGGAAGTGCTTTGTGGGAGTACTCTCAAGGTTCCGGTTCGTGGGGCTCTCTTGAGGTCGAGTCAAACCAGACCTCAGGGTTTACGCGAAGCGGAACTATCTTCTTCACACCACCTAGCAATTGGAAGACGGACGCACTCGGTGGCAGCGCAAGTCAGTACTGGATTCGCGTGAAGGCTGCCAACATAGAGCGACCCGCCATTGTCGGTCACGTCCAAATCAGTCCGCCATACAAAGGAGTTGCACCAGGGGCGTTCATTATTGTTGTCAAGCTTAGTGACGGAAGTGACGATCGTATCCTGGATGGAATAAACTATGTCGCTAGAAGAGCTAGACAACTAGACCTCCCATTTGTAATTAACGACAGCACAGGAGACAGCCTCGGATCTCATGACGGGACAGAACCCTTGGAGATTGCATTCACGGACCTAGCCGCTGATGGCATACCAATTGTGGTCGCGGCCGGGAACTCTAGGAATGCGCACCTACATGTCAGTGGTAAGTTATCGCCAGGCCAGGCCGTGAGTGTGCAGTGGTATGCTGCCGAGACAGGAAACCAGTACGTAGACTTGTGGTACCCAGTTACAGATGTTATCGGGATTACGGTTAGGTCGCCTGATGGCACTAACGTTTCAGGCCCAACGCCAGATTCCGGGGTCAACACACGAAGTGGAAATGTCATAATAACTCCCGACGAGCGCCCAACAGGTAAAGAATGGTGGGTCAACATCACCAGCGCAAATCCTCTTCGTTGGACTTTCACATTGACGGCGATAAGCGTTGAGGACGGTAAGTGGAATGCCTGGACAGAACCTGGCCAGTTTGCCAATCCGCAGGGGCCCGCTGCTAGTCTCTACAGAATTGACCCATCTGACACAATCGACTACCCAGGCAATTCGAGAGGCGCCATAGCAGTGGGGAGCTATGTGACAAGAGACTTGTGGAGGTCTGGATGCGATAGCTGCATTGATTACACAAGCTCCATTGGCATTCGCGGTATCTGGAAGTTTCATGGCGAGACATCTGTAGTGGTGGGGAACGTAACTTTCGACTCGGGAATGGGCCCCACAAGAGACGGCAGAATGAAGCCAGAGATTACTGCACCAGGTGCGAACATAATCGCTGCAAGAGCTTTCAACCGACCGCAGTTATTCTCGGACCCCGACAATTACCACCAAGTGTGGCGCGGAACGAGTTTCTCGGCGGCGCATCTTACGGGTGTCATAGCCCTAATGCTTCAAATGAACCATTACCTCAGCCCGAATGAAATCAAGACCATTCTAGCCGAGACTGGAAGAGAGGACCGATTCACTGGCCCAATAGACAAGGAGATTGGCTCACCGCTGTGGGGTTGGGGAAAAGCGAATGCGTTAAACTCAACCCTTGACGCCATGGAGCTTTACGCGGTCGGGGTGGAAATCGATTCGGTAGGGTTACCCTTGGCGACGAACCTGACGCGCGACGGAGAAAAGGTCGCAACCGTTACACTTAACCAAACACGGACCGTTGTTCTTGAGTTTCAACGTGGCGGAAACCACACAGTATCACTATCCCCCTATCTTACGGCGCAACCAGGAACCCGTTACGTGTTGGAGGAGCTCCCGTGGACTTTCTCCTCTGGTGGGGTGAGGAGGTTCCACTACAAACTGCAATTCTACTTGCAGGTAACATCCGAGTATGGCTATGCAACAGGCACCGGCTGGTACGATGCAAATTCAACGGCCGTAGCGAGTGTGATACCCAAAGTAATACAGGGGCATGAATTTCACGGATGGATAGGTTCGGTAAGTTCAGGCTCGGAAGCGGTTGAGGTGAAAATGGATTCAAGCAAAGTCTTGATCGCAACGTGGGGGCCAGCATCTGTGCAATCCATGGCGAACATATTGGGGTTAGCCATGGCGATCGCCATTTCGGTTGTGATCGCCCTTCTTGTTCGATATAGATACCTAAAACGAACTTCTAGGTGATGGTTAGCTATCTGTCCGGCGGTTTCCCGAGACCTCTTCCACTCCCTTGCGCAGCTTTACGGCAACTCCCCTCTTGAAATGCATCATGTCATGGCCACTCAGGACAGCCCTTCCGACGCCCACTAAGCCTCCACGCTCGTCAGTGACAATAGCCTCTTCCGCTGGTCTAAGGTTGGAATCAGCTTGCACAACATGTTTTGCGAAAACATCTCCCCCGCCCCGAACAACGTCGGCCACGTCAGCTTGGATCATTACGAGGTTTGGGGGATTTTTAACTCTCGATAGGAGGAGACTTGCGCCATCAGGTGTCAGTGCCAAATAGCCGTCCCTTGGCCGCAACGTCGCGATTAGACGGTTGTCTCTGTAGATATACCGAATTCTTCCAGTTCGCCTCGAGCATTCGACGAGGACCCGCTTATTGAAAAGCGCCGGACCTACTCCCGCTCCGAATTGGTAATTCGCTACGCCCACCAATTTGCGAAGTTGAGCTAGAGTCGGACGGTCCATTTCCATCAAGTACTCAATACTCGAACAAGCCAATTTAAATTTCCAGTTCGCCAAGAACTGCATAGGGTGCGGGGCTCTTGAACTGCGATATTTGCGGGAGAGAGATTATGGGCCCAGCTTTCAGGGTACGCGTTGAAGGAGCAAAGATGCTCGTTTGCGGTACGTGCCAACATCTAGGCAAACCGTACCATGATGAAACACCGGCTCCAATTCGACAACGCGTGCCTGGTGCACTCCGAATGCCTAAGGCCACTCACCAAAGGGCCCCCGAATTGCCTAGAGGAATGGAAGAGTCGGAGGTTGCTGACGATTACTCGACGCTCGTTCGCCGCCATCGCATGAAGATGGGATTGTCCCAAGAGGAACTTGCCAAGCGAGTGAAGGAGAAGCTGTCCGTTATCCAGAAGATAGAGACAGGGAAAATGGCCCCTGACACAAAGTTGTGCAGAGAGTTGGAGCATGAGTTGAGAATTAAGTTACTTGTTCCACGCCAGGAGACAGCTGTTCCGAAGATGGCCGCTCCTGCGGAGGTGACTCTAGGCGATATCATTAGGATTAAGGGCAAACTGAAGCCTAGTGATGGCGCTTAGTTCCTTACAACATTCTTTCCGTGGGCAGTGGGGACGATTTGAATTCTTGCGTTTTGGTAGGTTCCCTCAAGGCGAGTGTGCTTAAACAACCAGTCCAGGAATATGCCTAGGGCGCTTACCTCGCTGATGGGTTGATTGGTTACGGCGACATTCCAGTCTGCCAAGCCATAGATCTCGCCAGGAACCTTCTCAGCTCCGACTATGACCAGTTTATCAGCGTCAGAACGCCTTATGCTAGCCACAACCTTGGGCAAGGGCAGCCCGTATGCGGTTAAATGTATGATTTTCCCGCCGCCTCGCTTCCATTCATTCACGGTTGAGCGCCAGGGCTTCCCGGCCTCGATTGTGAAGTTACCCCCGAATTCTTGGACGACCCGGTTTACTCTTTCGACGAGCTCCCGGTCCTGTACATCGGCGATGTACACGCCATCCGCACCTAAGGCGCGAGCGGTCAAACACACGTGAGTCGTTACGCGGCTGTCTCTAGGGATTCTATGGCCTATTCGGAGAACGACCACTCGAGATTTGCGCCGTGACCTCTTCATTGCCATTTCGACCCGGCTTACCGAGTCTTAACGATCAGGTATATCCCAGCTAGGAAGATTATCGATCCGAGCACTTCGATTATGCCCACCTTGAAGTAAAGTGCCGCTGGGGTCCCGCCCTGCGTGACGGATGTCGAGCCCGCTATATCCATCATCGAGCCTACGAAGAACAGGATAAAACCCAAAGTTGCTACCGTTTCCTTCATCTTCGATGGCCCGCGAACGCTAAAACTAAGTTCGTATAAAAAGTTGCCCGCCTCCGAGGAGGCTCACAACAAAGAGTTAATGCGAAGTAAAACGGTAGAATCATAGACGTTCACCCGGCGGTCAGCACATTGTCGATCTTGGACGAGGAACTCATAAAGGTGGCGAACCTCTTCGGGGGGGAAGAAGCCGTCACAGTTGTTAACAGCCTAAAAGCAATCAGCGAGGGAACTGACGAAACAATAACAAACGACTGCAAGACCCGTTTCAATAAGGAAGTCAGGCTTAACACGGTTAGAAAGATTCTCTACAAGCTCTACGACCACGGCCTAGTTTCATGCACTCGCGTCAGAGACGATAAGACGGGATGGTTCATATTCTATTGGAGATTGCAGCCTGACCAATTAGACGCATTCATCCGAAGCCGGAAGAGACGGGCGATGGATAAATTGAAACAAAGGCTTGACTTCGAACGAAACCACACCTTCTTCATATGCAAGACGGATGCCGACGTCCGAGTTACCTTCGAAGAGGCGATGGAAACCTCCTTCAAGTGCAGTAAATGTGGGAATCAGTTGGAAAGCTCTGAGAATGCGGACATGATAACCGTCCTAGAGTCCAAGATCGAAAGGCTGGAGGCCGAACTCAGCAGATAAGAAACGCTGAGCCAAATGAAGATTACAATACTCCAAAGACCAGGCCACCACACATCGAGAGACTTCAGTTCGAGCCTGGAGAGCACACTCCACTCTCTGAAAGGCGACTTAGGCGCGTCGTTCAAACTTGATGGATTCTCACAGAAGGGCTGGGCAAGAATAGACATCCAAGGCGAAGACTCCGAAATTGCCAAACAACTTTTGATCCGTGACCTAGGCCAGGCCCAAACTGACCTATTGGACGTAGAAGCGCAAGGAGTTTACGAAGGCATCATTAGCAGCGGGCTTAACGATAACTTGGAAGTGGACATTGGAATAGAATCACCGACAGCAGTAAACGTCAAAATCGGACTCGAGGCCTTGCGCGCTCAACTGGCGGATGGAAAACCCCTACGAATCAACGAAATCATTCGTGAATATTGCCTCATACCTGGCAGTCGGGCAGCGGTTCGGATAACGCGGCTTGAACAAGGAAAACATTCCGTTGGGGGCTGGCTTGCAGACTCCCAAATTGAACGCCTCGCAGGCTGGATAGGAACACGCTTAGACCGCATCCAAATCTCCGACTCCTATCGGCGCGAAGTCGAGTATGCGATAAGAAAAGCGAACCTTGAGAGGGACATCGTGTCCGTAGAACCTATCACGTTGACTGCGCAATCCGTTGTATGCAAGCTCGGTACCGACGCAGTCGGCCTGATTCCGAAACTCGGTTCAGTACTCAGGGAACGCGAATTGAACCCCTTCATTCCGAAACGGATCATAACCCGATGCCGCCCATGGTAAGCGAAGATGAGTTCAGAAGTTTGGCGGCTGCTGGATTGCAGCCATGATTCGGTGTTCGAGAACCTTGCTATCGAAGAAGCACTGGCTCGGAGTGCGGGCTCGAAGAACTTCAGACCGACAATCCGCCTCTGGGTCAATCCCCAGAGCGTGATTCTCGGACGTTTTCAAAATCCTTCAGCCGAAGTCAACACGTTGCTCTGTCAACAAAATGGCATTCCGCTCGCAAGACGTTTTACAGGTGGAGGTGCAGTGTTCCATGACGAAGGAAACCTTAACTTCACACTCGTTGCCCAACCTGAAATTGGAACTAGCCTGACTAAACTTAACGAAACTTCTTCCGCCATCATTCTCGAAGCCCTTCGCGGCCTAGGTTTGAAGGGGAGCCTTCTCCCGCCAAATTCAATCGTAGTTGGGGAGAAGAAGGTGTCGGGGGCTGCTGGAGCGTTGGGCAAAGGATTTGCGCTTTGGCATAGCTCAATCTTAGTTTCCACGAACATCAGCCTCCTAGAATTGGTTCTCGCGCCGAGCAGGGAAACTAACGAAACACGCTACGTGCACAGTCGATGGCATGCCGTAACCAATCTTCAGAACGCCTCAGGCCACTCGGTGAGGGTCAACGACGTCAAGTCCGAGCTCATCAAATCTGCACAAAAGATTCTACGTGTCAACCTTCGGGCAGATCGGCTACGCGAGGACGAAGAAAGACTGTTTAGAAGTTTATACACTCGGAAATATTCCTTGCCCGACTGGAACCAGAACGGTAAGTACAGAGAAATTCGAGAAGGGCCAGAGTGATTTACACAACTATCGCTGTGTGAGTGCGTTCAACGCCCTTCACGGATTGGACCTTTCTTATCACCAGTTCAGACAGGGTCGTCATATCTTTCATTTCCAAGTATGCGATGACATCGTAAAGGCCGGTCACCGCGTGAACCATTTTCACACCACGAACCTTCGCGATTGCTCTTGCCACTGACCGTGAACGTCCTAGCTCTGCCTGAACCAATACGAATGCCTTCACAACCATGGAAAACACAACTCCGAGCAGGTGCTAAGGCCTACTTAAAAGGAATTGAGGGCGTCGCTACGCGTACTACAGTTCGAACAAGGGATTGAATCTCAGTAAACCCCAAATAGGGACGGCCCGTTTTGCTAAGTGATTGGAATGCGAGAAGGTTACTTACCTAAGTTCGCGGTTGCAGTTCTTATTTTGGCCGCTGTCGCAATCATATTGTCGGGGCAGGCTGGTCACGTGGCAGCTACTACGAGTAGTACGCCGCAAAACTACTGCAATAGTTACGGTTACTACGATACGAGCTACTATTACTGGTACCCGTATTCTTACTACTACAGCTACGGCTACCCCTATGATTGCTATTACAACAACTACGGTTACTACTACGGTTACCCGTACTATTACTACGGATACTCTTACTATAACCAGCCCTCGAATTATCAATTAACCGTCGCGACTGACCCAGCGAACATTGCGACTGTAACTGGCGGCGGAACGTTCTCCCAAGGAAGCTCCGCATCATTCTCAGTGACGCAGACTATTGTGCAATCCTCCTCGAATACTCGGTACGTTTTCTCCCATTGGAGTGGAGACTATTCAGGCGTCGGAAGCAGCGGCACAATAACCATGAATGGGGCGAGGAAAGTTACCGCAGTTTACCAATTGCAATATTATCTGAACGTAAACGCGCAACAGAACGCGCCGGTACCCGAAGGCACTGGATGGTACAATGCAGGCGACACGGCCACGTTGACGAGCGGAAGCCAGATGATCGGCGATAGCTCGAGCAGACTCGTCTTCCAAGGCTGGAGCGTTGACGGCGGGAGCACCCAGAGCGGGTCCTCCTTCTCGGTGAAAATGGACGCACCCCACAGCGTGTCCACCCAATACAAGCAGCAGTATTACCTCCAAGTTCTAACCGACCAAGGTGCCCCCTACGGGGCCGGATGGTATGACGCTGGCAGCACAGCCCAGATCTATGTATCGACCCCCGTCAGCACATCATACGGCGTCAGCATCATCTTCAACGGCTGGCAGGGTGATATCCAATCCAACAGCCAATCGACAACCGTACAAATGGACAAGCCCAAAACCGCCATCGCGCTCTTGGCGCACCGATTCCACGGTCCTCTACCTAACAATCGCCATAGGAGTAATCGCGGTTCTCGTCGCTGCGGCAATCATCGCATTTTCCGCGGCCGCGCGAAAACGCAACTCATCTCATCCAGCACCATCGAGGCCTACATCCACCTCAGAGAACCATACCAGGAAAAAAGCCGATTAACGGCGCAAAATAGAACGCGCACTGTTCGGTTCGCACTGCAAGCTCTAATACCTCTTCGTTTCTTGCACGGCCGTTGAGAGGCCTTAGGTTTGAATGTGCCAGAGGTAAGACAACAAATCCCCCTTCTCACCAACAACGTCTACCTCGACAACGCGGGAGCAGGCCCGCCACCGGTCAGCGTGCACGCCGCAATGCAATCATTTCTGGCCGAATGGAGGGACTACGGCGAGAAATGGGAAGCCTGGCTCCTGGAAATCGTAAGGGCACGCGAACTGTTCGCCAGCCTCATCAATGCCACTTTGGACGAGGTTGCTTGCGTTCCGAATGTTTCATCCGGCTTAGCAGCCATCGGAAACGCCCTCCCCTTACAGCGAGGCCAGAACATAGTTGTCAGCGAACTGAACTTTCCCACAAATGTCTACATCTGGCACGCCATGAAGCGAAAAGGCCTGCTTTCTGAAGTTAGGGTCCTAAAAGCAGAGAACGGGCAAATTCCGATATCGGAATTCGAGAGGGCAATCGATGACCAAACTGTAGCGGTTTCGCTCGATTATGTTTCATGGATAAACGGTTGCAGAGAGGATGTGCGGGCCATCACCCAGATTGCTCACTCCCACGGTGCACTAATGCTAGTCGACGCGTTTCATGCTATCGGCGTTATTCCCGTAGACGCCCGGAAGCTTGGCGTTGATGTGTTGGCCTGCGGGACGTACAAGTGGTTGATGGGCCCACATGGGACCGCATTTCTCTACGTAAGCCGCGAAGCTTTAGATCAGCTTGACCCTGGAATTGTGGGATGGCACGGCATCTCCGACTCGGTCGTCGCTAGGGTTCGTTCCAAACAGGAAACCTTCGGACGACCCTTTGACCTTGCTGGCGTTGCACCAGCGAAGGATGCAACGCGGTTTGAATGGGGAACATGGTCAGTCATCAGCGTCGTTGGCGCAAGGGCCGCGTTAGAATTCACCCTGAAATATGCCCCGGAGGAACGCGAGCCTCTGGTTGAACGGCTAAACGAGCGACTTGTCGACGGCTTGAGGAGGATAGGAAAGCGAATCACGTCCCCGCTGGAGAAAGGGCGCCGGAGCGGGATCGTCACATTCCAAGTCGATGATGCGGCACAGGTTTCGAGGAACCTTCAGCAAGCGCACGTGGTGGTCGCACCCAGAGTGAACACGTTACGGGTTTCACCGCACTTTTACAACACAAACAACGAGATAGACACGCTGCTCGAGAAGCTTTGACGCGAAGGAAACGAACTAGTTACCTTTGACACGGGTCATGAATTTCTCAGGAACGCCTGGCCGGTGCCTCTCACAATAATACTCGACCTTGCCAAACATTTCGACCTCCCAGTCAGCTTCCCTGCCGCATAACGGTAGGTTGCATGCTGGCTTGGTTTCCGAATTCTGTGCCATGGTTGTGCTCAAAGCCCGTTCGGAACCCTGAAACACGAGGTTTTTCTAAGCTCTTTCGGTTCCCCGTATTCCGAGTGCACGAATGGTGACAGCAATGAAAGCGCTTCAGGTTAACAATGTGATGAAAAGTTTCGGCGGACTAATGGCGGTCAAAGGCGTCAGCTTTGATGTCGATAGCGGCCAAGTTCTCGGATTGCTAGGACCAAACGGGTCCGGCAAGTCCACGTTGATGAAAATCATAGTCGGGATCATGAAGCCGGACTCTGGCAGCATTTTGGTTCAGGGGGTGAATGTTGCCGAAGACCCCATCACAGTCAAGAGAATGGTGGGTTTCGTGCCTGAGAGCCCTAGGCTGTATGAGTTTCTCACCGGGAACGAGTACCTTGACTTCGTTGCGGACGTCCACGGACTCGAGGCGAGCGTCAAGCAGGAACGTATCACGGAATTCTTGAAGGCCTTGGACTTGGAGGGTAGAGAAAACGAGTTGATTCATGGCTACTCACAGGGCATGAAACAGAAACTAGCAATCATAGCCGGCCTCCTGCACCGCCCCCAAATTCTAGTACTCGATGAACCCCTTAACGCCTTAGACCCTCGTAGCGCCCGCATAACAAAAGACCTAATCCACAAACTTAGGGACGACGGCATCCCAACCATTTTCAGTACGCATGTTCTTGAGATTGCCGATGCCATTTGCGACCGAATCGTAATCATGTATGACGGCAAGGTTCTGGAAGAAGGAACCTCAACGGAACTGAGGGCAAAAGGAGGGACATCAGGCTCAACACTCGAAGAAGTCTTCCTGAAGCTAACCGGAACCTCGGATACTCGGGAAATTGTAGAGGCACTGACCCGATGAAAATCAGGACGGTATACAAGCTTGCCCTAGTCCTGACGCGCTCCCAAATCCGGGGAACTCAACGAAACAAAACTTTGGCACGCATCTTTGGCGAACCACGCACAATCATAATCGTAGATTTAGTCCTGCTGATTGCCCTGGGCGTCGCGGGTTATTCGCTGCTTTTGAGGGGCCCCCCATTCCTTGGCGAGACGATAGCCGGTATGGAGGCGAGCGCCTTAGCCGGGGTACCGGTCGGCATCGCTTCTGCGGTTATCCTTTTCGGAGTGCTCTATGAAATTAGCCAACCAATTCAGTCCCAAAGTACGGATGTCGTGAACTGGCTTCCAATCTCACCGACGGAGTACGTTGCAGGCTCCATACTATCCGAATCCTACATTTACTCATTCATGCTCAGCCTATCTCTGGGCCTCTTACTTGGGCCAGCATTAATTTTCGGGATGGGGCAAGTGTGGCTCGCGGCAGCCTTAATGGCGACTCTCGCCCTAGCGATTGGATCTTGCGTCGTTGAAGTTCTCGACGCGTTAACAAATCGAATCTCCTCGAGTTTCTACAAGAAGAGCGGACGGTCCGGTATGTTCGTCCGCCTCGTTCTGACCATAATAATATTGGTCTTCGTCCAATTGCTCTTCAGCGGACAGATAATCGGCTATCTTCTGCAGAGCGTAATTCAAACAGTTAGGCTTGCGTGGTTTGTTCCCTTAGTGTGGCCTTCCGTTGCTGTGTTGGGCGCTTCCCAAGGGAACGGCTACACATTCCTCGCATTCGCGAGCCTAAGCGTCGTCTTCACGCTAGCTTTGTTTGAAGTTGCAACAAACTTCCGCGCAAGGTTCTGGGTGCCTGTTCCCGTTGCGATCAGGCTCTCTGCTCAGACCTACCATGCCCCCCGCATACGCTTGCAGGTACCTTGGATTGGGCTTGGTGAATCAGCCATTCTCCGGAAAGACCTGCGTTCGCTGACGAGGAGAAGGGAGATGGCCAGGTTCTTAGCGATTCCTTTCGTCCTAGCTGTCTCCCTGGGCCTTTCATTCTTCCCCCTGGGGAGCGAGTCGATTGCTGACGCCCCTGGACTGTTGGTGACCGTTCCCATCTACTTGTTTCCCGTAGCGATTTTCGTCGGCCTCCTCTCAATGACCAGCATAGGCCAAGAGGGATACGCAGTGTGGAACCTGTACGCGGCGCCCATAAAACCAAGTAACCTACTGCGGGCGAAAATGCTGTTTGCCGCAGCCCTGGGCCTGCTATTCGTCGTGGGCCTGTTGGCCGTGTTCAGCCTAGTGCTGAAATCTCTCGTGACTTATTTCTGGGTTCTTCTTGCGCTCGGAATCGCAGTTGTATTTGAGGAGTCAGCGATCGGAATTTGTTTTGGGGCTCGATTTCCCGACTTTCGCGAAATGGTTCGAAGCAGGTACGTCAGTGTTTGGGGATCACTCCTAGGCATGCTGGTAGGGATTAGTTCGGCAATGCTGACCGCTTCACCGATCATAATCTCGGTCCTGCGATACCACCTGATTCTACCTCAACTCGCCGCTCTCAGCTTCATATTTGCGTTTGCGGTGTTCGTTGTTGCATCCAAGCTCGCAAACGGTCAAATCAAGCTATTACTTCAGAACATTCGAACCTGAACACGAGATCGTATGGTGGGCCGGACCGGACTCACCCCTGCGCTGGGTCACGAAGATTCTACGACTGGACCGGAAAAAGTAAGGCCTCAGACCCAATCGAAGGTTAACCCAGCGAAAGCCACAAGCCCCATCCGAATGATCCGGCCCAGGAAGACCGATACAAGAAACAACCAGAGGGGTATCCCAAGTGCTCCAGCCAACAAGCCTGCAACATCGAATGCCGGGTTAGGAGGCGCTGATACTGCAAAAAGCACTAAGGCCGCCCTCCAAGGTTGGCGCATCTGCCTTTCAATCCAACCGCTAGCCCTAGTTTCTTTGACAGCTCTGTGGCTTGACCGCCCAACAAAATAGGCGACAGATTCACCAATCGCTGACCCAGCTGCCGCGGCTACGATCACTCCCCAGACGTTCAATGCTTGGGCTAGGCGGGCAATGACTGGATAGTATGGGACCGGTACGATGACAGTGGCATTCGCGAATGCCGCAACAACGAACGCTCCAACATACCCTAACCGTCCAAGGTGCGAGATAACTTCCGGAGGCAAGAGAACGTAGACTATTACATTCAGAACCAAGGCGACGAATCCGATTAGCAAAGGCAGTAACCAGCGGCGCCACCTCTTCCCCCTAACCTTTTGAGAGGGACCGGTGGCCGAAGAGCAAAACCCTACGATTGACTTCCTACCTATGAGCGAGTAACGCCAAAAAAAGTATGGCCGCTTCTCAATAATCTTCACATCACCACTACAATTCATAATATGAGAATTTCAAGGAAGAGAACGCCCAGAATGTATACCAGAAACGAAATGATGTCACCAAAGTACTTCCACATCTTGCCGAAGCGATGAGCTGACCACAGGACGACGAACAGCCAAAACATGATAGCGACAGCAACCCATGCTTCAGATCCCTGAGCTGGAATGGGGGTCTGCAACGCAATCTGTGACACTCGCTCTCACGTCGCTGTGAATGATAAATTGATAGATTTAGATTATCTCATCAGTTTTCAGTCAGTGCAGCAATGATTCTATTCTGAACTTGACCTAGCCTACTGCTAGGATATGGCAGACGGACAAGGTGGGGGTCCCCATCTCCGTCCATGTCTGAGGTTGAGGCGCAAGTTCGCTCATTGATGCCTCAGAGGTTAACCCATGACCCTTATGAGAGTTCGGCGAACACGAAGAGGCTGCTCCCCGACTTTGACTTGTTTTGGCGGGGAAGATTCATCATCGGTTTGCGGGACTGTTCGCAACCTGATTGGCATGTGCGTTAAGCTGGATGTTCTCTATTCGAATATAGAGGGTATATGCCGTAATCTTAAGAGAAATCTCAACCTCAACTTCCGCGTTTGAGAATGCCTTACCTGGTTCTGAACTACAGCAGGTGTGACGGAAATGGTGCGTGTGTAAGCAGTTGCCCTAGCTCGGTCTTTGAACTGTCGAGCAACGGGCGATGGTGCAAGCCCACAGACACTTCTGTGAAGAACAGTATAGCGCTCGAAAGCTTCTATGAACGCATCCTATCGTCAGACAGGCTAGTCAACTTAGCTATCCGGTACCATGTACCAGACTGCTATCTTTGCTGGCAATGCATCGGCGCCTGCCCAAACAAAGCCATCGATGTCGAGTATGATGACTTGGATATTCGAGAACATCTTCTGACAGTAAGCGGTTGACCATTCCAGAATAGGGTATGTCCACTTGAAGGGCGACAGGATAACGCAGCACCCCGTGGTTACGTTTGACCGCGGAAGCAGAGTCATATTCTATTTCGAAGACAAACCAATCGAGGCTTACGGTAACGAGACAGTTGCGGCTGCACTCTACGCAAACGGATTGCGGATATTCAGTCGCAGCATGAAGTACCACCGCCCAAGGGGTTTCTTCTGCGCCATTGGGCGTTGTTCGGCCTGCATGATGACCGTGGACAATGTCCCAAACGTCCGGACCTGCATGGTTAACGTGAAGGAAGGAATGCGCGTCACGCGGCAAAGCGGCTTTCCCAATGCCGACCACGACTTGCTGTCTGTCATGGACAAGTTGGGATTTTACTTCTCCTTGGCCTCCGGCTTCTACCACAGAAAATTGATCCGCCCTGCCTTTCTAAGGCAAACTTACCTCAAGATCCTCACCAAGTTTGTGGGACTAGGGCGTCTCCCGGCAAAGGAATTGACTAGCAAAGCGGAGAACTCGAAACTCTCGATGGAGACAGATGTTGTCATAATCGGAGGAGGCCCCGCCGGCCTAACCGCCGCTCTCGAAGCTGGGAAGAGGTGCCCGAATGTGGTCTTGATTGATGATAAGAGGATGCTTGGAGGACAGCTTGTCAAACAGACGCACCGGTTCTTCGGCGACGCACGACACTACGCAGGTGTCAGGGGAATCCGGATCGCGGAAAGGTTGACAAAACAGATTCGCGAATTGCCGAACGTTACAACCTTTCTCGATTCTGACGTATTCGGTATCTACGATAGACACATCGTCGCGGCTGCGCTAGAAAATCGCTTACTTAAGATCCGCGGCAAGAAGATCATCATTGCGACCGGAGCATACGAAAGAACACTAGTCTTCGAGAACAATGACCTTCCGGGAGTTTACGGAGCCGGCGGTGTCCAAACGCTGATGAACACCTATGGAATCAAGCCAGGCACAAGAGCACTTGTTGTTGGAACGGGGAACGTTGGCCTCATTCTCTCATACCAGCTGCTCCAAGCTGGCGTGAACGTTGTGGCCATGGTGGAAGCTCTCCCCCGGATAGGTGGATACTTGGTTCACGCCGCCAAGGTTCGGCGTCAAGGCGTCGAAATCCTGACCTCGCACACAGTTATCAAGGCATTAGGGCGAGGCAAGGTTCAGGGCGCTATCATAGCGAAGATCGACAACTCTTTCAACCCAATTCCGGGGACCGAGCGGAAAGTCGACTGTGATTTCATCTGTATCGCAGTCGGACTAACGCCCACCTACGAGCACGCGTCCCAAGCAGGTGCACAACTGCAGTTCGTGCCAGAACTTGGTGGATTCGTGGCTCGTAGAACGAAGTTCATGGAAGTCGCCGATGGAGTCTACGTTGCCGGTGACGTTTCAGGAATCGAGGAAGCGACGACCGCAATGCTCGAAGGGCAGATCGTTGGTCTCCACGCGGCCCTCACCTTGGGATATGGGCTTCCAAGCGACGAAGAGAAACTGGAGGCCTGGATCAAGCAGCTCAACGACGAACGTTCAGGGCCTTTCGGCGAAAAGATCCGCCGGGGGCTGCAGAAGGTCATGTTACCAGAGGATATGAAGCTTGGAGTCAAAGCAACAGTATCTTAGCGACGGGATCATCAGGCTCGAAGACCTGTTGCCTTCGGGGTCTGTTCCTCCTGCAAAACGGCTAAGGGATAAACGGCCTGCAGCAATGATTGAATGCATCGAGGAGATTCCATGCAATTCATGCGCCATCGCCTGCAAACTTGGCGCCATACAGATGGCAACAGTCAACGACATACCGAAAGTCGATTATGACAAATGTACAGGTTGCATGGCCTGCGTCATGGTGTGCCCAGGCTTAGCAGTCTTTCTTCTGAGGGCTGCGAACGGAGTCGGGTACGTCACGTTACCGTACGAGTTCCTACCAATTCCGAAAGTCGGAGAACAAGTAAAAACCCTCAGCCGCGAAGGGACTGTTCTTGGCAAAAGCAGAGTAGCACGAGTCCTACCTCCTGAACGCAACGACGGGACGGCTTTGGTCACAATAGAGGTTCCGGAGGATTGGCTCTTCGAAGCGAGGGCGATCAAGGTAGAGGGATCATGATGGGAAAGAAGTTCGTCTGCTACTGTGAAGATCTAACAGAAGAGGACGTGCTGAAAGCCATACGCCTAGGCTACAACGACATCGAAGTTCTCAAGAGGTATACAGGATTCTCCACCGGCCCATGCCAAGGCAAAACATGCCTGCTCCAAGTCCTGAGATTGCTCGCCGCAGAGAAGAAACTGAAGCCGTCTGACCAACACATGACCACTCAAAGGCCACTAATCGACCCAGTGCGACTTGGTGTATTAGCTGGAGACAAGATGAAGTGCACGTCGTAATTGTCGGCGCGGGGATACTTGGTCTAAGCATTGCGTACAACCTGGCCAAGCGCGGCGCCGACGTTACCGTTCTCGAGAGACGGTACCCGGGAAGTGGAATCAGCGTAAGAGCGCTCGGAGCGGTCCACACCCAATGGGGGAATGAACACGACATCAATCTTGCTAAGAAGAACCGAGAGATCACGGACCGCCTTTCATCTGACCTCAACTTCAACATTCTATTTCGACGTGACGGATATCTCATGCTTGCGAGTGACAAAGAGAGACTGGCCGAGCTTGATCGGAATGCGGACCTGCAACGCTCACTAGGAGTTGACACAACGGTTCTCTCACCTGAAGAGATTCAAGACCGCTACCCATTCCTGGATACCTCCTCGATCGTAGGCGGCACTCTCTCAAAGGGCGACGGCTCTATGCATCCGTTCTCGGTTGTGAATGGCCTTTGGAGCGGTTTAGAAGAGAGGCAAGGCAAAGTAGTCAGGCCGACAACCGTGAAAGCGCTTCATGTCAATGGGGACCGAATATCTTCAGCCGAGACTGATCACGATACCTACAAGGCAGATGCCTATGTCGTGGCTGCAGGGACTGGATCTCGGGAAATCCTTCGAACAATCAGACTTGACGTGCCCACCCGACTTGTGAAGCATGAGATGCTTGCAACTGAACCTCTAAGGTTCTTCCTGAAACCCATGATCCAATCGTACCGCGAAGGGATCGCCATCGCACAAAGCCTCCGCGGGAAATACTGTGCCAACTTCCGACAAGAGGAGAGAAAATTCTGAACGATAACTCATCTACCTTGGAATTCTTAGAGGAGGCTGCAACAGAGCTCGTTCACTTGATACCAACTCTTCGGGAAGTCAAGGTCTTGAGGCCATGGGCAGGATTGGTTGAGACAACGCGCGACTTTGACCCTGTCACGGGGAGGTTCGTGTACAAAAACCTCTGGGTGGCTTTTGCAGATTCAGGCAAGGGTGTAATGTTCGCCCCAGCTATCGGAGAGATGATGGCTGAGGAGATTCTCTCCGGAAAATCCAACCCAGACTTAGTACCTTACTCGCCAGTCAGACTCCTCTCGCAGCCAAGCATGTTTCGGCACCACTAGACCCACACGAAAACTACGGTTCAAATTGCGTTGCACCTTCGCAGCCTAACCATCTTGGAGACAGCGTGGATTAGGTTATGAATTGTAGAGGTACTTTGTCTCCCTATGTTGCGTGGGGCTGGGTAAGTTCGAAATCATACAGAGAAAATCCCGCACCTACCGTGCTTGACTGCGATTATCTAGGCGGAGTGGGTTTGCTGAAAGTCAGCTATTTGCGTGTCCCGAACCAATATCCTACGGAGAGAGTTACGAGACTGTCGAAGAAAATCGGGCTGGCGTAGTCATGTGTTTGGTATCGCACTACGAAATCAAACACTATGAGAAGCACAGTTATTGCTCCAACCCAAGATGTTGTCACGATACTTTGCCAAAATCCCGGTTGGGCGGCTTTGGGTTTAGGTTTAGGCAAATTTTATCATCATAAAGTTCGTAATGCACCGTTAATAGGAGTTTCCGTATTTTCACCGATAGCTAGGTCGGACAAGAACCGCCCTTTATGCGCCTGCTCTCAGCCAAATAGCAACCTACTTTTCCACCTGCGAGCAGAGCCTAAGAAACTTGGGTAAGGGGCAGCCAAATGAAGAACGCTGACTATGCTATATACATAACAACCAAGCATGGACGAACTTGGAGATACATCAAAGAGGGCAACGATTGGACGCAGACCGCGCCAACGGGAATAGTAAGACGACTTAGTGCCGAGCGAGTGTTATCGCATATTTTACCGCCACTTGCATCAGACCAGCCTTGGCTCAGTGTAAGAGTAGAACGCTCTAAGTGGGGAAATAGAAAATTAGCTAACACTCGATCGTGTCTTCGTGAGCCTTGGAAGAAAAGGAGTCAAGCGTAAGCGGAGTGGAGAGCGCCGGCTTAGAATGAGGGATGGTCGCGGGTTCGTCATGTGGTGGGCCGGACCGGATTTGAACCGGCGACCTTTGCCGTGTAAGGGCAACGTTCAGGCCAGACCGTACGTCTTCTAACCAGGCTGAACTACCGGCCCACTTGTTCCGAGAACGTTCCTTGGGCCGTATAATTTGCCTTATTGAAGTTTCTCATGAACCGCCTTGCCCCAATGTTGAATGCGAGGTGAACCAGCAACCCGCACCGCAAGGCATCGCGAGCCATTAAGTTCTAAGTTTGAAACCGGTTGAAGGAACCATTTTATACGGTCCCGGAGGTAGACCGGCGGGGACCGTACGTGGTAGTGAAGGAACACGTTGTCTACGTGGACGGGGAATGGCACCCGAAATCTCGTGCGTCAGTTTCCGTTTTCGACCACGGCTTGCTGTACGGTGACGGCGTATTCGAAGGCATCCGAGCATACAACGGAGTCATCTTCCAGTTCAAGGAACACCTAGAACGCCTTTACAGTTCCGCAAAATCGATCAGACTCCAAATCCCGCTTCCCCCAGAAGACATGACGCGGGCAGTAGTTGAGACCATCAAAAGAAACGGCCTGAAAGACGCCTACATACGTTTGGTTGTCACGAGAGGCGTTGGCGACCTAGGCGTAGATCCGAGGAAGTGCCGAAAGGCTTCGGTAATAATCATAACAGAGTACGCGGACCCAGCGTTCGGCGCGATTGCGAAACAGAGGGGAATTTCAGTCATCATCTCGTCGGTTCGACGCGACGCAGTCGACGCCACTACCCATGAAATAAAATCGCTAAACTATCTGAACAGCGTTCTGGCTAAACTTGAAGCCGTCGATGCTGGCGCAGACGACGCCCTGATGCTAGATCGGAACGGGTTCGTATCCGAAGCCACGACAACGAACCTCTTCATTGCGAAGAAGGGCGAAATATTCACACCCCCCTCAACTGCCGCCATCCTCTCAGGCGTTACGAGGAAACGGATCATCAAGCTGGCAAGAGAATTAGATTACCGGGTCGTCGAGAAAGGGCTTACACCCTACGACGTAACGAACGCTGACGAAGCGTTCCTAACAGGAACGTTGTCCGAAGTTGTCCCGCTCGTGAAGGTGAGGGGCATAGAAATCGCCGACGGGAAAGTGGGACCCATAACAAGGAAGATTATGGAAGCATTCGTGAAAATACGGGCAGATCCCAAGGACGGCCTACCAATTTACCAAGAAACCGAACGAATCATGGCCCGCCGATAGGAACAAACCACAGAAGCAACCCTCAGCCGTTCTTAGCGACGACGCAACACCAGTTCCATTAGGCGCTGGTTCTGTTAAGTTGACGGTTCATCGGTTCTGCTAGAGTTACTCAGAACCTAGGCGCGGCTTTGTTGCGTCCTTGGGACACGAGCAAGGGCGTTGCAAAGTGGGACATGGCTTAATGCGGCACTTAAATCCCTATCGGGAGTGAATGTTAGGCATGAAAATCCGAGATTGGGTAAAGCGGATTTTGTACTCGATACCCACCGCGATAATCACCCTCGCATCGCTGAACGAGTTGCTGGCGCGAACTCCTCAATTGCCGAGTGGAGTAACATTGTATAATTTAGCTCTTGTTGCCCTAGTGGGTGTTTTTGCATTTCCTCTTTGGATTGCCTACCAGCTAGGCATTTGGCGAAACAAGAAACGCTCAGGCACTGTGCTCAAGGGGAGTCCGCCACCTGAAGCGCCTAAGTATGCACTTCCTGAACATCCGACACGAATTAGAGTCGAGAAAAAGGTCTTTGAAAATCAAGATGTGTACATTGATGGTCACAGTTGGATAGATTGTAAATTCATAAAGTGCAACATAATCGCGGAACGAGGCGATTTCGACCTTGTCTCCAACTCATTTGATGGCTGTCGGCTGTCAGTTAAAGGTCCAGCGGAAGGCATCATCAGACTGGCAAAAGGCTTCTTCCCCGAGCTTCCTGTCATAGAGCCTACCATCAGAGCGAAACCCGACCTTCCGCCAAAAACGGAGCCGAACCTAACATATCTGAAGTTAGGATTCCAAGCCGCAGTGAGACAGAATTTGCGTGAAATAGAGTCAAAGCTCAGCTTCGAACACCCAAAGCCGATTCATTTTAAGTCTTGGAACGAGACAGAATCGGACATGAAGAAGCAACTAATTGACAACGAGAATGTTTACGAGATTGTAGAGAAAATTGCGGCCGTATTGAATGAATGGAATAATGACTTAGATAGAGCCTCTCTCTTAATGCTCGAACCTGATTCGAAGATATTCCTGTACATTCAAAGCTGCAAGAAGTACTATGCAAAGTTGACAGAGATCGGTTTTCTGAGTTAGGGGGTATCTTTCCCCTTGAAGTACTCGCCTAGTACGGCTCTTACCGCTTCAGGTATGGATTCTAGCTTACGGGCTTTTCGTTCTTGGTCCAGTGCTTTTGCCATGTCAGATGACATGGCTACCATTATTTTGTTGATTGCCAAGTTGGACTCGCTACCATTGTATAGCGATATCAACCGTCACGGGCGAGAGTCTCCGCAACGTGCAGAAGTTCTTACGGTTGCAAGGTGTCGAAGTTCATTACACGACTATTCATCGTTGGATTCAGAAGTATATGAAAATCATGGGTCGATACTTGGCAAATGCAACCGCAAGTTGGCAACACTTGGAGAGCTGATGAACTATTCCTCAAAGTCAGAGGCGACAAGAATAGGAACTGATTGAATTTTGACAACAGTGCTTGATTTTTTCCTAGAACTCGCAGCGGTTTTTCTCGGTGTATTGGGAGCCTTTGAGTTGGATAACTATCGTGAAACAAAGGCTGAGGACAAAGAGCGTGTAAGACTTTTGGGATTGATTAGTCGCGAAGTTGATTCAAACAATGGCATACTCATTGGCATGTCGCGAGAGGAGGATGCTGCTTTTGGCGTTCCTAACGCTCGACCGATGCGAAATATCTGGGATGGAATTACCAGTAAGCTTGCTATTCTGAGAAACGATGAACTACTTGAAGAGGCGACTATGCTATATTGGGATTTGGCTAATCTTGATGGAATGCTGGACATCTATCGAGATTATGCTGGCCGATACCAATACGCGAGTTCAGAAGAAAAAGTGAGGTTGGGACCTATCCTATTTATCCATCGTACTCATTATGTAGACTACATTAAGAACGAAGCTCTCCCCCAGATCACTATAGTGCGAAAGCTCATTGATGCGGAACTTTGGCGTGAAAAGAGTAATCGTGTCCCGAAAAGCAACACTGAGGGCGAGAAAACGGCTGTCCAATAGATGCAACAGAACCCTAGGGGGATTGGGAGGCCTGTCCCGAACCTGCAAAAGCACCCTAGGCGCTAAGAATTTATACCGGGTTGTTACTTGAGGTAACAAAATAGGATGCATCAAACATGGTGTGGACATTCATCAAAACAACCCTCCTAATCGGGTTTCTAACGGGTATCCTCTTCGTAATCGCATACCTGTTAGGCCTCTCGCCGATCCTTGCACTTGGCTTCGCCGCATTCATGAACCTCATAATCTATTGGTTCAGCGACAAGTTCGTCCTACGTATGGGCGGCGCCAAGCTCGTAACCGAAGAAGAGGCGCCCCGTGTATGCGGCCCTGAGGAGGCTTACGGCGGAAACTGGAACCGCGATGCCAAAGGTCGCGCTGGTGAACAGCCCAATCCCGAACGCATTCGCAACCGGACGCAGCCCTAACAACGCTACGGTTGCCGTTCACACAAGTCTGCTTAGCATCGTGAACGACGAAGAACTGGAAGCCGTGCTCGCACATGAGTTGACGCATGTTAGGAACTGGGACATGTTGACCACCACGATTGTGGCGACGGTTGCAGGCGCGATCACCTACCTCGCCCAATGGGGATGGCTCTTCGGCGGCGTTTACGGATATTCCGGAGGTAGCCGGGACCGACAACAAGGAAACATCATCGGGCTCCTCCTCATGATGATTCTCGCCCCAATCGCCGCAATGCTGGTACAGCTTGCGGTCTCAAGGACCCGTGAGTACTCAGCTGATGAGGGCGGCGCCAAGATATCAGGTAACCCAATGGCGTTGGCTAGCGCACTCGAGAAAATAGATACCTATGCGAAGCAAAGGCCTACCCGTAGCAAGACGAACACCGCAATGTCTTCCCTCTACATAATCAACCCGTTCCATGGTTCGTTCGTGGCCGAACTTTTCTCAACCCACCCTTCAACTGAGAAGCGCATCGCCCGACTAGAACAGATAGCTGAAAGGATGGGTACCGGGCGCTACTACCCACGCTAGACGCAAGGGCAACTGTATGTCACCCCTCCCCACACAGAATTACACGACACGGCTCTGCTAACTTGAATGGGGGGTAGCTGCGGATTTTGTAAATGTTAACTTCTGGGGGGTCATCGACGAATGAGTCTGGTAACTTGTAGCTCAAGCCACCAGTGATTCCGAAGGAGCT
Organism: Candidatus Bathyarchaeota archaeon; assembly: GCA_963726255.1. Taxonomy (GTDB): domain Archaea; phylum Thermoproteota; class Bathyarchaeia; order 40CM-2-53-6; family 40CM-2-53-6; genus FEN-987. The sequence goes on from CAVSBL010000002.1 coordinate 1,058,181, forward strand.
GGAATTTCTATCTCCGGAAGAGTGCTCTTAAGCGAAAGTCGGATATGATTTGGAAGGCTCTCAATGGCATCTTTAGCACGTTTCAGCAACGGACACGATCCATCTATGATTGTCTTATCGAACTCAATTACACGGTCTTTGTAGTCCGAAAGTGAAATGCTCGTTGTTCTGAACAACTCCCGACCCTCCAAATTGGAGTTCATCATCGCCATATTGGTGTATAACAGAATCCACACCTTGAGATTCTCTTGTGTAACGTACTTGAGGAGGTTTTCGGCCTTTGCTAAAGTCCATCCGTCCATTGAAAGACGAGGCGGGGTGGTGACATACATCTTTCCCTCATCTGAAATAGCAATCTCATCCTGCATCATCTTTTGAATTGTGTCAACGCGTAGGAGATTTTCCGCGGTCTCTATTGCGAGCAGGGTTAGAATGCGATCCTTCTGCCGCTTCTCCCGTTGCCAACCCTTGTATGAATCCCAAGCAGCAAAAAGAAGAAAGCCAATCAATGCACCGATAAATGCACCAAGTAGCGCGTAGAATGCCTCGGGAGTCAAGCCATAGATTACTGTCGTATGGGTCGCATTTTGAAGAATATACAAGATTCAGCGGGAATTCTTTGAAGCTTTCCTTATTATTGTTTCTTGAGTGGCGGGGGCTTCTTAAGTAGTTCAAGGAGCTTTGGTTTAAGCTGGAAAAGTTCGTTGGTAATCAGCTGATGAACTTCATCAATCTTGGCAATCATCGGCTCACTAACAGTTGTTCGTTCATCATAAGGAACGCTTGTCATTTCTGATTCGTAATAATGAATCCAATTATTCTTCTCGTGCATGTGTGAATAGAGTTTCCTCAATTCGATTTGCAAGTTCTCTTCCAGAAGCGCTGTTAAACCCTCATGCCGGAATCGCTTGTAAGCGTCCATCTCAAGCGGTAGCCACTTATCGACGGACTGGTGTTGCTGGTTCTGTTCAACTTCCCCCAACAGGTCAGTAAGACACTGTTTCCAAAGTCGTTCCTCTTGCTGAGCGCCGCGTCTATCTTCGTCAGCTTTTTGCATTCTCCACGAATAGCGTGTGGTCAACCATGATCCAAAGAATCCGAGCACTGAACCAATAACGAGGAAAACAATTGCTCCTAAATTACTTACAAGCCAACCCATTACGTGATCCGCTAACGCCAAAGAATTCTCGACTCAGGTGTGCTTGTGTAAGGTTGTTTGCTGCAACAGCCGTTGTTTCTTCCTTTCCGTGTCAGCTTTAGACGGTTTCCTGAACGTCACATTAACAGCGACTACCGCAGCGGGATAGTCAATCTTCCGACCTTGTAATAGGTATGCTATTGTAAAGATTTGAATACGTGGGTACTTCTTTCCACTTAACTCACTGGCGACATAAAATCCAGCTGATGCTGCCTCAGTTTTCGTGGGAGTTGTCGGAGCTTCAAGGGTGATGAATGCGTCTATCGCAGCCTTTTCTCTTTCCACAACGCCTCGTAGGTCGCGAACTTGGGACACACCAACACCGCCAGACTTGACTGAGAACACTATCTGGTCAACGGTGACTGTCTTAGTATCAAGCAAAAAGTAGAGACGGCCGTCGATTCCCTTGTCGGCTCCTTTCTTTATCTGACCAGTCGGCCTTGCGCCGACGAGTCCGAGAGCCCAACATTGGAACTGATACTCATCTTGTTTCGCTAACGCTTCCGCGTCTGGTAGAGATGTTGGTCGAACAGTGGCGGATGCACGAGCAGCATTCAAAGAAGCAAAAGCTGTAGCCAAGACAGACGCACGCCTTCTACTGACTGATGCACGCCTTCTACTGACTGATGCACGCCTTCTACTGACTGATGCACGCCTTCTACTGACTGATGGCTTGCTCTCTTATGGTCCAGCAGCGGAAAAGGAATTTCCAAATGCGGTACACGTTTCAGGGATTGGCATTCAGGGACGGATGAACAATAATCGCATGGAACGCTACCACGGCACATTCAAGGAACGCAGCAAGGTCATCCGAGCAATAAAGAAACCAGACTCCTTTCGTTGAAGGTCAACGAATCCAATACGACTACCTACGCCCACACACAGCCCTAGACGGCGGAACTCCCGCACAAGCCGCTGGAATCGAACTAGGCATAACAGGGAACAAGTGGGAATCTCTCATCAAGAAAGCTGCCAAAAACCCGACTCAAAAAGCGAAACCTTAACCATCCACGCTCATAATCCATTAATCTCAATTTCTTGGATAGATTTGATGAGAAACATGTCTAATAGGAAAACCGCGGAGCTTACGCTACATGTCAATCTTAAGCCTACAACTGCGTTGCCGTCGAAAGCCCTAACGGCTTTTTGGCGGAAAGTGCTAGATGTAGACTTTAGAAGTGCGATTGGCAGACCGAAAACGGATCACGTAAGTAGCGGCTCAACCGGTGAATCACATGTCCTATACACTTTCGGAACTATACAGATCGCTCTCTACAGTCGTGGGGATGCGACTATTGAGGATGAGGAATTCGTACCTGGCCATAGCGCGATGATTCAACGAATTGTGAATGCGATACTTCAAACGATTGCTCAAGCCGCGAACAAGCGTGTTTACATGCAGGTAGATGCCTACTTGGAAGCTGTCCTATTAAGAAAAGCTATTGGACAATTTCTACTTCGAAATGTGCGGTTTAGTCCGACAACACGATTCATCAAGCTCTTCGCACCCGCCAAAATCGTAAGCTTTATGCTCAAAATTTCGAATAATTTGAGCATAGCCTTTGTCGCACCAAACCACTTGGACTTCATTTACCTCGACAGGATTTCAATGGGAACGAACCGAAAGGCATTTGTTTCTAAGTTGGTGGGAACAGGCATGAAACACCTGAAATCTCTGGATAGGCGAGTATGATGCGCTCTAGTCAGATTCATTCGGCTTTCATCAATCGTTTGACAGGGTCTTTCCCTGATAGTCTTGATCATTTCTACCCAGATGCACGGCGCATTTTTCCCGACCTACCCATTAGAGTTCACGTTGCAACGGCCGTTACTCTCGAAGAAAGGCTCGTTAGGCACTTGAGGATGAGTTGGAAAAATGAACGAAACACTTTCGGTTTCGATATTGTCGATGAGGATTACTCGGCAGTGGAATCTTACCTCCGTCGAGCTTTCAAAAACAAAGCTTCGATGTACGTAAGTGATGTGGCTGATGCATTGGGACTAGAATATGCTATCGTTCGAGAGATTATCGCTCAAATGATTAAACAAGGGAAGTTGAAAACGAAGTGAGCGAACTTACCTATCACGACAAACAGAACGACGCCATTAAGGGTGATAAGATAATTCTTGAGGCACGAAAGATCAAGCTTTCCACAAAGCCGATCAAAGGAAGCCACGCTCACAAAGCCCAACACGCAGAGGGTCGACACAACGCCATTGCATGGGTAGATATTGAAATTTACCCAACTGGGCAATTCAAACTAGAGGGTTGACCCCCCCGAAGTTACCGATACCTTAAGCCCCCAGATTAGTTACCAGAACTCACGACACCCCCCACCAGGGGGGTCCCCCGTTGAGTGAGAGGGTGGATCCACCCATCTTGGGGTGGAGCCAAACGGTGCCAAACGAGGGTAACTCTCGCCTCATTTTACGCCTCTATCCCCTAACCCGAAGCGTTCCGATTACCCTTCGAGAACAGCCACCGCTCGAACAGGTGAAGTCGGGCCGTTCACACTGAGTGGAAAGGCAATGAGCCGAAACCTCGACTCCTGAACTTTATTCAAGTTGCGAAGGTTTTCCAAAACTAGAATTCCCGCATGCATCAATATTGAACGTGCCGGTAATTCCTTGCTGCCCTCCGCGTCCAGGCTGGGGGTGTCAATCGCAACGAGCGATGGTCGTTTGAATTCAAGAAATTCTGCACCATTCACACTCAGGTAAGCGTGTTGCGCAATGGCCGTGGTGCGCGCGGAATCACCCCAGCCGGTATGAAGAACAACAGCCTCACCCTCGCGCAACGCCAACCCTGCACTCTCTTCCGCGCCCTCCAAGTCTTCGTCATCGATCGGTTCCCCATCCTTCTTGCTCGTCAGGTCCAGAAGCACCGCTTGTACCATGAAGGAATCTAAAGCGAATCGGTCAAGTTTCTTCCCGTTACGGATGAGGTACGCAGGAGCTTCAATGTGCGTACCCGCATGGGTATCCTGCAAGACGGTTTCGAGAGGCAACTCGGTAGTGAGGTCTAGAAGTTTCAAAATGCAATCCTCTGGCTTACCTAGCGCCTTACTGTTCCAAGCAATCATTAAAGCGCTCCCACCAATAGAGCATGGAAAACCGATACGGCGGTTGATGACATGGCGACAACTGTGCCCCCGGGACAAACTTTCGCGAAACGGTGGGCAATCTACGCAGCCCTTGGTGTTCCAGAAATCGAACTTGAAACGTGGCGCTTGTCCACGAAGGGGCTTGTCGAGAAAGAGCTGAGCCTCAGCTTCGATGATTTGCAGAAGCTACCCCAAGTTAAACTTACGAGGGATTTCAGTTGCGTCACTTCGTGGGGCATAAGGGACGTTGTTTGGGAAGGCGTCGCCTTCCGCGACCTCGCAAAGCTAACGGGAGCCAAGCCCGAGGCGAAGTGGGTGATGTTCCACTGTGCGGACGGTTACACTGCACCTGTCCCACTTGAGGATGCAATGGTCGAAGACTCTCTGATCACTTTCAAGATGAATGGCAAACCAATCCCAACCCAGCAAGGTTTCCCTGCGCGCCCGTTCATTCCACACCTTTACGGATGGAAGAGCGCAAAATGGCTAACAGGCGTCGAATTCATGCGTGAATATCGAGACGGATACTGGGAAGAGTATCAGTATCATGAGCGTGGAAACATATGGAACGAAGAGCGCTTCAAAGGGCAAGGCGGAAAACATGTTCGGCATCGTGGGCTTGGAACTCTGCCAATCTAACTCCTGTGGCCTGCAGGGTGAATCTGAACCGCCAAACGCTTTTATGAATCGCCCTGACTCCAAATCGCAGGCGAACGTCAATGGCTGACAGTGTTGTACACTTTGAGATTCCCGTGGATGAAATGGAGCGCGCGCAGAGGTTTTTCAAAGAAACCTTTGGTTGGTCGATAAACGCCATGCCGGAAATGGGCTACGCGATACTCGGAACCGCTCCGACGGACGCCGAGGGACGGCCCACTGAAACGGGCGCGATAAACGGTGGCATGCTCGAACGGCAGGAGCCTGTCAAGCACCCTGTGGTGACAATCAACGTCGCGAGCATCGACGACGCTGAGAAGCGCATACAGAAGAACGGTGGCAAAATGATCAGGAAGAAGATGGCGGTGGGAGACATGGGCTTCGCCGCATACTTCCGAGATACAGAAGGAAACGTACTCGGCCTCTGGGAAAACGCAAAGGCGCAGTAGTGTTTGGTTTGGCCGAGTCGCTCACTTCTGAACTGAAGAAGGCGTTGCTCGGCTGGTTCTACCCCGCAAGGTACAACCTAGAGAGATGGGCGTACGCCCTGCAACGTATCTCAGGCATTGCCGTGACGGGCTATTTTTTGGCGCATATTGTGGAAACCGGAAACGTTGTTGGCGGCCTGAGTGTTTGGAGTGTTCCGTCATTTGATGTGGCCCGGGATGTTTGGACAGCAACCTTCCTTTTCTTGGAGAACCCTGTCTTCGACATCGGCCTTGTTGTCATCGGCTTCATGCTTGCATACCACACCATAAACGGGATCAGGCTCACCCTGACCGAGTTCGGATTACTCCAAGGCCGGCCGGCCAGGCCCGACTTCCCGTACGAACCCAAGTCCTTCACAAAATCGCAGAGAGCATTGTTTTGGTTGAGCATACTTTTCGCGGCCGCGACAGCCGTGTACGCCCTAAATCTTTTCTTCGGGGTTTGAGGAATGAAAGAATCCACCAGGATGCTTCTTCACTACATAACAGGGCTCGGCATAGTTGTTGCAGGCGGCCTACACCTCTTCACAGTATTCTTGACCGGACCGTACCTTCAGAACCTTGCATTCAGCGGCGGGGCCTATTCAGTTATCGAGGTTTACCGGAATTTGATGCTTGCCGTCACCTTGGAGCTGCTACTGATCTTCGTAGATTACCATGCCCTGAACGGAATCCGAGTAATTCTGATTGAATTCCACCAAGGCCAGAAATGGGAAAGGGGCGTTTCGTGGATTCTGGCGGTCGCTGGAATTCTCTTGCTCGTTTACGGAACTAGAACAATCCTGATTGCCAACGCACTCGCCTGAAGAACCCCAATTGGACAACATTGCACTCGAAGCTGAGAGGAAACGAGCCGAACAAATCCTCAGCATACTTCGTGCAAGCCTAGAGATACGCGAAGAAGACTTTGCCACGCTAACCGTAGCGCGTGAAACGAAGGATCCATTCCAAATCCTTATCGTAACAGTTCTCACGCAGAACTGCACTGATGTCGCCGCGCTCCGAGCATTCAGAAACCTTGACCGACAAGTTGGCGTAACCGTGGCTAAGCTAGCTCAGGCAAACGTCCGTACCATAGAGAAGGCAATCCATGTTGCAGGCTTACACAAGCAGAAGGCACGGGGAATAAAGCAGCTTGCCAAGATTATTGCTGAACGATATTCTGGAAATATCACGGCTGCATTGAAAGGCCCGTTTGAAGATGTGCGTGCCGAGCTTCAAGAGTTGCCCAGAGTTGGGCCTAAGACGGCCGATGTTCTATTAGGAGTTCTAGGCTGGCCGACAATTTCAGTCGACACCCACGTTTACCGCGTTTCGAAACGGCTCGGCTTGGCCCCAAGAAAGGGTGGGGAGGAGAAGGTTAGAGGGGCGTTGATGCCGTTGTTCCGTGAAGAGGATTCGCGCATGGTCCCGCTATATTTCATGGCGCTTGGAAGGCAAATCTGTCGGGCTCGAAAGCCACTCTGCCCAGTATGTCCTGTAAGCGAGCTATGCCCCTACCCCAACAAGACAACTTATCAGCAACGGGTTAGGTGAAGCACGTCCCCTTCCTTTCTGCCTAATTTCACAGAAAACGCGTATTATTCTGGGGGAATTTCCTTGAAAGCAAACGATATGTTCAAACCCTCATTCCGAAGCCTGACCTTCGTAATCACGTATAGCACAGCGCCCAACACAAACGTAACCGCAATGTATCCATAGGCTAAGGCATTGCCGCCCCAAATGCGGGGGTACGCCAAGAACTCGTAAGTCAGATAGGCGAAGACTAGGGATTGCAGTACCCCGGCGACTGCAAGGAGAACCTTGGAACCTCCCCTTTCCTTCTTTACGGCATAGATAATTGCAGCAACTCCAACGAACGCAAAATAAATCATCGACGCCATCACGGCACCGTAAAGGGAAGAAATCGTCCCATAGAGAAAAGCCGCGAGACCGATTAGGACGACCGTTACTGCGAGGTCGAGTATGTGCGCAACGACTGGTGAACCGTATTTCGGGCTAACGTAGGCTAACTTAGATGGAAGATACCGGTCGAAGGCTTGTGCAAGCATGTACCTGGAGATTGTAATTATGCCGAATGCCAAAATCGCAACCGTCAGCACTATCCAACCTATTCCGATTATCAAAGCCTGCAGGTAATTCGAAGAGACGCCTATGGCCAACGTCCAGAAATTGAAAGAGTAGTTGTTCACGAGCGTTGGGTTTGAGAGAGCTGCGGTCGTGAACTGAAATCCTCCAACATAATACATCGATGCGTAGGGAATGGTTACTACAAGGAAAGCCAGCAGGAGAGAAATTGGCACGCTCCACTTCGATGCTTTTTGTTTCAACTCGGAACCCACTGATGGTGCGGCGTTAAACCACGGATAAGTAAAGAGAGCAAAGTAGGGCATCATCAACAACGTTGAGTTAAGATCGAACGTGGGCCCGGAATAAGAACGAGCAAGCGAGGCGTATGTGGTCTGCGGAATATTCAGCTTGTCAATGTAATTCTCTACGCCTGCTGGCCCTGCAATAATCATTGTGACTACGGCAACGGCCACCGAAAACATGCCAATAATCCAGCACGTTGAAATTAACTTGAATCCGAGCCTCGGCTTCAGTATATTGATTGCAACCAAAATTAGCACCAGACCGGACGCCAATAGGAACTGTGAGAATGGAGCCGAACCTGGGATGTTGCCGGGCAATGCGAGTCCCAGCATGCTTGAGTAACCAAGGGAAAGCCCGACAGAACCTACAGCGAACACAGCGGACAAAGCGATGAGCGCCAGATACGGCATTGTTTCAAGTGTGATGCCAGTTAGCGTTATCGTGCTACCGAGAAAACCGCCAAGCGACCTGGAGAGCCACACATAATCTCCTCCAGTCCTAGAGACTCGACTCGACAACATGGTGTAGACAATCATTTGGGGAACTGCCAATAGGGCGGCGATCGCCGACCCGAAAACTAGGTTAACGCCTGAAACGGTCGGAAGCGCAAGCATCGTAAACCCAACCAGCGCCAGCGCAGCACCTACCGACATGTAACTAACGTTGATCGCAATCGCGTCGAGCAACGAAACTTTCTTCGTTAGCCCAGTTGCATCTCGAAGGAAGATCTTAGAAGACGCCAATTCAGGTTAACCCGTCTAGTTTGGTTGGGCCAGGCGCATACGCATCTGCATTACACATAAAAACACAGAGGATTTTGTCACCACCCACAACCACCGAAGGCTAGCGGCCTTGAACGTAGCAGTTATTCATTTCTGACTAACCACTACGTTACTAGACACGGCGCCTCAATCCCGTAACCAGGGATAGGTCGGCTGCCAGCCGATGTCTTCGCCGAAAACAAATAAGACGTAGCCAAGCTAACCATAACAACAAACCTAGATTCGAAGCCTCTTTGCCCGTGAATTGGATTGGTCAAAACAGTTGTCATTGGAGCGATAAACTGGGACATCAACCTCTTCATCGACAACTTTCCTCGAGGAGGCGAAGAGGTAGTCGTTCGCCGGATTGCTCGCGTCCCAGGAGGGAAAGCAGGTAACACCGCCGTTGCAGCCGCAAGACTGCTGGGGCGTAACCAAGCTGCTATACTTGGTGCACTGGGGAAGGATGCGGTTGCGTCCGACCAGGTGAGAATCTTCCAAGACGAAGGTGTCAACGTATCAGGCCTAAAATTCAGTGAGAACGCCGAGTCGGGACAAGCATACATCGTCATCGACGCGAAGGGAGAAAATATCATCTATACTCACGTTGGCGCAAACGCCAAAATCAACCCGGATGACCTAGACGATCCGACACGCCATGCACTAGTCGCGGAATCATCAGTCATCACAATAATGGACCCCCCCTTCGATACCGGTCTGAAGCTGGCTAGGGATGCACGGGAACTTGGCAAAGTTATCGTGTTGGACCCGGGAGTAAAATCTAGAATGGGCGTCAAAGGTTCCGAGGAGATTCTGCGGAACGTCGATTACGTGGTAGCGAACGAATCTGAAGTGGCACTTTTGACCGGCACGAAGGATCGGAGTGCAGCCGTACGGAAACTGATGAAGATTAACGGCGAACTTAGAATCGTCGCCAAGTTAGGGGTAAAGGGTTCGATCATGTACACTGGCAAGCGGCAAATGGTTTCTCATGCCCTAGACTTGAAGTCGCTTGGGATGAAGGTGGTGAACACTGTGGGGTGCGGCGACGCATTCCTCGGCGCCTTTGTATCCGCATTGTCTGAGGGCCGAAGCGAACTCGAGGCTTTGAATTGGGGAAACGCGGCAGGCGGGATCAAAGCAACACGCGCGGAAACGCGCGGGGGCCCAAACCGCGAGACTCTATTGAAATTCCTCGCTTCGATTTAGTTTATGGAACCTAAGGCATCGACGACGTCTCTCAGCGAACTAATTCTGCGATCCGGCTGAATGTCAGAATCCGGAACCCGCCTGTCAGACCTTGACAGCGCTAATAACGAACCCGGTTGCTGCCTGAAGCCCTCCGGAACTGGGTAATCCAAGAGTATGGCCTTCATCCCCGCCTTCTTAGCACCCCAAGCATCAGCCTCAGGGTCATCGCCAATATGCACGATCTTGGATGGTTCTGTTCCGAGTTCGATTGCCGCCTTCTCAAATATCAGCCCGTCTGGTTTCCTTGACCCTACTTCGTCGGAGAAAACAGTTGAACTGAAGAAACCCAATACACCATATTTCCTAAGCAGCTCCCGCAGGGCCGTACCCGGGCTTCGCCCCGTATTGCTGACCAAACCAATCTTTCGGACTCGGTCACGCACTTCTTGCAGGGTTGCGGCGGCGTCGCCCTCAAGCTCCGGAGGAGAGGCATATATTGGGTCAACATAAGCGCGCTCGAGCTTTCCAGCCGTCTGTGAATCCATCCGAAAATCGGCCAGGCCCGCAGCGCCAATAATCAACCGAATCTGTTCCGCTATCGGGAGCTCCTTGTTGTTGCGCCAAATTGATTGAAACAGGGAAGCGCTCTGCTCGTAACCCCTCTCTAGGTCCCCTAACGAAATCTTGACGCCTAAATCAGAGAGTACCTTGTAGATCCCTTCGTACCTCATCCTATTCCTTGCATCGTCTAGTTCCGGTTTGTCGATGAAGAGCGTTCCCCAAAGGTCGAAGGTAACGCAAATGTCTCTCTTGTAACTCGTCACTTCATTCCGGCCTTTCGTATTTCGCTGGCTATCAACGGGGCAACGCTCACCCGGCTTATCGGGCTTGGAACGGTGTCCGTCCCAAACACACTGGTTACTCCAGCCTTCTGTATCTTCTCAAGCGCGCCGTTTGCTAAGATTGGATGTGTGCACGCAACAGCGACCTTATTCGCTCCTTGCGACATCAATATCCTTACGGCTTCTACGATCGTTCCTCCAGTACTAATTATGTCATCAACGATCAGGACGTCTCGCCCCTTGGCGCTCGACCTCCTAGGACGCACTTCCACCTGTGCATCTCCAAGCCGCTTCTTCTCGAAGACGTCGTAATCAGTCTCCAACCTTTCAGCGGCGATTTTTGCCCACTGCTCAGCCTCTGCGTCGGGACCGATCACTAGGGGCTTCTTGAGCTCGCCCGTCTTCCTAACGTAGTCCGCTAACAGAGGCATCGCGGATAGGTTATGGGAAGGGATTTTGAATATCTCTGAAGATTTCAGAACCCGATGCTGATGCATGTCGATGGTGTAAATCTCGTCTGTCCCTACGCTCTCCATGAGTTTGCTGACGGTTTTGAAGCTCAGCGCCTCGCCAGGTTTGAACCGTTCATCCTGCCTCGCATAAGCGAAGTATGGTATGAAAGCGGTTACCTTCTTAGCTCCGAGATCCTTCAGTGCATCAACGAGAAGGAGATATTCAAACACTAATTCGTCAGGTGTATGATGTATTGATTGAATAACTGCAAGGTTCTCGTTCTTGACATCGTCGAGTACGCGAAGGTATTTTTCCCCGTCCGGAAAACGCCGGACTTCCAATGCTCCTGCTTTCAGATGTAGTTCCTGTGCGACCTTCGAAGCTAGCGCCTCAGACGACGAGCCGCCAATTACTATCAACCTGCAAAACCACGGCCTGACCCGTATTGGGTGCCCAAATAAAACTTGTTTGAGATGACCATCAGCCTTTCTAAGCGTCGATTGCGTCGATAACCTCTTGAAAGTCGGTTATTTCCCTGTGTGGAACGTTTCCCTTTCGGCACGCCTCAGCTAACTTGGAACCTTTGATTGCGAATGAGAAATCAGCTTCTCTCGCCGCCGGGAAATCGCCTAACCCATCACCTATGTAGAAAACTCTGTTGCCCTGTTCCTTGTGGTGCTTAACAAAGTCATCTTTGAAGTTAATTGATCCCTTGCCGAACAATCTGGGCATAGCCACTTCGTAACCTTTGCCGGTGAATTTCGATTTCGGGGCGTATATTTCCATGAAATTTAACCAATCGTCGCGACCTAGGAAATGACGAATACAAAACTCAAGCCCGCCGCTAACAATGATGAGCGGTAAACGTTGTTTCTTGCAGTACTCGATCAGCCTTTCGAAGTTTGGCCTGAGAACCGCAACTTTGTCCAACTCGTCCAATATCACCTTCTCCGGAGCCGTGATCATAGCAAACTCGCTTCGCAGAGACTCTTCGAAGCTAATTTCACCGGCTTCAAATTGCTCCTCGATTCGCTTCCAACTGGGATCTGCGAAAAGCTGCAGTGCGAATTCGGCGGTGTCGATGGTGACAATTGTCTCGTCGAAATCGCTCATGACGACCGCCTTACTGGACTGCATCCGAATCATCTAACTTCTAGAGCAACTTCGCCCGGAACCGGTCGTAGGATGATTAAGGATGGTTTAAAGCGTTCCACTTGCGAGCTTGCCCAGAACCCAATTGCGAACGCGAGCTCTAGTTGCCTTAGCGCTGATGGCGTTAGGGGTCGTGCTCATTGCGTTTGCAATCGTATCGGTACTAATTCGATCGGCCCCCTTCGCGAACGTTCCCATTCTGGCTGCAGCAGGGGCTCTCCTACTCGTCATCGGCGTGTTACTACTGATAACGGAGCTTATGGAAAATTGGCTCACCAAAGGCCAGACTGCTTTGGTTGACGGCCTTCAAGCTGGGTAGCCGCGTCCACTCGTGGTGATGAATACTTTGAACATTGGACCCGAAGAATTGCTCGATGTCGCCACCGCGAGCGCCGAGGAAGCTGGAAAGAAACTTCTAAAGCTGTTTCAAGGCTCGAAAAGGCTGTCCGTTAAGCGGAAGTATGATTATCCAGGTAGCCTCGTCACGAACGCGGACATAGAAGCTGAAAGAATCATTCTGGGGAAGATTAGGCGAAGTCGAATCAAATCCACTGTGAATTCGGAGGAAGCAGGTACCGTAAGCTACGGGTCACGCGACATCGTCTGGGCCTTGGACCCACTTGATGGGACACTGAACTATGTGAAGCGAATTCCATACTTTGCAGTCTCAATCGGCGTACTAGTGAAAGGCGAACCCGTGGCCGGCGCGATATACAACCCTGTCTTGGACGAGATGCACACCGCATGTCGCGGAGGAGGGGCCCACTTGAACGGAAAACGAATTCATGTCTCCAACGCCGGATCGCTCAGCAATTCGTCGCTCATTTTTGAGTGGTGGGAGGAGGAACCAGCGATACCAGACCCACTGGCACTGGAAAAGCAACTCTACCATTTTACGCGAAGGCTGCGATCGCCAGGAAGCGTTGCGTTGAACTTGTGTTCTGTGGCTTCCGGTCGATTCGATGGTCTCGTTACAGTTTTCAGAAAATCCCCCATATACGAAACTGCGGCGGGTTGCGTGATCCTTGAAGAAGCTAAAGGCCGAATAACTAACTCGTCAGGCGGAAGCTGGAAGCATTTCTCTTGTTCCATATTAGCGGGTGGCCCAAGAGTCCAGAGGCAGCTTCTATCCTTAGTTCGAAGGCGGTAAACCAAGCTAGAATTAGAGGCCTTCACGGGCGAGCTCGTTCATGAGTTCGCGTTGCCGAGAAGTCAGTTTCGTAGGCGTCTTTACCTGGACCATTACGAGTTCATCTCCTCTGCCATTTTCACGAAGGCTGGGCATTCCTTTCTTGCGTAGGCGGAAGATGGCTCCACTTTGGGTGCCAGGGGGCACGACAATTTTCGCCAGTCCATCCAAAGTGGGAACTTCGAGTTCACCGCCCAGAACCGCTTTGGAAAGGCTCAAACCGATATTGCAAACGAGGTCGTTTCTCTGTCTTTTGAAGACCTCGTGCGGCCTCACATCAACGACAACGTATAGATCTCCCCTTTGCCCACCACCATCGGCCGTGTCTCCCTCGCCACGTAAGACCAATTGGGAACCTGTATCAACGCCAGGGGGAATTCTTATGCTGATTCGCCTGTGGCGTTCAACGATCCCTGCACCTCGGCAGACATTGCAGGGTTTCTCAATTATCGTTCCTCTGCCACGACATTTGCGACAGGGCTCGATTCGTGCAAAATGCATGAACCCTCTCGTTTGGACATGTTGAATTTGGCCTGTGCCCCCGCAGTCTGGGCATTTCTTCGGTGAAGTCCCTGGGCTCGCACCTGTCCCGCCGCATTCTGAACACCGTTCCCTCCTGGGAACCTCAATCTCAGTGGCAAGCCCAGAGTACGCTTGCTCAAGCGATATCTCTAGATCGTACCGTAGGTCTTCGCCCCTCGTCGGGCGGCGTGGCCCGCGCCCCCCAAAGAAGACATCAAAGATTGATTCAAAGCCACCAGCACCACCAGCACCGAAACCCATGTCCCTGAATATCTCGTCGAAGTTTACGCCGCGGAATATGTCCTCTGTAGAGTATTGTGAATCGATTCCAGCATGTCCCAGACGGTCGTATTGCGCTCGCTTATCGTCATCTGAAAGAATAGCGTAGGCTTCGGTTATCTCCTTGAATTTCTCCTCAGCGCCGGGTTCCTTGTTTCGGTCAGGATGGTATTTCAGGGCGAGTTTTCTGTATTCATTCTTCATTTGTTCCTTAGTGGCGTTCCGCGGCACGCCGAGTACATCGTAGTAGTCACGCTTCGACAATGCTGGTCGGCCGCGGTCTCATTGCTACTTCTTGTCGTCAACTACCTTGTAATCAACGTCTACCGGCTGGGTCTTGTTGTCAGTTTTCGGGGCTGATTCCGATGAGCCGCTTGAAGCTGCTTGCTGCTGAGCGACGTGTTGGTAAGCTGCAGTTCCAATGTCCTGCATGATTTTCTGAAGTGCTTCGAACTTCTGTTTAATCACGTTAACGTCCTTGCCTGCCATGGCCTGTCGAAGCTCCGCTGTACTCTTTGTGACCTGTTCAGACTGCTCCTTTGAGATCTTACCGGCGAGTTCCTTCGTCAGCCGCTCAGCGCTGTAGATTAGGTTGTCAGCCGAATTTCGAAGCTCCGCCTCTTCCTTGCGCTTCTGATCTTCAGCCGAGAATTGATCCGCCTGTTTAACCATCTTCTCAATTTCGCCTTTCGAGAGTTTTGTGGAGGCGGTTATGGTGATCTTCTGCTCTTTGTTAGTAGCCAAGTCTTTCGCGGTCACGTTCAGGATGCCGTTTGCGTCTATGTCAAATGTGACTTCGATTTGTGGTACTCCCCGAGGTGCCGGTGGAATTCCTGTCAGGTTGAACATGCCTAGTGAGACGTTGTCGCCTGCCATGGGCCTTTCACCTTGGAGAACATGGACTGTGACCGTCGTCTGAAAGTCGGCCGCCGTTGAGAAAATTTGGCTTCGCTTCGTCGGAATAGTAGTATTTCGTTCAATTATCTTCGTAGCAACGGCGCCAAGAGTCTCAACGCCAAGAGACAGCGGAGTAACGTCGAGGAGCAAAAGGTCGCGAACTTCCCCACCGATTACGCCCGCTTGAATAGCGGCCCCCGTGGCGACGCACTCCATGGGGTCGACCCCGCTCTCTGCTTCTTTGCCCATGTAATCTTGTACGAATTTTCGAACGATGGGCATCCGGGTCGGTCCACCGACTAGGATGATTTTGTCGACATCTTTGGGGGTAAGCTTGGCGTCTTGAATAGCCCGTTCCGTGGGGCCTCGGCAACGGTCGATCGTTGGTCGAACAATCTCCTCTAGTTTGGCCCGAGTTAGGGTCATTGTGAGATGTTTTGGGCCCGCCGCGTCGGCTGAGATGAATGGAAGGTTAATGTCCGTCGTCAGGACGGTGGAGAGTTCGATTTTGGCCTTTTCAGCCGCTTCGCGAACCCTTTGGCTCGCGACCTTGTCGTTACGTAGGTCTATTCCTGTGTTCGCCTTGAATTCCCCTGCTATGTAGTCTAGGAGGGAGTTGTCCATGTCGGTTCCCCCGAGCTGAGTATCGCCGCTAGTTGACAGAACCTCAAAGACTGGTGGTGCCTTGGGATCGGGCTTACCTACGTCCATCATGGTTACGTCCAAGGTTCCGCCTCCCAGGTCGAAGACCATTATCTTGAGTTCCTTTTCCACCCGGTCAAGGCCATAGGCTAGCGATGCGGCAGTTGGTTCGTTGATTATTCTAACAACCTCAAGACCCGCGATTGCGCCTGCGTCCTTTGTCGCCTGACGTTGGTTGTCATTGAAATAGGCAGGGACGGTGATCACGGCTTTCTGGACGGTATCACCCAAGAAGGCTTCCGCGTCGCGTTTGATTTTCTGAAGTATGAAGGCGGAAATCTGCTGCGGCGTGTATTCTTTGCCGAAAATGTTGACCTTATAGTCAGTACCCATCTTGCGTTTGATTGCTTGAACCGTACCCTCCGGATTCGAGACGGCCTGGCGCCTAGCTGGTTCGCCTACGAGCAGCTGCCCGTCTTTGGTGAAGGCTACGTACGAAGGAAATGCCTTGCCGCCCACTGACGTCCCTTCAGCGCTAGGGATAATGGTGGGGCGTCCGGCAATGACGGCTGCTGCAGCAGAATTGCTAGTTCCAAGGTCTATTCCGATAATCTTAGGCAACGATTGCTCTCCCAGTAGTTACTTAACGTAACAAGGTACTAGGGATGGGTTCAAAAACCTTATGGGGCAATTAATTCGCGCTCTCGTCTTCCAGCGACCCCTCTTCGGAACCCTTTCGCTTACTGACAACGACTAGGCTTGGCCTAATCACCTTGTTATTTAATGAGTAACCCTTGCGGACTTCTTCTACAACCATGTTCTCGGGTTTTTCGTCACTCTCCATGTAGCCCACAACTTCGTGCAGCTCTGTGTCCAGAGGTTGCCCAATGGCGGGAATTTCCTTTAAGCCCTCACTAGTCAAGACTTCAGTTAATTGCTGCTGTAACATCTTCAGCCCTACCGCAATTTCATCTGGGGGTAACGTGTTGCTTTCATGAACCATCTGTTCGGCCTGTTGGAGCGCATCTAGAATCGGCAGTAACTTAACCAGTAACCCCTCGGATGCTTGTTTTGTTGCGGTGTCAACCTGACGCTGTGAGATCTTCTGGAGATTCTCCATGTCCGCCTGTAGCCGTTGCAACCGGTCAAAGTAGTCCGCTGCCTTCCTCTCGCTCTCCTCTTTCTCCTTGGCCACTTCACCCAGCTGCCTACGGACTTCATCCAGCTGTTTGCGTGTATCTTGGATGGACTGGGGTTTGTCGCTCTTGGCCAATGGTTCTTTCCTCGGATCGATTGGCAACTAGCGGACCACTGTAGAGAGGTTGAAACCACACCAGGCAGTTCTTAAGCATGTTTTTCCGCGACGGAAATCACGAAAGGCTCTGCGCGCCAAGAACGGTACTGTCCTTCAACCTGTCAAATGCATATTGTGGCACGTAGGTTCCGACTGAAATAGTCTCATCATGCGTCCTATGGAAGTATTGGTGGGCAATCAAAGTCTCAGTCTTAGAAATGCCTTGCACACCCTCGAATTGATTTACGGCAGTTTCAAGAATCTGGCCAACGTTCTTGCTATGCAGAATCGTGAGCAGGTCCCAGTCACCTGGAATTATATGTCCCTCTACAACGTGTTCCAGCTGCTTCAATTGGGACAAAACATCGGGCAGCGACCCCTGCGCGCGTAGCAGAGAAATCGCCAAGGCGTCATTCTCGTTAACAATGTACTCTTTCGTGAATCCTTCGAAGGGTATGTGAGTGCTCGTCGCCTTAATTCCGGGCATATTACGTATTTGAGAAACCGACTTGTACAGATCCGCGCGATCGTAATGCGCTACTCGCACCAGAAGATCGTACCTGCCGATTAGAAGCGCCCCTTCATCGACTTGGCTGATTTCCCTCACGGCTTTAACAACATCAGCTATCTGTCCGCGTTCAATGACTGCTAGAATGTAAGAGCAACTCTTCAAAGTCGAACTCATAGCTGACCCTCCGAAATCTGTTAGCACGGTAGCGAAGCCTCGTACTTAAATCCGTATAATGTTAGTCCGCTCAGTTTATCGGGGCGTTGAGAATGAAGTGGGTGACTCGCGAGAATGCAAAGGTCGATAGGATTGCTTGCCCATGGTTGATCACGCACTTTGTAGATGCGAATGCTGAGTTTCTATT
This sequence comes from Candidatus Bathyarchaeota archaeon, assembly GCA_963726255.1. Lineage (GTDB taxonomy): Archaea > Thermoproteota > Bathyarchaeia > 40CM-2-53-6 > 40CM-2-53-6 > FEN-987. The sequence goes on from CAVSBL010000002.1 coordinate 1,076,095, forward strand.
CGTCCAGAAAGAAAGAGTGCAAGAGGTTGCTAAGGCGGAGGGTGCGGTTCCATTTGACGCACCTGGCGTGGAACTAACTCACTATCAGGAAAATGGGAAGACGTTCGTCAGCTTCGACGCCATCATAAAGAAGTACCGGATTAAAGACGAGGCTTTAGGAGAAATGGCGCGAATTGTTCGAGGCGCTGACGCACATATCCCGGACGCACCGCCAGAATCGGCGGGCCTTGAAGCTGCAGCAATCGGCTTCAGGGAACTCACGAGAAAAGACTTCGAAAACCTGAAGCTTCAATTCCCGCTATACGATGCGTTGTACAAATATTGCCAGCTGAAAGCACAGAAGGGCTTAGGGTTGGAGCACGCAGTCCCGTAGTTGGCCCATGGCCTGTTCATCTACGAGTTTCCGAGGCCAAGCACAACATAGGAAAGTAGGCCAAATTCGAAGTAAGCCGAAGTAGCCTCATGTCCTGTGTGAATGTATTGGGCAGCATACACATTCAATGAACTAGTGTATGACATCCATCTCGGCCTTAATTCGCATGCGAGAGACTCATATTCCGGTTTTTCCATACTATTGGGTTTTGAATTCAGTGGGGGCGTTGAGACGACTTGGCAGCTCCGGAGCCTAAGGCAAAACGGGTCAGGTTACGACAGGTCCTAGTCGAGCCCTCCTTGGTTATACAACCCCAAGTTCACATGCCCCAACCTAGTTTCGGATCGCTAACGGAGATTACGCCGTTCAAGGGCGGATTCTTTCACCATCCGCTTACACTAAACCCCAAAGTCGCTAAGGAAACCTACCGCCAAGCCGGCTTAAGGCTAAAGTACTCCCCTCGCGCCCTGAAACTCATTCGTGAACACCGTGCCGTACTCTTCGAATATGACAAAGACGGCATCGTATGGGTCAAGCCAGTGAAGGGCGATTCACTAAGAGAAATTCTCGACGACCGAACCTTCAAGACATACGCCATCTGGAGCCCCTATTATGACGCTTACCGCCTTCGGCAAGCTGGGTCAGTAAGGTTCGCTAAGCGCGCATTCGAAGAGGATGATGTGCGCGTTGAACTCAAGAACTTCCCTGAGAGCGAAATTCAACTACAGGCTATTCGGGCTCCGCGAAAGGTCAACGTAACACTTTACCCTTTTCAACGGAAAGCGGTGGATTTCATTCTAAGGAACGATGGTCGGACCTGCCTCTTTGATGAAATGGGGCTCGGCAAAACTATCACGGCCACGACAGCCCTCTTGGGGCTTGTCAGGGAGAGAAAGGCGTCCAGAGCCATCATCGTCGCGCCGAACGCTGTGATCGAACAATGGCGTGGTGAGTTGGTTGAGAAATTCAAGCTTGAACCAACCTTAGTCTCATCTAAGCGCACATTGAATGAGCGTATGATGCTCTACGATGATCCACTCATCGTGATGAACTATGAACTACTCAGAACGGACGTGGAGTTGATACTTCAGAAGAACTTCGACACCTTGATCTTAGATGAGGTCACCCGAGTCAAGAACTGGGATACGCAAACGAGCGAAGCGGCGAAGAAACTCATCGTCAGAAACGTTATCGCCTTGACCGGCACCCCCCTCGAAAACCATCTGGGGGAGCTCTACAACATTGTCAGTATCGTGAAACCTGGCTTCTTCGGCCGCTATAACGAAGACTTTCTCGCCAGATTTACGCTCAAACTTTCTGGTCAAGGGTGGCAGGGTTCCAGGCCCATCGTCAACCCGGAAACACTCCCCGAGCTAAGAAGAGAGCTACGAACGATATCTATTCGAAGAACGAAGAACCAAGTCCTGAAACAATTGCCCGCGCTCACGGTTCAGTACGTGTACACGGAACCGGCGAAAAACCAGAAGATGATTTACGATATACTCCAAGAAAGCCTGGGCGAGACGGTTCTCGAAGAGTTCGCCTATAGCGAAAGCAACAAAGCCGGTCCGAACCCATTCACGGCCAACCGTATCAGGCTCTACACGCTCCTACGCGAAGCGTGCGCAGACATAAGCATGATAGCTGGCTACCTTCGGCGCAAGCAGCGCGAAAACACCGAGGACGCGCAGTCCCTCCGGGAGTCGCCCATCTTCAGGAAATTAATCAGGGCACTAGCAGACCTCGAACCGGAGAATGCGAAGCTAGTCGAACTGAAGGAGCTAGTGAACGACCTGACTGAACAAGGGCACAAATTAGTGGTTTTCTCACAATTTGTCGCGGTCGTTAACCTGATTCAGGAAGAACTATCCAACCAAGGTGTTCCAACTCTCGTTTACCATGGACAACTTTCCGACGACGTCCGAACATTGCATCTGAAACAGTTCGTGGAACAATCCGAGTACCGCATCCTAGCCAGCACAGATGCGGGGCAATTCGGTTTAAACCTGCAAGCCGCAGATGTCGTGGTTAACTACGACTTGCCCTGGAACCCAGCACGGTTACAACAACGCATTGCCCGCCTGCACCGAATCGGTCAGACCAACAAGGTTCTCGCAGTAAACTTTGTTGTGAAAGGCACGGTCGAAGAACATGTCCGTGACGTGTTGGAACGAAAACGAAAACTGTTCAGGGACGTGACGGTCAGTGAAATATCGGAGAGCGAAGATTTGTCGCTTGAGGAATTGAGGGAGGTTTTCGGATTTGATATGCATAGGCTGGCGGAAACGATACGCGAACGTTATGGGTTACGTGTGGAAAGCTCAGGCGGGAATCGTCTTCCTGAGAAACACCGAGAGTGACACGGGAGAAGTTTCACTCATCTCTCAGGCGTATTAGGAGTGGGGTTGCTAAGGTTGGATTGACGGAAGTGGAAACCTTCTGCGAAGCATGCAGCCCACCTAGAATTCCCAGATACGAAGGCCGAAAGCTCGTGTTGGAACACGCTGGCTGTAACTGCAAATGCCCTGACACCGTCTTCGAACCTCGCGGACCAAGGTGCCCTCGGTGCGATCATCTCGTTAAGATCGAGCTCACGGATCGATGGGACGACCCCTTTATCTGGATGGACCCAAAAACCCACAGCCCCGTCAAGCTCGACGCAGTGAAACCACTGGCCGAGTAGATCTTCTCGTCTCAATCCATGTTGCCTGTTGATTGCCTTGAGTTAGGGCGCTTTGAGAGGTCGGACACATCACCCCAGCTGGCACCACCCGACTATGCTTGGAGCCATTTGGCACCACCCGACAAGTGCTGGGACCACTAGGAAGTCAGTAAAGTAATTAGCCTACGCTCTTCCGAAGACCCGCTTGATCCCTTTGCCTTCTGAACTACCAACCACTAGCTTGCGCTGGACCTGCGACCCCAAGATTATCGGAGCAAAATCCACGGAGGAAATCAAGCCTCTCGATGTGTTAGTTGGCCAACCACGAGCTTACGAAGCACTGAGATTTGGCTTCAGCATCAAAGAACACGGCTTCAACATTTTCGCGGCCGGCCCACAAGCAACTGGCAAGACAACCACTACAACCGACTTCCTAGAGGACATCGCGAAGAAATTGCCCACCCCCTACGACTGGTGCTATGTTCACAATTTCGAGGATGACTATCAACCCAAGGCACTACGCTGCCCCCCCGGGCTTGGAAAGCAGCTCAAACAGGACATGCGTGAAATGATTCAAGCCGCACGCCTCGCAATTTCACAATTATTCGAAGGGGACGACTACGCTGCGAAGCGCGATGAGATGTCCCGGAAACTGAACAAGCGGAGACAAGAGGTGATTACACAGATGGGCCAGGTTGCAGAAAGCGCAGGATTCGCGATGCAACTCACAGCCCTGGGCATCTCCTTAGTCCCAGTCGTGAAAGGCCACCCGTTGTCGGAAGAGGAGTTCCTATCGCTGCCCAAAGAAAGCCAGCAGAAATTTGCTGAGCAGCGTGAAACAATGAAAGAGAAACTTCAGCCCCTCATGAGAGAACTTCGAGATCTCGAATTGAAAGCACACGATGAAATGGCCAAATTCGACAAAGATGTAACCCTGTACGCTATCGAACGTCTAATGTCAAGCCTACTCGAGAAGTATAAGCAAGATAAGGGAATCACAGATTTTCTGCACGAGATTCAGACACACATAGTGGAGGACTTGGACAGGTCCTTCAGAGGACGGCGAGGAGACAAGAAAGAAACAGATCAAGACGCCTCGGCGGACGATTTGGCCTTCCGAGTTTATGATGTTAACGTTATCGCTGACAATTCAGGAGTGCAAGGCGCCCCCATTGTCGTAGAAAGCAACCCCACCTATGATAATGTGCTCGGCCGAATAGAGAAGGAAAGCCAGCTCGGAACTCTGACAACCGATTTCACACTGATTCGAGGCGGCTCCTTACACGAGGCAAATGGCGGATTCCTAATAATCCGTGCAGAACAGATCCTTCGCGACCTGAACGTCTACGAGGGTTTGAAACGCACGCTTAAGGCCGGGGAGATTGTCATCGAAGATCTACCACAGAGGGTAGGATACGCGAGTGTAAAGAGCCTGGCCCCCCAGCCGATACCCTTGGATGTGAAGGTCGTCCTGATCGGCGATTCTTCCACGTACCAACTACTCTTCGCTTACGACCCTGAATTCCGTGAACTCTTCAAGGTGAAAGCAGATTTCGATTCAACCATGGAAAAAATTGATAGCAATCTCAAAAACTATGCAGGGTTCTTCACGACTCTGGTGGTAAACGAGAATCTGAAACACCTCGACGCATCAGCCCTAGCTCGACTTCTAGAGCACAGTTCACGGCTTGCTGAAGACCAGACCAAGCTGTCAACCCAATTTGGCCTCGTGGCGGATGTTGTGCGTGAAGCACATTTCTATGCCTCGCAGGAAAATGCGAAGTACATAACGGCATCGCATGTTGAGAAGGCGATTGAGGCCAAGGTCTATCGTTCAAACCTGGTGCAGGATAAGATCAAGGAATACATTCAGCGAAATGTGATTTTCATCTCAACCGATGGAGCCGCGGTTGGTCAGATTAACGGGTTGTCAGTTCTGAGCGTGGGCGACTTTTCGTTCGGCGCCCCGTCACGCATAACCGTTGCAGTCGGGCTCGGAAAGGAGGGGTTGATAGATGTTCAAAGAGAAGTCCACATGAGCGGCCCGATACATGGGAAAGGGATTATGATCATTGCTGGATATTTGGCCTCAAAGTTCGCTTACGATAAGCCCCTGACTCTGTCAGCCAGAATAGTTTTCGAACAGAACTATGAAGGAGTTGAAGGAGATAGTGCATCGAGCACAGAACTATACGCCTTGCTCTCCGCACTTTCCGGCGCCCCGATCAAACAGAACTTCGCAGTAACCGGTTCAGTAAACCAGAATGGCGACGTGCAGCCAATTGGAGGAGCTAACGAGAAAATTGAAGGCTACTACGAAATCTGTAAGGCGAGAGGCCTGAACGGGCAGCACAGCGTAATCATTCCGGCAAGCAACGTTCAGAACCTCATGTTGAAGCAGGAGGTGGTCGACGCCGTGAAGGTAGGGAAGTTTCACATTTACCCTGTCAAAACCATTGAGGAAGGTATTGAAGTCTTGACCGGCGTCCCAGCTGGAAAGCGGCTGCCGAACGGGGGCTACGAGGAGGACTCTATCTACGGGCGAGTGGACAAGCGGTTACGGGAGATGGCGGAGACAGTCAAACGTTTCCAAGCGTTCGCCGCGTAAGTGGAGCCTTGTTCACTCTAATACGTGGATGTTCTTCTTCGCGCACATGTCTTTCAGGATCTTTGGCCAGACAGTGACGCTAACTTCGCCCAAGTGCGCCTTCTTCAGTAGGAGCATGTAGGTTCGTGATTGCCCTATACCGCCCCCTATGCTGAGCGGCAGCTCGTTGTTTACGATGCCTCGGTGGTAGGGGAACTTCAGGAAATCCAACTGCCCGGTGATTTCCAGTTGCTTCTTGAGAGAGCTGGCGTTGACGCGGATGCCCATGGAGGTTAGTTCATGGCGGCGCCGTGTCACCGGATTCCAGACCAGAATGTCGCCGTTGAGGCCGTGCATTGTCCTACCGTCTTCGGACTTTGTTTCCGTAACCCAATCGTCGTAGTCGGCCGCCCTCATCTCATGTGGGTACCCATCCTTGAGTACCCAACCAATTCCAATTATGAAAATAGCTGGATACTTTTGGAGTATCGCTGTCTCACGCGCCTTGCGAGGCATGTCCGGGTACTTGTCGAGGATGTCTTCGGCGTGGAGAAAAGTGATTTCGTCTGGCAGGCTGGGATATTTCGAGGTTTGTAGCTGAGGAAAGAGCTTTTGCGCGTGGGTTTCAGCGCCTTTAAGGACCTTCCAAATTTTCCGAACGGTTTCCTTTAGGTAATCCAAGTTCCGCTGGTCTTCAGTTACCACTTTCTCCCAATCCCACTGGTCCACGTAGGCGCTATGGTCGTGGTCCAAGAAGTAGTCCTTGCGAACCGCACGCATGTCGGTGCAAATTCCTTCACCGACTCGAAGGCCGAATTGTCTCAACGCGACTCGTTTCCATTTAGTCGCAGCCTGCACTACTTGCGCATCGATCGGGTTCTTGTTATAATCGTTGGATATGTGAAATTGGATTGGGGTACGTGAGCCGTCTCGGTCGAGTAGGTCGTTGACTCCGCTTTCGGCGTCAACAATCAGCGGCACCTGTACCATCATTAGGTTGAGTTCTTTGCACAGGTTCTCCTCAATGTAGCCCTTGACAGCGAAGATAGCCTTCTGCGTGTCTTGCGGCGTCAGAAGGGAACTGTAATCACTTGGGAGAACCTTCTCAAGCTCATCATAACTACCGATGCCCGGCCCAGCCAAGTCCGCCTTCTTGCTAGACATTGCTCTCTTCGCTTTGGGAAAGAAAGTGTCCTTATTACGCATGCTTCTGCTTTCCACGACTGGCAAAATGGAAATTCACTTGTCAGGAGTGTGACACACCCAAACGTTGGGTGGGCACACCCTACGTCGAAGCAGCTCCTAGCCTGTCACACGCGAAACAAGAGTAAGGTGTACTCGAGTCCTGCCCTCGTCTCCCGATCATCTTGATGATCCAGTGACAGCCTTGGCTGTCATCGATGGTTTGTGAGGGGCATAGAAGATGCTGAGGACTGCCTTGAAGCCTACTGTTCGTATGATGTTTACTGAGAAGACGGCGTAACCTGAGGCCAGGATGACTGCTCCGACGAGGGCTGCATTCATGTATGGTTCGAACGGCCCAAGGCCGTTTATGTAGAGCATCCTTCTTAGCATGCCCGCTACTCCAGCGAGCCCCATGCTTAGACCCATCACAAGACCGCCAATCGTCCACAGAATCAGTTGCACATCCGCGAGACGTTCATTGAGTTGCTTACCTGTCAGCATCGGGAACAGTGCATAGATGGCTGCAAAGATCGTGAGACCCAGGCCGATTAGGAGTTGTACATGTGCGTGAATTCCCACGATCCATTGAGTGTTATGGAAATATCGGTTAACCGCATAATTGGCTTGTATTATCCCAGCTGTACCGCCTATACCGTAACCCATGATGGAGACAAGAACATACTTCAGCGGAGCCGTGTACTTGACCGGCCACGCCAACCACAGCGTCATTAGCACCGCGAATATTGTCAATCCCATTGTAACTAGTTCCCCCCATGTTACAATTTGACCCTCAACGAGAAGGCCCAGGGGTTGAGGCGTGTCAGCCATCATATGATGACCCCAAACTCCCATTGAGACCAAGAGATCTGCGAGAATCACTGACCTTACAACGTTCTCACCGTATAGCTTCCGATTCAAGAGCAACGGAACTATGAGATACCATGTCGCGGCAGTGAACATCAGAACGTTCCCGTCGGCAATCATATCCAAACCCCACCAAAACACGTTCTTGTAGACCAGAGGATCAATCAGCGTTGGACTGAGAGCCATTGAGGGAACGAGATAGGCAATTCCGTAGATTGATAGTAGAACGCCCACTCCTCCCATGACCACTGCATTGATTGTAGTGTCAACACAGCCCCTGAATACGCCCACAACGAATACTGGAAAGGTGAAGACCTTACTTGTGTAGTCCGGCACTCCACGAATCTTAGCTCTGAGCTTGTCTACGTTGAAAGCTGTGACAATCAATTCCCTAGCCACGAAGGCCGGCTTGGGCTGAGAGCTGACTTTCGGACGTAGTGGGAGAAAGATTGTTGCGAACATGTTGAAGAAGAACGCTAAGACGGCTGCGAAGATTAGGATCATACCTACCCCAAACGGAAGAATGCTTACGGGATTCCACCCTACGGTTTTAACCGCGACGGGAAGCGGCCAATAGAGAGTGTAAAGCGGAGCATAATGCGTGATGAAAGTAGTTGTCCAAACCGTCATTACGCCCACGGTCATTAGAAGAAAGGAAGCGTTCGCAGTCTTCCTGCTGTAAATATCACGACCCAACACGTACGGAACAAGGAAGTAGAATGCCCCCATCACCGCCATGTAAGCGAACCCATAAATCAAGACGAACGGGTGCGCGGTCAACATGGCATAGAAATGTTGCGGGTCCAATCCTAGCAGGGGAAGGTCTATGTTATCAACCCGACCTCGCATCATAACGCCTTCTATTCCACCAAGGCCTAGGAAAAGCAGAGAAACGACCACGAACCTTAGCGAGAGGATCTTCCGTTCATCCTCGTTCAAAGCTTAACCCTCCACCTGGATAGCGTTTGGAACATACATCAACGGGTTTTGCGGACCACTGTACTCCGTTGACCGAACGTCATAGAATCCCGGCTCGTCGAAAACCCACCTCAGAGTATTCTTGTAGGGTTCTGGAACGACCTGCATTTGAAAAACCATAGTCCCATCCTTCCTAAAGACGCCGAACCCGTACGTCACGTCATGGGAAACCACAACGAACTCAACGACCTTCCCAACGGGAATTGTGACCGGTTGCTGCGGCATGACGAAATGGTAATTGTCAACTTGAATAGTGACCGTCATGACCGGAGTCGACTGCACCCATAACCCGTAGTCCGCGGAAGGGATCAGCGGAGAGAGCGTAACAAGGTTCCCCAGCAGAACCACAGCGAGGAGAAAGTACAGCCAATTGCGTTCACTCCCATGCATCCCACGATTAACATCAATCTCACGTGACCCTGCCTTCGAATCCGCATCGTGCCTCTTTGGTGCCTTTCGACTATAGACATAGAAGACTGAAACGAACGAAATAATTACGGCAATAAGCACGAGGTAGAAAATCTCAAAGGCATATTGCATGATCAAGGGCTATCGCCTTAAGAGCACCCAATAATCTGTGCCTGGAGCTGTTTGGCTTTTGGTCCTTACAGTAAAGACTCGTCACTACCAATTTCATTTGCCTTGGGCTACGGAACAAAGCATTTACAGACCCACGTCTTCTGAGTTTCAGTCAATAGCACGAAAACGTAGGACAGAGGAGAGACGACCGAAATTGCCCCAAGAATCTGAATTGAGGATCGGCTCCGTTGTTATTGATTGCATCAATTTCGACGAGATGTTGGCGTTCTGGCAGGAGGCGCTCCATTACGTTCCGAGAGAACCAGCTGAGGGCGGCTGGGTAGTTCTTCGGGACCCTGCTGGAAGAAACACGAATGTGTCTTTGAACCAGGTTTCAGTTTCAGAAAAACTCATGGGCAGAAACTGGCTACACTTCGACCTCTACACCAACGACCAGAAGGGCGAGGTAGAGCGGCTGCTCAGGATAGGAGCTGCACGCCATCCGCAGACCTATGAACCTGATGATGATTTCATTGTCCTAGAAGACCCCGATGGCAACCTCTTCTGCGTGGTCGACATAAGCAAGCGTTGACATTCTTAGATGCTCAGAAGCTCTTTTTCAAGGGTTCGAAAGCCTTCCAAAACCCAATCCTTGACGACAACTACAGCCAAATCCAGCCCTACTGAACTGTGAGGCTTCTGCCATTATGCTTCAGTGCCCGGAGCGCAAGATACGTGATCATTTTCGATGGTTGCCCAGGCTTCTCTAGGTAGGGGTACCGGTTGTTTCCGTTCAGATTCCACCTACCATCTCGCCTTCGAGCGGAGATCAGCATGGAGAAAGCTTCCTGCATCCGATTGTCCGAGCCGTAACCCAGGCTGGTCATGAAATCTAAGCCGACAAGGTAGTCGTAGATGTAGTGCCAAGGATAATGGAGGGTCATCCAAGTTCGAGATGGCCGCCCCTCATGAATCAGCCGCCGCTTCAGAAAGAACCCGGCACCTCGTTCAATCGCCCTTCGAACGCGCGGGCTTCGCTCGTTCACAGGGACTTCCGCGAAGGCGCTCATGGCCTCCCATCCATCGATCGTCCCTCTCGGGCGCCCGAAACAATCCCAGCCCCCATCGGGCAACTGCTCATTCACCAGCCAGTTGATCGCGGACTGAACCCGTTCGTCTTTCAGGTAGCCAAACCGGATTAGCGACCGGACCATATTTCCGGTCATGCACAAGTGGCCTCTCCCCTTGTGGAGGGGATGGGACACAACGCCGCCGGAATATCCACCATCCTTCGCGAGGTGTAAGTCAAACCATAACTCTGTCGCGTTTGCGATTCTTTCATCTTTCCGGGTGAGGCCGAGGTCGGCCAGGACTTGCAGCTGCCAAATTGTTGACCTAAACTTCGGTCGATAGCACGTTTTCTTTGTGGCCCACCAGGTTTTCTCCCTCTGAAGGGAGAGAATGCGCGCGGCCCAACCCTTTTTCGGAATGGCTGATTGAAGCTCGGACAAAGTGCGTTTGCTGGGTCGAGGTCCCAACAGGTCTCTCGCTGTAAGGTATCTAATTGAGGGTTCAGTAGACTCAAGCAACCAATCAATAACGCTACCACGGGACACTGTTTCAACCAATTGGCTCACCGGACTGCGGATTTGAGACTGCTATCCTAAAATAAGTGTGGATTAATGCGGCCCCACGCCAAAACGTTTCGAAGCCTCGAATTGGTGGGCCCGGAGGGACCCGCTGTCCGCGTGAGGGTGGTGGAACCCGTTTTTCTCCACCATTCATGTCTCGTCGAGGCGCACTACGTCCCCGTCGCGCTTGAGTTTTGCGCGTCGCTTCTTCACACTGTCGGACAATGTTGAGTTCAAATTGCGCTGCTCGCACCAGCTGACCCACACAAAGTAAACCGTCAGAAGCTTGACTCGTAACCAGTTGGAGACTTCGTTGAGTAGGTTTTTTCTTCTGGCAAAATGTTAAATCTTTTGAAACAGCACGGAGATTGGAGGTGTATCGATTGATTGTCATCACTCTGGCCAAGTTCAGGAGAAAACCGTCGAAAGAAGATGTTCCGAAGCTGCCGCAGTACGTTCAAGGAGTGGGTGGTAAGGTTCTATCTGCATATTGGACGTTAGGGCGATACGACGCCGTCGTAACCATTGAAGCTGCAGATGAGAAAGCCGCCTTGAAGGCGCTATTGCAATTTGGAGATTTCGTTGCGACGGAAACGTTAGTTGCAATTCCGCGTGATGAAGCGGCAAAATTGCTGTAGCCGGTATGCTTCGCGGTACGGGAAGCTGCCTGGAAGTTATCTTCTCCATTTTTCATGTTGGGCCTCCGTTGAGCTTGGAGGTTTCTGGTTGTTACGCAGAGAACACGCACTCCGGCGGCTCGTCCGGACCGCTATTGCCTACAACCGTTCCAAGTTGAAGGGCAAGGAAGCCCCCGGACCGGCCAAGAAGCCGTCCCGTCCCTCGGCGCGAGGGAAGAAGGGGCCCTGAGGGACACGTCCGCTGCGACGGTCTAGTGCCGCAATATGGCATGCAAAGAGCTCGCATGAGACAGACATGTCAAGGGACGACGAGAAGAAGATGGCAAAGCCTGCGTAGAAGACTTATTTCAATTACTTTGGAAAAGTTCTTTCAATGCAGATCGGCAAGTAGTTTCCGCCGTCTCAAGGCGTGCAAAAAGTGGCATCGAACCCGACGATATGGTGGGCCCGGAGGGATTTGAGCCCACGAATATCGTGGGTTCGAGCCGCATCTCCAATCGGGCCGCGCCACGATTCACTTCACTTCTCCTTGGGGCTTTTGCTGAGTATGTATGTGTTCCTGTGGATGCGCTAGCTCTGAAGCCGGCCAATCTATCGTTCGAGGGGGGGCTGATTTTTCAATTGCCTTCTTTGCGTGAAGAAACTCCAAATTCAACGAAACATGGCGCTTATCTCCTTGGGGCTGGCAGCGTCAGCCGCGAACGAGAAAGTTCCATGCTCTCGCATTTCGCGAGCAGCACGAAGAAAAGCGCCGAGGGCGGTACGGTAAAGTGCGCTTCCGACGCTAATTCGTTTGACCCCTACGGCTGAGAGCTCTGCTAAGCTTAGTCGAACTCCCTGTAATCCCATTACAACGTTGACCGGTCGCTTTACACAGTTAACGACGGCTACAATTTCATCTTTAGTCCGCAAACCTGGAGCATACAAGACATCCGCGCCAGCTTTTTCATAAGATTGCAGTCGTTTTATCGTGTCTGTAAGGTCTGGCCGACCGTGCCAATAGTTCTCAGCACGGGCTGTCAGAGTAAAAGGAAAAGGAAGTGCACGCGCCGCGGCTACAGCTGCCTTGACTCTCTCTGTTGCAAGTTCTATTTCATAGATCGGGCGGTCTGGGTGTCCGGTTGCGTCTTCGATTGAACCGCCGACTATCCCGGAGGCCGCGGCACATCTGATTGTTTCCGCTACAGCTTCTGGCGAGTCGCCAAATCCATTCTCAAGATCGGCACTGACGGGCAAATTAGTCGCAGAGGCAATAGCAGACGCATATCCTAATGTGGCTTGGAGGCCAAGCGTGTTGTCTCTCCGCCCTTGAGAAAAGGCGTATCCCATACTGGTGGTGGCCAGTGCCTCAAAACCCATATGCGCTAGCAAACGGGCACTACCCACATCCCACGGATTCGGGATGATGAAGGCGCCGTCTCGCTCATGGAGAGCTCTAAAGGCTCGTCCCTTCTCGACCTGTGTGCTCTTCATTTGGTTAGTTGCCTCCATCGGCATCCACATTCCCTAATGCAATACAAGAAGATTCAGGCGTAGGTAAAAGCAATAGTGTTCGTGCCTCAAGACGCGGAAGAATGACCGGCTACGAACTATCGAGCCCACGAAAACGGTGGGGCCGGTGGGATTCGAACCCTCAATTTCTAGCCTTCAACGCAATAGGTGCGTGTCGTGGGGCCCTTGGGATTTGAACCCCCCATATGGTGGGTTTATTTTACAGTCTAGAACTGCTCGTCGACTTTGCGGTACTCCCTCCGCAGGAAGTCAATCTCTCGCGACAACATGTCTCTAACATGATCCTCTCGCCTAACTGCATGCCTAAGCATGAAATCAACTGCCCGCTGCGAAACGCCAGTCTTCATGCAGGTCGTGTGGAAATAATCCCTCAGGTCATGCCACCGAAGACTCGCCGCGCGAACCGCCTTCTCAGCTTCCCTGAACCCTGCTCCGTGACCACCGGCGACTCAGCTCGTGGACGCGGAGAACGAGACTTCAAATCTTCCAGCAACCATTCGCATCCTCGCGACGACAGAAACGTACAGTACTTTATGACAGCAGCCCGCCGATTTCTGACACCCAGAAGCTGAATCCGAGAAGGCACCTCCAAGAAACGCCTCTTCGCGAGCGATAACTCTACGAGGTTCCGAAAAAGGAGCTTGTTGATTTGCCCTGGCCAACCCAACCCAGAAAAAGTCGCCAACCCGACCGCCACTTTAGCGCCCAATATTGGACGGGGTTTCCTCTCCGAGACGAGTTGTCCGCAACCCGCGCCAGGCGCTTGCCCCGTCCAGAACAATTACCGTTCCAGACACCCAAATATCGTTACCGGACTCGCGCAGCCAGTTTGGGTGGTGGGCCCGGAGGGACTCATCACCCTCGGAGAGTGGCGGTTGGGTTACCGCTTTCTCCCTTCTTCGCATAATGTTACCGTGCAGGCATATTAGCGAATGTCGCGGATAAGTTTTGTTTCCCGAAATGTGATCCTGCGCTTCCAGAAAGGTGGTGGGGCCGGTGTACACTTGACTATGTGCAGATCATCAAGCACGTGCTAATTTGACGGAGCCTGACCTACGTCGAGTTTTGAAGACAGTTTCAAGCATCTCCAAACGCTTCGAGACACCCTAGCAAACGAAACTCAAGGATGGGGTAGGGGATTCTGACCCCAATTACTGGTACATATAACCTCGGCCTGCGTTACATTTGTGAGTGACTTGTCATTGGTTACAGAAATCAAATATCAAAATAAAACTGTCTATTCATGTGAAATCTGCAAGTTAGGATATGCAGACAGACGAACCGCTAATGATTGCGAAAACTTCTGTAAAACCCACGGCGCCTGCTCACTAGAGATAACCAAAAACGCAGTCCACAAACCGTGAGCCAACTAGCCAGCAGACGAAAAGTAACAGTCTCCAGCGGCTGACGAGAAGGTACCGTTACCGAAAGTTGATTATTACATGTCCTTGATGTGTTTCGTAATGCCCATGTAGCCAGTGATCTCGTTCTCTTTCTTCAAGGGCCGAACCGTCAGCAATCCTCGGAACCTACTTCCATTCTTTCTTACGAGCGTAACCTCTTCCTCAAACTTCCCTGTCTCCGCCGCGGTCTTCAAGAGTCGAGGGACGAGCGTCTGAACCGCTTCAGGCTCGTGAAAGATCACGACGCTCTGTTTGCCTACGACTTCGTCCTCAGTCCAGCCAAAGAGCTGCTGGGCCCCGAGACCGTACGATGTAATTATCCCCTTCAAATCGCACGCTATTCCAGAATGGGAAGTATCTTCGGTCTTTGACATTACCATTCACCGCTGCGGCATAATCGATATTGTCCCTTGTCTTTGGCTGTCACGTGATCCGTGGAATGAGCTTGCCTGAAATTTAAGCCATACGTCATACATTCAGCATAGGATGGGGCGGGACATTTGATGGAATGAGGAGTTCATTCTGGTCGACGGGGGCTCAGTGGTCTCGTGTGGAAGGCAATCTCCCAGATCAGCATGGCTTGGTTGAAGCATTGCCTATGCAGAGTGCCTTGCATTGCTTCTCCCAAATCCCAGTTGGGTGACGTGAATCCAACCCTCTTTGCGCATTCAATCATTCTAGGATTCTTATGAGTAATCTGTAATCTCATCACGCTGGGTTTTCCTTGGATGACCTTTTTGCAGGAGACGCAATACACCTTGGATTTCACTTTGGTCTTCTGGCGTTTTTCTCTCCTAGGCATCTTCAGACACCTCCTTTTCTGTTGATGTTGAATGATTTCTCAAGTTTCGCTACCATCTGCTCGTATTTGTTATGGAAATCTGAACCGAATCTCGTCTCGACTTCATTGAAATTCCTTGTGAGGCCTGCTAGCTCTGGTTTGGGTAGAACTTTCTCGGTCATCGGGAAGAGAAGGTAGTCTTCTCTCCAAATGTGATCCGTGTACAAATCCATGGCACCTTTGATTGTCGCAGAGATCGTGACCTTTGCCGTTGAATCGCCGCTGGCGTATTTCTCGATCGCATCGTTCAGAGCGGTCATAAGCGCTCTCCCCTGTTTGTGCTCGCTTGTGAGTGTGCCTATTGGGCATCCCTGCGGACGGACTCCATTCCTTTCCAGCGTCGGGAAAAGACCGTCTTCTTCTTTTGCGTGATGAGCCTTGTCGGCAAAAGTTCGGAAGAAATCTACGATCTCCGTCAATATTGCAGCATCAATATCTCCGCCACTTTCAAGACGTTTATGCATAGCGGTGAGTACGTTAACCATTCGCAGGATTACTTTGTGCTCTTCCTCCAACACCTGGATAGCGGACGACGCAGAATTCACCGTGGCTGCGTCGGCGCTGCTGTGAACGTCTTGAGCTTCTGCCGAAGTGCACCAAAATCGCTCTTGGTTGAAAATTGGTTGTCCTCAGTCATCATGCCGCCCTCAACGGGACAATACTCAAGAGCATAGGTTGAAGCGGCTATGAGGAATTCAAGGTCTTCATTGTTCACGTCCAGCCTATTAACGGGCTGAACTGCAACAGCCTGAAGTTTCTTGCGTAATGTCTCGAACGATATCTTGGTCGAGAAGTGTCCTGCCTCGGTCATTATTCCTCCCTCAACTGGACAATTCTCAAGGGCGTAAGCGACGTTCGCCTTAGCCAACCTCAACTCCTTGTCGGTTAGCTCTATTCCCGTCATTTTCGTCTCACACGACTATCATCTTGGCGAGTCAACTATAAGGGGTGACCCCTAACATGTTTGGGTGAGCATGATAATCAAAAGCGTTAACTGAATCAGGCAAGTTAGTCGGTCATATGTCAACGCAGACTTGCCCAAAATGTGGACAGCCAGTCCGATACGTCCAGGGACGAATGTACTGCGTAAATTGCGACAAAACAGCGTATGAAGCGACGAAAACTGGTCACTCTCATGAAACGAAATAGGAACGGCAACTAGATCCTAGAAGTGGTCTCACCACTTCACACTGACGGCTTTGAATCGTTCTTCCGTATCCCTTGGTGCGTCTGCAAAGCCCAGGGAAAGATGCGTTTTTCTTCGGCCTCAAAATGCGAACGAACCAGGTTGTCGAATTCGGAGGGTATTGATCCAAGTTCTTCAGGCGAGTTCATAGCCTTCTTCGAAATTGTATCAGCCAGTTTATGCATCGTTCGATGCTGCTGGAACACCTTGATGGCACCATTCGCCCCTTTTCGCCCATACGTATCGATGAAAAGTTTCAGCAATACATTCTCTTCGTCAACAATGTGTTGAACGGTTGAGTTGTCAAATTCTCTTGCCAGTTCGGCTCCTCTCGCATAGTCTTTCTTCTCCAAAACGTCGGTAAGCTCTGACAAGCGTTTTCTCTGTTCCTGATGCTCTTGGGAGAGGAGCGCAATGAGTTCCTCAAGTTCGAGTGGGCGAGCGACGATTCTCGAGGACAAAGTCTCCGCTTACCTCGATTTTACCATAATCAGAATCATCTTGAACTTAGTGACCGCTTTGAGTGCATGTGTTTTGTTGGGAGGCATTATGATCATCTCGCCTTCACTCAAGTGGAACATTTCACCGGAAATCTTGATGTCTACCTGACCCTCTATGACAATGACCAATGCGGCGTAGGGTGCTGTATGCTCACTCAATCCCTCGCCCTCATCAAAGGCAAAGGCTGTAACAGTACCTCCTTCTTCACCCACTAGAGTCCTGCTCACAACTGCTCCGCTTTGGTAAGCAGTCAGATCTTTGAGCTTCATGACTTGTGCGACGACCGTTTTTGAGTTAGTCAATTCAAAACGCACCTCCTAATGCTTCCTAAGAGTATTCCGGGTTCCTCAATTAGTGTATTTGGTGGGATTTGACTCCCCTGACCTTGATTCGGCGAACGTCGGATGATTATCAGGCTGCTAACTTTTCTCGTCAGACAACATATTCTCGGAGGGACTCATCACCCTCAGAGAGTGGCGGTTGGGTTACCGCTTTCTCTCTTCTTCGCATAATGTTACCGTGCAGGCATATTAGTGAATGTCGCGAATAAGTTTTGCTTCCAGAAACCTAACCTTGCGCATCCAGAAAGGAAAGTGGTGGGCCCGGAGGGATTCGAACCCTCGACCAGCAGGTTCCTCCGCTATGCATATGAGCTTCGACTTTCAGTGTCTGTCGCTCTAGCCTAGCTGAGCTACGGGCCCTTATTCTTTTAGTGACTTTAGGGGACATTTCAGGATTAGGGTTCGAGTTTGGCAAACGTCAGGCGCCGACTGAACGTGTAGCTTAGAGCATTCGAAGGGTTCTACAGCCCCCAAGAGCTTCGGCTGGCTCTACATTAGAGCCCTCGCTAACACGCCACTCTCAAAGCATGAGCTCGCAAGGATCGCTTCGCTCCTCCTCCGCCGCTAATAGCCACGGAATAACCATAATACCAGATTCCTCACGAAAGAGGGCCAGTGATTAAGCAGTGGATACCGACAAATTCGTAGAGGAAGTCTTCAAGAAAGACGGTCGGATTCGCTACGTAGGAATCGTTGATAGGGAGTTTCACGTCCTTGTCTCAAAGATGAGGGAGGGAGTTCAGAGTCTCACTCCCGACGAGAGCGACCGTAACTTTGTTCAATTGATGCCCTCGATCATTCTCGACTCGGTCGAAAAGCTCTCGCCCTTTCTGGGTGTTGTTGAGTCCGTGACTATCAGATACGCGAAGGTGTTTCTAGTACTCTTCACTAAGGGCAGTTACGTGATTGTACTAAGCTTCAACCCAGACATTCAGAGGCCATTCATGAGCGCTCTGACAGAGTGGATGCAATCGCTAGCTTCCATGTACCTATCCGAATAGACACGCCTGCAGTGCTGAACCGTCGTTTTAGTGTCTGGGCATAGTCGTGTGCACGAGCTAGCGTCGATTGAGTTCTGAACTCTTCATCTTACTTCCGTCTGACGGAACTCTTACGCCATTGGTCGCGAGGAATTCTATGCCTCTCTTTTCTACTATCGTTCCGTGGTCGAACGTGCTTTGGTTTCCTTTGAGCGTGTATTCGATGTGTGCGCAGGTCAAACGTATAGATAGAACCACCGGCCAATACTTGAAATGGCCTAGTCACGTGTTTGCAATGATCGAATTGCATGCTACCTTTCTTGTGGAAATATTCGAACCATGGCGGGTGTACGAAGTCGGATACTAGGACGCCGTCGATTTTGTAACCGAAATTGTCCGGTTCGCATGCGTCACAAATCTCGTACGGGTATAGAAGCCCCCTATTCGCTTCATGTTGAACGAACAGATTGCTGCTTGGGTTCGCCAGCATTTCCAGCAACTCGTGACTCATAGTTACCGTCCATTCACAACCAGCCTGCTTATCGCTCCTCGCAAACACTTTCGCTAAAGGCAAGCCTTTGGCTGTTAGGTCATGATAGCCGAGAACGCCCGCTTGGTGTGAATCATCGAAGATTCCAAGCCACCAAGAATCGTGGCTTGGCTTTGATTTCTTAGGTACGAAGACAAGTTTGGCATTTGCCCCCCACGGGGGCGCAAAATCGCGTCGCACTTGGGTCTGAAGCGACGGCAGTACAGATTTGACGTCGCTGTCAGCAAGGGTCTTGCTCTCGTTTATAATTTCGATTCTGACATGAGCCATGTAGGTTCCTCTAGCCTGTTAGCGTCTATAAGACTTGTCAGATCGAGTGAATTCCAGCAATTTGCGTCGTGGCAGTCACCATCATGAGACCCTTAGTGCTATATTCCAAGACACATCATGTGTTGCCTGCTGAATTTGTATGTCGAAACCGGACGAAATCGGCTTTAATCCACTTGAGGAACTTGATCGTAGCGAAGCACGCATCGTCGTTAGATTGGAGTTTAGGCGATTCCGTAAACCGGTAACAATCATTCAAGGACTGCCTAGCACACGATTGGCGGAAATTGCTCGCGAGCTGAAACGGAGGTTCGGGGCAGGGGGAACCACTAAAGGTGGAGAGGTCCTACTCCAAGGAGATCATCGCGGGCACATCAAACAAGAACTCGTGGAATTGGGATTCCCGGCTGACCATATCGACATGATCTAAAGGAAAGGGATGAGAGCGTGGTGCTCCGGGCGGGATTTTCAGCGATTGAACCATCGCATTCGAACCCGCGTCGCTGACTCTCTCCGCAAACTCGAGAGGCCAGCATACTCTCGGCGACATACGCCTTGACCGGGCTATACTCGGTAGCTGAACCGCTTCTACCGGAGCCCCAACTAACCCGGAGCAATTGGACTAACGCTGTCCCACGGTATTTTAACCGTGTGCACAGAAAAGAAAAACAGAGGAAAGAAGATGGAAGTGCCGCTTAGTATTCCGGCTCCCCACCTCTCGGTGGTGGAGTTGGAGGCGGCTTAGCTGCGGCTATTACATCATCAACCCTAAGAATCATTGACGCGGCTTCGGCCGCGGACCGTATTGCTTGCTCCTTCACTCGAACTGGTTCTACGACGCCCTGCTTCCTCATGTCTTTGACTCCGCCTTTGAAGACATCGACGCCTTGCGACACACCTCCTTTCTTGCCATGCGCCGAGCGGAGGGCAACCATTATGTCAATGGGGTCAAGCCCCGCGTTCTCGGCTAGGGTCTTCGGAATCATTTCCAATGTGTCTGCGAAAGCTTCTATCGCAAGTGCCTCACGCCCGCCAACCTTACTGGCATAATCACTCAACCTCTTGGAAAGTTCGGCTTCAATTGCGCCTCCGCCCGTGACGATTTTTGGTTCTTGCACCAAATCGATGGTTACGGAGAGTGCGTCTTTGAGCGCTCGTTCAGCCTCATCGACTAAGCGCTCTAAGCCTGCACGGATAAGGACGCTAACTGACCGTGGGTCCTTGCAGCCTTCAATGAAGACCATCTTGTCGTCTCCAATCTTTCTTTCTTCAACAAGGTCTGCTTTTCCCAGGTCGCTGGCTTTCAGGTCGTCCAGGTTTGTGATGATTCTTCCGCCCGTTGCTCTTCCTAACTTTTCCATGTCTGATTTCTTGATTCTTCGTACGCCCAGTATTCCTTCCTTTGCGAGGTAGTGCTGTGTAGTGTCGTCAATTCCTTTCTGGCAAAGGACTACGTTTGCGCCCGAAGTTTTGATCTTGTCCACCATTTCCTTCATCATGCGAGTTTCCTCGTCAAGGAAGGCCTTCATCTGGGTCGGGTCCTCGATGCGTATTTCAGCGGATATCTCGGTCTTTTCAATTTCAAGGGCTGCATCTATAAGCGCAATCTTAGCGTTCTTAACCTGCTTTGGCATTCCTGGGTGAACAACTTCCTTGTCGACGATAATCCCCCTGACCAGTTGGGTGTCGAGGAGGCTTTTGCCTTCCTTCTTTACGAGCTGCACGTTGTCGATGTCGGCGTACCATGCATCGCCGCGCTTTTCCTTAACCAGTTGAATTGCCTCAATGGCGATGTCGGCGAAGTGTTCACGGGCACCACCTAAACCCTTGCTATGCATCGCCGTCATGGCAACTTTCTTGAGAGCAACTTTGTCCTCAAGTTTAATCGGTTCAGATAGGGAATCGAGAATCTGAATCGCTCTGTCCGCCGCCTTCTTGTAACCCGCAACAATGATCGTTGGGTGAACGTCGTCATCGAGCAAGTCTTGGGCTCGTTTCAGTAGCCCGCCCGCAAGGATTACCGCCGTCGTAGTCCCGTCGCCAACTTCATCATCCTGTGTCTTGGCAACCTCAACCATCATTTTCGCGGCTGGATTCTGAACATCAACTTCGTCAAGGACCGTGGCCCCGTCATTTGTTACAGTCACATCGCCGAGGCTGTCAACGAGCATCTTGTCCATTCCGCGTGGGCCCAATGTCGTTTTCACAACTTCAGAAACAATGATCGCCGCTGTAATGTTGCTCCGTTGAGCGTCGCGGCCTCTATTGCGGGTGGATCCTTCCTTTAGAATGAGTACACGTTGACCAGAGAGCTCGGACATTTTTTTGTTACCTCAGGTGACTACTTTGCATAAAATCAGCCGGTAAATAAGCATTTTTCTATTCAAGACTCAGTCGGTTCAAGAAGGTGATTGAACAAATACTCTCTAAATCGGACGCCCGCCTTCATCGATCCTTCGTACTAGCGAGAAATCTGGCGCGGACTATCTAGCGAACTTATTATAGCCGTCCCACCATTCGTCCACACGAAGATTTTAGAATTTTCGGGAACGTTCGAGGAAAGCACATTTGCCCGTTAACCTCTTGGTGCGAACCAGCAAACTTCGGAATTGCACTCTCGTTACCGGATTTCATGGCGTAGGGGAAACGGGATACATTTCTGTCTCATATCTCGTTCATGCTCTGAATGCAAAGAGAATAGGATTTGTTGATGTGGCCCACCCTCCCCCATTCATCGCAACATCCGAAGAAGGTCTAGTCACTCCTTTCGAGGTATACAGGGCTGGGAACATCGTGCTGGTGAAGTTGGAGTTTTCTCCGCATAGGGCGGAGGAGGCAGAGTTCGCCAAGACTCTGGCGCGTTGGATTATGGAAAACAAATTCAAAGACGCAGTCCTCATCGGAGGCCTAGACGGAGCCCTGAAATCGGGCAAGGACGGCGTGAGAATTGTTACAACTGGAGAGTACCCGGTAAGAGCGAAGAAGATGAAACACCCGAAACTTGAAGCAGGCCTCTTCGTCTACGGACCGTTGGCCGTCATGTTAGGGGAATTCGAAAAACTGAACTTTCCTGCAGTAGCGGTGCTGCCCTACGCCTCCGCTGAACACGCCGATCCTAAGGCCGCGGCCACGGCGATTAGGGCAGTGTCGAAAGCGTACGGGCTAAAGGTCGACGTCAGGGACTTGGAATACGATGCCGAAGATATTGAAGAAGAAATAGATAAACGAATGCAGCAAACAGCCCGGTCACTGCGCGGGATGTACGGCTAATGCAAAATTCATACGTTGGTGAAAAGTTACCAACCAGGTCAGATTCATGAAACAAATTAGCTGATTTCGAATGCAATTGCGATTTCTAGGTGCCTGTCAAGAAGTAGGTAGGTCCGCGGTCGCGGTCAAAGGCGCCCGTAGCCAGATCCTGATGGATTACGGCGTTATGATAAACCACGAAGTGGGCTTCCCGGTGCACGTTTCACCGAAGGACCTAGACGCAGTTGTCCTAACCCATGCTCATCTTGACCACAGTGGACTCATACCCCTCTTCTACGTCCACTCTAGGATACCAGTCTACGCGGTCGAACCAACCTTCAAACTTACCCGAGTGCTCGTGCGCAACATGATCAAACTCAGCGGTTACTTCCTACCTTATGAGTACATGGACCTAGAAACGATGATGAATCATACCGTTCCCGTCGAATACCATGCAAAATTCAAGGTTGGCGACTCTGAAATCTCGATGATCAACGCCGGCCACATACCCGGGAGCGCACAGATAATAGTTGAAAACGATGGTAGGCGAGTGCTCTACACCGGGGACTTCAACCTAATTCCGACCCACCTTGTTCCCGGCGCTGATAGAGAATACAACAACTTAGACGCCATAGTGATCGAAAGCACGTACGCTATGGGCGACCATCCAGATCGGGCTGAGTCAGAACGCAACTTCGTCCTTGCCTGCAAGGAGGTTGTGGAAGGAGGAGGGACCGTCCTTGTTCCAGCCTTTGGAGTAGGCCGGTCCCAGGAAATTATTTGCATGCTCGCCGACCACAACTTCAACCACAAAGTCTTCGTCGACGGCATGGCTTTGGATGCGATTAGAATGTTAGAGCAGCATCCGGGCGCGTTGAAAGACGAACACCTTTTCCGAAGGGCCATGAGAGAAGCGGAACAAATCAAGAATTGGCATGACAGAAGACGTGCAGCCCACACTGAGGGGGTGATAATATCGCCTGCGGGAATGCTGAAAGGGGGAGCATCTGTTTTCTACATGGAAAACATCGCGACTAGGCAAGAAAATGGTATCTTCCTCGTCAGCTACCAAGTTGAAGGCTCACCGGGCAGGATACTCCTAGACGAGGGCCGATTCATCTTGCACGGCAAGGCTAGGACTGTGAATGCCCGAGTTGAAAAATTCGATTTCTCATCCCACGGCGGAAAAACTCAACTCGAAGAAACCTTGAGAGAACTTGACAAGAAAACTCGCGTGTTTGTCGTTCATGGAGAAGAGGGAAACTGTAAGCACCTGGCTGAATTTGCATCACAGGAACTAGGCCTACAAGCCTCAACACCCCGCCCAGGTGAAACATACGACGTCTGAAGTTCTCGGTGTAATTCAAGTCGGCCCAACGAATGATTATCCGCTTACCACGATTAGGGATCAACTCTCCGATAGGTTTCCGAACTTCGCGCTCGAAACTATGCGTCCGCTCCCCGAACCTTCGGAGGCCTACGATTCGTTTCGCGGCCAATACCACTCCACACGCCTCCTTGTGCTCTTGGAGGAACACCTGCGAACGCTGCGGGTGAACAGGTTACTAGGTGTGGCAGCCCTCGACTTGTACGTCCCGGGTATGAACTTCGTATTTGGCGAAGCCAGATGCCCAGGCCAAGTGGCAGTCATTTCCACAAGGCGCCTAAAACCCACCCCCAGGAACCAACGCTTGTTTCGGGAACGCGTGCTCAAGGAAGCTGTTCATGAAATTGGGCACACAATGGGGCTGAAGCATTGCCCTGACTCTGCGTGCGTGATGCATTTCTCTGAGCACATTGGCGATACGGATAAGAAGTGTGCAACGTTTTGCGTGGAATGCCAGTCGAGTTTGAAGGGGCGGAAAGTTGAGTAAGAAATTCAAGGCCAAGCCGGCCCAGTTGATTCCTGAAATCTCCGCCATAGCCCTCGCAGGGCTGTTTACCTTTAGCCTTCAATCGTCCAACGCCCCCATTGTCCCCATTACCGTCTTCCCGGAAACAACGAGCGGGATCACACTGAACGCCGGCATCTTCGTGGTGTTGATGGCAGCGACTGGAACTATCATGTACCTCTTCATAAAATTCGGATTGAAGCGCCTCGTTAGGTACCTGATCAACCTAGCTCTCCTAGCGCTGCTATTCTTTCTGTTCACTTGGTATGGGTCCCTGTACGAAACTTACTTGCCACCGTTCTTGAGCTCCACAAGCTTTGGTTGGCTCATCGTAAGCTTGCTGGGCGCGGTCCTGCTGGGGCTCTTGATCTACAAAGCTAAGGGGGCGCTGCATTTGGTTGGCATCGTCCTAATCGGCGGACTTACAGGAACATTCCTCGGCGTGTCCATACCAACATTAACAGCTGTCGCGCTCTTGCTGGCGCTCGCTGGCTACGACCTCTTCGCAGTCTACAAGGGCCCGATAGGGAAAATTGCTCAATCAACTGACCTAGAGGAGTTCACAGGGGCCGTATTCACGTACGGCGACTTAACCGTCGGGATGGGGGACATGGTGTTTTACTCTATGCTCGCTAGCAACTCAATGATGAATTTCGGGCCTCTCCCATTCCTCGCCGCAGCAGTCGGTTTGCTTATTGGAGCTTACCTCGGGTTCAAGATGCTTGAAGGGCGAGATATGTTTCCAGGTTTGCCGTTCGCCATAATTCTTGGACTTGTCTTCATGTATGTGACTTCTCAGGTTTTAGTAATGCTAAAACCGGCCTAAACATGTGCCTTCCCAACAAGAAGCTTAACGCCTCAAAATCGCTACGAGGTACCAAACATTGAGAAAGGTGAACAGCGTTCCGGCCAGAAAATCCAAAGCATACCTGATTGGCCCAATAGATTGAGACAAGGCCGATTCAATTTGCAGGAAGTTTGGATTAATCGGGGACAAGAATCGAATTAGGAAGTAGTTGTTGCTTACCAGGTAAATCAACGCGACGGCCATCATTAGGAGCAGCGTTTTTTTCCTCTTCGGGTTCCAAACCGCCACATCGATCGCAGACAGGGCGAACAGGTAGATTGCGTACTGCTCAGTTACGCGAGCTCTGAAGATCAAGAAGACCAGCGTAACAACAAGAAGCGATTGAACGAGGCCGTAATCTGTATCAAACCGGAATCTCTTGAACGCCACCAACGTAAACCCTCCGACCAAAGGTATCCAAACGAACCCCAAGAGCCTGTAGAAGTCTGGTGCTGTCGAGGGCTGTAAGAAGCCCAAGTTACTGAGGTAGAAGAGCGAATCCCAAACCGACATCGATTCTCCGCCACGTCCAGCAGCCGACAGCAAAGATGACCCAATCGAGGGAAGAGGCCAGCGCATCACCTGAAATACAATCGCCGAAAACAGAGCAACCAGCCCAATGGCCAAGGCCGACCAAACCAAATCGCGCTCCCGCTTCATAGCGATGGGAACAGCATAAATGATCGGAACCGACTTCGCAAAAATAGCCAGTCCTGTCCAAAGAGCACTTTTTGCGCGAGAAATGGACATTACCGAAATCATAACGAACGCCATCGCGATTGAATCGAACATTCCCCAGATTCCTGAGATGATTATCATGAATGGCGACAAGAGCCAAAACATCAGAACCCAACATGAGCGGCGAGGCTGCTTGGCGGAAACGTAAGAATACAGTAAATAGGCTAGGCCCACATCGCCGGCAATCACGGGCTGTTTGAGCAAAAAGTAGTATGCAAACCTGTTGCCGAAGCCAATCAAAGAGTACGCAGCGTACATCAAGCCGGTTACCAACGGCCAAAAAGGGAGGTATGCGATTGTCGCCGTGTTTTGTTCTGAGAAAGTGCTGGAAAAACTGAGGCCTGGAACAGGTGGTAGAATTCCATAAGGGTCGCCGCCATGAGTGAATGCATAACCCAACCTCACCCAGAGCTCGAAATCTGAAGGATGCCCTGTCCAGAAGGAGAACACTTCCCGGATCAATACTCCCAAGACGAGAATGAGTAGAACTTCTTTCTGTGAAGGAGATGGCACGTGTTTTCCTTGAGACATTAGCATTTCCTTCCTTGGCATTACTTTCCTGCGGAAAGCAATAAGCGACCCGAGTTTCAAAATCGGCCTTACTTTGCGAGCTTGATTTTCTTTGTGAATTTGATGTTTGAGAGAGTGCCCCAGTACTTGACGATTCGGGGTATATCGTATCCGCAGACTTCAACTATGCCTGGGTATGGATCGGTGGTTGGCGCTGTTCTAATTCCTAGGAGCTTCGTGCAAGCGAAGAAGAAGTACGCTCTGCTTTTCGTGGTTACTGCAAATAGAATTCCGGTCTTCTCGATGAGCAGCTTGAACATGGTCTGCTCGTAGATTAGCTTCCTCATGTTCTGTCGCTCGGTCATCTCTTGAGTCGAAGCCAAGGCTCGGGTTTAGCGAAACCGTATAGGAACTTGAGGTAGAATATCGGGACATAAAGAATGTTCTTCATACTTCGACTGTTCAAGCTCAGGAACACAATTACTTTCAGGCAGAATAGGAGCTCTTTGAACTTCGAGTCAGGCAGCATTCTTGTGTTCGCTCCTTCCCACTCAGGTTTGAATTCTCTAAATTGGGAGCGATGAACCATTGAATCGAGAACGTAGTAAGTTCTGAGTTTATACTCGTCGAGGCGTTTTTGAATGAAAAAAGTCTCCCTGGCATCTATGTAATTCGGCACGACCTTGCCCAAGAAATCGCTCTTGCGCAGCACAAGAAGACTGGCAGGCAGGCCGTAACGAAAGCGATGCCCGACAGCCATCCCAACCACTGCACCGTATTCTCTTTTCTGAAGAACGCTGTAAGCGGTGTCAAAGAAATCGGCCCTTACTATCTCCACGTCGCTGTCGACAAAAGCAATGTACTTAGTATTCGTGGCACCGAAACAAAGCTGCCTAGCGTATCCTAATCCTCTTCTCTCAGAGATTACTTCTGCGTTGAATTGTTTCGCGATCTGGACCGTCCGATCCACGCTGTGGTGGTCAACGACTAGGAAGTGTGCTCCAGGAACGCGCTTTCTGATGCTGCCGAGGCAGCGTTCTAAGGTCTTTGCTGAATTGTATGTGCAGACGCAGAAAGTGAGTTCTCTCTCCTTTGTCAACCTGCGGCTCTCCGATGGTAGACAGCGAGAAAGTGGTCGCCCAGGTGGTTCATCGGAAATGTCTTCCCTAAGTTGAAATCAAATGATTTCCACAAACCGAATAGTTTCCGGGGTGGAAGATACTTTGTGAGATTCGATGGAGGAAGGGTAATTACAACCCCGTAGACTTTCTTCAATTCGAAATAGGGATTGACGATCCTCCCGAGTGATGCTACTGAAAACGCATTTGTCGCGACGCAAAACCTGGACTTTCCTAGTGGTACGGGGTTACGAAACCTTGCGAATGCGAGTTTAGGTTTCAATTTGAAGGTGTACCCGAATATTTCGTATAGGCAATACTTGTTCCACACGCCGAGAACAAGAGGCGCCCGTTCCTTCAGAATAACGTGGAGAACGCGAATTGTTTCTTCTAACCGTGGTTCTGTATTGATTGCCCCGTAAGTAGAGCACGCTCCGTCGAGTTGGGACAGGCCTAGCTTTGTCATTTGTTCTTCCAGATGAACCGGCCTAGAATGGACGCCGATTATGTTGTCTGAGACGCCTGACTCCTTCGCCTTTGCGTTAAGCACGTCGACCATTTTGCTGGAGATGTCGGTGGCGATTACTCTGACGCCACGCTTTGCAAGGCTCAGTGTTTCGGTTCCGGTACCACAGCCTATCTCTAAGACGGTGTCCCCTGGCTTGAATAGCTGACTCATTACGGCGACAGAAACATTCCGCAGCCACGTGTTTACCGGGTTACCAAAGATATGTCTGTCGTAATCTTTAGCGACTGCGTCAAAGGCAGCTTCAAGGTCGCCATATATCACCTCGTCAAAACTTGCGGAGGCACTTTCCTGTACAATCAGTTCCGCGTAACTATGCTGGCCCTTGTAGTATTGGTTGACAACTGCCTTTCCATACTTTCGGGTGAATATCGAAAGCAAGGGGTCATCGAGCCCAGTAATCGTCTTCGTTTGCGCAACGCAGTTGAAGACCTTATCCTGAAAGAACAGCCGTCCCTTTGGGTTGCTTTGAAGATTGAGGAACCATCCTTGCTTACCCGTCCTCGCTGGAAAAACAATAATCTTGGTTCCTACGAAGACGTACCTGATCAAAACCTGGTGTGGGGTTCCACTGATGCGCCCGATGGTTTCGAGTCTAAGGTACTGGTTTTGCGCCGACGGCGAGTCCAAACCTGCCTTGGATGAAGTTGAGGTTCCCTGCATTTTGTCAACCTCACTCTCCCGTAGCCTTCCGCTCAACCGTCAAGTTCCTTCGTGTTGGTTTGTTTCCGGCTAGTTGGCTCATGAGGCAGGTACTCTAGAGCGGAGGTGGCATATGGGCTTGACCTAGGACCTGTTCCCAAACCTTTTCCACGGTATGTGCTTCCGCGTTGAGCTTACATTATCAGAGATTGCGAGGAGGATGGATGCGGCCTCACCCACCAGCGCCACGGGCAGAGCGGCGACCAGGCGCAGGGAACCCGCCAACGTTCTGATGAGGATCGAGAGACATAGAAGCGGATGCGACGTCAACATCGACTCCAAGGTTCTTGGTGGCTGACCAATAGTCTTCCAGATTTGAAAATGGCCGTAAACTATTCTTCGGCGTTGGCGAACGATGTCCACGAAGTTACGGGGAACATCAATCCTCACCTTAGCCGCTTCGCAAAACCTAATGTTATAGCCAGCTAGATGTGCCATTCCTGCCAGGTATGCACCGTCGTTCACGGTATCCAGTGGCAGTTTTTGAAGTGCCTTGGCTCGAAGCGCTAACAGTTCGTCACAGCAGCGATTGTTGAGGTCGCCATCATCTAGCTTCTGCAAGAATTCATTATGAACTCCCCAGATCAACCGCAGGACGCCGCCCGTTATTCCCCCCTCGTCGCCCACGACAGGGGAAGCGGAAACCATTCCAATGCTTTCGTCTCGGGCAATTTCATGCAGTAGCCTCGAAATCGCGCCGGGCTCAGGAATGGCGTCAGAATTCACGAGAACCAAGAATTCTCCATCAAGTTCTTCTACGATCTGATTAATCGCAGCTGATTTTCCTCGCCTCGTCGGTTCCTCAATCAACACTAAACGTTGGTCTTGGCGCGCAAGCTCTCGCGCGAACCTCAAAGCTTGAGGGTCGCAGCCACTGGCGACCAGAACAATTCTTCTCAGCGTTAAGCCGGCTGGGTAGGATTCACTCGTGATGAGTTCAAGCAGCCTAGCCAAGTTTGCGGCAGAGTCCGCGGCACAGATGCCTATCGAGAAGCCGGTCTTGAGGACACTAGCTACACGTAGGACAACACTCTGGCTCATCGTCCAGATCCGCCCACCTTTACGATAAGGTTACTCGCCCCATAAAGCGAGGAGCCACTCGTAGAACTTAGAGGTGTAGATGCAAGAGACGGGACTCATCTTCGTGCTAAAGACACGAAGGTTTTGGCCTCGCGAACTGAGCTTGAGGTTGGTTAAGTATGCCCTTATGTGGAGATAGCAACGTAGAACTGGAAAGACTATCCCTTCGGCCCAGTTGAGAAGAAATGAAAGCCGCATCGCGTCGTCAGCCCCAACCCTTTGATCACCAGTGTCTCCCTTCAAGTCTTTGAGTTTTGCATTGTAAGGGAGTGAATAGAGCTCCCCCACCCAGTCGTTTCTTTGGAGTAGCTCTCTGTACTGATCTGAACCCGCGACGGGTTTTGCTTTGAGCAGTTCGCGGGCAAAGAGCGGGTTAGTTCTATTCATGTGAGATTCTTCATCGAAGCCTTCCTGGTCGTGGACGTAGCTCAAGCAGAAGAGAGAAAGGTGCGGCGGCCGCAAGCCCAAGAGCTTGTTCAATCTCACAAGAACCAACGTCATGAGAGCCGTGAGCCAGAGCCTATTTCGCTGCGTAACGATGAACAGGTCTATGTCGTCCCATTTGTCGGCGCTTCCGTAGGCAACGCTGCCAGTAACAGCAACTGTTCGAATGAAAGGCACTAACCGTGTCAAGACTCTCGCGAATTTCGCTGCCGAATCTAACTTCGCGGCGGACATCCGCTCTCTTTCCAAGCGAGAAGTGTCCGATTGGCTCGCACTTATGAGTAGGTAGCCGTCTTTGACTTGGAATGGAATGTCCGCGAAATCGTGCGTCGTCAACATAGATCGAAGTTGCTCGCCGGTAAGTTTCGTTTTCGGCAGAAAATAAGTTGCCACTTCATCCAAGGTGAAAGGAAAATTGAGGTACTCCGATACCTTGAAGACTTTCTCCAGCCCTTCATGAATTTGATCGGAAACGACTTGATTCTCCGCCGGAAGGGCTGTCTGCAACTTGATTCATCCTTGAACTTTAGCTTGCAATTGTGTTAGGTGAATTTCGCACTCGATGACTGGCGAGGGTATAAAAGAATTACTACTACAAGCGTAGTAACTTGCAAGCCGGGAACGGGCGACGCAGTAGGTTTCCTCCAGTTGAAACCTGTACGCCATCGGAGAGTAGTTAAGGTGGTTTACGCAGGTACCGTCGCGCGGCATGACGTGGATCGACTGACCTGCACCGAGGCCCCTCACGCCAGATGAGGAGATGCATCTCCGCTGACCGCAACAACGCTTATACTTACTAGCTCATGCTTGTCGTAACGAACGGTGCCCGAATGTCGGAATCTCGTGAGTACGTAGCGCCCAGCTGGGACAAAATCTACGAGATGATTGTGGACCTAGCTCTCGGGATTAGAGCGTCCGGTTTCAAGCCAGACCTTATTGTTGGCGTCTCAAGAGGAGGTTGGGCGCCAGGAAGAATCCTATCCGACCTGCTCGAGAACCCCCATACGGCCAACATCAAAATTGAGTTCTATGTAGGCATCGAAAAGACAGGGAGAAAACCCGTCGTAACTCAGCCAATCAGCGAGGACATTTCCAAGAAGAATGTGTTGGTCGTCGACGACGTGGCCGATACCGGGGAGAGCCTGAAGCTCGCTTTGGACCATGTGCTTGAGAAGGGCGCTCGGAAGATTATGACGGTAACCGTATTCTACAAACCGCACAGCAAATTCAAACCAGACTTTTTCGCGGACACGACAAGCAATTGGATAATCTTTCCATGGGAGAGGCTGGAGGCAACAAAACTGTTACTCGACGAAGCCAAGGCTGAAGGGCGCAGTCTAGATTCTGTTCGTGCCGTATTGAAGAAGTGCGGGATCGAAGGCAGGATTGCAGATTCGCTCTTCCAACTAGCTAACGGCGGTTCCTAGTGGTTGTTATTCGCGATCAAGGATCCGGCGGAGTTCGTTTGGATTTCAGCGTTTGACGTCAAACCTGACGACGTGGAGCTTGTACTCCGATCCATGCAGCAGCAGTTCCCTGACGTTAGTGTTCAACTAGTAGACTTGGACAAGGTAGGAGGCTCTCGTTATTTGTTTCTTGCCACCTTTAACGCGCTCAAATCTTTCCGTTCAGCGCATCCGATCGCACGCTCGCTCAGCATGGAAATCTTGCTTTATGTCGCGGCGAACAGACAGATAGGCGAAGCCTTGAAAATTGCGGGCGTAACTGCTGAAACTAGGAATGTCGCAACAATCGCTGAAGGCGACTCAAGAAGCCAGGTCTTGGAAGCTGCCGCAACCCTCCGAGAGATGCTCAAGAGAGAGGAAAGCGACGAGTTACTCGATAAATGGGATGGGAAACGCGTTGATCACGTTCGATCGGTCCATGGGATAGGTGATAAAGAGATCCGTGCTACACTCCGCAAGAATGAAGACCTGACCAAAGCCGTTGAGCGTTTAGCCATTGAAAGGTCTGCTATGCTCGCTATCAAGAAGTAACATACTCAGGCCTTTCGCTTAGCCCGCTCAATCGAAAGGACATCGTCAGAGCGAATCAGGGCTAGACCTGCCAATTCGCCAATTACCTCGACCAACACGATCCTGTCGGGATTCTCGAGGTCAACTTTTCGCTCGATGTGTTTTGCAATAGTGTCAATTATCGTTTTGCTCGACAAATCCGTGTGCCGTTTCTCTATTGTGATTCTGAACTTTTCCTCTTTCCCTATTCGTTCTCCCATTTCGATAGCTGCGTCCTTGATTGCCTCGAGGCTGGCCTCCACGACCCTTTGAATCGGAACGAGTTTCAAAGTGTACTTGAATTCCCACGGCCGTTCTCTCAGAAGGCTGCCAAGGTCTCGAATGGCTTTGATCGGGTCAAGCTTTGTTTTGGCAACGACTAGGCCGATTACGGAGGTTGTCTCGATTGTTGAACCGCGGTCGCCGACTTCTCCGAGTAGATACCACATCTCGCTGCACGTGTTTCTCTCGTTGCCTCTGCTGGTCGAGATGATCAGGTTGAAGTCGTTCAGCAAAGGCATACCCCGGAATCCTGCGAAAGGTAAGCTCGTACCTTAATAGCTATCATGGGTTCCCCCCTCGTAGACAATTCATTATTTCCCGTGCTCCAATCGGTCCTTCACGTAGTATGGTGAAAGTTGGTTTAGTGAGGTTGACCACGGTCGAGGCTACGCCGAGTGGAGCTCTCCCTCCATCTAAAATGAGATCAACACGATCCCCTAGGTCCCTAGCTGCCTCCTCTGCGGAGACGGCTGGCGGTTTTCCTGTCAGGTTGGCGCTCGTCCCAACCAACGCGCCAGAGCACAAGCCGAGGAGGCTCAAACAGATTGAGTGTTTCGGCGAGCGCAAGCCCACAGTCCCGTCAAAGACTAGGTTTTCCGGGAGAACACCAAGAGCGGGAAGAACCAGCGTAAGCGGGCCAGGCCAGAATTTCCGTGCAAGCTTTCTCGCGCGGTCCGGGATTTGAGCTAGGCGTTCGGCATTTTCGATGTCTTTCACCAATACGGGCAACGGTCTAGTGGGAACACCCTTTACGCTCCTCGTCCGTTCAACCGCCGAAGAGTCGAGTGGATTGCAGCCCAAGCCATACACCGTGTCTGTCGGGTAGCAGATGAGCCCACCCTTTCCAACAACCTCTACTGCCGCAGTCAACCCTTCCAAGTCGGCTTTCAAGACGCGTGCCAACGAAATCGACGAACCTGCCGAAGCCAACAAAGTCGCGAACAGCTTAAAGATTAGTCCTCCGAGACTGACTCATTCCTTTCACGGTAGACGCGGAAGACAAGAGGCCAATAGTGTGAAAACTGGCAGGTCTAGTAAGATCATTGTTCATGGTGGCGCGGGATTCTGGAAGAGCGACATCAGGAGCGCTTTGATCGGCGTCCGAAGGTCAGCGTCCCTTGGGTCGAGGGTTCTAGTAAATGGCGGCTCAGCTCTCGATGCTGTCGAATCGGCTGTTTCCGTTATGGAAGACGACCCTGTATTCAATGCTGGCAGGGGGTCGTCTCTGACCTTTAACGGGACGGTCGAGATGGATGCAGCCATAATGGATGGGAGGGACCTTACCGCTGGGGCAGTTGCGCTCGTTCGCAAGGTAAAGAACCCAGTCCAACTCGCCCGCTTAGTTATGGAAAAGACCGACCACGTGCTTCTTGCTGGACGTACAGCGGAGAGACTGGCGAGGGCCTACTCGCTTCCTGTCACGAATCCTATTACCCCGAAAAGGCGCCGAATGCTTCTAAAATTGAAAAGAGGCCCATTGGACGCCCGATTGGCGTGGGTCCGGAAGAACCCGACCTTGTTGAGAAGCCATCCTGAGATCATTAAACACGACACTGTTGGCGCCGTGGCTCTGGATGCGAAGGGGAATTTCGCGGCCGCAGCCTCGACGGGGGGAACAACCATGAAGTTGCCTGGCAGAATCGGAGATACACCGCAGATTGGTTCAGGGGTCTATTCTGACAACCGGTGTGGAGCCGCAACGGTGACTGGTTGGGGAGAAGTAGCCATCAGGCTGACTCTATCAAAGGCAGTCTGCTCTTCTATGGAAAGAGGCCTGCCTGCGTCTAGGGCTGCAGAGCTGTCGGTGAGGATGGCGTCAAAACGTTTGAAGGGCGAAGCTGGCGTGATAGCCATTGACCGCCATGGGCGACTTGCCGCGGTTCATAATACTCCCTACATGCCATGGGCATTCTGGGCAACGGGGATGCGTGCCCCTCAGGCGGTTTCGCGTGGAAAGATAGTGTCCCGGTTGCGGTAAGCGTCGTGGCAGAGAGAGAAGCAAAGTTTCGCGTTCTCCAAATCAAACATGAAGAATCGAGAATGATTCAAAATCGGCAAAAGTTTTAAAGCCCCACCTTAGGGGGGTTAGTCGAGCTTTTGTCACGGGAGTTTCTTCTCTTGAGTGAAGATGAGAATTGGGATAATGGAGAAGAAGACGACTGGACAGATGACGAATGGGGAGAAGATGATGGCTGGGGAGAAGAAGAAGAGGAATGGTGACTGAGTCCAGCCTCAATTTCCTTTTTGCCCACAAAAACCGCTAACGAAAGGAAGATTCCCAGACAAAGTGGAGGATTTTCTATTGCTACGTGTAGCCACACTGGACAAAGAACATTGTAAACCAGATGACTGCGGGATACCCTGCTATAGGTTCTGTCCAGAAGTATTGAACCGAAGGTACGCAATCAAATTCATCGCCGGACAAAAGAAACCGATCATCGATGAAGACCTCTGCACAGGCTGCGGAATCTGCATCAAGAAATGCCCCTTCGACGCCATAACCATCGTAAAACTCCCACAGGAACTCGATGGGGAATGCATTCACAGCTACGGCGTCAACGATTTCAAACTATTCAGGCTACCTGTCCCACTAACTGGGAAAGTCATAGGATTAATCGGCCGAAATGGAACAGGCAAAAGTACCGCTCTACGAATTTTGGCTGGCGAACTCACGCCAAACTTCGGTACCCCAGAAACCCAGACAAACTGGGACACAGTTCTGAAAAGGTACCGTGGAACGTTGCTGCATGAGTATTTCAGTAGAATTTCAGCCAAGAAGTTGAAGGTCGTTCACAAACCCCAACATGTCGACAAGCTCGCATCAGTTCTGCAAGGTAGGATAGGCCTACTACTCAAGAAGGTTGACGAGCGCGGAAAACTCGCTGAGCTTGTCAAGGAACTTGAGCTGGAAACGCTTCTCGAAAGAGAAGCAAAGGTGCTGAGTGGAGGAGAACTACAACGCGTCGCAATAGCGGCGGCCATCACGAGGGATGCGGACGTATACATTTTCGATGAGCCTTCCAGCTACCTAGACATTTACCAAAGAATGCGGGCTGCAGGAAGTATAAGGAGACTTGTGGACGAGGGCAAGTCCGTGATTGTTGCAGAACATGACTTGGCGATGCTCGATTACCTGTCTGATGAAGTCTACCTGGTCTATGGGCAACCGAGCTCGTACGGTATCGTCTCGCACGTCCACCCCACTAGGGGCGGAATCAACGATTATCTAATCGGGTTTCTGCCCGACGAGAACATGCGCTTCCGGGACGAACCTATTCGTTTCCACGTAAGGCCACCGAGGCAGATCGACGTCGAATCCCAAACCAAGCTCGAATGGCCGGAGATAAGCAAGAGCTTCGGAAAATTCCGCCTGCGTGTCGAATCGGGCTCCATAAGCTCAGGCGAAATCGTCGGCGTTCTGGGTGCCAACGGAATCGGGAAAACCACATTCATCAAAGAGCTGTTGGAATACTATGCAGAGTCAGCCCAGAACCGGCTGCAGGTAAGTTACAAGCCCCAGTACATCTCCTCTGTCTACGATGGAACGGTTGATGGACTTCTAACAAGTGTTGCCGACGACTACTCTTCAGCCCTGTTCACCGATGAAGTAATTCGTCCACTGTCGATAAGCAAATTGTTGGATAGGAAAATAGGTGAACTGAGCGGTGGGGAATTGCAGCGTGTTGCAATTGCGGCTTGTTTGGGCAAGTCAGCTCAGGTTTACTTGCTAGATGAACCGAGCGCCTTCTTGGATGTCGAAGAGAGGTTGAATGTGGCCAAGGCCTTGAGGCATTTGGTAGACTCACGCCAAGCTTTCGCTTTCGTTGTCGAACATGATATTGTCGCTCAAGACTTCCTCGCGGACCGGATAATGGTTTTCAAAGGGTTGCCGAGCATCAGTGGCCAAGGCGCGACCCCAATGCCCTTGCGTGATGCGATGAACATTTTCCTCTCCGATATGGGCATCACATTCAGGCGGGACCCTGAAACCAAACGGCCGCGCATAAACAAAATGGACAGTAAGCTGGACAAAGAGCAGAAGGGTTCGGGCGAGTTCTACTACGCTGCCGCGACTGAATAGGCTGCTACAGGTTTAACTATGTCGTCTCCAAATTACCCGAATGGAGACCAAACCCGAAGTGACAACGAACTACTGCCTCGAATGTGGCGGAATACTAACCTACGATAGCGCACTGAAGCACTATACCTGCAAGAGCTGCGGCCTCACCGTGAGCGCCCAACAATTGATGGAGGGCCGTCTCAAGATTCGCAAACGCGAAACGCCAGAAGAGCAACACCGGCGCAAGCAGAACGAGTACTTAAAATGGTGGCTCTCCAAGAAAGAATAGAATTCCGCCGTACCCTGTTACAGAGGTAACAGGTTCCCGTGAGTTTTTCCAGAAGAGATACCGTTTAATCGGCAACGTTTGATTCAGCACAGTACCCGAGTGTAAGCAAGATTGCCGTGCACGGTAGAAATATTGTCGATTGGAAACGAACTCTTACTTGGGAATACGGTCAACACAAATGCTTCGTGGATAGCAGCCCAAGTCACTGGGCTTGGGGGTAGGGTAACTCGAATAACGACGGTTGCCGACAATCTTGGCGAAATCTCTCGCTCCATAACCGAGGCATTAGGAAGGAAGCCCGTCTTCATAATCACAACGGGTGGCATAGGCCCTACTTTTGACGATATGACCCTCAAGGGCGTCGCAAAAGCCTTCCACTTGCGGATTGCATTGAGCACGGCGGCTGTACAAATGATTCGAGCCCATTACGCTCGAAGATTCCCCAGGCGAAGAATCACTTTAACAAAACCTCGCCTCAAAATGGCTTCAATCCCAGTCACGTCCGTCCCCGTAATCAACCCCGTTGGAACAGCCCCCGCGGTCCACTTGACCACGCGCAGCACAGAAATCTTCTGCTTACCAGGCGTGCCCAGCGAAGCAAAAGCGATCTTCAAAGGAACAATCTCCAAGGCTGTGAAAGCAAGGGCAAGCGGCATGATCTTCGTAGAAAAGTGGCTTAGAGTTCAAGGCGTTATGGAGTCTTCTCTTGCACCGCTTATCGACCGGGTGATGCACCGTTGGCAAGGGGTCTACGTAAAATCCCATCCGAGAGGAATAGAAGCAAGTGGCCGGCCGAACATTGAATTACACTTTTCAACATCCTCAACGTCGCCACTAAGGGCGAGGCGGTCTGTTTTTGGTGCAGTTAAGGACCTGAGAAAACAGCTTGAGAACTACGGTGCCCGAGTTACACCTTTAGCGTGAACGCTGTCCGCGTCAGGTCGTAGTCAAAGTGCAGAACACGCATTATGTTATCCACAGTCTAAGAGAGCTTCCCGTACCGTTGGATATCTTCCTCTATAACCTTCAGGCTGCTCCGCCAGAAATCGGGCCTGTGCAGGTCAATGTCAAACCTCTTAGCCAGTTCCGCCGGCGTCGCTTCGCCAGTGCTGGCCAATAGCGCTTCATAGTCTTTCACGAAGGGACGGCCGCGATCCACGTAGAGTGAATACAGCCCTGTCCCAAAGAGCAAGCCGAAAGCATACGGATAGTTGTAGAACGAAAACGACGGAATATAGTAGTGACCCTTCCAAGCCCACATGTACTTGTGCAAGAAGCGTTCATCCAAGGCCTCGCCGTAAGTGGCCTTCTGGCATCTGAGCATAATCTCGCAAAAATCATCCGCGGAAAGCTCAGAGTTGACACGGCGTTCGAAGACCTCTTTCTCGAACAGAAAACGGGAGGTTATGTCTACGATAACCTGAGTGGACCCGCTCAGCGAGGTTTCAAGGATTGCCAATTCCTCTTCGCGGCTTGAAGCCTCCTTTAGGGCTGCGTTAGCAATTATGGTCTCATTCATGATTGACGCGGTCTCAGCCAAGGTCATCGGTGTGATTCTTTGTAGCATCGTCTTGCCGACTAAGCATTCGTTATGGAAGGCGTGCCCTAGCTCATGGGCCACGGTCGAGACTTGGTCAAGTGACCCATCAAAATTGCACAGTACTCGTGACTCGTCCACTCCTGGGATGCCCATGCAGAATGCGCCTCCCCGTTTGCCGTTGCGCGGCTCTGCATCAATCCAATGATTATCGAACGCTCTCTGCGCTAGCGCGGCCAAGCGGTCGCTGAAGCTGCGGAATTGAGTTATGATAAAGCCTACCGCTTCATCCCAAGTATATCGCCGGTCGCTTTTGCCAACAGGCGCGAATAGATCCGACCACGCAAGCTTCTCCTTGCCCAATAACTTGGCCTTGGTTAACAGGTATCGCCGAAAAACTGGGAACGACTCCTCCATCACGGCCATTAATGTGTTCAGGGTTTCGCGGTCAATTCTTGAGGTGTCAAGTGAAGCATGAAGCGCGTCAACGCGGCCCCGTCTCTTATTCAGAGTGTTGGCGCTGCCTTTGACGCCGTTAAAGGCTCCGGCCAATGGTTCTCGTACGCTATCCCAAGCTGCCAGTTCGGCCTCGTAGGCACGTCGGCGAACCTCTGGGTCGCGATGATGGTTAAGGTTCTGCAGCGCGGTGACCGGCATTTTCTGGGTTTTGCCATCTAATTCGAAGTCGACGGTGACCTGTGAGCAAATAGTTCCTTGCAGTTTGCCCCATGCGTTCGACCCGCTGAGTTCAAGTTCGGCTGCCAGAGATTCCTCCGGATCGCTCATCAGGAAACGGCTCTGTTCCGCCGTCTCACGAAGATAGAATGTATGAGCCTTAGCTGCGCCCTCCTGGGCCAATACAGCAGGTAGAACATCCCTAACGGTCCCAATCCAGCCCTTGAAGAGCACTTCTTGCTTCTGTAATCGGACACCCACCATCTCCAGTTCCGATTCTAACCTCTTTGCAACGGTGTTGTATGAATCGGTCGAAACGTACGATGCCACGTACGCGTTAAGAGTGGCGAATAAGCGGAAGGCGGCGTTGGTAAGTGTCAAGTACTCGTCGATAACTGATTTCGCTTCTTTAGCAGTCACCTTTGATTTATCGGCCGTTGTCTTGGAAATCTTGTGCTCGACCAGGTAGACGTCGAGAGCGTCGATTTGGGCGGTCAGGCCGGCCGTAGCCTTCTTGAACTGCTCTGGCTCCAATGCCGGGAAGACGTTTGATAGATCCCATCGTGGTAACTTGCTGAAATTCTGACTTGCCAAGAACCTGTTCGCCTGTTTCTAGCATGCCCAGGGACCTCCATAATTGGTTTTGGCAACCAGAAATTTCCCGATAGTACTGCAAATAGCTTTGGACACCATCTAGCCGTGGCATAGAAGGGCTTCAGTGTGACCAACACCGTGTTTATGGTTGGAATGGCCGGCTCCGGGAAGTCATCTCTCACGGCTGCGTATTCAGAATGGTTGAAGGAAAGCGACCAGGATGTTCTAATAGCCAATTTCGACCCCGGAGCCACAGCCTTGCCCTATAATCCAGACATTGATGCACGCAAATACGTTGATGTCGAGAAATTGATGTTAGATTACAAACTCGGGCCGAATGGCGCGCTAATTATGGCCTCGGATTTGCTAGCCGACAACCTTGAGGAGATTCGGGGAGAAGTCCAAGACGCTAACCCCGACATACTCATTGTGGATACGCCGGGACAGATAGAGCTGTTCGCCTTCAGGGAGGGCGGGCGCTTCATTGCAAACCAACTGACGGATGAGAGCCGTGCAATAATCTATTTGATGGATGCGCCCTTCACACGTTCCCCGCTTAACTTCATTTCAAGCGTATACCTAGCCGCAGCGATTTACAGTAGAATCACGCAACCCCAAATTTACGCCCTTTCTAAGGCGGACCTTGTCTCGGAGCAGGAGGTTGATACTATTGTCGCATGGGCAACTGAGCGCGAAGCCTTCGAGGAATCCTTGCAGACAGTACAGGAACAGGACCTTTCAATGATTTCGAGGAACTTGGCGAATGCAGTTTTCGACGCTGGACTCTTGTCGGAGCCTATTCCAGTATCTTCGAAGGATAACTCGGGAATGGTGGAACTCAATGCGGCTGTCACAAGAATTCTAACCGGCGGCGAGGAACAGTCCTCGTAATCATGCAAGATAATCATAATATCAACGAACATATGGCAAGAAGAATTCGGTTGAAGAGATAGTTGAGTCGTATGGCGCCCGCAGCCGTTGACCGGATTCTTCAGTCTGTGCGTGAGCAGAATCGGAGAGTCCTGCTCGAACCTGAGGCCAAAGAACTTTGTCGAGCATACGGAATGCCGACACCAGCTTTTGGCGTAGCTCACAACCCTTCTGAAGCAGCAGAATTAGCGAATAAGGTTCAGTTCCCAGTGGTCCTGAAGGTTGTCTCGCAGGACATACTGCATAAGACCGAAGCTGGGGGAGTTTTGCTCGACCTGAATTCAAAGGAAGCGGTCGAAGATGGGTATGGCCAAATCGTAGGCAAAGTTCGAGCCTACAACGAGAAGGCTCGAATCTCCGGTGTCCTCGTGCAGCACATGGCCCCCAAAGGTGTGGAAGTAATCGTCGGGGGTCTCCGGGATAGTCAGTTCGGTCCGACCGTCCTATTTGGGCTCGGTGGAATATTCGTGGAAGTCCTGAAGGACGCGAGTTTCAGGGTAGCCCCCTTAAGCGACCTCGACACCCGCCAGATGATCCGTGAGATTCGCGCCTATTCAATTCTGCAGGGCGTCAGAGGTCAACCTGCAGTAGATGAGGAAGCGATCATGCAAATTCTGCAGGCTACCTCAAAGGTCATGATGGAAAACGAAGCCATTCAGCAAATGGATCTCAACCCCGTGATAGTGTACGCAACGGGTGCCAGCGTAGTTGACGTTAGGATCATACTTGGCGAGTGAGGACACGACTATTCCACACAACCAATTATATAGAGCCGCCATCCTGTTTCACGCACCCCAAACCGCGTGTTCACATTGAAGCTTATAGGCACCCGCGAAAAATCGCTTCCGTTCAGAGAATTCGCCCGTGTATCGGCGGGATGGAGGTACTTCGCCTAGGTGAGACTGGTATGGCTTCTAGCACATCCCAGACGCCTGTCGACAATTTGTACCAAGAACTAGATGTACTTAAGGAGAAAAATGCTGCAAAAAGAGCCAAAATCAGCATCCTCAGAGGACAGATTGAAGAGACATTAAGGCAACGTGATGAATTCAACGCGGAAGTGAAGCACGTATCCGAAGAGGTAAGAAAACTCAAAGCGAAACGTGATTCACTGAACACGAAAGTAAAAGAACTCAAAGAAAAGAGGGACGCGCTACGAGGAGTGGCCGCCCAAAAGCGTGAAGCTCTTTCAAAGCTTCTCGAACAGGCTAGGCACATATCAGAGCAACTACAAGGGAACATGTCCGAACTTTCTAGACAGATCAAGGGGCTAGAATGGTTCATTCAGACCACGCCCCTTTCGACTAAAGCTGAAAGGAACATTGTGGCCAAGATCGGCGCGTTAGAAGTAGGTTTGCAAAAGCACAAGGGCCTGAGAAACGTGAAAGACAAGCTCTTACGGTTGAGGATTGAAGTTGGGGCTCTGAGGATGCAGGCACAGGCCACTCACGAGGCACTAACGAAAGTAGCTGAAGAAAGCGAGAAGGTTCACACATCCATGCAAGAACTCGTTAGGATTCTGGTAGAGAGAAAGAAGGAAGCAGACGTGAAACATTCGGAGTACGTACAAAGAAGCCAGGAACGGCACGACCTAGTCTCTGACCTAAAAGCAAACTTAGAGCGTATGGACAAGATTCGAGCTCAGATAGGTGAAGCTAAAACATTGCCGAAGCTGAAAGGCGAGGAATTGAAATCGAAGTACAAGCAGGCAGCGAATGAGAAGCTTCGGACGGGTGGAAAGTTATCATTCGAAGAATTCCAAGCACTAATGGAAGACAGCGGTTCTGATGATGACGACGAATAAATCCAGCGTTGATGGGTCATGCCCAGAATTGCAATAATCGGAGGAAGTGGCCTCGAAGGTCTGCTTCAAGGCTCCCGCACACTTCAACTCGACACACCGTATGGTCCTGCGCCTCCAATCTCCATAGGTACGGTCGGGAACGAGGAGGTTGCATTCCTCCCGAGACATGGGCCAAAGCACGACCTCCCGCCTCACAAAGTCAATTACAGGGCAAACCTGTCCGCGCTTAAACAACTTCAAGCGCAACGGGTCATAGCCACCAATGCAGTCGGCGCGATAAACGCAAGCTACGGCCCAGGCGACCTGGTCGTTGCTGAAGACATCTTGGATATGACGAAGTCCAGAACCTCAACGTACTTTGAGAGTGCACCTGTAACGCACATAGATGTCTCGCAACCGTATTGCCCTGAACTCCGCAAGATCCTAATTGAATCTTGCAAAGGCTCCGGCGCGAAAACGTGGGACAGTGCGATCCTTGCAGCCACCGAGGGCCCGCGATATGAAACACCTGCAGAAATCCGAATGCTGCGCACACTGGGAGCCGATGTTGTTGGAATGACTGGAGCGCCTGAAGTTTTTCTTGCAAGGGAACAGGAGATGTGTTACTCGACGCTATGCTTCATCTCAAACCGCGCGGCCGGAATGCAAGAGAGGCTGTCAGCTAGGGAGGTCACGGAAATCGGAACGAGAGTCATGCCTGAGGTGCTCACCATTATACGTAAAGCTGTGGAACGCATCCCCAACGAGCGTAGATGCCCATGCACGAGGGCGATGGACCAAGCC
Source organism: Candidatus Bathyarchaeota archaeon (assembly GCA_963726255.1). GTDB lineage: Archaea > Thermoproteota > Bathyarchaeia > 40CM-2-53-6 > 40CM-2-53-6 > FEN-987. The sequence goes on from CAVSBL010000002.1 coordinate 1,119,188, forward strand.
CGAGTGTGAACCAATGTTACCCACCCTCCTCAAGGCAATAGGCGCCTACACCGTCTATGAGAAGTGGCTCGGGGACCAAATCGCTTCAGACACGGTACCGGAACACGTTGGCATAATACTTGACGGTAACAGGAGATGGGGCATAGAGAAATACGGCGACAGGCTCGACGGCCACTTATACGGCGCACGAACCGGAGAAGATTTCCTGGAATGGTGTTTGGACCTTGGCATTAAGACAGTAACGCTCTACGTTTTCTCCACTGAAAACTTCCAAAGACCCAGAGAAGAGGTGGACACAATACTCAAGTTGATTGAGGACGAAGCCAGGAAACTCATAACAGACCGGAGAATTCACGAGCATAAGGTGCACGTCAAAGCGATTGGCCGCATTGAACTACTGCCTGAATCACTAAGAAGGGTCCTCGATGAGGTGGAGAAGGCGACAGCGGCATATGACGAGCATTACCTGAACATTGCCGTGGCCTATGGTGGGCGCGCTGAAATTGTTGACGCCGCGAAGAGGATAATTGACGAGGTCAAAAGTGGCTCGTTGGATGAAGAGGCAGTTGATGAGGACATGTTCCGCAAATACCTGTACACCTCGCACCTTCCAAACCCCTACCCGGAGCTCATAATTCGCACATCAGGCGAAGAACGACTCAGCGGATTCCTGCTCTGGCAAGCAGCCTACAGCGAATTCGTCTTCTTAGACGTCTTCTGGCCTGAATTCCGCCGCATAGACCTACTAAGAGCCGTACGGACATACCAACGGCGAAAACGCAGATTTGGCAACTAGAAAGACGAAGGCCGGCCCAGGCAACCACCACATATAGCCTGCCAGGCGACTCCCCTAAGCTACAAGTTTGGTAGGTCTCGTACCACCCTTACCTTGAATTTGTCTCGTTTGCCGAGAATTCGAAAAGCAGCCCTATGCCAAATTTGACACGCCCCAATCCATACAAATCATCATGAAAGTGTAACCAAGCCTTATCTTCGCACCTCCTGAGCAGCCGATAGCCCACGAGAGTTGCTAATGTGACAAAACCCGCGAATCACTCGCGGCGAGCATGAATTACCATTGGTGTACATTAAGAGAATTGACCTGAGAGGCTTCAAGACCTTCGGGAAGAAGGCGACTGTTCACCTCGACCGCGGCCTCACGATCATAACCGGGCCGAACGGGTCCGGCAAATCGAACATCCTTGACTCGGTAAAGTTCGCGTTGGGAGAATTAAGCGCCAAAGAACTTAGGGGAGAGACAATAGGCGATCTGATTCACAAGGGAGTGATGGCGGCTACATCCCGCTCGGCCTGGGTCGCAGTACAATTTGACAACCAAGATAGACGAATACCCGTGGATGCCGAAGCGGTCACGATCTCACGAGAATTCCGGCGAGGCGGCGAGGGCATTTACAGGCTTAACGGAAGAAAGGTCTCCCGAAAGCAGCTTACGGACATTCTCTCCTCAGCAGACATCCAAGTCTCCAGCTATAACATCGTCCCACAACACGCGATTACACGCCTTGCTGAAGTAACAACCGAAGAGCGCCGGACGATAATTGAGGACATGATCGGAATCGCCGTCTACGATACTAAGAAAGCCTCGGCCCAAGTTGAACTCCAAAAGGCTGACGTGAACCTGCAAGTAGCATCAGCAAAGATTGAGGAAGTCAGACTCCGAGTCGAATCGCTGGAAAGGGAACGCAACGACTACCTCAAGTACAAGCAGATTCAGAATGAAATTAACGGACTTCAAGCCAAAGCAATCTCCCACAAGATCAAGAAAACTCAACAAGAAAACAGCGAATTAGAACAAGACCTCACCAAACATCAGCAGCAACTCCAAGAATTGAAAGCTGGCAAAGACCAGGTTATTCAGGAAAAGACGAAGCTTGAGTCTGAAAAAAGGGAATACGAAGAAACCGTAGCGGACAAAGGCAGCAGCAGGCTACTTGAAGTACAACGCAAAATGGGCGACGTCAACGCAACCATTGCAGGCCTACAGGCCCGGGCAAATGCCGCACAATCGAACATCAAATCCCTCCAAGATCAGAAAAGCGAACTGGAAAAGAACTCGACCGAAATACTCCAGAAAGTTAACAACTCAAAGAATGAACTTTCGGAACTTAGAGCATCCCACGCCGCGCTCCTCCAGGCCATTGAAGCAAAACAAACTAAAGTTGGCGAATCATTCAAAGCACTCACCGATCTAAGAGACAAACTAGGCGCCCGCAACAAAGAGGCCGAAGACCTAGAACACACCATAGGCAGCCTAACGAGTAGAGTTGCTAGATTCACCTCGCAGGTCAAGGCGAGCGCCACAAAAATCGATTTGTTGAACAATCATTTGAAAACACTGCGAACACGCAAACAAGAATATGAGAACGCCCTTCAAAACGCCGCCAAGCATGTTGACGAACTGCTATCAGCAAAGGTCCAGGAGGGGAAAAGCTCAGCTGAGGCCGACAAGAAGATTTCTGGATACGTGAAGATTAAGCAACAACTTGCCCAAGATGCGGAAAAGGCCAACGAGGTTGCAAAACGTTCTGCTCTAGAACTCACCGAGATAGAAACACAGAAGAACGTAACAGAGAACTTAGCCTCGGACGACAAAGCGCTCTCCCTGATCGAACAAATGGCTGAGGCGGGCGCCGTATCGGGTGTTTATGGGCGGCTAGCTGACCTTGTCAAGGTGAAAGACGGTTATGGGAAGGCTGCCCAAGCCGCAGCGGCGGGTTGGATGAAAGCCCTCGTTGTGAGGAACATTGAGGCGGCACTCTCATGCATCGAAGTTCTAAAGAAAACGAAAGTGGGACGCGTCAAACTTATTCCTCTCGAAGGCCTCACGCCGCCAAAGAAGGTCTACGTTCCCAAAGGAATTCAGGAAATCATCGGGCCAATCACAGACAGTCTTGAATTTGCAGAACGCGTTAGGCCAGCAGTGAACTATGTTTTCGGAGACACCCTGCTGACTTCGAATCAGAAATCAGCTTTCCTCGCGTCCCTGAAAGGCGTTCGAGCAGTCGCAGTCTCAGGCGATTTATACGAGCCGGGAGGCGCGATGGAAACAGGATACTTCAGGCAACCACTTGACGTCTCAAAACTGCTCCTGAAGGGCAAGACAATCGATCACCTAAGGACCACGCTTTCGTCCCTCGAGAAGTTGGCGGTGAAGGCCAAAGAGGAAATTGCCAGGATAGACCAGGAAATTCTTGACCAGCGCAACAGCAAAGTAAAGAGTCAAAACCTGATTCGGTCAATAGAGAGAGAAATCGCCACGCTCAAGGGAAACCTTGAACGAGCCCATAAGATTATTGAGGATACCTCGGAACGAATCGAACAGATAACGCACGAAGTCGGTACGGAGCAAACGGTGCTCGAGGCCAGCGTATCGCAGAAGGAGAAGATACAACCCAAACTGGCTGAGTTTGAGCAGACCCACAGCTCTCTAAAGATCCGTTCACAATCCGCCGTCCTCCTCGAGCGCGAGAACGAACACTCAACACTCACGAGTGAACTTACTGACCTCGTCCGACAGAAGATTGAAGCTGAAAGTCGAATTGAGTCGTTGAAATCTACTGTAACTGCGATAGAGCCGACTGCGGAACAAACGAAAATTCAGTCTACTAGCATTGACAGGCAACTGGAGAAACTGGCGTCAGAACTGCCATTGACCCAAACTGAACTTTCGAAGAACGAAGAGCAACTGAAGCAGCTTGCAGCAGCCAGGGACCAACTTACGCAGGAACTTGCTGGAGTCAGAGTCAAACGAGACGAGTACAATTCGCGCCTTCGTGAAATGGACGCGGAAATAAACGAACTCTTCGGCAAACTTGACCCACTAAACAATAAGGTCGCTAACCTAACCGCCTCGCTCAAGCACACGCAGATGCAAACCGACTTTCACATGAACGAACTGAAGGAACTGGGGTACCCAGAGGCAGTGGAAGTCAGTGACGATGAAATCCAAAAGCTAGAGACCACGCTTCCAGTGCTCAAGAAAGAGCTCGCTGGGATAGGGGGCGTCAACGAACTCGCTGCTTCCCAGTACGAGGAAGTTAAAGAAAATTACAAGCACCTAGCCACTAGAATTTACGACCTTGAGAAAGAGAAAATGTCGATAGTCCAATTCATGAACGAACTGGACCAACAGAAGCTTGAAGCTTTCATGAAAGCATTCAACCAAGTCAGTGAATCCTTCAGCCAAATTTTCTCAACAGTCACGAGCGGGGCTGGAAGGCTCTTTCTTGAGAAGCCTGAAAACCCGTTCGACGGAGGCGCTGACATTAGGTTACAGTTTCCTGGAAAGACTGAAATGTCGATTGGAAGCGCTAGCGGTGGCGAGAAATCAGTCGGAACTGTCTGTTTCATACTTTCCCTCCAAGCAATTCATCCGATGCCATTTTACATGATGGATGAAATCGACGCCCACCTAGATGTGGTTAATTCACAGCGACTGGCGGAATTGCTAAAATCGAAGTCGAAGGGCTCTCAATTCATCGTCGTTTCGCTGAAGGACGTGACTATCGCTCGAGCTGATACGGTTTATGGCGTCTTCATTCAGGAAGGCGTCTCCCAAGTAGTTGGCCTGCCAATGCAGGAGGTAAGGACGGTTGGAAGAACTCAGTAAGCCCTTTTGGATGAGGCCCCCTTACCTTATCCTATTCGACCTGTTGAGGCTTCACCGGGTGAAGCCTTGGGACGTCGACATAAGCAACCTACTGAATGCTTTCCTTGCCGAGATGAAGAAGAGCGGCTACATCGACTTTTCCGCCTCGGGCACGGCCTTGCTTTCATCCTCAGTCGTTCACCGCATGAAATCCGAACTTGTCCTGAAAATGGAAGAGCCTCCGAAACCCCCGGTTGCTAGACCTGACGTGGAGGTCCCACCACCCCTACCATTTCCTATTCGGTTTGAGTACACCTCAACATCAGTCGCTGAAATCCTCCGTACACTCCAACAGGTTTTGGAAAACGAGAAGACTGTCCTCGCGAAGAAGCCATTCGTGCTAAGCCCACCGTCGGTTTTCGAGCAATTAGATGCATTTCTCGCGAACATACAAGAGAACATCGAGAATTTTTATGCCGAACTCATCAAACTCAGCATTAGGGGATTACCTCTCTCCTTCAAAGACCTCGTCAAGGGCCAAACGTTTCTCGAGGCGGTTCGAATTTTCATAATGTTACTCTTCCTAGCCAACGACAAGAAGATTCTGCTAACACAAGACGACCTAGGTTCCGACCTATTCGTCCGTTTAGGTGAGGTGTCGCCACCAATTGCTTGAACCGCCCAATGAAACCAATGAACCCACACTAATTGTCCCCAAAGCAAAAACAAAGCTTGCCTTGATAGAGGCCGCCCTCTACGTTACTGGCAAGCCCTTAGACCTTAAGACACTTGGGTCAGTGGTGGGGTTTCGGTCGGAAGAGAAGACCAGGGACCTCGCTCGTACTCTGAAGGACAAATACGGAAAAGACGGAAGTTCACTTGAAGTGTTGGAGCTCAGCGACGGTAGGTTCGTGATGCAATTGAAGCCGCAGTACGTGCGGCATGTTAAGCGGCTGGCGACACGGCAACTGCTCACACCTGGGCCGATGAAGACACTTTCCTTTATTGCAGTCAGGCAGCCCGTAACCCAGTCTTACCTTGCGAAAGTTAGAGGGAACCTAGCGTACTCACACGTCAAACAGCTTCGGGAAATGGGGCTCTTAGCAGAGGAGAAGTTGGGACGGACGAAAATGCTTCGAACAACTCCAAACTTCGCTGATTACTTCAACCTTAGTCATGACATGGCTGCCATGAAGAAGCAGCTGGAAAAACTGTTTGAAAACATCAAAATAGAAAGATCCCAACAAAAACCCGGTCCGAAAGTCGAAAAAGAGAAAGTTCTAAGTCCTTAGGGAAATAAGAGAGCATTGCGATACGAGTCTTGAGGCGCAGCGAATGGTTATGGTTGAATTTAACAAGCTGAAGGAGACCGTCGACATCTTCATACCTAGAACCACGGAGGGTGCTTCGATTACTTTGACGATGACCGTCGACAAGGCGAAGCAACTTTACCAACTCCTCCAAAAAGTTTTGAAAGAAAACGATCAACTACCCGCCTAGTCGGACGGAAACATAACAACGCTTAAAAGAACCGCCCCTTGCCTCTCAGTGAAATTCAACTTAGGAGCTGGAATACAGTATGCCCCAATGGCACGGAGACCTTCACAAACGCAAGAAAACAGGCGGCAAGAAACACATGTTCCGCGGCAAGCGTGCTTTTGAAATGGGAAGCGACCCCGCGCAGACCATTGTGGGAGAAAAGAGAATATCGAAGAAACGAGGCCGCGGCGGGAAACCAAAGTTCGCTGCCTTGGCAGTTAACACTGTCAACGTCACCGACCCTTCAACGGGGAAAAGTCAAAAGACAGAGATTAGAAGCGTCGTGAAGAACCCTGCCAACGTCGATTACCAACGCCGGGGAGTAATTACCAAAGGTGCCGTTGTCGAGACGCCCTTGGGACAGGCGATTGTGACCTCGAGACCAGGCCAGCACGGCGTCGTGAACGCCGTTCTCCTTCAAGGCACACAGCAGTAATCCCACGCCTTCGTCCGTTCCCGCATTGCCTAGGCGAAGCTCTCCTTGAAACTTCAAGGGAAAATGGTTGTCTGGCCAGCCAACCTCGATTCTTCAAAATCTCGGAAAGGAGGAAGAAAACTACCTAAGGCTTCAGCGATTCAAGCTCCTAGGCTCGAGGAAATTAACGACGCTGCCGAACGCCTCTCCTTCGAAGCTGAAATAGTTCTCGCAAAATCGCTGCCCAGCTCATGGTGGGAGAAAGGTGGGTACGCCATACTCGCAAAGAAGGGCCCGAAGGGGAACCTGCTCCGATCCCTCGCAAGCGAGATTAAGAAGGCCAGGGCCGCGAAAACCGGGCAGGAAAAGAGAACCTGAGGGCGCTCAGGGCGGGAGCCCCCCGATCAGCGTCACATCTACGTTTTGCCCTCCCTCAATAGCTATAATCCCTTCATTGAGAGTGACGATTCCGTTCGCCCTAACCATGCTCATCAGAACTGAAGAACGTTGTAGTTTGAGCGGCTCGGCAACTAACCCCCGCCCATCACGCTTTACCATGACCCTCACAAAGGTCCTGTTACCGGGCGCCCCCGTGATTCTTTCACTCAAGAGCGCACTGACAGTTGGTTCGAACAATTCCTGAACGCCCAACATCTTCGCGAGGACAGGACGTACGAAGGTTCGGAATGCGAAGAATGCGGAGACTGGAAACCCAGGCAGTGAAAATACGGCTTTGCCGTTCACCACTGCCAAGCCTGTTGGCATGGCAGGCCTCATGGCAACCCCATGTACCAACATACCCGGCTTGCCTAAGGTGTTGACACACTCAGGGACGAGATCCCTTTTGCCGACCGAAGACCCTGCGCTTACAATGAGCGCATCGCATGTCTTCAATCCACTCCTCATAGCGTTCTTAATGCTGGATTCCAGATCCTTGACAATTCCCAGGTCAACGGCTCTCGCCCCCAATTCCTGAAGCATACCGGATATGATTGCCCTGTTGATGTCGATAACTTTGCCCGGGCTACGGCTACTGATCGAATCTACGAGCTCGTTACCAGTTGATATGACAGCTACGCGTGGCTCCCTAGCAACATACACTCTCGACAATGCTAGTACCTTCGATATGCCAATATCCTGCGGCCGGAGGCGCATCCCCTTCTTGAGCACAACCGTATGTGGTGTAACGTCCTCACCCTTCATCGCGATGCTCTGGCCGGGCGTAGTCGGGACGTGGACTGCGATTCTGCCTGCCGGAAGCTTGGTCGTTCGCTCAATCATCACGACGGCGTCTGCACCGGGGGGAATCACGCTCCCGGTTGCGACAGCAACGCTCTCTCCCGGCTCAACCTGCAGTCTGGGTAAGGCGCCTATCCTGCTTTCCCCAACCACCCGAAGGATTGCGGGTTTGTCTTGAGAAGCATTCTTCACGTCTTCAACGCGGACAGCGTATCCGTCCATCACCGAGCGATCAACTGGTGGCAGGTACTGATTTGCAACGACGTCTTTTCCAAGGTATCGTCCCAAGGCCCGCTGAACAGCGACGGATTCGAGCTTGACAGTCGGCTCTCCGAGGGCAGCGAAAAGCATCTCAAGCGCGTCGTCAACCCTAGTTAGTTTTTGGAAACCTTCGGTGTGCAAATGACTCATGGGATTAACACTAATCCGACGGGAAGATATTATGCGCGGCAGATATCTAACACACTCTGCCGGTGGCCGCCCATGGCCGATTCGCTGACCACGACGATTACAATCCTTGGGGCGCTCGTCGTACTAATTGGGCTAATCTTCTGGATCCGAAGAGTTCGACAAAAAGGAGACGGCGGGCCTTTCATCGAACTTGAGAAATTGGTCAAGTGCAGGTCCTGCGGTTCTCTGATACCGGAAGGTGTCCGCAAATGCGCTTTTTGTGGCGTCTGGCAACGCCAAGAGGATTCCGGAGAACAAATAAATGGCCCAAAGAGCAATGGCACGAACGCCGCCGAAATGGCACACTAGCCGCCGTATGCGCATTCGCGTAGACGACAGCTCAGTGGTGGAGCAGCGGACCCTTCTCAGTAAGGGGCTGAAGCTGTTAAGCGGGCAGACACAGCTACCCGTTGGTCGCAGGTTCGAGCCCTGCCGGCGGCGCCAATAAATCCTGCGATGACCTTTTCTCGGCTAAAGGAGTTCCGTTCATTCAGATGCGAATACGTGAATTTCAACTCAATGATTACGGCGATGTTGTGAACGTTTGGAATACAGCCGGGCTCATTCTCCGTCCAGGCGACGAATTTGAGGGAGTCAAGTTGAAGTTGCAAAGAGACCCTGACCTATTCTTGGTCGCCGAAGACGAAGATGAGATTGTGGGGGTCGTCATGGGAGCTTGGGATGGAAGGCGCGGCTGGATCAATCATCTTGCAGTGGTACCCAGTCATCAAAGACGTGGTATAGGCCAGGCGCTCATCGGGGAGGTTGAGAAACGCCTAATTGAGAAAGGGGCAAAGAAGGTTAACGCGCAGATCTACCGGTGGAACACAAAATCCTTTGATTTCTTCAAGTCAGTTGGTTATGAGGTTCATTCCGACCTCGTAATGATAGGAAAGCACCTTAAGAAATAGGACCGGCGTCTTATGCTTACGTTACTGCTTACTGCTTACTGCTTCTGGGACGGGTATGTAGTCACAGATCGGTGAGGGCTTTTCGAGGATACGGTTGATTGTGACTTCGCCGATCATTCGGCAGTACTTGGTGATCTGGGCAAGGTTCCAGACGATCATTCGGAGGCTTGCAGCTGCGCTCGCGTCCTTCACGTGGGTAAGAACCCTCTGGGTTAACTTTCTCGAATCGTCCTCTGCTTCTTCTACCATTTCAATGGCTTCATTTGACATGGCGATGTCCCCGGTGAGAAGCGCCTTGACGGTGTGATTTGAAATCTTGATTGTTGCGTTGCTGAACTTCGCAATTTCGTTGAGAATTGCTTCGCTTGTTATTTCGCGGACCTTCAGGTCTAGCACTTCCTTCGCAATGTTTTCAGCGCAGTCAGCCATCTCTTCGAGTGTTTTTGCGACCACTCTGTTTCCGGGTATGTGAAGCGGCGAGTCGATACCTATCTTTGTTCCGACACTCCTGTCTCTTATCGCCAAGAGCAGTTGTCTGACTATCAACCAGTATATTCGATCCGATTCCTCTTCCATATGGCTTACTTCGGCCGCGAGTTCGGGCCGCTTTTCGACGAGAGCCTTGATCGAGACCTCGATCATCGAGTTGATTATGATATGCAAGCGTCGCATAAGGCCGTAGATTGGAAAGCGGGTTGGATCAACGAAGCTTTGAAGCGTAACCTGCTTCAAGGTTTGTTCAACAATGCTAAGCCCTGTAAGACGCTGAGTGGTGGCACGAATCTCCTCGAGGTGGCCTTTCTTCAATTCATCCTTTGCAACAATTTGTATCGTGTCATGACCGAGAATATAGTTCGCTGTGATGACCCGGGTTAGGAGATTGGGGGAAGTGCAGAGGTCTGGGTTAACAATGCAGTCCTTGATTTCCTCTCGCTTATGCTCGGTCCCCGGGATTAGCTTGAGCGACCCGTCGTCTTCGCGTTTGATTGAGACAATGTCACCTGCTTTCAGTTTTACGTCTTCAACCCACTCTCGAGGCAGAGAAACAGTTAGAGTTGAATATCCAACCCTCTGAACTTTACGAGCTTCCAAACTTCCGCACAGGTAATTACCGTCTAATCCCTAGAATATATACTTCCATATTGTTTCTCATGGTCTAAACTAACCTTTACCAATATAGAGGCGGCCACCCGTATTCTATACACGTAGCTAAGTCTGTAACCGAACCGGCATTACCCTAGCTCGCTACTGAAAAGGCGAATGAAAATACGTACTCCCCGATGCGCTTTGCACCGGCCCTTATTCTTTCTTCGGGCTCGCTGACGAAGGTCATTCTCACATGCCCTGCGCCCTTTTCGCCGAAGAAGGACCCTGGAATGACCACCACGCCTTTACTGGACATCAGATGATTGCAGAATTCCTCCTCGCTCTGCTCCATAGACTTTAGGTATCGTTTGATGTCGACGAAGAAATAGAACGCCCCGTCGGGTCTAACAGTTTTCGCATCGGGCAAGTTCTCCCTGATAGCTTTCTCCATGCAATCTCTTCGCTTCATGTACGTAGGAATTACGAAATCGCGCAGGTATTTCTCTTTCACATCGCCGCTTAGGAAGCGAATCATTGCATTTTGGCTAAGGGTGTTCGGTGCGAGGGAGGTATACTGCTTTACCTTTTCCATCCCATCAATAAGGTCCTGTGGTCCGAGCGCATATCCCAATCTTAAGCCGGGTACCGAAGCTTCCTTAGAGAAGCTACCTACGGAGACTACTCTTTCTCGGGCACCAGGGAATGTCGTAATTCTAGGCTGGTTATCTTTTCCATAAACGATATCGCGATAGGTTGAGTCGTTGATAATCCAGAAGTCGTGGTCAATCGCCAGGTCGACGAGCCCCTTGACAAAGTCAGGTCGGACTATCCGGCCTGTGGGATTGTCCGGGCTGAGGAGAACAATTGCCTTCGTCCGTTTGGTTACCAGCGACTTCAGTAATTCAAGGTTAGGCTGGTATCCGTCTTCCACGCGTACAGGCAGTTTAATGATGCGCGCCCCAGCCAACTGAGCCGCTTCCAAATAACCGAGGTAAGTTGGGTCGGTTACGATTAGCTCGTCGTTCTTGTTGAAAATTGAGAGGTAGGCGATGAATATGGCTTCAGTGGCACCGTCCGCCAAAATGACTTCCTTTTCTGGACCATACCTCGTGCCTTGATGCTTCGCCCAATCATCAGCAATGAGCTTCCTCAATTCAAAGTAACCGCGCGTTCCGGTATAGGCTGTGGTCCCCTGCGGATCATGCGTGATTCTCTTCACTATTTCTTCAGAGACTTCTTTCGGCGGGGGAAGACTTGGTCCTCCGCCTCCAAAAGAGATGAGTTCCTTTCTCTTGCTTGCTTCGGCCAGAAGAGCGGTGACGCGGCGGATGGGTGAGATATGAAGGGAGGTAACACGGTCCGAGAGAGTTACCATCTCACTATGCCTACTTCTGGAGCGCGGGTTTACTTGGGCTCAGTATAAGCTTTCCAAAATAATGTAATTACACTAAATGCCAAGAGAATACGACTGAGACAATAATTAGAAGTGCAGGAGGCGCCGGTTCGTTGTGTCGAAACTTTGTTGAGGACGGTGGCTGTTATGCGACCGGTGGGAAATGCCTCTTGGGGCTGAGCGGCGCCTTGGCGAGGAACAAGGATGGTGCTTGTGAACTCCACGGGAACCTTGATGTGTGGCTGACAGAGAAGAACGACCTTCTCATTACTGACCTAGGTTTTCCATCCGAGGAACCAAAACAATGCCTGGCACTTGGTGTAAATGAAACTCTGGCCAGAGAAATCGCAGCGAACAAAGCACATCAGCTCCAAACATCGATCCTCACAAGCGAGCGCAGATGTTCGAAATGCCAGAGGAGCTACTGGGTTAGTGAACACAGCCGCTCGACCGGACTTCTTGAAATTGGCGCTAGGTACTTCTGCCCGGATTGCATTGACAAGGAAAGTGCAAGTGTTGAGGGGAAGGTGGGAGTTCAGCGATACTGGTGCGGATGATTTCGTTTACTGTGTGGCCCATGTGGGAATGCAATGGAAAGGTGATTTGGCTTCGAATTCGGGGATTGGGTTGGACCTGACAAACTCCCTTCCCTTAGTCAACGCCAAATAATTCAATGACATCAGGCTTTCCTTCTTCCCTGCCAAGAAATACTTCAACGATTCTTTTACGCGGGCATCAGTAACTTGTGGGTGGCACAACTGAATGAAGGCACCGTACATTACTGCGTTAGCAAACATCTTCGTATCCTGCACCTCCGTTGGAAACTCACTCCTCAATTTATCTGCAATCTCCGTTGCTGGAATACCGAGCGCCTTGACATCATCGCGGTCGACATCAGTGGCTATTAGCGACGTGTTGTAGAGGACCAATCCGTTCGACCGAAGGTAGTTGAGGAAATCCATTGATGGTTGGTTCATGATTATTTCAACGTCGGGTTCCTCGGCTATCGGGTTGTCAACTTCCTCGTCCGAGATTACGACATAGCATTTTGCTTTCCCACCACGGGTCTCGGGGCCGTAGGATGGAGTGTATGCGACATGTTTGCCCTCTAGCATAGCCGTGTAGGCTATGTAGTCGCTGAGGAGCAGGACGCCCTGGCCACCGTGCCCAGCTATGAGAACCTTGGTCTTGGTCATTGCTTCTCAACTCCGAACTTATCCTTGTACACGCCAAGCGGGAACTTCTTGGCCATGTGCTCGTACACGAATCGCTTCGCATCTAGGATTGGCAACTTCCAGTTTATCGAGCAGGTGCTCAGAAGTTCAACGAAGGCGAACCCGCCTAATTCCTGGACTTTGAAGGCGTTCTGGACAGATTTCTTCGCGTCGAGGAGGTTCTTAATCGTGTACACATTGCCCCTCGGGCTCGAAATCTCTTGAACTGCTAGGCTTGCACGTTTCACATAGGCTGCACCGTCTATTCCTGAGAGAAGCTTTGAAACATCGAGCTCGGTTCCTGTCATGGCTGCGTCCCTTCCGAAGGGTGTCGTCGTTGTGACCTGCCCTTCCAGTGTTGTGGGGGCCATTTGGCCGCCGGTCATGCCATAGATTGCGTTGTTTACAAGGAACACTGTGATCGGAGTGTTTCTCTGCGCTGCGTAGACCAATTCCAGAAGGCCGATCGATGCAGCGTCCCCGTCCCCCTGAACTGTAAAGACGGTCAGTTCTGGCTTGATCCTCTTTAGGCCTGTAGCAACTGCTGGCGCCCTTCCGTGGGCCGCCACGATATGGTCGCAGTTGAAGTAATTGTAGGCCAGAACGCTGCAACCTACTGAGTCTATCATAACCGTTTTTTCGCGGATTCCTAGTTCATCCATAGCGGCCGCGATTAGTCGCGTTAGTGTTCCATGTTCGCATCCTGCGCAGTAGTGCGTTGGGTTGTCGGTCAGGGATTCTAGTTTGCCAACCTTTGTCTTGAGGGTGATTTGGCTCATGCTGCAACAACCTCCAGTCGTCGGAGTTTGCTTTCTATTTCGGCTTCGGTTGGGACGATTCCACCCCACTTGCCTAGAAAGTCGACTGTGACTCCTTCGCCAACCGCTAGTCTCACGTCTTCGTACATCTGGCCGGTGTTCAATTCAATGTCCAAGAATTGTTTTCCTTCTGATGCAAGTTTTCTGAGTGCAAGCGTGGGAAATGGCCAGAGGGTGATTGGTCTGAAGAGGCCGACCTTAACGCCTTTCGAACGAAGTCGATTGATGACGCCCTTTGCGATGCGTGACACAATTCCGAAGGCGACGATGACCTTCTCCGCATCTTCTGTCATGTAAGCTTCAAACCTGACCTCATTCGCTTCAGCTTGCTTGTACTTCTCGAAAATCCTGCCCATGTGTTTGTAGTGCTTTTGGTAATCGAGTTCAAGCGAATTAAGTATGTGCGGCCCGCGGCCCTTGGCGCCAGTAGCCGCCCAAGAAGAGACATCGTACTTCTCCGGCGTGAACTCGGGGAACACGACGTCCTCTTTCAGTTGCCCTGTGAAGGCGTCTCCCAGAATTAGTGCTGGGTTTCGGTACTTGAAGGCTAGGTCGAAGCCAATTCTTGGGAAGAGGGCCATCTCTTGGACTGAGGCTGGGGCTAGGACAAATAGCCGGTAATCCCCATGGCCGCCTCCTTTTGTTGATTGGAAGTAGTCGCTCTGTTCCGGACCAAGGTTTCCTAGGCCCGGCCCTGCCCGGCAGATGTCGACGACCAAGAATGGAAGCTCCATTCCAGCCGCATACGACAACCCCTCCTGTTTCAGGCTGAACCCGGGGCTAGAGGTCGCGGTCATCGCTCGTACTCCACCTGACGCGGCCCCGATGACCATGTTGATGGCTTCTAGTTCACTCGCAGCCTGCAGGAAAAATTTGAAATCTGGGTATTTCTTGTTGCCAAACTCTCTTGCTAGGGTTTCCGGAATTTCACTGGATGGGGTAATTGGGTAGGCGAAGTACGCATTGAGCCCGGCCTCGAGTGCTCCGTATGCCACGGCCTCGTTGCCTTTCAGGTAAACTCGTTGCTTCGGCATCTATGCTTTCACCTGGACCTCACTGATAGCGAAATCGGGGCAGACCCAATAGCAGATGGCGCATCCCGTGCACTCACCCTTTGTCCCGCGATACGTAAATTCGGCTGGGTGGAAGCCAGCATGATTCAGCTTCGTAGAGAGCTTCAGGTTTCCTTGCGGGCAAGTAACGACGCACAGTTCGCATGCTTTGCAGCGCTCATCCAAGATCTTTACTGAGGCTCTAGGTTGAAGAATCGTTGCGGTTTCGGTCAAGCCTTCACGACCTCCTTCTTATCAACGAAATTTTCCAACACGTAACGGAGCATAGCGTAATGCTGTTCTTCATCCAAAGCGAGCATCGTGAACAAGGTCTTTAAGTGCGGGTCTCTGACCTGCGATGTCGCTGAAGTGAAGAGTCGTAGCGCGTTTTCCTCCATGTCCATCAAGCGCAGTAATTCTTCCCGACTTTCGTTGACGGGTGCAAGTCCTTCCCACTGGTTTGTGGCGAGGTAGCTGATTGCGCAGTTGATGACATCGGCATGTTGCATGGTGTCCCGCATGAGTTTGGTGTAGAGAATCTTGACGACGCTGTGCTTGGTTTCTCTGACCTTCTTGGCATAGACTTCGGTTTCATGTTCTTCGTGGTCTAGCTGCTCATGCAGCAAAGCCAAGAGTTGCTCGTTTCGCATACGCCTGTCGCGAGAAAGCAGCCAGGTAATTACTCTTAGCGGTTCTGCTAGTATTCTATGTATTGTATCGACCCGTTGGTGGCATCACGTCGTTTCTCGCGGCTTCACTAGCAGCAAAGCCGAAACTGCACCAAACAACGCTGCCGCGCTGCCAGCCATAAGCGCGAAGAAGAACCCCTTCGTGACTTCCAGAATGTAACCAGTCAAGACGGCCACGACGATTCCGGCGACGTTTCCCCCGAAGTTTTGAACGCCACCCATCGTCCCCGTGAACTTCTTCGGTGTCGCTTCAACTAGCGCAACCCAGAGTGATGGCGTTGCGAATCCGAGAGCTGCTCCTGCGAGGCTCAAGGCAAACAATGCGGAGTAGGGATCTGGGGCGTAAGCGGTCGCGAACAGCATAATTGATGCCCACACCATTCCGAGCGCAAAGAGCTTGTTCCGGAGTCCAACTGGGGAACCGCCCCGTTTTACAAGATAGTCTGAAACTACGCCACCAACCAGAAGCAATGTCACAACAGCGGATAACAGCGGAAGGGTTGAGAAGATACCCGCGTTGAGAATTGTGAACTTCTGTTCACGAACAAGATACGTGGGCAGCCAGAGGTTCAAGTAGTAGGCCACATACCCCTGACCGAAGCTAGCTAAGGTAAGTCCCAACCCCAAAGGACTGATCACTACAGGGATGCTTCCGCGAAGGTCCGTTTTCTGTTTCAGTCCCTTTCTTGGTATCCGCCCTCGAGGGTTGTCCTCGAATACAAGAAGCCATACGGCACACCAAAAAAGCCCGAGAAGCCCTGTAGCGAAAAATGCCCATGGCCAGCCGTATACGACGGCCAACCATGCTGCGAACGGAAAGGCGAGCACAGGACCTAGTCGGCCGCCTGCGATCCAAATCGATGTTGCTCGCGCCCGCTCTTCCTTCTTGTACCATCCGGAGGAGGATACCTTCGCCCCAGACACAAAGTTTGGTGCTTGGGTGACGCCGAGAGCGGCGCGGAGCGCGAAGAGGGCGAAGAAGGAGTTTGCGAATCCTGTGGCAATGGTTAGTATTGATGTAGCTAACCCGCCGACAAATAGGCTCAGCTTCGCGCCGAACCGGTCTGTGAGAAGACCGGCAACTGGCTGAAGAAGCGTATAGATCCATAGGAATGCTGAGAGTGTGAGTCCCAGTTGGAAATCGGACATGTGGAGATCGCTTTGGAGGATCGGCGCAACTGGCGACAAGTTGACCCGGAGTACGAAGGTTACGAAGATTCCTGCACTCGTGAGAATGGCCATGGTCCAGCGGTTGCGTAGTGGGTCCATCTCGTGCCCTCAGTGCGCTTCTTTACTGTGGGACCGGGACCATGTTGGCAAGCGCCATATCTGACAGAGTGTACTTCCTAAGATTGGCGATTTGCGGCTGGGTCAGGGTTGTACAAGCAAATCCCCAGTGGAACGATATCCAATCCCCCGGCCTGGCGCCTCTCACAAAACTTCGGCCTTGAACGTCGGCGAGAACCTTGGTCTTGGTTGTTTCACCCAAGGATAAGCGGCCGTTGATGCGTAGGACCGGTTCGTACTCGACGATCAAATTTCCCTTGTCGTCGGCTTCCAGTATTTTTCCCCAAGAGATGCGGCACTTGTCCATCAATGCTCCCACCTCATCATCAAGTCCAGTGGCGTTCGCAAACGCATCCGGAACATTGCCACTCATTGAGAAAGCGTTGAAGACGTGAAGTGCGTGGTGGGGAAAAGCGGCGTACGGCTGCGTATCGAATAGTTTCTTTATTTGCTCCTTCGAGAATTTTGCCTTCAACCGTTCCCTTAGGTGGTCATAGAATTCCCCGGGCGAAATCTTCTCAAGAAGATCATTTCCGATCCAGTAGGCTTCGACGGCGCGGTAATCGAAGGGGTTGTCGGCCCCCACAGACTTGGCGATGAAACGAAGATAAGGGTAGGCAGCCTGGAAGCCTTCCAAGGCTTTGATCAATTTCTTGCTAGGCTTGTTGCTCAAACACGCGTCGAGTAGGACGTCGTTTTCATCTGGTCCGCAATAGCCCAAGCGGTTCGGCATGAAGCTATGTCGGGCAGCGAGAATTGCTCCGTCGACTCCACGTGAACTCAACTCCATGCCCCGCCTTCTAACTTCCTTGCAGTTCGCGAATTATCTTCCAAGCTTCCAGCGTCTCTTCTGCCTCTCGGTTAGAGAGAACCCTAATTGCGAAACCGCCTTGAACTAGAACATAGTTGCCAATCTGCGCATTGACGAGGGAGATGTTCACGTTGTCCCTTACGCCGTCGGCGCCGTAATCCACCGATGCAGAGTCACCCCTGATCGCCACGACTTTGCCGGGGAAACTGAGGCACACCGTGGGACACTCCTATAGGTACCTGTTTTCCAAGGCTATATGTTTGTAATGCTGTCCCCAAGATTGGGATGGGGATTTGCTCCGGAAATCAGCAACCACCTTCATAACCCGATATACCCAAGCCCGGCCTAGGTGCGTTAGAATTGACTAGGCCATCCGAAGTCGTCACCTCCGCGGAGGGCGAAGTATTCGACGTGGAGCTTGAGGTTGACATCCTAAAAGAAAACCAACGCCTCGCCGACGAGAACAAGAAGAAGCTGGGTGTGAACAAGATCCATGCGATCGACGTTATGGGTTCCGTGGGGTCAGGAAAAACCTCCCTCATCAAGGCTATAGTTTCGAAACTCAAGCACAAATACCGAATCGCAGTCATTGAGGGCGATGTAACGACGACGATTGATTCTGAACTCATCGCATCTGAGGGAGTTCCGACAGTTCAGGTCAACACTGGCAAAGAATGCCACTTGGACGCGAACCTGATCAAGAAAGCTTTGGATCGACTGCAACTCGACCGGCTCGACCTGATATTCATCGAGAATGTCGGAAACCTGATTTGCCCAGCCGAGTTCCCGCTTGGGTCTGACAAGCGGTTGGTCGTGATCAGTGTGACGGAGGGCCCCTACATGGTTCTCAAACATCCAATGATGTTCCTAGGCGCCGACGTGGTAGCCATAAACAAGGTAGACTTGGCCAAGGCAATGGAAGTTGAACCCAAGAAACTCAGCGCGGACGTTGCTAGACTGAACCCGAAGGCCGTTACGTTGCACACAAGCTGCAAGAATGGAGAAGGGGTTGAAGCAGTCGTTAAGGCGCTCGGCTTGAGCTAGGCGTTTGGAATATGCATGAGTTTTCGTTTGCTTCATCAATTGTAGAATCGGTTCTTGACCTGGCAACCAAGCAAGGAGCGAGTAGGGTGTTAGAAGTTCATCTGAGAATTGGAAAGCTGAGGGCCCTGTCGATTGAGCAGTTGCGCTTTTCCTACGGCATCCTTGCTGAGGGGGCCATTCTTGGAGGCTCCCAGCTCATTGTAGAGGAGTCAAATGGAAGCCTTACGTGTGGTCATTGCGGGTATCATGCTGAATTCGACCCAGAGGGCGATTCGTCCTTCCACTTTGGGATACCGCCGCTGATCTGCCCGGGGTGCGGTGGCGCTCTAAGTATCGAAGGCGGTGACGAATGCCTGATAACGAGCGTTCGAATGGTCCTTCCGACGACCGTGGGAGGAAACCAGGCAGCGGGTAATGCCACGAATTAAGTTGACTACGTAGCGCCATTTCTCTATATAGAATTGCTGCGGAATATATAACTGGTCACTATCGCTGACACTAATTCCGGTTTACGGGCGTCATCTAAGTAATGGCGACAGAGTGAACCAATATTGGAGATTAGAAAGGTTCAGAGAGTCGGGCATTCGACGTTAACAGTCTCCCTCCCAAGGGACTGGGTCAGGCAGGTTGGACTGAAGCAGGGAGGCGTAGTAACACTCCGCCTTTCCGAATTCGGCGAACTCATAGTTACTCCAGGGAGTGAAATAGAATCAGAAGAAATGGCCGTCTGCAAGATAAACGCCGACGCCTGCAGGGATCACGAATTTCTTGGTAGAATGATCACTGGGAACTACATCTTAGGCCGCGACACCATAATTATCTCATCATCGAAGGATCTGACCCCAGAACAACTAACCGAAATCCGTAACTCAACCCGGAGGCTAAGCGGTCTAGGCATCGTGGAGCAAACTCCAAAGGAAGCAGTGGTTCAATGTTTCTTGGACCCCTCCAAGTTCACAGTTACTGGAGTGCTATCACGCCTTCACAAAGTAGCCGTTTCAATGCTCGAGACTTCTATGCAGGCGTTAGTTGACCGGAAGTTTTCTCTAGCGGTGGAAGTGTTAGAACTCGAGAACGAAGCCGATCGGCTGTACTGGTTGATCCTGCGGCAGATATTTCGGGCAATATCGAAGATACCACTATCGCGCCATGTTGGAATAGAATCAGCAACAAACGCAGTTGGTTACCGTGCTGTCTCGAAATACTTCGAAGAGATGGCTGACTGCAGCGAGTCAATCGCTAGCTTAGTACTCTCCATGGCTGATGAAAACTGCGCCGAATACGCCACTGTAATTGACGAAGTGTGCAAGTTCGGAGCTGAAACTCTCGCCATATCGAACAGTGCGATGGATTCGTTGAGCATGCTGGATGTCGAGTTAGCTAACCAAGTAATCGCACGCTCAAAGCACGCTGAGGAACATGAAAAAGACATCATAGAGCTCGTTGTATCATCTGTTCAAGAACGCAAACTGGCAATAGCCCTTAGGGGAATAGTATGGAACCTAGCGGAAATATGCCGCTCCGCTCAAATGGTCGCCGAGGTAGCAATGAACCGCTACCTTGAAAGCAATAGCGACATGTGTCAATTTTGGAAAGAGCGGAAGAACGGGGGAGACGTTCAATACCTGAAGAAGGTCGTAGCCTAGACTCATTCTTTGAACCCAAATCCATAGCCATCGTAGGCGCATCGCCCACACCTAGCCGCATAGGCTACGTGATGGCCCAAAACATGGTGACCAATCACGCGAGAGGAGTCTTCAAGGGCGAAGTCTACCTCGTAAACCCGAAACGCAACGAAATCCTCGGCCAGAAAAGCTATCCGTCAATCTCAGCGATCCCAAACCCCATCGAGACAATTCTAGTCGCGATACCCGCTGTAGGAGTCCCAGACGTAATTGAAGAAGCTGGAAAGATGGGGACAAAAGCAGCTATCGTGATATCGTCAGGTTTCGCAGAGGTCGGCAACCGAGCGTTAGAAGAACAACTCGTAGATGTGGCAAGAAGATACGGCGTCAGAGTAATAGGGCCCAACTGCCTAGGAATCTACGATGCCTACACTGGAATGGACACGCTGTTCCTTCCCGAAACAAAATTCCTTTCCGACGGCCGCGAAGTCGTTGCCACCCCGCGGCCGAGACCTGGTTCGGTTTCGTTTCTAACCCAAAGCGGAGCCTTCGGCGCGGCAGCGCTGGACTACATGGCAGGCCATGGAATGGGTATACGCGGATTCGTTAGTTACGGAAATAGGTGCGACGTGACGGAAGACGAACTCCTTGAATACTTCGCAAACGACCCCCAAACCAAAGTTATCCTCATGTATGTTGAAGGCCTAGCTAAGGGACGGAAGTTTCTCGAGAGAGCGAAGGACACGACGCGAAAGAAACCTGTCGTCGCGCTCAAGTCAGGCAGGACTGAGGCAGGAACAAGGGCCGCGGCATCCCATACAGCAGCGTTAGCTGGAATAGAACAAATCTACGAGGGAGCATTCAGGCAGGCAGGAATCATAAGGGTTCGAAACGTTGAAGAACTCTTCGACTTTGGGCGCGCATTAGCCCTACAGCCACCCGGTTACACTCAGAGCGTAGCCGTTTTGACGAACGCTGGCGGACCAGGAATCATTGCGGCGGATGCGTTGGAAGAATCAGGATTGAAGGTCCACAAATTCTCCGAACGAATTATGACACAGTTTGATGCCTTCAAAGCGAAGAAGCTACTTCTACCAGTACTTTCAGGGTTTAATCCGATGGACCTTTCAGCCGAGGCCACGAGCGAAATGTTTTCGCTTGCCCTCTCAACGATCTTGGACGACCCCGAAATAGGAGGGCTTGTGTTGATTACATTGCACCATGCGCCAACAATTCTTGATGATGCTGTAGATAAGATCGCGAAAACTGTACCCAAGTACGGCAAACCTGTTACAGTCTGCGACATGGGCGGGACCGAAATGGCAGAAACCATGAGAATGGCGTTTGAGAAAAGGGGAATACCGTCTTACTCAGTGCCCGAAAGGGCCGCACGCGCCCTCTGGGCATTGGTCTACTACGGGACTTATCTGCAAGACCATGGTGTCGTAAAGGCCGCAGGGGAAATCGAAGCCTAGGATGAGACTTTCCTTTTGTCAGCCACAAGTCTACCTAAGTATGTTGAACAGCTGAAAGCCCGCCCTCTGGACCAATTCATGTCCAGTCCAGTTGAATTATCAGCTGACAGCAACCTCGCCAAGGTAGTAGGACTGCTAAAAGAACGCGGCGTCTACGAAGTCTTCATTCCGGAAAGCAGTCGTTGCGGAATGATATGCACGAGGGACATTCTGAAGACAACGAACATCGAAACGACAAAACCAAGCGCCCTGATGTCCTACATACCTTCGCTTGGCAAAGATGCGCTTGTCAGCGAAGCGGCGAGACTGATGGCGGACTACAGGGTGAGAGCCGTACCCATATCCGACGGCCGCAAAATCGTAGGCCAAGTAAACTGCGCAAGCATCCTTCTGGAGCTGAAAGGTAAGATTGGTGGTGACCTGCGAATTTCCTCTCTTGCGACAAAGAACCCGATCACGGTCGACGAAACAGCAGCAATCGGTAAGGCGAGAGAACTCATGGTCCGGAAGCGAATTGACCACCTACCCGTAACTTCAGGCGGTCGAGCAACTGGAATCATAACCTCATTTCAAATCGTCACGAGTATGTCCCCACCCGAACGCGTTGGGAGCAAATCGATGAAACCGGAAACCCGGAGTAGTCTAGACTTTCTTGTTGGAGACGCAATGGAGCGAGATCCCTTGACCTGTCAACCTGAAACTAGCGCCGAACAAGCTTTAGGTACGATGCTAAAGAGCGCGAAGACTTACATTCTCGTCAACCAATGGGAAGAACTTCAAGGGATAGCCACACAACGGGATTTCATGTCCCTGCTTGCGGAGGTGGAACCTGAACCTGAAGTCCCGATATTCATGGTTGGACTTCCGGAAGACCCCTTCGAAGCTGAGGCAACGAAAGCGAAGTTCAAACGAACAATCAATCAACTTCACCGTCATTTTCCCGACCTTCTCGAGGCAAGGTCCGTCATAAAATCGAAATACACGAAACCCGGAAAGGAACGAGGACGGTATGAAGTGACGGTGCACATCAAAACCCCCACGAACTCCTACAGCTACTCAGAGGGCGGGTGGGAACTCCCCGTCATATACGACATAATAACGGACAGACTTAAACGACTGTTGACGCAGAAACAAAAGCGTCGAAGAACCCGCGATAGGGAGCGCCAAGAAACAGTCTGAATCGTTTTGAACCATCGGGAGTAATCAGTTCTTGCTGCTACCTACCAGTATGAGGCGGGTCGAGATCATTGTCCCGCAGAAAAAGTTCGATGACGTAATGCTCTACCTCCGCGAGCAGAATGCGATTGAACTCCTCGACATGAAGGAGATGATCAAGGGGTACGGCGGGGGCGTAGTTTCAACAACAGTCTCAGACCGACTGTACCGCCTAACGACACTTGAGTCAAAAATCAATTCAATCATCGCAGCACTCGAAATTACCTCACGCCCAAAACAAGTTCTCGTGGAACCAAGAATTTCAGATGAAGAACTGGGCAAAGTAGAGAAACGAATCGCCGAAATCGAACAACAGGTAACTGTGCTCACTACTGAAGCCCAAGCCCTCGAGTCATTAGTAGCCTACGCGGAGCGCCAGCTTCAGCTCAGTATAGATGAGATCCTGGGAATAGAGAATGTAAACTCCCCCGAGGGAAGACACAGGCTGGAAGAAATCGTCGCCGGTATATTTCAGACGCTGAAACCCTCAGAGCTCAAAGTCGCGGGGCCGGTCGGAGAATTAATTCAACCCAAGGCATTGGAAGATGCCGTTGTCAAAGACATTACAAATAACGTAACCACGATCCTAACAACAAAGCGCGACAGAACAGCAGTTGCTGATGCCGTGACCCAGACGCTAGGCCTCAAACTGAAAACCGTGTTCAGGAACAAACGCTTGGCCTACGAGCCGACCAGCAGAATTGAAGAAGCGAAGCGAAGGCTCAACGAACTCAAAGACAAACTCGACGACATCAGCAGAACCGGCGGTGAATACCTCCTAGTGAACAGGGAGGTAGTCGGGGCAGAGAGAGCCTTCGAGCAAGCGAAGGCCTACACTGGCAAAACAGAATCCACTTCTATGATTGAAGGTTGGGTGCCCGCATCAAAGCTAGGCAAAATCAAGTCAGCGCTTCAAGAAATCTGCGACGGAGAAGTCATAATCAAGGATTGGGCTAGTAAGCATGCCCCAACTAATGTCGCTAAACCCAAGCTCCCAATGCTTCAGATTTTCGAGAAGCTGACGATCGGCTTCGGCGTCCCCAAGAGTGATGAAATCGACCCAACGATTCTGTGGCTCGTCACCTACCCACTCTTCTTCGGATTCATGTTTGGCGACGTGGGTAACGGAGTTGTAGTAATCATTGTTTCAGCTATGTTTTGGCTCAAGAAGAGACAGGGCTTGGTAATTCCAGACACCGCTTATGGCGGTATGGGAGGAGTATTCAATATGATAATTCAGGGAGCACCCTTACTTGTGCTCAGCGGCGCGTCAGCGCTCGTTGTGGGGTTCCTCTACGGGAGCGTTTTCGGAAACGTTCAGTGGTTCCGATTGATCACAGGGCTTCCCGGGCCACTGTGGTTCGAACCTTTCGATAATATACGGCTCATGTTGAGGGTATCCATTACTATTGGTGTTATTCACATAATGTCAGGCCTCTGCCTCGACATCTTCAACAAGGCCTACGCAAAGGAATACCGCGAACTAGTCTCTGGCCCACTGGTATGGCTTTGGTTCTACGGCGCGTTCGGAATAACCTTGCTGCAATATGGCCTGCGGTTTCCAAACTATCTTTTTGACCCCCGTAACACAACTGACCTCTTCCTGAGGATTGGCATCCCGCTGATCGCTATGATGGTGCTCAAGTTCTGGTCGGAGGGGCCCATGGGCCTAATGCATGCATTCGAAAATCTTCTGTCGTCCCTGTCCCACACGATCTCCTACGTCCGAATCTTGGCCATGAAGCTAATCGAGGATGTCTTCTTCCGACTCTTTCTGGGAGTCCTGTTGTTCTTCATGGCCTGGGGCAATATTGGAGGGGCAGTACTCGGATACGTGCTTTTCGCAGCCCTAACTATCGTTCTAATACTGATCTTGGAGACCGCTTTCGTATTCATGCAGTCGCTTCGACTTCACTGGGTCGAATGGTTCATGAAATTCTATGGAGGCAGCGGCACAGCCTTCAAACCCTACGGGGCCGAACGAACCCATACAAAGGTTCGTACAGGCGTACCGTAGCCTGACCTCGAAATATCGACGCCACCCGTTTATATCAGCCTTGTCGCTTTCGTGTCAGACAGTTCAGACGGTGGTATAATCAACGAGTAGTACTGCTTCACAAGTACAGGCAGTCAATGACATTGTCGCGGAGCTACAGGATTATGGCCTAACTCGCAATGAAGCTCGCGTTCTAATCTTCCTAGCCAAGACCGGCCCTTCGAAAGCCAGCGAAGTAGCTCGGGGAGTGCAAATCAACCGGACAGAGACCTACAGGACAATAAGAAACCTACAGCGCCGCGGACTCGTGGAAGCTACACTCGAACGGCCAGTGCGCTTCCAATCCGTACCTTTCGACAGGTGCCTACGTATCCTAATCGATGAAAGAAAGGCGAAGTTGAGAATTCTCGAGCAACGTGGCGAAGAGTTGCGCCGCCACTTCGCGGACGTTCGGGTTGAACCCGTCAGCCAGGAAGTTGAACGTTTCCAGGTGGTTGAAGGCAGGCTTCGAATTGAGCAACGGTTACTCGGTATGTACGGCCAAGCTCAAAAATCCGTCATGACCGTTCTCTCGCCGTCCGAAGTGATACGAGCCGATACCTCGGACCTGCTCGACAGGCTTGGTGACGCTGCAAAGAACGGCCTTCGAGTAAGGGTGATAACCTCGATAAATCAAAGCAACTTGGGAATTGTCGAGAAGCTTCACGGAAACATTGAGATAAGGCATATTGACTTGAAAGCAAAACCGATTCCTCGGGTTTCCATAATCGATGATAATGAAGCCCTCTTCGAAATCACAACTGCTGACGAAAGTTCGAGAAGCGACGAGGAAGTCGCATTATGGATTAACAGCCACGCTTTCATAAGAAACCTTCAGGCGTACTTCGAAGAGATGTGGAATTCCAGCACGCTGGCTGAAGGCCGGTTGGAGGCACTGCGAAGAGGAATACCGTCGGACGACCTAAGAATTTTCAAGGGCAGAAGCGAAGTAAGCAGGAAACTCAATGAGATGATAGCGTTAGCCAACCAGAGTGTTGAGATTTGGACAACGATGAGGGGAATTCAAGCCATCGCAGACTTCCATTTCGACCAGCTCAAAGAAGCAAAGGCTAGAGGTGCGAAGATACGCATCATAGCGCCCATCACGAGCGAGAATACAGAGGGGGCCCGCAAGCTTGTCCCCGTTTCAGAATTACGTTATTCTGAAGCTCTCGGGCCAGCGGGAATTGCGATTTCTGATCAACGAGAGTTGATGTTGTACGAGAGATTGCCTGACGACCACAACGCCGATGTCGGCGCAGACGTAGGATTCTGGACCAATAGTACACGCTTCATAGAAACAATGAGCAGAGCCTACGACGCGATGTGGAAAGGCGTATTTGCGATCTATGCTCCAAAACGCCGCGGACTACACAGATAGAATCCCTATCGCGACGCTGACCGTTAGAGAAGTGACGAATAAGGTTCTGTACTTTGCCTAAGTCGAATTTTGGATGCCAGCTTCCCCAGGACAGCGATGATTTCGACCACGTGATCGAAGTGGCGAAACATTGTGAGAGCCTCGGCTACGACAGTGTCTGGGTCTATGACCACCTGTCCCCTTTCTGGTCATGTTCCGGCCGAGCGTTGGAGTGTTGGACTACTCTCTCGGCAATTGCTGCGCGGACGAACAGCATTAAGGTCGGCACGCTAGTGACAAACGTTGGCCTACGCAACCCGAGTTTGCTTGCCAAAATGTCGAGCACCCTCGACAACATCAGCAACGGCCGGCTAATCCTCGGCCTCGGCACCGGTGACAAAATGAGCCACGAAGAACTCCATTCGCATGGGTATAAGTTTCACGACCTCAATGAGAGAATCGAACGCCTCAGGGAATGCATTGTGATTCTGAAGACCATGTGGACCAAAGAAGAAGCCACGTTTCACGGAAAACACTACCAGATTTCAGGTGCACTTAACTTTCCGAAGCCGAAGCAACAGCCACATCCACCGATCTGGATTGGTGGACGACACTTTAGGATCTTAGATGTCGTCGCAGAGCATGCTGACGGTTGGAACCACTGGGGGCTCAGCAAAGATGGAGTCGAACGTCGAAACGAATACCTCAACAAAAGATGCGCTGGGTATGGGCGTCAGCCAAACAGTATTCTAAGATCGTGGTCGGGAACCTTTCGGCGACTTTCAGAGGGCGCTGGGAATAATTCGGAAGCAGTCCGGAATATTGCTGGGAAGTTGCAAAAACTGGCTGGCCCAGAAACTGCATACTTCATTGCGTCGTTCGACTCACGTGCCGGACCGGAAAGTTACCAAGCCTTTGCCGACGCAGTAAAGAGCTTCTCTTAGGATGCTCCCTATGCCTCTATTCAGTCATAGTAGGCCAAGAACTCGCCAAATCACGTTGGCCGCGTCCTTTGCCGCGGTCTATTTCGTGCTCCGAAGTGTTCCCACATTTCAAATGGTCGGAATTTCCAGCCGATTCACTGCGGGCGATCTTCTTCTGACCTCGATTGCTCTGCTCTGCGGCCTTTGGAGCGGCACTCTTTCAGTCTTCATCGGAACAGTTCTGGCCTATGGCGTTAGGCCACCTGTGTTCTTCGGCCTCGATTTCCTTCCAGCCCTTGTCAATGTCACTGTGGCCGCTCTTTTGCTCTCAGGCCGCTACAGAATCGCACAGGGAATTTACGGTACAGTCTTTCTTGCATTCATCTTGAGTCCTTACAGCCTATTGTTTGGCTTTGGCTACGTACCTTACACGTGGCTGCACATTGTCGCACTCATCCTCCTTCTATCGCCAATCGCCCCCAAGACCCCTCGGTGGGTAAACAGCTCTGGTTTGCAGCAGATCGTAGCAATAGGATTCCTAGCCTTTGTAGGCACTATGGGACAACACCTCGCGGGGGGCCTTCTTTACGAATTGGCGGCAGGGTTCGTCGGGGGCGTGAGCCCAGCCAATTTCATGGAATTCTGGAGGATCATCTTCTGGCTTTACCCAATCGAACGGCTCCTAATCGTTGCCTTTTCCATGTTCATAGCGCTGGCCATGAAACGCTCCCTAAGGAAATGGGTTCCGTAGCTGGTTTCGAGGCCGCTCTGAGGTCGCCGCGAAATTTTCGGTGATTAGGGTTCGGTTCAGACAACGGAGAGAAAGCCGTTGGCTCTCAATTGTCAGCTGATTTCTTTCAGTTTGGCAGGCAGATA
This sequence comes from Candidatus Bathyarchaeota archaeon, assembly GCA_963726255.1. Lineage (GTDB taxonomy): Archaea > Thermoproteota > Bathyarchaeia > 40CM-2-53-6 > 40CM-2-53-6 > FEN-987. The sequence continues at coordinate 1,147,254 of CAVSBL010000002.1, forward strand.
TTTGTCTACGATGTAGGCCAGCCCGTATCGGCTGAAAGCTTCCTGTTCTGCCTTGCGTTTAACTTTCAGGAATGTTTCGATTTCCTTCTTCCATAGCTTTCCATTATACCTTGGATCCTTCTCGAGTTCATAGAGCCTCTTTATGTCCAGGTCCGTTAAGGGGTCGCTTGGAAGCTTGTAGTCTACGATATCAGAGGCCCATACACCCGCCCATTTAGCGTCTGGCGTGTTGAGTTCCCGGAGATGCGCCGCGTTTGCTGAGCCGGATATTATGACGTTGGCAATGTGCATACCCCAGGGGTCTGCGTCGCAGAAGATGTAGACTGGAAGTTTCAATTCTTTGTTCAATCTCCGAAGGAGTGCCCGTGTTGCGCGCGGTGCCTGCCCGGCGGTGTGAATCAATAGGGCCTTATATTTTTCGTGAACCCTCTCTTCAATGAAGCGCGTGAATAGGCCGCCTTTCTCGATGGCAATTACCTTGTCAGCGTTGCAATCTGCAAATTCTGCGTTTGTGAGCGCTGGCCCTATCATCATTCCATCGGGGTGTGATGCAAGGTTCAGTTCTTTTCCTTCATACCCTCGGACCGTGTACTGGATGGTCAAGTCGCCGAAGATTGCGCTGCGTTCTTCGGGAAAGACGTTGAAGTCTTCTCTCGAGTAGCCGAGAACTGTTTCAAGGTCCGTTATGATGTCGTCGCTTTCAGCTTGGTCTGTGAAGCTCATTTCATATGCTTGCGCCGAATAGAAAACGTCTCTGAGGGTTGATGTTTTTCCTTCCCGTGCAAGTTCGTCGACGAAGGATCCGGTCCAGACGAGTTGTGTTAGTGGCCGAACATGTCTGATGTTTCGGGCGCTGCGCTTCACATTATGCTCGCCGAGTATGTATTGCCGGGTCTTCTCGTCATAGTGTATGTTGTTTATGGACCGGCTGGGCATTCGAACCGTGGGCCATTGTTTCTGGGAGAGTTGTTCGTAGATTTGGCTACCTAAACCCTTGAGGCTGTCTAACACTTGGCCTCTGCGTTGTTCTACTCGGCTAGTCTTGCTCGCTTTGGTCGCTTTGGTCGTCTTCACTATCTTCTTTTTCATGCTTCAAAACACTCCTGAGCAGTGGGGAAACATCCGGAGGCTTGCCTTTCTTAGCGAGCTTAGCTGAGAACGATGCAATCTTAGGCAGGTATTTCTGGAACACATCAAGCCTGTGCTTATCATGCGCCAGGTGGATCTTTTTCGAAAGGAACAACGAGAGTCTACGCGCAACTTCGCGAACGGCGTTCAGGACCTCTCGTTCTACATCAGGTCGGTCGGCAATGAATTCCTTACCCACAGTCTTGTAGGGAACCTTTGTGGAACAGATGTGAACGAAAACTGCAATCGGCATATCTGGGGAGACTTTATAGTGTCTCCAATCAACCTCTGTGTTCACAACTTTCCATGATACGTCACTTGCCTCATCGAAGAGTAATGGAATCTTGTTCGCAAATCTGAAAAGTTTGATTCCTCCCCCGGCCTCGATTTGACCGCCATAAGCTATGCCCACTTCGACTATGAATGGGAAACCCGCGTAAGCTGATGGCTTCCTTTGATAAACAGCAACGAACTCCGGCGCGAGCTCTTTCTTGATTCCCGCTTCAAGCAATTCCTCCCCAAGGGGTGACAAACAACTTGCGTCTGGGGCAAGGAACTTGTAATTCTTCATTGCGTTTACAATCTGAACGATTTCTTCCGGTGTCAGCTTCTTCGGGTTCTTCTTGGTGGGCAGGTCAACTTGCTGCAGGAATGAAGTTGCGATTGTTCGGCCAACTCTGTGAAAGTGGCTCTTCATGAACCCGACGAGTGTGCGTTCCTTGGTCAACTCGATAAGGCGCTTCATCGTTTCGACGTCGACGCCATAGGGGTGCGGTAGAGTTTCTTGCGGCGGTTTAGGCATTAGTAGGGTCGCACGGTCGAACCTATAGAGCCTGCCTCTCGGGTCAACGTAGGTTATGGTTGCATAGGGTGCGACGATCGCGGTTTCCATTAGGTAATCCAGAATCTTGGACATCGCACGAGTGTAATCTGCCTCGGTGGAGAATTCGATGACGGAGCCGTGCCAATGGTTCTCGTTCGGGTGCGTCTTGTGCTTGAGAATGACCGGCTTGTTCTTTTGGATATCAATCATCAAATTGTACTGGTGTATCTTCGTTCGACCAGTACTGGACATGATTATTGCGTTTCCATGGGTCGTAATCTGGCCGTACAGTATGGCCATCTTACCGCCCAACCCGAAGGTGCCACGTGTCTGACGAAGCTTGTACTTGGAACCGAAGAGAACCTGCGCGAAGGCTGAAGGTATGATGTCGTAGGGAATCCCTATCCCGTTGTCTTCAATATGAACCCTGTAAACTCCCGGGCCATCTGTCGGCCCCGACTCGTGAGATATTCGGATGTAAATGTCAGGTGGAATCTCTCGTGTCTCACATGCGTCGAGTGAATTCTCGACTAGTTCACGGATGGTGGAGTATATCGCCCTTGTCGGATTTGTGAACCCGGCGATGTCCCGGTTGCGGTAGAAGAAATCTGCCGCCGATATTTCTTGGAATACTTCTTGGAGCGCCATCAGGGTTCGCCTATGTTGGTGAAGCTGGGGGATAAAGCTGATGATGGTTGCTCCGTGTCACGTAGGCGGCTTCTGCCATAGCTCAAGGGTTTCTCTTTTCTTGGCTTCGCTCTTTATCTTTCTAAGCAGTTTGTACACGGTGGAATGTTGTTTGCCTTTGAGCAAGAGTTCGATTGCTACCCTCGCGGCAGTCACGGTTTCGTATTCGCCTATCATAGAAATTGTGTGGCCGTAGACCGAGACTTTCGCGTCCGTCATTTCCTCTATTAGCCTGCGAATTTTGCCTTCGCGCCCAATCACTCGACCCTTAAGCCTTGAAATCTCGTTTTCGTTTCTTCCGAGTGTTTCCCTCAGGTCGATGATGTCTAGGATGATGTCGTCATCGACGAGTTCCATCGCTCGCTCGGGCGAGAAACCGCGGCCAATCGCGAGGACAACGTCGCGAGCTCGAAGGATGGTGGTTGCGTCATCAGAATTTTCTCGAGGAACGATTTCTACGACACCGCCTTGACTTTGGATTAGCAAGTGCGCCTTGAACGCATCTTCAATTTTGCTCTTAGTCGAACCGTCCTTTCCGATGAGCACGCCCATGCGTTCGGAGGGGATTGTGGTGCTAATTCGCGTCGACATCTTCACTCGTCACCCACTTCGTTAATCTTTCAATCGGAGGTACGGTTACACCGATCCGCGAGAAATATTCATTCATGCGAACCAAGTCTCTTTCGAGAAACTTGCGGGCCATGGGATGTTCAGGGGGCACGGCTTGGGCGAAGTCAAAGATTACCGGCTCTAGGTCAACTATCATGATGTTATACTCACTTAGGTCACCGTGTACAAGTTGGGCTTTTTGGTAGAGCCTTTTTACAGCTTCAGCAATTTTGTCGTACACTTGGGCTGGGTGGTCTAAGGGTGTCTCCCTCAGCAGCGGAGCGGGAATACCGTTTCTTCCGATGAACTCCATAAGCAGTACGTTTCCCTCTACCTTCAATGGCATGGGGACCCGGACGCCCGCGTCACGTGCTTGTTGGAGGTTCCTGAACTCCTTCAGAGCCCAAAGGTTGACGAGCGACCTTGTGTCTTTTCTAGTGTTCTTGAACCTTTCATCGCCTTGTATGTACATCATCCTGCCGCTCACAAATCCCGCAGACGTGGTCAAGAAAATCTTGATTGCCACTAGCTTGTTTCTTCGTCCAACTCCCCAATACAGACGTGATTCTTTTCCTGAGCGCACTACACCGTTGATGTTTCGGATGTACCCGCGGTTCAGCAAACGATATACTATCATCAGAGTCGATTTATCGAAAACCTCTTCAAGAGACTCCATCTCCTCGCTACGTTTCTTCCTCATTAACCGGTCTACTTCGTAGCGGGCAACCCTGCGGCGTAGCTTCCGCTCAGCTACGGACTCCACTTTCCCCACCAAGCAATCTCATCTAAGAAAAAACTAGGCAGCCAGACGACCTTGGCTTCGTAGCCAGTTTGATTGGCTTTCCGTATACCGCCAGAGAATATCTCCTCTGCTATCGGCCTGGAAGTCCCACGGAGCAACCAGTACCGTGTCTCCGACCTTGATCCAGACTCGGCGCTTCATCTTACCTCGAATTCTGCAGACCCTCTCGTGTCCGTCCCCACACTTGACCATTAGCCTATCATAACCCAGCATCTGGGTTACAATTCCCAGTAGCTGCCCCTCATCGGGCATGACCATTTCCCTGAGTTCGCCTTCACTCAGAACCTTCTTCTTACCCACATTTTCCACCGAAGTTTCGTCGCGCCTATATTCCGACCAGCCTAAATAAGCCTACAGCCCACCGCAAGCAAACAGACCGCTCAGCGCCATTCACATTCTGATCATCTGGACGTGCGGCACCCCGCCGATACGGAGAATCGCGGATGGGTCGACAAAACCCCCTTGAACCGCCGCTTCAACTATGCCCTCGCCCACCAGGTTCGCTATGTCTGCCCCGTCAATGGCCTGCAGCGCTTCAGGAATGCTAGTGGAAACGCCCTTGTAGAAATCAACCTTCACTTCGAGCTTCAACTTTCCCTCACGAAATGTTGCCCCGAGAAGTTCCGAATCACAAACGGCCACGAGGGTGTACTTTGCGTCTTTGAAGATTCGAAGAGAGACTTTGCTCACGCGGGGGCACACTTTCTTAGACGGGGAGTATGGAAGACCTCGCACCACACGCCTCGCAGCGGAGGAAGAGGTACCTCCCTTCCTTCTCGATTTTCGTATCAGGCCGGTTGCATATGGGACATATCACATAACGTTGAGCGTAAATGTTCAGAAGCCGTGTTACGGTTCCAACATCGAACCTGCCTTGGAATATGGCCCTCGCGCCATCGAGGGACGCGGCCGTTGCCAGCTCCCCAGACAGAAACTTGAGCAAATGGTGGGGGTCCCGATTGATCTTGCCACTAATCTCGCCGAAATTCTGGATTATTGTCCTCCTACCCATCCTTATGCCGACAACTCTCGGTATCTCGAACCTTTCCCCACTCCCCACGACCTTAGGAAGGTTGGAATAGGCACGCTCAAGCAGTTTCGTGTAATCTCCACTCAAAGTTGATTTCCACCAGAAGCATACGAAGCGCCATATTTCTTGATTCCCCTTTAGGAAAGAAATGTTAATCTGGTCACACGGACGGTAAGCGTAAGGAAGCTTTTGGAGGGGCCGCAACTAAAGATCATCACGAACAGGCGGAAAAAACACTTACTGATTTCTTGCTTGTTGGCGAACGGGCCCGACTGGAGGCGGTCATGAATGGGGAAATGGATAGTCAACTCTGCCTGGCCCTACGTAAATTCAGTCCCTCATTTGGGCACATTTATCCACATTCTCAGCGCGGATGTCTTCGCTAGATACCTACGCCTCAAAGGCGAACAGGTCATTGCCGTAACGGGTTCGGACGAACATGGAACGCCCATTGAAGTTGAAGCCATAAAGCGGGGTGTTTCGCCGAGGCAGCTGACTGACGAAATCCACAAGCAAATCTGCGACCTACTGGAGGCCTACAATATACGCCTCGACAATTACACGAGGACCGAAAGCCCGGTCCATATTCGATACACTCAAGAGCTCTACAAGAAAGTGTACGAGAACGGTTACGTGTATACTCAAGACGTCAACTTACCATATTGCGAGAAGGATCAAAGATTCCTCCCCGACCGCTTTGTCGAGGGAACATGCCCCCACTGCGGCTACGAACAAGCTAGGGGCGACCAATGCGATTCATGCGGCCGCGTACTCGACCCGCTCGAACTAATTCGGCCCAGATGCGTTTTCTGTGGTAAGGCTCCTACCGTTAAGACATCAAAACACTGGTTCTTCGACCTGCCGAAATTTAGAGACAAACTCCTCACCCTTGTCCAAGAGAACAAACAACTGCCAGACAACGCTCGCAACTTCTCACTAAAATGGCTCGAGGAAGGCCTTAAGCCCCGAGCCCTGACGAGGGACAACAAATGGGGCATTGCAGCACCATTTCCAGGAGCCGAGGGAAAGACCATCTATGTCTGGTTGGAAGCGGTCTTAGGCTATGTTTCGGCATCGATAGAGTGGGCTGAAAAATCAGGCAGGCCCGATGCTTGGAAGGATTTCTGGTTCGACAAGCAGACCAGAAACGTGCATTTCATCGGGAAGGACAACATTCCATTCCACGTGATCATTTTCCCAAGCCTCCTCCTAGCGACGCATGAGGATTATGTACTACCATGGCAGGTATCCTCAACCGAATTCATTCTATTTGATGGACAAAAATTCTCTAAGAGCAAGAAGGTCGGAGTCTGGATTGATGAAGCATTGAAAGTTGCCCCGGCCGAATATTGGCGGTACGTCCTTATAGCAATCCGGCCTGAGGCTCGAGACGCAAACTTCACGTGGCGGGATTTCGAAAGTCACGTGAATAGCGAATTAAACGATGTGTTAGGAAACTTCGTCCACCGCACGCTCACATTCGTGAACAGCAATTTCGACTCAAAGATACCCGAACCGAAACAGCTGGACGAAAAGGATGAAGTCTTGAAGAATCGAATAGAGTCATCACCCTCAAAGGTATCCCAACTCTTCGACCAATTTCAATTGAGAAGCGCCCTTGCGGAAATCATTGAACTCGCAAGGACCGGAAACCAATACCTAAGCGAACGGGAACCGTGGCATCTCCTGAAGAAGGATCGGGCGAAAACGGCTACAACGCTCTACTTCGCCGCGCAGGTCGTCAGATCGATAGGCATCCTAATTTCCCCATTCCTGCCGGAAACGGCGCAACATATTCGCGAACAACTCAACCTGACCGAAGAGCAAGGATGGTGGGACGCGGGGAAACTTGCCCTCAAGCCTGGTCACGCCATAGGCAAATCGACCCCACTGTTCCACAAGGTCTTCGTGCCGGCGCAGTCATGACGGTGGTCGAGGATGCCATCACTTAAACTCGATTTGCACGTCCACACAATCGGCTCGTACGACGGCCACACTAGGCGTGAGGACCTCCCCAAAATCATCAGGAGCCGAGGGCTCGACGGTGTGGCTGTGGCGGAACATGATAGATTCGACCCGCCCAAACTGCCGGACGCACTAATCCTTCCTGCTGTGGAAATTTCTTCCAAGGATGGGCACGTATTGGCGTTGGGCATTCGAGAGATGATTCCGCCAAGGCTTCCAGCGGACGAAACCATTCAGAAGATCCACGATCAAGATGGAGTTGCAATAATTCCTCACCCCTACGACCCCGTCTCCGAGTGTGTCAAGATTGCAAGACTAACAGTGAGGCCAGACGCGGTCGAGACAGTTAATGCTGACGCCTTGTCGTTCTACGTGTCAAATTGGTTGGCACGCAGAGATGCGCGAAGGTTCAAGCTTCCACAGGTCGGAGGGAGTGACTCCCATATCCCACAGACAATTGGCGACGCCTACAGCGTCATTGATGCCGATTCCAGCGATGTGAAGGACATCCTTGCAGCCATTAAAGCAGGGAAGGTCCGGGCAGAAGGACACGCCACGTCCATCATGAATAAAGTCCGGAAACTAAGTTACAAGTTCAAGTGAGCGTTTCAACCTGATCGATACCCAACCTTAGGCTGAGACGTTCGCCTTCCGCTGATTGCGGTTCCATTTGGAATAAATCAAATTCGTCAAGGATATTCCGAATGGAAATCTCTGTAGCCAATAGCTCACCTTTACTGACGGACTGAGGGATTTGTGATGGAGATACGTTGGACTATTTTTGGGAACGGGTCTCAGTCCGGTGCGATTTGAGCATCCTAGCGGTGGCGAAAGGCTCTAACGGACGAGTTCGCTTGCGATATTTCTCCAAGAATCAGGAAAGATTGCTCGTTCCTGCGCTAGGGTTTGGCATAGCGGTGCCTAGTTTAGGCTTGATGATGGATAGGCTCAACGGAGAGTTACCCTCCGCCGACGGGGGGTATAATTGCAAATGTGCATCCGTCCGTCAATTCAGTTAAGAATCCGCCCGATTCAGAAATCGACTTCTCATTCAGAATGAATTGAAGGTATGAGCGGGGGTTCCCAGTCTCATCGAACAGGTATTCCTTCAGTTTGTCGCCATGTTTTGTCACGATGAGGTCGAGAAGCTTCCGTACATTTGTGCCACGGGGAATGTCCACGTTCTCCTCTCGCATGTTGACCACTTCCCGAACCGATGCGAAATAGTAGATTTTGACTTTCAAGGAGTTCCCACGAGAACGATTCTTCGTTTGAGGGCTACTTGTGACCTGAACTGCTCATTCTCCATGTTAACTGCATTGACTTTGGCCTGTTGGCCTTCGCTTCGTCAATTCTCGTTACACTCGTTGCATGAGGGCTGGTTGCGGGTTCGCTGGATTTCGAGTAGGCCTCATCGCTAATCCGTGCGAAGCCGTCTATCATAGCGTCAAGTTCCTCTTTAGCCACCGTTTCGGTAGGCTCCGTCATCATTGCCTCTTCTACAATCATGGGGAAATAGACGGTTGGTGGGTGCACTCCGAAGTCTAGTAACCTCTTTCCTACCTGCAGTGCCGTAACGCCTGTTTCCTTTGCAAGGCCCGAAGCGGACAAAACGAATTCATGCTTTCTCGGGACGCCTTCCCCGTAAGGAAGCGAAAAGCCCTTGATTCTTCGAAGTTTGTGGGCCATGTAATTGGCGTTGAGAACCGCAACCTCAGAAGCTGTTTCTAGGCCTTCTTTCCCATGGAGCAGAACGTAGACGTAAGCACGAAGAACCACGGCGGCGCTTCCGTAAAACGCCCTGACCCGTCCGATACTCTTCGGCCTATTGTAGTCCAAATAGTATCTCGTCCCATCAAATTCCACGGTTGGAACGGGCAGGTAGTCCACGAGGCGGCTTGTGACACCTACAGGTCCGGCGCCTGGTCCTCCTCCTCCGTGCGGGGTTGCGAAGGTTTTGTGCAGGTTGATGTGAACGACATCGAAGCCCATGTCGCCCGGTTTAGCTTTACCCATGATTGCGTTTAGGTTGGCACCATCGTAATAGAGCAACCCGCCAGAATCATGGACTATGCCAGCGATTTCGAGGATATCACGTTCGAAGATACCGAGCGTGTTGGGGTTTGTGATCATTAGCCCAGCCGTTTTCGGCCCGACCGCGCTCTTCAGCGCCTCCGTGTCTACGCACCCCTGTGAATTTGACGGAACCTCGACGACTTTGTACCCGGCCATCGCTGCGCTCGCTGGGTTCGTCCCATGGGCTGAGTCTGGAACGATAATCTCATCACGTTTCATGTCAGACCTGTCTCGATGGTAAGCCCGCATTAGCATTACACCCGTGTATTCACCGTGCGCCCCGGCGGCTGGTTGCAATGTTACCTTCTGCATGCCCACGATGTTCGAGAGGAAATTCGTCGCCTCGTATAGGATCTGAAGAATCCCCTGAACGGTCCTCGATTCTTGGTAGGGGTGCATTTCTTGTATTTTATGTGAAGCAGCTATGAGGTCGCAGAGTTTCGGGTTGTATTTCATTGTGCAACTTCCCAGCGGGTAGATGCCGAGGTCGACCCCGAAGTTCTCTTGCGAGAGGCGGGTAAAGTGGCGAATTACTTCAATCTCCGTAACTTCCGGCAACGCTGGAGGAGCGGCGCGTCGAAGTCTAGATGGGATGCTCCTCAAGGCAGCATCGCCTTCGTTAGTGGAGGAAAGTTGATGGAAACCTATTTTCCCCGGCTGCGATAATTCGATGATAAGCGGTTCGTCCCATTTCGCTTGAGCATACACCAACTATTTCAAGCCCCCAAGATTTGTTGAAGCTTGTCGACGAGCAGGTCAATGTCGTGGCGTCTGTGAACTTCGGTAAAGCAGTAAAGCGCTGTTTGGCCGAGTTCTGGGAAATACCTGCTTAAGTCTAGGCCCCCTTGTATCCCTGCGTTCAACATTAACTGGTTTATTTCGGCCACACTTTTCCCGGACTTATCGAAGTTCACTGTGAACTCCATGAAGTGAAACGCGTCAAAACATGGAGCTGAAACCCCGCGAACCTTTCGCAATTGGCTCATGGCGTAACCGGTCCGATCCAATATTGTCGCACAAAGTTCCTCGATCCCTTTCGGCCCTAGCAAGGCTAAGTAACTCGCGGCGGCTAGCGCCAAGAGAGCTTCATTTGTGCAAATGTTTGAGGTTGCCTTCTCCCGCCGAATGTGTTGCTCTCTCGTTTGTAACGCCATACAATAGGCGTCCTGTCTGCCATCTTGAGTCGTTGTCTTTCCGATTATTCGACCCGGCATCTGTCGGAGAAGCTCATCGCCTTTGCAGGCAAAGATGCCCAGTAGCGGGCCTCCATAGTTCATATGGTTGCCCAGCGGCTGTCCTTCCCCAACAACTATGTCCGCCCCTATTTCGCCGGGGGCTTTCAGAACGCCTAACGAGATTGGTTCGCTTCCAACAACAAAGAGAGCCCCGCCATTGTGGGTGAGTTGGGCTATTTCTTCACACGACTGCTCCACGAACCCCAGAAACGAAGGATATTCTACGTAAATTGCTGCTGTCCGCGCCGTCAATTTCCTCTTTAGGTCAGTAAGATCCAGGGCTCCCGTCCGCCTATCTTGTGCGACCTCAACGACTTTGATATCTGCGGGCTCGCAAAACGTTCGCAACGTTGAGAGGCGTTCGGGGTGAATGAAATGCGGTACAATGAACTCGTCACGGTGAGTAACGCGTGAAGCCATTCTGGCCGCTTCTCCTAGTGAGGTTGACCAGTCGTACAACGAACTGTTTGCGTAGTCCATTGAGGTTAGCTCGCAGATCATGCTCTGATATTCGAACATGGCCTGAAGCATCCCTTGCGAGATTTCAGGCTGGTAAGGTGTATAGGAGGTTAGGAATTCTCCGCGGCTGGTAATTGCGTCGACCGCTGCCGGAACATGGTGGGGCCAGACACCCGCTCCAAGAAAAGACAAGAGATCACGCGTTGAGAGGTTCTTGTTGAGAAGCGCTTCGACATGGCGCCTTACCTCCATCTCCGAAAGCTTCGACGGTATCGCGAGGAAAGCTTTCGCTCGTATGGGTGAAGGAATGTCCTTGAAGAGATCCTCGATTACCCCCACGCCAATATCGCTAAGCATCTGGCGCTTGATCGATTCGTCGCTATTGGGAATGTACGGATGAGCCCTCGACAAGTTCCGCTTCCTCGCGGCGACCCTTACCCTCAGTTCATATTATTCGATTATGGTTGCTTGAAGAGTCGGAGAATAGCCCTCAAACAAATGCAGTTAAGTCCTTGAACATCATTGAAGGAACGGTTAGGATTCCTTTGAATTCACGCAAGATTGATCGAACAGCAGTTGTTGAGAACAAACGCTTGCTTGGCCCTGGAACGCATGTTGGCGCGGGCGCTAGGCTGCTTGGCCGGGTACGAACCGGTAAGGGAACATTCATCGATTCGAATGCGGTCCTGTACGGGCCTCTAACGATCGGGAAAGGTACCTATGTCGGCCCGAACTGCATTATTGGGTTCCCAGCCGCTAATGAGCTTAAGGAAATGGCACGTTCGCACAGAATAAAGGAGAAGAAAGCAACCACCGTCGGCGAGAACTGTATCCTGAGGCCTGGAACAACACTCTACTCGAACGTGAAGGCTGAAGACGATGTCGCATTCGGACACAACGTGCTAGTCCGAGAGAATGTGACGATTGGCAGCGGAACCAAAATTGGAACCAACGTAGTGATTGATGGAAGCACGAAGATAGGGGCGAAGGTCTCGATTCAAACTGGGGTATACATTTGCACCTATTCGACTGTAGAGGACGGAGTGTTCCTCGGGCCCTGCTGCGTCTTCACAAACGACAAGTACGTCACCCAGAAACCATTCAAACTAGTTGGGCCAACTGTGAAGAGGGGCGCTAGCATCGGAGCGAACGCACTAATCTTCCCAGGCGTCATTGTGGGGGAGGGGTCTGTCGTCGGTTCACAAGCAATGGTGAACTCCAATGTGCCCCCGCGAACAGTTTTCGCAGGAATTCCAGCGAAGAAAATGAGGGATACTCCCGACGAATGGCATTCGTCACTCTTGAAAAATTGAATCAATCCATAGACAACAGAATGAATAAATATTGAACTCCGCATTGACGGGACAATCCTTTCGTGGAACCCGATGAAAGCGGAGCCAAACTGAAGTTGAAAATGAAGCTAGCAGTAGTTGCCCTAGTCTTGGTCTTGGCTCTAGGGATGGTTGCTCCGCTCCATGCAGACTCACAGCCGCACCTGACGATAGATGTCGTGAGGATCGTCGACCTAGGGCAGTGGGGAGTCTTACATCTTTTGGACAGTTACAGAGTCCATTATGACAGCGGTTCAACCCCAGTATCCTCATTGGATTTCGGCTTTTCACGCCAGTATCGAAACAACGTGTACTATGCGCTCTCAAGGGACAGCGCGGGAAGAACCCTGACCGTAGACGGCGACGTCAACCCAAGCCCAGACGTCTATTGGATGCGGGTTCATTTCGCTGAAGACTTGACCTTGAACAAAACTTACGAATTCAGAGTGGCATTGCTGATGAGCGGTTTGATAACAGAGGTCGTTGGCGGGTTTCAGTATAATTTTACAGCGGCGCCCATTCTTACGCAGGACGCTAGAGTAGCAAATGTGACGTTTGTAGCGGTGCAAGCCTCAAACTTCGTGCTTCCCCAGAACTCACCCTACCAAATCGTAACTCTGAACGGTCTACCCGCCCTTTTCCGGCAGTACCAACCTTGGAAGGCATACTCAACCGACACGTTCTATGCTCCGTACAGCACGGTCAACCAATATCTTGTAGACATAACTTCGGCTGAGCGCGACATCACGGTCGGCAGTACCGGCGTACTCAAGGTGCAGGACACTTACAACCTACACAACATCGGCATACCAATCACATCCATGCCCATCACCCTTCCCAAAGGCGCCTCAAACGTTATGGCGTATGACGTGGTGGGCGCGATGTGGACAACCACACAGAATCCTACCGCACCCTACCAAGTCACGGTATCCCCAAGGTATGCTTCCGGCGTGAGATCTAAGGAGAACTTCACATTCACATTGACCTACGACCTCCCCACGTCGCAGTACCTCAAACAACTGAACTGGTGGGGAACATACAACCTAACCATCGGCCTTTTGAACAATGGAGACGACCTTCTATTCGATAATGCAACTGTCAGAATCATAACGCCCAGCGGAGTTACCGTCAGCGATATCAAGACCCTACCGCAGTCACCCATATCGAGCCCCATTGAATATAACCCAGACAGTCGCGAGTTTGCGCTTCAGGGCATCTCGACGATGAACAACTTGACTGTTGGACTAACCTTGAATGGTTCGCCGTTCTCGTCAGCGTTTGGTGGTCTGCCGTGGCTTGTCGGCCTGGAGCTTGCGATTGCAGCATTTGCATTGGCGGTCATGGTTAGGCGAGGCCCAGAACTCGCAGTCCCAGTTCCCGTTGAGAAGCTTAGGGAGTTCGTTGGCCTGTATGACGAGAGACTTGCATTATCAAGGGAACTCGTTGTAATGGAAGAGGAAGTGGCTAGGGGCGGTTTGGTGAAGCATGAGTTCAGGCGACGAACGAAGGTTATGGAACTCCGGCTGGACGAAATCAATAAGTCCCTGATGGAGATCAAAGCCGAACTTCGTGCAGTCAGCCCACGGTACGATGAACTGATTCGAAGAATCGACAGGGCAGAAGCGGAAATCCACGTGTCACGAACCAGCCTGAATCAGGTGAGATCCCAGTACAGGGCAGGCAGATCGACTCGTGAAACGTACGATGCCATGGTCAATGATATCACGAAACGCATCGACCGAGCAGAAGAAACAGTTGAAACCATTTTGATCACTCTGCGAGAAGACGCAAGATAAGCCACGGAACATATTATAATCCGGCCATAACCTCTAAGCCGCGTCATCCGAAGGCTAGCAAATCCCTAGTGTCCTCCATGGCCAATCAAATTCCAGTTTCAAAATTACAAGAATGGCTGCGGAAATCACTCTCATCAAACCTATCCCAAGCAGAACGTGAACGTGACAAACTAATCACGGAGATAACACGCGGATTAGATTCGATTACAGAATTCTGCACTCAACTCGCACGTAAAGCGGAACAAGAAATGGAATCAAAACGCGACAACAGAGCCCAGTACAGGGCGGCGAAAGCAGTTGCAAGGTTGACAACAATAATCCCGGATATGTTCAAACAGTTTAGCGTCCCGACTGAGAAAGATTCGGGAAGCCTGAGGAACCTACAACGCGAGACGTCGAAGCTTGCGTCGGAAGCAGCCCGAACTAGGGAGACATGGCTCCGACAGATCCGGCCGTACTACATTATCGACATGATGACGCTCGGTGGCAACATTGACAAACTACGAAGGCTAGGCGACGAACTTCACAATTTCCTGATCGGGCGAGGAGCCTTACTTCACTCCCTAGAAGGGTTGAGCGAGAAGCTTAATTCCCTATCAAAGATGCGGACGCTAAGGGAATCCGCATCACAACAAAGACAATCCTTAGAGGAAAACCTCGGAGAAACTGAACGCGTTGACAAATCGCTGAAGGACCAAGCCGGGGAGATTCGTCGAAACCCGAAGATCAAGGAATACATGCAACTTGACTCAGAGCTGAGAGCGCTGAGAGGGGAACTAATCCTTACCGGGTTTAGTAGGCTAGGGAGGCCGTTAAAGAAACTCATCTCGATTTCTGAGCGCGGGGACTACCCGCTCCCTATCGAAGTAAGAGATAGCACGAAGGAGTACGTCAAGAAACCTTTCGCGACATTCCTCTCGGAAGAGAGTGGCTACCCGCGCTTGAAGGCTGTCATGACAGCGTTATCGGGGGCAGTGACGAGCGGGAAACTGGCGCTCAAACAGCGTGAGGCGAAGAAAGTGGTTGAACGAGCAGAACAGGTTGTTGCAGGAAATTCGTTGTCGAAAATTCATGAAACATCTCGCGACCGCAAGAGTACCTATGAGAGGCTTTTAGCTGACCAAGAAACGGCGGCCCTAGTCCAGAAACTTAGAGACCTCCGCCAGAAGGGACGAGCAAACCGCGCTGCCCATGAAGAGCTGGTGGGAGAGTTGCAACGAGCAGTTGGAAATGAAAGGCGACTTGACGAACAGATTGGTTCGTTATTGAGAGAGATCGAGGCATTCTCACGGAAGCTGTCCGGGGCAGATGTGAAGCTGGAACTCTGATTGCGGCTAGATGAGAACACGAATCCTCTGCTTTGAGACTAAAGCTCGCAACAGGCTGCGGCCTAAGTCAGATTTCTTTGACACCCTGATTTGGCCCTTCTTGCCGATTGTTGCAGAGAAGAGGTATTGGTCGCCAACGTAAACGTTGGCAGCCACACCGGTAAGGTCTTCATCAAATACGAGGTCGATACGGTTGCCGACTTCCCTTACCTCGTACCGAACCTCTTTGCCTGCAGCACTTGGCGCTAGCGGTTCTACATCGATCTTGACGCCGAGCTTCTCCTCCAGTTTTGTAACGGTAGCGCCTTTCTTCCCGATGAGTATGGGAACAATTTCGTTATCGACGCGGACGAGGGCGCGGTTGTCGGACACCAATGTGACCTCTCCACCAGGGTCAAACTTCCTGATTTCCTGCAGTATTCGTTCCTCAGCGAGCTTATGTGCAGCGCTGATTGCGGGTTTTGCGTCGCTTACTGGAATGATCACATTCTCCTCGCCGAACGTGTAGATCTCGTATTGCAAAGCGCCTTTTTCGAAATCACGAACCTCAACCACTGGCCGGGCGAGGTCAGCTTCAGTCATCCCAGTTGGAACCTTAACCGTGAGGTTTAGCGTGAAGAGGTTGCGTACTTCCCCATACTGGATGAAAATTATTGTGTCTATGATGTGCGGGATCATTCCCAGCTCAACGCGGCCGATGAATCTTTGTATGGCATTGATCGCCTCGCTGGCGTGCACGACGCCGATCATACCGACTCCCGCTAAGCGCATGTCGGCGAAGATCATGAAGTCCTTGGTTTTCCTCACTTCGTCGAATACCGTATAGTCCGGCCTCACGAGGAGGAGGATCTCCGCCGTTTTCTCGAAATCTCCTTCCAGCGGGCCGTACTGAGTTATTTCTGGGCCAACCTGTAAGTCTCTCGGGGATTCAAGCGTCTTGACGATTTTGTTTTGCTTCAAGTAGAACTCAGCTAGGGACGAAGCAAAAGTTGTTTTGCCCGACCCCGGAGGCCCTGCTATGAGGATGCCTTCGGCGCCCGTAGCGAGCCGTTCCATCAGTTTCCCAGACAGCTTATAGTCTTGGAGCGTGAGGCTCACGACGGGACGAACAATCGTAACTTCCACGCCGTCTGATAACGGTGGCCTGGTAATCGCAACACGAAAGCGGCCCAATTGGATGACCATAGCGCCCGCCCTGTTTATTTCAACAAAGCCTTCCCGGCTAACCCTTGCTGCCTCGGTAACTTCTCGAATGACTTGTTCGACCTCTTCAGTTGTGCTGGGTGTTTCAGAGAGTGTAACTAACTCGAATTTTCCTGGCTTGCCTGTCTTTGCAAGAGGCCGCGTTCCCTCCTTTAGGTGAACGCTCGATGTGTCAGCTGTGAATAGCCTCTCGAAATCGAGGCCTGTGGTCTTCACCTCGCCTGGGACGTGTTTCACTTGCACGCCTGATGCTTCAGCGACCAGTGCTTGCACGTAGTCGGCGGTAAGAAGAATTCCATTCTCAGACCTCGCAACATCCGTGATGAGGGCGTCGAGCCTTCCGCTCCTTGCAAGCATGATATCGTTGTACCCGGGACGCTGGCCAAGAAATGTTAGTTTGATGCCTTTACTCTCACAAAAGGTCCTCAGTTTCTTGATTTCCTCAAGCCCAACGAACCCTGGTTCCCGTCCCTTCGAAGCCTGTGCCTGAAGTTCATCTAACACTGCGTATGGGATGACAATTTCAACGTCGGTCAGTCCACCTTTCTCGATTACCGACGGTACGTTGCCGTCGATAATTATCGAAGTATCTGGGACCAGTTTCTGAGTCAATGCGCAGTCCTTATGCCGCTAGCAGTATGATGCTTTCAATAAAAACAGTACCAAACACCAAACGGAACAATTTGGCGCATCGATCCCTCCCTGGGCGAACCTCTCATATTCACGGCCACTATTCGAGACCTGGATAGAAATGGAACGTTGCACGTCTTCGTCCCGTGTGTACGATGGCCGGATCTTGAATCTGCGCGTCGACCAAGTGATGTTGGGGAACGGCAAGACGACGACCCGTGAGGTTATCGAACACCGGGGCGCTGCCGCAATTGTACCGATAATCCAAGAACGCAAGGTCGTCTTAGTGCGCCAATTTAGGTACGCAATCGCAACAGACCTCCTCGAAGTCCCCGCCGGAACAATGGAACGAGGAGAACAACCCGAAGAGTGCGCTGTTAGAGAACTCGAAGAAGAGACAGGATACGGCTGCAAGGAAATTGAGAAAATCATGGAATTCTTCCCCGTCCCCGGCTATAGTACGGAAAAAATTCATGTTTACCTGGCTAAGGGACTGGTCAAATCCGAGACGCATACAGAGGAAGATGAGGAAATCAACCTGGAAATATTGTCATTGGAGAATGCCCTAGGAAAGGTCCGCTCGGGTGAAATCCGTGATGCGAAATCGATCTGCGCATTGTTCCGGGCTGCGGAACTGCTCTAGCTAGTTGTCGTGATCTTGAAAAAATCGGGGCTCCCAGTCAGCATTCTCCCGACGGTTTCCTTTAGAGCCGAAATATCAACTCGGAAATGTTCACCGCTGTGTCCCGCCAGTTTCTCGTAGCCGCGATTCATCACAGAGAGCGAAACATCATGTTCGCCTTTCTGCAGATGGACGAGTGCTGCCGCTAGGAGGATAATCCCCTGTAGAATTTCCTTCTCAGCACCAGTTGACCGGCGCCATGCTTCTTCCAAGGCTTCGTGGCTTTCCCAGTATCGTTCCTCATTAAACAGGGCCAACCCGAGTCTGATCGCCTCAGCACTTTCCATAGGAACGTTCTGCACGTCCAGCTGCCTAATCGTCAACTTCGGCCCTATCCGTTCCTCCAGCGCCCTAACTGCCTTGTCCACATTTGCCTGGAAGTCTAGCAAAAGGTCCAGCTCCACTGCGGCGCTGCTGACTCGAAGGTTTCCCACATCCGCACCCAACGCTCGAACGGCTGCGTATGCGACAGTACTCAACTGCTTTCTATCCGACGGCGCATATTTTCGCCTATTCGACAGCCGAACCAAGAATCTCATAATCCCGACCATTTTTTGGGGGTATCGGAAAACAGCTATAACAATGGTTGAATGTCAACAGTTCTCCCCGAGATGAACCTTCCCATGTCCGAGACGCAAGAGTACGTTATCGACGGTAACACATTGAGCAAGCTGCTCGACCCATTCAATCTTGAAGCCTACCAGCCCACTAGTGAATTGCACCACATGTTAACGGGACAAGCCTTCGACACTATCGAGAAGAAACTCGTCAAAGGCTTGTTGGATGAGATTGAGAAGGCGAAGGCTCAGACTGTTAGATTTGTGAATCTTGAAGCTCTAGCTTCAGGCCCCCACAGGGATTACCTATACGCAATCGGTGGTGGACTTGCCGTTCTGGTAGATGCGCTGGTAGCGAAGAAAATAACGGTCGTCGGAACGATCCAGAACCCATTTGCTCTACCTTGGCATCTGGTCGCGAAACTAGACAAGGACTTCAAAGGCCTACCTGCACCGGGACAAACGGTACCACCATGAAGGCCAGCTGCACTCTCGAAACGGACGAATGTATTTGGAAGTTACGAATACGATGTGAACAACTCACCCAGACCTGAATGGGGTAACGGTTAATTGTAAGGCTAATTTCTTCCAAATCAGGCGACTTGGATTGTCCATCGAGATTGGGCTGAAACTTCCAGAATTCCAATTGCACGACCAAGACCGAAAGCAGAGGTCAATGAACGAATTCTTGGGAAAGAAAATCGTCGTAGCCTTCTTCCCCGGTGCCTTCACAGGGCCCTGTACTAAGGAGATGTGCACTTTCCGGGACTCAATGCAGACCTTGCCGGGACAGGTTGTGGCCATAAGCGTCAACGACCCTTTCACCAACAAGGGATTCGCTGAAGCCCACCAGTTGCAGTTTCCCATACTGAGCGACTATTCGAGGGACACTATCAAGAAGCTCAACATATTCCACAACGACTTCGCTGGCCTGAAAGGCTACACCGCAGCCAAGAGATCCGTATTCATTCTAGATAAGAACGGAGTCGTTCGATACAAGTGGGTTTCAGAAGACCCGACTAAGGAACCGAACTACGAAGAGATCAAAAGCACACTAGCCAAGCTCTGACCAACGTGGGCGTTGTTGATTTAACAATCAACTTAAATATTCCCTACGGCATGCGGGTGGGGATGAAAAATGGTATCAAGAAATGACTTCGCAATCGGCATACTAGTGCTCATCGCAGGCATTGTAATCTACTCATTCGCACCAGGCGGTGCGATGTACATGCCAATGCCAGGACACACGACGACTCATTATGTAGGCGGTGCACTCGCAATTGTCTTTGGCCTCATAGGCCTCGCACTCTACAAGAAAACCAACATGATCACGGCAGCAGTTTCAGTGCTCAGCATCATACTTGGCATCGTCTTCATATTGGACGCGCCCCGAGCGGCCCGCTCTTTATGGCGCTACCAAAGATGGACCATGGTATGCACATGCAGATTACCGGCGGCCTCATCGCACTGGTTGGCATCGTCGGAATTGCCGGCTCAGCACTAAAGAAAAAGTAGAGAGCTCGTCCCTCCAGCCGTTTCTCTCTCCCCGATTATTCTCTCACCTTTAGCGAACGATTCACCCGACATTGAAAATACGGAACCTGCTGTTGGCACGAATCCCTAGATCAGGGACGACAAATTGATCGGAAAAAGGGAAAAAGTGTAGGAAACGATTACGGCTTAGTCGATTTTGATTTCTTTGCCCCGTGGTTTTGGTTTTAGCTTTCGGAGGGCGATTTCTAAGACGCCGTTGTTGTATGAGGCTTTGGAGCTGTCTGGGTCGACGGTTGAAGGGAGTTCAATTTCTTTGTAGTATTTTCGTGAAGGGGAGGCGACGCTGATGGTTATCGTGTTTTCAGTCATTGTTGTTTTGATGTCGGACTTCTCGACGCCGGGGAGCTCTGCAACTACTCGCACCTGTTCTGATTCGTTGATGACATCGACTAAGGGTTCGCGAGAATCCTTTGGTTCAAGTGCGGGTTGCTCGAAGCCGAAGGCACCGGGCTTCTTGGAAGGTTTGACGTTTCCGAACTCCTGGATGACTGGTTTGCCGTCAGGGCCGACGGACATCGAGTAGCCGTAAACGAAGGGGCCGTATTGGCGTATGGTTGAACCGTCAGGTAATTTCTTTTCCGTTACGTGTTCTTTGGGTATACCCTTAGCCATGTCCTCGAACATGCGTTCGAACATTTGGTCGATATCGCTGAACCACCTGTCCATCCAACCGAACGGCGAACCACGCCCTCGACGTGACCTAAACCATCCGGGGAAGAATTCGTCATCAGATGACATTTTCAATTTCACCTCGCATACGCAATGTTTGTTACCCTTGGTAACACTTCGATATAAATATTGTTACGCCAGGTAACGTCACGTCTACGTTTGGTGGTGGAAGGCGCGGTAAATCGTTTGGTGAGCCATTTTTCTGTTAACTGGGAGTATGAGTGTAAGAAACCGTTTGGTAGTGATGATTCACGATTCCTTGCGTAAACATGGCTTCGTGCTTTCGGTCATATACCTTAATGTGGTATTGGGGTTAGTTCTGTTGGACTCTGTGTTATACCGACTCGGTTACAACCTGTTCAACCTGTTCTCGATAAGCGGTAGACTCGTTGTGTTCAGCGCCACCTTACTGTGTGGAATAGGTACGATCTCCGCCCTAGCAGACGACTCTATTCTTAGTCGAGTTTAGCAGTCAGGGCTAACGGAAACTACTCGGACAATCGGTTCAGGTACCTCTTGAACATTTGCTGTTATGACGAAAATGATTTTGATTATCTTCGGTCCAGAGGCGAGTACCTTGAAATGCGCTATGAGATTGAATGTGTGCGATGTGCCATATGCTGGGGTATAATCCGTCCGTACTTCGTTAACTGTAACCACGGTACCGTTTGCCAAGGTGTAATTCACAAAAAGGATATTGGCAGACAGAAAGTGAAAGGCTATGCTCTGGTTATTTTGCAATACTGCTGTAACTTGGCTGATTTTGAAATGGTTCGTATCATATCCACAAATACCGATTTGGGACGTGACCTGAAAATCCCTTTCCAAGAGTGAGAGGCCATTCGTGGAAGCTGCTGAACTGGTAGATGGAGAAATGCTTGAACGCTGCGTGGAACTTGGATTTGACTGTAGGATGGCATTAGTCACAATAAGTAGAAAGGCTGCAATGAAAGCAATCACAAACAGATTTCTTCCAGTGTGCGATCTTTTCTTCTTTGCTTTCGATATATGAGAAGAATGAGACATAAGTTAGATCACTTTTCAGTTAGCTATTTCTGATTTTTCTTGCTAACGTTCTGAATCAAGGTTAGCCACTTGTTTTCGCCCTCAATCTTGATACCTGCCTGTTCGCTTGGTGTTTTGCCTTTCAATGCCTCATGATGTCTTACGTAATTAGGGTAAATTTGCATGCCCTTCAAGATAGCTGTGTCAGGTTTTTCGAGAGTACGCATTACCTTTTCTCTTTGGCGTAGTTCTCCGTTCATGCGTTCCATCTTGTTGTTGTGTCGAACGCCATCTAATGTGATTTCTCTGATATGTACGGTTGAATTCGTAGTAGTCACACTTACATTCGCCTGTCTGCCCAACTTAAGGAACCCATTACAGTTTGCCAAGAGAACTGGGACCAGTAGCCCACCAGTCTACTTGATGAGAACGGTTATAGTCCAGACGAGGTAGAACCTACCCGTCGAAAAAGAGACGCGGCAAGATGACTAGCGCTAGAGGGAGGTTCTTCTAGTTTGGATGAGCTTCAAAGAATCAAGTGGATTGAAGGGCTAACAATCCTCATTATGGCGGTTGCCGTAGTGGTAAGTGTCATTCACGGCAACTTGTATGACTATGCGTTTAACTTGTTCTCGATTTCCAGTGTCAATTTCAACTTTCGCGCTCTCTACCTGAGCATATTGCTATACGGCACTCTGGGCGCACTAATCTTCGCGGCGTTATACCTCTATGATGAACAAACTCCAAAAGTTCGCTGGTATATGTACGTTCAAGGTTGGTTTTTCTTGCTAGTTGCGGCAGCAGGCTACGAATGGCTTGACAGCGCACTAAATCAAGCGGCAAGTGTAGTGGTGAATAACATGTTAGTCGTAGAGAACCCGTACACTTGGATTGAGAAGCGGTATTCTGTAATCTTCTTCGGCGCAATATTCCTATTTTGGTTGCTGGAAGCACGGAAAAAGAAGATTCAAAAATGACCGTGAAATCCGTTTTCATTCAAGCATTAAAGTTCGGAGTTAGTGGCATCCTTGGTGCTCTGATTAGCGGCTCAATCTACTATACCTATCACGGAGCCCTACCTATCCTCATTAAAGTTGTGCGCGGACACCCAATCAACCTAGCTGAAACCAGCTTCTATGTAGCCACGAGCATTGCCGGAGGCACAGTACATTTTACTCTTAGCAAAGTATGGGTCTTCGTGAAAAAGAAACCAACGTGATAGTTTATGGTTGTTCGGGCAATCCGTAGCGTGGAAGCCAATACAGATAGTTGATTGCTATCGCCAATGATGCCAGAATAGTCATTACAAGAGCAAAATTACCTGTCATCTTGTGCCCCCATATGAGCAGAATCGCGACCGCCACCAAAATTACCTAGTGTGTTTGCCTCAGAGTAACACTGATTCCGCACAAAATTACAGGGTGGATCCACCCATTGAGGGGGTGGTGGCAAACGGTGCCAAGAGTGCTGGTTGACTATGCGAATCAGTGTAATTGGTAACGACTCTGGATCATCGTCGTCTAATTTTGCTCAAGAGAACGTAGAGTCCTGATGCAATCAGTATGGCGACGACGGCGTAGACGATATATCTCTCGAGTACGCCAATGCTCACCCCGAGTGCAGTTATGTAGCATGGCTCCCCCGGCTCACATGAGCCGTAAACTGCGTAGTTGTAGAACGAATATGCTGTGATGAATAATGAGACAAAGAAGGTTGCGGTAAATGCCCACGCGAAAATTCGAAAGTTACGATAGAAGCCCCTCGCTAGGGCGGGGGACATGTTGAGCAGTTTTGCTGTGACTTTCGCTTTAACTCGCTGTTCAAAAGCCATGTCGCAAGGGCTTAGCGTCAGCGTCTTCATGACGCACTTGAATGCTTCCTTTGCAAGCCGGCGGTATTTCGAAGAAAAGATGCTCATCGCTGAAAAGACGACGAGTGCGACGAGGCAAAGGGGCAATTACGTGCCAACTCAAGAACTCCAAAGTCTCGATGTCTGATAACCTTCTTCAATAGAGAACATATACCATTCTGATGGGCCGGCTGCGCCGGAGCTTTCGCAACGATTAAAGGAATCAAAGTTCGCCAAACATTGAACGCCTAGACTATGATTCGCTTAGAAGCGAAATGCCGGGGATGATGAGAGATTTCTTCGAAAACATGGATTAAACGTGGCCTTTTGAGGATCCTTCTAGGCGTGTTTTTGGTATTGGCGATGCTGACTTCGTTTGGAGACTACTTGGACACATCACTTACGTTGCATATGATCATCCAACACGCATTCTATCTTGCGGGTGCGTTCTTGATTACTTCTGGCGCCGACATGTTAGTGCTCGCTGGCGCGGGAGTTTCGAATACAGTTTCAAAGGCGTATTCGGCTTTGCTTCGAATCAATGCCACATACAACAAGAAAGGGTTAGTGACCTTCCTTATCGCGGGCATTCTTGTTGCCTACTGGCACCTGCCAACAAACTTTGACGCGGCAGTCTTAAACGAGAACATCCACATCGTGATGCATACGACATTCATGGTAGTCGGTAGTTTGATTTTTGCCGGTTCTAAGCTCTTCACTTGGCGTGTTCGCACCTTTCTGTTGCTCATACCGAGCAAGGCGATGGGCGTCTTCGGGGCTTTTCTGATGTTTACGCCAGGGTACGTTTATTCCGTATACCCTCAGTGGCAACAGGCGCAGTGCGGCCTTGCGATGGTGGTCATGATGTTGGGCATGGATTTGACGCTTGTCCCATATTGGTTGTACAAATACTTCCAAACAGCACCAGCAGCACCCGTACACACAAGTAACCGCTAGCTCGAACAAAACTGAAATATCGAACAATGGCCTTACCCCCAGTACTGAAAACGGCATATAGGTCAAGTTCCCCGAAGCCTACACCCCGGTTTATGACATGCCCGCCGATGACCTGCGCGAGAAAGTATTCGCTCTAATCTACTCGAAGAACAAGACGGAAGAGGCGATTCTGCAACTCAATGGCATACTCAAGACTTCACCAGAAAACAGCCAGGCTTTGGCTCTGAAAGCCTACGCGCTTAACAAACTTGCAAACGCACGCCGGGAGTGGGCGTACTCGCACCAGGCGCTTCAGTACGCGGATCGTGCTTTGGCCTTGAACGCCGATGATGACATCGCTCTGACAAGCAAAGGGTGGGCACTAATTGATACTGGTAGAGCTGTAGGGGCCATCCCCTTCTTAGAGCAGGCAGTACGAGTCAACCCGAGTAACGAATATTCTTGGTACAATCTTGCTTGGGCACAATACCTGACAGGGGATGGAGTCGCATCAAGAGAGTCGATCGCAAGGGCACTGAAGATTAGCCCCGGCAATCCCATCGTTAAGCGGGGCAAGGAAATGATGGAGAGGGGGGAAGTGCCCGAGCATTTGAAGAAAACTCCGCGAACTCCTGAATGAGGAGCTCACGTCTCAGCTAGTCAACTAGTCGAGCTTTCGACAAAGTCAGCTAGTTCAGTTAGGTCTCCAAACTCATGGTCAGCTCGTTGATTTGAAGGAGCATGTTCGGATTTTCGGTTCACCCACGCGGTTTTGAACCCCAACCGGCGGGCTGGGGGGACGTCGTACCGGAACCCTGACGAGACATGTAGTATGTTCGTCGCTTTCGAGGAGAGTTTCTTGAGGGCAAGTTGAAATGGCGTTAACGTTGGCTTGTAAGCCCCCGCCTCCTGAGCCGTCACTGTAACGGCGAAGGAAACACCAATGCTCGCCTTTGTCTTTTCGATTATGTCCTTGTCAATGTTTGAGATTATTGCCAATGGATACTTTCTCGCGAGCCTGTCAAGTGCTGGCCTAGTCTCTTCGAACACGGGCCAAGTTGGCACTGATTGAATAAGTCTCTCACCGTCTTGGTCGTTGTACGCAACCTGGAACCGATTGAAAGTCTCCTTCAGACTGAGCCGGAGGATTTCTTTGTAAGGCCTGTACGGAGCCTGAACCATTTCAAAATCAATATCCTCACGAGCCCTGACTACTTCAGGTATGTTTGCCATGGTGCCCTTCTCTCGCAGTACCTGGTCGAGGAAGCTGGTAATTCCTGCTTCCCAATCCACCAACGTCCCATAGCAGTCGAAGGTTATGGCCGAAAGCACGTAGCATACCCCATGTGAATGTTCTGAGCTAGTTTTCGCTCTGGGGGCGAGTTTAACCCTTAGTTACGCCGATCGGGACGAGTCTCGCCACTTTCGTCGCTATGCCGAGTTGGTGGCTGACTTCAGCTACGCTGTCGACATTCTTGTAGGCTTCCGGGGCTTCTTCGCTTACGGTTCCGAAGTTCTCGGCTCTTATCATGATGCCTTTCTTTGAGAGCAGGTCTTCAACTGCGCGTGCTGGGTTCCGCCGTTTTGCTGCTGCTCGACTCATGAACCTTCCCGCTCCGTGCGCCGTTGTCCCGAAGCTGAGCTCCATCGACTTCGGTGTGCCGATTAGAACCCAGGATGCAGTGCCCATGCTACCAGGGATTAGAACCGGCTGGCCGATCTCCCGATACTCTGGAGGAATGGCTGGATGGCCGGGCGGAAAGGCCCTTGTTGCACCTTTTCGGTGTACGTACACCTTCTTCGTTCCGCCGTCGATCACATGCTCTTCAATCTTCGCGATGTTGTGCGCAACATCGTAGATCAGTGCCATGTCCATCTGGTCTGCTGATTTTCCGAACGTCTTCTCGAAAGACTCCCTCGTCCAGTGAGTTATCATTTGCCTGTTTGACCATGCGAAGTTTGCTGCGCATGACATGGCGCCTATGTAATCCTCAACCTCGTTACTCTTAGCTGGGGCGCAGGCCAACTGACGGTCCGGAAGCTTAATCCCATATTTTTGCACAGCTCGTTCCATAACTCGCAAGTAGTCGCTGCAAACCTGATAGCCAAACCCCCTGCTCCCAGTATGAACCAAAACAAGGATTTGGTCTTCGTTCTTTATTCCTAATTTCTCGGCAACGGGAACGTCGAAGATCTTGTCGACTTTCTCGATTTCGAGGAAGTGGTTGCCGCTTCCTAGGCTGCCGAGTTGCGGTGCACCGCGTTGTTTTGCAACGCCAGACACCATATCCGGGTTCGCAGTTTCCATGCACCCGTCTTCCTCACAATGCTTCTTGTCGTCAGCCCAACCGTACCCGTGATCAATGGCCCATTCAACTCCTTCACTCGTAACCTTCTCCAAATCCCCGATGGAGAGTCTGCCAACCTTTCCCCGACTCCCCAACCCCGAAGGAATGTTCACAAACAACGTATCAAGCAATTTCCCGAGAACAGGACGAACATCAGCCTCGGTCAAGTTCGTGCGTATCAATCTGACCCCACAATTTATGTCGTAACCGATCCCGCCGGGGCTTACGACGCCTTCGTCGTAGTCGCTTGCTGCTACACCGCCGATTGGGAAGCCGTATCCTTCGTGGCCGTCGGGCATGGTGATTGACCAGTTGTAGAGGCCGGGGAGAGTAGCGACGTTCGCGCATTGCTGCAGCGTAGCGTCGGTCCGCATTTTCTCAATTAACGCATCGTCCGCGTATATTCTGCCTGGTACCCGCATTCCGGGCTGCGAGTCTTTCGGAATCTCCCAAACGTACTTGTCAATTCGTTTCAGTGCCACTTGCTGGGACGCACGACCGTATGCCGGAGCTTGAGACATGAAGATCTCCTGTAGAACGCGTGAGAACAAGTCCGCGCTGTATTTAAGCTTCGACAACCGTTGCCTACTGAATTCTTGCAATCACGATTTTGAAATGCGATGTCACGAAAATCCCGCCGGCTTGCCGCTGATATATTTGGGGTGAGTGGCACACGGTTTCTGCCTTTGAACTCTGTCACTTTCAGCTCTCTCTTACACCTTAATCCCTGTCCTCGTGAATTCTCCTTGTGATGCGTCAATGGGACGTACGGTTCTTTCTGGACGCTTTACGAACTAGTCAGGGAAATTGAAAGAATAAAGTCACCACAGAGAGCAAAAGAACTGAAAGGAATCGAAAAGTTTCTACAGCCACTTGCCTTGGTGAATGGAGTATGCCAAGCGACCTTCGAAATTACGCGGTAGCCCGGCAGCAGTTAATCGCATTCCTGCAAAGCCAAGGATTCAGGCCGCATCCCAATGAGGTGTTCTGCCCCACCGAGCATTGTTGGGTTGACGTAGGGGCCCTGAAAGGACAAGATTATTGGGCATTCGAGTACAAATCCCGAAACGACTCCATAAAGCGTGGGCTAGAGCAATGCTGCTGCTACGCTGAAGCTTTCAACTATGTTGTATTGGTTGCTGATCGGCATCGAACAACCTCAAGCCCTTACTTCGGACGCTTCAAAAGCTACGGGTTTGGTGTCTGGTCTCACACACCAACCGGGTTCTATCCAGTGTTGAACCCGAAAAGGCGGTGTGCAGTCAGAAAAGCCAAAGCTGTTGTGGAGCGACAGTTCAGGCGACTGTTGCCGGATAGGAGTTCGTTTGCAGATTCGCGCCTAACAGACTGGTTTGTTTCTCAGCAGCCCTCATGAATAGCGTGTTCTGGGTCTAACGAGATGGATTTCGAGGTAGATGACCTGAAGGCTGCAGCGGCTTCTCGAGGGCACCATTCTTCCATGCGCTTATCTGGTTCGATGCTTCGATGAGGGTAGTTACGGTTGCCTCTGGAGCAGCATGATTTACGGGTTCGCTAGGTCTGCGGAGCACATGGATCGAGTGCATTCCAACCTTTCTAGCCCCGCTTATGTCCGCCTCCACCGAATCTCCAACAAAAACGGTCTCAGAAGCTTTGACTCCCAAATCGGTGAGTGCGCGAGTGAAGATCTCTGGCCTAGGTTTTCTTATCCGCATTGAAGCCGACGTTACGACGCTGTTAAAGTATTCTTCAATACCGTTTTTTTCTAAAATCGCGTGAACTGCCCAGTCGCTTTTGGCGTTCGAGATGAGCCCCATTTTGAACTTTTCATTTCTGAGAGCCGTCAGAGTCTCACGGGTGTCGGGATATAGCTGCCAGGCTTCAACCTCGGGCGTAAAGAACTCAATCTCTGCGTTTCGAATTAGGTCGACGCCTAGGACTTCTAGCTTTGATTTTCGAAGCGTTTTTGCGATTATGTCTACCATCGGGATTTCCACCTTATAGACATCGGCTCTGGACGCAGCGTCTTCGAAGATCCGGATGAATGTCTCCGCAAACTGCTGAAAGTCTAGTTGAAGACCCAACTTCGTGAGGTAGTTGTGGAGTGATTCAATGTTGGCGTGGAATACGTCGTCCCAAGGCCTGCTCATGTGGACAAGGGTATCGCCTAGGTCGAGCAAGACAGCTTGAAGCAACGAAACCACGTATGCGATTCCTGGAGCTGGGACCGGCACATAACTCTTTGTTGGTGGGAGCTGAGACTTGCGCCCCTGTCTACGTCTTATAAAAGACCGTGCCGTTCATTGAACCATCGTGTCCTGCATGCCTTCCGATTCTACTGCAATCACGTTCTATGGCGGCGTTGGTGAAATCGGAGGGAACAAGATACTCATTGAAGACAAAGGCACCCGGGTGATGCTAGACTTTGGGATGAGTTATTCAGACAGGCGTAAGTTCTTCTTTGACCCGATGCTTTCGCCCGGCGACGAACGAGACCTTCTTGAATTTGGGATTCTTCCGAACATTAAGGGAATCTACGAGTTTGAGGAGTCTAAGCCATCTCTCGATGCAGTCTTCCTCTCCCACGCTCATGGGGACCACTGGGGCTACATCTCGTTCCTCAAGCGAGAGATACCTCTCCACTGCGGCGATACTTGCGCACAGATTCTGGAAGCGATATCAGCCACCAAGGTTAGGCACTTCGAATCAGACATTCGAGGGCTCAGCTTTCAAACATTCAGAACCGGGAAAACAATCAAGGTTGGAACCATCGAGGTAACCCCGTGCCACGTCGACCATTCCATACCCGGCGCCTGCGGTTTCGTCATAAGAACTTCACGAGGCGTGATAGCATACACGGCTGACTTTAGGGCACACGGAACCAAACCGCAGTTAACAGAAGATTTCGTCGAACTCGCCACCAAATCCGATCCCGAGGCCCTGTTGGCTGAGGGAACAAATATTCTAGGCGGGCAAGTAACGAGTGAACCCGAAGTCCAGTCTAAGGTTGACAAACTAATCTCGTCCACAAGAAACCTCGTCCTAGCCAACTTCTCCAACGTAGATGTTGACCGTATACGGACATTCTACGAAGTCGCCAAGGAGAACGATAGAATCCTCGCAATTTCCCTCAAACAGGCCCACCTGCTTAATCAGTTATCATTGGACCCAAAGCTACGACTTCCTAGGGTTCTCGACGCTAACGAGAATATCGCTGTCTTCAGACGCGCCAAGAAGCGATACTACGATTGGGAAGAGTCTGTAATGGAGAAGGCGAAGACGATTACAAGCGAAGAATTAAGGCAGGAGCAGGACAGGTTCGTGGTAGCTTTTTCAATGCCTGATTTCAAGGAACTCGTCGACATAAAGCCGAAGGCTGGCAGCGTATTCGTGCTCTCAACCTCAGAGCCGTTCAATGAGGAGCAGGAATTCGAGTTCGAACGGTTGCAGAACTGGTTAGACCATTTTGGCTTACCGATGTACCACATCCATTGTTCAGGCCACATAATGCCAAGCGAATTAAAGGCGAACATTCAGCGGATCAAACCACGAATGTTGTTCCCTATCCACACAGACCACCCGGGGCTCTACGCCAAATACGTGGCTGACGCAGCAAGAATCGAATCCCCCCTGAGGGGTAGGATGTATGAGGTCGGCGTGTGAGGGTTAGAAGCGCTCGAACTCAACCCTTAGCGTCATGCCCTTGAGCTCTTGGGCAATTTTGCGGACCTTATCAAGGTCAACTGGCATGTTCCACGGCTGCCTCCCAGTCAGTATGACCTTAGTTTCTGTGCTCCCATCCGGGATCCAGACGGTGTTTATCGTTAGGATTGAGAGTGGGCTGAAGAGGTCTTCCAAGAACTCTCGGTCGTCTCCTCCGTAGCTTATGAGCTTTACACGCTTACCAAAGGTCTCCCCGAGGTCTTTGACAATTTTAGCCCCGCCGCCCAGCAGCTTCGGCATATCCTTCTTATCCACAAGAACGGCCATCACACCGTCAGCTTCAACAGCCCGATGAAAAGTAACGTCCTGAAGAATCGGATTATCCTTCTCCAGCTCCACAATTCGCTGGATTACCTTAAGGTCTAGCTCCGTGACCTGACCTTTCTCGACCTTCTCCTCACATCTTCGACAGAGGATGCCGGACTTCACGCAAAATGCGTCCAGGATTGTCTTTACCATTCACTTTCAACTTTATCTTGGTCCCACACATCGTCGGCTAGCTTCGCGTTTGCGATGCCAGCGTCATCGCGCAGGACGAGGTCTTACAAACTATTTGAAGATATTGTCAACAAGTGCACAACTGAAAATTGTGAAGAGTTCTCAAAATCTGGCAAACCCTTCACGGGTGAGCTAGCCCGACGAGGTCACTACTGACTTCCCATAACCGCTTTGCAATTTCCAAGTCGTAAGACTCTCTTGACGACTTCATCTCTGATTGTTTTGCAAAGTACTTACCGGTGACGTGCTCAAGTTCAGGAGAAGAAGCCAACGAGACTACCGTCTTTGCACCCTCCTCCGGGCTTAGCATAAAAGGGGCGAACAGTTTGACAGCCACACCCATCAATCCTCCATTTTTCCGACCAAAGTTCGTTCTCACAGTTCCCGGGTGAACACAATTCACTGTAACTCCAGTTCCTTTCAACCGCCTGGCCAATTCATATGTGAAAAGGACGTTTGCAAGCTTGGATTGCGGATATGACTTCCATCCACCATACCTACGCTGGCCCTGTAGGTCACTGAAGTTGATATGCCCCCTGCTTTGCGCTTCTGAGCTGACGTTCACGATTCTTGACGGTGCGCTAGCCTTCAGTAACTCCAGCAGTAGATTAGTCAGAAGGAAATGGGCTAGGTGGTTGATCGCGAATGTGGATTCGAACCCGTCCACCGTGACAACTCGTTTGCTCGAGTAGATGCCCGCATTGTTCACGAGAACATCGAGGCGCGAGAACTTATGTTGGAAATCATTCGCAAATGAGTGGACAGAGTCGAGGTTTGCCAGATCCACTAGAGATAAGCTCACATCTCGGTTGTTGGATCCTTTGATGATGTCTCGTTTAGCTGCTTCGCCACGTTCAGCGTCTCTGCAAGCAAGCACGACCGTCGCTCCCAGTCCAGCCAGTCCGAGCGCAGTTGATTTCCCAATACCACTGTTGGCTCCCGTTACCAAGCAGAGCTTTCCTTGCATCAGGCCGGCTTTATTGCCAGTTCGCGACTCACCAGCATTCATTGGAAATTGATCCTTCTAACTGCCGGATTGGGCGTCTATATGTTGTCGGCTTTACACATTACCGAATATGCAGTATCGGCATTGATAGTTCAAGCGGTATTTTATTACGGAACCCGAACAGTCTAGGGCTCGCACTTACAAAGCCAGCGGACGAAGATTCAATTGAAACTCTTCGAATATGAAGCGAAGGAGATTGCGCAACAGTACGGCGTTCCCGTTCCGAAGGGGTTAGTAGCCTCAACCCCTGAAGAAGCAAAGGACGCTTACATGAAACTCGGGCAACCCTCGATGGTTAAAGCGCAGGTTCTGGTTGCCGGACGCGGAAAGGCGGGAGGGATCAGACCAGCCTCAAGCCCCGAGGAGGCTGAGGAGGTTGCGAGAGCAATTCTTTCGATGTCGGTCAAGGGTGAAAAAGTTGCTAAGGTTCTCGTCGAACAGAAATTGGCCAGCAAGCACGAGCGGTATGTGAGCATAGTCGTTGACCGGGCTTCGCGTTGCTATACGGTTCTCTGCTCGACCGATGGCGGCGTGGACATTGAACAGGTCGCTGACCAGCATCCGGAAAGAATTATCCGGCACAAGCTTGACCCGTTGATAGGGCTGCAAGACTTTGAGAGCAGAGCCATTGCGAAAGGGATAGGGTATTCCGGAAAGCAAATGGGCCAGGTGGCCTCAGTCATCAACAAACTCTTTCAAATCATGCTTGATTACGACGCTGAACTAATCGAATCTAATCCCCTAATTGAAACAGAGTCAGGGGAGCTGATCGCCGCCGACCTAAGAATCCTATTGGATGATAACGCGCTCTTCAGGCATCCGAAATTTCTGGAACGAATGAAGAGCTTTGAACCCGATATGACACCGCTCGAGGTCAGGGCGCGGGAGAAGGGCCTGGCCTACGTCGAACTCGATGGGGACGTAGGAATAATTGGTAACGGCGCAGGCCTCGTTATGGCCACGTTGGACATGATATTGGACTACAAAGGGAAACCAGCCAACTTCTGCGACGTGGGCGGCGGTGCAAGCGAAGAAAGAATTGCTGCCGCGCTCGAGATCGTCCTCGCGAATCCGAAGGTGAAAATTCTGCTAATCAACATAATGGGCGGCATAACAAGGTGCGATGACGTCGCGAGAGCCATTCTCGATATTCAGAAGAAAATGGGCATAACTAAACCCATGGTTATCCGCCTCGTAGGCACGAACGAGAAAGAGGGGCAAAAGATACTCTCGGCGGCCAACATTCCCTCGTTGAACAGCATGGAAGAAGCGGCTGCGAAAGCTGTGGAACTGGTCATGGAGGCGCAGTAACATGCCGATCCTAATTGGGAAAAAAACCAAGGCGATCGTTCAGGGCATCACTGGTTCGCAGGGAAAGTTTCACTCCCAGCTGATGCTTGAGTATGGAACAAAAATAGTTGCAGGAACAAACCCCGGCAAGGGCGGGACGGAGGTGCACGGGATCCCGGTCTTCGACACGGTGCAGGAAGCGGTTGATAAGTACAAGGCCACCGCCTCTATCATTTTCGTTCCCGCACCTGGTGCCAGGGATGCAGCTCTCGAAGCCATCGCTGCTGGCCTCAACCCGGTTATAGTAATTACAGAGGGAATTCCCGTTAAGGATGAAATTCAGATGATGGAAGTCGCCAAGCTAAAGGGGACCACAATCATCGGGCCCAACACGCCGGGCATCATAACCCCAGGCCAATGCAAGCTCGGCATAATGCCGGGCCACATATTCAAAACCGGCAAGGTCGGCTTGGTATCGAGAAGCGGGACGCTGACTTACGAGATTGCCGCAAGCCTAACCAACGCCCGCCTCGGACAATCCACCTGCCTAGGCGTCGGAGGTGACCCTATAGTAGGTTTGAGCTTCGTCGACGTACTCGCCATGTTCAGAAAGGACCCTGCGACCAAGGCGGTGGCTATGATTGGTGAAATTGGGGGAAACGCCGAGGAAATGGCAGCGGAATACGTGAGGAAAACGAAATACCCCAAACCTATCGCCGCATACATCGCAGGCCGAGCAGCACCGGCAGGGAAGCGAATGGGCCACGCAGGCGCAATTATCACCGGCAAAGCTGGGACAGCGGAAACAAAAATTGACGCCCTCCGAGACGCAGGCGTAAGAGTTGCGCTCAAGCCGGGAGAGATTGCGAAGCTCCTCAAACGACGTTAGCTGCAAACCCTGCAATTCGTTTACGGGGCACTCGCCCTGTATGGGTTGAAATGTAGCCTATTCGCGGGCGAGATGAGGTGGTTTCGGCCCGCATAATGGCTCCATTTCGGTAGTGCTCAATGAAATAGCGAAACTGCTCAGACAATGCTATGGACTATCCTGAGTTGTGACGGGCGGTGACACCATCATAGGTTGGTGACACTCATCCCTTCCCATGCTGTGATGTAATGAAGCTCCCCAGTGATAGGGCACAGGGTTGCTTCCACCTTCCGTCAATAGGTGAGTACACTCAGGTAGTCCTTGACATTCTTTGCCTGTCGTAATCGCGATTTCTGGACGCGACATCATGCAATTCTCCATGGAATCTCTGAGCCGACTCTGAAAACTCCACCTAACGCCTTCTTGCACATTGAATTAATAGCGCCGCGACTGAAAGAGTTCGGATTGGTAGTTGTAGTTGTTGAGGCGGACGCATTACACAGACGAGATAGAGAGCACGCAGGGCGGGAAGGTTGTTCTAGCTGGCTGGGTCCACGACGTGAAGGACCTAGCGCGGGCCAGGTTCATTTGGTTAAGGGACAGAGAAGGCGTAGCGCAGGTTACAATAATCAAAGCAAATGCCACCCCTGAAATTCTCAAAGCATCAGAGAGCCTCGGGAAGGAAGATGTCATCGCAGTAGAAGGTACCCCTGTCAAAGAAAGGATCGCTAAGGTCGGCTCCGAAATCACACCAACCAAGATTGAACTTGTCGTTAAAGCGCAAGCTGCAGCCCCTCTGGACATGTCGGGTAAGATCGAATCTAACTTGGACATCCGCCTCGATTGGCGTGTTATCGACTTACGGAGGCGGGAAAACCTCGCCATATTCCAGATACAATCCAAACTCGTTGAGGGAATGGTGCAGTACCTTGGGCAGAAGGGCTACTTACAGGTCTTCACACCCTGCCTGCTTGGCGGAACATCCGAGGGCGGCGCGGAAGTTTTCAAGCTTGACTATTTTGGAAAAGAAGCGTTCCTCCGACAAGACCCACAGCTTCACAGGCAGTTATGCATCGCAGCAGGTTTCGACAAAATCTACGACCTAGGGCCAAATTGGCGGGCTGAACTCTCGCACACCCCTCGCCACCTTTGCGAACATAGAGGTATGGCGGTTGAGTTCGGGTTCATGAACGACGAGACCGACATGATGAGGGTTGAAGAGGAAATGGTCGTAGCTGCAATGAGCAAGATTAAGGCCGATTGCACGCGTGAACTTGAACTACTACAAATTCAAATGGAAATCCCGAACACTCCCTTTCCGGAAATGAGGTTCCCAGAAGTCTACCGAATCCTTGAGGAGTACGGCAAGAACATACCGTACGGAAGCGACCTCGACAAGGAAAGCGAAACCTTGCTCAGCAAGCACGTTCGAGAGAAACACAAAGCCGACGTGTATTTCGTCAATAGGTACCCGTTCAAAGTCAAACCCTTCTACGTTATGCGCGTCGACGAAGATCCACAATGGTCTCGGGGCGTCGACCTCGTGTTCAGGGATATTGAACAGTCATCGGGCGGCCAACGGGAACACCGATACGAAAAAATCATGGCTCAGCTACGGGAGAAGAATGTGAACCCTGAAGCAATGAAATGGTTCACTGAACCCTTCAAGTTCGGCGTCCCACCCCACGGCGGCTTCTGCCTAGGAATTGAAAGGTTCACGATGGCCCTACTTAACAAGGAAAACGTAAAGGAAACAACCCTCTTCCCGCGAACCCCAGAACGACTCCTCCCGTAGTGAAGGGAGCGGTCGTACTGGCTGGCTTTCGTTTTTCTGACCATAGAACAGTACAGCCTTTTGCTTTGGTCATTTGATGCGGGCTTCTGGTCATTTGCCTTCGCGCACTTGTCACGACTTCTCGGTCTGGGCGCTATTGCGCTTGAAGGATTTCGTCGCCAGTGATTTGGGTTGAATCCCTCAGGGTCGAGCACGCAGTGGCCTAGGGAACGTACAAGAATTTACTACGACATTCTGCGTTCCATCCTGAGGGAAGAGAGATCGTCAGAGAGTGTGAGAATTGCACGAGTCCAGAATCGTCTTAATCTTCCTTCAGACAGGTTCAGGCGACATTTCAGGCAGATGGAAAGGCTCGGGCTTGATTTTCGGGACACTCTTTTGACTACGGTGAAGGGGAGAGAGTTTGTGTCCGAGTATAGGAGATTTTCGGAGTTTTTGAGGCGCTTCGGCCTAGTGTAGGGGAGACAGAGTGCATTACACTTAGCGTTCGCCGTTTCGTCGCGTAACCTGACAAATGAGTCGGCTGTGCAAAGCATCCTACAAGAGTCGGACTAAATCATTATGGCAGCCGCGATGGCGGTCGTCCACAGTCCATCTTTGTTGCCCTCTGCCGATTGGCATATGTTTCTGGTGGTGACCTTCTTGCCTGATATGTTCCATATCTCTTGCTTGATGTCCCACGCGTTGTCAACATCAAAGGGTACGCCAAGTGTTGACGCGAGCATTGAAGCAGCAAGATCTTCGGCGTAATCACCAGCTTTCTCCTGCGTCTGACCATACGACTCGTGTTCAGACAGGTAACCGTACACTGTTCTGTCGGAAGGCAGTGCCATCCCTATGGCTACAGCCATC
This sequence comes from Candidatus Bathyarchaeota archaeon, assembly GCA_963726255.1. GTDB lineage: Archaea > Thermoproteota > Bathyarchaeia > 40CM-2-53-6 > 40CM-2-53-6 > FEN-987. The sequence goes on from CAVSBL010000002.1 coordinate 1,183,967, forward strand.
AACCTGTTCGGCTCATTCGTGTCAATCCGGCTCATTACGCAGAATAGCATTTGACCGGGCTTCAGAAGTTCCAAGCCCTCGTTCCTAAACAACACGTTGCAGTTGGGAGGTACGATGCTTGACACGTAGACTAGGTTACACGAAGCTATGCCCGCGTCACGAAGAGCCAATTCGAAACTTGCAAGTCTTTCTTTGTGGGTACCGACACCCTTCGTGAGGAATATCTTCTCCGGTATGTTGACGTTCATCTAGGATACGATCAACAATGTTTCCTGGACATTCTTCAAGATTGTCATCGATACCTGGAGAGGAATCATGATCCAACATGCATTTGTCTTCAGGAAAAAAGACTTTGCGATCCCGACCTTAGTGACAAGAGCAGGGAAGCCTAGGTCTGTGACCACTCCTCTCGGCATCGCTCTTATTCAGCGTCTTTCCTGCGCACTCGTTTTCCTTGTGAGAGAACTCGCACTGTCCAGCCACACTTCAGCACGCTTTGAAACCGCGTCCTTGAATCCCCAGCCGAACGCGATGCCGAATGCTGCAGCGAGCCCTATTGCAGCGCCCCATGAGAGGGCGTTAGCAAGAATGTACAGTATGCTCACATCGACCTTCATCGTCGACAGACCCATTACTAGAACGACGAAATAGAGGACAAACCGAAGTGCATTCGCAAATACGGGCGCAAACTCAAGTCTTCCCTCTTTCGCAACTTCGCGTAAAGCATCTGCCACGAAATCAGTGGCAATGAATCCAACGAGAAGGATGAATACGCCCGCTATGAAGTGGGGTAAGTAGAGCACCACCTGGCTGATGTAGGTGCTCAAGATGGTAATGTGAAGAATATCTACTGCTGCCAAGATGGCTATCAAGTAAATGAACCATCTTATGATTAGGTCGAAGAATCCGACTATCGTTATCTTCGAGCGGTCCAGAGCTTTACCGATGGCCGTTCGCCGGAGCACATCATCCACACCAACCCGGTCTAGAACCTTGGACGCCCCTCTCCCTATCAAACGGCCTCCTGCCCAGCCAACTAGAAGCACTACAAACGCTCCCAAGATGCCCGGCAGAAGAGTGAGAAACTGAGACCACACACTAGTCAAGCTTTCAATCATGTCTAATCGATAAGTCTTATCTAATCGAGTATATAAACCTAAGGCGTTGGTAATTGCTCTGGTACAGCAACAAACTCTAGAAGCCCACAGTAGAGCTTATCGGCTTCATGTCTGGCCTTTCGATTGTTCGGGGAGGCTTTGTCGTTGAATTATGTCTTCCGATCATTAGGACCGATACAATCTGAGGTTTCAAAAGCTAGCCGTATCTATGTTTTCGTCGATTATGATGGGACCCTCACCCCAATAGTCGATAATCCGGAAAATGCGTTGCTGCAGGAGAAATTCCGTCGGCTGCTGAGAGTCCTTGCGTCTAGACACGATTGCATTTTGTCGATCGTATCCGGAAGACGACTAGACGCGCTCAAGAAAATGGTCAAACTCCAAGGAATCTATTATGTGGGAAATCATGGCTTCGAAATTGAAGGGCCAGGAATGAATTTTGTTCATCCCAAGGCAAGAGAGTTCTCACGTGAGCTGAAGCTAACATCCAACAAGATTCGCGCCCAACTTGAGGGAATCGGCAGCGTATTGGAAGACAAAGGCTTGACATTTAGCGTGCATTATCGAAATACACCGCCGAGTGATGTCAACCGATTACTGCGCACTGTTAGAGGCGTAGCTGGTGCGCGGGGAAAACTGAAAGTGGTTTATGACAAGAAGGCGGTTGAAATCTGGCCGCGTATCAATTGGGACAAAGGCATGGCTGTCCGACTAATCATGAGAACATTAGGTCGAGGCCTTCCAATCTACGTCGGAGACGATCGTACTGATGAGAACGCTTTTGTCCGAATTAAGTCTGGGATCACGATTCTTGTTTCTCGTTGCAGAAAACGTTCGCATGCGAAATACTACCTGAAGAACGTTGCCGATGTCTACAAATTCCTGAGGCTGCTACTAGTGGCAGTGGATGCAAGGAATTCGCGTCATTCTCCCCTGCCTAATGCTCTGTCTAGGTTTACGGCCGCTGAAATGAGCGCCAGATGAGTGAAGGCTTGCGGGAAATTGCCCAAGGCATTGCCCCTTGGGCCTATCTCTTCTGAGTATAGGCCCAGGTGATTCGCGTAGCCCATCATCTTCTCGAAAACTATCCTAGCCTCTTCGAGGCGTCCGCACCGCGTAAGAGCTTCCACAAACCAAAACGTGCATAGGCTGAACGTGCCCTCCTCTCCGAACAGACCATCATCGCTGCGCTTCACGCTATACCTTCGCACAAGGTGATCCGACGTCAAATCTCGCCGGATCGCTTCCAATGTCTTGAGCATGCGTGGGTCGGTCGGCGACACAAAGAAGACAAGTGGCATCAGCAAAGCGCTGGCATCGAGCGCTTTGCTTCCGTACGACTGTACGAATGACTGGAGCTCCTCGTCCCATCCTTTGTTCATAATCTCCTCATAGATTGCGTCCCTGGTTCTCCTCCATACATCAATATCTGAGGGGAAACCACGTTTCTCTGCGAGGCGAATTCCCCGGTCTAGTGCCACCCAACACATCATCTTGGAGTATACGAATTGCCGTGGCTTGCTGCGCATCTCCCATATTCCACTATCAGCTTCTTTCCAGTTTTGGCACAGCCAGTTGAGTATCGTCCGGAGGTCGCTCCATAGATCGTAGGAAATCGGCGATGCATACTTATTGAATAAATAGATTGCATCCATCAGCGCACCGTAAATGTCGAGTTGCATTTGATTGCCCGCCGCGTTTCCGACTCGAACAGGTCTTGACATTTTGTAACCCTCAAGATGATCCAGGACTTCTTCTTGCCCTACAGGGTCGCCGTTGACGCGATAAACAGGTCGCAGGTATCCGCTCTTACCATTGTCCGAAATCCTGGCCATGAGCCAGGTCATGAACGCGTTGGCCTCTTCTTTGAAACCGATTCGTAGGAGGGCGTATACAGTGAAAGCTGCGTCACGGATCCAAGAATAGCGGTAGTCCCAATTGCGTTCGCCTCTAACTACTTCGGGAAGGCTTGTTGTTGGTGCCGCTATTATGGCGCCCGTAGGTTGAAACGTCAATAACTTGAGAACTAGCGCAGAACGATTCACCATTCTGCCCCACCTTCCGCGATACTGAGATTTGGCGAGCCAGTGACGCCAAAAGTTGACGGTAGTCCTAAGAACTCGCTCCGCCTCGGGTTCATCCATTGCACGTAGAACGGAATCCGCTCCACGTCGTTCATCCGCCTGCAAACACAGTGTCGTCGTTCTACCTTCCTTGAGGGTGAAGGTACAATCCACTCCTCCGTTCTCCGCTTTCAGGGGAACCTTGCTTGCTAGTGCTAACGAAGTGACAGCGCTGCGGAACACTGCTCCATCTTCTAGGAGATTGACAGTGTGCGCGGCTCGTCCGTAGTCGAAAGCAGGTTGACATCGTAGCTCAAACGTGACTCTGCCGCGAACAGCCGTGACTCTTCGGATTATCTGGTAGTTTCTTTCCCTATCGCTCCCGGAACCAACAGGCATGAAATCGGTAATCTCGCCGACACCTTCACGATTTAGGAAACGCGTGATGAGAACATTAGTATTTGGAAAGTACAATTGCTTGGACGTTGCATCAGAACTTGCACGAATTCGGAAGTAGCCGCCTCTCTCCGAATCCAGAATGGCGCCGAATACACTCGGTGAGTCAAAGTGTGGGTAGCAATACCAATCAATAGAACCATCTATACCCACTAGTGCCGCGGTGCGCATGTCTCCAATGATTCCGAAGTCTTGGAGATTCTTCTGGAGGCTTGCCATGCTATATCGCCGACGCTACCTTACCCGTTGAAGTTCATGTGCGTCATGAAGCCACCTTTAGGAGTTGTGGGCTTGATGAACACTTTTCTTGAGTTGATCTTGAACTTCTACGACCCTCTTGGTTACGACTGAGACAATGGCGTCCTTCGTCTCGGGCTCTTTGACCATGAGAGTTAATGTCAGCTCGGTTGTTTTATCTCCACGGTTTTTGACTGTCAAAATGGGTGGGAAACGTTCATCAAGGTGGTGCTTGAGCTTATTGCAGCTTCTCAGAATCTCGCTCTCAAAATTGGGGAGGGGGATATCGTTAGTTATCATTAGAGGGATTGTGACCTCCTTCCATGCCTTGGGGGTGCTGTTAACGACTACCTCTCTCAGAAACAGTGAATTTGGAACAGAGATCAAGTCTTCCTTGTCGTTGATCAGGACGGTACTGATCGGATTTATCTCAATTACTTTCCCTGAATATCCGTGGATAACGATCGAATCTCCGACCTTAAACGGGATGTAAAAGTCGGCGAAATACTTCGACGCAATGTTTTCCAGAGTTTCTCTATTTGCTATGGCGAGCGCAACTGCGATTATGCCTATGAGGAGAAGGAGTATCTCTATGCGTAAGCCGATTTGTTCCAATGCGAGGAGTATTCCGATAATCCAAACGAAGGTAAGCGTCAGACGTCTTATGTGCGCTGAAACTAGCGGAGGCCCAGATCTGAGTATCCTCGCCAAAAAGCGGCCTACGAAATGTGCTACTAGCCAGGTTACTACTATGATCGCTGCGAAAGAGACTGCTGCAGTGAGAATGGGTGTTATGTTAATGGTTGACATGGGGCGCCTCTAGGGTTAAACCAACTTTCGCATGATTTCCCCTTCGGCTTGGACGCCGTCTTCTATTAGGCACTTCCTAGATGTCAGATAGCCGTTCTCTCCGATTTTGCGGGCAAGTCTGGTATCGGTCAGAACAGTCGATATCTTGTCAGCCAAGGCGGCTGGGTCTTCAGGATTAACTAGTAGCGCGTTTCGGCCATCGACCACGAGTTCTGCTATGCCAGCTTTGCTGGATACTACTGTTGGTTTCCTGTACAACCAGCTTTCGACCACAACTAGTCCAAAGCCCTCCTTCCGTGAGGGAAGAATGGTCATGTCGCAGCTTTCATACGCGGCGTTGAGTAGTCTCTGTGGAAGATATCCCGCGAAGACTACGTTATCTTCAACCCGAAGTGACTTAGCGAGACTCCTGAGCTCCGCTAGCCACCTGTCTGATTTGTAGAGGCCCAATCCCTGTTTAGAGCTTGAGAAGCTTCCGTTGCCTATCATAACAATTTTCACGTTTGGTACTTCAGCCAATACTTGCGGCATTGCCCTCAAGGCTGTATCATGGCCTTTCATTGGATCAAGCCTAGCTACTAGCAGTACGGTCTTTTCATCGCCACGCAAATTCAATCGGGTCTTCAACTCCGCCAGATCGTCCCGTGTAGGGCTGTCGTAGACGCTCTGATCCACGTAGGGGTAAACATAGAACGACTCCCCCGTATAGCCGAAGGATTTGAGCGCGTCCAAATACTTCCTACAGCTGACTACCACCGCGTCGTAACTGTTAAAATACGTTGAAAGAAAACCACTCCAATCAGAAGGTATCATGGACTCGTCAAAGGGGATGTGCCACCTCAACACTTTTGGTTTCAACGTTTGCAGCATACGACCTACCGGTAACTGTTGAAAATCGTGGATGTAGAATAGGTCGAAGTCTTCCTGAGAATCAAGGGCCCTTATCAACTCAGCTGAAACTCGGTTGTAGTACGTGTAATCCACGAAGTCGTCCGCCCAGAGCAGTTCGGTCTGCGACGATTGCGTCAACCCATGAAACACGCGCCAAATGATTTCCTTCGCAAGTCCGTACCCGGCTCGTCGCTCCCGCTTGAGAGTGACATGATGAATTGTGATTCCATTTATTCTTACTCTCGCCGGAGCCTCAGGATTCAAACAGACCCAATGAGCATCACTCGCAGCTCCCATTTTCGTCATGTGAGTCAGCAGCGGAAGTATCATTCTTGTCACACCGCCAGGAGTGAATTCGAAATCTGTCCCTTCTTCCAATGAATGTACATCGAGCGTCTTCGTTGAGACATTGTTTCGCGGCGGTTTTTCTTTGACGGCTTTGAATTTCAGTAGAGGCGTTTGAGTATTGACACATATTTTCATTCGGGAAACCATCTGATGATGCTCTATCCGTGCAGGAAATTATTCATAAGCACGACTTAATAATCGCCATCACTTACAGCATGCGCTCGTATCACATCTTACCGCCCAGCACGAGCGAGGCGATGACCGCGATAGTGATAATGACGACCGTCTGAATCAATGTCACCTTCCAGTGCGCCCTTGTTCTCATTGAACGGTAACGAGCGAGAAGTACGCCGGCTGCGCCGACCACGCAAAGGGACGTGATCACATTGAGTGGCTGAGGCATTGTCAAATACGCAAGTATTGGGATTCCTCCTGCTATGAGCGTGGCTGTGCCGGAAAGGAGTGCTGCGCGAAGATTCGTTCTGCTTATCTCGCGGCGAAGCACCTTGAAAAGCTGTGCAACTAGTCCTAGGGATTTGTCACGCTCCTTCTTGTCGGGAATATCGCTTAGGCTGTAGTTCATTAGGTTTTGGAGAGAGAGCATATCCGCCAGGTCTTCAGTTATTCCACCCAACAAGAAGCTGGAGAAGTTGGTTATTGCGACGGAAGCCAATGTAAGGAGCCCTGCGAATGCTGCTCTGCTGAGAGTCAGACCAGCTAGGATAGTTGAAAGTATGATGATCAGAGCTGTGACGGAGCCATCGGTCAAACCTGCAACAATCTCGAGGATGGGCTCTTGCTTTAACAGTAAGCTTCTCCATTCTCGACTTAGTGCGGAACCTCTTTGGGTAAGTTGAACCGTTCCATCGCCGCGCATTTGAATCAGCCCTTCAGACGTCATCTCATGTAGGCTTTCTTCTAGATCCCCCAGTTCTACACGCGTGCTGCTGGCCAACATTCTGTCAACCCGTTGTTTGAGCGAAACCGTTTGAAGCGGCCTATCTTCCCTCAAGCTCAAGAGAGCAATCACTCGCACGACATCGGGAAGGTCCTGTATCTCTAGAGACAATCGGTGCACTTCACGTCTGGTTGTCGCACTAGATACCGATCTCGAAGTCTCGATTCTAGATTCTTGGACGCCATCATATGAGTGGCTTGAGATGACATTCAAATCACCTTCTAGCTACGACCTTGAATATGCAGAAGATGTATCTTAACGTTTAGCTATCCCTAAGGAGCTTGCTGCCGCTCCTTCCCTGCCGCACTCGCCCCCAAACGAGTAGTTAACAGAAACCACGCGTTCACGCTATCTTAGAGGGTGAGACATACCTTATCGATGCGCATTAGCTAACCATTTAAGCTGTTTGGAATACGTTGTTGTGCAAGCTGGTGCACATGAAAGCGGTCGAGATTATTGTAGATCTCGAGAGGGCGAGAGTGTTGGTTGACCCAATGCGCAGGGAGATAGTGAGGTTGCTGAGCAATGGGGGCAAGACGGAGAACGAACTTGCAGAGATTCTGGGTTTATCGGATCCTTCGGTGGGGCATCATCTCAAGATTTTGCGAGATTCAGGGTTGATAAGATTAGCGAGGCAGGAAGTTGGGAAACATGGGATAGTCGAAAAGTTCTACGAATCGAACGCTCGCATATACTTTATCGATAGCAAAAAGATGCCATTGGAGATTGAAAGATACTTCATGCCGATTAGCTTGGAGCGAGCTCGAGGTATCATCGCAGCAGCCGAAGTGATGCTCGATAAATCTCAAGAGTTCTCCGCCCCGGAAGTTGAAGAGTTTGCTAGAGCCCTAGCTTCAGCATTGGTACAAGTGGCTCCCAGGTTCAGCAGACCTTGGAACGGTGAGAGAGAGGAGTTAGTTGGCAGAGTATACAAGGAAGCTCTGGCACAGGTACTGCGCAAACCAGCAGCTCTCCCTCAGAAGGTGAGGTCCGTCCTGCTCGCAACGCACAAATAGGGTTCGACAATTAGATATATCTAATCAGTTTGCTATACCTAAACACTAATATCAAGCGCTTCCTATCTGCGGTCCAATCAGAAGGGAGGTGTAACGATGGTAAGCGTGAAAAAGCGTGCTGGAACAATGCAAGAGTTTGACAAAGTCAAACTGAAGATGTCCTTTGTAAACGCTGGAGCCAAGGAGGAACATGCTACAAGAGTGGCCGATTCTATCGCCGCGAAAGTCACAGAAGGCATGGCAACACAAGAGGTCAAGAGACTTGCAGCATCAGAACTCAGAGGATTAGACCAAAGCGCTGCTCAGAAGTACGAAACATTCAAGCCGCCGAACCAAACCAAGACTGTCACAGCATAAGACTGCATTGCAGAAATCTCGCAGTCAAATCACCTATCTTTCCATTTTTTCTTTCCTCCTCCGACCCACGGCGGGCGATGCGGATGCGGACCGGTATAGAATAGCATTACAAACTGTCCCGTCGGATCCGGATGTTGGAATCGTCCTGGCAATTGTGCTTCTTCAAACATCCTTCATCCAGTCCTATGTGGTTGATGCTATTACCGAATCCCAAGTCACAACCGGAAAACCTACGGTGGTGTGCACGATTGGCGGATACTTCAACCAAATTCTTGTTAAGATGCTTGAAGAAAATCGAATACCCTCATATACGGCATCTGAACGAGCAATCAACGCGATATACGCCTTAACTAGGTCCGCCAAAGCCCTCGAAGATCTGTCAACGAAAGAACTGTTGAAGAGAGAACAGGAATTTCGAGCCATGAGAAACGAGGGTTCGAAAATCGCCATTGGTCCCACAACTCGCGGGTTCAAATCCCACCGGCGCAACCATTCAGGTTCGATGTGTTCGACAATCACCTTGTCTTAGAGGGACTTCAGAACATCCTGGAGTTTGACCATACGAATTTGAAATGTTGAGTTTATTTGTGGAGGTAAGCGCCGCTGGTACCATGCCGTATGTGTTTACAACGCCAAGCCTTCTTGATTTTTGCACGTTTCCGATAAGAGAGAATGAGCACTGCTCTATTGCTTGCTAAAGAAACGCCTGAGCCATAGCGGAATGATTGTGGCATCTGAGGCTACACACATCGCGACCATCGCCGCACCCGCCTCGGCTTGCTCATAGTAAGGAAAATAGCTGTAAAGGACCACCGGTGAGACAAGCAGATACGCACCGAAGATAGCCATACCCTTACAACCCAAAAGGTACGATAGAAGCCGCATATTCGACGACAATCGCCTAAATCCCACGAAAATGAGACCCCCCGCAAGCAGCAGGGACACATGCATCAACACATGCAACGCAAACTGAAGAAGAACAGCACTCAAAATCGCTGGAACATACCAAAGGGCAATTATCAAGAGAGCAACGCTCAAACTAACCAACCCCTTCCTGTTGAACGACCGATTCACGAGGCCAAGTGCAGAGTATACACGGGCTAGGAAATCCGATAACAACCCGCCCACCGAGAGAAACGCGTTGAGTGAACTTGCCAGCCAGTACCCAGCGATCAGAAGCAGTATGTCGGAAACCATGATCAAAGCGAACGGGGCAACGTTAAGACTCGTCGATAAAGCCGCGAAGAGGTAATCGATTGGTTCAAGAGGCGTGAGCATGGAGATTATTAGGGTTGAACTCAAAACTAGAAGAAGCATTCCCCGCCTCATAGTGCGCCTAACCATCACATTGTACGAGTTACCCACTTTCAATGGCCGGCTACCCCTGCCGATTACTGAGTAATAATCTCCTGAAAAACATAGTTGAGGCTGTGAACGTGAGGAAAGTCGTGGCTACGAGTTCGCCGACGTGTTGGGCTGAACGATTAGCCGCGAGACCATGAAAACGTGAACTGTGCAGAAAATGTTGCAGTACATCACGAATGTTCCAGGTACCGTGGCTGTGAAGACGATCTTGTAGGCTTCGCCTGGCGTCATGGCTATACCGGCAGGGAAGTAGGTGCTTATGGCGAACCCGTGCGGTTGCGTCGTGTCCTTATTGCAGACGAGGATGTGAACCACGTCCCCTTGCTGCACTCGAATGACCGGCCACGGGTTCGCCGGCGCTCCGTGGCTTATGCTATCGTTGAACCCTGAAAGGTCAGCGATGATCAGAAAGAAGCCGGGCGGTCGATCACAAGTCGACCTAGTAACAACGGCGGGAGTGACGACGTTGGACGATTGGGGTGGGGGAACGACAACGATCCCTGTAACAAAAGCAGCCACAATGACGATTAACCCCACCAAGAGTACGACTGCAGCTAATTTCCTACGGGAACCCATTCATGCCACGCGTCCCGCCACGAAGTTTGAGGCACTTATGAGTGAAGCATCGCTGCGCCATAAAGGCAGAGGAATCCGATCAAAACCATTAACGCCATCTTGACGTACTGTGAATAGGTCAGATCGCCTTTCCAACCGTCTCCCCAAATCGACCTAACAGCCAACAGTCCAACGACAAGTGCAGCTCCGCCCCCCAGCGCGAAGAGGTAAGCTGAATTTACTTCGACGAAATAACCGACAACATCACCCAGCACAGAAGGTATGCCAAAGGCTAAACCTAGAAGCGCAATACGTCTCCATTCAACGCGAAGCGAGAAACGTTCACCCTCCATAAGAGCAACGAAAACAATCATGACTAGCGATGCCTCCAGGAACTTATGCATTACGTACGCTACCCCCCCGCCTACTCCGCCGATGGCGTCGAGAATAGTCGTCGCTGTCGTCCCCGCTGACAACCCTCCAAATTCGAGGCCCTCGCCGATACCGTGAAAACCCATACCAATCGCAACAAGCAGAGCAGTCAGGAAAGGCCCCGCCGTAGGTGATCGGGTCGTGTTCATTCTCTTCGAAAGGCCAACACCCGCGGGCAGCGCTATTGCGAGAAAACCAAAGATAAACATCAGCAGCAAACCGGTGTGTTGAGGATTGAAGTCGTACCCGTCGTTAACCCCCAACTGAACCGCATCATTGAGCGTATCCAAGAAAAACCAAAACAAAAGCCCAAGCGCAAAAGCGGAAAGATACCGAGATTCAATACGAGCCGTTCGTACGGCACCTGCTAGAAACATACCGAGATAAAGCGGAATGAATGTTGCGAGTACAAACTCTACAAACGAGACAACGAACGATATCATAATCGAGGCATTAAATTCGGCTTACTATAAACTTTGCATGATGTTCGGTTCGCGTTCGCCCTCGTTCGCGAGACTCAAACAATTCATCTCAGTAAGACGGATATTTTTCGGGAATCGAAATGGTCTGAATTTCATTCTGAGTGGGCATGCGGATGGGTGTGAAGAACTTGTCCGTGTTTGTGCGCATGAACATGAACCAGATTGGCATTCAACAGGAGATCCCAGTTGTTGAGCATCTCCTCTGTTGGCCCCTCGCCTGCCATGCTATGTTGCTCGCTTAGGATGATGCAGCGGTTTGACGTGTCGGCTGCAAGTTCAATATCGTGAGTAGCAGTGACGATTGTATTGCCGCTATCATGCAATTCATTGAGGAATCCTTCTAGCCAGACTTTGGTGCGGGGGTCGAGGTCTGAGCTGGGCTCATCCAGCAGGAGGATGTCGGGGCCCAATGAAAGGACGGAGGCTAAAGCCACTTTCCGCTTTTCGCCCTCACTCAAGCTCTGTGGGCTACGATTTCTGAGATGCTGAATTCTCAAGAGAGAAAGCGCTTCATTCACCCGTTTCTCCACGTCCTGTTCAGGCAAGCCAAGTTGCAGAGGGGCGAACGACACTTCTTCCCAGACTACCGGCGAGAATAGCTGGGAATCAGCATCCTGAAAAACCATACCCACCCTCTGTCTGAAATAGCGGGCGAATTCACTTCTATTCAACTCCATTCCCGCTTCACTTAACGTAGACCCAAACGCTCGGACAGTTCCTGACGAGGGAAAGATTAGACCGCACAATATCTTGAGGAGCGTGGATTTCCCTGAACCATTCGCGCCTAGAATAGCAATTGAATCACCAAATCTAATGTTCATAGATATGCCGCTAAGCGCAGAATTCTTGCCAGAGTAGGAATAACACACATTCTGCAGCTCGAACACGAGCCCACTATCTTGAGCCATTTCAAATCCCGTTCAACACGGCGATGTTGCGAAGCATGAGTAGCAATACGCCTAGTCCAAGGAGAAATCCCAAGAAAGCCCAGTCAAACGGTTCAGCGCGGAATCCAGTAACCTTTCTAACTCTCCCATCATAGCCGCGTGAAATCATTGACAAATTAACAAGCTCACTCATATTCATTGACCGACGGAAAAGGACTCCAATAGTTGCGCCCAACCACTCTCTCACATTCGCACTACGTTCGGGGCTCAGTGTTCTGCTCTTTAGGGCAAAGGTCATGTCTTGTGCAATGCCTACCAAGACGAATACGTACCTGTAGGTCATTCCGAGTATCATCACAAAGGCCCTTGGAACCTTCAGACCTTGAAGGGATGCTACTAGGTCAGTCCAGCGGGTGGTCAGAGCGAGTAGGATCACGAAGGAGGCGGCAGCTCCCGTCCTCAAGACAAAGAGGAGGGCACCTTGAACGCCGGGAACCGTGATTGTAATCGTCCACGGAGAAACAAGAAGCCCAAGGGACTCACCCTTACTTAGCAGTACGAAAAGAGGTTGTCCGGGAACGATGAAGTTGAACATAGCTGGCACAGCAATGACCAATGTGAATAGCGGAATGAAGAGCCAAACTCGTTTCAAGTAGTAACCAAGTCTCACCTTCGAGGCAACACCAAGAAGAATAGCGACACCGAGAATAGTCAGAATCCATTCCACGCGGTTCACGAGAGTGATACAGACGACAACCCAAAGCATCCCGATCAGTTTGAAACGAGGGTCAACGAATTGCAGCAATCCTCTCTTGCACGCATAGCCTTCAGCGTAGCTGGATTCATCAAAGAAACCCGAGAACGCTCTGATGGTTCTATCCACTATGCTCTTCTTGCTAGACCCTGTTAAGGTGCAGCACGGACAAGCGCCGAAGGCTGGTCTCTCACTCAGCCATTCAGGCAGCATCTGACATTAGGTCTCCTCTTGACTTAAAGGATCTGAGACGATAGTTTTTGATTTAACTCGGTAGAATGCGAAAAGAGACAAACCGAGAGTGGATACTCCAATCGCAGCCGCGAGGACATACGCCAAGCTGAGTTGGGTGAAGGTTGTTGCCCCAGGCACGCTGTAGCCGCTCAAAGGAGCATTGTACAGACCCTCCAAGCTCGTGAGCCCTGCAGGGGGCGTCATCCCGAATAATGTTTCTAGTTGGGAAGCACTCCATTCGGCAAACGCCGATCCTGGAGCCAACAGGCCCAAAGGGACGAGGACTACCAGAACGGCCAGGAGTACCCACAGTCTTCTGAAAATTGAGCGCTGTGGCGCTGGAGACTGCACATTTACCATAGGCGTTGGAATAGTCTGGACTATCGGAGTGGCCAATATGGATGGGTCAGAACGCATTATGTAGGAAACCAAGAAACCAGTTGCAGCCGCGTCGACAAAACCAAAGACAAACCCATGAGAAATCAACATGGCGGGAATCGTTACTGATGATGGAAACGGAGCGTACAGAGGGCTACCGTTAGAAGCGTGATACAGTATCGGCTGCAGTCCTAGTTCTATGGCGCAGCACAGAGCCGCGGCGTTCAATCCTATGTATCCAGATGCCGCAGCCGCCAACCAGCGTCGGCGAGACAGAAGGGGAGCACGAGTAGCCAGCAGCTTGTAGACATAGTAGCTGACAAAGGACATGACTAGCCCCATGTTGAACGAGTTGGCAGCGAAAGTCGTTATTCCGCCGTCCCCGAACAAGAGACATTGAATTAGCAGAGCACCAGTAACGCCCAGAAACCCGAACCAAGGCCCCAAGGTCAGAGCAAGGATAGCTGCCCCAACTGCATGTCCCGTTGTTCCTCCAGGCGCTGGAAAGTTGAACATCATTATTACGAATGAGAAGGCCACTCCAAACGCAAGCCACGGTAATTGTTTGGTCTTGAGATTCTTCTCTACTTTCCTTGACGCTACGAACCATAACGGGATCATGATTATGTAGAAGAAAATGAACGTCGAGGGCCCCAGATATCCATCCGGAATATGCACACTAGGCCACCAGTATTACGACTTCGCTAACTAGTATTACTCTAATAAACTGTTAGAACGGTGTGGATGCCCTATAATCTCAGAACATGAAAGCCGATATCATGATATGTTGAAAGTTGCACTTGGATGGGAGGTGTGTCGTTCTTGGTGAAGGTGGACAGGTTTAGCTTCTCTACGCCGCCAAAGTTGATGAAGCAATTTGATGATTCGCTCAGGGCAATAGGGTACAAAGACCGATCGAAAGGGCTGCAGGTTGCCATGCGCAACTTCGTCACTGAGTATACTTGGATAGGAGAGAAAAACAAGCTTGGAGCAGGCGCTGTTCTGTTAACCTATGATCATAGATCCCACGGAGTCCAGGAAGCACTTACTGATGTTCAACACCATTATAGGGACTCAATAAACTCCACGACACATATTCACCTTGACGAATTTCGATGCTTGGAGATAATCTCAGTCAAGGGTAGATTGGAGAGAATTCAGGGTATGGCTAAGGATCTCATGAAAACGAAAGGTGTCTCACAGCTCAAACTGTCAACAGTATCTCTGTAGTGAATACTGATTAGCTGAACTGGAAATTGCGGTGTCGACTCAGGCTCGTGCTGATGGATCGTTGCGGCATTGTAGCCACGATATTCGTGGGTGGCTAACAATCGGTGGAACCCTCATGGAACCTACGATATTGGTGGGTTCGTATCCAACCGAAACCATCGTTCATGTGTTGACGAAAATTGAGAGCTAGATTGCGTGTGGACAATTGACAATGCCATAAGGAATGACGTGTTTTTCTATGCGTTAGAAGTGGATAGTCGCACGTTTCTGAAATGCCGTTAGAAAGAAAAACTGTCATCGACAAAGTTCGCATCTATCCCGTTATTGAGGCTTGATTCTTGACTGCGACGTCACTGTTGTTGGAAATCAGTGCCTTCGGCATTTTCATCCACGCTTTCTTTCTGACAATCTCCCTTGGTTTTCCATGGGTGATCGGTGCGCTGCTCTACAAGTGGTGGAGAACTAAAGACAAGGAATACTATGAAGCTGCACGGAATGTTACTGGCGTTCTTGGTCTCAACTTCGCCCTCGGCGCCATAACGGGAACCCTAGTTGAATTTGGGCTTGTTCAGGCTTGGCCCGGCTCAATCTTCGTAATTGCAACTTTTGGCATGATACCGATGACATTGGAACTCGTGGCGTTCATAGGCGAAATCGTACTGCTCGTGATGTTCATTGTTACGCTGGGTAAAGTTCGGCCGCTTGCGAGTCTGGGTGTAATGATGTTCTATGGTGCCATGGCCATTCTATCTGGCGTCTTGATAATGGCGGTGAACAGTTGGCTGAACGTCCCCTGGGGAACTGGGAATCTAGCGTCGAACTTGTATCCGTTTCTGCCACAATACGGCCCGAGCGCAGTTAACCCGTCCGCCCTCGTCAAGCTGAAGCTGGAACTCGTTAAGAATCTACTCGCTACTGGAACCGCGTCGCAGGTTTTGCAAAACCCTGACCTTGCAAGAGCCGTCGGTTTGACGCTAAGCGACCCATATGTCGCTTTATCATCTCCTTACGCATTGGCAAGCGCACTCCACGCCGTGAACGCGGGAATAATCGTTGGGATGTCCTTCGCCCTAGTCGGGTACGCTTACAGGTTCTTGAAAACTGGACAGGCTAAGTATGTGAGGATTGTGAAAGCTTTCCTGCCCATCCTTCTCGTCCTGCTGATTCTTCAGCCAACAGTGTTCGGCGACCTCATGGGTAAGGCTGTTGCCTTTCAGCAGCCTACGAAATTCGCCCTGATGGAAGGCGCGGTCAACACAACTCAGAATCCTCTGATAGATTTCCTAGCCTACGGTAATCCGCAGCGCGCAATAGCCGGTTTCGATTCGCTAAGGAGCCAATGTGATTCATTGGGGCAAACGACTCTCGGGAATCTTGCGACTTCTGTTGCCTCGAACATCTCGCTGGGCTCAGCTTCCTCGGTGAGCCTAAAGTCTGTCTGCCTATCAGACTTATCCAAGTCCGAGTCACGCCTCCTTGTGATATATCCACTCTACTATGCGAAAATAGCCTTTGGAATAATGGATTTGATGGCTATTGTGGGGTTATCTGCCCTAAACTTCAACCTCGGCGCATTCTCAAGATTGGCGAAGCGTATTCTCAATCGTTTCGGTGAACGGAAATCTATGTTCCTGTTCTCGCTGCTCGTTGTCTTAGCGTCGATTTTCGCGAGCGGTCTAGGTTGGTTCGTTCGTGAGGATGGGCGTAAGCCTTGGACTGTCTACGGGTTACTTTATCCAGAGGAGTTAATCACATCCGTTCCCATCGGACCAGTCTTCATACTCTTCGCGGTACTCTTCGTTGCTGTCGCGGCGATTGGAATCTATGGGATTTACGTGGTTTCGACGAGGCGGTTGAAGTTCATTGAACTCCTGAAGAAGGGAGCAGGAGTGGAGTGAGCTGGAGAACACGGAGCTTCTAGGGTTCACGATTCTTGGTATCGCTGTGATCGTTCACATCATAATCGTGAACATCACGCTCGGAACCGGATGGATCTCGGCAATGGCGAGGTATCTTGCATGGTCCAAACGCAGACCGGATTTGGAAGTTATGTCGAGGAGGGTGTTCAAGATTCTGATTGTTCACGAGTTGTTCAGCGGGGTTTGGGGTACGATCATAACGGTCATACTGGCCGGTCTCTTCCCCACATTGATGGCTACTGCAACTGACATAATTTTTCTGCCAATCCTCATAGCCCTCTCCTCGATACTCATTCGGATTCCATCAATCGCCTTATTCTGGTATAGTTGGGGGAAGATTCGGCCTGGTCTGCATACTGCGCTCGGTTTTGTTATGGCGATTTCCGGTTTCGGCGTCCCATTCGGTTTCAGGTATATCTTTGCAGAGATAACTTACCCATACGCCTTAGCGATGGCATTGCAGGGCCTGGTGAACGTCGCGCGCACGGCCGTATTCTTCAATCCACTCTATCCCTGGCTGCTGCTGCACACATGGTTTGGCGCTCTGTCGATAGGCGGATTCATAGTAGCGTCCTTTTTCGCCATTAAAGGAAACGTGAACTCAAAGTTCGCGTGGATAGGCCTCTGGCATGGCGTACTCTTCCTCTGCGTGCAAGGCCTACTGGGCCCAACCTATTTGGTGAACCTCACCGGTAAAGCGCCATTATTGTACTCGAACATTCTTGGTTTAACTGGATCAACGTTCGATATACTTCCACTCTTCACTTTGAAGCTCTCATTGGTCACGTTCCTGGTTGTGATCTCAATAAAGGTCTGGAAGAGCATCAACCGTGGAAATGGTAGCGTACCAAGGTATACTCTTGCGTTGGGACCGGCGGCAATTATGATCGCAATGATCGGAGAATTCATGAACGATGCAGGCAGATACCCATACTTAGTGATACTGGGAAATTCCGGGTTGAGCCCTGTGGAATTTATGAACGTCTACGTACAGGTTCCATGGTCCACGGTACTCGGAGTTGTCGGTGTGCTACTTGCTTTCGTAGGCGTCTTCATGGTGACCGCATACTACGCATTGAACAAGCGTTTTCTCTCGGACATGCCCGAACAGTTCCAAACGTCATGACCTATCCAACCGGATGAACAGAGAATCAGCTGTGAACCGATCGGAGTGAAGACTGACTACTGGCCTAAATGAGAATGCCTGCCAACGCAATAAAACCAGACGCCACGATAAGCGCTAGGCTAACCCAGTAGGCAACACTCCATCCTAAACCAGACGATAAATTCCCCATCAACCGTTTCTTCCTCGTGATCAATCCAACCATTACGCCAGGTCCAAGGAGAACGAACACGAACAAAACCATCATGTCGATTGCCAGATGGAATAAGTCCGGGAACAGCATAGGCACAACAAGAGCTGGAAGAGATTCAAACAAATAGATCCAGAAGAACCTCTGCCTACCCCAGCCTATTGCCTCAGCCAAACCCCACGCACTACCCAAAGAGACCACAACCAGCGCCAAGAACGAAGCAGCTATCAAGCCTATGGCAAAAACATATGGTGCATAGGAACCGGCTAGAGAAGACAACGCCCGCGAAAGCTCCTTGGGCGAACTCGTTTCGATCAAAGCGCCGTTCAAACCAATCGTGGCTAGGAGTATCACAACCATTCCAACCTCACTCGCTATTGCCCCGAGCAAGGTCTCTAGACGCGAACTCCATAGGCTCTTGGTCCGCTTCTCAGCCGTAGCTGAGGCCTGGTAAAAGAGCATGAAAGGCATCACCACAGCTCCCGAAGTCGCCGCCAACAGGTAGAGAAAACCCGGCTTCCAACTCCAAAAGAAGAACATGTACTCACGCACCGGAGGCAATCCCCTAAGAAATAGCGACCCAGCATACGAAACGATCAAAACGGCAGAAAAAGCAACCAGGAATCTCTCCACAGTCGTGTATCCTCTCTTCCATACGATGAGGAGGTAAACCACGTACACGACGGGCAGAGAGAGAATTGGTGCGACTCCAAGAAGTTGAAAGCCTATAGCGATTCCCGTAAACTCCGCAACATAGCTTAGAATGTCCGTACACGCCATCGGAACACTCGTGAGCAATGCAATTCTCCGAGAATAATTTTCTCTGACAATCTCACCTAACCCCTTGCCCGTGGCGACGCCGATTCTTCCAGCAGCCTCCTGAATCAAGAACAATGGTACAGTTAAGAGGAGTAGAAACCAGACAAGTGAGTACCCGTACAGGGCTCCATCAGCGGCCGCAGTCAATATGCTTGCAGCATCCACATCAGCAATCATGACCACCCAAGCAGGACCAAACGAGTGAACGAACGTGCGCAACCTATCGAGTCCAGAAATGTCCCGCACCATGTCTTCACTCAATCCTAAGCCTAATCCAATCAGTCGCTTACGATATCTGCAATTTTAACCGTCAGTTTGTGTATCGTCGTGGGTCTGGTCCTGCGCACCACTATCCCTACACACACGAAAACCGGAACGGGAAAGAATAGAAGGATAGGATCAACGATGTTTGTGCTTCGACTTTTACTTTAGGAATTTTGATACGAATGGTGATGTTTCGCCTTGTCGCATGAAGTGTCCGGATGGGCCTTCTCCTAGGAATTCGCTGAACCATGATTCATGCTCTACTTCCTCGTTGAGGATTGCTAAGGATAGGTCGTAGGTGCGGTGGTCTTTGCCTGCTGTAATGTTGCAGATATGTGAATATCCTGCGACTGCACATCTCTCCGCATTCACCAGCACCGTCAACATTGCTTTGATGTCCGTTGGGTCTTTGGGCAGTCGTGCCGGTGGACATGCAGACAAGTCATGGAACACTTTCATGTCATCCGGGAGCTTGCCTCCGAGCTCGTATATGCGTGGGGTCAGTGCTTCGAAGTGATTGCGATCTTCTATTCGAGCTACTTCAGCAAGTTGCTTGATTCCCTCTCCTTCTAAGCCGATTAGATTGCATCTCAGTATAGTATAGTAGTAGAATGTTGTCAGTTCCGCGGCCATGTTCTTGACGAGTAGGTCCAGGAGTTGGTCAACGTTGACGCCCGCCTTCACCACCATTTCGCGTGCTACTCTAGCCATAATGTCACCTCCTTTATTTTGATCTGGAATAGTGTTTTGGGTCAGATGGACGCAGTTTCGATTGCCCTTCAGCGTTCTTTCTCAAGATAGTAAAGAACGAACTTTTCTGAGGACGGTGCGGGGTTTACGAGTCCGGTGGGCTCGACTACTTGATCCAATCTTATCGGAATAGCGTTGTCGGGGAGCTCTATCGTTTTATCCTTCCGAACCTCGATGACTCTTAACTTACTCTTCATGGTAACTCAATATGAGTCTCACTGGAAGAGCAGATGGATAGTTTTCGGTCGGTTGCTACATCTGATAATCATCTTTCCAGTTGATTGGACAAATGACTATGGGACCAGGGCTACGGAATTTGACCAGCGTCAAGCAGGGCTTATTTGGACGACAAAGTGAGCAGCAGACGGACTCCCATCCACCGGCAGAAAGAAGGCAAACCCTAACGAATTCACGGACTCTTCAACGGGTACATATGACCAACTCGCAACATTATTACAGAGGCAATTAGTCCACCGACGCCTCCTGCAATGAAACCAACACTGGCTACGGATGCAAGCAGAACGCTTGCTTGCATACCCATACCAGTACCCATCGAGCGCGTGCCTTCACGCATTAGCATGCCCATTCCCAACGTTGCAATAAGTAGGACGGCTATCGCGTTGCTCACGCCGCCTGCCAAGAAAGAGTAAGATAAGCTGAATAGTCTGGCAAAGGATTTGACATAGAAAAGCTCCAATACCAAGCCGACAGCGATGAAGATCGGAAGCGCCAGAAAACTGATAGGAACAAAGAACGACAGAATTAACCCATTGATTGCACTTGTTAGGAGAAGCGTTCCTCTCTTTTGAGTGACTGCACCCGCGATCATTATTGGAGCCATAATGACGGGACCAGCAAGAGTTGGCCCTGGTATGTGAAACGACATGTTGATTGTCGGACCAATAGCTACGTGACAAATGGCAGCGATCACAGCCATAACTGGAACAATGGTGACATCTCTGGATGAGAGTCCCAAAGTGCTGCCCTCCGCTTCGACATGATGGCTTGAGCTGTAAAAGCCTTGGTAAGCACAAATGCTTACATTTTACGAACATGTAGTCAACGCGGCTCGGGAATTGGAGATGACTGATGACACGTACGAAGCGGCCTAGAGTCTTGTTTACGGAAAGGCAATGGCAAGTTATGCGCCTTCGAGCAACAGGGCTAACTCAAGGGCAGGTCGCGAAGAGACTTCACACCACCCGAGAAAACATAAGCATAATTGAACATCGAGCCCATGAGAATTTGAGAGCAGCCAGAACTACCTTGGCCATGTTAGACCAACTCTCTTCTTCAAAGGAACTCATCATTCCAAGCGGAACAAGCATCTTTGAAGCTACCTCCATGATACTGCGAAAGGCTGATGTAATGCAGATAAAAGTCAGAATGAACGCCGACTCAATTCTAGCCGCCCTCCGGTCCAAGTGCAAAAGAAGGATACGGGGGCATCATTTGACCGCAGTTGTCAGAATTAGGATTGGCGAAGACGGCTCCGTGATAGTAGGGTGAAATCATGCGGGCCGTAACATACGACCCAATAGGAGTGATACATTCTCCACTGAAAACGTCGTTTGGCGCGCCCTTGCAATCAGTGTCAGCTAAGCTCCTGAAAGGAACCGTGGAGGTTTTCCCGAAGTACGTGTCAGGGCTGAAGGACCTAACGGGATTCTCTCACTTGATTCTCATATACCACTTTCACCTTTCTACCACGGCATCGCTAATAGTGAAACCCTATTTGGACAATGAGGAGCACGGGATCTTTGCCACTCGAGCGCCCGTTCGCCCCAATCCGATAGGAATTTCCATAGTGAGACTGAGGAAGATCAGAGCGGGAACAATCTTCGTTCAAGACCTTGATGTGATTGACGGCACACCTCTCCTGGACATAAAACCGTACGTCCCACAGTTTGACGCCCGAAGAGTCCACAAGATAGGATGGCTTGATCGAAAGATAAGCAAACTCCAGCGAACAAGGTCCGACGGAAGATTCACTAAGAACCCTTTGCGAAAGCACGTTCCCTTCGTGCGCTGACGATGCACGGGAGCTTCATGTTCTCCACCCGCCTTCGGGACGAGTATCATATCTTCGAGAATCAGCCCCGTTTGACTCAGAAAACTACTCCACCAGCCTGAGGGGTACGTCCAAGCGTGCGCACGGCGGGGCTACGCTATTCTTGTTCCACCAAAAGTTCGTCCCTTACGCGGATGTTGCGGGGTTCGTTGGCAACAGACAACGTTTTGGAACATGAAGAATTAACAACGGTTATTATCAGCCGTTGTTTGCTGATAGCGCGACACAAGTCTAGGGAATAGAAGAATGGTTTCAAAGGATGAGGTCATGGCGGCGCTAAAGGACGTCATAGACCCGGAGCTTCACATCTCCATAGTTAACCTCCAAATGGTAAAGAACGTTGACATCACCGGCGACAAGGTGAAGGTGCTCGTCGCCCTCACCGTAGGTGGTTGCCCACTCTCCAAGACAATTTCCACGGACATTGAGAATGCAGTAACCAAGCTACCTGGCGTCAAGGCCGTTGACGTTGAAACAACTGTGATGACGAAGCAAGAACTCGAAAACCTGCGCAAGAAGATCCAAGACCAGATGGCTGCGGCTCAAGCTCAAAAGGCAGCTCCTGGCGCCATGCCCCCCGGAATAAACCGCTTAGAACGGAAGGGCGTCCGAAATGTCATTGCAATAATGTCCGGGAAAGGCGGGGTTGGAAAATCCTTCGTAACAGGATTCCTGGCTGTGCAGCTGACAAGGCTAGGGTACAAGGTGGGCATCCTCGACGCAGACATAACAGGCCCAAGCATAGCGAAAATGTTCGGCCTGAAAGGCCCACTCTTCGTAACCGCCGACAAACACGTACTCCCCGCAACCACTCGCACCGGCATCAAGGTCGTTTCCATGAACCTCATACTCGAAGAACCACAAATGCCAGTAATCGTACGAGGCCCAATCATCAACAGCGTCATACGACAAATGTTCCAAGACATCGAATGGGGAGACCTCCACTTCCTACTCGTAGATTTGCCGCCCGGCTGTCTCTCTGCTGACACGACTGTCTACGCCAATAGTAGACCGGTGAAGATCTCAAGAATCAAGCCAGGTGATTACGTGTACTCGGTCAACGCACGGATTACACGCCCCAAAAAAAGCAACAAATTGGACGTCTCCCTGGAACGCAGGAGAGTCATTGAGGTTGTTCCACAAGGTGAGTCGGAAGTATTCGAGCTTCGAACACACTCTCGCACGCTAAAGGCTACCTTTAACCATCCAGTCCTCGCGCTGAATAGGACGCCCGTGCCAGGATCACGGTTCAAAGACTACACTCTGACATGGCGAAACATTTCGGACCTAAAACGTAGAGACATAATCGCGGTTGTAAGGAAACTTCCTAACCGACAAACGTCCTCGTATGTTTTGCCAAGAGCTGAATTGAAGGGAGCCAAGCCGATCAGAATACCACGTCGTTCAAGTGAAGAGTTCGCACGCCTTGTCGGTTATTTCCTGGGAGATGGCTTCCTGAGAATAACGCCCAAGACTAGAACCTACCAGCTCTTGTTCGCTGAACCAAGACAAGGAAAACACAGGCGATCCTACATCAAGCTCTTGAAACGAATCTTCGGAGACGTAGCAATCTATGAGGAAGATAATCAGTTCGGACTGATTTCGAGACCCGCTGTCGAACTCTTCAGAAAACTCGGCCTTTACCGACACGCTCTTGACAAGAGGGTACCCGAATGGGCGTTTGAGCTGCCGAGAGCCCAGAAATTAGCGATTATCGAAGGATATTGCGATGCCGATGGCCATAGGAGATCGGCTCGGCCATTGTTTAGGCGGGCGGGGTGGATGAATTTTGAATCGCCTAACAGGCTGCTCTTAGATGACCTTAGGACGCTCTGCATAATGGCCGGTCTGAGAGTAACAAACCTCAATTCAAGAGTCAGGTCGCTCACACCTCCGTCAGGCGGAACCTACACTACCAGATTCTGGTCCTTTGAGGCATCAGCTAGTTCGCGTTCAGATAAGTACGGAGCTGGCATGATCCGAGTTGGAACGGGGGAAGGACTCATTGACGAATATGTTGGTTTCGAGCGAGTAACACGAATCATTCCACTTGGAAGACAGCAAGTCTACGACCTGAAAGTAGCTAATAACGAGAACTTCATCGCGGATGGAATTATCGTTCACAACACTTCGGATGCTCCGTTGACGGTTTTCCAGTCGCTTCCATTGCAGGGGGTTGTCGTGGTTACGACCCCTCAGGACCTCGCCCTGATGGTCGTCAGCAAAGCGATCAACATGGCGAAGACCCTCAGCGAACAACTCGCACCCGTGAAGATTCTCGGCCTAATCGAGAACATGAGCTACCTAGTCTGCCCGCACTGTGGGGAAAAAATCGAAGTCTTCGGCCGAAGCAAAGCACCCGAGGCAGCCAAGAAGACCGGTATACCGTACCTGGGCGCCGTCCCAATAGACCCAGAAATCGCCAAACTGGCTGACGAAGGCAAAATCGAGGACTATGCTAACCCACTCTTCGAAGAGGTCACGAGGGCGATCAGAACGAACGCAACTAGACTCCTTGAACCAATCCCTGGTGCCATGCCGATCGCATGGTCAGAGCAGAAGTAAGCCTCGAATGGAACGGACTAATGTTAATAGGGGAGCGAAATGTCGAATGCATACAGAAACGAAGAGAACAATCGATTTCGAATTGGAGAGGTGAAATTGAAGCATGGTAACTAAGGAAGAAGTCATCACGGTTTTGAAGGATTGTTACGACCCGGAAATTCCAATCAATATCTGGGACCTAGGCCTAGTCTACGACATCATCCTCCAACAAGACGGCAACGTCGGCATCAAGATGACGCTTACCGCACCAGGGTGCATGATGGGCGGTATGATTGCTGAGGAAGTGAAGGCGAAACTCAAAGCTATGAGCGGGGTGAAGGACGCGAAGGTTGATCTTGTCTGGGAACCCCCATGGAGCCCCGATAAGATGAGTGAAGAAGCAAAGGCCCAGATGGGTATAGCGTAGACTGGGCCGTTTTCTTTCTATTCCGCCACTCTCTAGTTTGACTCATGTCGCCTTTGAATCCGCATTTCCTCTACGAGTGCCCAGGTCTTTCCGTTATCCTGCTTTTCTTCGGCGCGCCACCGGAAGGAGTCCGAAGTAATCTCGGAAAAGATCCATTTTACCGGGTACCCTTCAGCCGTCTTACCTTCTAGCACGATTTCATCGCCAACTTGACGTGCTACGAAAGTTTTGACAGTTCCCTGGTTTGGAGAGAGCCAGACGCTGTGCCACGCGTCGATCCTCCTGTCGTAAAATCTAACAGTCGTCCCTTCGGGAATCAACTTGCCCGTTTTTTCATCAATCCACATCCACACGTCCTGAACGGCTCTGCCGTCAAGGATCCATCCCCAATGAAGCTCTCCTCTTGTTGTGGTCCAAGTTCCGTCCGGCTGCAAGGAACGGTCCTGTAAGATGTCCCAGTCTCCCACGAACTGGCCGAAAAGCATCAGGTTCTCCTTCATTTCTGGATTGGCGCCTTCAGCAAAGAGGCCTTCAATCGCACGATTCTTGCCTTTCATCTTGTGATTATCCTCGCTACACGAAGGATACTTTGTAAGCACGGTATATTTCTGGTGCCGTCATTTTACGGCTATAGACCTTTAATGCAACTGGCCGCAAGATCTCGTATGGCACATTTCGAAGTAGCCTTCAAACTCCAAAATGATTGTCCGTACAATGCGTTTTCTAAGACTAGCATATCCACGACGATCAGGTGGATCCACCCGTTGAGGGGTGGTGCCAAACGGTGCCAAGCGAAGGTAACCCTCGCCTCATTTTACGCCTCGATCCCCTCATACGAAGCGGTTTAGAGACCCGGACCATGTCGAGAATGCTGTTTGGCCGAGCGAACCAGCGTGAGTGGTTCTATTTAGCGCCCAGCTCACGTTTCTTCCAGCGCAGGTTGTGGCCGTGGCATTTCCTGCAGCGGTTAGATGGACCAGGGTTGCGTGCGCCGCAGTCGCGGC
The DNA here is from genome assembly GCA_963726255.1 of Candidatus Bathyarchaeota archaeon. Classification (GTDB taxonomy): domain Archaea; phylum Thermoproteota; class Bathyarchaeia; order 40CM-2-53-6; family 40CM-2-53-6; genus FEN-987. The sequence continues at coordinate 1,209,649 of CAVSBL010000002.1, forward strand.
AAACCTTGTAGTGCAACCTGACCTTCTGCGCTAGCTGTTTCTTCACGACATCAGTGATAGGCATGCGTGATTCCCTTGAAACGAATTCGCTACGTGAAGCGAAAAGAGGCATATATACCATGCGTTGACAAAACCCCGAAAACTCAACTCTAATCCAAGGGACTGGGGCGATACCGACGCAAACTGGAGATTCGCTGGACAAAATCACACGCGAGGTCTTAGCCTGTAGGAAATGCCGCCTTTGCGAGACAAGGAAGAATGCAGTCCCAGGTGAGGGCTCGACAACAGCCAAGGTAATGTTTGTCGGGGAAGCTCCGGGAGAGCAAGAGGACATTCAGGGTCGCCCGTTTGTGGGCTCTGCTGGAAAACTTCTGACCGAACTTCTCGCGTCGGTGAATTTGCGGCGAGAGGACGTCTACATCACCAATATTGCAAAGTGTAGGCCGCCCAACAACAGGCCACCCAGAAAGGATGAAGCGGGAGCTTGCAGACCTTACCTCGACCGGCAGATCGCTTTACTTCAAGCCAAAGTCATTTGCCCAATGGGCAATTCAGCCATACATGCGCTGATGGATTCAGATGGCTCTGTCACGGAGCTTCACGGTATCCCCTTCGAGGTTGGGGCGATAACCTACTTTCCAATGTACCACCCCGCCGCCGCACTATACACCTTCAGCCTCAGGAACGTAATGCAGGAAGATTTCAAGAAGTTACGGGCGCTTCTCGACTCTGTGGCCTAGTCTTCTTCGAAGACCGGCTTATTCCCTAGTACCTTGTCGATTCGCTCCATAGCTTCCGGGCTCAGCTTTGAAGCAACTTCTGGCGCCTTCATATTCTCCTCCACCTGCTCCGGCCGCGTTGCCCCCGTAATCACGGTGCTCACGAACGGGTTCTTGAGGCACCACGCCAACGCCAACTGCGCCATCGTGCAGCCCAGTTCAGTTGCGAATGGTTGGAGCTGTTTCACCTTGTCAATGTTCTGCGGCGTGAGAATGAATTCCTTCAGCCACTCGTAGCCCTGAAGCGAAGCCCGCGTTCCCGCAGGAATACCCTTGTTATACTTGCCCGTCAGCAACCCCGACAGTAAGGGGCTCCAAATCGTCGTCCCCAAACCGATTTCACGGTACAGGGGCAGGTACTCCTTCTCCACCCGGTCCCGGTGCAACATGTTGTATTGTGGCTGCTCCATTTGCGGCGGAGTCAAGTGGATTTCACGGGCGATGCCGTACGCCCGCATGATATCAGCCGCAGTCCACTCCGAAGTCCCCCAGTACAAAATCAAACCCTGATGGACCAAGTCGTCCATAGCGCGTACTGTCTCCTCAATCGGAGTACTCGGGTCGGGGCGGTGGCAGAAGAACAAGTCCAGGTAATCGAGCTGCAAGTGTTTCAGGGACCTGCGACAAGCTTCGTAAATGTGCTTCCGGGACAGGCCTCTGTCGTTTGGGCCTTGTCCACCCCAGAAGACCTTACTGGATACGATGTAACTCTCACGCGGCCACCCCATCTTTTTCAGAACATTACCCATAACTTTCTCCGCATTTCCAGCGGCGTAGGCTTCCGCATTATCGAAGAAATTCACGCCAGCATCATAGGCCGCTGACATGCACTTGAGCGCGGCGTCCTCGCCAACTTGACCGCCGTACGTGACCCAGGCCCCTAGCGAGAGCTCGCTAACCTTCAACCCAGCGCTACCAAGACGCCTGTAATTCATTGGTACATCACACTCCCCCAATTAGGGCCGCCATATTAACGCGGTGCCAACTCGAGGCCCGAAACGAGCTTAGTAATCGGAATCATTTGTCTGCGGCAATGGCCCTAGAGAAATCTCCAACCTTCGGGCTGAAGTAAAGGTCGAACACAAAGTTCACGGTCGATAGGACGAGGAGAAATACGGCGAGCACCGTTGGCAAATCTCGAAAGGAAGTGACAGCAACGAGGAATGGGAGTATCATTGATGCTATGGCTCCTGAGCCAAACATCGCAAAGCGTCCCCCGCGGCGGACTGACCCAAGTGATTCTCGTTCAACATTCAACCTCAAGACAGGTATCCTTGAGGCCGCCATGCCTAGGAATGGAATCTTTAGTTTGTATGCGGCAGACCTTCCAAGCGAGTAATAGCGAAACCTCACGCCAACCAACCTCCCTACCACGTAGTGTACAAGACTGTGGGGGAAGAATTCCATGCAACCCCAGGCCAGCAGGTACAGGGCAAATTTCAGTGGAAGGGCAGCAACTTCAGGAGCGATCAGAATCAGGTACATAGCGAAGAGTATGCCAGCTACCTCAACTAGGTTACCAACCGCTGTGGGAATCCTTGTTTTGGCTAAAGTAGACACCGAGTAATGGCCGGCCCCCGGCTCACCATCTCTTGTAGTACTTGCTGCGGTTCCCGCAACGCGAGCAAGTCGCGTCTCGGTATTGTTTGCCGACCATCTGTTTTTTCCTTTCCCAGCTCAGATTATGCTTTGTTTCAGCCCGGCACTTTGAACAGTACAGGTTGACCCATTCCACCAAGCCCAGACCTCTCTCCGCATTGTGCAGGTTTGTTTAGTTATTTTAGTTCGCACACATGGGCACCCGGGATTTGGAATTCTGGCGTCAGCATTAGCAAGTTGTTGTGTTCATTCTCCAGCGACCGTCATGTCCTTGACTTGAGTGGTCGGCGCATACACCGGTCCTACGTTGTGAAGGTCATCTGCGCGGAGGTCCATCTTGCCCTTGAGCATATCAAAGAAGTTCGAGGTGAGTATCACGCCCTTGACTGCTCTTGTAAGCTCCCCGTTCTCGATTAGGAAACCGCTGGTGAGTGTGGCGCTGAGCTCTCCGCTAATAGGGTTTGAAAGCCACTCTCCTATGGTTTCCACAACGTACAGGCCATTCCTAGTTTCCTTGATGACTTCGCCGGGGCTGGCGTCTCCAGGTTCGACCACGAGGTTGTTCGGGTAGGGTGCCGGGGTTTTCATGTAGTTCGGTGATGAGCTGAAGAGCCCTATGTCCCGGTGGGCATTTCCCGTAGAAAGACGGTTCTCTTTACTCGCCGTATAGTTATCATACAGGAAGCCTCGCAGAATCCCCTTCTCGATAACCGTAGTTCGTCTCTGCGGGATTCCGTCGTCGTCAAATGGCCTCGTCCCGTTACCAGCGTCCATTTTACCATCGTCGACAATTGTTACCCCTTCGCTAGCTACCGGTTGGCCAACCTTCCCGACCCACGGCGACCGCTTTTTCTGAATAGCGTCGGCTGTGATTGTACGGGTTAGCATAGCGTCGACAACCCCTGCGAATGCATCGTTCCGCCAAACAGTGTTCAGCTTTCCATTGGGAACTTGGGTCGCGTTCACCATTTTGAGTGCCCTCTCGGCTACTGTTCGAGCCACCCGCTTCGTCTCAAGTCCGTTCCATAGTCGTGATACGCTGATTTCGTTGCTAACTCCTTTCTTGTCCGCTGTCCCGGCCTTTACCGCGAGCGACAGTGCGGCGATTGTTTCCTTTCTTTCCAGTTTGCAACCATGAGAATTTGCGATAGCGTTCGACATTACGCTGGTTAAGAGAAAACCTCTCGTAATATCCACGGAAGCTACGCTATGTACAGTATCGATCGCAAGCCGCACTTCGTCGACAAGGCCCTTCGCTGTGACATGCTCAACGTTCTTGTCCATGGTTTTCCGAACGCTAGTTTTTCCATATTTCCGTGGCAGCGATTTCCATTCGGTGTCTTCGCTACTCGCTCTGGCGATTCGGAGGGATTCTTCGACCGCCTTCTCAATGTCCGAGCGTTCGAGGGAGGATGTGGAGAAAAACCCAATTCGCCTGTCGATAATGCCTCTAACGCTGAGCCCGGCGGCTGTACTGGTTTTTGTTGCTTCGATCGTGTTGCGGAAGATGAGGTCGCGTCTTGCAATCCTAGTTGCGAATGCTTCTGCTTCGTTGAAGCCTTTTTTCAGTGCGAGCCTTACGGCGGTCTCGGCGGCTGAGAGAATTTCGGTCAATCCGTCCTTCCGCCTATGGTGATCTTCCCGAGGCGTACGTGTGGGCCGCCATCTCCAACCTTGGCCATCTGTCCGTCCTTTCCGCACCCGCCAAACACGCTGGTTGAAATGGAAAAGTCCTTGCCGACTGCATCGATGGTTTTCAGCGTCTCCAGGACTTTACCTGCGAAGTTCACACCTCGAACCATGTGCTTCAACTCCCCTCTCTCGACTAGGTATGATGGGCCGGCTCGGAACGTGAAAGTCCCTCCCCCAACGTCAACTTGCCCGCCGAGGCTGCCTCTCCCTCGGATGTAAAACCCGTAGTCGATACCTTTGATGAGTTCGTCGAAGGGAAGCTCACCGGGTTGCATGTACACGTTTGTCATGCGTACTATGGGTTTATGCTCGAAATTCTGGGCTCTTGCGTTTCCTGTTGGTTCAAGCCCTAGTTCGGTTGCTGTATCCCTCGAAAGAAGGAACCCTTGCAGCTTGCCTTTCTCAACGATAGTTGTTTTGCCCTTCGGGACGCCCTCATCATCGAATGGAACTAAATACCCGCCTGCGATTGCACCGTCATCATACACGGTAACGGTTTCGTTTGCAATTGAGGAGCCAAGCCTTCCTTCTAGGACCGATTCCTTGGTGGTAACGAGGTCTCCCTCGGACGCATGCCCCAAAGCTTCGTGAAGAAAGAGGCCTATGAGCTCAGGGTCAAGTACAGCGGGGTAGGTTCCAGGCGGAGGCATAGGTGCAACAACAACCTTGGAAGCAAGTTGTGAAAGTTCGGCGGCGAAAGTATTCCAATCGCCGCCATCAATGAACTCGTAACCCGAACATTGGGACCGCTGCTCTGGCACGCGCTCCATAGAACCGTTTGCAGCCGCGACGCTCAGCTGGCTAAACCCGGAAGTTGTGACATCGGTTCTTACCTTTGTACCCTCAGACGAGACGAACATTCTAACGTCACGTAAGAAGCCTAGTCGCGAAGATGAGTTCTTGATGCCGCTTCCTGTGAGACCTGCTTTGTTAGCCTCCAAGAGAAGCTTGATCTTCACATCTGGTGGGACATCGTCAGGGTTGGTTCTTACAGGAATCTTCACGGTTGATTTTACGGGCTTGACTTTTGCGAGTTGTATGGGAGTGGACAGTTTCTTGGTGGCTTTCGCCATTCTGACGGCTTCCACAGCGATCTGCCGCAAATGTGTCTTGTCGAGAGCAGTTGACGATGCGAGTCCCCAAGAGCCGCCTGCCAGAACCCTGATTCCCATCCCAGTCGAGCGGTCCGATTCGTAGCTTCGTAGAGAACCATTTTCACAGATGATGAGTGTCTGCCGCAGGTCTTGAAAGCGTGCGTCTGCATATTGGGCTCCCGAGGTACGTGCTCGGTTGAGTGTGAACTCCAAAAGGTCATCCATGACGGGCGCCTTCCGATTTGAAGCGGTTAACGCCCTAGGACGACAATATATACCCTTGTCAAGAAAACGGTGCGGTCATTTTCTTTCCCGCAGGTTCCAAATCCCGAATTCGCCAATCGTTTCGGCGGTTTCAACGGGGTTGTACCATTTCCTCTTGGCACCAACGATTGCACGCATCTTCCAGCCCGTGCTTTTCGGCTCATCCTCTATAACTTGAAGGAGTTGGTCTGCCTTCGAGTTCAGGTCCTTTTTCTCCTCGTCACTGAGATTTTGAGCGCTTCCGACGTACTGACGCAGGCCACTCAGGTTTGTCGTTGCTGTGTACCAAAAACCCCAATCTGAAGCGAGTTTCGCTGCGATGAACTTGGCGTTTATCTTATTCTTTTCCTCTCCCTCTGAAATCTCATGTGCCCGAAGGAGCAAGAGCAGATCTTTGACGTCCTTCTCGTCGGGGAATACTATCTGCAGCTTTTCGAATAACAAATCCGCGGGCGATATGGTCGGCGAATCTAACTCCAATCGTCCCCTGAAGTCCAAGGGGTGGTTGGCCGCGAGCAACTTGTCGTAGAATACGTCAACGTAAAACCAACCTTTTGGATGAAAGAAGATATGCCGCTGAGTGGCGGCCATCGACATCGTGACCGGCCTTTTCTCGTAACCCATCTCGTCAAAGAATTCCTTCATCTTGTGCTTTCGGAATTTCATGTACGTCATAAAGTCCAGGTCGGTGTACTCCTGCTGGCCTTCTCCTAGTCGCATGAGTTTCTGTGCAAAATCCAGGAACTCAAGACAGTGGACACGAATCGCCACACCTCCAAGAAGTCGGAGCGGTATCTCTTGTTTCGCAGCTTCGTCAACTAGTCGCTTGCCTTCGTCGATGAAGACTTGGGTCGGAATAATGCCGCCCCATTCTGGGGGCATCTCGATCTTGTGATCTTCCAAAATGTGGTCCCTGCATTGTTCTCCCGTGCGCGTGAATTTTTCCTTTCTGTTTAGGGAAACCTCTTAACTATACTGTAACCAGAGCCGTTTTGGGTGTAACGGATTTGGTTCGCGATGAAGCGAAACTTGAACGTGTTCGGGAAATTATGCGCTCCAGAGGCCTTGCCGCCTTAGTTTTGCGCCTACCGGAGAATGTCACGTACCTATCGGGTGCTTGGTGCGGCAGGGGCCTAACTTACTTGGTTTTCCCGTTGGAAAGAGACCCAGTCCTGATACATCCCGCGGGAGAGACACTGCCACGTACATGGGTCTCTGATGTTAAGTTGTACAAATGGGAGACGTTTGAACATCTAGGCAGCGCCATTAACGTTGGGTCAGAGAACGTCCTCAAGGCATTGTCGGACATCGGAATCATTTCCGGCGCAATTGGCGTTGAGGAGCGATGGGAACTCATACTTTCGTCGCCGTTAAGGTACGAGCTAAATGTGATCGGCCAGAAGACACTTATGGTGCTAAAGGAAGAACTCAGGGCGTATGATTTGCAGGATGCCTCTGAGCTCCTGATTCAAGCACGCGGCATAAAGACCAGTGAAGAAGTAAAGGCGCTCAAAAAGGCGAATCGAATTGCATGCATCGGGCTGGAAACATTTGAGCGAAATCTGAAACCTGGCCTATCCGAAATTGAGTTATCAACTAGGATTGAGCACGAGATCATCACGCAGGGGATAATGAAGCAGCATGCCAACCGGGTTGTGGCATGCGCCTTCGTAGCATCCGGACCATCTACCGCGGAAGCCTACAAGTACGTCGTCGGGAATAGCCGGCGTAAAATGAGGCGCGGTGACCTCGTAATGTTAGAACTTGACGTGGTGGCTGACGGCTATAGCTCGGACACGACCAGAACCTTCGTCGTCGGCAAACCTAACAGGAAACAGGCGTCGCTTCTTGAAGCGGTTCTCGATTCGGAAGCCACCGCCATATCATCGATAAAGCCTGAGGTTAGAGCAGCGAAAATTGCCCAAATCTCGATAGAGGTTATTCGACGCCACGGGCTCGGGGAGTATTTGGTGCATCGGCTTGGGCATGGGATTGGAGTTGGGGTTCACGAGCCAATTCCCGCATTGCACGTCGAGTCAAAGGACATTCTGAAACCGGGAATGGTACACAGCGTCGAGCCTGGAATCTACGGCCCCAAGATCGGTGGAATCAGAATAGAAGATGACGTGCTCGACACAGAAAGAGGCAGCGAATATCTATCAAACTTCCCCAGAATGCAGGAGTAGCTCAGCGTAAAAAGGCCAGGTGGCGTGGAACGCGATGAACGGGTCTGATAGACTATTTCGCCTCGCATTCGTCCGCCCCCCGTCAAACAGTTACGTTAACTGCGTTTCCACAAACCCAAACAAAACCGACATCGATGTGACACTGGCCAGGGAACAACACCGGACATATACCTCAATCCTGAGAGACGCAGGCATTGAAGTAATCGAACTTCAACCGTTGGAAGCATATCCAGATTCGGTCTTCATGCAAGACCCTGCGTTATTGGGGGCAAGTCGCTCGATAATAGGCCGGTTTGGAGAAGAGAGCCGCAGAGGTGAGGCGAAAGCACTCATCGACGATCTGACAAGTAAAAGGGCCTCAGTTGGCACGCTAAGCGTCGTGAACGCACCTGGCACCTTGGAAGGAGGTGACATAGTTGTCACTGACAAGGGCATCTTTGTTGGTGAATCCAAACGAACCAACCCGGATGGTATTAGACAACTGAAAACTATCTTGGACGATCAGAGCGTGAAAGCGATAAGGACGGACCTTATGCATCTCCTGTGCGGATGCTCATACCTAAACAATGGAACCATGATAATAGCGCCTGGTCTTGTAAACCCCGATTCATTCCCGGGTTTTCGGTTCGTCAAAATACCTGACGCTGAAAGCTATGCCGCCGACGCGTTATACCTGGGTGGAGGCAAAGTCCTCATACCATCCGGGTTTTCGATAACCGTTTCGAAGCTCAAGGACGCAGGTTACACACCGGTCGAAATTGATGTCTCAGAATTTCGGAAGGGCGATGGTGGTGTAACTTGCCTCAGCTCACCAGTCTATGAACTGTTCTAGTGTGAGCGGAAGTAGGTGTATCAGCTACCAGTGTTCATAGTGGACGACTTCTTTGATGGGTCTTCGGCCTCGCTTGAGTGATGGGGACTTAGTGTCTTCTGCTCCGTAGCCGATAGATATGACCCCGACGGGGTGGAAATGGTCTGGGATACCCAGAAGCTGCTTCATTTGATGGACGCGAAAGACCCCGGTAAAGGCTGAGGCCAAACCTTGGTTAACGGCTGACAGGAAGATCAGCATGCATGCACATCCCATATCAAAAAACCAGTACGGGGTTGGCCATTCAATCTCGGTCCCATCTTCCTCTAGCTTGTCAGGCTCTTGGTAACGGTCGTGATAGATCTTCTCGCTGACACATGCGATGATCAGTGTTGGGGCCTCCGATACGAACTTGTGAAAGCGGCTAGATGCATAGTAGTCCTTCTCACCCTGGAGTTCCCCAATCTTCTTCTTCACTTCCCCTTCGGTGATGACGATAAAGGCCCAGCCTTGGCTGAAACCGGCACTGGGTGCATGAAGCGCCAACTCGAGTAACAGCTTCGTGGCGTCTGCTGGAACAGGTTCAGGCCGAAAATTGCGAACCATCCTGCGTTTTCGAACTAGCTTCTCGAATTCCATTTCGAGTCGGTAACCTACTGCACACGTTGGGATTTGAACTATTACAAAAATGCAAGGGAAAAATTAGAAAGGAAAGGAAAAGACGATTACCGCAGGTTTAGAACCTAGTATCGTCTGTGCTTCTGGTAGCATGCCCTACAATATACTGGTCGGCCTTGTGTTGGCTTGAACGGCACTTCAGTTTCAGCACCGCAGTCAGAACATGTAACTTTGTACATAGTTCGGCCGCCGTATCCTTCTTGACTCATAATCTACTTACACCACTTTACAGGTTAGTTACGCCCAAGATAATACTTAGAAGTAAATCCGCAGCGTACCAAGCTTTACGGTGCACATAACCGTAATTAAAGCTATACCACAAACATTTGCCAACGCTCAGCTCCGCGAAATCACCCTTTTTCCACGGAAAACGGCTATTTTTTGCTTGAACTGGACCCTAAAAGGGGCAATTTCTAGCGAAAACCGAGAAGATTACATTCCCCGTCGGCGTTTATCGCGTTGCATCGTGTAAGCGGGCTTGCGGTGGTGAATACTTTGAAAAGCAGTTACTGGTATTGGCGACGAGAAGGCATCCCAGCTAAGGAGGAAAAGAAGGAACGGAAGGACTAGGATTGCTTGCCCGCTTCTGGCGGTTCCTAATCGGTATCCCGGGAGCTCGATTCAATGAGAATTGAAGACATTCGCAACGGCATGAGGAGTATTCACATCGAGGGCAAGATCGTAGACATGAACCAATTCATGCTCGTCCTTGAAGATGAGACAGGCCGCATGTTTGTCAGATACAACTACCGAAACCTGGTGAAGCCTGTTCAGAAAGGCGATTACGTGAAGGTCGACAATGGCGTGGCCGTCAACTACTCTGGAATCCTGCAAATCAAACTGCCCCGTAACGGCCAAGTCACATCCACCCAGTGATAATTAGGTCATAGAGTTACCAGCATCAGCAGAAAGGGTTCATTGTGGCGACAGCTTCCAAGATATTCAGGTTAAGCCGTGCCCAATTCCTGCCGGTCATTCTCTCCCCAGTTGTTGTGGGCACTGCCCTCGCATGGTGGACTAACCGAATATTCAACCCGTTACTGTTTGGCTTAGTTTTGTTGGGAAGCATTTCGTTTCACCTTGCGGCAAACACCATCGATGACGTCTACGATTTTGAGAGCCAAGTTGACGTCGTGTCAAACAGACTGTTTCCACCTGATTTTGGCGGTTGGAAAATTCTGCCGCGAGGGTTAATGACGTTTGGCCAGGCGAAACTTGCAGCCTACGTCTTTTTCATGCTAACCATAATTGTCGGCCTCTTCTTGACCATCCTTACAGGGCCGTTCGTCCTATTGCTTGGTGCAGTCGGGCTCTTCTTTGCATACTTCCACGTCGCCCCGCCGCTTAGGCTTGGATATCGAGGGCTTGGTCTGAGTGAGCTTGGAATTTTCCTTTCCTTCGGTATTCTCCCCGTCGTTGGATGCTTCTACGTGCAAACCGGCCAGGTATCCCTCCTGCCCGTCCTCATGGGAACACCGCTGGGATTACTGACTGCGGCCATTCTAATCAACCACGACCAGATTTTCTTCGACGCTTACCAAACTGCTGGCAAGAAGAGTTACACGGTAACTGTGGGACGCAACAAGGCCGTGGCCACAGCATTCACCATAGCGCTGGCATCATACGCGATAGTGATCGGGGCCGTCGTGGTGGGGCTCCTCCAACATTTCGCGGCCTTAGTTCTCCTAACACTCCCCCTTTACTTGATTCAGACACGACTGTACCTGAAACCTGCGGAGTCTCCTTTACATTACGTTAAGCTCACGCAGTCAACCTTCGCGCTCTCGGTAACGTTCGGCCTGCTACTCGCAGTCGGCCTACTCATCGGCTAAGCCAGTGGCGCAATTACGAAGATCAGCAAATCAAACAAGACATGTGAAACTATAACCGTTGGTAAACTCCCGGTTGTCTTGTAGATGTAGCCCCAGACAAGGCCTCCGATGAATGCGGTCATGATTAGGGGCAAGTTCAGAGTGGGTAGATGAATCAACGCGTAAACGCAAGTTGTAATGAAGAACCCCATGCTGGATCCCAATTCCTCTGAGAACCTTCGTTGAATTAATCCGCACCAGTAGAGTTCCTCCCCCGGGCCTATTGGAAACAGCAACACCAACACGATGAGATAGCTCGGGATAGATCGAAGCCCGTAGACTTGCCCAACGCCTTGGCTGAAGATTGGGTTTGACTTAGTCACCTGGAAACCGAAGTAGAACAGCATGTACAACAATACACCACTTACCACGCCCACTAGAAGCAGTCTGCCGTTGAAGTGAACTAGCTCCTTAACGCCGTTCACTGCGACCGCAACAAGCAGGAGAGCGAGCGTGGAGAGAGTTAACATCACCCAGAATTCTAGCGGCTGAATAACGAATACAAGCACCCACAAGATTGAGGCTAGAGCAAGCGAGAGAGCCGCCAACTTGAACGGGCTAGCACGCAAAGACTGGCCTCAGTTACTTTTCCCAAATCAGCGTTCAGGTTGCAGCGAACGCTCGCATGGCTGCGCTAACGTCCCCGATGGGCATGATTATGGGCAGCTCTACCCCAGCCTTTCTGTAGTCCTTCAACCGCTCAACGCAGTGATCCGCGCTCCCAGTCAATGTGAGGGCGTCGACGACTCCGTCGGGCATGACCTTCGCAGCTGCAGCGAAGTCTCTTTTACGCCAAGCCTCTTTGATGGGTTCAAGGTCCTTCTCCTTCAGCCCGTACGGCTCGAATATTTCGGGCTTGAGAACTTCAGCAACCTGGTAGAGCAGGAAGTAGTATGATTTCATCAGGTTACGGGCTTGCTGCACGTCGCCAGATACTGCGGATAGAATGTAAGAGGCAACATCAACCCTCTTGCCACCACGTTCCCCTTCCCTGACAAAACCGACTTTCTGCCGCGTGACTTCAGGCGTCATCAGGGCGGGGGAGATGACTACCCCATCCACAAGCTTGGGGGCCATCCTCAAGGAGAGAGGCCCGAAGGCTGCTAAGTAAATTGGGAACTTACGGGACGGTTTCGTTTCCAGCTTGATATCTACAACTTTGAAGAATTCCCCGTCGAGGGAAACCGCGTCACCGTTGAGTAGCCCATTGGTTATGGTTAGGAATTCTTGGATACGCTTCAGCGGCCTAGTTTCCTTCACCGGAAAGACATTCACATTGAGTTTAGGTAACCAGGGGAATCCGCCTAGGCCAACCCCCATAATCACCCTCCCCGCTGACATTTCATTCAGGGAGAGAAACGTCGTAGTCGCCAGCAGCGGATGGCGAGTTACTACGCTCACACAACCCGAACAGAGCTTGATCTTGCTTGTTGCTGCCGATGCGCTTGAGAGGAGTGTGACTGCGTCTTTGATGAAGGGGTGCTCATGAAGCCAGAAGGCCTCGTAGCCATGTTCTTCAGCCGCTTTAGCATACTCCCCTGCCTCTCTTCCGGAGATGGTCGGGTTGAAGCCTATGGCGATTCTTTCCAAAGCGAGTTCTAGACGCACTGTTTCTTGGCAAATTTATCATTATCTGGGAAGCAGTAGGCTTCCACGACGCTTAGGTTGCCGCCGGCAAAAACCAGTGAATTCGCTTATCAGGCCGGATGGGTTGAAGGAGTCGAATGAAAAATGGCTAACATAGAGAGGATGCTCAATCCGAAAACCGTAGCTGCTATCGGTGCTTCTGAAGAAGAAGGGTCCGTCGGCCAGTCCCTAATGAAGAATCTCCTCCTCGGTAAGGAGCGAAGAAGAATCTACCCTGTGAACGTTAAACGAAATAGCGTAATGGGTCTGAAGTGCTACGCTAGAATTACCGATATCCCAGAACGAATTGACCTAGCAGTGATAGCTACGCCGGCCAAAACTGTCCCTGGGCTCGTCGAAGAGTGTGCCAAGGCTGGCGTTGAAGGCGTTGTGATAATCTCAGCTGGATTTCGTGAGATTGGCCCGGAGGGAGAAAAGCTTGAGGAAGACATCAAACGCATTCAGGCAAATCACGGCATCCGAGTCTTGGGACCCAACTGCGTCGGCTTCGTAAGACCCCAGGTCGAGTTGAATGCGACCTTCTTAAGAGATAACCCCCAGCCGGGCCAGATAGCATTCGTTTCGCAGAGCGGGGCTCTTGGCTCCGCGATGCTCAATTGGGCCGTCAGCGCCGGGATTGGCTTCAGCATGTTCGCCTCCCTTGGTTCGACTTTGGATATCGACTACGGAGACATGATTGACTACTTAGGTGAAGACCCCCACACCAGAAGCATAATCATCTACATGGAAGGCGTCGGAAACGCCAAGAAATTCATGAGCGCTGCTCGCGGTTTCGCCCGAACCAAACCAATCATCGTCATCAAAGCGGGAAAGCATGCAGCAGGTGCCAAAGCAGCTTCATCCCACACGGGTGCATTGGCGGGGGACTACGCCGTTTACGACGCAGCATTCAAACGAGCAGGCGTTGTGATGGTCGACGAAATAGGAGACCTCTTCGATTGTGCGACCGTCTTGGACTCCAGATTCCTACCCCAAGGCCCTAGGCTCGCGATAGTTACGAATGCTGGTGGACCAGCAGTGCTGGCGGCAGATTCGATCATTACAAACGGGGGAGAACTGGCGGCGTTTTCGGACAACACCATTCGCACAATGGACGCTACCCTCCCGCCGTACTGGAGCCACGGAGATCCCATGGACATACTAGGGGACGCGGACATCAAGCGATACGAGCAGGCCGTGAGAACATGCATTGCCGACCCTAACGTGGACGGCCTCCTAGTCATCTACACTCCCCAAGGAACGACGCAGCCTACTCTTGTGGCAGAGTCAGTCGCGAAGATAGCCGCCGACCGTCGTAAACCGATGCTCACCGTTTGGATGGGAGAGAAGAGCGTCCTCGAAGCTAGACAGGTGTTCTACAGGAATAACATACCCACTTACGCAACTCCAGAAGAGGCCGTCAAGAGCTACATGTACATGTATCGCTACAGGCGGAACCTCGACCTTCTCTACGAGACTCCGGAGGAACTTCCAGTCGACTTTGCACCGCCGAAGAGCCACCTGAAAGTCTTGATCCGCAAAGCCGCCAAGAATAGAACCGCGTTAACCCAGCCCGAAGTTGATAGATTCCTAGACGCCTACAATATCCCACGAGCGAAAGGATCGCTAACCAAAAACGTAGAACAGGCTGCAATGGTTGCGTCGGACATCGGCTATCCCATTGTTATGAAAATCGCGTCCGAAGATATCTTGCACAAGACAGACATCGGGGGCGTGATTACGGGCATTGATTCATCGGAAGCACTCAAGGACGCGTACAAGACCCTCCTAGAACGGGCGCAGAAAGCGAAGCCTGATGCAAAGATAGACGGAGTGTACGTCCAGAAGATGATGAGTAACCTCGATTACGAGTTGATACTTGGTGCAAAGAAAGACCGAGACTTCGGTTCAGTCATCTTATTCGGAATGGGAGGAATAGGCGTGGAATTACTACACGATGTTTCAATCGGCCTTCCCCCATTAAACCAAGTGCTAGCTCGGCGAGTCCTCGAGGAAACGAAAATCTACCAGGCGCTCTCAAGAGGCCTCAGAAATAAACCGCCAATAGACCTCCGCTTGCTAGAAGAAATAATGATACGCTTCTCAAACTTGATTGTTGACTTCCCTGAAATTGGGGAAATGGACATTAACCCGCTGGTTGTCTCGGAAGGCAGGCTGTACGTTCTAGATGCGAGGATTATACTGGATAAGAACGCCCTAGATCGTACTGAGACATATCCCCACCTCGTAATCATGCCTTACCCAACGAAGTGGGTTACGCTTTGGAGGACAAAGGACGGGACCGAAGTGACCCTCCGCCCTATTAGGCCCGAGGATGAACCCATGGAACTAGAGTTCATTCGAGGCCTGTCTTCGGAGACAAGTCGCTTCAGGTTCTTTCAAATCATCAAGGACCTCCCTCACGAGGCACTGGTACGTTTCTGCAATATCGACTACGACAGAGAGATGGCGTTCATAGCGGAGACACGAGAGGGAGACCGCAAGGTAGAGGTCGGCGTAAGCCGCCTGATTCTGGAACCAAACAAAAAGAAAGGGGAATTTGCGGTAGTCGTGTCGGATAAGTATCAAGCGAAGGGCCTTGGAATCAAACTAGTTGACATGCTAATTGAAGTCGCCAAAGAGAAAGGTGTGGAGAGCATATACGGAATAATCATGGGGGAGAACTTGAAGATGATACGCCTCTGCGAAAAACTTGGATTCACAACAAAGAGAGAACACGAAGATGTGCTCGTAGAACTCAAGCTCAGATAATGAGACTTCTTTCCTATTTGAGACGTGACCATCATGACAGTCAGGGTGGTGGGCCCGCCCGGGTTCGAACCGGGGATCTCCGCCGTTCCCATATCATCGCTAATGTGAGGGCGACGTCTTAACCAGCTGGACTACGGGCCCCACAATGCTTCATCAGATTAGCTGCCTAAATTCGTTTGCGAAGCCCCCGCAAACTAGCCTATGTAGCCTCTTTCGTTCTTCTCTGCGCGCCCTTTCATTGCCCCTATCGATTTCACCAGATCATCCGATTCCTTGGCCTTCAAATCTAGTTCGGTGAGGTCTAAGGGAATGTCGAGTTTTCTGCTCAGCACTCGCAGGACAGCACGCGCTGCCCTTGCGTCAACTATGTACCCGGACGTTTCCCCTGAAATGAATATGGCTTTCATGTTCCGCAGTTTCGACAGACCCACGAGTAACCCATTCATCCAGGTAACGCTACCCTCGCTGATTTGAGATACACCGAGTGCGTCCAACTCTCCGAGCAGTTCCTTGTCGGTTCCCGTTCCGAACACCTTGGGTTCACCTGAGAATTCACCCGTTATGTAAGCTCCAACCGTCAGAACAGTGTCCACTCCAAGGGATTGACCGATCTCAAGCGCCTTATCGGCCAGGGCATAGGCAGCTTCCGGATTAGTCGGTTGAGCGTCCCCCGTGTAAAGAACAATGTCCCTCCCATTTCCACCTTTCCAGAAAAACATCGAATGCTTAGGCATGTCTGCAGTGCCGTCTTCTAGTATCCTAACGCGCGGAGGCAATGAGGTTGAATAGATCTCGGCGAATTTCTCCGCCTTCAGCTGCTTCACCAATTGCTCGATGACCAGCTTCGCTACGTTACCGCTGTCCGGAAGCCCGCAAACCATTATCGGGTTGCGTAACTTCGGCGTGTTCTCAATGTAAACGCGAATTGTCGACGCCAACGGCCGGGCCCCTCCTTCGGAGGGAATGGCGTTAGTTGATAAGACAGGGCTATAGGCTTTTGAACGAACACGGGTTGGTAGAACGGTGAAGGCAGCGGTAATTTCGGGCAAGGGGACCGTTCAACTCAAAGAGTCACCGACACCTAAGATTGGCCCGGGCGAGCTTCTCGTTCACATGCGAGCCTGTGGCGTGTGCGGGACTGACCTCGAGAAAATACACGGTGAGCACATTACGCCGCCGATCCTCGGGCATGAAGTTGCTGGAGATATTGCGCAGATAGGTGAGGGAGTGCGAGGATTCCAGAAGGACGACAGAGCCCTAGTTCACCATCATGTATCCTGCAGAAGCTGCTTCTACTGCAAGAATGGGCTTGAGACGCTCTGCGAAGCTTACCCCAAGAGTAACCTCGACCCCTGCGGTTTCGCAGATTACTTTCGCGTACCGTCCACACTCGTCGAAGGCGGCACTGTGTATCGACTACCAGACTCGATGAGCTACGACGAAGGTTCACAGGTAGAACCAACCGCTTGCTGCATAAGGGCCCTCAGGAAAGCAGGAGTGAAAGCCGGAAACAGCGTAGCCATCTTCGGTGTCGGCCCCGTTGGCCTAATGCATCTGCAGCTAGCTAAGGCATACGGGGCTGCGCCGATTATCGCAATTGATGTCCTTGAGAACCGCAGAGACTTTGCGGTTAAACTTGGGGCAGACGAGGCTCTCAACCCCACAAGCGACGATATCGCAACGGTGGTTTCGTCGATGACCAACGGCCTGGGCGTAGACTATGCCATCGTCGCAACCGGGAATTTGAGAGCTATCGAACAAGCATTCAGCTCTGTACGCAAAGGCGGAAAAGTTGTTTTGTTCGGCGCTCCACCACGAGGCGCACAGCTTTCTCTAGACGTAAGCCGCCTTTTCCTGCGTGAAATCAAATTCGAATCAAGTTACTCAACCTCTGAGACCGAAATGAGGATGGCGCTCGACCTGATCGAGAAAAAGCGGATCAACCCATCGAAACTTATCACGCACCGATTCCCACTCGCAAGAGCACTAGAGGCTTTCACACTTGCTGAGAAGGGCGAGGGAACCGTCAAGGTTGTAGTAGAAAACGACTAAGTGACGAACCAGCTCAGAAACCAATTTAATAACACTACGTAAACTGTGTTCTCTCATGCCAAACTCCATGCTCGCAATCCGCTTCTACAAACCCGGGGAATTGAAAGCAGAGCAGGTCCCCATCCCGAAGGCAGAGCCCGGCGAACTAATTGTCAAAAGCCATGTGACCCTGACTTGTGGGACGGACGTGAAGATGTTCAAACGCGGGCATCCGTTGGCCAAGCCCCCTCAAATCATGGGTCATGAATTTGCTGGGACTGTATCGGAAGTTGGACCCGATGTTGGAAACTTTAGGGTGGGAATGAAGGTTGTTGCGGCGAATTCCGCACCTTGCAACAAATGCTTCTACTGCTTGATGCATCAGCCCAACCTCTGTGAGCATTTGGATGAGATGATTGTAGGTTTCACTTGGCCAGGTTCGTATGCGGAATATGTCAGGATTCCTGAAAGAATTGTCCGACAGAACACCTTCCAAGTTCCCGATGGAGTCCCATTGGAAAATGTCGCCAGCCTTGAGCCATTGGCGTGCGTCGTTCATGGATGGGACTTGGCTGGACAGGTGCTGGGCGGTACAGCAATCGTCATTGGCGGCGGGCCGATCGGATTACTTCATGCGCAGCTCGCACGTCTTAACGGTGCGCGCCAGGTAGCATTGTGTGACGTGGTTCCGGAGAGGCTTCGGGAAGCCGAGAAAATCGGAGTTGACTTGACGATAGATTCTACGAACGAGAACGTAGTCGAGCGCGTGTCGACTCTAACGGATGGTAGAGGTGCAGACATTGTAGTCGAGGCCGTGGGACGGCGTGAGACTTGGGAATCGACCGTCGGCCTCGTCAGGAAAGGTGGAAGGGTTCTTCTTTTCGGCGGCTGCCCGTCGGGGACCACGGTGTCCTTCAGCGCAGAGAAAATCCATTACGGTGAACTACACGTCCAAGGAGCGTTCCACCACACTCCTGCGGCCGTTGAACGCGGCTTCCGCTTGATAGTTTCTGGGCAGGTTTCGATTAAGCCGCTGATTTCTCATGAAATGCCACTGGAAAAAGCGGAGGAAGCTTTACGCCTAATGGGGGACGGCAAGGCGTTGAAGATTGCCCTACGCCCGCCAGCTTGAGGATCCTAGAGGAGAGACTCCGGATCTTCGAGGTAGCGTTTCAAATCCTGCAGAAAACTCGCAGCAGGAACGCCGTCCACGATGCGGTGATCGAATACTAAGGTCAGCATAGTGGACGGCCTTGCTGACACACGCCCGCCCAACGCAAATGGCTTGTAAACGATTCGCCCCAGCCCTAGAATTGCGCATTGTGGTGGGTTAATGACTGGTGCAAAGGATTCTATGTCATAAGCGCCCAGGTTCGTCACTGTGAAAGTTCCGCCAGTCAACTCTTCTATGGTTAACCGTTTCTCGTTAGCCCTTTGAGATAACGTATCGATTGCCGAATTGACCTCCTTCAGGGATTTCTTATCCGCGTTCTGAATGACTGGGGCAACCAGCCCTTCTTCAGTGTTGATAGCTACTGCGACGTTTACGTCCGAGTAAATTGTAATTTCATCTTTCTCAATCGTTGAGTTGATCGCAGCGTGTTCCTTCAGTGCTTTTGCCGCCGCTTTCACCGCGAAAGTTGTGAAGGAGATGTGGCTTTCCTTCTCTTTCATTGCGACAAGCCTTGTTGCATCTGCCTCCATCGTAATTGTCACGGGCACAGCTGTTCTCGCGCTGAAGGACAGCCTTTCAGCCACAGCTTTCCTGATCCCCTCAAGCCTGACTCTTCTCAGAACAGCTGGCTGAAGCACCTTAGAGACTGCCAGTGAAGCCGTCGGGGCCTGCCCGACTGCCGCGAGGACATCTTCCCGCGAGATGCGGCCGCCGGGCCCTGTGCCGCTCAAACGTGTTAGGTCTACGTGATGCTCTTGTGCCAGTCTCCTGGCTGCTGGGGAAGCTACTATGCGGTCAACTGCGGTTTGAGCGCTGGCTGGGTGTGGAGGGGTTGTGTAGCTCTGCGGGGAAGGCATGCTACTCTGAACGGCCTTCTGCTGAAGTGCCCTTGCCTGTACCGATGGCTGAGAAACTGAGCTAGATTCGCCAATGATTGCAACTGGCGCGGCGACTTGAACGTCGCTTCCAACTTCAACCAGAAACTTGCTTAGCACACCGCTCTCCGGAGCTTCTATTTCGAAAGTGGTCTTCTCACCTTCCACCACGAGGATTGGCTCGCCTTTCCGCACTGAATCCCCTTCTTTCTTGAGCCATTCGACGATTTTTCCGCTTTGCATCCCCGGGTCCAACCGTGGCATAACAACCTCAGTCATTCTCGCTCATCGCCCCATGATCCCGTCTACAGCTTGCACAATTTTGTCCGCGTTTGGCATGTACATTTGTTCTAGGCTAGGAGAGAAAGGAACGGGAATCTCAGGGCACCCAACACGCATTATAGGCGCGTCCAAGTAATCGAATGAAGACTCCATAACCGCTGCCGAAATCTCAGAACCAACGCCCCCCGACTTCACATCGTCAGATGCGATAACCAATCTCGACGTACGCTTGACGGATTCAACAATCGTGTTGAGGTCAAGTGGTTGCAGAGTCCTCACGTCGATGACTTCTGCTGAAACACCTTTCTCTTCCAGCTTTTTTGCTGCCGAAAGCGCTTCGCCGACAAGCCTTGAAACACCGATGATTGTTACGTCGTCTCCCTTTTTCTTGACTTCCGCCTGTCCAAGGGGTACCGTATACTCCTCTTCAGGAACTGGGCCTTTGGTTCGGTAAAGAACACCACATTCGATGAATAACACGGGATTCTCGTCGCGGATCGCCGACTTCAGAAGTCCCTTCGCATCGTACGGCGTTCCTGGGAGTACAACCTTCAAGCCTGGAACTTGGAAAAAGAATGAGGGGAAGAATTGTGAGTGCTGCGAACCATGTTGTCGGCCGAGACTGTACTGTGTTCTTAGAACCATCGGGACCTTCAACTGGCCCCCACTCATGAAGCGTATTTTCGCAGCCTGCGTGGCTAGCTGATCAAGGCAGATGGGAAGAAAATCCATGTACATTATTTCCGCAACGGGCTTCAGCCCTGTTAAGGCCAAGCCGACCGCTGCACCGGCGATGGCTATTTCCGAGATAGGCGTGTCCCTTACCCGCTCTGGTCCGAATTCATCGAGTAAACCCCGAGTGACCTTGTATGCTCCTCCGAAAACCCCGATCTCTTCGCCCAGAAGCATTACGTTAGGATCCCGCTGCATCTCTTCGCGCATTGCTTCCCGCAAGGCGTCCGCGTAAGTAATCTCACGCAACATCATTGCCCTCCCGCGTAGACGTAATTTTCTAAGCCATCGAAAGGCAAAGGAGAACCCTGCTGAGCGAAGGCAACAGCATCTTCCACTTCCTGACGCGCCGCTGTGTCGGCTTTCTCGATTTCTGCCTGAGTTGCAAACTTGCGTTCGACAAGGCGTTTCTCAAAGGTAAGTATAGGGTCACGTTCGAGCCATTTTGCAACCTCGTCCTTCGGCCGGTATTCACCCTTGTCGTATACCCCGTGGCCTTTCATCTTGTATGTAACGCATTCTAGAAAGGTTGGCTGCGGTTCGCGCCTCGCCCTTTCCGCCGCCGCCTTTGTTGCAACAAACACAGAGACGACATCATTCCCGTTTACGACAACGGTTTCCATCCCGTAAGATTTTCCTCTTTCAGCTATTGAGGGACTCGAAACTGCGCGGTTGACTGGCGTTGACATGGCGTACTGATTGTTCTCGCAGAAGAGCAACACAGGCAGTTTCCATAACGCAATCAGATTGAGGGCCTCGTGAAAGGCGCCTGTGTTAACCGCACCGTCTCCGAAGAAACAAGCTGCTACGTGCCCGCTCTTCTTCTGCTTTAACCCCAGCCCAACCCCTGCGGCTATAGGTAGGCCACTGCCCACGATTGCTGTTGCATACAGCGAGCCCGTCTTCGGGTAGATGGCGACGTGCATAGAGCCCCCGAGCCCCTTGCAGGTGCCTGTAGATTTGCCGAACAGCTCGGCCATGCAGAGGTTAGTCGGAACATTCTTTGCCAATGCGTGGCCATGGCCGCGGTATGTTGTAACGGTGAGGTCTTCGGGTTCCAGCGCTGCCATCGCGCCTACAGCTATTGCTTCCTCACCCAAGTATAGGTGGGACGGGCCGATCAACGCCCCTCTAACGAGGAAAAGTTCTTCGATTTTCTCTTCGAAACGGCGCAGGAGGAGCATCTTCTGAAGCATCTGGAGTAGCTTGTCTTTTGTTAGCCCATGCTTGGCAAACTCGCCTTCTGGGACATCTTGGATTGTTGTTAAGGTCGTCAATGCGAAATCAGCCGCTGTGCTACGCGCACACTCAGCCTTTAGTTCTTCGCAACTGGCTAGATCTGGGTGAAGGATTTTACTGCAAGGCCTACCCAAACGATTGGCAAAGGGGGCTAGGAAAGATGGGCGAAGCAAAGACTCTCTACGCAATTGCTGAGAGCTGCCCACTCGACGCCTTACTCGTTAGAGATATGAAACGCGCCGTAAACGCCCTCTTGCAACTAAACCTGAAAAGGTTCAGAGTCCCCCAGAAGCAGCTTGCAAAATACTCGGCCTTGGACATCGTCAAGCAAGCCTTGGAGCTTCTCTTCGAATTCTCACCTTCCGAGAAAAACTACCGCGAAGCAATGCGAACAATTCAAGTCTATTCGGAGGGCGATGAGGAGATGATGCGTACAATTCTGGAGAGTTTTCGTTTAATCGCGAACGCCGTGTATAACACATATAGCGGCCAACGGCACGCTGAATCTCTTGCCCCAGAGGTTCTCTTCCTTCAGGGCATTCCATTAGAACCCAACGAACTTCAACAATCCTTCAGGTTCGTCGGCGTTCGGCCACCCGACATCAGCCCGCCGAGCGTCAAGCGCACAGTATTTCTTGACGAAGGCTTCGAACCTTACAAATTACTACTGGACGGAAAGATAACTTCTGAGAAGGACCAAAAGGGCCGGGAAGAACATTGGGCTAGAATCATCAGGGCAGCATTGACCAACGGTGGAACCGCCTTAATCCGCGTCGGCTCCGAACACGTGAACTTGCCGAAATCTGCGATAATGAAAACCCTAACAGGAATTCGACGGTCAGCTACAGGAAATTTGCCAAAGATTCTTCAACGAGAAGGGATAGCGATCGAAATCATCCACTGCATTCCAGACGTCAATGAGGTTTATGGAAAGAACTAGCCAAGGCGAGGGCAGGGGTTCGCTCTATCTTCTCTTCTTCGCGGTGAGTAAGTATTGGTAGACGAACCCAGCGAGTAGGGCTCCGATAATGGGCCCAACCCAGTACACCCAAAGGCTTCCGAACGTTCCAGATGCAATCGCTGGGCCGAGCGCACGTGCAGGGTTCGCCGCACCCCCCGTCAAAGGCCCTGCTATGAGAATGTCAGCAGTTAGCGTCATGCCTATCAACAATCCTGACGCTCCCGCAGGAACCTTATCGGTGTATAATACCGCATAGACTGAGAACATCAGGAAGAAAGTTATGATCAGCTCGACGACTACCGCCACAGCATCGCTTTGTCCTATTGCAGGACTCGGCGCAGTTAAACCGAATTTGGTTAGGGCACCGTTTCCGGGCAATATTATTTCATGAGCCAGCCCGGCAATGGTTGCACCTAAGACTTGCGCGACAAGATATCCGATTCCGTCGTCAAAATCTAATTTTCTAAGTGCGACAGCCGTAATCGTAATGGCTGGGTTAATGTGGCAACCTGAAATGGAGCCAATCGCGTAGACCATCGCCATGAGTATGAGGCCATGTGCAAGGGCGATTCCGATGAAGGAAGCAGCAGGTGATGAGACACCTAGGACTGGAAGGAAGATGGTTACCGAAACGGAACCGAAGAACACCAACGCAAATGTTCCGATGAATTCGGCTATGTACGCTTGCCTGCCCATCATCATTGTTGATACCTGTGTCTTTGGCTAGGTTTACGCATCGCTATAAAACACTTAAGCTTCAAACCACTAATTTCGAAAACAGCGCGCCTATGATGTTCCGGCTTACTGCAATCAGGCCATTTACAATCGGTGATTTGCTCTTTGTCTAGAGCTGCTCGCCGATCTTGTACGTGTAGATTGTGTGCCCGAGCAACTCATCGTAAACTCCGACCGGCTTCCATCCGGGTACTTTGAAGTCGTGCGACACCACGCGTGTACCAGGCTTCAACTCTGCCTCTAATTTGGGCCTAAGCCGCTCGTTCGCACTTGAAGTGAGGTAGAGAGTGATTATGTTTGCGTCTGATATGTTGATGTCAAAGAAGTTCCCTTGAATCACTTTCACTTTGTCTTCGAGGTTAAACCTCTTGATTTCGGTTCTGGCCCGCTCCACGAGGTCTTCCCTCAGCTCAATGCCGGTGGAGCTGGCACCCATATCTTTCGCGGCCAGAATGATCAGCCGACCGTCACCACAGCCAAGGTCGTAAAGAATTTCGCCCGGTTTGACTTGCGATAAGTCCAACATCTTCTTTGCAACCTCGAGTGGGGTTTGAACAAAAGGTGCAATACTCATGAATTCAGCCTGCCCGAACTTCGCCTTGACTGCGTGATTTATGCGTATCGTCTCTCGCTATCGGGGCGTTCAACCTTAGGCGTTTTCGACCCCAGGGGCAAGCTCTTTTCTTTCTTGCCCGTCCACTTCACATCTTCTTCCAAGAAGCGTAGGCAGACCTCTCTGAACTGTTTGAAGATGTCCTTCAATTCTTCCTCGGTGAACGTGTCAATGAAAGAGGGGTTTCTAAGCCAGCTGTCCCACCCGCGAACACTCTCAAAAAGCGCTGAATTCATCCGTATGAGGGAAGCGTACAGCCCTAAGCGGTCGGCAGGCTCGAGCTTCTTAATGTCTTCGACAGCCTTTGATCGTTCTTCAGTCCACGACAACCCTTCGAGGCACCTTCCATTCCCGTGCTCTGCCCTAACCGTAATTTAGCCTTATTCCCGAAATAAAGTCGGAACAATGCAAAGAAGTGTCAGCCATTTAACCAAACGGTTCGGTGAGAACGGCCGAAGCCCTTGGCTTTCGTGGTGTGGGGAAACCTAATTCAACAGCGAAGCTTTTCATCCTCAATATAGCACTGCAAGATGGTGGTTGTAGTATGACTCATACTGAGCCCAAAGTCATTAAACTCGCCGAAACGCGGCTCGACAAAAAGGGTGTTGAACAGTTAGCGGAACATTACGCGGCCACGGAATGGTTTGATAATGCCAAGAAGCTTCAATCAAATGAATCCGAATTCCTTATCGAACTTGCCGGGCACGCTTGCTACAAAAGTTTCGGCGTCGGTCTCAACCCCAACGTAACCAAGATTCGAGATAATCCCAAAGATTACCTTGCGAACGTGTTGGAGAAGGGTGACGGAAGCATTCTCGAGCACGCGACCGTTACCTTCGCCTTCCTTGACGTTAGCAGAATCTTCACTCACGAGTTAGTCAGACACCGCGCCGGAACCGCGATGAGTCAAGAGAGCCTCCGGTACGTGCGCCCCCAAGAGGTTAACGTCTGGGTTCCACCCGACATGGAACCAGTGTCAAAGAAGTTTGTCGAAACGGTCGAGGCCATTCAAGAGCGTTACCGCGATCTGGAATCGAGTTTTGATTGGGATAAGATGACCTTCGAACAGAAAAAACGAGTGACGTCGGCCTTGCGGCGAATCTTGCCGGACGGGATCGCGACGAACATAATCTGGACAGCTAACCACCGGACCATTCGATGGGTGATAGAAATGCGCACGGATCCCAGCGCTGAAGTAGAGATCCGAAAGGTCTTCGGTCAGGTTGCGGAGATTTGCATGCGAGATTACCCGCTTCTTTACCAGGACTTCTCGAAGACGAAACTCACAGACGGCACATTCCAGTATACACCGAAGTTCTCAAAGGTGTAGCGCCTAACAAGTAGGGAAAGGGCAATGTCTGAACCGTTCTGGAGAACCTCAATCTCGAAGGTCGAACCAAACAAGATACTTGTCCGAGGGTACAACCTGATGGACCTTGTTGGAAACTACAATTACGCGGATTTGACGTACCTTCTTTGGCGCGGGGAACTTCCATCCCACAACCATTCCTGCATGATGGATGCTTTGCTAACTGTCTGCCTCGAACACAGTCTCAACGCGCCATCAGTCGACGCAGCTCGTTTCGTGGCCTCATGCGGCGTCCCGTTGCAGTCTGCCGTATCAGCTGGGGTTGCCGCCATAGGAGACTGGCATGGCGGTGCCATAGAGCAGGCTGCCAAAATGCTTCAGGAAGCAGTCGTCCGCATGAATAGCACACATCACTCCCCGAAGGAAACTGCTGAGGAGCTCCTACGGGAACTAACAAATCGCAGAGAAAGAATTCCTGGATTTGGACATCCAACCCATACCAGTGACCCAAGAACCAAACGGGTGCTGGAAATCGCTAAAGAGACTCAGCTACTGGGGCCGCACATGAAACTTGCCCAGGCTATGGCGTCCTCGACAGAGAAAGTCTTGCGCAAACACCTCATCCTGAATGTGGATGGCTGCATCGCGGCTATCATTTCGGATATGGGATTTGATTGGCGGTTGGGAAAAGGCTTCTTCATCGTAAGCCGTACACCAGGTTTGATTGCACACGCCTATGAACAGATGTATAGCGAAAAACCGTACAAGTCTGCCCGATGGGATGAGATAGTCTACACGGGCCCACCTGAACGACAGGTGTCAAAATAGTCGAAGTGAATTCAGCGGGACCGAAAGCCCTTGCTGGGCGCAGTAGCTGATTTTCTGATTACGCCTTTTCTAAACAGGCAGCAGCTAGTTTACGCAGTTCTCGACCGAGCTTCAGTTTTCGCGGAGATCGGTACGCTCACGTGACGCGGCCTTCTGAGTCCAACGGAAGGAAGTTAGCGTTCTTTATCCAGTATCTTGACTTCGCATTTCACGAGCGCTTGGAGGGCCTCGGCGTCTTGGCGGCTTCCGACTATTGCCCCGAAATGCATAGGAATGACGACTTTAGGATTAAGTGATTTCACAGCTTCGGCTGCTTCTTGCGCAGTCATCACGTATGTACCTGAGACGGGAAGGAGAGCAACGTCAGCTCGTATGTTCTTCATCTCGGGAATATGGTCTGTGTCACCCGCGTGGTAGATGCGAACGCCTTTCACTGTTACAATAAATCCTAGTTTTCCGTCCTCTTTTGGGTGGAAGACCTTTCCTGGCTCGCGGAACTTGTTCACATTGTACGCGGGAACGGCTTCAATTGAAATATCGCCGAGCTTGATTTTCTCGCCGGGTTTCACGATCTTAATTTCTTTCGCTTTCAGCTTGGATAATTCGTTCTTGGATTGGGCATGCGCGACAATTGTTGTATTAGGGCTGGTAATTTTCTTCAAATCATCAGCGCTGCAATGGTCAGAATGCTCATGGCTGACGAGAATTATATCCGCCTCTGGCCCGCCTTCGATTTGGTATGGGTCAATGTATACGACTTGACCATTCTGAATCCTGAAGCCGTCGTGCCCTAACCACGTCAATTTGACATTTTGGTACTCATACATCTCTAAGACCGCCAGGGTACTACGCGTTAATTCGATTTAAAAAGGGCACAGTTCTGTGGGTGAGGCGTTAACAACAAGGATCCCTCCAATGTTTTTGTGTTTCTAGTTCCATGGAGTACACCTTTGGCTGAGGGCTGGTTGGCCATTTGACAGAACAAGTCTTTGAAAGCCTTTCCAAGACAATCCAGGAAGCTCTCGCCGAGTCCGGCTTTAAGGCGCCGACGCCTCCGCAATTGGTTGCCATACCCAAGATCATGGGTGGTACGAATGTTCTCCTGATTGCTCCGACCGGTTCGGGAAAGACTGAGGCAGTGTTGCTCCCGATCTTAGACCAGCTTACGAAGGTGGAGAAGCGACAAGGGATTTCGATAATCTACATTACGCCGCTGCGTGCGCTGAACCGAGATATGATGAAACGCCTCGATTTCTGGCGCTCGAAACTCGGATTTACAGTTGAGGTGAGACATGGAGATACGCCGCAGAAGGAGAGACGCAGACAGGCAATCAAGCCGCCCGATTTTCTTGTTACCACTCCCGAGACTCTGCAAGCTATCCTCCCTGGCAAGAGGATGAGAACCCACTTGCGCCACGTCCGGTGGGTTGTCATCGATGAGGTTCACGAACTCGCTGGAGATAGACGTGGGGTTCAGTTGACGGTTGGACTTGAGAGGCTCAGAAAGGTAGCGGAGCGCGAGTTCCAGAGGGTAGGTCTCTCCGCCACTGTTGGAAACCCCGCGGAAGTCGCGGCCTTCATAGCGGGTGACAGGGCGTGCGAGGTAATCCAAGTTTTACCGCCTAAAGAAGCAACGTATTTCGTTGAATTCCCACACCCAACAGATGAAGATAACATAGTCGCCCAAAGCCTGTATACAGCGCCTGAAGCAGCCGCCCGATTGAACAGGATCTGGGAACTAGTTGAGAATCATGATTCGACTCTAATTTTCGTCAACAGCCGCACGAACGCAGAAACTCTCGGTTCAAAGTTCCATCAACTGAAACGCAACGTTGCCGTGCACCACGGCTCACTCCCGAGGGAAGAAAGAGTGCGGGTTGAGGATGATTTCAAGAACGGCCGAATCAGGGCGCTGGTTTGCACGTCAACGCTTGAACTCGGAATTGATATTGGAAATGTGGACTTGACAATTCAGTACATGTCACCTAGGCAGGTGTCAAGCCTCATCCAGCGGGTGGGACGTTCAGGCCACAGACTAGACCGGGTTTCCGAAGGAGCAATTGTCGCTGTGTCGACAGAAGACATCCTAGAGTCAGTAGCTGCAGTTCAGAAAGCTCAGGAGAAATTGATTGAGCCGGTGAGAATTCATGAAAACGCGCTCGATGTATTATCACATCAGATAGCGGGCATCGTCCTAGAATCAGAAGATGGAATCAAGGCCGACGAAACCTACGCGATAATACGGCGTGCATTTGCTTACCGAGATTTGTTGAGAGAAGAGTTCGACAAGGTGACAACCTTCATGGAGAATATGCGTCACCTCAGAAATGATAGAGGCGTCCTGTTCCGAGGAAGTGGAACTCGTCAATATTACTTTGAAAATCTCTCCATGATCCCTGATGAGCGAAGGTACCAAGTCATTGATGTTTCCACCCAGCAGTCCGTTGGGATTCTAGGCGAAGAATTCATGATGACCAAAGCTAGGTTGGGGTTGCATTTCATTGTGAAGGGCAAGGTTTGGCAGATCGAGCAAATGTCCGATGATGCCCGCGTGTACGTGACACCAGTCGAGGACCCCACTGCGGCCGTCCCAGGGTGGGACGGAGAAATGTTGCCTATCCCGTTTGAGCTAGCCCAGAAAGTCGGCCAACTACGTGCAAACGTTGCACAATTACTCGAGACAAACACACCGCCGGCGGTTGTGACAAAACTCAGCGGCAGGTGGCCTACGGAGCGCTTTGCCATACGCAAAGTTGTCGAGGAGATTGACGACCATAGAAAGATGGGCGCACCGATCCCAACGGAGAAACGCATCGTTCTCGAGGCGTTCGATAGGTTCCTGATAATCCACGCTTCCTTTGGGGAAACCGTGAACAATACACTTGGGGAGGTATACGAGGAACTGCTCTCTAGGAAAGGCTTGGTTAGGGAATGGTGGGCCGATGGTTACCGCATATTATTGGAATTGACCAGCACCACTGACGACCTTTCATTGGAAGAAATTAGTTCAGCCATCTTTGGCGTTGATGCTGGCATTTTGGAAGGTGTGTTCAAGGGGGTTTTGCACAGACATTTTCCGTTTGGCTACTACATGAAGTTCATCGCTGAACGTTTTGGAGCCCTGAGGCGTGGGCTGATGTTCTCGGGTGACAACCTAAAGGAACTGGCGCTACGTTTCAGGATGACTCCAATTTACGACGAAACAATTCGCGAAGCTCTGATGCTTCATGTAGATTACCCCCGTGTTAGAGAAATCTACAGAATGATCAGAGAAGGTGAGATGGAAACTGCCATTTTCAGGGCGAAGGATAAACCGACCCCGTTAGGGTTTCACCTTCTCAATAAGCACGTCGACGTGCCGGAACTGATTGCTCCCGAAACTGTCGAGAGGGATACTATCGCCAGACTTCGGTACAGCCTCGGCAATATGACCGTGGACTTGCTCTGCTTCGAATGCGGAGAACTAATGCAAGCTCAGGTTGTGAAAGCGCTCAGTCAAAAACCAAAATGTGCAGCCTGCGGCTCAGGGCTCTTAGCTGTGTGCACTTGGTCCACGGACTATCTCTCCCGAATCTTGGGGAAGAAACTCAAGGCAAAGTCTCTCGAGGAGACTGAACGAGATACTCTCGCCCGAGCAAGACGATCAGCCGACCTTGTCTTATCATACGGACGCAGGGCCGTCGTAGCTCAATGCGTTTACGGTATCGGCCCGCAAACAGCTGCCCGAATCCTCGCCAAAATGCATGACGACGAAAAAGCGTTTTACAAGGACCTCTTGGAAGCCAAGCTCAGATTCATCACGACGCGACCGTTTTGGGACAGGCCGTAGGTAGAAAAGTAGAACATTTTCCTTTTTCTAACCTAGCTCCAAGTGTTCCAAGCTCCCTTAATTACTCAACCACCGGAGCAACTCTCGAGTGATCGGGATGTACCATCTCCACCAACACGAATTCCATCACGCGATGCCCTTGGGCATAATGAAGTGCGTGTACTGCGGGCTGCGCAAAGCGACTTTCAGACAAATGCGCGCGAGTAGAATGCACTCTGACGCACGTTGATGCTTCGCGTGTCCTGAAAACGCTCCATTTTTAAGGGCTAGCCTGCAGAGCCCCGACAAATTCGTGGTGTTTCCCTATGGTAGGTGACCTTGGACGGCGACTTGTTGAACTGAGATTTGTCGAAGGCATCGAGAAAGTTGAACATGTACCCTACCCTACGGGGGACCAGTTTTGGGTTCGGTTTAACAGCCCTTTGGACTTGGGAAAGCTCGAGAACCTCGTCAACAAGCACGGTTACATCATGGTTAGGTTTGCAACCCTACCTTCGAAATTGCCCCGTGGCCTCTCTGAGATGCTTTGGGATGGGGTCACCCATGTGATTGCCAAGAAGATGAGCGGATGGTTGAAGTTCACTTCATCCCTAGGCCTTGAGCCGGAAGGAATTGCAAAGATCGCTGACGACCTGCACGGCCAGTATCAGATATTCATAGTTACCACCGAGGAAGGCGTTCAATTGCTCTACGAGTACCTGGGGTTAAAGTACACTCCACCAGCCCCAACGCCATCACTTGTTCCAGCCAAACCTCCAGTCCCAGCTGCGCAAAAGTCAGTTCCGGCAGTTCCGCGACCTGCGGCGCCAGTACCCCCTGCTGTGGCAAAACCTCCAACGCCTAGTCAACCATCTCAACCCGCCCCTTCACAACCGGGGCCTACCCAGCAATCTGGAACAATACCTAAGTCCACGGTCGCAGCGGCGGACGGCCCGAAGAGAGAAACGACGACGAGCTGACGGATTAGGCTGGTGGGAGCGACCTCACTTTCTTGGGTTCGACTGCGAAGGAAACGGCCTCGTCAGCGTCAAGGGATCCCGAATAAAGGACCTCGCCTAGAATTCGGCATCCAGATTCGATTCGAACGTTTTCACCATGCACTATTCCAGCGTTGCTGTTCTCTTCGAGAACTACGCTCTTGCCGTAGAGCGCTTCAACATCGGCCTTTTCACCGACCCTTATGCTGTTCGCGAAGAGTGGCCCCCTGGCTCGGGCGCGATCGCCTATTGTTATCGACTCCGCTCTTACTCCTTTCTGAGTGACTATCGAGCCGCCAATCTCAATGTCTTCAACTTTGATTTCCTGCGCCTCAAGAGATCCTCCAACCTCTATCCGACAGGCATTCAGTGCCTGTTGCACTCTGCATTTCCCGCCAACCTCAAGAGAACCAGCCAAATTCAGGTTACTTCCCACCCTCAAGACACCGCCAATGTCAACGTCTTTGCCCACCGCGTCTCCATCTATGTCGACTGTGCCCCCGACATCTATGTCCTCGAACTGCAGGTTCCCTGAGACTTTGAGAATCCCGCCGACATCGATTCGCTTGCCCGAACTGCCGCCCTTGAGTTGAACCGAGCCGCCCACGTCTAATTCGTTAAACTCCAGTGGGCCAGTAGAATCGAATGAGCCTCCTACATCAATCTGGTCGGTTACCTTCCCTCCACCGATCACAACTGAACCGCCGACATCAATGCTTTTGCAGTTTACATTCTTCGCGACACGTACGGAGCCGCCCACGTCTATCTCCTCGATGTCGGCAGTGTCCAGGACCTCTAAGGAGCCGCCTACTTCAACTGATTCAGCTTTGAGCGCGCCGTGGACCTCTGCCCGGCTTCCGACCTCAAGGTCGGCGGCCTTTACGCTGCCCGAGACTTCCAAGTGCCTGTCTACATCGACATCGCTCGCCGACAATGAACCAGAAACGTGTAGGCTTCCGTCGGCGATGCGGATATTGTCCTGAACCGTAAGATCGCCCCGGATGTCCAAATCTCCGCCAGCACCATCAACCTCGAGCGCTGTTAAGCTACCCTCAAAGACTACGTCCCCGTCCGTTTCGACACGGCCATCTACCGTTATGACCTTGTCCTCAGCTGAGATTACGGCGTCCCTCTCAACCTCTAAGTCGCCCTCGACGTGGCCGAGCGTAGTCTTGGAACGTCGGGAGACAGTTACATCAGGCGTGATTTGTCCCTCTAATGATCATCGGTTGCCTTGGATGGGCGACATATATGCTCTGCTCACTTCACGTGTCATCTCGACCGAGCTGATGTCTATGTCGGCCCACACAATGCTTCGAGTTAATGGCAGCAGGCCACGTCTTGCAATAGCAAGGGCGTTGAGCTTGTTGCCAGCGTCAAGGATTCTGCCGAAGTTTCGGCTCCATTCGAAGATTCTTTCTCGGAACATATCTCATTCACTGAACGGCGAGTTGGACTGAGACCAATTAAAGGGCAGGGCACGTTGCGTAATGACAGACGGTGGTCACCAAACGTGAGTACGACATGTGACTAGGAGGGTTCGCTTCCTAGAAACGTCATGAACCCTTGCACCTTTCTGTACGCGTCCAGGAACTCTAACCCCCGCCGGGTTATGTGATAGAAGCGACTTTCGCCTGCGGTGCGAATTGAGAGCAGGCCGAAGTTCGAGAGAGTTTCTAGTATCGGTTTGATCCTGTCGATGGGTAAGCCGGCGCCGTACGAGATTCTTGTGACAAGTGCGCCCTCGGGGCGGCGTTTAATGACCTCAAGTATGTCAGCATAGATGTCCATCCGAGAGCGTTTCTTCAAAGAACCCCGCCAACCCAAGAAACCACAGAATATGCCTAGTAAGGTTTCCCGCCGGAACCCGAACGGCCGCGAAGAAGAACTGGAACTGGAGAGTCAAGACCGACTTATTCGTTGGTGGCTTCATGGGCTGATCGCCTTCGGCCGGGCCACCTCAGGTTCAACGCAAGGAGCACGCAGAAGAGGGTAATCGACACTACCAACCAGCCGACCCCATACAAATCGGGCGAATTTGGCGCACCCAACGGGCTCCAACTCGCGGTAACCCCCTTTGGCGAGTCCACTGTGAGCAGGATTCTAGGACTATTCTCGTTTGAATCGCCCATCCAGCGGTCGAAGATTAGAGAAAGTTGGGTGATCACAGGTGGAGAAACAATTACTGTGGCTGTGGAATTTTCATCATACCAACCAGTTCCTTCTGTCGTAGCGTAGGGTGAGTTTACGCTCACGAAGTATTGCTTTGAGTATAGGGCGGTTAGAGTGGTATCGTTGTCCAACTCCACTTTCTTTGAGGGATCGTTGGTCGAATCCCCCCAACCCAGGAAGTGTACCCGAGAAACGTTGTTCAAGTAAGCGAACGTCGGCACCTGGAAGGTGTGCAACCCTCGCACGGTTTCCATCTGAAGCCTCCCGGTCGTATCAGTCTGGTATGATGCACCGTCAAACAATACCGTGACATTTGGAAAGGAAGTTTCGACGGTTACTTTCACAAGATTTGTTACCGTTATGTTGGCTGGATACGGTTTGGATGATGGCACCCACGTCTCGCCAGACTTGACAAGTACAAGGAAGAGTAGCGCCAATTGCGAGGCATTTGAAAACGGAGGCATTACCAGCCGAACAGATCGACTGTCGGCTTGGGCGGTCGGAATTGTTTCTGCGCTCAAGACTGCGTGGTTAGCCGCATTATATGCGATGACCGTCGCGTTCTGACCCATTGCTAATCTGTAACTAGCGTTAACGTCCACAACAAATGGCTCGCCTACTGGGACTTTACTCGGTGCTTGCACCGAAATCACTGTGGCAGCTGTATTTGCAGTTGCGGTAGAGTTCTCGACCGGCTCAAAACCGGCGGGCTGGTATTGCAGGGCTTTTGACTTCTCGATGAAACTGACGACTAGGTTGACGGCGGTAGAGTCGTATTCGCCCGTTTGGCGTATCGTCCAGACTTCGTGCCCAACATCGTCAAGAACATGGAACTCTTTGTGGAAGTAGTAAGTGCCGTGCCAACCCTCTGAAGGTGCGCTATCGTAGAACTGTTGTCCGGTCGCCTGATAGTCGGGTAGGTTTCCTCCGTAGAGAAACATCAGGTTCGCGCGTAGCTCGTGTGCGCTTTCGATTATCGTCATGGCGAGTGGCACCGTGATAAGAACCACTCCGTCCTGACTTGTCCAACCTTCTGAATCGGAATGGGCTGCCTCCATGGCCGCAGCCTGTCCCCCCACCGAATACCCTACGAGGTATGTGTGCTGGTACCCCTGCTCCTTTATCCAATCGTGGACGTGCGATAGAACTGTGGACTGGGATTCTATGAGTTCTTGGTTGATTGTTCGGTTTGCGACGGGGTTGAAGACCGGCGATGACCCGGCTTCCAAAGCAACTACGCAATAGTACCTAGCGAGGTCTTGGATGAACCTGACCGTTCCAAAGGACTCGTAGTCAAATGGGTTGATCCAGTACGAATAGTATCCTTCAATGGACTCGTCAAAAATCCCGCCTCCAAGCCACAAAATGCATGTGTCACTCCTAGGTTGATTCCAATAGTACCATTGGGCGCCTGCAACGTTCACAATGGAAACCTTCGGTTGAATCGGTGCGGCTGACGAGGATGGAAGAACCGTTGAAGAGACAAGAACAATGATGATGAGAACTAGCAATTTCATCGTGGTTCTTGATGCCGGACCTGAAAGGTGACCCTTGGAACGACGGATGGAGTAACGAATGATCGCCGCACCGGCCAGTAACAGAGAACCCGCAAAGAATATGTCGGTTGGTAGAGTCAGGTCTACCACGGTTGCCGAATGCGCCCAGACGGCCTTGACACTCTTAGGCCCGTTCATTATCACCGAAGCGACTTCGCTGCTTGAATTACTATCGCCTGACCAGCTAGCAAACCGGTACTGTTCCGCAAGAAGCTTGGATTGAACAGGGACAACGTAGATGGGACCTACGGCGAAGGAGGTTTCTGTGCCCCTTTCATACCAGCCCTCCCCCGAGGTTTGGCCAAAGTCAGACTTTACGGATAGGTAATACTCCGTCCGGTAGACGGCTTGAAGGCTCGAGTCATGGGGAACGAGAACATTCCGTGAACTGGAAGACAACCCATCACTCCAACCTACAAAGACAAAGCGCACTCCCAGCGAACCTTGGATGATGCTTGGTGCGCTGAGGTTGTGTATGCCGGGCTGAACTGCCAAGGTAACTGAGGACCCGTCATTTAGCGGATATTCTGAGCCGTCGAGTTTGATTGGCGCGTTGGCTCCCAGTGCGCTCAAGGTTAATGTCAGGGTGTTCGAAATTGTAATGTTGAAGGGTACTGCCCCACCGTTTGGGTCTAGGTACCATGCGTTCTGCCACCAAACTCGGTTCACCGCGATAAGATGCCATTCCCCTTCAGTGGATGGAGCGGTTAGGTTGAAGGTGAAAGTCGTTCTTCCTGGGCTGGTAAATTGGCTGATAAACGTCAAGCTCTGCAGCACCAAACCTGCATTATCGTCCCAGATTCCAACATCAGCAAGATAGCGATCTGAATATTCAATGGCCAATGCGACTTCGAGGTGCGCACCTGGGAACTCCTCGTTGAGGTGGCCGATGGCGACTATCTTCGCTATCGGCGGCGAGGCTGCGTGGATTGGTGTTGCTTGAAGTATCGCCAGCAAAAAAAGGGCGACAACGAAAACAAATGCGAAAAGGTTGAGTGCCCGGCCACGTCGCATGCGGAGTCCATGCAATACTGGTTTGTGACTTATTCAAAGCCACCGTATTGATCGCCCCGGACAGGGGGCCAACACACCACTCATCCATTATAACCGCGTGCGCTTTGCCCCGACTGAACAACCATGTTCGAGTCCGACCTAACGTAGATAAATTGCGGTCACGTTTCGCCGAACCTATTGGAGCCTTGAAGTTGCCCGCGAACCCTGAGAAAGCAATTACTGTGTCAGATCTTCGCAGGGTATACCATAGCTCTCAGGGGATCTTCAAGAAGACTCGGAACGTTGTCGAAGCGGTAAAGGGCATCTCCTTTGACGTGGATTACGGCGAACTTTTCGGCCTAGTAGGGCCGAACGGCGCTGGGAAAACTACCACCATCAAAATGCTCACGACACTGTTAACGCCGACTTCTGGAACCGCGAAAGTTCTTGGTTTTGACATCGTCAAAGATGTCATCGCTATTAGACGGGGGATAGGAATAATCTTCGGCGGAGAAAGAGGACTCTATTACAGGGTAAGCGGCCGGGAGAATCTCAGATATTTCGCTGACCTATACGGGGTATCGCTTTCGAAACGTGAGAAGAGGATTGACGAGCTTCTCAAGATGGTTGGCCTTGCGGAACGAGCCGAGGAACGGGTCGAAGGATACTCCCGGGGCATGAAGCAAAGACTGCACATAGCCAAAGGCCTGATCAACGACCCGAAAGTAATCTTCATGGATGAACCCACGATAGGCCTGGACCCGGAGGCGGCTCGAGAGACTCGGGCAATGATTAAGGGGCTGGTTGAGAACGGAAAAACGATACTCCTCACAACGCATTACATGTATGAGGCGGATGAGCTCTGCCACCGAATCGGCGTCATTAGCGGCGGGAGGATTGTTGCATTGGATTCGCCGTCGGCCTTGAAACGCTTTGTGAAAGACGTAACAGTCATTGAGGTTGAGGCCTTCGGAGTTGCTGACGCAGATTTGATGGCGTTGCGTCAGCAACCTGATGTCACCGCTGTCAACGCGAACCTTGAAGGGGAGCGGCAAACCATTCGAGTCCAAACTGCCCGCGGGTCAGAATTCATTGCTACGGTCACTAAACTGTTGAGCAAAGCGAAGATAATGGATGTCAGAATAAAGGAACCCACACTTGAAGATGCGTACCTGAAGCTGGTGGCCTAATTGAAGGCAGAAATGCAAACTCTCTGGGGTTCCTTCAGGATGAGCATGCTGAATTTCTTTTCCGACCCACAGTGGATAATACCGAACATAATTGCGCCTTTCGTATTCACCGCCGTAGCTTTGATATTCTTCAGAAACGCCTCAGGTTCCCTCGCCTTGTATGCGGTTTTGGGTGGTGGAATGATGGGCATGTGGGGCAGCACTCTTTACGGAGCAGGGTTTGCCTTGTCATTCGACCGCTGGAATGGGACTTTAGAATATGTTCTGGCGACACCGTCTCGGCTAGTCTGGATCGTCGCAGGCCGTTCCGCTTCCAGCGCTGTTCTGGGACTCGTAAATGCGCTGGCCGTACTCATTGTTGCAGTTCTCGGTTTCAAAGCCCAGCTTGGTATCGTCGACCCAGTCACATTTCTGTTAGCCTTGGTTCTGACCCTTGCATCACTTTCCGCGCTAGGAGTCCTATTCTGCTCCTCTTTCCTCCTAACCCGCTCAGCTTCGGTACTGACGAATGGGTTGGAGATGCCGATCTATGTAGCGTCAGGTTCAATGTTTCCTATAGCATTGCTTCCATTTTGGTCGCATCCTCTCTCATTATCGCTGGGACCAACGTGGGGAATTGATGCAATGCGCCACGCCGCCGACGCCACTTACACTGGGATGAGTTTCGGTTTCTGGCCGGACATCCTGGTTTTGGTCGCTTCAACCATTGTTTACTTGGCCATAGGGTTCTGGCTCTTCATTATCGTAGAGAAGAAAGCGCGGCGGGACGCTAGCCTGGTGGAGTATTAGCCTTTGGCTTCAAACCTCCAAGAGTGGCCTGCCCTCCGAATATTCTTCAGCAGCGCCAACTTCGCATTCAGGGCCCTGTTTTCTTGGCTGCGTCCGGAAATGTGGCTAATGCAGGTTCTTACGTTGCCCCTATTCGAGATGGCTTTCTTCGTCTACCTGGCCCGCTTCGTGGCTCCGGCATCGTCGAATATCGCTTTCATTGCAGTGGGTAATGCCATGCAAGTGGCATCATTCAGCTCGATCTTCGCTGTTTGCAACCTCACCTCGGAGGAGAAATGGCAAGGAACGCTCATACCGCTCATCGCGACGCCTGCAAATCGGTTTCCACTCTTCTTAGGCCGCGCCACATTCCAGATATTCAACGGAATGGCCTCGATCGCTGTGGGGTTCATCTACGCCACATTCATCTTCGGCGTCGACATGTCGCAGGCCAACTTTCTAACACTCTCCCTAGTCATTCTAATCACATCACTGGCCATGACCGGCTTCGGGTTGATGCTTGGGAGTATCGGCCTCTTCATGCGGACAGCCATGATAATTGCAAACATATTCCTCTTCATCGGGCAACTGCTCTGCGGTGTCAATTTCCCCGTTACAGTACTCCCCACCTGGCTGCAACCGGTCTCTTACGCCATTCCCATGACATATGGAACAATGGCTGCGAGGGAAGCGGTTCAGGGGTGGGGGATTGTGCAACTTGGACCGGTGCTTTTGCAGGAAATTGGGGCGGGTACCGCAAGCATACTTGTCGGTTACTTGCTCTTCAGAGGGTTTGAAATCCTCGCGATACGAAGAGGAACGTTAGAAGAATACTAAAAGAATCAATTCCGTTGCTTCCGACATGCTATTCTAGAAGTAGGCTACTGAGTCTAGCGGCCGGTTTGCCGGGGTAGCCAAGAGACCAGCTTCTGGTCGGGCAACCTGGTATGGCGTCGGCTTGCTAAACCCGCAAAACGAGTGCCGTAAGCCGATGACTCTCTGAGTCTCGTGGGTTCAAATCCAGCTGTGGGGTGTTTCGGACACACCCCCGGTGGTGAAAATCCCACCCCCGGCGCCTCACAAACCTAGTAGACTCTGTTCCACTGGAGAGAAGTGTGTGTGGATCTGTTTGCGCGC
Source organism: Candidatus Bathyarchaeota archaeon (assembly GCA_963726255.1). Taxonomy (GTDB): domain Archaea; phylum Thermoproteota; class Bathyarchaeia; order 40CM-2-53-6; family 40CM-2-53-6; genus FEN-987. The sequence continues at coordinate 1,248,422 of CAVSBL010000002.1, forward strand.
GCACCCAGAAGCTGTCCCTCCTCCTAGTCATTTTCTTGGACATCAAAGGAACCGAAATTTGATTGATGAAGAGCGAATTTGCGATAAGACATAAACTTAACTAGTATGCTGGAGATGGCGCGTCGCAACTCGCCTTGTCAGTACAGATCAGGAGGTGGAATAATTATGGCAAAATACATGATCGAGTTCAATCCCCCCGTAGATGCGAAGAATAGTTTCGAGAAAAGTCCGGATTTGCAGAAAAAGATGGGAGAGGCTATAGAGCGAATGAAGCCTCTCGCTGCTTGGTTCACCTTGAGGTACGGTTTCTTCGTGGTGGAAGCAAACTCAAACGACGAACTCACCAGGAAAGTGGCGCCGTTCTTCTACCTGTTCAAGACAGACGTGAAAATATCACCGGCCTTAGGTCTAGATGAGTTCCCCAAGGTTGTGGCTGCCCTCGGTGAAGAAGCAAAGAAGTACGGATACTAGAGAAGGTCCGCCTACAATTTCCGTGCGAGGTTGGACTTGTCCCCTTTATTTTCATTAGACCGTTCTTCCGTGCTGTGACACACCTTGCATTCTTCGAAGTACGCGAGCGGAGCAAAATGAACTCGACCCGCCAACCCAAGAGTTTAGTAAGTCACGCATTATGCATGAACGATAGCGGATTGTCCGACGCGAAAGACTTGAGCAATGATAATCATCCGGTGTTCGCCGAGTCACGCACAAAAAGCACGGGGGGTTCAAATCCCACCCCCGGCGCCATTTATTTTCGCGTGTGTATCTAGTGGTGCGAACAAGCGAATTTGAACCGTCGCGGTTTGTCGTCAAGATTCTGCGTGGGTATAGCTGGTGCGCACACACAAAGGAAACGCGTTTAGTTCGTTATTCGAGCAATCGGAGTGTAGCTTTCATTCTACTGTCGAAAAGAATGTGCCTCCATCTCGTGTCAGAGCTCTGCCCTTTCATTGACCTTGCCCTGATTGTGTTGATGACCTCCCCGTGGTGTTCCTTCAGCTTGAGCTCGAACACTCCATCTGACACCAGCTTCATTTCCTGATAGAATTGTGGCGTATGTATATCAACTGCCAGACCAAGGATCATGACAGCTCCCTGAGCCCTCCATACTCCCACGACCTTTCTAGAGAACTTCGCAAACACCTTATCCTGATCACCCCCCAAGCTCGAAAATGATTCTACAAAAACCAACGTTCCTGGCGGCCATTGGGGTGCCGACTGACCTATGGTAATGGACCGTTCGTTCAGGTTTGAGGCCGTGTATTGATATTTCTCAGATGACTTCACACCCATTAGCCCGGAATAAACATCAAAGAGAACGGCATTATCTCTCGCCTCGTATTCCGCTATGTTCACTCCAAGATCGTTTAATTCCTTCCTGATTTCGACCGTGGGCCTAGATGAGTGCAAGTAGAGCAGATCCCCACCAGTCTTCAAATGTTCCGCTGCAATGTTGATCATCAATGAGCTATACTGGCTATCAGGATCGTACAAAGCAAGTATCACTCTTCCGTAAGGAATGCTGCCAAAAATCTCGGAAAGAATAGGTAGATCGAGCTTTCTTACTTCAACAGACTCTGATCCCGAAAGCTGTGGCAAGCATATCAGCGCGATCGCTTCGATCTTAGAATTCGGTAGGGCTGTTCGCGCTGGTCTGTAGCATGGTAATCGTCGGGGTAGTCCGTCCACCAAGCACGAACCGATTCGGGAGGTTTCTGAATCATCAATTCGAGGTTAGGAACTTCAGAATCCATGCAGTCGCATTGGTTCGTATGGCTTTTGAGTCTTCCCTTTTTTGTGTGTGTGGGTCTAGTGGTGCGGGCAACGGAATTTGAACTCGCCGTAATTGGATGTCGACCTAAGAGTTCAGTGTAAGACAAGCATTATTCATGAACGATAGTAGTTTGTCAGACTCCAAAGGCTCAGCGAACGACAAACTTCCGGTGTTCATCCAGCCAAGCACAGGAACTGCGGGGGGTTCAAATCCCACCCCCGGCGCTTTCAGCTACGCTCAGTCTATTGAAACACGCAGCTCATTTCTTGCGCAACGTGTTTTCTGGAACCAGCAACCTCGAATGATAAGCTAAAGCGCCCGCGTGAGATCCTAGGGAGACCCTAGCTTATTGGCGCGCGCCAGCAGGTCCCTCAAGGCCTTTCGTCCGAACATTTGGGAGTGCATGCATAGGATTCCAAGCAGTTTCTCCTCCATTTCCTTTTGGCACCCCTTCATCCCTTTCGACACCTTTTTCTCTGCTTCCATCCCACGACGTGTAAGCTCGTAGTATATCCTGCCAGTTTTCTCGTCTTTTTTCGAGCGTATGACCCCTCTGCGTTCCATTCTTCGCAGGAAAGGGTAGATTGTACCGTAGCTAACCTTGATGTGGCCTCCGGTCATTTTCCGAAAACGTGCTGCGAGTTGATACCCATAGGCAGGCCCCTCTCTCATGGCCATGTAAAACATCACTTCGTATGGTCGAGGCTCTGCTTCTTTCGCCATCAATCATCCCCGCCCCATGTATCAGCTCGATATATTAAAATACTTGCGGTGCCTATCGGAGCGATATTATCTAATCGATATATCGAAATGAGACTGGGCGCTGGAGTATGCCGGAACCTTCATCTAGGTACGCGATTGAAACTCACGGTCTTACAAAGAACTTTAACAGCTTCACAGCAGTCGACCACATCGACCTCACTGTTCACAGGGGAGAAATCTACGGATTCCTCGGACCAAACGGCGCAGGGAAGAGCACAACAATACGAATGCTCTGTACTTTACTTGCACCGACATCCGGAAGCGCAAGCGTTGACGGATACGACATTGGCAAGCAGGGGAATGAAGTTCGGAAGAGGATTGGGCTGGTTTCTGAGAAGATGATCATGTATCCGCGACTGACGGCTTTTGAAAATTTGATGTTCTTTGGCAGACTATACGGAATTGACCGAGGAGCGTTGCGGAAGAAGTCAGAGGAACTGCTGGAAATGGTCAAGCTAACTCCATTCAAAGACAAGCTTGTGGGTGGTTTCTCAAGCGGGATGAGACAGCGTATAAACGTAATCCGTGCAGTCCTACACGACCCTGACATCCTTTTCCTCGACGAGCCAACAACTGGACTGGATCCGCAGAGCACACGCTTCGTGAGAGATTTGGTCAAGGAATTGAAACAGCGAGGTCACACGATCGTCCTGACGACGCATATAATGGAAGAGGCTGACGAACTCTCCGACCGTGTCTGCATCATCGACAACGGCAAGATCATGGCTGTGGATCCTCCTCAAGCATTGAAGGAGAAATACAACACTAACAGCCTGCTCGACGTCTTCCTTGAACTCACCGGCCGCGAACTCCGTGACTCTGCAAACGGACGCATCTCAATGCGAGCACCAATGGGCCGAATGTAGAATGGCTAAAACAGCGACGTGGGATTTGACGCTCGACATTGCACGCCGCGACCTCCTAGACCTCTGGCGGTCCAAAATGCTGCTATTCTTCTTCCTCCTGTTCCCCATCCTGTTGATGAGCATGTTCGGCTACATCTATCCGCCAGTCCCGAAATCTAATGCGAACACAGGCATCATCGGCACCGCATTCCCCAATCTCCCAGTCTCATTGGTGCAGATGGATGATGGTAAGACAGCGAACCTGATTGCTGCCCAATTCATCCAAATCTCCCAGCAGCAAGGACTCTTCACTGTCTCCCAGTCCGCCAGCTACCAATCCGCCCGAAGCCAGCTGGTAGAGGGAAAACTCAAGGGAATCATAATCATTCCACAAGGCTTCAGCGATGCTCTAACCGCTGAACAGCCCGCCACCGTCCAGGTTACTGTCGACGAAACGAACCCAACTACCGCCTCTGTCGTTCAATCCGAAATCTCAGCCGTCTTTAACATCATCGGTTCAAGCATGTCCGCGCAAAACATTAACAATATGGATGGTGGCAGAGTCAACCCTGCCTTCATCATGCAGCCCATCTCCGTCACTAACATACCGCTAATCACCGGCGTCTCTTCCTCGTTCCAATTCTTGGCTCCAGGCTTCATGGCACTAACCGTAATCACTGGCTCCCTCCAAGGAGTCGCAACTGCAATATCACGCAAAAAGAACAAGGGACAATGGACGGCCTCCTCGTTGCACCCATCTCCCATCAATCAATAATACTCGGCAAGGTGGCAGCGCAAACAGTACGGGGGTTGATCCAGGGACTTCTAATCCTCGGACTATCTATGGTACTCTTCGGCGTCCGGATATACGGCAGCCCATTTATCATGCTAATCGTCATGGTGCTCGGCACAGCGAGTTTCGTTGGCGTAGGCATAATAATGACTGCAGTAGCTCCCGACCAAGAAACTGCCCAAATGATGACGATAATTCTCCAGTTCCCAATGATGTTCATCAGCGGTATCCTATTCCCTATCGACCAACTCCCGGGGTGGATGCAATACATTGGAAAAAGCATGCCACTTTACTACGCGGCAGATGCTCTGCGCAAAGTGATTATTCTCAATGCAAGCCTAAGCGCCATCATGCCCGACGTACTGATACTCATCGCCTACACGTTCCTAACAATGACTCTGGCTGTCCCGTTATTTGAAAGAGCCATGAGGCGCTAGCAATCTGCCACGCATTGCCTGAGAAAGGCTGTATCATTTGTGGTTACCGAGACCACCGGTTGATAGGCTGCGCAACTCATAGGGCGAAAGAATGCAGTTGCTTCAAGAAAGCCGAAAGTAATTGATTCGTTATTCTACGCTTTCTTCTTCGACAAGGTAACGGCCATTACGCGAGCTTGGTCGCATGCATCTTCGCAGCGGTCCGCAGTATTCTCAATCGCCTCCACGAATTGGCTAAGCAGGATAATCGAACCCACATGCACCCGGTCTGTTTCTATATCATTGAGGATACCGCGCGCCTTTTGGTGTAGACCGTCCACTTTCTCCTCCAACCGTTCAACTTCGTCTGCTGCTTTCAAGGACGCGTCGAGACTACCGTCGATAAGTTTCTGCACGGTGTCTGCAACGTGTATTGTGGCTTGAGTCGTAGTTGAACACATTTCCACTAGAACATCTTGAATCTGTTTGGGCATTTTGGAGAGGTCGAACATGACGAGAATGCGGCTTGCTTCATGCGAACAGTCGGTTATCCAGTCAAGCTGCCTGCCAAGACGCATCAAGCCACTACGATCATCGGAAGGCAATTCTCCACGGGCAAGTTCCTCTATGATCCGCCTTCTCATGATATCCGCCTCATGCTCCTTCTGCTCGAGCAACTCGAAGCTCTTCTGCAACTCTTCCTTCCTACCGCTGATAGCGTTCTGGATGCATTTTCCTAGTAGCTCAACAGTGAGGGTCGTCATCTTTGAGTGTTCAAGCACTAGGCCCATTGCCTTCACAGTCCGACGCGCCACCAACCAACTTTCTATCGACATCTCATACCGCCTCAATCATGATACCGTTAACTACTCCAGGCTGACCTCTTTCTCCAACCCCTCTTCGGGGTAGTCGAATAAGAGCATATGCGCATTATCTTCGAGAAGCAAGCTGACGCTCTCACCGACCCTGAAACCAGTACTGTATTCGGCAGTGGACTCCTCGGCAACAATTTCAATTCCCCCTTCAACCTCGACGACGTAACGGTTTAGGCTGCCCAAGAAAGTGACTTGCTTTACCCGCCCCTGCCATTCCATCCTAGTAGGAGTTGTCAATGGTACAAATTCAGGGCGAATCGATACGACGACCTTCTGGTCAACTTTCTTCCCAAACCCGGCAACCTTGAGTTTGTGCCCCTTTACGTCAACCGTGCATTGCGAGCTATGATTTTCCAACACTTTTCCCTCTAGGAGGTTGGTTTCCCCAACGAAATTCTCTGTGAACAGGTTCTTCGGCGAAAGATAGATTTCAGATGGCTTTCCAACCTCGACAATTCGGCCGCTTTTCATTATAACTATACGATCTGCAATGGACAGTGCTTCCTCTTGATCGTGCGTCACGTGAATCACCGTCAAACCAAGGTCTGACGCTAGTTTCCTCAGCTCATATCGCAATTCCGTTCTCACTATCGCGTCCAAAGCTCCTAGCGGTTCGTCTAAGAGGAAAAGATGGGATCCGGTTGCAATGGCTCGACCCACTGCCACTTTCTGTTGTGCGCCGCCGCTTAGCTCCCTTGGATAGGATTTCGATCGGTCTCGCATGTTGATGAGGTCTAGCATTTCGTTTGTAACCGTCGTAATTTCGCTTGATTGTGCATGCCTAACAGCAAGGCCATAGGATAAGTTGTCCCGGACTGACATGTGTGGGAAGAGAGCAATATCCTGGAACACATAGCCGATCCGTCTGTCTTCAATTGGGGTTTCTTCAATGGATTTGCCGTCGATGAGAATTTGGCCGCTGTCGGGTGTGTGGATGCCTGCAATGCACCGAATCAATGTACTCTTACCGCAACCGCTTGGGCCGAGTATGCACACATACTCCTTGTCTTCAACGTGAAGTGAGATGTCGGATAGCGCTTGAATGTCCGCGTAGGTTTTTGATACGCCCATTAAATCCAGTTTTGGCATCTTACGCTATCTCCAACTCCTTCGCCAAACCCTGCGGTGGGTATTCAAAGACCATAACATCCCCTTCGAGGAAACCCGCTAACACTTCGTCCCCTACCTTGAACGCCCCTCCCTCGCGTTCAGCAAACAGGCGCGAGGTGAGGATATCTCCGTTCGGAATGCGAATCAAGTACTCATTGGAATTTCCGAGGAATCTAACACCGCGTATCTCCCCTTTGAAGACGTTTTCCATTTCAAGACGATCGCGAGCGATTCGAACACGCTCTTTTCTCAAAGCCAGGATGACCGGTGCTGTCAGTGTGAGGTTTTTTGAAGGCGCTTGAACTGTGAGGCCACCTCTTACACTGATTAACGCGGTCTCTCCAACGGTAGTGTCCACTATGCCTTCCAGGAGGCTTGCCCCTCCAATCATGTTTGCAACGAAGACGCTGGCAGGCCTCCTGTAGACTCTGCGCGGTAGGCCGTAGTCTTGGATTCTTCCATTTCTCAAAACCAATATTTCGTCAGCGACGCTCATGGCCTCATCTTGATCATGGGTCACGTGTATGGCTGTAGAACCTGACTGTTGCACGAGGTCCCGAATCTTGTGGCGAAGATCTAATCTCAGCCGCGCATCCAAAGCACCAAGCGGCTCGTCAAGAAGCAGTAAGCCCGCCCCTGACGCTAAACCTCTTGCCAATGCAACTCGTTGCTGCATCCCACCGCTGAGCTCGTTCGGCAAGGCTTGGGCTCGCGAGGACAGCCTCACCAGATCTAATACCTTGGAAGCAATATCTAGAGCAACGGAAGCAGGTTTGCCTCTTGCTAAGGGGCCGAAAGCCACGTTCTGCAGGACCGTAAGATGTGGGAAGAGTGCGTACTGTTGTGGAACATAGACTGCGTTTCGGTCTTGCGCGCCTACGTTGTTGACGAGTTTTCCATCAAAGTATATCGTGCCGGCGTCAGGCTTTAGAAGACCCGCCATGAGCTTGAGCAGTGTTGTTTTCCCGCTTCCCGTCGGCCCAAGGACGCACAAGTATTCCCCGTCCCTAACCTCAAAGGAAACCCGATCCAGAGCCTCAACTCTGCCGAACTTCTTCGTGACGTTAACAAAACTCACTTCGGGCATGCTCTAAGCGACCTTTCTCGTGGGGTGGCGGATGGAGACCAACCGGAGCATGACCAATGCGAGGAATGAGGTTGCCACGAGGAAACCGACTCCCAGAGCGCGTTCGGCCGGAGTCACTGGAACCACTCCCCTAATCCAGCTCACGAGCAAGATGGGTGCGGTTTGTAGAGTGGTAGCAACCGCTGATGTGGCACCTGTTTCGTCAACACTCCTTGTGAAGACCAAGATAGCCCCAGAAAGTAAAGAGTACTTTGTGAGTGGCAGGGTTATTTTTCGAAAGACCCGAAGAGGCATGGCGCCCAATGTTTTTGCAGCGTCCTCAAGTTCGGGTGCTATTCCTTGAATCGAGGCCGCCATTGTACGAACAAAATAGCTGTAAGTTATTGTTGTGTGGGCGAGTACGATTACCCAGAATTCGGGTAAGGCACCCATGTTGCGCCAGAAGAAGTTCAACGAAACGCCAAGTGCCAGAGAAGGCACGATTATCGGGAGGTCGACGAGCGCATCGATAACCCTCCCCAACCTTGTTCCGAATCTGTTCCGCGCAATCAGGATAGCCACTGGCAATCCGGATACGATGTTCACGATTGTCGCTAGCACAGCAACCACGTAGGATAGGAGCATACTCGACCAGAAGGGCTTCCAAGGCCCTGCTCCGGCAAGGGCCTCTGTTGCCGTCCCGCCAGCAACTGCCTGTATTGCCGGCAGGGCGATGAAAAGGCATGGAAGAAGGACGAATACCAGAAAAACGACCAGGCTGATCGCGTTTCTCGCGGAAACAACTGGGGACTTGCTTAGTTTTCTTTCAAGGTTAGGCCAAACCCTGAGCGGTGCAATCCTAATTCTGGGTGTAATGATTTTGATTAGTGCGAAAACCACGAGCGACGAGACGATTAGAACCAAGCTCGCAATGACAACAGCGGACGTTAAGTGTGATCCACGTGCATTGCTAATGAATACGGTTCCGTTCTCGAAAGCGCCGGCTACAACAATCGTTGCCCCTGTTTCCGAGAGTGAACGCGCCAATGCCAACAGGAACGCAGCCAGTATACCGGGTCTGAGTATAGGCATGGTCACAGTTCGTACTGCAGTGAATGCTGAGGCCCCGAGGGTTCGCGCTGCGACTTCGTAAGTCTCGCGGTAGTTCAGAAACTCACCCACCATGACGCGTACAATCACTGGAAACGAGAATGCGAAGTGAAGCAACATAATCAGGATGGCTCCTGAAGTCACAAGGCTAGTACCTCCGAAAAGTTGTGCGATACCCCCTGGGCTGCTCCAGAACTCCAATATTGAGAAACCCAAAGCGACAGTGGGGACTATGAATGGGATATCAGCGAGGCTGTCGAGAATTGTCGTCCAATGCCCTCGCCTTCTGACAATAAGCCAAGCCAACGGTATGCCGCATAAGACATCTAAACTTGATACGACTAGTCCGATCACGAACGACCATGTTATGGCGCCCCGCATTCTAATTGCAACATCAGCGTTCAAAGCCAAACTGGGAAGTGAAATCAGTTGAGCGACTATTCCTGCAATCGCGGGGGTTATCACGATCAGAATGAAGAAAATGACTGCAATAGAGTACACTCCCTTCGTCATGCCGGCCCTAGCAGAGAATCGTTCCAAGAATAAGAGAAAGCGACCAAGAACTGAGGTTGAGTTGGCAGCCCGGGGTCTTGTGTCCTGCACCACTCACTCAACCCATCAGAGTTAGACTTCAGACCACTTAAGAATATGATGCGCTAGACTTTACATTTGTGGACCTTTTTTTGAAAACTACATACCAACCGGCTACTGCGGAATCCGGTCAAGGCGACTGGAGACCAAGTAGCAGTTGCTCAATCACCTCCTTTCGGTCTGCTGCTCAAATTTCCAAATTGTGAATTTGATAGCAAGATTCGGAGTCAAACTAGTTATTTTATCGTGAGTAACATCCGCGCATGATAAGTATCCAAGAGAGAAATACCGACTTGCATGGAAAATCGGATGTTCAAGAGATTCTCCGCACAGAGGATAAGAGATGGAGAGCAGTGCTCGCCAGAAATGGGAATTTCGATGGCACATTCGTGTTTGCCGTGCGGTCGACCGGGATTTATTGTAAACCATCATGCGCAGCTAGACGCCCGAACAGAGCACAAGTCGTGTTCTTTTCTGGGCCGGATGCGGCTGAGCTATCTGGTTTTCGACCATGTCGGCGTTGCCGTCCTCGGGATCTTGGATCTTCCCCTAGGGCAGTATTGATTGCGCGTGTATGCAAACACATAGAGGCCAACCTAGACACCAAGCTTAGTCTTTCAACACTCAGCGCTGAAGCGGGGATTAGTCCATACCATTTTCAACGAATCTTCAAACAAGTCGTCGGCATTTCACCGCGCCAGTATGTCGAAGCCCGTCGCTTGTCAAAGATGAAACGTTCGCTAAGGAATGGGCAAACCGTGGAGAAGGCACTCTACGGCGCTGGCTTCAGTTCAAGAAGTAGGCTCTACGAGAAAGTCCCGAATCAAATTGGCGTCAATCCGGGGACGCTTCGCCGAGGCGGAGTTGGGTTAAGCATCGAGTACACAATCGTGGACTGCCCCCTAGGCCGTTTACTCGTGGGCGCCACGGCTCGTGGGATATGTGCTGTTTGCATGGGTGATTCAGATGCGGCAGTCGAGGCCGCGCTCACTGAAGACTACCCGTCGGCAGATATCCGCAGAAACGATAAGAGGATGCGCAGATGGGTCAACACGCTCACAAACTATCTTGGTGGCCAAGAATTCGACCTCAATTTACCAGTAGACGTTCGGGCCACCGCATTTCAATGGAGAGTCTGGAGCGAAATCAAATCTGTTCCGTACGGCAATACCACGACATACAGCAAAATCGCAAACGCCTTGGGAGAGCCCAATGCCGCCCGTGCTGTAGCTCGGGCTTGCGCGACTAATCCAGTTTCACTTGTGATCCCATGCCATCGAGTAGTTGGCGAAGATGGAGGACCGCATGGCTATCGTTGGGGGAAGAAGAGGAAGCAAGCCCTGCTGTTGCTTGAGCAGACGGCTCAACGCGAAGCTCCCAAAGCTGTCTAGAACACAAATTGGAAAAGGAAACTCGACACGAAGATGGTACCAAGGAAAACAATAACCCCTAGCTTTAGGGCCCAGATTTTCAATTACGGCCTTGTAATAACTCTCAGCGTAATCTGGGGGTTGGCCTTTGTCGCAATTAGGAGAGCCGAGTTCGAGCTAAGCCCAGTTAACCTGACCATTCTAAGATGGTTGATAGCGTCTGGAGGTTTCTTGGTCTTGGCTCCTGTCTTTGGGAGACCCAAGAAACCTGTACAGAAACGACATATTCCCAGAATCCTTCTGGTTTCCTTCGCAAGTGTTGTTGGCTATCATCTATCGTTGAACTACGCTGAGACGATTGTGTCGTCTGGCCTTGCAGGACTTTTGATTTCGTTCGGGCCCATATTCATTGTATTGCTCTCGGCGTTATTCTTGAAAGAGAAAATCGGAAGGAGGTTGATGCTTGCTTTGGCGTTGGCGGTAGTTGGCGCCGTGGTCCTTTCAATCAATGCGGATCTAAGTTTTCTACAGGTTACAGGCCCGTTTGCAGTCATATTGGCGGCGTTTATGTACGGAATATTCTCTGTGGCTTCTAAGCCGCTTGTGAAGGAGTACGGTGCTTTACCTACGGCGATATGGGTTGCAGCAATTGGTACGGTTTTCGCTCTGCCCATGATTTCATGGCAGTTCTTCGCTCAGGTTTTCACTCTCTCAGTTGTGGGATGGCTTTCTGTGCTCTATCTCGCAGTTTTGAGTACAGTGGTTGCTAACATGATACTCTACACGCTCATTAGCAACCGTGCTGTCTCCCGGCTTTCAGTGCAACTTTACTTGGTTCCTTTGGTGAGTTTGGTAGGCGGAATATTGCTGCTTGGTGAAAGCTTTTCAACGTTCACGGTCGTGGGTGCATGTTTCCTTTTCGCAGCGATAGCTCTCGCCACGCACAAGCACTGAATATCGCTTCTACTGCCCGCAGGCGAGTACCATTGCTGACGCTATCCGAAACTACGTAAAGAAAACGCCCAACACAAGCTGAGCATAGGCTAACCAAAGACCAGCAAGACAATACCCACTGCATAATAGAATATGAAAACTGCACTAAACCCCGTTCTCACGATCCAATGATTTGCTCGCAGCTGTCTGCCGAAGAAGTCGAAGGTCCCATCTCCCCTGGTCAACGCGTACCAGTAGACGTTAGTGTCGTAGACACCAAAGACAAGCAGGGAAGCGCCAACGAGCTTCAGGAAAATACTCGGCAGCATAAGGCTTCATTCATCCAATGCGGTAAGTCACTTTAAGATGAGATCTGGGTAGAGAATGCCTGAACCCGTGTTGTATAGTAGAACTTCTTCGTCCGTGTCAATGTAACCACTCTCTCTAAGTTGAGGCAGACAGGCGTAGGTTGCGGCTCCCTCCGGGCACACCCAGATACCTTCCCGTTTCGCAATATCCTTCATTGCGCGCACCATATCCTCGTCCGACACGGCTACGGCCGTTCCATTGTTTTCGGTGATAGTTCTGATGATCAGGTAATCGCCAAAGGGTTTAGGAACACGCAATCCAGCTGCAATCGTCGCCGGATTAATCCAAAATTCGCAACTATCTTTGCCTTCCTTGAGTGCTTTCACTACCGGTGCGCAAGTTGTGGATTGCACGGATACCATACGCGGCCGTTTTATGGAGATCAAGCCTATTCTTTCAAGTTCATCGAACGCCTTCCACATCCCTACAATTCCTGTTCCACCTCCGGTGGGGTAAACTATCACATCAGGAAGTGCCCAGTCGAATTGTTCAGCGATCTCGAAGCCCATCGTTTTCTTTCCCTCGACCCTGTAAGGTTCCTTCATCGTAGACAATATCATCCAACCATTTTCCTTACCCGCCTTGTCGACCATTCTTCCTGCGTCCGAAATCGACCCGTCCACGAGAGTTACGTTGGCCCCGTAAATTTCACATTCAAGTTTGATGGGGTTGGGAGTGTCTTTAGGCATGTAGACATAGGACTCGAGGCCGGCCCTTGAAGCGTAAGCGGACATTGCAGCGCCAGCGTTTCCCGCGGTGGAAACCGCAACCTTCCTGATGCCTAATTCTTTGCATTTCGAAATGGCCGAAGCCATCCCTCGCGCTTTGAAAGTTCCAGTCGGAATCAACCCGTCATCTTTCATGAACAGGTTCTTCATATCGAACGATTTGCCAGCTTTTCTTAGCTGCATTATGGGTGTGAATCCTTCTCCGAGGGTAATCACGTTCAACTCGTCTTTGATGGGCAGTAACTCGCGGTAGCGCCACATGCTTTTGACACGTGACTGGAGGACTGGTTTGGAGAGGTGTTCCGCAACATTGTCGAGATCATATCGGGCGAACAGAACGCCTGTACAATCATCGCACACTGTTTGCACTGAATCTGCGTTATGCTTCTTCCCGCACCTAGTGCACTCCAAGTGGGACAGGAACAGGCTAGAAGTAGTGGTTGAGGACTTCATTTACGTTAGCTTCGTAGTCTCCGAAGGGTGACGGCGAGATGAAAAGGTCATCTACGCCATTCTCGTGATATTCCTTAACTCGCTCTCTTAGCCCGCGCACCGTCCCAAGAACCTCTAGCTTGTCGATCATCTGACGGCTCACGCTTCGTTTAACAGCGTCTCGGTCTTTCGCTTTCCAAGCATTCATCATTGCCTTTGCTTCTGATGCGAACCCTAAGTTTGTGAAGAGTGCTGAGTAGGCTGGTGCGCTGGCGTAGAAGCTGACTAGGTCCTTGGCAGCGTCCAAGCCTTTCTCATCATCGCCCAGAACGTAGGAGTAGAGCATAACCGACAATGTGGGACGGCCTTTTCCGCCGGCCTCTCGGCATCCTTCATCGATAAGTGAAATCGCGTGTTTGATTCGGTCGGTTGGATAGAGGTTCAAAATCACCCTGTCTCCGAGCTGGGCCGCCTTCTTAATCATCTGGTCGTTCAGGGCGGCTAGAGCAATCTTGGGTGGTGGTTTGGTCCTCAGCCTTGCATTCGTAGGTGAAGAATACGTGCCCTGGTGGCTGAATTTCTCTCCGGAAAAGTATTGGCGGAGAAGTTTGACGGTTTCCTCAAGCCTTTGCACCGGCCTTTCGAAGCGTTGGCCGTGCCAACTCTCAACGATTGCAGCTGTGCTAACACCTAACCCCAGTGTGAATCTCCCTCCGCTGAACTCATTAAGAGTCGCTCCCAAGAGAGCCAATTGACTTGCAGACCTGGTGAAAACGTTTACAATGGACGTCCCTAGTGGGATCTTTCGCGTTGAACATGCGGCAATTGTAGCGAGCACCGACGCATCGCGCAATGTTGTCTCGCCAAACCAGACTCCACCGAAACCTTTCTGCTCCGCCGCGCGGCTTATCTCGGGTATCCGCAGAGACGAGATGTCTCCGTTTCCGCTCAACATAATGCTGGTAGACATTGTAGATTGCGTGGCTTGCCTGCTTTGGTTAAAAGGCTAACGAAATAGCTCTGTTAGTATAGCATCTGGGTCGGAAGATACTTGCACGAGGTCGAGATCAGTAATCTGTCATTCACCTACGAGAACCGTACCAAGCCAGCCTTGGACGCAGTCAATCTCACAATAGATAATCGTGATTTCATTCTTCTTGCGGGTGCCAGCGGCTCGGGAAAGTCTACCTTGCTGAAGTGCATCAATGGGTTGATTCCCCATCGCTACGTGGGCCAATACTCTGGCAATGTGAGCGTACGGGGCAAGCCGGTTCCGGAGTCCCCGTTCCTCAAACTCTCCCTGACCGTTGGTACGGTGTTGCAAGAGGCGGACAAGCAACTCGTGTCATCGATTGTCGAAGACGACGTATCTTTCGGGCCAGGGAACTTAGCTCTACCGAGGCACGAGGTCGAGCGCCGCGTTATGCACAGCCTCGAATCAATGGACATTCTCCAGTTGCAACGGCGGTCTATTTTTGAAATCTCGGGCGGGCAGAAGCAGAGACTGGCCATTGCCGACGTCCTGGCAATGGAACCAGATATCTTGCTATTCGACGAACCGTTGGCCAACCTCGACTCTAATGGCGTTAAGCTCATGCAAGGCATCTTCCGCGATTTTCACTCTTCGGGCAAAACCATAATCGTAGCTGAACATCGAACAGAGGAGGTCCTGCGAGCCAACCCAACGCGGATTGTAATAATCAACGAAGGCCGCGTTGTAGCTGATAAGAAAGACCACGAGGTCTTAATCGAATTTGGGGACGTCATCAAGATTCCTGCTGAATACATGCTCCGCAGAAATCATTATCTCGAAAGAGAATCCACAGTAGAGACTG
This sequence comes from Candidatus Bathyarchaeota archaeon, assembly GCA_963726255.1. Taxonomy (GTDB): domain Archaea; phylum Thermoproteota; class Bathyarchaeia; order 40CM-2-53-6; family 40CM-2-53-6; genus FEN-987. The sequence goes on from CAVSBL010000002.1 coordinate 1,263,431, forward strand.
TTAACACGAAGCGGCAGCAACTGGGCCAAGAGTTGATCCGAGTTGAGAACCTCAACTTCGAATATCCCGGAGGAATAAGAGCGCTTAGGAATCTAAACTTGGTCATACGCGAGGGCGAAAGGATAGCACTACTAGGTAACAATGGTGCGGGAAAGTCAACGCTTGCCCTAAGCCTCGTCGGGTTGCTGAAACCAACATCAGGCCGAGTCCTCGTGACCGGTGAAGACACACGCAATCTAACCACAGCCGAGATTGCTCGTTCAATATGCCTCGTTTTCCAAAGCCCCTTCTCAATGCTCTTCGCAAGAACGGTCCGGGATGAACTGAGCTTTGGCCCAAAGAACATCGGTGTCTCACCAGATACGATTTCGAAGATCGTCCCTGAAACCGCAAAACAATGCTCGATAAGCCATCTGCTTGATAACTCCCCTTTCGCCTCCAGTTTCGGCGAAAAGAAACGAATCTGCGTAGGTTCCGTGCTAACAATGGAACCGAAGTGCATAATATTAGACGAACCGACGGCGGGTCAAGATTTCAAGAGCTACTCCAATTTCATGAATTTCATCTGCTCGCTGAGTGAGCGAGTCAAGTCATTCGTCGTGATCACACACGACCCAGACTTAGCAATAGAGTATACGGACCGGTCCATTGTCCTGAATGATGGCGCGGTCGTGGCAGATGGCCCAACTCGCACTATGCTCGCCGACCCTTCAATTCTCACTGCGGGCGCTATACGCGAAACTTCGCTTATCGAAATCTCGCGGAAAATCACGAGCGGTAAATCGGTGTTGACTCTCGCGGAACTCGCACGTGCCTCTGGAAAGAGCTAGCTCTTAAATAGATAGAACGCTGCATCGCCGCGTGTGAAGAAAATTGGGCATGAAGGAAATGAAAGAATCAATGTTCTCTGCTAAGCAGATCGTCGCTATGGCAGTTGGCACAGCCCTCTACGCTGCTCTAACCATACCATTCAACACTCTACAAATCCCAGGCGTCGGTTTAGTGGCCGTAAGGCCTACGGTTGCAATTCCAATGCTCTTCGGTTTTGTCTTCGGGCCCTTTACAGGGTTCGTTTCAGGATTTCTCGGCAACATACTCTCCGACGCAGTTTCGTTCGGCGGATTCTTCTGGAACTGGGACATCGGCAACGGCTTACTCGGCGCCATTCCTGGGATCGGCTACTTCATAGTTAAACGCACAGACTGGACCAAGGCACGAGCCCTAATAGCAGCCGCAGTACTCGCAATCGTCGGATCACTAATCGGAATCGCATTTGCCGCAATGACAGATTTCGCATTCCAAATAGGCCTTAGCACAATGGACGCAGCACTCATCGAATTCTATTCTGCAGGGGCAACGGACGCAGTCAACGGAGCAATTTTGACCCCCATTCTCCTGTACGCCTACGCAAAGGCTACAGCTGGACGGGCACGACGAGTCTAGCAGAAACTAAATGATCCGGATCAAGTACTTTCCCGGGACAACCTTCCTACACAGGTTGGACCCGAGAACAAAATTCCTATTGATTATTCTGTTCATCTTCACAGAGGTCGCGTTTCTCGACATCAGGCTCTTGCTGTTTCCCTTCGTTGCTTCTATCCTACTCTACCTCTCAGCGAGAATTCCTTTCAAAGAAGTGAAGGGAACTTGGAAATTCCTGCTGACCATCATTGTCATCATTTCATCTATCAACGCGTTCTTCACTTTTCTTGGGTACTCTGTCCCGCACCCTCACATTATCGCGCATTTCTGGGTGTTCAAGTTCACAGTTGAAGGCATCTTCTTCGCGGTGGCCTCAATCATGCGATTTCTCTCTTTGGCCATCATTTCGCTTTGCGTGATCATGACGACAGATCCGGGCCTTTACGCTCCCGCTCTCGCAAAACTGAAACTCCCGTACAAAGGCGCCTTCGTTGTGGACCTGGCCTTACGATACTTGCCAGTCTACGTGGACGAATTGGAGACGACGATGAATGCGCAGATGGCCCGAGGTTTCAAAGTGAAAGCCAAGGGTGGCCTATTCGCCCGCATCCTTAACACTGTTCCACTCCTAGTCCCGGTTGCAATCAACGCAATGCTCTCCATTTACGATGTAGCAGACGCTATGGAACTGCGGGCATTCGGCGCCGAAAGGAGCCGTACATGGTACCGAACGGTCCAGTTCAAGAGAACAGATTATGTTTCCACGGTCACCTTGTTCTCGCTGCTTCTTTTGACCATCTTCCTTCGGACCAGAATCACGACTTACTGGATTCCAGCCTGACCTATGTGCTGAACTGGCTGTTTGGTTGGAAGCAAAGCGTTATTATGAGCGCCCCTGCAGAGTCCCAGTAACTAAGCCATATGGCATAAACGGGTCGGAAAAATGGCAACAGTAATGCAACCACAGCTTAACTTCACCGAGAAGGCATTGGAAAGAGCGAAAGCCATATTGCAAAAGCCCGAAAACGTTGGGAAAGCCCTGAGGGTTTTCGTTTTTGGGGGCGGTTGCGCCGGCCTGAATTATGGTATGGCTATGGGGTTCGTGAAACCGGACGATTACGTTCTTGAAAGTGATGGGTACAAGATCGTTGTTGACCCGAAGAGCATGGACCTGTTGAAGGGAATGCAGGTGGACTATTACGAGAGCATTCAATCATCCGGGTTCAAATTCAACAACCCTAACGCTATAGCGAGTTGCGGTTGTGGATTATCATTCAAAACAGCGCAGAAGACCGAAATGGCGCAACCGAAACCGTGCCACTGAATAGAGAAAAAAGTCCTAGTTAGCGTATAACATAGGCTAGACATCTTTTTGCGAGCCGCGTTCAGCCTTTCAGGGGCCTTGCGGCGGGGACACTCTCTTGACGGCCAGTTGAATGTCCTGAGATTTCACAGTCTTTCTTCCCGCATGGCGAGCCAGACCCGTCGCCTCTGTCCCAACCTTGACAGCATACTCCTCCAGAATCTTACCTAGTTCTTCAACGGCATCGTCTCCGACCCTGTCAGCTCCGGCCATTTCGATGAGGCGGCGCACCGCGGCCGTGGAAAGTTCCTCGGGAGGCATGGAAGAAGCACAATTCTACACGTTTGCGGTTGGGGGCTATTAAACTTCCCCGGTAGGCGTAAGACGGGTTGATAGGTTGACGTTTGGTATTCTTTTGGCTTACATTGGGCGAAGCTAACAATTTTATTGCAAAAAACGCCTCATTTGAAGATGGGAAATTCACATGACCCGTATGAATTCGGGGGATAGTTGGCAGCTGCCTTGAGCTACGTCGACGCCCACCTGCACCTAGCGGACACCGGCTACGCAGGCCGAACAGAACAAGCCATAGCTGATGCCGACAAGAACCACGTTGAATATCTTCTCTCAAACGCAGTCGATTATGAGACGGCAATTAAAACGATAGCCTTGGCGAGGCAACATCCCTCGAAGGTTCTCGCGGCCGTAGGAGTTCATCCGTGGACAGTCACGAACACAACGAATTATTATCTCGGAAAATTTGAACAACTCATAGACGAAAATGTTGGTTACGTGAGTGCAATTGGCGAGATAGGGCTCGACGGAAAGTACAGCAAAGATCAGAAGATCAAGGAACGCCAGTTAGAAGTTTTCAGGTTTTTCCTTAAGCTAGCAGAACGCAAACGGCTCCCAGCCGTAGTCCACTCAAGGCTGGCTGTAGATGAAGTATTGGGAACCCTTCCTGACTTTCACATCCCCAAAGTCTTGTTGCATTGGTACGATGGACCAGTGAACAAGTTTCGAGTGATCAAGGAAAGAGGTTACCTGGTATCTATTGGGCCAGCAGCACTCTACTCTCAAGCAATAAGTGAAATTGCGCGCAACGCAGACTTAGGCATGATTCTAAGCGAGACTGACGGCCCTGTAAAGTATCGCGGACCCTTCGAAGGCCGGCCTACCGAGCCTTCGTTTGTTGTAGACGTGATTCGAAAGGTAGCTGAAATCAAGAATCTTGATACCGAGGCGGTGCGAGAAGCAGTCTGGCGCAATTTTGAAACCCTCATACCGCACCTGAGCGGGCGTAGGCAGCTCCACTGACCTTGTTCGGTCTCCAATTCTTCCTTAACTACTCGCGGCTACAGGTAAGACCTGACGTAAACGAATTCACAGGCGTGCCGGAATCCATGTTTGGAGGAACGAGCGGCTAAGCATCGTACACTATGGTTCACTTAAGCGAAGCAATAATTGTAATTCGGTCATTTCCAATGTTGTGAATGCCGCAACATGTACATGGGTGATAGATGGTCCCCCAACATTTCTTATGCTCCTCACATAGGCATGCAGGACAATCACCACTCCACCCTGGGTCGAGTACCCTTGACTCCGTATCAGGCAAGCCGGCATCACGCCCTATGGCTCTATTTAAGCACCCAAATATTGGCAGTGTAACCTAAGTTACAATAGAGAGAGGACACAACCCGTCAAGAACTCGCATTAAGGTTCTATCTAATTGACGGGGTCTAAAGAAGGCTGACAGAACCCGCATAATCAAATCAAATCGCAAGCGGGACACGGCCTCTACACGGTCGTTAATGATAATCATCTTCGTGCTTGGCGTTGCAGTTGCCCCGACCACATCTATCGTGAAGTTAAATGCAAGCATATTTGGGCTGTTGAGTTCAGCCTAAGACTGCGAGAAAAAGTCAAAGAAAATGTTTTGCTCGAACCAGTCATAATCAACGCTTGCTTGTTCTGCAAATCAGATTTGATTTTCAAGGATGGCTTACGGCATAACAAGTTTGGTGATATTCAGAAGTGGAATTGCAGATCATGTGGAAGATACTTCACGGTCAATGTTGGCTTTGAACGAATGAAGCACAATCCACAGGGAATAACCGCCGCAATGCAACTGTACTTTTCGGGCGAGAGTCTACGGAATACGGCTCGCTCGCTTCGATTGATGGGTGTTGAAGTCAGTTATCAGACTGTCTGGAATTGGATCGCGAAGTACACAGCTTTGATGGAGAAATACCTAGCCCAAATTACACCAAAAGTTAGCGACACTTGGCGAGCCGATGAGCTATACATGAAGTTTCACGGCGACATGAAATATGTTTTCGCCATGATGGACAATCAAACCCGATTCTGGATAGCCCAAGAAGTAGCCGACACCAAAGACACGCATGACGCACGGCACTTATTCCAAATGGCGAAAGAGAAAGCGGGAAAGAACCCGCAAATCCTCATAGCCGATGGGTTGCGCTCATACCATGATGCGTGGCTGAAAGAGTTTCGGACCAACAAGCTATCGGATAGCACCGTTCACATTCGCCAAATCACTTTGGCGGGTCAGCACAATAACAACAAGATGGAGCGACTTAACGGTGAGATTCGTGACCGTGAGAAGGTTACTCGTAACCTCAAGAAACCGGATAGCCCCCATCTTAACAGGTTATCAGATTTACCACAACTATGTTCGCCCACACATGGGCTTAGACGGCAAAACCCCAGCAGACGTGGCGGGAATCAAGGTTCAGGGAGACAACAAGTGGAGAACACTCATAGAAAATGCAAGCACAAAGCGAATAATCCGCCAAATTCGATAAGAAGCCCTTCGAACTCAGAAGTCAAGAACATAGTGTGACTTGCATCGTGCATTGGCGAGAATCTTCTCGCTTAAGCTCTTATTGGGCGTCTGGAGCTGGGGTCAGCCCGAGCGCCTTTCTGACATCTTTCTCCGCGTCATCTGAACCTATTGTATGCGTACTCCAGGCCAAAAACAAACCAAGCGGTGTCCAGCAAAAGTCTAACTGTCTTTCAGGTTGCTGGTTTGTCTTTCTGATCCGATCAAGAATCGCATTGATTCTTCTAGTGGCCTCCTCAAGCTCAGAATCATGGAAGTCGGTAAGTCTTTCTGCGCTGGCAAGCACTGCATCATTACAGCCTGTTCCTGCTCCACAACAGTGCATCACACCCTTCTCGGTCCACCCATGTTTACTTTCTATCATAGCGATTCACTTTATCCCAAGCGCTTTATAGACCACATCCTCATCGTCATCAAAACTCACAACGTGCCGAGTCCAAACGATAAAGGGACCGTCAGGAGTTCTTATGAACGCAAGCTCGCGAGTGGGATCATGATTCTTCTGTCGCAACGTATCCAGAATTGCGTTTATCTCTTTGGTGGCTTGCTCAAGTTCAACAGGATGACACTCTGTTAAGTGCTCTGCGCCAACCAACTCGCAATAAACCTGACCGTTAACATGTGACGTAAAGCAAACTATGCCAGTCCCTTTCGGGTTGCAAGCCCAATCATAAACCGCTGTTCTCATGAGAACTCAGAATAAATATGACTCGACAGGATTTAACACTTTCCAGTGCATAGAGACTAAACACGATTGCCGAGATCAACCGACGAATCTTGACAACGACAAAAACCAAACCAATCAGGCAGAACCGACGGCAACTTGACAGCACCCGCATTAGGGTTCTGTCAAACCCTAGGGAGATAATTGTCATTGTCAAAAGCGGGAGATGCCTAGGAGGCGAACGTTAACTTCAAAATCTTTCTCATGGGAGACTGAGTAGACCTTCGGACAACGCCCACACAATCAATGTTCCAATCCAGAGAATCGCCAAATAAGAGCAGAGCATGATTCCAAGGATAGTCTTTGACCTTATGCGAAACAAGTGAATCATGCGTTTTCCGATTATTACCGAACCTTTCTGCCTTAATGTCTGCAAATAATGTTGAGTCTTAAGTCCCATCTTGTTCTTCGTTTCGATCTCAAGCATCCGTTCTCGACAAACATCTCTTATTCCTATGCTTCTATTTACAAATAGACCCCAGCCGCCTAAGACAATACTCGATAATAGTGCTACCGCGCCCAATCGCGCAAAGCCAATGTGACTACTAAGAACGAAACCTGTAGCCGCTAATGAGCCTCCAAACAAGAAGGACCCCCAGCTCCAGTTTTGTGTGTCTAAATGCTCGATTGTATGTTGGCACAGCTCGTATTCTTTAAGCAAGGGATTGTCTGTCATACTGCGTTACCTTTCGTTTGGTGCTAGAAATCCATTTTTGTTATAGGTTGCCGTGAAGGCTTCTAGGTGGACCGTTGCAATCGGCCGACCTCCCCTGTTTCCTAAAGGATAAATCAGGATATTTTCGAGGTTCTGCAACGGGTCTTTAGCTCTGGTCACGGCAACCCGCATTTATTCTTGAAACTAGCTATTTTCGGCTTGCGTTCTGGGGATAACGCGTCGTTGTCGTTTGGTATGGGAAGGCGAGGCAAACCGTTTGGTATAGTGGATTTAGTCTAATTCGGATATGGGGTTTCGAAGTATGCTATGGCAAACTGGACAAGAATACGTGGGGTCATTACGCACAGCCGAACCTATGTGATATACACAACCACAGTCGCTACATGCGACAATATTGGAACTCAATTTCCTGTGACCTTATTGCAAAAAATAGGGGGATTAGTCCGTGTCCAATTCAGTGTATGTTTTCTTGTATTCTGGGTAATCTCTGTGGACGCGCTCACGGATTGTCTTCGGGTCAAGTGGGAAGATACGTTCCTTAATGCGTAAGATAGTTTCTTTGAATGGGTCAGCAACGGCAGACAACAACGCAGTTGCGACTTGCATACCCGAAGGCGTTAGCTCAATCAGAACAGACTGATCCTTAGGATTTGACCCCCATGGCTGAAAGCTAGATGAAACCAAACCCTTAGAGCCCAGTCGGTCTTGGTCGGATTCCAAGTGTTCTGGGACTGGCCCCCGTGGGAATGCCACGAAATTGTCATGTGGAAATACTTCACCTAATCCCTTTTTCCCAAGTTCCTTCCAGATATAGAACAATGTCTTGTTCACATGGTATCGTGTGGGTAACGAACCCTCTTTGAATACTCCTGGTTTTACGTAAAGTGTCAGTAGCGTCGCGATATCCCTCGGCTTAAGGTCGTATTTTTTCGCTAAAGCCTCATATTCCGCTAGAGATACTTGTGCGGGGTAGAGCCTTACTTTCCCAGTCTTCGCGTTCATGATGGCAGGCACATCCTTTAGATGTATAGGATTTCCTCGCCAATCCAGCGTATCCAGTTCGATTTTAGTGGGCAACCACTCATTTTCTATTGTATTCATTTTCTCATTATCCTTTTTTGTTTCTGCGCTTCTCTCACGCCTATGATGGTAATCTTGCCTCCTTCTCGGTGGCAACTTACGCCATACCTGTTTCCATCAGGTAGCGTCACCATCTCTTGCCATTTTCCTTTAGCCTTAGGTCGTGACGCATAAGGGTTCTCTGCCATCTTATGCCGGATCTGCTCAAGTACGGCAGGAGGCAGTTTAGTAAAGACATCTTCGGCAACGATAATGTCTACATAGTTTTCTGTCATGTGAGCCTACGCCTTGGTGTGGCGAGGCGAGGCATCCAATGTGTGTCCCTTTGCCACTGAGGAGGACTTGACTCGATTACATAGGCGTACTAATGGACATGGTTGTTCTAATTTAACTGTTACTCGTGATAATCGTGATTCGTATGTTCGAATCATAGATAGAGGCTCCGCTTCTTTCCATGAGAGAGCTGTGTGAATGAATATAAAGCACCTTTGATGGGATTTTTCGCTGGAATTTGACGGAAAGGTAGCCAAACTCGTCTATTTCTTGCTTCTACTAGCATTTTGGATTATCGTAAACCATTTGTCTTGTCCATTGATTTGGATACCTGCCTTCTCGGCTGGTGTTTTGCCATCTAACGCTTCGTGTGGGCGTATGTAGTTGTGGTAAATCTGATAGCCTCTTAGGATTGGTGTGTCCGATTTCTTTAGGCCGCGAAAGACCTTTTCTCTGTCCCTGATTTCTCCATTGAGTCGTTCCATCTTATTGTTGTGATGCGTTCCTGCGAGCGTGATATGTCGAATGTGCGTTGTGCTAGTCTCTAGCTTGTTCGTTCGGAATTCTTTGAGCCACGCATTATGATATGACCGCAAGCCATCAGTTATGAGAATCTTAGGCTTCTTCTCTGCGACTTCCTTAGCTATTTGGAATAGGTGTTGTGCATCGTGGCGTTCCTTTGAATCGGCTACTTCTTGAGCTATTAGGAATCGGGTTTGGTCGTCCATGATTGCGAACAGATATTTCATGTCGCCCTTGATTTTCACGTATAATTCGTCTGCTCGCCATGTGCCTGAGACTTGGGGCGTGATGTTGTCTAGGTATTTCGCCATTAGAGCCGTGTATCGCTTAATCCAGTTGTAGATTGTTTGGTGCGATACTTCCACGCCTTGAAGTCGCAGAAACTTCTTGGTGTTCCGTAGGCTCTCACCTGTGAAGTAGAGTTGAAGTGCACTCGTAACGATTTGCGGTGTGGCCTTCAATCGCTCGAAACCTAAGTTTCTCACGAAACGCTTTCTACAACCTTTGCATGTGAACCGTTGAATGTCCCCGTTCTTGTTGTGACGTAAGCCATCTCGCACTAGGGCTTGCGAACCGCAGTAGAGGCATGTGGTTAGGTCGAGTGGTTTGATTACTACTTGGTTGCTGACTTCGGCTCGTAATGCTTGCGAGAATTCGACAGCCCAAATATGCTTACACTTAACCTCACGATAGATATGGTCGGGGCAGGAACAACGCCAAACACGCCCACGTCTCACAACGGAATAGAGGCCGTTGCCTGATTGTGAGGATACTTGGTAGGTTCGGTCATCTAGGCGTTTCACTTGGTTGCCTAGTTTAACGATAGCTTGAGCTTTCATCACGCGACTTTCGCTCAACGGTTGTTCGGTTCGCATCTCAATCCCTACCGCAATATTGCAGCACTGTGAGGATGATGGTGAGAAAGGAGATACTCGGAAGTTCGGAGCGGAAAATCATTGAGGCATACGTTAGTGGAGAACGATTGAAGGGCTATACCGCAGTTCTATTTCGAATCCGGCACATCGGATTGAGGGAAATCATTCAGGGTTGCGAACACGACCTAGCACTGTTGAAAAGACTCGCTAAGTTGGAATCAGAACGTACGTGACCCTCGTTTTACCGCGACAAGAGGCAAAAACTCGAATAGCATTGCTATTCCAACAAAGATTAGCGCAGATTCAGTAACATCTGGACTAATCTTGCCGAACCAACCGAGAATGCCAATAAGAACCAGAATAAACGCTGTACCAATGATTATTGCCTTATGACGCGTAGGTAGTTTTGCTATTGCTAGAATCTTCGATTCTGTACAGTCCAAAGCGTTCTCATATGCAACCGCCAAAGCTGGCATTAGTTGCGTTTTCCTTAGCTTTATCTCATCTACCTTGAAGCCCTGAAAACATTGTTTGATGTTCCGCGCATCAAGTTCATGTATAGCTCGTGCCCTTGTAGTGGGGGCAATTCCGTATTCGGCCAATTCGTAAGATACGATTACCACTTGGGTCAATTCTCGTTTTTCTGAATCTGGGCAAACCACAACAAACAAGTGCTGTTCTCCTGCACCAGTACGAAATAGCCAAATGTTGTGGCGTACCTCCTCCTGCTCCTCGATGCCCAGTGTGTATTGAAAATCGGCATCAATGAACTTGCCAAGCACATTGGTGTACTTCGCATGCACGAGGAATTGTTTGACTAACAAATCATCTTTAGTACCAAGCAAACCCACTAGACTCCTAGCTATTGGGGAAAGTACGGAATAGGCAACGACAAGTAGCAAGAACATTGTTACAGCTAACAAAATTCCATACAGTGAAACAAAAGAATCCCAATTTAGTACAACCAAGAATCCGCGCCTGTAAAGTAGGTCGAGAATTAGTACCGCTATGATTGGAGTTACTAGAACTTGAATCTGCGTGGGAGATACGAATCTCTTCGGCTGAAAGGTTAGAGACGCACCTACGGAATATGCGACGACGAAGAGATTGTAGGCCAACAGTAGTATGAGCGTTGAGGTCAAATCGGCTCGGAATACTTCTGTTACGAACCAGAGTCCGATGGCGCTGCAAGCTGTGGCTCCAAGAATTACTGCTGTAAACTGAGGCAAGATTCCCTGTTTCTGCAATCTTGACTGGTATGAAGCCAAGGATTTTCCCGACCTTAGTCCAGCAATTTGCAAACTTAACATTTGGCCTCAACCGAGAGTAAGCGCCATCTCCCGCATTTGACGGATGATTTTGTCTCCCGTCGATTTGACAGAACCCGCATTAGCAAAGTTTATGTTGAATGCGCCTCGCTGTGTGCTCAGTTTCAACTAAGGTGGCTACGTTTGGGGAAGGTACGCACCGACACTGTGAAGCGAGTTTCGAGAGAGGTACTTAGAAGGTTCCCTGAACGTTTCGCCGGCGACTGGGAATCGGACAAGCAGGCCGTCAACGACCTAGTCTCGACACAGTCCAAAAGGTTGCGTAACAGAATAGCGGGCTACGTCACTAGGCTAAAGGTTGTGGAAGCGGAACGCGCAGCCGCTACTGAGGTTGCTGCTGAGGCTCCTGAAGCAGAGGAACCCAGCGAAGAGTGAAGCGTTCCTCTGTAGTCTAGTTCTTTGCGGGAAACACTAAAAGGGCAGTCCATGCTCTCCCGAACGAAAATTCGAACTGCGCCGTAATAGGCGTGGACAAAACTCGCTGGAAAGGGTTGAGACATATTGCACATCGTAGTCTGTGTGAAGCATGTACCCGATGCTACGGACATTCGTTTTGACCCAATTACGCTTAACCTGATCCGTGAGGGTGTCCCTTCAATCGTTAATCCCTTCTGCCTCAATGCCATCGAAGAAGCAATTCGGCTAAGGGAAAAGTTTGGGGGCAAAATCACCGCGGTATCCATGGGGCCGCTACAAGCGCAGGAAGGCTTACGCGAAGCCCTCGCCATGGGTGCTGATCGCGCAGTGATGGTTTCGGATAGGGAGATGGCGGGCGCAGACACCTTGGCGACCTCCTATACGCTCTGGAGAAGCATTGCAACGATAGCGGAAACTGAGCCCTTTGACCTAATCCTAAGTGGAAAGGTCGCCATCGATGGCGAAACAGGCCAAGTTCCACCAGGCCTTGCTGTAAGATTCAACATTCCCATCATTTCGAACGTCACGAAAATAGACCAAGTCGACATCAAATCCCGAACGATAGTTGCAAAGCATAGGTTCGACGACGGTATTGAGACTGTTCAGGCAAGATTCCCGGCCGTTCTCACGATTACTGAAGAAGCAAACAAGCCAAGGAAATTCACGATTGAAGGCATGCTGAACGCGAAGAGAGCAAGAATCGAAATTTGGGATAAGCAGGCGATAAATGCTGATCCCAATCTTTTGGGCCTCAAGGGTTCTCCTACCATCGTGAAGAAAGTCTTCCCACCTCCCGGACGGAAACAGGGGGAGGTTTTCGATGGGACTAGGGACCCGCACGCCGCGGTGAAATGGTTAGTTCAGAACCTCTTCCAAGTTCATGCTTTCGGGCCAGCGCCTCCAAAGGCCGCCGAAGCGTTGCCGAAGTCCCCGAACGAGAAGGCGGCGATTGAAGACGCGGGAAAGTACGGGGAGGTTTGGGTTTTCGTTGAACATTTTCACGGAAAACCGGCAGCAGTCTCATGGGAACTCTTGGGGGAGGGAAGACGGCTCGCAGGGATCTACGGAACTAAGCTCGGGGCACTGATAATTGGAAACCGCGTGGATCACCTAGCGAAGGAATCATTTGTTCACGGCGCCGACAGGGCCTATCTGGTTGAAGATGAACGGCTTGAGAATTATCGCACGCAACCGTACGCTGTTGCCATGGAAGAAGCCGTGAGGAAATTCAAGCCCGAGGCCCTGCTAGTAGGCGGAACCATTAGGGGCCGAGACTTAGCGGGCTCGGCAGCGACCTTTCTGGAAACAGGCCTAATTGCGGATTGTACCGCTTTGGACGTTGATATGGAAACTGGCACGTTCATGGGCACGAGGCCTGACTACGGCGGCAACCTGATGTCCACCATAATCTGCCCCAAGAATAGGCCTACGATGGCCAGTGTCCGCCCACGTGTAATGAAGAGCGTACCACCAGAGCAGAATAGGGACGGCGAGATAGCCCATGTTGACTTGAACCTCAAAGACACTGACGTAAACACGGACATCTTGGAGTTCGCCCCGATCGAGAAAGTAGACGTCCGCCTAGAAGATGCTCAGGTTATCGTCTCTGGGGGAAGAGGGCTGGGGGCAGGTAAGAACTTCCAATTAATCGAGGAACTCGCAAAGACTCTCCAAGCCCAAGTCGGAGCCTCAAGGGCAGCAGTACGGGCTGGTTGGATAAGCCCAGAGCACCAAGTTGGCCAAACAGGGTTCACGGTCAGACCACGGTTGTACATCGCAGTTGGCATTTCAGGAGCCATCCAACACATTGTAGGCATAATGAACGCGGACTACATCGTCGCGATAAACCGAGACCCCGAAGCACCCATCTTCAAGATGGCGAATTTCGGCATCGTTGGCGACCTGTTCAAGGTAGTCCCAGCCTTGATTGAAGAGCTGAAGAATGTACACCTAGCTGAGTTAGCACCATGGCAGAGAAGTTCGACTCGGTAGTCGTAGGCGCAGGCCCTGCTGGAATCGCGGCAGCATACACGATGGCCAAAGCCGGGTTGAACGTTCTCGTTCTCGAAAAGGGTGAGAAACCTGGCGCCAAAAACATGTTTGGCGGAATTATCTTCAGACATCACACTGAGAAGCTGGCCCCGGAATTCTGGAAGACAGCACCGGTCGAGCGGCACGTGGTCGAATACCAATACTGGTTTCTATCAAAGGATTCGCACCTACTTCTAAGCCACAGGAACCAAAAGTTCAACAGCCAATACAATGCCTTCACGGTCCACCGTGCAAAGTTTGACCCCTGGTTCGCGAAACTAGCAGAGGACGCGGGAGCAGTCATCATCAACAGGACCACTGTAGACGACGTTCTGAAGGAAAATGGAAAAATCATCGGCGTCAAGACCGAACGCGGAGACATTCTAGCGGACGTTGTAATTGCGGCCGACGGCGTCAATTCGATGCTTTCCAAACAGGCGGGCCTAAGGGAAGAACTACCTCAGGATGCCGTGGTTTTGGCCCTGAAAGAGGTCATCGCTGTTCCGAAACAAAAGATCGAGGAACGCTTCAACCTCGGACCGGATGAGGGCATCGCAGCGTTACTTGTCGGCTGGGGGCCCGGAATGCATGCAGGGTTCATGTACACTAACCGAGACACAATCTCACTTGGCATAGCCATCAGCTTGCGTGACCTGGACAAGAGCAAGCAACGCCCGAACGTTTTGTTTGAACAATTCAAGAGTCACCCATCAATAGCCCCGCTAATCAAAGATGGGGAACTGAAAGAATACTCAGCCCACTTAATCCCCGAAGGCGGATACGATTACGTAGCCAACACCTACACGGACGGCATGCTCGTCGTGGGCGACGCTGCGATGTTAGTCAACGCCGTCAACTGGGAAGGCACAAACCTAGCCATGACTTCTGGAATCATTGCAGGAGAAACCGTCATAGAAGCCAAGAAGAAAAACGACTTCTCATCGAGAACACTCGCCAAGTACAGGGAACGTTTGGAAGAAAGCTTCGTTCTGAGGGATTTGAAGAAATATCGGGGGATCCCGAAGTTCTTCTCGTCCAACCCCGAGTTCTTCACGTTATATCCGGATACGCTCAACGAACTGTTCTACATGTGGCACGTGGTCGACGACGAGTTTAAGGCGGATAGGATCAAACGGATGAAGGCTACGCTCTTCAAACGGCGTTCAAGAGTCGCCCTCGTGAGAGATTTCTACCACCTGTGGAGGTTGTTCTCATGACACAGCGTGTCTTGGCGATCGAGGACAAGCTGTACAGAAACCGGTACAAGGTTGACGAGGAGTCGCACCTGTGGATCAAGGACGCTAAAATGTGCCTACGGTGCCCCTTCGACTTCGCATGCATCAGGGTCTGTCCCACTGACGTCTACAAGTGGGAAGAAAGCAAGATCACAATCACCTACGACGCCTGCGTAGAATGCGGGGCATGTAGAATTGCATGCTACGACATCGGTTGGAAGAACCCCAAAGGCGGGTTTGGAATCTCCTACAAATACGGCTGATATTCAGTCCCGCTACAGCTTGACCGATTCGTAAGTTACTTGCAGGATTCCGTTTTGGCCGCCCCAATGGAACCGGGGCACGTGCCTCCTGAACCTCTTGAAGCGTTGACTAAGCGCGTGGGTGACTATCGGAAGAGCTATGGTCGCATCGGTGAAGCACTGAACCATCCGGGAATGCCGGTTGTACTTACCCCAGCTCTGCGCTTCCTCGAAGGTTGACCCACTCAGCCCGCCCCATTGCGGAATGTCGGTCGTGAATTGAATTGCAAAATCGTGTGTTCGGTCGTGGCGTGTTTGGTAGCTGGCGATCACAGCAGTTTGTTGTATGAAGTTCTTCGGAACCCCACCGCCCACAATAATTACAGCTGTGTGGCTTGACCTCTCCGTGATCTTAGAACTCTCATCAACATCACGCATGTGGTCCACTATGATGTGGCGTTTGCCCCTTCTGTTTGCGAACATGAGCGAGAAGCCCAAGCCGCTGTCGCACATCGCCGGGACGAATATTGGAACACCCATTTCATATGCCGCCACGCAAATTCCATCCCTACCTTTTGCCCATTGGGAGACCCATTTCCCGAACTCATGCATAACCTCCCGGGAGGAATACGGCCTTCCAGATTGGAGGCGTGAAGAGAAGTCTTTCTCAATCATTACATCCAGGTGGTAGAATTTTCGTTCATCAGCATACACGTCATACATCCTGTCGATTCTTTGACGCCTGAGCATCACGTTGTCTATCTGGTCCGTTCCCTGGAAGTGTTTGCCGCCGATGGTTTCGTATGCATCATGGTAGAGTGTCGCGCCTGTGGTTACGAGTACGTCAACCATCCTGCGCCGTATGAGGTAGGTGATTAGTTCACGCATTCCTGCGGGAACCATGGCGCCCGCAAGTCCCATCCATATTACTATTTCGCGTTTCTTGAGCATCCCCGTCCAGGCGTCCGCGGCTTCACCTAGTTTACGCCCCTGAAATCCTGTGAGCGCCATGTCTCCAAGTAATTCACTGATAGTCTTCTCTGCTTGTACTTCGACGGGACGCGTTGGATGCCGTAGAATTTGATGTCGCTGCAATCTTGTCGCCCCACTAATCCATTCTCATCTCAAATAAAACCTGCGAAATGAGAAAAATTAGAATTTGAACTATGCTTCTCCGAGAATTTCGGCAATCAACTTAGCCTCGGCAGCACCTTTCTTGGTCTCTTTGTAATGCTTCCAATTTTTTTCGAACCTATTTATGATCGCAAGTACGTCGGGTAATGGCACCCAATCAGAGGTTATCGGGTACACTTTCTCAGCTACCGGAGATTTGCCTAATGCCTCGACTTCGTGCTTCATTTGCTGCAGATTCATGGCCTCGACATCCAAGCCTCCATATGCGTCCCGATTCGCAATTTATCTTATTCGAATCAAGAGAATCCCGTTACTTCAGCGCTTTCAGGGCCTTTGAAAACAGTTGATTGTCCTCGCCGTTTGCTTCAATGATTGTGACTTTCATCTTTCCTTTGAACTTGGCCTTTATCGCTCGCGCAATCTTGGCTTGCCATGCCTCCTCCACGAAGATTAAACACCGTGCGTACGTTGAGGCTTTCAAGTAACCGATGATCCTTTTGAGTGCGGTATCTACACTTGCCTGGTTTGCTGTGAGGGCGGTTTCTGTTTGGGATAATGGATAAACGTCTAGCAGTTCTTGCGGAATTATGGCGAAGGTGAGACTGTAGGAGCAAATGTGCACGTCAGTTCGCCTCTCGAGTTTTCGAAGCGATTCTTGGAGTTTTGACGTTTCCCGGAATGGTTCCAGTTGGGATCCGGGTAGGAGAATTAGCTTCTTAACCTGGCCTGGTGGGCGATACCTCTCCAGCAACCGTTTCTGGTGGCGAAAAACTTCAGGCCGACGTAGTGAATCCTCAGTGAAGACGAATGGCCCTTTCTTCTTGCTTACAGGAGTACCTTCTTCCAGCTCCTCAGCATAAGTCAACATCTGTTTGAATGCGACTTGAAGTGCCGGGTGCGTTCGGGACCTCGTTTCAACAAGCTCCCAAAGCCTACCATCAACAACAGCCTGCTTGACGGTTTGGAGTTCTCCCCTGCAGGTGTATAGGTTATGGGCGGCGAGGAAACGGTCACGGTACATAGGCAGGAGCTTCCTCACTTCGTCAGGGGTCTTCTTGTGACACGCTGGGCAGTTGCAGGGAAAGTACTCCAAATCCTCTATCTTCGCTGTACCTTGCGTCGTCATATAACGCCCATTTCTGGCGAAGAGCGCGTATGAGGCTGAATCGAAGATGTCGCAACCCAACGCCACCGCCAAAGCGAACATGATGGGATGGCCGGCCCCGAACAAGTGCAATGGCCTGTCTGGCGGCAGGTTGGCTTTCGCGGCCATGATCATGTCGACCATGATATCGTAGCGGTACTGTTGCATGACCGGGGTTGGGCTTCCAAGGGCGTAGATCGAAAAATCCCTCTTGGCCATTTCCCGCGCGGAGTAGGCTACGAGGTCAGGGTAGATGCCCCCTTGAACCGGGCCAACCCAGAGTATGTCACGTCGTTTGATTACTTTTAACGCCTGGTCGGCCCTGCGCAGAGTCTCTTCAACGGTCCATTTGGCTCGGTCCTTCGAGGCCTCGGGCCCGGTTGGCACGTCGAGTATGACCGCCATATCGCTGTCCAAGCGTTCCTGAAAGCGAACTATCTCGTTAGGTTGAACTTCCACATCCCCATACTGAAGAATCTGGTAGGCGCCCGAATCTGTCTCAACCACACCATCGAAGTTCAGAAGCTGATGTATCTTCGGAACGTCCTGTTCTTTGCGATATTTGCGCCACACAAGGTAGGAGTTGGTAATCAGAGCGCCAAACCCAAAGGTTTCCCGCAGATCTTTTGCTGGAATTACCTGAGAATTCGGGTTTACAACAGGCAGTAGTAACGGGGTTTCAACCGTGCCGCTTTTCGTTCGGAGTAACCCGATTCGGCCTAGAAGGTCCTTGCTACGAATCTCGAAGGCCATTCACAGTCGAGCTTCGCTCATCTAGTTCAACCGTATTTTCTCTGGGTTCAGGTGCCTAGGGTTGCGTTTGGGACCTGACAAATTCATCGTAGACCTTTTGAACCCTTTCGGCAGCGGGCCCGGTGCCCTCAAGCATCCCCTTTTCGGAAACTCGGATCCGGTCCATCACAACGATTATTCCGGCTCCTTCGTTGACCCTCACCATCCTAGGGAAAACCCGCTCTAACCTATCGGCTAGGGCTTGTAGGTTGAATGGCTTCTCGGTGCTGAAAATCTGCACAACACTGTTGCCGTTAAGGAAGAGTTTGTTAAGAAATCGGCCGGCGTCATCTTTCGCGCCAGTTAGGCAAATGTTGAGCGAGTGGGAATCAACGCCTGAAAGAATACCCGTGTAATTCTTTCCGTCCGAAGTTACGACGGTAATCACTTTTTGGAGTTGAGCATTGATTTCCTCCATAAACCTTCGATCGGGTAATGAGGACATGGAATTTCGCCCCACTCATGGTTGGTCAGGTTAGTAACGTTATCGGCGTTCGACGCTGCTATTCGCGTTCATGTGCTGTTCCTGAGTTTTCGCTTCCTGCAGTGCAAGTCTTGCTTTCTTGGGATTTTCCGAACGAGCAATGATTCTCGCATCTTCTACGTTGACTCGTCTTCCACAGTAGGGACAGGAACGGGTTCTCTTATCTGATACGGCGAGGAGAAGACGGCTGCACCGTGTACAGGCGACCACGAGGTAATGCTTCTTCGGGGTTGGCACAGGCTCACCACTTCAAGTATCTAGCCAATGAATTTTCCTTACCCAAAGTCGTAATCCAATCAATCTTTATCCTCCTTCGCACTCCGTGGCGAAGAATTCGCTTTGCAGTAGCCACACACTTACTTGCGCTTATGTGGGACGTATCCAACTGAACAAGCCGGCCCCATCCATACCACTTCACGGCATCAATAAGACACACGTCGAGCATTTCTGCCAAAGCGTTCTCTCGCACTTTGCTCGTCTTCCACTTCTTCCTGCCCAGACGCTTTTCGAGAATTCTCGGGTTACAGCGCAGTACGAAGACGAGTCTCACTGAGTCCTTCGTGATAATTCCATCAGGTATGTGTGTATCCACGATTATCAAACGCCTTGCCCGAGATAGTAGGAGACGCAGACTCGCCTGTACACGAGCGAGGTTAACAACCCTAGACTTTCTTTCGCGATCAAAACTGGTGTACAGTTTGTGTTTGGAGACGAAATGTGTGAGTGGGATGTAGTCTGCACCAATTTCTTGTGCAAGCTTCTTCGAGAAGGTAGTTTTGCCCGTTCCTGGGGTTCCAGTGACGACGATTGCTCGGCGTGCAGGCCAACTAGGAGCTCTCATTTGTCATCCGTGGCCTCGGGTCGTTTGCGTAAATATTCGCGGATTCCTTCCTTGATGAATCTGTAAAGTTCGGAGTACGGAAGAGCCTGTATGTCTTTCACGCCTTTGTCTGCGATATGGTTTGAGATGAAGGTTTGGAACCGCTCCTCTTCCGGGTTGATGTTCTGGATGTACCTTTCAAACATTCGCACTATTCGCGAGCTTACACGAGCAAGGTACTGGGAATCGGATTCGGGCAATCTGACGCACGTCTTGGGTTGTGCCGAACACTGGCTTATGTAAAGGCAGAGTTGAGCGCAGCTTCGTCTTCCCGGTTTAGTTTCCACCCCGCGGCCCCACCGTTCTCCTTAACGTGATCCAGGCTGACGGCCTTAGGGATGGCTACGACAGGGTCTTTTACTATTAGCCAATTCAAGGCCACTTGCACCTTCGTCTTACCGTATTTTCTGGCAGTCTGCTCGAGCACTTCCCAGCGTCTACCGCGTCCGCCTTTTGCGACCTGCCCCCGTCCGACTGGGCTATAGGCGATTATGGTAATGTGCTCGTCCGCGGCGAACCGCAGCAAATCCTGCTCGATCGACCTATCCAACAAACTGTATTCTACCTGGTTGGAAACTAAATTTGCTTTCGATAGTGCCGTTTGTGCCTCACGGGTTTGTCGTACTGAGAAATTGCTTACGCCTATGTGGCGTATCTTTCCTTCCGCAAGAAGCCGCTCCATTGCCCTCATCGTTTCCGCTACCGGAATGCTAGGGTTGGGCCAGTGCACCTGGTACAGATCTATGTAACCTGCTTGGAGACGCCTTAGGCTAGACTCGCACGAACGAAGGACGCGCTCGTACGATAGGTTCTCGCCCGAAACTTTACTCGCGATGAAAACGTTAGCGCGTTCGGCTGCTACGGCCCCAGCTACAACCTCCTCAGAATGCCCGTTCGCATACATTTCCGCAGTGTCGATGAACCGCATTTCCAGTTCCAAGCCTAGACGCAAAGCCCGCACCGCCTGGTCGTCTCCTCCGACATGCTTGCTGCTGAAACCGCCTATACCCCAAGTTCCTAAGCCTAGCACCGGGACCTTGACCCCGCTTTTCCCAAGTTCCTTGTAATCCATATCGATCACTCTACCCGAAGGATACGATAACTTCTAATGAAGAGGGCACATTTGAGTGATAGAGACACCTATAAACTGGGCCGCGTATGCGTGGCTGTAAAATTGTAAAATTTCGGTGCAGCTGATTTAGAATGCGAATTGGAACTGCAGATGACGCAAAGGGCGTTGTAAGAAAATACATAATTGGAACAAGGTCGCGGCATGGAAAAGTGGCCTCAATAATAATAGAAGAGGAACCTAAAGGCCCAGATGACAAGGGAGTATGGGTTGTGAAAGGGACCTTCGTTACAGAAGAAGGCAATAAGGAGGATTTTACTGCTTCAATTACATCTCGAGGCGAAGTAACGATGACGCCAATCGCTCCTACGAGCGGGGAAAACGCTTCAAAACTCCGTAGGTGAACGTGGACCCACTCCTTAAGAGAGACGACCGAGTTAACGACATTGGTGCGCAGTCAAACTAGACTTCAGAATAATTGTTGAATGATGTGATGATAATGCCATTTATGCGATCGAAACCGAAACCTAAACCGCCTGCCTATTGGACGAAAGGCACAGTCAGTTGGTACAGCCGATATGGTCGGGGCGGCAGTCAGGAAACCTAGCTGCCTCGTTCTCCCGTAAGCCTGTAACCCGCAGAAACTGACTTCACGCTTTGTGTTTCTTGTTTCTTCTATCATTCCTGTACATGATGATGAACAGCACGAAGAGGATAATCCCGAGAAGGTGCGCTATTTCACAGTCTGAACATATGGCATGTATTACGGCGAGTTGAATGTAGTCCAAGTAGATGATCGCAGGGACGCATAATGCGCCAACCACCAGGCCGATCGTTGAGGCTCTTCGAATGCCGTAAGCCCTGAGGCCCGCGAGCAGAGTCAGCAGGCTGAACCACCCAATTGCGAGCAAGTGAATTGGTACTCCGTACAGGTAGGAGAAGGACGCCTGAAAGACCAGTGGACATTGAGACCCGAGGACGCAGGCGGTAAGAGTAGTTGCGGATACGTACCATTGAAGTAGGTACCAACTCCAATATGCACCAATTATCCCAACAATGACAGCTGGGATTACAACTCGTTTCAACGTGATCCTCCCAAGCGTTGCTCTATGATGTTACTAGCTCTGCTTTCGCGAAGAACTCAGCTGACGCTGTTAAGATAGGCTGCTAGCGTATCGTAGGATTGTTGGCCTTGATATGAAGTGAGGAGTGAGCCATCTTTGCCGATTATGAAGGTCGTCGGCGTGGCTGTGACTCCGAATTCATTGTTCATTACGGTTCCAGAGGAATCATAGAGGTACGTCCATGTGGAGCCGTATTGGTTCATGAAATTGACGGCGTCAGCGGCTGACGCCGGCTTTCCGTCAGGCCCATTCCATGGGCCGGCGACGGAGATGAACACAACCTTGTCGCCGTACTGCTTGTAGAGGTTCTCCATGATGGGGGCCATCTCCTGGCAGTGTGGACACCAAGGTTCCATGAACTCGAGGACCACAACTTTCCCACGGAACGATGATAATGTGACAGCTTGGCCGGTCACCACGTTCGGCAGGGTGAAATCCAGTCCCCCAGAATGAGATGTGCCAGTCGAAGTCGTAGTCTGTGAGGGAATGCTGGGTTGAGTTGCTGAGTAAACTACCCAAATGGCGATTATGAGAATGATGGGTATGGCTATTTTCTCAGCCTTGCTTAGCCGTACGCGGTCACTTTTTCGTGTTTCCTTCTCTGGGCGATTCGCCAAACCTTCACTCGTTCTCCTATGTGTGAATGACGCTTTTCGTGGACCTTGAATAAGCTTTTCCTTCATTGCTGCTAGCTTGAAGCATATTTCGTGCGGATAGGGTTCTCGTAGTATGCAGGACTGTTACTGTGCTCTCTTTGGTTTTCTTACTCGAATCATCTGTTCTTGTTGAATATGCCGACATCAATAGAAGTTTTGAGGGGAGGATAGATTGGTTACATCATGCCTGGGGGCATTCCGCCAGGCATTCCCCCTGGCATTCCGCCGGGACCACCTGGGGGACCGCCTTCCTTCCCCCCTTTTGAGGAGAGGATGTCATCTATTCTTAGGAGCATGCATGCGGCTTCTGTGGCGGATTTGACAGCTTGCTGTTTTACCCTGAGCGGTTCGACTACGTTATCCGCGAGCATGTCAGCGATCTTGCCGGTCTTTACTTGGACGCCAAACCATTTGTTTTCTGGGTTTGCGTGTTCTGAACGAAGTTCGACCATAATGTCGATTGGGTCGAGTCCGCTGTTTTCAGCTATTGTGAGGGGGATGGCTTCCAGTGCTTCGGCGTAGGCTTCGATGGCGAGTTGTTCGCGGCCTCCCACTTTTAGAGCGTAGTCGCGAAGTTGCTTTGCTGTTTCAGCTTCTGGGGCTCCTCCGCCGGCGACGATCTTGCCATCCTCAACGGCGTTCCTGACTACGCAGAGGGCGTCGTGGAATGAGCGCTCAGCTTCGTCTACAACATGGTCGGAACCGCCTCTGATCATTACGGTGACCGCGTGTGGGTCTTTGCAGTCGCGTACGTAGACGAGTTTATCGTCTCCAATCTTCACTTCTTCAACGAGTTTTGCTTCACCGAGCCCTTCGGAGGGTATGTCTTTCGTGCTGGCTTGTATTGTTCCGCCGGTGGCTTTGGCAAGTTTCTCCATATCGCCGCTACTGACGTTCTTAACGGCCATTATGTTCTTCTTAGCGAGAAAGTGCAACGCCATATCGTCGATACCCTTCTCACAGAAGATTACGTTTGCCCCACTCTTTGCCACCTTCTCCGTCATTTCGCGAAGCATCGATTCTTCTTCGTCGAGGAAGCCTTTCATTTGGTCTGGGGAATTGATGTTAATCTTGGCGTCGAATTCGGTCTTCTCAATTTCGAGTTTCGCGTTGACTAGGGCGATCTTTGCGTTTCGTACTTGTTTCGGCATTTGGGGGTGTGCGATTTCCTTGTCCACAACGATTCCTCTGACGAGTTCGCTTTGCTCCATGCTTTCGCCCTTTTTCTTCAAGACCTTGACTCGATCTATGTCGGCGGTAATTTTGCCGTTTCTTTCTTCCATGATTTGGTGGATGGCTTTCGTGGCTAGTGTTCCGAGGTGTTCGCTCGTTCCGACCGTTGCCTTTGTGCCCATCGAAGTCATTGCAATGAGTTTGAGCATCTTTTCGTCGTCAGGTTTTATGTCAATTGATAGGTTCTGTAGGATCTCCAAGGCTTTCTCGGAAGCCTTCTTGTAGCCTTCCACGATGACGGTCGGGTGAACTTCTTGGTCAAGAAGCTTCTCGGCTCGCGTCAAGAGTTCGCCTGCGAGAACAACGACGGTGGTCGTACCATCGCCCACTTCACTGTCTTGGCTCTTCGCTACCTCTACCAGCATCTTGGCGGCGGGATGTTGAACATCCAGTTCCTTCATTATGGTGGCGCCGTCGTTTGTTATGACTACATCACCCATACCTGAGACCAACATCTTGTCCATCCCTTGCGGGCCGAGCGTGGTCTTGATCGTTTCAGTGATGACTTTGGCGGCGAGTATGTTGTTTCGCTGCGCATCCTTCCCGGTAGTACGTTGAGAGCCTTCTCTCAGAATCATTACTTGCATTCCTTGTGAGGACATTCTAGATCACCAAATTGTAACTTGTGTGCGTGAGGTAACGACCTTAACCTATAATCAGAGACCTCGTCTTAGAGAGCCTCAAGATTGTGCGGCCTCAAGCCACATGGTTGCCGGCTGTTACCTCTGGTAACCTGTATGTCATCCGTGCTATATTAACCACATAGTATGTTCGTAGCAACTCTTGGCTCTACTTGTGAGCTCTTTTCGTCTTCCTTCTTTTTCTTGTTCTCGTCTTATTCTCTTGAGATTGAGGCAATCATATCACGCAGCTAGGAATTTGCAATTCTTTTTCGCAATTCCTTTGGGTCATAGGATTCAGTAACCCTCTTTCTGTCTTTCTCTTGTTTCCTTCGCTTTCGCCTCTCTTCCTTTTTGCGACTAACCGCCCTCATTCTTCTGACTCTACTTCTCTCCTTTCCTTTCACAGATGATTCCACACTAGATGTTGCCAGAACCCCTTTCGGTCAAATCGAGGCCTCAAGGAATTGACAGGCACGCACGAATTGAACCTTTCCTGTTTTGCTCCAGAGAGCATACGTACTCAGGAGCCCGAGAGTCGTCGGGGGTGTATGAAGGATTCAAGGCATTGCTTTGAGCAAAATACGTATCCCTCGTGTAGAACAGGTTTTTCGATTTTCTTCCCGCAATTTGAACAGTACTTCATGTGAGTCTCATTCGATTTCTCAGCCAACCTTCTTTGCACCCTTTCGATTCCCGGTTCTGTTACATCTATCGTGGTCGTCTTATACAATTGTTTGGGGTTAGGGTGAACCATTGTTTTCGTCTTCGACCATGCACAATGCCTTGAGGCGACAATGGTGTCAATGGAATTATCCCGGTGGTGCAAGCCAAATCGTGTGCTCTTTAGTTCGAGGCAAGGCGTTACAGGAAAGGTTCTTCAATTTGCAGTGTGTTACTGAATCTCTTGTACGGGGTCTTGATTTGACGAGACCTGAATGGCAGAAGAAACGGAAGAGAATGGCGAGTAGAGCGGGTCAAGCGAGCGGCAGAGTGCGGTAGGCTTGAGAGAAATCGGTAAGGGACTTGAAAACCGATTATGCCCCACTTGCCATTAATCAACCTACTACCTCTGTGGAACATGCGGGAACTGCAACAAGTGCTGCAATTCTAGCTCCGCCACTAGACGTTCTGACACCGAGCCGGGTTGATCCGCAATCTGCTAGCGGGTTTCTCGAATGAACATTCAATGCACATAGAAGGACGCATGTTGGGCTGACTGTATTCTGGAACGCAAGTCCGAAATACCCGTTTTGTGCAAGGATGTTGACCTTACATTGGAAGTTCAGGATGGCATTGTAAGCAGGCTAATTGAGCAAAGAGAAAGATTGAAGGGCAACGAGAATTGCCCGAAATGCGGCCATTACAATCTGGAACTCAAAATTCTACTCGATGAGATTGACAAACTGGCCAGACTCCAAAACGATGACTCCAAAAAACGTGTACAGCGTATGAGAGAGTCCGACAAAGCACGCGCCTGAAAAAGTCAAAACGAGACAGATGCTGTATTGAGAGCCGAGCAGACCGGAAGCGATTTCTTGGAAGAGTTGTTGCCTCTTCTAAGGCGTTTTACAGCCACCTGGGAACAGAATGTTGTACTAGGAGATCATCGATGGCAATCGGAAAATATGAAAGTTATGCAAAGATTCGCGAAAGGGCTATCAACAGAACTCTTGGAACTCGACTCACAATACTCCGACCTTTGGGATGCTTATGTTAGAGGCCGAATGCACCAGCTATCCACTGAACTACGCGAGTTTGTCACGCCAGACATGAGGAACCTGAGCGCTCAGGCCAATGAGGTTTTAATTGCGCACGGTAGAACGGCCTACGAACTTACAGCTGGATTGATGTCGTATCTCGAACCCGGGAAACCGATTAGAAAGCACTCCGATGAACAGTAGATTCAGGAAGCGCTCGGGGATTCTCTCTCCTACAGGCAAGTACGTTGCAAGCACATAACTGCAGTAGAAGTCACCCTGAAACTGAGAGAGCATGTCCTAGGATTGTGGCCGTGTGGGTGGTGCGGGGGAGGGGATGTTCGCCCACTTGCACCACCCCCCCTGGTGGGGGGGTCCGTCGTTTTTTCGGTGGGTGGGATTCGAACCCCTGAACCCCTACGGGACAGGGTCCTAAGCCCTCCGCGCATGTGCGAATGCTCTGCGCCTTTGACCTGGCCTCACCCCTTCAGTATGACTGAAGGTTTGGCAACCCCCGCAATGCAACCACCAATGCTGAAGCAAATAGATTAGACTATCTTCAGCCCGTTCACGAAGCATGCGCCAACATGTTTTGCGTATCTAAATGATGATGAGGAAAAAGAACAGTACAACGATGAGGATTCTGTATATTCCGAATGGCATGAAGCTGTGTTTCCTCACGTAATTGAGGAGCAGCTTGATCGCAACTAGGGCAACAAGGAATGAAGTTACAAATCCTACGGCAAGTAGGTTGACTTCCCCCGACGAGAATGCTGTGTAAGAATTTAGGAGATCGAACCCGGAAGCCGCAATCATCGTCGGAACAGCAAGCAGGAAGGAAAACAGAGCAATCGTCTGCCGTTTCATTCCCAAAACCAGGCCGCCTGTAATGGTCGCAGTAGACCTCGAAACGCCAGGAATTACTGAAATCGTCTGAAAGAGCCCGATCAGCAAACAGTGCTTGTATGGAATTTTCGCAATCACGTCAATTTGCGACCTCTCTTTGTAGCGCCATTCGAACAAGACGATGAATACCCCCCCAACAAGTAACGCCCACAAGACAATTTGTTGATTCCCGAACAATACGTCCTTGAAGAACCTGTAGATGAGGAGGCCCACGATACCTGTTGGAATGAAAGCGACTATCAGCCGTTTCAGGACCTCTACTTGCAGGAAGAGCCTCCAGTACAATGCAACTACCGCGAGAATTGAACCAAACTCCAGGATCAACTCGAAACTCTTTACGAATGGCGTCTGTGCCACGTTCAGAATTGCCGCTGTAAGGATAGTGTGGCCCGTCGACGAGACTGGCAGGAACTCCGTAATCCCTTCAACGACTGCCAGTATGATAGCTGTTAGGTAATCCATTCTTCGTGCGCCTCTGTTAAGCGACCTTGTAGGCGAAGTTCTTCAGATTTCTCGGGTTTCTCACCTGAATATACATTAGGGTTCCGGTAACAAAATCAACCCCGAAAACGAAACTTGACAAGAAACCTTCGAAGGAAGCCTTAATTTCAACTCTCATTCCCACAAACCACGAACGAAACATTGGCAATAGAAATTAACAAGCAATCCGCGCTTGTCGTTGTCGACATTCAGAATGACTTCTGCCCGGGCGGAGCCCTGCCAGTGCAGAATGGAGACAAAGTCGTTCCAGTCCTGAACAAGTACATCGAGAAGTTTAGGAAGGCTGGTGTGCGAATACTCTTCACGAGAGATTGGCACCCGCCCGACCATAGTTCCTTCAAAGCTCAGGGGGGGCCTTGGCCTCCGCACTGCGTTCAGAACAGCGAAGGCGCAAAGTTTCGCAACGACCTCCTAATCCCACCTGAGGGCGAAATTGTTTCGAAGGCGGACAAAAAGGATGAGGCTTAC
Organism: Candidatus Bathyarchaeota archaeon; assembly: GCA_963726255.1. Taxonomy (GTDB): domain Archaea; phylum Thermoproteota; class Bathyarchaeia; order 40CM-2-53-6; family 40CM-2-53-6; genus FEN-987. The sequence goes on from CAVSBL010000002.1 coordinate 1,291,133, forward strand.
TCATTCTTTCAAGGAACAGACTTAGCGGAGAAGCTCAAGGAACGAGGAATTAAGCGGTTACTTGTTGGTGGCCTAGCGACTGACTATTGCGTGAAGGAAACCGTGCTTGATGGGCTGAAGTATGGATTCGAGGTCTTCGTTTTGGATGACGCTTCAAAGGGCGTGAATGTCAACCCTGGTGACTCTGACAACGCATTGCATCTAATGGTTGCGAAGGGAGCCAAACGAATTAGAGTTCAGGACATCGCCTAACAGAAGAAAGTCACCGTTGCACGCACGCCAAGATAGCTACTGGTCGGACTCTGACTCAATCTAGCCGGGGAAGAAGTAGGGCATGGTTTGCGAGGGGGGCGCTGCCGTCCCTTCTCTTTCCGCATGCTTGGGCTTCTCTTCCACCCTAACGATTCTGATCTTCTGATGTTCCGCTAGGACCCTGTAGTCATCTGAAAAGTGCAGGTGATGGAGTACATGTTTGACATGCAGCTTGAGATCTTTGACTCCTAGCCGTTTTCCATTAGCCGTATCTGGGACGAGGAGTGTCTTGCCTTTCAAAGTAACCTCGGCTTTCAACCTCTGGCCCAGCAAATTGGCTATGTCGTTGCCGACCTTCTTGAGGTCACCTAACTCGACCTCTATCATATCAGGCAGCCCGAAGAAAGGCAGGTGGGATTAGCTAATACATGTTGCCCTGATGGGCGTAGATGTCGGTTAGAGGGGTAGGCGGACAATTTGTCCGCAGCCCTCGCACCTGAGGAATTCGAATTGGTCATCCCTGAAAAGAAAACGACTTTTCCTCAAGTGATTACAGACCTTAACGACATGGAATTCCTTCAATCAGTTCACCAAGCCCACCTATGGGGTTCATTTGGCATATTCAGGAGACACGCGTGAAAGTGCTAAACGGCTGAGTGGAAGCAACAGGTTTCGTTCCGCCGCCACTGAAATCTGCCTCAACCGTACTACTGCCTACCGGCACAGTTGCAATTCGGCGTCATTCTGAACTGCCGTGGCCTTGTCAATGAAGAAGCGTGGCCTTGTAGGGGGTAATTCCTAATCTGAAGGGTAATTGTCACGGTGAAAGTACTGGTGAAGTACTCTTAGGAAATAGCGGTTTCAGTCAGATTCTGCATTGACGGGGTTCCGAAGGGTTCCAATTCGGTCAATGGTACCTTCAACAATGTCGCCGTTCTTCAGGAAAGGTTCACCAGTGAAGGCTGCGACTCCCTCCGGCGTGCCTGTTGATATTATGTCCCCTGGCTTCAGGGTAATCCCGGCGGAAATATACTCAATCAGGGAATCGATTTTGAAAATCATATTCCCCGTGTTGGATCGCTGTTTCGTCTTGCCATTCACTGAAAGTGAAATGTCTAGTTTGTGAGGGTCAGGGATTTCGTCCTTTGTCACTAGCCAGGGGCCTACGGGAAAGGCTGAGTCGAGCCCCTTTCCTTTTACCCAGTTTAGTCCCAACGTGGTCTTGCCGTCAGGTAACCTTGTCGAGAACTGAAAGTCTCTGAAGCTGACATCATTTGATATGGCGTAACCCGCGACATAGTTCATAGCGTCCTCCTTTGCGATGTACTTTCCTTTTTTTCCTATGATTACTACCAGTTCTACCTCCCAGTCTACTTTCTTGGATACTTTGGGGATTAGAATTGGGTCGCCTGGGCCGATGAGGGCGTTTCTGAACTTCGTGAAAACATAGGGCTCAGTTGGAGGTTTCACGTTCTGCTCTTGGCTGTGGGATAGATAGTTGACGGCTAGGAGGAATATCTTCTCTGGAGTTTGAATTGGGCTAAGGAGTTTCACGTGTTCAAGCGAAACGCCATGCGAGGCCTTCGTTATTTTCTCTTCGGCCTGTTGAAGCGACTTAACAGCCCCAACCGAAAGAAGTTGGTCTATCGTAATCGATCCGCCTCGTATTGGTAACGGCAGCGTTTCGCCCGCGTCTTGAATGTCGAAGAGCAGGCCGCCCTTGACCATCCCGACCCTCGTTTCCCCGTTCTTGACGTAGTGTGCAAGCTTCAACGTGCACAGCCATGTCTCTTATGCGGAACATATCGTGCCTATTCTAGGCCACTTTCTCTGCGCGTCGCGCGTACAGTCTAACCGTCTTGACGTTTGTGAATTCCAGAAGGCCATACCGCCCTAGTTCTCTTCCAATCCCGCTCTTCTTGATTCCACCGAACGGAACGCGTGGGTCTGATGCTACAACATTGTTCACGGTGACCACGCCGCTTTGGATTTCTCCGCAGAGCTTCTCAGCCTTCGATAGGTCTTGCGTCCAGAGTGATGCCCCCAGGCCGAATTCCGTGGAATTCGCCACTTCAACTGCTTCTTCAGCACTCCCAACGACTATAACAGGAGCTACAGGGCCGAAAACTTCTTCGCGCATCACGGGCATGTCCCGGGTAATGTTGGTCAAGACCGTTGGGGCGTAGAAGAAGCCTTTACGGTCTAGGCGGCGTCCGCCCACCATGATCTTTGCACCCATTTTCACAGAATCCTTTACCTGCCTCTCTATCTCTTCGAGCCCGCTCTCGTTAACCATCGGCCCAATGTCTGTTTCAGGGTTTAACGGGTCACCGACCTTGAGCTTTCCGACTTTCGACACGAATTGATCGGTAAATTTCTCGGCAATGGGTTTTTCAACGATAAAGCGCTTCGCAGCGATGCAGCTTTGGCCGCAGTTAACGAAACGCCCTGTGACGGCGCCGCTGGAAGTCAGCTCCACATCTGCGTCTTGAAGCACGATGAAGGGGTCGCTTCCGCCAAGTTCCAGTACGAATTTCTTCAGGTTCCTTCCAGCTCGTTCCCCCACTTTGCTTCCTACGCTCACGCTTCCAGTGAAAGTCACGGCGTTGGTATCTCCATCAATAATCTGGTCTGCGATTCGAGAATCACCTAAAACCGTCTTGAAACATCCTGACGGCAACCCAGCGTCGGTTAAAGCGGTTTCCAGGTTCACTCCGCTCTGAGGCGTTGCGCTCGCGGGTTTGAAGATCGTAGTGTTTCCGGCCGCAAGCGCAGGCGCAGTAAACCTTGCCAGCTGCCACATGGGAAAGTTCCATGGCATGATGGCTGCTACAACCCCCAGTGGCTCGAATGCCACAAAACTCTTCGCCGCGTCAGTCTGCGCAAGTTCAGGTGTGAGAAAGCGCTCAGCATTTTCAGCGTAGTAGTCGAAGCCTAAGGCGCACTTTGCAACCTCAGCTGCGGACTCGCGGATAATCTTGCCCATCTCATTCGTCATGACGCGAGCGAGTTCATCCTTTCGTTCCCTCAGAATGCCAGCGGCTTTGGCTAGATACTTGCTACGTTCGGAGGGCCTAAGCTTCCGCCAATCATGGAAAGCTTTTCTGGCCCGTTCGATAGCACTCCTCACTTGGTCTGGCGTAGCCATCTCATGTTCGGCTAGTTTTTCCCCGGTCGCGGGATTGACTGTGGCAAATTTCATTTCAGAATCGACTCTAGAATCTCGGTACTTGGAGCCTAGCGATTTGTGTTGAGATTCGGTTGATATAATCCTTCATTCTTGCGAGCATAGTTCTCGTACTCGGCTACTTCATGGCCCACTTTACCCAAAGGGCGGAGATTAGAGCGGTGGCTATCGCTCCTGACGCTAAGAATATGGCGGCTTTCTGCCATAGGTTGAAGCCGTCGGCATAGAACGCCAAGTAAATCACAATAAATGCGAACCAGCACGCGCTGACGAGAATCGTCCCTACAATTCTATTTCCCATCGAACTCATTGCCGCAGGCCTCAACCTTCTTTGAAGGCTAGTTTTGACACCGCACTATAGTATTGCTGGTGATTGCCAGAACTGAAACAGATGAATCGTTCCAATCATCGTGCTTTGACAAGGCTGGGTAAACGTACAGGCGGCAGAGTTTGCTCGATCTCTGGCCTCCGGGGTTCAAGCCATGTTGGTAGGGTGAGGCGTGTTCCTAGTTGGTCGGTCGGTTCATCGACCGTGAAGCCAGGCGGGTCAGTTGCAATTTCGAATAGGATGCCCCCCGGCTCTCGGTAGTAGATTGAATGGAAGTATTTGCGATCAATCACGGGCGTCACATTCAGGCCAACTCCTAGTAGCTGTTCCCGCCAGGCTTTTTGCTGCACGTCGTCTGGTGTGCGCCAGGCGACGTGGTGAACGCTTCCCACACTAACAATTCCTCGGGGAGCGTCGAGTTCAGTGAGGACGTCAACGATCGCTCCTGGTCCTCTTGGCCCAACTTCGTACCGAACGCGGTTCCCGTTCTGCGCTGTTCGGCGAAAACCCATCGTTTCAGTTAGGAGCGATGACGTTCGTTCAGGGCTGGCCTCTGACAGTGCAACACTGTGAAAACCACTCAGGCCATACTCAGATGGAACTGGCCCCCCATTCCACACTCTGTCCTGGTGGATGTTGTCAGTGGCCACTAGTCCCAGTTGCAAGCCATCTGGGTCTGAGAAGGATAATACCTGCTCATTGAAGCGCGCCTTGGGGGCCTGGAATTGGACACCATGACTCTTGAGCCGGTCCATCCAGAAGTTAATCGCCGTCTCCGGGATTGAGAAGGAGGTGGTCGTTAGCTGGCCAGTTCCTATACGGCCGCTCGGGCCTCCTGGCCACGCAAAGAACGTGAGGATGGTGCCCGGGTGGCCTAGCTCGTCCCCATAGTAGAGGTGGTAGGTCGTAGGCTCATCAAAGTTCACTGTCAGCTTCACTAGTCGCAGTCCTAGGAGTCCAACGTAGAAGTCTATGTTCCTTTGCGGGTCGCTAGCAATGGCGGTAACATGGTGAACTCCAGGGATTTCTTTGTCCATATGCAACAGGTCTCTTGCAGTTGCTCCTTTGTTGGGAGGGCAATAAGCAATGCCCTTTCCAACCAGTGGAAATTGGTCTAGGAATCTTCCCGCTACCTTTTCTCCACGCAGAGTTAAGTAGCTGCCAGTGGCAAGATTTCACTCGCAGACAGGAAGCGATTCAGTTGACGAAAAAGCGCAGGGCGAAGCTACGAGCCAGAGAAAGTACTCCCCCAGTCGTGCCGATGACAGAACAGGTAGCGTAAGCGCAAATCTTCACCGTACTGGTACAGCTGTGCACTAACCAGTATACGTCATAAAATCACGGAGCAAGTTTGTCGAATCGGTGCTATTCAGGTGGAATCCTTGAGAAGATCGCTGAGTAGTCGACTCTTTTCCCCGTCGGGCCAAACCTATAGTACGCGTAAATCAACGCCCCGATTATACCTAGAACGGCTGCCCATTCCAGCGCGTAAGAATTAGCAAGTCGAGATCTTTATTGCGTCTCTTCTCCATTTCAAAGCAGTTACGACGAATGGTACCGAAGCTAAGGCCGACCTAAGTCAAATTTAGGGCGGTCGGAGAAATACAAGTCTATTAACGTAAACCGCCCCGTCGTAACGAGGCTGGGGTAGGGCATCTGTCGGAACAGACATTGATACTTGTCGATAACAATGACAAGATCCTAGGTTATGCGCCGAGAAGCGTATGCCACACTGGGATGGGAAAACGTCATAGGGCCTTCGTAATCGCACTCTACAACAGTAAGGGAGAGATTCTGCTCCAACGAAGGAAGCACGCGCTCTTCAGCAACCTGTGGGACCTTGCCGGAGCAAGCCACCCGCTCCGACTACGTGGCCGAAATGAGTCATACGGGGAAGCGGCAGCCCGTTGCGTGAGGGACGAGTTGGGCGTCAAAGGGATCGCGTTTCGAAAGATAGGTGCCTTCAACTATTTCGCTCCACATGGGAAGAAGTGCGAGAATGAACACTGCGCCCTCATAGTCGGAAAATATGATGGAAAGGTGAAGGCGAACCCTAAGGTCGCCTACGGCTTCAGGTGGACTTCGCTTCAAGAGACGCTCGCAGAGATACGAAGAAAACCAGAATCCTATGTGATGTGGGCGAAGCTTGGGGCAAAGCTGCTCCGAAGGCACTCACTTGGAAAAAAGTTATTGAAGGCAGAACCTGAGCGGCAGAGAACCTAGACGACGCGCAGGGCTTCGGCCGTATCTTGTTCACGTTCGCCGCGTCATATCACATTCAAATCTGGTTGCTCGTACCACCAGACCCACCACCACGTTCACGCAGTGCGCGGTGAGGTCTGCCAGCACCCTTGGAATACGCCTTCGGTTCTAGGCGCTAGGTCTTTTATCGCAGCTGGATGGGAGTCTGCCAGAGAGTTAGCATTGGACAGGGCAGTTGTTTTCCGTACAAGAACCGTTGATCTCGCGCTTGGAGGCGTAATGGCAGCTTTGGCGCTCGTGATCCCGCTCGCGTTTCGTGGAACACCTCTTCAACTGAACTTACCCTTCTTAGGTTTCTCGGCGACGTTGGCTTCGCATGTTCCTGAGATGATCTCAGTACTTGTTGGACCGTCGATGGCTTTCGCCGTAGGTGTAGCCTCCGCGTTGGGTTTCTTCGTTACGTTGAGTCCCGTGGTTGGTTTGAGAGCATTCACTCACGCTCTCTGGGGATCTTTAGCTGCAATCGCGTATTGATCGGGATGGAGTTACCTGAAAGTTATGATCATTATCGCGTTGCCCATCCACGCATTCGGAGAGGGGTTAGCGGTCATGGCTTTCGGGTTCCCCGTGCAAGCCGTACTCGTCACCATCGTGGGCACCGCTATCCACCACGTTATCGACTTGGTCATCTCGATGGGGGTCATTCGTGCTGCACGACCCATTCTGGCTCCGATAATATTGACCGGCGTCCGCTTGACTCAATCCTCTCAACAGAAGACCAAGCAGCAATGTTATACGAAGGGGGTTCAGGTGAGCGCTTGTTCAGGATTTTTTGATGAATCAAAATACTCGTGACTTCAACAGCACCCTATCTTTGGGCTATCGATGAAACAATAGTTGGTGGTAGTGCGCACCACCAGATCCATGCACATCAAAAACGACGTTACGGTCGCAGTACAGCTTGTGCACTCATTAGAATTCAAGTAGGGTTGGTGCTCCGGGCGGGATTCGAACCCGCAATCAGTGACTAAGGGGAACCTTTTCCCCGGCACCGAGCCTCGAAAGGCCACTATGCTCTCGGTCCAGCTTCATTCACTGGTTAACCGGGCTACACCACCGGAGCTCCACTTCAAACGAAGCGCACGAGTCTTTAAGTTCTTTCGCGTCAGTAGGTTACTCGGAAATCTCGGAACTCTCCTCTCCACTCCTCCCAATTTACATCGAAATCTTGGACGTGGGCGCCAGGCGGTCCGCGTTGGCAAAAGGCTACGGCTTCCTCGACCTTTTCTTTTTCTCCTTCAAAGAGTGCTTCGACGTGTCCATCTGGTAAGTTGCGGACCCATCCCGTAAGGCCGAGCCGGTGAGCTAGATTGGCGGTCTCGGCTCGAAAGAACACACCTTGAACCCTCCCGCCCGCATAGACATGTGCTCTCGCCTTCACCGTCCCACACACCCATGCATGCATCTCTAAATAATCGCGGAATGAAAGTATCTCGTAGAATAGTTTGCGAGCAGTAATCGTTGAGCTGAAACTCCCAGCCCTTCCGCCGTTGGCTGATGAAACGAAGACTATGGCTGAGAACATCGGCTACGAGGTGGGTGGGACATTAATTCAGAAGAGGAAGAGCGTTCACCACTCCTACACCATCGGGCCCGGAAGATTGAAGGACCTGAAGCGATTGGTTGAGGAGACTGACGCGGACACGGTTATCTTCGCTAACGCGCTCACGAGCAGCCACGTCTTCAAGCTAACCCAGTACCTTGGCGGAGAGGTGCGTGTGATAGATCGTAACCTACTGATACTCGAGGTATTCGATAAGCGAGCGTTCACGAACGAGGCGAAGCTCCAGATTCGCCTGGCCAAGCTCAAGTACACTCTATCGTGGGGTAGGGAGTTCATCAAGCTGCGCGGTATAATGGGTGAACAGCTTGGTTGGATGGGACCAGGTGATTACCCATACCAAGAATACTACCGCGCGGCCAGGAACCGAATCAGCAGAATTGAAGATGAGCTTGACGACATCTACAAGAAGAAGATGCTCAAGCGGGACCGAAGGCGGGAACTTGGGTTTCCAATTGTTGCGTTGGCCGGTTACACTCAAGCTGGCAAGACAAGTTACTTCAACTTGGTAACTCATGAAGAAAAAGCCGTGGGCCTGGGACCGTTCACAACCCTCGGCACGTTCGCCGCAGAGCCAATACGAGTTCCAACCCTGCCCATGACTCGCCGGAGTTCATTCTTATCGATTCAATTGGTTTCATAGAAGATATGCATCCCATAATCTTGAAGGCGTTTCATGCGACACTGGGGGAACTGGCGACCGCCGACCTGGTTCTGTTGTTCGTTGATGCGAGCGATGCGGAATTCCCCTTGGAGAGAAAGGTTCGGTCATGCAGCCAAATCCTTCGTGAGATCGATATTACGTCACCAACAGTAGTGTGTGCGAACAAGATAGATCTAGTTTCGTCCGAGGAACTAGAGCAATCTATTTCCACGATTAGGAAGTATTTTGTGAACGAAGATATCGTCTCGGTTAGCATCAAGACTGGGCAGAACTTGGACAAAGTTCTAGGCTTGGTTCGGTCGAAGCTGCAAGCACAGAAACTCATAGTGAGGCCAGGAACGCCTCGACCGCAGCATTGAACGAGCGATGCTTCTCCAGCATGACGCTGTGTCCCGCACCGGGTATCACGACAAGCTTTGAGCCACTTATTTTCTGATGAAGGTACTGCGAATATTTGACTGGGGTCATGCGGTCATCCTCGCCTACGACGATTAGAGTCTTGCATGTTATTTTCTGCACGTCATTCATTCGGTCGAATTTATCGCATGCCATGAAATCGCCGTAGGTGACCTGAGGATTCATTCGTAGCAACTCTTGAGCAATCCTTTCGGCTATTACAGGATCCGAGCTGGGAGATACGGACCAGGTGGCGATTAGTTTGCTGGCCTCCTCGTAGTTCTCGTTGACTTTGGATAGAAGGGCTGGGTGAACTCTAAGGCGCGCGCCAGTTCCGACTAGAACTAGCCCTGCTAGTTTGAAGTTGGCTAAGGCGAGTGTGATTGCGATTCCCCCACCCATCGAATGGCCTATAAGAACCGGTTCCTTAACGGCCTCTTTCCTGATATGCTCCTCAACTGATGACGCATAATCCTCGATTGTGCTATACCCTGTGCCGGTTGGATGGCCGGGCAGTTCCACAGCCAAGGACCCTTTGAAATGTAGGAGCTGAAGCCGCCAAAGCATAGGGCTTGCTCCGGCGCCGTGAATGAATATGGGCGTCAAATCTACCCGCTCTCGTATGCACAGTTGGGGCTAGAGACAATATAGAATAAGCGCAGATAGTTCGAATACAAACCGGAGGCGATGGGGCATTGCGCACCCTATTTCTTTGTTTAGCAGTCGTTGCGCTGCTGACCATTGGCGTATCCTCTCCAGCCCCAGTTTTCGCTGCGAAAAAGATGCTCATGCAAGCGGCCTTGAACCCCACCGAAACCGATCAAGGCGTCACCGTGGCAATTACTGGGCGTGTTTTCGACCCGGCTAATACATCAATTCCAAACGCCGTCGTTTCGATTCAAGTTAATAACCCTCAAGGAACGAGCGTCCACCTCGCCGTCGCCTACACCGACCCCAACGGCTTCTTTCAGGATGCGTTCTTCATCGCATCGAACTCGCCCGGAGGCAATTACACTGCTTTCCTTGTCGCCGACAAGCCCGGTTATGACACCGACCGCGTAACGCTACCCTTCACCTACGCTTCGCCAGACTTTTCGATGCAAACCTCCACATCAACACTATCACTACGCCAGGGAGAAACGAGTGCGGTTAGCGTGACCGTCCTCTCCATTCGGGGCTTTCGTGCGTTAGTGAACTTGACTGCACTAGAGCTTCCGGCCGGTGTCACTCTTCAATTCAACCCTGCCTCTGTCGTGCCGGGCGGGACAGCTACCGTGACCGTGGCAATATCCAGTTTCGCCGCGGTTCGTAACTATACGATAACACTCCTCGGAGTCTCAGGGTCGGTGACACACAAAGTTTCGCTACAAGTCGAGGTGGCGCCTGGCCCCGTCCAAGGGATTTACTTGCCCATCACAATCACAGCGATTGTTCTCGCTGCTTTCTTCCTGTTGCTCAGGTACCGTGGCAGGCATAAGCGGAGGGAAGTTGCACTGGAAGAATTGATCAAACAAGCATCGGCCGATAAGGGCTATGTGGCAACCGCACGCGCCATCGCCCGCCTGGAAGAACTGAGGGCTATGAACACAGTGGACGAGGCAACATATCTACGCCTGAGGAAGGAATATGAAAAGCGTCTGGAGAAATCGAAATGACTCACATTTTCTTGAGGGTCTCAGCAATCTCGCTTACGGACTTCGAGAAAGTGTGGTCGGGCTTCTCTAATGAGTAGATGATTTTTCCTCCGTACGCCATTAATTCGCACATGCAAGGTATCATCCCTACTAGCGGCAGATCCATGTCTGATTCAATCTGTCTTTCGAACTTCTCCCGGCCACCCGCCGCAGCTACTTGTTCCACCGGGATCTTGTTCAGGATAATCCCCGATTTTCTACCAAGCGCCTGGTAGACACCTTTCGAAAGTTCCTTCGTTCCTTCCAAGTCGAATTCGTCCGCTTTCATCACTAAGGAAACGAGGTCGGCTCCAGCCAGCGCGTTTATCGACGAGTATTGTGCGCCCGGGCTTGTGTCGTATATCAGGTAGTCGACTTTTTTCTGTTCGAAGATTTCTTTCTTTCCAGCGAGCGTTTTGCTTAGCGCTCTTACTTCCCATTTTCTATCCTTGCTCATTATGTCCGTCAGAGCTTCGAGCGAAGGGTTAGCGTAACCCACCCACAATTTGCCTCGCAAGTTGAGCCGGCTCGACTCGTCAACGAGTGTATCGACAATCCCGCACTTCTCCTCAAGATAATCATTCAACCAGAATTCTGGCTTAGCCTTGAATAGAACATTCAGGCTGGGCGCGCGAAAATCGTAATCGAGGAGGCAGACATTGGCACCTTGCTTGGCGTACAACGCCCCTAAATTAACGACGAGGGACGTTTTTCCCGTTCCACCTTTGTATGAGTGAAAGGCTAAACTCTTACCCATTCTTGGTTTCCCTCAAGTCTCCACGTAGAAGTACACGTCGCGGCCTTTGCGTTTCTTCTTGACTAGTCCCATGGATACGAGTTGATTTAGGTAATCGCTTTCAACTGCCCGAACCCTTCCGGTCTCTTTGGAAAGGTCTGTTGCTGTGGCCTCTCCAAGTGTCGCCAAGCCCAACGCAGACTTCCGCAGGTGATCGGGTAGGGAGAGAAGGGTGGTTACATCAAGCGGCAGGTTTTCGGGGAGAGACATCGTTGAGCGCATAATCTGGCCACCTGAAGAACGCTGAACTTCGATGAGTTTGTCAAGCTTCTTAGAAATGGCTTCCATGTTTCTGTTCATCCTCTTTAGTAGGTCAACTAGGACAGGATCAGTGCTCTTTGAGCTCACCGGAACCCACATGAAGACCTGCGTCACCAGACTATATGAAGTATGTTAGCGCTACACATAGACAGGAAAGGTAAGTGTAGTTGTGTGGCACGAAAAAACACTTAAATACCTAACCGTCCCGTACAGGTTCGAACCAAGATGTCTCCGCTGGTTCGCACTAGAAGTGCGATTGTAATTTTGCTTTGCGCCATAGCGGCGTCCTCACTGATCCAAATTGGCGCAATGTTGCCCGCCGCTGTGTCTGCCGAGAACACGATTTCAATACAGCTGCCGCGGGCGCCCGGGAGTACTGAGCAACTCTCGGCGAATGGGGCGGTGCAAGTTGACCTTGATAGTGGTAAGGTGACGGTTGAGCTTCATCAGGCTATGCCCGAATCGGTCTACACAGTGCTCTTCGTTTCCGCTCCTACTTCAGCCAATGTCCAAGTCGCAAACATCACAACCGATCAAGGAGGCGAAGGTAATGCTCATGTGGTAATGAGTTCCGGGACATATTTGGGCGTCTTCGAAGTACTACGGATCGGCCTCGTGCAATTTACATCAATGAATGCTTCTTTCACTATCGGGGCAACCGCGTCCACCTCTGTGACTCTTTCGACGTCTACAAACGAAGCCACATCAACCACAAACCAGACGACCGAGTCCCAAAGCACGGTGTCGGTTAACAACTCCGCAGCGTTCGTCTTTCAGGTGGAGCCCGCATCTAGGTCGATCACTGCCGGAGATTTTGCGAAATTTGATGTGATGCTCGTACCAGGCGGTACAGTTGGAGCCTCAGCGAGCATTCTCCTAGTGGCAAGGGACGTGCCTCCCGGCAGCGTGGCAATCTTCTCTCCCAACGCAGGCGTCGCCGACCCTGAATTTCACTCCAAATTGACCATTGTAACTTCCGCTAACACGCCCGCAGACACTTACGTGGTCACGGCCGTAGCTCTCATCAATGGGCATGAATTCACGAATCAGATTACCCTAGAAATATCAGCAACCACAAACCCGATCTCCACGTCCACTGTTTCAGCGGCCGCAAACCTACTCCTAACGCTAACCACAGACCAGTCTCAGTACCAACCAAATGCAACTGTAACCGTCCACGGCCAAGTTACTGATTCCATGGGAAGCGCAATCCCTGATGCTACCGTGTCAATTCAAGCTGATTCACCAACCGGGGCGGAGGTATTCTTTGGGGGCAGCATCCAAACTGACGCTGCAGGAACATTCCACGCACAATTCACCATTGCGCCAAGCGCCACGCTAGGAACGTACACGGTCTTCGCAGCTGCAACCAAACCGGCTTATTCAAGCATAGCCGCGCGTTCAACATTCGTCGTCGGTTCCTCAACTACGCCAAGCGTCATCATTTCCACCGTCTACGCCGGTGACATAGCCGGCAACGCGATATCCACCTTCTCAGTTGGACAAACGATAACGATCTGGGTCGTTGTACAGAACGTGGGGACAACATTCCAAGGCCTCATTTGGGTCCAAGTTCGCGATCCGAACGGCGTACCGGTTCAAATTGGAATTCACATTGCAAACCTCCCCACCGGTGAAACCATCAAGGATGGGATAGGGTTCACCCTTTTGAGTAACGCAACCCCCGGCGTTTACCGCGTCGACGCCCTGGTTTCTGACAAACTGATCTCCCAAGGCGGGTCTTTCCTAGCAGACGCCCAGACTCAATTTGCCTTAACGGGATGAGGACAATGTCGGATCCAAGAAATCACGATTTAGAGGACATCATATCAAACCTTAACAACATCCGTGAGGAGCTGGCCGAAAGCGTAGCGGCAGCTGATTCAAAAGGGTTGGACCACATCGACGAGAAAACGAATCACGAGGAAGATCCGTCCTCGCTTGCCCTTGAAGAGTACTTAGCCGGCAGGCTGCAGCAGATAGGTGAAGTTTCAACAGAGAAGAAAGGAATCAAGGGCTTACGGACTGGGAATGGCTGGGACCCCGGCCAAGTGATAGAGCACGTCTTCAAGATCGACCCGATATCAATCAAGCGAGCAGTGGAGATTGCCGTCTCATCAGACCGAAACGCGAAGGAACGTCTTTCAAACTTCTTCAAGCGTTCCGAGGCGGAAGTGAGGATGGTTGGGACGCCGACGGTTGAATATATTCCAATATGGAAAGTGAAAGGCTTCCACGAATGCTACTACGTCCGGACCAATTCCTACAAGGTGAACGTCAAAGATGATGTCGTAGCCGTTGAGGTCGAAAGCAAAAGCAGGGACTTAATCCTTGAACGCAAACACAGCCGACTAATCCCCGCAGCCATCCTAGAACGCCTCCAGAAATTAGGCCCATTCCTCACAAACGAGTCAAAATACTTCATTGTGGGCGAAGCCCTTGAACTAGCAACTAAGAGAACAGAGTCCGAACTCGTTGTAACGGGAACTGGGCGGCCTCTAACGCGAGACGAAGAAACCGACCTAACCTCTTGGAGGACCAAACGCATCTTCGACATGGAAGGCTTGAAAGTTCGAGGGGTGAACGTGAACGTTCGTGAAGGCATCTCAAAAGAAGCGCTCCTGAACAAGTTCCAAGAAAGCGTCGTCCGCATGCCGGAACGATTCAAACAAATCCTCAGTAACAAGCTGCAAATAACAGAACTGAAGCGAATTTATGTTCCCATAATCAAGGTCCCAATGCAGAAGGGCCTCGTCCCACGAGAAGTGATCGTGAACGGAACGAGAGGAGAAATCGCCGACACACGACTGCTCACCATATTAGAGTAACCCTTAACGAATGGCGGAAGACGGTAAGCTAAATTTGTAGTTCCTCCCCTCAGGCACCCCATAGCGGAGGCGAGTCCACTGAGATTCTCACTGAAAGTACTCCCATTGCTCTTCGTCATCTACGTTCTGTTGCTGGCCCCGCTGGGATTTTCGCAAAGCGCCCTAACAGTGACTGTTTCAACAAACAAGCCCCAGTACGCTCCAGGAGAGACAGTCATGGTTTCAGGAAGAGTCTTGGATTCCCAGAATAACGCGGTTGGAGGTGCAACTGTGTCGATACAAATCGGAGACCCTCCTCAATCTTACGATTTGGTCTACAGTGACAATTCTGGGGCCTACCAAGATGCATTCATCATACCCGCCAACTTTCGGCCCGGCCAATACACCATCTATGTGACGGCGAGTAAAGCCGGATTTACTATTTCCCCTCCGCAACAGACCCAATTCACGCTTGTACAACAGAATACTTCTACGACTTCCTCGTCGTCTTCTTCTGCTTCGTCTCAATCCAACGGTCTGCCCAGCCCATGTTTCATTGCCACCGCAACCTACGGCTCGGAGATCGCGCCAGAAGTCGCTTTACTCCGTCACTTCAGAGACGCCCAAGTACTCCAAACCTCTGCGGGTCGAAGCTTCATGCAGGCCTTCAACGCCTTCTACTACAGCTTCAGCCCTCAAGTTGCTGCTTTCATATCCTCCCATGGAGCGCTAAGGTCGGCGATGAAGATCGTTCTCTATCCGTTGATTGGAATCCTTTACCTTTCAAGCAGAATGTTTCAGGCATCGTCCTTCAACGAGGAACTGGCAGTCGTAATTTCCGGGACATTCGCGGCACTTGGAATTGGGGTTGTCTATTTTGGTCCGATTGCGATTCTTTGCAGCAGAATGGCGAAGCGTAACGTACGGTCGAGATGGCCGAATGCGAGATGGATGATATTGGGGAGCTGTTTGATCTCAACCTTTGGGATTGGCGTTGGGGAAGCAAGACAATCACCGGTATTTCTCACGGCAGCTACTGTGGCTGCAGTACTGAGTTTCGTTCTGCTCGGCGCTTTGTCGGTTCGGACTTTTGCTTCGCTGCTGAACGCGAGCGATAAGAAAACTCGGTAGAGCCGCTTCCGACTACGAGCGGAAGGTCTCTAGCGCCTAGGTTTCTCTTTCTTACCCTTCATCAGGGCATCCAGAGAAACTGAGTTAATTGCATAAACCTTGTACCGTATGCCAGGAATGTCTCCCATCGCCTTGCCTTCGGCGCCGCCAATACCCTCAATCAGAACTTCATCATGCTCGTCAATGAAGTTGAGGGCACCATCACCTGGGACGAAGGCGGTGATGACCTTACCATTCTTGATTAGCTGAACGCGGACAGCTTTGCGGACTGCGCTGTTTGGTTGGCGGGACTCTACACCCACCTTCTCAAGCACAATGGCACGGCCTTGGGGTGCACCTTGAAGCGGATCTGCTTTGTAGTCGAGGCCCAACATCCGGCGCTTGTACGGTCGATAGTGCCACCTGAAACGACCTCTGTCCCTACTTGTTTTTCTTGCAGCAAACAGGCCGCTGGCGCCATTAGTCAAGACATTTCACTTCTCATGCAATCAGATTAGAGGCAGTCAACCTTCGGTTTGCTCTATATGTGCTTATCGTCCCAGACAAAATAAGCTACCCGGGCAGATCAACTTGTCAGAAGCCAGTCTAATCTATTATCCACAGCAAACTACAACATCCGGACCAAGACATGCCCTCAGTTGAATTCGGAGTGAAGACGGGCCAAGGCGGATACTCATTCGAGGATCTAAGAAAGGTGTGGTCCGCGTCTGAAGAACTTGGTTACGATTCCGCTTGGTTGTACGACCATTTTCACGCGCTCGGCAACAGAACAGACCCATGCCTTGAAGCGTGGACAACGCTCTCGGCGCTTGCGGCGATGACGAAAAGAATCAAGATTGGCACAATGACAACTTGTACCTCGTATAGGCAGCCTTCACTCCTAGCCAAAATGGGGGCAACAGTTGACATAATCAGCCATGGCCGGCTGATCTTAGGAATCGGGGCCGGATGGTATGAGGACGAGTATAACGCCTACGGTTACGAATTCCCGGACCCAAGAACCAGAGTTAGACAATTGAAGGAAGCATTGATCGTTATCGAAAAACTGTGGATTGAGGACCGCTCCACCTTCGAAGGAGATTTCTACTCTCTCCGGGATGCCGTATGCTTGCCTAAACCTGTGCAAAAACCTCGCCCAAGAATCCTGGTAGGGATATCGAAAGGCACGAGGACGATTCCCTACCTGGCTTCGCGTTACGCGGACGGTTTCAATACGCCCAACAGTTCACTCCAAGAATGCGGAAAAATTCTCGAGGCTGCGGAAAAATACCGGAAGGATTATGGGAAGACCCCGGATGCTCAGACTAGGTCTTTGCAGGCTTTCGTTCTGGTTGGAGAAAACCAATCAGAACTCGATGAAACCGTTGAAAAAGCGGCGAAGAAGCGCGGGCAGTCGGCCGCTGAGTACCGGAAGCATGCCACTGAACGCGGTTTCATCTTGGGACAGCCCGATGAGATCGTCGGGGTATTACGAAAGTTCAAAGAGGCCGGGTTCAACAGTTTCCTCTTGGTGTTCATTAACGATACAGAAATACGTCCGCTCGAAACATTTAGAGACAAGGTGGCCCCGCAGCTCAGGTGAAGACATTGAGTGATGAAGTCGTAATTCCAATCTATCCCCCACCCAGGAAACCTAAGCGTGCGAAGCGAACTCGAACTAAGAGGCGAATGCCAGCCTCTTGAAAGTTACATTCCTGGGTTCTGGCGGTTCCTCAGTCAGCGCAAAACGTGCGTGTCCGTCGATTGTCGTGGACGAAGAAATAGTGTTCGACCTGGGGCCCGGGTCGCTGAAAAATCTAAGAAACTCTGGACTTAATCCGGATAACTTGTCGACCGTCTTCATCTCCCACTGTCACACTGACCACATCTCGGACCTAGTCCCATTCCTTTGGGCAATTCAGATAGATGGGCGGAAGAATCCGTTACGGGTCCTTGGGCCGCCAGGATTCAAGCTGACAGTTCAGAAGTTACTGGAATGTACCTGCACGCCTAGTGATTCCTTCAAGTTCCCACTAACCATATCCGAACTAGGTTTCGGCCAAAGGATGGAGAACTTGCAGACGTGTGGTACGGTTCATTCGGTCCCCACTATGGCTTTCAGGGTCGAGGCACATGGGAAGTCCTTCTGTTACAGTGCCGACACAACCTACTCCCCATCGGTCGTTGAGCTCGCCAGAAATGCAGACCTGCTTGTACATGAAGCAACATTCCTCGAAGACCAGTTAAACATCGCACAGTTGACGAAGCATTCCACAGCCCGTATGGCTGGTCAAGTGGGAAAGCAAGCCCACGCGAAACGGTTGACCCTATTCCATATACCCCCTCCAAACGAGAACAGGGAAAGTGATTTCCACGACGAAGCCATAAGCGAGTACGGAAGCGAAGTTCAACTCGGAACAGACCTAGCCACCATCGAATTTTGATTCCCCACTCCCAAACTAGAGCTTAAATTCTGAACACTGCAATCTCCTTCAATCGCAGGTTTAGTTGTTGAAAGCTGAAGAGGCCCCGAGGCAATCATTCCGAGAGAAAATCAAAGGCATACAGATCGCCCTCACCTTCCGGGACGTGATGATTCTTCCAGGGCGCACAGAAGTTGAACCGAGCGAAGTTGACTTACGGACTCACGTAACGAAAACTCATCGCTTGAATATTCCATTCGTTTCATCACCGATGGACACGGTGACGGAGAGTGACATGGCAATCGCTGTGGCGAGGCAGGGTGGTTTGGGTGTCATTCACCGGAACTGCGCGGCGGAGGAACAGGTTGAGATGGTTAAACGTGTCAAGAGGGCTGAAGCACTCATCATACGAGATGTCATAACCGTGGCGCCGGAAGACACCGTTGCCCAAGCCCTAGCCTTAATGGAGAAAAACAGCATTTCAGGGCTTCCGGTAGTTGACCGAACCCGCCTCGTTGGTATCGTGACCGGCCGAGACGTAAGATTCCCCCAACCGAGCCTCCTAGTTAAGCAGGTAATGACGAAGAATGTTGTGAAGGCTGAAGAAGGAATCAGCATCGACGAAGCTCAAAGGTTACTTCGAGACCACAAGATCGAGAAGCTCCCGATCGTGAACAATGCCGGAGAACTATCAGGGCTCATAACATTCAAGGACATACTACTTCGAGGTAAATACCCCGACGCCGCCCGTGACGAAAATGGGCAACTACTTTGCGCCGCAGCGGTATCCCCCTTCGACCTAGATAGAGCGAAGAAACTCGACGAATACGCCGACATCCTCGTAACCGACGTTTCACACTTTCACAACGCAAACGTCTTCACAGCCACAAAGAAACTAATGTCCGAGGTGTCCGCCGTTGTGGTTGTGGGCAACATCGGAACCTACGAGGCAGCCGAAGACGCGATTACTGAACTGGAAGAAGTTGGCGGTTTCAGAGTAGGAATTGGTTCAGGCTCAATCTGCACCACGACCGAAGTAACCAAGGCAGGATCCCCAACTCTATTCGCAACCGCACAAGTTTCAGACGCAGTCATGAAGCATGGCGCAAACATCCCGATTATCGCCGACGGAGGAATTCGTTCACCTGGGGACGTTGCAATCGCGCTGACCGCAGGAGCGTCAGCGGTTATGGTGGGGAACCTATTCGCGCGCTGCCAGGAGTCTCCTGGGACATTAATTACAATTGGCGGGCGATACTACAAGCAGTACAGGGGAATGGGAAGCCCAACTGCCCGAGCGAAACGCTACTCACTCGACCGATACAGCACCCCGGCCAAAGGTGTTCCCGAAGGCGTTGAAGGGTGGGTTCCGTACAAAGGTGAAGTGAGCGTAGTTCTAGATGAACTCGCATCAGGGCTTAAGGCATCGATGGGCTACGCCGGCGCACGAAACATACAGGAACTGTGGTCGAAAGCAAGACTCGCGGCACTAAGCCCTTCGGGTGCCGAAGAGGCACGGCCTCACGACATACTTCTACCGAGCGAGACACAAGAAAGAGTCTGAGGCAGAGAACGGGCGTAGTACGTTTATATGACGTTCGTCATACTCGGAGTAGTGAAATCTCAAAATGCCAATGATACTCCCCGAGGAGCTAGCTTCGAAATCCGTAATCCCAGCCATTAGGGCGCTTATCGTCAAGAGGCTGGTTGAAGAACACGGGATGACACAGCAAGAAGCCGCCAAACTTCTGGGAGTGACGCAACCAGCAGTAAGCAAATACCTCCATGAAAAACGCGGGGCCGCGATAAGGCTCACCGGCATAAGGAAAATCGACCAAGCCACAGCCGAAATTGCCGACATGGTAACCTCCCACAAAGCTGAGCCAATCGAAGTCATGAGCAAGATCGAAGCGGCGTGCGATTACGTTCGAAAAAACCGGTACATGTGTAACCTTCACAAGAAATTAGAGCCGAGCATGGACGTAGATTCCTGTCACGTATGCGAGCAATAGTTCTTAACCACATAAACGCATGATTCAGGGGTTTCTTGAATAATGGAAATCAAAGTAAAAGCAGGAGACCAAGCTCCCGACTTCGAAGGGCCAACATCGGACGGTAGCCGACTTGGACTCAAGGATTTTGCGGGAAAGAAGAATGTCGTCTTGTACTTTTACCCCAAAGATGATACCCCAGGCTGCACGAGGGAAGCTTGCAGCTTCAGAGACAACTTACAATCGATAAGGGGCATGGGTGCGGAAATCGTAGGCGTTAGCCTTGATAGCATTCAGTCCCACGACAGATTCGCAAAGAAATACACACTACCGTTCCCATTGATTAGCGATAAAGACAAACGAATCGCCACGGCCTACGGTGTCCTCAAAGATCTCGGGTTGTCCACAAACCGGGTAACCTTCATCATCGACAAGGATGGAAAGGTGGCGAAGATCTTCCCCAAGGTCGACGTTTCCAAACACACCGAGGAAGTCGCCGCAGCCCTAAAGGAACTGGCCTAACAACCAAATCGTGTCTGTCGTTGAAGCGACATGCCCCGCAATAAGCTGACAAACCTTTTCAATGCTTAGACACTCCCGACTGCACAATTATCGATTGACAGGAGCAGTGGGTAACAGGTGAGCCAAGAGACACTGCAAGACTTCGCTGGGGTCTGGATTGGAAAAATCAGTGAACTCGTCAAAACCATAACTGGCTCAGGCCCAATCAAGTACCTGATCAATTGGAGCCGCATGTATGCGCTCTGGCCAGTGCACATAACCACCGCCTGTTGCAGCGCAGAGTTCGGCGCTATGATGGGGCCACGGCTCGACCCCGAAAGGTTTGGCCTACAGGCAGTTGCAGGTGGCCTTCGCCAATGCGACCTAATTATAGTGGAAGGCACAGTTACGAAGAAGATGGCCAAGCGCCTCAAGATCGTTTATGAGCAGATGGCCAAACCCCGGTATGTAATAGCAATGGGGGATTGCGCTTGCTCCGGCGGCCTCTTCCATGATTCATACAGCATCGTAAATGATGTACACCAACTATTCCCAGTAGACGTGTATGTCCCGGGATGCCCCCCGAGGCCTGAAGCGCTCCTGAGCGCGATCGTGAAGCTCCGTGAGAAAATTCGTAGGGAAGAGGTATTCGCTTAGTGGCCCAACTCGCGCTCTCCCGAGAAGAAGGCATAATCACTCAGCTGAAGGGCCGGTTCCCTGACGTTATCAAGGAAGGCAAGGTTGACCGAGCACGCCGGGTAACAATCACCTTTGACAAAGACCACATCCAAGAACTTGCGAAATTCATGCGTGACGAAGCTGGATTCGACCACGTCAAAGGCATCGCAGGCATAGACTACCCAACACACAAGAAAATAGAAGTCTTATACTTCACGGCCTCGTTCTCGAAGCCGGACATTCAAGACCTTGTCGTCATTCTGAAAACGGAGGTGCCTCGCGATAACCCATCGATCGCCTCTGTCGTCTCGATTTGGGAAAGCGCACATTTCCACGAGCGTGAGGCATTTGAAATGTTCGGGGTGAAGTTCGAGGGACACCCAGACCTGAGAAAACTGCTCACATTGGATAATTGGGATGGGCCGCCGCCGATGTTGAAGGACATCAAATTCCCGGAGATGGGCCAGCGATGACAACAACCCTTTCCCAAGCAAAGCCCCCTCCCCCGCCCATTACTATCACTAAGACTGGGGAACCGTCGACTCTAGATGTGTCCGTGGGGCCGCAGCACCCAGGGTCCGGCCATTTCCGCATGCTCATCCGGGTTGACGGGGACTACATCAAGAGCGTAGACGTCGACATAGGATATGTCCACCGAGGCTGCGAGAAAATCGCCGAGTACCGAAACTACGTGAGCAACATCCCACACCTTGAGCGGCCATGCATCATAGACGCCATCCACCTAAACTGGGGCTACGTGCTCCCCGTTGAAGAACTCCAAGGAGTCGAAGTCCCACCCCGCGGCCAATACATTTCAACCATCGCGGCCGAAATGAACCGCATAATGAGCCACCTGTATTGGTTGGCAATCAACGCCGGAGTATTCTCTGGACACACAACAATTTTCATGTGGGCTTTCGGCGACCGAGACCTCTTCATAGAACTCGCAGAAATGCTGACAGGTGCACGCCTCACCTACTCATTCCTCCCACCGGGCGGCCCACGGCGTGATTTGCCCTCAGGTTTCGCAGATAAACTCACAAAGTTGCTCGACTACTTTGAGAAGAGGCTTGTCGAGTACGACCGCATATTCTTCAGCAACCCACTCGTCATCGCACGCGCGAAAGGAATTGGCGTCCTCACACGGGAAGTAGCAATAAAGTTAGGCGTAGCAGGGCCTGTGCTGCGAGGCTCAGGCATTAAGTATGATGTTCGAAAAGTTGAACCGTACGGCGCATACGCCGACCTGGATTTTGAGATTCCAACCTACGAAGAAGGAGACTCCTACGCTAGGTTCATGGTCAGATTTGAAGAGATGAAGCAGAGCGTCAGGATTCTAAGGCAAGCGCTCGAGAAAATCCCGAAGGGGCCTATCGCACGCAAAGCCCCGCTTGTCGCACCGGAAGGTGAAGCAACGGGCCGCGTTGAATCATCCCGCGGAGAATACGCGGTTATGGTGATGGGTGACAACAGCGACAAACCCTACCGAGTCAAAATCATGAACGCCTCGTTCCGAAACTTAGTCGCCCTACCTTACCTTATCCGCGACGTGCACGTTGCGGACATGCCAATCATCTATGGCAGCTTGGATTACTGGCCGGTCGAGGCGGACAGGTAACTGGAGCGACTGAAGATGAGCATGGTATTCGGGGCAATGTATGAAGGAATCAAACACATCTTCAAGCGAACATTCACCATGAAATACCCCTACCAGAAGATCCTCCTTCCGAAAGGGTTCAGGGGACGACACCAGCTCTACATGGACAAATGCACCGGTTGCGGAATCTGCGCGTGGATCTGCCCCGAAAGATGCATCAGCATGGTCCCAGTAACCGACCAAAAGGAATATCCGCAAAACCCCGAAAAACGATTCCCACAATACTGGTACGCCCGTTGCTGTTTTTGCCATTTTTGCACAGATTACTGTCCGACGGGGGCGCTAGATTACACGCCTGATTACGAGTTGGCTGAGTATGATCGTGAGTTGCTTCTCTGGAGTCCGGAACGACTCTCGAGGCCAGCAACTAATATCGGAACCTACCAGTCTGTTTTCCACGGCGACAAGGGCAGCATGGGTGTCACCTACGAGCCCGTCAGCAAGCAGAAAGCGCAGTGACTGCGCACTAAAATTGAAATTCCAGTTCGCACTTCTACAGTTAGAGAACATTGCCAGACGTCACTGACCAAATTCAGCGTAAGTTCGAAAAGAGGACTAAGGCACGCAAGCGTACGCGCGGCCCGTACAGGAAATCGTCTCCGCTTCCATTCTGACTTTTTATAACGTACGTCATACTTAATAGCTACAGCTAAGTTCTACCGCACAAAACTTCCGATGTGACGCATAATGCCAACTACGCTCGAAATCAAAGACCTCCACGTCAGCATTGCAGGCAAGCAGATCCTGAAAGGAGTCAACTTGAAGGTAACGCAAGGCGAGGTCCACGCGGTCATGGGCCCGAACGGGTCCGGCAAGAGCACCTTAGCGAACACGCTCATGGGCCACCCAAAATACAAGGTGGACAGCGGCGACATTCTAGTCAACGGGGAAAGTATCGTCAGCCTAACCCCCGACGCCCGTGCGAAGAAAGGCCTCTTCTTAGCCTTCCAGTACCCGCTTGAAATCTCAGGCGTCCCACTCGCGCAGTTCCTCCGCTCCGCCTACAGAGCGATGAAAGGAGATGCGCAGAAAACGCCTGACGCGAAAGGTGTCGGCGGCGAGATGATCTCCGCCCTCGCCTTCAAGAAAAAACTTGAAGAGAAGTTGAAGGAGGTTGACATGGACCCCTCCTTCGCGAAACGTTACTTGAACGAAGGATTCTCCGGCGGCGAGAAGAAGCGGGCTGAGGTCCTGCAGATGGCAATCCTGCAACCCGCAATTGCGATTATGGATGAAACTGATTCAGGGTTGGATATTGATGCGGTTCGGAAGGTGGCTGAGGTTGTTGCCCACATGGCCGGGCCGGAGATGGGCGTGCTTCTAATAACGCATTACCAGCGGATTCTGGACTACATAAAACCCCAATTCGTCCATGTGATGGTGAACGGCCGCATATTCCGCTCCGGAGGACCGGAATTAGCCAAAATGCTGGAAGAAAGGGGTTACTCGTGGGTGGAACAAGAGGCTGCAGCTACTGCTTCTTGAAAGGAACGCTTATTACGTATGTCATAAGAGAGGTTGTTGATTCGCTTTGGCAACTAAGCAGACCCTAGATATTGACTATACCAAGTACAATTTCAGAGACTCCACTGAGGATTACGAGTACAAGTTTCCGAAGGGCCTAACGCGAGAGGTTGTCGAGAAGATCTCTGGCATAAAGAAGGAACCTGACTGGATGCGCCAGTTCAGGCTGCGGGCTTACGACCATTTCGTCAAGAGACCGTTGCCCATGTGGGGCGGCGACCTGACCACCCTCAAATTCGATGACATGTTATACTACGCCAGCCCAACAGAGAAGAAGAGCCGCTCATGGGAAGATGTCCCGTCGTACATTAAGGACACATTCGATAAGCTGGGCATACCTGAAGCTGAGAGAAAATTCCTCGGCGGCGTGGGCGCCCAGTACGAATCCGAAGTCGTATACCACAGCCTCAGAGAAGACCTAGCGAAGAAAGGCATCATTTTCACAGACACCGACACCGCGCTGCGGGAGTACCCTGAAATCTTCAAGAAATATTTCGGGACGGTAGTCCCACCTGAAGATAACAAGTTCGCAGCACTGAATAGCGCGGTTTGGAGCGGTGGAAGTTTCATCTACGTGCCCCCAGGCGTCAACGTCGAAGTGCCACTCCAGGCATACTTCAGAATTAACACGCAAAACATGGGACAATTCGAACGAACACTGATCATAGCTGATGAGAACAGCCGGGTGCACTACATAGAAGGCTGTACAGCCCCAATCTACTCAACGGACTCACTTCACTCAGCCGTGGTCGAAATTATAGCGCGACCAGGCGCGTACGTACGTTACACTACGATCCAGAATTGGTCGAATGACGTTTACAACCTAGTTACGAAGCGAGCGTACGCATATGCTAACGCAACTGTTGAATGGGTTGACGGAAACCTTGGCAGCAAACTCACAATGAAGTACCCGTCCATCTACTTGCTCGGCCCAGGAGCGAAAGGCGAAATTCTCTCAGTCGCTTTCGCAGGTAAGGGCCAGCACCAAGACGCGGGCGGCAAAGTTGTACACCTCGCCCCACACACTACTTCCAGAATCACTTCCAAGTCCGTTTCCAAAGATGGCGGGAGAACAACTTACCGAGGCCTACTACACGTCGCTAAGGGAGCTAAGGGGGTCAAGTCGACCGTACGATGCGACGCACTACTACTCGACGAATACTCAAGGACCGACACTTATCCATACAACGAGATCAACGAAGACGACGCGACGACATCCCACGAGGCAACGGTTGGCAAGATCGGAGACGACCAGCTCTTCTACTTGATGTCCCGGGGCCTCTCCGAGCAAGAAGCACTTAGCATGATCGTCATGGGCTTCATGGAACCATTCACCAAGGAACTGCCGATGGAATATGCGATCGAATTGAACAGGCTCATCCAAATGGAAATGGCCGGCTCCGTCGGCTAGACACCTCTTTTTTACCCACGTAACCCGTACCGGTACCCGTAACCTGAGAAGGTGTTCCAGCAATGTCGGAGTTGACATTAACAAACGCAAGCGAACAACACATCCGCTCCTTGGCGGAATCAAGGCAGGAACCCGAGTGGTTACGGGAATTTCGCATCAAATCACTCAACCTGTTTCGCAAGCTCCCAGCTGAGCTTTCGGACTTGTACACGAAGTATGTGGACCTAGCTGGCGTCGACTTCGAATCCGTCAGCTTAGCCACGTCAGAGCCGTCCAAGTCACAAATTGAGAACGTAATGGGCAACCTGAAGTCTGACAGAGCTATCACAATATTCCAAATAGAATCGAAAACATTCCCAGCCGACCTTCCCGAGGCTCTCCGAAAGGAAGGCGTAGTCTTCACGGATATTGGTACTGCGATTCGCAGCGAACCAGAACTCTTCCGCCGCTATTTCTTGGAGAAAGTAATCCTCCCTGAGGATGATAAGTTCGCGGCATTGAACAATGCGCTCTTCACTTCAGGATTCTATTTGCATGTCCCGAAGGGCATTGAAGTAACCGTGCCATTCAGAGTTGTAACCATCCTCGATTCTGAGGGGCAGGGGGTTTTCGCCCAGAACCTTGTAATGGCGGATAATCGGAGTAAGTTTACAATGCTCGAAGAGTTGTATTCGACTCGCTCAACAGGCCAGTCGAAGAAGTCCACGTACAGTGGGCTCTCTGAAGTCTACTTGCACGAAGGCGCAGAGGTCACCTACGGAAGCATAAACAACCTATCCCAAAATGTGAACATATTCTCGAACAAGAAATCAATTGGGGAACGGGATAGCAAGATCGTTTGGTCCACAGGATTGCTCGGAGGCGCATATACGAGGTCCCGCTTAGAGAGCTTGATGAAGGGATCCGGCGCATCCTCAGAGAATGTGGAAGTTGTGTTCGGTGCCGGGACGCAACGTTTCGACACGGTCTCAAACATAACCCATAGCGGGCCAAATACTAGCGGCCACGCAATTTCAAAAGGTGTTGTCAAGGATAAGGCAAAGGCGATCTTCAAGGGCATGATCCGAATCGAGGAGAACGCTAAGAACTCGCGGGCTTACCTGGCAGAACACGCGATGATACTCAGCAAAGATGCCCTAGCCGACGCCATACCCGGCCTCGAGATCGAAACGAACGATGTGAAGGCCACGCATTCGGCGTCGGTTGCGCAAATCGATGAGGAAGAAATCTTCTACCTCAGGTCCAGGGGCCTATCCGAAGACGAAGCTAAGAAGCTAATCATAGTTGGATTCTTCGAACCACTCGTAGAACGAATCCCAGTCCCTGAGGTAGCGAAGCGAATTAGGCGAATCATCGACTTGAAATGGTCAGGCATCTACGACTTCGCCTCCAGCTTGACAGTCCCGGCGTTCGATGACGAATACTACGAAGAAGGACAGAAGACCCGCGACATATTCGAAGGACACTACAAATATCGGTAATCGTGTAGTTGACCGGCATTTTCTGGTCGTGGTGAGTCTGCTGGTCGCGACCTTCGGTGGCCTCAGCTTCAATTTGTGAAAGAGTTAAATTTGAACTTGAAAGGTTGGAAGGTTGGTTGAGCTAGAAGAACGTATGCAATGAAATATGTTGCGCTCTCTCTAACCGTTGCGCTGCTCCTAATGGGCAGTGCAGTTGCTCCCATGCTGTTGATTCCCGTCTCGCAAGCCCAACCGACCACGCTCCTCTCAGTTAACTTCACAGGAAGCTCGCTCCCCCAAGGTTGGTTCCTTCAAGGCTCAGCCAAATTCATTGGTGGTTTGAATTCTTCATCAGGTTTCGGAGGAATCCAACTTGTCAACAATGACAGCCAGGCGGGGGCGGTCGTATATGGCAGCCCGTTCACGACGCAGAATGTTGTCGTAGAATTCAGTGGCATGTATGAACCCGGCTCACCCTCCCTGCCCGAAGCAGATGACATAGGCCTAGGGTTTTACTCTGATGGCCCATCAGCCAATGTTGGCCCAGGAAATCCAGCCCCGGTTAACGGCTATTACGCGTCGTATGAGTTTTCAAATTTGCTTGGCTATACTAGCCAGTATTACTTGCCAAGTCTAATGTATAACGCTCACTCCTTGGCTTCCAACGGATCACGGTTTTTCCTTGGAGGGAGGTTGCCTTCAAGTGGTCGAAACTACTTATTCACGGCGACGATAGTGACCCCAACCTCAGTCTCCATGAACGCGCTAACCAGAACGGACAGCCCTTGGAGCCGGGAAACTTCGATAAGCCTCGATTGTCTTCGCAACATGGTAACATACAACAATGCTACGGGGATTGACGGCTCTCATTCCACGCTTTATGTCGGCGGAGCAACATTTTCTGGTTTGTTCAGGAACCCCTGGTCCTATGAGTACGTGTACTGGTTGCGTATACTGAGTTACTCAACTACGCCTGCCACGAGCGCCGGTAGTTGCACCACGAGCAGTAGCACCTCGTCCTCACTTTCTTCGGCTGCCATTCAACCATCGACTACCCAGTCCGTCGCTCAGACCATAACCTCAACTCAACCGCCGCTTACCCAAACAGAGGCTGTTACCCCATCCTCTACTCAAACTGTGAATCAGACACAGACCACGCCACCGCCCGTGCTCAGCTCGGGGGGCGCCAGTAGCGTGCTCTTGTACGCGGTCATCGGGGCGGTGATAGTAGCGGCCGTCGTGTTGGTTGGGGTCTTCCTGGTGCTGCGGAGGAGGGACCTCGGGGGACCTGCGA
Source organism: Candidatus Bathyarchaeota archaeon (assembly GCA_963726255.1). Classification (GTDB taxonomy): domain Archaea; phylum Thermoproteota; class Bathyarchaeia; order 40CM-2-53-6; family 40CM-2-53-6; genus FEN-987. The sequence goes on from CAVSBL010000002.1 coordinate 1,319,369, forward strand.
AGCCTACATCTGGCGCGCCCAAGCTTTGCAACTCGTGTGGTAACCCACTCTCAGGGCCTGAACGGTTCTGCGATAGATGCGGTGCACAACAGGTTTAGTTGCCCGACTTCACAGCGCTAATCAAACGCTCAACAATAATGGAGAACAAAGTTGCCAGAAAAATCAAAAATAAAAGAAAGGGTGATTTTGCACGGTTCTACTGCAGCATTGCGGTCAGGGTGACTGTGGCGGTTATGGGGACGCAGAGCGTCGCGGTGACGATGACCTGCCCGTTGATAGATGAAGCTGCGTTTGCTATTGGTTGCATGCTGAACGCATTTGAGGTCCCCGCCGAAGCCGCGATGGCCAAGTTACCTGCAGGATCTGTTAATTCTGCTGGGTTTGTGCACGTGGAGAAGTCGAAGGCACCGTATAATTGTCCTGCCTTAATGATCGTGCCACTGCAAGTTGGCCCACTCAACCCTGCGAGGGTAACCCCAGCGGCAACGATGTCTTGGCTCTGCGGCGGCCTAAGGACAATCTGCAGCTGCTCAAGGTAGATGGGCCCAACCGTACTGTTGAGGTCGACATACAATGTGCGCCCAGTATTGAGTGCGGTAGTTTGGATTCGCACTACTCCATATTGGCTGAGTGGCTGAATTCCGCTTGAATTAGGCGTGATTGTTACTGTCGTAGTCACTGTCGTTGTCTCAGTCGTAGTAGACGGAACTTGTTGAGCATGATTGAAAGCTGAAACGGACTGTAAGGCGGCAATTGCAACGAGAAGCAGTAACAAAGCTACAGCCAGACTGGGCTTTTTCTGCCAGAACTTATTCAAAGAACTCTCACTCCATACACTACCGGATCATGTGTACCGTGTGAGTAAAAAACCTAGGTCAGTTCTAACCTTGGAGGCGACAAAGCAGGCGCTAACGCCAGTATCAGAGAACGAATCGGTCAAGGTTAGAATACTCGAGTGAATTTGACTCGTCGTTTTAGTGCGTGGGGGTCACCTGGTGCGCACACACACAAAAAGAGAAGGAAAAAAATCGTTGGAGCGTAGCTTTCGTTACCTGTAAGATTCTGCGTCCACCTTCGCCATCGGATACACTCCGTCTACTGGAAGCCCAGGGACTTTAGCGAGAACTTTGCGGATTGATTCAGCGTCTTTCGCGTCCCACTCGCAAAGTATCTTGGTCGCCTTTCCTTGCTCGTTCAGCTGTATCGTACCACCAATCCAATAGGCGTCCAAGGTGACATTGGCTTTGGCCATCTTGGCGAACACTCCAGCGTCCGCAATGGTTGCAGGTGACGGCAGCGTATGAGCCACTAGGAACTTTCCCATCTCATTTCACCTCCTCATGTCATAATCGATTAACTCAGCCAGAAGCAATAGTCACCCTGCAACGTAAAGACTTGACATAACATACGGAATTCTAGGCAGAACGCATGTCGGTTCGGATGGTGGGGGTGTCTCCTTTTTTGGAGCAAACTATGTTACTTTCCGTCTTCACGTGTGGGCTGCGGGGGGTATTTATTCCTGAATTGGGAATAAATTGGGTGGGGTGATTGGTGGTGCGGATCGAGCTGGCTGCACGGGTTCTCTCGTGTTGCTTGGAGGCGGAGTTGTCTGTGTCGGAGCTGGTGGGGAAGATGGGTGGAAGCCACGATAGAACTATGGCGCTTATCAAGGAACTGAAGGCGTGTAGCCTCCTGATGGCCGATACCCGAAGAAAACAAGGGCTGGGTCGACCAAGACAGTACCTTCGTGCAACGCCAATTGGTAAACAGTTCGTGAAGGAATACAACCGCCTCAGCGGCCTGCCCCTTCGAAGCAATGAGAACGATGTCAAGAAGGCCCTACACCAGGCGGAACTGACAAGAAGGCTAGTTGAGAGCGGCATACCGCCGTATGCAAGATTCCAAGAGGTGAACGAACTTGCCCGGAACATCGCGAGCACTGCGAAAATTAAGCACGGCGCTCGATAACCTCTCCATACCGCACATGCTCATCGGAGGATTCGCCCTAGCAGCGTATGGGCAAATTCGAGCCACCCAGGATGTGGATTTGGCTATCGCAGCGAATTACGAGAAGAGCGTTGAACTTCAAGGCAGCCTACGAAAATTGGGTTACCAGCTGGCCCCGGAGCCCCACCCTGAGGCACCGCTCTTCTTTCTGACGGACCTTAAGGAAATGTTGGAAGTCGAAATGTGGACGAAACCTGACGGCGTTGTTTTCGATAGGGAAACTCTACGCCGGCGTGTGAAAGTGCACCCCTTCGCCGACAGTTTCGAAATGTTCGCAATTGGCCCTGAAGACTTCATTGTAAACAAACTTGCCAGAAAAGACCGGGGGGTCCAAGATGAGCAGGACGCCGTCTCAGTTCTGGCAATGCAAAAAGGCAAACTCGACTATTCCTACCTTAGGAAGAGAGCGAAGCAAGCAAACGTAATCGACCTGCTAGAGACATTAATGCAGACATCAAACACTTACCCATAATCAACGACTCAACTCACGCCCTATGCGGCCGGGAAACGGGGCTTCGGTGGCAGTGTGAGCCTTGAGTTGTGGATGGTTTGATTATTCGTTCAGTGCGGGTTTTGGGTGCTGGTTTAGCGTAGACCAGGGGCTGTCGGCTGTGAGTCGCGACTTTGTCGCGGAGACGGGGTGATTTCGTGGTGACCCGGATGAGCCGCGACGAGCGAATTAATAGGGATGGCTCAGGGTCTCAAGGATGTCACCGAAACGTCATGGTTTCGGCCGATATGAACTAGACATGGGAAGAACAAAATGGAAAACTCATCCGAGCACGCCCACCCGCCGCGTCAGAATATTCCCTTACCTAACGGACTCGGAGGCAGACGAGTTAGAGCGAGCCGCGCGAGAGAGTGGAGCATGCTCACGGGGCTTAGTGATCACCGAAGCCGTGAAGACCGGCCTCCTAGGCCCCAGAGTCAAACTTAGCCGGGAGAGAAGGCATAGAAAAATCGGCGTCTGGATCCCACGCCGGACCGCCGCCGAGCTCAAGCAACTCGCCCACGAACACAACCTAACACTCACACGCCTCCTGAGACACTTCCTACTCCAATACTTAGCAGAAGCCCCGTGGAGAAACAACCACGACCCGAAGACACAGGAGGCCGCGGCCCCATGAAAATAAAACTCGTTGGAGGCCCACCGGCGAAGGTAGAGAAGCAGGAGCTACTCACCAAGAAAGACGTCCCCGAGTACGAACGAACTAAGAACGCGTTAGTCAAAGTGCTGGAGAAGGCGGGAGGATACGAACCGGCCATAGACGACATACTCATCGACCAGATCGCCCGAAGCGCAATACAAGCGAAAAACCTGGAAGTATTCCTCGACTCGAAGCGGTCAACGGTTGACACGTACTCGGTCGTGGCCGACAGCAAATTGAAACTGATGAAGATCATCGAGAACCTAACCCGAGAACTAGCGCTCAGCCGCCGCGACAGACTAGGCAAGCAAACCCAATCCGACATCATGGAGCAAATCAGCGTAGCCATAGGGGAGGAGGCCCCGAAGCATGGAGAACAGTGAACGCCTCAAACGGTACGCGCAACTCTACCACAAGACCCTACAGGATCCCGTTGAGTTCGCGAGAACATTCCTACACTTCCAACCCTACCCATACCAGGAGAAATTCCTACGTGACAATTCCACGCTTACTGCCGCCTGCTGCGGCCGACAGGTTGGAAAAACAACCCTAGCCGCGATCGTAGCCCTACACTTCGCCCTCGCAAAGAACCATGTGCGAATTCTAATCGTCAGCGCAGGCTTACGGCAGAGCATAATACTCTTCGACAAAATCCTCGATGACACGGAAACCGCTATCCCCGCGAAAGCCCTTTTGACTTACAGGACAAGAACGAAAGTTCGGTTCAGTAACGGATCAGAGATCGTAGCCTTACCCTGCGGAAGGGAAGGGTCGACCCTACGGGGCCAAACGGCGGATATGGCCATTCTGGACGAGGCAAATTTCATTCCCAGAATTGTCATTGACTCTGTGGTTAGGCCGTGGATGATTACGCGGCCAGGGGCCAGGCTGATCATGATTTCCACGCCGTGGACGAGGGACCACCCATTCTATGAAGCCCTTAGCAAGCCTGAGCTGGGATTCAAAACCTACAACTGGCCGAGCGCCATGAACCCGACGGTTACCAAAGAAAAGTTGGAGCTGGAGAGGAGAACCATCGGTGATTTTGCTTTCAACCGTGAATACAACGCCGTATTCATGGACGACCAATTCAGCTTCCTGCCCAGCGAGTTGGTGTTAAGCTGCACGGACGGCAGATATGCGCTAAACAACGATCCACTCCAAGCCGAAAAGTACCGGGGGCAATTCCTGATTGGCATAGATTTCGGGAAGCACGCCGACCATTCCGCAATCGCCATCCTAGAGAAGGTTGGCGATAACCTTCGCCTCGTCTACCTCATTGAACTGCCGCTGGAGACCCCCTACACCGCGGTAATAGGCACTGTGAGGCGGCTGCACGAGGCGTACGCCTTTGCGGCGGGCTGCCTCGACAAGACGGGAGTGGGTGAAGGACCCTACGAAGAGATCAAACAATTCATGCGAATTGAAGGCGTCACCCTAACCGCGCAAATAAAGGAAGACATCATGGGCAAACTGAAACTCACCTTAGAGCAGGGCAGACTCACCCTCCCAAGGGACAACACACAACTCCTAGTCCAGATGACCGAGCAACAATGCGAAACCACCAAGTCCGGGACGTTGAAGTTCAACCACCCAGCCGGCACGCATGACGATCAATTGTGGAGCCTCGCACTGGCCATCTACGCATCAACACAACAGCAGACCCGACCGAACTTCAAGCCAATCACTCGATACTTCTGACACCAGCCCAAAAGAACCCGTCGTCACCGCTCACTGAATCTCATTAGTCTTTGTAGATTCCTCGCCTGTGTCCAGCCGCATGCAGTACGACGGTATGGCTCGCTTCGTTTACAGTGTAGATGATTCTGAAGTCACCTACTCGCAAAGAGTAGAATCCATCCAATTGCCCACGAAGATTCTTCCCGACGCGTGGATTGTCTGTTAATAATTCAACAGCCTGAAGTATGCGCTGAATGGTGATTTTGTCCAGTTTGCGCAGAGCTTTCAAGAAGCCTGGGGTCGATAAAATACTATAGCCTGCCTTCCTTTCGGAGTTCCCTTTTGAGTTGCTCAATTGTGTAGAACCTGCCCATTTTCACATCTCTCTGTGACTCTCTGATGGACTTCATCAACGCCTTATCCCGCAGAACTTCCTCCGTCTCCAATAGTTCGTCGAGGAGATGCCTCGTTTCTAGAAGTAACTTCCTGTCCTGTGTCGAAAGCAAAGATTTCGCCAAGCCTTCGTGACCTCACGGCAGTTTGTCAGTATCCCATTATTTAAGGGCAAGTAGCTATGAACCTCAAACGTAGCAAAACTAAGTCTTGCGCAATCGGGCCTCGATGTTTCTGACATCAGCCGAGAACCTACGGAGACCACGGAACCCCGCTCTCAAGGCGAATACGACCATATCCAGCTTCCTTCAGCCCAACGCGATGAAGCGCGCGACCTAGCTCTATGGAGATTTAACTGGCGGGCTTGCTTTCTGTGCGGGTTCGACCGGAAGTGTTAAGCTGAGCTATGCCACTGCTATAAATCGCATAGGCGTTACTTATGGCTAGGGCCCTCGACGCAGACAGGGCAACAAGACTTCCGCGCATAGTCCGGGAGTTAGGGCGGGGGGCTTCGTTCGGGAATATACTGATGGAGGCTGCGCGCGAGGGTGTTCTGAGAAGGCATGAAACGTTGCGGCGTTACCTTGACCTCCTAGTAATGGGCGGGGTCCTAAGTGTACGGTTACGTGACGTTGGTTCCGTTAAGCGACAGCAGCTCTACACCGTCAAATCCATCCGGCCCAAGATTACTGTTGGCCTAGCGGTACTCGGAAGGCACGGCTTGAATTGGGATGTCCCGGAGAACGAGATGCGGCGCATTTCCACTGACTTCGAGGGCCTCGCCCGTGCCGTGGCCTTCGATCATACCTTAATGGGATCACTGGAAGATTCACTCGTTCATGAATTATGCAGGGATGCGAAGAAAAATACGGGCGCAGTCTCTTTCGTTGTGGCGATGCTAGCAACTCGAACGGTGGACCTGCCATACATACTGAAACGCGCCGACGAATTGCATGCGGGCGTTGCCATGCGACGAATATTCATTCGAATACTGAAGACCACGTCATCCATCGAGACGGAGGTAGGTGCTTCTATTTTTTTCGCGGTGCGGAACCGTTTCCTGAATATCGCAAGACAGTACTCCCGGTCCGGTTTTTGGAAGCTTGTACAGTCGAAGGGAGTTGGCCAGTTAGGCCTCGGCATCGTTGAAGGCGTGAATGATTATGATATTGTCCTGTCCGCCGGCAAACAACTCGGGGTGACGGGTTGAATGAACAGGCCGAAGGAGATTCGAGCCGCCCCAAGAGAATGGATGGCAATTCTTCGTTATGCGTACCCATTCCTGCGAGAGCAACAATCCGTTGGCGACCTGCTCCTTTTTGGTTCCCAAGTGCTATCTTTCCACATGAAGAACCCACTGCGAAGCAAGGACCTCAACTTTCTTTCCTCCCAGGTCGGTTTGCGCCAAATGGATACCTTGGCGGAAAGGCTTTCGACTCTAGAAAATGTGCAGTATAAGGCGACTTCAGTTCAGACGAAGACATTCGACGGAAGAAAGATGACGACTTACGCAATAGAATTGAGGATCAATAGGAAGCCGTTTTTCGTTGAGTTGTTCGACAGCGTTCTGGATGGGCGACCCCTCTCCGTCCTTCAACCTTTTGTCGAGCTGAAAGAGCGATGGGGTTTGGAAGTTTGGTTGCCGAACCGTGAAGCCACACTCGCCCTCCGCCTCGCTTTCAGACCCCCCGAGGGAATATCACGCCTCAACGCCCTGCGCCTAAACGGCTTCATCAAGGAGAACCATCGAAGACTCGATTTCCCACAGGTACGGTCGATTCTAACAGAATGGGGAATAGTGAACTGGGTCGAGAGAAACCTAACAGAACTCTACCAACGAAATAGGATAAGGATTCAAGACGACCGGAAAATAATCCCTGAGATTGAACAGAAGCTTAAACACTCAGGTAAGAGCACAAAACCCAGACCGAAATAGGCGGATGCCGTTCTAGTTCATAGGATTAATCTAATTCCCTACGCCGTTCTACTCGCGGCGAATTCCGATAAATTATAACTCTAAAAGTTCAGCACACTTCCAATCATAATTTCAAACCGGCGAACAATCCGCCTTCAAACTAGAACGAAAGAAAATTCTAAATCGAGAATGTCAGTGAGCATTGAAAACAAGATTGGCCGAAGTGTTGTGATAACCTCATAGTCAGATCCACGAATAACATTATCAAAGCAGTCCGGGGGTCCATCGTTCATCGTCACTGAGCTAGGACTTGCTTTTGATCTGGTCGACAATTTTCTCAGCAACATTCACCGTGTATTCAATGTCATTTTTCTCTATTCCGCGATGAGTAACCATCCTTACTCGACCAGCATCAACCGCATCGGCCTTTATTCCATATTCGTGCATCCTTGCAACCCATCCTTCAGCGTCCAGCCCTAATCCGCTAATATCGTAGATGACAATGTTCGTCTGCACCCGTGAAGGGTTTATCGAGACCCCTAGTCTCGCGAGGCCGGTAGCCAGAGTTTTCGCATTAACATGATCATCTCCTAGACGATCTACCATTTTTTCCAGTGCAATTATTCCACAAGCGGCGATTATTCCCGCTTGCCTCATTCCGCCACCAAGCATTTTTCGGTATTTTCTGGCGCGATCGATGAAATCATGGTCGCCCACAACCATGGATCCAATTGGTGCACTCAAGCCTTTCGAGAGGCAAAACATCAAGGTATCTACATATTGCGTGAATTCACGCGGGTCCAAGCTTTGGGCAACTGCGGCGTTGAATATCCTAGCGCCGTCCATGTGAACGCTCAATCCCTGACTCTTCGCGAAATCGTATACTGCTTTAGTCTGAGAAGGTGTCCACATCGCTCCTCCAGCACGGTTATGAGTATTTTCGATGCATACCAAGCTGGTTGGTGGAAAGTGAATGTCTTTTGGCCTCAGGGCTGCTTCTATGTCTTCTGGCGTCATAACTCCCATGTTGCCTTTGACGAGGCGAGGCACTAGGCCTCCTAGGATTGAGAATGCGCCTAACTCATAGTAGTATATGTGGGCTTCGCGCTCCAGTATCACCTCGTCACCACGTTTCGTTTGGCTCATTAAGCTTACTAGGTTCGCCTGGGTTCCGCTCGTCGTCAGTAGGGCGGCCTCTTTGCCCATCTTCTCAGCAGCAAGTTCCTCTAGGCGGTTGACCGTAGGATCTTCCCTGTAGACGTCGTCACCTAACTTTGCAGTCCTGATCGCATCAAGCATCTCTTCAGTCGGGAGTGTGACGGTGTCGCTTCTGAGATCAATCACGCGCATGCCGATCCACCTGTTTCTCTAAGACCTGATGATATTGTAAGTCTCTTGCGGGAAAAAGCAGGCCACTGAATGACCTTCCCGTATCTTTTCCAGGTCAGGGTGCTTCGCAGTGCAGAGAGGTTGAGCGAATGGACATCTCGGGCTGAATCTGCATCCAGAAGGCGGATTGATTGCACTCGAAATTTCACCTTTCGCTATTAGTCCTTGAGAAACGTTGTCTGGGTCAGGCACAGGTACCGCTGAGAGAAGACAGATCGTGTAGGGATGCAATGGTTTCGTGTATAGTTCTTCTCTTGAAGCGATTTCGACGATTTCTCCCATGTACATTATTGCGATTGTATCCGATATTTCCTTCGCAACCGCGAGATCGTGAGTGATGAAGAGGTATGTGAGGTCGAATTCCTCTTTCAGTTTAGTCATCAACTCCAGAATTGACGACCTGAGAGACACGTCTATCATTGAGACAGGTTCGTCCGCAACAACAAGATCTGGATGCAGTATGATTGCTCGGGCTATAGCTACCCTCTGTCGCTGCCCTCCGCTCATGTTCCTGGGATACAGGTCGAAGAAATCACTAGGAGGCGTGAGACCAACCTTTTCCAGCATCTGAAGTCCCAATTGTCTTCTCTCAGAAGCGTTCGATATTCCATGGATCCGTAGCGGGTCTGAGACGGCGTCGCCGATTCTTTGGCGCGGGTCAAGCGAAGCATAGGGATCTTGGAAGATCATCTGCATCCGTCTTCGGAATATTCGTAGTGCCTCCCGTTTCATGGTAGTCACGTCTGTTCCACCCAGAAACACATGCCCCTCGGTTGGCTCGACAAGTCGGAGAATTGTCTTCCCAGTGGTTGTCTTTCCGCAGCCACTCTCGCCAGCCAGAGTCATCACTCGCCCTTTTTCTATGGTGAAAGAGACGTCGTCTACTGCACGAACGTAATCCCTTGCTCTCGAAACCAACCTCTGCAGTGCGCCCTTCTGGACGGGGAAGTATTTTTTGAGGCCGACTATTCTTACAAACGCGTCCAAGTTTGATCACTAAGTGTACAAGAAACACCGTACCGTCCGCCCATCGCTTCGCTTTGTAAGCACTGGAACGTCCCTTCTGCAGATTTCCTTGGCAAAGGCGCATCTAGGATGAAATCTACAGCCTTGCGGAGGATTGGTCATGTCTGGACTTGTTCCTTCGATGAAACTGGACTTGCCAGATACGAGTCGTATGTTTGGTGTGGACTTCAACAAACCCTGTGTGTAGGGATGAAGTGGATCCGTCGCGATCTGCCTTCTATTACCATGTTCAACAAGTTGCCCTGCGTACATGATTGCAACATTATCACACCTTTCGATCACAGCAGCCAAGTCGTGGGTGATGAGTATTAGAGTCAAACCATACTTCGTCCGGAGATCTGACAACAAATCCAAGACACGCGCTTGCACAATGACATCTAACGCCGTGGTTGGTTCATCCGCGATAATCACGCGTGAGTTGACGCAAATTGCCAAGGCTATCATCACCCTCTGCCTCATGCCGCCACTGAACTGATGCGGAAAATCCTGGAAGCGTTCAGAACCTATGCCGACGAGGTCAAGAGTTCTCTTCGCTCGCGTAATTGCTTCACCTCTTGTTATGTGCTCATGCCAGCGGACGGTTTCGACAATTTGGTCTCCGATCTTCATGAGCGGGTCAAGCGACATCATTGGATCTTGGAAAACCATACTCAGTTCGCGTCCTCTAAGCCGACGCATCTGAGCATCTGAGAGTCTCAAAGTATCAATGCCGTCGAAGAGGATGGAGCCCTCTACAATGCGACCGGGTGAGGGTACGAGTCTAAGAATGGAAAGTCCGAGCGTGGATTTTCCAGATCCTGACTCACCAACGAGACCCAGAAACTCACTTTTGCTTACCGAAAGTGTCACGTCGTCAACAGCCTTCACGATTCCTCTAGAAATCGGATAGTAAGTCTTCAGACCTTTAATTGCGAGAATGTCCTGGGAGTTCACTTGGCTGCTATCCGTGGCTGGTCATCTCGTTGAGTCCATCTCCCAGAAGGCTGAACCCTATGGCGAGCAGAAGTATCATCAAGCCGGGGAACGTTATGAGCCACCAAGATCCTGACGGAAGAAACGATTGGCCCGCTCGAAGATCGTATCCCCAGTCCGGTGTGGGCGCGGTTACGCTGAGGCCGAAGAAGCTGAGACCAGCTTCTGTCAGTATGGCGTCAGCCACATTGAGGGAAAAGACAACGATGAGGGTTGGAAGAACGTTGGGCAATATGTGACTGAACAGAATGGTACGAGTCTTAGCCCCGATTGATCGAACTGCTTCGATATACCGTTGTTCCTTTATTGAAAGCGTGTGCCCTCTTATCATTCTGAAGTAAGTTGGAATGTAGACGATCGCTATAGCTACGGCTACGTTGGCTATTCCTGGGCCGAGAACGGCCGCCATTGCTATCGCGATTATTAGACCAGGGAAAACGTAGATACTGTCCATAACGACGCTAAGTGATCGGTCAACGCCTCCTCCGAGATACCCTGAGAGAAGGCCAAGCGGCATTCCACAGATCATCGACAGGAATGTCGATAAGAGAACCACGATTAGAATGGTCCTTCCACCATACAGGATTCTGCTATAGAGATCGTAACCGAGGGTGTTAGTGCCCATCGGATGAGCTATAGACGGAGGAACCATTGATAATCCGACTGGTTGAGTCGGACTATATTTCGTAAGCAAGGGCGCGAATATTGATAAAAAGACGATGAATCCGACAATTGCGGAGCCAGCGATAACCAGTCCTCTTCCCTGACCTTTCGGTAATATGGTTGTCAGCCACCTTGAGAACTCTAAAGTCACACTAGTTCACCTAGAATCTAATCCGAGGATCTATGAGTGCGTAGACGACGTCTACAATCAAGCTCACAATGGATATCATAATCGCGAAGATTACTACGGTTCCTTGAAGGCTGTTGTAATCTCGGTAGGTAATTCGGTCAATTAGGAAACTCCCTATGCCAGGCCAACTGAACGTTGTCTCAGTCAGCACTGCTCCCGTCAAGAGCATAGCAAACTCAAGCCCCATCATGGTTAGGATGGGGATGAAGGCATTCTTCAACGCATGTTTCATTACAACTCTCTCTGGAAGCCCTCTTGCCCTTATTGCAGTAATGAAGTCCTGTGAGAGCACTTCAAGCACTGAGTTCCTCGAAAGCCTACAGAAAACGCCCGAGAGCATAATTCCAAGAATAAGTGAAGGAAGAATTAGGTGACGAACAGCACTGTACAATCCCACCCAGTTTCCGGTCAGAACACTGTCCAAAACGTACAGACCGGTGATTCGCTGAATGTCAATACCTGGGTCGATTCTTCCTGCAACCGGGAGCAAGTGTAGGTTAACAGCGAACAACATTTGCGTGAGCATTCCTATCCATGGAATGAAGAGAGCATAAGCCACAATACCGTAAATACGCAGGGCGTGATCGACGACTGTTCCTCGCTTCAACGCAGAGAGTACCCCCGCGCAAAGGCCAATGACTATGCTAATGATGAATCCCCATATGGTCAGTTCCAGTGTTGCAGGCAGATACAGCTCAACTTCAACCATGACAGGCTGTCTGCCCCAAATGAGAGAGTTACCAAGGTCTCCTCGGAACACTCCTACTACATAGTTCAGGAACTGTATGTAGAGCGGAATCGGATTGCCGTTCGCATCAACTAGGCCTAACGCATGACGTAACTCTAAGATAGTTTTTTCCGGGGCATACATACCCGCTATCGAGCGAACTGGATCCCCCGGCATAACATGAGTGATTAGGAAAACAAGGGTAAGCAGTACCAAGATTGTAGGAATAGTGAGGATGAGGCGCATCAACAGAAAGGATCTGAGTGAGCCCAAGCGCCATGGCATTCCAAGAAAAAGGATGGGCTGGCTGACCCTACGTGGGTTTGATGTAGATCAGCCAGTAGCGAAGAACCATCACAGGATCCAGAACGAGACCGCTGACATTTGGTTTTGACACTATTTGGATTCCGCCTTGGTAAAGTGGAATTATCGCCGCGTCTTGAGACCAAAGGGCTTGAGATTGGGCGTACAAGGCGGTTCTCTCTTGAACGCTTTGGGCCATGCTCGCATTGGCGACAAGGCTCGAAACGACAGGGTCTTTGTAAGCATGTCCGATCCATCCCACATCGATCCAAGAACTTTGGTAGTCATCCGGGTCGAAGTAGTCGGGGAACCATCCGTACAAGGAAGCTGGATAGAGGCCCGCCTTTGTCTGGTCGAGGTATGTTGCCCATTCCGCTGACTTCAAGTTGACCGATATCATGCCGGTCGCTTCCAGACTGTTCTTTAATTGCAGTGCAACATCTGCCTCAGTGTCTCCGTAATGGGTTGGCGTATACCACAAGTCGAATGTGAGTTTGTTTGCCTCGCTATAACCTGCTTGTGTCAGAAGATTCTTCGCCATGACAAGATTGTTTTCTCCATAATCCTTCAAGAAGGCATCTGTATGACCCCACATACCCATGGGAATCATGCTGTAGAGCGGATGAACTGTCCCATAGAATATTTTGTTACTTATTGCATTCCTGTCTGCGGCGGCGGCTATTGCCTGCCTTACGAGATGGTTGTTGAACGGGGGAATGTTCTCGTTAAGGATTATGTAGCGAATGTAGGCCCCTGGGACGTCTTGAACTTGAAGCGTTGGATTTGAACGAAGGTTGTTGATGTCTGACGGGTTAAGGGTTCTCCAAGCGACGTCGATTTCCCCAGATTGAATAGCCAGTGCCAGAGCAGATGCCGTCGAGTAGAATTTGATTATGATTCTGCTTATCTTTGGTGCGCCGTCAAAGTAGTACGGATTCGCATCTAGGACGAGCTGTACATCTCTCTGCCATGTCGTAATGTGGTACTCACCCAGACCACCTGCTGTTTGGTCACTGTCAATCTTGCTAGGATTGTAAGACGGATGCACTGTGAAGTATTCAGAGCATGCAACAACAGCCGGAAAGTACGAAGCAGGTGCCAGAAGAGTGAACTTCACTGTCTCATTGTCCAAAGCTTGAACGTCTTTGACATAGTCGGTGACAAGGTAAGCTGCGTCAGCGCCGATCGTCATGACTCTCTTGATGGACCAAACGACATCATTCGCGTTAGCCAAAGTTCCATCAGCGAAGCGGAGGTTAGGCTTGAGCTTGAAGATGTATACGGTGCCATCATTCTCAACTGTGTAGGAACTGGCGATGCCTGGTTCAAGGTCAGTTGTTCCTGGGATATACTTGAGGAGCCCCTCCATCGTGTTGGTTAACACTTCTTGTGTGAAGACTCCCCAAACGTTTGCAGGGTCCAGATCTGTCACCTTATCAGTCACCCCGATTACTAATTGGTTGGTAGTCAAGGCTCCAGTGTTAGTGGAAGACTGCGTTACGCCACCAGACGGAGCGGTACTCATACCCGCGAAGTAGCCCCCAGCCATCCCGACGAGGAGCATTATGATTAGTGCAGTTGCGAAGAGTATACGACTAGGTCCTGTGTTTTGTTTTTCTTTAGACAAAATCTCCACCATTTTCTCGGCTTACGACCGGTGTTGGAATAGATAAGACAACTCAATATATTGTATATTGCATACCGTACGGATAATTGTCCGCGAGTTTGTCCGTGAGTTCAAGCCTTGATGTTATTCTTGTAGATCCGCCCATCCTTCATAATGAGTGCGATATTCCGCTCATAATCTTGGAATATTCTGATGTCCTTTAGAGGATTTCCATCCAACACAATGATGTCTGCTATTTTCCCTTTCTCAAGCGTTCCGATTTTGTCATTAAGCTTCAGAAGCTCCGCATTGGTCTTCGTAGTTGCCTTCAGTGTCTCCGTGGTCGTCATAACTGTTGCCTTCAGTTCCAGTTCTCTTGCCATTCGCTTCCGACTATCGTATAGCAGATCAGACCCGGAACCAATCTTAACACCCACTTTATGCGCAATCCGCACAGCGTCCAGACTCTTGTCACGGGCAACCTTGACCATTCGAATTGTCTCTTGTGAGAATCCGAGTCTGTCTCGTGCATTGTAAATCTCGTCATAAGTCACCACCGTGGGGACCAAGAATGTGCCGTGATCTTTCATCAGGATGGCACTTTCTTCATCGAGCAGGTTGCCGTGTTCGATAGATCTTACTTCTGCCTCAACGCAGTTCCTTATGCTCGCCGGAGGGTAAGCGTGTGCCATAACGTATTTTCCTCTCGCACCGGCTTCAGAGGTTGCAGCTCTCAACTCGTCGACTGTGAATTCGGGAGTTACAAGATCGCCACCCCCGGCAGGCGAGGAAGGTATGACCGCTCCGCTCGCCATCACTTTTATCTGATCAACGCCTCTTCGCAATTGCTCCCGGGCCGCTGTTCGTACGCCGTCAACACCATCGCACACTACGGTTCTTAATCCTACGGCACCTTGTTCTGGCACGAAGTCCTCCGTTGGTCTTCGCGGATCTCCACTCCCACCTGTTTGAGATAGTGCGTTTCCACTCACAAGGAGCCGCGGTCCTTTCATGTAGCCCTCCTCAACCGCAACTCTGAAGCCCCAGTCTGCCCCGTACGCATCTCTAACCGTGGTAAATCCCTGCATGAGCATATCTTCCAAGTTTTTCGCAGCTATGCAAACGAATTTCGCGGTTGGATACTTATTCATCTGCAGTGATTCCTCGACGATGCACGCATGCGCGTGAGCATCGATGAGGCCGGGCATGATGGTCCTTCCACCTAGGTCGATGACAGTTCCTTCTATAGGGGTCTGTTTGTCTGTAACCTTGATTATCTCTCTCCCTTCCACAAGAACCGTTGCGTTTTCTTGAGGTTCTTGTCCTGTACAATCTATCAGAAGACCATCTTGCAAGATAATTCTGTTCAATGAATCCACGATTTCTTGCCAAAAGATGGGTGGCGGTATAAGCCGTCGGTATATAGAATCCGATGCGTAAACTAGGTCAATACCCGGCCTCTATGAGAGGCATCACTTGGTTGTGGTCTAACCTATCGAATCAAATGTGAGGCGTTTCGTATTCATGAGTAATTCCAGATGGATGCTGCTTTTGTCGAGCCGAGGAATACAGTCTCGTCACCTGAGTTTACTACAGGATTGTGGATCAAAGCGAGGACAACGCCTTCCGTTGGAGACCGCACCGTTTCGATTTTCTCGCCTTGAAGGTTCATCACTTCCCCAACGACATCTCCCGCGAGACGATATCTCCCGGTGCCACATGCACATGAAAGAGGCCTCCCTGGCTAACCCTCAAAGGAGCAAAGTAAGCTACGGTTTTTTGCCCCGCTTTTTTCAGCGCCCTTCCCTTAACAATTCGCAGATGCCGCATCACATTTAGCACCCCATCACACATGACCGATACTTCTTCCGGCATGAGTTTGTCGCCAGAACCAAACTCTGCAAGAGCGGACGGAATTCCGGTTTCGGGGCCGATCCTCCAAGAAGACCCTTTTGGCATGGGGCCGTCTCTTGAGGTGTGCCAAATATACTCAAAGCCTAAAGCTTTGGCCATTTGTTCTGATCGGGCATCAATCCGTCGGTTGCCAGTCTCAAAGAAACCTGCAAAGCCTATCTCTGATTCATGTATATCTCCACCGTGCAAGTCCAAATAGTAGTCGGATTTTGAAATGAACTCCCTAAAAACTGTGTACGAAATCAGGCGAGAAATAGTTCCATTGGATTTTCCTGGAAAGCTTCCTTGAATGTTCACGCCGTCTATGGGCGAAACATAAGTTCTCGCTTCGAAGCCCGGGACGTTGACTGTCGGGACTACGATAAGTGTCCCCCTCACATCATCCGGCTTGACTTTGTTCGAAAGCCTGATTGCTGCATCTATCCCGACATATTCGGTTCCGTGGACGCCGGCCGTGATGCATATGGTAGGTCCGTCACGCGAGCCTCTGATTACGGTGAAAGGCAATTTCACATGGGTCGCGGCTCGATTGCCGACGCTCAGGAAGTTTGAGTATCTACCTCCGGGCTTGATATCTACCCCTGCAATCCTAGTCATAGATTGGCCGTCTCGTTCAGTGTATTTAGCACTTCGGGTTTGAAAACTTGGTTGAAAGAATCAATACCTTTCAGCACTTTCTTTCCATGAGGCACTCTATCAAACCCAATTGCCTTTCGGAGTGGAAAGTGACGGCTATTGGGCGAAGTGCTTGACAGTGTCATCAAGAGCACGCAGGAATGTCTCGACTTCGTGAAGAGCATTAAAGTGTACTAGGCTGGCGCGAATACCTACAGATTTCCCGTAGGTTTGGAGCGTTCTCGAGTAGAAGCCCCCGCAATTCTCAGCTAGGACGGCTACTGAATGCTTATCCCAGAGATACTGAGCCACCTGAAATGGGTCAGCGCCCGCAATGTTGAACGTAAAGGTCGGCACGCGTAAATGTGTGTTGGAAGGATTTCTCACACCGTAAACCTCAACACCTCTCATCGCCTGCATTCCTGGTACAGCGTTTGTTCCGCCCAGCATCGCATTCGAGAGAGTCTGCTCATATTGCTCAATCCATGAGAGTGCTGCCTTAAGGACGCGTTTTCTTCCAGCATAATCACCGATTCTTGTCTCTGACCTCGGACTCCACTTGGGAACCTAGCCAGTTCAAATAATCCATGACGGCAGTAATCGAGGAGAATAGCGCTTGATCTCGCGTCCCCATCTCCCACTTTCCGGGTGGTTTATCGGGTGCGGGTTTCACCTTATATGGTGTCAGAGTTTCCAGTAACTCTCTCCGACCGTATGCAAAACTTCCGCGCCGACTGAACAGCTTGTATGCGGAGAAGACGGCGAAGTCACAACCAAGTTTCACGACATCAACTGGAATATGCGGAACCATATGGACTGCGTCGAGAACAGCATAAGCCCCTGCTTCTTTTGCAAGTTTGAAGATTCTGGCGGCGGGTGTCTTGGAGCCCAATACATTGGAAACACCGGCGACAGAAACAACTCGCGTATCCTTATCGATGAGGCTCATCAGGTGAGAGATATCTAGTTGACCGTCGTTTGGATTGAATTTTGCAAACCTTACTTCCTTGACCACGCCACGTTGTTCGAGCTCAAGCCATGGGCTAACATTGGCATAATGCTCATACTCCGTGAGAACTATGTTCTCCGTTCCCGACATCTCTTTCGAAAGTGCATAGCTGAGGTTGAAGAAAATGCTCGTAGCCGACTCACCCGAAATGACGCAATCCTCGGACGGCGCGTTCAGAAAATCCCTTACCGCCTTCCGACCACCCAGGATCATTTCCTCGTTCATTTTCGACTCCCAGAACGGTCCATCGACGTTCGCGGAGTAGTCCAGTCGAGCCCTTGCCTCCGCTTCAACCACGCGCTGTAGCACTAGAGAACCTGCGGCATTCTCGAAGAATATTCTTCGTCTTCCATTCGCGTCAGCATCTACTCTAGGGAATTCCTTACGGATTGCTTCGTGCAGTTCACTCAGCTTTTGACCAGTGGAACGCGCTGTTGGAACTTCCTTCTGCGCCATCCTCGCTAACCCGCGCACGGAGTTCCAACATATGCGCTATATCGTTTATGTAAGTACTCAATCAACCCGTAAGGACTCTTCGAACCGGTGCACGAGTTTTCGGTCCTCATGAAGTCAAGATAGGAGTGTATGACGTAAGTTCCGAGTAGTTGGCGCATGCGAAGCCAAGCGCATTGCTTCCATACGCGCCTTCGCGTTTCTAGCTGCCTCCTCACTCTCGCAGAGCTTCACTCTTTGCTGGCCTTCAACGGTTGTTTCGTTGGACCAGGCGGTTCCCCGCTTGGTAGTGTTAGGGCAGTGGCTTAGCGCTGCGCAGCTTTTTCCGCCAACCCATCCGCGTCTACCCCTAACTCCTTGAGGAGGGCATCGACGTAGGCGTCGTCCTGGTGTTTCAGAATCATGAGTTCCGTTCGCATCAAGCCGTTTGCGACCCGTAGGGCCAGCAACCTTGCCTCCGCATCTTTGGCAGCGGCCTCGGTCTTGCTGTACTCGACCGCAGCTTGAACGGACTTCCATGTAAGGTCCTCGAGATCACTCCGTTTCTCCGTCCCAGGAAGCTGGGGGTCCTTCTCAGCCTTCATGGGAACCTTGGTCGGGACTTGCCTGGCCAGTTGGACACGGGTAATGAACTCCTTCGTCAGGGTGACGAGGGTCTGAAGGTGACTGTCACCCAGTGAATGGGTGGAGGTCACCCCCTGCAAGTGTTCGCGTATTGCCAATCGCACATACTCCGCAAGCGGTATATTCGCCCGCCTGGCCAAGAGACGTAGGGCAAGTTCCTCTTTCCTAGACACTCTGAAGGTTAGTTTTGGGTTTCCTTTCGACATGGTTATTCAGCCACTCGAGAATACGAATAACGAGGGTTACCTTCGATTGGCACCGTTTGGCACCACCCCTCGACGGGTGGATCCACCCTCTTAATTGTGAACGGCAGTAGCAACGCTACAGGTTAGAGCATGTAATAGGGAAACCAATCCCGTGAGGGCGGCAGAAACAAGCATTCGGCAAGGCTTCGGGTATTTACATGGTTGTGCGGAAACGCAAGTGCACTTCTGCCAGAAAACGGGGCTTTTGCGCTAGACCGTTTAACCCCCAATAGAACACTAACAATACCACAAAAACCAGGGATCGTCTCACAGCCTCGTGTCTTGGCTTTGGGGTCTACCAGGACGATATCTACGTCGTGACCTTTCTTGAGTTTTGGATCTCTTGTATCGAGGCCTCGTAGACGCTTGCCTCTGTAGTTTGTTTAGAACGCGCTTCAATCGCATTGGATCCAATTGACTCTGATGTTGCCATAGTGATGCTTTCGGATGGTATCTCGGCCTCCTGGGTACTTTACCAGCGGGGCCCTTGTAACGATATAGTTGGAATGAATGGTACCTCAGAACTACCTGGATCGGTTCCCACTCGCTCAAAGATACTAAGGCCTTTAGAAACGCGTAGTAACTTACCATCCACTCTTGATGGAAACGATTCCTGGCTAGACCTAATCCAGAACGCAAGCGAAAAGTAGGTGGATGGGTATAGCTCAGATAACAGCGCCCGCCAAGTTTCAGTTTCAGCCGAAGTGGTGTATGATGGTTGGTGCAATCAAATGCGTAGAGAACTAAGCTTTCTGCGCTTTGCGATGTTGTGGTTCGTTTGTGTCGGGTTAGGTATGCTGGTTGTTCCAGACATATACGCCGCATACTCGCACTATGTGTTCATCATGTTTGACCCAGTTCTGACGGTTTTGTATAATTTTGCCACTCAACCAACGCTCGCTCTAAGCGGCTTGGTTTTGATGAGTTTTCCAACGTTCGGGTTCTTGTTTAGTTGTTGGGTTCTGCATACTTCAAGATTGCCAGCCGACTTGAAGTTGCAGGAGATGCAAGCAGTTCTTTCAGGGATGGGGTTCGGACTATTCTTCATAACATATGCTTTTGGTCTGACGCTTGCAGGCTATAACAGAACCGCTGTACTTCTGTGTGCTACTGTTGGATTGGTGGTTCTGCTTGGGGTATACAGATGGAAAAGAGACAAAGCACTTAAACAGCTAAGAAATCTGAAGGGGCAAAATTTCCCAATTCACCAAACGACTTTTGACAGCCTACCAAACAGGGGGCGCTCAACAAATGAAAAACAAGATCAACCCTACGTGACAGAGGCGACGTTCACCCATTCAAGAAATGGACAACGAGTAGACCATGACTTTCCGGCCACACAGATAACGACAAGGTCATCGTTGTTGAAATCACGACACAAAAAGACTGGGACCACATTATGCAAGAGTTTCCTGAGAAGCAGCGAATAAAGGAAAGTGTGCCGTATCTATCTTGACACATTCGAAAGAAGTTCAGCAGCTGGTTGAAATCTGGTGAGTCCGTATCAAAGATTTTGGGTCTGGTTAATTGTCCTAACCACACTTGCACCAGTTATACCGTTTGTATTCCCAAACCAATTAGCCCTTACTTCTCGCGCGGATGTCTTCCGGACTCTTGCCGATATAGGTGCGGCTTTGATCGGCTTCGTTGGCGTAATCGGCGTGTTCGGTCTTGAGGCGCTTCGTTCGAGCTTGCATGAAATCAGTGCTGAGATGAATGATTTGGAAAGATATCTCAATGAGAAAGGGGCGTTGGAATCAGCTGTACATGAGTTAGACAAATTTCGAGACAAGCTAAAGGGGCTGGAGGCGGAAAAGGCACGCGTTTGCGACAGACAGCAATCGGCGCCTCGCCTGATACTCGTAACCCTCTATTTCTTCTTGATACAAATCGTCTCCTCTTTGCTAGGACTAGGTGACGTAACGATTGTTGGGGATTGGAGACTTCCTTTGGCATTCTCCTTCTTCGGTCTTTTCACGGGAGTTTATCTAGTGTACATATTTGTCAGTGCGATTGCTCGGATTACTTCCGTGGTTTGAGCAATTCGACGGTTTTCGACTGCCTTATACCTCGTACTAGTCTGTTTTCGGACTCTTCAAGATTCCGTGGTTGCTTGCTTGAACTTGATTCGCTCGAATACTGCCGGCGTGGCAGCGTAATGGAAGCTAAAGCAAGTTTCTCCTGCCGATGCTGCCATCAGGTCTGGGTTAAGATCGGCAAGGAACTCGTCCGGGCGATATCTCTCACAGACCTTGAACCTTGATTAGACCAGAAGACATGCAGTCGGATAGAGATTGCGGGTACTGCCATAATCGCGGCGGCGAATGGGTTCAAGTAACTATCCTACGCATACGCACATTCATCTTCAAACCCTGCCCACACTGCCGAAAACCAACGGAACGAAAACCTTAACCTAACTGCCTGCGGAAAGAAATGTGTGTGCGTGATTGATACACACATAAGACCGCCGGGAGTCAACTTATGACAGTCAATTACAAGGACTGGGAAACTATTGACAGACATAATCTATCCATTGCGGGGTCCCCCCTTTTCGATGAAGCAAGTAAAGGTGAGAGGATCAATCCATTAGATCTCTATCCGGAATTCGATATTCAAAAGGAGGAAACGTACACTCAGTGGTTCCCCACTAAACTTGCAGAAATATCTCCTGCAAACAATCTTGCCAATCTCGCTCTGCACTATAACAAGGTCATTATTCCGATATTTGGGTACAAGAGTCGAAATGATTTTGAAGATATTTATGGTATGTCCGTGGAAAATCTTTCGGAGATCTTTGAACGGCGACCGGAGAAATTCTTGCCTGCGGTAACTCAGCATCCATTAGAGTACGAAGCGTACGGTTATTGTGACAAACTCTTTAATGTAATCCACAAAGTTCGTGGAACTTACCCTCCATTTCTAATTCGAGGTTCGTTCTTTCAAAGAGACTTGACTCTCCAGGTCGCGGCCCGTCGTGAAGGGATTATCCAAACTGCTGGTTGGACTGAACTTCTTCTAAGTAAATTTCCTGAGTTAGACGTTGACCAGATACGAGATATCGAGATTAAACGAATTGCTGACTCCGCACAAATGTACTCAGTAGCAAGAGACCAGAAGTTCGAACTAGCAGATCTAGAGCGAGCCATGGCATCTACTGTCTTCGAGTTACGGTCTTTTGGATACGGCACTCTCACGGGGTTCCTGATAGACAAATTTCATAAGGAGTATTCGAACCTTGATCTCCTCTATCACCTTTTGATCGATTATAGAAAATACCTAATTGACCCGCTTACACAGCAATTGGGTGGCTTTGGCAACTATACTATTGCAGACTTGGAACGCATGGCATTCCTCAGGGTACTCCCACTTGTCAGTAAGGACTTGAGGAGGTTGGACCAGATCAACTATTCGTTGTTTCTCAACTCCCCTGGCGCTAGAAGCCCTGTTTCTCTCGGAAGTCACAAAATGGCCGTTTTCCTAAGAGGAGGAGAGGATGTTAACACCTTAAATGACCTTGTAGATTTTGCGGAACGACACAAGAAAGAAACAAGAATTATGTCGGAATACCGTCAACTAATCGCTGAAGGAAAGCTTCCTGCTGCTGCTGACGCTTTTAGAAGAGCAGGAGAAGTCTACACACAGATCGGAGAGGAAGTGAAGCAGCTGGAGAAGGCCCAGAGGAGAGCAAAGTTCGCAACGTATGCCATTAGTGGTGGGGCCACGGTACTCAGCGACGCGGCTCTATACTACAGTGAAGGGATTCCGCCCGAATGGAAGCTAGTAATAGCCATGTTCAAGGATATTCTGAACTTTCTAGGAATCAAGAACATAGATCCGAAACGAATCGTGGATTTGATGTATGATGCCAAAGGGTGGCCATGGTACCAGCGTGGTGTACCCTACTTGTTTTGGCGAGGCCCATCTTCGAACCCTGATTATGTTTAGTGTGTGGGGATGCTGGTGCGCACCACCACCACAAGAAACTGCCGGAACTTACGGTTCAATTTCTGTTGCCCGCACCATTACATCCACCACCACCCACTTTTCAAACGACGACCGTTCAACTCTCGATGCGTCAGCTTATCGAAGATTTCAGGAATATGACAAATTGCGCACGCTTGCCTACTAGTTCGTTGGACGTGTTTCTCGAATTATTTCGCATTGCCAAATAGTACCATAGCGATAACTACGTGTGTTGTGAGATAAACTTCAGGTCACGAAACATGAACGATAAGCCCCACATCCACTTTGTCGACACTACAAGACAGATCGAAGAGCTGTGGAATTGGCTCGGCTACCTGACTTCGCCGGAGAATACAAGAAATCTTCTGCGAAAGAAAATCAGACAAAACAGCTTCGGAATTGATCATTCCATGCTTGCGCAAAAGAAAAGGGAGGCAAACCAGAAGAGTTCAGGATTCTCTATTGTGCAAGAGGATGTTCTTGAAGAGAATGCTCGAAACATTGCAAAATACGTAGCTCAGGCGAGGGAGCTTTTTCAAGTAGCCAGAAGTGTCTCGGAACTAGCCTCTCCTATTCTGTACTATTACGGAATGCTGTCCTTGGCAGAGGCTTTGATTTTGTCAATGTATCACTTCAATGATTCTGAGAAGAGTGCTAAAGGATTCTATACGCATGGTCTTAGTATCGATCGAAATACATACAATAATGTGATTGTCAAACCATACGGAACCTTTCCCCGACTTCATGACTGCTATTCAACGGAGCCAGGGCTGTATCTGGACAAAAGTAGTTTTTCTCTCAAAGAATTACTGTCGGTCAATCCTGATCTGAGATACCAATATACATTGATATATGGTGAAAAATCCAACATCCAACCCGCTGACGGCCACATTGACGTGGATCTTGAGAAATATGGGATACTACCGGTTAGAGGAATCAAATTGTATCCAATAGATTCAATTTTGATGACCATGTTCATTCTAAGTAGTAAAGCGAGATACAGGCCCTATGACTGGATTGAAGAAATAACAGTCAAAAAGGAGAGCTTCGTACTTCGGAGTTTCTTGACTCACGCTGAGAGGCGCTATCCAAACTTAGTTCTCAATAAGATATGGAATGAAGTATTTCTTTTCGGTACCGCCGGGAGATGGGCATAGCGGAGCAACATGCGCAGATTATTTTTTCTCGTACGAGCATCGTGATTTTCTCACGCACACACCAATTTTGAGATCACATCACTGAAAATGAAAAGAATGAAACCTCTTGTTCATTGGTTGCTTATTACTTTGAGCTTGATGTCTACTTCTGCTGGTTCTTGGTTCTCGTTCTCGATAATTATGTGCCAGTCGTGCGTCTTGGGAACTGGAAAATCGAATGAAAACCGAGTTATTTTCTCGCTGCCTTCTAAATAGTCAAATTCGTGCTCATCTTCGAACAGATTTAGGTTCTGAGTATCAACCAAAAACACGTTGATAGCAGTATCCGAGCTAATTCTTCCCCGTAGAATCGACCCTTCGTTCAGCCTGTAAGAAAATGTTTCGTAATCGTCAACAATTTTCCGCACACTCACTAGCTCCTCTTCAGTCAGCGGTTCTCTTCTCTCCGGCTCTAATTTTTCGGCGATGTAACTAGCAACTTTTTCGCATCCCTGTTTCACATTATTCCTGTCAAACTGCATCCGCTCAATGTCGCCAAGCATGAATCCGATTCTTGTGTCCTTCTCAACAAAGGGGATAACCGGTATACTTGCTCTTCTTGCATAGCCAACTTCTTGGTTGACTGACGCCGAAGGATTGCCTCGTGTCACTATTGCTATTAGCGCGTCGGAGTTTTCGATAGCAATTTGTATCTTTTCGAAGAGAGGCTTTCCTAGCTGCGGATCATGCTCAGCTGTATAGACTTTGATGCCCCTCATCTGAAGACAGGTTTTCATTAGGTTCATGATTTCCCTATCATCAAATGCGTAACTGATGAAAACCTGCACGAGCGATTCGCCTGCCGCACTTCCTCTTGAAAAAGGAGGTATCCTTCCAAAATAATAAAGCCGCAGTTGACTTAACGCATACTGCGAGGACGAGTGTTGGGACTATTCATCGTCTTTGGTGTCAATGTTGGTAACTTGGGTCGCGTTTTCGGACGAAAGGAAGCTATGGATAAGTGGGTTGGTGAAATGAATAAGAAACTTACTAGTCATCCATCGTCAACCAGGATCATTGACTGGTATGGACATACGGGCAACTTTGTAATCGAGTCTTCCGGAACTGATAGTTTGGAACTCGCCAACGAGCTGACATCGGTGCTTGAGACAACTTGCGCAGCGCTAACCTATGATGAGGCAGTCGCCTTTGTATCCGCTGCAGAGAAAGCTGCCTCCCCAGCGCCCCTGGGAGGAAAACGGTGGACGAACGGAATCGCTTTTGCGGTAAAAGGCCCACCTTGCCAATCCGTTCCGAAACCAACCAGCCATGCGACATTCTTCCAGATCAGTGAACGCGCTGTGGGAGCATGGAAGGAAGACCAGCTGACACAAAATGGAACCTTGGACAGAGAGAAACGCGGGGGCGGTTGGGGAGCGGTGTCAGATGATGTCTCAAGGGCGGTTGGCGGAGTTTGGACTGCGCGTAGCCTGCGAACCGTAATAGGTACGCTTGAAAAGGCACGACAACACACCGGGCAGCGATGACCAATGCTACAGGGCGCTTGGACCGCGCAAGCTGCTCGCAAGCTATCAGCGATGTTCGATTCTCTGGGCTTCGATGTCCTTTGCGCTCATCAGGACAGGAGAGTTAGGAAAGATGAGAACTCTCAAGTCAGGCTGGGACAGATCATTTCCTGGATTGGTTCAGAATTCAAGCCCGCTTCCAGGCTAGCGTTTCCAGATATTGCAATTGTCCATCAAGCCTCAAACAAAGTCATCCTTTTGGCTGAAGTTGAGGAAAGCAAAGCTTCACCCAAGGTTGTGATTGCAGACCTATTTGCCACTTTACTTGGTGACCACATCACATTCGGGCGTGACCACAAAGAAGAACTGAAAATCGGTCCTTGGATGACCTTCAGCGTTTTTGCTAAGTCAATTGGGCGTGGGTCAGGAGAACAACAGCTTCAATCGTTAGCGGGGAGGTTTAATGAGGTAAGAAAATGCTTCCTTACTCCAAATGCTTCCGTAGGGCAAATCATCATTGAAACATATCGAAGCGAAAAAGAGCTCGAAGATAAGTTGATAGCTCAGACCGAGAGCGCAATGGAAGAATTCAGAAGGACATAAACGCTTCTGGGTGGAAGGTCAACTAGCGTGTGGCTACTCACTTGCGTTGTGCGTGACCGCGTTTGGTCCAAGCTGTCCGAATTTTCTTTCGGCCGTCTTTTGTCAGCAACGTCTCAGCCATTAGAAAGGCAACGAGGATGACTATTATTGGGAGAAGAAAGAACGCTGCTGCCAAGATTAGTAACATGATTCCCAACAGGTATGCGGCACGACCGAGGCCATACGCAAACTCAAAGACTGCCCTGAGCGGGCGGCTATACCATCTGTCCGCGGGCACCATTTGATCCGCGAGCGCAACCGCGACGAGGATGACGTAGGCAGCCCACACGTACATTATTTGGTCCGAGTTGATCGTGATGGCAGGAAATTTCACATTTAGAATCGACGATGGTGTATGCCCTAGTAGGATAGGGCCTTGAGGTGTTGCAATTTGGCGAAGGTAATAAAGAATCGCGATTGCTCCCACGGCGAACACACCACGAATCCTCTCGCGACTCAGTTGCTCTTTGCTCAACACCTGCAGCGTATGTCGCTTCCTGGACAAGAGTGGTCCCTCTTGAAAGGGAGCCGAGATGAGAAATATAACGTATTTTCAACGAGCCTGATTTCTTGAAAGTCTTACCGGGTTTCCCCTGAAAGCTACAGTGGCATTGTTGTTGTTCGATCGTGCTCGGCGTTGTCATGTTAGTTCAAGGTCTCAATGCGTCTAGCATGATTATCGAATTAGGGTGACAGAGAAATATGCCGCTTGCACTTGGAATCCAAGTTGGAGTGCGTTGTTTGTTTTGGTTATTTCCGATACCTGCTCATCAGGATCAAGATGGGTGAGTCTTTGTCCCGCAGCCAGCAAATCCAATAAGCACATAGGCGGAAATGCAATCGAGCGCTTCGATTTGAGACAAGAATCAACCAAACTGCGAGAAAGTCGAAGTGGACTTGCTAGGAACAAGGATCAGAGTTTTTGGATCGACAAGCTAATTTCAAAATATCCTCTTCCAGGCGGTAATCGCAATGTTTCGGTAAGAGTGGCGAATCTGTTGTGTTCAGTTTCCATACTTGGATTCCGTTTGAAATATCGCCTTTCCTTGCACTGGCTGCGATATTCGGAGTACCGGCAACCATAGAGATCCTTCTCCGTCGAGTGCTTGACAAGAGGATTCGTGGCCCGCGTAAACGAAGCCTTGTCTCTCTCGGTCTAGCGCTTTTCGCCTTCTTCCTGATGTTCTCTTGGTACCTGTCGTTCTGCGGGAATTGCGCGTGGGCAATGGGTTTCCTCAAGATCGGACTTTTCGCAGCCGTTATCCCCACGGCCATGCTTGGCTTTGCAGTTTACGCTTTGAGGGAGATATGGCTGAAGATCAGAGATTACAGATTTGCACGATATGTCCGGGTGATGTTTATGTTGTCCATTTGTTTGGTCCTTTCATCGATTTCATCACGATTCCTTCCCTTGATGTTTCTGGCTCTGATTTGGGGGATTGGGCTGCTTGTTGGCACGTTCGGAAAACCTGAGCAGCCAGAGATGGCAGCGATTGACGTGATTTCTTGGGGTCTGGGTGTTGCATCCTTTATCGTGTTCTTTTTCGATTGGATACTTGTGGTCGTAGTGCTGGAGTACTTATTTTTCTAAAATTCGGATGTCAAACACTGCTAGCTGTTCGTCGGTTGGCACTTAGAAAATAGTCCCTGGACTCTTGAGTGTGCAATGTCCCACCATAACGTGGGAACATATCGCAATGGCCCCAGGAACAACCCGTTATGGTACCTTCAACGGCGCGCCCCGAACTAAGAATTGTGAGTGTCCAATTAGCACGTGGATACGTCCGGGTCGAATAAGGAATCACAACCTGAGAATGATCTTATGTCTATGAAGTTTATGTCTCTGCAATAATCCAAAGTCGCATCGATTTCTTGATTTGAGCTGAATGGGCCTAGCTGCGCGTCAATTTGGTTGAGTTCTTTTTCTTCACGTGCTGTAATGGCTCCACGGGCAAACAGTTGTACAAAGTTTCTGGCACCAAAAGAACGCAAATAGCGGATTGCAGTTTTTTCATCAACATAACCCGCTCCAACTTCATGCGGTTTTCCATCCATCTGGACCGCCATCGCCTGAAGCATCATCTTGACGGTCTCTGGCGCGGTTGAAATAGCACAGGGTATGTTTCTGCTCCTCAGAAATTCGTCAAGCGCGATGAGTTTGCCACCTACTTCAGGCAAAATGCGGACTCGCCCCCCTGCTAGGCGCTTAGGTACTTTAGTCTCATCGACTCCGGTGTCTACAATTGCGATGCAATACTCATCTCCAACGGTAATGGCTTGAGAATTCTTGTCCATGAATGACCGAAGAGTTTCAATAAATTCGATGCATACCAAGGCAAGGAAGGAGACCCGTGGAGCAGCGAAGCTTGTCCAAGATCCTGGAGGTGGCATTGGGCCATCTCCGACCTCCGGGCCCTCACCTATTGCAACGACGGTAGGAATGTGTAGCCCATCAGCGGGGTCTCCGCGTGATGAGGTGTTAGCGAGGGTTGTCTGATTTATGGCTGCTCCAACTCCAATGACCCAAGGTGCAGCAGACCACGGATTCAAGGTTGCATTTTGTGGGCCCCAGTTTCCCGCAGCAACAACTACGGTTATGCCTTGCTCGAACGCCCGTTTTGTCGCAAGATTAACTGGGTCATTTGGAACGAAAGGTTTTGCATTGAAAGGCGGGTAAGGACCATGTCCGATATTCATCACTCGAATGTTGTACTTTGCTCTGTTCTGAATTCCCCAGCCTATTCCTTTGACTGCTGGACGGTATTTCCTAAACCCAACATACAGGACTCCAGGATGTGTGGCGATTGTTTCAAGCGCAGTAACAGGCACTTCAGCAAAGTACGTGTCTATGAATGTCAGATGTTCGATCACAGTGGCTCCAACCTGTTCTAGGAGCGCAAGTACTTGTTGGGTCTGTTGTGGAGCCAATGAAATTAGAACCCTCACTCGAAGTCCGGAAACGGACAAAGTTGCAAAAATCTCGGGGTCAATTTTGCTCCGAGCTAGTTCAGGTGCGCTCGAATTAAGCAACGATTTCATCACGGCGATCAATCGATTAGAAAAGCTTGTTTTTCGGGCTTGTTGCGTTGTGACTTCTTACGTTCTTCTTCAATGTATTTTTCAGCCTATCAACACCTTCTGGGCCTGCTCTTTTTGCAAACCACAGCCAGTTCCTCAGCCATCTCCCCTCGTCATCGGTCAGTCCTTTTCTCATCATATATGCAAAGTCACGGAGCACCACGAAAAACTTGCCTTCAATGATGGCTTTTCCAGCAGGTTCAAGGTCGAGCAAGCGTCTAATCTTCTTAATTGAAATGCTCGTCCACGCCTCTTCGAAAATGTTCTCAATTCGGGGACCGTGGCTATTAGCTACGTGACTGCTTACTTCCCCGGCTTGCCTTTGGAAGGAGCTTTCTTGCTCTTTTTTCTTCTATGGAGGTATATATCAACAACTACAGCAGTTGTACCAATTGCGCTGATTATACCGGCGATGGATCCTAGTTTGGCCCACAGATCACTCTGAGCAGCGACTTCAACGATTATGCTCGTGGCACCCATGGCGGATACAGTAGAAGTGACAAGTTGCTGGTTTGCAGTTATTCCCCCGGTCGCTTGACTGACCCGTTCGGATATTCCCGAAACATCTACGTAATCATAACGTATAGTGGATACCCAGCCGGAAAAAAGGTATAGTGACGCAAGTTCTCCCGATGGATCAACCTCGAGGTAGGTATTCATCACTTTCCCTGCGGAGTAGAGAAGCAAGGTGTTACCCTTCTTTTCTATGATTAAGCTGACCGGGACATTTTCCTGGGGAGCGTAGCCACCGAATCTGAGGACTTTTACTCCGTCCCGATAGAGCACGAATTCAGGGTAGAACCCGTCCCCGCCCCAGATGTACTGATGCAGCGTTGTATTCACTCCGATTTGGATTGAACCGTACTCGCGCCCTACCCAATACCCTTGCGCACCTGCCTTCCAGTCGTAAATGGAAGTTGGAAATCCGCTGCGCAATACGGTCACTCCTCTGGAGCCGTCGTTGTCCATTTGTATACCATTTCCAGGGAAGCTAATCAGATCACTAGAGCCCAAGATCGACCAGCCAGCATTTTGAAAGCCGGCGAGGCTTGTGTACCTGAATTCGTCAGCCCACTCAAAGTGAGTTTGTTGAGGAGTAAATCCAGAGACAGCGGTGCCTGGAAATAATACCATCAAAAAGAGCATGCTGAGAGCGAAGAATACGCGACTGATTGTCATCAAGGACAACTTAACTGACGTGCTCATTCCCTTCGCATTCTACAGGTGAATGATTGACCTTTAACTTGAGGTTCTCAACCCATTCGACGGTAAATTGGAATCTTCCCATGAATTAAGCATCTGTTATATTCATTTAAATCAAATTACTGAATCCCCTCGCGTCGCTTTTCTTGTCTACGGTTTTCTAGCAAGATCTGGACGAAAACTTCAGAGGCTTGTCATCGTCACCGGAGCTCAGTGGATAATACTGTACTTACTAGTGATATGTTTGCAAACATTCGTCGTCTAGTTGAGATTATTAACCTATTCAATGTGTGAGTGCACCATTAAACCCACACACGAAAACTCTGAACATCAGATTCTCGCACGAATCGAGAACGTTCGTGCCTCTACGTCGTCGAGGAATGTGTCTAAGTGTTCTTTTGCGAACAGTGCTCCAAACTTCCAATCTCCTTCTCTAAAATCGACGAAGGTGCAGTCCATTCGCAATTCTTTCGTAGCTTCAACCTCTGGAGCACCCAGGATGAATGGCAGTTTTGCACGACCATATACTGATGATTGCAAAAGAACTGAGTCTCCAACAAGGCGCCTAGCTTCATCCATTTTCATCTTATGTGCCTGGCTTCCCCGAAACAATTGCAGATCTACAGCCGGTTGACTTTTCTCCAGAGTCTGACAGAGCAGGCTCGCCTTTCCCAGTTCTTCTGCAGCATACATTGCCAGCAAAGTAGCGTGTTCTACGCTGCTGTCATTCAGAAGCAACCTAGCGTCTCGTACGTATCGAGACACATTATCCAAAATCATTTGAATTCCCTCCAACATCGTCTCCTTCGAGATGAATTGTTTCTTCAAGTGCAATCACATCGACTTAGTGGCATTTTGTCGATGATGGCGTGTAGCTGCAAAAAACCTCGACTTGGTGTGTGCTGGTGTAATGGCGCGCAGACGCAAGGAAATCAGCGAAATAGTCTGAATTTCTAACGCTCGCACAATTGATACCACACAAAACAAGCATGCTTCGCCATGGGCACCGAACACTAGGCCGTTGTTTTCTTCTTTCTGAAGAACTGGAGGTAAATGGAGAGGATACCCAAAGATATCGCGGCTATTGTTCCGACTATTGTTGCTATAGATGCGTACGTGCTCAACTGGTCATTCTCTCGAATAGTCAAGTATTGGGTATATACGCTCGTAAAGCCGTTGGATGAGACTGCGCCGGTCGTAGCGGTAATAGAAGCACTGGATTGCGCTGCACTGGTGTACGTTGTCGGAAAAGGCGAAGGATTAGAGCTCACGACGATATTGTCAAACTCGGTCACGGTTGGCCACCATGGTCCAAGGCCGAAACCGGTCAATATGACATTATGTGTTTCAATAGCAGTCGTGACCAAATTGTCGTTGTAGTAGAAGCGAAGCTGATTTGAAACTCTTTCAACAGCCAATGTAACCCATGTGCCAAATGCCTGAGGAGTATAACCCGGTACTGTTGCCGTGTTCATGCCTACCCCAGACGGTTCATACTTTATGAAGCTAAATGACTCCCGACCGGGATATCCATCCGCTCCCCAGTGGTAGAAATAACCAGGATTTGCATACCCGGGGACAACTCCATCAACATACACGTCCAGCTGTATACTGAAATAACCCGACAAGACTGTAAGCCTAGCCTCGACCTTCCAATCTGAGACCACATTGAGGTTCGTATATGTCACGTAACCGTTTACGGCGCCTGTATTTTTCAAGGTTAGAAGCCCTCCTGCGATCGATACCAACTCCGGGTGTCGTTGTATCACGTATCCAGCCCCCTGCAAATCCGAGAGTGATGAGTAGTTGAAGTCATCAGAGAATACTTGGGTTCCATTTTGCCTGACGGTCATCTCTGTACCTGAGAAGTAAGTTGGGAGCACCAGAATTGTTAGAAGTAGGAAGACTCGACCAGCTGAACCCAATTTCACCGCCCTACAAGCAGTTCGCTAAGCATATTAAAACTGGGTAACCCGATAAATATGCGATAATAGCGATTGGGGGAGGGCAAAGGCTAGCGGACGACTATGCGATCGCCGTAAGGCCAGTGCATGTCAGATTAGTGACGCAAGCGATTCCAGCGCTAAGAGAACTCTCAGTCAAAGTTCTCTTGGTAAATGATAACGACATCCAACCTTTGGACTAAGCGACAGGTGTTTATTTGACTTCGAATCTGGACAAAGCTTTCTCATATTCAGTGAAAGAACTCAGACTCGGCACGATGAAGAAGTCGCTAGGAGAACTTTATGACGATGTAGTGAGAAGTCATGACGCAATTCATGAATTTCTCCTCCTCGCTCCTTCAATGTACCCACGAGGAAATTCAAACCATCCGTCTTGGCATGGAAAATCTGCGTTTCTTACATATCATTGGGATACATTCGATTTAGCTCACAGTTCCTACTACGAGTCACTTCTGGCAAACTACAGTGCGGGCTTCATCCTACTGAGAGCGACACTTGAACTTCTTATCAGGGGTGTCTTTTTCGAGTGCTTAGCGCATAAGAGGTTCAGAGAGCAATCCGCAATACTGGATAAAGACAGGAGCGGCAGGAGACTCAAACAATTCCTCAACGACCTTCTTGCCCGCCGACCGAGTATTGAACGAGACCTCGAGACTATTTCAGTTGCGATCCATGACAAGACATCGAGGATCATGGATGAACAGAAGTTCAGACCATCAAACTCAATCATGTTGAGGCAGCTTGCAAAATGGGGAATACTCGAAGGAATCGAAGCACCTGTTACGACAGTCTCGCACATCTATCGTAAATTATCCGGAGACGTTCACGCCCATCCGAACAGAACAGGTGTCGGCAGGATTCTCATTTACCGACCCCGTGACCTCTTCGAACCCAAGAAGGTGCTGCGGAGAGTTCTCGCTGAGTACCTCAGGGACTTAAGGAAAGTTACCGACATTGGAATCGTTATGACGATGAACCTGCTGAAGGAGAATCTTGAACAATTCCCACAGACTCAAGATCGGCTTCGATCAGCATTCCAGCAAAGGTTCAGAGACTTAGGGCTGAAATATGCATCAGGAAGGCTCTCAAATCTACTCCACGTCAACCATCGTTGAATCGCCCTCCGGATGGATATGCGAGAAAACTACTGTAATTCCACGTCGTCGCCGGTCAGTACCTGCCCCGCTTGAATGCTGCGCTTCGCCTTGAGGTGTGTCGTCCCAAACTCCAAAGCTAGGTCAATAAACCTCTGACGCTTCCTCACAGGAGCTGCCCCTTTGGGATAGGCTCTGAGAAACTCAATCAGCGATGCCTGGACGACGGATTCAAACCAGCCTATGGACGGGGCTAGCTCTTCTTTTCCATCTTGGAAGTGCTTAACCCATACAAGCCTATGCTTGTCAGCCAGCAAAGATGCGCTCGGGACGTCCTTCCCTCCATGGGCATACTGCGAACGAAATTCGCGTATCTTTGAAAGGAGACCGTCAACGGGCATTTGAGCGATACCGGTTCCCAGAAGTCCGCTCGGGCAGTAACGCTTGATGAAATTGACGAAACTTTCTCTGAAGCTCTCTCCTGGTGTGACAATACTTCCCAAGCATTCTATGCATGAAACAAGGAGGAAATTCGCAAGTGACGGTCTATCATCGATGACCTGAACCGCCAGTTGATACAAGTCACAGGATCGCAGGTAAGTGTGGAACAGCTTCTCGTCAAACGTGCAAAGGGTCTCGAATAAATCACCGAGTTCTCGTGGGGGCTCGACTGTGGTGATGAATTGAGAGTAGACACTCTTGGAATCAACTGATATGCCATTAATCTCTTCAGCCTTGACGGCAAAACGTGACTTTAACAGAACCGACAGCCAAGACAGTATGAGCTTTCCCTCCTGGATTGGGTTTGACGCAGTCTGACCTTGAATCCATTCATCTTTGAATTCGAGAACTACCTCCTTCCCATCCGAATTCGGGACCGTGGTGACTCGATATGGGTCAAACTCTATTGATACAGATTCTGGGAAATTTCTAGAAGACTGGAACCGTATGGATACGTCTAATGAGGACTCTATTGGAGCCATTCTGGATCGGTCATTGTATGCGAATTCAGAGATTTTATCATGACTTCAGTCAGTTAGACGCAGGACGCCTTACTTCGATTGTACTCTTGAGCCACGTGACCAAGAAGTATTCACGACTTTCGATTCCATATGATGTTCCTCATCCGCTCGAACGGATCATGATAGTAGAGTACTCCGTCCGGAACTGGCGTGCCTTGCATCCTCATGTACCGCTTGCTCGTTTCTGACCGGATCAAGTCGTAACTTATCGGCTCGTTATAGATGAACCAGAAGTCCTTGCTGTGATCCTCGAGTTTCTTTGCCTGCTCCAGGTAGACTTTCAGGTCAGCAGATATCGTCTCCGTGAAGAAACCTGCCACGAGTATGATCAGCATCGCCTCGAAATGGGCGAGATAGTGAAGCAATAGCTCCTCATGAATCTGGTTCCTCCGATCGCTAACCTCAGCCGAGTAGGTCATGGACTGGATATCTAACACTCCTCTCCGAGTAGGATGAGTGAAAGAACTGAGAAAGTTGTAGTGCACCCAGAACCTATCGAGTTGTTCCTTTGTCAGCAGGTTGTTCAAGAGCAGGTTGTCGGCAATCTTTTCGACGTATAGATATTGGCTGTATAGATGCTTGTGACGCTCAACAACTTTTTCGAACTCGCGTCCAGGCTTATAGAGAGTTGGCAGTTCGGCTAGAAACTTCACATCGGGGTCGTACTCATCGAATACAAAATAATACATCGGAATAGGTTCGCCCTTTTTCTCAACGT
The DNA here is from genome assembly GCA_963726255.1 of Candidatus Bathyarchaeota archaeon. Lineage (GTDB taxonomy): Archaea > Thermoproteota > Bathyarchaeia > 40CM-2-53-6 > 40CM-2-53-6 > FEN-987. Next base: position 1,354,594 of record CAVSBL010000002.1, read on the forward strand.
CCTTTCGCTCATACAAGCCCTCAGTTTCGATTGTAACGTGAATAACGTCATCTTTGTGTCCTTTGTTAATCGCTTTGATTATCGGGTCTAGCTTTCCGGACTTTCCGTCCAACACCCACTTCTCACATGTCTTATCTCGAGCCTCTCTGGTGTTCGACGAAGTTTCCGGGATGATGTTGTAGTCTCTTGTTTCTCTGTATCGCTTGCCCTTGATCATCAGTAAGAGCACAAAGTAGTATTCGAACACGCTCCTGAGAAGAATGTAACAGTCTTTGTATTTGGCAGCCTTCAAGTTTTGAACAATTGTACGTATCGAATCAAATTCGGAATAGAAGACCCGAATGTAAGTTGTCCAACTTGAAGACCAACCCTGAGTTATTGACTTGCCTACGTCGAGTTCTAGATTGGTCACTAGTTCTGCAGTTTCTTCTATCAATTCAAAGCCTGGTAGCGTCGACATGCAAACTCTCAGCTAGTACCAATCTTGCACGTTGGGCATCTGTCACTTTCTTGCATTTGTTTTGCCTCGAAGGGAGATAACAAGTTCGCTAATGCCTTTCAGTGGAGGGTTGGTGCTCCCAATTCCTGTTTCTAGGGTTTGAGAATGAATAGACAATCGTGAAGTCATCCGCGTTCCTAAGGGCTCGTACGTCTTGTTCTAGGTTCCTTGCCTTGTCGAATATCACGACATAGCCACCAAACTCTCTCTGGACATACCGGCGGATTTTCCGGAACTTCTCAATGTCTTTGCCTATTCTGTTGAGGAATGCTGCATCGGATTCTCTGTTGGATCGCCTCAGCTTTAGTTCAATGATTGTGAAGAATCCGTCAAATCCATATTGCTTAGAAGGCAATTCGAGGCCAGAGGCTGTCGTGATCAAAGTAGACGCATCTATGAGCACGATATCCGACCTGTACCTCATTTTGGTCTCCCTATGGCCGTACCATCGCACTTCAGAATGCAGCTCTATGGAACGACTGTCATCGTGAGTTGCTCTAATGACAGAGAAACGACTTCCTAACAATTTAGAAAACAAATGGCTTCGGACATCTTCCTCCGTTAGGAAGACATCTGGAAATTCGTTGAATTTGGCTTTCAATTCATTGATTGAGTTTTGGATCAATTGTCCTGAAGTTTCAGCTGGCGTTCGTGCTGCAGAAGTACCTTGCTCCATAACGTGATAATGCTGTCACGTGCTTATCAAAGAATGCCAAAATGGATATCCAGATTGTTCCAGTGGAAAAATCATTCGTAGGTTTCTCTTGCATGAAGCAAGCCTGCCGCCTCTGCAGGTGAACAGGAAAGCTAACGACCTCAGAAAACAAACGCATTTCTGAGCATATCGGTCTATCTGAGGCACCAACTTCAGTCAATTATGACTGAATCTGCGACATTTACCGTTCCCGATCGTAGTCAGATAGACTTCGGTTAGTGAGTAAGAAGTCGACTTGATTGGTTGAGGCCGCTAATACTTCTTTGGCCTTAGAAAGTAGGAAACGGCATTCATCCGAGAAGTGTCCAACATAGACAACAATGTCACGCTTTTCTCGCCAAGTGCGCTTCACAAAGTCGCAAGTTATGAGCCAATTCAAATCACGATCCCAGAGTTTCTCTCGATAATCAAGAAGAAGGTCAATCAACACCAGCGTGTTTCCTCGTTGCTGGTCTTGTTCCTCTATCTCCATGATGCTTGCGATGAGATTCTCCAGCCCACTGGAACCAAATTCGACTGCGCAATTCGCCAGCGCCTCTAGCAAATCCCATGTCTCAATAGTGTCCATGGCTTCATAATTCAAGAGCAATCGACCAAGTGAAGTTATGCCATAAAGTTTCTTTTCTTTCCCAGATGCCCTCCAGGGCGTTGCCCTGACGACCCTTACAGCTCCTTTGTGGCGCAAAGACTTGAGTGCGCGAGTGACCTGAGTTCTGTGCAGTTTGCAGACCTTAGCCAACGCATACTCGTGTAGAGGTTCAGGTTCTTCGCCTTCATTTTCTCCGTACAATTTGCGGAGGATAATCGGCTCAGCGAAATTCTGGTACGGGGCGGGTTTACGCTCGGGAACGTAAGTCCACGAGCGCAAAGGGTCATCAGTCATGATGCGGATCAATTGTCGAATGCTATCCTCTACGATGCGGCGATCTGTGCCGCTGGGGTATTCCATATGACACACTCGAGCCTGGAGAAAAGCCGTGTCATTTGTCATATAAGGGTGAAAGGGTGGATTCGATATATGACACGCTGCAGATGCCGGCGCAATGGTGTCATATGGCATAAAACCATGTAACACCTATCATTAGACCAAGGTCTACGTCTGTGATCCAAGAGATCATTGAAACAATAGTCTTCACAATTTCAAACCCAGTTGCCTTGGTCTTGCTCATCGGATTACTGGCGATATCCTTCAAGTGGAGAGCGAAGGAGCCCAAGATCCTCCTTTTCGGTCTGACCTTGGCTTCAGGACTTTCGTTATGGGTGACCCAGCAACTCTCTGCGGGAACATTGAATCCAGCTTGGGCGATCGAGTATTACAAGCTTAGCTTCGGGTGGGCAAATGCGAAAATGGTCAATTTCCTGGGAATCCGACTTCTTGACCTAGCCGGGTTCTTCGCTGTCGTCGCTCAACTAGTAAAGGATCGGAGAACAGGATTCTTCGGTTTCGTCATGTTTCTTTCAATTCTTTGTGGCATAGTTTGGTTGGCTGCGTTCTCAGGATACCTATCAATTCGCTAGCAAGTTTCGGTGTGCATGAATGGAAGGGTCTTGTGGTCAACTGGTGCGCGCACACACACAAAACCACTACGACGTACGAACGAGCCGAATCCTTGGCGAATGCCTGACTGGTTTTCCACTAGTGCCCCTTAAAATCATAAACTTCAAGATCGGAGTCGAATGCATACCATTTTTTTTGGAGGGATGGATCGGTGCTGAGGTCCTGTAGGTATTTCTCAACACCTCGTCTTAGATCCTCTATCAGAGAAAGCAAGTTCAGTTGTAGTACCTGCTTTCTCCCAGAGCCGGGCACCTGCCAGCTGAAATGCTCCTCTCTAGGCAATTGGTCTGTAGACCAATGCAATAACCACCCGTACTCTGTCCCAGTCTTTGTCCCTGCTAGCCACCGCGGTTCGCTAGTATGCATTAGTTTGTGTCGCCACACCTGAACTGCCAATTCTGATTCCAGTCTACCGAGACCTAGGTACTTCACCATGAACTCGATCATGCGAGGAGTCTGGTTAGAATCGTTTCCTTTCCAGTAGCTCGAGAACAGGTCGACATAGGCAAAACACGTCATCATATAGGCGTATAGTGTGCGAGAGAAATGTTTGGGGTGGCGCTTCCAGTTGCGCTTTACAATACGTGTGTAGAATAGTCTTGCTTCATACTCAAGATCGTAGATCATCACACGTAAAACTTTCTTCGCCTTGAAGTATTTCCAATTCCTTCTCATGTGCCGCCCACTCAACTGGTAGCAGCTAGACCGGATGCTGGTCTAAAAGGAGGGGGTGGGTCAGCTGGTGCGCACACACACTGAAAACTACGGAAACATGTCGGCTTCCTTCTCACATTGGTCAAGCGCCCTAGGACCGATGAGTTAACCCTCTAAGACGGATATCTAATTCTGGCATGAAATAGATACTATAAGCAACCTTTCTATCAAAGGAGGAACATGCGGTATTCACGTGGATTCAGAAATCTGTTGCGTTTAGCGCGTACAAAGCGCGCGATAATTGTGATTTCACTCGTCTTGGCCATTATTGAGACAAGCGCTCTGATAACAGTTTTTGATACAGAACCACAGTCCTTTGATGCTCCCCCGCAGTTCACATTTTCTGATAAGGTAATCTATGTTTCACCAATAAGGATCGGTACGAATGGTCCGAGTTATTTTCATTCCGTTGCAAGAGTGAACGCCTGCTTTTCCTCACCTTATGCCGCTGCTTTCAAAACCTTCGAAGTCGACATGTCACTCGACAATGCAACCTGGACCAGAGTGCCGCTGCTTGGCCCTCAATCAGACTGTCACATAGAATCTTCAACTCTAGGACTCGTTGATTTGAGTAAATTGACTGTTGTAATTTACGTTAGATACTACATTCCACCACAAACCGTGCAACTACCAACTGGCGTTACAAAAGAAGTCTTTCTGAAGAGCGTGAATGGAACGATAATGATTCACAGAGAAGCTTCTCCGAAGGATCAAGTCGCAACATTTCTAGTGTGCGTGGCTCTGTTGGGCTTGAATTTGGCAGTAGCTAACCATATTTCTCCGTCGAGAGGAAAAACAGGAACCGACCTGAACGACGGCTCTCCGGGGTACATCAAGATTAGTTGTCTTTGAGCGTCAGAGGAGGTGACCGTCGTTCGTATGTGTGTAGGTCAGCTGGTGCGCACACACACTCAACAAAGCGCCCCCAATGACTTTAAGACCCATTCGATCGGAGAGGAGATAACCGCAGGTGCATTAGTTTGGATTTTCGTTTCGTCTACACCGGTATACGAGTGAAGAATATGGAGGAATCTCTGAAGTTCTACACCGAGGTGCTAGGTATGGTAATCGCGGAGCCTCTTGAAAGCATGGGACCAACAAAGGGCAGCGCCGTCACACTCAAGAGTCGGGAATCGGAACAAATCTTAGAACTCAACCACTACGAAGACGATAGTCCATTCTGTTCAACATACGTAAACGGCGAAGAGCTTGACCACATAGCATTCGACGTCCACGACCTGACGGCCACAGTTGAAGAACTCAAACGAAAATCTGTTGAAGTATTGGTGGAACCGGGAGCGATCGGGGGAGTGATCGGATGGAAAGAAGCCTACGTCAAAGACCCAAACGGCATATGGATAGAACTCCTAGAACGAAAGTAGTCTAAGTGTGTGTGGGTCAGCTGGTGCGAGCAAGCAAACCTGAACCGTTAGCCCCATTTCGAAACTGAGTTTCCGAAAACGCTTTCAGTTTCTATGACATATTGTGATTCTTAGCGGTGTTGTAAATGTCCGATGACGAAGCAAAGAGCTCCACAGATTTAGGAGCTAGTACGGCTTCGGTTCGGGAGTGCGATAAAATGAACGAGGACTGCTTCGTGGGTTCGAATTCCACCCACCGTAAAAACGACGGACCCTCCCGTAGTAGGGGGCCGGTGAAGTAGAAGATAACCGAACGGTACTGCGCTCCTACATCAGCCCCGTGCTGAGCGGCTAAGAATCCCTTCGAACTTTTCCGACTCGCGAAGAACTCGACCAAATTGATCAACTATCGTCTTCCAACATCTGCCGCAAGTCCTCGCTCCGAACTTCATATGCCGAGTGATATCATGAATTGTTGGAGGCTAATGCGGTATCTCTTCAGGTGGTTTGACGTTCCGAAAGCTCGCGTAGATCATAAAGTCGTAAGCTAACTTCAACAGACCCGCAGCCACCAACGGCGCGCCTAACCAGGTTACTTGCATTGCGTAGCCTGCGATCGTGGGGCTGATTGATGATGCCACAGTTCGTGTGCTGCTCGTTAATCCGGCTGTCGCGGTTCTGTCCGACTCATCAACTATTGCCATTACGTATGATTGCCTCGCCGGAACATCCATTTGGGAAAGGGACTGGCGGCATAAGAGGAGGGACACGGCACTCAGTGGGGTGGGTGCGAAGGCAACCGCAACCAAGAATACGTTTGAGGGAATGTGACTGAACACCATAGTTCGCAGCAGCCCTATCTTCCTCGCAATCCTCTCTGCTAGCAGAAAGGACAGCGCGGTCACAATCTGGGTTGCAAAGAATATTTCACCGAGAGTAGATAGGTCGAGGGCGAAGCGGGTATAGAAGTAGTAGGATAGAATGCTCTGTCCAATGAAACCGCCGCCGAAAGCATCAACACTGAACAGGGCTGACAGCTTGAAGACTATGGGTCTGGCTTTCGGAGAGAGGGCAGTATGCTTCTTGTTTTCTTTCGCATGCTCCATTTCCACCTTTTCGGACAATGACGAGTAGAGTAGAGCACCGAGAAGCCCCGACGCCATGTAGGCTAAGAAGAGAGGCCGGTAACCAAAGTACTGTGGTATGCCAGCAATCAGAGCGCCTAGGGACGATGCTCCATACCCAACCAAGTTGTATATGCTGAACGCGAGCGTGCGCCTGTTAGAGTTGCATGTCCTGGGCAGGATGGCTTGCTCAAGTGAGAGGAACGGGCCGACTTCGCCTGCACCCACCGTCATGTTGCCAACTATTCCTGCAAACACGGGAGCCCACCAAGCGTTCGACAGGAACAGCGCCGATCCCGCCGCGAAATCAGTTAGGGCGAAGAAGATCAACGTGCGCCTCCTTCCGATTCGATCCGCAATGAAACTAACAATGAACGTGTAAAACGCGCTGCTAAGAACGGTAAATGTCAACACTATGCCTATTGCGAATGCGCTGAAGCCAAGCTGGGCCAAATAGACTCCAAAGAGTACGCCAAGAAATCCGTAGGGCACAGTGCGAACTGTCTTCTCCAGGAAAACTGTCTTGCCGTCCCTATCGATCCAATCTCCAAGGCCTTTGATCAACGCGGCCACTTCTTACCTACCTGCCTGAAATATCTCCACAGCACAAGTCTAGTTCGCGTAAGCTTGAGGCTCGCTTCGGAGAATCGTATCTCGAATACAAGAAAGTTACTCCGCCATGGTTTGGTAGGAAGACCAAAACGAGGTTGAATGAAGGAGAAACGCTGATGCAAAAGTAACGTAAGGAACAAGAACGAATCCATCAGCGAAGACAGCCCAAGAACAAGTTAAGTTGCTTTTGTCAGCTTCTCGCGGTAGTGTTCCCGGAACTTCCTAACTTTGGGCGCAATAACGACTTGGCAGTATTGTTGACCCGGGTTGTTCTCGAAATATCGTTGGTGGTAGTCCTCAGCCCTGTAGAAGGCCTTCAACGGTTCAACTTGCGTAACAATCGGCGCGTCCCAAATACCGGCCTTTGTGACTTCCTTGATCACTTGTTCAGCAACTGCCCTCTGTTCGCTATCATGGTAGAAGATTACGGAACGGTACTGAGTGCCCACGTCAGCCCCTTGCCGGTTTAGAGTCGTAGGGTCATGTACGGTGAAGAAGATCTCAAGGATCTCCTTGTATGAGATTATCTCAGGTTCGAAGGTAATTTGCACTACTTCGGCGTGCCCCGTTTTCCCTGTGCAAACCTGTTGGTAGGTTGGGTTTGATACAGTGCCTCCGGAGTATCCGGACTCCACCTTCACTACGCCCTTCAATTCTGTGAAAACTGCTTCCGTGCACCAGAAACAGCCTCCCCCGAGAGTAGCCACTTCAAGACTCATGTTACCATTTTGGGGCAATCTTGGCCTATAAACAAATCATCGGCCAAGCGAAGGACATCCTAAATAATTCTGAGATGGCATGAAATCAGTTTCGGGTGCAGATGGACTTGTATCGGTGGAAACATTTCGAAGTTTCTAACTCTACTCTGGCGGCCTTCGGAGCTGAGCGGCTGAAGAACCAAGTTGCATATCTGGCAACTGTAGGTGAAAATGGACGGCCACGAGTACATCCAGTAGGGCCCATCATTGGAGAGGGATTTTTGTTTGTATATATGGAGCCAACGTCACCCAAAGCGCACGACCTCAAGCAAAATGGATTATACGCGTTACATCCGTCCGTCAGTGATGTAAATGGAAGTAATGGTGAATTCATGATACGCGGACAAGCGACACTGATTGACGATCCTGAAATTCGCGCCATAGCCTCGAACCTAAGAAGACCTAAAACAAGCTACATTCTGTTCGAACTAGGCGTTGACGAAGCAATCGCCACGATCTACGTGAACAACAAGCCATCAAGAACGAGATGGAAAAGAAATGACCAACCGTCCCTCGCCTAGGCACTTCGTGAGTGTGGGTTGTAGATTGGTTTGCTCTCGGTGAAGAATGTGTGACATTAGAGGCTTGAAGCGTCGCTAGCGCCTCAGCGTAACTTGTAATGTCATTCGTCCTGTACAGAGTCTAGCTGCTTCTGCAGCATTAATTGACGTCAAGCACCGTTTGGAGTGATTTCTCTACTGTTACTCGAATTTCTGTTTCAGCCGGAACCGCTGGCTCGATTGTCTGTTTTTCAACCTTTACAGAATTCCGCTTTCCGCAGAACGCACAGCTGATTTCGCCCAGCCAGACTTTCCTCCCTTTCTTATCATTTTCTGACACAACCATCACCTCTCCAGATAATTGCGGGAATTCTCTAATCCATTTCTGCCCTTCCTTACGCGAGCGATGATAACAATAATGAATGGCAATAATGAAAAGTCCCTTATCCTGCGCATGTAATTTTGACAGAAAGCCACAACTACAACCAAATCGAGTTTGGAATGCTGCAAAACTGACTATTCTCGGCGTTCAAGGTTCCAGTTCATCTGGAAATAACAAAAGTAACCCCGCTCCTGCATCCTGGACTGATTTTCTATACAAGCGTTATTTCGTCTCGTAATCACTAACCTCATGCGTATAGAAATGCAGAAACCGTCGGGATCTCAAAAAAGGAGATTGATTGAGGAAACGCGGGCGCGTTTAGCATATATCATCGTTCGCAAACGTGAATAGCTCCTTGCTGTGTCGGCACACCATCCAACTCGCACAGGAGAGAACCACAATAACGGTTGTTGTACGGTTTTTGGTGGGATTGCTTCCCTGCCCAAGATTCCGTTAATCGAGGACTTGACTACGGGTTCCTCAAATCGAGAAACAGCCGGCGCGCAGAGTTGCAACTTCTTGACTCATGCTTCCAAGCTATTGTGAATTGGACGTATAAACAAAAACCATTGAACGGTTCTGTTAGGTTCTTGGGTGTTGGTTTGACTGTTAAGTATCGGGTGATGATGCTTTTCTAGATTCCATGTTTGTGCCACCATGATGAGTGTTGAGGATGTCATTCAAGCCTTAGCGTGGTATGGAGTTTTCTGGACAGGTTCTCGAGGTCTTGGACGACGTAGAAGAAAGCCATCCACGACCACTTACCCCACCGACGGATCCCTTCCCGTTTCACGACCTCAACCGCTTCCCTGCTGTTCTCAGGCTCCTTTCCGTAGAACAATTTTCCAAACACGGTTGCTGACCAGACATCGATTGGGAAACCTCCCGGGCGGTTAATCATGTCGGCAGAATAGTCGCCTATTCCCGGCAGTTCCATCAACACTCGTCTTGCTTCTTCTCGTGTGAGCGCTTTCAGTTCAGCAAGTGTCGGTCCGGAGTTCCTTGACATCATCTTTGCCAGCTTCACTAAGCGTTTGGCGCGGTAACCTACCTTGCAAGTTTTCGCCAGCTGCTCAGCTGTGAGTCTACTGATGCGCATGAACGTTGGCCAGATCCGGATGCGCCTTCCGTCGAACTCGGCCGTCTGACCGTACTTTGTTATTACACAGTTCATCATTTGGTTACCTCGCTTGATGCCGGTCATCTGCAGCAGAATTGCGAGGGTTGCCCGCGCGAACAGTGAACTTGAAAACGTGTCGTGCATTCCATATAGGTCCGTAATTACGTGCCTCAGTATGGGGTCGTTACTTGCAAGCGTGTAGAATGGAGCTAGGTCTTCATTCACCCCTAATAGGTCATTCAACCCCTCCTTCACATTCTCTCTCATAGCCGCAATCGCGTGCCTCTTGGTGAATACGTCTGCTCTCAGGAGTGGGTGATCGGTATTCCCAAGCGATCGAAGTTTAACGCCTACCAGTTCGTCGTTAAGGTGTAGGGCTGACCATAGCGTCTCATTCTCGTACACTTCGAAGGGAGTGAAGAGAGACCAGCCTGATGGTTTCTCCACCGTGAGCTTGAAACAGTAAGGGCTGACAGGCTTAACCTGATACGAGAACCGATGGGGTAACTTCATCTGCGCCACGAACCGAAACTAAAGAGGAGACGATTGCTTGGATGGGAGTTATGTGAATTGCCAGAGCCCGACTACGTTGCCTTCTGTGTCCCTGAAGTATGCTGCGAAACCGAAGTTTCCGACGGGCGTTCTTGGTTGGATGACTTTGCCTCCGTTCTGCTCGATAGTTGCCGCTGCCTCGTCAATGCTCTCCACGCTAATGTAGATGACGGGGGACTTAACTGAGTCACGCCGCTCCAACAGGCCACCGTTTATTGCGCCGGGTTCCTTTGGCTTTCCTCGAACTCCGAGCCCATCAGCCTCAACGGTTCCGACTTGTGTGTAATGCATCTCTGGAATCTCGTTCATTTTCCAACCAAAAACTGTACCGTAGAATCTCCTTGCGCGCGCTAGGTTGTCCGCTGGTATTTCGAAGAATATTACCTTGTCCAAATCCTCACCTCCAACAGTTTAGTCACACCTGAACCTATGAGGGTTGCTGGTTCGTAGAAACTTGCAGGACAAGTTTCCCACGGTTGTGACCTTGAAGGCCCCGCTCGTATGCCTCGCGGGTGCGAGAGAGTGGATAGACAGCTTCGACTATGGGACGAACGGTGCCTCCGTCGATTAGCTGAGAGATCTGAGTGAGCTGAGTCCGGTTCGGCTGTACGAGAAAAGACACTCCACGTACGCCGTACTTAGTCGCTTTCGCTTCAGGAGCGTCACCAGCAACCGTAACCAGAACACCGCCTCTACGCAGAATCCCCCAAGAACGTTCCAGCGTCTCACCGCCAACTGTATCGAGAATCATATCCACATCTCGAATCTTGTCCTCGAAACGAACAGCGGTGTAATCCAGAACCTCGTCTGCGCCTAATTCACGCAAGAAGGCATGCTTGGTTCGAGAAGCAGTTCCGATGACGTGTGCCCCGCGCCAGTGCGCAAATTGAACTGCCCACGTACCCACTCCACCCGCTGCGCCGTGGATCAAAACGCGGTCGCCTGCAGACAAGTTTGCATGATCGAACAAAGCCTGTCATGCTGTCAGTCCTGACAATGGTACGGCAGACGCGTGAACATGGTCGAGGGACCTTGGCTTTGGAGCCAGGTCGGCGGCTCGCGCTGTGACGTATTCGGCCGCTGCCCCGTCTCGCCAGAAATCTAACAGGCCAAATACGGCATCGCCTACAGATACGTCGGATACACCAGAAGCCACCTCCTCCATCGTGCCTGAGACTTCGAAGCTTGGCACGACAGGCAACCGATCCTTTCCATCAGAGGTAGTGAAAGTCGAATTCCAAGTGAATTCGGTCGGCGTGATAGCAGCTGCATGAACCCTGATCAGAGCGTCTCCCTTAGCGATTTTCGGAACTGGCGCATCTTCGTAAACTAGCTCCTCCGGGCCCCCACGGGAATGGATCCTAACGGCTTTCATCAAACTCTACACCCTTCGCTAAGATAGTGAACAGCGATTCTTAATCCCGTCCCTACACCGAAGAGGAATTTCGACAAGGTTAAGCACTGCCTTGACGAATTTCAACCAGCCATGCACCGCCTCGACGACCTTGACGTTAGGATAATGAAAGAACTGGGTAGCCCCAACTCGTTTCAATGGAACGTCAGAGAGACCTATTCGAACATAGCCAGAAGGGTCGGCGTCGATGAAGAGACCGTCAGGAGGAGACTCAAGCGAGCGGAAGAGCGAGGATCTTTGCCTGGCTGGAGGATGATGGTCAATCCGCACTTGATAGGATGCGAAGCCGCCAGCCTAGACCTGGAGGTTGAAGACGAAGAGAAGAAGGATAGCACGATTGCCGAGATCAGGCGGATCGATGGGGTCATAAAGATACTTGACTTCCGAGGAAGAGGACTGCAGGTGACGCTGTACTCTCAGAACACGGACGCGCAGAGAAGGAAGACGGAGCTCATCGGCTCGATCTGTGGTTCTTCAGAAACAACCGTTTGGGAACTGGGTTTTCCTCACTCAGACGTTCGGATGATGAGGACTGACTGGAAGATAATGCAGGAGATGCTGGGGGACGCAAGGAAGAGTCTTGAAGATGTCTCGGAATCCGTAGGTGTGTCAGTCCGGACAGTCGAAAGACGGTTGACGTCAATGAGGGACGGACGCGCGGTCTATCTGCAGGGTATTCCCAACTTTAGGATGTTCGCGGGCCTAAGCTGCGTCTTTCTAGTGTTCTGTCCTGATGCAAAGAGAAAGAGTTTGGTCGATGAACTCATGCTCTCCAAGGTGCGCAGAATTGAGCTCGCCAATACTGGTTCAGCCCAATATTCGACATTCGTAATGATCTTCGACAATCTCTCAGAAGCTGATGACACCACCAAATGGATTAGGGGTCTTGACGGCGTCACTAGTGTAAAGATGGGCATAATGAAGGAGCTTATCGTCGTGCAAGATTGGCTCGGAGATGAGATAAGTAAGCGAATAGCAACGGATTCATTTGACGGATAACGCTTACGGATTTGAGTTCGAATCTTCTCGTGGCTTTGTTCTCGTGTTTTCGCTGTTTGAATCATGTGATCGCCTGTGGGTCAGTGCAGTGTTTTGCATTACTGAAAATTCTCACTGCGATGATATTCACAACTATGAGTCAGCGACAGAAAGGATAATTCGTGCCAGACGCGCTCATATTACGGTGAGATTCTTGCAGCAGCGGATAATTCCGGACGTCGAAAATCTGGAAACGGCAATGAAGATAGTGAGAGATGTCGAGTTAGCATATCACCGGACGATAGAAGAGAACATCTCCTACTGGTGGGCAGTTGAGGAGGACATCATAGAAAGCTACACAAAACTGATGAACCAGACAAACGACGAGAGGGTTAAAGCAACGCTTTCCAAGATCATTCCCGACTTGAAAAGTCATGTTGAAGTTTTAGAATCGATGAGAGAGAGTTTCAAGAAGATTTTGGCAGACGTCAAGAACCATGGCGAAATGATTCAGGCACTCTACTTTGAAGAGCCGAAGCAGCCCGTCGGGATGGTCGTTGACGAAGCAAGGTCAAAACAGCAATGCGAGGAGCTTGAAAGGGTGTGGGTAACCCTCAATGAAGCCGCGGCCGAATTGGGAAAACAAATCACTACTCTTCCACCCGACATCGGAGTATCATTGAGAGGGATACGGGCACTCATCAACCTCTGCAAGTCACACCCGAAGCTGGATCAATTGACCCCGGGCGAGCTTGATGCATACGAAGGATTCTGCGTAACCTGCTGCGGAGCCGACGTCGTTGCTCGCATTAAATGTGAGTTACGAAATGCCCAGGACATGATAATCCTCAAGGCAATGAACGAGCTTGGAAGCGACTACGCTGTAAGGCTGCAACAAAAAACCCTCAAGTCGTGGGAGGCAGGGAAGATCCTCGAAGTCTGATACGGGAGTTCTTACGTCTTGAGGCCGCGAGAGAAAATGATGAAATCATTGGAAGCGACAAAACCGCTTACAGCTTGAACATGATCGGGCGCCTCAACGACCAGCGGTCTCCGACCGCACACTGTATTTATGTACAATCCAAAATATATAATCGTAAATAGGGTACCAGCATCATCTATATACGCGGTTATCAGGCACAGGGCATAAAGGTTCTATTTGCAGCGAACGCGCCCTCGGTCCCAAGCTGCTGCTCTCGAACAACCCGTCTTCGACTCTACGGAGAAAACGGCGACGAAGATCGACCCCACGCTGTCGTCAAAACTCCAGAAACTCGGTGCAACACGACTTGTCCGATGCTACAATTGCGGCACGTGCACAGCGATCTGCCCTCTCTCGGAAGAAAATGCTGAGTTCCCCCGGACGCTGATAAGATATGCGATAATTGGGGCCGAAGAGAAGCTACTTTCATCCCCCGGGCTCTGGTTATGTTACTACTGTGGCGAATGCTCCGACAGTTGCCCAAGGGACGCTGACCCCGGCGCCTTCCTCATGGCTGCTCGAAGGTATGCTACCAGGCAGTACTCTTGGGGAAGGGTGGCCTCTGTTTTCTACGATAACCAGGTTTCGTCAGCAGCAGGAATTGTAGCGCTTACTCTAATTGCTATTTTCGGCTTTCTGTTGATGATGGGTAACCCGACCTTCAGCTCCCCCAACTTGCAGGCTCTCTTTTCTTTCCAGGTCTTGCATGACGTTGGCCTCGTGCTGGGGGTTCTGGTGGGTCTAAGCGTGTTAGCGAACGTCGCAATTATGATGCGATGTTTGCATTTCGACGGTCACAGAGAAGTTCCAATTGCCCGTCGACTTGGGATCTGGGTCTCCAGCCTTGTGAATTCCTTAGTAAGGTCGGCCTTGGCTCAAACCAATTACCTGAAGTGTACAAACAGGAACCGCTACCTAGCCCATATGGCCTTGTTTTGGGGATTCGTTGGGCTTGCGGTAGCCACGACGGTTGATTTCGTGATTGGCCTCGGCAAGGTTCCGCTTTACCCGGTTCCACCTCAACGAATGTTGGGCATTCTGAGCGGTATTGCGTTTACAGCCGGCGCAGGATACTATCTCGTGAAGCGCTTTAAGAAAGATGAGCGACACGTAAAGTTGAGTCATTTATCGGACTGGACATTTGTTGTCTTAATGCTGCTTGCCGGTGTCTCCGGTCTGCTGCTTACTTTGTCGATGTACGAGGACTCTGGTATAGCTGCAAACTCACTTTATGCAATTCATTTGGTGATAGTTTTCGACCTCATCCTTTTGGCGCCATTCACTAAGTTTGCCCACGCAGTCTACAGGCCTCTTGCAATATGGATCAACCAAGCGGAAACGAACTTCCTGATGCTCAGAGCAAAGGAAGGTGTCAGGTAGAGTGAAACCCGCTCTTGTTGTGGGTGGCGGCATAGCGGGCATACAAGCAGCCGTCGACCTAGCTGAGCAAGGCATCAAGACGTACTTGGTTGAGAAGACGCCAAGCATCGGGGGAAGGATGGCCCAACTTGACAAAACGTTTCCCACTCTGGACTGTGCATCATGCATACTGACTCCTAAGATGGTCTCCGTCGCCAAGAACGACAACATTGAACTCTTAACCTACGCCGAGGTTCAGGAAATAAAGGGAACCGCAGGCAACTTCACCGTCAAAGTTCTCAAGAAGCCCAGGTATGTCGAAGTGGAAAAGTGCCTTGGGTGCGGAGAGTGCATTACCAAGTGTCCCATGTCCGTGCCAGACGAATTCAACCTTGGAATGAAAAATAGGGGAGCAATCTATTGGCCATTCCCACAAGCAGTTCCTCTCATCGCAACTATAGACGCTGAGCACTGCTTTTACTTCACGAGAGACAAGAAATGCCGGATTTGCGAGAAAATCTGTCCAACTGAGGCAATCAACTTCAAACAGGAACCAGCAACAGTAGAGCTCAACGTTGCTTCGATCATAATCACGACTGGGTTCCAGCTGCAAGATCCCACGCAAGTTCCGGCGTACGGCTACGGGAAGTATGCAAACGTGCGCACGTCTCTCGAATTCGAGAGACTCGTTTCTGCCACGGGACCCACCGCAGGTCAAATTCTTAGGGGCACTGGCCCTGGGCAGAGCGACCCTCGTCACGTTGTTCTTGATAGGTCGCATCCCAAGAGCATTGCATTCATCCAATGCGTTTGTTCGAGGGATGTACGGATGAACCCAAACTGTTCCGCATTCTGTTGCACAGCATCAGTGAAACAGGCAATACTCGCGAAAGAACATCTTCCCACAGTTGATTGCACTGTTTTCTACATGGATCTGAGAGCCTACGGCAAGGGATACCAAGAATTCTACAATAGAGCCGTAGGAGAGTTTGGGGTCGAATTCGTACGGGCGAGACCGGCCAAAATCGATGAAGTGTCGGAGACCAAGAACCTCGTAGTCACGTACGAAGACACTTACTCAGGACGCCTTGTGAAGAGGGAGTTCGAAATGGTCGTCCTTGCCCTAGGCGTGAAAATGAACGCCGTGACTGAATTCATAGACCTCCCTCTCGACGAGGATGGATATGTCAAACTTTCAGGATCTTGCATGGATCCAGTCTCGACAAACGTGGACGGTATCTTTGCAGCTGGCGTAGCCGCTGGGGCCAAAGACATTCCCGACTCCGTCACACAAGCAAGTGCCGCCGCGATGCGGGCATCGATCTTAGCTGCGAATGGTGAAGAATGATGAGCCAAGAGCCGAAAGTGGGAGTATACGTCTGTCACTGCGGAGTAAACATAGCTGGAACAATCAACGTCAAAGAAGTAGTAGAGTATTCCAGAACATTGCCCAACGTCGTCGACGCGAACGAATACATCTTCATGTGTTCAGCACCCGGGCAGGACCTGATCAAAGAGAGCGTAAAGAGAGGTATCAACCGGATTGTAGTGGCCGCCTGTTCTCCTTCCATGCATGAACCAACATTCCGGGCTGCCATGACCGAAGCTGGGCTCAACCCATACCTCCTTGAAATGGTCAATATCAGGGAACACAACGCGTGGGTCCATTCCGATCAGAAGGTGAAAGCAACAGAAAAGACAAAGGACCTGATCAGGATGGCTGTGGCCAAAGCCCGCCTCTTGGAGCCCCTTGAGGAACTGCATGTCGGAATGCAGCCGGTCGCATTAATCCTAGGAGGAGGAGCAGCAGGGATCAGAGCCTCCCTCGACCTCGCCGAGAGAGGGTACAAAGTTCAACTCGTCGAAAAACTTCCCACTCTAGGAGGAAAAACCGCCAGACTAGGCAAGTTCCCAGATTCAGAAACAACTGGAGCCGGTCTCCTAGCACCCCTAATGGACGCCGTGACTCGCGACCAGAACATTACATTACATATGAACTCAGAGGTGACAGGCGTTGATGGTTCGATAGGGTACTTCAAAGTCAAGGTGAGAAAGAACCCGAGATTCGTCAACGCAAAATGCACGCTCTGCGAAGACTGCGCGCGTGTCTGTCCAGTGGAGGTCCCTAACGAATATGAGTATGGACTTTCCAAGCGAAAGGCCATCTATCTTCCCTTCAGCGAAGCTCGACCACGGATATTTGCCATAGACCCTGCCGCTTGCACAAAATGCGGTAAATGTCTCGAAGTCTGCCAACCTGGGGCGATCAACCTCGAAGAGCAGCCGGAAGAGGCTGAATTTGCAGTAGGCGGGATAATCATTGCAACCGGTTACGAACCGTATGAACCGTTAGTAGGAGAATTTGGATACAGGACCTCTGATAGAGTTCTGACACTTTTCCAATTGGAGAGGCTCCTAGACCCAGCGGGGCCCACTGAGGGCAAACTCCAACTACGAGGGGTTGTTCCGAAAACAATTGCGTTCGTAATGTGCGTCGGATCCTTGGGGACGACAGAGAACGCCCATGCGTATTGCTCGCGAATGTGCTGCGCGTCTGCCCTGAAGAACATGTTGAGAATCAAGAAACAGTACCCTGAGACTGAAGTTTATGCAATATACAAGGACATCAGAACCTACGGAAGGCACGACGAGAAACTGTATGAGCAAGCAGCAGAGCACTCCGTCAAGTTCGTTAATTTCGAAAAACCTCCGCTAGTGGGTCAGTCACAAGATTCCCAGAGGATTTTCGTTAAGGTCTATGATCCAACCATCCAGGAAAACCTGGTGATCCCTGTTGATGCCGTTGTGCTTGCCGTCGGCATGTCTCCGAACAAGGACATGGACAAGATTCGAGCTCTCATAAAGGTAGGGTGCAGCCCCGAGGGTTTCCTGAGAGAAGCCCATCCCAAACTTCGCCCAGTGGAAGCTCCAGCAGACGGGATTTTCTTGGCCGGTACCGTCACGAGCCCCAAGAACGTGTTTGAGAGCGTGATGTCGGGAAGTGCTTCAGCAGCTAAGGCCTCAAGCTTATTCTCCAAAAGAGAAGTTGGGATCGAACCAATCATAGCTAAAGTGAACGAAGAAATCTGCAGCGGCTGTTCGATCTGCATCGCAATGTGCCCATACGGTGCAATCTCCAGAAAGAAACAGGGTGAGAAAAGAGTAGCTCAAGTCGACACGGCTCTTTGCAAAGGATGCGGAGCATGCGTAGCCACCTGTCCGTCGGGGGCCATGCAGCAGGCAGGATTCAAAGATGTTCAAGTCATGGCTCAAATTGCGGCCATATCAGAAAGGGGGCATAGCTGAGATGAGCAACGAGTTCGAACCGAAAATTGTACTGTTTGCATGCAATTGGTGCACTTACGCAGCATTGGACCTTGCGGGAACTAGCCGAATGAAGTATCCTCCGAATTTCAGAGTCATCAAAGTGATGTGCTCCGGAAGAATAGACCCACAATTCATCGTCGAAGCCTTCAAACAAGGAGCAGACGGCGTTCTAGTTGCAGGTTGCCATCTCGGCGATTGCCACTACATCGAGGGTAATTACAAAACGATGAGACGCGTGACGCTGCTGAAGAGAATGCTAGATCAACTCGGGATAGAGAAAGAAAGGCTCCGGCTGGAATGGATCTCGGCGTCAGAAGCCGTGAAGTTCGTAGAGATCGCCAAAGAGATGGTCGAACAGATCAAAGCCCTCGGTCCACTGGCACCACGAATCCAGGTGAGCGCATGACGGACAAACCAAAGATAGCTCTGTATTGGTGCGCGAGCTGTGGCGGATGCGAAGAGGCAACAGTAGACTTAGCCGAGAGAATACTGGACCTCACCAATCTAGTTGACATCGTCTTCTGGCCAGTTGCTCTTGACTTCAAGGAAGAGGATGTTGAAAAGCTACCGGACGGTGCCATAACTGCAAGCCTGATCAATGGAGGAGTTCGAGTTACCGAACACGACAAGATGGTCAAGCTCCTCAGAAGGAAATCGAAGTTGGTCGTTGCTTACGGGGCTTGCTCCGCTTGGGGAGGAGTTCCCGGCCTTGCCAATCTGTACAGTAAAGAAGAACTGGTGTCACTCGTCTACCGTGACGTTCCCAGTGTTGACAATCCAGGGAAGGTGGTTCCGCAAAACCGGACGGTTCTAGATGGTGCTGAGCTTGAGCTACCTGAAATCTTCCCTCGCCTAATCCCTATCGACCAAGCAATAGATGTCGATTACTATGTTCCTGGATGTCCACCCACGGCTGATGTAACTTGGAAAGCGGTTGAAACCCTTCTCTCCGGAAAACTACCACCAAAAGGCTCAGTCATAGGTGCATCCGAAAAATCCCTCTGCGACGAGTGCCCTCTGAACGAAACGAAACCTGAAAAGATCTTAATTCAAGATTTGAGGCGTCCACACCAAGTAATCCCCGATCCTGAGAAGTGCCTCCTCACACAGGGCCTTCTATGCCTCGGCCCCGCTACGAGGGGCGGATGCACTGCTCTATGCGTCAAAGCGAGAATGCCTTGCACAGGTTGTTTCGGACCACTCGATGCCGTCAGTGATTACGGGACAAAAGCAGCGTCCTTCCTCGCAAGCATCATAGACTTTAACGACGAGGAATCGGTCCAGCGAGTCATTGACGCGCTGCCAGATCCAGTTGGAACCTTCTACAGGTACACCCTAGCATCATCTCGTCTCGGAGGCCGTATCATGGGGGGCACGCGATGACGGAAATAACAATCACGCCAACAACGCGCCTCGAAGGGCATGGTAAAATCGTCGTCTGCTTAGACGATCATGGAACCTGCACCAAGGCCTACCTGCAGATACCTGAAATCAGGGGCTTCGAGAAATTCGCCGAAGGTAGACATGCCGAGGATATGCCGCAGATAACCTCCAGAATTTGTGGGGTCTGCCCAATGGCCCATCACATGGCTTCAACCAAGACATTGGATAGCCTTTACAAGATTGAGCCCACGGAGGCGGCCAAGAAAATACGCGAGTTGGTATACAACATCTTCATGCTTGAGGACCATGCCATTCACGTGTACATTCTTGGAGGTCCCGATTTCATAGTCGGTCCAACCGCACCTAGAGCAGAGAGAAACTTGTTAGGAGTCGTCGCCAAAGTCGGAAAAGAAACTGCGCTCAGAGTCATCGGTATGAGGAAAACGCTGAGAAAGATGAACGAGACGCTTGCAGGAAGAACAATCAATCCCGTAATTGGACTCCCCGGAGGCGTCTCAAGGCCGATATCCTCCAACGAAGCAGAAGAATTGAAGAAGATTGGAGACGAGGCAGTCGAATTCGCCCTGTTTACTCTCAAAGTATTCAAGGACATTGTCCTCTCAAAGAAGGAGTACGTCGATGTCATCGTCAGCGAAGCTTACACTCACCGAACGTACTACATGGGACAAGTTGACGAAAAGAACAGAGTCAACTTCTATGACGGCAAGATCAGGGTCGTCACTCCTAACGGCAAGGAGTTCGCTAAGTTTCAAGGCCAAGAATACTTGAACCATTTGGCCGAGCACGTAGAGCCATGGACATACGTTAAGTTCCCGTACCTGAAACGAGTTGGATGGAAAGGCTTTGTGGACGGAGAAGACAGTGGCATAGCAAGCGTGGCCCCCCTCGCGAGGTTGAACGTTGCAGATGGAATGGCAACGCCCCTAGCTCAAGAGGCCTATGAGGAAATGTTCAAAGTCCTCGGAGGCAAACCCGTGCACCACACCCTCGCAAATCACTGGGCCAGAGTAGTTGAGATGATTTACGCGGCTGAAAGACTTAGAGAACTTGCGAATGATCCCGAGATCACCGACACAAAGACACGCAACCTTCCGACTGAGACACCAAGGGTAGGGTTCGGGGTGGTCGAGGCCCCGAGAGGAACACTAATTCACCACTACGAAACAGACAATCGAGGAGTAATCAGGAAAGCCAACCTGTTAGTCGCAACGCAACACAACGCGGCAAGGATAGCTCTATCAGTTGACAAGGCCGCCCGCAATTACATAAGGGAAGGAAGAATAGATGACGGCATGCTGAACATGGTGGAAATAGCCCTCAGGGCATACGACCCATGCCATGCATGCGCAACCCATACCTACCCAGGATCGATGCCATTCGCCGTCTATCTCTACCGGGAAGATGGAACGCTCATAGAAACTGTTAGACGCAAGATCCCATGACTAAACCGCTGATCCTTTTTCTAGGCAACAGTATTCTCGCCGATGACAGAATAGGCTTGATCATAGGTGAAATGCTGAAGGAAAAATTAGAGTCCGAAGGAAAGGATGTTGAAGTCATTGAGAAGACCGGTTACTCCTTGTTAGATTACCTCGAAGGGAGGGAGAGTGTAATCATAGTAGATAGCGTGATAACTGGAAGACACGGAATCGGAGAGATCGTTTCCCTTACACCAGACGATTTTCAACGATTTTCACCCTCCAGTTCCCACTACGCTGGCATACCAGAGTTGCTCAACTTAATGAAACAACTAGAGCTTGTTCCTCCTCTAGACTTCAGAGTGATAGGCATCGAAGTTGAAGATCCATATACGGTATCAACGAAGATCTCCAGGAAACTTGAAACAGAAGTGAACCGGATAGCGGAAGCAATTCATAAGGTCGTATCCGCACCGAAACACTGACAAATTAGGAATAGCTCGATTTGAATAGCATTATCAGAGGTACCAGTAGCTCGAAAACTATCCGTCTACCCGTTTAGAGTCTATACCGGACAATACTGTAACATAATTGCACAATTACTGGCCGCCTAGCGCCGTTCAACTGTTTCGTACCCAAGCTTCTTGATGGATTCACGTATCACTTGAGTATTTGTTTGGGTAGGGTTGTATCGTACTAGAACTTTGTCCGTGAGATAACTGACGGATATGTCAACGATGCCTTGCATGCTCTTCAGTTTCTGTTCTATTACTCGTGAACAGTAAGAGCACCGCGTATTGTATATCGTCAACATTACCTTCGTGGTCCTACTGTCATTGATCATGGCGATGCTCTCGCAATTCTAATAATCATCTTCAGTGTGTATAAGGGGGCTGTCCAAGCGTTCAACCATAAGCATATTAGTTTATTCTAATACACTTACCGCTTGACCACGAATGAAGATTTACTCTCTCCAAGCAGACCTATGCAAGGCACTGGCCCACCCCGTTAGGTTGCAGATACTCGACCTACTCGCCAAGAAAGAATACACCGTTGAAGACTTAGCCAAGCTCACCGGCTCAGGCCAATCAAACCTCTCCCAACACTTGGGAGCACTTAGACAGCAGAAACTCGTCGTTCCTCGACGTGCAGGAATGAACGTGTATTATGGCCTGTCAAATCCGAAAATAGTGGATGCATGCACTCTGATCAGAAACTTGCTTGTGGACCTGCTTGAAGACGAACATCGTGTGGTAAAAAAGATAGAGGCATGAACCAATGGGTATCCTACCGGAATCGCACGTAAGTAGATTGAAAGCCGACCTAGCGAAAATGCTAGTCAATCCCGTAAAAGTAACCGTATTCACTCAGGAAATTGAATGCGACTACTGCAAAGAGACACGGGAACTCGTAGAAGAAATCAGCTCGCTCACCGACAAGATCAAGCTCCAAGTACTTGACTTCGTCAAGGATAAGGAAAAGGCCGTAGAATACGGAGTTGACAAAGTGCCAGCAATAGTCATTGAAGGCTCAAAGAAGTCAAAGGTAAAATTCTACGGAGTACCCGCAGGCTACGAATTCAACACACTCATCAAAGATATGGTGCTAGTAAGCAGAGGAGAAACCGAGCTAACCGCCGAAACCAAGAGAAGACTAAGGGACATCAAGAAACCCGTACACGTGAAAGTGTTTGTCACACCAACCTGCCCCTACTGCCCCGGAATGGTAAGTCTGGCACATCAATTCGCGATGGAGAACGAGAACATCACCGCGGACATGATTGAAATCAGCGAATTCCCGCAGCTAGGCATCAAATACAACGTGTCTGGCGTACCTAAAACGGTCATTAACGAATCCGTTGAAGTTCTGGGAATGCAGCCAGAGGAAGAGTTCGTCCGCCAACTCGAAGCAGCAACAAAACCGTCACCAACCTACGGATAAGCCCACGACTCGTACGATTAATTCTAATGATTAGGAGGTGATTTGATTGGCAAAGAAATTCAAGTGCGCTGATATTGGGATGAAATGTGACTATGAGGAAACCGCAACCACAACCGAGCAGCTCATGCCCAAACTTGCTGCTCACGCCAAAGCCGCGCACGGAATGAGTGAAATTCCGACAGAAATCATGGCGAAGATCACCGCGGCAATCAAGGACATCTAGAAAGAGAAGGTCCGAATACCACACTCTTTTCCTATTTTGTACGTTTCCGAGTTGTCCTTTTAATTAATCCGCGTATGACAACTGCACATTGAATCCCTCGATAACTAAGATTCCTCTCCAATCTTTCCTGTTCGACCCGAGTATTGGGTCCCTTAGCGAGCGGATTGTTAACGTACGTTGCATCGCCTGAATAACCTGTCAAGACGACCCAATGGGGCAAGTCCTCTTTTCCTCCGAACAATGAAGTCGAAGTAAGGAATAGTGGAATATGCGACTTGGTCAGAAGCGCCTTCAGGGTTTGCAGTTTGATCGGACGATTGACATTGCTCAGTCCCATTGCGTGAAACTTACTTCGAATATCTCCGTAGAGAAGTTCAAGAACTCCTCTGTCAAGGGAAGGGATCTCGTGTGAAATCTCGTCTATGAAGGAGTGCTTTCGAGATATTCCCATGGTGAATGCTGAGAATCCGCGTCTTGCTGCAGCCACAGCTAATCCTTCCTTACTGGTCCCGTAACTCTCGACAAGATTTGACTCCCGCCAAATATCCAACTCAAGCCCCTTGGTAAGGCGGAGCGCGGGTTGGAAGAACTTCATAGCCATCAACAGGCTAGCCGGACCGCAAGTAAACTGAGACGTTTGTTTGTGGAATGGGACTCGAAGGTGGAGTGAGTTCTTCGACTTCACTTGAGTTTCTTCCTACGCTTCCTACCATACGTTCAATATTCGTTTCCTTACTATCTGTCAGCCGTTAATCACATAAATCGATAAGGCATTTCAGGGAGTATGAGCAGGATACTCTTGGAAAATCCACACTGAAGAATGAATCCAGCCGATCGTCATACCTGATCATTAAGCAGTTTTCATTAGCTTCACAATAACTGAAGGATTATGCTTTCGAGCGTAGCGTAGCTCTGCTGACCCTGAAGTGATGTTACGATCGCGCCATTTCTGTTAATTATGAAGAAAGTTGGTGTGACGTTAACGCCAAACATACTCATGGTGGAACCGCTTGAATCATACACGTATGTCAAACTCGAGCCGTAGTCCCTTATGAACTTCGCCACGTCATTCTTCGTGGTGCCCTGCCACGGGCCGGAAACGCTAATGAATGCCACGTTGCCGCCGTATTTTTGGTGCAGCTGTTCTAGGATTGGAACCATCGATTGGCAATGAGAACACCAAGGTTCCATGAACTCGAGGAATACAACTTTCCCCTGAAGTGAGGAAAATGAGAAGGATTCACCCGTTGCGCCGCTTGGTCCGATCACAGGTAACGTGAAATCAAGTGGGTTGGAAGACCGTGACGATGTTGTGGACGAATTTTCAGTCTGTTGTTGGATGGGCAGAGGAGGCTGCGTTAGTGAGTAGATCACCCAAGCTGCAATCATAATTATCAATGGAATGGCGATCTTTTCCGCCCTGCTTAGTCTCTGTTTCTTTTCTGAGGGCTTCTTTGATGACATAACCCTTACCAGAAAATCTGCAGAGCACTTATCTAAGATTAGGATGACGGCCCATTCACACAGCAGGAAGTCAGTACTTAAGATGGGAAGGATGTCTGAGTCGAAAGAAACAGGTTAACTGTTCGCGGTATGGATTGTTTTGATGGGACACCAGTACTGGACATAATGCCATACAAGGACGACTACAAAGTCGACGATTATGGTATTGCCGCTTGGTATCATGGACTAATCAGTGAAGCAACAAGACGTGCGTGGCACTGTCTTAGTACTCTCCACTATCTCGTCTCGTGCGCTCATAGCCCTAATTTTCTGAACGCGAAGTACTTGGGGAAGTCTACGGCAAGCGTGAATATTGCAGAGAGTCCCAAGACAACGAGAACTTGCATAGTCGTGACGGATGGTAGGACAACGCCGTAGATTCCCAGCAAGGCAAATCCAATCACCGTAGCTAAGCTAGAGATGGCAAGTTCCCTTCCGGGTCGAGAGGCCCAGAAGTGTCCTCTCTCCCTCACAATAAGGACTCTAAACTGGCTGGTAAAGACTAGCGTAAGCAGCACAAAGGTCTGAAGGGTTCCCAGCTCCATGTGATAGTAATTCGTGCCGATGAAGATGACGATGGCACCTTCGACAACCAAGAGTAGGCCGATAATGAGTGAGGCTAACGTGATGTTCTTCACGTTCCAGATGTTTGGGCTGCGCGTGGTCTTCACGTTATCAGTGGCAAGTGACATTGTTACGAAGTCATTTGCAAACACCAACAAAACCATGCCCAGCACTGAGAGTACGACGTGGTGCAACCAGAAGAAGCCCAAGACTAGTATGCCGACGAACTGTATTACTTTCGTGACCTTGTTGACAACCCACGTTAGCATGCGCTGGTAGATTTGCCTGCTCGTGCCTATTGCGTTGAGGATAACTCTGAGTCCGGGTTCGGTTAGAACTATGCTGGCAGATGCTTTTGCAACATCGGTTGAGTCGCTTACAGCTATGCCTACTTCCGCTTGTTTGAGCGCAGGTGAATCGTTCACACCGTCTCCTGTCATTCCTACCATGTGGCCTCTCGATTGCAGAAGTTTCACCAGTTTGTACTTGTCTTCTGGATAAATCTCAGCCAATCCATCATATTCATCCAGAGCGCTTGCTTGATCCGCTTCTGATAGTTTCTCTAGATTTGACATCGAGTAGATTCGATTGCCAATGTCTACTTGGCTTGCGATCTCTCTGGCTATTGCCACGTTATCTCCTGTCAGCATTTTCGTCTTTACGCCTAAGCGGTTCAGTTCCCCTATCGTTTCCTTCGAGTCGGGTCTGGGAGGATCGGCCAGCGGGAGGAGCCCTACAAGCTTGAAGTTATCTAGGTCATTATCCTCTGATTTGGCGACCGCGATTGTTCGATAGCCTTTCTTGGATAATGATTCCACATTATTGTTGACATTTTTCCTAGTTTCATCGTCTACTTTGCATAGAGACAGAATTACTTGTGGTGCTCCTTTGGCTACTCTGAATCGTTTTCCGTCGTGTTCGACGATTGCTTCGGATCTCTTTGTCGCTGGATCAAATGGAGTAAACGACTCTTGCGTATATTGGATGGGGGCGGAGAGGTTCTTTGCGTAGTCGATCACGGCGAGGTCAATTACGTCTCTTATCTCCTCTTTCGAAGCTAGTCTCGCCATTATTGCGACGTCGTTCTTTTCGAACCCTTGGAAAGGGATAGGGTCGGTGACAGAGAGTTTGTTCTGTGTGATTGTACCGGTCTTGTCTAGGCATAGCACTTCCATTGATGCTGCGTCCTCAATGGAATTGAGCCTAGTTACTAGAGCGCCTTCTTTGGCAAGTTCCATTGCGCCCACCGCGAGAACGATGGCAAAGACTGCAGGTAGCGCGACTGGGACGGAACCCATGAGAAAGATTAGAGCGAACCTTACGATGGTTAGGGCGTCTACGACTCGTGTTAAAGCCGCGTCTAATACCACGAACGCCAGGGCCGCAATGCCAATGTACATTGCATATTTGACAATGGCCGACATGATCTGCTCTTGGTGCGATTTGGGTTTGGCGATTTTCACTAATTCAGCAGTCTTTCCGAAGTATGTGTGGGCTCCCGTGTTGAGTACGAGAGCTTTCGCTTCGCCTCGCTTTATGATAGAACTCGAATAGAGAATCCCGGATTGATGTGCGGTCACGGGAAGTGATTCACCGGTCAACGCTGACTGATCAACGGACACTTCTCCAGCGACTATCTTGCCGTCAGCTGGTATTAGGTCGCCCAAACCAACCTGTATGATGTCGCCTGGAACTATTTCCCGAGCATCCTTGACGACCCATTCTCCATTCCGCAGAATTTTCGCTTTGATTGCTAGCCGTTTCTTCAGGAGTTCAAGTGCTTTCAGAGAGCTGCGCGTATGGTGAAATCCGATGATAGCGTTCAGGGTCAGAAGCCCAAAGACTATTCCCACTTCCAGGTAGTGGCCTATGACGTATGAGAGAACCATCGTTAATTCCAAAAGCCAAGGCATTGGCCCCCAATACCGCGCCAAGAAATCGACAAACGGGTTCTTCCGCTTCTCCGATAATTCGTTGTAGCCAGATTCGCTAATGCGTCTCTTTGCCTCATTTTCGCTCAGACCGTTTGTTGACGTGCTCAATGCCGAGTACGCGGCTTCAATTGTTACGTCGGCAAAGTCTGCTGTCGTTCTAGTTGTCATTGAATGAGTACGCCTATCAAGTGTTCACAAAAGCGGCAGTAACCTACCGGCGTTAGTAAGAGTTCCTGACACGATCAGACAAGTCGAAGTCGATTGAATGTCAGTTGTGGAGGCAATGAACGAGAAGAGAATCGACCAGTCCGCGTTCTTCTCAGCAGGAGAGGCTAACTAGTAATCATGTACATCAAGCCCGTCGAGAAGAGGCATGAACGCAAAAATCACTGAGAATGCTCTTCGCCCAGAAGGATTCGTTTCATATCTTCGTATTGGTCCTTCGTGATCTCTCCGAGGGCAGATCGCT
This sequence comes from Candidatus Bathyarchaeota archaeon, assembly GCA_963726255.1. Taxonomy (GTDB): domain Archaea; phylum Thermoproteota; class Bathyarchaeia; order 40CM-2-53-6; family 40CM-2-53-6; genus FEN-987. The sequence goes on from CAVSBL010000002.1 coordinate 1,382,005, forward strand.
TCTGCACTATTTCTCGTCATAATTCCAAAAGTGATTTGACCGTTTTTGACCTCCGACCAGCGCAACCACGCCTAGCGTCATCTCCTCCGTAAGCGTACGTTGAAAGCCGATAGTGGACAGTGCTTCGGCGATTTCATCCGCGGAGGTTGATTTCAGTATCGAATTTGCAAGGTAGATCAAAGTATACTTCCAGTGCGCGGAAACTAATCCCCCAAGAGCGGGAATCACATAAAACATATGAAGCCTGAAAACTCGCCACACCAAAACGTTCTCTGGCCTAACAAAATCCACCGAGAGAAACCATCCCTGTTGAAGCAACACCCTCAGCGACTCACGAAACACAGCCATTTTGTCGCCTAAATTGCGCAACGCTAGTCCGACCGTCACGTACCTGAAGGTTCCGCTCCGAAAAGGAAGAAATTCTCCGACAGCCCTCACAAAGTCTACATCACAACGGCCCCTTGCCGCATGTTTTTTCCGGTTGGCTATACGCAGCATCGAGGGGCTCAGATCCAGGCCTACGACGTAACCACTCCACACGTTCAAGCGTGCCAGGTTGAAAGTCACCAATCCGGTGCCGCACGCTACGTCTAGGACCTTAGTTTTATTGGAAAAGACCATCTTGGCAAACATACGTCTCCGCCAAACCCAATCTAGCGAAAGCGTCATCAGATGAACAAGAACATCATACTCGTTCTCAACATCTGTGAAGATTGCTGTTACAAACTTGGCTTTGTCCACGAATTTGGTAGGAATTTCGATCAGCGTCATGCGTTTCTGGACCACCTACTGAAAGGAATGGTTAATTTGTGCAGCAAGCCGGCTAAATCGATGTTTGCACATGCACCACTTGGAGGAAGACAGAGTAATAGATGAGATAAGAAGGCTATCCACTATCACATGGGGAGCGCTCGCAAACTACTCTTATGGCATACCGAGTATTGTCTCTCGCCTTCTGAAGCCGCATCGTCGCCTGCGGCTTGCTGTTTAGCGCCGGACGGAAAGAGTTATTTTGCATAAGTATTCACTAACATGCCGTTAGAATACGGACAAGGGCAGGATAATGCTGAAGATTAGGATCAGTTGGCCTAAGCTTCTCTTGCTTGTGGCCATGTCTGCATTCGGACTATGGGCCTCTTCCATGGTGATAGTCGTCTACTATACGATGAAACAGTCTTTGCCTTTCTGTCCTCTGCAGCAAGGGCCAGGGATAGTGGTGAATTGCAATGCCGTACTGGACAGCAGGTACAGTATGGTCTTTGGCGTTCCTCTTGAGCTATTCGCTGTCGCGTACTTTGTCATCAATCTCTTATTGGTCTATTTCATTGCTTTTGGGAGTGATCGCTTGTTTAGAACCTCACTGAATGCCTTGTTTGGATGGAGATTCCTAGGCATTGTAATTGTACCATACCTCGTCTTCGTCGAGCTGTTTCTGGTTAAGGCCATTTGCGTTTACTGTACTATTATGCACGTTGCGATCATTGCAGATTTTCTCATCATCAGCTACCTTCTTTTCTATAAGAAACGCGGCCTGATAGAAGCGGTAGAAGCCACCACGAGCGGGAGGGCAGCGTGAAGTAGATTACATAGGCGTTCAATATCGATGGACTACGTGATGAAGAATCTGGATGAATGGGAGGCCTTAGCTAGGGTGAGTCAGGTGGATCTTACGCAGCTAACACGCGACCAGGTAGAACATTGTCACGGATTCTGTTGGGCATGTGTGAAGCGCTGGTGCTCTTGGAACGAGATACCGCCTCTAAGAACTGGGTCGCGTAACACCGGGTCGATCTCGTCGCGTGCAGTCAACTCGTCTATCAAGTAGGATCCTAGAACTCGGCTACGGTGATGTGACTTCCCGGCGGAAAGACCTGTAGAAGTTCGGCGAATGCTGAACCAGAGTATGCCTTCAGTCGATCGCGTGAAGCTCACAGTTCTTGTTGAAGATTCCGTAAACAAGCCTGGTCTCACAGCGAAACATGGCCTGTCGTTCCTCGTCGAAACTGCCTCAGCTGCTTCCAACTCAAGAATTCTCATGGATGCAGGACCGCCTCCCGACATAGCCTTACGCAACGCTAACGTGTTGAAAGCTGACATCCGCCATTTGGACACCATAGTCATTAGCCACGGACACTATGACCATGCAGGCGGGTTAGTCGAGATCCTAAGAAATATCTCTCGGCCAACTCCCGTGATCATTCACCCCTTGGCCTTTGTTCCAAAATTCTCCCTCAAACCCGATCTCAGATTCATAGGGCCAGACTTTGATCAAAGATCGGTTAGAGACGCCGGCGGAGTGCTGCTGCTTGCTCGCAACTCCGTCGCGATAGCAACCGGTGTTATCACAAGCGGCGAGGTTTCCAGGGAAACCGACTTTGAGAAAGTCGAGGGATTCTGGACGGTTAAGGACCAGCGTTTCGCTCAGGACCAGATGACTGACGATCAAGCACTCCTGATAAACGTGAGACAGAAAGGCCTCGTCGTCATATCAGGATGCGCCCACTCCGGAATCGTAAACACCGTAAGGCACGCGCAGAAGATGACTGGAACAAACAATATTCATGCAATCATCGGCGGCTGCCATCTGGAAAATGCTGATGACAAGAGAATCCAGGCAACCCTTGATCAGCTCATAAGAATTCAACCGAAGTTACTCTATCCATGTCACTGCACAGGCTCCAAAGCAGTGAATAGGCTCATTGACTCCTTCGGAGATCGGTGTAAAACTACTCGTACTGGAGACATCATTGAGCTCTGAGACGACCTTTGGGATCGCACGCAAGCTGGATGATGTCGTTACCTGTGCTTAGGCAATATGCGGTCCGCTCTAGTGCAATTTCACTTTGAAATGGGCCCGAAGGCTATCGCATTCTCGCCCTCAACAGGGCCGGACGCTGTCGCCACAAGATCACAAGCGTAACACTAGGAGTTCACTGGTTCTGTTCATGTCGCTCTCACGCCATTATTGGCTGCACCTCGGAGATTTTCGCGAACTGCTTTTCGATTTTCTCTCTGTGGAGTGTGTTCATCGTGCAGAACGGGATTATCCTACCATCAGGCACCGCGTAATGAATGCCGCAGCGCTCCACTCTCTCAAGGTCAAAATTGTATGAGTCCATGAAGTGCATGACGCCTATCATGATTACGCGGTGCATCAATCTGCCAAGCGCTTCGTAACTTCCTTCCCTTACCACTCCGCTGATCAGAGGTGCGAGCACTCTAAGCTTAAGGTGCCTGAAGCTTTCAATCATCTCTAGTCTCGCTCTTACACTCTTGCCCGCTCTGGCGAGCCTGTAAACATCATTCATAGAGTGCATGAAAGCGTCGACGTTTGCGTATCGCGTGATTGGGGTCAGTTTTCCGTCTTCGACGAAAACGAATGTTGCCATTCCACAGTGTTCATGCATTGTGAATTCGGGGTATCTACTTCCCTTCAATGCTCCAACAGCCTTCGCGAATGGAACAACCGAAGGAACAGGATAGAAATCGCTTTGCTTTATCTGCCCATTCGTCTGCTCTTCAACGAGCCTCATGAAGTCTGGGATCGTAATTCGATAGTCGCGCAATTTTCCTCGATCAATTCTGCCCGTAATAGAAACTGGCTGAACGTTAACGCATCTGACGATGTCATGGTTTCTCGCTGCAAATTCTATGATGTCGCCTAGCTGAGTATCGTTCACTCCTCTTACTAGAGTAAGGACAAGGACTACGCTGTCATGACCTGCTGCCCTAAGGTTCTGTAGGGCTTTCAGCTTGGTTGGCCACAGATCTAAACCGCGAGTTGTCTTGTAGGGTTCCCCTGTGACGCCATCAAATTGCAGGTAGAAACTCGAAACGTCAGCGTCGATGAGGCTCTTCAGATATTCGCGGTCTTTTGATATTCGTACTCCGTTGGTGTTTACTTCAACATGATGTATACCTTTCTCATGGGCATATCGGATGATATCCGGTAGGTCGTCTCGAAGTGTGGGTTCTCCGCCGCTTAATTGAAGTGCCTTTACGGATACCGGTTTGTTCGAGGCTAAGTTGTCGATCATCCCGAAGATATCTTCGAGGGTTGGTTCATAGACGTAGCCTGCGGCGGCGGCATTGGCGAAGCAGATTGGACATTTTAGGTTGCAGCGGTTGGTTACGTCGATGATTGATAGGATCGTTTGCGATTTGTGGTTGGGACATATGCCGCAATCATACGGGCACCCGAGTACTGTCTTGGTTCTTGGGTTTGCAAGACCATCCCCCACAATCGAGTATCTCCTTACGCGATCCCATTGTTGGAAGTCGGACCAATACACGTCCTCGTAATAGCCATGGTTCAGGCATGATTTGCCCATCATGACCTTACCGTCTCTTTCGAATATCCTCGCAGAGATAACCTGATGACATTCTGGGCAAATGCTCCTAGTTTCCTTCAAGAAATTCTGTCCCATACTATCAAATCCTGACGGTGATCATCTCAAACATTAGCGCGTGTCAAATGGTATGATTCCGTATGAATCCGTTGCTAATATATATTCATAATTCCCTATGAGAGGACCGCGCATGAACCTGCTTGCGAGGATCGATCTTCTTAACGACGTAGTCTCCGCCTTCGATCCTGAGGGCCTTGCCATTGACGAGAGCGTCCGCGGTCTTTGTATGAGCAGAGAATAGAATTCTGTGAAGCGTCGGCTGAGATATTCCCATTTTGATGGCGGTCTCTTCCTGCTCGAGCCCTTCTAGGTCCTTAAGCCTAATAGCCTCGAGCTCATCGACCTTGAGGCGGACTTCCTCAAGCTCCGTTATGGGAATCCCTCTTGGCTTGAAGAAGGTGACGCCGGGTTCGCAGCATACCCATCGGTTTTTTGTTGGTCTTGGCATAATAGGGAATAAATATTCATAAGCCTTTAACGGTTTCGAGTTCGCCCTATGAGGAAGGAATCAAGGAACGGGATCCCGTTACTTGGGGAGATGTTTCCGGAGATTCAGGCCCAGACAGCTTTTGGAGTGAAGCAGATACTTGTTGTGGCGCTCTTTACTCTCTACATTGTACGTTACGAAGGTTTTAGTTGTCATGCGAGTTAGGTTCTGGTATGTCACGCAAGATTGACTGTGCGGCTTGTGGCATTAACCCCTGCTCCTCAGGTAATAGCAATCAATCCTTTGATGGTTGTCCCATGAACACGGCTGAAGAGGTGCTTGAGAATGCTTCCGAGGTCTACAAGTCAGAGTTGAGGGAGATGGCTCATGCAGCGGCTGTTGTTGAGGCGAAAGGATACATGAGGTGGACTAGGGTCGAGGACACGATTGAGTTCGCGCGAGCCATGGGTTATAGGAAGCTTGGCATAGCCTGCTGTGTTGGCTTGAAGAGGGAGGGGGCCATTCTGGAAAGCATCCTACGCAAGAATGGGTTCGAGGTGTCATCGGCCGTCTGTAAAACGGGCGGCGTCCCCAAGGAGGAACTGGGCATCAAAGATGAGGAAAAGATACGTCCAGGCGGATTTGAAGCTATGTGCAATCCCATTGCGCAAGCGATGCTCTTGGATTCAGCTGGTTCCCAGCTGAACATACTCGTCGGCTTATGCGTTGGCCACGACGCTTTATTCGCAAAGGCGTCCCAGGCTCCTGTAACAACGCTAGTAGCCAAGGACAGAGTGCTCGGCCACAACCCCGTCGCAGCCATCTACAATCATCAATCCTACTACAGGAAGAGACTGTACGAGGACCACGCTTAGGCCTCCATCGCTCAGCTGAACGGTTTGCGGAGGGGTATTACCGAAACCTGAACCGTAGATGGAACCTTCTCTGCGATTTGGTTGGATTCTTGCATCAATAGTGCCAGCGGCCGGTACAAGGCATGAACGAATTTCGTGAAAGGAGCGGTTATGAGAAGGTTGAAGACTGCTATGAGATGGACCACGTAAGTAACATATGCAGCTAAGGGAAAGTCTGCGAGCATGAACAGGTCTAGCAGAAATCCAGTAACACCAACGAGAAGAAGCAAGAGCAAGAAAGTCCAGTCACTGAAGTGACTGTAGCTTGCATACTCTTCTTTGCCTTCGAACCGTTTGTAGATGAAGTAGACCGATCCGTACGTAAGGGCCAAGCCCGCCACTATTCCCAAGCCACGAGGTACATAGTAGGACAACTGTAGACTGTACGCGTCGATCGTGTAGTCGAGTGTTGTTGCGGCTAGCAGGCCTAGGAATCCCCAAACGAGGAGGAGGTGTGCCCAGTACCTGTTGCTGTCTGAACAGTCATGAAAGCGCTTCTGAAGGGCAACCTCGTTTACTATCACTTTGAATAGTGCCTCGAACTTCGAGGATAAACTCTTAATCCCTTTTGGGGATGACAATTCGTCCCTGCGTTGTGATACGTATCTATGCATGATTCCGAGGTTCGCGAGGGCGCTGAGGCCTACAAAAACACCCATGAGTAGTCCTGTCCTGTCGACAGCGTCCATTGGAATGAAGGTGAACATATCGACGCTACTCAAGTCGACGGGTCCGTGGAACATCATTATGATAGCGGCCAGAAACAAAGAGAGCGCCGCTAAACTGCCGTAGAAGGCGATCTTGCTGCTGTACATTGCGTCGGATATTCTTCCCCAGCTGTATTTCTTGATCGCATATCGCCTTGCCGCCATCATGAAAGCTCCTGGGTCGGCGCTGCGGGGGCATGTTTCTGTGCATTCGCCACAGTAGTCGCAGGACCACAGTTCAGCTGAGGAGAGAAGTTTGTCCTCCAGGCCGACCGCTGCGTACCTAATCATCTTTCTGGGGAATGCTTCGTCCTCCGTTGATAGCGGACAGACTGCTGTGCAATTGCCGCAATTGAAGCATGCGCTGATATCGAAAGCGCCAACTTTCTTTATCTTGCCCAGTAGGTTTGGGTTGACTGTTAAGGCCAGTTCATCTCCCTCCTTTTGCCAGCTTGTACTTCCAGTAGCCATCTTCGCTCTTCTCTGATGGTTCCAGGACATTGTAGTGTGTCAGTGTGAGCACGTAGTAGGAGGTGGTGTGCACGTCCATCTCAAGTTCCTTAGCTATCTCTGGGATGGTTTTTTTGTGTGTGGCGACAGCTTTCGTTATCTTCCCCTTGATCTTTGCCTGTTCCCTCATCAGGCGGCGTAATTCTTCTGAGGGTGTGAGATTGTATTTTTCTCGGAGTCGCATCAACGTACTTGCCTGCAAGATCACTGCCTCCGTGCCATCGCCTTGATCATGGCTTCGATCTGCTCGTTACCTAAGCCTTTCAACTCAATGGCGCCAGTCGGGCAGACAGCCACGCATGCGCCGCAGCCTGTGCATCTCGCTGCGTTTACCCAAGCCTTTTCCCCCTTGCCACTTTCGTCTTTGATTTCAATCGCGTCGTACTTGCACTCTTGTATGCAAAGTCTATTGATAGAGCAGGTTTCGGGATTGACGTGAGCCACGAATGGTTCGAGAATAAGTTCCTTTTTCAGGGCTATGTTGGCTGCTTTGCTGGCAGCAGCCTCCGCCGAAGCTACCGTCTCGCTGATATCTTTGGGTGCCTGAGCTGTGCCCGCAATGTAAATCCCGGCCATGGCAGTCTCGACAGGCCTCAGCTTCGGATGCATTTCTAGGAGGAATTTGTCCTTACCTTTTGATATCTTCAACATGCTGTAAAGCTGTTCGTTGCTCTTTCTCGGAACCATTCCTGTTACGAGAACGACCATGTCAACGGGCAACTCCAACTCCTCCTCGATGGGTGTCAGGAGGTCTTTGACCTTGACTACAAGCTTGCCATTGCTCTGGCGCACGGTGGGCGGAACTTCATCCGCATGTTTGAAGAAAAGCACATTCTCTTTTGACGCTTGTTCGAAGAGCAGTTCGTTCAGTCCGTAGGTTCTGATGTCGCGATATATGTGATAGACATGGAGCCCCTTAATTTTATTCAGCAGAGAGAGTGAAACATTCATTGTAGCATTGCAGCAATACCGAGAACAATACTCGTTAACGTCTTGGTTTTCTCGCGTTGGAGTCTGTCTGCTTCCAACACAGTATATGAAAACGATCTCATGTACTTTATTCGGAATCCCCAACTCCATTAGCCTATGTAACTGCTGGAGCGTTACCACGTTCTTGTAAAGGCCGTAACCAAATTCTCCAATCTTCGGTTCGTAGGGATCGAATCCCGTTGTGACAATTATGCTTCCGACCTTGATGCGGATGTTTTTCGGTTGTTCATTCAGGTCCACCGCTTCGTTACATATCGCTTGAATCTGGCTCAAGCATTCGGGTGGGCAATGTTCTTTGTCAAGGGAGGGTATGGTGGGGTATGTTCCTTCATAGGGTGGAAGGATCGCTGCTCCGCGTTTGGTCAGCCCATAGTCGAATTCGTTTGGCACTCCTTGGACATCGGGGACTGATGCGATCCTGGGGCAGGTGGTCTTGAAGTATCGGGGTTTCGTGTTGATTTCGACTTTGAAGTTTCCGACGTATCCTTCCACAGAACTTATCTCTGAGTTGGTGTAGACGGCGATGTTCTCCTTCGATAGAACCTCCTGTACCATTTCTTTGGCGATTTCAGGCCCTGGTCGTCCCTGAGGATAGACTTGGGAGAGCTGTGGGACTCTTCCTCCTAGGAAGGGATCCTTTTCCACAAGATGCACCGCAATTCCGGCATTGGCCAAATCGACGGCGGCTCTTAGGCCTGCGACGCCTCCACCCACAACCATGACAGCCGGGGTTGATTCGGCGCTGATGCCTTCAAGAGGTTCGGACAGCCTAGAGTATGCCACGGCTGACCTAACCTGCCTTAGTGCTTTTTCGGTCGCCCCTTTCTTGTCTTCTGTGTGCGCCCACGAGGACTGTTCCCTGATGTTGACATGGTAGTAGGTGTAGGGGTTCAAGCCTGCTCTCTGGCACACATTTCTGAACGTGATCTCATGGAGCCTCGGAGAACAGGACGCTACTATCATTCTGTCAAGCTTGTTCGCTTTGACATCCTCTATCATTTCATTCTGTGAGGAATCGGAGCAGGCGAACATCACGTCCTTAGCGACGACGACATTTGCTTCTTTGGCTATTTCTTCGGTTACCTTCTTCACATCAACATAGTCTGAGATGTTTCCTCCGCAGTGGCAGACGTAGACGCCTATTCTACGCTGTTTGTCTTCGTCCACTACTAGCCACCTCGATAGGGATTTTTCGCGTCGTCGTGTTCATGTAGGCTATTGAGTTCATGCAAGCGGCGCTTCCTTCGACCACTGAATCGGGTATATCTTTGGGTCCAGTTGCTGTTCCCGCAGCGAACACACCGTCAATGTTCGTTTTCATTGGGGCTACGTTCTGGTCAGGGCTCGTAACCCAGCCGACACTGTCCACCTTGAGTTGTTGGCCCTTGAAGAGATCAGGTGGACACACGTTTGGAAGCAGGCCAACGGACAGCACAGCTAAGTCATGCTCGGTCTTCGTCAGCTTTCCTCCGTTCTCAATGTCCTCATAGTGTAGTACGAGATTGCCGTTTTCTAACTGCTCTATCTTGGCAACCTTTCCTTTCACGAACCTGACGCCCATCGCCCTTGCTTGAACATAGAATTCCTCGAACCCTTTCCCATAGGCTCGGATGTCTATGTAGTAGATTGTGATGTCCGCTATGGGCAAAGCGCCCATCAAGAGCTGGGCCTGCTTTATCGAGTACATGCAACACACCTGAGAACAGTACGGGTTGCCCAGCGATGCGTCTCTTGAACCCACACACAGAACATATGCAATGTTGGCGGGTTCCTTGCCGTCGGATGGTCTCACTATGGCGTGTGTTGGCCTTGTCGGAGCGAGGAGCCTTTCCATTTGCATTGAGGTGATGACGTTGGGGTATTCGCTGAAATGATAATCGGTTTTGCGTTTTGCGTCGAAGAGCTGGAAACCTGTGGCCACTATGACGGACTTAGCTCTTAGCGTATGCCATTTCGGCGTCTGAAGGAAGTTGATGCTATTTGCGGGGCAGGCTCTCTCACAAGCGCCACAATACACACAATTCTCCATATCTATGACTGCAATCTTGGGTACTCCTGTCTCGAACGGAACGAAGATAGCTTTCCTTCCGACAAGCCCCAGGTCGTATTCGCTTGGGACTATCACAGGACAGGCATCTTCACACTGTCGGCATGCAGTGCATGCGGAGGCTTCCACGTATCGTGGCTTTTCAAAAATGCTAGCCTTGAATGACCCATCTTCCTCTTTTTCGACCGCCTTTACCTCAGAATAGGTCAGGATCTTGATGTACGGGTGATGGGTCGCCGCAGCCATTTTCGGCGTGGAAATGCAGCTGGCGCAGTCCATTGTGGGGAACGTTTTGCTGAGCTTGAACATGTTGCCACCTATGCTCGGCTCCTTCTCGACTATGATCACCCGTTTGCCCATATCTCCCAAATCAAGAGCGGCCTGCATTCCAGCGATTCCACCTCCAATTATGATGGCGTCGTAGCTCTCGTCGGGGAGAGTTTCGGGCTCTCCGAAACTGGGAATCTTCGGGTTTATGCTCAACTCGAAACCGCCATCCCTGTCTTTACAGGGCCTATCTTTTTCAGCGAAGTGTAGAAGTCTTTGATGCTCTTGGCGAATGATTCACCGCACACTGAGCAGACTCCTGTGATCTTGACTCTCTCCGCTTCAATCCCGGTTTCTTTCAGCAGCTTCTGCGCAGTTTCGACTCTCTGCGCTGTCTTCGACACACACTCTTCGCCTAAGTATGGACAGTCCGGGCCGTCAGCCGCGATGTAGACGCCTTCAAAACCGTCCTGAAGGGCGTGCACAATAAACTCTGGTCTTATCATCGATGAGCATGGGAGTCTGATTATGCTGGTTGATGATGGGTAGTGTATGTGGGAGCTGCCCGCAAAGTCTATGCCGGGGTCTGAGATCGTAGACGTAGAAAAAATGAGGATTAGGGGCGTGTACTCCTCTTCCGAGGAGACGCGCCTTGGGGCATCCACCTACTTCTTCCTTCTGACATATATCTTCCAGTATCCGTTCTCTTCGACAGTGCCTAGGTATTCGTGTCCCATTTTCTTTGCCCAGACTGGGATGTCGGCCTTTGTGCCCGGGTCAGATGAAATTGTTTCGAGAACCGCGCCTACTGGAACTGTGGCAATTGCTCTTTTTGTTTCGAGTAAGGGACCAGGGCAAGATGTCCCTCTTGCATCCACGACTTTATCCGCGGTGAGCTCTGACAAGGCTTCTCGTTCCCCTAGATGAAAAGCGTCACTTGGGATTCTGAGGCCTCTGTGATGTAGGTGCCGACGCCCGCTATTTCGTCCACTATTGGGTCGAGGTCATTCTTTGTTATGCCAAGTAGGTCGCAAGCAGTTGAGCAGGCCAGTATCTTCACTTTTCCCATTTCTTTCGCTTTCTTGAGCATGTCATACCAGGGTGGGGCGTTCGTTACTTTCAGTCGGTCTTTGATCATGGGAACGAGCTCTTCGAAGTCCTTGCTGAACTTCTGGTTTGTCTTTACCATATCTTTCTTGAAGCCGAGTAGTCCGTAGAATGTGACGAATATGGTTACGTCCATGTCTGTGGCAACTGCGCCTGATGTGACTATTGCGAGGGGCATTAGCTTGTCGACTGTTCCGGAGTACATCATTATGGTCATCTTTCCTGCCATATTTTTCACCGTTCGGTTCATGTGGAAATCGCTATTTACGACTTCATCGTGATTCCACTCTTTGAGAATCAGACGTTCGCAATATACGCAAATTCTGATGTTTGAATACCGAAGAATGGACGTTGTCGCAGGTAAGGGAACGACTCTTCCAAATGCAGGCGGAGGTGTGCAAGATACTCTGTAACCCGCGGAGGCTGCAGCTTCTGCACGTGCTTCGTGACGGTGAGAAATCTGTCAGCGAATTATCTGCGGTCACGGGGTTGAGGCAAGCGAACGTTTCGCAGCACCTAGCTTTGATGCGACATCACAAGGTTGTCATCGAGAGGCGCTTGGGGAACTCCGTCTTCTATCACATATCGGACGGACGGATAAACAGCGCCTGCGACCTCATCCTAGCAGTATTGTTGGACCAAGCGAGTGAGGATTCGAAACTCATCCGGATCGCACGAAGAGGTTAAACACTTCTCATAGGCGTTAGATCCTTGTCATCATTGTCAATCGGAGAGAGGGTGAGTGTCGGAAGTTTCAGCGAAGTTAAGACGAGTTGACGGCCTCAACTTCAACGTGGAAGTAGCAGGGGGCCGGAGAATTCAGCTCAACTCTGCCGAAGATATGGGGCACGCGTTTACTCCCATGGAGCTTTTCCTTGTAGCACTCGCGGGTTGCACGGCCATGGACGTACAGTGGATATTGGAAAAGCAGAGACAGAAAGTCGAGGGACTTGAAATATCAGTTCGAGGAGTCCGTCGCGGAGAAGACCCTGCATACTATGAGAGGATTTACCTCGAATATTCGGTGCGAGGTGAGGGCATCAGGAAAGATGCAGTTGAACGGGCAATACGCCTCTCGCAGGAAAAGTATTGCTCAGTCACAGCCATGATTAAGGAGACCGTAAAGACACACATAACCTACACAATTGCGGATGGGAAAGGGAATGAACAGAAATTCGTCTATCCAGCTCTCTCCCATAATGTCCGGTGAGATTTCTTGATGACGCTGTTCGGTCTACCAAATTGACAGCTTGATATGGTTGCTAGATGTCTGCACCTACTCTTTCAAGTATCCTACGGTACCATTCAGGCAGTTCATATTCTTCTGCCCTGTAGTTGCTGCGATATGGCTTTAGGTCAAGAACAGGCGTTCCATCAAAAAGATCCAAGCCGCGGACAAGAAGCCGTGTCTTTTCTATTCGCAGAAGCCTCACGAGGCTTAATCCAATTGGATTTGGCCTGGTAGGAGAGTCAATGGCGAAAACCCCTACCAAAGGCAACTCCTCAGGTTTAAAGCCGGCCTTCAGTAGTCTTCGCGGTTTAACTTTCAATGGACCAATCTGGTCAGGCCGCAACCTATGCAGGTAACTCAACACGAATATGTGAGAAAATCCCTCAAGGCCATCCAGCGCATCATTGAATTGTGGGAAGACTTCAACAGTTGCTTCCAATTCGCTATGCATTTCTCTTACTTCGTCGTCAGTCGCATCGGTCCGCACAATTCCGACGGGTCGAAGAATAATCCGATTTTCATGTTGCATACCGAACTCTCCTGAAGCCACGTCTTATTTGCTACTCACTAGCGATTGGTTAGATAATGAGTCTTATTGTGTACACCGATCTTCGAAAGAAGCTACGCCATTAGAACAGATCAGGCGGGCTTGAGGAAGTTTGGGTTGGTGGAGTCGTATTTGTCAGCGTCTTTCTCGCTTCGTGTGATTTCATGCAACCATCTGGCTGCGCCATCCCTCTTCCAGTCGCCGATCCTCTCATGCAGGTCCAGATAGTTGCGTGGCATCGGGTGGGTGCCAACTTTGACCGGAAGCCCGACTACTTTCTCTATGTAGTTCTTGTGGTCCTCGATATATGGGCAGATCGGGTAACCCGCTAGATAACAGCTGGCGAGGTAGATTACCTGGGCGCCAAACTTCTTCATGTCGGCAGGCGCATACTCAAGCCGCTCGCCGGGGCAGCCGCCGCAAGCCATCCACCCTACGACCTGTATGGGTTCATCCTCAGCGTATTCTGCGAATGCTCCGTCACGTTCGATGATCGACTTGAAGCACTTGTTCCCCGTGCAGGTCCTGTTCCTATCGCAGATCATTATGCCTACTTTGACCATGCTAACTCGAAGTGCGAGTTGTGTGCTTTGCTTTAGGGCCTTTCGAATATAGAGTAAAATGAGAACGTGTTTCAAAGACGTAAGTATTTGACTGCGGGTGACGCGAAATTCCTGATAATCTAGACTGATTTTCGCACGATGGAGTTAGGCGGAGGGTATATATCGGAACCGATATAGCTAACGATATGCGATCAGAGGTGATATGATGGGACGCTTTGGTTACGGCCACGGCGGACATTGTGACTCCGAATGTCATGGCGGTCCGGGTTGGTACGGGCGAGGGCGAACTTGGGGATGGCAGCCTCCTATGACGAACGATGAAGTCGTGGGAGAGATGGAAGACTACAAGGCTCGACTCGAAGCCGAGATAACCGCACTCGAGAAGAGGATCAACAGTCTGAAGGAGAAACAGTAGGGTAGGATTGAATATGCCCCGGTGGTGTCGATGCAGTTGTGGTCCGTTCAATATACGTTTCATACCACCCGGCATACTGAAACCCTACGTCCTCCGCCTTCTATCCACCAAATCAATGCACGGCTTCGAGATCATGGAAGAAATCTTCGAGAGAACAGGCAGGGTCTGGCGGCCAGGGCCTGGAACGATTTACCCCACCCTTTCTTGGTTGGAGGAAAACGGCTACATTGAGAGTATAGTCGAAGTCAGAGGAGAGAAAGCTCGGAAGCCCTACAAGATAACTGCGAAGGGTCTGGGGGCATTGAAGGAGTATCGAACCGTAAGACGAGAGGGACTAGAAAGCCTAGAATGGATGCGAACCGTCTGGAAGGACATGTGACATGATTATCCATACGGTTGGAGGTGAATTAGTGATAACTAAGATTGCAGTGGCATCTGATGATGGGCAGACGATAACTCAGCATTTTGGTCGAGCACGCGGTTATGTTGTCCTGACTATAGAGAACGGGCATGTTGAGAAGCGTGAGTCTCGAGACAAATTAGGTCATGCGGATTTCGGGGACCAGCATCACCACGGGCCTCAGCATGGCGTAGGGCTGGAAGAGGAGCAGCGACATGGTATGATGTTTGCACCAATTACAGACTGCGAAGTCTGCGTCGTTGGAGGAATGGGTATCGGTGCGTATGAGAACTTACGCTCCCTAGGAATTCGACCGATAGTAACCGACGTCAAGTCGATTGATGAAGCGGTGAAAGCTTTCATTGAGGGTCGGCTTGAGAACCACGCTGAGCGAATTCATGGGTAGCCAGGAATTTGTGGAGGCTACCCGGTCTTCCCTGAATGCAGTCTATGTGTTCTTTCATCTTCGACCTGAATCGTGGCATGAGCCATCCCAAAGTTCTCCCTAAGGAGTTTTCTAGCCTGTTCTTGGATCGCTTCCCATTCCTGAGACCTATCTGTGGTGATGTGTACGCTTGCCGCATGGACGCCAGAAGTTATTGTCCATAAGTGAAGGTGGTGTACTCCTGTAACGCCACGGATGCTCAACAAGGTTTCCTCGACTTTTCCAGGAGAGATACCGCTTGGAGCACTTTCCATGAGTATGTTCACGCTCCCCATAATCAGCTTGTATATGCTAGGTATCATAATGAGACCTATCAGCGCTCCTGCGA
This sequence comes from Candidatus Bathyarchaeota archaeon, assembly GCA_963726255.1. Lineage (GTDB taxonomy): Archaea > Thermoproteota > Bathyarchaeia > 40CM-2-53-6 > 40CM-2-53-6 > FEN-987. The sequence continues at coordinate 1,397,312 of CAVSBL010000002.1, forward strand.
CGGGATCAGCAACATACCATCCCGTCAGAGAGATTACTGTTCCAGCAACGATTACTCCTGCAGAGCTTAATGCGTGTACCATCACCTCAAGAAATGCGCCTCGAAAGATCAGGCTCTGTTTGGAAGGACCGCTTAGAAGCTTAATTCCAATCGAGTTCAAAACCAAACCCACTATGGCGACGACCGTCATGGGTCCTCCTCGAACGTCCGGTGGGCTAAGCAAACGTAGATAGACTTGAAAGAAGATGTACAGGTCCATCACTACTAAGATTACGCCATTTAACAGGGCAACCAATACTTCGAGGCGATAATATCCAAAGGACCGCTCGGGGGTTGCCGGTTTGATTGCAAGAGTGATTGCGAGAAAAGTCATCGTTAGAGTTCCAACGTGAGAAAACATGTGAACGGCATCTGTCAACAAGGCAAGACTGTTGGCCAAGATACTGCCTACAAATGCAACCACCATATACGAGAACGTGAGTGCAATAACCACAATCAGCCTGGATTTATTCTGGGACGCAATAGACGTGACTCACACGAACCTCAGGCCCCGGCCTGTGTTATGACGTTCATATGAGTTGCCATATTTTAGACAGGATGCCATTCTCTTGACGGTCAACTAACTACTACAGGGCAGAAGTCTACGAACTTCCTGATTGGTACTGTGGAATATTAGAAAGAGCAGGCGGAGACGTCTGGCATGTCCATCACCTAGTTGGTTTATGTAACTTGTGTCACATTGTCGAATGTTAGGGAGGCTTGACCTTGCCCGACATTTTCGAAGAAGTCGCGATGTTAAGACGAGAACATAAAACCGCTGCTCTTGCGACGGTTGTTGGGGGTGAGAAAGGTTCGCCTGGAAAGACAGGGTTCCGCATGCTGGTCTATCCTGATGGCAAAATCTCGGGAACAGTTGGCGGGGGTCTTCTCGAGGCGAAGATTCGCGAGGAGGGGTTACGCTGCATGTCTGACAAGAAGCCTAGACTACTTGAGCTGGCGCTTGATGATGAGAGCGCTGACAGCATCGGAGTACTTTGCGGCGGAAAGGTGACGGTCTTCATAGAACCCATTCAGGGCCCTTCTACGATGTACGTCTTTGGGGGCGGACACATCGCTATTCCTCTCGTCCAGTTCGCCAAGACTCTCGAATTCGCTGTTGTCGTCGTAGACGACCGACAGGATTTTGCCAACACGGAACGTTTTCCACAAGCGGATGAAGTGAAGGTAGGCGAGTTTGCTAATGTAACCAAATCCATGGACTTTTCTGAAGGAGACTGCGTTGTCATAATCACCCACGGTCATGCGCACGATGAAACAGTTCTGAAAGAATGCCTCTCGAAGGCCTACCTTCCCGGATATATTGGCATGATTGGTAGCAGAGATAAGATTGCCAGAACATTCGCTAATTTGAGAGAGCAGGGCATCTCACAGGAACTTCTCGCCAAGGTGAAGGCGCCAATAGGGCTCGACATAGGCGCTAGAACTCCCGCTGAAATAGCGTTGAGCATAATTGCAGAGATCGTTGCGTACAGATACGGAAGGTCGGTTAAGCCAGAGCAGCCTTGAGGTGCAATTCGTATGAAGAGTCATGTAAGATGCTGATCGTCTGCGTAGAGAATTGAGTTCTAAGTTCACGTGGGAATTCCTGTTCGCTTTTTCGGCGAAGTTGAGTGTTTTCAGGACGCCGCAGGGATGCCTGCTAGCCTTCGGGCCATTTCCTTCTTCTTTTCCAGGTCAGCGAGTTGTCTGACCGTCATCTGCGCTGCGGCTGGCGAACCCCCGCCATGCATGCATAATGCTCCTAACCGTCCTGGCCCAGCGATCATGCTCTCAACTAACCTGGCCACCCTCAATCTCTTCTCAGCCGTAACCCCTTGAAGCCCGCGGTAATACTTCTCGACTAGCGGGCCGACCTTTGGGTTCTTCAGGTCAAGTTCAGAAGGCATGCATGACACCATTCCGCCGCCTATGTCTTCCGCAATCTTCTGAATCTCATAGGGAAGCCTAGTTACACTGATCTTTGTAACGTTCGCCAAGAGTGGGTCAGGGAACCAAGCGCCTGATGGCGTTGGTTGGCCTTCGTTGGCGGCACCTAAGGCTTGGGAGTATAATGATTCGGAGAGATACGTCATCTCCGTCAAACGGTCAGATAGCTGTCTAGAGAGCCCGTTATATTCAGCCAAAAGCGCGCCTGCACCGGTCAAGACGTCACCACACCCCGCCAGGCAGCCACCCAGCACCATACGGTGAAGCAGAACAAATTTCGCGACGACATCAACGGCGAACTCGTATTCGCCGTTCATGAACACCCGCTCCTTGGGAACGAAGACGTCGTCGAAGACCACCAGCGATTCCGAGGAGCCAAAGTTGACGTTTCCTTTGTCGAATCCTTCTTCTAACTTCCTTTCGCCCCCTGACTGTGCGTCCACAACTTGAATCAGGCCTTCAGCGTTCATTGGTACGGCAAAGGCAACGGCATGTTCCTTCTCTGCTTCGGCGAATCCTGTGCCTGGCTGAACGATGATCTCGTGCGAACCGATTGCGCCACCAATCATGCTCTTGGCGCCCCGCACAACGATGCCTTTTCTGTTCTCGTCAACTACCCTGAGGTAAACGTCCTTGTCAGGCTGGTGTTTCGGTTTCAAGGATCGATTGCCCTTCGGATCCGTTAGCGCGCCAGCGCAGGTGAGGTCCTTGCCCTGAACCATCGCCGCGTACCGTTTCAGCCGCTTATGGTATTCCGTCCCAAGCTGAGCATCCATTTCGTGTGTGGAATTCCAGAGCGCGTTCAAAGCGTCCCAGCCACAGCAACGGCTGGCAGTGCAAACCCCTGTCCATTGGCAGATGAATCGTGCAGCCTTGACGCGGTTTACGAGGTCCTCCTTCGAGCTGTGTATTGAACAGTAGACGCTGACTTTAGCGCCTTCGACTGTCCTGGTTAGAAGATTGTTGTAGTTTTGTTGCTTAGAAAGCTCGTAGATCGCACCGATCCCTTCCAAAGCTAATCGTGTGAACGGGTTCTTTGTTACGTCTTCGATGCGGTCTCCACGCATGTAGGCCTCGGATTTTAGCTGCCGTATACTGTGTATGTATTCTTGTTTCGACTTGAGGACCATTGTACTCCCTCATAGAAGCTCGTTGGAAATCACGAGTCGCTGAATCTCGGACGTGCCTTCGTAAATCTCCGTAATCTTCGCGTCCCGGTAGTATCTTTCCAGCGGTAGGTCCGTCATGTATCCGTATCCGCCGTGGATTTGCAGCGCCTTTCGTGCGGCTTCGACGGCAGTTGATGCGGCGAAGAGCTTGGCCATGCTCGCCTCCTTCGTGTGCTTTCTGCCCTGGTCCGTAAGGTTTGCAGCATGGTACGTGAGCAATCTCGCGGCTTCAATTTCAGTCGCCATGTCAGCAATCATCCACCGAATTGCTTGTTGGTCGCTGATAGGCTTCCCAAATTGGACCCTCGTCCTTGCATGTTCAATCGCCGCGTCTAGGGAGGCCTGGGCTATGCCTACGGCTTGTGCGGCAATGCTGATTCGCCCGCAGTCGAGCGTGTCCATTGCAATCTTGAACCCCTCCCCGGGGCGCCCAAGCATATTCTTCGCTGGGACGCGCACGTCGTCGAAAATTACTTCAGAAACCATTGACGACCGTATTCCCATCTTGTCGAATATTTTTCCAATTTTGACGCCGGGCATCTTTCGATCCACAATGAAGCATGAGATTCCGCAGTGCGCGAGCGATTTGTCCGTCATCGCGAAGACTAGGTAGGTGCTCGCCATCGGTGCGTTCACGATGAAGTATTTGCGGCCATGAATAACATAATCATCGCCGTTACGCGTGGCCTTTGATTCCATTGCGGCGACGTCGCTACCCGCTCCGAGTTCGGTCAAGCAGAATGATCCGAACTTTGCACCCTGAGCCAGAGGCTTCAAGTAACGCATCTTTTGCTGCTCGGTCCCGTACGATAGCAACGGTTGGCTCACGAGCGATACATGCACGGCCAGCGTAACTCCAAGCGCCGCGGAGCCACGTGAGATTTCTTCGACCGCAAGAACATAGCTTAGTATGTCTTGGCCTCCACCACCATACTTTCGCGGGATCGGCAGGCCAGTCAACCCGGCTCTGGCCATCGCACGCCATGTATCCGTTGGGAATTTCTTACTCTTGTCCCAACCATCCGCCTTGGGCAGGACAAGTTGCTCAGCAAACTTGCGCGCCGCTCGCAGAACGTCTCCTTGGCCCTTGTTTAACGCGAACTCCATAGCAAGCCCTACTGAATGGTACCGTAAGTACCGGGAAATAGCTGTTCAATACGAACAATACGAACAGTACTTACGGTTCCGCTAACTTGTCTTCGGACAAGTCAGCTTGCCTCCATCGACTTGCAGGATTACCTTCGGCGCTTCTGAGTCTGCATTGGGTTCCTGTACCATTGCTTCACTTAGCCCTACGGCCCCGAACCTCAGGGCTCATGCGAGAATAGTGATGAGTATGTCTGCAGAATAGTGCGTTGTTTCGTTCTTGCCTACATGTGCACAATTTCTTCTGGCGGTGGCGGTGCTTCTTCACTGGGGGGCTGTTCCATGTCGACTCCGGTAACTGATTTCACTTGTTGTTTGAACCACACGTCGAAGGGAGCTTTTGACTTGGCTAGAACTTCGAAAGTCTTCTCCACGTCGTGGGCTTCAAAGTATACGATTACCATGTCGCCCTGGGGAGTTTTCTGCAGGAACCATGACTCTTTCGTTATTTCTTGTCTTTTCAGTGTTTCGGCAAATTCGGTGCGTTTCGGGCCCATACATGTCTTCGCAAACTCTCGTCCAGCTTCAGTCTTACCTGGAAGAATTGGGAATGCTCCGCAAAATGTTCTCATGACGCAACGTCTCCATGTAATTCCTAATATTCCTTACGGTATAATTTTTCACAGAGGAATCCGTCAACCAACAACTTCACGTTACCCTGAGAACTCACTTGAGCCGCTTGAGTAACTCTTCGGTGTCAACTACCGTTGCGAATTCCTCATCGAGACTTGCAAGGTTGATGGCATGGATGTCCTCTGCCTTGTAGCTCCTCCCGTCTGGTCCTACTCGATCAAAGGTCGCGGTGGCGTCCGAAACCACGTAGGCATCAAATCCCAAGTTCCCCGCCATACGTGCCGTTGTCGACACGCAATGGTCGGTCACCAGCCCCGCGATGACCAATGTCTTTAAGCCATTCTGTCTGAGGCGTGCCTCAAGGTCGGTTCCGATGAATGCACTGTTAACATTCTTCTGAATGACCGGCTCGCCGGAGTGCGGTTTAGCGGCATCCTTGAATTCAAACCCTGGAGACCCTGGCCCCAACACCGAGCCGGGCATACGTGAGCGGTGTTGTATGTGAAATAGTGGCCGGCCAGTCTTTCGCCAGGTTTCCAGCAACCTTGCGATGTTCGACTCCGCTTGGGGGTTGTTTCTCCGTCCCCACCTCGGGTCGTCGAAACCTTTCTGGACATCGATTATGATTAGGGCCGCGTCCTTCGGCAACGGTTCGGGTTGAGCTTTCATAATGGCCTCGGGGCGCTTTGCCCATATGCTCTTTTTATCCTTTCCAAGAATGGAAGCGTTTCACGTTACCGCAAATGGTAACTATTCAGTGCAAGAAGTACCCTTCAAAGTGACGCAGCAAACGCGTTGTGCAGGACCACGAATATTGAGCAAGTATGTGAAAGTCTGCGAAGTCACCGACGTCCCCCCTGGAACCATGCACCCCGTTGACGTAGGTAAGAACAAACTCATGGTTGTCAATGTGGACGGGGCTCTATACGTCTTAAACCGGATATGCACCCATGAAACCGCTGACCTTTCAACCGGTTTCCTCGTGGGCTCCGTCGTCACTTGCCCACTCCATCTGTCAAGGTTCGATGTGAAGAGTGGAACCGTGGAAAACCTGCCCGCGACGGTGCCCCTTGCGACGTACAGGTTGAAGGTTGAAGGGACAAGCGTATACGTAGAAGTGTAGAACCGTCCAGCGAAAACAGTTGGAGCACTTATATCACGTCATATACGTAATGCCAACGAGCGCACGCAGGTCTCGCTAATGGTCGCAAAGGCCGCAACGATAAACGTTCCCAAGGTTCGGGAAGACTTTCCGATTCTCAATCGCCAAGTCAACGGAAAACCACTCATCTACTTTGATAACGCTGCCACCTCACAGAAACCTAAGTCCGTCATAGAAAGCACAGACAGGTACTACCGGGAATACAACGCGAACATACACCGCGGAATCCACAAGCTAGCTGAGGAAGCAACCCTTGCACATGAGGAAGCGAGAGAAAAAATAGCCAAATTCATCAATGCAAGGCACACCGAAGAAATAATCTTCACACGAAACGCAACCGAAGCAATGAACCTCGTGGCCTACACCTGGGGCAAAGCGAACGTCGGGAAAGGTGACAAGATTGTCCTAACCATCATGGAGCACCACAGCAACATAGTTCCGTGGCAGCTACTGGCACAAGAAAAAGGTGCCCGCGTCGAGTACGTAAAGATCGATGATGAAGGATTACTTCGAGAGGATGAGATTCATGAGCTAATTGATGAGACAACGAAACTCGTGTGTGTAACCCAAGCGTCCAACGTGCTTGGAACGATAAACTCCGTTAAGGAAATCGGTAAGATTGCCCACCGTTACGGGGCCATGTTCCTGGTTGACGCCGCCCAGTCTGTGCCGCATATGGGCGTTGACGTCAGGGACATTGACTGCGATTTCTTCGCGTTCTCAGGCCACAAGATGTTGGGCCCTACGGGAATCGGAGTTCTTCACGGAAAGCGTGAACACTTGCAGGCCATGCCACCATTCTTGGGTGGGGGGGAAATGATTAGGGAGGTTCACACGACCGGAGCCTCGTGGAAGGACATACCGTACAAGTATGAGGCTGGGACACCAAACATTGTCGGCGCCATTGGCCTGGGGGCAGCGGTAGATTATCTCAGCAAGCTCGGTATGGAGAACGTTCACGAGCATGAAAGAGAAATCACCAGCTACGCCATTAGAAGGATGGCGGAAGTCAAAGAGATCACAATCTATGGCCCCAAAGATGTTGCGAAACGGGTTGGCGTGTTATCCTTTAACTTAGGAGATGTCCATGCCCATGACCTCGCCTCTATCCTAGATGAGGAGGGCATCGCGATTAGGTCAGGGCACCATTGCGCTCAACCTTTAATGGAATTCTTGAACGTTCCCGCCATGTCGAGAGCAAGCTTTTACATTTATAACACGAAAGAGGAAGTTGACGTCTTCATGAACGCCCTTGAGAAAGCCAGGAAGCTATTCGCGCGATGAGTTCTGACATCTACAAAGACATCATATTGGATTATTATAGGAACCCGCGCAATTTCGGCGACCTGCCGGAACCTGACGTCCGCACGAAAGACTCGAACCCGCTGTGCGGGGACATCATTGAAATGCAGCTGAAAATCAAGGACGGGAAGGTGGACGACGTACGGTTCAAGGGTAAGGGATGCGCAATTAGTCAAGCCTCAGCTTCGATGCTCACAGAAGTAGTCAAAGGAAAGACGCTTGATGAAATCAAAGCCTTAGGTAAGCCTGACGTGCTAAATCTTCTAGGCATAGACCCCGGCCCTACCCGAATCAAATGCGCCTTACTAGGCTTGAAAGTGCTGAAGCTCGGCGTTTATGGCTACCTCGGCCAGGCGATTACCGAGGAAGTAAAGCAACTAGTCTAGCATAGGTTTCGGAACTGTTCACATTGCGATTTTGAGAAGCGATGCCGCGATTTGTTCACGGTCTGACGCGCCCCACCACCCTTTTTTCGTAAATGAAAAGTTTATGTGAGGTGCAGCTAAGGTGTGGAAGTCATGCCAAACAAATATGTTCTTCCGGAATTGCCATACAAATACAACACGCTGGAACCAGTCATTTCCCAACAAATAATGACACTCCACCACGACAAGCACCACGCAGCCTACGTTAACGGCGCAAACGCGGCACTCGAAAAACTCGACAAAGCCCGCAAGGGCGAAGCCCAAATCGACATCAAAGCAGTTCTCAGAGACTACAGCTTCCACTACGGAGGCCACATCCTCCACAGCATCTTCTGGCCAAACATGGCCGCCCCCGGCAAAGGAGGCGGAACCCCAGGCGGAGCCCTCGCAGACAAGATCAACGCAGACTTCGGCGGCTTCGACAAATTCAAACAACAATTCTCCGACGCGGCTAAGACGGTCGAAGGCTCAGGATGGGCGCTACTACTCTACGACAACACAACCGACCAACTCGTCCTAACACAAATAGAGAAACAAAACTTCATGCACCTCGCCCAACTACCAATCCTACTGGGCCTCGACGTATGGGAGCATGCGTACTACCTGCAGTACCTAAACGACAGGGCGAAATATGTCGACGAGTGGTGGAAGGTCGTAAACTGGTCTGATGTTGACGCACGATTCGGTAAAGCAAAACGTTAGCACCCACAAAAACCAGAATCAATAAAACGATTGTATGGGTCTGAGCTAATTCAGACCCACCCCCTCCTTTCTCGTAAGCGCACTGATTGCGATAAACCGACATAAGGTTCAAAAAGTACGAGGTACGTAGGCTGTCCAAGCCTGCTGACGGCAATAGTCACAGGGTGTTTCTTGTTTTGGTATGTGCAATTTGTAATGGAGATGGGGAAGTAGCCTGTAGCAAGTGTAAAGGCACCGGCTCGATACCAACGAAATGCGACGAATGCAAGGGAACGGGCAAGCTGACCACTGAGAAAGGCGTGTTGGATTGCGACATTTGCAACGGCAGCGGCCTCGTCTCCATCAAGTGTAACGAATGCTTCGGCGGCGGCAAACTCGTCTGTGAAGCATGCGGCGGAACAGGCGGCAAAGAAAGCGAGATAGACGAATCCATCTGAGTCTGCTATCCCCAGGGAAGAACTAGCCCGCACGTCCCGGTAGCTCGAACGGCCGCGCAATTTGAGAGGCAAGAATAAAGCCCTGCCAGGCTCTCGGGTATACGAGTCTGCTGCGCTATGAAGACGGCACTTATCTCAAGTCAAGAAAGATTCCCATTCCTTCGAGAGCTATCCATTCAGGACGTTAACCCTGGCTCATGTACTGGTCCTGACGGTTGGAGTAGCATAGAAGGCCATGAGCTCCTGGAAGTTGTGACCCCGATTGACGGTTCGTTAATTGCGAAGGTGGCGCTCGCCTCAGTAGACGATTACGAACGCGTAGTCAAGGCCGCTCAAGAAGCCTTCCTGAAATGGCGTCTGACACCTGCACCTGTTAGGGGCCAAATCATGCGTGAGGTTGGCGAAGAGCTTCGGAAGCAGAAGGAACAGCTTGGAAAGCTAATCACTCTGGAAATGGGCAAGATCGTCGCGGAAGGTATGGGGGAAGTACAGGAAGCCATCGACATCGCCGATTTCGCGGTAGGACTCTCACGCCAGCTTTACGGCCTCACCATGCAATCTGAACGACCACTTCACCGAATGTATGAGCAATGGCACCCCTTGGGTGTAGTGGGCATAATCACTGCCTTCAACTTCCCGGTCGCGGTCTGGTCATGGAACTCAATGATCGCAGCCGCCTGCGGGGATACAATGGTATGGAAACCTTCCTCCAAAGTTCCACTCAGCGCAATCGCAGTCCAACACACCATCAACCGAGTAATGGAACGCCACGGGCTAACAGGAATCTTTACGCTCGTAATAGGCAGGGGCTCAACAATTGGAGAACGCCTAATCAACGACAAAAGAATTCCACTGATCTCTTCTACAGGATCAACTGAGATGGGTAAGCGTGTTGCCGAAGCAGCCGCCAAACGATTGGCGCGAACTATACTGGAATTAGGCGGTAATAACGCCATAATTGTCGCTGAGGATGCGAACTTAGACCTGGCCGTGCGTGCCATATTGTTTGGGGGAGTAGGAACAGCAGGGCAACGTTGCACGACGACTAGGCGAATAATAGCGCAGAAGCAAATCATCGATGAATTGACTTCAAGGCTTGTAAAGGCATACGGGCAGGTTCGAATCGGCGACCCCTTGGATCCCAATACGCTGATGGGGCCGTTGGTTGACGGGGAAGCGGTTGCCACTATGATGAAAGCCTTGGAGATTTTGCCGAAACAAGGCGGGAAGGTTGTTACGGGTGGGAAAAAAATCGACCGTCCCGGGTTCTATGTGGCGCCGGCAATAGTCAGGGTTCCAGGTAACACGCAACTGGTCTGTGAAGAAACGTTCGCCCCGATACTTTACGTGATGCCGTATGATACGATTGAGGATGCGGTAAGGTTACATAATGAGGTCCCGCAGGGACTGTCCTCGGCGATTTTCACCGAATCTCTGAAGAAAACGGAGAAGTTTCTTTCCGCCGTCGGCAGTGATTGCGGAATAGCTAACGTGAACATCGGCACCTCTGGGGCTGAGATTGGGGGAGCGTTCGGCGGCGAGAAGGATACCGGTGGCGGTCGAGAGGCGGGATCGGATGCTTGGAAACAGTACATGCGCCGCCAGACGACGACGATTAACTGGAGTGACCAACTGCCCTTAGCGCAGGGAATCAAATTCGGCGAGCAATAGGCTTACGCTAGATAATCCAACCAATCAGAGCGCTTCTTACCGCTTCCTCTCACCGCATCGTCGAAAGCGGCTTGCAACTTTCTTGTAACTGGATATTCGCTGTTTCCGATTTTTCTTCCGTCAACTTCTCTAATTGGAGTTATTTCAGCCGCAGTCCCGCAGAGGAACAGCTCGTCCGACGTGTACAACTCTTCCCGCGACATGTCAATGCGGCTACAATCGACATCAAGCTCACCCGCTAGTTGAATCACAGTATCACGAGTTATTCCCCGAAGTATACCTGCGGAAGCGGGCGGTGTTGAGAGCGCGCCTCGCTTCACTCGAAAGATGTTCTCGCCCGTTCCCTCACACACCATTCCGTTCGCGTTTAGAAGGATGGCCTCATCATACCCCGCCTTTACTGCCTCAATCTTTGCAAGGCCTGCGTTCGCGTAGTTCGCGGAGGATTTTGCTTGGGGAGGTAGCGTGAGCGGACTGATTCGTCGCCAAGATGAGACTAGGCAGCGGACCCCATTCTTCAACGCATCTTTGCCCAGGTAGGCTCCCCAACGCCAAGCCGCAACTGCAAAGTCTACTTTGTTCGGTAACGGGTTAACTCCCATTTCCCCATAACCGTAGTAAGCAATCGGCCTGATGTAACACTCGTCAAAGCCGTTAGCTTTGACAATGCTTCTGATTGCGGAAGCTATTTCATCTGGGCTGTATCGGAGGTCCATTAGGTATATCTTGGCGCTGTTCACGAGGCGCCAGACGTGATCGTACAGCCTAAAGATGGCTGGGCCTCGATCGGTTTTGTAGCATCTGAGGCCTTCGAAGACGGCTGTTGCATAATGCAAGGCGTGGGTTAGAACATGTATCTTGGCGTCGTCCCAGTCGACTAAGCTGCCGTTGAGCCAAATCTTACTGCCTTTATCCATTCGTGAAGACCTCTGCCTCAAGCAACTGAGATTCAAACGAAAATTCTGGGCTGCGCGCTAGGTGATTTGGACGTGGTCGATTTGGTAGTAGCGTTTGGCTAGCATGCGGGTCTTGTCTATTGTTCGGCCGTTCTTTCCTATGGCTAGGGCTTTGTCTTTGGGGTCCACTTCCACTACGACGATTTTGCGGTCGGGCCTTTCCGTTATTCGAACTTCCTTGATTTTCGCTGGCGACAGGCAGTTCCTAATGAGGCCTTCCGCCGTGTCGGAGAATTCAACTACTTCGATGGGCCGTCCGGTCATCTTGCGAAGGGCGTTAATGTTTTTGCCGCCCTTGCCGATCGCTAATCCCATCTCTCCGGGTTTGGCGAGGAAGATTATCCTATCGCCTTCTTCGTCGATTATGCAATCGTTTGCTGTGGCGCCCGTAATGTTTTCGAAGAGCGCGATAAGCCTCATCGTTTCGCCGGTGAGTTTTATTCCTGAGCTGGCCATGTCTTAGCTCTCTGCTAGTTTGAGTATCTCTGAATCGCCCGGTTCCTTAATCGCTAATACGGATACTACGAAGGGTTTCAAGCATGCTGACCCGAGGTCGACGCTGTTTCCTGGAAAATTGAAGATGGGCACCGACGATTGCTTGGCGTATTGGATAATGTCTGTCTTGTATTGGGCGGGGCAGTTAGAGGCTACGATTAGGAGCTTTGCCTTCGCGAACCTTGCAGCGTCGAGGGCTTCCCTGACGCCCAGTGCAACTTTGCCGGTTTTAACTGCGATCTGGATCTGTTTGTTCACGTCTACTTTTGTGCTCTGCATTACTTCTTTCCCTTCTCAGGCATGGACATGTAGACTTCGATGAGGCCTGTTCCCATAGGAACTTGTTGCCCGACGATGACGTTTTCCGCGACTCCACGTAATGTGTCCCGTGTTCCTTTGACTGCGGCATCTACGATGGTGGGTATTGTTATTTCAAATGCGGCTTTGGCTAGCGTGCTGGCTTTCTCTCCGCTCACGCCGTGCCTTCCGACTTGGAGTACCTCTCCGGACGCGGTCATAGCATCGGCTACGAGCATGACGTGGCGTATGTCTACGTCGAGGCCTTGCTCTTCCAGAACCGCGGTTGCCTCCTTTATGATTACGTTGCGGGCTGCTTCAATTCCAAGCACTTCGGCTACTTCGTGCATATTGTTCGAGATTGTTCTGGTTGTATCTACGCCTTCAGTTTCCAGTGTCAACTCGAGGTTTGAGCCCTCGGTTCTGATTACCCATTCGCTTTTCTCGCCAGTTTTCTCTTCCATGACTAGTGCACGTTTTACTTGTGGGATTCCCTTGACGTGCATCAGGGGCAGGCGCAACACGAGCCTGTTGAATTGTGGTATGTCCATGTCCTGCGGTGTGATGTGGACGGTGTTTCGTTCCACTTCTACCTTGCATCCGCCAGGGGTTACAGCTGCTTTTACGTCTTTGAGAACTACTTCTCTCTCCCTCATGGCTTCGGTGTTCAGTGTGACAACAATCCGCATTTTAGTGATATCTGATTCAATGATTGATGCAATGTCGCCCAAGGTGGTATGGGTGATTCTTGTGGCAACTTCCTGTGCCTTTTCCCGGCTCGTGCGCCGTTTCTTGTCAAGGTACACAATCATGCTAGGTGTGGATGGAATCTTCCGTGCGTCTACGATCTCGATTAGCCTGGGAAGGCCTAGCGTTACGTTCTGTTCCCTGACGCCTGCGAAGTGGAATGTTCTAAGCGTCATCTGGGTGCCGGGCTCACCTATTGATTGGGCCGAGACTATTCCGGCCGCTTCCCCAGGTTCGATCATTGATTTGCGGTAGTTCTTCACGGCTTCCTTTATCGCCGTGTCCACTCCCTTCCGGGTGAGTTTTACGCGGAGGAGGCTGTCTTTCAGTTGGTCGGCTAGGCTGGGGGTGAGGTCTTCCCTGACCTCTGCGACCCTCTTCTCAATGTAGGCCTTGCTCGCCTTTGCACCCTTCTCGATTGTGAGTTCGACCCGTTCCACCAATCGTTCGGTATTCACTGCCTTTCCGTGATCGCTTTTGGCGGTGTCGACTCCGTCTTCACCATACCTGAATTGTATGATATCGCCTCTTGAGTCGCGGACTGTGCCGTCGTATTCAACCCGAATGTGTTCGAGCGCATTGATGAGCCGGCGTTGCATGTAACCGCTCTGCTGCGTTCTAACGGCCGTATCCACCAGTCCTTCTCTGCCGCCCATCGAATGGAAGAAGAATTCCACGGGGGTTAGGCCCTCTTGGTAGGAAGCGTAGACGAACCCTCGGGCTTCAGCGCCGACATCACCCCTCTCGAAGAAGGGGAGGGCTCGGTCTCTGTAGCCCCGCCTTATTCGTTGGCCGCGGATTGATTGTTGGCCAACGGTAGCAACCATCTGGGCGATGTTTAGCATTGAGCCGCGCGCTCCCGTCTTGGTCATTATAACTCCAGAATTGTCCGTCTCAGTCTTCAGGTATTGTTCAGCGAGTTCGCCCGCCTGGTCGCGGGCCTTTGAAAGTTCATCCATGATGCGGAGTTCAAGGGACTCTTCGACGGATCGACCTGGGAGCCGTTCAAGTGTCTTTCTCTTGTATTGGTCAATCAAGTCTTGTACATGTTCTTCGGCTTTCTTGACAGCCTTTGAGATTTTGTCTCTGACTCCGGCTGAAATGTCGAGTTCATCAATTCCGTACGTAAATCCTCGAAGGGTTATGAAACGGTCAAGGAGTTTTATCAAACCGTTCAGGAAGATACGGGCTGGTTCAGAGCCGCTGTCTTTCACTATGCGGTGGAAGAGGGTCTCGGAGCGTTCGGCACCGATTGTGTTCTTGTCTATGACCCCTTCAACGAGCGTCCCGTCTTTCACTACGACAGAGCTGCCGTCCTCTTTGGTTACCATGCTCGACTTGGCTACAAAGTCGAAACCTGCCGGGAGGAAGAGGCTGAAGATTTGCTTCCCGCTCCAAAGCTCCTCCGGCCGTTTTATCTCAGGGGGCGGCAGTTCTCCGCGGTATCCCGCCGCGGTTATGAGTTTGCCGACTTCTTCTTTGTTCAAGTAAGTTGACTTTCTCGTGAGTAGGTACGCTGCGGTGAGCAGGTCGGTCTTGGCTCCAATTATGGGGCCTCCGTATCGGGGTGAGAGAATTTGATCTTGGACTTGCATGAGTAATTTTGCTTCGGTTCTTGCTTCCTCCCCCTGTGGGACGTGGAGGTTCATTTCGTCGCCATCGAAGTCCGCGTTGTATGGTGGGCATACGCATGGGTTGAGCCTGAAGGTCTTGTATGGGAGCACTTTCACCGTGTGTGCCATTATCGACATTCGGTGGAGTGAGGGTTGCCGGTTGAACAGGACGATATCTCCATCCCTAATGTGGCGTTCCACGATGAAACCCGGCTGAATTGCTTCAGCCAAGCTTTCACGTTCAGTGACGAATTCCAGCCTGACCCTTCGCCCGTCAGGCCTTACGATGTAGAGCGCGCCAGGGTATTGGTCTGGACCATTCCTGATGAGTTGTTTCAACTCGTCGATGTTCCAGGGTGTGACCCTTTCAGGGATGGTTAGGCGCTGGGCAACATCGAGCGGTACGCCGACTTCGTTAATGTCAATATTCGGGTCAGGTGAGATTACGGTCCTGGCTGAGAAATCAACTCGTTTTCCGGAAAGGTTTCCCCTGAACCTGCCCTCTTTGCCTTTGAGCCTCTGGCTGAGGGTCTTCAGCGCCCGGCCAGACCTATGGCGTGCGGGCGGCAGGCCGGAAACTTCGTTGTCAAAGTAGGTTGTGACGTGGTACTGGAGTAGTTCATGGAGTTCTTGGATGATGTTAACGGGAACGCCTGACTCCAGAGCTTCTTTGAGTTTCTGGTTTATCCTGATAATGTCGACGAGCTTGTGCGTAAGGTCGTCCTCTGATCTGATTCCTGATTCGAGAGTGATGGATGGCCTTACCGTTACTGCTGGGACGGGTAGAACTTGGAGGATCATCCATTCGGGCCGTGCGGCGGTGGGTTCCATGCCTAGTAATCGGAGGTCTTCGTCCGGGATTCGTTCGAGTCGCTCCCGAATTTGGCTTGGGTTTAGCCTAGCTGCGCCGGCTTCCGCCATTTCATGGAAGGTGGTTGGTTTCGCGTGTTCAATTTGGTATTGGCGGGCTCCGCAGTGTGGGCATTCCTGGCTCTTCTTCGCATCCTTCATGACAGTGTCGTAGAATGTGGATGGGATCTCGTTGAGTTGCTTTTGCTGCCTCTGCATCATTTCATTGTATGCCTTGATCTTGTCGGCGGAGAGAAGTATGCGGCCGCAGTTTCGGCATGTGACCTGAAGCAGTTTGTGGATAAGCTTCGCGAAGGCCACGTGGACGACTGGTTCTGCCAGTTCAATGTGCCCAAAGTGTCCAGGGCATGCGGATGCGGTGTTGCCGCAAGTCTTGCACTTCTGTCGTGGCTCTAGGGTGCCGAGGCGGCCGTCCATCAAGCCCGAAACAATTGGAACGCCGTCTTCATCGTAAGTGTCGGCGGTTTGAATTTCAACCGCGGAAAGTTTGCGTATTTCACCTGGGGACGTGAGCGTAAAGTGGATACTGCCGATTACTTTGGTTGGTTCTTCAGCGACCGACATTCTAAGCACGCTCCGATACTTCTAATCGCGGCGCCACGCCGAGGGCCATGAGTTCCTGCAGCAATAGTTTGAAGGCATAGGACAGTTGCACGGCGGAAATGACCGCCTTGTCGCCGTCGACTCTGCAAATGTACTTGTTTTGTTTCACGTCGTGGTAGGCTAACAGGCCGCATACTTCGCAAACCATGGCCGTGTACTTGTCCGATTCTTCAAGGAGCCTGTCCCTCAATAGTGCCGACGCGCCGTGGCCGATTAAGCAATCTCGTTCCATCTCGCCGAACCTGAGGCCTCCGCCCCTCGCACGGCCTTCAGTCGGTTGACGTGTGAGCATCTGTACTTGTCCTCGCGCACGGGCATGCATTTTGTCGGCGACCATGTGGTGTAATTTCTGGTAGTAGACGACTCCCATGAATATATCAGCGACGAGTTTCTTGCCGTCTACACCATTGTAGAGAACTTCCCTTCCGCTGTGTTGGAAACCTAACTCAAGAAGCGCATCACGTAGAGCCGCAGGCCCTTCATTACTGAACGCGGTTCCATCGACTGGCTCTCCCCGAAGGCTTGCAACCTTCCCTCCCACTGCCTCAACGAACTGGCCGATAGTCATGCGCGACGGAATCGCATGGGGGTTAATGATAACGTCAGGTACGATCCCCTGTTCGCTGAAAGGCATATTCTCCTGCGGGATCAAAGTCCCGATAACGCCTTTCTGTCCATGCCTCGATGCAAACTTGTCTCCGAGTTCAGGAATTCGCGTGTCTCGAACGCGCGCCTTCACTAGGCGGTTGCCTTCTATCGACTCGCTAAGGAAAACGGCGTCCACTATGCCTTCTTCCGAGGGGCGCATGCCCACCGATGAATCACGTTTAGTTGGTCCTTTGACCTCGAATTCGCGGTATTCTTCGAGGAACCTGGGCGGACTTGTCCTTCCGATCAGCACGGAGTTTCCGGTGACCTCTGACTCTACCGAGATGACCCCGTCTTCTTCTAAGAGCCTGTAGTACCTGTCACCCCTGTAGCCGCGAATTCCGGCCTCGGGCACTTCGAATTTATCACGAAGGCCCCCGAGATACTGCCTGCACTCTCCTTCATAGACTCGGTAGAATGTTGAACGGAAGAGCCCTCGGTCTACCGACGATTTGTTAATTATGATAGCGTCTTCCATGTTGTAGCCTTGGTAGCAGAGAAGTGCTACAACACAGTTCTGTCCCGCAGGCCTACTGTCGTACTTGATGATGTCCATGGGTTTCGTCCTGACCATGGGGACCTGTGGGTAGTGTAGGATGTGGCCTCGCGAATCAACGCGGTTTGCGTAATTAACGCAGAAAATTCCAAGCGCTTGTTTTGCCATAGCGGATTCATAGGCGTTGCGTGGTGACTGGTTGTGTTCGGGATAGGGGATTAGGGACGCGCAGATTCCCAGAATTGTGTACGGTGCAATTTCGACGTGCGTGGTCCTTTCATTCATTCGGTTTGGCGACGGGGCGATCAACGCATTTTCTTCCTCATCTGCGTCCAGGTACTCGATGACGCCTCGGTCCACGAGGTCCTCCCAACGCATCTCTCCGCGCTGTACTGCTTCTACGTGCTCACGCGTTAGCCGTGGCTTTGAATTCTCCACAATGATTAGCGGCCTTCGTACCCTGCCTTGGTCGCAGTTAACGTAAAGCGCATTTCGGCCTCCTTCAACTAGAGGCGGCGAGTAAGCTACATTTACTTCCGAACTTATCTCCGCACCCCTTCGCATTCGGATAAGCTCCGCCGCTAGCTTGTCTGCCTCGCTGGCGTATCCTGCAATCAGGCCGTCAACGAAAACCTTCGCGCCAGTTTCGCGGAGTTTGCTGTCGGCTTCGTCTACGGGGACTACGCCCATGCGTCGGAGTTTCGAAACGAATTCTCGCGAATCCACGCCAATAGATATGACCGCGCTGAGAGCGAGATTCTTTACAAGACCGCAGTTCGAGCCTTCAGGCGTCTCGCTGGGACAAAGCCTCCCCCAATGTGTGGGGTGGAGGTCTCTTGCTTCGAGGTTTGGTTGGCTCCTGCTTAAGGGCGACTGGAGCCTGCGAAGGTGGCTCAGGGTTGAAGCGTAATTTGTTCGGTCTAGGAGTTGCGTTACACCGACTCGGCCGCGAACCCAATTGCCGGTGGCAATCGCATGCTGTATTCGTTCTGTGATAATACCAGGGCGAATAGCATTACTGATTGAAAGTTCCGCATGCCTGCGGATTGTGATTCGTTCGAGTTGGTATTTCAGGTCTCGGATCAGGTTGCGGAAGGAAATTCGGAATAATTCGGCTAATAGGGACCCAGCGAGTTTCAACCGTTTATTCGCGTAATGGTCCTTGTCGTCAGGCCCCCTAATCCCAAGTTTGAGTTCGATTACCCGAACTCCCACTTCAGCAATGCACGCGGCTTTCTCTTTCCTGTCTTCAGGGCTCCGTCCAATATGTGGAAGGAAGTTTCTGTCAACGGAAGCCTCAGCCTTCTTTAAACGGTAATCTTCGACTTGGCCGGGAGCCAACCGGTTACCGATGTAGAGGAGGGCATCCCTCTGTGAAACGACGCCGACTGATTTCTCAAAGGTTGTTGCAAGTTGGTTCTGAAGCGTCTCGTCGGTCGATATCATCTCAGCAATTCTCGAGTCCTCTTCGTAGCCGAGCGCCTTCATCATCACAACGATTGGGATGTCCGATGGGACGCCGGGCATCGTTATGTACATGGCGCCGTCAGTTTTCAGAGTCACCTCTGTTCTAGCTCTGAAACCGACCGTTGTTGAGAAGATCTTAGCTTTGTAGGTGGGATGGACGCCTGTTTGCTCCTTGTCTACCAGAATCTTGTTTGCCGCCAAGTCTTCCAGTGCAACGACGACACGTTCTGCACCGTTCACGATGAAGTAGCCACCGGGGTCAAGCGGATCTTCACCGATGCTGATCAGTTCCTCAGCGGACATTCGAGAGAGCGGGCAAATTTTCGAACGAAGCATTACGGGAAAATCGCCGATATAGACAATCTCGGTTTGACCCTCCCTCTCCCCGATCACAGGAGTCATCTCCAAGTGGAGGGGGGCGGCGTAAGTCAGGTTGCGAATTCTAGCCTCAGTTGGAAAGATCTGCCGTTCCGACCCGTCTACTTCAGTTACCCGCGGCGTTCCAATCTCAATTTTGCCGAGTTTGATTTTCAGCGGATAGTCTTCAATCTCAATTGGGATCTCTCCGGTTTCGTCGACAATGGCTTGCAGCCCAGTCTCTATGAACTCATTGTATGAGTCGACGTGTTGCCTAACCAGCCCTTTCTCTTCCAGGAAATGTTTGATTAAATCCCAGATTTGAGGGCTAACAGTTCCAGCCGTAGTTACAGCCACAATTTCACCTTAACCATCAACAACATACCGATAAACGGTAACTTCGCCAGCGGTCGCGCTCTTGCGCGTTATACGCAAAATATCACCCATCTTTGCTCCCAAGGCCTCAGCGGTAGGATCGCTAGTTCTGACGTAAGGGAGCTGGTGTGGCCTGATATGGAACTCCCGCATCAGTTCTTCCGCTTCCTTCTTGGAAAGAAGCTCATGTTTCGGAACAAATTGATGGCCGAAGATGTTGTATGACCTCTCCTTTTCGCTATCCTTCAATCTAGGCATTTTCTCCCCCGAGAAAAGGTTCTTCCGGCCCTCGAACAGACCTTACCGAAACTTTCCACAGCACCACCGGGACCCAAGCTAATAAAGTTTAGTGCATTCTAAGCGCTCCGCTAAATGAACGCCCGCGGATTCCGAAGCAGAAATTTCGGAACAGACGAGTTTTCTGCTAACCGGCTCTATGTGAACTCTCATTAATTACGTTTGAGGCGCGCCCAAAACCGTTGACTCGGACGGTGAACCACAGGAGGAACATGAAAACTTCGTCGGCTGATTTAGTCGTTCAACACGAGCAGATCGTCCAAGATAGGCGTTTTAGCCCAGTCCCTTGCCGCCTTCTTCTTGCCATAACCTATCAAGTTCCGGTTCTCTGAGGTCATCAGACTGCAGAAAAAGGCCTTGCCACCCTTCGGCTTGACTTCTTCGATTGCACACTCGCCGTCGCGCAAAAAAACACACGGAGAATCAGAAAAAGCCCATTCCGAATGAACAACTCGCCCCGCCTCATCGTCTTTCCTCGCGGGACAGACGTAATATCGCCTCTGACCAGATTCCAAAACGTAGTCGAACACAAGGAAACGAGTAAGGAGCTCTCTTTCAGACAAGCCGAGGAACCGAGCAATCCTTGGCAAATCATCCGGGGAAAGGGCACAGGGATGAGTCATACAGCACTTGCCGCATTTCACACAAGGCTTTAGCGTTGAAGGATTCTTCACTCTCAATGGTTGCCGAGAAGCCCCTACAGAAGAAGAATTGCATTACCGGAGTCTTAAGATAACGCTTGTAGGGCCGTAAGTGCCTTTGCTCTGTCCTGTGAGTAGCGCGTGTATAGTCTGCTCACATTGGATATGAATTTGATTTTGTCTCCGGCTACTGTGTAGAATTCTTGCATTCTGCCTTCGAGTGTCTTTGCTGCAGACATTGCATCTGTCATGGCCGCGTTACCCGGTAACGTTAGGTCCATTTTGTATGTTTCCTCGAAAATACCTGAGACTGGTTCGAGTAGGGAGTGATCGACGCTTTCTCTCGCTGTCCTCTCTAACTCCTTCTTCCGTTTGTCGCTGTTCTCCGCGAATTTTGTGAAGAGTGGCTTGGCTTGGGCGAAGGTGCTACTTGTGGCCAAGCCGCGGTAGAATTGAGCGGTTTGATCTTCGAGTTGCAGCGTAAACCTGAGAACCATGGTGAAGGTGGTGAGCTCCATACTTTGAGTCCCTCTCACACACCTTGCATGGCACTAGAACCATCTTGAGATGACGACTTTTCTGTCCGTGAAGAAGTTGATCGCGTCGAAGCCTTGTCCGTGTAGGTCTCCGAAGAAAGAGTCTTTCCAGCCGCTGAATGGGAAGTAAGCTACAGGAGCCGCTATTCCTATGTTGACCCCGACGTCTCCTGCCAGTACTCTGTGTTTGAACTCTCTAGCCCACTTGCCGTTTTGTGTGAATATTGATGCTGCATTGCCATATGGGTTCTCATGGATGATTCTAAGAGCCTCTTCGAAGTCCTTGGCTCTGATCAAGCACATGACGGGTCCGAAGATCTCTTCACTGCCAATCTTGCTCTTCGGGTTGACTTTATCGAATATTGTTGGGCCGATGAAGTAGCCTTTCTCGTAACCTGGCACTTTGATATTTCGACCGTCGAGGATCAATTCGGCCCTTTCCTTGATGCCGGTTTCGATGTAGGATAGGACCTTCTCTTTGGCTTGCGCTGAGCGAAGCGGCCCCATTTGCACAGTTTCATCTAAGCCGTAACCGGTTTTGACAGCCTTCGCGGCTTCCAATAGCTTCTTCTTCAGTTGCTCGTAGAAAGCATCGTCACCAACGGCTACTACGTTAGCACCTGCTAAGCATCTTTGACCTGCACAGCCGTAGACTGAGTTCATTACAGCAGGCATGATCTTGTCGAGTGGTGCATCAGGCATAACCAAGAGGAAGTTCTTCGCACCACCTTGGCATTGTGCCCGCTTGCCGCCTGCAGTTGCTTTAGCGTAAACGTATTTCGCGACGGGTGTTGAGCCTACAAAAGACACGCCCCTCACGTCTTTGCTTTCGAGAAGCGCATCAGAGACATCTCTTGATCCGTTCACGAGGTTGACCACGCCTGGTGGAAAACCTGCCTCGTCTACTAGTTCGAACAGCTTGTTTTGGGTCAGTGGGACTTCGCTTGAGGGCTTCAGGACATAGGTATTCCCGCACGCGACAGCATAGGGTAGGAACCACCATGGGATCATTGCTGGGAAATTGGAGGGGGGAAGGCATGCGAAGATTCCCAATGGCTGCAGGACACATTCCTCATCCAGACCGGGAGCGATGGTCTCTAAGTTGTATCCCATCATCAGCGTAGGAATGCCTGCCGCATGTTCAACACATTCAATCGCTCGTCGAACTTCGCCTCGAGCCTCGTCGATGGTCTTCCCATGTTCCTTCGTTAGGATTTGAGACACTTCTTCGAAATGCTCTTCCATCAAATTCTTGAGGGTGAACATGTAGCGTGCACGCGTGAGCGGAGGCGTTTCCCTCCATTCATCATAAGCAGCTTGGGCATACCGGATAGTCTCTTCCACCTCTTCTCTGGTGGACATTGGGACACGGGCTAGCACTTCGGTTGTGGCTGGGTTGACGACGTCTAGGGTCTTAGTCGATTTTGACGCAACCCATTCGCCGTTGACATAATTCTTTATGACTTCGGCCTGGGCCTCACGCCCTATGACCTTTGTAGCCTGTACCATATCAGTTCACTAAACTTGGACACCGTCCAATCGGTTATTAGCCTTACGGTGTAGTATCATCAAGGACAATGCGATTGACTTCGTCTGATAGTGGGGAAAGTTGTGCATACCAAGATGCGGCTATCAGCTCTCACCTTTAGCCGCCTAGCCGCACATTTCCCAAGTGGTACTAGGCAACCTCTTTGTCTGCTACCTCAAGCGCCCTGTCGAGCACGCTGACGCCCTGCTCGAATTCTTCTTTCTTGATTATCAGGGGTGGGGCGACGGTTAGGTAGTTGATCCATGTGTTGATGAACACACCGTTCTTCATGCATTCTGCGGCGACGCGGTCAACAACCAAAGGTTTGCCCTGTAGCTTATCCTCACGAGTATTGAAGCCCTCCTTGGATTTCCTGTTGCGGACCAATTCAAGTGCCCAGAAAAGGCCAAGCCCGCGCACATCTCCTACTGAAGGATGTTTATCTTGCAACGCTTTCAACTGTTTTCCAATGGATTGCCCCATTTCACGTGAGCGTTCAACGAGGCCTAGCCGCTTGTATTCTCCGATGGCCGCGACCCCTGCTGCCAATGTCAGTGGGTGCGCCTCGTAAGTGTGACCGTGCGCGAAGTAATTCTCCTCAAAATAATCCGAAATTTCGCGAGTTGTTGCGGTGACACTCAGC
The DNA here is from genome assembly GCA_963726255.1 of Candidatus Bathyarchaeota archaeon. Lineage (GTDB taxonomy): Archaea > Thermoproteota > Bathyarchaeia > 40CM-2-53-6 > 40CM-2-53-6 > FEN-987. The sequence continues at coordinate 1,420,454 of CAVSBL010000002.1, forward strand.
GGAACATACGCACCAGTGATTCCCTTGGCAGTTGTCATAATGTCGGGTTTGACCTTCCAGTGGTCTACCGCAAACCATTCGCCTGCCCGTCCCCAACCTGACATGACCTCGTCACAAATCAGTAGGACTTCGTGTTGCTCTGTAATCTCGCGGAGGCGGGGAAGGTATTCGTCAGGAGGAACGAGTATCCCATTGGTTCCAACAATCGGCTCGACAATGATGGCTGCGACGTTCGATTCATGCTTAATCATGTACTCAATATAGTCGGCGCATGCGATGCCACAGTTGGGATATTCCAACCCGAAGGGACAACGATAGCAGTAGGCATCTGGTCCAAAAATAACCCCTCCCATTTTGCCGGAAGGTTCAATCGGGTATCGTCGTGGATCACCCGTGGCTGCAATTGAACCCGCAGTCGAACCGTGGTAGGATGAGTAGCGGGAAATTATCTTGTACTTGCCCGTGAACTGCCTCGCAATCTTGAACGCAGCTTCGTTTGCCTCGGTCCCTGACGTAGCGTAGAAAAACTTCTCAAGTCCTTGGGGCATAACCTCCAAGAGAGATTTCGTTAATCTTGCGCGTACATCCGTGGTAAAAGATGGCGCTGCGTAGGGAAGCTTCTTGGCTTGTTCGCAGATTGCTTCAATTACAGCCTTATTCCCGTGACCTAGATTGGAACACATCAGTTGGGATGAAAAATCAAGAAAACGCTGGCCTGACGCGTCTGTAAAGTAGCATCCTTCTGCGCTAACAATCTCGCGAGGAACCCACCCTTTTTGCGCTCGCCAAGTTCCATACGTGTACTCTTTTGATACTTTCACAACGTCCGACTGGGTAGCAGCCTGAACCATAATGCATCCATTCCTTTTACCAGAATTTACGCTTAATAGTATTACTGTCCAATTCCTGCGTCAAAATTCTGGACGATGTACAGTGCGGTATTGAGGCCTAAGGGAATATTCTCTATTGCCTCAGTTAGGAAACGTAGACAATCATGAGATCCATTAGATTCGTACCCGTCTCGCCAGTGCGTATGGCGTCGTGTAATCTTCTGAAGGCGCTTGAAGAATCATGCATCCTTAAGCATTCAACGGCATCTATACCAGCCCTCCTAGCGCGTTCTAGACTGTGGCCGTCAACTATCGCCCCTGCTAGGTCAGTGGGGCCGTCAGTTCCATCGGTACCGATGGAAGCGATGGTGATTTTCTTACTGCCTGCTATTTTCAGGGCTGCCGCCAATGCCAATTCTTGATTTCGACCTCCTTCTCCGTGCTCCCCCCGAATAGTTACGGTAGTTTCGCCGCCCGCGACCAAGACACATGGAGAGTTAAACGGCTGCTCGTTCGTCTCGATTTCTTTTGCAATACTTGCCAAAATGATACCAACGTCCTTTGCCTCCCCCTCGACACTGGTTGATATCGTCACGGGGCGTAATCCAAGTTCGGTCGCCGTTCTCACGGCAGCCCGACAAAGCATCGGATTCTCCGCAAAAATAACATGGTGTGCCCTTACGCCCATCCGTTCAAAGTCAGTTGACTTCGGAGTTTCTTGATCAATGTCTGCTTTCTCGAAGTAATCCCTTGCCGAGCTGGGAATTTTGTCCCACAGATCATATCTTACAAGAACATGCTTTGCATCGGAGAATGAAGTCGTATCCGAAACGGTAGGCCCCCAAGGAAGACCTACAACTTCATCGATGGCGATTAAACTAACAACTTCGGCCTGGTGCGCAGCCATTGACAGTTTTCCGCCACCCACTTGAGAGAGATGCTTTCGAACAGTGTTCATATCTTCGAGGGGTGCCCCAGAATTCAACAGCAAGTTACAGACTTTTCTTGCATCCTCAAGGGTAATGCCTTTCGGGGGAAGCATGGTTAAGGAAGTACACCCGCCCGTAACACAGACAATTACAAGGTCATCCTTCTCTGCCTTTCTGGCTATCCGAAGAATTTCCTCACCTCCTATGGCGCTGCCCTCGTCAGGTATTGGATGGCCCCCTTCCATCACCCTAATCTTCTTGGTTTTGCGACCGCCTCCTTTCTTCTCGACGACAACGCCTTCTCTAATTTTGTCTTGGAGAATGTCTTCAAGAGCACACGCGGCAAAGGTAACCTGTTTGCCTCCACCGATAAGGAATATGTCCTTAATTTTCTTTAGATCGTATCTGAGCGGTCCTATCTTGAGATCGTCGTTAAGCTTGACCTGCTCCATGATGAGGTCATATGAGTTTACTTGTTCTAGGGCGCCCTCGATGATTTTAAGGACTGCCTCTCTTCCACGAATGTTTCCCTTAGACGTAAGCTCGTCCGAATTTTGTATTACCATAAGCTAGTACTAGGCTCCGACTGGCAAAACATATGGTCCTCCGGGAACTATTGCCGTCCTCAGTTCTTGATTTGATTGCATACCGCATAGCCGCAGAGCTTCGTCAACTGACTTGGCGTGCTCCATTTTCATTGTCCTTACGGTCTCGGGGTCAACCCCGTCGGTGACGACTATGACCTTGGCCTTGGACAGGATTCTTGCAAGTATCTGGATGTTATCCTGATCCTCAACGGGCTCGTCCGTCTTCAGCTTCTTAAGGACGTCTTGGGGATCCTTCCCAAGGGACATGTACTTCTGAAAGACCTTGTGGCCCACGCCGTCTCTACACTCGCTTGCCAGAACGATAGTCCCGCCTTTTCTTATCATCAATTCTCCGACAGCCAAACCTTTGACACACTGATACAAGTTCCTGTCGAGTGGATATCCACCATTTGTTGTCACGACGACATCAAAGAGTTCGTGAAATTCCACTTTCATGTCTTCAGTAACTGCTTTGGCCGCTTTTCTGTGAGTTGGTCCTGGTTCTCCAATGAATAGGTGCGTCATGTTCTTTTGGGAGTCTACAGTGACGTTTACGATGAGGTGCAGTCCGCTCTTCTGACCTCCTTGAACAATATCCTCGTAGATGGGGTTGCGGTCTAGAAGTCCGTATCTAGCCCTATCATGCGCTACCATGTCGAAGCTGTGGTTCTTCAGAATTGTAATCTTGCCCGCGATACCCGGTACGATGCTTTTGTATCCTCCGCCGAATCCTGCGTGAAAGTGCGGAACCACTAACCCGGCGGCGATCTTCAAGTCCGATTCCATAAACCGCCTGTTGAGGAAGACTGGGGTGCCTCTCGTAGTTGTTCCAAGTGAAACCAATTCCCCGTTGGCATCGTGGTTTTCAATGCAAAACTTGTCTACAATCGTTTGTCCAATATTCTCGATCAAATCAGCGCGGCTCATTGGCGCGTGAAGGCCATTTGCAACTAGAATTGTGATATTTTCTCTTGCGACTCCAGCCTCCTCAAGCTCCCCCAAGAGGAGGGGAACGATTACGTCGTTGAATGCGAAGCGAGTATTGTCGCTGACAACAACGCAGACCTTCTTGGCCTTAAATCCGAGGAAGAAGGAGCGATTCTCCTTGAAATAGCTGGAGATCTTGCTTTGAGCGTAATTTCTGGGATCAGTAATTGCTCTCGCATCTTTAGGCCTAAGTATTCTTACTTTTCGGGGTGCCTTGAGGTTGACGTACTTCTGTCCATAAGGGAGTTTTACCATCGTTCTTGTCGTCCATCCTCGTTCACGATCAAACTGGCCTGCGATAGTTCGCCCCTGCATACGTTGCCGACTCGCCTAGTTCTTCTTCTATCCTTAGCAATTGGTTGAATTGGGCGGTTCTTTCACTTCTGCATGGAGCCCCGTTCTTGAGTTGACCTGCACCTATGGCAACGGTTAGGTCGGCGAGCCATGTATCCTCCGTTTGGCCCGATCTTTCAGAAGCGACGACACTGTAGCCGTTCTTGACGGCATATTGCGCGACGTCCAAGGCCTCACTCAATGTTCCTATCTGATTGACCTTCCAGAGTACGGCATTGGCCGCGCGACTTTCTACTCCCGTTCGAACCCGTGACAAATTAGTGACGAAGAAATCGTCACCCACTATCTGAATTCGCCCCAATCTCTTAGTGACCTCAATGAAGCCCTCAAAATCATCTTCATCGAATGGATCCTCGATCGATTTAAGCGGCAACGTGTTGACCAACTCTTCGTAAAGATCCATAAGGTTCTCGCGAGAGAATTCTTTGCCCATCAGATGGTACTTGCCATACTTCCTATCGTAAAGATGACTTGCAGCCGCGTCCATCGCGAGTATGAACTTATCTTCATAACCAAGTTCCTCGATTGCTCTGAGAATCTCGTCAAAGGCGTCATGAGGGTCGCTTATGCCGGGAGGCGAATAAGCTCCCTCATCGCCTACGTTCAAAGCGTACTTTGATCGTTTCGCGAGCCGTTCTCCTAGTTTGAAATAGACCTCAGCGCTGAGACGCATAGCCTCTGAAAAACCCTCGGCTCCAATTGGCATAGCATTGAATTCTTGAAAATCTAGGTCAGTTGCACCAAGTTTTCCGCCGTTTATCATAATTATCATGGGAACAGGAAGTATGTGCGCTTGGGGACCCCCGATGTATCTGTAGAGGGGAAGACCGAGAGCCTCTGCAGCGACCCGTGCAACTGCGAGAGAAACGCCGACGATGGCGTTCCCTCCTAGTTTCGACTTATTCTCAGTTCCATCGAGTTCAATTATCGTCGAGTCTATCTCCTTCTGGTTTCTGACATCCATCCCGGTCACTTTAGGTCCGATGACCTCATTGACATTTCTTACAGCAGTCAAGACGCCTCTTCCAGCATATCTAGAACCACCGTCTCTCAGTTCGAAAGCCTCGTATTTTCCTCTGGATCTACCGGACGGAACATCAGCTCTTGCCCTTGCTCCCCCTTCGGCGATAACATCTACCTCTATCGTTGGGTTTCCTCTTGAATCCAGTATCTCCCTCGCCCTCACTGATTTGATTCTGAAGATTTCTTGAGACAAACCGATTTACCAGCACACTAAGTCAATTCTACGCGCGTTTCTTGAACAAGGACTTATCCTTTCGAACTGTGGCTTATCTTCGACGCAATTGGGTGCAAAACGGCACAATGGCTCGTTCGAAAGATGGAGTCAATGTCAGGTATTCTTCTCGATATGCTTTCGGATTGAACCCGGGTGTTCCTTACGCGTGCGGCGGTCTCTGGCCAGCTCAAGTCTCCATTCTTGGATCCTCTTTTAGTATTCTTGCGACAACTTGCGTGCTGGTTCTTTCAATATCGCTCATGTTGCTGAGGCGTTCCAGTTTTTGCATATAGTCATCTCTGTCATGTGCTCGGATTAGGACTATGAAGTCGACGTCTCCAAGAATATAATATACAGCCCAGACTCCAGGGATCTTGGATAGTCTGAGTCCAACTTTCTGGTGATACCGCGGGCCATACTTGGCTCGAACAAGCACCGCTGCAAGATAGTCGTACCCTAATCTTGCAGGATCGAGTTTCGCATAATACCCTTCAATTACCTTCTCTCGCTCTAGCCTGCTGATTCTGTAGTGCACCGTTGATTTCGGGATGCCAAGCCTCTTAGCGATTACCTGCAGTGGAACCCTGGAATCTTTTTGAAGTATCTTTAGCAGGGTCCTATCGATCTTATCCAACTTTGCCACTTCCATTCGGCACACAACGCCCCATTTGGACAGTGGAGCTTTTCTTTAAGACACTATCGGAATGTTGGGCTCAAGAATCCGATACGCGATGAAGAAAGCGTTTAGCCAATTTTACTGGCGAACCTTGTCGGGTAGCTGGGATTGGCTGCTCAACATATATTTTGGAGAGACATGCACGATAGACGGGCCTTGAAGGTGGAACCACAACGCAAGTTTCGGCCAAACTAGAGCGGGTTAAGAACCTAAAATTCAACGTCAAACTGCCAGACGGACGCCGAATTGAACTAAACTCGGGCGAGGAGATGGGTCAAGCCTTCACCCCCATGGAGCTCTTCTTGGTCGCCTTGGCAGGTTGCACTGCGATGGATGTGCAATGGATTATGGATAAGGAGAGGCAACAGGTGGACCGGCTTGAAATTTCAGCTCGGGGAACTCGGCGAGATGAAGACCCGATGTACTATGAAAGTATCGACTTAGAATACACGCTCGCGGGTCCGAGCATTAGGAAGGATGCCGTTGAAAGAGCAATTCGACTCTCACAGGAAAAATACTGTTCAGTATGGGCTATGGTGAATGATAATGTCAAACTTAACATAACTTACAGGATTGCGAACGGAACCGATCCGGAGCAACAATACGCCTACACGGCCCAGGCAAGATAAGCCGTGGGTAACTTGCCATCATAAATGGCAATGCCGCTTTTATTCTGGTTAGGCCATAACATACCTAGGTGGATATTGGGCAGCCCTAAGATGGTTCGGAAGAAGAAGAAAGAGCAGGCCAAACCCGCGCATACGGGTCAGATGTCAACTTCAGGACACTAACCACCGGATTGGTTAGTATCGAACCGCCTGCGCCAAAGAACTTCAGTTTATGTACGTAAGTCTCTATTGCGCCTTGGCGATCAATCTCCGGCGGACGGAAGCGAATGCAGGAAACAGAAGCTAAAGAGTTCTACCAGTACGACCCCGCCAAGCGAGCCCTTGCCAAGCGTTACGAAAATGTGAAGCTAATTCTAGAACCTATCACTGGAACAATAGTTCCGGTCGCACTCTCCCTCTTTCTGCTCTTCTCGGGGACATCAGTTAAGCTCGCCCAAAGTCTCGCTTCGATGACCAGTTCTTACTGGATGACGTTGGGTTTGTACATTATCTCTTTCGTAATCTTCCTGCAGGTTGTAGAAACGCCATTCTCGTTCTACTCAGGGTACATTGTCGACCACAGATTTCACCTTTCAACCCAATCCTTGAAGGATTGGAGTGTTGACGAGTTGAAGAGCCTTGGAATCGAGGTGGCCTTTGGCGTACTAGCAGGAGTCACCCTCTATTATTTGATCAGAACTACGACTTTGTGGTGGCTCGCGGCCGCAGCGCTCTTTGCAATTTTCTCAATCCTGCTCTCAATAATTCTACCTTACGTTCTCATGCCGATATTCCATAAAGTTACACCACTCGCTGATCCGTCATTGAAGGACACACTTCTTGAGATGTCAGGGAAAGTCGGCGCGAGAAGCGTCGACCGGGTCTTGGTAGCGGATGAAAGCAGCAAATCCATCAGAGCGAACGCATTCTTCTCAGGGATCGGTGGGAGTAAAGCGATCGTACTGTTCGATACACTGCTGAATAGTTTCACACGTAGAGAGGTGATTACTGTGGTCGCCCATGAACTTGGGCACTACGTGAACAAAGACATCTGGAAGGAAGCAGGTCTATCCGGCGTCCTGACATTGCCGCCGTTCTTCTTTGCCGACTTCGCCGTGAGGCAGGCAGCGAACAGCCTGGGGTTGGCCAGCATGGCCGACCCTGCTGGTGTCCCAATAATTATCGCCATCTTGGTAGGCGTGAGCTTCTTGCTGCAACCATTCTCCAACGGAATCTCCCGAGTAATGGAGAGGAGGGCTGACGAGTTTGCCCTTCGAGCTGCGGACGATTCGGACGCGCAGTCATCAGCTGAGAGGCGGCTGGCGGATTTGAGCCTCGCCGTAGACAAACCGAATCGGCTTGTTGAACTGTTCTTCTACTCTCATCCCTCATCCGCTAGACGCGAGCAGTTGGCTGAGGATTGGAAGAAAAAGCACACTAACAAATGAAGCATCGGTCCACTATTCTTGTCCACGCCTCACGCATGGCGAACAACACTTTCGCGGGCCGTGGGCATAAGTCTCATGTCTCACTCAGTAAACTTTTCTGATTCGCGCGATCAGGGACGGTCCGATTGCGCCGAGTAAGATTGCGGTCGTCAACTCGTGGGCCAGGCCGAAAGGATAGGGGCTAACGCTGCCCGTAATGAATGGAACGTAGAGGGCCAGGACCGCGCCCAGCCACGGGTAACTGAAAAGGAGAGCATCAATAACGGATGTCCCAATATCGAATAACATTGTAAGAAAGAAACCCACGATCGCCATCCTCCATCGACTAAACGAGCTTGTACGATGCCATAACAAACCCGCGAGTAACCCTACAACGGCCATACAGCTCGACGTCTCCAGAGTCCATATACCCGCACCATAGGGGCTGACCAAGTCGCTAAGCGTCATAGAAAGCCAACCAACAGCAAACCCTGCCAAAGGGCCACCCACCACACCACTAACGATCACGAGAAAAGCAATGGGCTTCACGTTAGGGGGACCCCAAGCGAGGGCGAACCTGAACGCAACGTTCGCTGCTGAAAGCGAAGCCACGAGAGCCAAAAGCTTAGTCTTGCTTGGCACTGGAACCACCTGGATGGATTATCCAGGCAACTACATGTAAAGCCTTCCTGCAGGAGTCTGATTCAGAGAGACTTGCTCTCCCTGCACTTGCAGCCCTTTCGATTTCTAGCACGCTTTCCTCAAGCGCCCGCCTTCTTGGCTCGATCTTAGAGTGGACGAATCATCTATGAGGCTTAAATTTGCGCAGCACTCCCAAATTCGATTCGAGCTAGTCATAGGGGAGAACTGAGAAGGTTGTTCAGAACAAGAATCTTGATTTGCCTTGCAATTGTCCTGCTCATGGTAGGCGGTGCGACGCTTCCAATTCTCGCCTCCAACATGGACAATGCGCCTTCAAAGATTCAACACATCATCTTCATAATTCAAGAAAACCATTCATTCGACAATTACTTCGGAACATACCCGGGCGCGAATGGTTTTCCTCTAGGAATCTCGATTCCGATCAATCCCAATCAAACGAACCTGGGGTTGGTTCAACCATTTCATCTGAATGTTGCACAGCCAATCTCGATAGTGGGCGACGAACTACCGCCAGGAATCAGCGACCCTTCACAACTGAACGAGACAATTTCCTTGGATCCGGATGATATTGGAAGTAGCTCGACTGGTCCATTCCCATTTAACAATGAGTCCATCGGACACGACCTAAGTCATGCATGGGCAGTAGCGCACGAAGCATACGATAATGGTAAGATGGACGGATTCATAGCGGCGGAGAAGAGCACTCTAACTATGGGGTATTACGATCGGAACGATCTTCCATATTACTGGGATTATGCGGACAACTATGTCCTAGACGATAACTTCTTCTCGTCCCTGATGGGCCCCAGCTTTCCGAATCATCTTTACATAGTCTCAGGGACCAACGGACCGACTAATGGATTAAACTACCGTTGGGTATTACATAACGGTGTGATCGATAACCCAGCCGGCGATTTTGGTTGGCAAGGCGTCAGCCTCTCGTGGGCAACGCTTGCGGAAGAACTTAGCAACACGAACATCCAATGGGCTTGGTACGATGGGCAGGCGAGACCGCTGAGGCCTACAATCTGGAACGTTCTACCACTCTTCACCTACTTCCAGAATCACCCTGACCAGCTTACGGAGCATGTGAAGAACACACAATACTTCATTTCAGACATTCAAACCGGCCAGTTGCCAGCCGTTTCTTGGATCATTCCTGGAGAAGGAGCAGGAGCATGGCGTCCGCCTAGTTGGCCGGCGGTTTGCAATGGGCAGTCGACTAGTGAACACCCACCAGCTAGGAGCGACTGTGGGATGGATTACGTATCGTACTTGGTCAATCAGGTGATGCAAAGCCAATACTGGCAGTCAACCGCAATCGTCCTGACCTGGGACGATTATGGAGGATTCTACGACCATGTTGCCCCACCACAAGTAGATGAATACGGTGAGGGATTCAGGGTCCCAACCCTTGTAATCTCACCCTGGGCTAAACACCATTTCGTCGACCACACACAATATGAATTCGCCTCATTCTTGAAACTAGCAGAAGAAACCTTCAACCTACCATCACTCGGGACGAGGGACGTATCAGCGAACGATATGATGAACTCGTTCGACTTCAACCAATCACCACAATCAGGGCGAATTGAGCCAGCGAATTTTGTAGGCCCCGCGCAATCATCGACAACAGCCCAGCTATCAACCTCAATAACTGAAGCCACAAGCACTGAGTCAACATTGCTCTCGGAGACTGCATGGCTGTTCTATATCGTCTTGACCGTTGTGGTGGTTGCCGCAGCAGTCATGGCCGCAGTTATAGTTCGTCGTTGGAGTATGAGGAAGAACTGAAATCGCAGGGGGCGACACGAATTAGGCATCCGCTAGTTCAATGGCTCTATTCTTTTCTCTCAACCGTTACCTTGCATCTTGTGACTAAGGCAGCTATGGCCCCGAGTGCTGCCAGCCATGGTGCCATTACGGCCCCGATTAATCCAGCAGTGACTGGTAGTTCAAGCAGCAACTTGTCCTGCTCGTCTCGAACGATGATTCTCGTCACATTCCCTTCGTGTACTAAGTTCTTAACTCTCGTCACTAATTCGTCCGCGTTGATCGAGAATTCTTCCGACACAGACTTGCCAACTCGTCTTCCGCAATTCAAGCAGTATTTCGCGGTCTCTGGTAAGTCAGTTTGACATTTTTCGCAGCGGACCATGATCTCGCTCACTACACTGTTTGGCTCTGCGGTCGATCACCGCAAAGGTCTCATGAGAACCTCGCCAGGCGTTTTTCGAGGGGTAGGCTTGACATTCCGCCCGTAGCCTAGCCGAAGGAGGAGTTGCGGGAACCCCTTCACGCCTAACGTATCACGAAGCTTAGCAAGCAGCTCAGGGACTTCAATCGGCTGATTCAGAAAGGACGCCCAGACGTCGTCAGCGCAAGCCCGTAACAATACCCTTTCCAAGGCTTGACCCCCCGACAACCAACCCTCTATGGTATTGGCATCTGTTCCGAGCACTGCCAAGACGGGGGATCCGGTGGCGAGCTGCCGATCTTTCGCAGCCTGCCCCTCGCCGAAGTCGAATGTTCGGACGACAATAGGCGCCAAGTTTGAAGTTAGCCCTTCTATACCCAGGGCGTAGCCGGGCATGCCATCATGGCTGACGGTACGATTGCGATGCATCCAGGCGGCCAATTCACGGCGAAAACTCGGGTTAGCCATTTGAATACGGTCACCTTCAGCGACTAAGTCAGCAACTTTGTTGCGGTCATTTTCATCAAGCACGAAATGAAGCCACGCACCTTCTTTGCTAGCAGCGGCTTCCAGCTCTGAGAGAACTTTTTCGGGAATATTCCGTGGCTCAAAGGGCATCCGGTTTGTGCGGCGTTGGGTTATTGCTTGGAACAGCAAATCATCCTCAGCGGTCGGCTTTTTCCTCTTCCCAAAACTGACGCGTGCCAGCAGGTCGGGCTCAGCCTTCTTCGGGAGGGTTCTCACTTTACTTGCATAACCAAAATGGTGAAGAGCAATACGCAGGTTTAGAAGTGATGCCCCACAGGCCATAATTAATTCCCGATCCTCAGGGTCACAAACAGGTAAGGCCCGCCTGCGATCGGCATGTAACTCAACTTCGTCCCCGACGATCTTGAACAGCCAGGGTTGCGAATTATGCCCCGATGGTGCCAGGATGGCATAGTTCAGGAGGTATCGCAGCTTGTCGGAAGGCTTCCCTCTCTTCGGATACGGTCTCTCGGAAATTTCCCAAGGGTCCCATAACTCGGACATTTCAGAACGCCCCTGACTTCCGAAGACCCGGAGACCCCCAGCTATTAAGAGGATTGCCTAATTTTCTGGCCAGAACACCAAAAGTCTGTTAACGCGGGTCAACAAGTTTCGGTTTTGATGGCTCAGCATGAAGGAGTACGATGTCATCGCGATAGGCACGGGTTCGCCAATGTACGTTCTCGAAGGGATGATCCAAAGGAACCCGAACATCAGGGTCGCCGTCATAGACAAAGACGAAGCTGGTGGCATATGCCTCACACGTGGGTGCATCCCCTCTAAGATTCTACTCTACCCTGCAGAAGTAGTTCGGACGATTCAACGGGCCAGTACTTTTGCGATCGAGGTTGACTTGAAGAAAGTGAATTTCGCGAAGGTAATGAAGCGTATGCGAACGCTGATCGATAAAGACGTAGAATCAATAAGGCAAGGTCTTTCCAGTTCACAGAACATCGACTACTTCCACGCCACCGCAGAATTTACCGGGCCGTACACACTGAAAGTTCAGGATGAAACGATCAGGTCGAAGATGATTCTCCTATCGACGGGTTCACAGACGATCATCCCACCAATCGATGGCTTAGAGGATACGGGTTACCTCACTAGCGACACAATCCTCTACGAGACCAAACTGCCTGGAAGCGTCGCTATCGTGGGTGGCGGTTACATCGCGGCCGAATATGGCCACTTCCTATCCGCGATGGGTTCGAAAGTCACAATAGTCGGCAGAAACCGGCAGTTCCTCCCACAAGAAGAACCTGAGGTATCCGCACTTGCGAAAGAAGAGCTGGGAAAGCACATGACAATTCTAACAAATCATGAGGCCACGCAAACGCGGAAGACACCTAGTGGCAAGAAGCAACTCCTAGCGGTCGATAGAGAAACGGGGCGGAAAAAACCGATTCTCGCTGACGAAATAATGATCGCGACGGGACGGGGGCCTGGCACGGAGATCTTACGTCCTGATCGTGCTGGAATCAAGACTGACGCGAAGGGGTGGATTGTGGTCGACGAATTCTTGCAAACGACGTCCCCAAACGTCTGGGCGTTCGGCGACGCGAACGGCAAATACCTTTTCAAACATAAAGCCAACTACGATGCCGAAGTAGTCTATTACAACGCCGTTCTGGGTAGGAAGGTCCCCTACGACTACCATGCCGTTCCACACGCTGTCTTCACAGACCCTGAAATCGCAAGCGTCGGGCTGAGAGAGAAAGAGGCGCTGGAGCGCTTTGGCTCGGACAGGATTATGATCGGCTTTGAACGGTATGAAGATACCGCCAAGGGAGAAGCTATGGCTCTGAAGAACTACTTCGTGAAGGTGATCTTGGAAACGGACACCTTCCGGATTCTGGGCGCTCACATCATCGGCCCAGAGGCATCCGTTCTGATTCAAGAGATAATTAATCTCATGTACACGCCGGAACAGAGCGCGCGCCCCCTGATGGTTGCAATGCACATACACCCCGCGCTGAGCGAGGTAGTTCAGCGAGCCTTCGGATCGTTAATGACACCTGAACAATACCACCACCAGCTAAGCCACATGATGACCGACGAAGAACATCACTGAAACGTATTTCCTTAAGCCACGATGGAGTCCTTCGCTTTTGGGTTGGGATTCACATTGTTCACTCTAGCCTCAATCATGTCTGCCCGATAGAGTCAATCGAACAGCGAAAATGAGAGAACAGGATGTACAGTCACGACAGAAATCAGGAACGCCACCATTAATGCGCCCAAGGCTGGAGTCATTGAGACGACACTTCTCGAGGCCCTTTCACCTGTAACCTTGTTTAGATGATACCATTCGAGGGAGGATTCTTGCAATGATTAGGGTTGTTCGATTCGAGGAATCCGTGGCGGACAGTATTCTCAGCTGTGCCCTTGACGCGTACCCTAATGAGGCGATTCTTCTCTTGCGCGGTAAGGTAGGTAAAGATGAGATACTCATCAATGACGTTTTGATTCCACCTCTCGCTACACATGGACGGGGATTCTCCAATTTCCGGAGCATCATGCTTCCAATGGACCTGAGTGTGATGGGAGTCGCACATTCGCATCCCTCCGGTTCGCTTCGACCTTCAATCCATGACTTGAACCATTTCTACGGGAGGATCATGGTAATCACAGCTTACCCATACCAATCCTACCGTGATATCGGAGTCTTCAACAGCCACGGTGACAGACTCTTACATGAAGTAGTGCCGGACCATAAGCAGCCAAGCGATGACTTGACTTATTGAACGCTGCACTCGCAACTATCGTAGGCCGGCTACTTGGAATCTACATGTCAAGATAATATCTATGCTACCCGGATGGGGAAGCTTGTTACTCCTATCATTAGTCCCAAAGCAGAGTTTCGCGTACGCCTTTGAGCTGATCTGTTTCCCAATACTATCACAGTTATGCATTACGCCTGTTGCTGGAGGATCAGAATTCCGAAGTATACGGCTAGACCCACGTAGAGAACTAGCTCTAATTGGTCAGGGAGGAGATAACCCAGTGAAACTCCCTTGGCGGCTACCCACTCCAACGCATCCCTAATCATCAAAATCGTCCTCGACACAGCTACTCAAATCCATCAGCGCAACATCAAGTCTTCAGGCTTGACCTGTTCCCTCTCCTCGGTAGTGAGGACTTAGGTCGTGTTTTCCGCAGTAGTGTCCCTTCAATCGCAATTTTGTGCTGAATCTTCTTTCGCAAAGTAGACACCTGTAGATGCCGATGATGGGTAGGGAAGTTGCTTTCCGTTCATCGAGTTGGAATATCTGACTCAATTTCTGCGCCTTTGACTACGCCATGCAGTTGGGTTGAATATAATCAGGATTCACCTTCGGTGTACACCATTAACCGCATTGGGTTGGATAGTACGCTTATCGTTTTCCCAAGACATCAGCGCTAATTCATTTCGGCATGTTGATAATCAACTGGCCTTCCATGCGGAGTAAGTATCCTCACTATATTCGAGTGACTGTAACTGACAGAGTCGAACCCATTGGCCGAGAAGAAGCCCACGCAACCTGGCAGAAAATCCCCAGTGCAAATAAGGTTCGAGATTCTAGAGTTTCTCTTCTATAATGCTGGGCCTCATTCTAGGACATCCCTTTGGCGTCACGCTACTCAGCTTTCATACGATGACTTCCAACGCTATCTAGAATACTTGAGAACTAAGGGTTTCATCGAAGAATCGGAAGGGGAAATTCGACTGTCTGCGGAGGGAAGAGATGTTTACGTTAAGCTCAAAGAAACGCTTCCGTCGATTTTGTGAGAGACAATACACCAATGGTGAGTTATGCCTATACCTTCCCAGTTCGGTACGGAATAGTCAGCGATGTCAGACAATAGCGAAGAATACCCAGTCACTGGACTTCACGCATTCTTGCGAGAAGCCTCAGATGAGTTCCGAAGATTCCGTTTTCAGGCTAAAGTCAATCTCATAGGCTCGATCATTCTGCTTCTCTTTCTTTCACGCTTTCTCATTTTCGCAGTTGGAAGGTACGGACCTACACCGTTTAGAGCCCCCGAGGTGGAGTATGAACCGCATTTCGAATTCCTGGACTTCTTTCTCTTATTGGCCTCGCTAGCTGCTGTGTTGTGGTCTCTGTATGTGTGGATTGGGCAACGACGATTTGTTTCACGGTGGGGGGAGAGATTTGAGAGACTCGACGCTTTGGAAAAACGATTCCTCCCCGACGATTCCTCCTAGCGTAAACACCACAAGTTGACTACGAACCTCCGTCGCCTGACTTGCGGGCCGGGACTAAGCGACTGTAGGAGATGAAGCGCCAAATGCACCTCTGGTGCGCACCAGAAATGGCGTCTGCTTAAATGATACTCGCCGCGTGGATGCCCAGTGTGAAGCAGTTATGGAACCAGCCGTACACCGC
Organism: Candidatus Bathyarchaeota archaeon; assembly: GCA_963726255.1. GTDB lineage: Archaea > Thermoproteota > Bathyarchaeia > 40CM-2-53-6 > 40CM-2-53-6 > FEN-987. The sequence continues at coordinate 1,435,865 of CAVSBL010000002.1, forward strand.
ACTTCGGTGAACCCGGCTCTATCAATAGGCCTGCTGTGGCCACTACGAATCTTCATGGGCTTTACGTTTCTTTATGCGGGCCTCCAGCACCTGACGGACCCTTCCTATTTCGACCCGTCGAAATCAGGCTATATCGGGCATTTAATATCGCAATATGCGGTTGGTTCACCAATTCACGATTTCCTTCTTGGCGTTGTTGCTCCGAACGCGGCTACCTTCGGCTACGTTGTCGCCATGGGAGAATCGTTGATTGGAGTAGCTGTTCTACTTGGTTTTCTGTTCAGATTCGCCGCATTCGCCGGCTTGATTCTGAATTTCACATTCTTTCTGTCCGCCACTTGGGGTGCGTTTCCGTTCTATTTTGGTTCCGATATCGTTTTCGTGATGTGCTGGTTGACGCTGCTATTGACTGGGCCACAGGGACAAAGCGTAGATGGAGCGTTGGCGACGCGGTTTCATTCTCTCGGTTGGCTGGTAGTTAGGCCCGTTCAGGTGAGCGCGGTCGCAGCTCCGGCAAGTGCACAGACAAGTGGGACTCCGGTTCCCCTTGCGAGAAGAGCGAGCCTGTATCCGAAACAGGTGCTTGAGGTGAATAAGGCATTTGACCGAATCAAACAGCAGTTCGTTTCGCATCGCGAGACGGTGACGATACTTGAGTTTGTTCGCGCATTCGTGATCAGCTTAGGCGTGGACCGTGCTGATACGCCGAGGCTCTTGAATGGAATTCAGGCTCTTATCAACCGCAAAGGAGTTGATGGCCCTTGACGACGGAGGAGGTAAATCAGACCGCGGAGCGGCTGGTGGAAAAATATAGTATGCAAGTTCCAAAGGAAATTGCAGACTCAGTTTTCATTGGCCGGCCGAGAGTTCCGGTGTTACTTGCCCGTGCATCTTTTCGGCCTGACGTTGATGTTCGGACGGAGCAGCGGACGCAGTTTCAACGAGAGCGTAGAAACTTCCTTCACACAATGCTCGGACTTGCAGCGGTCTCCGTCACTGGGTTATTCTTGTTGAAGATCGCCTCTGCCCCCAGCTCCCAGCCCCTGCCGACCACATACGCGTCAAACGCCGCTGCCACCCATAGCGGTCAACTGCTTGCAAATGCCGCGAATATCCCCCCGAACCAGTCATTAACCTTCAATGACCCAGCCGTAGGCCCAATAGTTCTAATTCACCTAGACAATGGGCAATTTGTCACTTACAGTTCCATTTGCACTCACGCTGGATGCCAGGTTCAGTTTGACCCCTCGGCGAAGGATTTGGCCTGCCCCTGCCATGGTGCAGTATATGACCCGTACAACAATGCGCAAGTGTTGGCGGGACCAGCACCCTATCCGCTGCAAAAAATCCAAATACAATACGACTCGTCAACAGGCAACATCTACTTGACTGGTTGAAGTGGAATATGGAACCGCCGTGAGGAATTCTCAGGGAATCAACCTTCTCCATTTCATGAGATTGTGATTAGCACGCTTCGAGAACTCAGTCAAAGCTGCCGGTGACGGCCTCGGTGGTTTTTCGGTAAAGTCTCTTTTGAAAAGACGTAGCTCGATCCGTGGCGATCGGTAGCCAATCTAAGCTAGGAGATGATTCATCCATTACCATTATATGCTAACTACACGCCGTCGTTCCATTTATCGGCGCACATGGAGAAGACAGATTCATTGAAACTGAACGTCCATCTCAGGCCAAAGTCGATTGCTGACGCGACAGTGAACTGGTTACTGGCTAACGCGAGGTCGTTCAGTTACCTATTGCCCGATAGCTTAGAGCTAGGGCTTTATCTTGGCCTTGCGGCATATTTCGCATTCCAAATGGCTCAACAGCAAGCGTAGGCGACTGTTGAGGTCGCTAAAGACTTGAGTAAAGAGAAAAAGTCCACAAGGAAACAAGACAGAGTTCACAATCGAGCTCTGGTGTTGACAACAATCGACCTGACAAATGGCTTGGAGGGCGAACGCTCTTGGTTTTCCTTTGCAGAACTTGGCCGATGGTGAACGGTGCAGAGAACAGATGCGGATAATTCAAAAACGCACAATGGGCTTCATGGTCCGTGTGAATCGCATTCCTCGTACGGACCACGTCTCCTAATAGTCAGCCCGTCCGTTATGTCTACGTAGTGTAGAGTCTGAAAGCCATTCTCGTAGAGTGCCTTACTCCGGACACCAAACCGCGAATGAATGAATTAAGTGATATTGCGAAGACTGCCGGTTACGACGTAGTCGGACAAGTTACGCAACAACGGGACGCGGTAGATGGAGCGTTTTGTGTTGGCAAAGGAAAGATAGACGAGATCGCGAAGCTTGTTCGAAAGGACCCAGTTGATGCGGTGGTTTTTACTCGACAACTTTCCGCAGGTCAGGTGTTCAGGATCAAGAAGAAGCTTGGTGAGGAGGTCCGGGTTCTAGACAGGAATCTGCTCATCCTGGAAGTGTTTGATAAACGCGGTGCCACAGCCGAGGCTAAGCTCCAGGTATCGTTGGCGAGGTTACGGTACACGTTCTCTTGGGGTAGGGAATCGATACGCATGCGCGGAATCGTCAGCGAACAAATGGGACGAGGAGGCCCCGGCCGTTACCCGTACGAGTCATACGAAGCCATGTCCCGCAAGCGTATTAGCAAGATCGAGGGCGAACTCCGGGAAATAAGGTCGAAACAGTCCCGCCTCCGAACGCACCGAGGAAAAGCAGGTTTCCGGATCGTGGCTTTGACGGGTTACACGCAGAGCGGAAAGACGACATTGTTCAACAGGTTGGCGTCTGAATCAAAAGAAGTGGGCTTGGGACCATTCACGACATTATCCAGCTTTGCACGAAAGATTCCCATGGAATCGGGGTCCCCGTTCATTATGGTCGACTCAATCGGATTTATCGAGGAATTGAACCCGTTACTCCTAAACGCGTTTCGTACTACGTTGAGTGAACTCGCAAATTCAGACCTAGTTCTCTTGTTCGTTGACGGTAGCGATGATATTGAAACGGTGATCAGAAAGACATCGGCATCTCATGAGGCCATGCAGAAGGAAGTCCCTGGAGTTCCAATTCTCGTCTGCGTCAATAAGATAGATATCGCAACACGTGAACACTTGGACAAGGTCCTGAAGGAAGTTCGCAGAATATTCGAAACAGAGGAGATAATCGAGATCAGCTCCAAAACAGGGGCTAATGAATCTGACCTCCTCAGCAAGATTGGAAAAAGACTAGCTACCACCCACCCGATTCTCAAGCACGAGTTGACGCAAACGACCCTTTCACGAAAGAACCGAATGTATCCTAGACTGTGAATCCGCGCACGTCATCGGGTTGCAGGGTTCAGTATTGTTGCAGGTTCTGTATCTTACGTGAGGTTAGGTTCACCGTTACGGTGAAGAAGAATTTTCTGTCTTCGTTTCTTATTCTATAGCTGCCGGTAACTCCGACATCGCCCATTGCGTCAGGAGACATCTGGCCTTCAATTGCAAAGTCGTCGAGAGCCGAGCCAACTTTGGATTCTAAGTAGTTCTTGATTAGCTGATACAATTCGCTCGGAGGTGTTTTGGTTTCCAAATATTCCACCTCGATTCCGTGTAAGGTTGAACTTTAAAAAAATAGGGATTCGGGAGAGATCCTCCCAGAAGTTCTATTGGACGACTTCGCCTATGGCGAATCGTGGACCAACGGAGTTGATCTTAACCTTCACGTGGTCGCCAGGTTTGGTTTGGGGAATGAAGACTACGAAGCCTTCGATCCTAGCGACTCCGTCACCGCGACGGCTCGTCTCCTTGATGTCAAGTTCGTATTCTTTACCTTCCTCAACTGGCTTGTTGAAGGAACGTTCAAAGCTCATGCATTTCACCTCATTCGGTTTCGTTCAGCTAGTTCTTCGGGAGAAAACAAGGACGCCAACGCGGATGGTTACGGAAGGACGTTCGCTTCAGCCCGTATACCTAACTGACGAACACAGTAGACCCGAGGCTAATAACCCTGCTTGTTGCGGCTTTCGTGTGAGTCTTTCTCGGAAAAAAGAAACAGATGTAGCGAGCCATCTTCGCTGTATAGCTTTCTTGTAGAAGTAGGGTTGGGCTGTTCCTCAGCGCGCCTTCTCGCGAACCTCGAAATAGTGTCGGTATCCTTTCGCGTCCTCCTCGTAATCGTACTTCGTCTGCGTGCGCCGGTCAATGTACAAACCTGACCCAAGGTGATCCATCTGCATGTTTCTCATGCGAGCTGTCAACGCGTCGAGAATGTTCACGTAGTTCAGGCCCTCACTCGGTTTCCACTCTGTGACTGGGGAGGGCTCACTCATCGTTATGAGCTTCACGAAGTGTCGTGGAGAACGCTGTTCACTGTGGCCGCCTCGACAAGTAAAGAGCTTTGAGTCCATGAAATCATTGAATTGCTCATAGCTTCCGGCGAACTCAAACTGGAGGCCGCATTTTTGGCAGCAACACAAGAAGACGCGATTTGACATGAGCCTCTATAGTCCGCCCACCTAATAGACTCCCCTATCAGCAATCGCACAGACTTCTTTGGACTGCCCCAGCGCATCACCAATACTCCATACCAGAACTGCCTCCAATTTTGGAATTGAAAAACCCAAGCGTCATTCAACCGAACACCGACGATGAACATTTGTTTACGAAGGCTGTGGAAACAAAGTTTGGCCGTGATATGGCGGGCCCGCCGGGATTTGAACCCGGGACCCTTCCCCAAGAAGGCTTCTCAGCCGGTTTCTTTTCGGGTGGCTTCCCATGGGTTCGAAAAGCCCAGAGGTAAAAGCGTCATCGACACCAGTCTGGCGTCTCCGATGCTCTACCTTTTCAGGATCCAGACTTGAAAGGATCTGACTGAGCTACGGGCCCCGGACGCTCACAGCACGGTCCACTATCAAAAGCGTTTCGCAGGGACGAAGATCTACGACGGTGCTTCCGCGAGAATCACGTTTACTTTGCCTCGGTCGGCTCCGCGTCCAAGCGAGAGTTCAAGGCTTTCCCCGACCTTTCTGTGCTGAATCGTATGCTGCAGGTCGTCCCAACTCTTCAGCAGCTTCTTATCAGCTTCCAGAATCACGTCGCCGGCCGACACACCGCTCTTGTTGGCAGGGCTTCCTCTACCGACTTTGACGATCAGCACTCCGTTCTCATGTGGGATATCATACGATTCCGCGATATCCCTGTTCAGAGTTACCCCTGAGATTCCTAGGTACGGTCTGACAACTCGCCCGTTTTGTATAATCTCCTTCGCAATCATCCTAGCTGTATTGATTGGGATGGCGAAACCGATGCCCTGCGCAAAGGGTATGTTCGCAGTGTTAACGCCGATTACGGAACCCGCACTGTCAACCAAGGGGCCGCCGCTGTTCCCTGGGTTAATGGCTGTGTCGGTCTGAATCAAATCCTCATACATGTGATCTTCGATGTGTATGTGCCGTCTCAGAGCACTGACTACGCCAACGGTTGCCGTGGGGCCTGGAAGTAAGAAGCCGTACGGGTTTCCGATGGCGATGGCAATTTGCCCAACGACTAGGCTGTCCGAATCCCCCAACTTGACTTTAGGCAGGTCCTCGCCGTCAACGCGTACCACGGCGACGTCGGACGTGGCGTCCGAGCCTAGAACCTCTCCTTTGAATTTCTTGCCATCGGTTGTTACGACTTCAACGCGGGATGCGTCTTCGACTATGTGGTGGTTGGTCAAGATTCCGCCGTTGGAATCGAATATTATTCCTGACCCTAGGCCACGGAGGGGTATGGTGTCGAAGAAATTCTCGCGAATCACCCGTAAAGTCGCCACAGACACTACGGCGGGGCTGACTCTCTCGATGGCAGCAATCACATCTTTCTCGGTACCTGGCAACATTTTCTAGACCTCGAAGAAAATTGAAAGCGACAGCGGTCTATTTAATGACTAACCACAGAGACAATTAGACAAGAGGCGAACGAGATGGATGATGCTAAGTATTTCAAATGCGGAAAATGCGGTTACGAATTCCTATCCAAAACAGGCAACTCAACCTGTCCCAAGTGCAAGAGCCAAACGCTTGAGGAGAAAGACCTCAAGAGCTTGTTGGGGTTGGACGAATAGACTCGGGACCATCCTCTCGAAACACACAAGCATTTGGTTAGCCTTTCTTGTAGAGGAGTGACGACCGCGGGTTGGCGCCCTTCGCCAGGAGAAGGCTAGCTGCTCCTTTGGGCGGGATTCGAACCCGCGTCGACGACGTGACAGGCCGTCATCCTAGACCACTGAACGACCAGGGCATCGGCAACTCAGAAATCCCTGAGCCAGCTTAAAGCATTGCTACAGCATAGGCACTAGGCGCATCTTACTTGTGTAAGGATGGAATAAGATACGGACTCATTGTCGACTATTCTCTTAACCATCGTCGCGCTGCTGATCCTCGTCCCAGTGATACTAGTCTACTTTCGTTTTCGTCAACGCCTACTGCAACGAATTCTCAAAAACTCCTGATCTCACCGATGGGTTGTAAGAACCTGTGCGAAATCGCTCTCGAAGTATTCGTCTCGGTTCCTTGTTGCGGCGCTTCTCAAATCGGTTTCGAATTTCCGAAGGTCTGCCCTCTTAATTTTTCCACTCACAGTCTTGGGCAACTCGCCAACGAATTGTATCATCCTCGGCCGCTTGTAGGGCGCCATTCGTTGCCTGGTGAAGTTGAAGATGTCTAAGGCTAGTTCTCTGGATGGAGTTTGGCCCGGCTTTAGCATGATATACGCTTTCGGAACGAACCCTCGCAACGGATCTGGGCTTGCAACGACTGCGACTTCCGTTATGGAAGGGTGGGCTAGAAGTTCGCTCTCTACCTCGAAGGCGCTTATCCTGTAATCTGAGCTCTTGAACACATCATCTGCTCTTCCGATGAACCAGAAGTAGCCGGCGGCGTCGCGTGAAGCTAGGTCCCCAGTAAGATACCAATCACCGACGAAAACTTCCCTATTCTTTTCTCGCGGATCGATGTAACCTTCCATCACTCCAACGGGTTTTCGCGGCTTAACCCGAATAGCTAGGATACCATCTGTCTTCGGTGGAACAGGATTTTGATCATCGTCCAGTATTTCGATTTGAAATCCTGGGGCTGCAACTCCCATTGAACCCAACTTGACATCCATGCCTGGGAAGAAACCAACCGTTACGGTCGTTTCACTCTGCCCGAAACCTTCTCGAATCGTAAGCCCGGTACCATCGTGCACTTTCTGGTTTATTTCGGCGTTTAGGGGTTCGCCGGCACTGACAAGTTGTCTAAGCGAGAAATGGTAGGCCTTCAAGTTCTCTAAGAGTAGGAATCTCCAGACCGTTGGAGGGGCACAAAGGGTCCTTACACTATAGCTTTCAATCACGCTTAGAACATGTTTGGGGTCGAATTTTCCAGCGTAATTGTAAAGGAAGCTTGTGGCTTCTGCGTTCCAAGCCCCGAAAATGCTGCTGTATGCGTACTTCGCCCAACCGGGCGCACTTATGTTGTAGTGCACATCACCCTTTCTGGCTCCAATCCAATACATCGTGGTTAGGTGCCCAACAGGGTAGCTTCCGTGGGTCTGCAGAACAAGTTTGGGTTTGGCAGTGGTTCCTGACGTGAAGTAGATAAGAAGTTCATCTTCAGGACTAAATGTGTCCTCGCTTCGGAAGTATGCAGACTCGCCGTCAGCCTCAGCGTAATCAATCCACCCATTCGGCCCCCCCGCAACACTAACCCTAGACACGGAGTCGGCTATGGAAGCAGAATCAATTCGACTAGTTAGCTCCCTGTTGGTGAAGACGCACTTCGCCTTGCCTCTCCCAATTCTGTCTCGAATATCGTCAGCTGTCAGGAGAGTGGAACTAGGTATGATTACGCACCCTGACTTCATTGCCCCCAGAAAAATCTCGAATAGCTCAACCGAGCTAGACATCATCAGCACGATGCGGTCCTTCTTCTTGAGCCCGAGGTTCCTCAGGAAGTTGGCCGCCTTGTTGGACCGCTCCTTCATTTCCTGAAAACTAGCCTTCCTCTCTGCCCCCTTGTCGTCTACGTAGATTAGGGCGGGGTTGGAGTTTCTTCCAGCCAGTGTGTCGAAGTAGTCCAGAGCCCAATTGAACTTGTGCAGTTGCGGCCACTCGAATCCTGCCTTCGCCTGCTCATAGTTGTGTGCGTTAAGAAGAAAATCCCTAGTTGCAATGAACTCTTCTAGGCCTGGCAAACCTATCGTGCCCGAGTCAAATGGAGCTTCTTCTAAGGGTTATTTCCCATTTCTCGCATTAACAAGAAGCGCTAAGCAGCACTAAGTGTCACCATCGCAAGCGGCTAAATATTTCAGTCGACAAGAGCAAGAATGTCGGGTGATGCCAGGCCTGCCAAGGACGATGCCAATCAATGAGGGCACGAAAGCACCCGATTTCACCCTGAAAGATCAAAATGGCAAGCGGGTAAGGCTTCGCGATTTCCGGGGGAAGAAGGTTGTTCTATATTTCTATGTTCGCGATGACACGCCCGGATGTACTAAAGAAGCGTGCAGCTTCCGCGACGGCCTTGCAAGATTGAAAGATGTTCCGGTGCTCGGCATTAGCCCGGACCCGGTTGACTCACACAAACATTTCGCAGACAAGTACGGCCTCCCGTTTACTTTGCTCTCTGACGAGAAAGCCAGGGTCGCCAAGAAGTTCGGTGTTTGGGGTAAGAAGAACATGTACGGTAGAACCTACTATGGAGTCATACGCTCAACTTTCATCATCGATGAATCCGGTACCATCAAACAAGAATACAAACGTGTGAAGGTAGATGGCCATTTAAGCCAAATTATCAAGAATTTACGGTGAGGGCAACAACCCCTAGCTGGTCAGATCCTGTGGTAAACTTGGACGTTGCATACGTCCCAACACCCAAGGACCTCGTTCGCAAAATGCTGAGGGTGGCAGGCGTGCGTCGGGGTGAGACCGTTTTCGACCTTGGGGCCGGGGACGGGCGCATACTGATCGCGGCCGTGAGGGGGTTTGGGGCACGAGCCATAGGCGTCGAGATGGACCCGGAACGACTGGCCCGAATACAAGAACGATTAACTGCGACGGGCACAGAGGCAACAGTGCTTGCAGGAGATTTAATGCGGGTCGACCTGTCCACTGCAGACGTGGTCACGATTTACCTTTCAGAATCGGTGAACACCAAGCTGGCCGAAAAGCTGAGGAACGAACTCAAACCTGGGGCGCGGATAGTTTCACTAGACTACGTCCTCCCGGGATGGACCTCGGAACGAGACTTGACCGTCGGGAGCGGGGGTATCACACGCAAGTTATACTTGTACAGGGCTCAATGATCCGACTGCGCTACGCGCGGAATTACACTGCCAGAGAAAAAGGGCAAAATCAACCTCTTTTGACTCCGAAAAACACCCCGCCCCCCCAGGGGTACCTCCAACCGTGCGCGCACCGCTGAATCCAGAGATTTTGATGTTGGTCCCGCGGGCCGGAGTTTCATAGGGTTTGGCCCTATTTTGAATTCGCCGGACCGCGAATAGTCCTCCAGCGACACTCCGGTTTCCGTTGTTAGCCTAGTAGGCTGACATGGGCACGCCTTGGGCGCACACCTACAGCGTCTCCGTCACTCCGTATAAGAGGGACTCGGAAGCTCTACCAGGCTGAGCTACCGCGGGACCGAGTCAAAGCCTTCGCCCTGTAGCCTATAAGGTTTCACGAAGTATCTGCCGACCCAGCCATCTTCGTTGTGAGGGAAGCGCCCGCGTTAAATCCTCGGAAACATTGTCCTCGTCCTTAGGTTAGTTTCAATGACTTTCAAGCGATCTTTCCGTGTTCACTGGGTCGACACCGACATCGCAGGCGTCATGCACTTCAGCAATTTCTTTCGCTACTTCGAAGCCTGCGAAGAAGAATTTTACCGTTCACTGTCTCTACCTTTAACCGAAATTCGCGAGAACTTTGGCGTGATGTTGCCTCGCGTCGAGGTCCATTGTCAGTACACGGCTGCGTGCCGATTCGATGAACAAATTGATGTTACGTTGAGAGTTCGCGAAGTCGAAGAGAAGACCATCACTTACAATTTCCAAATATTTCGTCAATCAGACGGAAAACTCGACGGCCGAAGGCTACGTGAAATGTATCGCAGTAAATTCGGAATGGAAGGCTGTACCGCTGCCCGCTGAAATCGCAAAGACGGTTCGCAGCAGCATTGGCTAGGGCAGCCTGTTATACACAATCTCTCGCGGAGGCATAGAGCTTGCATACAGGAGAAAACGAACTCTAACGCTGCGACCGTCCACAGTGCTCGCAGAACGTTTGGTCGCCCGTGTTCACTGCGCCACAGAACCTACATTTCCAACCTAGAGCTTCGGCCGGAATGGTTTCACGCTTTTTTCCAGTCCCGATTCCAACCAAGGACAAAATCAACCCCACAAGAAAGACCTCGTAGCCGGCGAACTCGACAATTGGATTAAGGACGGTTAGGTTCTCGACTGAGTCTAGGCTGAAGATTACTACGCGGCGAGTGGTGTCTTGATTGTCGAAGACGAAGAAATAGGTCCCAGGGGTGGTGGGGGTGAACGTGAAGTTGTAGGATATCGCCGTTGGCCTAGCTAGAATGATTGCGCTAGGGCGCCCCGCCCGCCAAAGTGAGAAGTTTCCTTCATCCATCACGTAGAATGCTATTTCGCGTCCGTCGGTGACTTCCAAAGCCCCCTGCACTTGAACGTCCCCTCTCAGATCTGAGGAGAGGAAGGTGTAGTTTGAAGGCGGGACGGCTAGGAGTGTTGGGGGGAGGATTGGGTTAACAGTCTGAACGTGCGACGCGAATCCTACCGACTGAGCAATCGGGCTGAGAAATTGGGGGCCCTGCTCAATCGTAAATGCTCCGGCCACGATTAGGATTAGACCTATGGTCAGGATTTTTCTTCGCGTCGTACTCACCAGGTTCTATTCAGATTCGTGTGATGCCTCCACTGATGTGGGAGGGATGGCGGGCCCGCGGGGATTCGAACCCCGGATCCCAGGCTTTCGCCGCGAACGCTCCGAAGGCTTACACGAATCGGTTCCATCTCTGTGTCTTAATCCTGGCTCGACTACGGGCCCACTACTCCGACTAGTCATGCTCAACGTCGGATAATTGTATATGGTTTCACCGTAAGCTCCTGTCAACCGCCAGTAAATCCAGCTTATCCTTCTCATCAACAACGTGCAGCTGACGACCAAATGCAAGAAGCGCTTCCCCCGCCCTCGTACGAGTGCCAGTTTCAGGCATCTCTCTCGAAACCAGGCGGGGTCGCAAGTCTTTCAAATCGCTCAACCGTCCATCTATTGCTGACTATTGTTGCACCTTGCAGAGCTGTGATACATGCTGCTGCTTCAAGGCCTGCTTTGAAGATAGAATCAAGGCTAAGAGCACCAATTAGGCCAGAAACATGTCGCCCGAGTCATCTGGCAAAAGCTGCCGGCCTCTTACTGGCTATTTAGGATAGAGGATGATTCATCCATTTAACCTAACTACGTGCCATAGTTAAGTGCAGGCAGTACATAGGAATCAACATCAGCGTATTGGGAAGGAGTCTGCTAATTGTGTCGATCCACGCGCGGTGGATAATGCTTGGCGCAATCATCATCGTAGCCGTCCTGGGCTTGATCTCAAGCGGGCCCACAGCATGGGCTGGGGCGGTTCACCAAATGGATGACTCTACGATTACGGTTTCGTCGCTAACATCAGTTACTAGTTCCGAGTCATCCTCAGGGTCGACAACGGGTACGGTTGCATCCACGACACTCGAATCGCAAACACCCTCGACCAGCCTGTCTCTCACTTCAACTGAGTCTTCGGTTGCATCTACGACTCTTGCAACTGAGACGGTATCCTCGACATCATCCCTTGCTTTTTCTTCGAGTACAGAGAATTCTGAGACCTCACTTACGTCGACAAGTGCAACATCTTCGTCTCTGACAACAGCGTCGTCAACAGACGTTACATCCACGTCGAGTTCCATGGCGACTTCCACGAACACGGAGACGTCATCTTCATCTACGCCGTTGGTTTCGACGACAGCGTCTTCAACGAGTTCCCTGACGTCTTCGGCAGTATCTTCGCCAGCTACTACAACGACTGCGAAAGTTGAAAGTTCCACGACATCGTCTGTGACCAAGACGATTGTCGTCACTAGTTCGGAAACTGCATCAAGCGACCCCCCGGGGCAAACTTGCAACTCCTACTATTGGAACCAAGGGAACTGCCATCAATACACCTGCTACTACAACAACTGTAATGGCAATTGTTACAACTGTTACGGGAATTGCTACAACAGCAACTGCTATCCTACTCCTTGCTCTTCTAACTATCCAAACTACCCCTATGGTTGCAATCCAAATTACGGTTACCCGAACCAGTACCAAACAATCACGTCCACGGAAACGAGTTATTCAGCATTCACAGAAACCAGTTTTACAACCTCAACACAAACTCCCCAGCCAGTAACTTCAACAACCATACTAACAAGCACCACGGCTACAACTGATGCAACTCTCGTGACAACGTTCGGTACATTGGCGGGCATCTTCTTGGGGCTATTCCTCGCCACCCTGTTTCTACTGATGAGGCGGAACTCGTCCACCAGCCAGCAACTTTCCGATAACACTCCAGTAGAAGCGGGTCCAGTGCCTCAAACAGCGGTAGGAGAGACGTCGAAGACATCTGGATCGTTCTGCATGAACTGCGGAATGAAACTCCCCAAGAGCGTTAGGTTTTGTGGCGAGTGCGGCGCGCGACAACCTAAACCTGCTAAATCCCAGCATTGAATTAGCAAAAATCTCCAAGGCCTAATATGGCGGCCTCGGTAAGAACACAGACAATTAGACGAGCATAAAGCATAGCCGAGGCTTTACGAGAAACAGGGGTTGTTTTCAGTGCTGTCCATAAGGCACGGTAAATATGGTATGGGCAGAGCGTGCCGTATCTTCCCAAGGGGAATACTGTTAGGTACCATATGTCCACTCTTTGAGCCTGGCTCGGGGTGAAGGAAGCTGACGATCTTATCTGGCGAAGAGATTGAGAGGCGCGTTCGATGCGGATCGCTTGGCCTCACGCCTTTCGACCGTGGATGCTTGAATGGGGGCGGTTACGATCTGCGCTTGGCTATGGATGTAGTCATTCCAGCGGGCGAACATCGCTTGGTCGCAACTCTTGAAAGAGTTGAACTCGGAGATGATATAGTAGGAACAATGCACATTCGCTCCTCCCTTGCGCGCAGTGGAATCATGGCTAGCTTAGCGCTGGTGGACCCAGGCTTTCGCGGGCAGCTGACGATCTCACTCTTCAACGCGGGTGCCGATTCGTTCAAAATGAGTCGGAATAGCAGGTTCGTGCAGTTGACGTTGCATGAGCTTAGCAGTAAGACGAGACTCGTGTACACCGGGAAGTATCAAGATAGCCAAGGAATTGTAGATAGCCGACCCTAGTCGCCCTACTCTTTGTGTCAATTCGTGTCGAAACCGTTATTACTGTTCGGCATGGGCATGTGCATGTCCCTACTTGTCAAAGCGACTAAAGAAGGCGGCATATTGAAAGCAGGTTCACGTATATCCGACCTGAAATACAAGCTCATGACCATCGAGCTCCTCAACCTGGCCAAAAACTACTACACATACAGAGAACTCGCACAGATTATCGGCCTCCCTGAGACGGTTCTAAGCAGGTACGTGAAAGGCCATGTTCTACCAACAATAGACAGAGCACAGAACATCAACAGAACCCTCCAGAAAATAATGCGACTTGAAGGAGAGATTCAGCAAAGAATCCGTTTCGACGAATCGGGATACTTCGACAACACCAAACTCATTTCAGACACACTTCTACTTGAGCGGGCAGTTCAACATGCCGTAAACGCATTTGCTGGCATGCGGATAACAAAGATCCTTGCCGCCGCCGTTGACGGCGTACCTCTGGCGGCGCTTCTTGCACACAGACTTGGCGTTGGCCTCGTAATTGCAAAGAAGAACAGGGAGGTAGGAGTACGAGAATTCATCGAGGAAGTTTACATCCCCAACAGGACTGCGATAATGGTCAGCCTATACGTCCCACGGGATGCGCTAAGGAAAGGAGACTGCGTACTAATAGTGGACGATGTCATCGACAGCGGTGAGACACAAATCGCTTTGACCAGAATCGTTCAGAAAGCCAAAGCGGAAGTTACAGGCATGTATGCACTTATCAGTACGGGTTCAGAGTGGAAGAACAGAATCGAAGCAGTCACTCATTGCCCCGTAGAAATCGTTTTGCAAGTAGGTAAGAAACCGCTACAAGAAGTCTGAGTCAAGACCGGGCTTCGTTCAGCAGCCCGCCCGGATACGACTGGCTTTGCACGCCCATGCCTGTTAGCCTATCTCAGTAGCCAGCTGCTGGTTTCATTCGCTAACTCTTGGGAATAGACATCTCAGCTTCGAGCACATTTGGCCTTAGCACGCCTCTCTCGGTAATGAAACCCGTCACAAGTTCCACGGGTGTCAGGTCGAAGGCTGGATTGAAGGCGAAGACACCTTTCGGTGCAATTCGTTTTCCTCCTATGTGGGTAACCTCCTGCGGGTTTCTTTCTTCGATTTTCACTTCAGACTGGTCGTTCCGGAGGTTGAAAGTTGAGGCAGGGGCCGCAACGTAGAATGGAACATTGTTCGCTTTCGCTGCCAGCGCAATAAGATAAGTACCTACCTTATTGGCCACGAATTTCTTTGTGATCCGATCCGCGCCCACAATCACTTTTTGCACCATACCCATTTCCATCACGTAGCCAACCGCTCCGTCAACTATCAATGTGACCGGAATTCCATCCCTGAGTAGTTCGTAAGTGGTCAGTTTGGCTCCCTGAAGCCTAGGCCGCGTCTCAGTGGCGATAACTCGAACTTTCTTGCCCTGTCGGATAGCTGTGCGAACAGGGGCAATTGCGGTCCCGTAACTTACAGTTGCGAGTGTTCCAGCGTTGCAATGGGTTAGGACTTGATCGCCATCATCAATAAGGCTGGCTCCGTGTTCGCCGATCCTGTGGTTTGCTTCGACATCTTCCTGGGCGATTTGTTGAGCTTCAGCAACGACTTGCGCGGCTATCTCGTTCGGTCCACCCTCTGTTTGTTGGGCTTTCCGAAGAACCCTGTCAATCGCCCAGAATAGATTCCACGCGGTTGGGCGACTGTTTCGAAGTACTTCCGCTGCAGCTTGAAGGCCCTGCATGAACTGGCCTTTGTCTTTGGTTCGGTTCGCATTGGCCGCTAGCGCAAGCCCCATTGCAGCGGCAACGCCGATTGCTGGCGCCCCACGCACGGTCATGTCTTTGATGGCCTTTGCAACCTGCCGGTAATTTCGGAAGGATACGTAGGCAAATTTGTTGGGCAGCTTGGTTTGATCTATCATTCTCACTCGGCCGTCAACCCATTCAACAGTTCTCAGCGCGGACATGGGCTCCAAGTAAGTCGCCTGTTAAGGACTAGGGTTACCTGTTGGATTAGCTTTCCCATACCATTTGCTTGGTTGAGCGTTCGCCGAGTTCAGTGTTGACCAATTTCGGAAACTTACGGAGCAAAATATTGCTATCCGGCTACCTAGTCACAAAAGCATTAAGGGATGATGCGTCAGCGGTGAGGCAAGTGCTATCACATGGAGAACAGCCCCGCGCCCGTTCCTCAAGCCCCTTCACAGACACAAGAAAAGCCACTGTTCACTCCCTGGAACGCCGTGTCCGACGGGCGTTTGGTCTACTTACCATACAAATCTGAACTCATGGAGCTACGAGACCGGGGGTTCGGCGAACTCAGAAAAGACAAGCTTCTCCTGTCTTCATACGAATCCTTCTACCTCCTAGAGAAACAGAAAATTCGCGTTTTCACCAAGAAAAGCAACCGGGAGTTAGAGCTTCGAGACCTTGTCCGGACATTTTCCGTCGGTAGACCCGAGATCTGGATAAAGTACTTGGTCTACAGGGACCTACGGGACCGTGGTTACATAGTTCGCGAGTCCACCAGGGCTTTCGATTTTGACATTTACGGAAAAGGGCCGCTAAGGCGATTAATCTCGATCGTATACGAGGGTGGCGAGGCAAGCCTCAGGAAACTGAGAGGACTACTTCAATATTCTGACAAGGAAAAGAAGGAACTGATACTAGCAGTTGTAGACCGACGCACAGACATAGTCTACTATACGTTGAACTCGTTAAAGGTCTAGAGACCGAACGGCGACTTATTGGGGCTGCCGAGCGTTGCAGTGCGGGCAGATAAGTTCTCCACCGTGCAACTGAGCACCGCACTGAACGCAATACCTGACTTGAGCAGGGCCAGTTCCCAGCGGCGGGACTGTTTGGGGTATTGCTGATTCGGCGCCGCGGTGATGAACGGCGCCTCCTATTGCCCCGCCGAATGCACCCGCAACAACGTTCGTTAGGAGAATAAAAACGACTGCTTCCTGCAACTGCGACAAGGGCGGCGTCGGGCCAGCGGGGTTGGGGACCACCTCGAAAACCAGGAATATCTCTAAAACACCTAGAAAGAACGGTATCGCAAGGATACTAGCCAATGCACCCGTTGCAGCAGCCTGATTGATCTTTCCGTGGAGGACGTAGGCTGCGACTGCCCCCCCAATTATGGCTCCAGTCGCCGTGGAAATGGGCGGATCAACCACAATGCCCAAAACCGCAGCGAGTACACCGCCAACAACTAGGCCGCTGCAGGTTGCAGCCCAAAAATCCTTACTCTTGGCGGACATAGCAACTCTAACTCCCAGAATTCCAGCCTCGCTATAAAGGAATTGCACCTAAGTGGTCCACATTCGACTCACAATGTTATAGGAGGGGCTCTCGTAGCTGCAACCCCGAACGTGAAGAAACTTGACCGCCAAAACATTCACCCTCCCGCGAGGGATCCGAGACACAGACTCTAATGAGATGAATCGAAGATTATGGCTCTACGACAAGATACGCGACGTTGTTCGAAGGTATGGGTTCCAGATGGTTGAACCTGCAACGATTGAAAACTTGGAAACCCTTGAAGCGAAGAGTGGGCCAGCCATCCGCAATGAAATCTACTGGTTCAAGGACAAAAGCGGCCGAAGCCTTGGCCTCCGTTTCGACCTGACAGTAGGCTTGGCGAGGATGGTCGCTAATCGCTCCGACCTACCCGAACCCATCAAGTTCGCCACGATTGGTGGAAACTGGCGGTATGACGAACCACAATTTGGAAGGTATCGATACTTCACCCAATGGGACGTTGAAATCTTCGGCTCTGAAAGCCCGTTAGCCGATGCTGAGGTGATTAGCGTTGGGGCGGATATTTTAGGCGGCGTTGGTTTGAAAGATTCCATTATCAGAATAAGTAACCGTAAGCTCACGGAAGCTTACCTAAAGCAGTTAGGTATTCGTACGGGCAAGGCACTCGACCAGTGCCTCAGAACCATCGATAAGCTACGAAAAGCGAACCGCCCGCAGCTCGAAAAGGAGTTCCAAGCGGCCAAAGCAAAGAAAGATGCAATTGAAGACATCTTCTCGTTCATTTCTCTGAATGGCTCGCCCGAGAATGTTCTTGCGAGGCTGGATGGCTTCACCTTCAAGGAAGAGAATGCTAAGAAGGGTTTGGAGGAGTTGAAGATTCTAGCAGACGCATTAGCATCATTCGGGCGTTTGGGAATCTGTGCCTATGACCTCAGCATAGTGCGTGGCATCGGTTACTACGACGGAATCGTCTTCGAAGCTTTCGACAAGGGTGGGGAGGACGTGGGCTCAATCTTCGGAGGGGGAAGGTACGATCGCCTGTGCAAGATATACGGAAAACGCGACATACCCGCAACTGGCGTGGCTGGTGGAATTGAACGCCTCATGATCTCCCTAGAACGGGGCAACCTGTTTCCGAAAAGCCAACTCGGTGCTAAAGTCTTCGTCGCAACGGTTCAGGAGAGTCTTAAGCAGGAGGCCATCAAGCTAGCCCAGAAACTTCGCGAGAACGGTGTGGCAACCGAAGTTGACTTGAAAACACGACCTTTCGGTAAGCAGCTAGAGTATGCTAATACGACAAGGATTCCATACTTGATAGTGCTCGGCCCACAAGAACTTCAATCGCAAATGGTCAAGGTTAAGGATATGGCCACTCGGAACGAAATGGAAGTGCCCTTGACCGGTCTAGTTGAGAAACTTCAGTCGCTGAATTAGTCGCCGCCTATGAAGACTTCTTTCTCATAAGACTGTAGTATTGCAGTTAGGGTAGCCCGCTCACCGACTAAGTCACGCGTAGACACCACCCCAACCAACTTCCCTTGCTCGTCGACCACGACCACATGCCTGATTCTGTGTTTGTTCATGGCCTTAGCAGCTTCCGCCACTTCGGAGCTGGCCTTGACGGTGACAACCTGTTTCGTACTCACCTCGTCTATCGGCGAGGTTAACTTTCTGCCCGACGCTATCGCTTTCATGATGTCTCTTTCGGAGACAACTCCGGCAAGTTTCGTTTTGTCCCCGGCTTCGCATATGACTAGGAGTCCGATGTTGTTCTCAACCATGAGCTTCGCCGCATCAACCATTGATCTTCCGGCCGGAATCGTGACAGGGGGCCGCTGGATTATGTCCCCAACGATCATGTTTACTGATCCTCCGCCCTGCCAAGTCTAGAATCTATCGGGATATATGGCAGCGCCGTTTTTCCCACGTATAGAGCCTTAGGTCGAATCAGCCTGTTTGCTTCTAGATATTCAATCGCGTGCGCGGTCCATCCGGCAATTCTACTCATGGCGAAGATGGCGGTGAACAAATCTGTGCTGATTCCAAGCACGTGAAAGACGATGCCTGAGTACGAGTCCACGTTCGGGAAAATCGGAAGCCCCTCGAGGTGTTTTCGCCGCTCGTCTCAATCGCTTCCGCTGTGTCGAATAACTTCGTTTGGCCCCTCTTTGCCGCTAGTTCTCCGCCAAGTTTCTTTAGAATCACATATCTTGGATCCCAAGTCTTGTAAACGCGATGGCCGAATCCCATGATCTTCTTTTTCTGAGCGAGGCATTCGGTGACGTAACTCTCCGCTCTAGATGGCTCGCCCACCTCCATGACCGTCCGCAATGCAGCTTCGTTAGCGCCCCCGTGGAGTGGCCCTCTCAACGTCCCGATCCCTGAAGTTATTATGGAGTACATATCCGCTAGCGTTGAAGCAGTCACCGTGCACGAGAAGGTTGACGCGTTCATCTCGTGCTCCGCGTGAAGAATCAGGGCGACATCCATGACCTGGGCGTCGTACGGCTCAGGCTCCTTTCCCGTTAACATATACAGAAAATCTGCTGCGTGACTTAGTCCAAGTTTTGGTAAAATGGGCTCTCTTTGGTTTCTTATTCTGTCAAATGCGGTAATTATCGTGGGTGTTTTAGCTAAGATTCTAAGCGCCTTATCGATTCGTTCCTCGATGCTGTCCGTCATCGGGTGAGGGTCGTACACGCCGAGGGCCGAGACTGCTGTCCTTAAGACGTCCATTGGATCGCTGCTGGCGGGACATGAGCGAATTAGTTGCAGCACGCCTGGCTCAAGCGTGCGGTAGGACTCAATTCGACCCTTGAATTCGTCCAATTGGGATTTTGTTGGGAGCCAACCGTAGATGAGCAGGTAGGTAGTTTCTTCGAAGGTGGAGTGTTCGGATAGGTCATCGATGCTGTAGCCGCGGTAGAAGAGTTTGCTCGCTTCTCCGTCTATAAAACAGATCTTACTCTCTTTCACGTATACATTGTCAAGCCCTTTGTGAATGACAACGGGCTCTTTTACAGCAGTCAATTCGACCTGAATGTGATTCTACCTGGTCGTTTATACAAATTGCTTAGAAAAAAGAGAGGAGGGAAAATTTAGCCGGTTGGACTAGGTGATTGTTACTGTGCCGTCGCCCAGGAACCAGAAGGGAGGCGTGTAAACCGTATCGAGGGGATCTTTCGGTACCATATTCGAATATGGCGAGACCGTACTGTACACCGAGTCTAGAACGTCGTTCCCATTTGACAGGTAGCTGACCAGTTGGCCGGTTAGATCGTCAATTAGGCCAAATTGGAGTGAGATGTCCCCGTTGCAAGCGACCGCTGCTCGAGCACCTGCACTAACTAAGGCCTGGCCAATTCCGTTGGAATTCGAGGATATGAGCAGAATTAGTTTGACGTTGCTGAGAGAGCCGGGTGAGAAGTGGTTGGTGAAGAAGTCGAGGTCAACCCCTAGGGTTCCAGCGTTACCATTGATCCAGCCTTGACTGAAGTCCGAGGCGTATTTCTGTTGCGTCACACCATTGACTACCTCTCCAACGTACCAGTAGGTGGTGTGAGCAAATGTGTACGTGTTCGAGCGCCAGATTATTACATCATAATTATTCAGTTGAGTTAACAGGAAATCAATAGTGACTGCGGAGTCGTTAACGAAAGTTACCTGATATCCGGCGTGCTTCAGATCCTCACTGATCAGCTTGCCATGGAAGCCCATGTGGGCCAGTGCCTCGAGAGACGACAGTATGACGGCCTTGCGTTGGCTTTGCGCTAGAACGGGGGGCAACCCAAAGCTTAGCGCCGAAACAGGTGCGACCCCAACGACTGGGATAGACAATAGTACCATTATGACTGCGGCAAGAAATATTCGTTGCAAATTCTACACCTTTGCGGGCAGGAAGGATTCCGGGAAATAAAGAGTATCCTCGGAGGGTAACAAATGCAAGTAAAAAATGCTCGAGAAAATTATTGGGAGTTACGACCCGGATACAACGAGCCCGTAGACGCGGACACTGCAATACGCGTTGTTCGTTTTAATGTTTCAGTGACTTCTTGATGCAAAGGCGTCAATGAGTCAACAATGGCTGATGCTTCTAATCGCCTGTTGAAAGAAATGTGAATTTCACTTGCTGAAATGAATAAGCAAAAGCCCGAGAGCTACGAGGACGCTCCCCCGAAAGATCGTGTCCCATGCCAAGTTGAATGGGCCGAATCGCCAGTAAGATGCGCCGTACGCGTTGCCCAAATAGAGTCCGCCAAATGTGCAGATTAAGCCGCCTAGGTATTTCATGAGCCTTGAAATTAACGCCATGTTGATTCAGGGTGAGATGGCGCATTGGATTTGTGTTAATGGCTTGTGGCCTCATCCCCATGAAACATTAATATACCTATAATGGTACACTATTGTTTCGGCGCCCGATATGTCCCACGCTTCCAGAACACCACCCTGTAACTCCGACACGGAAACGAGGTCGGCGACGTTCCCAGCCCTATACGAGCTCTCTCGGCCACTACTGGACTACAATATCGTCATCGCCATCGTCAAGGGGGATGTCGGGGCAGTCAACATACTCAAAGACGCGATGAGCATTTCAAAGGACCTTCGCATCGACAACCTAATTCTGGCGCTAGGACCTACTACGCCGCTGTCGCTCCGACCACCTTCAGGATCGAGAATATTGTGGGCAACATTCACTGACGGCCAAAACCTCCTAAACGGCCCCCGATTAACCATAGTGCCACCAAACCAGCTCACAGACCTAAGCTTGAGCCTGGAAAAACTCTCCAAAACAAGAACCGGCCGCATTCCACTAATCATGGGAGACTTTCTTGACAACGTGCTCTCCGTCTCCTCAGCCCCAGCAGAACTCTATTCATTCTTATGCAAACTCTTCACCAGAATTCGGACAAACGGGCAGACGGCGTTCTTCGTAGCGACAGAGGATTTGCACGACTCAAAGAAAACTGCAATACTCAAGAGGTTCGCCGACGTTGTCATCGAATACCGAGCAGTACAGGAACTAACCGAGAGCAGGCTGGAAGCTCGTATCTTCGACCACGCAGAGAACCACTACACTATATGGGACGAGAAAAGCACGTACTCGAAATATGAAAATCGACCATTCCTAAGCCACGAGCTTCCAAAGATCGGGCGCCAGCCCAACCTCATCACCGAAGCCCAAGGATATTTCTAGCAAGTCGGACTGAACAACGAGAAGTTACGCGGTTCTTATCGTTGCTGCCCCTTGCAGGCCAAGCTCCTTAATTGAAATCTCCCGCATCTTGAACTTCTGGATTTTCCCCGTAACCGTCATAGGAAACGAGTCTGTGAACTTGAAGTAGGCTGGAACCTTGAAGTACGCTATTCTCGCTTTGCAGTATTCCTGAAGTTCCAGGGCTGTTGCAGTCTGCCCAGGTTTCAGTTTGACCCACGCCATGACTTCTTCTCCGTACTTTCGGCTTGGAACTCCGATTACTTGAACATCCGAAACCTTGGGATGCGTGTAGAGGAAATCTTCCACTTCTCTCGGGAAAATCTTCTCGCCGCCACGGCTAATCATATCCTTAGTTCGCCCGACGATGTTCACGTAGCCATTCTGTTGCATAACTGCAAGGTCTCCAGTGTGCATCCAACCCTCGGAGTCAATGGCTTCCCGAGTGGCTTCTGGATTGTTCCAATACTTCAGCATCACGAGGTAACCGCGAACGCACAACTCTCCCGCAGATCCGCATGGTAGAGTTCGGCGATGAACATTGTTGGTACGCCGTGAAGCGCTGTGCACTTTTCCTCCTCCACAGTCCTGAGGACGGTTTCCGCGCTGAAAGCATCCGAGGGAAGAACCATGGTTGCACCATGGGTAACGCACGCAAGGTTCCCTAGCACCATTCCGAAACAATGGTAGAAGGGTACTGGGATGCACAATCTGTCGTGGTGAGTGAAATTCATTCCCTCGCCAACGAAGAAACCATTATTCAAGATGCCATAATGGGTTAGGGTGGCGCCTTTCGGAAAACCAGTGGTTCCCGACGTATATTGAATGTTGATGGCGTCATAACATTCGAGCGCCCTTTCTCTTTCTCTAAGCTCGGCTGGGGAGGAGTTCATTGTTCCGATGTCTATGAAACGTTCCCAGGGAAGCATTGAGGATGGGGAGGGCTCACCGCAATTGCTGAGTGTTATGACTCGTCGTAGGGCGGGGACACGGGTTGCTTTGATTTCCTGGTCAGGCGAATTGAGTCATGACCCATTCCGCGTTGTTCGGGGACCATATGCCGACGCAATCTCCCTTCTGCACGCCGAACCCGAGAAGCGCTGCGGCAAATTCATCCACCCGTTCCTTGAGCTGTGCGTAAGTGAACCTGAGGCCCTGATGCCTTGAAACGAGCGCCTCTCCATCCTCATACCTAGAGACTACCTCGTCGAAGAAACTCCCAACCGTCTTTTCGATGAGAAGCCTATCTGCCGGGCCTTGTTGGTAGCTTGGGCCCGGCCTGTTTTCCTTCATTTGCGCTCGCACGCCGTTTGGGGTTTGGGGGTGGAAGAATAGTTCTTGGTACCTTTACTAAATACGGTAAAATGCTTGGCGGGCCCGCGGGGATTTGAACCCCGGACTTCTGCACTGGCCTTCCAGTTCTACAGCTTTTTCCGGGTGTTCCTTAGGGGGTTCGGCAACAATCTCCGCCTCTTTAAGCGGAGCCTGCCGCTCTATCCAACCTGAGCTACGGGCCCAGAGCTGGAACGGGGCGGCTAAAGTAAAAGGATTAAGGCGGGATGATTCGAAGAAGCTTAAAGAATCAACGGGTTTTCCTTTGGGGTTGAGCGGGGATACCCGAGCCAGGTCAAAGGGGCAGGACCACCAGCCCGCTGGTGGGGCCATACTTAAGATCAGAACTTGCCTTGGGCAAAGAGAAGGCATCCTGTGGCGTAGAGCCCACGTATGGACGCGAAAGCCTTCAGGGGTTCGAATCCCCTTCCCCGCACCATTTTGAGCATCTTCTGTTATAACTGCGAAGATTGCTGAACATGCGTAGTGGATGAAAACGTGAAGGTTATTGAGAATCAACGATAAGCGCTTCGGTGAAAGCGCTGGTGCAAACTCTGCGCAGCTAGCACCGATCAAGACATAGTGTCTAATCGCATGCTTGGAACTCCTCCGCCTACTGTGCCCTTAACCTACCTGCACGAGAAAAGAAACCAAACACAGCATTATTTACGCGTATGTACGAAGATGACTAGCCATTATTATTCTGGTAAGAGGAGATGCAATTATGGCTCGTTATACCGTTGTGACGATGCCAGGAGACGGGATCGGCAATCAGGTTATGCCGGAGGCACTACGTGTCCTAAGGGCAGTTGGTTTCGATGCAGATTATATCCATGCCGACATAGGCTGGGAGTTTTGGCGGAGCGAGGGAAACGCGCTGCCCAGTCGCACGATTGACCTGCTGGCTAAGCACAAGCTGGGACTGTTTGGCGCCATCACATCCAAACCAAAGAAAGAGGCTGAAGCCGAGCTGGACCCTAAGCTACGCGATAAAGGACATGTCTACTACAGCCCCATCGTGACTATGCGTCAACGCTTCAACCTGGATATCTGCGTGCGGCCCTGCGTAGGCTTTCCCGGCAATCCGCTGAACTATATCCGCAAAAGACCTGATGGTGGCTTCGAAGAGCCGCAGATCAACGCTACCGTCTTCCGCCAGAACACAGAGGGCCTGTATTGTGGCATCGAGTGGACGAACCCGCCGGATATTGTCCGTGCTGCGCTGGACTCGCATCCCAAATTCAAGGCCTTCGCCGACGTTCCCGGGCAGGACCTCGCCGTAAGCGTGCGGATCGTTACTCGGCCGGCGGCGCAGCGGATCATCACCGCAGCGTTTGAGTTCGCCAAAAAGAAGGGTTTCAAGGGAGTGACCATTTGCGAGAAGCCAAACGTGGTGCGCGAAACCTCTGGCATGATGGAGGAAGTTGCGAAGGAAATTCAAAAGACAAAGTTCCCTGACATCCAACTCTGGCGCAACAACATCGATGCGCAGTTAATGTGGTTGAACAAGAACCCGGAAAGCTTCAACGTAATCGTCGCTTCAAATCTCTTTGGCGACATCCTCTCCGATGCCATAGCCGGGTTGGTTGGTGGGCTGGGCTTCGCCGCTTCCGGGAATATTGGGAAGGAAGTTGCGGTCTTTGAACCGACACACGGGTCTGCCCCTAAGTACCGGAATTGAATCCGCCAATCGTGAATCCGATCGCCACCATCCTGGCGGGAGCGATGCTACTGGAACACGTCGGCGAAACTGCCAAAGCGAAAAAGATCTGGGATGCAGTTGGCGCCGTCGTGAGGGAGGGAAAGGTTCGCACTTACGACATGATGCGCCTCACCGGCGGGCCGAAAGTACTCCAACAAGGGGCAGCCTCAACACCTCAAATGACGGATGCAATACTAGCCAAACTGGATAGGGAGAAGGAGGCTTAGGCGAAATGACAGGAAAAACATTAGCGGAGAAGTTGATTGGATCACACACCGCTAAGGGATCTGTTTCGGTTGGAGAGATCGTAATAGTCAAAGTGGATTACACCTTTAGTCACGACGCAGCCGGACCACTTCTAATTCAGCAACTAAGCAAATTGAAAAACGACCTCTCTAGCTCCGACAAGAATCGGACGATCTTCTTCATCGATCATGCAGTTCCAAGCCCCACAAAAGAACTATCAAACGATCAGGCAACCGTCAGGAATTACGCCTCAATCAACGGACTGATCTTATCTGATGCAGGTAACGGCATTTGTCACCAAATAATCGCGGAAGACTACGCGGCTCCGGGAGACCTACTTGTTGGAACAGACTCACACAGCTGCACGGCTGGTGGTCTGTGTGCATTCGGAACTGGCATGGGCGCGACAGATGTTGCAATCGCGATGAAACTAAGGAAAACATGGCTGCGTGTCCCAGAATCAATACGGATGAATATTGAGGGTCGCCTTCCGAGAGGCGTATTCGCCAAGGACTTGATTCTGAAGACCCTATCCATACTCGGAACAGACGGAGCAACCTACAAGTCACTAGAATTCGATGGACCAGCAATCGATGAACTAGAAGTTTACGGCAGATTGACCTTGACTAACATGACTGTTGAAGCTGGCGCCAAGACAGGCCTCGTCAAGTCGGACGCACGCACAAAACAGTATCTCACGGAGTTTGGTCGGGAGCACCAATGGAAGGAAATCCATGCGGATGATAATGCTTCCTACGAATCGGAAATCACAATCAACGCTTCGGAACTGCAACCTCAAATTGCTTTCCCCGGTTCGCCCTCCAACGTCAAACCGGTCTCCGAAGCTAAAGATGTGAAGGTTAACGAGGTCTTCATCGGAAGTTGCACAAACACCCGAATCGAAGATATGCGGATCGTGGCACAAATCTTCAGGAAGAAACAAAAAGCGAAGAATCTCAAGTTGATAGTAACCCCCTCATCTAGGAACCTGTACCTGAAATTGATGGAAGAAGGAATTCTGGAAACCTTACTACAAGCAGGAGCAGTAATCACCCCCCCTGGATGTGGAGTATGCTACGGAGCAGTTGGCGGAATCCCCGCCGACAACGAAGTGATCTTCTCCACTTCGAACAGAAACTTTCCAGGCCGAACAGGAAACCCGAAAGCCCAGACATACCTGGGATCACCAGCAACAGCAGCGGCAACCGCAATCACTGGTATCATTACGGATCCAAGAGAGTTTGTCTGAGGAGAAGGTGTAAAGAATGGCTGGACGAGCGTGGAAATTTGGGGACAACATCAGCACGGACGAAATAACTCCGGGACGGTACATGGGTCTTCGGTCGAACCTGCCCGAACTGGCGAAACACACCCTCGAGGATGCTAGAAAGGAGTTCCCCGGTAGCGTAAAGCCAGGAGACTTCGTTGTGGCTGGAAAGAATTTTGGGATGGGTTCAAGTCGAGAGCATGCGCCAATTGTCATTAAGACGTGCGGTGTCGCCGCAGTCCTTGCTCAGTCGTTTGCAAGAATATTCTATCGCAACGCAATCAACATAGGATTGCCAGCGATTGTTTGTGACACAACAATAATCGATGAAAGCGACCAACTCGAATTGCATCTCACGGACGGTGTCGTAGAGAACCTGACAAGAAAAACCAAGATCCAGTTCCCAGCAATGTCAAAGACCATGGAGACAATCCTTAGCGAAGGCGGACTTATCGCATACGTGGAAAAACATGGAGATCTGGTTTTCTCGTGAGAAGAAAACATGACCAATTCAAGAGAATCTTTCCAGAAGTAAGTCAAATCCATAATCCAAAGCTGATCGAGGCCGTCCTGAGGACTTGGCAGCTCGCTCAAGAGCGCGGTTGCTGGAAAGTGGACGATTTAGAACATATTCCATTCACCCTACTTGTTCAGACAAAAACGTCCTTGCTTGAACACACGAGACGTGTAACAAGGATGGCGATGGCTGTGGCTCGAGAGAGGGGTGACCTGAATATGGACTATGTTATTGCAGGCGGGCTTCTTCATGATGTGGGTAAGCTTCTAGAGTACGAAAGTGCGGGCGGCACGTTGTAAAATCGAGACCGGGCGAACTTGTTAGACATCCCGTCTCCGGATATGGCCTCACGCGTGAAACTGACTTACCCCTAGAGGTAAGTCACATAGTCATGTCTCATTCAGAGGAAGGAGAGAAAGTCAAGAGGACACCTGAAGCGATTCTAATTCACCATTGCGACTTTATCGACTTTGAGATAGCCAAGAGAAAGGCAAAATGAGACTATACGAAAACGAAGCAAAACAACTCTTCCGGGACAAGGGCATTCCTGTACCTGGGCAATATGGAATAATCCACTCGCCCTTGGAACTGGAAGGACTCAACGCACATTACCCATTGATCCTGAAGGCACTCGTTCTGGTCGGAGGACGAGGAAAAGCGGGAGGAATCAAGAAAGCCAAGAATCAGAATGAAGCCAAGGCCAAGGCTGAGGAGATCTTCAAGCAGGGAGTAAAAGACTACCCTGTCAAGTCCTTACTAGTCGAGGAAGCTGTAGACGAACTCGCGGCCTGCTACATAGGGACGACGATGGATCCCGCAACCTTCAACAACGTTGTCATAGCAAGCGCCACCGGCGGTGTAGATGTGGAGACGGTGGCTAGAGACACTCCAGAAGCAATCCACAGAATCGAGGTCTCAGGAAACGAGAGCAAGCTTGCCCCGAGTCTAGCAAACGAGTTAGCCAGGCAACTTATCGACGAGCTGCCTGCAAGTGCACGCGCCATCGCCAGCACAGAAAACCTAGCAGAGATTACTTCCAAGGTCTACAGCCTCTATCAAGAAGCTGACACCAAGATCTGTGAGATCAACCCACTGATAATCACGACTAAAGGACTTGTGGCCGCTGATGCTAAGATCGTGCTCGACGATAACGCGTTGTATCGTCAGAAAAAGCTACTTGATTCCCTTGGAATCACTGACAAGCGGCATGATGCAGCCGAGACGACCGCGAACGAACGAAAGGCTCAGGCAAACGGTTTCAAATATGTAGATCTTCTTCCCGAAGACGCCTCAAAGGATCTGAAGAAAATCTACGTAGGGCTTGTCCCTGGTGGGGCTGGCTATGGAATTTTCTCAATTGACGAGGTCGCGAATATTGGGAATCGATTCTTTCAAGGTAGAGTCATACCCGTCGATTTCATGGACTCAGGAGGGGGGCCTTCCCAGCGTCAGGTAGCCCAAATGTTTCATTTGCTGATGGACTATGACAAAGTCGACCTAATCATAACCTCACGATTCGGGGGCATCTCAAGTTGCGACGTCTTCATCCGTGGACTCGTTGAAGCCCTCAGGGAAAGACATGCCCAGGGCAAGAAAATCATTCCTGTCTACGGTCGGATGGTCGGAACAGATCTTCCTAGTGCCCGAGAATACTTGGAGAAGGCCAAGGCCGAGACACCGGAAGCGCTCAAAGAGATGACAATCATCGTGGGAAACCAGCGTATCATGGCTGATGTGATCAAAGACGCCATCAACTGGCTCTTCACCGCCAAGAGGGAGAAATAATGGAGAAAATACGTGCCGACCAAGGATTGCTCTACCATCTCATCATGCAAGTCCGACCGGAACTCGCGAGGCACATCAAAGAGACAGGAGAGATTGACACAATTGTTGTGGGCCTGGGAGGCGAGGGCACGCGTCACGCGGGACTAATGCGCGACTTCGGGACTAGAATTGTTGCTGGAATTGCGCCGGGCCGTGGGGGCACTCGTATCCACGAGACAATTCCAGTATATGACACGGTTGCAGAGTGTCTCAAGGATCACCCATATGTCGCTGCGGCGAGCATTTGGCGGCAATTTTCCACGGCGAAGGAGGCGGTAATCGAGGTCATTGAAGCAGGTATTCCGCTTGTTGTCGTAATCACTGAAGGAATCCCTCTGCGCGATGTCCGCGAGATGCTCGTAGCTGCGAGAAGGAACAGAACAGTCCTGATTGGGGGAAACTCGCCTGGCATCATCTTTCCCCCTGAGCAGGTAAAGATAGGGATGCTTCCCGACGTCTTCTACCCTGAAGAGATTGCCCCTGGGAAGGTCGGACCAAATGGGGTTACGATAATCTCTCGTAGTGGTGCAATTCTGTACCATATGTCCGATGCTCTAGCAAGTGCAGGTATCGCTCAGAACGCGGTCATCGGTATCGGCGGCGATGCAGCGATTGGTTCCACTTTTGTGGATCTGATCCCTCTTGTGATGAAGTATCCACACACCGAACTCGTGGTGATTGCAGGAGAGATAGGCGGTATCCAAGAAGAGCGACTGGCCGAGGATATTCTTGCCCATCCCGGACGATACTCAAAACCCTTGGTAGCCCTCGTCTCAGGAGCACACGCCCCGGAAGGGAAGACAATGGGACACGCCGGAGCAATCGTCGCTCCAGGACAAGCCTACGGCACCTTCAAGTCAAAAAAGGAAGCACTGGAGCGTGCAGGAGTAACCGTTGTCAACTCCCAGTACGACCTCATCGAGGCTGCAAAGACAAAACTGAAGAAAACCTACTTCGACCCAGAACGATACTATCAGAAAATGCGACACACCTGGGACGCGAAAGCCACAACCCCGGGGTGGGGGACTGTAATTACCGAAGTAAAACCGAACAACATCATCATCTCGGGCTACTCACTGCAACAAATCGTTGGCCACAAAGGGCTCTTGGACGTGGTCAATCTCTTATTCGAAGGAGAGTTCGCCGCTCCAGAATTGATGAAAGAGTTGCGAACCACCGCCATGAAAGGAGCTCTCAAGCCAGGGCCCCCGATCGTAAGGTATGGAGATGAAGATATCTCTCAGACCCTTGCTAGGGCTCTCATCTATGACGAAATTCTAGCGACGTTTCCGCAGAAGGGAAGATCAGCACCTAGACTCAAGACTGCCTTCGCTATGGGAAGAGTCGGAAGGTATCTTGCAGCAATCTTGCGAACTACATCCGCGCTCGACGACCTCTCGGAAGAATCGAGCTTCACTGAACTAATCTACCGAGCTATAACTGGCAACACGGCCTTTGATCGTGAAAAAGGAAACCTCCTTGAAGCGATGGCTGTAGCATGTGTGGACCACGGTGTTACTCCTCCCTCAGCTCAGGTCGCTATCATCTCGGCAACAACAAGACCCGACTACTCGGTGTCGGTTGCAAGCGGAATTGGTGCGATAACGGACATCCACGGAGGAGCAGGAGCGAAGGCTGCGCATTTCTTCTCCGAATGTGTTTCTCGTTCCAAGAAAAATAAAGTCGATTTGGAGGAAGCCACTAGAATAGTAGTTACTGAGTATGTCAGAGCCGGGCGGAGGATTGAAGGTCTCGGCCATAGAATCCACACCCAGGACCCTAGGCGAGATGTTCTCTGGAAACTAAGTGAGGTTGCAGGGATAGCCGCAGAGAATGTAGCCGTTTCCAAGATCGTTTCTAAAGTGTTCAAGCAAGTGCGAGGGATGGACCTCCCAATCAACGTGGATGGAGTCATCGGGGCTATAGTCGCCGACATGGGACTGAATCCCATAGTCGCAAAAGTCCTCTTCATTTGGGGGCGCGTTGCGGGCCTCTCGGCACATTATTTCGAAGAGATTCTTTCTCAACCCGAGATGCGATCCATCAACTTCGCCCAAGCCGTCTACAAGGGAAAACTTCACCGGGAGCTACTATAGGTGGATTCGATCAGTCGCAGAATGGCACAATTTGCTCTGTCTTTGCGTTATGAGGCGATCCCTGAACCTGTTTTGCGAATGGCGAAGCGGTTGCTTCTGGACAGCATAGGCTGCGCTCTTGCCGCCGTTAAACTGAAGGACATTCAGGCAGCGTACAACTATGTTCAGCAGCTTGGAGGGAAGAAACAGGCAAGCATCATCTGGTACGGCGATAAAACAAACATGCCCAACGCAGCACTTATGAACTCCCTTCTAATCCGTGCCATGGATTACAACGATATCTACTGGAAACAGGATCCCTGTCATCCGTCAGACATAATCCCTGCGGCACTAGCCCCAGGGGAGTATCGTGGCGTAAGTGGAAAGGAGTTAGTTACAGCGATCGTGATCGCCTATGAGCTTGAGATGAGACTGTGCCTTGCCGCTGATCCCGGGATTCGTGAAGTGGGTTGGCATCACGCAAGCCTTACGCAATTTGTAAGTCCTTTGGTCGCTGGACGAATGCTCGGCTTAAGCGAAGATCAAATGGTGTCAGCCGTCGGAATCGCCGGCTCAAGTCACTTCACTTTCGGCGGGGTGGTTGCAGGCCATCTGACGAACATGAAGAATGCAGCCGACCCCATGGCAACTGAAGCTGGAGTTCGCGGAGCGATGCTAGCAGCAACAGGCTATTCCGGTCCGGTGGAGATTTTTGAGGGGAAAGAGAGCCTATTTGAAGTACTATCGAAAGTGAGATGGAATAGAAATGCGTTGATCGATCATCTAGGTGAAGGGTTCCTCATCACACAGTGTAGCTTCAAGGCGTTTCCAACGGAAGCACTGACGCATCAGCCGATCACGGCGACTTTGGAAATAATGCGAGAGAACAAAATCGATTCCCGTGAAGTCAGAGAAGTTCTTGTCGAGACAACGAATCGCGGAGCTGATATTCTATCTGACAAAAGCAAATACCATCCCACAACGAAGGAAACAGCTGATCATTCTCTTCCTTATTGCATAGCAGTGGCGATTGCCAAAGGAAATGTTCTACCATCTGACTTTGAAGAAAAAGCTCTCCAAGATCAATCTGTTCTGCAACTTCTTCCTAAGATCAAGGTTATTGCCAACCCTGAGATCGATGCCATTTTTCCAAATGTGAAACGAACGATCGTCACCATCACGACAAGAGATGAGCGAACGTTCAAGAAGCAAGAGGACTTCGCTAGGGGAGAACCGGAACGGCCACTTTCCGAGCAAGAACTGATTGCCAAGTTCCATGCCAACGCGCAAGTCGCTTTGAGCAAGAGACAGCGGGAAGAACTGATTCAAGCTACTCTTGCCATTGACCAGTACAATGATGTCCGCAAATATGTGTCCCTTCTAGTTCGTGCTGCAACTCCTCGTTTCGACCGGATGCAAGTCCGGCGGTGAGAGTCGCCCTCCAAATCGAAATGGTATATGTTTTTTTGTGCGTGCTATCCCATCGTCAGCGCCATTACTGCTTTCTGGGCATGAAGGCGGTTTTCGGCTTCGTCGAATATGACGGAGTTCGGTCCATCCATGACCTCATCGGTTACCTCGAAGCCGCGGTCTGCAGGTAAGCAGTGCATGTAGAGAGCTTTCTTCTTGCAGAGGTCCATCATCTTCTGGTCGCAGATCCAATCTTTGTGCTTGTCTATGAGTTGCCTTACACCGTCTAGGTCAGGGCTAGACCTCTTGGGCGGCAAGTACTCCGTGCTCGTCCATGACTTCGGATAAACCACGTCGGCACCTTGAAATGCTTCCTTCATGTCGTAGGACACTTCGAAGGAGCCGCCGTTTTCATCCGCTAGGCGTTTGCAGTTCTGTATCACTTTGGGATCCAGCTCGAAGCCCTTCGGATGGGCTAGTACGACATCCATTCCGAAGTTTGTCCCAACCAGTGCCACGCTGTGCGGCACGCTGAGCGGTTTCCACGGGCTTGGGGCGTATGCCCAGCTCATCACTAGCTTCTTTCCTTCAGGTTTCGGTAATTTCTCTTTGATGGTTAGTATATCAGCCATTGCTTGGCATGGGTGGAACATGTCGTCTTCCATGTTGATGATCGGGATCTTGGACCATTTCGCGAAGTCGCGCACAATTTGGTTGCCTCTGCCATAGGTCCAGTCTGCGGGTTTTCCGAAGATCCGGATAGCAATCCCATGCCCATATCGCTCAAGCACTCTGGCGGTGTCTGAGACTCGTTCCTTGGTCTCAGCTGCCACCTTTGTCTCCCCAACATCGCCCAACTTGATTGTTGGGCTGTAGACCGTTTCGGGCTGCAAGTAGTGCGCATGCCCTCCAAGTTGCGTCATCCCCGCCTCGAAGCTGTTCCTGGTGCGGAGCGAGGGATTGTAGAATAGCATGAAGAGCGTCTTGTCGGCAAGGATCTTGTGCGGTTCGCCAACTGCGAACTTCCTCTTGAGGTCCTTCGCCAACTCCAGTACGGCGTCCAGCTCTTCACGAGTCCATTCGGCAGTGTCGATGAAGTCCATGCCCTTCAAATTTGTAAACATCTCTTAACGCCTCACGAATTCAGCGGAGTTTTCCGCTCTAAATCTGCATAAATATCTGCCTCGTGGGCTTCATGAGCGGTTTTGGCGCTCGCCTGATGCTATCGAACCTTTTCCGGAATAAGGGCGCCTTGGCAAAGCGAACTCTGTTCTTATTAGCTCAAGTAACCTTGAGACTGCGATTCGAGTCATCTGTTCACCTTGCTGCGCATTCACCTTCTTGATTTTGGTTAGAACGCCCGTCTTCGGAATCAGATCCTTGGTCGGAGGGAGAACAACGTACGGAGGATACCGTTCTGCTGAATCTCCTCTGATCCTGTCCTTCTTTACCAGTTTCGGCCTCAAGTACAACATCATAGCAGTTTCCATGTTGGCTGCGTGTTCCAAGGCTACACCCTCAAAGCCGGGGAAGATTTTGTCGTATTCCTCAGGTTTTATGAGTTCAAACCACCGGGCGACTACGACCTTTACGTTTGCGGGTCGACCGCTGTCCCTTAATGCGAGGTCGACGCCTTCGTTGAGAAACATGCTGTTTTCATAATGCCCGTCAAGAATAATGATCTTCTGCACTCCGTGCCGAATCACGTCTCTTAGGAAATCCCGCACAAGTGCCGTTAGGGTTGCTCCGTCCAAACTGCATGTTCCAGGAAAGTCGGGTCCACCTGAACTTCCGGGTTGAGGTTTGTATCCCAATGCCATCTGCGGGGCTACTACCACATCCGACTTCTCAGCCAATTTCAATGCAATTTCATAGGGTATGATAGCGTCAACGCCCAAGGGGAGGTGTGGCCCATGCTGCTCGGTTGAGCCGACGGGCACTACTATGACGCCGTTTCTCTTTACGAATGCATCGAAATCCTTCCATGTGATTTCCTGCATGTTCAATTCGAATCACATTCGATTAGCTGTGGTTTGATTTGAAGTATGGGATTACGTGTTTTGCGTACATGTCGATATACTTGTACTCGTCTTGGCTCCAGTTACAGGTGTGGATCTCTTGGAATCCCTCCTTCACGTACCGTTCCAGCCGTCGTATGTGCTCGTCCGGATCAGAGGAGATTATCCAAACCTTCGCTAGTTGCTTCTCATCAAGCCAAACTGATGTGGCCTCAACCTCCCTAGGGTCAGAGACAGGGTACTTGTAGAAGACAGGCATCATTATTGTTCCCCACCGTTTGCATGCTTGAAGAGCCTTGTCGTAGTCTTCATCGTAGGCAACGTTCACTTCAAGTATCTTCGTTACTTTATCGGGGTCCCTTCCAACACTTTTGGCGCCCTTAACCACCGCAGGGAATAGGATCCGTTTGTAGAAGGAGACATCTGTATTCTCCATGGTAAGGAACCCATCGCCATATTTGCCTGCAATCTCCGCGTTGATTGGTCCGTTTGCAGCGACGTACAGCGGAATCGGTTTGTCGGGTTTGGTGTACAGGTTTGCGTTTCTGAGTCGATAGTACTTGCCCTTGAAGGTGACGAAGTCTCTTGTCCATAAGGCTCGGATTATTCTGATGGCTTCCTCGTAGCGTTCGGACCGTTCTCTGAAGTTCGGCCATTCATACCCTAGCGGCACTTCGTTCATTGCTTCGCCGGCCCCGACCGCCAAGAAAATTCGGTTAGGGTACATTACTCCTAGAGTCGCGTATGCTTGAGCAACCAAGGCGGGGTGGTATCGGAGGATCGGAGCGGTGACAGCGGGGCCTATTGGAATGGTCTTAACGTGTTCTGCGCAAGCTGCAATCCAAGACCATGTAAAACCGCAACCTGCGTCCGTATGAACCCACGGATGAAAATGGTCGGTCACCCAAACGGCTCCGAAACCGTTCTTTTCGGCGTAGACGGCTTGGTCGATCAGTTCGTGAGGGTTTCGTACCTTTTCCAACTCGACGAAGTATCCAATTCTCAATGTTCCTGAGCCCTGCATAGTACGTAGTAGATGTCCGTTTTAGACTATGCCACTTACA
This sequence comes from Candidatus Bathyarchaeota archaeon, assembly GCA_963726255.1. Taxonomy (GTDB): domain Archaea; phylum Thermoproteota; class Bathyarchaeia; order 40CM-2-53-6; family 40CM-2-53-6; genus FEN-987. The sequence continues at coordinate 1,471,231 of CAVSBL010000002.1, forward strand.
GTGTATGCAGTTAACCAACACGGCAAATCTTTTAACGCGTTCAACCGCACTACGCGATTAGGTCTTTCGCTTGGAAACTCCGTCGAAAGTCTTCCTAAGAAAGGCATCTGGCCTTGTACGAGAAATATCGTTTACGGACGTTCTGTTGTACAATATCGCACAGATAAGCATCGGTATCGGCATCGCGTACATTGTGCTCTTTGTTCCGTCCTTCTACCCTGGCAGCAGCATGGAACTATCAATAATCATAACCACAATTGGATGCATGTTTTTCGCGCTGGTCTATTCCCTGTTCTCGGTGACAATGCCGCGTTCTGGTGGGGACTATGTGTTCGTCACTAGAACACTGCATCCGGCAATCGGTTTCGCAATGAACTGGAACTTCGCCTTATGGGAAATATTCTACGTCGGATGGTCCGCGGGTCTCTTCGGCTTCTTGGGACTATCTACCTTCTTCGCCATACTCGGATCGATCACAGGGAACCCACAGATGGCGACCTATGCCCAGGCGGTCAGTACTCCGAATGGGTATGTCCTCCTAGGAACTGTGGTCCTTATCTTGTTCACATTGCTCCTGATCTTCGGAGTCAGATCGTACTTCAAGTTCCAGACGGCGAGTTTCATAATCGCTTTTGTTGGCAGTCTGCTTACAATAGTTGTCCTTGCAGCTACAAACCCTGCTTCGTTCATAACTGCGTTCAACCACTACGCTTCTGCGCTGGGCGTGGCATCACCCGACGCATATCACGACATTATCAACGAAGCGGTCAAGGCAGGCTACACGACTGGTGCTGCCTTCAGCTGGGATGCAACATTGAAGAGCACTCTCTGGCCTTTCCTTGCTTTAGCAATCTCAATGCTCTCAACCGTTTTTGCTGGTGAGATCAAAAGCGTCAAGAAGAACCAGATGGTCGGCATACCAGCCAGTCTGGTATTATGTGGCGGTCTCTTCGTTGTAATGGCATACCTCATCGTCAGAACCGTTGGGTACGATTTTCTGGGTGCGGCAGGATACCTCTATTATGTTAACCCATCCGCGTACCCACTTCCAACAGCGCCTTGGTACAGCCTTTTCGCAGCGTTAGTGAGCTCCAACATCGTTGTCACTTTTCTGATTTTGGTGAGTTTCGCAATTTGGTCGATTTACTGGGTTGCTGTATGTGCGATCTATTCGTCCCGAAGTATGCTCGCATGGTCCATTGACAGGCTAACTCCAAAATGGGTTGGAAACGTCAGCGAGAAATATAGGACACCCGTCAGTGCAATACTCATTTCAATGTTTGGCGGATGGATTTTTCTCCTAATCTATGCATACACGCCTTACCTGGTTACTCTAGTAGGAATGCTTGGACTGGCGATCACAATTCTGTTTGTCTGCATCGCTGGACTGGTACTACCATACCGTAGGCGAGAAATTTTCGAAAAGTCGCCTGCTAACTACAGAATCGCCGGCATTCCCGCCATAAGTATCTTCAGCCTTGGAGGAATTATCTATCTACTCTATACAATCTATCTCTTCTTGATTGACAGCGTAGTCGCCGCAAACACGCCGAGCAACGAAATCGCAATTGTAGGCTTCATCGTGAGCGGATTCATCTACTTCTACGCTGCACGCGCATACCAGAAGAGCAAGGGCATTGACGTAGACCTTGCATACAAAGAAGTCCCAGTGGAGTAAACCCTCACCCCTCTGGTTTTTTCCCGTTTGGTAGACATGAGCCATAAGACCGCATCCACGACACATGTCGTGAGCTGGGCAATTATGAAGTCCCGGCGAAGCCAAAGAACACGAAAGCGGCCATAGCATTGCCGCCCGCAGCTCTGATCGCAATCCCTGCTCGGCGCGGCAAGGCTGCTCGGGCTAAGAAGGGGCAGCTTGTCAAAGTGATTAACACACATGGCACGCAAGTCGTCGACACATGGGCGTTCAACGCAGACGATTTGCCTGAGTTTATGTCAATGGAGCACACGCGGCCCCACACAGGGCACATAATTCCGAAGGTTGGCGACATCATGTGTACGAACAAGCGTCGCCCGATTCTCACATTCATGGAGGATACGTCGCCTGGAATCCACGACACTATCATCGCCGCATGTGACCGATACCGTTACAGGTTCCTAAACTTCGAGGGCTATCACGACAACTGCACAGACAACCTCCACGCCGCTATGAGCGAACTCGGTCTCACCCCGCCTGAAACTCCGAGCCCCTTGAATCTGTGGATGAACATCCCGGTGGGCCAGGACGGCAATATTCAGTTTCTGCCGACTGTGGCGAAGCCAGGGGACTACGTGGTTCTCCGGGCCGAGATGGATGTTGTGATGGCCTTCTCGGCTTGTCCCCAAGACATACTGCCGATAAATGGCCCCTCATGCAAACCGGTCGAGTGCCATTTTCAAGTGATATAGCGAATGGATGGATCTAACCACCAAGAACAGTATCGGATTCTCTACGTGTCGGAAGTGACCTACGTGCTACGCTGAACCGTGTTCTGAACGCTTAACTTCTATTCGACTGGGATTTCCCGGAACGTTAAGCTTACGTCGACTCCCTGTTTCTTCCTGTAAGCTTTCATCACGTAGAAGAGGATGAAGCCAACGACTATGAATCCCGCGACCATTGCGAGGGAAGTGGTGCTGTTCGCTCCAGCTCGTGGGTCTGTGATCATGATGTAAATTGCCACAATGTTCGTTATGGCGTTGATCGCACCGAAGATCGAAATCACTGGGATACCAGCAACTTTCCAGTCCACTCCTGAGCGGTTAAAGAACTCCTTCTGTCTGAACGGGAAGATCATGGCTGCAATAGACGCGAGTAAGAAGACGAAACCGATTCCAAGCGAACCTGAAAGTACCCCTAGCCAAGTGGTGAAGGCGATTCCTGCAAGAAAAAGCGCGCCGCCGATCCCTGAGAGAACTATCGTGTTGATTGGGGTGCGGTATCGCTCACTGACATGTGCGAAGACATCTGGAAGCATTCCGTCCATAGCCCATGCAAAGGAAGTTCTAGAGGTGAAGACGTAGACAGTTGCTGTAAGGACGAGGAACCAGCTGAACCAACCGAACAGTATGAACGAGCTGAGAATCGCGTTGTCAGTGAGCAGAGCCGTGAAGAGGTTGTACCATGGAGACACTGGAATTGGCAGTGCGGATGGGTTATTGAACATCAGGTACGTCGCCGCCCCAAGGAAGTCGTAACCAAACACCCTCCCGCCCAAGAAGAGTAATAGAAAGAACAACACACCAGTCACGAGAACAGACCCAACCATTCCGAACAGTTGACTCTTCTTGACGCTCTTCACCTCCCCCGAGTAAGATGCGGAGGTCATGCAGAAACCGATCGCAAGCCAAGGCCAGACAAAGAAGAACACGGTTTCCAACAATGAAAAGGGCGTTCCTGAACCGAATCCGTTTTGGACCGCTGTTTGAATAATCGCATGGTATGTGTCGTCCAAGTTTGAGTATGGCTTCGAAAAGGCGTTGAAGCGGGAAATGAAAGTTTCCTGGCTAGTTGTAGCGAGAAGCGCTATGACCACAATTGTGCTTGCCACAGCAATTATGAAAACGACCTTCTGGAAGTTGAAATAGTTTTTCATCCCAGAAGCCAACAGGATGCCGTAGAAAACAATGCTGATAAGTCCAATCATGAAGAATGCGTTCGGAGTTCCAGCCCACTGACTCATCGAGATTAGGCCTGGGCTGTTGGTCACGAAGCCGATGCCGGCTAGCATCGGCGCCACGCCTTGGAACCCAAGCATAGCCGCGTTCAGGCCGAGATAGAATAGCATCCAGACAAAGAAGTTCCAACTCATAACAAAACCTAGTGTCGGATGAATTATGCGCGTAATGTAGACGTAGTCTCCCCCTGAACGTGGATATACTGAAGCCAACAATGCGTATGTGAGACCTTGAAAGAGAGCCACAATCGTCGTGATGACGATCGACAGCTCAAGGCTAGCGCCGGGGTAGGAGATCCAGTAGAGCACGATGAAGAGTGTGTACCCGATGCTGATCATGAACATGTTATAGGCGAGAACATCAAACCCCGAGACCTCTCGGACAAGGCCTGAGGCTTTCCTGACAAACGTTCTGGGTTCAGTCATATCTAACATCTGCTCCGATCGCTCATGATTGAAAGTTCAATCGTATATAACATCGAGGGTGCACCTTCAGTTAGCGCTTCATTCCCAACTACTCGACAGGTATCTCTTGGAATATCAGGTTCACGTCGACGCCTTGCCTCTTCCTGACATACTTCATGACGTAGAAGATTATCACGCCTAGCACCAGGAATGCGCCCACTAATTCCTCTGATGTCGGACTGTTCGCGAAGGCTCTCCAGTCAAAGAGCATAATGTAGATCGCTACTCCGTTTGTTATCGCATTCAATAGACCGAGGATGCTGATGACAGGCACTCCCGCTATCTCCCAGTTAATTCCGGACTTCTTGTAGAAATCCCTCCGTCTGAATGGAAAGATCATCGCAGCCACTGAAGCCAGGAACCAAACGAGTCCGATTCCCAGCGTCCCGGATAACACACCGAGCCAAGTCGTGTATGCGATGCCGGCAAGGAATATTACTGCGCCGACCGCGGAAAGTATGATTGTGTTGACAGGCGTTCTAAACTTCTCACTTACGTACGAGAAAGCATTGGGAAGCATCCCATCCATCGCCCAGGCGAAGGATGTTCGAGTCGTGAAAAGGAAAGCTGCAACTGCCAGAACCAAGAACCAGCTAAACCAACCCACCAATATGAACGAACTCAACGCGACGTTGTCGGTGAGTAAAGCCGTCCAAAGGTTGTACCAAGGAGTGACAGGAATTAGAAGCGCCGCGGGGTCATTGAACTGCAGATAGCCCATTGCGCCAATAAAATCGTATCCAAATACTCTGCCACCCAAGAACGCCAGCAGTATGAATAGGAAGCCCGTAATGATAGCTGAGCCGAGCATGCCGAAGATCTGGCTTTTCTTTACGCTCTTCACTTCTCCCGAGTACGACGCAGAGAGCATACAGTAACCTATCGCTAGCCAAGGCCAGACGAAGAAGAACATGGTTTCCAACAATGAAATTGGAGCGCCAGGAGTGAACCCCTCTGCAACAGCGGTCTGAATTGTTGCACTGTACGTGTCATCAACATGGGAATATGGTTTCGCAAGGGCGTTGAAACGCGAAACGAATGTCTCGTGGCTTGTTGTTGCCAGTAGGACCATCATGACGATAGTGCTCGCCATCGCGATTACGAAGAGTACCTTCTGGAAGTTGAAATAGTTCTTCATGCCAGAGATCAAGAGCAGAGCGTAGATGATTATCGCTGCCGTTCCAATCATGAAGTAGGCGTTCGGGGTCCCAGCCCACTGGCCCATTGAGATCAGGTTGGCGTCCCCCGTTATGAATCCAATCCCTCCCAGAGTGGGCGCAAGGCCTTGAAAACCAATCATACCAGACTGAAGGCCTACGTAGAATACCATCCAAATCCAAAAGTTCCAGCTCATCACGAACCCAAGCGCTGGGTGGAGAATGCGCGTCATGTACACGTAGTCGCCACCCGAGCGTGGGTAGGCGGAGGCTAACAAAGCATACACGAGGCCTTGGATGATGCTGACAACAATTGTCAGGATAATAGACCATTCAAGGCTGGCTCCTGGGTAGAGTACCCAGTAGAAGAACATGAAAAGGGCATAGCCCAAGCTGATGATGAACATGTTGTATGCGAGAACATCGACAGCAGACACTTCTCGGACGAGGCCAGAAGCGCGTCTCACAAACGTTTTCCGTTCAGCCAAAAATCCATCCCCTGTTGTGTCCTTAACACTTGCCCAGGTTGTGACCAAGAATCGGTTATATTACTTGTGTTAAGAGAGTATATAACCAAAGTCCGGATTCACAGCGTTACTATTGGACAGCTGACAAAGGACTCAGCTGCAATCAGAATCATTTTCAGAACGCAAATTCGGAACGACCATTAGAGAGCTTGGGCGCGCCTAGAAAAGGAACCAATAAACTCGTTGAACTCGCAGTACGCATCGCACTGCTAATGGCGAGAAGGCACTCTTAAGGGGAGACCCATTATGTCCTAGACCGGCAAGTCACAGATCACGATAACGCGTATGCCGCGGCGTCGAATGAAACTCGGTCATACGAGGAAGGTCAAGCTGGGCGTATTTGAAGGAGGTCCCTTCTTCAGAACCTGGTGCCGTGAACGTGGTGCACGGTATCCAGACAGCCGCGGTCGAGTGAGCCGGCAAGGAAATGAGGATTGGCCGTTTGTCTAGGTCTACAAGAAATCAGCCGCTGACCATTCCTTCACGAAAGAAACTGGGAGTAAGACATTAGAATTAGCTTTTTCAACTCGTTCGGTTAACTAGCCCTCCACGTTTGAGTTGAGATATGTGTCGACAGACAAGGCGAGCCTCTACGTCAATGAAGCGTTGAAACTAGTTCAGGAAGCGGAGAAGAGAAGCATCGATCTTCGTGTCATGGGAGCGGTGGCTTTCAGAATTCATTGCCCCGAATTCATCAAGCTCATTGACGCAATGAACCGGCCACTGACCGATCTCGACTTCATAGGCTATAGGAAGCAAAGGTCGGACACCATTAAGATGTTCAAGGAGCTCGGGTACACGTTGGACAAGGAGATGCTAATTCTTGGTGAGCGCCTCAAGTTTCACAGTCCTTCAAATGGCCCAGATATTGACGTTTTCTTAGATGAACTCCGGATGTCTCATACCCTTGTTTTCAAGGACCGTCTCAAACTGGATTTACCCACTATTCCATTGGTCGATCTTCTGCTAGAGAAGATGCAGATAGTACAGATCAATGAGAAAGACATCAAGGACACGATACTTCTTCTACGAGAGCATGCGATTGGGAATGGTGAATCAGAGACAATCGACTCCCAGCACCTGTCGAAGCTGCTTTCAAACGATTGGGGATTCTACTACACTGTGACAACGAATCTGAAGAAAGTGATGGAATTCCTACCAGTTTACACCGCACTCTCAGAAGACGACCGGAAAGATGTTTCCTCGAAGGTCTCAGCACTCATCGAAAAGATAGAATCCGCACCGAAGAGCGCGAAGTGGAAGATGAGAGCGACTGTCGGCACGAAAAGAAAATGGTACGAGGATGTGGAAGAGACCCACATTGGTTGACTGTATCGCTTCGGGTCTGATGAGATGAGAAATTCATGGGTTTTCACCAGCATTTGTTTGATGTATACCAGGTTTCCAGAGAACAAGAGTAAATTCACATGAAAAATGTCAGTTTCGGCATACTAACTCCTCAAATGTCACTTCAATTTGACCAGCTTAAGCGGATTTGGATTGAAGCAGAGGATTGCGGTTTTGAGTCTGCATGGATAGTTGACCACTTCATCCCTTACGATTACCCTGATCGCTCCGTCACCGAGCCTATGCTTGAATGCTGGGTGACCTTGGCGGCATTGGCGCGAGAGACCGAGAAGATCAGGCTAGGCCCGCTTGTGTCGTGTAATTCGTATAGGCCCCCGCAATTACTCGCCAAGATGGCCGCGACTCTCGATTGCATAAGCGGAGGTAGGTTGAACTTCGCCATAGGAGCTGGATGGTTAAGGCTGGAGCACGAGGCGTACGGCTACGGTTTCCCAAAGACTCAGCTTAGAATAGAGAGGCTTGGAGAGGCGTTTGAGGTCATCAAGCGTATGTGGACTGAAGAGAAGGCGAGCTTCAATGGAAAATACTACACAATCACAGGCGCCGTGAGCTGCCCTAAACCCGTTCAGAAGCCTCATCCGCCGTTTTACATCGGAGCCGAACATGAGAAGATCTTGAAATTCGCTGCAAGACACGCGGACGTCTGGAACTTTCCCTCAGACATCAACGCCTACTCGCCTGAGCAATACAAGGAACGCGTGAGTATCCTCGAAAATGAGTGCGATGCAATAGGACGCAACCCAGACACAATCAAGAGATCATGGCTAGGCATCGCAGTCTTAGGGAAGGACGAGAAGGAAGTCAATGAAAAGGTAGCATCGATTAAACCGAAACCACTAGCCAAGCAACAAGTAATGAGGGAGATCGTTGGGACACCGGACACTTGTCTTCAAAGACTGGGAGATTACGTCGACCTAGGCGTCTCGGAGTTCCTGCTAATATTTCCAGAACCCTATAGGCCCGAAGTCCTTCATGAATTCTCCAACGAAGTGATGGACAGATTCTGAGACATGTGGACCAAGCCGATCTCAGGCTACCCGGACGTGAACTGGTAACTCTTCACCTTTTCATCCTCGAAGGTTATGAGTGCTCCCCTGAGTATCCCCTCGCCATATTCGCTTCCCGGGTTCAGACAGAGGGTCCGGCCTATCTTCCCTGTTCCTCTCGACTCATGTATGTGCCCATGCAAGCCTAGAAGCGGTTGATATTTCTCCATTGCGGCCCTTACAGCTGTGCTTCCTACCGGTATCATGAGCATCTCACCGCCCGGCGACACGACTGGTTTCAGGTCTTTGTCGAGTTTTGGCGCCGAGTCTAAGTTCGAGTCGTAGGGTGGGCAGTGAAGGTTGAAGATGCAGTTTTGCATATTGGTAACCTTTGATGCCATGTCTTCGATTTTCTTCGCCAACTCTTCCTCAGGGATGTCTCGGGGGCAGTTCCACGGCGTTATGTTCGTGTAACCAGTGCTAATCATTTCATGGGTGTCATCAATGGAAACAACCTTGCCCTCGGGGTTAATCACAAATTGGGATGCGTTGAGTGCCGTATCGATATCCATTCGGTCATCGTTGCCGGGCGTTATGATGCATTTGATTCCAGTTCCCTTCAACTTCTCCTCAGCCGTCTTGACCCAGTGTTCAACCCGCTGTCGCATTAAGTCAGAAAAGAGTCTGTCAACCTCCGCACGATCAGCGTTGAGCTTAGCCATCCCTTCCTTCGTGGTTCTGAATGGGTAGTAGCCAGCGTACATGATGCTCTTCTCAAGCTGCTTCGCGTTATCCTCTCCTTTTGCGGTCTGCATTTTGCCCAGAAATTCGGCCTCGTAGCCCTGGGCAGTCTGAATCATGGGAATGATCATCTTGCCGGTAATGTCGCCACCGCAGATAAGCACGCTTGCCTTGTAGAACTTCCCAGCGTTAATGAATTTCAAGAAGCATTGCTCGGAACCATGAAGGTCAGTTGTGTAAAACATTCTAGTCTGCATCGAAAGCTCCAGCTCTCCTTGTGTGAGAGTGATTCAATATTAAGGCGACGCTCCAAGATATAGGAATTCGGACCGACTGTTCAACCTCCGAACGGCTGACAATGGTTAATACAATATAGACAAATGCGATTGCAGGTACTAGTTATGAACTCCGTCACTTCGAAGTTGGAAAAAGGTAAGCCGCCTCATCCGGTGCGCGCAAGCTATCTCGAAGAATTGAAGCGTCTATGGGACGAAGAATGGGGAGCCCAAAGCGAGGTTGGAAAGCTCAGAGTTGTCATGGTTCACAAACACGGAGACGAGTTTCGTCCGGATATAATCGAGGATTTGGCATGGTACGGAGTCTCGGAGTTCCCGGACTACCAAAAAGCCGTCCAACAACACGACCACTTTGTTGACGTCCTGAAACAGGAAGGTGTCAGGGTTCACTATCTCAACCCGCCCTCACCGGCTCACGGGCCATATTCCCCTGCGAATCCCCGAATCTGGGCAACCAGGGATCCGGGTGTCGTAATCAGGGGCGGGGCGATAATCGGGCGAATGGCGTTGCCTTGGCGGAAGAAGGATGAAGTGTTCTGGTCCCGGAGAGTCATGCAGCTTGGCTGTCCGATCCTGCGGACCGTGACAGGCCATGGAACCTTCGAAGGTGGAAACGTTGTCTGGCTTGACCCCGAGCACGTTTGCATCGGGCAATCGATTCGCACAAACTCTGGAGGCATATCGCAAGTTTCTGCGATTATGCAAGAAGTTGGAGGGGTCAAGGAAGTCAGAGTCGTGCCCATTCCTGGGTATCTTGAGAATATCGAATGGCCAGCAGGAGGATTTGCACATCTCGACGTCGTTTTCGGGATGGCGGACGTAAATCTGGGAGTGATATACCCTCCAGGTGTTCCCTTCGACTTCATAGAGTACCTGAAGTACGAGAAGAAGATCCAGCTGATTGAAGCTCAACCGGAAGAAGTGCGTAGTGAGGGCTGCAACATAGTCGCATTGGCACCGCAAAGATCATCATGAATGAGAAGAACATCAAACTCAGGAAAGGCTTAGAGAAGGAGGGCGTGGACGTTATACCCGTGGACTTCTCAGAGATCTGCAAGTTCGGCGGCGCAGGGCACTGCGCTACAGGCCCACTCCTTCGTGACCCCGGGCCCATGATTGCATAGGCGGTTTGCTTTTTGCGTGAGCAGGAGGTCCGCACAATGTCCAGAATAAGACGGTAATTGAAGCAGTCTGCGAACCGATTGTGCCTCTGCCATTATCGTCACGCTGCGAGTTGTGTTTCCATTCGGTTTTCTTGGACAAGGATTATAATTCTGGCGGAGGCCACGTTCGCCAGAGGTTTCGCGCCAGGGGACCAATCGGTTTGCTAGAGAGCACCCCGATGAAACGATTCTACTTGGCCTCACCTTCGAGGTATGAGGACCAAGTAATCGAGGCCCTTGGTCAACTCGGAACAGTCCAGTTAATCACAGACTATACGGTCAACGGCTTCAAGAAAGTTGACACCGTTGAGAAGTGCGAAAAGTACGTGAAGCTCCAGCAGAGAATGAGCTCTGTCCTGTCAACTCTCCCACCCCAAAAAGGCACGAAGAAAGGCCTTGCGCGCTCGCTGAAGGAAAGCTTTGGCAAGCCAATGCAGAGGGAAGTTGAGGTCCCAGATGTCGGCCTAGAGCAGATCGAATCACACATTCTCGAGACCGAAGCTAGGTTAGATGATCGGCTTGCGAAGTTGGAGAAACTACGCACCGAGATGAAGGCGCTCAAGGCGCTAGATGAGAATCTCCTAATTCTTCAGAATCACGCCCTGAGAGCGGATGATCTGGGTGATTTTGAGAACATCTTCGTCAAAGCCGGTTTCATCAACAAAGCGCTTTCGCTGAAACTCGACAGGTACGTCGAAGGAACCGATGTAAAGTTTTCGAAGTGGCCTGATAAACGTGAAGAGGATTTTGTAGTAATTCTCGGCCCGAATCGAGATAAGGCTCACATGGAGGAAACGCTGACACGGCTCAACTTTGCGGGATTAACCATACCAAAAGGAATCAAGCCGGATCCAACCCAGGCTATAGAAGAGAATCGGGCGTCTGAGGATAAGCTCCGGCATGATTTAGATGGCCTCGAAAGAGACGTGAGAAGAATTTGTGAAGAATTTCAGAATAAGGCGGCGGGATTTGAACCTTTAGTGCGTAGGGCCCTTGCTATAGAAGGCGCTAGGTCGGCCTTCGGCCGAACCGAGACGTTGAGCTTGGTGCACGGCTGGGTCCCCGCGGAACAGGAAGAACCGCTCAGAAGTGCAGTTACGGAGTCGACGAATGGAGCGACCATTCTGAAGTTCGATAACCCTGCCCCCGGCGAAAACCCGCCCGTGCGAATTAACAATAGAGGGATTGCAGGGTCTTTTGAACTATTTACGAAGCTGAGGGGAACGCCGCAATACAATGAAATTGATCCCACCCTGATCGTTACCGTTCTTTTCACCATCATGTACGGAATGATGTTTGGAGACATCGGCCAAGGAGCCCTGCTTTTTGCGATGGGCTTAATCTTCAGCCGCTTGCAACGGAGCTTCTTGGGAATTCCAGCGCGAGCGATGAGAAAGTTAGGGGGAATCCTAGCGACCTGCGGCATATCAGCCATATTCTTCGGAACACTCTACGGCGAGTTTTTCCTATCCGAAGCTTTCCACCCCATCTTCGTAAACCCAATCCAAGGCCAAACCACCATGATCATAGTGGCTCTATTGTTCGGGGTCGGACAACTATCCGTTGGATTGGTCCTCAAGATTGTAAACCTGCTTCGGAATAAGGCAATGATTGAAGCTGCGTTTGGGGGAGTGAGACTTCTTTACTATGTCACTGGCGTTATGTTGGCTGTGAAGTACGCCGCAACGATGTCTTTCACGGTCTTCACGGATAACTTGGGGCTCCTGGTTCTGGCGCTCACATGCCTCCTACTTGTGTTGCTCGCCCCAACCATTGAAGGCGTCTTGAAGCATGAATTCAAGATGGGTGAAGGGGTAATGAAGGGTGTCTCGGAATTTATTGAGACGTTCCTGTCGTACATGACAAACTCGATTTCTTATGTGCGATTAGCCGCGTTCGCGATCGCTCATTCGGCTCTCGGTATAGCAGCCGTCATCTTAGGAGCCTCGATGGGTGTACTGCCAGGTTTCATTGTTATGAATTTCCTGGCCATGACTATCGAAGCGCTGGGGGTTTTCATTCAATGCATGAGGTTAACATATTATGAGTTCTTCACTAAGTTCTATTCTGGCACGGGAGTACCGTATCGCCCATTCTCGCTTCCGAGAGTCTTTGGAACCGTTAAATAGTGAGGCCCCAAATCCTTGGCTGTGGTTTCATTGAGCCGCGAAAGAAAATCGATGTGGAAGAGGAGACTGCTTCTGCTCACACCCTTTCTCGCCGCGCTGTTCTTGTTCACTTTTTCCGTCACCGGAACGTTCGCACAAGGAACTACAACCAACCAAACATCGAACTTCGACACCGTAGGCGCTGGCTTGGCGGTCGGTCTGGCAGGACTTGGTGCAGGTTTGGCTATCTACGGGTCTACCTCATCTGGTCTGGCAGCGATGGTCGAAAGACCCGAGCTTACGACATGGGTTCTGGTTTTTGCAGGTCTGGGGGAAGGAATCGCTATCTACGGCTTGGTTGTTGCAATCCTTATTCTGGGTAGACACTAGTTGTGCGATTAGGCAAATCTTAGACGCCGAATAAGCCGTTTGAAATTTCTTCTTCGCTCAGGTTCAGTTGTTTGCCGGTTACGATTGATACTAAGTTCTTTGCTTCAGCCTCGCAGAGAAGAAGGTACGCGATTACGTATTCAGCTTGAAGTGAGTGTGTCATCAAGGCTGCCGAAGCGTCGCTGTATAGGTACCTGAAGAAAACCCGTTCGAGAAGCAATGAGGAACCAGCCTTGAGCAAGCTCGCAGCTTCAGAGGCGAGCTTAGAGTACCCTCCCCTGAGAAGGATCGGGGCCTCCTCAATCCGGCTTTGTATCAAGGATTGCAGCGTGGTCTTCGAAAGGGCATAGGAAATCGGGACGGTGGCGTCCTCTATCAGTCTTGGAGAAACGCCTCTCGTCTTCAACGAGAACAATGTGAGTAAGTTCCTAAGATCTATCTCTTCCCCTATCAAATTCCTTGTTCCATGAATCTTGTCCACCAACTCCCAGATTCTGCTGAAGTAAATCTTATCGAGCGCTGCTTCTAGGATCAGAGTCGTTCCACTCTCCTTATACGGCTGAAGTTTCGAGAGAATTGAGTGGTACTGCGTGTCGCGGAGGAGTGAGCCAACCTCATCCACGTCTTTCGCTTTCAGGAGCGCAGGAAAGTTCACGAGTGTATGCTCCCTTTCTAAAGGGACGAGGTTAGATTCCTCCGCGGTTTGGCCGCCGTGTTTCGCTCGAATTACGCGTTTTATGTTTTCAACTTCGAATCTCGCACAATACCTGGTTAGGATATCTTGCATCTTTCCTTGAGCGGCTGAGCGGCGTACGAAAAAGAACCGCTCTACTAGTTTCCTTAGGATCACGTTCTCTAGGGTCGCAGCGTCCTGTTCATGTGTGGGCAACTGGCCGAGCTCAATGGCGTAGTCTGTTTTGAGCAGGCTGTCCGATACGTCTCGGAGGTTTCTTGTCCTGGCTAGATTTTGCATGTCTCGTTGGGTTATGAGATGGGTTCGTAGGCCGTGTGTTCTAGTAACGAGGTAAACGCTGGCTCCTCGTCCCATCTATTTTGTTCCTCTGATTACTGCTTTCACACGTTTGGCTCTGAAGAATTCTTCAAGCGTTTCTTCCTCAAGCCTACCCTCTATGTATCGAAGTGTTTCCATCAGTCCAGGCAAAATCACTCTTTCCAAGGCATTGACCTTGCGGTTAGTCAACATGAGTTCTTGGGCGATGCTTTCGATCCTTGCCTCGGCTTCCGCTATGGTCAGTAATTTTCTCAGAGATTCAGTCATTTGCTGGGCGGCCGCGTACGCAGAAGGGTCGATTACTGAGTTAATTGTCGACTCCTTTCCCCGAACGATTTCGGGCACCAAGACGCCCATAACGCTACGCAGCCTCACTTTGGCTTCCAAAGCGGTGACTGTGGACGCTTGCGATTGAAGCCGTGAATAGCCGAGGGTCATGTAGGCGGTTCTCAACGCCGAATACGTTTCCATGAGGCGTTGTTCGAACTCATGTCTGGCGTTGATCTTGGCGAGGAGCCGGTTCGTTTCCGCCGCCAAGTTGTCCCGCTTCATCTCGAGAAGTTCTTTGCCACGTTTGGTGAACTCAAGTTGTTCCCGCAGCCTGAGGAGAACCCCTCTTGTGACAGCGACCCTTCCAACGCTCATTGAGACTTAGACGCCTGTTTTTCGTTTGCCACGTGCTTGGGGTGATACTTCTGAATGTATTCCTCGTGGATACGCGTCAAGGCATCTTCTGGCAATATTCCTAGAAGGGCCCATGCTATGCCAAGGGTCTGCTCAATTGTCCTATTCTCGAACTCACCCTGCCTTACCAACCGTGTCTCGAACTCGTCGGCGAACTCTAGGTAAAGCCGCTCTTCTTCACTCAACCCTACGTTCCCAACAATCCTAGCTAGGTCGCGAGCCTGCCTGCCCCTTGCGTACGCGCCGTACAGCTGGTCGGCCACATCCCCGTGATCTTCTCTCGTCTTACCCTTCCCTATTCCTTTCCTCATCAGTCTGCTTAAGCATGGCAGCACGTTTATCGGCGGATAGATTCCCTTCATGAACATTTCACGGTCCAGGAAGATTTGGCCTTCCGTTATGTACCCCGTCAAGTCAGGGATCGGGTGTTGGATATCCCCCCCGGGCATCGTCAAAATAGGCATCTGAGTCAGGGAACCGCGTGAACCTTCGATGACCCCGGCCCTTTCGTATATCGAGGCCAAGTCACTATACAGATATCCAGGGTAACCTTTTCTGCTTGGGACTTCCTCCCTGGCGGCGCTCAACTCCCTCAAGACCTCAGCGTAGTTCGTCATATCGCTGAGAATTACCAGAACGTGCATCCCAAGATCGTAAGCCATGTACTCGGCGACAGTCAATGCAATTCGGGGAGTGAATAGCCTCTCGATTGCTGGGTCGTCCGCCAGGTTTAGTATGACCACAGATCGTTCGAGCGCCCCAGACTTTCTGAATTCATCTATGAAATACTCTGCCTCGTCGTGACGCAGCCCCATCGCGGAGAACACCAGCGCAAACTCTTCCTTTTCCCCGAGGACAGTTGCTTGGCGTGCGACTTGCGCAATCAGCTTGTTGTGGGGAAGGCCGCTTTCAGAGAATATTGGAAGCTTCTGGCCTCTCACCACGGAGAGCATTCCATCTATCGCGGAGATGCCGGTTTGAATGAAATTGTTAGGGTACACTCGAGCTGTGGGATTTATTGGAGCCCCGTTGATGTCACGCGACTCGTCAGAGACGATTGCAGGCAAACGGTCCACCGGCTCAAAGACGCCGTTGAATACCCTCGCAAGAAGTTCATTGGACAAGGGAATCTTGAAGGCCGATCCGGAGAAGCTTAGAATAGAATTGGATTGGAGCCCCATCTCCCCTCCGAAGACCTGTATGACCGCCTTACCCCTGCCAACCTCAAGAACCCTGCCCATTCTGTCAATCCCGTCTGGAGCTCGAACCTTGACCAGCTCATCGTAGCCGACGTTCTCCACATTGTCAACCATTATCAGGGATCCTTTGATTTCGGTGAGGCCCCTGTGGATTAGTCCATAGGTCTTTCCAAGCATATTCCCACAAACTCCTAGGTTTCCAAGTCGTATTCCCGTGCAATCTTGCCGAGTGCTTCTTGGACTTCAGCTGTGAGTTTTGCGACTCCTTCTATACCGCTCTTTTCTTCTTTGGCTCTCTCCATCCTCTTGATGTATGGTAGTTCCTTGATTTTCTCGGCCGGAACGCCTTTCCGTACGAGGACGCTGGCTCTCTCGTAGAAGTCTATGAGCATCTGAAGCATGGCCACTTGCTTCTCCATGTCGCAGAAAGCGTCGACCTCGTGATATGCGAACTGTCTGAGAAAGGCTTCTTTTATCAACTCGGCTGAGAGAAGCATTAATCTCTGATCGTCAGGCAGGGAGCGTTCTCCCATTATCCTAGCTATGGATTCGATCTCCGAGGACTCGCTGAGTATTTTCAGGGCTTTGCTCCGTAAGTCTTCGAAATTCCCGCCAAACCTCCCTTTCCAGTAGGACGCAATCTTTTCTGAGTAGTTACTGAAGCTCTCAGCCCAAGCGCCTGAGAGCCTATCTACGTACAGGCTGTAACTCTTCAACCAGTGTATGGCTGGAAAGTGCCTGCTGTAGGCAAGGTCCCGGTCTAGAGCCCAGAACACTCCTGTGAATCTTAGAGTGTGAATGGTGACAGGCTCATTGAAGTCTCCACCCGGCGGCGAAACGGCTCCGATGATTGATACTGAACCGGTCCTTTTCGGTTCTCCCAGCGCCACTACCTTCCCAGCCCTTTCGTAGAACTCTGCTATCCTATCCGGGAGATATGCCGGGTACCCGCCTTCTGCAGGCATTTCTTCCAATCGGCCCGAAATCTCACGCAGGGCTTCAGCCCACCTAGAAGTCGAATCGGCCATTATCGCGACGTCGTACCCTTGGTCACGGTAATACTCAGCAATGGTTACGCCCAGGTATATGCTGGCTTCTCTAGCAGCGACGGGCATGTTACTTGTGTTAGCGATGAGTATCGTTCTCTCCATGAGGGGCCGGCCGGTCCTCGGGTCGGTAAGTTCCGGAAAGTCCGTCAGCACTTCACATATCTCATTCCCTCTTTCGCCGCATCCGATGTACACGATAACCTTGGAATCACTCCATTTAGCGAGCGAATGCAACATCACGGTCTTTCCTGTCCCAAATCCACCTGGGATGCTGGCTGTTCCACCTTTGGGAAGCGGGAAGAACGTGTCTATCACTCTCTGCCCGGTCACCAGTGGTTCCTCCAGGGGAATCCGTTCGCCAGGCCTGAATGGTCTTGGAATCCTGATCGGCCACTCCTGCATCAATCTAAGTTCGACCTGGCCTCCATCTGCAGTTTCGAGTCGCCCAACCGGTTCATCTACCGCATAGTCACCCTCATCTAGTGAGAGGACCTTGCCACCAGTGCCCGGCGGAAGCATTATTCTATGAACGACTGCAGGGGTTTCCTGAACTAGACCAAGCACAGATCCCCCACCCACCTTGTCGCCCTTTTTCACTTCAGGTTTGAAATGCCATTTCCTTTCCCTGGAGAGTGTGTTTACCCGAACACCCCTTTCGATGAAAGGCCCCTTCAACTTCCTGATTGTTTCCAAAGGCCTTCCTATCCCATCGAGTATACTATCGAGAAGCCCAGGGCCAAGCTCCGCTACGAGTCGCTTACCAGTTCCATTCACGATCTCTCCAGGACGAAGCCCGGTCGTTACTTCGTAGACTTGAACTGTGAACTCTCCAACGCCAACTCCTATGACCTCTCCGGCTAAGTGCTCGTTTCCAACTTCAACTATCTCGCCCATCTCGATATCGGCGATTCCCGCTGCGACGATGACAGAGCCGCTGATCCACCTAATCTGGCCTTGCCGACTTGATTTACTCACCTGCTTTGCCGCCTCCGGAGAGTATCCTACGAATCGTTCCTTCAAGTTTCCGCGATGCGGCAGACAGCCGCGCTTCCAGAATGTTGTTGAAAGACTGAACTCTGTCTTCGGTGGAGACTATAACTCCGCCTAAGGTTCTTGTCTGCAGCGTTCCCATTTGAAGAATGATTCTCTCTCCTTTGCTCTTGCCAGCTCTTTCCGCGAGGGTGCCTAGAAGGTTACTGACCACTTCCTTGTCTCGTGCGTTTGTTTCGATAATGAATTTGTTTCCATTCATTGCGCTGATTCCCGCAAGTATCAGGTTGCTAAGAAGCTCTTGGTACTCTCGTCCGCCCTTCTCGGCCATTTCCCCGATTCGCTTCTCGGTCTCTTCGAATACCCGATTGGCCCATTCCGATTGTACTCGAAGAAGCTTCCCCCTTACGTCCATCCTTGCAACGGCTAGCTCAGCCTTCTCTCGAGCATCTAGTTCCCGCACAAGAAGTCTGGCTCGTTCCTCTCTAAGGCTCGCAGCTTTCGTATTTGCTTCCGCGACTATTCTCTGAGCTTCCTGTCTGGCAGTTTCAAGAATCCTTGAAACTTCCTCCTCGGCCTTCCTCTCGATCTCAGTCTGCAGCGCTTGAATGCTCAAAGTTTCCCTCTCAATGTCTCTTCTATTAGGCGCGCGATGGCCTTCTCATAATTCTGGTGAGCGACCTTTTCCAGCGCTGAGGCATTTCGCTTGTACTGCTCTTCTATCTCTACCTTCTTCCGGCCAATCTCATCGTTTCTCGCTCGCCTGAGTTTTTCCCAACCGGGATCAGATTCAATTGCTCTCACAATTGATTCTGCCTGCTCGCGAGCTTGTTTCACTATGGCCTGCGCATCCTCCTTGGCCTTTCTGACCTTCTCCTCAGAAACCCTCTCTCTGCCAATAAGTTCCTGAAGTTCCTTGATGTCCGCCGACATGTGTCAGATTCAACCCTCGAACTTCAATTCCGCTCCAACCGACTGTGTGACGAGAGAACGGAGTTCCCGGAGTCTATCCCCTCTCGGTCCACTAAAATCGGGAACCACCGCAATCACGGGTCGTTGTCTCTCTCTTGCTAGGATTGCGTCCCTTTGCGTTTTTAGAGCAGTGGATAAATTCTCAGTAAGGATTATGACTGAATATTTGCCCTCGGCCACGATTTTCTCGAGGACCTTAGCTGCTTCCTGGGGATCCCGGACCGGAAATGGAGTAACCCCAGCCATCCTGAAGCCGAGGGCAAGATACTTGTCAGCGATTACTGCGATGCGATCGCCATCCTGGCCCATCTTCAGTACTCTCCGCTTGTCAGGGCCTGTGCGACCCGTCACTCTGGCTACGTAAGGTTACCGACCTGAAACCCCGTGTGAAAGAACGGAAGCCCAATACGCCAGAATAGCAATCCATGCTAGGATGAGCAATATGGCTAGGACCCCAGCATTAAAAGACACGAGGTAAGGTACCGCGGCCGTGTACACCAAGTAAACCACTGTGCTCGTAATGATTAATCCCAGAACCCACAGAAGCACTGCAGCAACACGTGAAATGTATCCCACTAAGATAACCCTCTGAACAAGCTGCTAATCCCAATAATCAGACAGGTATGCTCACTAAATAACCTCAATGTCTCAGCCTATCCTCGCCAAGCGCCCTTTTCGGGACATGTCAGGTACGTCGAGTAAGTAACAGGCTGATGAACAGAGAGAGGAGGACTACGGCTCCGAACATTATCGCAATCATCTTCCCCATGGAGAAGACCGACAGCAGCAAGAGCCCTACGATCACTAGAAAGAAGAGGTTGAGCTTGAACCATCCACTCTTTCGTTGCTTGACGATCAATGCAACCAAACTCACGAGCGCAAATAAAACGAGCAGGTCTACGAGCACACGCAGCAAACTCACTTACGCCACATCCACAAACTCTGAGAATCAGTGTGCGGGAGCCCTACGTGTAAGTTCCGGTAGATCTACTTGCCAGGCTAAGCCCACCAGAGCCTGATGTTTGTTAAGACTAGTAGACGTGGACATACCATATGACTTGGACGTAGATGTCGCCGGTGAAATGTAGCGAAGGCGTCCATTGTTCGGCCTGAAACGCTGACGGCGTCACGAATAATCCAGAGACTACAACATGAGAACCGCTCAAAACCTCCGGTAGGTCCGCCATAGGTGATAAGATCAGCCGGTAGTTGCGACCGTTGACTGCAATGTATAAAATCTGCGTCTCAGGATTTGTGCAAGGAGTGACCAACAGGCTACATGACGGGGCCAACGTCAACACCCTAAGCGTCCCTATGACCGTCACGTTTTCGCCAACCGGTTGGATTCCGATTGAGGCTGAGGATAATGCGTGGCCGATGAGTTTCGGATTTTTTGACCCCACGTAATTGTACGTGTAAACGCTAGCCACGATGAGGAAAGCAACTGCACTTAGTACTATGATGGACCTCGCAGGCGCCATGCTCTTCAAAACGACACACCATTTATTTTCAGCGACTCTTTCGAACGCTAAAGATACTCTTGACTAAACTCATCAAATCCCAAAATGCCGCCGCAACCGAATTGATTTCAACTAGCTGGCCTATCTCTCAATAGCTCGACGTTATCGCGTCAGCGTAGGTCTTTACGGTGTTCATTAGACTGTGGGCTTATTATACAACGGTCCAGAGGGTGCCATGGCTCATGGAAGTGAAAGCCAGTTGACGAAGAAATTCAAACATATTGATACCAAACTCATTCACGCTGGCGAACCCGAACCGCGCATCATGGGTGCTGTTAGTATGCCGATTTTCCAGTCGGCCATGTTCGAGTATGCCGGCGAAACAAGTTACCACGACCTCAAGTACATCCGGCTGAACAACACGCCAAACCATACTGCCCTCCATGAAAAACTGAGAGCGCTGGAGAACGCTGAAGCCTCGTTAGTAACCGCGAGCGGTATGGCGGCCATCTCCACGACCTTACTGTCCGTTCTCTCCACAGGCGACCATTTGCTTGCCCAAGACTGCCTCTACGGAGGAACCCATGATTTCGTCACGAAAGACCTTCGCACATTTGGGATATCCTACGATTTCATTGACGCAGACGACCCAGAGTCCTGGGAGAAGAAACTGAAGCCGAACACGAAGGCGGTGTACGTCGAAACAATAACGAACCCCACCATGCAGGTTGCCGACCACAAAGCAATTGTTGAATTCGCAAAGTCCCATTCGCTGGTAACGCTCATCGATAACACCTTCGCGAGCCCAATCAACTTCCGGCCATCGGAGTGGGGCTTCGACCTATCACTCCACAGCTGCACAAAGTACCTGAACGGCCATTCAGACATTGTCGCGGGTGCCGTCATAGGCCGCGCAGAGTTGGTGGACAGAGTCAAGCATAAGCTTGACCATTTAGGCGGATCACTCGACCCACACGCCTGCTTTCTACTCCACAGAGGAATCAAGACACTGGGAGTCAGGGTCAGGTATCAAAACGAAAGCGCACTCAAAATTGCAAAATTCCTACAAGGCCACTCAGCCATTCAGAAAGTCAACTACCCAGGCCTCGACACCAACCCGCAGCACGCAAGGGCACGCGAACTGTTTGATGGTTTCGGGGGCATGCTAAGCTTCGAACTCAAAGGAGGAGCTACCGCAGCGCAGCAATTCATGAAGCGCACGACACTGCCAATAATAGCTCCCAGCCTCGGTGGCGTGGAAACATTACTCACCTTACCATCAAAGACATCGCACTCCGGAATGTCGCCAGAAGACCGAAACGCGCTTGGAATCTCCGACGGACTCATCCGCATGTCGGTCGGAATAGAGGCAACAGAAGACATAATCGAAGATTTCCAACAGGCCTTGGGCTCATCAGCTCATTGAACAACAACCCGCTTCTAGTCTGAAAAACCAATGCATGGCGCTTAAGCGCGGTATGGGAAGTGATGTTTAGTCTGATTGCTGAGTAATGTGTAAATATGGATTCAACTACGGGCCGTAGTTCGAATCCTAAGGATATGGTTCCGTCTTGAAACCCAAACCAATTATCTCGCAAAAGATTGCCGTCGTCCTAATCATCTCGGTTATGGTCCTGGTATCGCTTTCGGCGTATTCGAGCTTTGTCGTCTTGTCGGAAGCCTCCCAAATCTCACAACTGAAGAGGCTTAGCTCCAATTTGCAAGCCAGGAACAGCCAATTGGAAAACGCCCTGTCGTCTCAGGCTCCGCTTGCCGGAAACGCTTCTTTCGGCCTCAGTCCGGTTACGATATATGACAGCTCAAATCGCAGCGTGGTAACGGTTCAGAGCACCCAGGTCTCCGTTGTTGAAACCATTTTTGGGCCGCAGACCACAACATCGAGCGTGCTTGGGTCGGGTTTCGTGGTGGACTATTCGAACGCATATTACATAGTGACTAACTTTCACGTGATCGATAGCACCGTCAACACTACCGTAACATTCTGGGACGGTGACTCCTACCCAGCGAAAGTAATAGGCTCCGACCCCCTCAGCGACATAGCTGTAATTGTAACACATGCGTCGGAGAGCGACCTCCACCCCCTCGAATTCGCATCATCATCTTACCTTAGGGTCGGACAGATAGTGATGGCAATCGGTAGCCCCTTCGGCCTTACAGGTTCCATCACATATGGAATAGTAAGCCAGTTGGGGAGAAACATTCAGTATCAATCTGCCACTCAGGCAATCTCAGTGGCGGACGTTATCCAGTTCAGTGCCCCCATAAACCCAGGAAATTCTGGAGGACCACTCTTAGACGCTGCTGGAAGGGTGGTAGGAATCACAACCGCCACAGCAAGTGGCTCCCAAGGTGTCGGTTTCGCGATTCCATCCGACACCATACTTCAGGAGCTCCCCTCTATCATAACTAGCGGGGGGTACCATAACCATCCAGCGATGGGAATTGAAGCTGTCGACGTGAATTACGAACTCTCACAAGCGGCGGGCGCAAACGTGACCTACGGCGTATTAATAGAAAAGACCGTTTTAGGAGGGCCGGCAGACCGAGCAGGCCTGAAAGGCGGGCAGCAAATTGTCACAATCAGCGGCCAACAGTACCTTATCGGCGGAGACATCATAGTTTCCGTGGACGGAAGCAGGATAGTGAATTATGATGCGCTCTCAACATATTTGGAGAGATACGTCCTCCCGGGACAGACAATTCGGGTGGGCATAATCAGGTCAGGAAGTTACCAAGAAATACAGGTCACAGTTGGCGCTGCAACCGTCCCATAGATGAGGAAAAGCTGTCTCAACATCCTGTTTGCTATTGGGCAAGCTGAACTGCGAAGTACGTTATGAGGTCAAGGCGAAAGCGCAAGCTCTATTGTGTGGATAAACGATTCATCCGATAGTACCAATGAAGGGATGAAACTGCAGCTTGAGTAGGAAGAAAGGCGTGTCGACTGCTGCTTACGTGTTGACCGCCGTGGGGATAGTGGGAATCATCATTTCTCTCGTTACAGAACAGTCCGACTACGATCCAGTTGCGTTTGGAATCGCTACCGTTTCAATCTTGATAGCGATTGCCGGCATTGCTCTCGCGTTCAGAATGCCTAATGACAAAGAAGGAAATAGACCGACAGCCTCTTAGATGGATTCTAACCTACGTGCGTTATTCCACAGCCTGGCTTCACTTGCTTCCTAACCGTTACGCTGACTTCATCGACCATTGTCAGTTATTCCCCTCTACCTCGAGTATTGGCAGTTGTGAAGAGTTTTTCTCTGAGAGGATTGGTTTGGCGTAGCCTAGTGTCTAAACCGTGCAGTATCGGTGGGTTGTCCTTTCAGTTACGACAGTCGGCATCTTCATGGCCG
Organism: Candidatus Bathyarchaeota archaeon; assembly: GCA_963726255.1. Lineage (GTDB taxonomy): Archaea > Thermoproteota > Bathyarchaeia > 40CM-2-53-6 > 40CM-2-53-6 > FEN-987. The sequence goes on from CAVSBL010000002.1 coordinate 1,494,852, forward strand.
GCCTTGACACGCGCATCGTTCTGATCGGCCTTCCCACAATAGCCGAATCGCTTCGAACTGACCTTGAAACATTGCTATGGGTGACTCAGGGCTACCAGATTGCAATAACGATTGGACTGCTCTTCCTCGGTCGATTCACCGACATCTTCGGGCGGGTGAAGGTCTACAATCTGGGTTTTGCAATTTTTACTGTCGGTTCTGGGCTTTGCGTTTTTGCGCAAACGGGAGAACAACTGATGATTTTCCGGATTATCCAAGGCGCAGGGGCAGCCATGTTGATCGCTAACAGCGCAGCCCTAATTACCGACGCGACGCCGGCGGCGGAGCTTGGCTTTGCTCTTGGGGTTAACCAGATTGCGTTTACGCTCGGCGCGGTTCTTGGGTTAACTGTAGGTGGCGTGTTGATCGATACAGTAGGATGGAGAAGCATATTCACACTGAACGTTCCCATCGGGATCTTTGGTACTCTCTGGGCTCACCTTCGTCTAAAGGAAATTGCCCAAACCGAAAGACTTGCTAACTTTGATTATGCGGGCCTCTGCTTGTTCACGACTTCTCTGACATCGCTTCTGTTGGTGATCACATTCCAGACTATGGCTGCAATCGATAACATCGGAGCCGCAATACTCTATGTCATCAGCATAGTGACCTTTGCGCTTTTTCTCTATCTCGAACCGCGCAGGGCTGAGCCGATTCTGGATATGCGGCTCTTCAAAATTCGGCTCTTCTCAGCGGGCAACGTTAGTCAATTCTTGTATTCTCTCGGTTTTGGCTCCCTAAGTCTCATCATAATTCTATACTTCCAACTCATTCGAGGGTATACCGCGCTCACTGCTGGACTGCTCTTTCTACCATTAGATGTCGCCTTCGTGAGCATTGGCCCAATAAGTGGCAAACTTTCGGACAGGTATGGGACACGGGGGTTGGCCACTCTAGGAATGGCTGTGGGAACAGTTGGTTACGTTGCACTTGCATTTCTTGTAAGTGCTACGACTCCGATAATACAGATAGAGATCGTTCTCATTTTGGTCGGCCTAGGGTTGGGGCTTTTCTCATCTCCAAACATCAGCGCAGTAATGGGCTCTGTTCCCCCTCAACGGCGTGGCGTTGCCTCAGGAATCAGAGCAACCGTCTTCAACACGGGTAGTGTGTTAAGCATCGGCCTCGTAGCATACATAATCACGACGGCCATCCCGTACCAAGTTGTATCCGGCATAATCATTGGTGGCTACACGACCCTCATGCCTGGAGAGGCGTTAGGCTTTGTGACCGGCATCGGCCGCGCATTCCTTGTTGCCGCCGTGATCACCTTGATAGGAATGTTCGCATCGAGCCTACGCGGGCCTGAAACGAAGACACATACAGACCTTACCGCAAAATGAGATTAAAGCACTCAAGCGAAACTTGCTTAGTTCTCACTGATATCGGCGATTTTAGGGCCCAGAATGGTAACGATGTCTCTAATCCTAACCTCCAGTAGCTTGTCAACATCTCCCCCACCAACGATTGCCGTTTCGTTCTTGAGAACCTGCGGGTCGAGCAGGATGCGATGAATGTCGCTGAAGGGACACACCCCTCCAGCAGGATAGCCCGAATGTTTCAGCACTTCCTCGCGGCTCGCGAGCCGGACGTCACTCACAGCGAGGATAGTCTTGAGCTTCTTGTGGCTAACCTTGCTTTTCGCCGGCACAATTGCGAGCAACGAATCGCCGGCTGAGTCAACCATCACGATAGACTTGACAATCTTCTCAACCTCAACATTTCTCGCGGCCTGTTCAACCGTCTTCACGGGCTCGTTGAACTCGATGAAGCGGTGCCAAACCTTCTTGGAGCCGAGCAGCAGCCTAAGTTTCTCAGCGTAATTCGACGATGGCAACATCTCATTAGAGGGCATTAATGGGGCCAGCTTCCCAAATCTAGGCGATTTAGGTAAACATATTGTTCGAGCAAACCGCGAAACTCGAAAACCTGTATTAAGAGCATGATGAAACTTCATTCTTGAAGGTGCGGTAAATGCCGCAACGCGCGGGTCTTACAGCTGCTGACATTATGACTGAGAATGTTGTGACCAGTGGACCACACGACGGCCTCTGGAGAATCGCGACTCAGATGCAACGCCACAATATTGGATCGGTTGTAATAACGGAAAAGGGAAAAATACTCGGCATATTGACGGAGAGGGATTTTGTCCGAATAGTTGAACAAGTAGGGGCTTTGCTTGAGAAAAATCTAGCCATACATCATATGACCAAGCCCGTCCTTACCGTGCAGTCTGACACGCCGTTGGTGGAAGTCACCAAGCTCATGCGTGAGAAGCATATTAGGCATCTGATTGTGTTAGACAAGAATGGTGAAGTGGGGGGAATAATAAGTTCCCGGGACCTGATGAAGGTTACAACTGACATTATGGCGGTCTAACGAAACGCGAACGAACTGCCCTTCTTCGATTCTGGATCGAAGTGACGTTACGGGGACGTGAATTCGGCTACGGTTGGTCCTACTAGGTTGACTAATGCTCGAGTGCTGATCTTCACGCTTTTCGTATGCGACCCAGGGTTAAAGTAGACATGCTCCTGGCTCAAGAGGGCTTCATCAAAGAATGTTTCGAGGTTGATGATATTCCCGAGCGGGTAGACGCAGCCTACTGAACACCGTGTAATCTCTTCAGCCTCTTCCTTTGGAGCCAAAGAAATAGGCGCTGACTTGGTAATTGTGCCTAACCGGTGGAAGTCAATTTTCTTGTTTCCCGGGAGAACGGCGAGCACGAAGGTGCCGTCGCTTTTTTTCGCTACCATTGACTTTGCGATATGCGCTTCATCGGTCTTGAGGAATTTCGCCATCTGTGGGCAAGTGTAGACAGGGTTGTGTTCGAAGACCTCAAATTCAATTCCTTGTGCCTTGAGCGAGGACAGAATCTTCTCTTCGATTTCAGTCATGTGGGTCTATTTCACGATCCACCTTGATTGCTCGCGCATGAATTGTTGTACGTAATACGGGCCTAATCCGCTTTTGCCAGTGGAGCCACTTCCTTTCCATCCTCCAAAGGAGTTGACCCCAGGCCATGCACCGGTAGTCGCACCTGCGCGCCTGTTCGCGTAGGTTACACCGGCCTGTATCTGGTCGAAGAAGGTTTGCATTTCCTTTTTCTCTTTCGTGTAGATCCCAGCGCAGAGCCCGAATTCGGTCTCGTTCGCGAGTCTGAGCGCATCGTCAAATGATTCTACGCCTGCGACTACAACAAACGGTACGAACAGTTCTTCCTTGAACAGCCGGTGAGTTGGCGGCAAACCATCTACTATTGCTGGTTCGACGAAGTAGCCGTTGTCGTACCCGCCACCCCGCAGTGTGCTACCTCCAGTGATGAACCTGGCGCCGTCCCGCCTTGCATCTTCTGCCGCTCGCTGGTATGTTTCAACGGCGGCTTTGGTGATGATTGGGCCCAAGAATGTCTCTTTCCGCGTGGGGTCGCCTACCTTCACGAATTTCTGAGTGTAATCTTTCAGAGATTCTAAGAACCTGTCCTTGACACGTCGGTCAACGTACACGCGTGAGCATGCGCTGCACTTCTGTCCTCCAAACCCGAAGGCTGCTCGCATGACCCCCTCCGCAGCCTGGTCAAGGTCTGCGTTAGCGGTGATTATTGCTGGATTCTTGCCTCCCATCTCCGTAATGACGGGTTTGGGGTAATCTTTTGCGAAGTGGTGGTACACCTGCATCCCCACATCCTTCGAGCCCGTGAAAACGAGCCCATCAACCCCTGGGTTTTCTTGGAGTTCGACGCCCACCGTTCCGCCCGGTCCAGTGACAAAGTTGTATACGCCGCGTGGGATTCCAGCGTCAATGAAGGCTCTGCAGAGCTCGTAACCTAGCAATGGTGAATCGCTTGACGGTTTGAAGACGGCTGTGTTTCCCGCGGCGAGGACGCCTGCGGACATGCCGGTGGTCAATGCGAGTGGGAAGTTCCATGGGCCAATAACTGCCCAGACTCCGTACGGCCGGAGTATGCTTTCCGTCTCCTGTCCTGGCCCTGGTGGTTCAAGTGGCCGCAAGAAACCTTTGTTGAGTTCCATCTGCTCGCAGTAGTAACGGACTAGCTCGGCGGCTTCGTTAACTTCTGCTAAGGATTCGGAGCGGCTCTTACCGACTTCGAAGGCCATCCAAGCCGATAGTTCATATCGCCTTTCAATTATCAGGTCGGCGGCCTTGCGTAGGATTGCGATTCGATCCTTGTATGGTGTCGCGGCCCATTTTGGATACGCCTGCCTAGCTGCTGCAATTGCAGATTTTACGTCGTCCGTAGTGCCCTTCGGAAAGTAGCTTACTGTTAAGCGAGTGTCTACAGGGGAAACGTGAACCATTTCCTCGCCGGTTGCTGGCCGTTCCTGTCCGTTAATGAAGATTGGGTAGTGCTTACCAAGCTTGGCCCTCACCTCCTCAACCGCCGTTTCGTACGCTTTATCGTCCTTAGGTGTCACCTTGAGGGTTGCGTACGTGATTCGGGGCACCTTTGCTGTCGACTTGCTTCTCGTTTTTCTCTTCGCTTTCTTTGCCACCACTAATCATTCCCTCAGATTCGATTGAATCTTGATTACTTGAATTTACCTAGAGCCTCTCCATTATGGGATTATGAGCAGGGCGTGCTTATTTCGCCGTATTGTAGCCGATTACGAGGCCAGGACCCCCAGGTAAAGCCTCCCGAGTTCCCTGTGTTCGAGCAGTTCCCGAGCGGTTCCTTCGAAAGTATTCTTGCCACCCACCAGCAGGTAAGCAATGTCGCCTATCTCCAGGGCGCGTTTTGCGTTTTGCTCTGCGAGAATCACGGTCAAGCCGATATCTTTGGCGAGCGACGCAATGAGGTTTAGGACCTGTGTTGCAATTTTCGGCGCCAAATTTGCGGTCGGTTCATCGAACATCATTACGTTTGGTTCCCTGACGAGCGCTAAGGCCATCGCAAGCATCTGCCGCTCTCCACCACTAAGGCTGAATGCTTTGGTGTTCGTGTAGGCTGAAAGCTGTGGAAAGAGTTCGAAGATTCTCTTTAGTCGTCTCCGATAATCGTCTTGGCTAATCTTGTACCCCGCAAGTTTCAGGTTCTCTGTGATAGTGAGGTTCGTGAATACATTGTCGGTCTGGGGGAGAAAAGCGATACCGCTTCTGGCTATTTTATGAGAGGGCCAGCCTGTGATATCCTGCTCGTTATGTTTTATCGTTCCCTGATATAGCGTCGTGAGGCCGGCGACCGTTTTCAGGAGTGTGCTCTTGCCCGAGCCGTTTGGGCCGACGATGACGGTGACCTCGCTGGCTTTGGCGTTCAGCCTAACGCCGTTGAGAATTTGAAGTTTCCCGTAGCCAGCGAAGACATCTTTGACGTCCAGCAATTTTCACGCGCCCAAGTATGCTTCTATCACTCTTGGATCGTTGATCACTTGTTCGGGCGGGCCGGCTGCAAGAAGCCTACCGGATGCCATCGCGTTCACGTAATCGACGTATTTGAGAGCGATGTCGAGCCTGTGTTCTACGATGAAGAATGTTATTCCATATTGCTCTCTCAGCCGAATGATTCTTGCGAATATTTCGTGAGCTAGGGTTGGATTAACTCCTGACACGGGTTCGTCAAGCAAGTATAGGTTGGCATCACTCATTAGGGCTCTCCCAATTTCAACTAACTTCATCTGTCCACCGCTCAGGAGCGACGCCGGTGTGTTCAAATGTTCGGACAAGCCGAGCAATTCGAGTATTTTCGACGCCTTCTCAACAGCGTCTGCCTCATGTTTTGCCCAAAGCCGTTTGACAAGCGACTTGGCGAGTGACTCTCCTGGGTGATTCTTCTCGGCGACGAGCAAGTTCTCCAGCACCGTGAGCTTGCCGAACATCGACGGTATTTGGAAGGTCCTCGCGATTCCTGTTCGATATACCTGCTGGGGTGACCATCCCGTTATCTCGGTTGTGCCATAATAGATCTGCCCTTCGTCGGGTTTTTGGAAGCCTGTTATGACATTGATCAACGTGGTCTTTCCCGAGCCGTTTGGCCCGATGAGAATGCTCACTGTCTTCGCGTCCACGTTGAGCGTAACCCCATCCAAGGCGTGAAGATTGCCGAACGACCTCTTTACGCCTTTGACTTGCAGGAGGTTACCCATGCTCATCTCACTTCTTTGGCTGCACGGCTGAAGTCTCTCTTTGCAATGTTCCAACAAGGCCTTCAGGTCTGTAGATGAGAATTAGGATCGTTATGAGGCCAAGTAGAAGATAGTTCAGCCAGACTACGTCGAATGGAAGTATCCCGACGAACGCGTACTTGTAGTAGAGTATTAGCTTATTCAGAGACACGAAAACGAAAGTTCCCACCAGCGCCCCCCTATTGCTTCCCATTCCCCCCAGCAAAATCATAAGCCAAGGCAGAAACGTCCAATCAAACCTAGCATAGGTAGGGGTTACGGCGCCACTGTACATAACCCACAGGCTTCCCGCAAATCCACACAACGTCGAGCCAACCAAAATTGCCACGGTCCTATATCGAGTGATGTCCTTACCAAGCGACCTCGCCACCACCTCATTGTCCCGAATGGCTTTCAGAGTCCTTCCGAGAGGAGTCTTGATAAGATAACCAGCATAGGCAAAGACTCCGATTGCCACCAAGAGTAGCACGAAAGTGCCCGCGTAGAATCTATACTGCCCTGCCCATCCTAAGACGTCTGGGACACTAACGCCTGGAGGCCCGCCTAGGAGGGGCTTGTAGCCGACTCCTATGACGTTGAGTATCTCTCCGAACGCCAGAAGCGTGATCGCCAAGTAATCTTCCCTAAGCCTAACCGCAGGTGCTGACGAAATGAGGCCCATGGCCGCGCCCGCAACGCCGCCAATCGCGAGGAACAGAACCAAGAATCCGATGGCTATGAGAGGCTGTGATGTTAAAGTGGGGTTGATCAGCGCCAGTACGGAAACATTGTTGATAATAGGACTCAGGTCCGTATGAATGCCGAGCAAACTCAAAGCGAGTCTTGTTGATAGACCGCCTGTGAAGTAGGCCCCGCCTGCGACCGCAAAGAGAATGCCGAAATTAGGTATTCCAGTTATGCCCTCCTGCAAGTTGAGGCCTATGTTGATGATTAAGTAGACTGCGAACAGAGCTAGGAGATCAGTTGTGAAAAGGACTAGTTGGTCTAGCCCCGACATCACTTGGACCTCCGAAACCGCAGGCCTGCTAGGCCCCGGGGCGCAACGATCAACGTGACAGACAGCACGACGAGCGGAACGATAGGCTCGTAGAATGAAACCCACGGGCCGACGACCGAGGCCAGCACCGACGTTCCGACCACATCGACCAAGCCCAGCAAAAGTCCGCCCAATACTGCCCCGTATATCTGCTCAAGACCTCCAACTATGCTCGCGCAGAATATACTGGCCAGCAGGACGGTTCCAGTACTTGGGTTGATCTCTATCCATAGTGGGATAAGAGCTCCGGCAACACCTGCGAGTCCCCCGCGATGAACCATGACACTGCTAGCATCATGCTAACATTGATGCCGATTGCTTCCGAAAGAGAAGGGTTTTCCATCGACGCCCTCAACGCTATGCCCAACGTAGTAAAATTCAACAACAGGTACATTGCAGCCGAGCAGAGGGCTAACGTTCCGAGTGCCACGAAAAGTATACCCGGTTGACCCATGAACTTGAAATCTAATCCGCTTAACAGAACATTCCGGGAAGGAACCTTGTAAACTGTGTTCAAGTAGTCGGCGTGTATGTTCGTAACGCCGAGCATAATGATATCAAACGCTAGAGTTGCGATCATTAACATTACAGTTGATGAGTTTCTCCTCCTCATCGGTTCGAGAACCGCATAGAAAAGCAATAAACCGACAAGACCTACCAGGATGAAAGCGATTGGCACGCCGAGATATGGGTTCGGACTTAGGATGACGGTTGAGGTGTAGGTGACGTAGGCGGCCACAGTCACGAAGGATGCGTGGGCAAAATTAGCAACCTTCGTCGTCCTGTAAAGTAGAGTGACCCCGAGCGCCATAAGTGACAGAATCGCTGAGAAGGTAAGCCATCCCACAATCGTCGGAAGGAACTCCATTAACCTCAGCCACCCATTCTCGAGCTTCGAGCCTCTTTCAGAGGCACCCTCTTAGGAGTCACGTATCAACATCCTACTTACAATTAAGATGACCCACACCGTATATGGTAGTGTCTCTCGGGAATTCGTGCCGTCAGAACTCATGTTTCTCCCGATTGGAGTCACACCCTGAAAAAAAGAAAAGAGGGGGTTTTTGTGAGGTTACAGTTGCACTAGCCATGTAACTTGTTGATCTACTGATGAGTAGGTGGCAACCCTTTCCCAATTGCTTTGGACCACGGCCCAGAACTCCATGTCCATGGTCACTCTGTCTCCAGCTGAGTTGAGTTCAGTGTTGCCTGTCGCACCCCAATACGATGCGGCTACCGTTGGCACTGCCGCTTTAATCGCCTCACTGTCGTATTTGCCTGCATTGAGAATTGCGTAAGCCGCTATCCAAGCTGCATCGTATGTGGCCAATGCGTAGATATCGGGTTCTTGGCCGATTGCAGATTGAACCTGCTGGTTCAGAGCCAGATGCTTAGAGGTCAATGGCGCCATGAGTTGTACAGAGATTAGATTCACTTTTGACGCTATAGCGCCAGCGTTTTGTATGATGACCGTGTCCTGCGACAGAGTATCGGGCCCAAACCAAGTTTGTCCAAGCAGCGGGCTGTTTCGGGTGTTCGCTTGGGATAGCATTGTAGCAACGTCTTCCCACATGTTGGCGAAGACTGCGACAGGTGTCTTGGCCGCCAGGAGAGGTGCCACTTGCCCCTCTAGCGTGTTGAGTACTACGGTGAAATCTGTCGTAGTCGGATAGGCGTAGGTCACGTCCGCGACCAAGTTGCCTCCGGCCGCTGTCCATGCAGCCTTGAACGAGTCGTGAATAGAGAGACTGTATGTATCTTCGGCCGAGACCATGATAACGTTCTTGAATCCTTTACTTTGAAGCGCAGCAACGAGCGCGGCGCCTTCAGCCTCAGCCGCTGGCACAACGCGGAACTCGTAATCTCCGGGTGGAGCTACGGATTCTCTGGCAGCAGTTGAGGTGCCGTCGATTACGACTATCTTGTTAGTGTCGGCGTATGAGTCGATAGCTTTCATGGCTCCGCTTGTCATGCCTCCTATGACGACTTTACAGCCTTGCGCGTACAGGGCCTGTATTCCCGTTAAGGCTACGTCGGGTTTGGTCTGAAAGTCTTCGATGTAGAACTTGAATGTCGTCGGTATGCCCAACGAGGTCACGTAGGCATTGATGTCAGTCTCTGCGATCTTGACTGTCGCCTGAGCTCTTACACCGTAACTCGAGAAGTCTCCGGTGAGGCTTAGCAGAGCGCCGATTGGAATCACGGATGGCAAAGTAGATGTTAAGGGCGGTGGGGTTGGGTGCAACGCATAACCAAGTCCGCCGCCAATCACGAGCATTACTAGCATCAAAGCAATGACGGGGGGTTTAGTAAGTGTACTAGACGTTTTTCATATCCTCCTCAAAACGAAAAACGTACGCGTCTCGGCGTTTAACATATTTGTACGTAAAATTTGCGAAGTATAAGTATAAGTATAAGTATATTTCCGGATTTTGCCTGCTCGCAACTCTCGCACAATTTGAACACTACCCTCAGATTGGCTGGTCTCAGGTTAACACAACATGCCAATCGACATAGGATTATTGTTGCGCGTGCAGCAGTTCCCTTTACTCAATTACGTTTGTCAGTTAAGTTCCACAAATCGATACGGGTCCCGATTCCCATCGACTTCGCTAATTGGTAGGCTCTGAAAGCCGTGGATGCGTCTGAGGCGGCTGTCCCTACAGATTTGAAAACGGTTATCTCACTAGGCGAAGTTCTGCCCGGCTTCCTTCCCGCCACTATGGCCCCGATCTCGCTGTAAATGTCTTCTTCTCTTAGAATCCCTTTGGAAATTGGGTAGGATAAATCGCCGACGTTCTTGGCGTCCCAAGTATCCAATACGATTTTTGACGCTCGCTTCATAACTTCCTCGTCGAGTTCTCTTGCATCAGGCGTATGTGATCCGATTCCTGTCACGTGGCAACCTGATGATAGCCATTCTCCCTTGATGATTGGTTTCGACGAGGTCGTGGCGGTCACGACGATATCTGACTCACGAACTGCATTTTCGAGATTGTCTGTCACGGCGAAGTCTGAGTCGACATGATTCTTCATTTCCTCGACGAATTTTCGGCATCTCTCGGCATCGAGGTCATAAGCAAACACCTTCTTTATTCTGCGAACTTCGGTCAGGGCAAGTATCTGGGCACGCCCCTGCACCCCTGTTCCTGCAATGGTCGCCGTAGAGGCATCCTCGCGCGAAAGGTACTTAGCTGCCACAGCGCCCGCCGCGCCTGTTCGGATTGCAGTTATGTATGTTCCATCGAGGATGGCTAGGGGTAGGCCGTTCTCAGGGTCAATTAGGATAATCGTTGCAATTACAGTTGGCAATCCCAACTTGTGATTGTTTAGATGTGTCGTCACGAGTTTCGTTGCCAACGCGTTCGCGCCAGTCAAATAGGCTGGCATCACAAGCATGTTTCCGCCATAACGGTCCATGTCCACCCTCAGCCTAGCGGGGACGACTGCAGTGCCCAGGCCGACTTCTCTATACGCGTTCTCCACGGCTCTCACCGCTTCGATTGGCGTCAGCACGCGCTCGACGTCCTTTCGCGACAACAAAAGAGCTGAATGATGTTTTCTACCTTCCATCTTGGTCCAGAACCTCTAGTAGACAATGATTGTTTTCATTCGATGGTCAGCACTGGTTTGCCTAGTACTTCCATCTTCGGCTTGATGCCGAGTCCCGGCAATTTGTTCGCGGCCATCCGGCCGTTGACGCGATGTGGAGCGCCTTCTGCGATACTTACAGTAACGTAGCTATTGAAGTCGGTTGTTGAGAAGAGGAACTCAGGCGGCGTACTATGCGCTAGATGTGCTATGGCTGCAGTCGTGATGTCGCCTCCCCAACTGTCCTCAATAGTCATAGCTATGCCCATCGAAACACAAAGGTCACGCGCTTGACGCGCTTTGGTGAGGCCGCCGAATTTGCTGATCTTAATGTTCACCACGTCCATTGCTAAGTCAGCCTTACCGCGCAGAAGCATGTCAATGCTATCAATCACCTCGTCGAGCACGAACGGATGGTTCGTCTGGCGGCGAACTGATAGGCACTCCTCGTAGGTCAAACATGGTTGCTCGATATAGACATCAACATCTTCAACTGCACGCACAACTCGCATGGCATCGTGCATCAACCAGCCGGTGTTCGCGTCCGCCACCAGGCGGTCGCCCGGCTGCAGCCGTGCGGAGACGGCGCGGATACGTTCAATGTCTGATTCAGGATCGCCCCCGACTTTGAGTTGAAAACGACGATAACCTTCTTGTCGATAGGCGGCCACGCGATTGGCCATGCTTTCAGGTGATTCTTGCGAGATAGCACGGTACAGGCCGAAATCTTCGCCATAACGGCCGCCGAGCAGAACGCATACAGGCTGGCCGGTGACTCGGCCAAGGATGTCCCAACAGGCTATGTCGATGGGAGATTTCACGTAGGGGTGCCCTTTGAGTGCAGAATCCATGCGACGGTTCAGACGGCCAAGTTCGAGTGGATCCTCGCCGAGTAGATGCGGTCCCAGTTCAGCGATGCCTGCGCGTACACCGTTCGCGTATGCGGGGAGGTAATACGGCCCAAGTGGGCACATCTCACCATAACCAATGACACCGGTATCGGTCTCTACACCAACAACTGTGCTGTCGAAAACGGTAACAGATTTGCCGCCGGACCACTTGTACGCACCTCCCTCAAGAGGAAGGTCAACCTTCCATGCGGAGATCTTCTTGATTCTCATACTGCAACTCCTCACGTGCTACGAGAATTCGGTCACCATTTCTTGGCTTCGTCTGGCTCGATTACAATTCCCTTTTCAGACTCAATCTTCCTGAGCTGTTCGTATGCTTTGTCAAATAACTCTTCGTTTAGGTTTGCAAGAGTAAATTGCATAGAGTTTTCCAGGAATTTCTGGAGTTCAAAAGGACTCTTCAACTCATGCGTAACTCCCACGTCTATGTCGCCGCCTTTCGGAACTCCGACTGTTACGTTCTTTCCATGGAATTTTACTCCCAGCCTTTTCCTTCCCCCCCAGATTGTCAAGGCCAGAACCGAGTCATCGTGTGTTCTAGCGTATGAGGCAAGAAGCCGCAAACAGTGGAGGTAATTCTCATGAATTGACAGCCTTTCTGAATCGATATTGAATTGCATGTTAGAACCTGTTGTGTTTTTCGCCATTCGGTATAGTCCCACGCTTCTCCTATACGCTTTAGACATTAAGTCAGTATTCTCCAGGAGACACCGCGAATCGGATTGCATTGATTCGCGGAAATTGTGCTTGTGAAGATTGGCGGGGCATGTTACTTCAGGAGATGTTGTCGCGTTAGAGGTGCTTTCTAATCTCGGCTTCGGCTTCCTCTGGGGCCACAACGTGCACTTTCGGCCCCGCGTCCTCTAGAAGTTTCTTTGCCTTGTCGTGCGCCGGGGCTGGGACGATGAGTACGACGGGTATGTCCAAGGTCTTGCATGCGAACAACAGATCAGCCGGGCCCATGCGTTCCTGTTCAGCTGGTACGACCTTGTGAAAATATCCGACTACAACGTTTACCTCGCCCTTGCTAAGGTGGTTGACGTACTTCCCGTGTCCGTCCCATGTGTTCGCCACCGGCAATGTCTCAACGCCTTCAGCAGCGAGCTTCGACAACAGAAGTGCATCAGTTCCTTCAAAATAACCAACTCTAGCCAACGGTCTTAGCCTCGGGTACAACTCTGTCCAAGCTCAGGATAAAAGTTTACTAATCCTTTTCTGATTGGTCTGGGCCCAAGCTTCGTTAGGGACGACTCTTGCGTCAGCCGAAGGCTATTCTTTCTTGGTCTTCCGGTAAGGACAGCGCAATGGCACTATACCGAACCCTCACAGGAAAGCAATTCGAGGTAGTCTGCCTCCTAACAACGCTCAGCGAACAATTCCGCCGGGTTTCTATGCATGGGGTTAGGGAGGAGCTTCTTGACTTGCAGGCAAAGTCCGTGGGCAAACCCCTGGAGAAAGTGCTGATACCCTATCCTTGCCCGAACCTGGTTTACGAAGAAAAAATGCGGGATGCCCTATCCCGATGGAAGAAAAATGGGGTTACGCATGTCATCTTTGGCGACTTATTCCTTGAAGACATTCGGAAGTATCGGGAAGCGAACCTCATGAAGCTTGACCTCAAGCCTGTTTTTCCCGTGTGGGGAAGGGACACAGCAGGCCTTGCCCGCGAGATGCTGCAGCTTGGTTTCCGATCCATTCTTACCTGCGTTGACCCAAAGAAGGTTGACGCCAAATTTGCAGGCCGCCAATTTGACAGCTCCCTCCTAACGGACCTACCGCCGAGTGTTGACCCGTGTGGTGAGAATGGGGAATTTCACACCTTCGTCTATGATGGACCAAACTTTCATGAACGGATTCCTGTTGAAGTTGGGGAATCCGTGTTACGGGATGGTTTTCAATTTGCGGACGTGCTGCTGAAACGCTAACCTGGTTTGCCACCTGATCTCTTGCGTAAGAAATAGACCGGGATGAGAATCAGGAGGGCCAACTGAAGGGCTGAGCCAACCAGGAACGTAATCGATGCAGGTGACAACCCTGCCTCCACGAATGATTGATGCTCCGGTTGCGGAAGGGAGACTGCGAGCGTGAGTAGTGAGAGAACGAAAGCTAGTGGGTATGCGATTCTATGCCCCGTTGCCGCAAGCGCAGCTACGATGACATAAGCCAGCCATCCCACGAGTACCGAGTAGAAAAGCCATCGCGGGACAAGAACGTATAGTTGCAAGAGGAGAAGAATCCCCATGGCAACTGACAGATAGATCAACAGGTCTATCGTACGCCTAATCGAAGGCAAGGGAATATCCTCGGGAGTGAATTCTAAGATACTAGCGTCTGATATGAAGTTGAAGAGCAGAATGAAGAAAAAAGAAAGAGAGGAAGAGATGTTCTCAGTGTTTCAGTTCTTCGATTCTTTCCGCCACGCCTTTCAGTTCATTCTCAAGATTGGTCTTGTATTCTTCAAGCCATTCCAGCTTCTCTTCTTTCGTTAGGAATCTGCGTCCACCACACATTGCTCAAGCACCTCCTCTAGACCTTGCCCTCAGATCAATGCGGGGACAAATTTAGCGACTGAGCGACACTGAACCCCGTCACGAATAGGCTTCACGGGACCAAGGCAAAGTGTACGGAAGAAGAGTCTTTACTGCTTGAGTAATCCGTACTCCTTCAGCACGTCTCCATGGCCACGTGCAAAGTCCTGAGTGGTTAGGCCTTCGGGTTTCACGTACCTAAGCTCAGAGAACCACTCTGGCCGCTCCACCTTATCCTCCAAGGTCCCCTCGTATACGAAACAAAGATCCCAATGTGCGGCCTCTGGATCGTTCGGGTCCTTAGAGAGATGCGACTGGGCCTGCTGAAACCTCAATTTGCCCGGTTTGCTTATTCCAACCTCCTGGGTCAGAACTCGCATCGCCGCGTCTTCAGGCCTCTCTCCATATTCCAAGTGGGACGCTGGAAGAATCCACTTGTTAGATGCCACATATTGTGGTGCGAACTTTTCTCCGACGTAGAATTTCTCAACCCAAATCTCAGGCTTAACCATCTTACCTAGAAGGATGCCATCCTTGCCCCTCAGAACGAGGAAGGCCGAAATGCAAGCGCCGCCTTTCGGCACATGCCCCTCCATGAACAGTGCTTTCTTGATCATTCGGAACACTCGCAGAAAGTTACGACCCGCTCACAATATAAGAACTAGATGCAGACGTTCAAGACTGGAACATTGACCTCCGCATTTTCACAGATCGTAGATGCCAAGCCTCACACCCCAGTCTACACCATGCATAGGTATTTCGCGCGGAGGCCTTGGAACGTCTTTCACGAACTCGTTTCGCACTATAGCACGGTAGGTGATATTGTGCTAGACCCATTCTGTGGCGGCGGCGTAACCATCGTTGAGTCTCTCAGACTGGGCAGAAAGGCGATCGGGGTTGATGCTAACCCGCTGGCAACATACATAACAGAAATGGAATGTAAACCCCTAAACTTGCAATCGTTCCAACAAGCGCTTCTCCACGTTAGCCAAAAAGCCGAATTAGAAATATCGCGGCTTTACCGAACGAAATGTGCGGGGTGCAATTCTGAAGCGGTCGCCGATTGGATTGAGTGGGACGAAGCAACAGGGCGAATGATCCGGCTAAAGTATGATTGCCAGAAATGCGGGACCAGTGGTGAGAAAACGCCTGAACAGCATGACCTCAGGCTTGCGAGGCAAATCACTGAAAACTTTGCCCGATTCGTAAGCCAGCGGAAGCTTTGGTATCCTAAGACCCGAATACCAAATGGTGACAAAACCAACTCTCTCTTGAGTAAGCACATCAATTTCTTCCACGAACTCTTCACGAAAAGGAACGCCCTCGCGCTGTCCATCCTTCATGCTGAGATTAGCCGTGTTGAGGATAGTGAATGCAGGGATTTTCTGAGGTTTGCGTTTAGTGGTTCATTGAAGTGGGCGAGCCGGCAATCCCACCTTAGAGGTGAAATAGTTGAGGGTTGGGCTATGCATGCCTACTGGGTGTATCCGAGAAGCCTCGAAATTAACGTCTGGAACACCTTTCGACGACGAGCGCAGGCCATACTTCGTGGGAAGAAATACAGTAATCAACACCTGGGAAAATTCTGCGTATTTGCACGAGACTTCAACGAGCTGGCCAAGGGGAACGCTTCTTGCCTCATACTCAATCAGAGCTCTTCAGAACTTCCTTTCCCGGAGAGTTCTGTCGACGCAATCATTACCGACCCGCCGTACGGTGGTAACGTGAACTATGCTGAACTCTCAGACTATTGGCATATCTGGCTGAGTGAAGGAAAAATCATTGACAAGGGTAGCGAGGTAATAATCAACAGGACTCAGGGGAAGGGAGTCGAAGAGTATGAATCGCTTCTTTACGCCGTGCTGAAAGAGTGCTATAGAGTTCTCAAACCCAACCGCTGCCTTGTGTCCACTTTCAATAGTAGGGACATACGAGTTGTTGCGAGTTTCATAACCGGAGCCTCGAAAGCTGGTTTCACACTTCACCCGGATGGGCTACTTTACCAGAACCCCATTCGCCCTTACACCACAACTTTTCACGCGATGCAAATCGGCGCCTTCGTCGGAGATTTCGTCTTCACTTTCGTTAAAGAGAAGACACTGCAACCATACAATTCAGGGCCGAGTACTGTTGACCTGAAGGAAATTCTGGCCACATACGTCGCAGATGCTGTGGCAGGGGAAATAACGGAACCGCAGCTAAGGGAACGAGCCTACAGGTCAATTATCCCATTTCTAGCCAACAGGGCACGCGTTGACCTGGCTGCCTGCAAGGAGACGGTTGACTTCTTTGAAGCCAAAATGAAGGAACGTGAACAGGACTTCCGCCAGATCAGAACGAAAATCACCGAAAAGAGAAGACGAAAGTTCAGGCAGAGGTAGCGTACTATGGAAATCATTCACAGGAGATATAGCTCGGGTCAATTGATGTGGAAGATATAGAACTAGTAGTTGTAATCATGCTTGTCAGGACAATTTACGGCTCTAAGCTATCAGGGGCATCGTGAAAATGGAATCGAAGATTCTGCTGGAACTATTTTTGATATAGTAAAGTTCTCAACGCATGACGGCCCGGGCATTCGGACCGCCGTATTCTTCAAAGGCTGCCCTCTGCACTGTTGGTGGTGCCACAACCCTGAAGGACAGACTCCCGCAGCACAACTCGTTTACAGAGAAGAAAGATGCATCCGTTGCTTCAGCTGCGTAGAGGCATGCCCGAATCACGCTATCAAAATCCTCGAAGACATTCCAACTCTTCTAAAAAATGCCTGTAAGCTTTCTGGCATGTGCACTATAGCGTGCCAGACGAAAGCCAGAGAAATGGCGGGGAAGAGACTCAAAGTTTCCGACGTCATGGAAGAAATAGAGAAGGACAATATTTTCTATGACGAATCTGGTGGCGGAGTCACCTTTTCAGGTGGCGAACCATTTATGCAACCCGTCTTCCTCCAGAACCTACTTGAAGCCTGCAATGAGAGGAGAATACGCACGGCCGTTGAGACCTGCGGGTTCGTAAACTCCGAGATTTTACTGAATAGCGGCCGATATGTAGATTTGTACTTGTATGATTTGAAAGTCGTCGATGATGAGACTCATCGTAGGTTCACGGGTGTCTCAAATGAAGTGATCCTGAAGAACTTGCGGCAACTCTCTCAGGTCCACGACCACGTCATTGTTCGTTTCCCCGTTATTCCCGGCGTGAATGACCATGATGCGAACGTCCTTCGATTAGGCGAATTCGTATCGTCATTGGGAAGCGTGAAAGAAATTGATGTTCTTCCCTACCACGAACTTGGCATTGAAAAGTACAAGCGACTTGGAATGGTGAACAGGATGCCGGAAATCGAACCGCCCTCCACCTCAGAGACGCGTGCGATAGTGGAGAAATTGGAAGGGTTTGGGTTACTGGTTAAGGTAGGAGGTTGATGATATGAATGAAAGAGTGGGAAAGCTTAGGCAACAAAGCCTGGATACGAAACCGCGGATCTCTGGTGAAAGAGCCGAACTGATGACGGAATTCTATGAACACTCCTCGGAACCCGCTAGCCCTATCAGAAGAGCTCTTGCATTCGAGCATTTGATGGAAAGCAAGGCGATCTACGTAGGTGACGGAGAACTAATCGTCGGCGAAAGAGGCCCTGCACCGAAGGCCACACCCACGTACCCGGAACTATGCTGCCACAGCCTTAAGGACCTTCAAATTCTCAACGACCGAAAGAAAATTTCCTTTGCCGTTGACGACCAAACGCGAAAGGTCTACGAGGACAGAATTATTCCGTTTTGGCGAGGCCGAACCATCCGTGACCGTATCTTTTCCGAAATGTCGGATGAGTGGAAAGCGGCATACGAGGCCGGTATCTACACGGAGTTCATGGAACAGCGCGCCCCAGGGCACACTGTTTTGGACGATAAAATCTACCGTAAAGGCTTCTTAGACTTTCAGGTCGACATCGAGAACGCGAAGCAAAAGCTCGACTATCACAACGACCCTGACGCTTACAGGAAGCAGAAAGAGCTCGAGGCCATGTCCATTTGTTGTGATGTCATCATCCGGTTTGCTCAACGCCACTCTGAGAAAGCGTGCGAGATGGCTCAGCATGAAACTAACCCCCAACGAAGAGAGGAATTGGAGAGAATTGCAGAGGTTTGCTCAAATGTTCCGGCACATGCGCCGCGTGACTTCTGGGAGGCACTGCAGGCCTACTGGTTCGTTCACTTGGGCGTAATCACGGAACTTAACACGTGGGATTCCTTCTGCCCAGGCCATCTTGACCAACACCTGTTCCCGTTCTACAAGCGGGGGCTTGAGGATGGGACACTAACGAGGGACAAAGCGAAGGAGCTCTTGGAATGCCTCTGGGTGAAGTTCAACAATCAACCCGCGCCGCCGAAAGTCGGTGTAACGGCGGAGGAGAGCGCCACCTACACGGACTTCGCCAACATCAACCTCGGCGGCCTAAGGCAGGATGGTTCAGATGGGGTCAACGAACTCAGCTACTTGATCCTAGATGTTATTGATGAGATGAGGCTCGTACAACCATCATCGAACATCCAACTCAGCAAGAAGAGCCCCGACCGCTTCCTGAAGAGAGCCTGCGAGATTATCAGGGAGGGATGGGGACAACCGTCGATATTCAACGTCGACCTAATTGTCGAAGAACTTATCCGCCAGGGCAAGGCTGTTGAAGACGCACGGTCAGGCGGCATAAGCGGTTGCGTTGAAACGGGATGCTTTGGCAAAGAGGCTTACATACTAACCGGGTACCTGAACCTACCGAAAATATTGGAGATTACCCTAAACAACGGAGTAGACCCGCGCACAGGCAAGAAGATTGGGTCGACCACGGACGACTCAGCGGGTTTCAAGTCTTTCGACGAACTCTTCGACGCATTCACTAAACAATTGAAACATTTCGTTGACATCAAGGTTAGAGGCAGCAATATTATTGAAAGATTATTCGCCGAGCAAATGCCCGCCCCATTTCTATCGACGCTAATTGATGACTGCATCGTGAAGGGTAGGGACTACAATGACGGGGGCCCACGCTACAATACGACTTACATAATGCCCGTTGGAATCGGCACGCTAACAGACAGCCTAGCAGCGATCAAACGTCACGTCTTTGATGAGAAACAGTTGAGAATGGAGCAATTGCTCAAGACACTCGAAAAGAATTTTGAAGGACATGAATTAATCCGCCAAATGCTTTGGAATAAGACGCCGAAGTATGGAAACGACGACGACTACGCTGATGAATGGTTGAAAGCGGCCTTCGATTCATTATACCACGTGATTAGCGGCCGAAAGAACACGAAGGGAGGATTCTATGCAGTCAACTACCTCTCCACAACGTGCCACGTCTACTTCGGCTCGGTAGTGGGTGCAACGCCCGACGGAAGACACGCGTATGAGCCAGTGTCCGAAGGTGTTTCACCCGTACAGGGTGCCGATACACACGGTCCTACAGCCGTGATAAAGTCGGTTGCCAAAATGGACCAAGTCCGCAGGGTGGAACGCTACTAAACCAGAAATTCTCCCCATCACTCCTAGAGGGCGAATTAGGCATTGACAACCTCGCACACCTGGTGCGATCCTACTTCAAGCTGGACGGCCACCACGTCCAAATGAATGTCGTGACAGCGGAAACTCTACGCGCAGCACAAGCGAACCCTGAGAAATATCGGGACTTGATCGTTCGAGTGGCAGGGTACAGCGACTACTTCTGTGACCTGGGCAAGACACTGCAAGATGAAATCATTGCTCGAACAGAACACAAGTCCTTCTAGGCTTCTAGGATAGCTCGCATGTTCACGTCTGCGTTGCCATCGACTCGCCTTTTTCCTGCCGCTCGGAATCTCCACGCCCATAATCCCAAGATAACACGCGCTCGGGTTTCAGCATCATAACGACTCGATCAGGCTGCTTGACGGCTTCAACTAGCCATTCATTTCCTTCCTCTTCGCCGTAACGGAAAGAGATCTTCTTCAACCAGTCGTCTCGATTGTCCTTGAGGACCTGAGCGTTTCCGAATACGCACACAGCCACGTATGGACGGATGTCTGTTGCGATACTCAAAGCGACCGCAGGGTTACTTTTCATATGCTGCCCCTTCAAGCGGCCTATGCGGGTTGTGAAGTAGAAGATTCCGTTCTGGTATGTGTACCAAATAGGGTTCACACGCGGCTTCCCTTTCTTAGACACCGTAGCAAGATGAGCCATGCGTGGCTCTTGCAGAAATTTCTCAAGTTCGGTTTTGGATAATGGCAACTTTCTTCTCTCGCTAGCCCTAAAGTTTCCCTAGTTCCAAGCGATCCCCGTAACCGTTCAGGAAGGTAAGGTCACTCAGCGGTTTGCGATTCTTCCTCTTGCCGATGACCTTTCGGGCCGGGTACCCGAACCCAACGACGACGCTTGGATTCAAGTTATTAGGTATACCAAAATCCCTTTGCAAGGCTTCAGGGTTCAATCCGGTGAAAAGGCAGGAAATTACCCCAAAGTTCCATGCGGCGATTTGCATATCTTGAGCCGCCCTGCCCGCGTCGAGCACGTGGAAACCAAATTTCGGGTTCGTTAGGACGATGACTGCGAAGTTCGCTTGAGCAACCCAACTGCCTGTCGTGCTGTCTTCCGCCAGACTCTTGAGATGATCACGTCCTTGAACTAGGATAAAGCGCCAATGCTGATTGTTAATCCCACTCCCCGTGAGACGGGCGGCTTCCAGGACCTTCAGCTTCACGTCCGCTGGAACGTCTCTTGAATCGAATTCGCGCACGTCCAGTTTCGTTGCGACGCATTCATACGCATCCATGTAACTCAGCCCTCTGCTATTGGAGCAACTCAACAGATAAAGATGGAATTAGCGAGTCAGCTGGCTTGAAGCGCATTCAAACCTGCATAGCGAACCTTACTGCCAAGCTCCTTCTCTATAGCAAGCAGTCGGTTATACTTGACAATTCGTTCACCGCGGCAAGGTGCCCCCGCCTTTATCTGCCCACAGTTCAATGCGACCGCGAGGTCGGAAATGGTTGTGTCCTCTGTCTCGCCTGACCTGTGACTAACCACAACCCTGTAATGATTAGCCAGCGCCAACTTTGCAGCATCAACTGCCTCCGTCAAAGTGCCAATCTGGTTAACCTTCAACAGAAGCGCATTCGCGGCACCGGCGTCGATGCCTTTCTTCAATCGCGTAACGTTTGTAACGAAGATGTCGTCGCCCACGACCTGAACCCAGTGGCCGACCTTGCGTGTGAACTGGGCGGTATGTTCGAAATCTTCCTGTTCGAATGGATCCTCGATGTAGCGGATTGGAAAACTCTTTGCCAACTGTTCGTAGAACTCTGCTAGTTCTTCTGGGGAGAGTTTCTTCCCATCAATTTCGTACATTCCGTTTCGGCAGAATTCTGATGAGGCGGCGTCGAACCCTAGGAAAACGTCTTTTCCGGCGGAGTAGCCGGCCTCGGATATGGCCTGCGACAGAATCTGAAGGGCTTCTAAAGTCCTGTTGAGAGGGGGTGCAAATCCGCCTTCATCGCCAACGTTGATCGCTTGCCTTCCATGTTTGGATTCGATTACCCGCTTGAGTGTGTGGTATATTTCTGAGCCAGCGCGTAGGGCTTCCGTGAAGCTCTTTGCTCCCGCGGGTAGAACCATGAATTCCTGGACCTTCAGTCCCGTCCCAGCATGCTTGCCACCGTTGATTACATTCATGGCCGGTACGGGAAGGGTTCGACCGTTTCCGTTGCTCAAATAATCATACAGGGATTTCCCTTCAAGCCGGGCGGCAAGCTTCGCCACCGCCAACGATACGGCTAGTATCGCATTTGCGCCCAGCCGCGACTTGTTCGGTGTCCCATCCAAGTCGATCATTGCATGGTCAATATTCGACTGTTGCCGTGGGTCGAGGCCTATGAGCTTCGGGGCGATTACTTCCCCGATGTTTCTGAGGACTTTGAGCACGCCCAATCCGGCGTAACGTTTCGGATCTCCGTCCCGGAGTTCCAGGGCCTCGTGCGTTCCCGTCGAAGCGCCCGAGGGGACTGCAGCTTTCTCCCATGTGTCATCGGAGTAAATTGCTGCCTCAACGGTTGGGTTTCCCCTCGAGTCTAGGATTTCTCGGCCGCTCACCTTAGTTATCTTGAACTGGTTGGGCAATTGCAAACATCAAGCCATGAAAAACGTGCGTAACATAACAATCTTTGCGAAGCACTAATACATACAAAAGCAATACCTACGGCCACGGAGAGGTGCATTCCTCGAACTTCCGCCCAATAGTTTACGCGTCGATTTTGCTCGGCTTCCTGCTCTTCGTGGCACTCCCATTATCTACGGCGCAAACCAGACCGTCGGCCTCTACGGCAGACAACCTAAACGGCGTGGCTATTCTGGCTCCCAATGATGCTTGGGCTGTTGGGAACGCAGGGACAATCGAACATTTCGACGGCTCATATTGGACCCTGGTTGCTTCGAGCACCAGCTCACACCTTCTTGGATTATCATTCGGGCCGCCAGGGGCGCCCAGTTCAGATTCAGGTTTCGCGGTAGGCGGGAGCGGCGGAACGGCCGTCGCACTCTTCCACAGCCCAGTTTCGTGGGAACAAGCAATGACTGGGCTTTCTGGACCCGATGCACAGGAACTTGGGTCAGTCTTCCCGACTAGTTCTACTGATGCGTGGGCTGTCGACGCTGTTTCGGGCGCGTTTTGGCATTGGTCTGGGGTTGTGGGCTTGGGGGGTGGATGGAACGAGGTTTCCTCGGCCTCGGCTGGGCTGAATTCCATCTTTATGACCAGCGCATCAGACGGCTGGGCGGTTGGCTTAGGCGGAATCATCTACCATTATGCGGGCGGGGGGTGGTCGCCGTATCCCAGCGTGGGAACAACTCTCAACTCCGTATTCATGGTTAACCAAAACGAGGGATGGGCCGTTGGCGACGGGGGAAACATTTTCCATTACTCGTCAGGGATATGGACAGGCCCCGTTTCATCCTCGCCCACGAACCAGAACCTCAAAGCAGTTTTCTTTGTAAGCCCAACGGAGGGCTGGGCTGTGGGCGCTTCCGGAACTGTATTGCATTACTTGAATGGCGCGTGGTTGTTGGCTTCGAATCAGTTTGGGACAAACCAGAATTTGAACGCCGTCTCCTTCCTCGGGGGAAATGGTTGGGCGGTTGGCGATTTTGGAACAATCATACCGTTGAGTACCCAAACACCTCCGCAAGGTGTTCCTGGATCGACATTTGAGTCGGTTTACTTGTCGAACGGTGGCGATGGATGGATAGTTGGATGCTCTACCGGGGGTTGCGGAAGCGGTGCGGGCGAGCCCACGTTGCTTCATTGGAACGGTAACTCATTCACCAGAGGAAGCGCTTATGCGACCGCAACGGACCTTTACTCGGTTTCCATGGTGAACCCATCTGAGGGGTGGGCTGTGGGCGGCCTGGGAAGCAACCCGGCTATTTTGCATTTCACTGGGGGATCGTGGGTGCAGGTTCCAGCGCCACCCGTCAACGGGATCTTACACTCGGTGTTCATGGTTGATGCGGGCAACGGTTGGGCCGTGGGAGATAACGGCGCAATCCTCCACTACTCTGGCGGCTCATGGGGAGTAGTCTCAGCGCCCACACCAAACACGCTGCGGAGTATCTTCATGGTAGGCCCCAGTGATGGCTGGGCTGTAGGTAACGTGGGAACAATACTCCGATACCAGAGCGGCCAATGGTTAACCTACTCTAGCTCAACGAGCGCATCCTTGAACTCGGTCTTTTTCCTGGACTCAAGCCACGGGTGGGCTGTAGGTTCCGGTGGCACGCTTCTCTATTTCAACGGCGTGGGGTGGGTTCCCGTAGCTGCTGGAGTTTCATCAAAGCTGAACTCGGTGGCGCAGGTGAACCCGCAGGAAGCATGGGCAGTCGGTGACTTGGGTACAATCCTGCATTGGAATGGAATAAGCTGGTACAAGACTGCGCCTTCTCCTTCAATCTCCGGCAACCCTAACTTGAATTCCATCTTCATCTCGTCGAACGGTTTCGGTTTGATCGTGGGTGCACCTCAAGCTGCGGGCAGCCAAGGAACCATCCTACAGGTTTCAACGCTCAACCCCATCCCGGAGGTAACCACGCCACAGCTTGTGCTTGCCGCCGTGTTCGGGGCATCGCTAATCGTCATCCAAATTCGGCGCCGAAGACTCGGATGATGTGGAACTGCGTTCTCGATGATTCGCCCACACTCTTTTCTTAGGGAACACTTCAGCTGCGATTAAGCGGTGTTCACTGGATGAAGCGCTGGGCACGAAAATTCCTGATTACACTCTTACTCATGTTCCCAGTCGTTTTCACCGTGCTGTCTTACCTCGAAGACCTCGCGGAGTCAGGTGCGGAGGGCCCAGCTGGAGGGATTATTGCGCTGATGTCGAACCTCCCGCGGATCGTAATCGACCTAGCGACAGCGGGAGGTTACGCTGGAATTTTCGCCCTCATGTTGCTGGAAGCAGCGGCCTTCCCAGTGCCCAGTGAAATAATCCTGCCGCTAGCCGGGTACCTCGTTTCGCAGGGAACATTGGAGTTCTGGTTTGTTGTTCTCATTAGTACCTTAGCCGCAATGATAGGTTCCTTCGTAGACTATTTCATCGGTTGGAAACTTGGCAGTTCCCTCCTTGTGGGAAAGTCGAGACTCCCCTACATTGATGCGACACGCCTTCGGAGAACCCGCGGCTGGTTCGACAGACACGGTGCGGTAGCGGTCGCATTACTTCGATTAGTACCAACGGCGAGGGTGCTGGTTTCGTTTCCAGCGGGTGCTTACAAGATGAGTAAGTCGAAGTTCGCGTTCTACACTCTCGCAGGTTGCCTACCATGGAACATATCACTAGTCTATCTTGGATGGTGGCTTGGGTCTTCTTGGGAGGAAGTTGTGGCCGCCTTTAGATACATCAACCTCGTCGTCTACTTTTTGATCGCATTAATCGTGATATGGATCGTGTGGCGGTTGGTGTCGAAGCGAAACAAACGAGCGTAGAGACGACTCTTACCCTAATTCTCTCTTAGCTTTCTGTGAAGCTGTTCCACACGACGCGTCGTCACCCAATCCTTATGGTGCCGAAAACCGCCCCCGAAGGATCTCGGGATATGTAAGAGTTCGTGGATCAGAGTCTTCTCTTTTTCGTCGTATGGCAAGGAGTCGTATTGTTCAGCCAGGACTTCAACCACATAGTAAGCTGGTTCGCTCAGTGCTTGCTGCCAAATGCGCGGCAACGAGTGAACGCGGGCTATGGTATTGTTGGCTTTGGAGCCGTAGCTTCGGTAGCAGTAGACCCGGTGCTTGGGGATATGCGTGAAACCTAGCTTGTCTATGATTTTGACTAGCATCTCGGAGACGTCGGGTGCACGTTGGTACCGAAATTGCATGCATAGATGATGAGGCTACGTACCTAAAATGTAATTGTCAAGGATCTTGAAAATGATGCTGAGTCAATGCTTAGGGGTTTGCATTAATCAAAGCGAAAGCCGTTTCCACCGCTCTCTGCGGTGTGCTCTCTCCTAGTATTCGTTCGATCTTCCGATCGTCAATGTACGTATCAGCCAGTCGGTCTGCCATTCCTCCGGTACCTTTCAGTGCGATGATTGGTATCTTCTTCTGGTAGGCTGCGGCTACCTCGATCATGGTTCCGGCCCCACCGCCGACAATTACGATTGCGTCCGCAGAGTATGCGGTTAGGAAATCTCTGGCGAAGCCTATGCCTGTGGCTATGACGACATCGGAGAACTCGTTCGCTGCTCCCTTATCGTCTTGAGGAACTATACCAACCACGAAACCACCGCCATCCTTAGCCCCGCGGCTTGCTGCCTCCATCACTCCGCCAAGCCCACCGCTAATGAGAACTGCGCCCTGCCTCGCCACCTCTAACCCCACTTGGTAGGCGGCCCGGTACGCAATCTCTGGGCAATGGTCCTTCCCGAACCCTATAACTAAGATTTGTACACGCCTCGGCATCAAGACCACCCGCTATACGTTGATGCTACCTTACTGGGCCCTCTTCGATTCTTCTTCGGATTTCCGAGAGAAGCGTTTTGACCGATTCAAGTTCGATTTGATCGAGTTTTGAAAGAATATCCTCTACAATTAGCGCTTTCCGGACATGTACGTTTCCTAGCAGATATTCCTCGTATGCCCAGAGAAGTGCTTCAATCTTGTCTGCTGCCTTCAGAATGCTTACTTCAGTCGCCGAAATCTCCCGACTTGACCTCCGCAGGCGAATGTACTCGTGGGCAAGATCAGGCGGCAAGCTGCCCATTAAATTCTCGAACCACTCCAGGGCACGGTCATCTAGCTTTTCGGCAAAAGCGACGTCCTGATGTTTGAAGGGGTGGTGAATGTCGCCCGTCCGTGCTTCCTCGGCGTCGTGCAAAAGCGCCATTCTAAGCAACCGCTCCACATCCACCTTTGTCCCTCTTTTCTTTTCGAGGTCGGCTAGAACCATAGCATACAACGCCGTGTAGTAGGAATGTTGTGCAACATCTTCGCGGAAATGGCATTTGTAAACGCTGAACCTTCCCACTGTCATCAGCGACCTGATGGCTAACAGAAAATCGAGGACTTCCGGTTTCAACAGTGTCCCTCAAATCTAAGAAGAATCGCCTTGAGTAATCTAGCTTTCTGCGTGCGTCAAGCTCTTCTCGAGCGTGAGCGAGTTCAACCGCTGGACTTCTGGAATATCGTAATATTTTGTTAGAATTTCTTGTGGGTTACTGGATTTTCGGTATCCGTGCTTTTCGTAGAATGTGATTGCCCAGGAGGCTCGAGTGTAAGTTCCAATTATGATTCTCATAGCCTTGTTTGAGTTCGTTATGATTTCTTCGATGTGCCTGAGCAGGAGACTGCCGATGCCTCTGCCTTGGGATTTGGGACGCGTGTAGGCGTGTCTGATGAGCGCCACGTCGTCAATGTATTCATACCCCATAACTCCGAGCATGTTGCCTTCCTCCTCATAGGCAAGGAATGATACTCTCTCGATTTCTCGCTGCAACTCGTTCATGGTCATCTGCGGTTCATGGTATACGTGAGGCGGCAGGACGGGTTCGTAGGCCTTTGCTGCTTCGTTGATGATTTGCAGGATTGCAGCCAGTCTTTGGTGGGTGCAGTGCCGTATGGTTCCAGCGGGGGGTGGTAACTCAGCCAGGGGGTTCATCTCGCTTTGGAAATCCGGTGCTCGGATGCCTCATTTTGGCCTATCTCAACTATAAGCGGTTGAGTCTCAAAAACGGGGGCGGGATCGCCTGAAGACCCATTGGCCGTCTTATATGGCTCAGGGCTTTCTCCCCGTACTCGTGTGGATTTAAGGAAAAACACGCCTCTGTGGCTGCCTAATAGAACATTGAACATGTGAAATTATAGTCCTGGGCTGTGTTCAGGTATGCACGTGGCAGTGTCCAATTGAAAAATTGAGTCTCATTCTTGAGAGAGAACGAGGCCAGAACGCGATTCACACGTCTTGGCTCAGGATAAAGGTCGCCTGACTGTCTGGAGGTGATTGTATGGCTAGAACGAGTATGCTCACACAGAGGTCGATTGTTGCGGACGATACGCTCGCGTTGCTCACCGGTCAACCAAGAGGTGCTCTTCTGAGTTACACGGAACTTACCAAGTTGATGCACCAGTACATCAGAACGAAACAGCTTAGGCTGAAGGCATGTCCAAGCTGCAACGCTCCAATTCCAGGCTACGCGACCTTCTGTGACAAGTGCGGCAAAGACGTAACTCCAATACAAATCAAGTAGGTGCTGAAAACTCAGACCACAAACCCATTTTTTCCTTTTTTTCCTTCTTACGAATCAAGTTGGCATGGAGCGTGACTACGGTTGATTCGTTTAGTGTGGTGCTTAGTGTGGCGATAAGCCGTAACCTATTTTGTGCAGGCTGACGACTAGGCGGGGAAGTGTCTCGTTACGCGACTGTCCGTGAAAGTTGTTCTAGCGGGGCAGTCATTACCAGGCAGTTTGCAGAGCGAATGACTCTTTCGCTAACGCTACGATTGAACAAACTCGCCCAACCACCTCGAACCCGGCGCTTCATCAGGAATACGATCATGTAATTGTCGCTTTCTGTTTCGGTAAGGATGCCCTCCGCAACACTCCTGGCTATTGCGACTTTCGACCTGACGCTCATCCCCTGATTGGTTAGCCATTCCGAGATCTCGTTAAGCCTCTTTTCCGCTTGTTTGATTTCATTGCCATAAGGCTCCGGGTCTAGTGCAGCGGTTCGGCTAGGGACCTCTATGACGTGAAGCAGGACGATGAGGGGGCTCGCGAAAGCGGATAGCAGGTGCAGAGCTCGAGTGATGAGTTCCTTGCTCACGAGGTCGCCTACAGGTATGAGTATCTTAGCCGAACCTGCTGACTTACCTTTTCTACGTTTCGTGGCTATTCAGCGACCGATTTTCCATCCTTTCTCAGCGTGTGGATTATGACCATTGAATTTGTACCTCTGATTCCTTCGATTCGTTGAATTTTGTGTGTGAGCCGCCTGAACTCAGTAATTGAATCGGTCTGAATGAGCGCAACTAAATCGTACTCCCCCGTAACCTCGTAGAGGTCTACTACCTCAGGAATCCTTTCGAGGGCTGCTGTCACTTTCTCCAATTGCTGCGCTTGAACGACTACGTTGAGGATAACCCAAACACCTCGGGGCAACTACTTTGACCTCCTAGAAATCATAAGCTTCCCTGGATATTTAGATAGCACAGCCAGAGCAGATTCCTCTCCTTCCTTTTCGATATGGCGTCTTATTGTCTTGCGTTTCAGCAACAGTATCACATCATTCTTTTCGGCGCCCGCTTCCTCGTCAAGGATCTTAATGAACGGGCCTATCTCGACCCGTGCGGCAGCCTCGTACCCATCTGATCTGAGTTGCGCTGCTAATGATTGCAGGTCGTCGAGCGTTTCAGTTTGGTATTCCCTGATTTGTGAATAATCCGATAGCATGTCAGTGCTGAGGCCGAGGTCCACCGGGTCGACGATGGTCAGTAGAGTTATGTGGAAACGCTTGTCCAGTGCTTCTTTGATGGAGTCCAGTACTTCGTCCTCTGGACTTCTAACGAGAACGATCGCGTTCATGATGTACCCGCCTGGAAGTATCCGCTTCCCAGTCTGGGCTGTCCACACGGGCATGTGTTTTATTCTGCGTAGGGCGACGAATCCGACCAAGCCAATGAGAATCCATGCAGTGCCAAGGATTCTGCCACCTTCATGGAAAGTGAGAATGAGCCCCCAAAGCACTCCACATGATATTGCTCCGACCACACTGATGAGGGGAATCGTGACCTTTCGGTTGCGGAATTTCAGGTTGATTGCTCCGGGGACTTTCCAAGCGCGATATGCGTCTGCCTGTTTGTTTCGAAGAACTATGAGGCAAACATTGACGATGATGTATGACAAGAGCGCTCCGAAGTTGTATAGGTCTGCGACGAAAGTGAGTTCCCCGATGAACGCGAGAGCCATCCCGATCGCTCCGAACACCAGAATCGTCCTGAAAGGCGTTCTGAATCTGCCGTGGACTTTGTAGAACCACCTTGGGAGAAGGTCAAATCTTCCCATGGAGAAAACTATGCGTGAAACGCCGATGACGCCTGTGTTTGTGGAAACATAGCAGATGGCGAAACCAGTCAGGGCAACAACCGGGGCAAGGTACGTTCCGATTACCGGTATGTGTCCCGCAATTGCACTAATAGGGTCGTTTCGTGCGGCCGCGAGATCCGCCCACCCCATCAAACCCATGCTGACCACGGAGAGTCCTACTGCAAAGACGACGACTGAGACAATGGATAGTTTGTTGGCGCGTGGAATCCATTTGTCTGGCCGTCTGGTTTCCTCTGCGGCTTGTGCAATGGATTCGATTCCGATGAAAGATGTCATGGCGAGAGTTATGCCGTATATGAAATTCTGGTCCTGCACTCCAAGGCTAGGTAGTGAATATGCAATGTTGAGATGCTGTGTGGTAGAGCCGAATGTGGTCACTTGGCCAAGAAAACGGGCTAGGCTGAATGCCAGCACGAGCCCAGAGACTAGAATTATGGCCTCAACGACCAAATCAAACGAAACTAGGATTTCATTGAAGAGTGAGGATTCTCTTATTCCTATGATGTTCACTGCTAGGAGGAGAATGACGAGAGTTCCGGCAATGATTCCCAAGTGCGGGATGACCAACTTGAGACCTAGAAACTCAACTAGAATGTGGCCTCCGATGATTCCTGGGAAGAAAAAGCTAAGATATCCAGCAGATGCCAGCGAGAACAACGCAATGTCCACTGTATAGTCCAACATCACCGCCCAACCAGCGATGAACCCGACCAAATCGTTGAAGGCTTTCATCGCGTAAATGTGGGCACCCCCCGCGTAGGGGTAGATCGTGGCGAGTTCAGAGTAAGCGAGACCTGTCGTGATGTACGTTATTGAAGCGATCAGAAAGGCTAGGGGTGATGCTCCCGCCGCAAAGAGAGCCACGAGGCCTATTGCGACGTAGATGTCGGCTCCAACATCAGCGTAGCCCATTGCAAATGAGCCGTACCAGCCAACTTCCCGGCGCAAAGTCTGTTCTTCAGGTTTCCTTGACAAAATTCCATGGCCCCTTGTTATTGCATGGTTTCCGGAACTCTCTTTCGACGTCGCCACCTGTTTTCGATGTATTGTTTAGATTCAGACTAATGCCTTTATTTCCGTAACCCGCGCAGGTCCTATAATGCTTGTTTTGTCGGCGTCGCGTTCCGCCAGGACTAATGTCTGTCTGGGCTTCACATATTCATAGAAGTTGCACCTTCGCTTCCTGTTTGAGAGCACACAAAAACCAAAGCCAGAAGAACGAACTGTTTTATTCTACAACCGGTTTCCAAATCCCAGTGAAGTTTCTTGAGAAGAGTGGCTGTAGTTGCAGGTGGGATCTCCAGGTATCAGAAACCTAGGCATGAGACACAGGAGGAGATGGTCGCCCAAGCGATGAAAGAGGCTCTTGAGGATACCCCGAATCTGTCGATTAGCGACATTGACAACCATGTATGTTCCTACTTCAGCGATCACTTCGAACAGCAACTTGCATTTCAATGGATTCCGAACGACTATCTTGGGTTGACACCGAAACCCGTTTTCAGGGTTGAAAACGGAGGGGCAGGACCAGGCACGGCAATTAGGGCCGCTTGGGCGCTTGTAGCGTCTGGGCTCTCCGAAATCTGCCTGGTTAGCGGCTTTGAAAAACAAGGAGAGGTCTCATCGCCGAAGGCGAATGAATTCATAGCGCTAGCTAGCGACACTGACTTTGACTTTCCTGTTGGCGGCTACTATACTGGATACTACGCGGCAATGGAAGCGCGTCACATGTACCTCTACGGCGAGACGGAGGAGGATCTGGCAATGATAGCCGTGAAGAATCGTAACTACAGCCTAGACAACCCCTACGCACAGTGGCCGATCGAGTGTGGAGGAAAGAAGATCATGGTTGATGACGTCCTGTCATCACGTCTGATCGCTTGGCCTCTGAAGGTGCTTGATTGCTGCCTTCTCAGCGAAGGAGCAAGTGTAATAGTTCTTGCCTCTCAAAAATACGCGAGGAAAATCACCGACACACCAGTCTGGATAACAGGGCTCGGACTAGGAACTGACATGATGAGGCCTGGAGACCGTCCGGACAACCCCGGTTTTCATGGCATGTTCCCCAGCGAGGCACGAACCTACCCGAAACACGCCCTGAAACCAAGAGAACCCTACCCCGAGCTGACCAACTTCGGAGCCTGCAAGTACGCTGCCAGAACCGCGTACAAGATGGCGGGAATCAAGAAGCCTCTCAAGGAGATTGATGTCGTAGAGATACACGACGCCTACGATTCCAGCGAACTCCAAACCTGCGAGGATCTAGACTTTTGCAAGAGGGGAGAAGGCAAGACGCTCATCAGAGAAGGAGAGACTTACGTGGACGGTGAAATACCGGTGAACGTAAGCGGCGGCCTGGAAGGGTTCGGACACCCGGTTGGTTCTACGGCAATCGGCCAAACCGTCGAGCTCTTTTGGCAACTGAGACAGGAGATTGGAAAGAAGCACAAGAGCAATGCCACTCAAGTGAAGGGCGCGAAGGTTGGGCTTAACCACAGCCATGCGGGCACCGGAACCGCAATCACAGTCATGATCGTGGAGAGGTGATGGAAATGCAGCCTGACAAAGTTCTCAAAGAGAAGAAGCCCGATGAGAAATGGAACGAATGGGGCCGGGTTGGGAAGTGGAACGTAGTCGGCTACAAGATCATCGAAGGGGACAAGGGACCAAGACCTGACAAGCTCGAAAGAGCAAGATACATGCTCGTCAACCGGCCATGGGACGTGATGTACGAGCACAGTTACGGACTCGTCTCAAAATTCTTTGAGGAACTGCTCGAGAAGAAGCTGTTCGGAACCAAGTGTCCGAAATGCGGAGACGTATTCTGCCCGCCGAGAGCGCACTGCTGGAGGAACAAGTGCCATCTTGCTGAGACTCAGTGGGTGGAGATGCCAATGCGCGGCATGCTTCACTGCTTCACAGTCCTTGGTTTCGCAGGCGAAGCATTTCTAGCGGACCTACCCTTCCTATTGGCGTATGTAAGAGTTGAAGGAGCGAACACTCTGATCGCAGGCCGCCTAGTGGGCATCGAGCCGGAAGACGTAGAATGCGACATGAAGGTAGAGGTCAAGTTCGTCGACCACCCCACCGGCAATCCCATGGACATCTACTTCGTCCCGGCAGGACCCCCTCCGGGGAGACGATCAGCGGAACAGAAAGCACGAATGAGGAAACAACTCGAACCGATACGGGCTTGGGTCAAAGAACGATTTGGACAGAAGAACCCCGCAGAAAACTGACAGCCCGCTCCCCTAGGCTCACAGTCGAGGACCAAGTATGTCCGCGACTATTCGTCTGACATCGACTGCTGAAAGCTACGCGTTTCTTGTGTGTTGGTCTAGTGGTGCGCACGCACAAATGGAGAGACGAAGGGTAGTTCATAGGTTATTCCGCAAAGGAAGTTGAGGCGCTATCTCATGACAGAAAGAGGTAGGCTTAGCGAAGAACAGGAACGGAGGGCTGCGAAAAAGATGGACAGATTCTACGAAAGCGTTGGGGTCAGCCACTTGGAGAGGCCAGATGGTTACTGGTTGAAATGCAGAGAGTGCGGAAAGGAATGGGAACATACTAGTGAGATGACTCCGCTCTATCATTGGGTATGCCCAAACAAGTGCAACGTGAAGGAAAGGAAGGAACGAGGGAGAATGTTCAGGGCATAAACAAAAGCGAGCGGTTCGTAAAGTGATTTCTTGCGTGGGTGCGCGCACCACTATACACAGAAAATTAGATCGATGACGACGGTTCAAATCACGTTGGTCGCACCACCATATCTTTAGCTGCACTGAGCATGTTTGCGTTGCACCCGGCCGCTATGCGTTGAAATGTAGCCTATTCACGGGCGAGATGATGCGGTTTCGGCGGTTGAGATAATGCCATCTCGGCGGTAAGCTGGTCTTTAGCCACCTTTGTAACGGATCGTGTACTGCAAAGTCCCGAGGAGTCTTCTGAGCGCACCACTATATCCACACGCACGAAAAGATTAGAGAAACGGCGCACCATCTTGCCGGTCCGGGGTAAGTCAACCGTACGATCAGCGTAGCATGTGTTACGCTCATGATGAAAGAAAGGGGATGTGGGACTGCGTCCGGAGCGCGCTTACTTCTTTTGCAGTCCTTTCTGAAGGTCGCTTAGTTCCATTAGTGGTGTAAGGTCTAGTTTGCAGTTTAAGGTCATCCAGAGTGGCTCGAAGAATCCTGCTATCATATCGGCGCTTTGTATGTTGACTATCATGTAGATGCCTCTTTCGCCTTCAATTGGCGCAAAGTAGACTGCTTCGGGTTTGATCTGGTTGAGTAGACCTTCCATTTTCTTTAGAAAGTTAGGATCTTGCAGCAATTTGTTTCCGTGTTCTGTTGGCATATGTAAACGTAATAGGAATTTCATTCAATTTCACCTCCGTGATCTACGAGACCTCGTTCGTGACGCTCGGAAATGACGGATCTAAGGTTACTCCGCGATTCCGCCCGAAAAAGTCGTTCTTGTTAGAACAATTTTCCAGTTAAGCGGCTTGAACACGATCTTGAGTGAACGAGAGGCCACATCCCTATTATGTCTTCTGAGTTTTTTCACTGCCGGCCTTTCCAGCTGGTGGCGGGTCTAGTGGTGTGTGCGCGCACCACTGACCTGTGTGTGGGCTAGCTGGTGCGGACGAATGATTTTGAACTGCAAGGGCGCTTATTCTAAGATTGGTTTCGAAGCCAAAGCATGATAAAGTCGCAATATGTCGGGAGCGTGAACAAAAGAACCGCAGACAGACGTGAAAAACAATGGGAACAAAGCTAAGGGCGGGTGACATGGCGCCTGATTTCGGGGGTCAAACATCTAAGGGCACTCGGATTCGTCTCAAAGACCACCTTGGAAAGAAGAACATCGTACTCTACTTCTACCCCAAGGATGATACCGAAGATTGCACAATTGAAGCCTGCACTTTCAGAGATAAACTCCAACCCATAGGGGCGCTCTGGACAGAGGTCATAGGCGTTAGCGTGGATACGGTCGAATCCCACAGGAGATTTGCTGAGAAGAATGGCCTCAATTTCCCATTGGTCAGCGATCATGACAAGCAGATCTCGAAGACCTACGGGGTTCTAAGTGAAGATGGTTCGGAAGCAGAAAGAGTCACGTTCATAATTGACAAAGAAGGCAAGATTGCTAAGATCTTTCCGAACGTCGACGTCACAAGACATGCGAATGACATCATCGATGCACTCAAACAACTTACCTTCCAGAAGACGAAACGCTGAAAGCACTTGGTTAATACGTAATCATAGAAGGTATGCTGAATAGAGGATTAAGTTTCAGGGTTCCCTTTTCGAATAGTCGCTGAATGGAAGGGACTGCGGCTTTATGCGTTTAACGCGGCGAGCGCCTTCAATGAAATAGCCTCAACCTTTCGGTAGATACTCGATTGACTCGCCACCTGTCCCCCAACTTTCAGCAGGTCTTCGACACGGACACCGAATAGTCTTTGGTTTTCCTGAAGGTACGGTAGGATTACGTTCCAGTCAGTTGCTCCAACGGAAGTTAATTGGCCCCCATTCAGCTGATCTGCGCCAACTTTTCCTGAAGGGTCTCTCACGTAGATTGCCCCGCCAGAAGCTAAAGAGAAGAGGTTGCTGCCTGGATACGGAGTTTCAAGTTCATAGATTTGGCCGTCATCCCCGAATTTCATTCCATTGACGATTATGAATCCGCCTCCGTTGAGGGGGTCGCCGGCCATGAAGGACTCGGCTAGGTAATCGAGGCATGTGCCATTTATGACAACGCGCGGGCGACCGACTGCATTGATGAGAGGTCTCCCAGCGGCATTTCCTAAGACGTATACGTCGCCGCCTTTTGCGGCGTACATGAACGTCTGCCCAACATCCCCGTAGATAACCAGTTTTCCGGCCTTCATTATCTGGGCAACTTGGTCCTGCGCTGACGTGTGCACGTAGATTTCGGCCCCATCAAGCCCCGACCCCAAGTAATCTCCTGGGTTGCCGAACACATCGATTCGAAAACCATCGGAATGCTCACCCAACCCCGCGCCACAGAACCGCTGTCCACGCCAATCAAAAGACAAAACATGCTTCCAATTTTGTTTGTAGGCAGTTACGATCATGGCTGAAGCTGAACCCTCACCTTCCGCCGCGAAGTCAGCTACGTCAAGCAGCAACGTTTCTTCGCTACCCGTGGGGGCTCGTAGCTTATGCTTGTTCGTTGAGCTCACTAACACCCAATTCGAGTCATACGTGTCGGAGATCAATGGAAACTTCCGAAGGATTTTGAAAAGCGATGATTCCGCGTTTGCCTGTATTTTCCCTTCTTTCGCATATGGAATCAAGTGAAGGTTGTCTAGCAGCCAGGTCAGAAATTCCACAGCTTTCACTTTCTCTCCATAACTTCTCTCCGCTGCCTGCTCCAAGTTCGCGCACAGAGCTTCGACGGTCTCTAATCCTGATCGAGCAGCTAACGCTTCTGTGAGAAGTGTTGGAGCCAGCCTCAAAGTCGCGTCTACGATGTCACGCGCTGGCTTCTTAGCTGGGACGGAAATCTCGACTCCGAATTTGTTAACACATTTCAATTCAGGTGTCCCGGCTGATCGGTCGACTGTGAAGATGAAGGCGCCGCCGTCTGTGTAGCTTCCCCCTCTCGCGTTCCAGTAGAGGTCAGCTTTGGCCCCGAAACGCGGATCCTCTGCGGCTAGGCTCTTTAGGCAGGCGTCTATGGCTTGGCGTTCCGAAGCGATTAGACCGATCTTGGCCGCACCGTCCTGTAATGCAAAGACTTGGGGGCGGAGCATTGACGTGTCGGTTATGCCCAGTAGGTGAAGGGTGCGGCCCGCGTCTTCACTTCGGCCGACTATGAAGAACCATGGCCCGTCTGGTGAGCCATGGATGTGTGAAGCCTGAACCTCCCGGTACAGCCGCCGTTTGTCTTCGGGAAGCATGTAGAGGTCACGTTCCGTCGTAGGCGCCATGGCTTCGATCAAGACCTCCATCGGGTATCCGTACACCCTTCTCCACAAGTCGAACAGGTAGACCGCGACCTCGGTGTCGGTTAGGAAGAGGGGGTAGATTTTCCGTTGAGCTAGATACTCTGCGATTGAATGGTAATTCGAAAAGTCCCCGTTGTGCACCAAGGCCTCATGAAGCCCTACGAATGGGTGTGCGCCTCCGGGGTGCCAGACTTTGCCTTTCGTTGGGTACCGGTGGTGCCCGATCCAAATGTGCGCTTCAAAATCTTCCAGCTTGTAGTAACGTATGACCTGATCTCCCCACCCAACTATCTTCAGAACGATCATGTCCTTGCCGTGGGAAAGGACGAAAGCTTTCTTCTCGCCTAGGGACGCGTAGAACTTCTTGTTCAAAGCGTAGCTGTTTTGATAGATGAATTCGTCCTCGGCAAGTTGACGATCCAGCAGGTCGCTCCGTTGCATGAATTGGCCGAGCACATCTTCCTTCACCCTGCAGAAGTAGCGGCGGACTGCAGGTGGCTTCACCTGCAAATCGGGGAGGGTTGTGTAGTCGGGTATGGTCTCAAGCCAATTTGCGGCTTCGACGTTGAGAAACGGGTGAATGAATTCCTCTTCAACCGCTTCACTTGCCGAAGAGTCTAGGTAGGCGATTTGAATTAGGTAATCCTCCTCAAGAATACGCTTAGTTACGCCTAGGCGTTCTGGTGAGAGGCCTAGGGCAGCTATTCCTCCGCCCTTTCCGTTGCCGCGGTTTTTCATTTGAAGGAGGGCTTGGAGGAAGTGTTTGCCGGCGATGGGTTCTGAGCAGGCGGCGCCGACTACGCCGCATCCGCCTTCAGCCTCGACCTTCCGACCGAGGTTCATTCCCTCAACTAGTCTCGACCGGGATTGGATGATGCTCGCAGCTGGATGCATTTTGTTCACCTGTAAAGCAAGAGGTCCGTCCTTCCCCTCAATTCCTTGATTGAGCGTAACCCAAGGCTTGCCAAGATTGTTCTCCACTGCTGGGACCATGAAGTGTAGAGGTTTACGATTCTTTGCGCGCCCCATTGCGGCTCAATGAGCAGAGTGAGCTCAGGGTCGGTTGTTGTGATTCCTACTTGGCATCCCCTTCCACGTTCGCAGTTGCCGCAATGCGTGCAACCGACTGCCACAGTTTCAGCCGTCCCAATCACGCAGCCGTCCGCTCCGAGGGCAATGGCTTTGGCCACATCGTATGCTGTTCTAATTCCGCCGCTCGCCATCACCGTGAGCTCGTCCCTTACTCCTTCCGCGACTAGGTAGCGGTGAACCTTCGGAATCGCATACTCTATGGGCATGGCAATGTTCTTCTTGGCAATCTCTGGTGCCGCGCCCGTCCCCCCGTAGCCCCCATCGAGGTGCAAGATGTTTGCATCTGCGTAGTAGCTACCAATGGCGACCATGTCAACATCGGATGGAGTCGAAACCTTCACAGACACCAAACACTTGGGGTTGACAGCACGAATCCAGTCGACATGCTTCTTGTGGTCTTCAACTGAGTAGACACTGTGAAAGGGAAACGGGGAATAAAGCGAGGTGAAGGGCATTGATTCCCTCATGCTCGCCACTTCTGACGTCACCTTATCAGCGAGCAAGTGGCCGCCTAAGCCCGGCTTCGCCCCTTGGGCATACTTGAACTCAACAACCCTCGCCGCCTGAATCGTCTCTTCGCGCACCCCGAACATCCCGGTCGCAACCTGCGTGATCACATAATCCTTGTACTCCATGAGCGGGGGCGGGTAGCCCCCCTCACCCGTGGATGTGAAGGTGCCCAATCGTTTCGCGGCGATAGCCCTAGCGAGCATAAAGTTGAGGCTAACCGAACCGAACGACATACCGCCGCCGTAGATGGGTATGGGGATTGTAATCTTGGGGCCGAAGTTCCGGCGGTTCAACCCAATCGAGAGGTCATAGTCCTCGTCCCCAAGCCCTGAGTGGTTTTTGATGTTCTTGAAGTCTAGTCGATCGAAACCGCCGCCTGATTTCCCTACCTTGTACTCGAGCTGGCTGGGAGGTTTGCCGGTGGTGGCTTGTTCGTAGGTTGCGAATATCAGCCCCGAGGTCCATCTCTTGTTTCCAAGCCCGCCTGGGATACCGTGTCTAAGCGTTGGTAGAACGTTGAGCCCGTGGTGGATTAGTTTTGTATGCTTCTGAACGATCATTTCACGTTGCGCGTTCAATATCGGCAAACGCCTCCTTTTCCAAATCCTCGTTGAACATCGCCCGGCCCACGTCACCCCTCAACCGTCTGACGTCACGCATTCCCATAGCGCTCAAAATCTCGATGAGTTGGTCATGCCAAGAAGCGAATAGGTTAACCAGCCGCTGTTCACCCCATTCCACGTCAAACTTCTCCGAGGTGATGCGGCCAGTTTCAGGGGACCTGCACTCGGTCAGAAATTGGGCTTGAAGGGCGACGAGGACGGTTGTATCGATGGCCACGAGGTCGGCACCGCAGATTATTGCCTTAGGGACATGTTCTGCCAGCGTTATTCCGCCACTCGCGATTAAGGTAACTTCGTCTCGCAGAGATTCTTTCACAAGTTTACCGTGCACGGAACGGAGAAGGTCTCCTACGAACATTGGGTTCTCCTCGTCCCACCCTTTGCCGTGGTAGTCTGCGAAGAAGTGAATTATGTCGACACCAGCCCGAACCAAGCCCACAGCCGTCTCCGGCGAATCATTTGACAGTGGGACACGGACTGAAATCGGAGCTCTAGGGTTGATTTCTCTAATTCTATCAACCGCGCCGGGCTCATATTCTGTTAGCTCGATCGCTTGCGCTGCAAGTACCGAATCACGGTCTCCGTTAGTGCTTGCAGGTGAAATCAAGGGGACTAGTCGCCTCCGGTGTGAGCTGAAGAATTCTTGAGCTTGGCTTGGCGCTGCGATGAATAGGGTGCCTGTTTTTGCAGCCGCGCCAGCGACTGATTGTATTATGGATTGGCTGCTTAGGTTTGGTGGCAGGTAGTCGAAGATTATTGGTAATGAGACTTCGACGGTGCTTGTTGACAGGTCGGGTTTCTGGTTGAAGAAATCTAGGAATTTTTGTTTACGTCCCATGTCGACGATGGTGGAGATGTATTCCCTGCCGTAGACTCCGTCGCGGGTGGGCCGGACTATCTCTGACATGTCGGTCCACATTGAATCCCAGCCTGGGCCGGCAAAAGCTCCCTTGTACCCCATACCCTTGATGGGAATCTTTCCGGTCTCGGCCTCGTACGAGACCGTAGCTATTGGCGACCCGCTCGCGGTAGCCGGATCCTCGGGGATCCAATAGGAGTCAGCGAACCTGAAGAATTCCGGGTTACGGTCGACCGTGCAGAAGCTTGGATACTCCTGAACGCACCTCATGCAACCTGTGCATTTTTCTCGTAGAGGATGAAAACCGCCGAACCGGCTGCCAAATACTCCGTAAATGCAAGGCCTAGTCATAAGGGCGGCGCGGTATTCCTTTCGCCTTAACTTGAAGCCGTAGTCGAACACTTCTCGAAGCAACAAGCGTGCAAGCCCGACTTTCCCCACTCTCGGATAGAACGGATGAGGTTGCTCGCAGCGCGGTGGCGCTGGACTGACCTCAATCTTGTAGCGCACGTATGCACCCGGTTTCTCTGCTTTTACGACCGGCTCAGAGTCTACGCTGTTGGCTTGCTCTAGCAATTGTAGCGCTCCATCGCTGTAGTGAACTATAGAGCCGCAGGGAATGCGTTGAACAAATATATCCGTATGGGCCGAATCGATAGACAAATGTACCTCGAATAGGCAGCATTATAGATGAACGCGCATAAAATGGGTGTCGAAGTTGTCTTCTGTTGAACGTTTGCGCATCGATGACGTTGACCGAAAGATATTGAGTGAGCTTCTTCGCGATTGCAGGCGGTCATACCGGTCGCTCGCTCGTCGGGCCGGTATCTCTGTGGGGACCGTTCTCAGCCGCATTCGCAGACTGGAGAAGGCTGGGATCATCAAAGGCTACTCAGCCCTGCTCGATCATGAAAAGCTAGGTTACCAGCTCACCGTCATAGCGGAAATCACCGTGTTGAAAGGAAAGTTGCTTGAGATGGAGGAGGCGATTGGGAAACTCTCCAACACTTGCGCCGTGTATGATGTTACGGGGCTCACGGATGCCCTTGTGATAGCGAAGTTCCATTCTCGAGAAGAACTGAGTAAGTTCACGAAGAACCTTCTGAGCATGCCCTTCGTGGACCGAACCAACACTCACGTTGTCCTAACGACGATTAAGGAAGATTTACGGCTCCTCTAGCTCCGCCAGGTTGTTTAGGGATTTGGCTTACGCGTTGCGGCAGTCGAGCTACTTGGCCGGCTCCATAGGAGCCTTTGTCCAAGTTCTAGGCTTATGGGACATCTACTTCTCCACTCAGCTCGGAACCATTGATGTTTGGTGGACCATGGCTCACCTTGCGCTCTATGTGGGGATTACTGTGTCCGTTCTGGCAATTTGGCGAGGTGTCAAGGCTCCGCGAATGCACCCTGCAAGCACTGTCCCGATTAATTTTGTGAATGTGGTCGGGCTCAAGTTAGCGCGTGTGGGTTCAGTGATTGAGATCATCGCCCTAATGTGGAGTGAGCTTGCTCAGCAATTTTTCGCTAGTGAACTCTACACTTCTCTTTTCCTTTCGGCCTTGACTGTCGGCTTGTTGACCGTCACGCTTGGAATGGTCATTGGATTGACAATCGAGTTTGGATTGATCAAGCGCGAGATAATCGCTGCTTCAACCTTTATGCAGTGGTTAACGCTCATTGTGGTTGTGCTGATGTTCGCTTCGATTTGGTTGACGGCAGCTGGGTTTTTCCTATATTTAGCAACCTTATTCAGAACCATACTCGTCAATTTGGTAACGGCGACCTTCCTCGCCCTTGTTGCGCCACTCGTTCTAGTTCCTGCCAAGAGAGTGTTGCCGAGGTTTGGTACGGCTCTATCAATCGGTGTAGTATTCAGTGCAGTGTCTTACTTTGTCGTGGGAATCCGGCAGGCTTCGTCGTATGTTCCGTTGGGATTGCTGCCCTTGGCATTGTTTGACGTTCTGATCTTGGGTTTGAGGCGAGTGATGAATATGACGAAGGCTGGTCTCGTGACGTCGACGTTGACCGGATTACTTTTCGGGGCTACCTACTTTCCGTTCACTTTGTCGCTGTTTCCTTGGTCGTTTTCGCCGCAGCTTCCACTAGTAGCTGTGGTTCTGGGCAGCCTCGCTGGAGCGATACTTGGAAACGCCGTCTTCGCGGGACTTACTTCCGCTGTGTTCCGTGACGTTGCGGGCTGACGAGCGCCTACTTTTGTTTGTTTACGTAAATGCCTGCTGCGACATCCAAGCTCAGGGGGTACGAGTTCGAGCCCACCTTAACCATGATCGGGCCCTTGAACGGAGCCTTCTCCTCAACCTTTACCTCGACTCCTGGAAGCATTCCTAGGTTGGCCAAGTAGCGTAACAGTTCGGTGTTCTCGTCAGGAATCTCGCTGACGACACCGCGCTGGCCTTGGCCAAGATTGGATAGGGCTTCGCTTTTTGTTGGTGCCAAGTACCCTTTCTCGTCTGGGATTGGGTTTCCGTGCGGGCAGGTCTCCGGGTTCCCAAGGGTCTTCTCAATGGAGGTGGCTAGGTTATCGCTTATGGCATGTTCAAGTTTGCATGCTTCCTCATGTGAATCTGTCCAATCATAATGCAAAACGTCGACCAGCAACCTCTCGGCGAGCCTGTGCCGCCTGAACACTGAGAGGGCGAGGCTTCTTCCTTGCCCTGTCAACTTGACACCCTTGTACGGTTCTCGTTCAACAAGCCCTTTCCCTTCCAGAACTTCCAGGGTGTTCGTCACACTACCCGGCGTTATGTTCAGTATCTTTGCGATATCTCCGGTTCGTGCGGCTCCGGTCTTCGCTTCTAGGTTGTAAATGGTTTTTAGGTACATTTCGGGAGCGACTGAGAATTCGTGACTCAAAGGCAAAACCTGACTTTTGTTCCTCGTATCCACAACTAAGGCCACCCGAAGAAAGATTCTTGGCATTTAGTATAACTACTGTATAGGCCGCCCGAAGGAGTCTAAATAGGGTACGAGCAGTTGAAAATGTCATGGTCGGTACGAAACCTGACAAGAAACCTTTCGGAAGGGAGGGCCCGCCGAAAGGATATCCAAAGGACCAGGCCGTTTACGCTGACCCCGAAAACTGGCGTTACCCCCTACATACGCCCTGGCATGCTAAAGCAGCTCGCCGCTACTTTGACGACTCCTCAAACCGAGCCAAATACACTAGGGACGAACAGGCCTACATCGACTGGCGGATCAATCAAGCCCTAGAAAAGTTCTCCAAGTCCGGGCCGTCGACAAGTGTGCGACGCCCCCCACCAAAGGTACCTTCCCGCAAGGCCGAAGAGCTAACTTTGGACCAACTGCTTCGATTATTCTTGGGCGCAGCACGCCTTCAACGTGCAAAGGAAATCGACGATGCACTCGTCACGGTTTCCGATTCAACCCCAGACTATATCCGAGGGAAGGTCAAGGAGTATGTGGTCGAGATTAACCTCAAGAACCGAACGATACTGCACGACTGCCAAGATTGGCGCAAGAACATCGCTTCAAAGAACATGTGCAAGCACCTCGGCAAGTTTCTATTAACTTTGGATGAAAAGAGGGCGACGAACTTCTTGAGAGAAGTGCTGGTC
The DNA here is from genome assembly GCA_963726255.1 of Candidatus Bathyarchaeota archaeon. Lineage (GTDB taxonomy): Archaea > Thermoproteota > Bathyarchaeia > 40CM-2-53-6 > 40CM-2-53-6 > FEN-987. The sequence continues at coordinate 1,538,380 of CAVSBL010000002.1, forward strand.
AACAAGGACAAATGGACTCTTGCGGCACCGACTACCGCAGAATAATCTGCCTGATTATTAGCGGCGAACCTTTTCAGCATCTTCAAAATTTCGTGGCCGTGCTTAATCGTTCCCAGACGCCCTCTCCTTCCATAACTCTCTGTGAAACGCTCAGAACCGTCCGATTTGACATTCAACCCTGTTACTAGGATTGGCACTGGATCGTCGCTGTGGCCTTTTGTAACGCACGGAGTAGAGTGGTCGGCGGTAACGCAGAGCAACTTCGACCCTAACTCCTGGAGTCCGGCGAAGAAACCGGCATCGATATCCTCGATAGACTTCCTCTTTCCATCGAAGTCCCCATCATGTCCAGGCTCATCAGGACCCTTCAGATGAACGTAAACTAGGTCGTATTTCGCGGTGAGTTCCAGGGCCTTCTGTGTGCGTTGAGTGTAACCTTCAAGCGATCTGTCGGGTGGAAACACATCCGCGTCCATTCCAACCACCTTAGCGATTCCAAGCTCAACAGGCATGTCAGCCACGGCTACGGACTTGAACCCGAATTTTTCTTTCAGCGTCTTCACTTTGGGCGTCTTGGTTCCGGCATCACGCATCAAAAGAAAGTTGGCTGGAAGGTCTCTGCGATCCCTTCTCCGAATGTTAACTGGGTGATCCCTTAGGACATCGAAGATTTCTGCTGCGAATTGGTTCAGGAGTTGCGCCGTTTGTGCTGCGACTTTCGTTTTGTTTAGCGGAACACACGTGGGTATAGGGGTTGGAAGTGTGACGCCCGATTTCGCAATCGTAACCTTGCCCTTGCGAGCATAAGCTGGGTCGAGGTTAGAGACGGAGCCTGAAAAACTCCTGTGATCTGCTCGAAAGACTAGTGCACAGCGATGGCCAATGGTCGCTTTGAGTTCGAACTTAGCTAGGGCTTTCAGATTCGAGTTTTCGTTGACAGCTTCTACAAGTTCCCGTGCTTCATCCGTGGAGACGTTTCTGCCCGCTCGCCGGTCGGTTATCTGCCCGTCTTGGACGGTGGCGAAGTTGCACCGCAACGCCAAGTCTCCATTCTTGAACTCCATCCCTGAACCTAGCGCCTCGACAACACCCCTTGAAAGGTCGAGTTTGGACGGGTCGTAGCTGAGTAGGGAGAAAACGCCCGCATCACTTTCCGGGGCTATTCCCCGTTTCACGGTGTAGAGTATGCCCATCATTCCCTTCGCGGTGAGCTTGTCGAGGTTTGGAGTCTTCGCTGCCTCCAAGGGAGTTTGGTTTCCGCGTTCTGGGAATGGCAGATCACCCACGCCGTCCAGGATGACATACATTATTGGGTTTCGCAAGTCTCAGACACTCGACGGCTATCGTGACGCCCCGTTCAATATATTGATTAGAGCTAGGAAACTGCATGGGTGATAAGGTATGCACAGTGGTCCCCGAGAAAACTAAGACCAAAATCGTTTGCACGATTGGCCCTTCGACGTCTTCTAGAGTGATGTTGAGACGGTTAACGCGTGCAGGAATGAACGTTGCTAGACTGAACCTCTCCCATGGAACCTTAGATGAGCACGCCGCCCGAATGCGTTTGATCCGCTCGGTCTCGAGGGAGTTGAAGACTTCGCTCGGAATCTTGCTTGACTTGCCAGGGCCGAAGATTCGAGTTGGTAAGGTATTCCCGGAACCGGTGGAGCTGCGAGAAGGTGCACAGTTCACCCTAACGTCAAAGAGGATCATTGGCAACCAGAGGGCGGTTTCTCTCAGTCATCCTTCGATCTTGAAGCAGCTCAGGAAAGGGGACCGCGTTTTCCTTGAAGACGGCATAGTCCAGCTCTCAGTTCTACAGGCGAACAAGGACCAGGCCATTTGTAGGATCGTGAGAGGGGGGCACATCTCGTCAGGAAAGGGCGTCAATTTACCTGGGAAGAAGTTGAGACTTGGCGCCCTGACCAAGCAAGACATTGCCCTCCTTCGGTTCGCCGTTCAAAATGGGGCGGATTTTGTCGCCTTATCATTCGTGACGACCGCGGCTGAAGTTGCTAAAGCCAAACGACTAGTGAAAGACGCCGGATCTAAGGCGTGGATTATTGCGAAAATCGAAAAGCGCGAAGCGGTCGAGAACTTTGATGCAATTGTGCAGAAGGCACATGGAGTAATGGTTGCTCGGGGTGACCTCGGCGTCGAGATGGAGCTTGAGGAGATCCCTACTCTTCAGAAGGAAATAATTGCGAAGGCTAACGCTGCCGGAAAACCTGTGATTACAGCCACCCAAATGTTGGAGTCCATGGTCAATAACCCTGTCCCAACACGTGCGGAAGTAACTGACATTGCGAACGCCATAATTGACGGAACAGACGCGATCATGCTCTCAGAGGAAACTGCGGTAGGAAGGTACCCTGTTGAGGCGGTGAACGTTATGAAGCGAGTTGCCTCCGCAACGGAGAAGAATTTACCCTACAGTAGACTTCTCAACAGTAGGCGCAGACTTCTAAGACCGATCGTTCAGGATTTAATCAGTTACTCGGCTTGCGTAGTCGCATACCGATTAGGCGCGGGTTGCATAGTGGCCCATACGAGAACCGGCCTTACGGCACATCGAGTGTCAAAGTTTCGGTCGCCGGTCCCTATCATTGCTCTGACATACATTGTCCCAGTGATGAACAGGCTTTCGCTGCTCTGGGGCGTGTATCCCTACCGTGTAAAGAAACTCTCGACTACGGCTGAAATATTCTCGGCCGCAAAGGTCGCAGCCCGGCATAGCGGGACAGTTAGCCAAGACGGCAAGATTGTCGTGGTTTGCGGAGACCCATCCACACCCGGCGGCACCACAGACCTCTTACGCGTGCAGACAGTCTGAGGAGCATGGACATAGCAACTAAGCAGTTAGTTGCCAGCGACTAACTGCTATGTTTAGAGGGGCCTCTGATACGAATTTCTGAGGATAGGTTTATTCCGAGGCCAGGCCGAAGACCATAACGAGCAACAACCTAGATGACTTTCCGACCAAAGCAACACCATGCCAAGTTGAGGCCGCAGCCATGACTGTGGGCAAAGAGGCAACACTCTACCAACAACTCCCACATGGCAGGGTGAGATGTACTGCGTGCGCCAGGTATTGCAACATTCCGGAAGGAAAGGTAGGCCTCTGCGGAATCCGAGGAAACACAAACGGAAAACTCTGGCTCTACGTCTACGGCAAAATAATCGCCGGCCACATAGACCCAATCGAAAAGAAACCCGTAACACACTACATGCCCGGAACCAAGATCTTCTCAATCGCAACAACCGGTTGCAATTGGCTCTGTAGCTACTGTCAGAATAGTGACATTAGTCAACGGCGCAAAATCGAAGGTTTGGACGCAACTCCCGAAGCGATTGTGGAGATGACGAAGCGCTATCGTTGTGAGGGGTTGGCCTATACCTACAATGAGCCATCGATCTTCATCGAGTTCGCCCACGATATTGGGGTTCAGGCGCGGAAGGCTGGGCTGATCAACATATTCGTCTCGAACGGATATGACACGCCTGAGACGGTTGGGTTGATGCGGGATTTCCTCGATTGCATAACCGTCGACTTCAAGGGCAGTGGTGAAACCTCCTTTGTTAGGAAGTATATCGGAATCGCTAACGCCGACCCAATCTTCCAGACACTGCTAGAGATCCGTGACAAGACGAAGGTCCACATTGAAATCACGGACTTAATTGTCCCGGAGGTCGGAGACGACCTAGGAGTTGCGAAGAGGCTGTCTTCCTGGATTTATGATAACCTAGGCCCTGATACGCCGATTCACTTCCTACGCTTCCACCCAGACTACAAGATGATGAACCTACCACCAACCCCAGTCAAAACCCTGGAGAAGCATCACGCAATCGCCAAAGAAGTCGGGTTGAATTATGTGTACTTGGGCAACGTACCGGGGCACCCGCTCGAACACACCTATTGCTCAGGTTGCGGTAAGATGATTGTGGAACGGTTTGGTTTCGACATCACGGGCTGGCATATGGACGACCAGAACCGGTGCAAGTACTGTGGAAACGAAATCCCGATCGTAGGCCACTTGAGTAAGTCAATAAACGAAGAACGCTTCATCCCCATAGTAATGTGAACCACATAGCCAGGAACAAATTCTATCCACGTCGTCGAGGTTCGTGGTCGCGTTCGTTCTTCTCAGGACACTGACTTCCAGACGAAGCCAAGCTGGTCAGCGTAGGTGCGCGCCTCTCTTATCTCCTGCGTGCGAGCGATGGTACCTTATACTTTCTCAGAGCAGCATCTCAGTGGGGACGCAAGATTCCCAATCAACCGGAACGCGATTAATGTTGAGGGCCGTCGGCTCGAAGGATGATGCCTGTTACAAGACCCCAGGTGTCGAAACTGCCACCGCTCAATTGAAATGATAGCATAAAGCTTCTTACTGTGCATACCACAGAGTGAAAAGTCGAGCAAATCTCGAAACCGTTGGTATTTGCATATGAAAAAATCGGGAAAACAAAGCCGCCTCATGTATATTGACGGCGAATGGCTGCCTTCTTCTTCTGATGAATGGGTGGACGTACATGACCCGTCCACGGGAAAAGTGATCGATAAGGTTCCTTCTGCAGCAGACGACGATGTAGGCAAGGCCATAGACGCCGCTAAGGACGCATTCGATAGAGGAATCTGGAGCAAGATCACCCCAGGCGACAGAGCAAACGCGTTACTAAGAATCGCGTCTATGCTGGAACAAAATATCGGCCATTTCGCTGAACTCGAGACACTAAATAACGGTAAGTCGATCAGGCAATCAACAACCTACGACTTGCCATATTCGGTCGATAACATACGGTACATCGCCGGCGCGGCGCGCATTTTGAATGGAGATGCGATGGCAGAATATGTGCCTGAGGGTACGAGCGGCATTCGAAGAGAACCAATCGGCGTCGTCGGAGTAATCACCCCGTGGAACTATCCGCTAATGATGGCTGTTTGGAGAGCCTTCCCGGCATTGGCGACGGGTAACACTGTAGTAATCAAGCCGGCAAGTTACACGCCGCTCACAACGATCGAGCTGGGCAAACTTGTTCAGAAGGCGGAAGTTCCAAAAGGAGTTTTCAACATTGTCACGGGCCCCGGAGGAAGAGTCGGGGAACAATTAGCACGGCACAAGGATATCGATATGATTGCTTTCACGGGCAGCACCGAGGTCGGCAGGCGATTAGGGGAACTTGGGGCAAATACCGTCAAAAAAGTCTCTCTAGAACTCGGGGGCAAAGCTCCATTCATAGTTCTGGAAGACGCTGACCTTGACGCTGCTACGGAAGGCGCAGTCGTCGGCGGCATAATAAACAATGGCCAGGACTGCGCAAATTCGACAAGATACTACGTCCATGATTCAAAGCTGGAGGAATTCCAAACTCTGCTCGTTGAGAAGCTAAAGAAAGTACGCGTAGGGGACCCAAGCAACATGGAAACGGACATGGGCCCATTAGTGTCCCAAGGCCAGCAAAAGCGCGTCAAGAAATATGTGGACGAAGGAATCGAACAAGGAGGGCGCCTACTCTTTGGCGGAAAGATTCCACAAGTTCCCGGGCACGAGAATGGTTACTTCTTGGAACCCACAGCTATTTACACAGAAAACCACGACTCTTCCATAGTTCAGGAAGAAATCTTTGGGCCAGTCTTTACTGTACTCAAAACATCGGACCTAGATGATGCCATCAAGAAGAGCAATGAAGTGATCTATGGACTCGGCGCGTCCGTCTGGACAAAGGACGTTACACGGGCCATGAGGGCGGTTCGAGATCTAAGGTTCGGCACAGTCTGGGTCAATGACCATATCCCGGTACCCTCCGAAATGCCATGGGCTGGCTACAAGCAAAGCGGACATGGGGCCTCACTGTCGCGATACAGCCTAGAGGAATGCACATACATCAAGCACGTCTACTTCGACCTAACTGGCGCCGTCAGAAAATCTTGGTACCATCAAATATACGGCAAGAAATGAAAGAGCAGTATTCCCGTCCTATCGAATGCTGCGTACGGTAAGTGTGATTTCTACGATACGCCACGGCGGTGTAGTAGATTACTAGGCCTACCCGTATATGCCCACGAAGCCTGTTGCTTGAAGGCCCATTGTGGCATACGAAGGATTTCGCCATTCTCGTGAAGAGGCTTTCGAAATCCTCGGGGGCGTTAGGAGAAAGGATCGTGTAAATCACGAAGTATCTTGAGGAATCCTGACAGTGAATGTGAACTGAGTATGTGAGACGTTTCGTGGCCTTTGTCTTAGAGAAGAACAACCCTCCGAGCGACAACTCGTCAAACCTAACTTGATTGTAGGCTGCTTTATGAGAGTTGACGTCTAGCGAGCTATCTACTAATCTCTCCACTTTTCCGACTGTTCGACTTTTCGTCATAGCCTTGATGCTGTGGTCAGCCTGTTCCTTGACTGTCTGGAAGTTATTTTGCACCGTCGCAAGGTCACCCCATGAAAGGAAGAGCTTCTCCCTATCGGGGAAGTGTATGACTATGTCTCCTTTATCGCGTCTGCTCTTCGGGTTGAATTCGAAGCGGCAGACTGGCGGATATTCTATAGAGAATCCGTATACACTGAACCGCTCTAGTTCGGCGCTTTCCAACAAAACAACTCTCTTGCTATGCGAGGTCATGCGAAACACTTGATTTAACATTTCTTCAGGAGAAAAGAATGGTCACCTATAATGACAGTTCCGGTTATCTCAAAATTCCCGCATTACTCATAAGCGAGCACTACGGATTAGGCACCTCAAACACTGGAGGAAACATGAATTTTGATTCAGTTCCCAAAATTGACACTCGAGGATGCACGGGTCGGGATTGAAGCGGCGAAGAAGAAAGCCACCGAAATCAATGTCCCCATGGACATTGCTGTTGTTGACGAAGCGGGAAACATTCTCGCCTTCGAGCGCATGGACGGCGGATTGGTGGGAAGTATTCAGATAGCAATCGACAAGGCGTATACTGCTTCAGTGCTAAGGCTACCCACTGGAGAAGAAGGAAAAATCGCACAGCCAGGCGGGCCTGATTTTGGCATCAACTCAACTTGCGGCGGGCGTATCGTGATCTTCGCTGGTGGGGTACCCGTAAAACTCGACAAGCTCGTTCTTGGAGCAGTAGGCTGTAGTTCGGGAACAGTCGAAGAAGACACATCGGTGGCAGAAGCAGGGGCATCAGCCATAGAAGCCTGTTTGAAAGCACAGGTCGAACAAATGTGAATGCTTCTACCCTGAGGTAAGCATCTTCGTCTTGACCTTGCCTTTTGCAATATCGACAATTGCTCCGCGAAGCACACCCTGCGCGTACTCGCTGCCTGGATTAATGCAGATCGTTCTTCCAATCTCGATTATGCCTTTCGATTCATGTATGTGCCCGTGAACTGACAGCAGCGGCTGGTACTTCTTGATGACGTCCAGCACCGCCTTGCTACCAGCATGAATCTCATCTGTTGCTGATGGGGTCATGTCTTCCGATAGCTTTGGGCATACGTCGAGGGTTGTGTCAATCGGTGGATCATGCATCATGAATATGCTGTTCTCGAAGTCTCGCACTTGACTCGTTAGGGACTGAATCCTATTCGCTAGCTCCTCTTCTTCACATTCGCGCGGTGTCTTCCAAGGGCTAGGGCCACTATACGTGCAGCATATAATCTCATATTCATCCACTTCGAATTTCTTATCGCCAACGTTTATGAATCGTGTAGACTTGTTGAGCGTGTCCTCGATTTCAAGGGGGTCATCGTTTCCTGCGGCGATGAAGAGTTTGGCTTTGCTTTTCGTGAGCCGTTCTTCGGCGAGTTTGGACCAGGATTCCATGCGTTCTGTGAAAAATTTCAGGAAAAGAGCATCCATTAGTTCCGGATTTGATTGAATTTTCGCAATCTCTTCCACTGTGCTCCGGTAGGGATAGTAACCTACAGCGCCGACTTTCTTTTCCAACTGAGCGAGTTCAGCTTCATTCTTAATGACGGTCTTTCGACCTAAGAAATCCGTGCTGTATGTCCCATCAGGGCTCTGGACTATGGGGACGATTACTTTTCCCCTCAAGTCTCCAAGAAGCATAGCGACATCTGCCCCGTACACGTCTATGGCATTTAGGAATTTTCGGAAGCACGTTTCAGAACTATGAACATCGGCAGCGAAGAAAAACCTCATTCAACGGACCCTCCAATCTTCTCCTTATGTCATCGCGGCTGTCTCTTCGACATCCGTGTACCATTTTCTCTTTGTGCCAATTTTTGCCCTAAGTTTCCATGACATTGTCTTTTCCTGACCGTCGATCACTTTCAGGAGTGTGTCTACTTTATCTGAAACATCGCTTCGGTCTTCTGAGCCAAGCTGGGGATACTTTTCGAGAAATTCTTGTACTTTCTTCAGGTTCGAAGTGACGGTGTAGTAGAACCCCCAGTCATCGGCGAGCACGTTCGCGACATGTCGCCCATCGATCGTCTCTGGAGTGGAATCACCGACCGCATGCTCGCGTAGGAGCATAATGGTATCGATGACATCTTTCTCATTGATCTGGACTATCTGCATTTTTTCTAGAAGCATATCTGCCAGCGGAATGGTATATTCTTCCAGTTCGAGTCGATTGGTGAATAGGATTTCGTGGTTCATGGCAAGTTTGTCGAAGAAGACGTCCACATGAAGGCCGTTAGTCTTGCTGTCCCAAATCATGCGCGTATGGCCGAACAGCCCTGTGAAGAGCGGATTATCCTCGTAACCCAATTCTCTCATAAGGTTGTCAACCGGTACTTTCTCTCGACCGTAAGCAGCGAGGTCAAGATCGGTCAGTACTCTGCCAAGTTTCAGGGCGAGAAAATTGTATTTTGGGCAATGTGCCTGGAACGCTATCGCACCAAGCAAGCGAAGATGTAGGTTCCGCGTATTCCCCTCTGTAACGATTCGCTGCGCTTCTGACATCATCTGTGTGAGCTGAACGGTCTTCTTCTGGACATTTTCCAAATGATCTGCCTTCGTCAACCAGCGCAATCCCCGTCGTAATTAAGATATATCTTCACTCGCCACTGCTGTAAGGTGGAGGTAAGCGCGTACGCAGACGCGCCTACCTGAAGTTGACTTTCTATTCTGGCGGAAGCTCCTTGAAAGCGAGGCTTATGTCTATGCCTTCCTTCGCAGCCTTTGCCTTGAAGGCGTAGTACCAGATTACCATGAAGATAGTTACACCGATTAGCATTGGCACCCAGATTTGCCACGCGCCGTAAAGCGCGGGTGCAGTGAGGTAGAAGTAGCCTCCCACCCAGAAGTAGCCCAGCGAAATTATCCCGGCGATCGTTGCCAAGGGAATTGGGCCGATCTTCCAGTTGTGTGGGGAAGCATTCCAGATGTGCCGCGCCTTCTTGACGAACGGAAATGCGATTGCGCAGAGGGCAGCGATCGTGAACGTTGTAATGTATTGAACGACCGTGTTGGCGGACCCGCCTATCCATGAGCCGAGTACAGGATTGAGCAAGTATCCGACTACGCCCAATTCGGCAACGATAAACACGAATATGCAGTTCTTTAGCAGCGTGTGAGTTCGTGGGTTCACGTCGGTGAACCACTTGGGGCCTAGGCGGTCCATTCCGAAACCCATCAGATACCTGGGGGCGGCCACGAACTGAAGGGGCATCCAGATCAGGTTGGAGAGTAGAACGCTTGAGCCCATGACGATTAGCAGGAGCTTGTTAGTTGTGAATATGCCCGATAGAGTCACGAAGTCAGGAGTGAAGGGCATGTTATACCCTGACAAGCCAGCCTGTTCGACGTATGCAGAGGCCACTGTAAAGTCCCTTCCAATAATGCCTTGCAGCAGAAAACCTACCAACATCATTAGTAACCCTGGGATGACAACAGCAGAAGTCTGAGCGACTATGAGGTTTCGTTCGGGTCGCTTCACTTCTCCGCTGATGAAGACAGTGACGTATGCGTATTCGGCCCACCACCCATACACGCTGGTGGCCAGCCCAATAGTTGAGACCCAGTCAACACCTGAGCCTACTGGGTATCCCTGAGCCTTGACGGCGTCAATCAGCCCTTGGTAATCGTACGAGCCATATTGCTTAGCTAACACGTTCCACGTATTCACAAAATCCTGATGCGAATGCGAGAGCCCAAAGAACATCACGACAGAGAACGTGACTACCGCGAGTATCATTAGGACTCTTTGTTGCAGGGCAAAGTAACGTAGGCGCATGAGTGCGCCGAAAACAAATCCGTAGAAGATAGCTAACGTCGTAATGATTAAGGTAAGGTCAGGCTGAGTAACTCTCGCGACTAGGCTGGCTGAGCCTAGCATGCCAAATATAGTCGTCAAACCGGGTTTCACATACAACGGAGAGAGTGTCCACAGCCAAGCAATGATGACAAAGACACCGCTGATAGCTGCGTTAACCACGCCAATTAGCGGGTGCAGAATTCTGGAGGCGTATACATAGTCACCTGCACTCCTCGGCATCGAACCACCAAGAATACCCCATACCAAGCCCTGCCCGAGCGTACACCACACCATTGCGATGAACGCGGCCCAGACCAAGTCGGCTCTCGGAAAGAGGAAAAGGCCGAAGCTTGAGCCGAGCCAGAAGTTGAAGGTGAGCCCCTGGTTCATGAAACCTGTGGCGAAAGCATCCAGAAGACCCGCTTCTTTCACAAGTCCGCTAGATCTTCTTGCGAATAGCTGGGTAGCCAAATTAGACCGGAAATAGCTGCACTCTGTGCGAATATAAGCCTTGGCAATTAAACGGTCTCAAACCTGGAAAAAACCCGATAAGATATAAATAAATAGTAAGTAGATTCGAGATGAGGTGGGATCGAACTCACGATATCTCCTTCGAAGAAATCTTGACTGCGTAAGTACATCAGAACTCATAGTCATCAACCTACTTTCTCAGAACGACCAAGCGTCTCAGCAGGTGGGTCCGACCCCAGTCATGCGCGGCTTCCTTCTTGCCGTAGCCAATCAAAGTATGATTTGAGCCAGTAATGAGACTAGAGTAAGACTCTCTACCGCCTCTCGGTTTGACCTGTAGGAAACGCGATCAATATTGAGGGCCGTGGGCTCTGAGGAGAATGCTCCCCGTGACAAGGCTCCAGGTGGCGACGCTGCCAACTTGGACCAAGGCGAGAATCTTGGATTGATAAACTGCAAAGGTCAAAGCAAACCCCCCGCTTCTGTCGCCTCACTGCATTCGTCCTTCTAGCCCAAGGAGTTTCTCATGGCCGAACAAGACTATTCTAAGACGATTGTTGTAACGGTGGAACGGACGCCGGGAAGTCGCCGTATCTTCCATGTGATGATCTCTTTCAACCCATCCATCGAATCAGCTTCAACTTTTGCAATCATGTCGTAGATACCGTAAGTTCGGTGGCAGTCCTTCACATTCGGAAGCTTCCGAACTTCTTTGAGCACCTCCTCTTCCGAACCCGGCTCAACGTTGACCAAAACATAGGAAACAGACATAACAGAACCTCATCAAGCACCTCCAAAGTACGGGTAAAAGCCTTCCCTATGAGTGAATTATAGACGGCACGTGATGTCCAGAATTGTTTCGCAACCTCGCTCCCGAAAAGTTTCAGTTCATCCAATTGTCGGTCGGGTTCGAAACTCATTATGAATAACTGAACTCCAGCGTCTCGGAACAATTCTAACTGTCGTCGAACATCCTCCGGATCACCGTAGACGACCATCTCTCGCAGCATATGTTCCGGAACGCCCTTGTATCTCGTCGCGATTCGCTGTTCTAGCGCATGGGGAAAAGGTGACGATAGCGGCTTTGATTTCCTCTGCTCCGAGCTGTTTGTCTATGAGCGTCTTCAAGTTGACCCTCTCACCCTCAAAGATACCGCCAACCGTATCTTCAGAAGGAGCTCCGCCCAGTTTGATCGCTTTAAACATCATCATGCCTTGCCTATGCTATCGGCTGGGCTAGCCTCTTAATCTTGTGTGTGCGCAGCATCAGAACCAAGCACAGAAGCAACGATTATTAGAATTACGATGCGCGCATACACAAGGAATGTCAGTTCGGCATCAATATTATGGAGACTCATTAAACAAAATGCTCACTCTTCCTTTAGAGATGCATGTGAATGAATTTCTACGTCACATTAACGACGAACTGCAATCTGAGATGCAAGTACTGTTATGAGAAATCCTGCGAGGATTTCGGAAGCGATTTCCATGGTCTCGCCATAGACTACTCAATTCCCTCTTCTGTAGCGTATGGAATTGACGTATTGCGGAATTTTCTGGAACAAGATAATGATCCAGTTGTCATATTCTATGGAGGCGAGCCTCTCCTTCAGATGAAAAGGCTGAAAGAAACGATGGATGCTGTCCCGAACGCTCACTTCATCATCCAGACCAATGGTCTAATGCTAGATAGATTGGACTCAAACTATCTGAATAGGCTTGAATCGATTTTCGTCTCTCTCGATGGTGACGAAGCGTTAACTGACTACTACCGGGGAAGAGGCACATACAGGAGGGTGGAGGATAATGTGAAGAGAGTTCGTGAACTTGGGTTTCGAGGCGAAATTGTCGCTAGGATGACAGTCGCTGAAGCGACTGAGATTGACACGCAGGTCTTGGCGTTGATCAACAGAGACACGCTGCCGATTTCGTCTGTCCATTGGCAGTTGGACGCATTGTTCTGGCAGAACGATTATCCGAAACGTCGATTCTTTGAGTGGGCTGGGCAAAGCTACAATCCACGGCTAAGAAAACTGATTTCTGCTTGGGTCGAACACATGAGAAATGCTGGAGAGGTGTGGCGTCTGTACCCATTCGTTGGGGTCATGCATTCAATGCTTAACGGTGAGTCAAGTCCTCTTCGATGCGGAGCCGGATGGTGCGTATTCAACATACAAACCGACGGCAACATTACCCCATGCCCGGTCATGGCGGGCATGAAGGACTTCTACCTAGGCCACATCAGTAACGCCTCCAGCAAAAGCCTGAAAGATACCGTGTTCGTATCTGAACCATGTACATCATGTAAGTTCATCACAATATGCGGTGGCCGTTGCCTCTACGCGAATGTTACTCGACTCTGGGGAAATGAAGGATTCAATCAGGTCTGTGGCACGGTCGTAAACATGATAGAAGCACTCTACGATGCGGTCCCACAGATCAAATCACTAATAGAAACCGGTAGGGTTCAACTGAAAGACTTCGAGTACCCCAGATACAATGGTTGCGAAATAATTCCTTGACGTGTTTGATTGTTTCCTTGGAACTCCCCGACAGTTTGTGTGTGTGCGCCAGCATTCCCGCACAACCAGAAGTTGTCCGCGCAATTCCATAAGCCGCATCAGGCGGGGCCGGAGATCTGAACGCCGTCGAATCTAATGTAAGGAGCAACGCATCCTAATGAGGAGCCCGAAACCACTTCCGGATTGTCCGAGATTCCTGAAATCCTCTGGAGGAGGCCCAATGCAGTTCCACTAAACGTTCCGCCCACAATCCCTTCGCCCAATTCGCCATTCTTGATTTCCTGCGCGTTTCGGATTTCTGATCCGAATCGGGTAGTGATTTCATCAGGGTTGAGCCATGCTGGGTGGTAGATCAGTAAGCCGTCCTTCACATCACGAATCAGTTCTTCTAGGCTTTCAGTTCCAGGTTTGATGTATAGGTTGGTGGTCGAGTTCTCGGGGGGAACTTGGTACCGTTCGTCCGCGTCAGCTCCGAACCCGGCGCGAATACCGTTGCCAGTTGGCTTCGATCCCATTGTCTGCGCATGGAGTTGGTCGTAGATGTAATTCTTGAAGAAGCCCTTCTCAATGATCGTGGTCTTCTGTTGAGGTTGCCCTTCGTCATCGAATGGGTTCGTGCGGAGGCCGTACGGGTAGAGGCCATCATCAACAATGGTCAATTGATCGGATGCGACCCTGTCGCCCTTCTTGAATCGGGACAGGGTCTGTTTGACTGCCTCTGCACTTGCGTGGAAGCCAACAGTTGGGAGAAATGTGTCACAAACGAGAGTGGGGGCAAAGATGACGGTTGTCTGCTTGGTCTTTGGCGGATGGCGTTTCAGGCTGCTCTTAGCGATGCTTAGCCACTCAGGGATGATTTTGTCAGGGGCCAGATCGGCGAGTCTGCACGCGTGGCGTGTAGGCCAGAATTCAGTTACGTTGCTGCCGCCGCCAACCTTCAATGTCATCTCAACGTAAAGATGTGTGCCAGTCGACTCGTATGAGAGTCCGCGACTATTCAATATCTGATTCTCAACGACGTATGTGCGGACTTTGCCGAAGGTTAGAGTGATGTCCTTCTCATTTGAGATCAGTGACTGAACTGTCTCAGCATAGTCCTTTGCCACCTTCTCCTTGTTGTCCTTGATCTTGATGTCCACTGTCTTGGTTGTTGGAAGTTTTTTCTTGTTGGGGAGTTCGAAGAAGGGGGAGCGGTTCTGTTTGGCAAGATCGTGCGCTCTTTTGGCGGTTGCCTCCACCGCCTCCTCGGAGTTGCAGGACGCAAAACCGACTCCAGCGCCATCGTCTCGTGGAATTATCACTCGAACTCCATATCCTGTGTTTTCCTGTCGGATTGAGGCTTCTCTCTGATGTCCTCTCAGATGGAGGTCCGTTCTCTTCGAGTGTTGTATGAAGACTTCCCATTGAGCTCTTGTTGCTCTGTCGAGAACTTGGCGTATGTTCATGCGATCACCGCCTTGGTTCTCCACCATGTTCCGCCGGCTCCTACTGGAACATAGTCTTCCGTTCCTTTTCCACAGGTCCCAGGGTCCACGAAGAACCCTTCTTTGCTGACCGCGTCTACGTTTCCGAGCACCTCTAGGACTCGCCCAGTCAGGGTTACTGACTTGAGCGGTTTCGTTTTCTCCCCGTTCTCGATAAGGAACCCTTTCTTGGAGGTTACCTGCATTCCTCCTCCTAAGGGGTCCTCGATACCGTACTGCCATCGCATCATCATGACGCCGTTCCTGGTTTCTTTGATGATTTCATCGATGCTCCAATCGCCTGGTTTCGAGTAGGTGTTGCTCATTCTGATGAAGCGTCTTCGTAATGCATTCTGGGTCCTCGAACTCGCGGTCAATTGCGCATTCATGGCCGCGCTGGTTTCAACATCGTGTAGAAAGCTGACGAGCATCCCTTTCTCTACCAATGTGTTCTTTTTGGCTGGGGCACCGTCGTCATCGAACTGGTAGCTTCCCCATCCCCGCTTGAGGGATGAGTCCTCGTAGATGGTTACGATGTCTGAGGCAACTTTCTTTCCCAGCAGATCCTTGAGGTATGAGCGCCCTCTGATCGCTTGATCGGCCTCCAGGCCATGGCCGAAGGACTCATGACAAACTGTACCCACCGTCCCTGGGTCAATGATCACGTTCTGAGGCCCCGCCGGTGGCGTCACAGCCTTAAGCTGTAGCAGGGCACCTTCAACAGTCTCCTTCACCATTTCCTGCGTGAGGTTCTCCACAACCTCATAGCCCATGGTGCCACCAGATGAGAGTATGTCGTAATCGGTCACATCGTTTTCCTTGACGATAACCTGTATCGAGATTCTCGTTCGAGGAATGCGTTGCCTTGCAAATGTGCCGTGGGAAGATACGAGCGCTCTCTGCAACCCTATTTCGGAATAGTAGACTTCAACGTCAAGGACTCTGGAGTCCATCCCCTTTGCGAGACTGTAGAGTTCTCGAATCCTCTGCAACTTATCTTCAAGCGCAACCTCGCCCGCGTCCATAGCCACCGGAGTCTTCACATCGAGCTTGATGGGGTCAGGCAGAAACAAGCGAGTCTTTGCCTTTGAACCAGACCGTTTTGCATTCACGGACTGCGCGAGTTTACGTATCGTTGGGAGATCTGCCTTGTTGGACTCTGAGTAGACCCATCCATTGTCGGTGAATGCTCTAAAGGAAACGCCTTGAATGGAGCTTGACCCTATCGTTTCTCGGTCCTTGTTCTTTCTGATTAGAAGTTGGTTTTGCCAATCATAAAGACCATCAGAATAGGGCAGGCTTAATCTCTTTAGTGTCTGCTGAATATCGCCCATCACTCGGTCGGATTCACTAAGGCCGCTCAAGCCAACCACGACACCAAGTCAAAAAGTCACACGCAAAACGCAGATTAAAGTCAACCCTTGCAGAAGGCTCTGAGCCGAAGCGTTAGTCGTAAAGACGTATAGGACCAGTGTTTCAGCAGATGGAACGACGCAACTCGACTGCGCTGGTAATGATCCTAGCTATCCTCATTGCTTTGACGCCAGCCACCAGCATCCCAATAACTCAAGTATCGGTGTTTGCGGTCCAATCAAACGATCAGTATATTCTCGTCGGAGGCCAGAATGGAACGTGGTTTCGGCCTGGTCAGGCTCCTAGACTGTACCGAATGTTCCTATCAGATCACTCATTGACCCCGGTAGCTTCTCTTCCAAGTTTTGGCGTAGTATGGACTGGGAGTTGGAATGGTTCGCAATGGTTGATCTCAGGCTGGGGGATCACTCCCGGCGCGCATGGGTCTAACCCGTATATCTACCTCTATGACGGGCAGAGCCAGATTATGGCAGGAACTCTGTACTTGTGGACAGCGCAAGCGTCTTGGCATGGAGGAGACGTATTCGCGGCCAGCTACAATGGTAGCGAATGGTTGCTCTCTGGTCTGGGTAGTGATTGGTTACCGTCAGGTTGGGGATCCCCATCAACAGGCAAACCGAGGAATCATATGGCGTTGGCATTGTTCGACGGCTACAACTTCACTGATCTTTCCGCCGATGTACCCAATCAGTGGGATGCAGTGCTCTTTGCGAACGCTTGGAATGGGCACTATTGGCTCGTGGGTGGGGGATGGCAGGGGAACGAAGGTGTGCTTTATCGCTATGACGGAGCCAACTTCACTGACCTCTCATCCCAGCTGGAGTCCGCAATGTGGCAGATGGGTAGGCAGTTTCATTCTGTTCAGGCGATTGAGTGGAACGGCGACTACTGGCTCGTTGGCGGAGTAGGTTTCTTAGCGAAGTATGACGGACAGAACTTCACTGACCTCACGCCTGAGCTGAATGCAGCTCTTGACCCCAGACACTCTCTGAACTACACATCATGCTGCAACGCTGTGAACGCGTTCGCCTGGGATGGAGTCTCGTGGCAAATAGGGGGAGGTCCCCCTGTAGGCACTCCTGAACCGCTCACCGCATGGGCATCATCGTATGACGGTGTAAGATTTACCGACCTCACTTCGCTTATTCCATCCTACATTGCGAGCGCTCCTCACGGTTCGAGTATACTCACTATCACCTATGCGAATGGCTCTTGGTTCTTTGGAGGATACGCTAACGACAGAGGCTTCTTGCTCTCCTATGCGAACTCTGCCATGACTGACTTTTCTGAAATGATCAAAGATACCATGACTGTTGTGAACTGGGTTGGGGGTTGGCCTGAGTCTCGCGAGACTCTGTCGAATCCGATCGGTGCGTTCGGGAACTATGTCATTGCGACAATTGCCATCATTATGATTGCAACGGCGTTAGCGATCAGATACAGGAAGCATAACCGCCGAAGAGGTTAACTTAGCTTCGATCAAGTTGGGGAATGTTGCCATTGAAGCTTGCCAAGAAACCGTCGAATCCAGACCAGTAGAGCTAGGATGAATTCCATTGTAGTATGTCTCGGTTCAGAGTTCCCTGCAATAGTCCCATATGCACTACGGGCGTGCTTCAAAGACTCTGTTGAAGGGCGTCTGGGTTGCTCTCCTGAATTGTTTGAAGCCTCCACGGATGGCTATTTCCTGCAGTTTCGAATCGCCTGCTTGAGCACCTACTGCGAGCCCTACTTCCTGCGCTAGAGAGGAGGGAACGCAGATCATTGAAGAGGCATTGTAGAATATTCGCCCAACTGGATTGAGGTTCTCTTCCACATGTTCATTTGAGTAGGGCTCAACGATCATCCACGCACCATCCGGCTTTAGCGATTGATGAACGTGCTTTGCCGCGCCTACAGGATCGCCCATGTCGTGCAGACAATCGAAGAAGGTGACAAGATCGAACTCCTTCCTAGGATAGTCTTTCGCGAGCGCTACCTCGAAGGTCGTGTTGCGAGATACATTCTCAGTCACTGCAACGTTCCTGGCCCACTCGATTGATTCCAAATGATAGTCGTACCCAATGAAACGCGATTTTGGAAAGGCTTTTGCCATAATGATCGTAGATGATCCATAGCCGCATCCGACATCTGCGACAAGTGCTCCAGCCTTGAGTTTCTCGACAACGCCCTCAAGGCTTGGAAGCCAGGAACTAATTAGGTTGGTAAGATAGCTGGGGCGGAAAAATTTGTGCGTGCCTAGGAATAGATCGTTGTGGTGTTCGTGCCAGCCAAGGCCCTTCCCAGTCCGGAAGGCGTCAGCGAGTTTGCTCCTATCCTTGTAAATTGAGGAGATTATGTAGAAGGCCCCTGGAATGTAGATAGGGCTGTCCTCATTAGCGAGCGTAAATGCTTGCTCGGACGTCATCATATACTTTCCAGTTGGAGCATCGTAATTCACATAGCCTCCCGCGGCTTGACCAGCGAGCCATTCGCGAATGTAACGTTCGGCCGTACTTGTGTTCTTCGCAAGTTCCACCGGCGTCATGGGTCCGTGAGCTGATAATGCCTTGTAAAGCCCTAGTTGCTCGCCGATTAATATCGCGGGTCCCTGCATGGATGCGCCCAATTCCGTTGCGAACCTTCCTACGATTTCATTCAACTTATCCTGATTAACAGTCAAAACTTCACGTGTCCTGAAAGGATTATGACCTACGTTATATAAAAACGAACGCGCGATGATTCTATGCGTGCTTTTCCACGAAGTGAACGAACCCGTGCGAATCTAAGACCTTCCAATGAAGGACAGCGAGGAAGCGCATTCGAATTTCATCGGTCGTCGTTCGGTCAATTTCATGTGTGTGTGCGCGCACCAGCACACAAACTATTCCACCCCCTAGGGGGTACCAGCAAGCGTGCGCGTCCAATCACAAACCCGGCAGAGTAACATGCTATCCCTACAAAACTATACCACCCCACCCCCGGGGCTAAACTGCTAACTTAAGGTGGCATCCAGCTCTTCGCACGAGCGAGGGTGAAATGCGGGGCTGGTGAGCTTTAATCTATGAAGCTGAAGAGGGCGATTGGAATTCGGTGTTTGTTGTGAGCCTAATCACGTCCCTGCTAGGAACGGCTGGGCTGTTAATGCTCTTAATCGCATTCGGCCTCAACTCATTCGGAAAACTCAAGCGAACAGATCTGACTTACAACCTACTCAACTGCATAGGCGCGTTCGCTTTGGTGGTCTATGCCATAGACCTAAGCGCAACTCTCTTTGTCGTCTTGGAATCGGTTTGGGGCATCGTCGCCGCCTATCAGATAGCAAACCGCAAAATCACAGCGAACTAGGCAAAAAGGCCCACAGTCGCATGCGAGCTGTCAATCGTGGTTATGGAATCATTCAGAATCAACCGAGATCTGCCTGAGGGAAGGTATCGGCTCCGGGAGGTCTTCTCTGGGCTGGAGGATGTAGAATCCCTCTACGTCTACATAGGCAATCCAACGCAGTTGAAGCGTATCCTGGACGAGACCGATGTCACCCTCACCCAGGATACTAGTTACATGTACGTTAATGACGGCGACGGCAGCCTCGTAGTGGGTTTGGAGTATCTGCAAACCGCCGACGCCCATTACCTCTACCTGGACATCATCCACGAACTAGCCCACGTAAAACAATACTTGGACGGCAGGGAACTCTTCGACGAAAAATACAGCTACGTAGACCGCCCAACAGAGATCGAAGCATACCAATGCACCGTCAAAGAAGCAAGAAAACGCGGCATGGCCGACGACGCGATCACTGAATACCTCTACGTAGAATGGATCACAAGAAAAGAACACGCCAGGCTCCTGAAAACACTAGGAGTAGTTGCTACTCCGCCCTAGAATTCCTCTTCATTTCGCTTAGCGGGCTTTTGATATTTGTCTAGGTATTTGAGAACGAAGTTGCGCGTATACTCCTCTAAGTCCAGCTTCAAGGCTTCTTCAGGCTTAACCCAAACATAGTCTTGCAGTTCACGTCCATCCAACTGTACCTTGAAACTCTTTGTTTTCAGGACGTAGTCCATGAAGATGTAGTGTTCGTGCTTGTGAAAATCTTTCGGGTAGATTGCCTGCTGAACGACTAGCAGCTCAACGGGCTCGGCGTCCAGACCAGTCTCCTCCTTCACCTCACGCCTAATCGCGTCCTCCGCCCGCTCCCCGAGCTCGATATGCCCGCCTGGGACGCTGTACTTGTCGCCCCACTTATGCGAGCGAACGATGAGAACCTCGCCCTTCTCGTTCACGATGAGGGCGCCAACTGTAGCTTCAGGAAAAGTTTGAGTCAAAGCAACACTTTCTCGGAAAGGAAGCAGCTCTAGCTGTGGGCTTCTAGCTCCTGCGCATCATTGTTCCGACGACCCCAACGACTGAGATCAGGCCGCCAATGATCAGAATAAGGGGCGCCTGGGTTCTAAGGTAGACTAGGCCCGTGAACACAACCAGCGCCGTAAGGCCTGCCACGTTTACCATGGCTGCTCTTGCTTGCGGCCTCAAGCCCACCCACCACAATCATTCGAGTCACCATAGCCATCTATATTTCTATTCTTCCAAGAGAATCCAATTAATCCCGCAAGCCGTATCGGGGAAGGGGTGGGTGGCGAAGCCGTGGAGGAAGATTCTAAGAAACGGTTCTCAAACCGGGCGACCTACTACGCCCAGTCTCGTCCCCGCTACCCCAAAGCCATTCTGGCTTTCATGGAAAACGAACTAGGCCTCTCAGAGGCGTCAGTTGTTGCGGATATAGGTTCGGGGACAGGCATTCTAACTGAGTTATTCCTGAAGCATGGAAACCCGGTTTACAGTGTTGAGCCGAACAGGGAAATGAGGAAAACTGCGGAAGGCCTCCTCAGCCAACACCCAAGCTTCAGAAGCATAGATGGCACCGCCGAAGCTACAACGCTCCCAGCCGCCAGCGTAGACTTCGTCACCGCGGCACAAGCCTTTCACTGGTTCGACCCATTGAAGACTCGCGGAGAATTCTTGAGAATTTTGAAACCGCACGGATGGGTTCTTTTGATTTGGAACACCAGGAAGAATTCACCAGGCTTTATGGAGGCTTACGAGCGGCTGGTCAGTGAATATGCGAACCGGGCACATTCTCGGCGCACTGCGAAAGACAAGGTCGGCGACCAGGCTCTAGCCAGCTTTTTCAGAGAGTACAAGGTGAAAACCTTCAGCAACAGTCAAGTCCTAGATTTCGAAGACCTGGCGGGACGGTTGCTTTCATCCTCCTATCTTCCGCTCCCCGGTGAAACTAGGTACGGCTCGATGATGGATGCGCTGCGCAAGCTTTTCGATTCCTACCAAGAAGGCGGGGTTGTTCGCCTCGAGTACGAAACTGAAACATATTACGGCCAACTTAAGCCCTGACTAAGGGGCCATTCGCTGGGGCTTCAGCTACGCCAACAATATCTTTGAACTCAATTCTGAGCAGGTTCTCCGCGGACGTAGTGAAGATTACCGAGGAAGTGTACGGCAGCGAAACCCCCACTGTCCTTGAGGCGCTCACGAAACCCGTCGGAACATATTACATCCGCTGCAACACTTCCAAGATCTCACCTGAGGAACTTCTGAACAGGCTTCAAGGCCGGGGGTTCAACGTATACCAACATCAACTTCTCCCCGAAGCCTTAGGTATTCGAGTTGAGGGCCCGTTTGAGATTCCACCCGCCGCCCGAAAGGTCGTCGTGGATAAGCATACTGCTGAATCAGTGCTCCAAGGCGCAAATGTTTACGCGCCCGGAATTCTAAACTGCGAGGAACTCAGGATCGGGGAGAACGTTGCCGTTGCCTCCGAGCTAGGGGACCACCTTGCAACTGGAACCGCAACCATGAGCGCAAACGATATCCTAACCTTCAGGAAGGGGTTGGCTGTTCGGGTAAACCACAGGCGGTTCAGGGCACCCCAAGTCAGAGAATTGCCAGAATTTTCAGAAGGGCTCCTCTACCCGCAATCCCTTGCAGCCATGGCAACAGCCCACACACTTGACCCGCATGGGGGTGAGACCGTCGTTGACATGAACTGCTCCCCAGGCGGAAAACTGTCCCACATTAGCCAGTTGATGCACAATTCCGGCAAGATTCTTGGCTTCGATAGGAACACGGAGAAGATAGGGCAGGCTCGCCGGACGTTAATGCGTTTGGGGTGTACGAACGTTACGCTTTCGATTCATGATACCAGGTACGTCCACCTAGACCTTCCTGACTTGCAGTCCGACCGCACCCTAATCGACCCGCCATGCAGCGCTCTCGGCCTCAGGCCGAAAGTATATGACTTCTCGACAGTGGACCGCGTGAATAACCTTGCAGATTATCAGAAACAATTCGTCAAGGCCGCAAGCAAAGTGACGAAACCTGGGGGAACTATAGTCTACAGCGTCTGCACCTACACAACACAGGAGTGTGAACAAGTCGTCGAGTTCGCCGAGCATGAATGCGGGCTTAGCGTAGTGGAACAGAAACTAATCCTCGGGTCAAAGGGCCTCGCGGCTCACACGCCATCAGCCAGCCGCTGCCAAAGATTTCATCCTCACGTTGATGAAATCGGATATTTCATCGCAAAACTCCAACGGTAGAAGGAAGCCTTTAACCCCCTTCAAGCCCGAATAACAGTTAGGGACTCTAGTTGGATCTGCCCGAGAATGTTTTGACAAAGGGTAAGCGTGGAAAACTCGAGGTTAGAGCCTTGGACTCACGAGGCAGCTATGTTATGTGCAAGTACCTTGACCCGAAGACGATGAAACCTGCGAACACGAAACGCAAACTGATGCTTAGGGATCAGAGCGGAAACGTGCTTGAATATTTCATCATCCCGCTGAAGGACACAAAGCGTGCACTCCTCCTTACCGCGGCGTCCGAAGAGAAGGAACGTAAGGTTTGGCTTGAAAGCCTAGGAAGAGCTGAAGAAATCTGGTGACGTTAAATGGCTACGGTGGCGCGGACATGCACACAAAAATACGTCGGTTCAAATTCCGACGCTCGCAACATTAGACCCACACACACTTGCAGACGACCAACAACGACGGTTCAGAGAAACTCCAGTCCAGGAGACGACTCCACCGACGCCTTATATCGGCCCAAGCGTTAGTGAAAAATGATAGTGATGAAATGGTTCTGGGGTTTCATGGGATGTCTAGGGTTCCTAGGCCTCGCACTGAATGATCCTCTCTACTACGCTTTCTTTGCTTTTTTCCTTTTCTTCCTCGAACCTGTTCTAAAGAAACCCAAACGGTAAGAAACACCTAAGTCGTCAAGACAAACCTGCTGGCATTCGGTGTGTGTGCGCAACATTAGACCCACAAACACGAAAATCACAAATCGGCTACTTGCACATACTACACCGACGTGTTCTTGCTTTGCCGACGATTCCCCTAATCGAGGATTTGACTACGGGGCCAGTTCCGTCTGGGAAGGCCACGATCCACGGCGTGATCGACATCCACCTGCGAGACTCCTCGGAAGGATTGAAGAACCTTGTTCGGGTTTGCAGCTTCAAGATGGTCAGTCATGATAAGCACTGGCACGAGCTCAGCGTTGGTAAGAACCTGGAAGTTGTGTTGGACGAATAAGAGTCAAATCTTCAGAAGCTATGGGAAAGCAAACCTTAGGTCTGGTTATCTAGTCAGAAACGACGGCTGCGTGTGGATCTTTCGATGAAACATTTCTTTCGTGCGGGTCACTAGGGTGGAGCGACCGGTAGGATTTGAATCAAGGATTTCAATGGTACTCCATCGATTTTCGGCTTCCCGCTCTTGTTGACCAAAACAAGGATGCCTACGGGTTTAGCTTTCGCCTTTCGCAGCGTCTGAATCGCAGCCCTATGCGTCTCGCCGGCTCGTAGAACCGCATCTGCGATCAACACTTTCTTTCCCGCGACCTTGTGAAAACTCGGATTAACCAAGCCGGGCAGCTTCTTATGCGCAACGCGATGGGGACGAACAGCCGCGAATGGCTTATCCAGCTCCTTAGCGATTGCCACGCCAAGAACCATACCGCTCCCTTCGATCGCAACGATCACATCTGGTTCATCAAACTCCCCCGCGCGGACTGATTCCCGAATCAAATCTGCTAATGCCGAAGCAACGGCAGTCATACGTTTTCCATGTGAACCAAGAGAACTCCAGTCTACGAAAACATCATGCGGCGGATGTCTCGCCGCCCGCTCCTTGCCCCGGAGCAACAACCAGACGACGGTGTCTGGTTGAACCTTCAATTCGTCGGCTATCTCATACGTTGACAGCCCCTTCGACTTCAGTTCCTGCGTCCGTTTAACCAGTTCATTTGAGGCCATTGAGCCGAACACGCACCACGTCTGAAGGGTTATGATTGGCCGAGGCCTTATAATAGGTAATGAATCCCAGAATCGCTCACAGTCCCCCACGCACCCATCGAAGGGAAGGATATTGTCGGCCCCCTCGCCCACCACAACTCAGGAATATTCCTTTGAAATTTCACCTAAAGACACCCTCGGGCCCATGAATTTGGAAGCAACAATTCTGAGCGCGCAAACTTCAGAACCTGAATGGACGAGGGACGGCGCTTGTTTTGTTGACGTCGAAGAACTGAATGGCACTCCCGTCAAATACGCCATAAGTCAGGTGGGTGGAGTAGACGATTTCAAACTCAGAGTGCGCGCAATCACTTCCATACTAAATGACCAGTTAGGCGTTAGTCTGCGATTGCATTTGAACCGTGTTCTTGGTCTCAGCGACAACCTAGAGTCGTTCTACAATGAATTTTCTGACGACGCCGAACCGCTCCGTACTACCTTCACGAAGCTTAGGGGCCTTCGCCTGATGCGAGGGACAAACCTCTTTGAAAGCTTGACCTGCTCCATTTTGTCTCAGAACAACTCAGCATTACTATGGAACAGAACTGCGCGGCTACTTATGCGCCTATACGGATCCAAGGTGAATTTCCCCGATGGCGCAACATCCTTTCTATTCCCCAAGCCGGAGACCTTGGCAGGGCTGTCCCCGAGGGAACTTCGCTCGAAGACTTCCATGGGGTATAGAGCGAAGCCTGTGGTTCAAGTTTCCCGTTTAATTGCCACCGGGAAACTGAAGCTCGACGATTTAAGCAAGCTTCCTTACGAGGAAGCCATGGAGGTTCTTCTCGACCTTCCAGGCGTTGGCCCAAAAGTCGCTGATTGCTTCTGGCTATACGGAGTGGGCGGCCTCGAAGCAGCTCCCGTTGACGTTTGGATTCACAGAGTTGTCACGTACCTTTACTTCAAAGGTAGAAAGGTCAGCAGGCTGAAGACTGCTAAGTTTCTGCGTGACCGTTTCGGAGAATGGGCGGGGTACGCGCAGTTGTATCTCTTCGATTTCGCACGCCATGGAGGAATCGGCAAAGTCAAGGCCAGAAAATCGTGAGCTTCTACCTCTCGCTATGACGGCCCTTTGCAGCCTCTTTCTGGACAGGTTTTCGTTTCAGTTTGGTTCCGCAGACTGGGCAGACCTGAAGGTCTGTTTGCGCGTACCGCCTATAGCAGGCGGGGCAGTAGTAGATCCAGCTGAACTTTTCGCGGATCCCTAACGTAGCCAAGGGCTGGTAGGCTATGCGGATTCCTTCCGCAACATTTTGCACGGCGTAATCGTCGCTCACAATCACAGGCGTCTTTCCCTCGCCGCGAAGGTCGAGCGCTAAGGCCAAGACGCCGGTATCAGCTTTCGAGAGTACAACTCGGTCCCCGAGCACTCTTGCCTTTTCAGCGACTTCTTCAAGCGAAGCGGCTGTGGGGCTACGGATTGTGAGTTTACCCGAGGATCTGGAAACGGTTAGCCTGTACGAGGGACCGGTTTGCTCTCGCAGTTCATCTGCTACCTCGGGCACGGAATAGCTCTCAAAATCAAGCCCCAGAGGGTCTAGCCCCATGATTAGGGCCGAGGTGTCCAGAACTAGAACTTTCAGAAACCTGCTCGCTCCATCTCGTGAAGTCGAGTTAGGCTTCCCAAGGGTGGAGCGGGCCGCAATCGCACGAACACGGTATAATGCTTGGCCTTCCGAACCCCCAAGTTGACATCTTGGGTAAGCTCTCTTTGAAATCGTCCGTCTGCCACCACAAGAGCCCGTAACTTTGGATTCTTCAGTTGAATCGAAAGTGACCTGTCCATTGAAAGTACGGTCGGCCTCAAGAATTCAAGTGGGCAAATGAAAGTGACTACGAACGCGTCAACTGATGAATCAACCACCGGCCCGCCGGCTGAAAGCGCATAAGCCGTCGAACCTGTCGCGGTTGAAACGATGAGCCCGTCTCCCCTGACCTGTAGAAAGGGCTCAGAATCTACAGCGAGGACCAGGTCAAGCATTTTCGAGGGGCTTCCAGATGATACCACCAGCTCGTTGAGCGCGTCAACTACGTGTGTTCCGTTCAGGTGCACTGCGAGCTTTGCTCGTTTCTCTAACCGGCATTTGCCCCTCGCGAAAAGCTCGATGGCTCGTAAAGCTTTGCTCGGTTCAACCTCAGTCAGGTAACCACGCCTCCCCATGTTCACGGCCAAAATTGGTGTCTCCGGTTCAGGGATCGACATTGACGTCTTTAGAACCGTCCCGTCGCCTCCCACGGTCACAATCAAATCCGCTTTGAGATTCGACAGGTCCTTACCGCCGCCCAGTCGACCTCGTTTTGCTAATTCGAGTTCAGCTGTGACTGCCATGCCCTTCCGCCTTAGCTGCTTGGCGAGGGCTGCCGCCGCTTCGAGGGCCCGCGGCTCATCGAGCCTAGAAACGAGGCCGACTTTCAGAGTCAACTCTGCTTCTCCACGTGGGAGACACTACCCGCCGTGAGGATAATTAAGTAATCCACTCAAAACCCACGGACAGGGCAGAATTTGGTTTCGCAAAACTTTCTGTGAAAGAATCGGATGACCAGACAAGCTTTTTAGACATAGAGTAGGCGTTAACTGCTTTCAAGCTTAGCTTAAGGGCGAAGACCACTGAGCAAACCAGTAGACGTTGGGACTCTGAAAATCGGCCACTACGTAATCATAGATGGGGAACCTTGCAAAATCGTTGAATACGAAAAATCAAAACCAGGTAAACATGGGGCCGCGAAGGCTAGAATCGTAGCCATCAGTGTTACAACTGGAACAAAGAAAAATCTAATCGGCTCTGTAGATGCGCGAGTTGAAGTTCCAATGATAGAGAAGAAGACGGGGCAGGTACTTGCTTTCGTGGGCAATAACATTCAGGTCATGGATATGGAGTCCTACGAGACCTTCGAAACACCCATGCCTGAAGAAGAAGAGATCAAGGCCAAATTGGCTCCAGGCGTCGAAGTCGAGTACTGGCAGATGTTGGGACAGAATAAGATAATGCGGACCAAGGGCTAATTCTCTCCTCTCCCAAACGCGCCTTGGAAGGTTCACTCCGTGCCCTTAGTTTCGCATATCAAACTAACGAAACGTATGTCCCTATCCGGCATCGCAAAGCAAATGGAAGCAGTTAAGGTCCTTGGGCCCGGACGATTCGGGAAAGCAGTAACAATCCTCGCAAGCCTGTTTAAGGACGGCCAGTGTGTTAAGCTGATTTCTCTTGCTGGCCCAATCGTCCCCGGAGGCCTCAGAACAATCATCGCAGACCTAATTGATGATGGCTTGCTCAACGGAGTTGTCACAACCGGCGCAAACGTAACACATGACCTCCTCGAAGGCTTAGGACACCGGCACATCGCTGGAACAGAACTCGCAGACGATAACAAACTCAAACGCCAAGGGCTATCCAGAATCTACGACCTTCTCGTCACCCAGAAAGCAATCGAACACCTAGAGAAAACAACCTACCGAATGCTCAACCGCATCCCAGAAACAAGGCGGCGCAACATCGCCAGCTACGAGTTACTATGGGAATTCGGCAAACAGATCAGGGACGAGCACTCAATTCTTTACACCGCACAGAAACGCAAAGTCCCAATCTTCTGCCCCGGCATTTTTGATTCAATGCTCGGCTTGAACCTCTGGACCTACAGCCGCCTCAAACCGCTCTTCGTTAACCCCTTCAAAGATTTCTCAACGCTCGTGGACTTGACGTACGAAAGAAAAAGAGTTGGCGCAATCATCCTTGGTGGCGGGATGCCGAAACACCAGGTCCTAATCGCAAACTCATACCGGGGCGGCGTGGACGCTGCGATTCAAATAACGCTCGACCGCCCTGAAGGGGGAGGCGCAAGCGGTGCACCCTTGGAGGAAGCAATTAGCTGGGGCAAAGTTAAGACTCCCAACAAACTCGTCACGATTGTTGGAGACGCTACGGTGATATTTCCGTTACTTACTCTAGCCGCCCTAGAGAGGGTGGGGAAGTAAGATCATCTCAGCCTTGGAATATGAACTTCGAGTACGCCCCGTTTGAATTTCGTGTTTATCTTTTTCTCATCAACGGGGACAGGCATTCGGATTCTCGCCCGGTAGCATGTGAACTCGCCATGCCTATGTTTGGCGCCTAGATCCCTGAAGGTAATCTTCCTGTTGGTCTCTGCGAATATTTCCACGGAATCCTCCGTTGGGCAGTGCAGCTTAACCCGTTTCTGATCCACGTAGGGCAGGTCGACGGTTAGAACGACCTCCGTGGCCCCCACGAACAGATTGTACAAGGGTTGGATGCATGCAGCGGCAGGATTCCATCCTGACCCATGAGTGGAAAATTCGCTCCTCGATTCAGAACTCATCAATATTCACCCGTACATTGGCGGCAGGTCGAATTCGTGGGACTTGTCCATCCTGAGCATCTCTTCGTGGGTACGGTGCATCATATCCTTGCTCTTCAAGCGGATTTCCTCCCCTCTCTTGAGAAGGTCGGAAACGTCAACATTCAGATCCAGAATCTTGTTCACGGCGGTTAGCGCTGCCGCGGCCGCTTCGGGATCGGGGTAGTTGTAGTAGGATTGGGTAAGCAGCGTGATGGCGGGAACAGATGTCTCAGCACACTTGCGCAGGATAAGCCCGTATGCGCCAACTATGTAACCTTCCTCTAAGACCTCAGCAGCCCCGTGTAGCTTTGACTCCAATTCCTTAGCGGAAAGAGCCGCAAACACTTTCGGCGCAGCTATGTCCTGCCGGTTGGAAACGGCCATACCCCCCAACGAGAGCATCAGTTTAGTGTTCTTGGTTCGAGCCCAGTCAACTATGCCCGTCGCAAGGGGTTTGATGAGTGGTACAGGGATCGTAGTCTCAGAGATGATGACAACCAAACCATTGCCTGCGAACAAGCGAATAGGCGCTTTCGGAAGGCCGCCGTGCAGAACAATCATTGGTGGAAGAAGGTCAGACTCAATGGCACCGACCTCCTTCAATTTCAAGTCACTGATGATATGAGACGCTGCAAGCAACCCAACAAGTCCGACATCTGGGAGGCCGTTCACAATGACCGCTTCCTTGGGAATCGTAGCAGTTTCCAAAATGCGCAACCCGTCTTTCCCAGACAGGCTATTGGACATCTCGAGACCCTTCTATGAAAGCGACCAGCTGAAACCAGAGCAACATTAGCGAGTAATTAAACGGTTCGTAGAAGTTACAAGAACTTTTAGGATGCGTCAACCAACGCATCAAGTGTATCGTGAAAATGCATGAGCGCACTTGAAGGCCTGGGCAAGTCTCTTAGCGACGCAATGAAGAAGCTACTGCGAATGGCTGTCGTTGATGAAAAGGCAGTCAAGGAACTTGTCCGCGACCTTCAACGAGCCCTGCTTCAATCCGACGTTAACGTTAACCTGGTTATGCAGATTTCCCAAGCAGTTGAAAAACGATCACTCGAAGAAAAGCTGCCCCCTGGAATTTCGCGCCGCGAACACGTCGTAAAGGTTCTCTACGAGGAACTGACCCGATTCCTCGGAGAGGAACCAAGCAAACTCATCATCGAACCGGGCAAAACCCAGGTGATCATGCTCGTTGGAATTCAGGGCACTGGGAAAACAACGGCTGCAGTGAAACTCGCACGCTTCTACCAGAAGCGCGGCCTGCGTCCCGCTATAATTTGCGCCGACACCTACCGGCCAGGAGCCTTCGACCAACTGAAGCAACTAGCTGACAAAGTCAACGTCCCTGTCTACGGTGAACCGAATTCCAAGAATACCCTGAAAATAGTCAAGAAGGGAATGGAACAATTCTCCAGCCAAAAGTACGACCTAATCATAGCGGACACTGCGGGGCGTCACAAAGACGAAGCAGAACTGATGTCCGAGATGCGGGATCTAGCCAAACAGATTCAACCCAACGAAATAATTCTCGCAATCGATGCCTCAATCGGCCAAGCAGCAATGTCTCAGGCAGCCGCCTTCAATGAGAGCACAAAGATCGGTTCGATTCTTATAACAAAACTTGACGGAACGGCTAAGGGAGGAGGCGCACTCTCAGCCGTTGCTGCAACGCACGCGAAAATCAAGTTTGTTGGGACAGGGGAGAAGATCGAGGATATTGAACAGTTTATCCCATCCAGTTTTGTCGGCCGCCTCCTCGGAATGGGCGACATCAAAGCCCTGGTTGAGAGGGTTCGTGAAGCAGAAGTCGTTGTCCCACAGAAGAAAGCGAAGGCCTTCCTCGAAGGCAAGTTCACCCTGAAGGACATGTACGACCAAATGGTCGCGGTTCGAAAAATGGGCCCCCTCAAGAAACTGGTTGGGATGATGCCTGGGGGCATGAACATACCAGACGACGCTATGGAATCCGCTGAGAAGAAGCTAGACGCGTGGCGTGTCATCATTCAATCTATGACGAAACATGAGATTGAGGATCCGAAACTCGTTGACTCCTCACGGGCGAGGAGAATCGCACGTGGCTCTGGCACGTCAGAGAAGGAAGTCAAAGAAATGGTAAATCAGTACTTTATGATGAAGAAGATGATGAAGAGCATGAAACGCCGTGGCGCTGCCTTCGGCAGAGGAAAGATGCCTTTCCCAACACGTCCCTGAAAGACGCGAAAAATCTCCTAAGAAAGTTAATTAGCGTGCCCTTCATGTGCTAGCAAATTTCAGGTCATGACTCATGGTAAGGCGCTCGAAGGGCTACCGCTCGAGGACGCGGGCTCTCTTCCGGAAGAGACCTCGCGAGCGAGGAAAAATAGGCCTCAGCAGAATTCTCCGAACCTACAAACCCGGCGAGAAAGTAACGATCATAATTGAGCCCTCAGTGCACAAGGGCATGCCGCACAGGCGCTACCATGGAAGGGTTGGAGTAATTCAAGCGAAACGTGGCAAGTCATACGTGGTTCACGTCACGATGGGCAATCAGACGAAACAGATTATCTCGCGACCTGAACACCTTACCCCTGTACGTTGAGTGAACCGATTGCCCAGGAAGATTGTCGATTCTAAGCCCACCACGACCACTGAAGCCAAGAGAACCCTCGAACGCGCAAAGGAAGAGGAACTGGGCGAATTTCAGAGGCGGACACTTGACTACGCCTCCAAGTTCGCCAAAGTATCCCCCGCTAAAGCTGAGAAGCTAGTACGGGAATTATCAGAGAAACATCAACTCGAACGAAAGGATGCAATTCAAGTCGTCAACACAATGCCCCGTTACATCGAAGAGCTACGTGCAATCCTCACAGTCAAAGGAAGAATAATCAGCGGTACTCAACTGGAAGACATTCTGAAACTTCTCAATAGCTATCGAGAAGATTAACCCCCCGAGCGATTCCTAAACATAATACGGGGAAACCTTTTTCCCTTGCAAACCCTCAATTCTAAGCGGATATGCTCAACGTTGCCAGGCACTGGCCATTCTGCCACAATCACTAAGAAGACACAGAGGCTAAACCCCTACTTCCTTTAGCGCGTAATGTTGCGCAAACGATTTCTGGAGAGATTAGAATGAGCGAGAGTACAAGAAATTCAGATGAAATGCGGAGTGCGAGTTCGGGTCCCTCAGGGTTCAGGCCAACGGCCAGAAGTGGTGTGGAGGGCGGCATCCCACCGCGACTTTACGAAGAATACGCGTACGTGCTAGATTATTTGCAATACGGCCGACCGGGAACGGACAAGCCTAGACACCTTGCGCTGCCAACTGTTCAGGTGATCGGTGAAACATACTTCACACTCCTTGAGGCCGAAATACGTACTGGAACTCAGGTGAACCTTCACGAGCGCGTCTACATTGGGAAAGACCGACGGGAGAAAATCAACCGTATCATCGGAAGAATCGGTTACAACGACCTAACTGCAAACGCGAAAGCCGAACTCCTCTCGGTCCTGGAAGACCTAATCGCACAGCAAGAGCAGCGATTTGTTGCCTTTTTCAACAATTCCCAAGCTATCACACCACGCATGCACGCACTAGAGCTGCTCCCGGGAATCGGGAAAAAATCAATGTGGCAGATAATCAACGCGAGAGAAAAAAAGCCATTCACGTCATTCAAGGAAATTCGCGAACGAACAAGCATCGGAGACCCGATCAAAGTAGTAGCCAAAAGGATCATGGACGAATTGACCGGGGGAGAAAAATACCGGGTCTTCTCCAGAGCACTATAGACAAAAGCACCAATGCGTTGAGAGAGCTGGTTTGCGCAATAGGGTAATCCTGCATGTAGACCTCGACTACTTCTACGCCCAGTGCGAAGAGAACAGAAAACCAGACATCCGCGGAAAACCCGTAGTAGTTTGCGTATATTCCGGCCGAACTGAGGAAAGCGGAGTAGTCAGCACCTCCAATTACCTAGCAAGGAAATATGGCGTAAAAGCAGGCATACCCATCGCTCGAGCAAAGAAACTCCTCGAATCCGCAAACCCCGTGTTCCTTCCAATGGACCGCTCCTATTACGAACAGGTCTCCGAAAGGATAATGGAAATCTTGAGAGGGCAAGGCGATGCATTTGAAAAGGTGGGAATAGACGAAGCCTACATAGAAATTTCAACAAGAGCAAACAACAAGTTCGAACAAACTGAAAACATCGCGGCCGACGTTAAACGAAAAATACTCACCGAGGAGCAGATCACCTGCTCAATTGGAATCGCACCCAACAAGCTCGTTGCCAAGATTGCCTCCGACGAGAGAAAGCCGGATGGGCTTACGGTGGTGAGGCCGGAAGAGGTCGAGGATTTCCTGGCACAATTGCCAGCATCACGGATACCTGGAGTAGGAAAGAAGGTGGAAGACAAACTGGATCAAATGCATGTTAAGACAGTCGCTGAACTTTCGACGCTCAGCCCGGCGAGGCTCGTTGAAAACTTCGGGAAGAGCCTAGGAGGTTATCTTTTTCGGGCCGCCCGGGGGGAGGATGATGAAGCAGTAAAGGAAAGGGAACAACCGACACAGCTAAGCCGAATTGCCACCTTGAAACGGAATACACATGACCTGCCAGAAATACTTCCCCTGCTAAGCGAATTAGCAAATACCGTAACAGCCAACCTGAACGAGAAAGGCATGACGTGCAGGTCGGTAGCAATCATAGCCATACTGAACGACTTGTCGATTCACACCAAATCGAAAACATTGGAACAACCAACCGCAGATGACAAAATCATCGTGAAAGCTACGCACGACTTGATGAAGGAATTCTTAGACTCGATGTCCGCTGCTATGGTTCGACGAACAGGAGTCAAACTCTCCACATTATCTAAACCAACAGGACAGACAGACATCGCCAACTTCCTGAAGGTGTAACCTCGAGCAGAGTCCGCCAGCCATCAAATCGGTTGAGGAATCTACTATGGCCTGGGTTCGAAGAGAGCTTGACTCGATAGGCGTACCTCCGCTCAAACGATTCGGACAAAACTTTCTAATTGACAAAGGCGTTCGCGAACGTCTAATTGAGCTGGCTGAGCTAACAGTTGATGATACGGTCCTTGAGGTAGGGCCCGGCCTCGGATTCTTGACCGAGGCTTTGATAAACAGAGCAGGGCACGTAATGGCGATCGAGAAGGATCGGACGCTTGCTGCATACCTGAAAGCGAAATTCTCCCACCAAAGGAACTTGACAGTTGTTGAAGGGGACGCACTAACCGCACACATCCCTGATGGTTCAAAAGTTGTTTCCAGTCCCCCCTACAACATTTCGTCAAAGCTCATACTGCTAATTATGAACAGTCGATTTCGATTGGCGGCATTGTTGATGCAGGAAGAGTTTGTCCGAAGATTAACAGCTTCTAGCGGATCCCGAGAGTATGGACGAATCAGCGTGATGCTGCAATCTAAGGCTGTCGCAGAATTTGTTATGAAAGTCCCTCGGGAGGCATTCTATCCGAAACCGAGAGTTGATTCCGCTTTCGTCACAATCAGGCCAACCAGCGACAACCTTCAGATCAAAAACCAGGAATTGTTTGTTGATATGGTACGTTCGCTGTTTACCCAACGCCGACGAATGCTGAGGGGAGTCTTGGTGAGATACCTGAAGGCGCGATACCCCACACGATGCAACACGATAATTCAACACGTAACCCTTCTTGACAAGCGAATCTACGAACTCAATCCAAGAGAATTGATGACGTTGTCAAACCAGATCGTTGACGCAACTACAGAATCCGAGCGTGATTGAATCGCCGATTAGAGTAATCCTCCTGGGACCAGAGACAGGAGGAAACATTGGCTCTGTAGCCCGATCGATGAAAAATTTCCAGCTAAACGACCTCTGGATCGTGAAACCGAAAACGCCCATCAATAACGAGGCGAAGGCTTTCGCAATGAGAGGCCTGGATATCCTCGAGTGTGCAAAAGTCGTCGGGGCACTCAAGAAAGCGTTGAAAGGCGTGGACTTGGTTGTAGGAACGAGTTCTGTGGTTGCAACAAGCACATCCAACCTCTCCAGAGTATCAATCACACCAACCGAACTCGCTGAAAGAGTACGTGCCGCCAAAGGAACCGTCGGGATTATCTTCGGGAGAGAGAGCTCCGGATTAAGTAACCGAGAAGTGGAAACCTGCGACCTGATGGTCACAATACCCGCAAGCCGCGACTACAATGTGTTGAACATAGCAACGGCCGCCTCAATCATCTTCTACGAAATCTTCCACCAAAGAATAAGAGGGCGAAGCTTCGAGTTGGCTTCTAGACCTGCCATGGAAAGGCTCCTTCAACAATTCAACAGACTGCTGATACGAAGCAACATCCAGGCGCATAGGCGTAGACTCGCCCAACGCGCTTTCCGCAACGTGGTCTCACGGTCTTTTGTCACAAAACGCGAGGCGTCGCTTCTTCTAGGGCTATTTAGGAAGGTACACGCAGAACTAACGTAACCCATTCTAACGGATGAAAGATTCTACAGCGATATCCTATGAAAACGCCGACAGTCATCCTCATTGCAGTCTTGGTAATTGTGATGCCACCAGCTGCGGCCGCGTCTGGAACCGGAACGGTCACAATTCAGATTCAAGGGTATGGAACCGTTCACGGCCAGTTGCAGAACACACTCATTCAAGCAGACAATAGCGTAGCGATGTCAATGTTGGTGGACGATCAACTCCAGACGTCTCAGGGCTCTTTCCCTTTGCAGGCGACGGGCGAGTGGACCGGGATTCTCAGCAATTCGACATTGTCGGGCACGATCCATGATGTTCAAGGAAAGATTCACGTCTGCGTAATTTTATCCTGTAATGATGTTGACTTCACCGGCCACGGGAATTGGACTGGGCAACTTCAAACCGGCTCACTTGGAAGCGGAAACCTCACCGGAACGATAACTATCACGAACTCTCCGTATCCTCAGATTCCGCAAGGCCAAGGAATTCCTATTTACGGCGCATGGGCGGCGGATTTCACATCTTCCGTTCCTGAGTTCAATTCCAACCTCAGCCTCCTACTACTTGCAACCGTAACGGCTGCAATTATTCTAACGCGCCGAAAAACGGAGAACGCAAAAGGCACCGACCAAGTTTCGACTTGATAGCATGTAAACTTAAGTAACACTCAACGCAATCACGCTAAACTCCCCGGTGAATTAGATATGAAGGGCAGGAACTACAGGCAAATCAAAGGCCAACCATATACTAGGGGAAAGTACATTCACGGCACTCCTCCGCCGAAAATCTCAAAGTTCATGATGGGCGACACGAAATCGCATTTCGAATACAAAATATCCCTGGTTGCACAGAGCCCTGAACAGATTCGCCATAATGCACTCGAAGCTGCTCGCGTTTCCGCAAACAAGGTGTTGTTCGACGTATTGGGCGAAACGGGCTACAAGATTCACCTCCGTGTCTACCCTCACGTCATTCTACGAGAGAACCGGATGATCGCAACGGCAGGCGCCGACAGGTTGCAAGAGGGAATGCGAAGAGCCTTCGGTAAACCAACCGGCAGAGCCGCGAGGGTCAAGACAGGGCAGTCAATCCTAGACATTTACGTTAACAGCAACGCGGTCGACACTGCCAAGAAAGCAATGCACGTCGCGTCCACAAAACTTGCAGTTGCCTGTATCGTAACGCAAGAAGCCCTGGCACCGTTACCTACCCCGGTCGTAGTGAAATGAGCTCCCGGCGTAGCGAACTCTCCAGAAAATTCCGCGGAAAAATCCTCGAGGCCGACCTACGTGAGTTTGCACGTCATGCGCGGGGAGTTGCGTCGACAATTGCTAGATCAGAATACTATTCAATGGTTCTGTTCGCAGCGGGCCTCATAATTCCGAAGATGCTGAGCGCCCCCCTTATTTCTGACCACAAACTAACGCGACCACACCTAACGTCATCTTCTCGGAAAATGTACGCTTGAATCCTGCGCCGAGGAGCGCGTCCGAGGTTTCATCCGCTGAGGCGGATTCCAGTATCGTATTTGCAAGATAGGTCAAAGTTCGTTTCCAATAGCTGGAAACTAGTCCACCAAGAGGGGGAAGGACGTGAAATATGTGGAAATTGTAGAGCCGCCACACGATAGCCCCTTCTGGCCTTACGAAGTCGACTGAAAGAAACCAACCTGATCGAAGCAGAACTCTCAGCGTGTCCCGGAACGCAGCCAATTTGTCGCCAAAGTTACGCAACGCCAAACCAACCGTCACGTACCTGAAACTTTCAGAGCGAAATGGAAGAGCCTCGCCGGCAGCCCTTACAAAATCCACCTTAAGCCCTCCGCGAATCTTGTGCTTTTTTCGGTTAGCTATACTCAGCATCGCAGGACTCAGATCCAAACCCACGACCCAACCGTCCTGCTTAAGCACACGGCTCAACTCGAAAGTAACTAACCCTGTCCCGCAAGCCAAGTCCAATATCATGACCTCTCGTGAGAAATCCATTTTAGCGAACATGCGCCTCCTCCAAACCCAGTCGAATGAAAGCGTCATCAAGTGGAGTAAGGCATCGTACTCTCTCTCCACATCGGTGAAGATTACTCTGACGAATCTCGCCTTATCAACGAACATTGTTGGAATTTCCATCTGAGTCCCTCGCTTCAGCGCCTCTCACGCAAAGGAACGGTTAAGTTGTGCAGTAAGCCTGCTACACCGATGTTTGGCAATGTTCCAACTGGAAGAAGATAGAATAATAGATGAGATAAGAAGGCGCGGTTCAAAACGTATCCTTCTCCAAATGCCTGAAGGCCTGAAACCAACCGGATTTCGACTGGCAAAGTTACTCGAGAAGGAGACAAAAGCCGAAGTATTCGTCTCAGGTGACCCTTGTTACGGCGCCTGCGACCTTGCGCTCTACCCGCAGAAACATGTTGACGCTGATTTACTGGTCCACCTCGGGCACGCGGAGATTCCTGGGGAATTCCCTGACGAGAACGTTCTGTACGTTGAAGTGCGAGCGGATGTGTCAATAGTAGAACCGATGATCCAAGCCGTCAAATTGCTAGAGAAGGAGCACGTGATCGGGCTCGCTTCAAACATCCAGCATATTCACCAGATCGATAAAGCTAGAGAAATTCTGGAAGAACACGGAAAGCAAGTGCTCATCGGTCGGCCCTCGGGCTGGCTGAAGTATCCCGGGCAAGTTCTGGGATGCGATTATGGCAGCGTCAGAGCGATCGCAGGAAAAATCGACGCCGTAGTAATCTTGAGCGGGGGGGATTTTCACGCGCTCGGTATTCCGCTAGCAATAGGCAAAAGGACCATCGTCGTCGACCCATTTCAGCAAACAGCGAAGGACATGACCGAAGTCTGCCGAAAGCTTCTCCGGAAGAGGTGGATCAGCATTGAAAGATTCAAGCAAGCTGGGAGGATCGGAATCATCGTAGGTTTGAAGAGTAGTCAAATGAACATCTCCCTTGCGCGGCGGCTGAAGGAGCTCTTGGAGGAGAAGGGATATTCAACTATCCTGATTTGTGCAACCGAGGTGATTCCGGAAACCTTGGGATCCTTCACGGACCTAGATGCCTACGTCGAAATCTCATGCCCACGAATAAGCACCGACGACCAAGAACGATATCGAAAGCCTATTCTCAACCCAGAAGAAGTGATGATAGCGTTAGGCAAGAAGAGCTGGGAAGATTACACGAAAGGAATGACGTTAGAGGAGTGGCACTAGCCACCGCTTGGGCTTGAAGGCCCTAATCTTGTCCCCCCGACAAGTCCTCATACGCAAGCGCGACCTAGCCATCAAACTCCAGCAAGTAAGTCCACACCCCGACCCTAAAGTCGCCCTTGAGCAGTACACTATCCCAGCCGGACTAGCTGCAAGCATCCTCTTCGAAGCATGCTACATATACGATGACATCGAGAACAAATCGGTGGTAGACCTCGGAACGGGAACGGGCAGACTCGCGCTAGGCGCTTCAATCCTCGGCGCGGAATACGTGGTCGGGGTTGACCTAGACATGCCCAGCCTTGGTGTCGCATTAAGGCATGCCAAACTGCTGGGGTTACGCCCAGATTGGATACATGGTGACATCGAATGCTTACGAGGGAGGGTCAACACGGTTCTAATGAACCCACCATTTGGCACCAGACAACCCCATGCTGATATTCACTTTCTTCAGGTTGCGTTAGCCTTGGGGGCAACAGTCTATAGTATCCACAAGTCTGCAACTCGACGGTATCTCATTCGCTGGCTGCACGGACGGGCGGACCTAACTGAAAGAATTCTGAGCGCAAGAATGGAAATTCCACATCAATTCTCCTTTCACAGAAAGCAAAGGCACCAAGTGGAAGTTGACGTATTCAGAATTCACCCAAGCTAGTTTCTTTTTCCGCCTGCCCTTATATACAGGGCTGCACCTACCGCCCTCAAATCGCGCAACTGTTGGAGAAATATCTTCGAACCGCTGACTCGGCGAAGAAATTCAAATCAGGATTAATACTCTGGTGGTTAAAATTTGAGTAAGACACCACGTGAGATGGCCCAACCCGTTCTCCCCGGCGACAAGTTAGGGGTCGTGGAACAGTTCCTGCCTGGTATTGGCACATACGAAGAGGAAGGCACTATCTATGCGAACTTCACAGGAACTGCAAGAATTGATCTGAAGAACAAACGCGTGACCGTCGTTCCAACCACAAGGATCCCGCAACTACCAAAGGAAGGAACAACCGTCCTTGCTTCCGTCATACACGCGCAGGAGAAAATGGCGACTGTGAATATTTGGAAGATCGACGGCAAGGCGCTGCAGAACCCGTTCACCGCAATCCTCCATATTTCGTCGTCGAGCCCACGGTATGAGAGAAACATGTCTGACGTATGTAAGTCAGGGGATATACTCCGGGCGCGGGTGATTGATATGACGAACAGAATTCCCAAATTGACCACAGCGGGCCGCGGTCTAGGCGTGATTAAGGCGTTCTGCTCCAAGTGTGGAGCTGCCTTGGAGTTCACGAACAGAAAGCTCCAGTGTCCATCTTGCGGAAACCTTGAGAGAAGGAGGCTCGCAGAGGATTACGGCCAAGCTACCTGAAGGTGCAACCAATGGAAGTCAAAGTTCTGTCAAAGGGAAAGAACGAGCTGAGGCTCGAAATAGTTGGGGAGGACCATACCTTTTGCAACCTACTCCAGAACGTACTACTTGAGGATAAGAATGTGGAGATTGCGGGTTACGACCAGCCGCACCCCCTAATCAGATCAAGCATTGTTTATCTTAGAACAAAGCGAGAAGCTTCGCCGGAAAAAGCCCTTCTGAATGCTCTAGCTGGTATTCAGGAACTTAACAAGGAGTTCAATGAAAAATTCGCTAAGGCCGTCGGGCCCTCCTGATGAGTAACGAAGAAACACGTCGCAAGGTCATGGGCGATAAGGAACTAGCCAGCCTTGGAGACGCCTTCGTTAACTTCGTGTATTCACTAGCCTTGACTAACAACAGCGGAAAACCTCAAGGTGTCAAGGTCAGCGACAGAATTCTCGCAGAGGCTTTCAGGCGCTCGGATCTACGGAAATACCTTGGAACTCGGGTTTCAAGGAAGGACCTCGCAAATGCTTCAGAGTCTCTTTTGGTTGAGGCATACCAGAGAAAACTCATCACAATCGAGGAGAGCGTGAAGATCCTCAGCGAGAACCCGGAGGGATTGGAGGCCGGACTCTCGGAACTGATGAAACTCGCTGCGGACCGCATAGCCCCCAGCTAGATGGTGAATCCCATTTGCTGAAGAAGGAAGCCAGGATCTTAGGCGTAAGCACCACAGCCCATAGAAATGGTACGGCCTTAGTCGTCGGCGCCGTTTTCAGAGGTCGTTCCTGGCTAGACGGCGTTCTGACATGTTGGATAGAGTCGGAGACTGCTCGCCCGCTTTCGAAAATCTCGAGAACGATAATGAGTTCGAGACAGTATTCGCAACTTCATGCTGTGATCCTTGCGAAGGAACAAATCGTCTCCGACCTCGAGATCAACATCACAGAGCTGGCGCGCAGAGTCAAATTACCAGTCATATCAATTATCAAGAAACGCGCTGCGACGAAGGGAAGTAAGAAGCCGTTCAGAACAAATCATTATGAACTCGAGGTCAACGGCAAACGTCTTCAGGTCCTGACTAAAGGAATAAGCCGCGAGAAGACCCAAGAATTATTCGCTCTCACTTCCACGCCAAAATCCTCTATTCCCGAAGCCGCGAGGGTTGCAGATTTGATAGCAGAGCAAGTAACGCTTAAATGGAACTCTCTGGGATTGCCGTAGCCGGTCGTTATCAAAGGTGCAGTTCTGCCCAAAGTGCGGTTTAGCGCTCCTGCCTACAAAGAAACAGAAATCAATCGTCTTAAGCTGCCCAAAATGCGGCTATGAGACAAAGCGCTCAGACCGAACGGTGCAAAAACTGGAACAACAGAAAGAGAACGTTGTCGTCATCGGCAAAGAAGAGCAAAAGATACGCACACTGCCGAAAACCAAAGTCGACTGCCCTAAGTGCGGACACAAGGAAGCGTTCTATTGGCTTGTACAAACACGGGGAGCAGATGAATCCTCAACGCAGTTCTTCCGTTGCACAAGTTGCGGGAGAACTTGGCGTGAAAATTCCTAGTAGGCATTGTCGCGAGTCACACCGCTCAATTAAAATGCGTAATGCTCCCTCTCTAAGGCACGCCCAATATTCGGTGACAGCAAATGTTCAAAGCAACTATCAGTGACGCAAGACTTTGGAAGAACCTTCTAGCCGCGATATCCACGCTCATTGAGGAAGCTGACTTCAACGCCGCCCCTGAGGGCATCAAGCTGAGGTCCATGGACCCATCTCACGTAGCCATGGTTGACTTCGAATGGAACAAATCCGCATTTGAGGAATACACCTGCCTTCAACCGACCAAAATTCGGTTGAACGTGGCCGACATTGTCAAAAAGTTGCGCGGCGCAGGCCAAGAACCCCTTGAAATGTCATACGACGAAAACACACGAAAGCTGAACATGGTCATCAAGGGTAAATGGAAAACTACATTCACTCTGCCCACGCTTGACCCTGGAGACGAAGAAGTCCCAACACCTAAAATTGCATTTAACACGAAAATCAAGATGATCAGCTCAAGCTTCAAAGACATTATTGATCAGATCCAGACTGTGAGCGATAACGTAAGGTTCGAGACGACACAAGACAGGTTCACGGCAGAAGCCGTTACTGAGTTGAGTGGAGCCAAAATAGAGCTTGAGAAAGGAAGCGACGTTTTACTAGAGCTGGAAGTCAAAGAACCATGCAAAGCAACCTTCAACCTAAACTACTTGGCCGAAATCTCAAGGGCCGGCTCGATGGCCGCGGAACTCGTCACACTCGAATTCTCGTCCAACATGCCCGTCAAACTAGAGTATGAAATGCCTCAACAAGGAAGGTTACTATACTTTCTAGCCCCAAGAATTGAGGCGGAGTAGAACTATTAACGCCAAAACGGCATAACCGTTATTGCTTCTTTCCAGCGAATTAGAGGCACTTAGTATGCAGACGCTTCTAACCAAGTTGGACTTGGCGAAATTTCCTTTCACAGCCGAAGCGTCGAGCTACATAAAGTCACGAGGCATAGATCCTCTTGACCTTGTGAGACCTGAACTAGTTCCAATACTCGAACGCGCTATGGAGCGGATTAGGCAAGGTGTTTTCAGCGGTAAATTATCCGCCGACCTGACGCAGGAGGATGTTGACATACTCGCCTACCCCACGGCGCTGATGTTGATAAGCGCCATGAGGGACGACAGGACCCGACGCCGGTATGCTCTTGCCGAAGCAAAGCGAGCCTATGAACTTCTGAGGGAGGAAACCCCAGAAAAACTGCTTCAGATTGCGACCGGCACGTTCGGTTGGGACGCGAAACTCGTAGAGCGGGACGTCGGAGACAGTCATTTTGAGTTTGCTCTCTACTTCACATTTTACGTGAGCAACTCATCCAGAATACACGACCTCAGGTGGAAATTGGTCAACAGAGTTCTCGAGGGAGGTTATGTTCTACTTCCCCGCGAAGATTTCGCAAGACTGCTGGAAGAAGAAGTTCAATCTAGAGTGCTAGAGAAAACTGCAGACCCAACCGTAGCGCTGCCCGCGGAACTGGATAAACGCGTTGAACCATTGCGATCCATGCTGAAGGCCCGGTCCCAGTACTTGGCAGCTGATGAAATGCCTCGAGCTGTGATGGCTTCCGCGATGCCACCGTGCATGAAGAGTTTGCTCAGCCTCCTGCAAACAAGCAAACACATATCCCACATGGGAAGGTTCGCAATGGCTGCTTTCCTACTGAACATCGGCACGAACGAAGAGGACCTACTCAAAATGTTCAAGACTTTCACCGATTTCGATGAGAGAATCGCGCGCTATCAAGTGGAACACATTGCAGGGAAGCGCGGCTCAAGAAGAAAATACACAGCACCGAACTGTAGTACCATGCGAACGCACGGTCTATGTATAAACCCGGACGAATTATGCGGTACAATAAAGCACCCATTATCGTACTACAGACGAAAAGCGAGAATCTTGTTCAGACAGGAAAAGGGAAGGCCCTCCCAAAGACAGGCACACAAATAGATAGGGACTCACGCGTGAAGATTAGAAACAAGGTTCTCTGCACAGTCGCAATCATACTGATCGCGGCTACGTTTGTACCCCCTGCATCGCCT
Organism: Candidatus Bathyarchaeota archaeon; assembly: GCA_963726255.1. Classification (GTDB taxonomy): domain Archaea; phylum Thermoproteota; class Bathyarchaeia; order 40CM-2-53-6; family 40CM-2-53-6; genus FEN-987. The sequence goes on from CAVSBL010000002.1 coordinate 1,581,794, forward strand.
GCTCATGCCCTCATCGTAATTCGAGGACTGCAGAATCCAACCCGCCAAATCTCAATTTTCGTTGAAGGTGGTCGCGATTTCGACCCCGGTGACGTTCAATTGCTAGGCAATTATGGCGCAGTGACCACAGTAGCAGGACCCATTGCTGTCCTTCACACAATGCCAGCTGAGCTACCCGAAATTGCAAGCCTGCCCTTTGTCACACGTATTGAGAATTCCCATTCCCTCAGCGTTGACCTGGAAAGTGGCGTACCAGACACTGGAGCGCCGCAGGTGTGGAACGAGGTGAAAGATCAGGAAGGCCGCAACGTAACTGGTGCAGGCGTAATTGTCGGCTTTGTTGACACAGGCATTGACACTTCGCATCCAGATTTCACCTTCCCTAACGGAACCACGAAAATTATATTCGTCTGGGACCAGTCAACCTCTGGCCGCCCACCAACTGGCTTCAACTATGGCTACGAGTGCACATCGGCTGATATCCAAGCGGGCAGTTGCCCTGAAACCGATACATTTGGCCACGGAACACACGTAGCTGGAATAGCTGCAGGCTCCGGCATGGCGACCGGAAACTTTACCGGAGTAGCTCCCGCCGCGAGCATTATTTTCGTAAAGAGCGGGTATAGCGTTTGCAATGGCTCAAGTTGGAACTTCGGCACGGCGCAGATCCTAGACGGAATAAACTACATAGTGAGAAAGGCCAAGCAGCTTGGGATGCGTTCGGTCATAAGCCTGAGTTTGGGCGGCAACATTGGCGCTCATGATGGGACCGACCCGTTCGAGCTCGGCCTCGACACCTTCGTGAAATCGGGAACGCCGGTTGTTGTTGCTGCAGGCAATTCAGCACGAGATAACGCCCACATACGGGGGCAATTGACCCAGGGAAACAACGTAACGTTCCAGTTACAGGTTCAGGAAACGACAGTGGACCTTCAGATAGATGTGTGGTATTCGCCACAGGATCAAATAAACGCCACTCTAACAACCCCAGATGGACAAACATACCCCGTCCCGACAGCATTAGGAGGCGTATTGGGCAATTCGGGGAACGTAACAACCACTACTAGTTCCTCGATTACCGGTAAAGAACTGTACCTTGAAGTCAACTCAACCAGCAACCTTCGAACTACGGGCTGGAGCGTCACGCTCAAGGCGAATCAAATCCACTCCCTAGGCCTTTGGGATGCATGGACTGACGCGGTAACTTGCTCATATCCGGGAGCGTTCTTTGTCCCAGGAGATGGATACGCTATCGACCCGCACGATACGGTGGACATACCCGGTACGGCGAAAAATGTCGTAACTGTCGGTGCCTACATTACAAACGCGTCATGGGTGGGAATGGATGGCCAGACCTATGGGCGCAAAGACATACTGCCCGGTGGAATGGCATCGTTCAGCTCGCTTGGGCCCACCAGGGACGGAAGAATTAAGCCGGACGTGGTAGCACCCGGCGCGCTCATCGCATCCGCGAGAGCAAGCGCGATACCTAGACAAAACAGTGACCCGGACCCGTTCCACAGAATCCTAGCCGGAACGAGCATGGCAACACCACACGTAGCCGGAACCATTGCCCTAATGCTACAGTTCGAACCAAACCTACAAGCCACGGATGTCCCACGAATATTGGAACATACGGCCCGACTTGACGCACACACCGGAGTGCTTGCGATCGGGTCCCCAACCTGGGGCTTCGGAAAGGTAGATGCTCGCACTGCAACCGGCTTGTTTCGATTCACCCTGATAACTGGCGAGATTCCAAACTCTGTCGCAGTTCCGCTTCACGTAGATGGTACCCTAAACGTAGAAACCTCAGGCGGTTCTTGGGTTGATCTATATTTCCCGAAGGGAACCACACACCTGATCTCCTCCGATCCGCAAATTCAAGGTGGGCCTGGGACTCGGTACGAACTAACGAATGCAGTTTTTCGGGTCTCAGCGAATTCCCTAGAGACGCTAAATTACTCGGTTCAGTACTTACTCATAGTGAATTCGCGTTATGGCCCTACGTTAGGGGGAGGATGGTACAATGAAAACGCAACAGCGAAAATTGCTGCCCCAGAACTTGTACGCGCTGACGGGCTGTTGGGCTACTTAGGCATGGAATATGCCTTGGCCTACTGGGCAGAACCTGAGGGAGAAATTACCTCTAACTCCGTGGTCGTGACTGCGCCAACAACCGTGACGGCCGTTTACGTACCCATGTTTCCATTAGAAACGTTTGTAGCGATAATTGTGTTCCTGGCAGCGATTGCTGTCACTGCGGTTATTATCGCTAGGAAATGGATGAGTTAGCCTGCCGGCTTTATTTTCTTCTGAGCAACACGTCAGTGCGCTCGACGCGAACATCAAATGGCACTTCGTCCTTCACAGGGGGAGGTCCGACGACCTTTCCTGTGGTGGCATCAAACTGGCCTCCATGCCATGGGCAGGTGACCGTACTCCCTTCAAGCTCCCCCTCATCAAGCGGTCCACCCCTATGCGTGCAGGCATTTGTCATTGCATAGAGCTTGCCGCCAACATTCGCCATAAGGACATCCTCACCTCCAAAAACAACCTTCTTCAACGAACCAGTTGGGAAATCGTCCACTCGGCCTACCTTCACGTACCCTTCGCTCATTTCGTTTCAACTACACGACGCTATGTTCAACTAGCTTTATGAATTGAACGCGCGCAAACCTATATTCGCGCGTCCCATTCCCAAGTTAAAAGCGCCGAATATTCGATTTCGATATAGAAATGGGGAAAAGCAGTCTGCCACCCGAAACCCAAACTCAACGTTTCGAATTCTTAAAACGGAAATTTCAGGAGTATTACAAATCCGCCAGATCTTCCCTCAAACCGCCACCGGAGATGGCTGAACGCGAATTCGGGTTCCTGCTTTTCCCGCAAAGAATAATGTTGCGACACAAGGCCTTTCACGACTTTGGTACCTTCACTGATTCGCTCATATCACTGGCTCCTTCAGATGTTTACTATTCCACGGCGTACTACGCACACCCCGACCTCGAGATGGACCAAAAGGGTTGGAAGGGCTCGGATGTTGTCTTCGATGTTGACGCAGATCACATAGACACCCCATGCAAAGAAACACATGACATGTGGGTATGCAGCAAGTGCAAGGAGACGCGGAGAGGAAAGAAGCCAACAAAATGTCCCAAGTGTGGCGCGGAGAAAATAGATGAAAAACCTTGGCTTTGCGTCCGATGCCTGATCGCAGCAAAAGAGGAAGTCCTAAAACTAATCGAATTCCTCTCAGAAGACTTCGGAATAAAATCTAATCAGATGCACTTGTTCTTCTCCGGTCACAGAGGATATCACCTTCACATCATCTCCGACAATTTGAAAATACTGGACGACATGCAAAGGAAGGAGATAGTTGACTACGTCCTAGCCTTGGGACTGGATCCGGCCGAGCAAGGCCTGTATCAAGACCTCTTAGAGAATAGGCATCCAATTGTCATTGGGCCAGACCTGACTGACCCAGGGTGGCGCGGCAGGCTTGCCCGTGGAGTATATCAAATCCTAACGGAATGGGATAAACAACGGTTGGTTGAGCTCGGATTCACTGCGGTGCTGCCAATCAAATTCTGAACGACCGTGACGCAATTAAGAAAGAGTGGTCGAAAAAAATGCTTTGGAGCTCCTTTCAAGACAAGTGGCACATAAATGAGAAAGTCTGGAGGAACATCGTTGAGAAAGCGATGAGCCTCGTCGCCCTACCAGCCCAAATCGATACAGTTGTGACCACAGACATACACAGATTGATCCGTATGCCAGAAACCCTCAACGGCAAGACAGGGTTCAAGGCTTCCGAAGTTGAGATCGGGCGCCTCGAAGAATTCGATCCATTCTATGAACCTGTAGTCTTCGAAGGAGTCCAGAACGTTCAGGTCACAGAAGCACCTGAACTCAGATTACGCGACCAGAACTATGGGCCATTCGCCGACGAGAAAGTTGAGTTACCTCTCGCAGCAGCAATCTTACTCATAGCTAAGGGCGTTGCATCCCCGGTGAACTAATCGTGTACAACGACCTCTACAAGGCTTGGAAGGCAGAAAAGACATCCGAGAAACCACAGCCACTTCCCAGCGACTTCTATCGAAGGGCCGCTGGCTACCTAAAGGGACTGGAAGACGATTCAGCTGCAGGTGATACACGCACAATCCAAGGCCGCCTACTTGTTGACGAGAAAGAAATCGCGCGACGCCTCCTTGAAGAAATCAAGCAAACGAGGCTGCAAAAAATTGTGAACTCAGCGCGAGAGGGCAGCGTAATCAACGCGGATGGCTTAACGGAAGAAGAGAGAGAGCTCGTGGGACGGTTCAATGAATCCATTTCAACTTACAAGGAACATGAAGCGGCAAAACCGGCAGTTGGTTCGCCTAGCGGCCCGATGGAGCTATCGGTCGTAAGGTTTCTAGATAACGTTCCCGAAATTGTCGGAGTTGATTTGAAAATATACGGCCCGTATAAGAAAGAAGACGTCGGTTCTCTTCCAAACCAAAACGCCCGGGCACTAATCAAGCAAGGCCTAGCGAAGGAAATTGATGTCAAACGCGTTCCTAATCTTCGCCCAGAAAAGTTGGCCGAACAACTCCATCAACAATAAATAGAGCACGCAAGGCTACGTAGCGAAGTCAGGCTGATCAGTATGAAAGCCCCAAAACAGATTCGAACCTACTGTCCGAAATGCAAATCACATACTGATCATCAGGTATCAATCTACAAGAAGAGTAAAGAACGTGCGATGTCTGACGGGGCACGGCGGCAAGCACGAAGGAAACATGGCTATGGCGGACAGAAGTTCCCGGAGCTGAAGCGCACCGCAAAGACAACCAAGAAGCAGCTTCTCAGGCTCAGTTGCAGAACCTGCAACTCCGAGGTTTACCGATTCGGAATTAGGCTTCGAAAACTCGAAATCACCTAAAGGACCAGCCGCCAGGTCAGTGCAAGACTAGGTTCTGGCGCCGAAGGCGAGGCCATAACACTTATGTTACCTGCTTTCTTTTCCCTCGTCCTTCACAAGAGCCTAGAGTGAGAGCGAGTATGGTCAAGGGAGAACTAATTCCGAAGCCGGAAAGCAACTTCGTCAGAATCAAATGTGCCAAATGCGGAAACGAGCAAGTAATATTCGATAGGCCTTCAATCCCCCCGCGATGTTCAGTTTGCGAAGAGGTCTTGGCTGAACCAACTGGTGGAAAAGCGAAAATCAAATCGGAAGTTGTACAGATCCTCGGATAGGGCAATTAAATGTCAGTTACGCCACGATACCCAGAGGTCGGCGACCTAGTAGTAGCAAGTGTAACGAGGGTTGTGGATTACGGCGCGTACGTCAAGCTTGACGAGTATGACGGCGTAGAAGGCCTAATTCACATTTCGGAAATCGCAAGCACGTATGTGAAGAATATTCGGGTTCATGTTAGGGAAGGACAGAAACTCGTCCTGAAGGTTCTGCGGGTTAGCCCACAACGTGCCCAAGTCGACCTCTCGCTTCGCAGGGTGACCGGGCGAGAAAAGTCCGAGAAGATGCTCGAATGGAAGAAAGTCAAAAAGGCTGATTCAATAATCAAAGGCGCCGCCGAGAGGTTGCAGGTCGGCGAAGAAGACGTGTCCAAAGTCAGGTCGATCATCTACGAAAAATTCGACAACCCCTTCGATGCGTTCGAAGAGGCTACGGATGAAGGCGAGGAAATATTCACTAAACTTGGTATAAGCGAAGATTGGGCTAAGGCACTCACAGAGGTGGCCCGGAGCAAGATTAGATTAGAGAAGGCAAAAGTCACTGGAACCGTAGAGCTGACTTGCGCCAAGACAGAAGGCGTGGAGGCAATTCGTCAAGCTCTGCGTGGGGCGAAGAAGGTTAAGAAATCCCGCGGAACCACCATCAATATCTACACCATCGGATCGCCGCGTTACAGGCTTGAGGTTAGGAGCAAGGAGATTACAGACGCCCAGGCGACGCTAAACCTAGCGATTGAAGAGGCGTTGAACGCCATCAAAGGACTCGGCGGCGAAGGGCGCAAACTGAGTTGAAGTGGCTGCTAAGAAAGTGTGCAAACTGCAAGACTTACACGTTGAAACAAACCTGCCCGAAATGTGGAACCTCAACCGTTACACCACATCCATCAAAGTTTTCCCCGCATGACAAATATGCCCGGCTACGTCAGCCGGAGAAAAACTGAACGCTGAAGTGGCTGCAAGCAAACTCTGGTTAAGGCTTATTCAAGGTGACGACCGCTCTGGCTGGGTTGTGATCATTGTCTCCCGGCCAAGTGGCGGTTAGCATGAAGCTCCCAGATACGCTAACTGTCCAAGTGAAGTTCATTGTTGTGGAGTTCATGATTAAACTCCCAATCGGTACGAAGGTCTTGTTGTCGAGGCTGTATGATACGGTAACGTTGGCTCCAGTGACGAACGGTGTCATTTGAACCGTCACCGTTACGTTCGACCCTACGGGCACTGAACTGGTTGATGTTGAGATACTTAGGGCGACGTTCGCCACCGTTACGGAAACTTGTTGGGGCGCCGTTGAGGTCTCTGAGTACGGCCCTTGCGCACCTAGGTAGTGGGCTCGGACTAGGACGTTTCCAACGTCAGGTGTCCAAGCGTAACTATACGTCCCGTTTGAAGATACAGGGACCGATCTTATTGGCAACCAAGATTGGCCGCTGTCATCGGAATATTCCAAATTCACTTGTGGGTTACTGATTGTCAGTGGCTTTCCAGAGGTATCCGTGAGGTTTCCGGCAAAGATCACTTGATCTCCGTATGTTAGCTGGCTTTTGACTGGCTTAAGGGTTAGGAGAGCCGGTTTTCCAATTTTGACTTGGTACAAGAATACGAAGTTGTTCGAGGAAGAGAAAACACGCGTAAGGTATGGAGAAGGCTGCTCAGTGCCTGACGTTGTCGAGAAAGCCATCATGTAACCGAGCATGGTGTGGTCGTTAAGCCGGTTATTTGTGGCGATCGTGTCGTTACTCACAATCTTCCCCTTCGAGTCCATTAACACCTGAGTGTAACTTGCACTGGTACTACCAGTAGAAGTGCCGGTAAGGGTTTCCTGGTAGATGACCTTGTAGTTCTGCCACATTGTGTTGTTTCCGATGCGTGCCATCCAGTACCATTTCCCATCCTCGCCGAATCCCTGGTAACCTCCCGAAGTGCCCCCTGACGGGGTGATGAAGAATGCCACGTATGACACGTTGTAGCGGCGAGGTTAGGGATTGCCAGGGTCATATTGTCGAGGAAGGTTTGAGCTATCATAGCTATCTGCGTGGAGTTCTGGGTACCGTTATCTGCAAGGGTCCGCCGTTCGCCCAATGCGGTTATCCAGTATCCGTAGTCCCACCAAGCGAAGATAACCGATCCCGGAGCTGTATTCTGCCGCATCCACGAGAGCGCCTCAAGCCAATCCGAATACTTCAACTCCTGCCCTGATGGTGGAGCCGTGGGAATACTCGAAGTGACGATTGTTGCGGGTTGGTATGATCCGCGCACCGCAGTCCAGAACGTTGGGATTATCGCTATGAGAAGGATTAGGAAGATGGCGACGCCGAACTCTCGGCCTACTCTACTTATCACCCGAGTTTTATGTTTCGGATATATCACCGCCTCGCGCACAATGTCAACTGCGGGTTTGCCGAGTTCCACCGTGCCGATGGCCGCTAAGAGGCAGAAGGCTGGAGCAAGGAGCAACGTCAGACGGACGAAGGATGCTGCAAAATAGACAGCGGTTACTCCCCAGAGAAGGACGAAGATATCATCGTCTCTAGACCTTTGCAATATGAAAATGAACCCGAACAAAATCAGAAAAATAAGGGCTCCAAACTCGTAGTAGAATGAGCCCCATGTTGCCGGCTGGTGTTCAGCAACACTCTGAATGATTGGAACGTCACCACGTATGAACGGATTTATTACCGCATAGAATTTGCCGTAGGGTAGAGAGACGATGTGCAAATAGGAAAGGCCGCTCACCACGAGTATGGTTCCAAGTACCACGGTCGCCAACGTGTAAATCTGATGCTTCCTGTTCGTGATATATGTGGACGCCTCGCGAACGAGCAGAATGACCTCCCCAACAGGGATTACAAGCCAAGTAAAGTCACTGAGGGAGGCCAAACCCAACTTGGGAACCAAGAAGGGTGTAAAGAGCAAGAATATTCCCATAGCAACTGAATAGCTTATGAAGAATTTTTTCGAAGAACGCCCCAGAATCCCCAAGACCATCGCGTACAAAACCAACAAGTCGAGCGGGAAGTATGCCGCTGCCCATGAGGCAGCCAAGTAGAAGAGCAAAAAGCCAGTCAAGCCAGCATATATCAGCGTCCTGCGAGTCGAGGAGTTAGGCAGAGTCGACCTCCTGAAGAATAGGAAAATCAGAATCATCAGCAGAATGCCAAGCGGCTCATGACGAAGGAAGCCAAGTTGGGTTCGGCCAATACTACTTGGGTTCAAAGCCAAAAACAGGGCAGTGAATAACCCAGCGCCCTTTCCCCAGAAATCTTTCCCAAGAAAGTAAGCAGCCAGAACGGTAATGGTTCCTGCGACTACGGGGAAAATTACTGCCACTACAAACACGGATGCGTTTACGCCCACATCGTGCAAGAACATTGTAATAGCCGCTATCACGAAGGCTGTGCCGTACAGATTCCACGTCGGCATATCCGCACCGTATGGATACCAACTCATCGTATCATGCCAACTAAACCAAGCCAGGAACCCGTGATCGACTACATACTGCGCCATACGCCATTGCAAGTATGGATCAAATTCGTTGAGGAAGAAGCCCCAGCGAATCGGCATTATGCGGACTGCTAGTGCCAAGAGGACAATCAAAGCAATTACAATTGCTTCGATGACTGTTCCCCTAGAAATGCCGGAGAGAACTTTGCGGGTTCCTTCGACCCGGCCGGCAAGAGTCTCGCGGTTAATGTATTTCCCCAAGAAGCCACGGAGCTTCCTGAGCGCTTGCCGGGTTGCTGACATTCGACCGCCTGCAGATTTTTCAGACTACACTTTGTGTGTTATAAAAGGTTGGTGAGCTACAACATCAGCTAAACGACGCTGCCCCCAGTTCCTGCAACGGAATTCGATGTTAGACCGTCCTATCACAAGCCCTGCTTGTCAAATTGACCGCTCCGTACGGTTAAGAAACCAAAGTTCAACTAGCAAAGACCTTTCAGGATTCGGAGCGAATCCGTATCAGTCGTGGCTGATAACATGCCCAGCACATACCTTAGGTGCCCTTCCTGCGGGAAAACAAACACATCGGATGCCAGGTATTGCATTGGTTGCGGGTCAATACTGAATCCAGTTTACTGTTCTTCTTGCGGGACCAGTAACCCCGATGGCTTGGAGCATTGCCTGGAATGTGGGAACACGCTCCCCACACTAACAGGCGTTAGTTGGAAGCCGATCGTTACTGTCCTCAGGCCCACTTCAGCAATGGTTAACCTCTGAAATCGCCGTGGAACCACAGTCCCGCTGAAGAACCCTCCTCTGAGACGTCCTATCGCAAACTATGAGAACCTTGAGAACACGGGCTGGCACTGCCTATCTCCTTCTTGAATAACCATACTTGCTTGGGTCATAGAAGGGCGTTTTGACTATCGTTCCTTCCTCCCGCCGATCTCGCACCTCAACTCCGACAACCGCGCCTTCGCGGGCAATTTCGCGGCCAACGTATCCCATTGCGATACCCCTGTTCAGAACAGGTGATAGGGTTCCGCTTGTGACCGTTCCTACAGCTTTCTCCTGATGAATAATGTTGAAACCGTGCCTGGGAATGACACGCCTCTTTGTCACTAGGCCGATGCGTGTTCTCGGCGTTCCCTTTTCTTTAAGTTCCTGCAACCTTTTCTTGCCGATGAATTCTTTGTGCAGTCTTACGACGAAGCCTAGCTTCGCCTCGAACGGGTTCGTGGTCTCGTCCATGTCTGTTCCATATAGGCAAAGGCCAGCTTCCAAGCGCAAAAGGTCTCTGGCCCCCAAACCGCATACCTCAAGGCCGTACGGTTTGCCAGCCTGTAAGATACTATCCCAAACCATTTGTGCCTTTTCAGCTCTACCTACCGGAGAATCCCAGACACATAATTCGAACCCGTCCTCCCCGGTGTAGCCAGTTCTGGAAACCAAGGCCCGAGCTCCAGCAATTTCAGCCCATGCACATCCGAACCGAGGAAGCTTCTCAAGTTGAATGCTGCTCAATTGCTGCACTACGGAGATCGCTTTGGGGCCTTGCACAGCGAACATCGCAACATCATCTGACACGTCTTGAATGTCGACGCTTAGGCCTCTGGAAGCGGCCAAAATCCAATCGTAGTCCTTGGACCGGTTCGCCGCATTGTAGACCATTAGGTGCTCAGCTTCCTGCAACCGGAAGACCAGCACATCATCCTTGATTCCCCCGTCATTGTTGCAGATGAGAGAATACTGCCCTTGACCGCTGCCGAGGGACGCAACATCATTCGTAGTTACAGCGTCAAGCAATCTCTGCGAATCTTCCCCCCGAATTATTGCACGACCCATGTGACTTACATCGAAAATTCCTGCAGCGTTCCTAACAGCCAAAGATTCAGGGATGATTCCTTTGAACCAGAGTGGCAGATTGTAACCTGCGAACTCAGCCAAATGTCCATTTTGCTCATGGAAACTCTGCAGCTGCACATCTTTGAGCAAGCTATTTCGCTCTTACAGCTGCGGAGTCTTTGTACGGCTAGGCCGTTTCTTCGTAAGGAACAATCTTGACTTTCTCAGTTGCGAAATCCAGTTTCTTCTTGCATTGGGGGCAAATACCATTATGCCTTTGAATGATCTCTGTTGGTGTTTCAAGTTCAAGCCCATGATAGAGAATTGAGCCACAGGCTTCGCAAATAATCTTCTGAGGCATAGTCGAACACACTACTCATGGGCACAAGCAAGGCAACATATTTTAGCCTCGTGGTCATTTCACATGCGTGTGTCGTAGAATATGTTGGAAAACCTTCGAATCAAACTACGCAGACTGCCATGGCGGCTGCAACGAACCTTCACAAATCTCAGTTATTCACTAAGAATCTTCAGGTCGCCTACTGCACGAAGGATGAAGCCTTCGACAACAGTTATGGCCATAGCAGTTCTTGTGTTCGTCGGCTTCATTTTGGCTGGAGGCATCTACGACATAATGGAACGCCCAATCTCGCTGCTCCCATCTCCTACGGGATACTCAGTGGTAATCAAAGGAACCTTGGGGCAGCAGACCTTGAACGAGAGCTTGATCGCAGCGTTCCTCTACATGCTTGGCCTCGGAGGGCTGTACATGCTGCTGCGGAGTACGCGATTTGCCTACAGGCCACGCAATGCCTACCTTCTGCTCATTCTAGGCACTCTTACTGTACTCTTGGTAGTGTTCTATTCGACCGCACTGATTAATACCAAAATCGGCGGCTGACCGCATTAGGTCACCAGTAGGCCGATTTGAGGCGCAGGCGGTAAGCGACAACATTCGTGAGAAAGTGAACGGGCGGAGTTACAAAGAGCAGTATTGCAATAGCACCCCAACTGATTCTGTAGAACGGAGAAACGAGCAATAGTGCTCCAACAACAAAGTCCAGTTGGTCTACCCCAGGCAATGCGCCACCTGGCTTAATTCCAAGCCTCCTCTTCAGAAACGCCCCAGCCAAGTCACCGAAAAGCGCACCTGCTGACGCCAAGAATGCGATTGTAAACAGATTCTTTGAAAACAAGATGTACCCAAAGACACCTACTATGGCACCTATGATTAGGCCACTCAGGAATCCGCGGACAGTCTTGTTGTCCCCGAGAATCCTCTTCCCATCAGGAAGGGATTTGCCGAAATCGATTGGTAGGCCTCCGCCGAAAATCACTGGCGCGCCGTTCGTGCAGTAGGTTGGCACAATTATAGAGAGTCCGGAAATCCAATCCTGCGTCGAAGGCCACAAGCTGTCCACCATCAGAAGACGCTAACATTCGATTTGAAAATAAGAGTTAGTCCGGAACATCCGACAGCCCACTCTGGCTGAGTGCGACCAGGCAGCTAGCCTTCGCAACATCTGAGCCTCCGATTCTCTCTAGAACAAACTCCCTGATACCAGGTTTGGGAGTGCTTCTAAGCCTGAGAATCGTCTGCGGAAAATGGAACAATGCCCTTCGCGCCACGGGCTCTATTTCTCCTCCAGGCGTTGTGAGGCGAGCGTGAACTTGACTTGTCAGTATGCAGGCAATCTTACGCGATGAAGATAGTTCACCCAGGTATGCAACCTGTCTTCCAAGGTCCCTGTTCAGACTGAAAATGCTCTCCGAGCTGGGGAATGCCGAGCGATAGAGCGAACTCATGGAATCAACAACCACCAACCCAAGAGATGGTGTGACATAATTCTCGAGCGATTCAACAACCGTTCTCTGCTCTGAAAATGTTTCGGGCAAGAATATCAGGATCAATTGGCTGATTTCTTGAGACTCCGCTGCGGCAATCTGATGAAACCGCTGTTGTGTGAAAGAGTGGTCACAGTCCAAGTATAGTATTTTGAGGCCACGTTTGGCTGCGGCTGCAGCTGCTTGGATGACAGTAGTTGTCTTGCCCGTTGCGGCTTCACCATAAATCAACGCAACCTCTCCTTTTGCGAAGCCCCCCTCAAGCAGCTTATCCAAGCCTTTGCAACCAGTTGGAATTCTTTCTTGAACTGTTGGCGATGAAAGCACCTTCATAAAGTGAGAGAGGCCGCCTATTTGCTGTCCACTTCCGTGAAATCGGTGTCCCCGATGTACACGAGTGCTGTGGCGATTAGCCTAATGTTGACTCGAGATTAATCCCTTTGTTATTGAGCGTCGATACACGCTCAACTAATTACCGGAACTGGTCAGCAATTCCTTTACGATTGCGCGAGGCCTAGCCGCGTCAAGCAGGCGTGTGAACTGTTTGATCCAGAGCGGGTATAGGCGGAGTTTACCGTAGAAGAATTCTTCGAAGACCAAGTTATCTAGCAGGCTTATGGCTCTACGAACTCTTGAGTAACCGTAGACCGTTGAGAGCCGGTCGACGTTATCGAGGGAGGGTAGGCTCATGAATTCTGAAGCGATGGTCTCGTATACTTCCTTGTGCTCTTGCCCCTCTTGTAGCCTCCGTGCCTGCAGTTTTCGTAAAGCCGGCCGTCTAAACACTCGAGACTGTTGCAGCCGCTCTTCGAGCGTAGAGTTGTTCGGTGAATTCATCCGAGAATCATTCCCAATATTCGTGCGCAATGCATTTTTAAATTAATGCATGAACGATGGAAGAACGGTCCTCCCTTCCTGTGGAGTCTTTATCTCTTCTTGGTAACTTCCTCGAGAAATTTCATGTAGCCTTCTGCATTCAGCAGGGCTTTCAGGTCGTCTGGCAGGCGCGAAGACTTAACTATAACGATCCAACCGGCGCCGTACGGCTCTTGGTTCACTAGTTCTGGTGATTCCACCAATTTTTCATTGCGCTCGACAACTTCGCCGGAAACTGGCGAATACAGTTCGGAGACAGCTTTTACCGATTCGACCGTTCCGAATGTGACGCCCTGAGTCAAGGTTTTCCCCACATTCGGCAGATCAACGTACACAGCCTCGTGAAGCGATTTCTGCGCATAGTCCGTTATTCCGATACGGCATTTATCATTCTCAAGTTTCATCCATTCATGCTCTCGAGTGTAGTACAATCCTTCACGTATTTCGGAATCGGCAACTTTCAACACCGAACCCTCCCGGCGCACATGGGATGAAGCGATAGCGTATTTAGCAATATGCTCTGAATTCATGTCTGCAGAATTGAAGGCGAACGAACCGACCTTTGCAGGATGATACTTGTTTCATGCGACACATGCTCGCAGCCAATAACACGTTACTTGTCCGAGGACCGGCTTCCCTCCGCCTTTTGAGTGGGGATGCTGAAGTTCTAGGCGCGTCGTTAGACCGAAATCGCAAATTGGCAGTTAGGAAAGACAAACAGCTTCCCGTAGAAGCGAGAACCCAAGCCGACTTGGAAATTTTACTTGGCAAGTCCGGAGAGATTTTCGAGATCGGTGGCAGTACCATACCTGCTTCATGGAAGATAGCTGCCGAGGCTTTGGCGGAAATGGAGCAAGGAAAGGTTATGGTGATTGGTATGACAGATGTTGGCAAGAGCACGCTTTGCGCATACCTGATCAACCGGTTGTTACAGCAAGGGTTGAGCCCTGTTGTCGTCGATGGAGACATCGGGCAATCAGATATTGGACCTCCAACCACTGTGGGAACTTCAGCACCCACAACTTCTGTCTCTTCGCTCGTTGACCTCAGGCCAGAGGCGATAATCTTCATCGGCCACACAAGCCCAAGCCATGTCGAAACCAAAATCATCGACGGACTGAAACGGCTTTCTGACCGCATGGAAGATTCACTCACAATCATCAACACCGACGGTTGGATCCTTGATCCCGAGGCAATCTCATACAAGGCCAGAATGATCACCGAAACTAAACCGGATCTCGTAATCGGGCTGGCTAACGGGACAGAGCTTCAACCCATATTATCTGGGTCAAGGGCCAAATCGTTGAGCATCGATACCGCCAAGGAAGTGTTGGCACGTTCTCGAATCGACAGACGCGAGATTCGTACAGCGAGCTACCGAAGGTTCCTAGAAGGAGCAAGAACAAGAGCGGTGTCTTTGCAAGGGGTTAGCATTTCAACACCCAAGGGTTTTCCTCAAGTTGAGGGACCCAAGGCCCGGGAACTGAGTAACCTCGTCGTCGGCCTCCTAAACAGTGATGGTTACATGCTCCAGATTGGCATTCTAATAGGCCTTGGAAAGGGTACAGCCAGAGTCTACTGCAGACCTGTCGAAGCTGTTCGCAAAATAGAAGTGGGCTACGTCAAACTTTCGACAACCGGAACCGAACTCGGATATTTCGAACCAAGACAACCCTACTGAAATGATTATCCTTTAATGAACCAAGTACCAACACTCAGCGAAATTCTGTTCGAGTGCATGTGCATTGAGCACCCTTGAAGAATATAGGAAGCAAATTCGAGAAACAGACAAGCAACTTCTCTCCTTAGTCAGGGAACGATTGGTTCTCGGCAACAAGGTCGCTTTGATTAAGGAAAGCAAAGGCCTACCCACGATAGACCCAGATGCAGAACAGGCTACCATGGACAGCCTGATGCATTTGGCTAAAGACCTTGAAATCGACTCTACGTTCGCTAAAAGGTTAGGAGAGCTACTCATCGAGGAAACCATCAGCGTACAAGATCGCGCACGGCCCACCCAGTCGAAAGACCAGCTCATGAAGGAAATCTTTGAACTGACTCAGAAACTGATGGCCCAAGGCGAAAGGGTAACGCGTTTCGAGGTGGGAGAACCAAACTTCCCGGCACCCCAGCAAGCTGTTCGGGCCCTAAGCGAAACTTTCCGGAAGAGTAAGGTGATTGGCTACGGCCCAGCCGCCGGCTTGCCCGAATTGAGGAAGGCCCTAGCAGAGGAATTGAGTGCCCAGCACAACGCCAGCGTTGATCCTGACCAAGTACTAATTACGCCAGGTGGGAGATTCGCAATTTTCGCCACCATAACCAGTTATGTCTCCCCGTTCGAACGCGTCATCATACCCCAACCCGCCTGGCCAGCATACGAGGAATGCGTACACTTCGCCAGAGGCCGAGTTATCCCACTGAATACGACTCTTGAGAACGGATGGGACATAGACCTCGGGCAACTTGAGTCCGAACTACGCAAAGGGGCTCGAATGCTAGTAGTCAACAGTCCCAACAACCCGACGGGCAAAGCGATGGGCAAGAAGAAGTTTGACGAAATAGTTGAAATGGCCCGCAAGTACGACGTAATGATTCTGTCTGACGAAGTATACGACAGGTACGTCCGGTCTCCAACGCCGAGCATACTTGAAACCGACTATAGCAACGCAGTCTACATCAACAGCTTCTCCAAGCAGTTTAGTCTAACAGGATGGCGAATCGCCTACCTAGTAACGACGAAAGATAAAGCACTGCAGATTCGACGCGTCATCCAGACCGCAGTAACCTGTGTGCCAGAATTTACGCAACGAGCAGTTCTCGTTGCGATTAAGAAGGGACGTCGTGAAGCTCAACGTAGCATTAGCGCGATAATGAAGAAAGTGGACCTGACATGCCGCGAACTCAACAAGATTGATGTATCTTACTACAAGCCCGATGGGGCCTTCTATGTTTTCCCCAAAGCGAATAAGCCGAATTTTGATTCAGTGCAATTCGCTAAGCAACTCCTAGAGCAACACCGGGTAAGCATTAGCCCAGGCAAATCCTTTGGAGAATATCCCGCGTTCTTCAGACTGGCCGTTTCCCTGCCGGAATCACAAATTCCAGGCGCAATAAAAGCGATCGGAAGTGCAATAGAAGCATGGTCGTAGCAACCATCATCGGCGGAGCAGGCCGAATGGGCAGTTGGTTCGCTAGTTTTCTAAAGAAAAACGGTTACCGAATAATTATCTCCGACAACAACACACAATTAGCAAGAAAACTCGCCAGAAAGAAACAATTCAAGTTCCTCGAGGACCCCAAGCTGGCTGTTCAAGAAGCACAGTTAGTAATCCTGGCGACCCCAACTGAGGTTACTAAGAGCATTTTGAAGAGAATTGAGCCACATCTCTCTCGCAGTTGCCTTCTCGTGGAAATTTCGTCGATTAAGGAACCAGTCAGACCGACACTTCAAGGGATGAAAAGGCGTGGCATTGCTGTACTCAGCATTCACCCGATGTTTGGCCCTGGAATCAAGAGCCTCGCTGGAAAGACAATCATAACAACTCTGCTACCACGCCATACAGATACTAGGAAATTTCTTTCTCTATTCCGAAGGGAGGGCGCGAGGATCATTCCAAGCGACTTTGACCAGCACGACAAGTACACTTCAATCACGTTGGCCCTGCCACATTTTATGAACATAGAATTGGTCAACGCCCTGAGAACTTGTCGGTTCAGACCGAACCAGTTGAAGGCCGTAGCCGGTACAACGTTTAGACTTCAGTTACTTATAGCAGAAGCGCTGTATCAAGAAAACTTTGGTAACGAAGCTTCAATCTTAATGGATAATAAGAAAGCATTGCAGATGCTGAAGGCTTTTGTGAAACATAACAATAGGACACTTTCGACGCTTGGCAGAGGGAGGAAGGGAAAGCAAAGCTTGCTTCAGGACCTGAAGAAAGGTCGGGATTACCTGGTTAAGGATCCGATGTTTCACGGTGCGTACGGCTGGTTCAATGCGGCTGTTGAAGCTTCGAGCCTTCACTGATTTTATCAACGGGTTTCTTGCCTAGAACACGGGGAATCTTACCGGCCCGCAGACAATGGTCGATTAGAACGATTGCGACCGCCGCCTCGACAACCGGAACCGCTTTCGGCACTATGCACGGATCATGCCGACCGGTCACCTGCACCGTAGTATCCTGCATTTCCTTCAGGTTTACCGTTTTTTGTTCCTTCGGTATTGACGAGGGAGGCTTGAAGGCAACTCGGACCACAATCGGCATGCCGTTTGATAGGCCACCCAGTATTCCGCCAGCATTATTCGTCAGTGTCTCAATTCTGCCTTTCCGTATTGTGTACGAATCGTTATTTTCTGAGCCCTTGACGGCGGACGCCTGAAATCCTAACCCTACCTCAAAACCTTTGACTGCAGGAATGCTGAAAGCGACTTTAGCGAGGTCTGCGTCAAGGCTGTCGAAGAACGGTTCGCCTATCCCCGGGGGCACGCCTTCCGCGATACACTCTACCACTCCTCCGAAGCTGTCCCCTTCACTTCGTATTTTCATGATAGCTTCTTTCATTTCCTCAGCGGTTTCTGGATCGGCGCATCGTACTGAGTTCGAGTAAGCGTTTCGCTTTATGGTTTCACTTGGCAATTGGCGCTCTACCTTGATTGTATGAATCTGGATCGTGTGCGCAAAGACTTCGACACCAAGCGTGCGCAGTAATTTCTTCGCGATCGCCCCTGCCATAGTGATTGGGACGGTCATTCTGCCGCTGGCACGGCCGCCGCCTCGAAGATCGTTGAAATCTCCGAATTTGATTCTGGTTGGATAGTCGGCGTGCCCTGGCCTTGCTACGAACTTCAACTTGTCATAATCCTGTGACCTGACATCTTTGTTCCAAGCGAGCAAGGCGACAGGGGCTCCGGTTGTGTAGCCTTCGAAGACCCCTGAGAGAATCTGCACCTCGTCCTTCTCGCGCCGAGCTGATGTCAGATTGGGGTCAGGCGGCATCCTTCGCTCAAGTTCAAATTGAATGTCCTCCGTCGCTAGCTGAAGACCAGCAGGGCATCCATCCACGACAGCTGCTACAGCGGGACCATGGCTCTCGCCGAAGACCATCACGCGGAAGTCTTTTCCGAATGAGCTATCTGCCAAATACTTCAACTCCGAGTAACCGCAGATCATTGAAGAAGGTTGGATATGATTTGCTGACGCATTCAGCACCTTCTATGACAACTTGGCCTTTTGCCATTAGGGCCGCTGCGCTAAGCGCCATTGCAACCCTATGATCGCCATGCGAGCGGACGTTACCGCCCCGTAGTGAGCGTGGTCCATGGACAAGTAGACTGTCGTTGACCTCTTCGATTTCCCCGCCAAGCACCCTTAGCTCTGATGCGACTGCGTTTAGTCTATCTGATTCTTTGTAGCGCAACCTGCCTGCTCCGGTAATTCGAGTTTCTCCATCCGCGTAGCATCCAAGAACCGCCAGTATGGGGCCGAGGTCCGGGCAATCACGGATGTCGATGATGATGCCATTTAGCTGGCCACCTTCCACAAGCAGCCCTTCTGGAATGAATCGTGTCGCGACTCCCATTCTGGACAGGATGCTGACCACAACTGAATCAGGCTCAGAATTCTCTTGCAAGAGGCCGCGAATTAGTAGCTTGGAATCAGTTATGGCAGCGGCAGACATAACGAACGAAGCAGATGAGAAGTCGCCCGGAACCCGGTCGGCGGCTGGGGCGTACGTTTGCTTTGGCTGTATTTCGAAGAGAGACATTTCATAGTTCGACTTGACCTGGATTCCATGATGTTTCATGATTTCCATAGTCAGCCGTACGTACCCTCGTGATTCCAGCGGCGAGGTCATCTCCAAGCGCAGCCCTTCCTGCATCATCGGGGCAGCGAGAAGTAGTCCTGAGACAAATTGGGAACTTACGTCGCCGCGAATCTGAATTCTTCCGCCTAGAGGCGGACCACCCGCGACTCGAATGCCACGCTTTGAGGAGGCTACCTCCACACCAAGTTGATCCATGGCTTCAGCCAACGGTTCAATCGGCCGACGAATCAAGCCTTCGCTGCCCGTGAACATGATCTCTTCTCCTGTAAGCGATGCGATTGGAATTGTGAAACGCAAAGTAACCCCGGATTCGCCGCAGTGAATTTCCTTTTTGACCGTCGTCGGATGCCCATTGCTTCGGATGGTCCAAACATTTGTCCTACGCTCGAGACTTGCGCCCAGGGCTGAAATGGCGGCCGCCGTTGTTTCAGTGTCGTCGCATAAGAGCGGGTTCTCAATTTCGGTAATCCCATGGGATAGAAGTCCAGCGAATAGCGCCCGATGTGTGTGGGCTTTGGAAGGTGGCGCGGTTACGTCGCCTGAAAGAACCCGTCTCGGAGTTATGGTAACTTTCAACTTGCCGCCCCCAAGGGTCGAGCTTTCTCAAAGTTGAACGATGTTTCGATTATTCTGCCAGAGAGTGAACTCCAAGCGGAAAGAACGTTTTCTACTTTGGCCTTCGGGACGACGGCAGCTACTGCAGGACCTTTTCCAGTCAGCCCGGCAGCGATGGCCCCTTCGTGAAGGGCTAGCCTGGCCGGCTTTGTATTGTAGGCGAAGGCTTTGCAATAGATTAGGCCGTTCAATGTCATGGAATTCCAATAGTTTCCATTCGCGGCCTCTTTGTGGGCGACTTGAACGAAAAGCCTGAACTTTCTTAGAGAATCCCGGTTAACCTCGCTGGTATACTTCTTGTGGTTTGGCAGATGGATGAGAACGTGAAAACGGCCTTTCGGCTTGAACCGTTTGAGAATTCGCCTGTGCGTGTTGTCTGTTACCACAAGACCACCGAAGTAGCACGCGCAGGCGTCGTCATAGGCACCTGTTAACGTTACTCCCGCACCGAGGCTGGACTCAACACCCAGCTTTACGGTCTGGATATCACTTATCCTTCGTCCCAGAACTCTCAGGCTTGCTAGTACGACGGCGTTGCTGGCCGCGCTGCTGCTTTTCAGGCCGACTGCCACTGGAATATTGGAAGATGTTTCAACGAGCGCGCCCAAGGTTTCGTCTGCTTTGAATTTGTGGAAGGTATGGCGAGCTGCTGTTTCAATTAGTCTGGTGTCTTCACGTGGGTCGGTCAGGTTACGTCCCCTGAATTCGCCCGGTTGAGTTGTCAGCGTTACCTTCGCTCGCGTCCAAAGCCGAACGCCCAAGGCTGCGCCTTTACCCGTGGCCATGGCGTTCACTACGGTAACCGCTCCATGGCTTATCGCCTCAGCTACTTTCCGCATGCTTCATCGCCAAAAGGCCCTGGGCTATCGCGTGGCGCATCTCGAGTATCGGAGCTTTTCTTCCCGTCCACAACTCGAAGGTGCAGGCGCCTTGATTTACTAACATGTCCAACCCGCCGATGGTCCTTGCGCCAGCCGAGTCTGCAAGCTGAAGTAGTCTAGTTTGAGGTGGCCTGTACACTATGTCGAAGACCAATTGGTTTGAACGCAACCAGTCCGCTTCGATAGGCGGGTTGGCCACCCCGTCAGTTCCCATCGACGACGCGTTGATGACGATATCCGCCTCCGTGATAAAATCCTTCAGCAGCTTACTCGAGAGGGGGACATGCGTAACCTCGATGTGGAATCTCCTGCGTATTCGATTTGCCAACTCCCTTGACTTCGAGATTGTTCTATTAACGAGCCTAATTGAGTTAGTTTGTTGGGCAAGAACGTAGGCAATAGCACGGCTTGCGCCGCCAGCGCCGAAGATTAGAACCGATTTTCCCTTGGGTGTTGCGTCCGCCTCTTCTAGTGCCTTAACGGCTCCGATCCCATCTGTGTTGAAACCCCAAAGTTTCCCGTTTTCGTTGACGACGGTGTTCACGGATTCGATTGCAGCCGCTGAGGTTTCTACCTTGTCAAGATAGCGCAGAACATTGACCTTGTGAGGAGCTGTCACGTTGAACCCTTTCACCTTCAAAGTTCGCAGACCTTTGACGCCATCTCTCAAATCCTCACGCCGAACGTGAAAGGGCACGTATACGGCGTCAATTCCGGTTGAGCGAAACGCCGTGTTTTGGATCGCTGGGCTCATGGAATGGTCGATGGGGTCTCCTATCAAACCGTAGACCGTCGTCTTTCCAGAAATCCTTCGGCTACTGAACTCCAAGTAGTTGCCACACACTTCGAAGGTTGTCGATCGTTAGTTGACCGTCCGCAGTCCTGGACGCTTCGTTGAGTGAAGCGAACGTAAATTCAGCGCCGAACAGCGGCGAAAGGATTCTGGATGGAATGCCTTGCTGGCCCATGGCGAACGACACTAGCCTCGTTTTTGATGATTCTTCTTCGAGAAAGTGTAGAATGTTCAGATTATCGTGCGGATGAACCGCGGTCGTAACTACCTTACAGATATCGCTCCCGGTCTTAATTTGTGAATACAAGGTTTCTTTCAGTTCATTTGGCGATGGCGTTTTCGAGAAGTTATGGAACGATAGTATCACTTCGGCACCGCGCGACCTTAGCTCAGGAATGGTCGCCCTGGTTAGAGGGGAAGCAGTGTCTAAGTCTACGAATTCAAACCCCGCCGAGGCAGCTTCTAACAGAAGCTTCTTGGTCGTGGCAACGTCTCGACGTGACTTATCGGTAGCTATCGCTGGGCAAGTCTTCTTCTTTGCAATCTGCTCAAGCGTTCCAGAGTTGTTTAGGTTATCGAGCCTGAACTCTACCAAGTCTGGTTTCTTCTGTGATATTGCATTCAGTAGATTGTCGAGGGTCTCACTGCCATCTACCATGACGGAGAGGCAGATCCTGCAGGTCAGCGTTCTATCACCATTTCATCGGCTACCAGAGTTCCAAAGTGGCGTCCGCCATCTTCGACCCTCACCAAGACTTCGTCCCCCGCTTTGAGCTCCGAGACTGACTTCGAACCTCCATTTGAGACAAGACGCACCGTTTCAGCGTTTTGCACGATCAGTGAGAACGAGCGCCCGTCAACTTCCGCTTCGACAAGAATCATAGGTCTTCGTTCGATTTTCACACGCCCCACGTGCCCCAGTCTTGCACGTCCCGACCGGTTCACGATCAGGACTTCATCGCCCGCCTTTAGTTCCGACAGGTAGCGAGTCTTGTAGCCAGGCGTGAGGATGTAGGAGGAAACAGGTCCGGCGTTAACGCGAAATGGACGTGGTTCAACATGAGGGTTCTTGTGGACTTCCGCTTCCGCCAATAACAATCCAGAGGACTGAGACCCTACGAGCATGCCTTCGCCGGGATTCATTAGTTCACAGGTGTCGACGCAGACTCTGGCACCTAGGCCAAGCGGCCTGACCAAGGTAACTTTGCCTCTCAACAGCTCTACGGTCTCATACAACTGTTTCAGAAAACAATCCATTTCTTCAATCTCGTTCGGTGAGCTAGGGGTGATTACTACTCCATCAACCCCAATTTCCAGTGTGTGTAAAGCAACCTTGGCTTCGCTCAGGCTTTGCACATCTGCGAGGAGGGTGATCTTGTTCCTGGTGCGAGCGATGAGGTTTTCGAGTGGGATAATTTTCCAGTTGGGGCAGCTGACTAGAATGTACCGAATGCCAAGCTCGGCCAGCTGAACCACTTTCTGCTCATCTGAGCTGTCCTTGACCACAACCTCAAGAGCTGAGTTGTCTAAGACATCTTTGTCCAGTTCATGGCTGTCTGAAAGAAGTCTGATCTCAGAACGCTCGTCAATTGAAGCCGTCTTGAGTTTCAAGCCACTTGCAAGTGGAAGATCGGCTGAGGGAAGTAACGCAACGTCGCAACGACCCTCAGCCGTTTTCAGCAGCTCCACTTTATGAGTTGGGGATGAATCAGGATTGATTCTAACCCAGAGTTGCTTCACTAGGACCCCTCCAACAACTTCATGGAACTTTGCGCACTGGCGCCTTCGTGAACAATCGCGGAAAGGGCCTTGCACATAGCCTCTGGTTTCTCGTGCTGAAACACATTCCGGCCAAACGAAAGGCCAGCAGCACCAGATTTGATGGAGCTCTCCGCGAGTTCAAGAACATCGAGGTCGGTTTTCATTCTTGGCCCACCAGCAACAACTACAGGAACCGGACAGCCGCGAACGACCCTTCGGAAGCTCTCTTCATCTCCAGTGTAGACTGTCTTTACAATGTCTGCCCCCAGCTCGGCTCCAATTCTAGCAGCGTGGGAAACAACTTCGAATTCATTCTCGTTCTTTATGTTTGGACCCCGCGGGTACATCATTGCAAGCAAGGGTATCCCAAAGGAATCGCATTGTTCAGATAGACTCCCGAGAAACTCAAGCATCCTATCCTCTTCTTCGGAACCGATGTTTATGTGAGCCGAAACCGCATCCGCCCCAAGCCTGACCGCTTCCTCGAGCGTGCAAACGCCCACTTTCAGGTTCGGTTTGCTGCCAAGTTTGGTTGAGGCGGACACATGGATGATTAGCCCGGTGTTATGAGTGTCTACATGTTTCGCTATTCCCTTGTGCACTAAGACCGCATCGGCTCCACCCTTTACGACGTTTTTCACGGCCTCCTGCATATTCTCTAGCCCTCGAACTGGACCCAGCGTCACGCCATGATCCATGGCGATTATGAAGGTCCTCGAATCATTCCGAACGATTCGTCGAATTCTCCTCGTCTTGCCTGATTCCATTTCCATATCACCATCAGATGTAACCCTGGGATTTCATTGACTCAGCGATGAGAACAGCGCAACCCGCGGCGCCCCGAACAGTGTTATGCCCAAGCACAACATATTTCACGCCATTAAACACAGGATCCTTTCGCACCCTACCCACAACTATTGACATCCCTCCGCCCTCGTTTCTGTCGAAACGTGGTTGCGGCCGATCCTGTTCTAACCGCACGATGATTGGTCGTTCTGGCGCTGATGGTAGCTTGAGTGCTTGTGGTTCGGCAGCGAACTCGGCCATGCAGTCTGCGACTTGCTCCGGTTTCGCTGGCCTTACGGTTTGCACGAAAACTGCTTCGGTGTGACCGTCAATTACAGGCACTCGGTGGCAGCTAGTCGATACGTTGAACTCCGCTGGCTGCCCCAGATTCCCCAGGATTTTCTTTGTTTCCCGTTGAACTTTCTCCTCTTCCTCTTCTATGAATGGGATCACGTTGTCGATGATATCAAGCGACGGAACGCCCGGGTATCCAGCGCCCGATGTTGCTTGCATCGAAGACATCACAACGCTCTTCACGCCGTATCTGTCGTAGATTGGTTTCAGTGAAAGGCTGAGTACGGCCGTGGTGCAGTTAGGGTTGGTGACTAAAGCCCCATCCCAGTTCCTCGTGTGCCTCTGCTCGTCGATGAGTTTGAAGTGGCTGAAGTTCACTTCAGGGTTGATTAGCGGGACATCGGGCTCCATCCTGTGCGCTGAAGCGTTGCTAACCACGACATACCCAGCCTTCGCGAAAGTCTGCTCGGTTTCAGTCGCTTGGTCGGCGGGGAGAGCTGAGAAAACGACGTCTGCATCAACTTCCTTGGGATCAGAAGGCTGAACGGTCTGTTCAGCGATTCCTTCCGTTAGCCTGGTTTGCATCCTCCAGGTGGCCGCCTCACCATACCTCATCCCGACTGTCCTTTCCGACCCAGTGAGCGTGGTAATCTCGAACCATGGATGATCGTTCAATAGTTGTACGAACCGTTGGCCAACGAGGCCAGTTGCTCCCAATATTGCTGCTTTCATTCTACAATTCGCCCCTCACAACTTGCCTCATGAGATTCAACGCGGACTCTCTCTCATCCCAAGAAACGAACACAAGGATACTCGAAGCTAGGGTCAGGATTCCGACGATGTTGATTCGATTCTCTTGAAGGCGGTCCGACATTCTGCCTATTATTCCAGGCGTATCCTCCAGCCCAACGCCTTTGACTTTCAGGAAAGCCAAGTTCGTCTTGACTGACATTGCAAGTGTTTCACCACATTTGGTGACCACGTCATGGACACTCGTGAGGAGAGAATCGGACGTGTTTTGTGGCACATAGAAGATCACGGAGTCAAAGTTCGCGGAGAGCCCATCAAGCGTCGAATGTCTCCGTATCTCACGTACTACGCTTGCAAGCATTTCGGGGTTTTCGGAGATTGCTTTACCAGTTATTGTAAGCGCCATCGCGGGCGCGTCGCTGGCGAAGGTAACCTCGGTTTCGCCTGAGATTCCGCCAGTGATGACTGTTCCGTCAGCTTCCAAGTCACCTTTGTTCTGGTTAATCACTTTGACTGGGATTTCAGGGTCTTTGTACTTCAGCGCCTTCCTATGGATGAACTTGGTTCCTGAATCGGCTAATCCAACGAGTGTTCCGACGTCGATCCTTGCAAGTTTACGTGCGTTTGGAATGATTTTCGGATCGGCGGTGAGGATTCCGTCGGCGTCTGTTACGAGGACTACTTCGTCAGCTCCGATGGCTTTCGCTATGATGAATGCCGTTGTATCGCTTCCGCCCCGCCCGATCGTGCTTATCTTTCCGCCTGTTGAGCGGCCCACGAAACCGGCGATTACGGGGATCGTGCCCCAGTCGAGCAGTGGGACGATGTGCTCGCGGGCTTTCTGCAAACACAACTCGAGTATAGGGTTCGCGTTAGAGAAGTCATCATCAGTTATGATAGGCCAATCGGCGTCGGTCGGATCAAAGTACCTCGTTTCGAGGCCTTCGGCCTTAAGCGCGGTGGCGAAGATTCGTACGCTGGTTCTTTCGCCCATCGCTAGGACGTCATCTAAATCAGTCTTGTCCGGTACTCTTACGGAGTCGTGGTTAACTAGTCCAATTAACTGGTCGGTCATACTTCCTATGGCGGATACTACGACGACAAGTCGTGTGCCCTTCGCCGTCTCTTTGGAAACAAGCCGGGCTGCTTGAGCAATATGCTCTTTATCTGCTAAGCTTGAACCGCCGAATTTGACTACGATTCTACGCGTCCTTTGTTTAGGTGAAGCTTCAGTGCGTGCAGTCATCACTGTTCGAAGTGTTGTCGGCGAAGAAATCTTACTTGATAGAGAATGGGGTGCGTTCGAGTCAGTAGCCATCACCGTAAACGTGGTCACCGTGCATTTTACCAGCCGTTTGTCTCATGCTACACCCCTCGGTAGCTCAGCGCATCCAACGAGAGTGACTTAAAAGATTTCCTCAGCCAATCAGCATAAACATGCATCGGAAAACGATTCACATTCCTGTGTACAGGCGCTCAGCCAAGAATACCGGCAGCCCAGCCCGAACAATTTTGTCTGCGACTGCGTCAACGTCATACTCCACACGTTTGACATCAAAGGATAATCTTCCTTCCGAGACAGTTAAGGTTGCGAAGCTCGCGCGAGGATCGCCATCACGCGGCTGACCGACGCTGCCTGGGTTACCTAGCATCTCCTTATCGAATGAATACAGCATTGGAATATGCGTATGACCGAGCAACAATATTTCGGCGCCGCTACTCTCAATCAATTTCCGTGCGGCCGCACTAGGCATGCCCGGGAAAACATACTCTGTCAGTGGGTCACGTGGACTGCCGTGAAAGAGGCCTAGGAGCATACCGCCCTTCTCCAAGCTGGCTGAAGGCTTCAACGCGGCCAGGTAATCACGGTGCTGAGCTGCGATTTTCTTCCTCGTCCATTCGACAGCTTCAGCTGCGTGGGCAGCAAAACCTTCCGTATCACCTGTTACAACCCCACAGTCATGGTTGCCCATTAGCACGGCGGTGGGCTTAAGCTGGCGAAGTCTCTCAACAACTTCGTTTGGTTGAGGGCCATACCCTACCAGGTCGCCTAAGCAAAAGAGTTCATCGTAATCAGGCAGGTTGGCGATGACTGCTTCGAAAGCATCGAGATTCGAATGAATATCAGAAAAGACCACGATTTTCAATGCGAAAAGCCGTATACTGAAGCAGTACGACTGTGAAATGGTTGATGGTTTGACTTGGAGTCAGAGTTCCAAGTCGATCTGCTCGACGTATGAAAGATCTTCCCCACAGTATGGGCAAAGCTTGAATTTTCTGTCGATCCTCTTTCCGCATTCGGGGCATTCGACTTTGAGCGGGTACCTGCAGAATGGGCATAATGCAAAGTCGGCTGCAACCTTGCGCCCGCATTTCTTGCACACCTGTTCGCCGCTGCTGTCTACACTGTGGCTTGCGTGCTCCGGGCTTTGGATGATGACGGGTAACGGTTGTCCGGAACCGGAGGTCGGGTCGTGAACGATGTTTTCGCGAAGAATGCGGTGAAGTTGGAATGCATCAGCTTTCGCTAGGTTACCAATCTTAATGTTTTGAACGCCAGACCGCATTAGGATTTCGACGCTGGCCCTGCGTACGCCGCGGTCGAGTTTGATGTTGACCATGTTGGAGTATGGATAGTCAACGAAGCTCTTCTTTAGCCCAAGCCCACCTGACTTGCGGATGATAATACGCTGGTCGCTCACGACCACCGTCTCACTGCCACGCAGAACCCAGATGACCTTCTCATCATAGTTGATGAGGTGTTTCATGTCGTCCGGGATGGGTAGCATCGCCAAGCCGTGGAGCCTCTGTTGCAGTGACCGCTAAGCATCTTTGATGATAAGATGTATTGCATTACAATACAAAAAAACTCGACAAGTTGACAGGGAAAAACGACCCAGACAATGCAATTTCATGGGCTTACACCAAGTTGAGTTAAGTAAGCTCAACCTACCTACATGGCACGGATTCCCATGGAAATGAATGAAGAAGTCTTGGAGGTAAACTCCAGGACTTTTAGAGTGAACTACGCGCAGTTTGAGAACGCTGTGGTAGCCTTCTTCTTTGAAGATAGGGTGCGAATTGGAACCCTTGCAATTGCGATGCCTGGGACGGGGGAAGTTGCGGTAGGCCGCTCTTCTGTGCTAGTCGGTGGCAAGTACCTTATGACGAGTCGAGCATTGGCAGAGCGGCTGGCAGGAAAAAGTGGAAGGATCGCACTTGTTTCATTATTCACGGAACTTGATGAGGCAGAAGCTTTTCGGGTGTACGCAAAGCTTCTTGAGAAGGTCCAATTAGGAACTCAGAGTGGGCAGAAATCATTGCGGCCGGACACATCAATACGACAGAACATTTGAAAGTGGAGATTCACCTAGAACACGCGCCGCGGCCTCAGCCACTTGCTCTCTGTACCGTTCCCTGGTGTACACGCGAATTATGTTCATGAAAACGCTCAGCTCGTCCACTACCTTAGACAATTCGGTGATTTTCTGAGGGACCTTCTCACCTGAACGGTTCTTCGAAAAGATCGGTATGTCGATTGGCCCGATATCCATCGCGTAATGGTATGGTACGGATGGAAGCGATGGGACGTCAATGCTGACATCGGACAGTGGGACCTTCGCTCTGACCGCGATATCCTCTTCAAGTTTAAGGCGCACGTTCTCGTTCGTGAACACGCTTGAGACAAGTTCATCTTTAGCGAAGAAAGTTCTCTCGTAAGCGCATTTCAGAAGCTTCCTTTCCGATAGTTCTCTTATGATTGGACGGGATTGAGGGTTCGCTAGCAGTTTCGCCCAGACTGTGTAGTCGTCCCACTCCAAGTATTCGTCGGGCGTTTTCACCTTGAGGATTTGAAGATCCTCCTTGGCCGCGTCCAAGGCTTTTAGAATCATCATTTGGACGCCTCTACAGGCGCGGTGGAAGTATATTGCCCTGAATGACTCGAGCCGGGCAAGGATGAGGCTCTCGAGTGCGGGTAGCGCGGTTATGTCAACCGCCAAGTTATCACCCAATATGTCCATGGTGTATATGAGCCGAAAAACATCGACTGATCCATAGCCTGCGCCCGTATGGTAGGAATCTCGGACGACAAAATCCATCTTGTCAACGTCGAAGGAGCTGCTGATTATTTGACCGAGGAATCGCTTGCCGGGTTTCGAGAATTTGCCGACGGCGAGCTCGCTCAGCTCCTTCGCATCAAACCCTTGCGCCTCAATTACGCTAGTCAGACTGGAGTTGGCGATGATCCAGGTTGACATGTCTTCGTGATTCCGCCCTAGATATTTGAGCAGAAAAGGTTCGAATAAGTGGGAGAAGGGAGCGTGGCCGACGTCGTGCAGCAAACCCGCTAAACGCACTTTCTGTTTTTCCTCGGTTGAAAGTGAAGCCGGAAGGTTCTCGACGACCACGCCAGCAAGGTACATCGTTCCCAAGACATGCTCGAATCGCGTATGGTTCGCGGCGGGGTAGACGAACTCGGCTCCGGCGAGTTGCCTGATTCTGCGTAGCCTTTGCACAGCTAGAGTGTCAATGACATTCCGCTCAACCTCGGTTAGGCGAATGTATCCGTAGATGGGGTCTTTGATGAACCCCCAGTAACCAGAGGGGTTCCGATTTGGGTTCATTTGCTCCCTACCCGCTCCATATGATTTCGAAGCCAAGATTCAAACAATATTGAGTTCATGAGCCTAGGAGGATAACCCTTGCCGTTAGACGCCTTAGATGGTAAGAAACACTCGGAGTATGATAGCCTTTGCACGTAGACGCCGCCCGACAGGCAAGTTTTGGGGACATAGAAGGACGCCCAATTCTACCATGATTGGGCACCCAGTGGCACGAGTTGCGGGTGGATATTTACGAACGGCCATTTCGATCAACACGAATTATTGGACATGCTAGCTGACATTTGCGAAAACCGATAATAATACCGATTGAGAGGCGTGTGCCGTGGGCGTTCGTATGAAGTTTGGACTTCAGCATCCTAACTTTACCTATGACGGCCAGGGCCCTCAGCTTGTTGATGGGTTGAAGAAGCTCGTGGCTCAGGCCGAGAATCTCGGCTTTGATTCGTTTTGGGTAATGGACCATTTCCATCAGATACAATACGTTGGACAACCAGGAGAACCCATGCTTGAGGGTTGGACAACCCAAGGGGTTGTTGCCGGGTTCACTTCAAGAATCAAAATCGGTACGCTCGTTACTGGAATCGTGTACCGGCACCCCGCCGTCCTAGCAAAGATAGGCGCGACGTTGGACGTGTTGAGCAAGGGTCGATTGTTCATGGGTATTGGTGCTGCTTGGAACGAAGAAGAAGCTGCTGCCTACGGAATCCCGTTCCCCGCAACAGAAGAACGCATGCAGCGCCTCGAAGAAGCTGTGCAGATCATCCACAAAATGTGGACGGAAGACCGAGCCACCTTCGAAGGAAAATTCTACAGGATCAAAGACGCATACTGCAACCCAAAACCAATCCAGAAACCACGCCCGCCAATAATGATTGGAGGCGGGGGCGAACGCATGACATTGAAAATCGCTGCGAAATACGCAGACGCATGTAACGTGTTTGGCTCAGCTGACACCGTTAGACGAAAATTGAAAATCTTGAGACGGCACTGCCAAACCGTGGGACGCGATTATGACTCTATTCTTAAGACAAAACTAGGGCACGTGATCATCGACAAAGACAAGGACAGACTGAAAGCAAAACTTACCGACGCCCTAAGAGGCATTCCTGAGGAACGTCTAAAGGAATTCGCCACCTATGGAACACCTGAGGAGCTTCGCCACCAAGTAGAAGAACTGAGAGAAGCTGGAGTCGAGTACCTCATAGTGAACATGGACCCGAAAGAAGAATCTGAAGCATTGGAGCTATTCGGGAGAGAGATCGTCAGGAAGTTCTGAGCGTCCACCGCGACAAAGTATATCAGAGGTCTTTCTGCATGTTAAAGCTAGCTGTGTAGAAGCCCTGCGTTTTGTATAAGTTGACAGCGACTTGATTATGGCCAAAAACATGGAGGCCAAGTTGCGTTACGCCCATCTGCCTAAGTTTTGCTTCTAGCAGCTCCAGAGTTTTCCTACCATACCCCTTACCTCGATAGGCTTCGTGAATCAGGATATCGTACAGGAACGCGCTCTTCTTCCTTCTGTCCACTTTGAACCAGATGAGTCCGACTGTTTCACCCTTTTCCCTATCGAGGACATTATAGAGAAAGTGGCCTCGGGTGGACAGACCGTTTTTCAGAATTTGTTTGACTTGCCTCCTTGCTTCGATCCGTACTTCGCCGATAGGCCTCTTGAAATTCCTCGCGATGTCCTGAGAATAACTTTCAAGGCTAAGTTTTCTGTAACGGGAAAAGTCGGCTAGACTCATTTTCCGGAAATCAATTGTTTCAGGTGCCATGTTCTTTCACACCTTGCTCTAGTGAAGTTCGAATAAGGTTACCGTTAATCTTCTCGTGAGACTAGGAGAAGAGCGAGCGAAACTGAAACAACGACAATGTAGAGAGATACGTCAGTAATCAACGGCGACGCTAACGGCGCGAATGTACTTACGTAAAGAATTGCGAGGGATAGGACGTAACAGCTTGCAAAAAGCAGGCCCGCGCGGGAAATTGTCCTCAACGCGGCTTGAGCGGAGCTGTACAGGCGATCCTCCATCCCGGGTAAATTGTCGCCTACACTCATTAGCCTTGAAAGCTGTAGGCGAAACTCGGAGCAGACTGAGGACACCTCGAGAGCGAAGAAAATCATAACGCTTTGCAATAATGTGATGGGAAGGTATTGCCCAATCGTATTCGTTAATGCCTGTGAAACAAGGAGAGCAAAGAAGACGAGCCACATTTCAAGTATGGAAAACTTTGTCCACACCCAACGCCCCCTCAAGATGCTAGTAATTGCGATGGATATACCGGTCAGGGACAGAATTATCCCTACTGAGAGTAACGGTTCCGGAAGAAACAGAGTGATGAAGGCGAAGGTAATGGCCTGCCAGCCCACTGAGAAGACTTGAAGAATCCTCAAAGAATGAAGTGGGGAGCCTATGCGAATTTCCGTGCAAACCTCCTCCTTGATAAGACCCTTATCGAGGTATGCGGTGAGACCTCAACACATTTCGCAATTGAGGCGATTTGCCTCAAGTTGATTCTTCGTTCGGTTTCAAGGATCTTCCTAGCGAGAACATTGGATCGAGGCTCATCGCGTGTTGACGCTTCTATTGATGGCGTCACGCAAATTACACTATATCCGGCAGCAGCCACACTTCTAACAACCTCAACAATCGCGTCGCCCATCAACGGCGAAATGAACGCAATGACAGACCTTGCAGGTAGAACTGCGTTGACGATTGTTTCGACCGCGAAGTCGATTGGGATTATCGCACGGCCCGCTTTGGTTATTGTGAGGCCGCTCAGAATTCTCAGCAACTGGTGTTTTCCGAAGGCGGGTGATACCCATGTTCTTTCCGCTCCGTAAACCAACAGGCCGACACGGTTGCCTTGAAGAAGCAGCTGAGAACACAGCGAGGCAGCTAAGTTAACCTCGAGTTCTTCAGCGTCGAATGAGAACACACTTGATAGAACCGATTCAGAGCAATCTAGAGCGACTAACACATCAGTTACACGTTCCGTCTCGAACTCGTTTGTTACTAACCGCGCCTGTCTGGCGGAAGCTTTCCAGTTGATTCGGCGCAATTCGTCGCCTGGCGAGTAGAGCCTTAGTTCGAAAAATTCCGTGCCTGGTCCTACGCTCCTTGAGGGAACTGTTCCCGGCCACGGCCCAACTCTCCTCGCGGTTACATCGACCTTGCCCAGGTCCTCAACCTGAGGAAGAATCATGACTGTATCCTGTCCAGGGATTTTTAGTGAGAATTGACGAAAGCGCATCGGGTCCATGCTTGTAGCTTTCAATGGGCCCAAAGCATACTGGCCCCTTCTGGGGGCAGATATCTCGTAGAAGTGTTCGGTTCGTTCATGCGGTTTCAGTGATAGACTGAAGGTGTTGCTTCCGCTTTGAAGATGTAACGAGTTGGGAATCTGATCTTCGAGGTGGAGCTCGTTGAGTTCGACGTTGAGGTTGTTTAGAATCTCAAGGGTTACCTTGATGGTTTCTCCGCCGAAGGAGCGTAAGGGGTTAAGCTTCCTCGTTATTGTGAGGTTTGGGATTTGAATGTGTGAAAGAAGTGATGAGTAGAAGAAGGTTAGCGCGATTGGAATTACGAAGATTGTAAGCGCCGGTTGCCTGAAGACCAGTGCGAAGCCTATGAAGAGATATGCCAATCCTAAGTAAAGTACGGCTTTCTTGGTGAGCACCATCACTCTACCCTTGGGACCGGAACCTTACGCAACACTTCGGCAACAATCGCGGCCGAATCGAAACCGCGAACCCATGATTCGGCTTTCGGAATTATCCTGTGGCTAAGCGCCTCGACAGCGATATTCTTGGCGTCGTCGGGAATTACATAGTCTCTACCATCAAACGCGGCATTCGCTCTTGAAAGCTTGAGAAGGGCCAGGGTGCCCCGGGGGCTAACACCAACCTCAACTTGTGGATGGAGCCTTGTTTCGCGAGCAATGTCGACCATGTATGATAGGACATCTTCGTCAACATGCACATCTTCCACCGCAGTTTGCATCTCGATGATAGTCTCTGGGCTTGCTACGGGTTCAATCACAAATTCATCTTGTTTACGCATCATTCTTTCTTTCAGTATCTGTAATTCCTCGCCCCTTTCCGGGTAACCGACCCCAACTCTCATGATGAAACGATCTAGCTGCGCCTCAGGCAACTGGTAAACCCCTTCAAACTCGATTGGGTTCTCAGTTGCTACAACCATGAATGGGCTCGCCATTCTTTCGGACTTGCCGTCCAAGGTAACCTGGCGCTCTTGCATGGCCTCCAATAGCGCCGCTTGTGTCTTGGGTGGGCTTCGGTTGATCTCGTCGGCTAGGAGAATGTTGGTGAAGATGGGCCCCTTCCTAAGTTCGAAGTCTCCAGTTTTCTGATTGTAGACATACGTTCCGGTTATGTCAGCAGGCAGAAGGTCGGGGGTGAATTGCACCCGGGTAAAACTGCACCGTGTGGTGCCAGCGAGACTTTTCGCTATCAAGGTCTTCGCGAGGCCCGGGAAGTCCTCGATAAGGATGTGCGAATTGGTAAGCATTCCCAATAGGATTTTTCGGAGAACTAGGTCTTTGCCTACGATAACCTTTCCGAGTTCGCGGTGAATTTGCTTGCAGGTTTCCGACACTGAGGTGACGTTCAACGCGGCCAGCTCTCAATTTTGGAGAGTATTTTCTCAAATTCGTGTTCGCTTAAAGGTTCGTCTCCCGGCTGATGACCAGTCAGGAGCTTGATCATCTGCTCGTCTTTCACAACATCTTCAAGGGTTTGCTTGTCATTCTCAGCGAGTTCCAGTATCTCTTTCTTCGACTGCATCGCTCCTGCCGCAACGGCTCCCAACGCGAGTGATTTGAGGTACTCCGACAGAATTCGCAACGACTTTCTATCGTGCCCGTACACCGCAGCATTAACAGTATCCGCAAGTTGCTGAAACTCGTCCTCCTTCTGTTGGAGTGTTATCGCCTTTCCCTTCTGCGTGGGAACTGTACGGGCAACCGAACCAAGTATTATTGCGGACGCCAAGAAGAAGATCAGGCCCAGCGCAAACCAGTCGAGCTCTTGTATTTGAGAGAGAAACACATCGAGAACAATAACCGCGCCTGCGAAGAACAGTCCTAGCTCCAGGATTTGGTTGGCTTGTCTGTTCATTTGTTGCCGCCAACTTTCGTTGAAAGAGCTTGCTGCAGAAATTGCAGATGACTTAGTGCCGTGATTCGCTTCTCTTCTGAAATTTCGTGGTTACTGTATCTTGCCTCTTCAAAGAGGAACGTTAAGCCGGTGACGGCTTCCTTTCCAATTTGCAACTTCGAAGAAATGTTCTCAGCGAATTCCCTGGCCGTTTCTTCCGAGGCTGCTTCTAAGCCTGCGTTGGAGAGAACCTCGCACATTTTCTTGTAGCATTGAAGGATGATTTCATGGTATTTCATCGTTGATTTCAAACTAGTAATGGTTTCTTGGATGAGTTCGGCGGCTTGCTCCTTGACTTCAACCTGTGAATCAATGAAACGTATTCCTCTCGCTCGATAGGCCAAGCGTATTCCGCCAAAGATTAAGGTGAAAGACACCACTACTATCGCGCCTGTAATGAGTATCCCGTAGTAGAGGATTGGAGTCGTCGGAAGGAGCCCGGCGATGGGACCTAACTGGGGGCGAGGCCCTGAAGTGTTTCCTGATCCGGAAATGCCTATCACGGCCATTCCTTGCAATCTGGTCAAGATTTGCTGCGGAAGGCCGGTCCATATTGCAATGATTCCCAGACCGAATAGGGCCGCGTAGACAGCAACAGTTAGCCAGAAGTTCGTTTCACGAGGCTTCGGTTCGTGCTGTAGCTTGAACATTGCAGCCAGGGCGGCGATGATTTGATCCCTGTCCACAATTAGCACGATTAGGTACCACGTCATGATGGTTAGGATAAGAACTGGGGCCAGCCCACCGAGCACGGGTGACTTTGGTACCGCACCAACAACGGACACGGTCGGGATCAATATCGTAGTCAATAGGACCGAAAGAACAAATGCGTTTTTTCCCGACATCGCCTGTTACCTCACGCAGAAACATTGGCCTACCGTGGTACTGATTTGATTCTCATCAAGCGAGTAACCAGTTTCCAGACTTCCAAATGCACAGTTCTAGGGTCATTCTCACCGTCTATAATTTTCCAGCCATACCTTCTTGCGAGGCGCGAGTATGTGTTTCCAACCTCTCTAAGATACTGACGGTCGCCCTCATGAATATCCCTCTTCTCACGTTTCCTTCTAAATGATGTTCGCGGCGCGATACGAAGAACGAGCACCAAATCTGGCTTCGGTAAGCCATTCTCTAATGATTTAAGCCAAGCTAGTGGCAAACCGTGTGCTACGCCGTAAGCTAAGTTCGAGGGGCTGTAACGGTTCACAATCACGTTGTGCCCGTGACCAATTAAACGATTGAGTTCTTGCGCCCTTTCCCATTTGTTTGCCGCGTAGAGAAGATGTACGGCGTGATAGTCCAGTAGGTTTCTTCCAGCTAGGTAGACCCTCAATTGCCTACCTACCGGCGTTCGATAGTCAGGGAAATCCCAGACAGATACAGCGCAGCCATTCCTCACTAGCCGTCTGGCTAAGAGAATCGCTTGGGTTCTCTTTCCCGACTGATCTATGCCTTCGAATGCGATGAGGCGTCCTCGAGTCACTTGCAATAGCCTACTTGCGTTTCTTCTCTATTTTGCGTATTCTGTAGATGTCTAGCCAGATGTTTTCGAAGCCTTGTACGAAGGCTACGTCCCAGACTCCATATTTCATAGGGCCGATTTTCGTTGGATACCCGGCATCATTCAGCTTCTTGAGCAACCCCTCAAAATCGTCGACTTCAAAGCCAAGATGATCCAACTCCTCTCCTTCTCGAAATGGGCCCGCAACCGGACTGTCGTCAGTGTACCAGTTCAGTTCCAACCAATGTCTTTTACCCTTACTGACTAAGTTGGCGAATTCGCCCTTTGTCCAATTGGCCTTAACGCGCGACCGTAACGTCATTCCAAGATATTTCGTGAAAAATGCAATTGCTCCGTCGAGATTACGGACACGGATGCCTGTGTATCCGAACCTGGGTTTCATTTGCAGGCCTTCAGAAGGATCTGGAAACAAGGAACTCTGCGATTGAGGCCAAGTTGTTCCTGGCCTCGGACATTGAAAGCGTATTGAGAGCAGTTAAGGCGTTTGCCAAGTACATTTCAGCCTGCGATTTAGCGTACTTGATTGAATCGTACTTCTCGTAGAGACCAATCACTCTTCGTATTTCGCTCTTAGTGATGTTCTTCTTCCCAAGAAGGCGAGTGAAAGTCTTTTTGTCCTTGGGGCTCGCTGCGATTAGTAGATGGGCGGCCATGACCGTCTTTTTGCCCTCACGAATATCACCGCCAATCTCCTTTCCGTACTCTTTAGCGTCACCTGCCACGTTCAGTATGTCGTCCACAATCTGGAATGCAATTCCTACCGTTTCACCAAACTTACCGAGCGTCTCAAGTTGTTCCGGTGAGCTTCCTCCGGCAATTGCACCGGCTTCGGTGGATAACGCCGTGAGGGCGCCTGTTTTGAATCTGAGAAGCTTGATTATCTCTTCTTCTGTGAATTGCTTGCGGCGCCACATGCTGAATTCAAACGCTTGCCCCCAAGTTATTCCGTAAGCGCGCTCCGCAATTTTCGCGACAAGCCGCTGGCAACGCTCTGCCGGAATTCTGCTCGCGTCAGCGATTTCGAACACCTTGATGAGCATTGCGTCCCCCGCGTTAATGGCGGTTGGGACACCGTATATCCTGTGTATGCAGGGTTTTCCGCGTCGAAGTTCGCTTTGGTCTTCAATGTCGTCGTGGACTAGGGTCATGTTGTGAAGAAGCTCGACCGCTGCGGCAGCCCCAATTGCTTCCTCCATCTTTCCCCCAACGCATTCACAGCCTAAGAAAGTCAACGCTGGTCGGATACGTTTCCCGCCTCTGTCAAGCAGATCCCAAACCGAAGCGTAGAATTCCTGCGGCTCTCCGTTTCGCGGCAGGTACCGCTCCAATTCAGTTTCGACGTCCGCTTTGTACTGCCCGAGAATTTCGAGGACCGGTTTCATGTTGAAGCAGAATGTGCAACGTTGTTCTTCAAGTCATCTATTAGACTCCAGCAAGCGTGACCAAAAGGTCTGTGATGAAACCGGCGAATATGCCAAAGAAGAAACCCGTCATCAAAATATCGTTCGCTGCTTGCCTTCTACCAGCGTTGTACATCAGCATCGTTACGTAGACTAGTGCACCTCCAGCAACACTAAGGAAGAAGATGTATGCGACGGCTGAGGACCAGAGGCTACCGAGCGCGGTTCCGATGAATGTTGGCCCTCCCCCAACCAAACCAGCGAGAACGAGAAAACGAAGACTCGGCCTCTTTGTTAGGTCCGTTAGGGGAGCTGCAATGCCGAACCCCTCCGTTGCATTATGCGCGGCGAACCCTACTACCAGAACAAGTGCAAGTCCTATTGCTCCCTGCGTGTATGATTCGCCGATTGCTAGTCCTTCGCTGAAATTGTGGGCTCCGATACCTATGGCAATCATCATGGATAGTCGGTAACTGTCAACCTGTTGGACCAGTTGTAATTCCTGCTTTTCTAGGGCATGGTCTCCGTTTCGTGATGTTGCACCGTTCAACGGGGATTGGACAAAGCTTTGCTTCATGTAACGGGTTCCGTAGAACGTGAGTCCTAGGAGCCCGACTGCCAATCCGCCGAACATAGCGAGAAGAGATAGCGCAGCATTCGCAGCGGGACCCGAGCCGGTGAAGGCGCTCGTGGTTACTTCTTCCGGACTGCCAAGCGTGACTTAAGACATCCACTGTGAGAAATATCAGAATACCAGTCGCGACAGCGTTCAGGAACCCCTTCTTCTTCTGGCTCATGCCCCCGATCGCGGCGAGTGGCAATCCCAGAAAAATCGTCAGGCCAGCGAACGCACCAAGTAGGAGAACTTCAGGATAGCTGACCAATGTAGGGTGTCACGCAACGCAACATGACATACGGCATACTTAAGCTTCTTCACACTAGTCTAATCGGCGAAGTTAGCAAATCGTTCTAGGCTCCAGATCGTGGTTTGTACTTTGAAGTGAGCACTCGCCTAATCTCCTCTGAGATCTTCTCCCCAATTCCCGTCACTGACATTAGCTCCTCTCGCGAAGCTTGGAATACGCGCTCGACGCTCTGAAACGAGTTGAGCAGTTTCTCCGCCCGGCTACGGTCGATATTTGGCAAGCTAGCTACGATGAATTCCTGTTGCTCTTCGATAGTTGACGGCTTAGCCGCCGTCATTATCCGTGGGGTACGTTTATCCTGAATCTGCTCGCGCCTAGCTATCGCGAACATTAGTTGAGCCGCCTCAGAAGGCTTCTGAGCCCAAACAATGGGAATTCCATAGTCTATCAGGAGGCTGGCGTATGCGCCCATCATTGCTTCAGGCCGTACACGGCCTGACCCCGCTAGCGTCGCGCCTTCCACAACGATGATTGGTTTCGCGTAGGATTCCTTGAGTTTTGCTGCCTGCTGGAACAGCCTCCCGTCAATTATTGATGACGCGAAGTCGTCCACATCTTTCCGTTCCACCACAACGCGGTCCGAGAGAACAAAGTCGCCTACATCTAACGTCTGGGATTTTATGAGCGCACCTAGTTTTGCTAATTCTCTTGTCACTAGAGCGCCGAGCTCCCTAGAGTCGGCCACGATTGTTATTTCTTCCAATTTCCTTTCCTTCTCATTTGTTGAGATGTATTTCTCCATTCTTACTTGGTCCGGGGCGTACTCCTTTTGGGTACTGATGAACTGCCTTATCGCAGAGGCCATCTGGCGTTCTCTCCGCTGCGATATCCAATAATAGGCTTCATCGCGAGTGCCTTTCGCTATCAGAATTATTGCTTCACCAGGACCTTTTCGTCCGGTTCTTCCCCGGCGCTGGATGTAGCGTATTGCGCTTGGGACAGTGTCATAGAAGACGACCTCATCGCACTCCACTATGTCGAGGCCCTCCTCACCAATTTGGGTTGCAACAAGAACATTGAATGCGCCAGACCTGAAATCGTCGAGTATCGCACCTTGTTTCTTCTGAGTTAGGCCGCGATCCCTTGTGCGCGACGCTTGCCCGACAAGGCGTACCGCGGATACGCCTTCAACTTTGTTTAGAAGTTCAACAAGCCTTGAAGCTGTCGTTCGGTAATTAGTGAACACCATGATGCGGCGTGCTCCCCTACCGAGGGCCGCACGTATTGCTTTGATTAGCTCGGTCACTTTTGGGTGGTCGGCTTCTTTCGCCACCACATCGTTAACGATTGTAGCTACTCGCTTTATCCTGGAGTCGTCAAGAATCATCTTCAGCGCTGGAGAGGACCGTTTCCTGGATTTCTCCTGAAGCCCATCCAAATGTTCCTTTACTGCTGGAAAACCTTGCGTCTCAAGAAATTCAATTGCTCGAATTGCATTTACCGCCGCATAGACATAACCGAGGTAGGCTTTGGCGTCCCTATTACCCCTCGCAACATCTCCCAGTATCCTCTCCCTCGCAGCAAGGACGTCTCGTAAGCGAATCCTGTCCATAGCCGCCGTTTCAAGATAACCGTGGTCCCGAATTGACCGCAATTTGTCCCGCAAAAAGGCCTCCAGTTCTCGCTTAACTTCGTAGAATATTCGCGGAAGATCAACGGTAACCCACTTCACCTCTATTCCGCCAACGTACGACCTAACGTCTTCACTTTCGATGGTCCGTGCTTCGACCCATTCCATGTGAAGGTTCTTGCAAATTTCGCGAACATCAGCTTCGCTAGAGCCTGGCGATGCAGTTAGTCCAAGTATGAGGCTGTCGTTGGTTCCCGCGTATCGATCCGCGATGAATCCGTATGGGTAATCGCCGACTCCTCTGTGCGCCTCGTCGAAGATTATCAATGAGAGATTGTCGAGTGGAATTTTCCCTGTGAGAAGGTCGTTCATGAAGACCTGTGGAGTACAGAATATCACACGTTTTTTCCAATCATTCACTCTTTCGCCTGGCGCAACTTCACCTGTGAGCCAGACCGTCGATTGCGCGTCGATGTTGAGGAGCTTCTGAAAGGTCCGGTAATGTTGTAATACGAGAGGCTTTGTTGGAGCCAACATTACAACCCCTTTGTTTGGAAAACGCTTGAGTCTTTCAGCTGCCACGTAAGCTGCGACAACCGACTTCCCGAGCCCCGTTGGCAAGCAAACTAGAGTGTTCATGTGAAGGGCAGTGCGTGCTATAGCTTCCTGGTAGCTACGCCGGTCAATCGAGTCGAGTCTCAGTAAAGAATTGGAACTGAAGTCTAGAGGCATGTACTGTGCGCCCTACCCGCTGGGCTTAGTATGAAACCTATTGAGGGGCGTATAAGTCACGGGGTGGAACCCGTGTTCGACTAACGCAACCGAGCCCTTAGGGCGGAGCCGTTGCCAAGCAAATGTGGCCTAAGTTTGTTTCGCGCCGCATGCGCCACAGAACTTCGCGGACGCCGGAAGCTCGGCCCCACAACTCATGCAGAACCTTTTGACCTCCGCGGGAGGCGGCGGTGTGGGAACTGGTGCAGCGGCACCACAGGTTGGGCAGAATTTATGTTGTGGTTGAAGTGGAGTTCCGCACGAAGCGCAAACTAAACCACTAACGGCGCTTGGTTGAACTCGCAGCTCTTGCGGAGCCCCGTCATTATAGAGCAACCCAAGCGACCTGAAGATGAAGACACTTAGGATGGGTGAGATTACGGCGGAAATTACCCAGCCTACGTAAGGTATCAACCCAGCTACCCCACCCAACACTATGGTGATAATGACCAGTACCACTATCCATCCGATGTACTTTCTCCAACCGATACTACGAATAATGCCGAGTATTTCGCCGAAAGCGAAGGCTTTCCCGAATTTCCCGGTCTTCAACATGTGAGCCATACCGACAGCGAGCAAAATCAATAGAATGATTCCTGACAGAACACCGACTAACAATAAGATCGCGCCAGCTCCACCAAGCATCACACTCGGGACGACTACACTACCCTGCATCGAGAGCAAACCAGCAAATAGCGAAGCTCCACCCGTCGCGATAAGGATTATTGGAATCAACATGTAGATCAGCGATGCGAAGAAGACCTTCGCACCGTCGACGAACATTTCGCCGTACCTTTCGAGTTTCGGCGGCACTTCAGTGCCTGGGGATTCCCTTAGCACTCTAGCGGCATACCCAACCACGATCCAGTTGACAATGGGTATAATGTCGAGTACTATGAGGATTATGAGCCTGCCGCCATCGCTCAGCAGTCTCTTCGCGAATTCGAAGCTGTTTCTCAGATTTTCGGTAAGGTTCAATCTAATGCACCTTCATGAAGAATCGTTTGCTGTTACCTACCCTTACCAGAGTAGAGTATTCCAAGCGACCTAAAGAAGAAAACTGCAACGGCGGGTGAGATGATTGCTCCGATTAGCCACCCCACCAAGGGGATTACCGTAGTTAGGGCGCTGACTAGGGCCGCTATGATGGCCACAAGAATAACCCAGGCTAGGTATTTACCCCACCCAATTCCGCGAACCACGCCCAAGATCTCTCCGAACGCGAATGCTTTGCCAAATTTCCCCTTCTTGATCATGTGAGCAATAGCCGCGCCCAGTACAATTAGTGCCAAGAAAGCGAGGATCACTCCCACTACTAGCAGGGCGATCCCTGTGCCACCGAGAACGAACATTCCACCCGCTTCCGCGGGGCCCGCCGTCCCAGAGAACATGCTACCCCCCATAAACATCCCTGAGAGAAAAGAAGCGATGCCCACTCCAATCAGGAGCAGAGGAACGATCATGTAGATGAGCGAAACGAAGAAGATCTTGGCGCCTTCAATGAAGAGGTCTCCGTAGTCTTCAAGCTTGGGGGGGATCTTACCTCCAGGAGCCTCCTTTAACACTCTAGAGGCGTAGCCGACGACAATCCAATTGACTATTGGGATTATGTCTAATATGATCAGGATTAGCAGTCTACCTCCGTCGCTGAACAATTTCTTGGCGTAATCGAAACTGTTACTGAAATTATCACCGATGTCCATTAGAGTGCACTTGTGAGAGAAGCGCCGTCAGAACATATAAAATGGTACGAAAGTCAACCTCCAACGGCATGGTGTTCTTCTTTGGACGATCGAGATTACTCAGAGCTCTGATTCCTGAGCCGCCTCAACTTCTCTATTGCGCCCAGCCAAATAGCCAGGGCGTTACCGTAGGCAACTAACTTCTCTAGGTCCGTCTCATTTTTCATCGCCATATTGACCTCACGAATTTTGGATAACAAGGTCTGTTCGGAGTCTTCGAGAACATTGTCGGCCATTAATCGTGTCTCTTGTTCAGCCGACTCGATGATTACCACTAGTTTGTTGCATTTCGGGCAGAAGGTTTCCTTGCCCTTCCGAAATAGTGGAGTTCCGCACTCGGGGCAAGTCTCGGATAGCATTGTCGCCCCTGACTTGAGGAGTTCAGCCATCTTCTTGACTTCGATGCTCACGGCCGTAGACCATGGAAGAGTATGGTAAACCACTATTACACCTTGTTGGCGACTAAGAGAGATCGGTACAAGGGCGAACTGCTCGTTGAGAAAGACTTTAGATATTGCCTTCGAATGAGTCTGATTGAAAGGTCGCCTGTCATGCGGGGTGGTCCGCTATGTCAACTAAGGTCAAACGCAAAGAAGAATACGAGGGCCGAATTAAGCAGGCGCTGGGTGTTCTAAACGAGGTTTCTAACGATAATACGACCCCTCGCAATATCCGCCGTGCGGCAAAGAGTGCGATGGATATGCTTCAGCTTGGGGACCTGAGTATAGGCGTTCGCGCAGCGAACGCAATTTCCATTTTGGATGATATAAGCCAGGACCCGAACATGCCGCCTTATACACGCGTGAAAATCTGGAATTCCGTAAGCCTGCTTGAAGCCATTAAAGACTAGGAAATCTTTGGTGATTGCTGGCGCTTATTCGCGCCTCGTTTATTTAAGCCGCCGTGAACAAATTCCCAGGTTGATTTTGTCTTGGACGCCGCTGTCCAAACCCTCGACATTACGAAGCGTTTCGGAGACCTTACGGCAGTCGATAGAATCAACTTGACTATTGATTCGAAGGAAATATTCGGTCTACTGGGTCCGAACGGAGCTGGTAAAACAACGCTCATCCGTATGCTCACAACTGTGCTTCAACCTACGGAGGGCACGGCCAAGATTGCAGGGTTTGACATTCGCAAGAATCCGGACGAAGTTCGGAAGAGCATAGGTGTAGTCTCTCAAGCGATGACATTGGATGTTGAATTGACGGCCTGGGAAAATATGGAACTCTATGCAAAATATTACGGGGTTCCAAGCCAAACCAGGAAGAAGCGAATCAAAGAGCTTCTTGGCGTCGTGGGCTTAGCTGACCGTTCCGATTTCACCGCGGAAGCTACTCTGGAGGTATGAAGAGGCGCCTGGAGCTGGTGAGGTCGCTTGTTCACAGACCTAAGGTTCTATTCTTGGACGAACCAACCACAGGCCTCGACCCGCAAGCACGAAGTGCAGTTTGGGAGTACCTGGCGAAAATCCACAAGGAACAGAATATCACGATAGTGCTTACGACGCATTACCTCGACGAAGCCGAGGCGCTGTGCGATAGGGTCGCAATTGTCGATTATGGAAAAATGATGGCGCTGGGAACGCCTGCGGAATTGAAGCGGAAGGTAATGGGAGGCGATGTCGTGGAGGCTGAGTTCGCAGATTTGCCGAATTCGGCCTTCGAAGCACTGACTAATGCGAAGTTCGCTTTACAGGTAAAGAAACACGAGCAAACCCTGACAATCCTCGTAAAGAGTGGGGCAGAAGCCGTCCCGAGGATCGTTGAGCTTGTTAACGAGAACGGCGGCAAAATTCGTACCGTCACGTTACGTGAGCCCACGCTGGATGATGTGTTTCTCCACTTCACTGGGCGAAGCATTCGAGAAGACACGGCCATCACCAAGAAGAGATTCGTTAGTGCTTGGGAGGGTATGAGACGATGAGGGGTGCGCTATGGGTATGTGAGCGCGATATTCGAAAATTCTTGAGACAACCTACCGTCATGCTCGCGGCAATAATCGGACCGTTCCTAACCCTCATACTGCTCGGTTATGCTTTCGGGGGCGCCATAACACACGTTCCCGTCGGAGTAGTTCGAGAGAGCGTCGGGCCGGTCTCCTCCGATTTCATCGACAACGTGCGGGGAGAACAAAACT
Organism: Candidatus Bathyarchaeota archaeon; assembly: GCA_963726255.1. GTDB lineage: Archaea > Thermoproteota > Bathyarchaeia > 40CM-2-53-6 > 40CM-2-53-6 > FEN-987. The sequence goes on from CAVSBL010000002.1 coordinate 1,626,625, forward strand.
GTGCTTTTGGAGGCGTGAACTGCGGCACTGCCTTTGTTCTAACGGACGTTTCGGATCTGGATAACGCGCAAGCCATGCTGAGAAGAGGACTGATAAAAGCGATAATTTACATTCCAATGGATTTTGACAATTCAATCCGCAATTCGAATTCGCCCACCGTTACCGTCTATCTGGATAACACAGACCCACTTAGCGCGGCAGCGATCTCTGGGCTTTTGGCCCAAGCAGGGCGCCAAGTTTCAGCTCAGATACAGGTTAACTCGCCCGCCGACCCAACAGTTTACGTCGACCTGGCGAACATGTATCGGAACACTTTGTATATCGAATTCATGGCTCCCGGGTCGCTTATCCAATCCATCATGTTCGCGTCGATTATCGGCGGCGGAATCTCAATTCTCTTCGATAAGCAGAGAGGGGTCATAGAAGGCTACCTCGTCACACCTTTGAAACAATATGAGATAGTCGTTGGCGTCCTCCTCGCAGGCGTTATCAAGGCGATGTTCTCGGCTATCACAATGTTCGTGTTGGCGGTTTTGTTTGCAGGGGTTCGGCCCGTGACCAACCTTTTTGGTTACGTGTTAATTTTCTTTACACTCTTTCTAACTGCGCTAGGCATAATCTCGATGATGACCGCCTATGCAGTCCGAGCCCCGCGCCGGAAGTGTATCAATTCACTGCCTTTCCGATTAACCTAATTCTGTACTTCACCAGTGGCGCTGTATACCCGATTCAAGGCTTTCCCAGCTGGATGAGAAGCATCGCATTACTGAATCCTGAAGCTTACGCAATTGACGCTCTTCGATCCGTTATGTACAAAGGAGCTGGCCTACCTGCGGTTATCGGTGATTTTGCATTCCTCGCGGTTTTCACTGGACTGATGGTACTCCTAGCGACTGCAGCTTTCAAGCGGACCCTTTGAAGCGCAACCTTAAATCCCGTGTACTCGAAACTTCCCAAAGGATTCGAAAGTGTATGCCAGCCTTGAAGGTTCGGAATGCAGCAATAGTAGCCGTCGCAATTCTGCTCGCCATCAGTGTTTCCGCACGGTATGTTGTTCCTCCTGTCAATGCAATTGGACTAGCTAATGTTGTTGTAACAAGTGTTTACTGGGGCACCAACCCAATGGATCCGACTACTGCTCATCCCGGGGACGTCAACACTCAACTTTCCATCATAATAACCAATGTGGGTGATGATGTAGCACGTGGAGTCAATGCCACTCTCTTAATCGGGCCACCATTGACGTATACCTACTATGTGGGTGACGCTCAGTATAACCCGAGTTCAACATCGAAAGCAGCTGGCGACATGGCAGCTGGAGCAAGTTTCACGGTTGCCTATACGGTCAGCGTGGATCCGAATGCGAAACAAGGAATCTACCGATACGACCTCCAAGTCTCATACAAATCTGCTCGCGAACTTCAGCAAATCAACCAAGGCCTAGCGGTGGATGTCCCGCTGTGGAATGGGGAACTCCACATTCAGAACGTTGTTACAGTTCCAACGAAGGTCTACCCTGATAGCAAACAAGTCGCCCTCAAAGTCTTCATTGTGAATTCGGGTAGGGGCGAAGCCAAAGACCTGCAACTCCGATTAGGCCTATCGCCTCCGTTCACAGCATCCTCAAGCGGCTCTGACAGCATATACGTGGGCAACATACCGTCTGGACAGACAGCGGAAGCTGACTTCGTTGTTGACGTGGCGACTAATGCGCAGTTTGGCCAGTATGAAGTAGTGTTGGGGAAACAGGTTGGTAATGACCTGATCCCGATCGGACAGGTGCCGGTGTATTTGGCTGAGAAAGTGAATTTCGACATTGTAAGCGTCACACCGGCTGCAGTACACGCGGGAGACTCGGGCGATGTGATTAGGGTTGAGATAAAGAATGCAGGGTCCGTGAAGGCGGACTCTGTTAGAGTAGAAATGCGAGTTGGCAACTTCTTCACAGGGACACTAACTGATTTCCTAGGTACGATGCTTGCGGGAGAGACCAAAGTCGCATTCTTCACAGTAGACATTGACAGCAAGGCTCAGCCGGGGCAGTATGCTTTGGACCTGAGGTTTGATTGGACACAGGATAACAACTCCCTCGACAATACTCAAAGCATCACCTTGACAGTTACGTCACCCGGAGTACCCACCGCCCTGATCATCGTGGCCGTGATTGTAATCGCTGGCGCCGGGGGTTACTTCTTCCTCCGAAAGCGCAGAATGAAAGCAGCAGGGTCTACGAAGAAATGAAATGAGTTGTGGGAGGAGCACCCAGTTCGGAGCAGAGAGAGGTTTGGCTCGACGATGGGTCACCGTAGTGCTCATTTTAGCATTGGCAGCGAGCCTCCTTGCTCCGGTTTATGCCCACACCACTCTCGGTGACCTGAGTAGTTCGAATCCGTACTTCAGGTTCAATGACCATGAACTGAACCCGACAAACACATTCGGGACAGCACACGTGCCCGGTCCGCTCGGCTACGTGTGGCCGGGAAGCGGTCTGAACATGTACAGTGGGAATCCATCTAACCCACCAGGGTATCAATCTCCCTACACAGACTTTGAACAACCATTGCAGGAAGCCGCTGACGCATACGCCCCAGAGGGTGCAATTCTCACCTCGACCCCCGACCACGATAGCGTCGGCGACCTAATCTTTGCCATCAACTTCTCCCAACCGCACGCATACCTGCCCCCAGGCGACTACAAGTACTCGACACTAGCTTTGTACATCCCAGCTCCCGTATTCGATAAGACCGGCACTATCGTCCAGGATGGTTTTGAGCCCGCCGCTGGCGTAAACTGGGATAACGGAGAGAACACTAACATAGTAACCACGATCACGGACAGTTACGCAGACATCTTTGTGACGAGAGCGGACAGAAACGATCCCTTCGAACCCGGCTCATGGATCGTATTCATCACAGCACCAAACAACATAACCTTCACCGCCGCGAGAGGTTGGTCAGAGTGGTATTACCTTCGCATTAACCAAATGAGAGCGCCCGAAGTTGCGGGAAGGTATTTCTTCAAAATGTTTCTTGACAATCATTTTCCCGTTCACAGACAAGGTGCCTTTCCGAAGCTGATAAACAGCACAATGCCCATGGAGAACTGGCCTGTGCTCCTCGTCAAGGGAGAGGTTGACCCGGCTTTCATATCGGGAACAGTTAGGTTCGGCGACCAATCGAACCCAAGCTTATACGGGCTTCCGCTGAACCTCCCCGGTAGAGTTAGGGCAGTCGGGGTTGCAACTAATCCCGTAACGGGCATATCGACAGGGCGGGCGGTGCAGGCTTGGGGTTACTTTAACGCGACCTCGCATGGTCACTTTGAGATTGAAGGTGTCGCTCCCGGAATCTACGACATTTACGCTTCCGCCGCAGGCTTTCCTGAGCAACAGATCGCGGCGAACATTCGGGTTAACCGAGGTCAATCCTTAAGGTTTGACGGCTATTTGCAGGCTGGGCCCCAAGTTGGAGGGCGAATCTATTCGAAGGGGTTATTCGGGTCTCTTCCGTGGTCTGGTCAATTGCCGATTACAGTGGTGATTTACAATAGTAACACGTACGACACCGATAGCATCGTCACATATTCCCCGGCAAACCTGACCCACGCACCATTCATATCATATTTGACAGGGAATGCGAAGTTCACCGGCAATCGATTGGCCGGACAAAACCGCCCTAGGTCAGCAGCTTTCCCATGGGAAGGGCCACTCGGTTACTACACCCTCACCGTAGGCCCGAATTTCAAAGACCCGTTCGGCATTTTCAACGGCGTTGGGCCTGCGCAACCGTGGTGGGTGGACCCGTTAGGCAACGCGAATCCAGTGACTTCCCTCGGTTCTACCAGTAGCGATTTTGTCTTCCAATTTGGCGCGAAGGGGGCGTACGGTGCACCAGCCAAATTCTCTGGGATGGTACCGCAGGTCTTCGCAACCTGGACCGATAGTCTCACGCCGGGAATGTATTATGTTCGTGCATTTGTGAACGGATATGTTCAGACGTCAGTCGATGGAACACAGCTCATCGATTACACTTTCCAAGTCCCTGCAAACAGTTACTCCACAAACGTGTTCCTTCCCATCGACCTACAGAAATCAGCAAGCATCAGTATCACAATCCACTTCCACGACCAAGCTGGAACGCTTGTAGACGCACCAATCGGAGGCCCAGACCCGGCAAGATTCTTAATTGCGGAGGCATACGCGAGCGACGGAAAATTCGCCGCCCTCAACTTCACACAAGTCACGTCCACTAAGAGCGAAGCCATCATAACATTGAACGGGCTGGGAATGGCCGGCCCAATTTCTGGCCTGATTTCTCCAGCTGACCCGCGAGCATCCATAAGGTACTCACTCGCCAGGTATCGAGACCTATTCGATTATGGCCTGCCAACTGACACGTACACCATTCGAGTTTACATGCGTGGGTATATCCAGGCATTGCCTCCAGCCACCACCTTCGATTACTTGGACCAGCCGCTGACAACAACCGTCTCAATAGGAATAGGGGCACCGAGCGTAAGCACCCATATGTATCGGGGAGGCGAAATCAACACAACCCTCTTCTCCGTCGACTGGGAACAACCCGCCACCGCGAAAAACTGGGTGTGGAACAGCACCTCTGTTAGCACGCTGGTATACGATGTTTCATCTAAGAATTTCATCGACGTGATTTACTTCTGGAATTCTAAGATCAAACAATGGGTTCTGCCCACCCAGAATTCCAAATTCACGAACCTGCCCTGGCCGGGTTGGCAGACAGACTTTGGTCCAGGAGCCAGCCTGCTCGTAACCAACGGTTCCACGCTAGTCGACAGATTTGGACCTGACTTACCGAGTCTGACATCACTTGACCCAGCTCAGGATGAGGCGACAACCGTGTTTCTCGAAGAGAATTTCCGTACAGGCTTTCTGTACAGCTCCAGTTCTTACCGGCAGAATTCATTTCGTTCTTCTTTGGCCATCTACCCCGGAGTCTACGCCTTGAATACCTGGACCTACGGCTACGTACAAGACAATGTGGCCAGCCTCGGCGATTTGGGCAATGTGATCGTCTCCGTTTCATGGCTGGGGTCGCAAGCTGATACAAACATTCAATTGATTGTTGGGGTCAATTTGACGATAAGCATGGTCTTCAAGACAGAGAACACCTTCTCTGGAATTCCGTTCAATTCCTCAGTACGGATTCGGGTTTTTGACGACGGAGACACACTGATCGCAGCCGCAACCGTATTTTCCGACGCGGGCACGCTAGCCCCTAGCTCCAACGCCGGATTCTTCGCTGACGGAATGAAGCTACTTCAGCGACCGGTCCCCGCGGGGACGAAGACACTGCAAAACACGAACCTAGCAGGACTCTTCAGCTACGTTGAGCCTAGCACTGGGCCGACCAGCTTGGGCATATCTGCCGGCGTGCGCAGCGCCACACTGTTCTCCCCCGACCATGGAATCTGGGGTTCCTCCAACCACCCCGGCGCATATGGCGGCGAATGGACCGTCATGGTCGACTTTGTGAACTGGTCTACATTGACTAGCAACTACCCGCCCGTCCCAGCTCTCTTGCAAGGTGAGTCACCCTACTTCTATCCATACAATCACCTCGGTCCGTACAGGCAAATGACGTACACCAAGATTTCGAATGCACCACAAGGCGGCGATGCTTCAGCTGAATTTGAACTCGATTTGAGGGGTTACGTTAGTGGACTAGTTCTAGGAATGGATTGGGACCAAGACGATAGGACGACGAGCTGGACTAGTATTACTTTCGCTGGACAAGGCGCAAGTTTGTACTGGTACACGTGGGATGGGTGGTTTGATGGCTACCTTGACCCTGGCAGTTACCACGCAACCTTTACCGAGTGGACGAGCGCGAATCAGGGGCATCTGTCGCGCTCCCTAGAGCTCGCAGTGTCACAAGGCCAGGCGAACAGCATAACCAACATAATACTTGACGAAAGCAACATAGCTATCCCTGAGAGTCCAGGCTTCTACGCATTATTGCTGACCACATTCACGGTTTTAGGGTTAGTATTGCATTTCGGCAGGAGACGTATAGGACAGCAGTCTAAGAAACTAGCCTAGTCTTACATCGTGCGTTTCGAGAGCACAATAGCTATGGGCATCAGTACTAGGCTGCTTATGAGTAGGATGAGAAGGTCACTCCAAATAGCGTTTAGTCCAGCACCCAGATAGATCAAACGCCGGAGGGCATCATTCCCATAACTCCATGGCAGGCTGTCCGCGATTGCCCTACCACCAGGCGCCAGCATGAGTGGAGAATTCGTAGTTCCAGCTAGGGTGAACAGAGGAAAAGTCATTGCTATTTCAAGAACAGTGAGTGTAGCCGACCCTCGAATCCTTGCCGACAGTGTCAGGCCTAATGATAATGTGAAGACAGCGATGAGGATGGTGGTTAGGAAGATTAGGATAAGGTTTCCACGAATAACGAGCCCATAAAGGCTGAAGATTACCAGCATCAACGCCGTCCTTAGGACCGTCAAGACAACTGTCGCAAACATCTTACCGGAATAGACAGCGAACAGACTAACTGGGGAAAGAGCTAAACGAGGAAAGGTACCACGCTCACGCTCCCGACTAATCGCGTTCACAATATCGTCGAATCCCCCAAGAATTGCAATCATCCCCAGAAAGCCTGGTAGAATCGAGTCACCGCTGGGAGGGCGCCCTGACAGAGGCCTTGTGATTACCTGAATTGGGGCCACCTTTAGTCCGAAGTTTACGCCTCCCTCACCGCGGCTTACCTGATTGACAAGGTCCTGTGCGCCTTGATTCACGGCGGCAGAAACGAATGTTGAAGAGGTCAACTTCGAATTATCCGTAGAGATTATGACAAACGCGTTCCCTGTAGCGAGTGCGACACCAAATCCTTGCGGTATGACTATGGCACCGATGACCTGAGCATTGGAGACCTCCTGGTATGCTTGAGCTTCGGTCTGGACCAATTGCGTTACCTGAATGAAACGGGACCTGGTCAGTTCATTGATCAGAGCATTTGAGGCGGGGGTTCCGTCTAAGTCAGCAACTACGACTGGTACGTTATGGGTTGTAGCGCTGAATGCGGCTACAATGACGATGAAGATCCCAATCAGGAGGATAGGGAACATGATGGTTAGAACGAGCGACACGGGATCGCGACGGAGTTGCTTCAGTTCTTTTTCTGTAATGCTTACGGTGTCGAGGATGAAACTTTTCATATGATGAGCCGCTCCCGAGACAGGTGAAGCAGGACAAGGGCGAGTGCGTAGGACGCGATTATGGATCCAATCAAGTACTCAAGATCGAGCGTGAGAGTCAGCAAAGGCCTGCCGAGCAGAATGGTTCGCCTCAACGCGTCGAAAGCATAAGTGAATGGCAATAAGTTGCCTACCACCTGAGAGACGCCGACCAAGAGGTTGTTATCAATGATTAGGCCGCTGAAAGCGAAGAGGAAGAGTATCAGAAAGAATTCTGTGATAACCACAGCCCGCTGCCCCATCTTCAACGCTGCCGCCACGAAACCTATACCCATCGTAACTAGGGCAACGATCAAAGAGAGAGATAGCAGGGTGAGGAAATCTGTGTTCGGCCTCGCCCCATAACCAAGAATCGAGATTCCCAGAACCGTGAAAGTTCGAATGATGCTCAATAGAATGTCGAACATTGTTTTGCCCAACACTATTGAGCCTATAGGGATAGGTGAGACCAGAAGGCGTGCGTACGTTCCATCCTCTCGCTCCCGAGACATGCCCCCAGCGATCTCGTAGAAACCTGCAAAGATTTGCACTATCGCGAGCACAATGGTCAGTCCGACATTGAAACCTGCGAAGACTGCCCCCTTACTGACGATTCCAACGCCAGCCACTGATTGCCGCTGCAACTGGCTTAAAATGGGTTGAACCTCGACGTTCGGGTCGAAATTCTGCACATAACCGGTGAGTGTGGCTTGGATCTGGTCGGAGACCCCTGGCTCGCTGTCATCCGTGTAGAGAACAACCTTTGCTTGACTCCCGCTGTTCAGATCGTTTTGAAATCCTTTCGGAACAACGATCACAGCATAGATGTACTTCGTTCCCAACTCGGCTATCGCGGCTTGGTCATTGTAGCTTTGTATTAGATTATGGAAATCCGGCGAGCTAGTAAGGGTCTGCAGGAGGCGAATTGAAGCAATCGAGTTGTCGTTATCTACGAACCCGATTGGGATACTAGCAGTTGGAGAGAACGTCGTGCCTGCTCCACCTTGACCAGCCCCTAGAGATACCGTGAAGAATAATGGCAAAACGACGAGCGAGATGAGTATAGCGCTCCTGTTCCTGCGGAACTGACGAAACTCGTTCTCGGCAACGGCCAAGGAATCAGCGAGAAAGGTCACGAACGCCATCTGAGAATCGACTGCATTCTATGCTTTCTGTCCTGCACCTTCAAGAAATCTGTCGATTTCCTCTTCGCCACCGGTTAACGCAATGAACGCTTCTTCAAGCGTTGGGTCCTTCGTGTTAATCGTCCTAATCTTGGCTCCAACATTAAGTAGCGCGCCAGCAACTTCCTCGGCAAGCGTCTCTGTTCGTTCACAGCTGATTAGAAGCTTCGAATCTACATACTTAACATTGCAAACGTGGTTCATTCCCTTAAGCTTGAGTTTCACCTTATCGAGCTGAACCTTCGATAAATCGGGAGTTTCGACTTCCACCATCGAGAGTTCGCTTACACTATGCTTCAGCTCATTCGGAGTGCCAACCTGCACCAACCGTCCCGCGAACATGATACCAACCCGGTCACAAATCTTCTCGGGCTCACTCATGTAATGAGTTGTCCAAATTACTGTGACACCTTCATCGCATTGTTTCTTCGTGAATTCCTGAAGGGCGATTGCTGATTGGGGATCGAGGCCGGAAGTCACCTCATCAAGGAACAGCACTTGAGGTCTGTGAAGCAAGGCAGCGCATATCATCGCCTTTTTCGCCCACCCTGTAGAGAGTGCACCCACTAGTCGAGTTGCCTTTTCTCTGAAAGCGAACATATCCATCAGCTCTCGTATGCGTACCTCCGCTTTGGGACGCGGAATCTCGTAGAGCGTGCTCAGCAACTTGAGGTTCTCTTCAATCGATAAGTCCTTGTATAGAGAAACTCCCTCAGAGACCACACCTATCTGCCGTCTGACCTCGGCCGCTTGCTCGCGAATGTCATATCCTACAACGCTGGCCGTTCCATGTGTCGCTTCAATGAGAGTACAAAGCAGACGGACGGTAGTGGTTTTTCCCGCGCCATTCGGACCAAGCAGACCAAACAGCTCTCCTTTCCTAACATCCACATTTAAGCCGTCTACTGCAGTGAAACGACCGAACATTTTCGTCAAAGCCTTTGTTAGGATGGCTACTTCGGGCATATCGATCATCATTCAGTTCGGAATGCTGAGGGAGAGCAATGAAGCGAGCTTTTGAGGTTATTGCTTCGCGTGCCATTCAATCTCTCGCTTACTCTCCCTGTGATTTGCTAACCGAGCCATTACGAAGAGCAGGTCTGAGAGGCGATTCATATACGGGAACAATTGTTCGTTTACCGGCTCTGCCCTGCTGAGGGCAATGACTCGTCTCTCTGCACGTCTGGCTACCGTTCGCGCATTATGGAGCAATGCCCCTGCCACACCGCCCCCGGGAAGGATGAATGCCGTTAGCGGCTGCAGTTCGGCTTCAAATCTGTCGATTGTATTTTCCATTCCAATGACCTTCTCCTTCGAAATCTTGGGAACGTTGCGCTGCTGATGCTCCGCTGTGGAAGCCAAATCGGCCCCCACTACGAATAGATCGTTCTGCAATTCCGATAAGAGATCATCGAGTTCGCGGTCGTGTATAAATGCCCTTGCGATTCCAAGGACTGAATTAAGTTCGTCCACGCTCCCGTAGGCATCAACACGCAAGGAGTCCTTGGGAACCCTAGCCCCGCCAACGAGACCAGTCTCACCTTTGTCGCCGGTTCGCGTGTATATCTTTGCCAATTTCGAGTACTCGCCATTAAAAGGGGCAGGACAGCAATTTAGGGGCGTTGGTGCGCACCGGCTGAGGAGAGTCGAATTGAAGATAGGCGTACTCTTGGACGAGCCTGAGATCATCCCTGGATTTGATTACACATTCTATGAGGTGAAGCCATCGAGCGGCAGAATAAATCAGCCTCTTCCGAAAGCGTGGAACGTCGTGAATTGCTTCGCCGATAACACGATCACTCAAACTAAACCTGAGCTTGTAGCCACATCGAAGGGAGAGCGAGCAGCGAGGGGGACCCCCAAGCACTTTCTATGGGATTGGATTTGCCCCTCCCGCGCTGAATATCGCGATTACTGTTTGAAAGTGATTCAAGATGTCGCACGCCACGAAATTGATGGAATTCGTCTGGATAGTGTGTGCTTCCCAAGGGAAAACTACTGTGACTGCCCCAATTGCACAGACCTGAGTAGAGAAAGCGACATGGATTTCATAGAATGGCGATCTAGTCAAATCGAGTCTTTCATTCGCACCGTGCGGGAGAGCATCACATGCAGTCTGGGTCTAACGTTGGAACCCGACCCATGCTATGGAAAAGAAAGATTCGGCTTGGACCTAGAGAAAATATCGGAATATGTCGACTTCCTTTCCACACCGCTCTACATGGACTACTCGATTGTCTATTGGCTGGACATAATCGCAAACTGTTTTCGACGCAAGATATCGAAGCCTTACTTCATTGAACTCTACGCAGGGCATCCAAGAGCACCCACAAAACATCTCGTATCCGCATTGGCTGTGGCTTCCGGGTTCGCTGACTGCGTCGTTCTCTCGACGTATGAGGCGAAAATCGCCAAGGACCTTCAACGGGAGATGATGCAGAACAAAGAAGTCACGACGTTCTTCGAAGAGCGGGAATGTGCCGCCATGTTGGAGGTTCTGAATCGATGGCGGGAAATTCTCTGATGGTATTACTGCTTGTTGGTTCAACGCACATTTTTGTACGCTGTAGCTTTAAATAAAGTAGTGTTGTGAAGTATGAAGCATCACGTCACTGCAGAGGAAGCATAAATGGGGTATAGCCTTTGGGCGGCAGGCCCAACAACTAACGGCGCAAACAGAGCATAGGCTGAAGCTTCAGAAGTTTCGGTACTCGACGAACCCCCTGCAAACTTTTCTTGCGCTCAGCAATCAAAGCGAATACTGTTATCTGCTCGAATCTGCTGAAGGCCCAAGAAAACTCGCGCAGTATTCTTTCATTGGGTTCTCCCCTGAAAAAACCGTCGAGGTGAAGGATGGCCGTTATACGGAGACAATCTCCCGAGGAGAATCCACGACAGTTCAAACAGACGATCCATATTTGCCGCTTCGGAAAATACTGGCTGAGAATTTCACAAGATATCATGGGTTCAGATTCGTAGGTGGCCTAGTGGGCTACTTCTCCTACGATGCAATTCGCTATTTGGAATCTTTACCCAGTAGAGCCCGCGATGACCTTAGACTTCCGGACTTCGAGTTTGGAGCCTACGACGATGGAATCGTATTCGATCACTTGGCAGGTCAAGCCTACTATTACTGGTACAAGAATAATCGGTTGAGAGAGATTGAACGGCTTCTGGCCTACAAAACAACGCCAACGACTCTGATTGTTGAGAACCCGCGAACAAACTTAAAGCGAGAGCACTTTGAATCGATGGTGGGCGAGGCTAAGCGTTACATTAGAGCCGGCGATATATTTCAGGTCGTACTCTCAAAACGTTTTGAATTTGCGTTCAAGGGCGACCTTCTCAATTTCTACAAAGTATTGCGGGAGATCAACCCCTCGCCGTACATGTATTACCTGAAAATGAAAGACCGTGCGATAGTGGGCTCAAGCCCCGAGATGCTCGGTAGAGTTGACAAAGGTCGTGCAGAAACCTTTCCAATAGCCGGCACGCGCCCTGTCGGCAAGAACGATAGAGAAGACCAACGCTTGGCTGATGAACTACTGAAGGACCCGAAAGAACAAGCCGAACACATTATGCTCATCGACCTAGCAAGAAACGATCTTGGAAAAGTCTGTCAGTTCGGAACGATTGAAGTCCCGGACTTCATGACCGTCCAGAAATACAGTCACGTCCAACACATAGTCTCAAGAGTTTTAGGCCAACTGCGGCCCGATTGCGACGCGCTGGACAGTTTCAAAGGAATCTTTCCAGCCGGCACAGTCTCCGGAGCGCCGAAGAAGAGAGCGATGGAAATTATCGAGGAGTTGGAACCGTCTCGCAGAGGACCATACGCTGGTGCAGCCGGCTATTTCTCGTACAACGGCAACTCAGATTTCGCAATTACCATCAGGACCCTAGTCGCCGATGGAAACAAGGCCTACGTGCAGGCCGGGGCAGGGATCGTCGCAGACTCTCAACCGACACGAGAATGGTTCGAAACAGAACACAAGGCCAAAGCACTCATTCACGCCTTGAAAGTTAGTGGAATCTGAAATGAAGGTATTGGTCATAGATAATTTCGACTCGTTCGTATATAACCTCGCCCAATATGTTGGACAATTAGGAGCCGAACCTGTCGTCTACCGAAACAACCAAGTCACATTGCGTGAAGTCGAACAATTGGAACCAGACAGGATAATCATCTCGCCAGGCCCCGGCCGACCTGATGATCGCAAATACTTCGGAATTTGCTCAGACATCATAAAGAAATTCGGCCCACGCGTGCCAACTCTTGGAGTATGCTTGGGGCATCAAGGTATTGCGTATACTTTCGGCGGGTCGATAGTGCCCGCGAAACAGCTCATGCATGGAAAGACTAGTTTGATCGAGCATGAAAACAATGGGTTGTTCAAAGATGTTGAAAACCCTCTGCGCGCAACAAGATACCATTCACTTGTTTGCTCAAGGAAGAATTTTCCGAAGTGCCTAGAAGAAACCGCAACCTCAACTGACGACGGCGAGATAATGGGATTGAGACATCGAGAGCATCCCATTTATGGCGTCCAGTTCCACCCCGAATCCATCTTGACTTCTGAAGGCCTAAAGATCATGAAGAATTTCCTGGACGGACCCTGAGATTGATTAGAGAAGCCATTCAACTGTTAGTGGACCGGAAGGACTTGCCCTTCGAACTCGCGCAGCAATCAATGCGAGAGATTATGGTGGGAGAAGCAACACCCTCTCAGATCGGTGCGTTCCTAACATCGCTTCGGATGAAGGGGGAAACTGTTGAAGAAATCACTGCCCTCGCTATGGTAATGCGTGATAATGCCGTTCGAATAAACCCGCATGTGAGCGGAAGGACGGTTGACACTTGTGGGACAGGGGGAGACCGGTTGAAAACATTCAACGTGAGTACCGCAGCTGCCCTTGTCGCAGCCGGTGCGGGCGTAGCTGTTGCAAAGCACGGAAACCGTTCGGTCACCAGTAAATGCGGCAGCGCAGACGTTTTGGAAGCGATTGGGGTCAATCTGAACGTTCCACCCTTAACGGTTCAGAGAGCAATAGAACAGGTAGGGATTGGTTTCATGTTCGCGCCCGCATTCCACCCGGCAATGAAGAATGCTATTGTTCCACGACGGGAGATAGGGGTTCGAACGGTTTTCAATATCCTCGGCCCACTCACAAACCCTGCCAACGCGAGTGCGCAAGTCCTAGGAGTCTACGACCCAAAGCTTGTTGAGCCCATGGCACAGGTGTTGCAGAAACTCGGTACCGAAGAAGCCATGGTAGTCCACGGCGTCGAAGGCCTGGACGAAATATCAACCATAGGCAAAACTAAGCTTGCATGGTTGAAAGACGGACAGACCACGAGCAGAGAAATCACCCCGCAAGACCTGAACCTCAAGCAAGCTCGACCCAACGAAATTTCCGGCTTTGACATCAACCAAAACGCCAAGCTGCTCGTTCACATAATCAATGGCAGCGAGGATAGGCTCTCGACAAGGCTTCAGATGGTTCTTGCAAACGCCGCAGCTGCAATCGTGGTTGGAGGAAAAGCACACGACTTAGCAACTGGTGTGGAAGTCGGCCGCGAGGCCATTGCAAGTGGAAGGGCGTACGAGAAGCTGAAGCAGCTGATCGAAATCACGAACGGCGACGAGTCCAAACTTGAAAGGATAGAATCACAAAATGCCTGACATCCTAAGCAAATTAGTTGAAGATGCCAAAAGAAGGATCAGCAGTGGATACTACGAGATTGAAGAGACTACAAGACACCAACCCATTAGCCTCACCCGCGCACTAAATTCAGCTCACAACAATGCCATAATCGCAGAGATCAAACCCATTTCACCCGCGCTAGGCCCCCTACGTCCAAACATTGACCCAGTCGATGCAGCCATCAAGCTAGCCAGAGGCGGCGCGGTAGCCTTATCGGTTCTAACTGAACCCGACAACTTTGGCGGCAAAATAGATTACTTGAGAAGAATCAGAGAGAAGGTGGACCTTCCCCTCCTTATGAAGGACATAATCGTTCACAAAGCACAGATTCAGGCTGGCAGGGAATCTGGCGCCGACTGTGTACTCCTCATAGAATCAGTATTCTCAGCACACCACGCGCCCCTTGAAAGTCTAATTCAATACGCACACCAGAACCAACTGGAAGTTCTCCTAGAAGTTCACAGCGAAGAAGAGCTGGAAAGGGCTCTGGTAAGTGAGGCGGACATCATTGGTGTCAACAACAGAAACCTCGCGACCCTCGAAACCGACCTCAACACGACTGCACGACTTCTCAACAGAGTTGATGAAAAGTGTGGAAAGGCGCTCATAAGCGAGAGCGGTTTTGAAAACGCAAGGGACATACGCAAGTTGAAGTCAAGGCCAGTGGATGGTTTTCTGATAGGCTCTTCAATTATGCTCTCAGAGGACCTGGAACGTAAGGTCCGGGAGTTCGTACTTGCCTAAGGAAGACGACAATGCGAGTCAAAATCTGTGGCTTGATGCGACCGAAGGATGTGAGGTTTGCTTTGGATAGCGGCGCAGATGCCGTCGGTGTCGTTGTAGCCAGCCCATCTTCCCGAAGAAACTTACCATTGAACCAAGCACGAAAGTTGATGAGAACGGTTCCAATCTTCGCCATGAAGGTGGTGGTCACCTCCGCAAATGATGGGAAAATCCTGCTCAGGATTTGCTCCAGTCTTAGGCCTGACGCACTACAGCTCCATCAACACCAGCGGGAGCTAGTACGATCGATTAGGCGAAAACATCCTGAAACCAAGCTCATTCTTGCCACAGCGATTAGTGGCCCTTCTGGATTGCGGCAGGCATGTATGGCATCGGGGTATTCAGATGCTGTTTTGGCAGACTCACCCAACCATGACGGGATGGGTGGCACAGGCCGAACTCATGACTGGAACCTCACGGCAACTCTTCGCGACAGGATATACCCTCATCCCTTAATCCTGGCGGGGGGGCTAACTCCAAGCAATGTTCAAACGGCCATCAAAAAGGTCAGGCCATTCGCGGTAGATGTTTCAAGCGGCGTGGAGAAGACAGTGGGAGTTAAGGACCCACGTAAAATTCGGGACTTCATAATGAGAGCAAAGGAGGACATGAATTGACACAGGAACATTCGCACGTTGTCGATGGCAAGTTCGGGAAGTATGGCGGCCGCTTCGTTCCGGAGACGCTAATGGGTGCTCTCATCGAGCTGGAAAAGGAATATACACGGCTGAAGAACGACCCGGAATTCAAATCTCAACTTTCTTATCTTCTCAAAGAATTCGCAGGGCGTCCTACACCCCTTTACTACGCTGCGAACTTGACCCGAAAAGCCGGCGGCGCGAAGATATACATCAAACGTGAAGACTTGGCGCACGGCGGCGCACACAAGATCAACAACACGATTGGGCAGGCACTTCTCGCGAAACGAATGGGAAGAAACCGGGTCATAGCGGAAACTGGCGCTGGTCAGCACGGCGTTGCAAGCGCCATAGCGTGCGCGGCGCTAGGCCTCAAGTGCGAGGTCTACATGGGTTCCGAAGATGTGGAACGACAGAAACTAAACGTCTTCCGCATGAATCTTCTAGGAACTAAGGTCCATTCGGTTCACTCAGGATCGAGGACGCTCAAGGATGCGATAAACGAAACCTTCCGAGATTGGGTATCGAACGTTGAGAACACTTACTATCTGCTTGGTTCAGTAGTGGGCCCCCACCCATACCCTACCTTAGTAAGAGATTTTCAGAGCGTTATCGGCCTAGAGATCAAAGAGCAGATTCTGCAGAAGGAAGGACGCCTGCCGGATGCGATAGTTGCCTGCGTGGGCGGGGGAAGCAACTCGATGGGCGCGTTCTATCCTTTCATTGAAGACACGCAAGTGGCATTGCATGGTGTGGAAGCCGGCGGCCTAGGCCTTGCGTCTGGAAAACACGCTGCAACATTGTGCGCTGGACAGGAAGGCGTCTTTCACGGAATGCTTACCTACATCCTTCAGGATGAGGACGGTCAAATCCAGTCAACACACAGCATCTCAGCCGGCCTAGACTACCCAGGAGTTGGCCCAGAACATGCATACCTGAAGGCTACCGGACGTGCTCAATACACTTCGGCAACGGATCAACAAGCCGTGGAAGCCTTCATGGAACTAAGTCGGCTTGAAGGCATCATACCAGCTCTCGAATCCGCACACGCCGTACATTACGCAACGATTTTGGCGTCGAAAATGAAGCAAGACCAGCTTGTAGTGATCAACCTCTCGGGACGCGGAGATAAGGACGTTAATGTTGTCGCCAAAAATCTGGGCGTTAAGATATGACGAGAATCTCAGAGTTATTCGCTCAATTGAAGGAGAGTGGCGAAGGTGCACTCATAGCCTACCTGACAGTAGGATACCCAAACCTTAGACAAACCCCTCGCCTAATCGGAGCACTGATCAAAGGTGGGGCAGACATCATCGAACTTGGAATCCCATTCTCGGATCCGATCGCGGATGGGCCAACGATTCAGAACGCTACCACGCGTTCCTTGGAGAGCGGCGTTAGGCCCCTCGACGCTTTAGAGATAGCTCGAACAGTCCACGAGAAATACGACACGCCCCTTGTTCTAATGAGCTACTTCAACCCCATATACCGAGTTGGATTACAGAAATTTCTGACCTTGACAAAGAATTCCGGGATATCGGGAATTATTGTTCCTGACCTCCCGGTAGAAGAATCAAAAGATTACAAGAATGAATGCGTTTCAACCGACATCGACACCATCTTCTTGGCATCGCCCTCCACTCATCCGGACAGGCTTAAGCAGATTCTGGCTCAGACCTCGGGTTACCTCTACCTGATTTCACTATACGGTGTCACGGGTGTCCGGTCGTCAGTTGCTGAATCAGCTCTGACTCTGATCAGGAAATACCGCGGTGCAATGGCTGGTTCCGTCCCCCTCGCAGTGGGGTTTGGAATCTCTACACCCGACCACGTTAGAGCAATGATCCATGCCGGAGCAGATGGTGCGATCGTCGGCAGCGCATTCATTGAGATAATCAGGAAGAACCAGCGGAACCCGATTCATGCAGCCAAAAAATTGGAGAACATGACCAAGGCCATGAAAAAAGCAACTTTAGGATCCAAATGATTCATACAGTGCCTAACTGCTGCGAGTCTAGGAAACGACGAATCCTGAGAAAAACTGCGTCAATCATAGCCTCGGTTAGCTTCCCGGTTTGAGTGTTCTGCCGGCTCGGGTGGTAAGACGCCGCAAGAGCTGGATATGGCTCCGGAAGCTGGTAGAAGGCGGCATGATGAAACTGCAACCCCTTGACCTTGAGCTCTTGCTCTCTAAGGAACCTTAGGTACGTGTCGAAGGCCACTCGCCCTAGAGCTAAAATGACTTTGACGTTGGTGAGTAGCCGTAACTCCTGTGTCCAGTAACGCTCACATGTGCGAATCTCTAAGTGGGTTGGTTTATTCTTTGGTGGAGCGCACCTTACAATCGCGGTCATGTATGCGTCCAGTAGCTTGAGGTCGTCGCCCCGTCTGTTCGATGTCGGCTGGTTAGAAAAGCCGTGCCGGTGCAATGCGGCAATTAGAAATTGGGCCGAACCATCTCCCGTGAACATGCGCCCGGTCCTATTCCCGCCATGCGCTGCTGGAGCTAGGCCGAGGATCATAAGCCTGGCACGCACGTCCCCGAAACCCGGCAGCGGTTTGCCCCAATAATCCCAGTCTACGTACTGTCTGCGTTTTTTCTTGGCAACTAGCCTGCAATATCTACGTAGCCTTGGGCAGAGCTCGCATGAGACGACTGCTGAGTTAAGGTGGCTAAGCGACTTGAAAGCAACCCGGCGGTCTTGCAATTCTTTGACCGTTAGATTAGGAGAGGCTTAGAGGTTTTCCCCGGAGAGGCTATAGACTACTGTTATTCCTTGGTATTGGTCGCCACCGAAGTATGTTAGGGTAAGCGGCAGCCATCCGGTCCAATTCATGGGGAAATGAATTTCGAAGTATCCGTTGTCGCTAGTTGACACGGCCTGGGTTCGGTAGTTGCCTTGCAGGTAGTAGTGTGCGTAAACCTTCGCTCCCGCCACGGGTTGCCCCGACATTGTCTCAAGGTATCCTTTAACCCCCACCGCCACCCCCTTCTCGGTGATGGCACTCACGGAGGCGAACATGACACCCTGTCCCTTGCTGGATAACGGAGAGGTTGGTAATGTAACGAATTCTGAGGGTGGAAACTGGGATGTGGGGCCCACTGTCACCAAGGCCCAAGCAGATATTATCACGAGAAAGACGACGATGACCAGAGCAACTAACCCCTCCACGGGGAGGCCCCGGCGTTTCGTTTGTTCCGCCTCATCATTGCTAGCCATCGCAGTACACCTCAGCGGATTCTAAAATCGCCCTGCAAAGTCCTCAGGAGAGTTAAAGTCTTTCCGGCGATTTGCACCGCAGCAAGAATTCGACTTTTGATTGTGTGCACAGATTTATTTATAGCGAGAAGGATGCAGGGGCGGAGTTTGCAAGATTGTCTGAAGCTACGGTTCCCGTTCTCATTCTGAAGGAAGGAGCAACCCGAAGCCGCGGTCGGGACGCTCAACGGAACAACATTTTAGCGGCAAAGATCGTCACTGAAACAATCCGCACGACCCTCGGCCCACAAGGCATGGATAAGATGCTAGTATCAGGCATGGGTGACGTCGTGATTACGAACGACGGGGCTACGATCATGAAGGAGCTTGACGTTCAACACCCCGCCGCCAAGATGCTTGTTGAAGTCGCGAAAAGTCAAGATAACGAGGTCGGCGATGGTACAACGACTGCCGTTGTTCTCGCCGGAGAACTGTTGACGAAAGCTGAGAAGCTCCTTGACCAAGAAATCCATCCAACAGTCATCGTCGAAGGTTACAAGAAAGCCTCAGAGAAGGCGCTAGAAATTCTCCAGAGCCTTGCCATTGATATTCAACCCAGCGACGAGAACACGCTCAAGCTCGTAGCAATGACCTCGATAAGCACCAAAGCAACTGTCGGCACAAGCGAACATTTAGCATCATTGGCCACTAAGGCCGTAAGTCAAATCATTGAAGAGCGGGACGGCAAGACCACTGCCGACATAGACAGGATCAAGGTCTTGAAGAAGAAGGGGGAGAGCTTGGAGCAGTGCGAACTCATCAGGGGCATCGTTGTTGACAAAGAAGTCTCTCATCCACAGATGCCAAAGCAAGTGAAGAACGCAAAGATAGCACTTCTCAACGCGAAGCTTGAGATTGAGAAGACTGAATTTGATGCCAAAATCAACATCAACTCACCCGACCAGATGAAACGCTTTCTCGACGAGGAAGAGAATATGCTCAGGGGCATGACGGATAAGGTCAGCGGAAGCGGTGCCAACGTAATATTCTGTGAAAAAGGCATCGATGACTTAGCCCTCCATTTCCTTGCCAAGAAGAACATCATGGCTGTGAAGAACATTAGCAGCAACGACATGGAGAAACTGGCAAAAGCTACCGGCGGAACAATACTTGCCAGCACCAAGGACATCGCTTCAGACACCCTTGGTGAGGCGAAACTTGTAGAGGAAGTCAAGATTGGAGACGATAAACTTGTGTACGTTCGCGACTGCAAAGACCCACGTGCGGTAACCGTCGTTATCAGAGGCGGCTCGGAACATGTCGTTGACGAAGCTGAACGCTCTTTCCACGATGCCCTCTGTGTGGTCAGAAACGTAGTGGAGGACCACAAGATAGTTGCAGGCGGAGGCGCACCTGAAGCTGAAACAGCAAAACAGCTGCGAGAATTCGCCGTGAAAGTAGGAGGCCGCGAACAACTCGCCATCGAAGCCTACGCTGAAGCGCTAGAGGCGATTCCGCTTACAATAGCAGAAAACGCAGGGCTCGACCCAATCGACATAATGGTTGAACTCAGGTCGAAACATGCTGAAGCTGGAAACAAATGGTACGGCGTCCAAGTAAAGACTGGAAAAATCGCCGACATGCTAACGGACAATGTGATTGAACCGCTCAGGGTGAAACTACAAGTCATCAAGTCCGCAACAGAAGCTGCTAGCATGCTCCTACGAATAGACGACGTCGTCTCTTCGAAAGGCACGAAGGAAAGCGGACCGCCGGGCGGAGGAATGCCGGGTGGTATGCCTGGCGGAATGCCACCAGGCATGATGTAGCCGATTCCGAGGCCGCGCGACACCACGAAAATCAGTCACTCTCCAACTCTGCCTAGGTCTATTCTCCGACATGCGTGGTTGAATTGGCAACCAAACTGACTGAAAAGGTCGTCAGGTTCATCGACGGAAAGAATTTTGCTTTTCTCGCAACTCTCCTGCCAGATGGATCGCCCCATGTCACACCGATGTGGGTCGACCATGAAGGCGATACGATCCTGATGAACACGGCAATCGGACGCGTTAAGCAAAAGAACTTGGCCAGAGATCCCAGAGTTTCAATAGCCATCGCAGATTCGAACAACCCATACGACAGAATAATTATACATGGTCGCCTGGTAAGCCAAACCGAGCAAGGCGCAGATACGCACATCGATAAGTTAGCAAAGAAGTACACAGACGCGAACAAATATCAAAAGACATCACCAAATGAGAAACGAATCATCCTCAAAATTGAGCCGCTGCAGATTCTCTGAGTCAAATTAAGACCGCAGGTCAACCTTGCCCTCTTTCTCTGGTTCCCCATCTTCCGTCGAGATTCTTCAAAGGCTTACAGAGTTTCCTACGTATGAAGAATCTGGGATGAGGGCATGCTCTGAATTTCTCTCCGGCGAGCTAGATAGGCTTGGGTTCAAAGCCAATGTCGATAAGTTGAACAACGTCTACGCGGAAAAAACATTTGATCACGGCGAAGCTACTTTCCTCGTCAACAGCCACTTCGATACGGTTCCACCCAACCCCAGATGGGTGAAAGACCCACTCCATGCTTCCTTGGAGGGTGACCGGCTCTATGGCCTTGGAACTTCAGATGACAAAGCTAGTGTCGCCTCAATCCTCTACGTACTTGGAAAAGTCGAAGACTCCCGGTTCCGCAAACTCGAATTATTGTTCTCCAATTACGAAGATAACAACACCATTCTAGATGGCGAGACTTGGCTAGGCACTCCCTACTTTCTAACCCACAACCACTTGGAATCAACTTTCGGAGTCAACGTTGAGGGAACTGTCGATAATGACATTTTCATGGTCTCTTTGGGGTGTGGTGGGCGAGTAGGTTTCAAGGTCACAACCTTAGGGAAGGAAGCCCACTCCTCCGACCCGAGACAGGGACGAAACGCAATCTACGATATGATGAAGGTAATTGAAGCCTTGCGAAAGTTGCCACCCGCCAGAATGATTCTGGATGAACATGAGGCCTATACGGAACTAAACGTGAGCATGATCAAAGGCGGGGTCGCGATAAACATCGTTCCGGGAGACTGCGACATAACTTGTGAACGGCGCGTTCTTCCGAACGAGGACTGGGACACGGTTAAGGCACAAGTCGATAAGACACTATCCGAGTTGCGAGGCATCCAATTCAAGGTCGAGTACAACAAGCCCCAGCGATCGTACCTTATCGACCGTAAACACCCAGCGGTTACGTTGGCTAAGGAGAGCGTCACGAGGGCGGTGGGATATTCGCCAAGATTCCGAGTTGAATCAGGTAGAACCGACTCCATCTATTTCGATCAAATGGCAGGCATAAAGACCGTGATTCTCGGGCCTGGTGAAACCGCCCACATAGCCGACGAGTACGTCAATGTTCGAAGGCTTGAGGAATTCAACCAGATACTATACCATATGTTGTCAACGGGAAGCTAGTCTGCTTTAGCAGTAGTTTCGGTCCGAACCAGCTGGAGCAATCTTCTGATCTTGGGATTCGTATAGGGTTGGGTTGCCTTTTACACAGAGGAAGACGAATGGCTCGTCCCATTCATTGCTAAATTGGTGAACTGCTTTTGATGGAATGAAAATCGTATCACCCTCCTGCATTGGCTTCAGCGGACCAGCCTCCTTCGATTGCCTGAGCATCCCCCTACCACTTAGGACGTAAACTTGGTGTTCGTATGCATGTTCATCTAGCGGTGTGTAACCGCCCTTCTCTACGGTATACAACCGGAGGGCGAAACGGTGCGACCCATGTCGTTCGTCGATCAGGTACCTTACTTTTACCTTTTCAGCGCCGTCTTTCGCTAGGTCTTCAACTTGGACGCTGAATGCGTTTACGGTGAAAATCTTCTGTTCCTTTGCGGTTTCTTGAACCAATTTGACCTCGCCTATTTGATTACCATCCTACGAGGGCGCGTGCTCGCCCTCAGATCGTATTTAGGTTTGCGCACTAACCCTGAGGCATCTAGACCATTAAGCGAAGGCTTACAAGGAATCATACTATTCTCCAAGACATTTCTGTGAGGGGCTATGTCAACCGAGAATGATTCGGAAAAGGGAAAGTGGAGGTTCTCGCATGCCAGTGCCTACAGTGACAACGTATGCGAAACATTCACCGATGAAAAAGGCAAAGTCCACTACAGGTGGCTGTATCCAGATGGAAAAATGGAATATATCTGTGCCTGCCACCGCTTCCTGAACAAGTTTTAGTAACCTTACCAGCCTTCGCGGCTGCAGAGAAGATTTGGAAATTCTGGCCGATTATCGAGTTTGACTAGTTCGGCTTGGTTTTCGGCTCGACTTCACTCGTTTTCTGAAACGTTGCTTTCTTTTCTGTCGCTTGCGAATTCTGTAACCCGGTTTACCCAGTCGATGCGGCATGCCAATCCTACTCCTGTATACTTCTTTCCCCAAATTGAAGCAATCGCTATATGGCTTTCGTACATCTCGCATTGCCAGAGAAGAGGGATAGGATCGTGTCGGTTGAAGAACTTTCAGGCAAGGGCTCGCCGGCTTGCCAAGAAGCATTCGCATACCTGAGGGAGCAAATGAATTCGGATCAAAACGTTTCTGAAAGCGTGGAATACGAACCGCTCAAAGAGACCGAGGCGCCGAGCTACAACGTCAGAGAAACTCCTCGGGTGCGAGCCTTCTTCGGCGAGAAGCTCGAACTATTCCTCTTTATACCGGAGAAATCTGTGGTGGCTATCAAATCTGATGCGTCAGTTCCTGAGGCCCTGAGGGCATGGGTTGACAGGGCACAGCTTGGGGGGATGAGCCGCCTTCTCAGGGTTCAACTCGCAACGAAAAAAGACGTGGAAGTCTTGATGCCTCTCATCAAAGCCGTGACACGTCAGTAGGTCAGATACTGCATCAGAACGTCTCGTTATATGTCCGAATGAACTCTTCGTCGACTACCCCTGAAACAACCTTCTCTGAACCATCGGGTAGTACGACGCTTAAGCCAGCTGCATGGTATGGCAATTCGAACCTCTCCAACTTCGCTGGATCGTCAGTTTCGTAAATCTTAATCCACTTACCGCCTTCTTGACGGAAGCAGTAAATCTTCTCTACCCTCCTCTCCCCGATTCCCCCAATCCGACCGCCTGCCGCTCCTGGTGCGCTTGCGGGTAGTTGGAGAACGTAGACGCAGTTCCTTCCTTGATTCTCACGCAGGTCAATGTGAGACTCAGCAACAAAGATTCGCCTGCTTTTCTCACTGGCTAACTGAGTCAGTTCCTCGAGAGGAGTCAGAGCTATCGCCCTTCAGAGAGAAGGATTATTGAAAAACCGCTAATTGGAAATCTACGTCGTAGGCGGTTTAGCCGCACTCTGAAGAACCCTGAGAGCACCAGTCTTTCTGTTCAGGGAGAGCTGTTTCTCACCCCTAAAACTGCCAACCCTCGCATCTTGGACTTCGACCAAATCTCCCTCCGAAATTGTAGGAATCTGGTTGTTCCATACGGCAATGGGAATTTCCCCAGTGCCGTCAGAGAGTGTGACAGAGCACACTAGGAGTGGGTTTCCGTCTTTTGAGGTCACGGCTCTAACCTCCGATTTCTTGACAACTTGAGCTTTGAAGGAAACTCCTCGTGTTCCGAATTTTAGGCCACTGATTTGCCTCTCCCCCCAGAGTTGAGCCGCTGTGATTCATCGTGGTTTTCCTGATCAAAGCTGGATAGTTCCTCAGGCAGCCGTTTCAGTTTGCTGATTGAGTCATTTGGAATCTTTGCTTGCGCTAGTGGCTTGCCATCAACGGAGAACATGTATGTTGAAGATGCTTCCTCCCGGTTTCGCAGCTCGATGTAGAACTTTCCACACCGGGCTTTTCCGCGTTCGCGTGCGGAGACCATGGCTGAGTACAGGACGGGCGTTGTGAGGTTGTGCTTCCTTGCGAGTTGTAGTAAGTAGACTAGGTCCCTATCTAGCCCTCGCGTTTTTGGCAGGTTCCTTAGCTCGATTATGAGTGTTCAACTCCTCACCAGTATGGCGGCATAGGTTATAAAGCGCCCGAAAAATAAGTCCAAATTGGACGTGCTCCTGGCTCGTTCTAGGGCATATATTTCCTGCCGGGTTCACTTTGTGAAGTCCCGTTTGTCGACATTGACATTTATGCTCTTCAGGTAGGTAGGCGCATTCGCCCCTGTTCCGGCAAGGGTGAATTGACCGTCCACGTAGAATTTGAAGTGAGCATCCTTGTTTTCGCATAAGTAAGACATTGATATTTCGCCTGGCCGACCACGGTTACTGCTTTCATGCCGGATGGTTATGTTTTTGTCCCGTTCGGCAAACCAGGATTCAATCTCTTTACGCATGGTCGGTTCGATTGAATCGAATGGCATTCCTTTGTGTTCCTTTTCGAATTTATCGGTAAGGGCCTTTCTGCACTCTTTGCTCAGCGTGGCCATATAGACGAAAGTCTTCTCAACGAGTTGCCGTCCGGATGGAGAGTCAGTCATATCGCAATACCTCTCTAGCGTGGCTTTCTCTTCTGGAAGTATCGCCTTAAGGGATCCCAGTACGCGTCAACCCAGCCTTGCCGGTAGTTTCTGGCTTGGCTGGCTGGTACGTTTGATTGCACCATCGTCAACTGCGTGCCACCCTTCTTCTGCTTGAACGATAGATTGAGGATTGAAGGTGAATAGCCTTTTGGCCATTCAGTGGTCTTCCAGAGTTGAATTATTAGTCTCCCCTTCTGCAATTCGAGATTCTGTCCACTGATGTACCCGTCCCATGCACTGAATTTTCCGCCAACCTTGGGGTTGGATGTTGCCTTGGAACCAGTAAACGCTGCATGCATCTTCGCGTCCATGAACGCGTTATAGACTTCAGCTGGCTTGGCAGGTATGAATTTCGTCTGCTTTATCGTGGTGACTTTCATGAGTGGTTCAATTCTGATTAGTTGAGAGAATTCATTAAAGCATTCGGAGAACGCATGCATAGTCGAACTGGTACATAGTTGAGACGGTCGATCGCTACCTGATCGCTGCATCCTCTTCGGCAGGAGCTGCATCACTCACTTTGGGTTTGGTTGTTGGAAAATTCGCCGCAGAACACGGTAGCGCCAATGGCTACGCGACCGCCGTCATCCTTTCCGTGATCGGCGTCGTCCTCTTGCCCACGATCATAGTGAGGAAGCTGCTTGTGGATTACTGGTAGCAATTTAGTGCCAGCTCGACAGATGTTAGGCTTGAGTGGTCCGAACGAGTAATTGTAGGCGGAGACTTGCCTAGGACTCTGGGTTGCGTGCACGCTTGGAGGTACCCCCCAGGGGGGTGACTCAGTTTTCTGAGTCAGACGGGGCTGATTTTGCGGTTTTCTGGTTGTGTCTGCAAGTGTAGTGGTACCAAATGGTCCCACCCTTCATCGGGTGGTCCCACCCCTGATGGGGGGGTGGTTTAATTTTGTGTGGAAAACAGGTTACTTTAACGCGTTCGTGATTAGGCGGTTACTACTCGGATGATTGGCCGGGCGAGTGATTACGCGGTTCAACAATCAATAGTACAGATTCAAGGGTTTGCATGTTGCATGCAAGCACTGGGTCAAGGGGGAGGCATATTCTGCATGCTGACTGACATGCCTCTGCCTCATCTTGATTACGCTTAAGTTGTGGACGCGTAACACACGCTGTTCGGCGTCGCATGATGTGTCAATGTGGATGTGTTGGATACGCGCAATGTCCCCACCCGTATTACTTTTGGCAATTCTCCGGACCCGCTGCCGCCTACCCTGGCAACGCATACAACTTTCCCTACTACGCCTTCTCACCAAGAACCGGCTACGGAATCTTGCCATCGGGAATTTACCCATTCGCTGTAGCAGTTCTGCCGTTCTAGCCTCGCGGAATTTGGCCGCTCGGCCTTTCCTTCTTTACTTCATAATCGTGACGATATCACGATCATGAACGATATGATCCATTCCGACGCGTTGTGGGCTGAACCTGACACTAGTTCCTGAAACCAGAGCATACTTTGCTTCGCCGAGTTTCTTGTGGATTTTTTCGCAGACGTCGGAAACGGTTGAACCAGCCGTCACTATGAGCGGTTCCGCGAAATCAGGAGAACCGTTCCGCGGTTTCAAGTAGACTTTGATTAACCTCAACTGGTCATAGATAGCTTTCTTCAGCTCATCTAGGTTCACGTTTCGGTCGGCGGAAATAGGGATGAGATCGTCACCTATCCGCTTCTTGGCCTCAGTCACGTACTTTGAGCTGACCAAGTCGATTTTGTTCAAAACGCTAACTGAAGGAACATAACGGCGATTTCCTGCCACTACGTCAATGAGTTCGTCGTCGGTGACGTCTTCTCTGATAATGATGTTACCGTTGTTGATTTTGTATATGTTCAGGATTGCGCGCGCAGTTGACTCGGTTAAGTGGGTTAGGTTGCAGGCCGTTGTTATGCCGAGTCCCCCCTGAGAGGCACGGTTGATGGTCACGTTTGGTGGCCTAGTGTTGAGCCGGATTCCCATTTCATAGAGCTCTTTCTTCAAGACGCTGATTTGATCGGGTTGGAACACGTCCAAGATTAACAGGATTAAGTCGGCGTTCTTTGCAACGGACAGGACTCTCTTGCCCCTACCCGAGCCAGTCGCTGCACCCGAAATGATCCCGGGCAAATCGAGAATTTGTATCCTAGCGCCTTGGTACTCCATTAAGCCGGGGACGACGGTCAGGGTTGTGAAGGCGTATGGGCCGACCTTGGACCTGGCGTTTGTGAGCCTGTTTAGGATGGTAGATTTTCCTACGCTTGGTAGGCCAATGAGGACGACGGTGCAATCGCCGCCTTTCTTTAGCTCGAAGCCCGCCCCGCCCTGCTTGGACCCCTGTGCATGTTCTTGTTCGGCTCTGAGTTTCGCGAGCTTCGCCTTCAGCAGACCAATATGGTGTTCAGTGTGCTTGTGAACCTGGGTTCTCTTCATCTCCTCCTCTATCGCCCGAATCTTCTCCGGCACACCCAAGTCAAAAGGCTCCAAACTCAATGGCATAGCCGAATAAGCAATAAACCGAATGGTGCAACCCTAGCCTACAATGACTGAGCGGATGGTTGCCGCTAGGCTGCACAAGATCGGCGGAAAGCTTAGCATCGACCGTGTAAGAGTGCCTACGATTGGCGATGATGAAGTTCTCGTTGACGTTAGGGCAAGTGGGATCTGCCACTCTGACATTAACTACCGAAACGGAATTGCTCCCGTAGGGAAGCTCCCGATAACTCTCGGCCATGAGATTGCCGGCGTCATAGCGAGAACGGGAACGAAAGTAAAGGGACTAAGAGTCTGCGACAGAGTTCAGGTCCATTACGTTGCCAGTTGCGGTAGATGCATTTACTGCAAAACTGGGCGTGAGAATTACTGCGTACGCTACCAAATGATTGGGAAGGACATTGATGGTGGTTTCGCTGAATACGTGAAGGTTCCGGCGAGAAGCATTCTGAAACTTCCCAGGCAGTTGCCGTTCGAGCAAGCTGCGATAATGGGTTGCGCCGTCCCAACCGCCTACCATGCCCTTAGGCGGGGAAGAGTGGCACCTGGGGATACGGTGGTAGTATTCGGGGTTGGCGGCCTTGGCTTGCACGCAGTTCAACTAGCTGGTAAGGTCTTCAAGGCTGGATTGGTTATCGCCGTAGACATTCATGATTGGAAGTTGAAACTGGCAAGAAGTTTTGGGGCGAAGCAGACGGTAAACGCCGCCAATCAAGATGCCGTAGAAACCATCAGAAAAATCACGGACGGGAGATTTGGGGATGTCGTGTTGGATTTCGTGGGACATACCAAAACAATCGAACAAGCAGTTTCGTCAGTGGGCATGGGCGGCAGAATGGTATTGATTGGCATAGGGGCGAAATCGATGCAACTCTCCCCCTACCGCACCCTGATCGGGAAGGAGATGGAGCTTGTGGGAGTTGACGACCACCTTAGAACGGAACTTGTGCAACTAATCAAGCTTGTAAGAACCGAAAAAATAGACCTCTCCAGGTCAGTAACCCACACTGTAGCGCTTGAGGATATCAACCGTGGATTTGAAATTCTCGAGGCGAACCGCGAAAACGTAATCCGAATAGTGGCAATCCCGAACGCTGTCTAATCTATCGCAAGTTCTTCTGAGAGCTCATTTTCTTGCATGCAAGCATAACGGCTTGCACTTGTTGTTGATACCCCGTGCATCTACAGAGGTTGCCTGAAAGATACCTTTTGATTTCTGCCTCTGTGAGGTTCGGTTTCATCTTAACTATCGCGGAAGCGGTCATTATCATTCCCGGAATGCAATACCCACACTGCGCTGCGTCGAGTTCGATGAATGATTCTTGAACTGGGTGGAGCGTTGTCTCTGTGCCTAAGCCTTCGATTGTTGTAATCTCATGCCCATCCGCTTGTGGGGCAAGAACTAGGCATGAGGTGATTGGTTTTCCGTCTAGTAGAACTGTGCATGCGCCGCACTCTCCTGTGTCGCATCCCTTCTTGACACCGGTTGTGCCCATTTCGTCGTGTAGAAAATCGCAGAGAGTGAGATTCGGCGCTATTTTCTTATGAACTTTCTTCGAGTTGACCGTACAGGTTACTTCAACCATAGTTTCAACTTTCATTCTTAGTTCGCCCTCGCTAAGCTCACGGTTTTGCTGATTGTTCTCTTTGTCAAAACATAGACTAGATGCCGCCGATAATCCGCGCCAGCCCTGACATCGGAGATGGGTTTACTTTCCTTCGCCGCCAATTTCGAAACACTTTCGATCGTTTCTGGACTGATTGGGCTTCCTGTGAGTTTGGAAGAACTCTCCTTCGCCAAAATTGGGGTTGGGGCAACCGCGCCTAAGGCTATCCTGCTGTCTCCAAAGCGATCTGACCGAATTTCAGAAGCCACGGCAACCGATACGACTGAAATAACGTTCTCGTTGCGTTTAGCAGACCGCATCCAGTAACTAGAGATACCATCATTTATCGGAATCTCAATAGAGGTAATTATTTCGTCGGGACGAATCGCGGTCTTCTTCACGCCCGTAATGAAGTCCTCAACAGGCATTTCCCTTTTCCCATGCTTGTTCCGCAGGTGGACTTTAGCGCTGAGGACTATGAGGGGTGGCGCTGTGTCTGCGGCTGGGGAACCATTAGCGAGGTTAGCTCCTATCGTTCCCAAGTTTCGTATCTGGTACGTGCCCACCTGCGACGCGGCTTCGCTCAACGCTCTGGCGTAGCGCATTACAGTCGGGTTTGTTTCAAGCTCGGTGTACGTAGTCATCGCGCCAATTTTCAAGCTGTTCTTCGAGGTTTCTATTCCCGTAAGTTCTCTCCGTACATGATTCAGGTCAATTATTACTTCCGGGCTGATCATGCGTTGTTTAAGTGCAATCGTAAGGTCTGTTCCACCGGCGAGCAGCCTCGCCTTTGAACCGTATTGGCTTAACGCGTCGAACAGCTCGTTCAGGCTATTTGGCCTAACATAATCGAAGGGTGCAATCGGGGCGAGGTACTGGAAGGATTTCAATTATCGACCATCCCTAGCGCTCAAAGCCATTCTGACTCGTTCCGGCGTGTACGGGAATTCTCTGACGGGGAATCCTAATGCGTTGTAAACAGCGTTCCCTACGGCGGCCGCAACTGGTTCGATTGGTGGCTCGCCTATTCCTTTCGCGCCGAACGGGCCGTTTTCAATGTCTGGTGCCTCGACGAGTATTGGTTTGATTGATGGAATGTCGGCAGCAGTTGGGATGTAGTAGTCTAGGAATGAGGCGTTCATCATTTTGCCATTATCGATAATCAGTTCTTCCATGAGCGCGTATCCTAGGCCTTGAACAACGCCGCCGTAAATCTGGCTCTTGAACTGGGTCGGGATTAATACTGTGCCTGAATCGTGGGCGGCCACGTAGTTCAGTACGTCAACTTTTCCAGTTTCAGTGTCCACTTGAACCTCCGCAACGTGAACGGCCCAAGAATAGGATTTCCAAGGCGACCCTTCGCCTTTCTCAGCGTCCCAGTTGATGCCCGTCGCGCGGTTCCACGCTTCTTCCCTTAACTCAAGGCCTCTTCGTCTACAATCACTAACCAACTGATCAAAGCTCAGCTTCTTGCCTGAGGAAGGATTCCTTATGCTATCGTCGTCCCAAACGAGGTCCTCAGGTTTGCAAGACAGGGACTCTGCTGCTACCTTCGCCATCTTGTCTTGGAGTTGTTTTGCGGCCATGTAGATCGCTTTCCCACCCATCACGGTGCTTCTCGAGGCGACCGTTGGCCCTGAGTCCAGGGCTCGACCTGTATCTGCCATTTCGACATCAATTCTAGTTCTTTTCAACCCTAGAACCCTGGCTACGATTTTGACGAAACCAGTGTAGATTCCTTGACCGTACTCTGTCATTCCGGTTCTTACTTGGATGGTACCGTCCTCCGCGACTTGAACAATGCCGGACCCAACGTCTACTCCGAGCGGCCCTAGGCTTGTCGGGTGAATCATACATGCCAATCCTATGCCGCGACGCATTACGCCAGTCTGGCCTGTGGAGTAGGAGGCTCTCTTCGTTTTCCAAGATGATTCTTCCGCCGCCTTCAGCAAGCATTCTTCGAGGCCGACGCTACTGCTCAGTAGTTGTCCAGTTGCTGTTATGGTTCCAACACGCAAAATGTTCTTTTTTCTGAATTCGAATGGGTCCATGTGAAGTTGCTCTGCAGCTTCATCCATTTGGAGTTCAGCGGCGAAGAGTGCTTGAGGTTTTCCAAATCCTCTAAACGCGCCCATCGGAACCTTGTTCGTATAGGCTACGATACCGTCAACGTACACGTTGGGTACATCGTAAGCGCCTGCGACCAGGCAGACTGATTGGAACAGTACGCGAGAACTTAGGGACGCGTAAGCGCCGCCGTCAAGCACGACCTTAGCCCTAACTGCGGTGACTTTGCCATCCCTCGTCACCCCCATCTCTCTTTCAAACCTGATGGGGTGCCGTTTTGGGTGAAAGATTGTGGATTCTTTTCTTGAGAAAGCAAGCAGCGCAGGTTTCTTGGTGAGGTAAGTGGCTAGGGCGGCTCGCACGCAAACTTCGTCTGGCGCGTCCTCCTTTCCTCCAAACGCTCCGCCGGTTGGCGCGAGGACTATCCGCACATTTGGTACGGCTTTTCCAAGAACTATCTTGACCGCTTTCTCTACTGCGAAGGGACACTGTAGTGAACCGAGGACGGTGATGCCCTCCTGTGTGGGGTAGGCTAACGCGGCTTCCGTTTCCAAGTACGCTTGTTCTTGGATTGGCGTTTGGTATGTTCCTTTGATTATGATATCGGCTTGGCGGAATCCTTCTTCGACGTTGCCTTTCTTGACAAAGTAATGGTCGAGCAGGTTGCCTTTCTCATGAAGCTTAACAGCGCCGTCTCGTAAAGCATCCTCCGGTTCAAAAACGGCCGGGAGTGATTCATAATCCACCTTCACGGCTTGCGTGCCAAGTTCTGCGGCTTCCGGTGTTTCCGCAATGACCATTGCTACAGCATCGCCGATGAATCTCACTTTCTTGTCGCAGAAGAGCGGTTGGTCTTGGATGAAGAAGCCTACTTCATTCGCGCCCGGAACATCCTTAGCAGTTACGACTTTGACAACGCCGGGTACCTTTTCGGCGGCCGATACGTCCATTCCCTTAATTGTGGCATGAGCATGGGGCGATCGAACTATCCTCAGGTATAGCACTTCTTGGTCGATCATGTCTGTGGTGTATCTGGTCTTTCCGAGAACTTTCTCTAATGCGTCAACACGCGAAAGCTCTTTCTTCGACTGCTCTACGGGTGCAAGCGTCTGCATGAACTCACCGAAATGGTGACGCACTATCTGACCGTGTTTTATTTAACGTAACCCTCGACCGAAACATGATGTTCGAACATAGTGCGCCCAAACGTCTACCCTAGTCATACTCGGAAACTGGTGATAGTTCTCAATGTCATGTTGGCTCGATGGACCTCATCGATTATACACACCCTGCAGTCCATCAGGCCGTTCTGTGAATTCAACGTCACACGTTAATAACGGACAAACATGATCCTCAAGTGAGAGCTAAGAGTTGGATTGAATTCTGTCCTAGTCAATGTCAACGCGTTCGGTTTGTGGCAGATGCTTCTAGGGACGAAGAGGCGTCAGGTGAAAACGAGTGGAACTACTCTTCGGGACCTCATCGATACGTTGAACGGGCTCTCTACAGGGAAACTTGTGAAGGAGGTTCTCGTCGCTGACGGTGACTTGGATCCTAAATTCAAGATCTTCGTGAACGGGAATGCGACCAATAGCCTATCCACGAAACTGGCTGACGGAGACGAAGTTCTGCTGTTCGGCATAATTGATGGAGGCTGACTGGGCTACCTCACGAGAATGAGGGCAGCAAATCCATCCCGAATCTCTCAACCTGCTTCTCAATTTCGCTAAGTTGAACTACTGCAGGCATCAAGACTAACTCCTGAACTCCCGCCTTCGAGAAGCGTTCAATCATCTCTGCGCAATCCTTGGACGTGCCTGTGATCGCACTGTTCGGTGTGGCTTCGCTCCACGCAGGAAGGTCGCAATATTTTGCAATATATTCAGTGGCGACTCGTTTTGCTTCCGTACCGTTTGCACCCATTCTTATCGGGACCATGTCGCAATTTCCAAACGTGTTGGCCGCTTTCCCAGCGGCCTGGGCGCTGTCGAGAACTTTCCGCCAGCTTCTTCCGAAGCTCTCAGGAGTGTAGAAGTAAGATATCCAACCGTCAGCGAGTTTTCCAACTCGGCGCAGAACAGTGTCAACATAACCGCCCATCCATAACGGCGGATGTGGTTTTTGTACTGGTTTCGGTTCCATGTTTACGTTCTTGAAAGTATACTGCCCATACGTCCCATTCACGTTGTTCTCCGTCCACAAGCGTTTCATGACCTGCATATTCGTCTGAAGGGTTCGGCCGCGGGAATCAAATGGGTAACCGCACGCTTGAAACTCGCGCTCATACCAACCGGCGGCAACACCTAGCGTGACCCTTCCTTCGCTCAGGTTATCGAGAGTGGCTACCTGTTTCGAAAGGACGACAGGGTTCCTGATTGAGAGTACAAGTATGCCCGTTCCAAGCCTCACACGCTTCGTAGTTGCGGCAACAGCCGTTAACGTGGTCAAAGAGTCGTGAACGGGGAAAACATTCTTCGAACCCAGTAGTATGTGATCCCACACCCAGATTGAGAAGTAGCCTAACTCTTCCGCTTTGATTGCGTGTTCTACCAAATTCCGTGGGCTTATTGATTCCCCGGGTGCGACATAGTTCTGCAAGGCCAAACCAAATCTAATCTTCACCATCACTGCGACCTCGAATTACGCTATTCCGCACCAATCCAGGATGGTTAGCGCGTAGACCTTTGTCGCCGCTATCACATCATCGATCTTAGCATACTCGTTTGTTGCGTGCATTTGGTCCGTGGGGCCTGGTCCGAATATTACGGTCGGTGTGTTTGCATATTTGTTAAGAAATCGTATGTCTGCTGCGCCAGTTCTACCGCTGATATTTGGTTGTACCCCTAAGGCTGTTTGGTAGGCGGACTTCAGGGATTTCACGATATCATGATCGACCGGAATTTCTGACGGTTCCGCGAAATACCCGGTGTACTTGATTGTAGGAGGGTTGTCCTTCAGCCATGGGTCGGATGACGTGGATGATTCCAGGTGTTCTGCAAAGCCCTTCTTGACTCTGTCAGAGTCTTCTCCGGGAACAGTTGCCATGCTTCCCTTAAGGAGGCATGAGTCAGGGAACGCACTTGGGTATGATCCCGCTTGGAATACTCCGACGAGGCATGGGATTGTTTCTCTAATGTTTGGGTAGAGGGGATGGGTAATTATTTTCATGCGTCCTTCTTGAAATTCGGAGACCGCCCTCACAACTAAGTAGCCCTTGTCGATTGCGTTCACGCCTTCCCACTGGCGCTGAATTCCCGCAGGTTTGCCTTTGATGTGGATTTCATACCATATTCGACCGATGCAGGCTGGTTGAACGTTCATGCTGCTTGTTTCGCCGCTGATGCCAGCGTCCGCCGTGTAGCCGCGCATGATCGCTGCTAAGGTTCCGTTTCCGCTTAATTCCTCATCAACCGTGTATTCGAGAATTACGTCTCCTTTCAGTTTGATGCCAGACTTGATGATGGCGTGCATGGCCATCGTGTAAGCAGCTAGGCCAGCTTTCATGTCGGACGCGCCACGCCCGAAAATCTTGCCATCTCTGACTGTTCCAGCCCATGGATTGGTTTGCCAAGCGTCCTCGGATCCGGCGGGAATCACGTCAACGTGTCCGTTGAACAGTAGTGAGCGGCCTGAACCATTTCCCTTGTAACGGCCAACTACGTTCGGTCTGTTCTTGTAGTCTCGTTCAACTGGAACATATCCCGGATGGCGTTTCAGTTCATTGAGGTCGGGTTCCCAGACATCTACTGCAATTCCTAAGCGCTCTTTCAGCCAATTAGAGATGAATGCCTGAATGCCCTTCTCGTCACCCGTCACACTGGGATATGAAATAAGTTCACGGAGGAAATCGACGATTTCCTTGCTGCTCTTATCGATGTGTGAGAGAACATTTTCGCGTGGTTTGGACATTTAAATCAACCGCCCCTTAACATGACCTTCCCTGGATCGATGGCCCTCAGCACGTTGAGTTCGTGTCGTGTGGGTGGGGTCGTTATTTGCAGGTTGCTTGCGATAGGGAGGTCAAATCCCGTGTTCTCCTGTACGTAACGAGATTCGACGCCTCTGTGCACTGCTTCAAGGACAAGCCTCTTTGTCGTTGGGTCAAACCCCATTATTCCCAGGTCCGTTACCACCTTGTAAGGTCCCCCAAAAATCAGGCCGGCGGTGCTTCTTGAATTGTCCCCTGCCAAGAACCCCGGGCTTGTAACGAAATCGACTTTCTCCACGAATCTGCGTTTCTCATGAATTACGCTGATGATCACGCGAGTTGCTGAAGAGGCTATGTCGTTCGCTCCTCCGCTTCCTGGAAACCTAACCTTCGGCTTCTCAACACTTCCAATCAACGAGGTGTTAATGTTCCCGAATTTGTCGATTTGTGCTGCGCCTAAGAGTCCGTAATCTAGGAAGCCGCGTTGCTGGTAGAGGAATATGTCCGTAATGCTGCAGAATGCCATAGCCTTTCGCCCAGCTCGAACCTCATTCGTGGAGAGAGGCATTTTGCCCCGTTTCAGCTCCGGTGCAATTATTCCGCCTTCGAATATGATTGACAGGTTCGGGCTGTGGGTGAGCTGGGCCAGTAATGCTGCTGCCATCGGTAGGCCTATGCCAACGAACACCGTCTTCTTGTCCTCCAATAGTCTCGACGTGATGACGGCCAGCAATTCTGCCTTCGAGTATTCGGCTTTACTTGAGGGCATCTCGCATATTCTTCCTCAATTTGCTTAGTCTAGTCGGCCCGATTTTAGTGAGAAAGTTCTGAAATGATTTGGTTCCGTATACAAATTCCTCTGCGTACTCTTTGGCGCCCTCGATTCCTTTTTCGTTTGTCCGCTCTGCGAATTTCGCGAAGTGATCAAAATCTGCTTCGTACAAGCCCCAGCATTCGCTTGGGTAGGATCCATTAGGAACCTTGACAACCGCGTCGACACAGAAGAATGGAATTGTCGTCATGTCCGGTTGTTTTCGGAATGTTGTCGAATCGACGACTTTTTCAACGGTTACAATTACTCGTTCGGATGCTCGAGCAATGTCTTGGTCCATGAACTCGTAGCCGCCAATATGCACGTTACCCGCTTCGTCCGCCATCTGAGCGTGGATGATACCAACATCTGGGTAAAGAGCCGGCACAAGCAGCATTCTCTCACCCGAGTAGGGACAGGTCATACTTTTCACGTCGCTTGCTTTCTCGAGGTCAGTTCCGAGCATAGAGAACGTGGGTAGAAAAGTAACTCCCATGGCTGCGGCCCTGTATCGAAGCCCGAGTGACAGGTGGCTCCACTCTTCAAAAGTAACAAGCTGCCGCTCAACCGCTGAACGCATTACCCTCGAGATTCCCCAAGCATAACCTATACTCCACCAACTGGTAACCACTTTTGTCAGCAGTGCCGCTCCGAGAAGTAGGTCAGCTTCCATTCCAACGAGGCTTCTCGACAGCGTTAGGCCTCCAATTCGCTGGCGTATGATTTCATGGATGGCAGCGGTCGGCGTTCTTGAGTAGAGGCATCCGCCGATCGCGATGTGGGAACCTTCATTCGCAAATCGTCTAACTGCTTCGCCGAGCGTCATTATCTTTGATTGACGTGACTTGATTTTCTCCTCAATCTTCCGCCTCTTTTCTTTGAGGTCAAGCGTGTAGCGCGATGTCACTGTGTTCAACAACGCTCCAATTCCCCCCAATTAATTCGCCGAAAGCAGAAAACAATGTTGGTTCTAACGAGTCTTTGGCAAGTGTTATATCGCAATTGAGAGCAATGCAAACCAGGATAAAAATGTCAACGAAACAAGGAACGAAAAAAACACTTGCTATAGTTGTCGCCGCAATCGTACTCCTAGCGGTCGTGGGTGGAGCGTACTACTACACGACTACGACAACACCAATGCAACAAACATCAACAATGCAGGAGTCAATGACCACACCAGTGACGTCTGCTGCTGCACAACCGATCAAGGTCGGTTTAATCACCCCGCTAAGCGGGATCTACGCTCCTGACGGGATGCAAGTTCAACAGGGTGCCCAAGTTGCCGCCGATGAGCTCAACGCGGCTGGCGGAATCATGGGCCGACCAGTCCAAATCTTCGCACAAGACGAAGGCGCCAAGACCTCGGACACAGTTAACGCAGCACAAATTCTCGTCAACCAACAACAGGTCAACTTCATGATGGGGCCGTACTTCAGTGGAGACGTGAGAGCAGTGCTACCAATAACAACCAGCGCCAAAATGGTCCAGATACTCACCGTATCAAGCCTAGACGCGTTAATGGTGCCACCTGAGAATCAATACCTATTCCGAGTGACACTACCCGACAGCGGCTACGCGGTGATGGCTCTTGCCTGGCTGAACATGATACATGCAAAGTCGTTTGTCTACGAAGCGGAAGACTACGGATACGCACACGAAATCGGAGGCTTCCTCACTAACCAGAGCGCCAGCGCAGGCATGACAATGCTTTCAGCGGATTACTTCCCAGACACAGCCACCGATTACTCATCAGCGCTAAACAAGATTGCAACACTCAAACCAGACGGCGTTGTAGTCGTCATGGAAGGAACTAACGGCATTGACTTCCAGAAGCAATACGGAGCGAACCCAGCGGTCAACAAGATAGCCATCTTCCACCTCGAAACGTTGCTGATATTGCCGACAAATGCGCAAAGCATCAACACAGCCGTCCCCAACGGAGTCAACGATGTCTTCGTTGGACCAATCAGCACAATAACCAGTCAGACAGCCGCCTTTATGCAAACCTTCCAGCAGAAATACGGCATAGGTGCGAGCCACTACGCCATGGACGGTTATGATGGAGTAATGATACTCGCGAACGCCGTTACCAAGGCGGGCAGCACCGACTCTGACGCGGTAGCAAATGCGTTAACATCAACTGACTATACAGGTCCAGGCGGACACGTTGTATTCCTAGGCAACCACAACCCGACTGTCGGTCCAGGATACTTGACCGGCACGATTTACCAGATCACAGTGACGGGCAGCGATATTCACTACAACATTGTTTGGCCATCAAATGTAGCAAATGCTACTGCAGTGAACCCGGCGACTGGACAACCTTACAGCTGACAGCGAACAACAGCACATATAGCTACCTTCCTCCTTCCCTTTTTTCTTGCGTGTACCAAGTGTCAGCTTCACCCCTGCTAGGACTCTACCTTTCGCTCATTTCCGGAATAAGCTACGGCCTCATAATCAGTCTACTAGCCGGCGGGCTATCGCTGATCTATGGGGTCATGAACAACGTTAACACCTCACACGGCGCCTTCTACATGATGGGCGGCTTCCTAACTTTCTTCGCTGTAAGCAGCCTCCATCTCCCAATCGTTGTTAGCGTTGTATTCGCGTTTACAGCTGCTTTCGTCATCGGCTTAGTTTTTCTCTACGTTTTGATCCCGAAGAAGATGTGGGTGTCAAGCGACCCTGACTCACAGAACACCGTGATGATCCTGTTCCTTGCACTGGCACAGGTGCTCCAGCAAGGAGCTTTCATAGTCTACGGAGGAGGATCTCTTGCCATTCCAAGAATAGCCTTCGGAAACGTTCTCGCCCCTGGCGGCGTATTCATATCGTATCAGACCCTAATCTCAATCGCCATCTCTTTGCTCTGTTATGTGGGGCTATTCCTTTTCCTGCGCGATACCAAGATCGGAAAGGCAATCCGAGCTTTCTCTCAGGACAGGGAATTGGCTGAATCCATGGGCGTTCGAGTAAGCACAATAGCATTGATGTCGTTCGGGCTTGGCGTATCCCTAGCCGCATTGAGCGGCTCGCTTCTATCTTCAATTTACAGCATTACTGCGTCGACTGGATGGAATGAGTTGGTGATAGCTTTCGTAATCGTCACTTTTGGTGGAATTGGAAGTATATCGGGCAGTTTCCTTGGCGGGTTAGTCTATGGCATAATTTACTCGATTACGCAGTTCTTCTTTCCAGCATATTCGTTCATCATAGCCCTCGTTCTCATTTACGTCGTACTAGTCAACAAACCGACCGGCATACTCGGCGAGATCATTGAAAGAGCTTGAGTCTGCCGACTTTAGGTCGGTGTTCAACGGCATCAAACTAAAGGATGTTAATCTTGTAATACTTCTCGTAGCGCTAGTCCCTAGCATTCTAATTCCTTTCACAGGCCTCCGATATTTGCAATTCATTATGATGTACTTCTTTGCCTACGCTATCTACACGGCCAGCTGGGACCTTCTCTACAGCTACTCAGGCCAGCTCAGCTTGGGCCAGGCGCTACCTTTCGGTTTAGGCGCCTTCTTCACACTCATGCTCACCCAAGTGGTTAAACTACCCCTGATACCGTCTGCGGTACTGGGCGCCTTGGGGGCAGCAGCAGTTGGAGGGGGCATCGGTGCCACCACAATCAGGCTCAAACCAGGGTACCAAGGCATAGCCATACTCCTCTTCTCGCAAGTACTCTACTGGCTTATGCTGATAATATACGGCGAAGAAGGGCTGTCGATCTCCAGCGCCACGCCGCTTAGCCAGACAACGATGTACGTTTCGGGCATCGTCATTTTCGGGCTCGGGATGTTCGCAGTGTATTTGATTCAGAATTCCAACTACAAGCTGAAACTCTTGGCAATTAAGGGAGACAATTTAGCAGCGAATGTGTGCGGTATCAACGTTCCACTTCACAAAGTAATCGTTCTTTTCTTAAGTTCCCTTTTTGCAGGAATAGCTGGAGCCTACTATGGCATTTTCACTTCGCACGCCGATTTCACAGTGTTCGCAGTTCCAAACTCTTTCCTGCCAATCGGTATGGCAATCGTTGGAGGTGTGGGTTTCCTAGGAGGACCGATAATCGGTAGCGCGATCATAACTGTACTCATCAATATTCTTCCAATTTGGTATTCGTTGGCCATAACCTACTTCGTATACGGAATCGTGGTCATTGCAATCCTGAGATTACGGCCTACAGGTATACTTGGGTTGTTCCAGCGGAAGATGCAGAGGAGCCCTGCAGTTGCTAAGAGTTGAATCAATAGAAAAAAAGTTCGGCGGGCTGACAGCGTTAAACAAAGTCAGCGTGCATGTCGAGAAAGGCAAAATATACGGTTTAATCGGACCAAACGGTTCAGGGAAGACGACGCTTCTCAACCTAGTAACAGGCGTCCTTAGACCGAACGCGGGCAAAGTTTACCTAAACGATACCGATGTAACGGGAAAATCGCCCCACTCAATAACTAAGCTGGGTTTGGGAAGAACATTTCAGATTCCGAGAGTCTTCTCAGAACTGACCGTGGAAGAGAATATTCTAGCCGTTAGACGAAACTCCATCTCAAAAGCTCGAATAGGAGAAATATTGGACCTCGTTGACCTCAACGAGTTACGGGATGAAAAGGCGAAAACGCTAGGATACGGGCAAAGGAAACACCTGGAGTTGGCGAGGGCCATCGCCTTGGACACAGAACTGCTATTTCTAGATGAACCGATGGCCGGGTTGGATAAGTCGATGATTGGGGCAATTTCAAAGCAAATCAGGATCCTGAACAAGCAAATGGGGAAAACGCTAGTAATAATCGAGCACAACCTCGAGGAATTGATGCAACTCACTGATTATGTATTCGTTCTTGACCACGGCCAAAAGATCGAGGAAGGCGAACCAGACACAATCAGGAGTAGTAAGATTGTACACCACGCCTACTTCGGAGAGTGATACTGCTGCTCAAAGTTGAGAATATTCACGCGGGCTATTCAGGCTCCGAAGTCCTGCACTCCATCAACCTTGAAGCGCGAGATGAAGAGATCACCATTCTGATAGGTCCTAACGGAGCAGGGAAGTCTACGCTGCTCAAAACGATTATAGGATTGGTTACACCAACCGCTGGAAAACTCCACGCGGAGGGAAAGGAGATCACTCACGCAAGCACTGCGGAGATCATCAAACTCGGAATATCATACTCGCCACAAGGAGCAACACTCTTCCCAAGCATGACGGTGAAAGAAAATCTTGAGATGGGACACTACACCCTCTCAGACAAGGAATCGTTGAAATCGAAACTCAACGAAGTAGGCGAAACCTTTCCTATTCTCAAAGCCAGGATGAAACAGAAAGCAGGTCTCCTAAGCGGCGGCGAAAGACAAATGTTGGCGATCGGAAGAGCGCTGATTTCCTCACCCAAACTAATTCTTCTTGACGAACCGTCATCCGGACTAGATGTAGGTAAGCAAGCGGTCATATTCGAAAAACTAGTGGAACTGAACAAAAGTGGAATAGCAATTCTCTTGGTAGAACAAAATGTGGAAAAAGCACTCAAGATTGCGGACCAAGCCTACCTCATGTCTAGTGGACACATGAAATTCAGCGGCGAGCCCGCACAATTGACAGAAACGGTTCTGTCCAGCGTATTCGGTCAATGATTCGCAGAAAATTCACAACTCGAACCCTCAGGCCAATCAGAGGCCAGCGAAAGCCGCGGCCGCCTTCTGGTCTTTCAAGCCATGGCCCGTAATTACACAGACCACCGTCTCCCGAGGCGTCAGTAAGCGAGCTTTCCTAGCCTTCAGGAGTCCAGCGACGGACGCTGCGCTTGCGGGTTCCGCGAAAATTCCTTCGTGGTTAGCGAGTAAACGTTGTGCGGCAGTTATTTCTTCGTCTGAGGCTTTGATTATAGCTCCTCGGGATTCTCTAACCGCTCTCAGAGCTTTCTTCCAGCTTGCGGGAGCCCCAATTCTTATTGCACTTGCGATGGTCTCGGGATTGGGCCAAGGAATAACCTTCTGTCGATTCTTGGCGTAAGCGTCTGCTAACGGTGCAGCACCGGATGCTTGCACCCCTATCATTCGTGGAACCCGTGCCGTTAATCTTGTGCGCTTTAGCTCTTGGAAACCCTTCCAGATGGCACTGATGTTTCCAGCGTTCCCCACGGGCACGATAACGACATCCGGTATCCTTCGTCCCAGTTGCTCCCAAACCTCAAAGGCCAGTGTCTTTTGCCCTTCCAGCCGGTAGGGGTTTAAGGAGTTCACCAAATAGAGCCCTCTTCGGCCTGAAGTCATCTTCCT
Source organism: Candidatus Bathyarchaeota archaeon (assembly GCA_963726255.1). GTDB lineage: Archaea > Thermoproteota > Bathyarchaeia > 40CM-2-53-6 > 40CM-2-53-6 > FEN-987. The sequence goes on from CAVSBL010000002.1 coordinate 1,669,075, forward strand.
TGCTCGTTCAAGCGCCTTATCGAAATTCCCTTCAACCTGACATATCTTCGAACCATGAACCATCGCTTGGAGAAGTTTGCCCATTGCGATCTTACCCTTTGGAATGAGCACAATCGCCTTCAGACCAGCTTTAGCAGCGTAAGCAGCCATGGATGCTGACGTGTTGCCGGTTGAAGCGCAGAGAACGGTATCGGCCCCTATCTCGACAGCCCTACTTATCGCAACGGTCATTCCTCTGTCTTTGAACGAGCCCGTTGGGTTTTGGCCATCGTTTTTGAAGTAGACTTCGGACATGCGTAGGCTTCTGGCCAATCTTTCTGATTTTGATAATCCTGTTCCGCCTTCGGCGATACTGATTGCATTTGCCAAGCTGACCGGAAGAATTCTGTGGTACCGCCAGACTGAGAGGGGGCCCGGAGAGTGTAGGGATTCACGGAATTTTCTGCTCAATGAGTCGTAATTATAGACGATGTGGAGCAGGTCTCCGCATGCTGGGCATGCATAGATTGGGATTTGGGCTGGGTTGAATATCCTTGAGCAGCCGATGCATTGAAGGCGATGCTTCATGTGCGCGCCTTCGCTGTCGATTTCAGAGTTGCGCCTTTGACTGAAGGCTTCGTTATGAATACCTCTTCAACATTGTGTCCGAGCGAGTGCAGCCGTGTGGAAACTTGCTCGATCGCGCCATCGATAAGGCTACCCTTTCTCTTTCTGAGTGACTTGTTGTTCTCAGATAGACTGTACCAGAGCGCGCGCGACGGCCCCGCTCCACTGATCGTTTCCGCGACATGGAATTCTTTCAGCAGTATCTCTTTCTCTTCACGCAGGAACTTTGAGTCCACTCCTCTTCCGTAGGACCCAGCCTCGGCGCGAGTTGGTTCGACAAAGCTGTCCCATGGGAGTGTCTGTATGATTGTTCTGATATCAGATTTGGCGAAGGCCGCGGAGATTCTTGCTACATAACCCATGTTTCTCACATACTGCTCTCTTGAGACTGTCTCGGGCAACACTTGCCTCGTTGCTTCGGTAGACGCCTTCTCTATGTTGGGCACAACCACTGCAACCCCCAAGTCCGATGGCGGGCGAAGCGTCATTATCTGGGGTTCTTTGGTCAGTGGATTCCGGAATATGATGTTGAATCCTCCGAGAGCTGAAGCAGCTACATTGTCCATGTGATGTGATGGCTCCGCAGGCCGCGGCCAGATGGACCACAGCCTGCATGTCTAGTCCGAGAGTGAAAAGGCGATTTGCGCAAAGGACCGCGCCCACCGCTTCAGCCCCTGAGAGGCCCAAGCCCTTGCGGGGCGGAATCCCGACATTGACTTCAAGCACACATGCCTCTGGTACCCCAAACTGCTGGTTGAGGACTTTCAGAGCTCTTGCCCCCGCGTGCAATGCCGGGTCTGTGGTTACAATCCTTGCATATGGACCTGTAACGCGGACTAACCCTAACCCCGAATTGGACTCCGACAACGTAACCTCTATCGTAGGCTTCTGCAGCGAGATGGAATGGACATCGAAACCAGGGCCGAGGTTGGCCACGGAGGCCGGAACCTTCGCTGTCACCGGCCCGTGAACATAATGCCGCATCGCTAATCGTCCTCAAACAGAAAACTTGCTTGAGTCACTTTTGATTGCGTCACTTTTCTGACTTTCTTACTCTCCTGCTGACGAACTCCTTGAAGACCTCGCTTATCCACTTACCAGTAGAATGGTGCGGGGGAGGGGATTCGAACCCCTGAACCCCTACGGGACGAGGTCTCCTAACATCCAGGTTTGATGTTCCTGAGCTTCACGTACGTATGGTTTGGATACGTCTCGCGCCTTTGACCTGGCTTGGCAGTGGAGGACTAACGCATGCTTCATGCGTGGCCTACCCCCGCATAAGCCATGGCTTTACCCCGCACGGTAACTCACGGTAGGCCTAAGACGACATAAAGCTAATGCCAGAAATTACGGTTGAGTCAGCCCTTGAGCTGTCTCTTCGAGCTCCAGAATGTTATCCCGCCCATCAGCAACGCGAGAATTACAACTACAAATCCGTTGGCCTCATGTGAGAGAGCTAGGTTGTCGGCCCCGTTGAACAGTTGATAGCCGAGACCTGCTTGCGCTAGAACTACGATAGTAAGAATGATGATCGTGAGCTTCGAATACAAAGTCGCAGCCTTCGCCCGGAAAGCAATGACAGCGAGTGCAATTACCAAGACTAAACCGGCAATTCCAAGCAGAATGTGAATTCCAACGAGCGCATCCATGCCGCCAGCCACAACAAAACCCAAGATAAGCTGAATTACCGCGCCGACCAAAACAATCGTCCCAAGGATTGGAACAGGCTTCAAAGCCAATCCCTCACAGAGCTCGAGCGCGGCGTCTACATCTTTAAGCTTGGCGGCTAGACAATCAAATTGCGAGCGCTAAAATCCGTTAGCGGCATGCTGGCTCACACTCTTCAATTCACAAACGTGTTACGTCGTCCCACCCCGTAAACCATTAATATTCATAGAACTGCAAACCGCTGCAGGGAGAGTCTGCTACCTCTTCTCTCCGGGATGGAGAGCAATTGAAGGCTTTATGGCAGTGCTCTCCCGAGAAACTTCGTTGCTAAAATCGACTCTGCATCCGATGCACTCGGTCCGTATTGGTTGAAATGTAGCCTATTCGCGGGCCAGATGATGTCATTTCAGCTTGCATAATGGCTCCATTCCAATGGCTCCGCTATGCAATCACCATAGAGAAGCACACGCCAGGTCTATGCCCAGGTGTAGAAAACGCGCCGAGCCGGGTAGTAAACTGGGGCGTAGTATGCGGGGTAGTATCCAGGGTAGCCTGCGTAGGCTGGGTATGGATACCAGTACCAAGGCCTCATGGTGTATGCGGCAGCTGCGCCGAATCCCAAACCTGCGATGGCTCCCACGCCTAAACCTATGCCTGCGCCTGTCAAACCAGCCGCTGTGTAACCTACCGCTCCGCCTGCTGCGGCTCCAAGCAACGCTGCGCCTGCGAGAAGGAATAGTACCAACTCTAATCCCTATAGATTCGTTGCGCTACGCGCATATAGCGTTTTACTAAAACACCGAGTGAACCTGACGAAAAGGCGGGAAATGATAGGAATACGTGAGGGGTTTGATCACGCGAAGGGTCCTACGCCTTCGGTGATCTTGATGGCTTGCACTGGGCATTGGATTTCGCATGCCCGGCAGAAGATACAGTCCCGCTCTCGGACCGGGTCGGCCTTCCAGCGGTCTAGCAGCGTTTTGCCGCTGTCGTTCGGAGTCTGCTTGTCAATCTTCTCTTGCTCAGCAGGAAAGTCCATTTTGTCGAAGACGTTTACTGGACAGACTGAGATGCAGATGCCGTCGGCGATGCAAATGTCGAAGTCAACCGCGACAGCGACGCCGTGCACACCGTACTCTTTGCTTACGCCCTCTTTCCACCGTACTTCATGGCCTTCGTGATCTTCCTTCTTAGGCCATTCATTTGGGAAGGAGGCGTCGTCAATTATGCGCCTTTCAGTCATCGATTACACCATTCGCGTTGCGGGAAGGTTAGGATGAATTAAGAAGATTTGCGTGTCACAACCGAACCTGACAATAGCCCCCCCGTGAAAGCCCCTCCCTCTGAAAACACTCCTTAATGACTTCAACTGGACCCCTCTCTTTCCTGAGTTCGACGTCTGTCGACTGCTTCAACCTTCCGAATTCACCTAATGCACGCAAACTTCGAAAGGCAACTGGGACAGACGCAATCTTTCGCTTGCGTCTTCAGCTTCGCCAACGCCGCCTCGCTCAAGGATAGATCGGTGCACCAACATTCTGCGCCACCCATTCCACATGGGAAGACGACCCCGCAAATCTCACATTGAAGAGTTCGGGGCATGGTGCTCACTTCTAGAAGGATTGATGTGCAATATTTCAAGTAGTCCCATCGGATATGGCGGCTCAGAGATTGGATTGGGTGATACGATTCTGAGAATTGTCTCATTTCTACCCAGCGCTACAGAAATCGTGTATGCGCTCGGGCTTGGAGGCGAACTCGTTGGAGTGTCGCATGAATGCGATTTCCCTAGTGAGGCGAAGGAAAAACCCAAGATGATTGAACCTGCATTTGATACTAGGCAGCTGGAAAGCGAGAGAATCGACCAACTGGTAATTGACTATACGAAGCGCGGAGAGCGATTGTACAGAATACGACTAGACGAATTCAGACAAGCGAAATCAGACCTAGTCATCACGCAGGAACTATGTGACGTGTGCGCAATTGGAACGGAAGACGTCCTGGCCGCAGTGAACCAGCTTGAGAAACCAGTGAAAGTTGTCTCACTCAACCCGCACTCACTGAGCGATGTGGAAGACGACATCAGGAGCGTAGCGAGAGCCGCTGGTCGCCCTGAAAGGGCTCAGCAACTAATCGCTGAGCTCAGAACGAAAACAGGGACGATTGGAAAATTGACTGAGAAGGCTCAGAAGCGCCGGGTCTTTTGCGTTGAATGGTTAAAACCTATCATGAATGCAGGACATTGGGTTCCTGAGATGGTCGAATACGCCGGGGGATTCGACAAGCTTGCCGAGCGCTTACTGACTTAAAGTCCACGGTCGGGTGGGCGTTCGAGCGGCTGAGGTTCACGCTCGATCGGATGCCATGGAATAGTCAAAGAGGGTTCGAAACGTATTGAACCGTAGGCGAATGTTGCTTTCATTCTTTCTGCACCTAGCGTAACTATGTGAGCCTTGCTCCATAATGACTGGTAAACGGTGAACCTGGTCAGAACTTAATTGGCGACCGGGGCCGGGTTTGTAGGCTGCACCATTTCTTCGGCAATTTTCGTTATGTGGTCGAAGAGTTGGTAGGCCGCAGCGATCTGTTCCGATTCACTCTGCTTCGTGTACGAATCAGCGCCTATGGTTATCTTGCCGCCGCCGATTCTGGCCTGAAGTTGCATTCGGCCGTCTTCGCTGATCCAACTCATGGAAAGCTGGTTGCCATCGTGCGAGTAGCCGAGCCAACGGAAGTTACTGAACCACCTGCCCCTAAGCTTCTGGAACAGAACGGTTACGTCAACTTGACTGGGCAAGTATGCGTCGATTATGGGTTTAGCTAACGCTTGGTTAGTTTGAACTGCAAATGAGTAGGCGTTTCCCGTTCCCTTAAGTTTGTATCCTTCCGGAGACCGCTCGATCACGCGTGCTTCTTCTAGGCGCTTGAGAGTGCGCGTGAGGGTTTCCTGGTGCAAGCCCAATCTTCTTCTCAGGCCTTGAAATGAGAAGTGGGCATTCTGCTCACTTACCAGTAGCTTCAAGACCTCGCGCTCACGTTCGTCGAGGTCGAATTCTTCAAAGTCCGGATTCAACTCGATACTTGGCGCTAACAAGGTTGACCGTCGTAGTTCGCAGACCGCCTTATATTGACTAGTTCCAACTGTTGAGTAAATCGATTAACTTTTAAGTAAATTCCATGCATACGGTACGATTCGAGGCTAGCTAGCTCGAAACGTTTCGAGGTGAAGCGTAAGGTGGCAAAAGGCCACAAAAAGAAGAAAATGAAGAAATAAGACGCTAAATGTAGCTGAACAGCGTTTTTCCACGTTTTTTATCGATTATTTTTTTCAATGATTTTCCCCCTACCAAAAACCATCATAGGGCCTTCCTTACTGGATTTGAACTGGAGGTTACAGACAGGATGAAGATTGCGGCGGTCAAGGTATTCTTCTTCGACCTCGACGGCGTACTCTCCGTGGGCAAAGAGAATCCGCGCTACTTAGGAGGCCGGGAAGTTCTCAACAAAATCAAATCCCAAGGAAAGAGATCCTTCATTCTAACAAATGATTCAACCCACACTCGCCATGAGATTCATCAAAACCTAGCGACGCTAGGTTTCACATTTGAGCTAGAAGAAATTCTCACTTCGAGTTTTCTTACCGCAAACTACCTGACCCAGAAGTATGGAAAAGCATCATTCTTCTTGATTGGTGAGAATGGTTTGAAGCGTGAGCTTGAAGCAGCCGGACACCAAGAGAAGCATCAGAACCCTCAGGTCGTAGTAGTAGGCTTAGACAGGGGGTTGACATATGAAAAGCTGGACGATGCGTTACGGTCCCTGAGGGGAGGTGCGCAACTGGTCGGCAGCTATGGCGGGGCGGTCTACATGAATGACCACGGCCCCGCGCTATCTGCTGGGCCAATAATCAAAGCACTAGAGTACGGCTCTAGTAAGAAGACCGTCATGATCGGTAAACCATCGCCACGCATGTTCCGACTAGCCCTTCGCTTAGCGCATGAGAAACCGTCCAACGCGGTCATGATCGGAGATCAGATAGAAACTGACCTGGTGGGCGCCCATAGGGCTGGTGTTTACACAGTTTTGGTCCTTACTGGAGTTGAAAGCCGCGAAACCATCAGCTCGTCGAAAATTAAACCGGATTTGGTAATTCAAACCGTTGATAACCTCTTGACGTACCTGTAACCAAAGTCTGGCACGGGGCTTACATTTTCCAGAGCTGGAATAGAATTAGGCCAACCATCGACGCGAGAGTAATCATAACGCTTAAGACTGCCGCACCCTTGTTGAGGCTTTACCGTTTGAACAGAAGTAGACTTGAAAATGTCAGAGGAACAAGGACAAGCAGCCGGCGTTTCGGCACCACCTGTAAAAGTTAGCGAACTTGGCGCCTACTCAAAGCAAGTCAACACAACCGTCAAAGTCGTCCAGAAGGGCGAAGCAAGAGAAACCGTTTCTCGACAGGACGGAACAACACACCGCGTGTTGGACGCACTTGTTGGAGACGACACTGGCACAATCTACATGACCCTGTGGGACGACAACATAGACAAAGTCAACGAGGGTGACACAGTCAACGTCAAGAACGGGTACGTGCGACCGTTCAAGGGTTCGATGCGATTGAACATCGGCCGTTACGGTACCCTAGAACCAGCAGAAACCCCCCTCGGCGACGTGAACACACAGAACAACCTATCCGACAAGGTCGTTGAAGAAAGACCCTACCGCTCCTTCGGAGGCGGCGGAAGAGGCTACGGAGGCGGCGGAGGTTACGGCCGCGGTGGCGGAGGCTACGGGCGCGGCGGCGGTGGTGGCGGCGGCGGGTACGGTAGAGGCCGGGGCAGAGGCGGCTACGGCGGCGGCAGAGACCGCGGACGCGACCGCTACTAGAAACCGGATTTGCAGCAGACCGCTGCGGAAAAACTCCTACAATCTTTTTTCTTTTAGTCTTCTCGGCCTAGCTCATCTTGACAGCATTAGGATGAGTTCGCGAAGTTTCTTTGGAAATCTTTGACTGTGAATTCGGTAACCTTTCTCGCGTAGAATCTTGCCCAACCTTAACGAGCCTGCCCAAAGTTCTTCCTTCGTCGTCCAGCAAATCCGTTCGTCCTGAACAAACCAAACCTCGTTGTCGCTAGCGATAACGTCGACCCCGTCAATCTTCCGGCGTAGGCCCATTGATCCCTAATCCCTACACTCCAATTCCCTAAACAGAACAATTTAAAATTGTATACTGTACCGTAAACTAGTGTAGGGTACCCTTTATGGCTGCCATGACGGACCTTGAAACCGTAAAACTATTCGTTGGCGAATCGAACGTTCGCAAATCGGTAGGAGACATAACCGAACTGAAACTGTCGATTCAAGAGAAGGGAATCCTAGAACCACTGCTAGTCAGGCCGCTCAAGAATAGGTTCGAAATCGTTGTCGGGTCGAGAAGGTATGAGGCCGCGAAGTCGCTTGGCCTGAAAAAAGTGCCCGCTATCATAAGGCCGATGAGTGACACCGAAGCGCTTTCTCTCTCACTCGTCGAGAACATTCAAAGGAACGATCTTGAGCTTGAGGAAGAGGCGGAAGCCGTTCTCAAACTTATGAAACTCGATCCGAAACGGTTTGCAAACGCGAAGGCTGTTGCAAAAGTGATCGGCCGGTCCGAGAACTCAATCCGCGAGCTGCTGGATGCGTACGAGCTCACCTTCAAACTCAGAGCTAGGGGGATGGACATCCATGCTGCCAGAGCTCCGTCGGACGAGCAGAGGAGACGCGCGGAAGCAATCCCGCTAGCGCACACTGAACTAGTCGCTCGCGCTTTGAAAACAGCTGAGGTGAGAAGGCTTTCGAGCCGAGATTTTGATCGCAAGGTGCCAGAGATAGTTAGGGCGATCGCCCCCCTACCCGAAGAGGATGCCCGTAAGGTTGTTGATCGTTTCAAAATGTTCCCTGAGAAAACGATAGAAGCAATCAAAGAAGAAGCGCTGGCGAAACAAACTGGGGTCTCGATCAAAGTCTACTTCGCGCCCAGAATCGGGCGGGCCCTTAATCAAGCGGCTGAAGAACGCGATATCTCAGAAGAAGAGTTAGTCTCAATCGCAGTTGAAGAATGGCTCGTTTCAAAAGGATACCTGAAATCAGTCTGAGAACGCTTCCACCGTTCGGGCTATGACTTCCTAGAGCGACGGAAGAATGTAATGCGTGACGAAGTAAAGCAAGACGAAATATACAGCGAGCAACCCGATCGAAATCAACAAGTTTCTCTTCCACTGCACGCTCCAAGCTATGCCCAGCGGTAGCCCAAGTGAGAACCCGATGATGTGCGATATGTAGGCTACATTACTCTGCTGTTGGTAGTAGACCGCCAACCCGTTGTAAAGGAAGTACAGTATGGCAACTAACCCCACAGGCATGAACAGGAGCCAAGACCACCTCAAAGGTTTCATCAACATTACGACGGCAGTCAACGTGAAGATTGCGGCAGAAGCTCCGACGAAACTTGTACCAGGCGGAAAGAAAGGGATACTCAACGGAAAACTAAGTATGCCCCCGAGGAAGAAAGCAGTAAGCATCTGACGTTTGGAGTTTGTCACACTCTCCAACGTATTTCCGAAAACGTACAGAAAAATCATGTTTCCCAGTATGTGAAGGATGCTAGCGTGGACGAAGATCGCTGTAACGAGCGTCCAAACTCTTCCCTCTTGCAGATTAGTAAGACTGAAAGCAAGGTAACGGTCCACATCAGCGGGACTCATCGCAGTCCAGGCGTAAAGAGTCACCACAACGCAAATCAGAATGAGAATGTTTGTGGCACGCATGGCTGACAACTCCGCCGTAGCAAATCCACAGCCCATCACTCAAAAAGCTAACCCAAGCCTCATGTCAGAAACGCTCCTCGTGATCCCGACTCTTAACGAAGAAGACGCGATCGAAGGACTGCTGGCCGAATCACGCGCATGCGGTTTCAAGAACATAATCGTGGTCGATGGTAAAAGCACTGACCGAACGAAAGAAATTGCAGAAAAAGCCGGCGTCAAAGTCATCATACAGGATTTCGGCAAAGGCAAGGGGTGCGGCATCCGAACCGCAATGAGAGATTTTCTCCAAAGCACAGCCAAGGTACTTTGTATCATAGACGGTGACGGGACGAACGACCCGTCGTGGCTCACAAAGATGATGACAATTGTCGAGAACGATAAGGCAGACGTGGTTCTAGGTTCGAGGACTCGTGGTCCGAGGGATGCTCATTCGATGCCCTTGGTAAGCCTCGCATCCAATGTCACGGTTTCATTCTTACTCGGGGCCAAGTTCCGGCGTCTGTTTACAGATGTTCAAACCGGGTACTGGGTATTCACTAGGGATTCAGTTCAGCGAATCTACCCCGAAATTCATTCAACGGGATTCGAAATTGAATTGGAACTCTTCGTCACACTCTTCAAAGAAGGCCTCCGGGTACAAGAGATTCCGGTCGGCTTTAGGCTGCGCAAAGGAACAACCAAATTCAGTTTCGGGATGCGCATCAGGAACTTATACTATGCATTCAAGTTCCTTGCATCATGAAGTGCAGCTCAGACAGAATGTTCGATGGTCAGAGCGGCCAGTTTCGCAGGATAAAGAAAAGCTAAGTTCAGCGGCTACCATTCATCGCGCAGAACGAGTATGACCTTGAGGATAAAGACCACCCTACTGAGCGTTTACGATAAGACTGGTATTGTTGATTTCGCTCGCGGGCTCCGCGAATTAGGAGTAGAATTGCTGTCAACAGGCGGGACAGGAAAATTGCTGTCTGAAAAAGGAATTGCAGTCCGTGATATTGCAGATTACACCGGCTTTCCCGAAATTCTGGACGGCCGCGTTAAGAGCCTGCATCCGAAAATTCACGCTGGCTTACTATTTAGACGTGGCATAGCAAGCGACCGCGATACCATCGACAAGCTGGGAATCATGCCGATCGATATGGTTGTCGTGAACCTATATCCGTTCGAGAAAGTCGCGGCACAATCGCCTAGCTTGGACAATGCCTTGGAAAACATCGACATTGGTGGTCCTACAATGATTCGGGCAGCTGCGAAGAACTATCAGAGTGTGGCTGTAGTAACCGACCCGGCTGATTATTTGCAAGTTCTCGCCGAACTCAGGGGCAACAATGGAAATCTCTCTGAGAAGACTAGCTCGCAGTTAATGCTCAAGGCTTTCGAACGCACAGCAGCTTATGATGCCGCGATTTCATCATTCTTCCAAACCAGAGCGCGGAATGGTGTGCGCAGCGAATGGCCCGCCCCTCGAAGCCTAGTATTGAATTTCGAGAAAATCCATGACTTACGCTACGGTGAGAACCCGCACCAGAAGGCTGCAGTCTACCGCAACCGATACGAGAACGATTGCATAGCTTCCTCCCCCATGGTAGCGGGCGAGAAAGAGCTAAGCTACACAAACATACTCGACGCCGACGCTGCTTACAGCTTGGTAGCCGAACTCGGGGGCATCGTTGCCACAGCCATAATCAAACACACGAACCCTTGTGGCGTTGGAAAAGGGAAGACACTGGCGGAATCATGCCGCAAAGCTTTGGAAACTGACCCTGTCTCATCCTTTGGCGGGGTTTACTCATTCACAAGGCCAGTCGACATTGAAACTGCCAATCTGCTCAGCGACAAGTTTGTCGAGCTGGTTCTAGCGCCAGGGTTCGAAGATGAAGCCCTGCGTGTTCTTTCGGCAAAGAAGAATCGACGCATTCTTAACATTTCAGGGCAATTGAATGCTAACAGGAAGGAATCGGGAACCCAGAAAAACTTTCGTTGGATCCACGGCGGCATCCTTTACCAAGACCAGGATGAACAACTTATTGACGAACAAAACCGGAAAACCGTAACGAAACGGCAGCCGACTCCTAGCGAGTTGGATGCCCTTCTGTTTGCGTGGAAAATTGTGAAGCATGTCAAGTCGAACGCCATTGTACTATCCACACCAGAGCAACTTGTCGGAGTGGGAGCAGGACAAATGAGCAGAGTTGACTCGTGTAAAATCGCACTGATGAAAGCGCAGGACGCGGGGCTAAATGTTAAGGGAACCGTTATGGCATCGGACGCCTTCCTTCCATTCAGGGACTCCGTTGACTTGATGGGCAAAGCAGGGGTAACTGCAATCATTCAACCTGGCGGTTCGATACGCGACCCCGAAGTAATACGGGCAGCAGACGAGTTCGGAATGGCGATGCAGTTCACCGGCATAAGGCACTTCGTGCACTAGAAAGTGAGAACGAGGCGGACGGATTTCCAGTGGAACACTGGCATCACCTTTCAACATCGCGATAACAAAATCACCTTAGGCGGCCTAGCTCTACGTGTTGACGCATGTGAATCAAAGACTCCGCCAACCGTCAGTCTCTAGCAGAACGAATCCGAAGAAAGGGACACAATCGTGTTAAAAATGGCTTTTACGTTCACGTGAATATTAACAAAACATGTCAGTTTCTATCCTTTCGTCAGGTAAAACGAAGACTGTTTCGCCTGCCGACCAACCTAACCAAGCGATTCTAACCTTTCGGGACGATGTTACTGCTGGTGACGGCAAAAAGCACGATATTCTTCCCGGAAAAGGCAAGATTAATGCGGCGATAACCGCGAAACTCTACGGAGTTTTCACGGAACATCAAATTTCAAATCACCTTCTCAAGCAACTTGACGATGTTCGTCTCCTCGTTACGAAGCTGGAAATGATACCAGTAGAAGTTGTCTGCAGAATTCGCGCAGCCGGCCACTTCATAGGTATTGGAAAGCTCTTCAAGAACGGCGACAAGCTCCCGTTTCCTATTGTTGAGTTCTACTTGAAAGATGACTCGCTCCACGATCCAATGCTAACTGACCAGCATCTCAAGCTCCTCCAACTTGCCAACGATGACGAAATTGAAGAAATCAAGCAGGTCACACTGAAGGCCGCGACCGTACTAGAGAAGTTCTTCGATGAAAGAGGAGCAATTCTCGTGGACTTCAAACTCGAATTCGGGCGGGATGCCAACGGCAAACTCTTGGTCGGTGATGAACTAAGCCCAGATTCTTGGAGGCTTTGGGACAAAGAGACTAAGGAAATCTTGGACAAGGACAGGTACCGCAAGGATCTGCCTGGAGTTTTCGAGCTAGGGTACATGGAACCCTTCAGGAGAGTTTGTAGTGGAACAAACATTCTCAGTTGAGATAGTCATATCCAACAAGCCACGGGCCCGAGACCCTGAGGGGGAGACCATAGAACGTGACTTAATCCACAAGGAAGGATTCCATTCAGTGAAGGAAGTCCGGACAGGCAAACTGCTAATGGTTAAGGTCGAAGCATCAAACGAGGACGAGGCAAGGAACAAAGCCCTCCAAATGTGCAACGACCTGAGACTGTACAACCCAGTCGCGCACGCATTAAACGTGAGAGTTAGGCAATAGACTTGAAGGTCGCGGTAATTCAGTTTCCGGGAAGCAACTGTGACCGTGACACTCTACACGTTCTCAGGAACGTGCTGAGTCTCGATGCGGACCTCATTTGGCACAACGATTTCAATGATTCATCATATGATGCCGCGGTTCTACCCGGCGGGTTCAGCTTCGGCGACCACCTGAGAGCCGGCATTATCGCAGCCCACTCACCCGCAATCGACGCAATAAGGAAAATGGCTGAAGATGGAAGACCGGTTATTGGCATTTGCAACGGCTTCCAAATCCTGGTTGAAGCTGGCCTCATTCCGGGGGCACTGTTGCGTAATTCATCGTTGAAGTTCGTGTGCAAGTGGATGAACCTGCGTGTGGAGAGGAGCCGGACAGCATTCACCAACTTGTTTGAAGGAATTCCGCAGATCAGGATGCCCATAGCCCACAATGAGGGGCGTTTCTTTGCTGAAGACGAAGTCCTTGACCACTTGGCAGGCGAAGGGATGGTTGTCATAACATATGCCGGCGAGAACCCTACGGGAACATCCCGCAGTATAGCTTCACTCTCTAACAAAGAAGGAAACGTCGTTGGCATGATGCCCCATCCGGAACGGGCAAGTGACCCCGCACTTGGTGGAACGGATGGGTTGAGAGTTTTCAAGTCAATGGTAGAGTGGATCAGATGCTAGTAGGCGAACTGGAAACTACACTTACGCCGGAGGAGATGGGGTTCGCGCGCCAGCAGCTGGGAAGGGAGCCGAACGGCCTCGAATGGGCTATGATAGACGCTGAATGGAGTGAGCACTGCAGTTACAAATCATCAAGACACGTGCTCGCGACGCTTCCGACATCGGGTAGGAACGTGCTGGTTGGGCCTGGATATGATTCAGGCGTTGTGGACATTGGTGACGGTTATGTTGTAACGATTCACATTGAGAGCCACAATCATCCTAGCGCTGTCGATCCTTACGGGGGAGCGGCCACGGGAATAGGTGGCGTTGTTCGTGACATTCTCTGCATGGGCACGACGCCGATCGCATTCCTCGACGCTCTGAAGTTCGGTGAGATAGCCGAGAGTGATCATTCAAAGTGGATCATGAAGAATGTGGTTCGGGGAATTGCGGATTACGGTAACTGCATCGGTGTGCCAACAGTCGCCGGCGAGGTTGAATTTGATACTTGCTTTGAAAGAAACTGCCTAGTGGATGTAGCTTGTCTGGGAGTTGGAAGAAAAGAAGAACTCCTGTTGGCCCAGGCAACCCACATTGGTGACGGTGTCTATCTGATTGGCGGTTCCACAGGCCGAGACGGAATTCACGGAGCAACATTCGCGTCCAGAACCCTCGGAGCGGACCCAGATCAAGATAGGTCAGCCGTTCAAATCCCGGATCCTTTCACAAAGAAGCTAATCATCGAAGTGTCGCTGGAAGCTGCCCGTGCTAGGATTCTTAGGGGCTGTAAGGATCTGGGTGGGGGCGGATTAGCGACAGGTCTCTCTGAAATAGCCGACAAAGGCGGCACGGGCCTCAACGTGTACCTGGAGAAGGTCCCTATTCGCGAAGCCGACATGACCCCCATTGAGGTTTTGATCTCAGAATCCCAAGAAAGAATGCTCTTTGTCGTCAAAGAGGGTTCTGAGGAAGTTTTGGATGGCATCGTCCGGAAGTATGGCGTGGGTAGTGCCCGCATAGGCGAGGTCACATCAACCGGCAGAATCATGGTTTTTCGCCGTAAGGAACAACTCGCGAACCTTCCCACACCTCTACTCGCAAACGCGCCAACAATCCGCCGAAAGGGTCGCATGCCACGTCTACGAAACCTTGAACCAGCACCTGCGCATTCCAGCGATCTTGGACAGAGCCTTTTGGGCGTATTGGCTGCGCCCACGATTGCGAGCAAGGATTGGGTGTTCCAGCAGTATGACCATGAAGTCGGAATCGGAACTATGGCAAAACCCGGAGAGGCAGACGCGGCCGCGCTGAAACTGCCCAACGGAAAATACGCTGTCGTTAAGGTAGATGGAAACGCACGGTTCTGCGACTTGGACCCGTACGTTGGTGCCGCCAGTGTTCTGGCTGAATGCTGTCGCAATGTTGTGGCTGTAGGAGCGGAACCAGTAGCTTTCCTCGACCACTGCCAGTTCGGTGACCCCAATGACGAGGAGATATTCTGGGCGTTCTCAAGGGCAATCGAAGGCATAGCTGACTTCGCTAGAGCCTATCCCTTGCCATGTGTCGGCGGCAAAGTCAGTTTCTACAACCAGGAGGAACAAAACCGCAAGGCGATCAAATCATCTCCGGTCATCAGCGTACTTGGTCTGATTGAGAAGGCCAACCGTCTCACTAAAATGGGGTTCAGAGATGATGGCGAGGTCGTAATCATCGTGGGCGAAACGAAACCTGAGCTCGGTGGATCAGAATACTATCACACCTTAGGATGCGTCGGCAGGGAACCTCCCTCATTAGATTTCGAACTTGAAGTTCGCACTCAGAGAAGTGTCCTAGAATGCATACGGGATGGCCTTGTCACCGCTTGCCATGATGTTTCAAAAGGCGGCTTAGGAGTTGCCGTCGCTGAGATGGCTATCGCTGGCGGCAGGGGGGCATCAGTCGATTGCGCACCCCTCTACACCAAGAAGATGCATTCCGACGAACTCTTGTTCTCGGAGACGAATTCAAGGTTCATCATAACTACCAAGGATCCTTCTCATGTTTCAGAAACACTATCGACGGCGAATGTTCCCGCGATTGTTGCAGGCACAGTTGGGGGTAACTCACTGCACTTCGGGCTGGGCCACAGCCGACTGGATTTTTCGTTAGAGACGCTCCGCAAAGCATACATGGATTCGCTGCAGGCGATTCTGGAGCCTTGGCAGAAGTAAAGGAAAGCTGCGGCGTCGTCGGAGCCATAAAAAGCGGCTCGGACGTGTCCCACAACATTTGGCTTGGGCTATTGGCTTTACAGCACCGCGGGCAGGAAGCATGCGGGTTCTATACATTCGACAAGAAGAAGTTCTATCATCGAAAACAACTGGGGCTTGTCGGCAACTTTGAAACTTTCAACGGACTGAAGGGTAGTCTCGGAATAGGGCATGTCAGATATTCCACTGTAGGTCAGCCAGCAAACGAAGAAACACTTTGTGACCCACAGAAACTGGAGGAATTCGCGCAACCCTACTTCTCCGACCGGCCGAAAGGTGGACTTGCCCTCTGCCATAACGGCAACCTCGTCAATTTCTCACAGCTTTGCACTGACTTGCGTTCAAACGGAACATTCCTTTCGGCAACCTGCGACGCAGAAGTCATGCTAAAGACCTTATCCGAAGAACTTTCCAGCGGTGTCGACGTTGAGAAGGCGGTCATGAATTGCGTCTCGAGATTCGAAGGCGCTTACTCCACGCTCGTTTTGACAGGGAATGGTGAGCTAATCGCCTTCAGGGACCCTGAAGGTTTTCACCCACTCTGCTTTGGGGAGGCCGATGGACTCTTTATGTTCGCCTCAGAAACCGTTGCCTTAGACATCAATGGTATACATGACCACTCGAACGTGAACCCTGGAGAGCTAGTGATTGCGCGGGAAAACGAGCCACTAGTCAGAAAGCAGCTCAAAGCACAGAACAATCACGCGCGGTGCATGTTTGAGTACGTATATTTCAGTCGACCAGATTCGACAATCGACGGTAAGGATGTGTACCTGGTCCGGGTCAAGCTAGGCAGAAACCTTGCGCGCACTTACAAGACACACGCAGATGTGATTGTCCCAGTCCCTGATACTGCACGCCCTGCAGCAGAGGGAATATCACGAGAGACCGGGATCCCAGTTTTCGAGGGCCTGATCAAGAACAGGTACATCGGTAGAACATTCATCATGCCCAACCAAGAGGGGAGGGATAACGCGGTTAGGCTGAAACTCAACGCGGTGCGGGCTGTTGTAGAAGGCAAGAACATTCTCTTAGTAGACGACAGCATCGTCCGCGGCACGACGATGAAGAAGATTGTGAACTTGCTCAAGGAAGCGGGTGCAAGCCGCGTCGAGGTCTGGGTCACATGCCCACCCATCAAATCCCCGTGTTTCTACGGGATTGATATGTCAACTCATTCCGAACTAATTGCCTCATCAAAATCGGTGGAAGAAATCCGCCGAGCGGTAGGCGCTGATGTAGTCTGCTACCAGACCTTGGATGGGTTGTTGGATGCGATAGGCTTTCCAAAGCAGGAAACTTGCCTCGCATGCCTGACAGGTGTTTACCCGACCCCTCTGGCCCAATCACTAGCCGATGAAATGCGGCCGAAAACTGATGATCAGTATGCTAATGCTACGCCCTGGAAGAGGGAGACTTGACTAGGGTACTGCTTGTTGGGTCTGGAGCAAGGGAACATGCCATCGCTGTAGCACTCGCGAAATCGCCGAATGCCGACTTGTATGCGGCCATGAGCACTAGCAATCCCGGCATAACGAAACTTGCAAGAGATGCAACAATCCTACAGATCAGTGACGCGCAAGCTGTGTCGGATTACGCGAAACAAGTTCACATCGAATTGGCTGTAATCGGCCCCGAGGCGCCGCTCGTTAATGGAGTGGTGGATTCCCTTACGGAGCAGGGCATTGCATGCGTCGGACCAACACAAAGGCTCGCTCTCTTAGAGGGAGACAAGAGTTTCTGCCGGAACCTTCTGAGCAAGTACGGCATAGCGGGTAACCCCCTATTCCGCGTCTTCACGGAACCCGATTCCGCCGAAGCATTTCTAAGGACCGCGGGGCCCGTCGCGATAAAACCTGCTGGGTTGACCGGTGGGAAGGGAGTCAAAGTTACAGGGGAAGATCTTCCAAGTAAGCAGGATGAGGTGGCTTATGCTAAGGAGATTCTCCGAAACAAGATTGGCGGTAGTCAGCGGCTCGTAATTGAGGAGCGGCTCAATGGTGAAGAGTATTCACTCCAAGCCTTTGTCGACGGTCATGACGTGCACCCCATGCCCATCGTTCAAGACCATAAACGTGCATACGAAAATGATACTGGGCCAAACACGGGCGGTATGGGCAGTTACAGCGATCGAGACCACTTACTCCCGTTTGTTTCACCGGAAAACTTCGAAGCAGGCTCTAGAATAATGACCGATGTCATTCGTGCACTGAATAAGGAGACTGGTGAAGAGTACAAGGGGTTATTGTACGGTCAATTCATGTTAGCTCGAAGCCTGCACGAGGAGAAGCCAAGCCCGAAACTCATCGAATTCAATTGCCGTTTCGGCGACCCGGAAGCCATGAACGTCCTGCCAATACTCTCTGAGGAAACTGACTTCATGGAGGTATGTGAGCGCATAGCTGAGGGGAGTTTGAAGTCGAAATACTTCTCATTCCAGCCTAAGGCTACTGTTTGCAAGTATCTCGTCCCAGTCACCTATCCCGACCATGTTGCTGCTCCTCAAATGGTGGATGTTGACGAGGAAACATTTGGGCAGAATGCGCGCCTCTTCTACGCTAGCGTGGACGTGAAGAATGGTTGCATAACCACTACGGGGTCTCGGACGTTAGCCGTCGTGGGGATAGCTGAGACGATAAGGGAAGCGGAACAAATAGCTGAAGGCGCGACGGCAAATGTTCAAGGCCCGTTGCGCCACCGCCATGACATTGGGACAGAAGAGTTGATTCAGAAGCGTATCGAGCACATGAAATCTCTCGGCGCAAGTACATCAACCGCAAGCTCACCTGAAATGGGGATAGCATGAATCGCTTGGCGGTCTTCGCATCGGGCCGTGGCTCTAACTTCAGGGCCATTGCAGACCACGCCCGGCTCGAAGTCCTTGAAGATGTTGAGCTCAGTCTGCTGGTCACAAACGATCCCAAGGCGCCAGCGATTCAGATCGCCCAAGAATACTCCGTTCCTTACGTCATCTTGGAAGGAGTTTTCGGGAGGAAATTCGCTACAAAACAGGAGAAGGAGAATGCCCGAAACGAATTCGACAAAAGAGTCTGCGGGGTACTTGAGCAGCACCGTATCAACCTCGTGGCCCTGCGGGCTTCATGCAAGTTCTAGGACGTACGATGGTCGAGGCGTACAGGTTTCGTATCATGAACATTCATCCCGCGAAGGACATGGTGAGGTTCGGCGGTCCGGGTATGTTCGGCGAACGCGTTCATGCCGCCGTGCTTCAGGCGGGTGAGAATGAGTCAGGTTGCTCAGTGCATTACGTTGATGAAAGTGTAGACGGCGGCCCAATCATTCTCCAGAGCACTGTCCCAGTCAAACCGGACGATACGCCTGAATCCTTGGCAGGCAGAATATTGGTGCAAGAACATCGGACTTATTCAAAGGCGATTCAACTCCACGCGGACGAACGAATCGCTGTGCATGATGGGAAAGTTGTAGTTGATTGGGGCAGAAACTGGGAGGACCGGTGGAATCGAAGGCAAGAAGCCTTTATCCAACATCAAGCTGAACAAGCTTCAAACAAAGAGCTGTTGCTCGAGCATCCAACCTGAGGAACGTGTGCACCTTGGCTGATGTTGCCGTCTCAATAGTGATAGGGTCAAAAAGCGACTCGGAAGTCGCTAAACGCGCAGAGCAAGTCCTTGACTCGCTGGGAGTAACACATGAGACCCAGGTCATCTCAGCCCACAGGAATCACAAGGAACTGGACGAGTACATCGCCTCAAGCAAAGCCAAGGTATTCATAGCGATCGCTGGCCTTGCAGCACACCTGCCTGGCTACATAGCCTCAAGAACTGAGCGGCCCGTCATCGGTGTCCCAGTCAACAAAGCACTGGGCGGCTTGGACGCACTCCTTTCCATCGTGCAAATGCCTCGTGGAGTCCCGGTATGCGCGGTGGGAATAGATGGAGCTGAGAACGCCGCCTACCTCGCTAAGAGAATTCTCGATGTTTCGAAATGAGAGTGCGCCACGTCGCCCCGCACATATGCTGAAGCAGGTGTTGACGTAACCCGGGTTTCGCAAATCCAGAAAGGCATCGAAACAGCGCTGTCGAAAACCTTCCAAACTCGAAGGGGAAAACTGGGGCGAGTTCTTGGAATTCGTGAACACTATGCGGCTCTGATAGAAATCAGCCAAGACTATGCGCTAGCATTACACACTGACAATGTTGGGACAAAGGTTCTTGTTGCAGAAGCTTGCGCGAAGTACGACACGGTCGGAATAGATTGTGTCGCGATGAACGTGAACGACATAATCTGCGTCGGCGCCGAGCCGCTTGCCATGGTTGACTATTTGGCGCTCGAGAAACCAAGGCCAAGAGTTGTCGCGGAAATAATGAAAGGACTGCAAAAGGGCGCGCGCGAAGCAGGTGTCGCAATAGTCGGGGGTGAGACCGCAATCGTTCCTGACCTTGTGCGAGGCTTTGACCTGTCGGGGACCGTGGTTGGCATCGTGAAGAAGGACAGCATCATTACCGGCGAGCAAGCTGAACCTGGAGATGCTGTTCTTGGATTGGCAAGTAGCGGCATCCATAGCAACGGCCTGACTCTGGCGAGAAAAACTCTACTGGTTCCCAGAGCGGACCCGAAGATTGTGAGAGAATTGATTCGCCCTACAAGGATCTACGTTAAGGAAATCTCTAGGCTGCTCAGATCGAACTTGGAGATCCATGGATTGGCGCACATAACGGGAGGGGCTTACTCTAAACTGAAGAGGATCGGGCAACGGGCGAAGGTCGGATTTCAATTAGATAACCTACCGGAACCGCCTTGGGTATTCAAGACGATTCAATCTAGGGCACGTGTCTCGGAGCGGGAGATGTACCGCACGTTCAACATGGGAATCGGCTTCTTAGTAATCTGCCCTAGGCAAGCTGCAAGACAAGCTAGAAACCTGCTCCCTGGATTCAGACAGATTGGTCACGTGACAAGTTCGAGGGGAGTCACCGTCAGGGCGAGCGGCAAGGAATTCTCGGTCATCAAATACTAGAGCTTAGACGGAGCGTTCGATGGCCAGCGCATAGAGTCCCGCTCCGGCTAAGATGAACACAGCGGAGAACACTAAGAGTTCCATCCAGCTGAACAAAGTTACTGGCGGAGTTCCCATCAGGTAACCTCTCAGAAGATTTGAGATTGCGCTGAGAGGGTTGGCTTCCGCGAAAACGACTAGGGCCCCACCGAAAAGCTGTTGAAGAACTGTTATCGGGTAGAAGACTGTGCTGCAGAAAATCAGTAGCAGGTAGATCAGGCTTCGTGCCGTTGTAAATCGTTCGAAACTCCTCAAGATGACCGCTAAGCTGATTGCTAGGCCTGAAATCCCCATGCCGAGTAGGAACATTGCAAATATGATTAGCCCTAGTTGTGGAATCGATGGAAACGTTAGAATCCACATCGCCAAGACAAGAAGGGAGATTGCGTAGATTAGCCCCCTGAGGCCGCCCGCTATCATGCGCCCGATAATAAGCTCGAAACGTCTAACTGGCAGGCTTAGAAGGTACTGGTTGTAGCCTCGTCTAGTCTCATTGTTCACTTCTCTACCGATCACGAAGGCGGCGGCAAACAGGCCGACGGCAACAATTCCCGGCGCTACGAATTTGAAGTAGTCGAACGAAACCATCTGCGTGTAAACAACCGCCATGATGAGCAAATCTGCAAGGTTCATGCTGATCAGGCCAGCCGTGAAAAACCGGTACTTGAAGAAAGTTCGGAAGTCGTGCTCTATTATCGCTTTCAAGCCGGTTAACATGGAATCATCTCCAGTTTCCCCCTTCGAGATTCCGTTCGTAAATCATCACTCCGGCGAAGTTGAACGTCATGAGGAAGATTACTAGAACAATCAATGCAACCGCCGGATTTGCTAGGTAGCTGATGTCGAAGTTCAGTGACCAGCGGAAGAGGTCTGCGGCATAGCTGAGTGGATTGAACTTTGACAGGGCCGCTATAGGGCCTGGCATGAAGGCCTGCGGGTACAGAGCTGTACTCAGTCGAACGATGAATGCGTCAAGTGCTCCCATTATGATGTCGAACTTGTCTCCAGACCTCAATCCAACCGCTAGAGTGATACTCAAACCTGAAACGCCGAACGCAAACCCGTAGAGAGCTACTAGTGCAGTCAAGATTTTCAGGGGATCCAAGACCCCGATGAAGAACAGAAAACCTGCAATGATAGGGGACATGAAGATGAAGCTCCTAAGCCCACCAGCAAGAGACCGCCCGAGTACTAGCTCACGACGCGTTATCGGTAGGCTCAGAAGATATTCCACGAAGCCGTCGTCAGCTTCGTCGTATATTTCGTACCCTGTAAAGATTGCTACAGAGTACATGGTCATCACGATGACGCCCATCGCGTAGTAATTGTAGTAGTTTGGCATTACGACAACCAGCCGCGACACCGCAAGGCCGAAAATTCCAATTTGGACGATGACGAAGAACCAACGCATAATCAGTATACTTTTGTGTCGAACCAGTGAGCGCAGATCGCGTTCGATCACGAGGAGTATCTTGCTCACGGTGAAGCCACACTGGGGGTTGCTTGCGATTCTTCCAGGACGGTGCCGGCGTAATGAAAGAAGACATCGTCTAGGGAGGGTTCTTTCATGTTGATCGAGTTGATTCCGACGCCAAGGGTGGAGAGGAGTTGCATTATCTTGGGCAGCATCTTCTCTGCTCGGTTGAGGTAGATGCGCATGTGAGTTGGTTCTACAATTGCAAGGTCGACGATTCCAGCTATACCCTTCAGCTCAGCCACCGCCCTGTTCTCAACAGGTGCTTCGAGCTTGATGTCGATGACATCACCCCCGGGTATACTGTCTTTGAGGTTTCGCGGCGTGTCGCATACCCTGAGTCGGCCATGGTACAATATTGCTACTCGGTCGGAAAGCCGGTCTGCTTCGCCGAGCTCGTTTGTGGCCAGAATGATTGTGGAACCCTCATCGCGTAGGGAACGAATCTTCTCCCATATCTGGTACTTGCCAGCAATATCGATTTGAGCTGTAGGTTCATCCACGATGGCGACCTTTGGTTTCTGAATGAGCACCTTGGCGACTTCGACCCGTTTCTTCATTCCACCGGATAATTCATTGGCGAGTTTCTTTCTGGCGTCCCAGAGGTTAAACTCCTTAAGAATTGCCTCCACGGCGTGCCTTGGGTTCTTGACGCCGCATACCTTTGCATGCCAGTTCAAGATTTCCCAAGGGGTATTCATCCACAGGAGTTTCGCTTCTTGAAAGGCGATTCCAATCATTTCTCTTGCTTCGTACGGCCTTTTGCGAATGTCGTAGCCTCCGACTTCTGCGGTGCCCTCGGTCGGTTTGATTATTGTTGACAACATCATTAGGATTGAACTTTTCCCAGCACCGTTGGGGCCGAGTAATCCGAGAATCTCCCCCTCCTGGACATCCAGGTTCAGGTGGTCCACTGCCAGCGTCGACCCGTACCTTTTAGTCAGCCCAATAATGCGCACTATAGCCAGAGCGAAACACCTCGAAGGGAGTTCGAAAAACCTCAGCCTAAGGAGTTGAATTTACGCATAGCGAAAGTTTTCATTAAACAAAATTAATGGGGCCCTTTCTTCTTCTTACCAAGGGCGTTTACGTCGGTTTCACTCACAGGAACGCGCAAGCAGTCATAAAAGACATGTCCAAACCGCAAATCCATTCTGAAGAGATTAGCGCTCCCATCCAAGCCTGAATTCCTGCGCAACCCCTAACGCTTCGAGACATACTGGTTGCCTCTTATGTGGAACCTCCACAGAAGATCTGTTCCACGACTGATTCCCACACGGGCAGACCTGGTAATCTCGAATTGCGTCTCGTCGGCGTCTGCAACAAAAAGGGGGCCCGGCTTCGTCATATCCACCTCATTGAGTGCTCTGTCTATGCCTAGGGCTTTCGTTAACTTGCCTGGCCCGTTGGTTAGGTTTGGGTCCGAAACATTCGGCCGTAGGCGCCTCATGGCTTGCAATCCCTCAACGGGTTCTACTGCTCGAATCAATACGGCGCCAGGTGTGCCAGTTGCCTGTGTGGTAATGTTTAGGCAGTAGTGGTTTCCGTATGTGAAGTAGATGTAAGCGTGGCCTGGTTCTCCGAACATTGGGGCGTTCCTGGGCGTCGGTCCGCGAAAGGCATGGCTCGCTGGATCATCCAGACCTCGATAGGCCTCAACCTCTACGATCCTCCCGCCCATTCTACTCCTACCCCTGACTCGTACCAAACGTTTGCCGAGGAGACACTTTGCGACCCTTACTGTGTCACGTGCGTAGAACTTGCGTGGAAGCACCCGTAGCTTCATGGCCATCCCTGAACCGACGTCTCTCCGGGAGTACTTATTCAAGGGAAAACTTAACTGTAAACCGCCGATTTGGCGGGTCGAATCAATTTAGTCTCTGGTTAGCGGGATTATGGACAAGAATAGAATGCAGGCACTGACGAAGTCGCTCCTCGAAGAGATTGGTGAGAACCCCAGGCGTGAAGGGCTCCAGGATACTCCGAGGCGCGTCACCGAAATGTATGCTGAACTGACTGAAGGGTATTCCATGAACCCTAAACAAATTCTTGCGAGGGAATGGAATGAGGTCAGCGGTATGGTCGTGGCGAAGGAAATCAGCTTTTTCTCGTTGTGTGAGCATCATTTGCTTCCATTTTATGGGAAGGTACACATTGGCTATATTCCTTCAAAGGCCGTCGTGGGGCTTTCGAAACTGGTGAGGTTGGTGGATTGCTTCAGCAAGCGGCTTCAACTCCAGGAGCGTATGACAAAACAGCTTGCGGACGCCCTAAACGAAAACTTACACCCGCGCGGCGTCGTCGTGGTTGTTCAGGCCCGACATTTGTGCATGGAAATGAGGGGCGTAAAGAGCGGCGCTGACATCCTCACGTCGGAGATCCGCGGCCAGTTTGAGAAATTTGAGACAAGGAACGAGTTCTTCAACATGCTACGCAAGGAGGTTTAGGCAAGCTGTCCTCTGCCCAGCCCGATATTGCACGCCTATACCGGCGTGAGTTCGCCTCAGCGCACATAATCGCTGGACACCCACGCTGCGGCCGGTTGCACGGGCACAACTACCAGCTTCTTGCGAAGGTCTACGGGAAGAGTGATGAATGGCTAGACTTCGAGGACATCAAGAAGCAAGTGGACCAATTCATCGACGAGAAGTATGACCACCATGACATTGGAAACATGTCGTGTGAGAAATTGGCACGGCAGTTACAAGAACAACTCAGTATCTTCTTCAAGACCACCGTCAAAATTGAGCTATGGGAGACTGGAAAGTTCGGCGTCGAGACGGTGTAAAAAAGACTACAAACTCGGCAATCTTTGGGACCCTGGCCTAGTACTTTTCTACTTCTCCGCGTACGTGTCCTGCCTTCAGTAGGGCGAAGTGGTGTACGTCCGTTGGGACCCGAAGCTTCCCCGTGTTATGGATATGCTCGATCTTCTGGAAAGCTTCCCGGTCAACGTCCTTATCGAAAGTTAGTTCACCACTGTTCTCCAGATGAAAGTTTCCGAGCTCCTTATGCAGGCCCATGATGTCGGCCTTGGACAGAAGGACGGAGCCGGCGATCACTAGCTTCTTCGTGTCAAAGACGTCCTGGCTTTCCGATGAAGATTCCTGCATATACTGCTGCAAGGCCTCGTTTACGAGCTCAGCCACGTTCTTGCCCTGTTGTCTAGCTTTTGCTATCACGCCGTTGTAGATATCCCGGTCCAACCCGCGAATCAAGACAGCATTGTTTCCCATGATAGCCAACTCACAAGGTTACTGTGCTTAATCTGATATCCAGCTTACATTGATTACATAGCTTTCTTATAAATCTTGTTAATTCTTTTAACACCCTTAACATGTAGTACATGCTTGCCTCGTTTGCTTCGGCAAACAAGGCACACGGGCCAGAATGAAAAGAAGGAAATGAAATTGGTCGAAGACCTCGAAAAGTTACTGTTCGAAGAAATCCCCGAGATGGAGACCCCGAGAATCAGGAGATGCGAATGGTGCCACGAACCGCTCCCAAACGACCGCTATCACCTGAAGATCTGCCCCCAGTGCAGAAAAGACTCCATAGCCACTTTCATGAAAGTACATTAGGGCGAAGAACCCGCACCGATTCCGCTTAGCATCCCTTAACATGGGTGGTGCCACCCGAAGTGAGGGTGGTGCCATTTGGTGCCATGCGGGGCGTTTTTTCTCCACCTCGATTACGGACGAGTAAAGTATTCTCCCCCCAAAATTACACCACCTACTTCCCTTCGCCGCCCCTTTAGCCAAAAGGCTACACATATTGAACCGCACATTCAGCTTACGGAACATAGTTCGCGCTTTGGGGTTAGGAATTTGGTTAGGGCGCTAGTGCTTCTTTCTGGAGGCATCGATTCCGCAACTGCGCTCTATTTGATCAAGCAGGAGACCGATGACGTCTATTCCATGAACATGATTTACACGCAATCTTATGACAGTGAAGCGGAAGCATCGAAGAAACTCGCAGCCGTTGCCCAGGTGAAAGAACATTTCAGTGTTTATCTACCATTTTTCAAGCATATTGAAACGCGCTACCACCCCGCCCCTTCCTCTGAAATCTCGTCCGCGTATGTGCCTGCCCGAAACATTGTCTTCTATGGAGTTGCCGCAGCCTACGCCGAAACCATAGGCGCCACTAGGGTAGTGTTCGGGTCAAATGCCGACGATTCTAAGGAACTTCCAGACGCCAGCCCAGAGTTCATCCGACTCATTAATGAGTTAGTTCGTGCGGGAACCAGGTCCGGCCGGGAAGGGCCACGAATAGAAATCGTCAACCCACTGATCAACTACAACAAGGTTGAGGTGCTCAAGCTCGCGCTCAAGCTTAAGGTTCCGCTTGAACTGACTTGGAGCTGTTACGAAGATTTGCCCGCCCCGTGCGGAAGATGCCGCGGTTGCCATATGAGGCGGAAGGCGTTCGACGCGATCGGCATCCCCGACCCGTTGAGCGCATGGAGCCAGCTGAAGTAATTCGCGGCGAATAATTTCGCCGACCAGGCGCAAGCCGCGCGACTCCCAATCAATAAAAGTCTTTTCAACGACCAACCGAGTTGGAGGATGGTGTGTTACTCGTTTTCCAGTCGAAGTTCCCGAAGGCCGTTGAGTACGGCAATGCATTTCAGCAATCGGCCCGTACAATTTTTTATACAATTCTGTCGAAAACTATTAAAGTGCAATAGGGTGACTACAGAGAGCTTCCACTTTCTAAGAGGTAAGAGCAAATTGGTATCCCACGTTGAACCCTCAACCAATGAGGTTCCTTCGAGACTGAGAATCACCCAAATAAGAAAGCGCGATGGGCGCATCCTCCCATTCAACAAAGAGAAGATTACAAACGCAATCTACAAAGCCATAGTCGCAACGGGCAGTAGAGACCGCGCACTCGCTGACTCCCTGTCAACGCGCGTAGTTGAGATCCTTGATGAGAAATACGGTGGAGAAGCGATTCCTGCCGTTGAGGATGTTCAAGATGTTGTAGAAAGAGCGCTAGTTGAAAATGGCCAAGCGAAGGTCGCTAAGGCATACATAATCTACAGGCAGAAAAGGGCTGAGATTAGGCGTGAAAAGCAGCGAATCCTCGAGAAGGAAACTATCGATGAGGTAGACAAGGTCTTCGACCTGAACGCCCTGAAAGTTCTCAAGGCTAGGTACCTGAAGAAAGATGAGGCAGGCAAACTCATAGAAACACCGAAGCAACTCTTCACGAGAATCGCAGTCCACGCTGCGCTACCAGACCTATTCTACGACCCTGAGGTCTACGACATAAGCAAGAAACAGAATGCGCATCCGCAAGAAAAGTTTGACCCAATTCAATACCATGAGAAGGTCAGCATCGGAAAGTATGCGCTCAACCAGTATCACCTTGAAGCTTTGAAGCGGATGTATGACCGCTTTGACCGCGAAGGCGCTGCAAAGATTTCCTGGTCACGCTTCTTCGAAATGCTCAAGACAGGACTCTTCAACAAGTATGAGAAGTCCATCAACTCATTTTACGAGCTGATGGTTTCCAAGAAATTCATGCCTAACACACCTGCAATCGCCAATTTCGGAAACGTTCTCGGAATGGGCTCCGCCTGCTTCGTTCTGGGTGTCGATGATTCCATTGAGAGCATAATGGAGACCTTGAAGCAGACCGCAGTGGTCTTCAAAGCGGGGGGAGGGATGGGCTACAACTTTTCGAGACTAAGACCTGAAGGAGATTACGTAAGTTCAACCTCGGGCGTGGCATCGGGCCCCATCAGTTTCATGATGTTGTTCGATACCATGACTGACGTGATAAAGCAAGGGGGAATCCGGCGCGGTGCCAACATGGGCATACTCAACAGCAATCATCCAGACATCGAGAAATTCATAACCGCAAAGAAAGGAAACAAAGCGTTAAGGAACTTCAACATTTCAGTTCTCTTGATGCCTGACTTCTGGGAATGCTACAACAAGAACAAACCATACCCCCTCGTCAACCCCCGGACCGGTCAGGTTGTCCGCGAAGTCAACCCACGCCTATTGTTCGACATGATAGTCTACCAAGCGTGGGAAAGTGCTGAACCAGGCGTGATCTTTTTCGACCACGTGAACGAGTACAACCCGTTCTTGAAACACCTTGGTCCAATAATCACAACAAACCCATGCGGCGAAGTCCTGCTCTACCCAAATGAATCCTGTAATCTTGGCAGCGTCAATGTATGGGCGTTTGCGAAACGTGATGACAACGGAAAAAACACCTATGATTGGGACGGGTTAAAGGAAGCAGTCTACGTAGGTTCCAGATTCCTTGACAACGTGATTGATGTAAACAACTTCCCACTTAAGGCAATTGAAGACATGACGCTTGCAACACGGAAGATAGGGCTAGGAGTAATGGGGCTAGCCGACTTACTTTTCGAACTTCGCATGGCATACAACAGCGACGAAGGCCGCAAGTTCATGGAGGAGCTTATGGAATTCATCAATTACCACTCAAAGCTTACATCGATCGACCTGGCGAAAGAACGAGGCCCAGTGCCTTACTACAACAAAAGCTTCTACCCTGAAGGAAAGCTGCCCTTCGCGGGGTTCGCCAATCGAAAACTGTGGCATTTTGAGTGGGACAAGGTAACTGAAATGATTAAGCAGCATGGCGTACGGAACGGGTACACAACCGTGATCGCACCCACCGGTAGCATCTCAATGATCGCGGGATGCAGCAGCGGCATGGAACCCGTCTACTCCCTCGTCTACGAGAAACACGTCAAGGTTGGAAGCTTCTACTATATCGACCCCGTGTTCGAACGCGTCATGACTGACGAAGGCTTGTTTGGCGATGACCTGCTTAGGGATGTGAACGACCACGGCGGCTCAATCCAGAGAATCAGCTACATACCTGAAGATCTGAAGCGAGTCTACATTACCGCTATGGACATTCGCCCAGAGGATCACATCCGGGCTCTCGCTGTCTTTCAGAGGTGGACGGACTCCTCGATTTCAAAGACCAACAACTTCCCCGCTAATGCGACGGTCGAAGACATGCGGGAATCATACCTGCTCGCCTACAAACTCGGCTGCAAGGATGTTACCGTATTTCGGGATACCTCAATCAAAGGCCAAGTCCTAGTAGTGCCGCGCAAGAAGAATGAGGACACTAAAGAGGGGGAAAGCAAAAATGATGAGGAACAAGCAGTAGTGAAGCCACTCGCACCCAAGCTATTGGCTGTGCCTTTGGTCGGCGCCTCCCAAGGCATGAGCGAACAGATCAAACTTTGCCCCCAATGCCAGAGCCAAGTAGTGTACCAAGAAGGCTGTTACATATGCCACGAATGCAGCTGGGGCGCCTGCTCCTAACCAGGGCATAGGTCCCGAGCAGTAGTTAACCCGCTCAACCAACTACCCTTCAAGGCATCCAGACTAGCAGACGACATCACTCCCGGCATTCCATGGCTCTACCGAAAACTACCCGGTCCTCTCTACATGAGGTGCGAAGGCAAATGGCCCAACTTTATTTCCCAAGGCACCAAGTGAAACGCTGGTTACCATGGACAAACGCTTGCTCAGGCTCGTCAACAAGATCAGAAACAGAAACCTTCGGAAGAAGGTCTATGCCCTCCTTGATAATCCATCGGTCAAGATAGGCGGTAAGACATTCTCTGGGTTGCCGATTGAAAAATCTCCAGCGAGTATTCGGCATCACCACAACTACCCTGGGGGTTTCATTGAACATACGCTGGCCTTGTATGAACTCTGCATGAGCTTGTCCCGAGTGGCACGAATGATCTACGGGTGCAGGGTAAACAATGACCTCGTGATATGTGGTGTTCTGCTTCACGACATCTTCAAACCAGTTACCTATTTACGGACCGACGATGGCAGGTATCGGCCATCCGCGTTGGCAGAACGAGTTGACCATCTTACCCTAGCTAGCGCGGAGCTAATTCGACGAGGATTTCCGCTCGACGCTGTTCACGTCGTGGCCGCCAGCCACGGTCGGCAGTACGGGCCTATAGGACCAATGACTGTTGAGGCCTTGATTTGCCACCTTGGTGATTCTGCTGAAGCTGATCTTAACGGGGAAGTTCTAAGCGCAGCAAGATTCATGATTCGTGAGGTTACCGGAGAAGAACCCCGCGCACTAAGCGGCAAAGATGCGTTTGCCATAGTAAAGGCCAAAGCCGACAAGGGGTGGAACGGCGTAAGACAGTACCTCTCCCACACAGGGTACAACAGCTAGTGAGGTGAAAAGGCCCCAGGGAGTGTCGTTCTAGTGAAGAATGACGTTTGGAACGCGGTAATTCATGCAATAGAGACCTCGATCCCTGAATACGACCACGTTAACGAGAAGGTTTCGTTCGGTAGGGCATTAAAGGCCCGAAAGTACGCAGTAGGCCAGCTTGCACTGAGCGAGGGAATGACGGTTCTCGATGCGGGCATCGGCCCAGGAACTATGAGCGAAGCCCTCCTTTCAGAATCCGAAGGCCTCACGATTCTAGGGTTGGACGCGTCAGCGACGCTTCTTCGCGCGGCCCGCGAACGCTTCAAATCATCAAGACGTACGCAACTACATTTCGTACGTGCAGTTTTCGAAGCCGTCCCAATCAGGAATGGCTCTGTAAATCGCATCGTAAGCGCATACGCTTTCAGAGATGCCAGAGACCGCGAGGAGGCTATTGATGAGTTTCGCAGAGTTTTGACATCCGATGGATCCTTCGCGATAATAGATTTGGGTAAACCCAACGAGGTTCTCAAGAGAGCCATCGTTACGGTATACATTGAACACCTCATGCCCTTGGTCGCCCGGTTTTCGAAATCAAGCCGAATCCGCGGCAACCCGTGGCGAATGATTGTTCCGACTTACCAGCTGCTCTCAACTAACCGAGAGCTAATGCAATCCCTGAAGAAACGATTTGATGACGTAAGAATTTCGGAGTTCTCAATGGGCGGCCTTATAGTTGTTCTTGCGCGAGTTAGCGGCTAGCTGCCGACTCTTGAAACGAAATCAGCCATCTTCTTGAACCCTAACTCAATTCGTTCCTCAGACTCGCTGACGAACGTCATCCTAACGTGGCCACGGCCGTTGTCACCGAAGAATCGTCCGGGTATAACTGCTACTCCAGTCTCTTTCAGGAGTCTTCCTGCAAATTCCTCTTCGTTTAGTTTCAGCTTCGAGAGGTATGGGCGCATGTCGACAAAATAGTAGAAGGCCCCGGACGGGGTGACTGTTTTGGCTAAGGGGAGATGCGTTTTCAGCATTTTTCCCATGAAATCCCTTTTCTTGAGATAGTGTGGGAGAACTATGTTTCTCAGGTAGGGTTCCTTCATGTTTTCTTTCAGGAATTTCACCAAACCAAATTGGGCCAAACTATCGGGGGCAAGCGTGCTGTACTGTTGCATTTTCTCCATTGAGTCGATTATTTCCTTTGGAGCAAGCGTGTAGCCTAGACGGAGGCCGGGTATGCTGGCTTCCTTTGAGAAGCTTGAAACGGTTATAGTGTGCTCCCGTGCACCCGGCAGCCGGCTAATCCAAATGTGTTCTCCTTCGTAGACAATGTGCTTGTAGACATCATCGCTGATTATCCAGAAATCGTAATCCTGCGCGAGATCCACGAGTGCCTTCACAAAGGCCTGATTCAGGATTCTCCCCGTAGGATTGTCCGGGGATAGAACTATCACTGCCTTCGTTTTCTTTGAGACCGCCTGGTTGAGGGCTTCAGGGCTAGGCTGATATCCGTCCTCAACGTTGACCGGGAGCCGCTTCGGTTTTCCCTCAGCCAATTCGATCAATTCCCGGTATCCAAGGTACGTGGGATCAGTGACAATCACGTCGTCTCCTGAATTGATTAGCGACATGAGCAGACTGAAGATTGCCTCAGTGCCACCAGTGCTCAGAATTATTTCAGAGCGAGGGTCGTAGTCGACCCTGCCGTACTTCCTTGCGTCATCTGCGATGGCTGCCCGTAGTTCCGGGATGCCTCGCGTTCCCGTATATCCGCAGCTCTTCAGCGGGTCCGACGTGAGTAGGCGGCTGAATTCGTCGAGAAAGCCTTGGGGTGGAGGGACGCTAGGTGCTCCTCCACCGAATGATATTATGTTGCCGCGTCCCCGTGCCTCGTCAAGTAGAGCCGCCACTTTGCGGATCGGCGATATGTGGATTTTCTCCATGCGCCGAGACAGGTTTCTCATCGACTGCACATTTCATCGTGCAGCCTGCACCGCTTATACCGTTTACTGTGCTACGTTGCAGGTTTGAGTTTGGTCGCTCCACCCATGTAGACTTGTAAAGTTTCTGGGATCGTGATCGAACCGTCTTTGGTTTGGTAGTTCTCCAAGATTGCGACCAAGGCTCTCTCAGTGGCGACGAGCGTGCTGTTGAGGGTGTGAACCCAACTGGTTGGTTCGTCAGGCCTGTCTCTGAACCTGATTTTCGACCGCACCGCCTGATACGTCGTGCAGTTGCTGCACGAGACCACCTCTCTGTACGTGCCCTGCCCTGGAAGCCACGCGTCTAGGTCATATTTCTTCGCGGCGACTGTTCCGAGATCCCCTGTACAAACGTTGACGACTCGGTATGGGATTTTCAGCATCTGGAAAAATTCTTCAGCGTTCGCAATGAGTTTCTCATGTTCATCCCACGTCTGTTCCGGTTTGCAGAAGACGAACTGTTCGACCTTCTCGAATTGGTGCACCCTGAAGATTCCTTTGGTATCCTTCCCGTGCGCGCCAGCTTCCTTTCTGAAGCATGGGCTCACTCCTGAATACCTTAGCGGCAGTCTCTTTCCATCTAATATTTCGTTCATGTGTTGCGCGAGGAGTGCGTGTTCAGATGTCGCGAGAAGGTAGAGGTCTTCTCCTTCCACCTTGTAAATGACGTCTTCAAAGTCTGATAGTGCGACAGCGCCCCCAACTGCTTCACGCCGCAGTAGGTATGGGGGTTGTGTTAACTTGTAACCTTTCATGTCGCAGAAGTCCAAAGCGAGTCTAATCAGGGCATGATTGAGTTTCACCAGGTCCCCCCTGAGGTAGTAGAATCTAGCCCCAGCGACCTTCGCGGCTCTCTCTAGGTCGACAAGCCCAAGTTGTGTGGTTAAGTCGATGTGGTCTTTCGGTTTGAAGTTGAACTCTGGTGGTTTGCCCCACTTCCTCACTTCAACGTTATCATTCTCATCTTTCCCAACCGGCACGCTCTCGTGCATTATGTTAGGCAGTTGCATGAGCGTGTTCGCAATCTTGCTGTCGAGATCTGCGACCTCTTTCTCGAGCGTTTTGATTTGATCTGGAATCTGTTCAGCTTCTTTAACCAATTGCGAGACATCCTGGCCTTGTCTCCGAGCTTGAGCTATCTGTTCCGTGATCTTGTTCCTCTTGCTTCGCAGCGTGTCTGCTTGGGTTCGAAGGCTACGCCATTTGCGATCATTTTCTAGCAGTTCGTCTACCCAGGGGATTTTTGCATCGTCCCCCCGCCGCGTTAGATTCGCTTTGACTACCTGAGGGTTATCCCGAACAAATTTCATATCAAGCATGTTTCTCGCCTACTTTTCGAGCATTCAAGCGATTGTTTTCACTCGGGTAATTAGGTTGGAAATAGTTTGGCATTGTGTTTTGGGCCGCCTAATTAAAAGCTCATCTAAGATTCGTTGCGACGAATATCACAGCTAACAGGATCAGTGCATATCCCGCAATTTGAATAGGATTTGGAACTTCATGGAAGAGAGGTATGGCAAAGAGGGATGCCAAGATAGGCTCCATTAATGGAAAGAGGTTTGCTGTGACGGTCTTTACAGAACCGAGGGAATAGTTGTAAAGTGAATGGCCAACCGCAGTAGGCAACAGCGCCAAGCCAAGAATGGCGACAATATTTTGCGCATCATATGATTGAAACGTATGCTCTCCCAACGCTCCAACCATAAGTAACGCAACCAATGCGGCAGCTGAGTATACGTAAGACGTGTAGCAAGATGTGCTAACGCCGCTCGTCCTCAGGTATCTTCCCACTAAGGAGTATTGAGCCACGAAGAAGGCGGCGAGCAAAGCGGAAAGGTCAGCCAATCCGAACGCATGGAAGCCATTGCCAGCGTTGGCAACAAGTATGACTCCAAACGTAGCAACCAGCACACTCACTATTTCCTTTGAGGTTGTTCGCTCCCTTATGATGATGGGAGAGAGCACTGCAAGCATGACTGGGCTCGTGTTCACCAAGAATGTTGCGTTTGCGATTGTGGTTTCCTTGACCGCGAAAATGAAGGCCGCAAAATGCAAACTGAGAAATGCGCCGGAGATCGCGACGAGAACCAAGTCACGCCTCGGTAGGATGTGTAAATTTCGGCTTGCGAATCCAAATAGAACCATTACCAATGCAGCAATGAAAAGACGGAAAAACGTTAGCGACATCGCGGAAGCTTCAGTTGCAAATCTGATGAAAATTGCGGCTGTGGCAAAGAAGAATGAAGCAACAAAAAGAATGACTATACCCCTTGATAGTGACAACCAAAGAACACTCGCAGATTATGACAGAGCAGTGTATTGCCGAACATTGTCCTTTAACTATCTGATGGCTATTTAGGATTCGAAAATTAGTGCGCTGACCCAGCGCGCTCGGCGGAAGTACCGTTGAACAACCAAACGAGAGGAGCTTTGCTCATAATGGCGGCTGCTTTCTTATGGGGAACCACTGGAGTAATCAGCAAGACTGCTTACGCCGAAACTAATGTGGGTCCGATTTCGCTCGCTTTTTATCGACTAATATTCGCGATTCCAGTCCTTGCGTTTCTCGTTCGGGTAAAGCGGTACGAAGTTTCACTGACGCTCGGCGAGGTAGGGCTCTTCGCGTGTTTCGGTTTCTGCAGCTTGTCTGTCTTCGAAACGCTCCTCTTTACCGCATTTCAGTACACTACCGTGCAACACGCGACTGCGCTTCTTTATACTGCGCCTGCTTTCGTTGCCCTACTTTCGTGGTTGATCCTGAAGGAGCATTTTACCAAGGCCAAGATAGCTGCTGTCGCTCTTTCGATTCTAGGGGCGTTCCTGATTCTCGGTCTAGTGACGCGTGAACCGTTGTTTGCGTCAAGAACGCAGATTGGAGACTGGTTGGCAGTGGGTTCAGGGTTGGCTTACTCTTCCTGGTACCTTTTCGGAAAGGTTCTTGGAAAAAGTAGGGACCCGGCGGTCACAGCTTTGTTGGCTACGTGTTTCGGATCCATTTTCCTATTCCCAATCATGGTGGGACTAGAGGGAATGCGAATCCCGGGAAGCATGCTTGCTTGGCAGTTAGTGGCGACTATTGGGGTCGTTCCAACCGCGATGGCGTACGTTCTTTACCTAGGCGGATTAAAGCTGATCGAAGCAACTAAGGCCAGCGTTTTTGCAATAATCGAACCAGTCACCGCGGCGATCCTAGGATTTTGGTTCTTTCATGAAATGTTTACTTACGTTTCGTTCGTCGGGTTTGCGCTAATAATCGGTAGCATTATTCTAATCTCAACGGATAGAACTTAACCGATGCGAAGCGCACTTTGCTTTTCGGAGCTTTTCATACATACCTTCTTAATCTAACGGTAGGCTATAGTTTCCATGCAGTCAGGTGATAACTTACGTTCAAACTGGTTATTCTCGTGAAGAAGAGAGAGACTCTGAGCGATCAGGAATTTGCCAAATACTGGCTGGAAAAGCATGCTCCTCTAGCAAGAAAGATGCCCGGATTGAGGAGGTACGTTGTCAATGTCGTTAGGAGACCACCTAACAGGGAACCCGATTACCACGGAGTCGTGGAGCTATGGTTCGACGACATTGATAGCATGAAAAAGGGATTCGCTTCTCCAGAAGGATTGAACACACAGAGGGATACAGAAGCCTTCGCAAGCAAACTCATAACTCTATACATTGACGAGCATGAGATAGCCTAGCACGATGAAAACTCAGGCAGTTCGTTAAGCCCATTTATCGTGGTGGTTCTGTTTACTGAGCGTCGGACGAAAAAAGAAACGATGACTGTTAACTCGCGTCGGATGTGTGCTCATTTGGTTTGTTGGATTAGTTTCGCGTTGATTTCGTCAAACATTTTTATCTTGGGAAAATACTGTGTCTCACGGTAGCCCGTATCTGTCACATATTGTCCTGCCCTATGCTGGAACTCAAGTTTGGCGTAATTGAGCGCTTCCTTGAGGAAGGCAATCTCTTCTACAGTGAAATCGATATTCATGCCTAAGCCCTTCCATGCTCTAATCCTGTCTGCCCACTCATATTAATCACCTGTAGGATTTTTGGGCATAGCTCTTGCTCCACGTCTTGGGCTTTTCTTAGGTTCTTTTTGTCTCGAATCGCCCTTGAGCAGATGTTCATCATATTTCCTGAGCCGATTTTGAAATTCTTGACTTTTATCAGGTATGTAGTCATCAAACCATCTAGTTAGTGCGCGTGCCATGGCAATTGAAATTGCATACGCTTGTCCCATAACAAAATGGAACGATTCAACGGAGAGTTACGCGACCGAGAAAAAGTAATGCGCTCACTCAAGAAAGAGGATACACCCATCATTTCAGGAGTCCAAATCTATCACAACTACATAAGACCTCATGTAGGATTAAACGGCGTGACACCCGCAGAAAAGGCTGGTATCGAGGTTAAAGGAGAAGATAAGTGGCTGACTCTAATCCAAAACGCTGCCCAAAGCCGACATATATCAAGATACGGATTGCATACTTAATCATACGGATTGCATACTAATCTTTATTACGGTGTCATCCGTATGAACATACGCTGGGAAACCGCTACGGACGGAGGTGAATCGATTGAAGCTTGGCGAGTATACCATTCCTGACAATCCTAACAGACTTCCATTGCTAGTCGAAGTAACGAAGAAAATCTATGACACATACAAATCGGACGCTATTCCAAATGCCACAAAGAATGACGCGCTTGCCCAGTTACTTGGGTTCAAGTCATCAAACAATGGTGCATATTGGAATCGTCTCACGGCATTGCGAACATACGGATTGCTTGAGGGCCGAGGGGACTTGCGAGTCTCGCAGCTAGGAAAGGACCTGACATACGGGACAGGTGAAACAAAATCACATGCAGCCTTCAAAGCGTTTCAAAACATCGGGCTTTGGAGGGAACTATACAAAGCGCACAGATTTCAGCTACCAACTCAGGATTTCTGGGCGAAACTTGCGAAGATTGCGAATTGCGAACCGCCAGTAGCCAAAAGTAATCAACAGTATGTTAGCGAGGCTTTCGCAGAGGATTCAAAACTCATTACATCCAGCAAACAAGGTACAGGTGGCGAGGATGAAATGACATCATTGGAGCAACAACCTCAGGGAACCCCTCAATACATCGAAATTAAGGCAGGACCGTACTTCCATCGGCTTCCCTTCACGACCCAGGGGAAGAAAATCGCGTTGGAAGCCCTACAACTGCTCGAAGTACCAGAAACCAAAGTGACTGAGAAAACCGACAAAAGAGAGAGGTAAAGGCGACATGAACCAGTTGAGACGGAATAGGTAACCAAATTGAATTGGAGGTGAAAAAATGGCAACTAAGGGCGCGGGTGTCAATGTATTCATGCTGATGGGCAAGTTACGAGCACTAGAGAAAAGACTCGACACTATGCAGCATACAATGGAAAACATGAATACCAAAATTGATGACATCCGCAGCACACTGAACGAGATTAAGCCGCCAGTAGTCAAAGCTTTGGAGAGGTCTGAGTGAGAACCACTCGCCTCACTAAAGTGGTCAATCGCCATGTTCAACGTGGGGTTGACTATGCTACTTCAGACGGTGTCGTCGCGTTGCTTCGCGAGCATTCGAAGAAACGTGACCTTCCACTTTTCCGCATGCTTGAAATTCTCGCTGAAGGTAAAGTAACTAGCGTCTCTTTCACGAGGGCTTCACCGTATTTCCGGTTCTATGCAAGTGCGACCACTAACGGTGATAAGCTAGCCATCATAACCATCAATACAGACGAGGGCGAGTATGAAACGACGCTCGATTTATCGCAGTTAGCCGATGAAGAATAAAAGATAGTCCAAATCAGGCAAATGAAGGAAAAACGGTTTGTACAACATTTTCGTGTTCTTAAGGCGTACGACGGCCTCAATACTTTCGACCATGTCAGTGTCTAAACTGTTATATCCTCTCAGTTTTCAGTAGGACACCGAGTCATACTACCTCGGTGCGATTAATGCCAAATGGTTTCGTGAATGGAAACATCGTTTCCATGCCCTGCTTGATTAGTTCCGGTATGTCATCTTTTGAACGGTACGTTAGGATTGAAGCTGAACCCGAGCGGATTACTGGTTTTGTCAATATTTCGTCGATTGTCGATAGCTCACAAAATAACCATGAACCAGTGCGTAAGGGGAATGTCAAAGCCATCATCGTCGCGTTTTCCAAGGCTGATGTGAGATTACTATTTTCAGGTCAAGACCTTCACCCATCCAATCCAGCGCCGGTATCTGTAGACTGGTTAGGAAGATGCGCACAACTCGTAGGCAAGAAATAGGTCAGTTCGTTGATACTAAGTCATTCTGACTTAGTACGCGCATGGAAAAAACGACGCATCACCTTCGACCCAGATATTACATTAGACCAGATTACTCTGTCGTCCATAGATTTGCGGTTAGGATGCGAGTTCGCGAAACTACAGCCAAAGCAAGGCTTAACCATTAATCCTTCTCTTGACGATTTCGACCCTGAGGGACTCTATACTCGCGAGGACCTAAGTCAGCCCGACAGTCTAGGAAGGCCACGTCTTTTCAAGCTGGACCCAGGTGAATTTGTCGTGGGCTTCACTTATGAGAAGATTCAACTATCCACCAAGCTGGTGGCAAGCATAGAGGGACGAACACGGCTTGCGAGGTACGGCCTTTCTGTCCATACAACTGCACCGCATATTCATCCTGCGTTCGGTGGACCTATCGCCTTAGAACTTCACAATATAGGACCAATTTCGATTCAATTGCGGCCAAAATTAGACAAGATTTGTCAGTTAATCATACATGAACTAAAATCACCCGTATCACTGAAACTTGCTAGCGCCATGGGCACTTTCATGCACCAAAAGACAGCCTACCGGCGGCCGCGGTAGCAAGAAGATTAAGTGACATGCGCTGTTTTATTCGACGCGAGTTACCACCGTGATTTTTTTCGTCGTCCGCCACCAAGTAAACAGAGCCATCGTGGTTAACTCGTTTCAAGACAATATCGGCCAGAGCCGATATGAAAGTAGGGCTTGTGTCCAAGGACTCAGTCCGCTTCAGGTTCAGGCCATGTGTACTTGCAAACTCTTTGGCTTCTACGTCGATATCGTACAAGATTTCAAGGTGGTCGGCGACGAAGCCTATCGGAACAACGAGAACGTTAGAGTCCTTATCATGTTGACTTAGTTCTTGGAGCGATTCTAGGATATCTGGGCCAAGCCATTTCTCCGCCGTTTGCCCGGCACTCTGATAGGCGAACGACCAGTGGTCGAGGTGCAGGAGCTCTGCGACGGCTTGGCATGAGCTATGCAATTGTGAAGGGTACGGATCGTGGTGCTCAAGGATTCGCTCGGGTAGGCTATGTGCTGTGAACAATAATTCGACACTACTCGACTTGGGAAACTGCTCCAAAGCGAGCTTGACCTTTTCGGCGACCGCACGATGGAATAGGGGATGGTCGTACCAGCTATCAACGAAGTCCACCCGCATGTCGCGGGTGGCAGCCAGCGCCTTATCGAGGGCTTGCTTGTACCCTCCAATACTGATATTGGAATAGTGTGGGGACAGTGCCAACGCGACGATTCGACGAAAACCGTCATTCGCGATTCTCGGAACGACCTCACCAAGGTAGGGATGCCAATGTTTCATCCCAACATAAACTCGAGTCTCCACTCCTTGTGCGCCCAGAGACTTCTCTAGGGCTGAGGCTTGTGCATTCGAAATATCGAGGAGTGGAGAACGGCCACCGATCTTCCTGTATCGGTCTATCAGGTTTTCCACGGCGCTTTGAGTTGGTTTGCGGCCTCTCCTGACATCGGTCAAGTATGCTTCCATATCCTTCTCTGAGGTTGGAGTACCGTAAGCCATCAGGAGAACGGCGAGGTCCGGCAAATTTGACGCCTAACCAGAATTCTTAGTCGAGTCGTGAACGAATTTCACAAGTTCAATAACGTTCTGTGGTGATGTTTCGGGCAGCATTCCATGTCCCAAGTTGAAAATATGACCCACTTTTCCCCTGGTTTTCGTCAGGATTTCCGTGGCGTGCGATCTGATTAGCTCTGGGTTCCCGAGCAAGACGGCCGGGTCTAGATTACCTTGAATTGCAACATCACTTCCAAGCCGTGCCCAAGCAAGGTCGATGGGAATCCTCCAATCAACTCCGAAGACATCTCCCCCCGCCTGCTTCATTTCTTCGAGTAGGTTTGATGTTCCAGTTCCGAAGTGAATGCGCGGCACGCCGGTCGCCTCCAACTCTTTGAAGATTCGGCGGGAATAGGGAAGCACGTACTGATGGTAGTCTTGCGGGCTGAGGCAGCCAACCCAACTGTCGAAAAGTTGAACGATGTCGACTCCCGCCTTGATTTGCGCTTGTAAGTAACTTGCCATGGCGGTCGATAACCTATCCATCAAGGCATGCCAAGTCTTCGGGTCGCGGTACATTAGAGCCTTCGTGTTCACGAAATCCCTCGTCGGCCTTCCCTCGATAATGTAACTCGCTAATGTGAATGGCGCCCCGGAGAAACCAATCAAGGGAACATCAAGCATCTTCTTGGTCTGGGCAATCGCTTCGAGAACAAAGGGCACGTCATTCCTCGGGTCAAGATTCGTTAAGGAATTGGCGGAATCTAAACTCCGGATTGGTTCTTGAATCAAAGGCCCGAGGCCCTCTTTGATTTCGAACTTTACTCCCATGCCTTGCAGAGGCAGCATGATGTCAGCGAACATTATCCCGGCATCCACGCCCAGAGTTTCTACGGGCATCGTGGTAACTTTCGCGCATAAGTCAGGATTCTTGCATATGGAAATCACATCATGCTTCTCTCTGACCTTCCTGTACTCTGGTAGGTACCTGCCCGCTTGTCGCATAAACCAGACAGGAGTGGCGTCGACGGGTTGGCGTCGACAAGCTTTGATGAGGCGGTCATTCAACATTGGCCGTAACCATCCCAACGTCCCTCATCGAAGGCTGAAGATTCATACTCCAAAAGCAAGAAATGAAAGGGTTCGAAAGTCACCCGAGGAGATCAAGAATTTCGTTGATAGGCATCCTTATGCAGGTGAAGATCGGAGTCTCGAGAGCGGTGTAACGGCTGGCTTCACTACTCCTGAGTTCCATTACAAGCTCAGAGAAGTCAGCAGGCTTGTCAGTCTCAAAAGCTAAGACGAATTCCTGATCGTCCAAGCCAAAGGAGTAACCCGTGTGGATTTGGACCGAGGGATACTTGTGCCCTATCTTGAAATGCTGCGCCATCATGAGCCTCCGCTCCTCGTGCGGTATGAAATACCATTCACGTTTCTTCACGAACGGGTACACGAAGAGGTATTTTGAGTTCCCAGGACGCCTGCTGAGGGATGCACCCTCTTGCCCTTCATGTTGGTGGCCGCCTAGATATTCAGATTCTCTCGTAATAGCCAGGTAGGAGTATGGGGTTTCCAAGTATTTTCCCAGGGTTGACGACAGAAGATTTGAGGCTAGTTCTTGGAAATCCTCCAGGCGTCTGCTAATCGTCCAAAGCATAAAGTCAGAGTCTCCACGAGTTCCGACGAGGGAGTAACTACTGAGAATATTTTGGTTCCCGAAGTTAGTAGTGATAGATGCGAAATCTTGCTTCGCCGCTGACTTATTCGCACCGTCGAGGCGCCTCCATTGTGAGTCAACTTTGAAGAATGTGTACTTCAGGTACACTCTTTCCGTAGTTTGAATGAGGTTAGTTTCCGTTGAAGTTTGAGTTTTCATCATTCAGCCTCCTGCAACCATTTCGCAGCTTCCTTCGCAAAGTAGGTGATTATCACATCGGCACCGGCACGCTTGATGGCGGTCAGTACTTCCAGAGCCACGAGTTTATGGTCAAGCCATCCTTTCTGATCGGCTGCCATAATCATGGCATACTCGCCACTCACATTGTATGCGGCTAGTGGTACGTGAAACTCTGCACGTGCGCGGCTGATAACGTCCAAGTAGCTCAGTGCAGGTTTCACCATCACGATATCAGCTCCTTCCTCAATGTCGATTGAGATTTCTCGCATTGCTTCCCGAGAGTTAGGGGAATCCATCTGGTAGGTTCGGCGATCTCCCCAAAGCGGCGAGGACTCGGCCGCTTCTCTGAACGGTCCATAGAACGCAGACGCGTACTTGGCTGAGTAAGACATGATGGAAGTCTCCTTGAAGCCTCGTTCGTCAAGTGCAGCGCGAATTGCCTTTACTTGTCCGTCCATCATCGCGCTTGGACCGACCATGTCGGCGCCGGCCTCCGCATGGGATACAGCAACGCAGAGAGGATTCTCAATGTTTCATCGTTCGCGACAGTTCCGCCGTGAACCACTCCGCAGTGTCCATGATCGGTGTATTGGCATAGGCAAACGTCGGTAGCGACGACGAGTTGCGGCGCCAATTTCTTCACCTCGCGAACCGCCTCCTGAACTATTCCATCGCTTGCTTGTGCTTCGCTACCCATCGCATCCTTGCGTCCCGGCAATCCGAAAACAAGTATGGCCGGTATCTTCAGAGCTCTGACCTCGGAAATTTCGGCCTTCAAATCCGAGATGGGGAGCCTATAGATTCCTGGCATCGACTCAACTTGCGTGCGCTTAGAAATCCTGCGGTCCACGAAGATTGGGTACATCATGTCCGAAGTTGACAGCCGCGTTTCTTGCATCAACATGCGCAGGGCGCGTAGCCGTCTAAGGCGACGGGGCCTTTCAGTTGTTTCAAATTCTTTCGACGTTTCATACAGTTCTGATTTCATCAACTATTGCCTCTACTAAAGCATCGACCGTGTGAATGCCCGCAACAATGTTCACGCGTATACCCAGTTCCTTGGTTGCTTGGACCGTTACGGGGCCAATGCAAGCAACCTTGACGTTGCTCAAAATCTGGCGTAATCTATCGTCTCCGAGGACTTGGGCTAGGTTATGGACAGTGGATGGGCTGGTGAAAGTCACTAGGTCTATTCCTCTCATGAATATGGAATTGACGCGTTCAGGCGTCAAATCCGGTGGGATGACCGTCTGATATGCAACAACCTCTTCAACCAACGCTCCACGTCTTCGCAATAGTTCTGGGAGTTTCTTTGACGCTATGTCCGCGCGTGGGAGAAGGATTCGTTTCCCCCTAACATTGCCTAGTCCATCAGCTATCTTCTCGGAGAGGAACTCGTTAGGAACAAATTCCGGTTTCTTCGTCGCCCGCTCCAACTCCGACGCTGTGGCAGGCCCGATCGCGGCTACCATGACCTCTCTTAAGACCGTGGGCGAGATTCCGGTGCTGGCTAGGCGTTTCATCAGGAACCTGACGCCATAAACACTTGTGAATATGATCCAATGATAGTCGCTGAGTCTCCGTAACGCTTGGTCCAAGGGGTCATTGTCTTGGGCGTGGACTACCTCGATGGTTGGCAGTTCGATTGTCTCTGCTCCGAGGTCACGCAGTTTCTCGGAGAGAGTTTGAGCCTGTTCAACGGGGCGGGTTACCAAGACCCTGACCCCTGAGAGTGGTCTTAGAGAGGCTGATTGCATCAGGCGGCCTCCAAAACTATTCCAGCACCTTTCTTCAGCAGTGATTCCGCCAGCTCTCGCCCTGCTCTCTCAGCGTTGGGGCTATCCGAAGAAATTCGGCCGCGCAGAACCAGTTTCCCACTGGCCGCGGCGACCATCCCTTCGATAGTTAACGTCCCATCCGCAAACCTCGCGTAAGCCGCTGTAGGAGTCCGACAATTGGCCCCAAGC
The DNA here is from genome assembly GCA_963726255.1 of Candidatus Bathyarchaeota archaeon. Classification (GTDB taxonomy): domain Archaea; phylum Thermoproteota; class Bathyarchaeia; order 40CM-2-53-6; family 40CM-2-53-6; genus FEN-987. Next base: position 1,713,085 of record CAVSBL010000002.1, read on the forward strand.
CCTCGCGCGAACCCACGCTCAGCCTCAATTGCCCGGCGCGTCGGCTCATGATCCAGCTTTGCAACCAGGTCCCGAACCTCAGCATCTTCTTCCCGGCTCTGAACTGCGACCGCTCCCTGCCCAACCGCAGGCAGCATTACATCGGGCGAAAGAAATTGAGTTACCTTCTTTTCAAGTCCAAGCCTTATCAGCCCAGCAGCCGCAAGCACTATCGCGTCGCAACCGCCCTTCCCGAGTTTTCCCATGCGCGTGTCAACGTTTCCGCGCATCTCAACGATTTCTAGGTCACCACGCGCGGCTAGAAGCTGCGCTTTCCGCCTAGCGCTGCTAGTTCCAACTCTTGCCCCGCCGTCGAGCTGCTCAAGTTTCTTCTTGTCTCGTGAGATTAGGACATCACGTGGGTCAACTCGTTTAGGGACACAGGCGATCACAAGGCCTGGGGACAAATCGGTGGTAAGGTCCTTCATGCTATGGACAGCTAAGTCGACACGACCCCGAATTAGTGAATCCTCGATCTCCTTCGTGAACACACTCTTACTTTCCAGCGCACCCGTTCCAGCCCCTTCTATAGTGTCTCCCTGAGTCTTGATCGAAACAACTTCGCATCGAACTTGAGGCGCAACTTTCCTCAGCGAATTAACAACTTCATTTGTTTGCGCCATTGCAAGCGCACTGCCCCTCGTCCCAATCAAGATGCGTTGCTTCATTGTTCGTTGTCCTGGTGCTTTCAAGCCCTGTTGTGTTCGGAGCTCGGCCGCATTGCTTTGAGGAAGAAATCGTAAAGGTAAGCCGCTGCCTCTGACTGTTTGTACCTTCTCTGGAAATGGATCTGCTGAAAGACGATGCGGTTCATCATACCAAGCAGACATTCGGCCGCCATCTTCGGGTCCGTATCGCGAAATTCTCGTTCAGCGACGCCACTTCGAATGATTCCTGTTAACAGAGATTGAATCTGAGTGAGCTCGGCTTGAAGGCTGTTTCGTCCGATGGAATCAAGCTCTGTTGAGTTCCTGACGTAGAGGCCGACGTTCAAGCGTTCCTTCGGGAAACCGGTGAGGTAAGTGTGAATGAACGCTCGGACCTGTGAGGTGGGATTCTCAGACTTTCCGCATTCGTCAGTCAGTAGCGTGATGAACCCTTTCATGCTTACGCTTTCGCGCACAACTGCGTCGAACAGGGCCTCCTTATTTCTGAAGTAGTAGTAGAGGGTGGGGGCAGTGACGTTGGCGGCTCTACATATGTCGCGGATGGCCACGTTAGGAAAACCGCGTTTGGTGAAGAGGCCTTTGGCGACTTCGAGTATTCTGTGCTCTTGGTTAACGTTCGACATTTTGCTAGTTCAGCTCAGATCTCTGTTTGTCAGAGGCAATGTCTCAGTTAGGTTTCCCTCCGGGAGGTATGGACATGCAGGGTCTTCTTGGAGCGGGTCGTCGTATTCGGCGAAAGCCCTTGACCTTGAGCCTCCGCAGACTTCCTTGTACTCGCATTTGCCGCACCGCCCCTTCAGGTTTGACGAATCCCTTAGTGCGGTGAATAGCGGGCTAGACCTGTAGATTGTTCCTAGGTCGTCTTCCGGCACCTTGCCTGAGCTGAGGGGTAGAAAACCGCTTGGGTATACCTCTCCGTCGTGTGCGACGAACATGATACCTTTCCCGTCCCTTGTTTGGGTTGACTTCAGTACAGCTCCGCTTGTAGGTTGCCCTTCGAGAAGCCGCAACCTCGCAACTAAGCTGAGGTACGGTTCTCCATTTGGTGGATTCTTGTTCTTCACTCGCTCTATGCGTACCCTTCTAAAATTCGGTCCTTCAGCAGTCCTGACGGGGATACCGTAATGCGCGGCATCAAAAAGAAAGTGCATGACTCCCTCGCATTCTGTAGGTTCGAGGGCCTCGAGGGCTGCTCCCCGACCTGTTCGAATCAGGAAGAAGACTTCCCAAGCAACCGCTCCGGTTTCCCTGACGATGTGAAAGATATCAGCTAACTCACCGAGGTTACTTCTCATAACCGTCGTGTTGATTTGCGCCCGTAATCCTAACCGTCTGGCCAAATTTAGCGACTGTATTGTTTCGTTCCACGTGCCCCGGATTCCGCGGAGCCGGTCATGAGTTTCTGGCGACGCCCCATCGAGGCTAACTGACATAATGTCAACCCCAAGCTCCCTCATTCGCGACATTGATGATTCATTTAGCTTGGGCGTCACGCTGGCAGCAACCGCAACGTAAATTCCAAGGCTCTTCGCCCGCTCAACCAAGTCGAAGAAGTCGTCTCGCATAAGGGGGTCTCCGCCCGTTAAGAGAAGAGCGGGATACGGTTCCCCGAATTCTGTAAGTTGATCGATGAGCCTCATGCTCTGCTCGTGGTTGAGCTCACCCGCCATGGGTTTCCTGATGGCTTTGGCTCTACAGTGTTTGCATGCCAATAAGCAGGCCTTGGTTGTTTCCCAGCAAACAAAGATCGGAGCCTCAGAGAGGTCACTCCTCATCGTCCAAGGCGGTTTCGTCATTTCACCAACTCCGAGTCCAAAGCCAGTTAGGCTAATCCGCTGGTTCCAATCTTCTATTTAACGTTCGTTATATAACCCCGCCAAGCAAATGCACGCACTCCGGCCCGGCCGTGATTTTTCTTTACTCTATTTGGCCTTCGGTGAAGCTTAAGTTCCTGAACGTTACGTGGTTGATGGTTCGTGAACAGGGTTTGACGTACCAAAATATTCTGGTTAGCAAAGATGGAAAGCTTGGCATAGTTCAACTGAACCGTCCCAAGGTTTTGAACGCGCTTAACTTCGATCTCATGGCCGAGCTAGTCAATGCTTTCGAAGAATTGGATAAGGACCAGAGCGTACATGCGATAATCTTGACTGGGGGCGCTAGTGCCTTCGCTGCGGGAGCAGACTTACGTGAGATGGCCGAGGCCACACCGGTTGACCTAGTGCTTGGCCGACGCTTTGAACTCTGGGATCGCATAAGAAAAATCTCGAAACCCATCATAGCTGCAGTGAGCGGTTACTGCTTGGGCGGAGGAAATGAGTTAGCTATGAACTGCGACATTATCATCGCATCGGAAGCTGCGACTTTCGGTCAACCGGAAGTTAACGTAGGAATCATGCCAGGAGCCGGTGGCACACAAAGGTTGACGCGGGCTGTTGGTAAGTACAAGGCTATGGAGATGATACTGACGGGCAAACCTATTTCGGCTGAGGAAGCGTTCAGAGTGGGCCTTGTTAATCGCGTTGTCCCGGCGGAAAGTTTGATGGATGAGGCTAAGAAGATTGCTAGTGAGATTGCGTCCAAACCCACGATATCGGTCAGAGCTGCAAAAGAAGCGATATTGAGAGCGCAAGATACGACGCTGGAGGTTGGGTTGGAATTCGAGCGTAAAGCGTTCTACATGTTGTTCGCTACCGAGGACGGCAAAGAAGGCATGAAGGCCTTCTTGGAGAAAAGAAAACCTGCCTTTAAGGGAAAATGAATGAAACTAACTCGTATCCTAGAGGCCTCATTTTTCTTAACGGCCATCGTCCTGGTGATTTTGGTGGTCGGATTAAACTGTCTGCAGGGAGCACCGGGCTTGAAGTTAATCGGATTTCTCGAATGCGATTACGGCCTCACGTCTGCTGATCTTCTGGTGAAGGTAGGGGCAACCGCCATTTTCGTGCTATTTCTAGTATTGCTCTTTGGCCCCATTCTCGCTTTCCTTGGACGCCTTGGGCATCGTAGGCACTCAAGACGTTCAGTTTGATTTTGTGCAGAGGAATCGAAAACGTCGACTCAACCTTATCAGACATTGCGCTATGAGAAATCGGATCACATCGCTACTATAACCTTGAATCGACCTGACGTGCTTAACGCAGTAAATGAAACGATGGGTAAAGAGCTCCTTGATGCGCTACGTGGCGCCGAACGGGATGATGAGATTCGATGCGTCATCATGACGGGAAACGGGCGAGCCTTCTGTGCTGGAGAAGATATTCAAGACCTACGCGGGCAGTACGAGAGGGGAGAGAACCCCAAACTCGGAGAGAGGCTTCTACATAAGTACAATCCAATTGTCCGCCAAATTCGCCGCATGCAGAAACCTGTAATCGCAGCCGTGAACGGCGTGGCGGCAGGAGGAGGAGCTGGAATAGCATACTCATGCGACATTCGGGTCGCATCCGACAACGCTAAGTTCATACAAGCCTTCATCAGAGTTGGGCTCGCGCCTGATTCAGGAACAAGTTTCTTCCTCCCAAGACTTGCGGGCTTTGCAAAGGCTTTGGAATTATCCCTCACCGGAGACGAACTCACTAGCCGCGATGCGGAACGTCTAGGGGTAGTCTCCAAGGTGGTCCCAGAAGAACAGCTGATGGCGACAGCGTGCGAGTTAGGAACGAAGTTGGCACAGGGGCCTTTGAAAGCGATTGGCCTTACAAAGCGGGCCCTCAACAAGTCAATCTCAAGTGACCTGGAAACAGTTTTGGAATACGAGAGCTATCTGCAGGAGATAGCCGGCGCTACAGCTGACCATATCGAAGCGGTTAGGGCCTTCTTCGGGAAAAGGAAACCAATCTTCAAGGGAAAGTGAATAGGAGCCTAGAAGGGCGTAGCAATAGGCTCGTCCGCGCGAACATCGACCTCTTCTCCTTCCAAGTCTATCTCATGGATGGCGGGGATTGGGATTCCCAATTTTTCCACTTGTTCCCTTCGCCTCTCGATCGCTTTCAACCAACCCTTGGACTTCTCTTGCATAGTAGGTACGCCTAACCCCGAGTTTCTAGCCACCCCTTCCATCTCCTGATCAACTTCGTCGAAGTCTTTCGGCAAATGCCAGAAAACAGGCATTGGCTTGTATAGCAGGGGAGATAGGAAGATGAAACCGTGTTTCATCTGTCTAGTAATCATCAGTTTTTGGTCTTCTTTGAAATCTCTTGCCAAGTTCTCCAGTAAAGACAGCGTCCCTGCTAGATGGCGTGACTCGTCGACCGTAACGTTCTGGAAGGCTTCCTTGTAGAGTTTGATGTTCGAGAGTTCGCTTACCGTGTTGAAGATCAATTGCGCGCCTATTTCGGCAAAGAAGAAACTTGAGAAGATTAATTCTAATGGGTATTTATCCCAGGCTTTCATGAAGCCGTTCCAGTACCGTCGCCCATTATCATACAACGCTAGAATATTCTTCAGAGCCCTCTTCTCGAAATCTGTCGTGGCATTGTACTTGTATGGAAAGTTCGGGCAGAGCTTATTGCAAGCTCGCCGGCAAACTTCGTCGTGCCTGCACTCATCAAACGTCACGGCGGCCAGGAACTTCTTCGTAGGGTCTTCCATGTCGGACATAGCTGCCTTTAGCATAGCCGTTCCAAATGCTCCGATTCCGGATTTTTCGAAAAGGGCCAATTTGGCCATCCAGTAGGCCTGCGCGACTCGCTCTTTGAGGTCCAGACCCGACGGGTCCAATGAATCCCATGCTAATGTGACAGGGCTCCAGTCTTGTACGAAAGATTGCTCGTAGGTACGAAGTAATTGCTGCGTCTTAACGGTCCAGTTCCCGGGGAATATGTTTGGTTCGCCCGAAGACGTTGACATGCAAACCATGCTACGGGAAAACGGGAAGGCCTTTAAGTATTCCGTAGAAAAGTGAGGGAAATTTCCGTTCAGTTCTGTAGCTCTATCTTCTTCAATGGTATACTTTCTTTTTCACAGAACTCCTTGAGGTTATGCACGATTGAGCTCCGTTCGAGATACCAAAAGCTCTCTAGGGCACAGAGTACGAAGCTAAAGGCTAGAAGACCAAAGTGAACTCTGCTCTCACCGGTGTTCGTAGTCAACTTACATTCGATCCTGCTACATGTGGCATTTGTGTCCTATTGAAAGCTACAGGCTGTTTTGTCGTTCTGTTTAAGCACTATTTGCATTCACCAAACCCAACCTCTTAGTCTCTCGTTTGATTCGGCCGATAATGCTAATTACAAATGAAGATGAGCGTGTGGCTAGGTGCACACAACTGTCTTCTCTCCAAGGGTTAAGCTTCGAAGAAGCCCCTCGGATGATAGTAAAACCCCCGGGGCCCAAGTCGAAGGAACTCCTAGCGAAACAATCAGCACTCGAGACTAGAGCTGTGATTTACAGCAAGGCATTCCCCTTTGCCATTGACTCAGCCAAGGGTGCCACGATAAAAGACGTCGACGGGAACGTCTACATCGATTGGGTCAGCGGTATCAGCGTACTCAACCTAGGACACAACAACCCGACCATCAGCGCAGCAGTGAAGGCGCAAATGGACCGTATCTGGCACTCGCTCGAGATTCCGACTGAAACCAGGATCGGCTTCTTGGAGAGAATGCATTCCCTCCTACCCGGTAACCTTCGCGGACGCGCGAAAATTCTGTTTACCGTTACAGGTGGAGATGCATGTGAAGCAGCAGTGAGTCTCGCTAGGTACGTTAGTGGGAAGAGAACAGTAGTCGCGTTCGAAGGAGCATACCACGGCGTCCACCAGGGCATCGTGGGGGCAACTGCTAGCCGGCAATACCTCTCTACTTCAGGTACTGTGAGGTACGGTGTGTTTCACCTTCCGTATCCTTACCCATACCGGTTCCCGCTCCCCGTCGAAAAGAAAGGTGACGAGGCGAAGGTTGTTCTGAGATACCTTGAACATCTGTTGAGGGACTCCCATTCCGGCCTCGACGATACTGGCGCTATTTTGGTTGAACCCATTCAAGGTGAAGGAGGGTACATTGTTCCCCCAAACGACTTCCTCCCCGGCCTGAGGGAAATCGCCGATAGGTTCCAGATTCCTTTGATACTTGACGAAGTGCAAACAGGGTTTGGAAGAACTGGACACTTTTGGGGATGTGAGCTGACAGACACCTCACCAGACATTATGTGTGTATCCAAATCAGTTGGGGCAGGTATTCCACTCTCGTTAATTGCATATCGTGACGAATACGACACCAATCTTCCCGAAGCCTTTCACCTCGGAACGTACAGGGGCAACCCGATAGCTTTGGCCGCAGGCTCTGCAAGCATCGATTTCATCCAACAAACGAATCTACTCAGCAGGGTGCAACAACTGGGAAAGAAGACCATCTCGCGGTTCGAGCAGATTGCAAAGACGAGTGACAATGTAGGAGAAGTGAGGGGGGTAGGCTTCATGATTGGTAATGAGTTCGTGAATTCAATGGAAACAAAAGTACCTTCGAAAGACTTGGCCGTCAATCTGCGAAAAACGATGTTTGAGAAGGGGCTTCTAATGCACACGTGTGGTCACTTTGGAAACGTACTTCGTTTCATGGCTCCGTTGATCATCAGCGAACAACTACTCGACAAGGGACTGGAAATATACGCCGCGGCCGTAAAGGGAAACTAAGCTTTCCAGTTTGCCCGGCGAGTGACTTGTTCGCCCTAGTGGAGCGTACTACCGCCGTCGAGGACTATGGTCTGCCCATTTAGGAACGAGGAATCATCCGAACAAAGGAACGCGAGTGTCTTCGCTATTTCTTCAGGCCTTCCGAAACGTTTGACCAGGTTGTCACTCCGTTCCTTTCTCAACTCTTCCTGGGTTAGTTCGCTCACCCATTCTGTTTCAACGTTTCCTAGGGCGATCGTGTTCACTCGAACGTAGGGCGCGAGTTCGAACGCTAAGGCTTTTGTTAGGCCTAGGATAGCGGCCTTGGCAACAGTGAAAGCGAAACCTTTGTCGTGGCCGCTCAACGCTGGTGTCGAACTCACATTCACTATGACGCCGCTTTTCTGCTTTAGAAAATGCTGCGCAACGGCTCGGGCGCAGAGGAAAGAACCGAAAAGATCCACGTTAATCGGCTTATAGAAATCCTCGGGTGTGAGTTCCATGAACCGTTTGTTCCATTCACCCCTGGCAGGGTAGCCGGCTAAGTTTAGTAGCACGTCAACTTTCCCAAACTCCTTGATGGCTCCGTTTACCATGCCTTGAACCTCACCTGGTGCAACTAAGACATTAGTGAAGTCTACGTGTGCAAGGATGGACTTCTTCCCCAAAGCCGCCAGCTTGCTCGCAACCGCTTCCACTTCATCTATCCTAGACATGTACTGCAAGACAACGTTCGCACCTTCACTTGCGAATTCAAGTGCCGCCGCCCGTCCGATCCCTCCGCTCGCTCCCGTGATGATGGCAACTTTGCCAGACAACCTCGACATTGCTAACGCCTCTAACTGCGCATGAACGCCATAAGACAGCTAAATGTCCCTCGTTCTGATCGACGGCCTTCTTTTCCGAACGTGTTTGTGCGGTTTCGGCAACAGGCTTATGTGCACGGGATTGGGCAAGTTAAGTTAAGAGAGGCCAAAACCTCGCCCACTATTGAGCAGCTCACTCGCTCCCACATGAGAATTCCGGTACTGGTCTATGAGCGAGTAAAGACCGCACAGTACTTGCGCTTCATCAAACGGCATAGAGAGAGGCTAGTTTTTGCTGGGCGATTGGATGTACTTGGAATATTGCTTGTCGGATTCACTGGCTATCTGTACGTCTCGGGGACGAAGTACGGTTCCCTCGTGTTCAATGGGCTATTGGAAATCTTGACCACCGCGAAATTAGATGACAGACTCTACCGGATAACAGACTGGCGGCAGAAGAAAGGCCAATTGATGGTTTACGTTTCTCGTAGGTTAGGTCCGTAGTTCCAGACCGGTTCGGAATGCGGAATCGTGTACGATAGGAGCCTGACTGAATTCGGTGAGATAGCCCTCGTTCCCACACGGAATAAAGGCCGAGAGAGCCTCCTTAGCCCCCGATGCAGTTCTGTTAAGTTGACGGGGGTTCAGCATCCTTGTTAACCTTCGGGTGTTGGCTCGCATTCTGAATTAGAGTCAGCCGCTTGTTTTCGCCTTCAACTTTGATGCCCCCTCTCTTTTCTTATTTCTTACCTTCTTTACCTGCTACATACGCGAGAGCGAAACCGGAAATGGTGAGACCGAAAGCGGAAATAGCGCTCAGACCTGCCAGAAACATGAGCGGCTGATATGCCAGGAACATGAGAAGCTTGGATGTGCAGCCAAAGCTGTATATGCAGTCAGATGCGGCGCGTGCTAGGACAATAAGAAGCAAAGGCACAACCAACATGACGAAAAGTCCCACGTATATCAAACCGTGAACCTTCTTGAACGGCAAAGAACATATCACCCGACGCTTAACAGTCAAACCAATACCCAACAACTTAACAGAACCCCCGATGCCAAATGCTTTAAGCAATTAGCGCGGTACCGTCGAGAGGGTTTCGTGGTAGAAGAAAAACCGGAAGCAAGTAGCGACGAATTGGACGACGAGTATTTGCCAGCTTGCTGCCGCAATGGTCGAGCACACACTCACCCGGTATAGACGTTTGGTATCGAACTGGTTATTTCCGTTAGACCCGACGCTCGTCTAGCGAAGTAGCGTTCGGTACAATAAGAGCGTAACACAGGTTTCCGTTCGCCAGTTTCGTAGGATTCAACTTCAGTTTCATTCCAATGTTGATCCGATCTTCAGGCACGGTTTTGTCTATCCAAGCGAAGACCTTCGGGCCCTCGGGTAATTCTGCTAGTCCTAGGAGGTAGGGTGCTTCCTCTTTGAACATGGAAGGGGTCGCCTCCACCTTGGTGTATGTAATCAGCACGCAGTCTCCAGCAAGTTCCTTCCATTCAAAACTGCTCGAGAGGCATCTTACGCAGTGTGCTCGCGGAGGGAACTGAACGCAACCACATTCCTTGCATTCGGTCCCGTAGATTTTTCCTTCCTGCAAATAATCTACGAATTTCGATATCCTAGTCTGACTAGCGTAGGATACCCATCCAAACCTCTCAAAACCCAACTGCTCTAGACCTCCGAACGCGAAATCATTTTGCAGTAAGCACAGTGCAAACGGCGTACATTCCGATTCCTCCAATGTTGTGAGCCAACCCTACTTTTGCTTTCGGAACCTGGTTGGGGCCAGCCTCGTTGCGTAGTTGTCTCACTATCGAGATTATGTGCGAAGCTCCGGTTGCTCCAACGGGGTGGCCTTTCGCCAGCAATCCCCCATCCACATTTACAGGTATTTTTCCTCCGATGTAGGTTTGGCCGTCTGCGATGAACTTCCCGCCTTCGCCTTTTCTGCAGAATCCTAGGTCTTCGTAGTTGATGATTTCAGCTGAACTGAAACTATCATGCACTTCGGCAACATCAATATCGCGGGCGGTTACCTTCGCCATCTTGTACGCTTGTTTTACAGCTTGAACACTGCATTCGAAACTGGCAAATTCATTCCTGTTTGTGAGGGACATTGGGCTCGAGGCTAAGCCTAATCCAGTTATCCAGACGGGTGAATTGGTAATCTTTCGTGCCTTCTCTCCGCCCGCTAGAATAATGCATGCCGCGCCGTCTGCATTGGCGCAACAGTCATAGAGTTTGAGGGGGCTTGCGACAACGCGAGATTTCAAAACCTCCTCAACCGTGAGCTCCTTTTGGAACATAGCGTACGGGTTCTTCACCCCATACTTGTGGTTCTTAACTGAGACCAGAGCGAACTGCTCTTCCGTCGTCCCATACCTGTTCATGTGGGCCCTCGCGTGCATCGCATAGTACGCCGGCATCGTCGGCCCAAATGGCGACTCCCACATGACATCGCCAGACCTGCTCATCACATCCTGCACCTCAGCAGCGTCAAGCTCAGTCATCTTCTGAAAGCCGACGACCGCTACAACATCGTGCAAGCCAGCTTGAACCATGGACCAGCCGACCCTTACCCCCACGCCCGAAGAAGCACAGGCGGCCTCAACGTGAAACGTCGGAGTTGGGTTCAGACCTACATATTCAGCCATTATTCCAGCAGGAGAGCGTTGCTTGTCGTAATGCGATCCTGAACAAACTATGAGTGTTGAAATATCCTTCCTAGCTAGGCCGGCGTCGGAGAGGGCTTCCTTGAATGCGTCGGCCACAAGTTCCCGGCTTGAAGAATCAGAAAGCTTACCGAATTTAGTCTGCCCGATGCCAACTATTCCCACTCTCATTAACTTCGCCTTCTCAAAGCTACTTTAGTCAGGCCTGAGTAGGTAACTTATTGAGTTATTCTGAGTTAGTCTCAAAAAGGCTAACAACCTCTACATAGCTTACTCTACCGGAAAGCTTGGAATAGGGCACCCTTGATAGTCACGGAAGAACAGGGAAAGCAACGAATCCTTGGAGCTCTAGCAGACGAGTATTCAAGGAAAATTCTCACAGCGACCATTGAGGACCCTATGAGTGCTCTCGAACTGAGCAAGAAGTATGAGATACCAATTACGACTGTTTATCGACGCATCGAGGAATTAGTCGAAGCTGGGCTTCTGGCTGCGGTCAAGTCAGGCCGCACAACCGACGGTAAGTGGTATGACCTGTATAGAAGCCTCCTAAGACGCATAGACGTAAGTTTCGAGAAGGGTGATGTTCGAATAGATGTAATAGTGAATGAGCACGTGGCGGACAGGTTCACCCGCATGTGGAGTTCGATTCCGCCAATTTAGCGAAAAGAACGTGCTTGCTCGAATTTACACAAGTATTCTGGACCGCATCTATTGTGAAGGTTGTCGCCCTCTTTCTGGGAGCGTATATTGTCTATCTAGCCTACAGGGGCTACAGGAGAAATGCGAGCAAACCGTTGCTCTACGTTGCCCTAGGTTTTGGGCTTATAACGGCAGGCACTCTTCTCGAAGGCATAATGTTCGTGATATTGGGCTCCGATATTCTTGAGGCAATTGCGACAGGGACCGTGTTGATTGCTGTTGGTTTTGCCGCGATCATCTATTCGGTCCACGCTGTGAAATGAAGGCTGATTAAATTCGTTCATGTCAGGTCGGAAGCATAACCTATAGTCGAGGTTGGCACTACGATAGGTATCCAGCATGACGCATACCGAAACGGTGCGATGTGTACTTATTCTTCGCTTGCTAACTGGGTTCTTACGCAGATACATTCGTCTTGGTAGCGTCCGCAACTAGGGCATCTTGGCCTACCAGTTAATGCTTCTATGCGGGGATTGGTAATGAGGCCTTGCACTTCCTCGGGTAGATTGGGTTCGTAGAAGATTCGGAGAACCCAGCGGGTAAGATCTTTCTCGGTGACGATGCCAACCAATCTATCATTCTCAACTACCGCAAGCCGCCTTACCCCTAGTTTGAGCATGAGTTCGAAAGTACGCCAAATCTCCATGTTCGGTGTAGTCGTTTGCAGAGGCCTCGACATGAGGCTGCGCACCGGAAGCCTAAGCAGGCTGTCTCCACGTAGTGCAGCCCTAGTTACATCGCGTTCAGTGATGATTCCAACGGGCTTCTGTTTGTCTACAACGACTACGCTTCCAATATCAAATTTGACCATGAGCCGCAACGCTTCTTCCACTCGCTCGCTGATATCCACCGTAACGACCTTAGTCGTCATGATTCCAGAAAGAAACGCATGTTCCGGCTTGCTCATTGAAACCGAACAAATTTCGCAGCCGGGCGTATAATAGACGAGCCAACGATTACCAACAATGAGAACTGGCCTCGGTTTGAATAGGCGTTTTACCATTGCATTCTTCACGATAGTCCAGTCAAGTAGTTGTAAATGCGGGTAGTCTCCGTTGGTCCTAAGCCTCTACAAAACGGTGGTCAAACCGGTCCTATTTCTAACACCCCCTGAAACGGCCCACGGTATTGCGAAATGGTTTTTCAAACGGCCGCTGATCTGGAAAATCTTGAGTTGGCGCATGCGTGTTCGGGACGACCAGTTAAGAGTGAATGTTGGGAACCTCGCATTACCTAACCCAGTGGGGCTCGCTGCGGGTTTCGATAAGAACTGCGAGATGTTCGAGGCGCTCTTTCACATAGGGTTTGGGTACCTTACATTGGGCACGGTTACCCTGAAACCTCGGGAGGGTAACCCGAAGCCTAGAATGTGGCGATATCCGGAGAGATCGCTCGTCAACTCAATGGGATTACCCAACGAAGGCGTGCATGAGATTGCGGCCAAACTTTCAAAACGCAATCCCGACCTAGGGCCGAGCATTGTTAGCATATCCGGGTTGAGCATTGACGAGTTTGTTGAATGCTACCGTGAAATTGAACCTTTGGCAGACGGAATCGAGTTGAACATTAGCACTCCGAACACGGTTGGCGTAAGAATCTTCCAGGAACCTGATGTATTCACGAAACTGCTAAGCGCGATTAGTACGGTAAAGAGTAGCAAGAAACCGGTTTGGGTGAAAATTCCACCCTACTTTGACAATAAACAACGGGAAAACGTCCACAACCTGATTGACGTGTGTGTGAAGGCTTCTATCGACGGTATCACCGCAACTAACACGAAGCTTATCGATGAACCTCGGGCCAGCATTAGGACGGGGGGCCTCAGCGGTCCATTAATTCTCGAAGATATGCTCAGAATAGTTGCAGACGTTTACAAGCACACAGGTGGAAAGGTACCCATCAACGCCTGCGGTGGCATATCATCAGGCCTTGACGCCTGGCGTGCGTTGGAGGCCGGTGCATCTTCAGTCCAACTCCTCACTGGGCTAATCTATGAGGGCCCCGGCGTCGTCTCAAGGATTAATCGAGACATACTTCGAATGCTTGAGAGCTCGAAGCTGAGCTCGCTCAGTGAAGTAACAGGATCAGGTTTACGCTGAAACTCAAAGACAGAAACCATTCGAAGCCTTACTTAATACGGCGGGCCCCCGCTCTCATGACCACCCTTGCCGCCCATTGCCCGGTCACGAAGCCCAGAATGGTACTCGGAAGACTTCATGAAGCAATTGCACCTCGATGATGAAGTAGAGCAGAGATGCGAATGGTCCTGCCTCCTCTGGTCCAAGGACCACTGGGCTGCCGAAGCCCAGAAGGCTCAGATAATGCTGCAACAATCCAAAGACCGCCTCACAAAGTCTTCAGGGACTGAGGATACCCTGAATTCGCTTTTCTTGGATTCTCAGTTCGCCAACACCATAGCGCAGGTCTACGCGAAACTATTTGGCACTGGGCAGTCCTGCGGCGTGAAGATCTTTGCCAATTGTCCTTTCATGAGACAACGCCAAGACTTGCTCAAGAGAGGCGCCTTGGCCGGGGTTTTTGCTACGATACTTCACAAGGCCGCATCATACGCGATGCTTGATCGGCATCCACTCGATAGCGGCCTCATACATGAAGAGTATAGAGACGTTTACGGAATCGACCTAACAAACTTCATGGACTTGGAGAACTCCCTAAACGACGGCAGGTTCGGAAAATTGTATGAGAACGTGGTGAAGAAAGCTAGAGAGCTGGCGGGAATGGCGCAAGAGCCTGCTCTTTGATAGTCGCGGCGAACTTATTCTCTAACTCTCCGACACCAACGACACCCGAGTCAACTCATATGTTGATACTCGTCGCGCGCGAGAATATGCGTTCGAACTTCATAGATGCCAAGTGAACGGCTCGTCTCAAGGGTTCGGCGTCAGGTTAATACAATAAGAATACTTGGCTTGCTCAAGGTGAGTTATGTTCTTTGGCCCAAGGACCGATAGCGGCTGTGGTTATGCAACTGAGTTTGAAATATGTGAAGGCAAGTCTACTCTACCTGATCGCCGGCGGAACACTACTTGTCCTGACATTCGCTCACATGTTGCCGTTTGATATGACGGCTTTCTATTTCATGCAACTATACGGCTTTGTTGCAATGATGATTTTCGGGCTATCGTACCTCTTCGCTCCCTCATTTGCCCATTCCTTCCTGCACAGCTTGCGCATGGCAAAAGCACAATTCTGGCTGATGAACCTCGGCATCATCACGATGACCGTTTCATTTTCGGGTTTGATCCCATTCAACCTCAACATAAGATACCTCGTGGTCGGCTCCCTAATCGTTCTGGTTCTCGCTTTGTACCTACACGCATACAACCTGTGGCAGACAATGCGAGCCTGGAAAGGCTCGCCCGGTGAAAAACTCGCCCGGGATGTTACCGCATCGAAACAATAGCCAAGAAGTAAAGCGGACGAAGGAATGGCAAATCAGTTTGGATGGCCGCTAGACAAATCCTTCATAATTCTTCTTGCAGGTCTCGCCTCAATTGCATCGTCATTATTCGCAATTCTCTATTTTTCGCCATTGTCCCAGGTCAGCGAGCCAGTGGGCTTGGCGCTATTCATGATAGCTACCTGCCTGCTAGTCGCGGGGGTACATGCTGGGAATTATAGTCCTCGCCTTCGGGGTTTTCGCTTTGACTGAATATTGGCAAAGAAACAGAAAATAACCTAAGAGCCAACCAAGGAGCTTCTGTTAGTCTGTCTTTGAACAGAAGAAAGAAGAAGTGTTCAAATACCGTAGCTTGTTGTAGCGAGGAACAATCTCAGGCCGTGTAAAGGATGGCTGACGGCTGGTCCCCGCCCAAGAATGCGAAGATTTGGGGCCACTTATTCAACGAAGTGGTCCGCGCAAAGCACTGTATGATGTGCGGCGCCTGCGTCGCCTCCTGCCCGATCAATGTGCTGAACGTGAATGTGAACGAGGAACCAGTCATCAAAGGGCCTTGTGCTGCTTGCCAAGTCTGCTACTATAGTTGCCCCAGGCTGGAGTTCCCGTTAGACGAAATCGAGTACTACCTGTTCGGCAGAACCCGGAAGCCCGAAGAAGAGTCACTAGGTATTTACAGGAACATTTACTCAGCAAGGGCTTTGGACGAGGAGATATGGCATGCAGGCCAAGATGGCGGCACCGTCATAGCACTCATGACCCATGCCCTTCAAATTGGGTTGATTAACTGCTTTGCAACATCGGACTTTACTAAATCCAACTCAGTCTTCGTTCTTGGTAACGGAATGGCACTCAAGACCGTGCCGGTTGTTGGTGATACTGCAGCCGACCTAATCCGCACGGCTGGGTCGAAATACACTCACGGCGGAGTGTTAGGAGTTTTGTCAGATGCAGCCGCGTCATACCCCGACGGACGAGTTGGCCTAGTCGGACTCCCTTGCGAACTACAAGGGCTTTGGCGAATGTACACATCATTACAGGCTACGGTGAAATTTGGCGGCTCTTGGATCAGAGGTGGACGCCCAGTTCTAACAATTGGGCTATTCTGCTCGAAAGTGTACACGCATGATCAACTTGTCACCGAATTCATCCAGAACAAACACGGGATAGACCCTGCGAAAATTACGAGGACAGTCGTGAAAAGGAACCGGTTCAAAGTCTACGTTGGAGCAGACTGCGTCCTCGACGTTCAAATCAAAGAACTTGAATCATACATGAGCCAACCGTGCCATTATTGCATCGACTACGTAGCGGAACTCGCTGACATTTCAGTGGGGGCGGTTGGTTCACCTGATGGATGGACTACAGTTATCGTACGTTCGGAACTGGGTCAGAAATTATTCGACAGCGCCATCAAGGCCAGGGTCATCGAAGCTACCCCGGTAGAAACCGCTAAACCTACTGGGCTGCCGTTCGTAGTTAAACTCTCCAACAAGAAGAAACGGGAACGTAACGCCTACTACCTGAGGCGTGGGTTACGTGAAGGATTCCTGGAACAGCGGAAACATGAACTGCTTCAGATCGCTCCAGCGCCGGAAGCCCAATGATTCGCCCCTAGGCTACGATGAGTTCTTTGCCCTTACGCCCGTAACCCAAGACCTACGACGCGTTTACGGTCACGCTCTTTATTCGCGTGTAGTGGCTGATTGCTTGTAGGCCGCTTTCGTACCCTATTCCGCTATCCTTGTAACCGCCAAACGGGGTCTGGGGGTACGCGACTAAGTAATCGTTTACTGCTACCACGCCCGTTTGAAGTTGGTTAACCAGCCGTTGGGCGAGTTTCAAGTTATTCGTCCACACGCCCGCGTACAGGCCGAACTGAGTATCGTTCGCCATCCGAACAACTTCCTCAACCGACTTGAATTTGAACACGGTTAGTACGGGGCCGAATATTTCTTCGCATCCAATCTTCATGTCGGCGTTGACGTCTGTGAAGATGGTTGGTTTGAGGAAGTAGCCGCTTCGAAGTGCTGATTCTTCTGGGACGGTACCTCCAGTTACTAAGCGGGCCCCCTCCTCTCGCCCAGACTTGATGTAGGTTAGTACTCGTTCTTGTTGGTCTTTGGAAACTAATGGGCCCAGCTCGGTTTTCTCGTCAAGTCCAGGCCCAATCTTCATGAGCTCCGTTTGCTTCCTTAGTTCGGCGAGGAATTTTTCGTATATCTCATCCTGAAGGAAAAGGCGAGATCCGGCCCAGCACATTTGTCCTGCGTTTGTGAAAATCGCGTACTTTGCCATTTGCACGGCCCTCTCGAAGTCCGCGTCATGGAAAACTATGTTCGGGTTCTTACCGCCTAACTCCAATAGCACCGGGGTCACATTTTTCGCAGCGGTTTCCATGATCTGGCGGCCTGTTTCTGTTGAGCCGGTGAATGTAATGCCGTCTATTCTTGGGTTGGAAACCAACTCCCTTCCGGCTACAGATCCCGAGCCGGTTATGACGTTCAGAACGCCGTCAGGAAAACCTGATTTCTCTGCGTATTCGGCAATTTTAAGCAGAGTCAATGGCGTTAGTTCCGCAGGTTTTGCCACAATCGTATTTCCTGCGGCGAGCGCTGGAGCAATACTCCTTGCGGCCAATGCTAGCGGATAATTCCAGGGTATGATATGCGCTGTCACGCCGAGCGGCTCTCGGAGCGTGTAGGTTAACCTATTCGGCGTAACGGGAATCGTCTCGCCTTCAATTTTGTCCGCAGCCCCAGCCCAGTACTCGAAGGCCCGGACCGTCCAAGCTACATCACCCTTCGATTCTCGAATAGGTTTTCCTTGATTGAGGGTCTCAAGTTTGGAGAATTCGTCAAAATTCTGACGCATTAATGCGGCTACTTGCATCAGTAGCTTGCCGCGTTTCGTTTGTTCCATGTCCCGCCAGCTAGCGGCCTCGAACGCTTTGCGCGCCGCCTCTACGGCTTCGCGGACATCGTCCTTCGTAGCTTTCGGCACGTGGCCTATCGCATCCCCCGTCGCAGGGTTTCTTAGCTCAAACGTTTCCGCCGAGTTACCCGCGGTCCATTTTCCGTCCACAAAGAATTTTGAAGGTTCAACTTGAATGGTCAATTGCTATACAGACCTGTTACTGCGTGGTCCTGGACCGTAGATAATGCATATGATGTTTGTTAAGAGCCCAAGGATTCGTTATGCTAGCTTGGAGTTTGCTTGTGCCACCAACTCGGCTAGACTGACCTCTTTGCATAGCTCTGGCGGTAGACCACAAACGCATAACAGCGCCGAAATTATGTTCGCTTCATCATCTATCGTTTTTCTTATTTCCGATTCAATCTTCTTCAGTTCAGTTTCTGTTTGCCTAAACGTATGGCCTATGAAGATCTTAGGTGTGAACCCCGGACCGACCTGCATAAACCTGCCCCCAATCAGCAAGAATGGAATTTCCTTGTCTGAGTTGAATTTGCGCACCAGTTTCTCCTCAGTCTTCAGCAGTTTTTGAAGCGGTTTGAACTCTCTATCCTTGGTCTCGCGGGAGGCGAATTCGATGTGTGGGCTGTTGTACGAGGCTTTCGTGAAATCATAGGTTGGTAGGTTGAGAAACGGTTCGTCCCTAGCGGCGCTCATTGTCTGTTTGAGCCCGTCCCACTGCCCGAATTTCTGGAGCGCCCTAACTATAGCCCAGCGCTCAGCGGCACAGTATGGGCAGTATTCGGCGCCCATGAAGAAGACATAGATTTTCCCGCCCCGCCTCATAGTGTCCTTGGAGGCTTCGACAAATTTTCCTAGAACCTTGACTTGCCTGCTCATTGCTTGCTTGTTCATGGCTCGGCCGCGCCTCCACGGCATATGAATGGTCATCATTTATTCCTACCTGTACCTTTCTACAAAAACTAGCTAACTCTTTCTCTCTCTATACTTTCAGATAGCTAAAACGCGCTGGAGTAGCGGTTCATCACCCACAAAAGTGTCAAAACCGTTCCCGAACCCGGTTGGTTGTATTGAACGGCCCGAAACTCACTCATGTCAAAATCGGATCCGTAGCACAAACTCGTTCGGCCCAGATTCAATGCTAACCTAACGAAGATACACACATACCGTTACTTTGAGCGTAGTCAAGGGTTATGCAATACCAATACTGCAGTCAGTTCAAGTCAGTGCGGGCAAAACAACTTCAGTCACTTACAGATACGTCAGGACATAACCTCGTCCCTAAATTTTGATGTTCCAACCTATCCTCCCGAAAAGGAGCAGGGGAGCTACTTGAGTTGTGTTGCTACCTCTTTTACTACGCCCTCGAATATTTCTAGGCCGGCGTCGATTATTTCATGTGTTATGATTAGCGGCGGGGCAAAACGCATCGTCGACTTGCCCGCGGTTATGATTGCTAGGCCGCGTTTGAAGCATTTGTTCATGATATCAAGAAGTTCTTGAGCGGCAGGTTCCTTCGTTTCCCGGTCCTTGACGAACTCTACGCCGACCATCAGCCCCTTGCCCCGAACGTCACCTATGACCTCATACTTCTGTTGCATCTCTTTCAGGCGTTTCATCAGGTAGGTTCCTTGGCGGGTTGCATTTTCCAGCAGTTTCTCTTCTTTTATGATCTCGATTACCTGCAGCCCAGCCGCGCAGGCTATGGGGTTACCCCCGAACGTGTTCGCGTGTGAACCCCCCTCCCAGTCCATTATTTCCTCCTTGGCAATTGTTGCGCCGATTGGGAGGCCTGATCCGACCGCTTTAGCTGCACTCACTATGTCTGGCGTGACACCCCAATGTTCGATAGCGAACCATTTGCCTGTCCGCCCCATACCTGACTGGATTTCATCATCCACTAGCAGAATATCGTATTTGTCAAGAATTTTTTTGAGGCGTTGGAAGTAGTCGTCGGGTGGGACCACGTACCCTCCTTCACCTTGGATGGCCTCAACGAACATGGCAGCCGTGTCTTCGGGAGGATGAAACTTCTTGAGGACCTCCTCTTCGATGAAGTCTACGCACCACATGTTACATTCAGGATAAGTGAGGCCGAAGGGACAGCGGTAGCAATACGGGTAGGGAACATGGGTAACTTCCTGCCCTAATGGGAAGAAGTGCCGCCTCTGCACCGGCTTACTTGCAGTGAGGCTCATTGTTGCGAAAGAACGGCCATGGAATGAACCCGTGTACGCTAAGAAGAGCGGTTTCCGGGTGTGCCACCTTGTCATTTTCATCGCGGCCTCGTTCGCTTCCGCGCCGCTATTCGAAAAGAAGACCTTCTTAGGGAATGTTCCAGGTGTAATCTTGGTAAGTTGTTCAGCCAGGTCAACGATTGGCTTGTAGTAGAAATCGGTCCACGAATAGTGAATCAGCTTCTCAGCTTGATCCTTAATCGCTTTAACAACTCGCGGATGGCAATGGCCGACGTTGAGGACCACCAAACCCGAATTGAAGTCAACATACTCATTCCCGTCCACATCCTTAACGAAACAGCCAGATCCGGATTCTGCGACTAGCGGGTACCATCTAACAACCGAATGCGATAGAATATGCGCGTCCTTCTCGAGAAGTTCACGTGCCTTCGGCCCAGGGGGTGTGACTACGATTCTCGGTTTTTCAAGCTTCGCTACCAAGGTTGATGCCTCGAACTTGACGACGCCTTGCCCCAGAATTGTAAAAGTCTTCCGCCCATGTGTCGCAAGTGCAACCCACACAACGCACCTTCGGAGTACTATGCCTGAAGTGTGACCTCAGAACTCTCAGACATCTTGAGTTCATGCCATCTTCGGTCAAACCGTACTTTTCTCATAGATCTGATTCGCATGAAGTCACGTGTTTCCCTGGCGACTTCTTCGACCTTAAAGTCGATGATCCCGTCAACCGCTGCTTCGAGTTGCTTGTACGCCCAGTTACTATGAATTCCTGCCATGAAGCCAATTAGTTGGGTTATTTGCCTCGCTTTGCTCATGGGAATTGGCCTGGTTAGGTACAATTCGACCCAGTTCCTTTCATCGTTGAACCTATCAAGAACTGAACTGTTATCGGCTATTACGAGGAATTCGGGAGCGGCTGATTCAACCATCGCTTCTCTTGCTATCCAAAGGCTCAGGTCGGCGACCCTTAACGATTCGAGGGCGAACCTTTCCTTGGATTTCTGTCCCACCGATGCTGCGTAGAAGTCAGTAATCCATAACCGGTCTTTCTGTTCTAGATCATCAACAGCAAGCCCGAGTTGCCGGAGTTGAGAACGCACATCTTCCGGTGGCTGGGATTGGGCAATGTAACTAACACTACCACCGGTCCTCAACCATCCTGCCGCAATTGTGAGGGATGCGTTGTACCATTGTGATGCGGGGTCGAATTCGACGATGATGTTGGTTCCCGGGGGGATGGGTGCTCGTGTCAAATCTTCAACTAATTCAAGCCGCGGCAACTCAAGTGCCTGCTAGAGTGACTATGCGCTTGATCAGATCATTTTGCGGATTTGTTCGAGGTTTTTCAGGAAGCCTTCCTCAGTTTGGCTGTCAGCTGAGAACGTTGGGTCAATTATCAATTCGTCGGGTTTAGCGTCCTTTACTGCTCGAATGTCTTCCTTGATCTGGTCTAGGCTGCCGGAAAAGAAGCTTCGTTCTTTCCCAATGGGTTCGGGTCTAACGTCAATGTTGTATCGAGCCAATATTTTGAAGTGGGCTGGGTCGCGGCCAGCGCTCTTAACCATGTCCTTGACCTGGGCTGACATCGACTTCAACTGGTCAAGCGGAACTCCAACGGGCATCCACCCGTCGGCGAAGGTTGCTGCACGTTTCATAGCCAAAGGGGCGAACGCCGCCATGTAAATGGGGGGATGTGGCTTTTGCACCGGCTTGGGTTGGATTATGGATTTGGGAAGCTGGAAGTATTTTCCATAAAATTCAGCTGGATCCGTTGTCCAAATAGCCTTAAGGACTTTCAAGAATTCGTCTGCGCGTTTCCCCCGCCCTTTCAGCGATGAGCCTATCGCATCATATTCGTCCTTCGACCAACCGAGGCCGAACCCGACCTTCAGCCTCCCATTCGAGACTTGGTCCAGTGTGGTTAACCGTCGGGCGAGTAAAACTGGATTATAGAATGGAATGTCGAGAACGCTCGTGCCTAAGGAGACTCGGTTTGTGTGCGCGGCAGCAAAGGTCAAAGTTTCAATTGGGTCGAAGATTCGTTTGTAGACTTCAGGAATCGGCCCCCCGTAGTACGATGTCTGAGGGTTCACAGGCCATAGGAGACGTTCGGTTACCCAGAGCCCATCGTAACCCAATTCCTCTGCACGCTTCGCGACTTTGACAATTGTGCGCGGGTCTGCAACAGGCCCAATTTGAGGAAGAAAGAACCCTGTTCTCATTTGCATTCGTCCCACGCAGAACTCTCAGCCAATCTATAAATCGATTGCAACGAAGAGAACCTATGATTCTTGCAACAGGTCGGCTCGTCAGCCATACGGACCCAGCAGGGCTCCAGGTTGTCGGGGTCTTGGAAAATAAGGGCGGGTAGGAGCACCAGTGTCATTGTTCAGCTTCTATGGTCGGTAGACGGCCACTGGGGGATGCTCGAACCCGAAAAGGTAGTCCGCCACATGGCAGTATTCCCTGCCTCCGATATTGCATTCCACTTCAATTCACCTCCTCAAATCAATTACATCATGATTCGGAGCACCGCACACTTGACCATGAGTGGAACGAATCTACCGTAGGTGTTGATGTTCCACCTGGTAGAAACCTAGTTCTTTCATCGACGACTGAACCATCCGCGGATTATTTACCCGCTTAAACGAACATTGTGCTGAACGATTCATCCACAACTGCTTTTATTCCGTAAGGCTTGTCTTCGCGTTTGAGAGGTGTTTGATATGGCTCCAGTCGGTCTATTGTTCTTCGGCTTGTTGATTAGAACTGTCTTTGCAGTCGCGATTGTTGTAATAGTCGTTTGGCTTGTACTGAAGGTTGGCAGACTAGCAGACGCCTACACGGAAAAAATCAAAGCCCAAGGAAGCCGGACAACGAAGTAAACGGTCCTGTGATCCAAGAATGACGTTCTGTTCCCAATGTGGCAGCGGCATATCCGAAGGAGGGCAAAGGTGCCCGAACTGCGGTACCGCCATTTCCACAAATTCCGAAAACCCACAGGCTGGGGCTCAAAGCACTGATGAGATTATTGCGGAAACTTCACTGGACGAAGTAAAACAGGTTAATTCAGTTATTCCACTTGCTGACGACGAAACCATCCTGTGGCATCGAGAATCCACTCGGGGCCTAATCCACAAAGAGGTTACCGTGGAGGAAGCAGTAACCAACAAGCGCGCCCTGAAGTATGATGTTGAAAACAAACGGCTTGTTGCCCAAATCGGAATTAACCATTGGCCTGAAGTCGTCGTTATGAACGTGCACGGGGTTAACGATTCGCTCGGGGGAGGAGTTTTTCTGACGCCACGCATGTTTGGCCTCCCTGGCCTTGGGGGATTCGGCGTATACGGGGGACCGAGACGAGGTAACTTGAAGGTTTTCGGCGACGTCTCCTTCATGAACGAAGGAAAAGTTGTGTTGTCATTTGAGAATGTGAAGGATCCACAAGGGGTTAGGCAATTGGTTGAGGCCTTGAAACGTGAACAAGGCTTCCGCGGGCCGTGGCCTGTGAGGCCCTGGTTAGGCCGCCGCGTAAGACCGCAATAGTCCTAACCCGGCACCAAATTGTTATAGTGACTCTCCTCTATTGATAAGGGGCCTTTATTGCGTCGGCTACGTAGTCGACCAGCTGCTTATCCGACCTTTCAACAAAAAACCCTTTACATATCTCGAAATCATTGAGCGACTGGGTTGACTGGGCGTTGAGTTCGCAGATCCGGTTAGCACCGTTTCAAACCTTCTTCATCGTAGTACTAGTGTCCATGTTGCTTTTTGTCGCTGTCACCTCTAACGTTACGGCTTTGGCGCAGACTACCCAAACGGCGACTACGAGGAATGTCCTCATTGAATGGACGAAGAATCTCAGCGGCCAGGACAGGTTCTATCCAGATTTCATCATCGTGAACCAAGGCGACACAGTTGCCCTCACATTCATCAACAACGACACAGTGGTTCATGATTTTGTCATGGGACCACCCTACAACATTGTAGTGAATGCTTCAGTCCCCGGCCTGCATGATGATGTGACAGGCCAACTAATCACAACACCTGCCACACGTAACTCCCCAGGTGTCGTGGTTTCAGGCACGCCAGGCAATGTTTCAGCCACTTACTCCTTTGTGGCAAATTACGCTGGTATCTTCGAATACGTGTGTACGTACCACGTTCAAGTCGGCATGATTGGTTACTTGGTCGTGCTCGCACCAAATACTTCAAGCATAACCCAACCAACCGCCCCCAACCAAACGGTGCCGCAAAGCTCCACCACGATCCTCGTGAGCATCGACCCCGGCGCGAGTACAAACGTTAACTCACCAGGCTATACGCCTGCGGATTTGACGGTCGTCATCGGGGTCAATAACACGGTGAAGTGGACCAACAACGACGTTATGCCGCACACAGTAACTGCGAGAGATGCTAGTTTTGATTCGGGGAATATGAATCCCGGCGCCACATTTGTCTACACCTTCACCAGGCCAGGCGTGTACCAGTACACTTGCACATACCATGGTTGGATGCATGGTACCGTGAATGTTGTGACTGAAACGATCGGGCTAGAATCTGGGGAACACGGGGAATTCACAGTCGTCTTAACCGCGTACGAGGTCTATGGAATCGTGGGCTTTGGAATAGTCGCCTTGCTAGCCATCATGATGGTTCTTGGGAGAACGAAACGACCGGGCGAGCAGACCACAGCCGCTTAGATTCGGAATCCTAGCAATATCGCAATTCCCAATCCTATTATCACACAATTTCCGACCGCGAATGTTGCTAATTGTAGCTTTGCTGAGAGGTGTTTGTGCGCTACACCGCTAATTGCTGCTAAGAGGCTTTGCCAGGACAAAGAAGCAAGGAACGCTCCAAAGATGAAGGGGATTGCGCTCAAAGGAGATGGAGAAAAACCCTGCATTCCCAGGATCAAAGTTGTGAAGTAGGTTATTGTGACGGGGTTGAGAAGAGTCAACCCAAGGACCATGCCGTAGGCTTGTGGACAGCTCGTAGC
Source organism: Candidatus Bathyarchaeota archaeon (assembly GCA_963726255.1). GTDB lineage: Archaea > Thermoproteota > Bathyarchaeia > 40CM-2-53-6 > 40CM-2-53-6 > FEN-987. Next base: position 1,738,144 of record CAVSBL010000002.1, read on the forward strand.
TCTAAGCCTGGGTTTGTGAGCACGGCCGGACCTATCCCTTCGATGGTACAGCAGCCACGCACCCATACCGACTAAGCCTATCCCGCTTCCGATGCGCAAAATGAATGCGAACGGCGCTAGAACTGAGATTATTAGTGTGCCTGCGAGGGCGGCGACCGTCGCGTAAATCAAATCCGCTGAAGCAGCACCAGCCCCCGCGCTTAACGCAATCCTGAACCCGCGACGGAGGCCTAGCTCAAGGATCAGAACGGCAATTGGCCCTACTGGAATCGCTATGCCGTAACCTGCGACAACACCATTCAGAAAAGCGTCGAGCGTCGAACCGACCATTGGCTGTTCACAGAAGCAGTGAGAGAGTTCAGCCTAGGTTTTTCCTGTAGAGTTCTTGGCAGTGTTCGATGATTTTCTTGGCTGCTTCGGATTTTTCCCATCCCAAGATTTTCACCTGTTTTCCTTCCAAGACCTTGTACGTCTCGAATAGGTACGCGATTTCTTTGAGAATGTGCTCTGGCAAGGTGTCCAAATTGTGATATTCAGCGTACCGGGGATCACTGGTAGGAACAGCTAGGATCTTGTCATCTCTCTTGTTGCCATCTAGCATTCGGAGGAGGCCGACGGGCCTTGCTGACATAATGCATCCTGGAAAGGTAGGGTTCGTTACCAATACGAGGATGTCAAGCGGGTCTCCATCTTCATCGAGAGTTCGTGGTATGAAACCGTAATCGCCGGGAAAATGCACGGCCGAGAACAATACGCGGTCGAGCACAATGGCTTTCTTTTTCACATCGTATTCGTATTTGTTCTCAGTTCCTTTCGGGCTTTCTATGACCGCGTACACAACGTTCGGCGGGTCAGGCCCGGTTTCTAAATCACGAAGAAAATCCAATTGCTCACTACCTCCTTGGAATAAGCAAACGCGTCTCTTATGGGGCTTACATGCTTAGGCAGAACTGTACTTGTAGCGCCAAAACCTGAGCCTGGTCAGACTGCCTCTTCCGCAGGGACCGTTTCTTCCTCTTCGTAGTCTTCTTCTTCGTCTTCGCGGGAGAGGGTGATTTCTATGGTTGAAATGTTTCCTCTGGTGCCGTCGAAGCGGGTGACATCTTCCGACCCCAAGTTTATGCTCACGATTTTAGCGTTCTTGAGGAAGCTGCGCTTCAGCATTTGTACGGTATCGATGGCCTTCTCTATCGCCTGGCCTCTAGCCCTAACCATAACGTCCCCGTTTCCAGAGTTGAAGAGGGTGACGCATGCGGTCACGTAGTTCATGATGGGTTTCTTGCCGATTCGGACAAGGTTTGGTTGTTCACTCATCGTTCTTACCATAGTTTGATTTTGTTGAATTACTTGCGAGGAATGTTGGTGTTAAGGGATTTTCAGATGGTGAGGTTGTTCCATCAGTTATTCTATACTTAAATGTCGTGCATCTGCGTCAGGCACTATTCAGCCGCCGATTGTGTGCATAGGTCTGACATGCTCAAGGTTATGGAACTTCTTGAGCAATGTTTCCACTCCAGGAGCTTTCCGGAGGACAGAGTCGCGCATGAAATTCAAAATTGCCTCATCGGAAGCCCCGTTTCTGAGGAGAGGCCTAAGGTCGAAGCCTGCCTTATCGAAGAGGCATGGAACGATTTTCCCATCTGCAGATAGCCGTATCCTATCGCAGTCCGAGCAAAAGGGTTCAGTTATCGAAGAAATTACGTCAATCTCGCCCGGACCGTCTTTAAACCGGTAGATCTTCGCTGTGCTTCCCGTTTCTCGCGGAACAGGCTCAAGTTCATAGTGCTCTTGAACGCGTTGGATTATCTCCTTTCCGCTTACAACTTTTTCCAATCCCCAGAGGCGTTGCCCGTCGAAGGGCATGTATTCGATGAAGCGGACTGTGACGTCGCCAGCCCGAGCCAGCGAGGCTAGGTCGCCTACTTCGTCCTCGTTGCAGCCCCGAATGATTACGGCGTTTATTTTCAGCGGATTGAACCCGTTCTCCTTAGCCGCACTAATCCCATCTACCACCTTGCGGAAGACTCCGCCGCCTGTGATTTGACTGAATCGTTCGGGCTTGAGGCTGTGGAGGCTTACGGTCACGCCCTTTAGCCCAGCATTCCTTAGCGCTGCAGCCTTTTCGGCAAGGAGGAACCCGTTGGTCGTCATGCTCAGCGAGCTGATTCCTGGGACGCGTGCGAGCATTTCAACGAGCTTCTCAATGTCCCGCCGCATCAGTGGCTCCCCGCCGCTAAGGCGGATCTTTTCCACGCCTAATTCTGCGAAGAGTGACACGACGCGTTCAATCTCCTCGTATCTGAGTATTTCATTCCTAGGCAGCCAGACGGGCGTTTTGGGCATGCAGAATTGGCAGCGGAAATTGCAGCGATCCGTAACGGATATGCGAAGCTTGCGCGCAACGCGCCCAAAAGAGTCTGTTAGGGGAACCACGTAACCTACGCCGTCGTTTAATCAGAATATTGGGAAGGAGTCATTTAAGCGATTTCCATGTTCCACAAAACTGACGGCCCATAACTACTGTTTCTTTCGCCTGTTTAGAACCGCCAAGGTGACTATGAATGGAATGGCGACAACTATCACTAACTCGTATGGTAGATCGCTAGATAGAATCAAAGCCGAAACGTTTTCGCTCGAAATCGTCGTTGCGAACAGGGTTGGAGATGCCCCTGTTGAAGCGAAAGTGGAGGTACTCGTCACAGTTGTTGGTGATGCCACAGTCTGCGAATTAATTTGAACTGCAGAACTATTGGTTGTCGTGACTTCGGTTGGGGGAACCACGGAGAGCTGGAACCATGACATGTAATGTCCCACTATTTGCCCGCTAATCAAAACCATGTAAGCAGTGGCATAGATGATATTCGGGTCGCCAATTTGAGGTGCTGTAATTGTGTTGGTGACGTAGGTCACAGGAGAATTTACCCAGCCATAGCTAGATGATATGAGATTATGGTGAAAGTCAGAGAGGTCAACACGGGCAACCACCGGACCGACATCACAGGAAAACAATGCAACTGTTGTAGTGACAGAAAATGCCTGGTGCGCCGGGACCGTTTCGGGGTAATCGAATTTGAGGTAACTGATCTCGCAAAAGTTTATGGCCTGAGCATATGCGGAGGCAGCGTTCCCAAGCACGAGTAGTAAACACAGCAAGAAGAGGGCGTAGCGTGAATGTGGCATTGTCGTAGCGACTGTGCAACATCATAATTCGCAATAAAACCGTTTTCTTGGCATGAGGTTTTATCTTTACGAAACGCAGTGGATGGGAGAACTTTGGATAAGGATGATTCGGCTAGGGAACGGTGGAAGAGACTCGGGTTTCGGAACGTTGTTAGGCTTGGGTACGTTAGCCTCTTCACTGACATATCCACCGAGATGATTCTAGGCGTCCTGCCAGTCAACTTCATCATTGAGCAGCTCGGCGCAACCCCAGCCATACTAGGTTTGATTGAAGGCTCCGCTGAGGCCGCCAACAACGTATTCAGAATCCTCGCCGGCGTTCTAACCGACAAAATCGGCAAGCGTAAGCCAATCGTTGTAATCGGTTATGGGCTCTCCACACTCGCCAAACCGCTCTTCGCAATTGCCAACTCGTGGGGTCAGGCGTCTGCCGTACGAGTTGTTGACAGAGCTGGGAAAGGGACGAGAACAACGCCGAGAGACGCGCTCATCAGTGACTCGGTTCCTAAGTCACAAGCTGGGAAAGGTTTCGGCCTGCATGGTTCGCTGGACCAAGTGGGAGCGGTCTTGGGGCCTCTCTTGGCATTCGTGCTGCTTCCTTTGATAGGACTGCGAAATTTGTTTTGGATTTCCTTCATTCCAGGCACCGTTTCCATAATCATTCTTCTGTTCTTTGTGGCCGATGCGCGGGCACGGCCTAGGCGGTGGAATTTGTTCAAGAATGCTCGGGCTGTTTTGACGCGAGATTTCGTCTTACTGCTCGTGGTCTTAGAAATCTTCGCAGTAGGCGCCTACAACTTCTCCTTCATTCTGTTGGACGCTCGGGCGCTTGGTGTACAAGGAAATTTCATTGCATTAGTGTACACTCTCCTGAATCTGGCGACGGTGATAATATCATTTCCCGCCGGGATCCTTGCGGATAAGGTCGGGAAGCTTCCCGTGCTCCTCCTAAGCTTCCTAGTTTTCATGGGCACGTCGCTGGCCGGCGTGCTCCTTTCCGGATATTGGGCCTTTGGTTTCTTGATCGGCGTCTTCTATGGGAGCTACCTCTCAATCTCTGATACCGTGCAGCGGGCCATGATCCCCGACTTTACCCGGCCAGAGCTCAAGGGCACAGCCTATGCCTTCTATTACACAATCATCGCCATCGGCTCCCTCATCGCGAATTCGGTCTTCGGTGCTTTATGGACGAGTATAGGTTCGGGGGCGGCTTTCAGCTTCAGCATCGCAACCTCCGCGGTCGCCGCTGTCGCATTGGTGATGTTCACTTTTAGAGGAAGAATACTAGGAAACAAAGGAAGGTGACCTTGGATGGGTTCGTCGGACGATAGCATAGTCCTGTTCGTCTGTGTGGAAAACACTTTTCGAAGCGTCATGAGCGAGGCCCTCTTCAACGCCCGAGCACCCAAAGGTTGGCACGCCGAAAGCGCAGGCGTGCAACCTGCCGAAGCCATCAACCCAATCGTCGCTGAACTTGTAGGCGAGATAGGGATTGTGGTCGGCCCTAAGAAGCCTAGGCTTGTGTCACCTGAACTGGTCGCTAGCGCTTGGCGCGTTATCACGTTCGGTTGCGTGGATCGCTGCCCGATGGGTGCGAAATAGAAATCTGAGGATTGGCCTATTCTTGGATCTACTGGAAAGAGCCCTCAGGAGCTACGTGCGATTCGAGATGAACTACAACGACGCATTGCGGGTTTGATTGAAAGAATTGAACGGACACCACGTTCCCTAGGTCGATAACTCATGATGCGTTTGCTCGCTCAAACAATATATTGAGCGCGGCTACCGTATCGGTGTAAAGCAATGCCCCGAAAGTTGCCGTCCTCATATTTGCGGAAGTTGAACGAGGAGCAAAAGAGAGCCAAAGAAATCGCTGCCAAGCAAGCGGCGAAGAAACCTCAGCCAGTGGATCCGGATTCGGGGAAGCTGAAGGGTTTCACGATGGTTTGCCAAACCTGTGGCAGCCGAGCTCGGTTCACTGTCGATAAATTCGGGTATGCAACCTGCAGTAACTGCAGGGCCATAGCGAGCTATAGACTCGGTCACCTAGCATAGCGTAACCCAGCAAGGAATAATCAGGAAACTGTCGTAGGTTCCAGGGCTTCCAGTTTTGAATCATTGAGATGAAGGTCAAATACTTCTTCGAATTCGTTTCGTAGTTCCTTCTTGACTAGGTGGAGGTCGACATCTCCGCCAAGTAACGTTTTCATCGATGTCATTGTTGAGCCGGGGAACCCGCAGGGGGTTATCATCTGGAAGTAGCTAAGATCCGTGTTGACATTGAGTGCGAACCCATGAAAGCTCACCCAGTTCCGAACCGCTGCCCCGATTGAAGCAATTTTCTTCTTTCCAACCCAAACGCCTGTTTGTACCCCGCGCTCTGCGGTTATTCCGAACTTGGCTACGGTTCGGATTAGGGTCTCCTCAAGGTTCCTGAGGAAAACATGAATATCCCGGTGGCTTGCGTTCAAGTCGAGGATGGGGTATCCGACCAACTGGCCCGGGCCATGGTAAGTCCATTGGCCGCCCCGCTCTATTCTGAAAACTCGGACACCCTCAATGGCGGCCGGAACTTCGCCTACAACTGCCTTGCCTACCGTGAAAACGTGTGGGTGCTCCACCAATACCAGCGTGTCAGGTATGGATTTCTTTACCCGAAGTTCGTGCAACTTGCGTTGCAGATTCCAGGTTTCAGCGTAATCCCGCAAACCTAGGTCTAGGAGAGCCGCTTCGGTTGGTTTAGACATTAGAAGTGAACCAGCCAAGATTGAGTCATGTCAAGTAGCATATTGAAAGGCGTCGCGTCGAATCAACTAGAGGTACCGTGCCTTTTCCAATATGTCACGATGACCCCGCGCAAGCTTCATCTTACGAATCTTAGTGGGTGGGAGATAGCGCATCTCCGACCACCAAGGCCTCACCTTGGGTAATTGTCGGGCACTCATCTCGTATACGAAGCAAATATCCCAGTGGTGCAATTGCCTCCCGGACCGCTTGTACCCGGGATGCCCGGGCCTCTGCGGCCTAACATGAGATTGCACCATGACGAACCGGGGTTTTCCCTTAAGTCCGGCCCATTCGTGGGCGATGCGGCTTGCGGCGTGGTCGGGTGACTCTTCTATCAGAAGATGGGTAGCGGGCAACAACCATGTGCCCTCTTTCTCAATCTCAGCCGCATTGCGTTTCGGAAAACCGCCTTTTTCAGGCCAAGCGTCATGCGCCCTCGGTCGGCCGAGAAGTATTGAATCGCCTTTGCGGGCGACGATGAAAACGGAAAGGCACAAACCTGCTTGAGGAGTATGCGTCATCCAAGACGGATTTCGAGGCCCTATTCGCGCCCATCGCACATCTACAGGCCGCATATGAATTCCTTCAGTGGTTATTTCTGTAGAATATGAATTGCTTTTCCTTTTGCGGCCTCTGAGGCTTCCATGATGCTTTCCGGCAAGGTTGGGTGTGGGTGTACAGTAAGCCCGATGTCTTCTAAGGTTGCGCCCATCTCAATAGCTAGCGCAGCTTCGCTAATCATATCAGATGCCTCAGCACCAACAATATGAACGCCCAGAACAACGTCTGAGTTCTTGTCGGCAACTATCTTCACGAAACCTTCCGTCTCTCCGGCGAGCAGGGCTCGTCCGAGGGCTGTGAACGGAAACCTGCCAACGATCGGATCATACCCCTTCTCTTTTGCCTGAATCTCCGTAAGCCCAACCGTTGCGATTTCGGGATCACTGAATATTACTCCAGCAATCGCGCGGAAGTCTGCTTCACTGTTCATTCCGGCGATGACTTCGGCCGCGACAATGCCCTCTTTCGAAGCTTTGTGCGCGAGCATTGGAGGGCCAACTATGTCGCCAATGGCGTAGATGCCGTGCACATTGGTCTGCATTTTCTTGTCGACCTGAATGAAACCATGGGCATCCGTCTTCACCCCAGTCGCCTCCAATCCGATTTGATCACTGTTAGGGCGTCTTCCGACTGTGACGAGGACTTTGTCGGCATCATACGCTGCTTCCTTCCCGTCCTCTAATTCAGCGTAAACCTTTCCGCTTCGAAATTCTTTCGCTTTTGATTTTACATGGTAATCTACGCCAAGTTTGCGAAGGGACCGTTCAACGACTCTGACTAGGCTTATGTCGGTGCCCGGCAGAAGTTGCTCCAGCATTTCTATAATCGTAACCTTGCTTCCCAGTTGAGCGTACATAGTTCCCATCTCTAAACCCGTGACACCCCCGCCGATTATTACGAGGTTTTTTGGAATCTCTTGAAGGGAAAGGGCTTCGGTTGAACTGATTATATGGGTTCCGTCAAACCTGAAGGTAGGAAGGTCGTAGTACCGTGAACCAGCAGCAATCACGACGTTCTTAGTCTCTATGCTCTCGGTTCCAGTGGCAGTCTTCACTTCAAGTTGCGTAGGCCCTTTGAAGGTGCCTACTCCCTTCATGATTTTGACGTTGTACCCTTTGCATAGGTATTCAACGCCCGAGGTTAGCTTGTCGACTACGCTTTGCTTCCAGGCTTGGACCTTAGGAAAATCAACCTTGAGCCCCGACACTTCAAGGCCGATCTGTTTGGCGGCTTCGATCCTTTTCTTGAGCTTAGCTACGCGGATGAGCGCTTTGGAGGGTATGCAACCTATGTTTACGCAAACCCCGCCAAGCTGATCCTTTTCGATTAGAACTGTTTCCTTTCCGAGTTGGCCTAGCCTGATAGCGGCCACGTACCCGCCGGGGCCTGCTCCGAGTACTACGGCTTCCGCTTTCTGCACCATTTCAATTCACAATTCTGTATTTACTTTGCCAAGTCTGTCATGGTATTGAAGTCTCCATATTTAGTTCACCTTCTTCAGATTAGCGCCGGGAAATTCTACTGTAAGCAAGTCCAACGGCGGCAATCACGAGAGTTACGGATATGAGAACTCCTACAAAGGGGAGGATGGCGAGTGAAATAGCTAGGGAAATCCATGGAAGAATTTTGCTTCTCCTACCTCCTCGGAGCAGCTTTACACCGGCAACAGAACCGACGACATAAATTACGACCGCAGCCCCGCTCGGAATAAGAAGCGCAGTCTCAAGGTCCACATTCAGGAAATAGAACGCTGCAATGACGGTGAGTGCAAGTCCCGAGAGGACGGCGAGTGAACGGCTTGGTGCTCCTGTTCTCTTGTCAAGATATACCAGAAACTTCGGAAAACCACCATCTCTTGCAACTGAGTAAATGACTCTTGACATGCCGGTCATGTAGGCGTTTACTGTGCCGAATATGATGAAGACTGCAAGTATGGCCGTACCCGGGGCGCCATAGATTCCAAGGACGTTTGAAAGTATAGCCGCAAATGGCGCCACGCTCCCTCCCGCCTTGTAAGCGAGCGTACCCACGGTCATGAACGCGACTGAAACGTATAGGGCGCTGACTATGACTACGCTAAGCAAAATGCTCCGGTGGAAATCCCGGTTCGGGTTCTCAAACTCCTCCGCCACGTTCGACACGTTCTCGTACCCAAGGTACGACCAGAAAATTAGAGCGGCAGAAACCCCTATCGGGATGAGGCCGTTGGGGAGAAAAGGAGAGAAGTTGCTGAAGTTCACTGAACGGAACGATGCGACCACGGTCGCTAGTAACAGCGTTACTATCGAAACCAACACTGCCAGCTGAATCTTGTTGCTTACCACTATTCCCCTGTAATTAATCGAGAAAGCAGTGAAGATTATCAAACCCGCGACTATGAAAATCTCCAGCCTGTTCATGGGAAATGCGAATGCCAAGTAAGAAGCAGCGATCAGTGTCACGGCAGGGGCGCCGGTTATGTACCACACTGCGAATAACCAGCCGGTCATGGAAGCAATGCTGTGCCCGAGGCTCTCTTTCGCGAATGAATAGACTCCGCCTGACTCAGGCCTGCGGGCAGAGAGGGATGCAAAGGTGTAGGCGAAGGGATAGCTGGCTATGGAAAGGATAATCCATGCAACGAGTGAGCCGGGCCCCGCGATCTTCGCCGCAAGCCCGGGGAGTACGAGAACACCTGAACCCAGGACCGAGGTGACGTACAACGCAACCGCGTACCGGAGCGTAATAGCCTTGCGAAAGCCTTTACCCGAATCCTGCATGTTCAAACACTAGCGAAGAGAAAATGTCCTCATTAAAGCGTTGCACAGGCTTGTGACTTCTCCTAGAAATCACATGACACAAAGAGCACTCAGGCAAAACTCCTATCCCCTGAGAAGGCGACCTATCACGTGAACCGGCTTGGCGCATGCAACCGTTTCGATCTGCCTTAGACTTTCTTTAGTGACCGCGCAGAGGAGTACGGTAGCGGGCCCGGCTGATTTTTTCAAGTCAACATCTGGTGATTTCTCCAGCCTCACCAATAGTCTAGACTCCTTTGCCAAAGCTTGTGCTTCGTGATAGATCCCATGAAACCCTACGGGAATCATTTCATGTACGAACGTTTCCTTTCGAATCTTGTACACATCACGTGTGTCAGCAAGTTTTCGATTTTTTTCTCCGTCCAGAACCTCTAGTCCCGCATGTGGCTCACCAATTGCAACGATTACATCTCGCGTCCTACATCGACCTATCTTTAATGTGGAGGACGAGACGAGGCCGACTGCCGTCACCCCGATACCGGTTTGGCTAACTCGAACGTTCTTCTCGGAACTCCACAAGAATTGTAGGTTTCTGAGACCGGCATACCGAACCTCATCAAGGACTCCCTTAATGAGTTGGTTGCCGGTTGGCTCGGGCTCCACGCACAACGTCCCGGCCAAACTTATGGGCTCCGCACCTATGGAAAGGAGCTCCATTAGAGCGACCCGTGCAGTCATCTTGCCAACAATTCGCGGGTGAACTCTCACTATGTCATGTGGCTTTGAGCCAATCCCGCCTGCCGCATCGCAACTCACAGCTAGCAATTGTCCTTTTTTCAGTCTAAGCAGTGTCAAGTCTCTCTTGGTATTGATCGGTGTCGACGCCGGGAAATGCTTTGTCACATTCTCAGCCTTCTTTTCACCGCAATGTAGACGAAAGAAGCCAGTATGCCGTTGATACTTGCCGCGAGGAACAGGAATGGGGTGAAGCTTAGTGTTGCAGCCAACCCCAGCACTGGGATTGCCAATACAACTAGGACCGTGTTTATGGCGACACCTGTAGCAATAGCAGGAATCATGCTCCATTTGCGGTTAATGAAACCAATTGCCCAACCTGAAAGGGCGAGTCCCAAAGCGATTGGGAAATGCAGAATCCCTAGTGGAAAGCCGTTGATAATTGCCGTCGCCAAGTGACCCATTCCAGATACGCAGAACCCGTCCAAAGGCCCAAAGTACAAAGCGACGAAAAAGCCGGGGGCCGAATCAAAAGCCACTGTCGGAATTGGACCTGGAAGATGAATGAATGACCCTACTACCGATAATGCCGTGAACGTGGTGATCCTGGCGAGTTGAAAGGTCTTTGGCTTGTTCATTGATTCAGCTCTTCTCCCTCGTTAGCGCTGAATCTTGATTTGTTATTACGCATCAACATTCCATTTTCGAGCACGCCGCCTCTGTCCGTCTCGGTTCTTTCCTAGCATGTTCCAATTCCTGAGGCGTGTTAACGTTGAGAACCGCATCACCCGATTCGATGATGAGTACTGCTTGGTCTAGTTCCCGTTCTCCAATGCGGCGTCCATCAATAATGTTAATCCCGACTGCAACTAAATCGATGCCGTCAATCTTGAAGACGTATTGGGGTTTGGAACCTAGCTTTTCGTAGACTTCACGTCTTGTCATGACAGCCAGAGTAGGCTTTCCGGATCTGTAATACTGTTCTACCACCTTCTCAACTAGCTCAGCGGTGATGAAGGGAAGGTCTGCCGAAACAACCAGAACATCCTCGAGCGAGAGTGCCTTAATCGCAAAACGCATGTCTTCTTCAAAGCCGTCACCCGGCGTGATTACGAGTTCAGCACCCAACCTCTGGGCCTCGAGAGCTGAGGCGGGTGTGTCGTCGGTCGCGGCTACAACTATTCGGTCTCCAACGGATGATTGCCTGATCACTTCGACTACTCGTTCCAACATGGACTTACCCGCAACTTTCAGCAATGCCTTCTCGACGTTGCCTCCCATGCGCGTCGCTTTGCCCCCAGCCATAACAAGAGCAGACAGCGTCATTTCAGGAACACCAAAACAAGCAGGAGCGAAATAACTCGAGAGACTTCATTGGTTGCGCCCATTACGTCGCCTGTAATGCCGCCAAAGTGTCGTTTCGAAATTACGACCATCGCTCCGCCAGTGAGCACCGCACCAATAGTTAGAGCTAAGCCCGATGCTCCTAGAGAAAATATCGAAACGGCGGCAAGAATTACGAATGAAAGGCTTAGTCGGAAACCACGTTGCGCATGCATAGCTTCGACGAAAGCTGTGTTCATACCTTTGTGCGCGGATTTACTTACCGCCGTGGCGAAGACCATTGAGAATTTAGCGGCTACTTCACAGGCGACCAGGGCGACCACGATGAGGTGGTGTGGTATTGCAGCGATGGCGAAAGCAGTCGTAGATAGAACGACGAAACCTAAGGAAAGCCCCCCAGCACCAGTCGCAGGATCACGCATGACTCGCAACTTCTCCTTTGCCGACCCATGGCACATAGCCCCATCCCCAAAATCCAGTAAGCCGTCCACATGTTGTACACCATTAACCAGAAGAAGACAACCCAAGCCAACCATCCCCGCAACGAGCGGAGGGAAGAACAACTGAAACACCCACACGACCACGCCAACCAAGAAACCAACACCGGCACCGATCAGAGGGAAAATCGGCATGTACAAGGCCGCCTGATTGAGCCCATCCTCGTCCATTCCAACGGGAAATATAGTCAAGAAGGCTACGGAATTTTTCAGGCCACCTAGCACGCTCAAGACGCTCATCTTGCACCTTGTCTAAGAGCGTAAGTGTACATATTCGAAGAACACCCAGCTATGAGACCGCCGACAGCGTCATTTGTTATCGGCCCCAGTTTTGCTAAGATACCTGGCTTATTTTGGTCGAAGCGAACGAACTCGAAGATGCCCTTCGCACCCGCGATGTAGTTCGCAATCGTCATCCCTAGAAGTTCATCCGTCACAAGTCCCGGACGACCCATGAACCTCTCCTTTGTGAGGTTCGGAATCAGCCCAGCCTTTGCGTCTTCTTCAGCGCGGTAGCATGCTACAACCAGCGTAGACACGTTGACATCTACCAGGGCATCCTTGAATTCGTTCAGAATAATCGCAGTCGCTTTTTCTTTATTCTCGACACCTGGGTGCGGGACAAAGAGCTCCAGCGCTGTTTCGACTAAGTCCACTAATTTTACGCCCCTTTCCTCTAAGTATCGAAGGAGCGGCGGATTCCCGATTCTTTCGGCACTGATCTCTGGCATTTCGATGCACCGACAGTGCCTTATGCAGTGGTTGGATAATCCAACCAAGGTCCAATCCGTTGCTTCAAGGTCTGCGATTCAGCTCGAAACAAATCGCCCTGATTTCGACATTTATCGCTATTGGTGCCGTCGTCCGGCTTGTTGTGGACGGAGTTGGCGCATTGTTACCGGAGCCAGTGTTTGGTGCGCTAATCAAGGTTGGTATGAGCGAAACTCTAAGTTTCGTGGGCGGATTCGTTTACGGTCCCATTGTGGGTTTCATCATAGGATTCATGATAATACTCCTGTCCGACATCGCGGGTCCTTATGGCCCGGGCGCTTGGACGCCTTTCATCGCCGCCATCATTGGTTTCGTTGGAGTATGCGCGGGATTCATACGATATATTCGTCCACGACCGACAGCACTTATGATGGGCGTTTCCGCCACAGCGCTAACGTTACTCAGCGAGTTCCTCCAGAACGCATGGGTTTCTGTGTTCTATAATGTGCCATTAGCAGTAACTATGATTACTGGACTTCCCAGCATGACCGCCGCTTTGGCAAATAACATAGTTCTCTTTCCAACGGTCGGAATGAAAACGATCAGATTTATTCAGGAACATGGGCTCAACCTGCCGGAACCGAAACCAGTTCAGAGTAAAGTTGGCGACTGAACAGTGTTGTTAGGCATACGTCATACCCAGAATACGACATGAGCGCCACATCATCCCATGCTACAACCTAGGAATTGGGCGCCAATCAACACGCTACCTTTAGCACTTTTCTCAGTGTTCGACGCCGCTCAGTCTGTTTCGAGTAGAAGTAGTTTGGGATCTTCCAAATATTGCTTGATTGCGTTCATGAATTGGGCGGCCATGGCTCCGTCTAGGACGCGGTGGTCGAATGAGACTGATAGGTAAGTCATGTCTCGGATTATGATTTGGTTGTCCTTTACGACGGGGCGCTTAGTGATCTTGTGGACTCCTAGAATTGCAACTTCGGGGTAGTTGATGATTGGTGTGGCGAAGACGCCGCCGATTCCGCCAACATTCGTAACCGTAAACGTGCTTCCTTGAATCTCGTCCAGGGTTAACTGTCCTGCTCGCGCTTTCTCGCTGAGTTTGGAGATTTCCTCTGCGAGTTGTGTGATCGATTTGTGTTCAGCTCCTTTGACGACTGGGACTACGAGGCCTTGCTCGGTGTCGGTGGCGATTCCAATATTGTAGTACTTCTTGAGCACAATCTCCTGCTTCTCGTCGTCTAGACTGGCGTTGAGGTACGGGTACTTCTTCAGGGCCGATACGAGGGCTTTGATGATGAATGGCAGGTAGGTGAGTTTTATTCCCCGTTTCTCAGCTGAAGCCTTAGCCTTCTCCCGCAAGTGGACAACCTCACTCATATCGACCTCGTCTACGTGCGTGACTTGTGCGGTGCTGTCCCTCGACTTCACCATGTGCTCGGCAACCTTTCGCCGTATTCCCCGCATTGGGACGCGTTCCTCTACGCCGCGCGGCCCCGCGACAGTGACGGCTACTGCTGCGACTCCCTTTCCAACAGCCTTGAACCGCCTCACATCGTCGTCTGTGATTCTGCCGCCTGGTCCGGTTCCTTGAACGGTTGCGAGATCAACCCCTAAATCCCTCGCGAGTTTTCGGGTTGCTGGGGTTGCTAGGATCTCTTGCGCCTTCTTCGGGACCATTGCAACGGGTGCAGGCGATGGAATGGGACCGGTCACCTTTGGCGCGACGGCTGCGGTGGTCTTCGCGGCTGTTGGTGTTGGTGCAACGGCCGTGGGGGCGGAACCTTGCTCTCCCTTTTCACCTATTACGAGAAGAACTTGGCCCACCTTGACCGTTCCGCCCTCCTTGGCCATGAGCTTTAGCACCGTTCCCTTCCTCGGCGATGGGATTTCGACATTGACTTTATCGGTCATTATTTCGACGAGCGGCTGGTTCTCGTTGACCTCGGCGCCTTCCTTCACGAGCCATTTTACTACTTCGCCCTCAGCGACCCCTTCGCCTATGTCTGGGAGACGGAATTCAAAGGGCATCTTACATCAACTTAGGACTTGTTTAGAAGTTGTGAACTTTCTCAATCGCGTTCAGCACGCGGTTAGCGTTCGGCATGTATTCTTCTTCCAAAGCGTACGGAAATGGAACATCGAAACCGGCGACGCGAACAATAGGTGCCTCCAAGTGTAAGAGACCCCGCTCAGCAATCTGTGCAGCAACCTCCGCCCCGAACCCACAGGTCTTGCATGCCTCGTGCAAAATGACTACCCGGCCAGTCTTCTTGACGGAGCTCAGGATTGTTTCAATATCGAATGGCATCAGAGTCCTGATGTCGACAACTTCAACGCCAATCCCCTTGGCTGCGGCCAATTCAGCCGCTTCCATAGCAACGTGTAACATTGCACCGTAAACGAAGACCACGACGTCATCACCTTCGCGCGTAACGTTCGCTTTGCCTATGGGGATAGTGTAATCTTCGTCGGGAACTTCGCCGCGGACTGTTCGGTAAATCTTCTTGGGCTCAAGAAAGATGACGGGGTCCGGGTCGCGCAGGGCTGAGGTAAGGAGGCCTTTAGTGTCGTACGGTGTGGCGGGGATGACTACCTTGAGGCCTGGGGTGTGTGTGAAGAACGCTTCAGTGCTTTGGGAATGGTAGTGGCTGCCCTTTATGCCGCCACCATAAGGTGTCCGGATTAAAACGGGCGTCGTGAAATGGCCTCCAGATCGGTACCTAAACTTGGAGAGTTCGCTTTCGATCTGGTCGAACGCTGGGTAAATGAAGTCCATGAATTGAATCTCTGGGACGGGCTTAAGCCCGTACAACGCCATGCCGATCGAAACGCCGATAATCCCCGACTCCGCTAGAGGGGTGTCTATGACGCGGTTCGGCCCGAACTCTTGGAATAATCCTTCCGTGGCTCGGAAAACGCCTCCGTTGACTCCCACATCCTCGCCTAGTATCACAATCTTGTCGTTCCGCTTCATCTCATCTCGAAGTGTATGGTTTACAGCCTGAACGATGTTGAGAAGCGCCATAAGCTACGCCTTCTCCTCCTTCTCTTCGCGAAGTTCACGAAGCTGTTCCTCAAGGTGCCACGGCATCTCGGCGTATACGTCCGTGAAGAGCGTCTCCAGAGCCGGCCGCGGCAACTTCTCGGCGTAAGCGACCGCTTCGTCTAATTCACGGTTAGCGTCCTCTTGCGCTTTCTTCTCGTCAGCTTCGCTCCAAATGCGCTTCTTCTCCAAGTACCTTCGGAACCTGACGAGTGGGTCGCGTTTCTGCCATTCCTCCAATTCCGCCTGAGCCCGGTAACGTTTCGGGTCGTCAGAGGACGAGTGTGCCCCCATACGGTAGGTGACGGCTTCGATCAAAGTTGGCCCGCCACCCTTCCGCGCCTTGTCCACAGCTTCCTTCGTGGTTCGATAAACGGCTAGAATATCATTCCCGTCCACGCGTACGCCTTCGAAACCGTACGCTTGCGCTTTGATGGCTATGGTTTCAGAGGCTGTCTGTCTTTCAACTGGGACGGAGATTGCCCAATGGTTGTTCTGGCAGAAGAAGACCGTCGGCGTCTTGTAAACGCCGGCAAAGTTCATGCCGGTGTGGAAATCATTCTCAGAGGTCGCCCCATCACCAAAGTAAGCCATAGTAACAATCGGGTCACCCCTCAGCTTCGCAGCCAAGGCCGCACCCACCGCGTGTGGAATCTGAGTTGCTATGGGCGCAGAACCGGAAACGTAATTTGCGGATTTCAGGCCGAACAGGTTCGTGAGCTGTCGCCCTTTCTGAACGTCTTCCGCGTTGGCGAAATACTGATTCAGGAGTTGCTTGAGGGTAATGCCCCGAAGAAGCATTGAGCCTATCTCCCTGTAAGCTGGGAAAATCCAGTCCTCAGGGTTCAGCGCGTAAGCGCTTCCAACGTGTGCCGCTTCCTGCCCCATGCCGCCTATGAAGAAACCGATTCTACCTGACCGCTGGAGCTGAAGGCCGCGAATATCCAAACTCCTAGCCAGAACCATAGTTCGGTAGAGTCGGCGTAACTCGTCTTTCGAAATTTCCGGCTCCATCTTCTCAACATACTCGCCGGTGGGCTTGATGACCTGCAGTAGCTCAAGGCTCAAACTCTAACCCTCTTGTGAGGTTGCCGGAAACGAACGAAAAAGCAGGTTTAGCCCTGTTAAATCTTGCCCTTTAGGCTACGGCGACTTGAAAGCAGATTGCTTCGGCGCTGTCAAGAATCAATTGGAACGTTCCAGTCTCTTCTTGCGAATAAGTGCTTCAACAAAGAATTCCCCCGCCCTGTACGAGCTGCGAACAAACGGGCCTGAAGCCACGTACAAGAATCCCAGCTCCTCAGCCAAGCCCTTGTAGTAGTCGAATCCTTCCGGGCTCACGTATTCATTGACAGGGATATGTCCCTTGGACGGCCGGAGGTATTGGCCCAAAGTCAAGATGTCCACATCTACTTCCCTGAGGTCTCTCATCGTCTTAACAAGGTCACCCTCTGCCTCGCCTAGGCCGAGCATGATAGACGATTTCGAGTAGAGTCCCGCATTCAGGTCCTTGATGCCCCTCAGAACCCGCAGGGACTGCTTGTAGGTTGCTCTAGCATCACGAACCTTGGGTGTCAGCGGCTCAGTCGTCTCTATGTTATGGGCTACGACTTCGGGGCCGGCCCCAACAATTTTCCTCACGTTCTCTAGGTTGCCTTGGAAATCTGGAATTAGAACTTCCGTGATTACGTTCGGGTCGTGCTGCTTGATGGCCTTTATTGTTGACGCGAAGTGACTTGCGCCGCCGTCGGGAAGGTCGTCGCGGTCTACGGAGGTTACCACCACGTACTTCAAGCCAAGGTCGGCGACCGTCTTAGCCACCTTTACAGGCTCGAACACGTCCAGTACCTCGTGCGGGTTTCCGCTCTTGACCATGCAAAACCTGCAACCCCGCGTGCAAGTGTCACCCATCAGCATGAAGGTCGCTGTCCCGCCGCCCCAACACTCCGCCATGTTGGGACAGTGTGCCTCTTCACACACTGTGTGAAGATTGTGGGTTCGAAGTTTGTTCTTGATCCTCTCGTAATTCTGCCCCGTCGGATACTTCACACGTAACCACTCAGGCTTCGCGGCCACCTGAGTTTCTTGGATTTGCAAAACGTGTGAATACCGAGGCATGACAAACCCAGATAGGAAGCTAGGGCGAATCCGCCCTTTTGACCTTTACCTTCGATTACTTCCTAGTTCTTAGCGCTCTACGTTGCCTCTCGAGGTCAACTGGCTAAGGCTATCGCTTCTTTCCGTTCAGCATCATGTACGCACCGACGCCGATGAAGACTAGGGAGGCTAGCAGATTGAACACGAAAGTTAGGATAGCTACTGGAACGTACGGATTCGTGCAGTAGTACGGGTATGGGTATGGGAGCAACTGCTGTTTGCCGAAATTGTTCGGCATTGTGACATTGCTGATTATTGTACTGCTCGTAACAGTTACCGCGTTCGTAACGGGTGGAGGCGGTGGTATGCCTAACATTCCCGAGACGACTGGAATGTAGCAGTTGTAACTTAGCACGTTAGCTACTAAGTTGGATATTGAAATGAAGATTGAGACAACGGCGAAAGCCACAACGAACAATCCGACCCAGTAGAGTAGAAACTCCCTTCGGCTCGCTTCACTTCCACTCATAACAAGCATCCTTCAGTAAGATTCTAGGAAGCCCCGTCATAAAAGTCCACAGAATAGAACAAGCCGTTTGGACCAAACTATAAATGAAGACCACCGCGGAACCGCATTCTGATGAACATGAAATCTCTCACCCCGCATTTCTTGAGTCGTAGACGATTGGTTGGAATTTTCATCGTCGTGTTTGTGTTGGCTGGCGCTCTGGTGGGTTACGCGTCACAAACTCAAAGCTTCCCCGGCCCGAGTTTAGGCGGTTACGCTGCGGCCAATGGCTCTGCGGTTCCAAGCGTTCCTGGAGCCAATCAGCAAATCACTTTCGGAACCACGGTGGCAACTGCGACAGCCCCAGCCGGTTCCTACTCAACATCCTTCGGCGGGCGTATGGTTGAGCTTGATGGTTACTTGACGATTCAGGTGGATGATTTGAAGGCGGCGACTGATCAGGCTGCGCGGTTGGCCGCGTTATTCAACGGTTATGTTGCCGCTTCAGCCTTCGATGACAGCGGGTCTGGCGCAAGCATTACTCTGCGCATCCCAGAGGGCAACTTCACATCAGCAATGCACAGCCTCTCAAGCCTCGGTGTCGTGAAGGCTCAGTCGATATCGAGCAATGACGTGACCGAACAGTACGTCAACCTTCAGGCCCAGCTTGAATCATACACGACTGAAGAAGCTGTGTTACTTCGAATATTGAATTCATCAAAAACCGTTACGGAAGCGTTAGACACTGAGAACGCGATCCAGAACACGCAAGCTCAGATCAATGACCTCGAAGGCCAATTGCAGATAATGCAACGCCTCGTTGCCTTCGGTACGATCAATATTCAGCTCATACGTCCGGCCCAGAGTCCAACCTTGGATTTTGGTGACGCGTTGAACTCAGCTCTGCTGGCGTTCTACACGGTTACGAAGGGAATGCTGATACTTGGCGCATCACTTGTCCCAATAGCAATAATCGGCGGCATAGTCTACGTTCCATACAGGCGCTTCGCACAGAAGAAGCCGAAGCCCGTTGAGGCTCACTGATTGCCCTCCGAAAGCGACGAAATTAGAAGGCTACTGAAACAACTCTACTTGCTTAGGTTGACGCTGTACCTGAGCTTCTTAGTCGCCCTAGGAACTACGGCTTTCATATTTCTCCCCGCATTCTTCCTATTTTCAGGTTATGGGCCTGCCGCGCCCGCCGCCCAGACAACATTCGCAACCACAACAGCAACACTCGCAAGTACCACAGCTACGACGCTGTTCACGAGTACTCCTTCGATTCCTGGACCGTTTGGTGTGGCAGGGCCCCCGTCGCCAAATCTGCTGAGCAATTTCGGTTTGACCGCGCTGATTTCTTGGACAGTTTTTGGGGCGGCCCTCATATGGCGTGGGCACGTGCGATCAGTCTGGGGTCAAAGCCGCTTCAGCTATGACACCTTCAGGCTTCTGGTGAGAATGCGCGGGGCCCAAACACGCCTCAAGCTCATGCATTCCCTCAACTCACCCAGGAACAAGCTACAGCTTGCAACCGCCCTACGAATAGACTGGAAAGCCGTAGACAAACATGTTCAGGTACTCGAGAAAAATGGCTTAATCCATGCATCGTCGACCAGTGGAACCGCAACCTTCTACGAGGTCACCGAGAAAGGTAAAGACCTGCTTCAAGTTCTCGAACAGTTGGGTACTGAAAGCTCCCCTGACAGCAATCCACATTCCGGTTAACGTGGACGGTGAAGAAGTTGGGTTGGTCATGCTTGGACTCCTTAGAGCAGCCGTGATAGCTCCTGTTGTACAAGCACTTTAGGCGACGCCATTCATCTTAACGAAATGTGAGATACAATGGAGGATCGTCAGGACGCGTATGGCCACCAAATGTACGATTACCTGAGAAAGACCAGGGAGGTTTCGGAGATTGTGGAGCGGGATGACGGTTTCTTTGGTGTTTCCACGGGTGCAAAGTACTATTTTTCAGAATACAGGAGTTGGCACGACCGCGAAAGGAAAGCCATGCGATACGTGACGGGGAGAGTTCTTGATGTTGGGTGTGGTGCAGGACGGGTTTCCCTCTACCTGCAGAAGAAAGAGTTCGACGTCTTAGGCCTCGACGTATCCCCGCAGGCGATACGTGTCTGCAAGATTCGGGGCCTCAAGAACGCTCGCGTCATGCCAATAACGAAAATCAGTTCAAAGCTGGGTAGATTTGATACCGTGATAATGTTCGGAAACAACTTCGGCCTCTTCGGCAGCTGGAAAAGGGCTAAATGGCTACTCAAACGGTTCCACCGAATGACGACGGAGCATGCAAGAATCATCGCTGAGAGCCTCGATCCATACAATACCAATGACCCCGCTCACTTGCACTACCATAAGCTGAGCAGGCGAAGGGGCAGGATGGCAGGTCAGCTGAGGATACGGGTTCGGTACAGGGAATACGCGACGCCTTGGTTCGACTATTTGCTCGTATCCAAACGAGAGATGCGCGACATACTGAAAGGTACAGGGTGGAGATTGAAGCGAACGCTGGATTCATCAAGGTCTCCAGCATACATTGCCGTTATTGAGAAGAAGTGAGTAGGTTGGACGGATGTGGGTCGGTGAGGGTAAGAGGTAATTCCTCTCGTCGTGACCTGTGTGTTATCTATGGATAATTTCGCTGACCGTTTGATTGACGCTGTCAAGAGGAAAGGCAATCCATGTGTCGTCGGGTTGGACCCTCGGGTTGACCAAATGCCTAATTTCATTACGGATGCCCTCACGGAAAAGTCTCCTGAAAGCGTTCGCCAAGCTATCACGCACTTTCACCGCACAGTCTTAGATGCGGCAGCGCAGTTGGTACCTGCGGTTAAACCGCAAATCGCCTTCTACGAACAATACGGCCTGGGCGGCATTTTGGCGTTCATGGACACTATTCAGATGGCCAAAGAGCGCGGGTTGATTGTGATTGTTGATGCGAAGCGGAATGATGTCGCAGCGACAGCGGAGGCTTATGCTAACGCGTTCCTGGGACGCACTCGACTGCCTTGGGGAGATGAACCGGCATTCGATGCCGATTGCGTTACCATCTCACCCTTCCTTGGTCGTGACAGCTTGAACCCGTTCCTGAGGGCTTGCAGCAAGTACGGCAAAGGCGTTTTCATACTTGTTAAGACCTCTAACCCTGGATCACGCGACCTACAAGATGTGAAAGAAGCGGAATCGGGACAGCCAATCTACGTTCGCCTAGCCCGCACTGTCGCCGAATTGGGTCAGGAAACGATCGGGAAGAATGGTTACAGTTCAGTTGGGGCTGTGGTCGGTGCAACTTTTCCAGAACAGGCCAAAGAACTTAGGCAGCTAATGCCTCGCTCGATCATTCTGGTCCCAGGGTACGGATCACAGGGAGGAACCGCTCAGGACGCCGCCAAATGCTTCAACCCTGACGGGTTTGGAGCCATAGTTAACGCATCCAGAAGCATAACATACACATTTCAAACTCCGAACGTCTCAGAAAAAGAGTATGCACATCTCGTTCGCAACAATGTTGAGAAAATGGCTGCGGAACTAAACACTGCGATACGTCGCCACGCGGGTATGAAGTAATAGTTCACGAACTCAACAAACGAGGCGTTATCAATTGGGCGAGCTTCTGATTCACGTCGATGAGCAAGACAATGTGATAGGCTCGGTGGATAGGTTAAGAGCTCACCTAGACGAAGGAATTCTTCACAGAGGGCTGATGGTGGTTGTCAAGAACGACGAGAACAAGATACTGCTAACGCAACGTTCCATGGATAGGCCTGACTTGGACTTTCCACCCCCGTTCCCTGGTTTCTGGGACATAACCATGGCAGGGCATCCAAAGTGGGGACAGACGGATTACGTTACGCAGATGGAGAACGAGTTGAAGGAGGAGTTGGGAGTCAACGTTAACGGGAGTGAGATCAAGTATCTGGGCAAATTCCAGTATCACGCCCCCGACCCGACATACCCCAACCCCGAGACCCCATCGACATTCAGACTAAGCGAACGTGAGATTTGCGGAGTAGGCGTTCTTCAAACGAACGAGAGTCCCGCCTTAGATTCCGTAGAGCTTCAGGCCTCAATGTGGGTGGAGGCTGGAGAACTCACGGACAAGTTAGCGTCACTCAACGTAGCTCCTTGGGCATTGTTGATGATAGAGAAGTTTCCTCGGTTCTGGACTGGATAGACCAAGAGCGTGATCAACGCAATCTTGGCCGGATAATTGATGTGGAATTGGCGGAGTTAGATTGTGAAGCCGAAAGCGGACGCGAAGGATTCTACTTTCCTGAAGTTGTTGAGGAATTCGATGCCCTTTTGGGTTAGGCTGTATGTTTTTTCGTCGATTCCGTTCTCCTGTATCACGCCTAAGGCTTTGAGTTCCTCTAGGTATTTAACGAGCCTATCATGAGAGAGGTTCGCCCCGTAGAGGATTCTTGTGGGTTTAGCTTCGTTGTTTTCGCGTTGGATGACGTGCATCATGTCGACGTAGATTCGGAACTGGGAGCGGTACTTTGAGACAGGCTTCGCTGCCTGCCCCTGTTCGCTGGGGATCATGCGGCATGGTTCACCCTTAGCAGCATTGCCAGTAACAGGAGGAAGCCGAACAATTGCGCGATGTGCGCGAACGGGAAGAAAATGGGGGCGATCGTGAAGAGCAGGAAGAATAGGTGGGCGACTGAGAGGGAGGCGAAGGCGCCGAAAACTAGCAGCGCGCTGGTGGACTTGTTTATGTTGTAATTGATTGCGGTATTGGTGGCTATGTAAACGAGGAGGAAGATCAGGATGAGTTCGGTTATGGCGTTGTGCTCGAAGAAGAGGGCTGGTACGGCGGCTGCCATCGCCACCTGCCCACCAACATTCTTCGCCTGTTGCATATACGCGAAAACCAGTAGCCCGTAAGCCAAGAGCTGTGCAAGGAGGTTAATCGTGTAGCCGAACGCGGATAGAAAGAGGAAGGCCCGGTGGAAGCGGGCGAGGAGAACGACCAAGTTCGCCAAGCCATCAATGAGGAGCCCTGCCCCCACCAAGCCGAAGCTCAGGTTCAGGTAGAGAAGCGTCCTTTCCTTCGAAAGCCTGTAACCCTTCAAAGCCTGGTAAGCAACGGCGCTCGCGATTGCGAAAGCGATGAACTCCATCAAGGAGTCGAAGCCAAAGAACCAGAGGGGGGCAAGCATTAGCTATCAACACAGCCGCCTACAGCCCCTGAGGCGCCTTTTTCAGGGTTATGCATCCATCGTTCAAAGGAATTCGAGTTATGAAAAAGGGTATGGAGTTTAGTTTGTGGCTAACTGGACGAGTTTTCCGTTCATGAAGAAACCCTTAAGGCCGCACACTTCGCAGCGGGCTCCGAGCTGCAGGTCTGAGCCCTCTTCATAGTATACGTCAAGGGTCTTCTGGCCGCATCTTGGGCAAGTGCCGCCTTCGATCTTATCCATCACTTACCAAATTATTTACACACTTGCATCCATATAGGCCTGACAGGTGGCTGAAAATAACAGAAATGATACTAAGCCTAGCCGTGCCGCCTGAAGGCAGCGTTAACCGATTTTCGCCTCAAAAATGCGTTTTTAACCGCTCCAAAGGAACGTGCCGTCCATGGACAGACTCACCTTAATGGGCCTTCCATTTTACAGCCTCTCAAAATACAGGGGCATAGGCAAGGCCGTAGGAGCCCTACGTTGGGCGGGAATTGCCGAAACCCTAGGCAAATCCGCTACGCACTTCACCGACCTAGGCGACCTTCGCTTGACACTGATAACTGAAGACCAGGGCCCACCGAATCTCAAGAATTTCCCACAATTCCTGCGCGATATGGACGCCGCGCAAGTAATGGCAAGCAGAGTTGGCTCTGACGACTTCGTATTCTGCCTTGGCGGAGAATGCATACTTGTAACAGGGACACTAGCCGGGTTCAAGAGCAGGTTCAAAGGCAAACCTGGAATGTTGTGGGTGGATGCCCACGGAGATTTCAACACTCCCGAAACAACAACTTCAGGGTTCCTTGGCGGGATGCCCCTCGCTTTCGCTTGCGGCCGCGGCCCCAAACTAAACCAAAACATAGAGGACGCGAGGCCGTTGCTTGAAGAGGAGAACGTTGTCCACTTGGGCAGCCGGGCCCTTGACCCCCTCGAATCAGAAGCCATGTCCTCCTCACCAATGAAACTCTACCCCGCATCAACCATGCACAAGGAAGGTGCATCGAAAGTAGTCGCCGAAGCTACAGCCTACCTCGCGGACCATTCCGACTGGATAACCTGCCACTTAGACGTCGACTCAATCGACCCCACAATTGTTCCCGCTGTAAACTACCCAGAACCTGGCGGCCTAAGACTTGAGGAAGTCAAAACAGCGGTAAGAGCTCTGCAGAAAACCGGCAAATTGAAAGTCTTCAACCTAACCGCGTACAACCCAACATTGGACAAAGACCATGCGTCAGCCCAGAGACTTGTCACGTTGGTCGCGGAGCTTATGACCCCAGAATAGGTAAGAGTGTTGGAACATTCGATGGGCACAGGACGAGTCGTATCCGTGAACGTGGGATCACCCAGAAATGTCCTTTGGAACAACCACAAAGTAGCTACGGGTATCTTCAAAGAACCCGTTAACGGACGGGTGAGAATTCGAACCTTAGGGTTGGATGGCGACACTCAAGCTGACCCCATCGCTCACGGGGGCCCTAAGAAAGCCGTGTACGCATACCCCTCAGAGCACTACGAATTCTGGAAACGAGAACTAAACCAAACATCAATGCCCTGGGGAATGTTCGGCGAAAACCTGACGACGCAAGGACTCTTGGAAGACGAGGCCCGCCTTAGGGATGAATATCGAATTGGCTCTGCGACGGTTGTGGTGACGCAGCCACGTTTTCCATGCTATAAGCTCGGCATAAAATTCGGATCGATGGAAATGGTAAGCCGATTTCAAGCAAGCGACCGAAGTGGATTCTATTTCGCTGTAAAGGAAGAAGGAGAGGTAAGCGCGGGGGACAGGATCGAATTGATTCGCAGCCACAAGGCGCAGCCAACCATCGCAACAATCTTCACTGCAAGAAAAGAAGAAACCTAACACGATTAGGCATTGGAAAAGAGGAGAAGGTGGCCCTGTTGATTCTCCGCGAAAGAACCTAGAGGGATATGGAGGAGACTGCGTAAGCTAGGTTGCCTGCGCTGTCTGTGAATTGAAGTTAAGGCTAGAAAGAAAGCCAAACTGACTTCTTCATGGATATCGTTTCTTACTTCCACACGCGCCAGGTGCGCGATTGGCGTCAAGCGTATCGGTTTAGGAACGGGATCGATGCGAGCGCCGACTCCCCTGCAATTATTCTCTTGAAATCTAACTTTGGCCCATTCACGATCTTCAGCCAAGCGCGGTACTGGTGCTTGTTGGTTTCGATTATGTTGTAGGAATTGGAGAAGAACCCGCGGAGGCGTTCGGATGATAGGCTGCCAGCGTGGATTATGGGGATGCGGTTTAGGGTCCATTTCCACGGCCTATGCCTATGCCCGCAGAGAACTAGGCTTACCCCCGAACGGTCTAAGGCGCGCAGAACATCTCCGGCATCCAAGATTGGAATCGTATTAGGGCCAGTGTCCGGGACGGGCACCAAGTGGTGGTGCATCATAACCAACTTGAACCGCCTCTTCTCCCTTCGCAGGACATTTTCAAGCCAAACGATTTGCCGGTGCCCCGCCTCACCATCATTGCGTTCAGGGCGGGCAGTACCTAGGGTTAGAACTAGGAGGTCCTTGGTGCGCATCATTGGCTTTGAGGGGAAGAATTGGCGGAACAGTAGGTATCCCGTGCTGCGGTAGTCGTGGTTACCGCTCGTGTACAACCTATGCTTGCAATTGAACTGTTTCATTAATTCACCCGCGCCTTCGTACTGTGAAAGCAAACCGTTCTCGGTAAGATCACCAGTCACCAAGAGAAGATCGGGGTCGAGCTCGTTGATTTCATCAACCGCCCGATGAAAGATGTCGTCCCGAAACTCGGGACCTACATGAATGTCGGAGATTTGGACGATTAGCACGCAATTCATCTGCCTAGCATACGCAAGTTTAATCCTCTTTAAAGAGCATATTCAGATGGAGATACGGAATGACGCAAGAATCGGACAATGGAGCCGGGTTACCTTTCTGCCCCAAGTGTGGGTCACCAACCTCGCATCAATACAATTACTGCGAACATTGTGGGGCTCCAATAGGCATCCCTCAACCGACCGTAGCATGCGCGAATTGCGGCGCCAGCCTATACTCTGGAGATAGGTTCTGCTGGAAATGCGGATTACTAACACTGAAGCAACCTGCAAAGCCGGCCTTACCCATAGTTGTGAGAGCTCTGCTAGCGGCCTTTGTCTTAGTCCCAGTTATCGGCCTTGCGTTCTACAGGCTGTGGGGATGGGTGTCGCTTGGCGTTGGGATATGGCTTCTTTTTGCACTGATTCTCTCGTGAGAGCTAGGAGTATTTAAGAAGACGGCCTATCCGACGTAGCAAACCCGAGGCTTCGTGATGATAACCGCGTTCGTTATGATGAACGCTGAGCGGGAACGCATTGCCGTAGTGCCTGATGAACTTCTGAAGATCGGTGGGGTGACAGAGGTTTACTCTGTAGCCGGAGATTTTGACCTCGTAGCCATAGTTCGCGTCAAGGAAGCTGAAGACCTCGCAAAAGTGGTAACTGAGGAATTCGTGAAAGTGCGCGGCATAACCCGAACGAGGACACTCATAGCCTTTCGGTGCTTCAGCAACTACGACCTAGACCACATGTTCCAGATAGGCTTCAAAAGCTAACCATACTTGGACAGGACGGTGGCGAGAGTTTTCAGAGAAACATTCCCGCCACTCACAACCACGACCACTTTCTCTTCTAGCTTAGGACGGATTTTCTCAAGCAATGCTGCAATTGCGGCGGCGGCTGAAGGCTCAATCACCAAGTGGCATTCATTCATTGCGGTGAAAACTGCTTTCTCTATTTGCTCCTCGCTTACGAGGACTATGTCGTCAACGTTACGTTTGACTATCTCGTAGGTTAGCGCACCTGGTTCGCGTGTAGCAAGCCCGTCAGCGATTGAGGTTGTGTCAGAGAGGCGCGTGATTTTGCCATTCTTAACGGACTGGTACATTGAGGAGGCCTTCTCCGGTTCAACCCCGAGCACCTTCACACCGGGTTTCAGGCTTTTGACCGCGGTTGAAATTCCTGAGATTAGCCCGCCCCCACCAATTGGCACGATTACCCTTTCGACCTCGGGTAGGTCTTCGTAGATTTCTAGGCCGACAGTTCCCTGCCCGGCAATTACGTCGGGGTCGTCGAAGGGCGGTATTGGTACGGCTCCGGTGGCCTTCTGAATCTCCATCGCCTTCTCGAAGCGTTCATCGTGGAAGAGGCCGTGCTTCACAACTATACCCCCGTACTCTTCAATGGCCTTCACTTTCTCCTGCACCGCGTTCGTTGGAACCACGATCGTCGCGTGGGTTCCGGTCATCTTTGCGAGGTATGATACGGCCAAGCCATGGTTGCCGGAGGAGGCGGCGAT
The DNA here is from genome assembly GCA_963726255.1 of Candidatus Bathyarchaeota archaeon. Taxonomy (GTDB): domain Archaea; phylum Thermoproteota; class Bathyarchaeia; order 40CM-2-53-6; family 40CM-2-53-6; genus FEN-987. The sequence goes on from CAVSBL010000002.1 coordinate 1,765,902, forward strand.
CAAGCCACGTTTGCGCTCGTCCGGATTGAGCTTGAGTATCTTGTTGGCGGCCCCTCGGATTTTGAAGACTCGGATTGGCTGGTATGATTCGAGTTTTAGGTAGACATTCGCCTTGGTCAGCGCACTTAACCGCGGTGAATAGTACAGTGGCGTGCGGTACGCGACATTTACAATCCTATCTTTTGCTTCTTGAATAGCGCTGAGAGTAACTTGGGGGCTGCTCATCGTCCCCCGGATCCTGTACTGCTCGTTGACGCAACGCCTGAAGCTTTTCCCTTACCAAAGTAGCTTTGGACGCGGGGTTGCATAAGGTAGTAGAGTATCACCAAGTCCAGGATTAGGGAAACGCCCTCTCCTAGCCGAGCCCTCATGAACAATGACAGAGACGAGAAGACGAGCCCAATTACAGCAAAGATGAGTGAACCAGCCCAAGCCCACCCCTTCCCCTTCCACAGCCCATAAGCCAGAATGAAGTCAACCAACGCGAAAGCAACCAACCCTAACCCCGAAAACATTGACCTTGTTGCGAAAAACCTCACGTGCGGAAACATTTCTGGGAGGACAAAGGTAACGACGGCCAAGGCTGCCCCGCCTAGAAGTTCAAGGATTCCAAGCAGAATTTGCAGGGCTGCTAGGAGCGTGACGCCAAATGGGCGGGCCGTGGGGGACAATTCAAAAGGCCCTGTCTACTCGCTTTTTTGTTGGGCCAACAGCTGCCTGATCTGTTCAGCCAGCTTCTTCCGTTCAGCGTCGTCCTTGGCAGACATCCACTGCAATTTCAAATAGAAGACATCTTTGTCCTTTGAAGGCATTAGCCTCGCCCGAAATATCTGAAGTTTGAGTGGCGCATCAGTTCAAGAATGCGAAATATAACTTTAGGCCGCAGGCGTCGCTTACTTCGAAACGACGGTATCGTAACTAATGTTTAGCACGTCCCGTGGATGCGCGGCCGATTCCTATGGGCTGGCTATGTGGGGGAGGTTGCTAGCCTTTTACGGTGGCGACGAATTCGCTTAACGCCATCGCTGGAAGTGTCGTAATCTCTACTGTTCCTCTAGAGCCAAGTTCGACGGACACTTTCGCTATGGTTTTGTTGTCTGGTGCCTCAACGATGTTAACGAAATCGTAGGCGCCAAGTGTAGCATATTGTGAGAGGACCTTCGCCCCGAATTTCTCGATTTCCTTATTTACTTCCTGAATGCGCCCTGGATTCTCACGGACTGTTTTTCGGCCTTCCGCTGTTAACTTCGAGAGCAGGATGTAGACTGCCAAGCTATCTTCCTGCTTACAAGCTGTGCTAGCGGTGAATTTGGAACTTTCTATCTACACCTAGCTGAGCAGTTTCCGCATCGCGGCCGCACCCTCGCCGCACTCCGGAAACTCAGGCGAAGCCTTCACGGCCTCGTCGATATCCTTTCGGCCAACAACTTCGAAGCCGAGGCCACTAAAGTAGGCCTGCGCCGTGTCGGTTAGCAAGTAGATTCTTTCGAGGCCTTTCGCTCTGGCGTTCCGAAGAACAGCGTCCACTAAGGCCCGGCCCTGGCCCATGCCCCTGAACCGCTGGTCAACTGCGACCGACCTCAACAGGCCGCTCTTGCCATAAACTTCAAGCCCAGCAACGCCAACCCAAGAACCATTTCGGGTTTGTGCGACGACGAAGTTCTCGATGCATTTATCGACCCCGACGGTCGGCAACTCATTCTCGTTCAGAAAATGTGAAATTTGCTGCAGGTCGCCCCTTACGGCAGGCCTGATGCGGATGTCCGCTAACATTCCCAAGTTAGCCTTTTTTTCTCCGCACAGGAATGAAAACCATTCGAAGAATCGTACACCGTCGGCTTGGAAGCCACAGTTGGGTGTTTCACGCGGAATTTTCATGAGCAAAAAGCCTTCGCCTGTCTGTCAACTTAGGAAAACGCGCACTCGAATTCGCAAAGGCAAATAAGCACGGAGTTCGCCATCCCGCGAACGGAGGATTAAATGAAAATGGCTAAGTCTACAAAACCTCTATTGATGTACACCGGAATTGCAGTGTTTCTAGTCGGCCTTCTGACCTTCATCTTTCCCTACATCATGGACGCAGGCAACATGATGGTCAGACCGGGCTGGTTCCAGACCCACCCAGGCGGAGTCGTAGGATGGTTCTGGGGCCCAGCAGATCCGACAATAGGACTATTCGCACCCTTCTGGACCTTCGCTGTTGGTCTAGTCATCGCCGGCCTAGTGCTAAGCGGCGTATCGTTCGCCCTCAAGAACTGAACACAAAGAGTGATCGAAATTGGCAGCTAAAACCAAAAGCAGACTGTACCTCTTTGGAACTCCAATTGCTTGGATAGCCGTCTACGGCGCGCTTGTGGGCGTCACATCGCTTGTGCCGCTCTTACCGTACGCAGGCGGCGGCGGCTACTGGCCCTTGGCAACTGTCATTGCAGCGCTCGGCGCACTAGTATTGGGTCCAATTGGTGGCGCAGTCGCAGCCTTTATCGGAGGAATCATCGGCATGTTCATTGCTCCACCAGCCTTCCCGCTAGGAATAATCGATGCAATCGCGGTTGTTCTCATACCAGAAATCTTCGTTGCATTGGCGTTCAATGTGAAGAAATATCGATGGGCTTTCTTGGGTTGGCAGGCTCTGATGACCGCTATCTTCTTCATCGTGCTCTTCTTCTACCCAGGCGTTGTCGGGGGATGGCCCCCGATCCCCACAGCTAACTACTTCCTCGCGACATTATACTACTGGCTACTGCCCACCATCGTGCTCGCGTCTCCACTCGGAAGCAAGTACGTCTACGAATGGTCTAGAAGCTCGGATGTGAAGCAACGATCGATCGGCGTCTTCTTGGGCAGCTGGATGGCCATGAACGCGTGGTACATTTCGCCGTCCTTCTGGTTGTACTGGATTCTCTTCGCCTTCCCGTCAGCATTGCTCTACTTGATGGCTTGGGGAATCTACACCTGGTACATGCCTCTCTTCGGATTTGTCCTGTCGCTGATTGCAGTTCCCATCATAGAGGCGCTTCGAAGAAGCGGAATGGCCAAACCGCCAAACGTCTTGTGGTAGGCTACTCTACTCTCTTTCCCTCTTTCCCTTTTTTCTTGGGACCCAGTTAGGCCTGGACCGAACTCGAATCGAGTGAAGTGCAAGAATGAATGACTTGATAGTGGACGTTCAGAATCTCTCTTTCAGTTATCCGGATGGTGCAAAGGCTCTCGTCAAGATCAACTTGAAGGTCGCCCGTGGAGAGATTGTTGCTGTTATGGGGGCTAATGGCGCAGGGAAGACGACCCTCTGCCATCACCTTACAGGCGTAATTCCGAACATCTATGAAGGCACAACGGAAGGGAAAGCAGTAGTAGCCGACATGGATGTCTATGAACATCCCGTCTACGAATTAGCTCAGAAGATCAGTTTTGTGACACAGGACCCCGAGGGCCAACTCATCAACCCTGATGTCCTGATGGAAGTTGCGTTTGGGCCCGAGAACTTGGGCGTGCCGCGAGAAGAGATCATGAGGAGGGCGAAATGGGCCCTAGAAGCGGTCGGAATGCAAGGATTAGAATCGCGCTCACCCTCCGAACTATCAGGAGGGCAGAAACAGCGCCTCGTCCTCGCTGCGGGGCTAAGCATGCAACCGGAGTTGCTTGTTCTCGACGAACCAACGTCTCAACTCGACCCCATAGGGACGACGGAAGTATTCCATGCCCTCGTCGACCTAAAGAAAAAGTACAATATGACTACGGTTCTGACAACGCACGCGTCCGAGGAGATGCTTGGATTCGCGGATCGAGTAATTGTTCTCAGCAAAGGCGAGATCGTGGGCGAAGGCACACCTGAGGAGGTCTTCTCTCAAGTCGAGCTTCTCGACAAAGTTGGGGTGCAGGTACCGCAGATCGCATCGCTCGGCCATGGAATAGCTCCTAGTCAGCCTGTTCCGATGACGATTAATGAAGGCAAGAAACTGATTGTGGACATGATCGAACGGAAAGCACTGCACCCACGCGCCATGACGAAAGCCAGCACATTTCATGGAGGGGATGTTGTGCTGGAATGCCAAGATCTGACTTTCACGTACCCAGGATTTCCCCCCGTCACCGCTCTGAGAAATGTGAACCTCCAGATTCGAAAGGGGGAGATGATAGGAATCGTCGGACAGAACGGCTCAGGGAAGACGACCCTTGTCAAGCAATTTCTGAACCTACTTAAACCAACCCGCGGGCGGGTCCTACTCAAAGGGAAAAATATTCAGGACTTCACGACCGGGGAACTCGCGAACTCCATGGGGCTTGTGCTTCAGAACCCGGATGAACAGTTATTCACCATCTCCTGCCAGAAGGAAGTTGAGTTTGGGCTGCAAAATCTGAAACTCCCTGCAGACGAGATTAAGCGTAGGACAGATGAGGCGTTGGGTTTCGTCGGCCTCGGTGAACAATGGGACACGTTTCCGTTCAGATTGAGTTTCGGTGATCGAAGGAGCCTGACAGTCGCAGCTGTCATTGCCATGCGCCCAGAAGTCGTGATTATGGATGAACCCACGACTGCGCAGGATTATCGCGGAAGACATAGAATCGCGAAGTTGGCGAAGAAGTTAAACGAGGCTGGACATACGGTCATCATGATAACTCACGACATGAACTTGGTCACCCAATACGCCGACAGGACGGTGGTCATGTGTGAAGGCGAGGTTCTGCTGGATGCGCCCACCGCGAAAGCGTTCTCGGAGATTGATACGTTGAAGAAGGCGTTCATCAAGCCACCCCCTATCGCCCTGTTGGATAAGGAACTCGAATCTTACGGCGTACCGCAGGGAATCTTGACTGTGGACTCGATGATCGAATCGTTGGGTATGGAGGGCGCATAGGATGGCGAGTATAGAGTATGTTCGAAAGGATACGCCGATTCATGGGTTGCAAGCGATCACGAAGATGCTGCTCGTATTGGCGAGCTTCGCCGTGAGCTTCTTCGCATTAGACTACCTTCTGCTTGGGCTGTGGATAGCCTTCCTAATTGGGTGGTGGGTTCTGGGCGGAATTGAAATTAGAAGGCTGGGCGTGATCTTGAAAGTGCTTCTTGGAACGTACTTGTTCTTCGTACTCCTGCAAGGATTCACGTACCGTTTCGGTAACACCGAATTGTTCCGGCTTGGTGTGCTTATGGTTGGTAGCCGCAATTATGCCGCCTACACGCTGGAAGGATTTCTGTTCGGGACCCTTGTCTTCATGCGAGTTCTAGCAGTGGTTTTCACTCTACCAATCCTAACTATGACGACCCCGATGACCAAAATCGCGGCGACCCTCGGCAAGCTGAAGGTCCCCTATCAGTTTACGATGATATTTGTCACGGGCATTCGTTTCGTGCCGCTGGTCTTTCAGACCTGGACCAACGTGATCCAGGCTCAGAAGTTGCGGGGGCGGGACATCGATAAGATGCCTATCTACAGAAAGGCGGCGGTATACACTAGCGTACTTACTCCGCTCCTTCTCTACCTCCTGAAACTCTCACAGACCCTCCAGACCGCCCTGGAGTGTAGAGCGTTCGGTTCCCCTGCAGCCAGAACCTATGTTGAAGAGGCGAAGCTCAGAATCGGAGATTACGTTGCTATTGCTACGATCATCGTGGTTGCTGCGGCACTTGTGATAATGAAAGCCACAGGTTATTCATCACTACCTTACATCATGCACGCAGCGTAGCGTAAGTCTCGTAATGGTTGTTTTGTTTGTGGAAGTGAGTTGGGTTTGAAGTCTACCGTGACCGTGAAGGAGAAGGAATCGGACGTGAAGAAGCGAAGCAGTTTTGCAGAACTGGCAAGTCGACGCGAGAAACTACTTGCCCCGGTATTCGCGCAAGACTGGCCGAACCTCCCCGTGGTGAGGGCTGAGGGGATTTACTTGTATGGTCTCGACGGGAAGAGGTACATGGATTTCATGGCGGGCTTCGGCGTTGTGAACGTGGGCCACAACCATCCACGGATCGTGGCCGCGGCGAAAGAGCAGATGGAGAAGATGGTCCACGGCCCAGTGGGCGTCGTGCTTCATGAACCTGTGCTTCGACTAGCGGAGATGTTGCCTGAGATTCTTCCCGGCGCTATGGACATGTTTTTCTTTGGGAACAGCGGCTCCGAGGCAGTTGAAGGAACCATCAAGCTCGCTCGCAACGTAACAAAGAGACCAGGGATAATCGCGTTCACGGGAGCATTCCATGGACGAACATACGGAGCCGCCACGCTCACAGCCTCCAAGGCGATCTACCGTACTGGACTCGAACCCTTCCTCCCCAGCGTATACCATACCCCATACGCAGACCCATACCACTCCTCACATCCAGATGACCCGTCACAATGCGTCGACGAGGCGCTCGGCGCCTTGCAGACAGTGCTGAAGAGGATTATCGCTCCATCACAGGTTGCAGCCATAATTGTTGAACCGATTCAGGGAGAAGGCGGCTATATTATGCCGCCCAAAGAATTTCTGAAAGGCCTACGAGAAATCTGCACGACTAATGATATTCTGCTCATATTCGATGAGGTGCAGACTGGTTTCGGCAGAACCGGCGAATGGTTCGCGGCGCAAGCGTTCGACGTAACGCCGGACGTTATGGCGATTGCGAAGGGGATAGCCTCCGGTTTTCCGTTGGGTGTGGTATGCGTGCGAAGTGAGCTGATGAGCCGTTGGGGGCCCACGGTTCACGGCACAACCTTCGGCGGTAACCCAGTGTCATGTGCCGCAGCCATAGCCACAATAGAGACAATCCGAGACGAAAAGCTCTTACAAAATGCGAAAGACCAAGGCGCGTACCTCCTGAAGCGACTGAGAGAGCTGAAGACGAAGCATCCAGTGATTGGCGATGCTCGCGGATTAGGGTTGATGACGGCGATTGAGTTCATTGTTCCTGGCACAGACCGTGAGCCGAATGCTGCCGCAGCAAAGAAATTCCTCGCCGAGTCCCTAGAGAGAGGGATGCTAATGTACCCCTGTGGCTTGTACGGTCAAGTGGTCCGCGTCGCACCACCTCTTACAGTCACCCGCGAACAAATCGACGAAGCCATCAACATCGCAGATCAAAGTTTGGATGCTGTCTAGTATACCGAAGCCACGTCTGTCCCGGCTTATGCGCGGCTTTGGCTTCGTGTGTGAGTGCACCAGCTGAAGGCGAAATAGTCAATTTATACTTGGTCTGTGTTGCGAACACTGGTGTCGCCTGTGTTTTCGGAGCCTGAGATTGAGTATATGAAGTCGCAGCGCCTGTGCAGGTTTGCCACGGTCTCCTCTGATGGCCAGCCTGATGTTGTGCCGGTAGCATTCGAGTTCGACGGCAAGTACTTCTACGTTGGAAGCCACAGCCAAGACATCTTCCTCAGAACACGCAAATACAAGAACGTCAAAAACGGCAGAACCTCGATCGCCCTAACCATCGACGACTTGAAGTCAGTTGAGCCATGGAGGCCTCGGGCAATCAGAGTATACGGAACCGCAGAAGTGGCGGATCACAAGGGAATGTTCGGCCCTGGCAAGTACCTACAAATCACCCCGAAGGTCTCTTGGAGCTTCGGCATCGAAGGCCTGAAACTTGAGGAAGGAGAATGGAGCCACAAAGCGCTTCACTAAGTAAGAACGGTCGTAGCGACCTAAGCGCTTTCTTTCTTACCTCTCAATCCCGTAGCAAGCAGAGCGATCCCCAATACCGCAAGAACGATTCCGGGTATGATGTTTATCCAAAGAACTACCTCCGTCCCATCTGAAACCATAAACGCTCTAGCCAGCAAACTTGCACAAGTATCTGGCGTTCCACAATAGGAGAATCAAAGCACGAGTTTGTGAGCGTGAAGGTTCTTTCGCAGCTTCTCGACAGCGAGGTTGACATCGGCCCTAGTCTTGGCGCCTGTGCAGACGAATTTTCCGCTGGTGAAGAGTAAAAATACGACCTTCGGTTCCTCCATCCTGTAGATGAGGCCGGCAAACTGTTCCGGCTCATAAATCGTCTTGACCAATCGTTCAGCTACATTCTCCAGATCAATCCGGTTACCGAGATCACCTGTCGCCACAATGTTCTCGATTCGAACGTCAGGCATTTTCAGGATAACTATTCCATCTGCTCTAAGCTCGGTGATTATTCGTGCAATAGCCCTCTCAGCGGACCTTGCAGATACAGCGCCGGTGCAGACCATCTTGCCGGAGGCAAACAGAAGTGTGCTCGTTTTTGGTCTTTTCAACTTGTAAAGGAGACCGGGAAATTGCTGGGGATTATATTTGGCTCCAGAAGTCACTTTGAGAATCGAATCCAAGTCGAGGTGTTGACCCAAATTCGCTGTTGCCACAACGTTCTCGATCTTCGATTGCACACTCTTCAGCCCAACTGAGTCGCTCAAACCAGAAAGCCCAAGATCAATGGCAGATGACCCAGTCAACTGTCTGACAGGGATTGTCAAGATTGATCCTGCTTTAGCGTCCAGCTCGTACCCAGCTTGTTTTATGCTCAATAGCTTCCGCTCGCTTCAGTCAGGTTAAGAGCCGATTGTATCTCAGGATCTTATTCGACGGTGACAGATGCTAAGGCTTACGAAGGGAACTGGCAATATTGAGGCTGAACACTTGAATGGGGACGTGGTGAAACTGGGGCAGTTGTTGTGGGTCTGGTGGTGCGGGCAACCAAATTTGAACCGCGGTTCTCAGTGTGTGTGGGTCTAATGGTGCGGGGAAACAGAATTGAACCAGTCAGTTTTCGTGTTACAATTGACTCTTCTTCTTGATAGCCTCCAAGCTCACTGAGAGATCTTCAGCCACACGAAGAATGTGCTTCGATGTATCCACAGGTGTCCCTTTGAAAGCTCGGGCCCGCAACGTGTTTTCCATTTGGCCTTCGATCTCTTCTGTTCTCAGTTCAAAGACTCCGTCGGCGCTTGTCATCACCGATGTGTACAAGGCATCAGAATGCACTCCGCGGACAAATCCGTCAATTACAATTCTTCCCTTTGTAACAAACCTGGAAATCCATGTTCGATAGAACTTGAGGAAGCTCTTTTCGTCAGAGGCCTCCACAACCTCGGAAACGTTGTCAAAAAGTCTAACGCTTCCCGGCGCCCACTGGTCGAGAGACTTACTCGAGATTAGGCTAATGTCCGCTATGTTGAGGGATGGGAAATGGTATCTCTCAGTCGATTGGCGGCCAGTTTTGAAGGTGAATGCGTCAGAAAGAACCAAACGCTCATCCGTCTCGAAAGGAGACGTGTCCAAACCATGCCTGCGAAAATTATCACGAATCTCTGATAATTGTTTTGAGGTTGATATGTAGAGAACCTCCGTTCCCTTTCGAAGCATTTCCGCCACCATATTCAAAATGAGCATCAACCATTGCGAGTCCGCGTCGAATATGAACACAAGAACTTGTCCAGCTTTCACAGGACGTTTCAGCAGTTGCCCAATGACGGGCAATTCAACTTGCACGGTACTCTCAGACTCGGCGGTCAAACAGGCGCTCAACTGCCTCGTAGATTGGAAAATCCTCAGTAACAGTTAGAGATTTGGTGAGTGCATGTAACGTTTCCGGTGCATCCCTAGCGAACTATCATTCACAGGTCGTCTTTTATTTTGTGTGTGTGGGTATGTTGGTGCGAGCACCGTAATTTGAACTGTCATTTTTGTCTGTGCGCACCACCGACCCGCACATGAAAAACGCGAAAAGTCATGCATTGAATGTTCTAGTCTCCGTTGACGCTAACGCCGCAGGCCTACCGCTCTCCCAGTCCCACGCCACATCGAATTCATCCCACTCCTCAACGATCTTTGCGGACTTGATACGAACTGGCAGTTCCTGTAGTAGCGGTGGAGGACAGGACTATTATCCCATTGCGCCGCAATGGCTATTCCGTAGACGAGGCGAATCTGCGGGTGTTAAGGAGCCTTGATCATTCATTTGGGGAGGTGAAATCACGTCTGCTGAGAAAGACCCCGTCAGAGATTTGTTGAAGCTTTATGCATACGGGTCGTTGGCAAATCTCTGGATAAGTCTAGCAACGATGGAGCCGCTGCCTGAGGACGAAGCGAAGGCACTTCTCCGAGTCCAAGATGCGGTCGTCAAAGAGTTCGAGAAGACCCTCACTCGTTACTTAGATTTCCCATCGATGAAGGCGTTTGGGGAGTATGTAACCAGGTACAAAGCCCGGATTTGACAATCCGTTCAACTGTCAAACATCACGCAAGAGGGCGCCATGATGACCGGCCTCATTTCGTCTTTTTTCTGACTCTGTCTAACGATCCTGCCTCCATCCTCGACCGTGTGCGCGCGCAGTGTTCTTTGGTTTCCCCGTTGGTGGGCGGAATGCTTCTTAGAAGCTCATGCTGAATATTTGCTCACGGACCTTATGTGGGCAATAATGAGCCTAGTAGAGTTTGTCCTTGTCCAGCATTAGCTCCGTCTCTACGTACCTTCGGCCGTACATCTTCTTCACTATTAGGAATCGGCGAGCTCTTTCCCTTAACTCCCTTTCGTAGATTTCGATTATTCCATCGAACAGATCCATGATTGTTTGTGTATCCTGTTTGGATGATATCATTGGGTTGAGGACTCCGAGAATCGTGAAACCTTCCGCTTTCCGTTTGCCGATAAAGTCATCCAACCATTTTCGGGTCATCAGGGCTTTGTGCTCAAGCAATACGTCTGAGAGGAGGTCTATGATGATTAATCTGCTCGGACTGGTTTTTGGCAACGTCTCCACGGCTTTTGCGAAGGAGATGTTCACATCGCTCAGATTCTGAACGCTTTGTATCTTGAAGACGTTTGCACTCGGAGGGGTGATTTTGTCCGCCTGCGGGCTGAACACGTAAAAATTCTTCTCATATCGACTTGCATAGTCCTGTGTTTTGCCCAAGTCACGAGACATGAAGAACACCGAACTTCCCATCGAAAGGCCAGACTCGATGATCTTCCTGAACAGCAAATCCCTTTCATCGCAGGGTGGAGAAACGATTAGAATTGCGAAGCCGACCGGTAAGCCTCCGGCTAATAGGGCATCTAGTTCGGCATAGCCTGTGGAAATATTCTGTGCCGCTGGCATTAACTTCAGATGAGGGCCTTCAGGCTTCACTTCTTTTACAGTCTCCTCTTTCAGGACCGCCTTCAGTCCCGTTTGTGACTTTCCCCGCCTCATGAACAGCATAACCGAAGCTATCAGACCTACTGCAACAATCACTCCGATTATGCCGAACGTTCCGAAAGGTAGATTGTTCGACGTGACCGTTGTGCCTTGGCTTTGAGTCAGTTGAGCGCTTTGAGTGAGCTGGGTGCTTTGAGTGGGTTGAGTGTTCTGAGTGAGTTGAGTTGATGTTACGATTACGCGCGAAGAGGCTCCGGTCGTGACTAGAATTACCGAAGCTGGGAAGGCCAATTCAACCTTCGCAAAACCACCCGTGAGGTGACCGGGCTTGCTGGTTAGTACGAAAACGAAATAATAAGTGCCATTTGCCGGCAGGGTGAGGGAGCGGTAAGAATTGTCGTGGCCGACCGAGTTCAATTCGCTGAAGAGGGGCCTTGAACTTGGTGGGAGACTGCAGTTTGGGTTTTGGATGGTACTATAATCTTGTTGGGACAGAATGTAAAAATTGACTGCTGCATCCGACCCGAAAGTTCCTACGATCTGCCTCCCCGCTTGTGCTGAGAAGGCCAGCGAAATTTCGGAACACTGGCCTGAGGGGGGTTCAGTAATGGTCGTCGTGGTCGTTATAGTGGCTGATTGACTGTTCGCATTCTGCAAAGACAATAACGAGACGAAAAGCGCTGCAAGCAGAAGATACGAAAACAGACTCTTGGACTTCATGTTGACCACCTTGATGCGCTAGCTGAAACATCGGAGGAATTCACTATCTCCAATACGACGCTAATGTGTCTTTCGAACGCCCCAAAGGCTCAGTAGATCAACAATTTGTCAGTACTCGTCCCTACTATCACTCAATTAAGAACGAAATCAAAGAGAGTACGCTCGACGCCGATGGTTGAAGACGTGAATCAAAAGTCACGCATTGAATGTTCGGGTCTCTGTTGACGCTAACGCCGCGAGCCTAGCACCTTTCCAATCCGATTCCACATCGCTAAAGAAGAATCCAGCGTCACTGAAGATCGTGTTCAAGGATCTGCCGTCCCAGAGGAAGATAGTGCCCTTAGCCATGCCGGCCTGTCCGGTTGCGGTTACGATAGCCGCAAGGTCTGCAGAGGGTTTCCATGCAACGGCAACGGGGTAGACGTGCTTATTGTCAAATTGGACGGGTGAAAGCGTCGATCCGTTTAAGATTCCGATGAATCCATTATGCCAGACAACATCATACCCTACAACCAACGCCGACTCTCCATTCCATTTCCAATCCACCCCGATGAGGTCTGCGCGTCCTTCGTTCAGGGGTTTTACAATGTTCGTTTCCGGCTCGTAATTGAAGAGGTTCGGCGAAGGGATGAATTCCTCGGCGAAACAATTGGATGCGATGAGTGCGCCCTCGGATTTTGGCCGCCACGAAATGTCCCGCAGGTTCGCCCTTCCCGCGTCGACCGGCACAACCTCTCCCCTCGAAAACTTGAGCAAGGTTCCGTTGTTTCCGGCCAACAGGGCTATCGACCCGTCATGGTTCCATGCGACTGCACGCAGGTTTTCGAACGTAGGCACTGGTACCTTCGTGAACCGTTCTCCCTCCAGAAGCAGGGCCGTCCCACCGTTGCCAACGATCAGCGCGCGATCATCTGTCGGGTTTACAGACACGGCCCGGAGATTATGCCGTGTCCCAGAATCAAGGGGAACAGGCCCATCCTCCCGAACCTTTAGAACTCGACCACCATTGCCCACAACGATCGGAAAACGATCCTGACGATCCCAGGCTAGCCCGCGAAGGTGGCCTTGCAGGATTTTTGTGCGCAGGTTCTGACCGTCGTAATAGAGCAGCTTCGAAGCCAACAATTCACAATCCTAAGCTCAGTAAACCTTGACCGGGACGCCCAGCCCAAAAGTAGATTTGAAAGCAATATTAAGAATGGGACAAGTGCCACGCAACATGCCCAAGAGCAGAACCCACAGTCCGCGAACAGTTGAACTGTATTCTGAACGACCCATTAACACGGAAGAGGATTTGCTGGTTTACATTGAGGCATTGGACGAAGATGAAGGAGTCAGAATCGAGGGAAACCTCAAGAACCATGAGAATGGCGGGTTCATTTTCGTCGGAACCTACAGGGGCAGCTACTGCGTTAACATCTGCGACAAGGTGTGGGCCCCTAAGCTAAGGCGGTACATAGCCGGCGAGAAGGATGAATGGTACTACTTCGACAAGGGAAAAGAGGCATTCCGCTTCGCCTTGAAAGAAGCAAAAAAGCCCCTACGGGCTTGGCTATACTAGGACGTTCGCGACTAAGGTACATTTTCTGCGCTAGATCAGTTGCCCTTGGCTATGCGGTTCGAACAGCAGGGTTATCCTAGTCCTTGGTTGGAAGCGTGACTGTCGCCACTTCGACTTGTGGCTGGCGGAAGTAATGCTTCTTAGCCCACAGAGCCACATTCACAAGACCAATCAGGACTGGAACTTCGAATAGGGGCCCGATTACGGCGGCGAAGGCCTCGCCAGAATTTATTCCGAAGACCCCGACTGCAACCGCTATTGCCAGCTCGAAATTGTTGCTGGCCGCTGTGAAGGATAACGTTGCGGTTTCTGGATAGGAGAAGTTCCATGCCTTGGACATAATGAATGAGATTGTGAACATGATGAGGAAATAGCAGACGAGTGGTATTGCAATTCGCACAACATCCCAAGGTAGTGCAAGAATATACTCGCCCTTCAGTGAGAACATGACTACAATCGTGAACAGCAACCCAATCAACGCCGTTGGACTCAGTTTCTCCACAAAGACTTGGTCATACCATTCCTTTCCCTTCTTGCGTACGAGTGCGTACCTGGTTACTATGCCTGCGATGAATGGGATGCCTAGATAGATGAAGACGGTCTTGGCTATATCCCATATTGAGATCGCAACAACTACTCCTGAGCCGCGAGCCATCCAAGAGGAAAGAAGTGTAACAAAGAACCACGCATAAACCGAGTATAATGCAACTTGGAAGATTGAATTGAGGGCAACGAGAACCGCTGCATACTCGTTGTCGCCTTCGGCGAGCATGTTCCATACAAGGACCATCGCGATGCATCTTGCTAGCCCGACGATGATGATTCCGATTCTGTACTCGGGCATGTCGGGCAAGAACAGCCACGCGAGGCCGAACATTAGAAAAGGCCCGACGAGCCAGTTCTGGACGAGGGAGACGCTGAACATCTTCCAAGCCTTTCCAACCTTCGAAAGCTCCTCATACTTCACCCGCGCTAAGGGAGGATACATCATCCACAGTAATCCGACCGCAATTGGAAGAGAAATTGTGCCTACACTAAACGTCCCGAGAAGCTTCGGAAGTTGTGGAAAAACAGCGCCTGTGCCTACCCCTATGGCCATTGCTAGGAAAATCCAGAGGGTGAGAAATCTGTCGAGCAACGAAAGGCGTTGTGCCATTTTTTCCGAAACTCGTGAATCTGTGCGCTGACCGCCTAATGGGAATGGTCAGCTAGGTTTCGTAGCCTTCCAGATCATGCTCTTCACGCTAAGCCGCTTAGACTCCATTTCCTGGTTTATCGCGTGAGACTCATCTGATCCCTCGATTTCTGTGAACCCTGTCTTTTCGAGGATGCCTTTGTACTCGTTGAATGTAACCGCCCCTGCTATGCAAGCCGCCCATTCTTCCGGCTTGATTTCCTTTCGGCCTTCTTGAGTTGCCACCATATCTGACACAGAAATTTTCCCGCCAGGTTTGAGGACGCGGTATATCTCTCTGAACGCTAACTCCTTGTCTGGAACCAAGTTCAGGACGCAGTTGCTTATGACTAGGTCCACCGAGTTACTCTCGATTGGCATGTGTTCGATTTCCCCAAGTCGAAATTCCACATTCTTGTAATCATACTTCTTGGCAGTTTCTCGTGCCCTGAAAATCATCTCGGGCGTGGCATCAAGGCCGATAACGCGGCCTTCTTCCCCGACAAGTTTCGAACCGCGGAAGACGTCAACCCCTCCCCCGCTGCCCAGGTCTAGCACTGCCTCTCCTCCTCGAACCTGCACATGCGTTAAGGGGCTCCCACAACTCGCCGCCACGCTCAGAGCCTCGCTCGGGAGAGCTTCCTCCGTCGAGCTTGTTGCGCAGCACGAACCCTCGGAGCCGCTTCCGCAGCACGGTTCATTCAGTACAGCCAGTTCGCTGTAGTGTTTTCTTACCGCTTCCTTGATTTGTTCCTCACTCAAAGTTGCTCACCGCTGAGGTATTAGAACAACATATTTAAGTACATTGATATGTAGGCTCTTCTGGTCAACATGAGCACCACAATCGCCCAAGCAAGAATGAAACGCCTCGTAAGCCTCGGACTGGTCCAGTCTAATTGCACGCCCAGTGAACGGATCACGCAGCTGAAATCGCGAATAAGGGAGGAGGATGCCACGTTTCGAGAATTGAAGGCCTTCTTCTCCGCGCTTGGCGATTCTACGAGGCTGAAGATGCTTAGGCTAATTGGCGATGAGGAGTTATGTTCCTGCGAAGTTATGGCTGCCTTGGAGCTAACGCAGCCAACTACCTCGCACCACCTAGGCATACTCGAAAGAGCTGGGCTGTTGAGTTCACGTCGTAATGGGAAGTGGGTGTTTTACAAGATAGCGAACCCGAAAGTCAGGAACCTGATCACGAAAGGCTTCAGCCTAATTGAGGCGACGGATTGATGAAAAAAGCCCTCTTCGTCTGCGTGGAGAACGCGGGCAGAAGCCAGATGGCTGAGGCAATTGCGCGCTCATACGGAATTGACGCCATCAGTGCAGGCACAATCCCTGCTACGAAAGTTAACCCGACCGTTATTGAAGCGATGAAAGAGAGGGGCTTCAACTTATCCTCCACCAAGCCGAAACTTCTCACACCCGAGATGATTGAAGCTGCGGACTATGTTGTTACGATGGGCTGCCGTGTTGAGGACGTTTGCCCAAGACCCTTGATTGTCCGGATGGAGAAGAAGCTTGTTGATTGGCACATTGAGGACCCCAAAGGCAAGCCAATAGAAGACGTCCGCAAGATACGAAGCGAAATAGAAGAACGCGTTATTGAATTACTTAAGAAACCAGACTAGCCCCGCAGATAGTCCAGGGACGAAGTAGGAAGGAATGCACGACCTAGTTTCTAGGAACATTGCCCAGTGTTAGTTGATGGCCTTCAGTTTTGTTTCCATGGTTGCAGCCTTGTCGCGCCTATCATCAATCTTTACCGTGGTAACCACCCTTTTTGCACCCGTCTTGACGACGGCTAAGTGAGCGGCCTTCACGGCATCGAGAACCTCGTCAATGGTAGCAGCCTCAATGGAAGTCGAGTTAGGGCCTGAAATCGTTTTGAGCCCTGACTTTTTCAAACTCTCGACGGCGACGCGGACGAACGGGCCGATGCTTGAGCCTTCCCCGAGTACTGAGACGGTGACCTCTGCGATTATCATCTTCCAATCGCCCACACTGGGATGGATCCCCCCTCAAATATCTTCGCCGATACAAGCTGTAGCAGCAAGCAATTTTGATTGGCGGTTGGAATTGAGCGGTGGATTCGTTAATATCGGACGCTTTGAGGCGTTGGCTTGCAGATAGGTCGGTGGGATTGGAGTGAAAGCGATTCGAGTTCGAGAGTTCGGTGGTCCTGAAGTCATGGTGTTGGAGGATATGCCGGACCTTCATCCTAGCCCGAAGCAGGTTGTGGTCCGGGTGAAGGCTGCGGGCGTCAACCCCACGGATACCTACACGCGCTCAGGCACCTCGAGGAGGCCCACGTTACCATACACTCCTGGTATAGATGCGGCGGGGATCGTGGAATCCGTAGGCGAAGGTGTCACTAGCGTGAAGGTTGGCGCACGTGTCTACATTTCTGGCAGCATTAGCGGCGCGTATGCGGAGGAGGCGCTCTGCGAAGAATACCAAGTACACCCATTGCCTGACAAGGTAACGTTCGCGCAAGGAGCTGGAGTCAACGTCCCTTACGCCACAGCCTACCGGGCGCTCTTCCAACTCGCTAAAGTCACTCCGGGAGAATTTGTTCTGGTTCATGGGGCATCTGGCGGCGTCGGCGTCGCGGCGGTACAGTTGGCGCGCGCCGCAGGTATGAAAGTTATTGGAACAGGCGGTAGTGAACGAGGAAGGAAGTTGGCGCTTGAACAAGGCGCCCATTATGTGTTAGACCATCGTGCGCCCAACTATCTCGACCAAATCCAACCCTTCACCCAAGGTCACGGCGTCGACGTGATTCTAGAGATGCTTGCCAACGTCAACCTTGACAAGGACCTGAAAATCCTGGCGATGGGTGGACGGGTTGTAGTGATTGGCAGCAGGGGTAGAATAGAAATTGACCCGAGAGATGCCATGATGCGGGATGCTTCGATTCTGAGCATGCTCCTGTTCAACGTCACGCCTCAACAAGCATCCGCCATTCACTCTGCCCTGTACGCAGGATTAGAGAACGGGAAGCTAGGCCCTGTTGTAGGGAAGGAAATTCCGCTAGCAGAAGCATCGCGCACACCGCGAAGTAATGGCGCCCTACGCTTACGGCAAAATCGTCCTCATTCCCTGAACATGTAGCCACGCCAAGAGGTTAGGAGTTATCCCACGGCGGCTTTCAACGATTACTAGTTCACTATGCCAAGTACGTTAGCCATTCTTCGGAACGCGGTTTCCGCTCTCAATTTTGCTTCTTGGCTTACTCTCAGGCCTGCTAGGTTTCTAGCGAACGTTTTCAGGACGCCGAGGACTTTGGGCGTGTCGAAGTCGTTGTCCATGTTGCGTTTGAAGGCGTATTCAGATCTTTCGAGTAGAGCCTGCAGCTTCCTTTCGTGTTTCTGGGTGGTTGTTGGTTGGGCTGCCATGAAAGTTTGAAGAGCATTGTTTATCGCGGTTAGTTCGCGTGTAGCCTTTCTGAGCCCGTTTGCCGAGAGGATCATCGGTTGCCGGTAGTGGAATGAGGCAAAGTAAAATCTCAGTGTGGGGACGCCGTATTCTTTGATGGCCTCGCGTATGCGGACCACGTTGCCCAGTGATTTGCTCATTTTTCGCCCCTCCACACTCAACAAGCCTGTGTGGAGCCAGTACCGTACGAAGGGCGCTTTGCCCGTCAACGCTTCCGCTTGTGCTATCTCTGCTTCGTGGTGTGGGAAGATGAGTTCTGAGGCGCCACCATGCATGTCATAAGTGTCCCCGAAATGGGCAATTGAGACGGCCGTATCCTCAATGTGCCAACCGGGCCGGCCAGAACCCCAGGGCGAATGCCAACGCTGCCCCTTGTCGTATTTCCTCCACAACGAGAAATCTTCGGGGTTGCGCTTCGAGGAGCACAATTCAAGCCTCCTCAACCCAAGCTCGTCATGGCTCAGCCCGGAGAGTTCGCCGAAACTTGGAAACTTCCCTACCTCAAAATATACTCCAGTCTCAGTCTCGTACGCTACCCCTTTGCCAACCAAGCCTTCAACTTGCGCGATCATCTGTGGAATGTAGTCGGAAGCTCTCTCGTAACGGTCAACGCTAGTTATCCCTAAGCTTTGCATATCTTCCAAGAAGGCTGCTTGGTACTGGTGGGCCAATTTGAATGGGTCCCGTTTGAGTTCCTCCGCCCGCTCCACAATCCGCTCCGCCACATCCGTCACGTTCATGATGTAATGTACATGGTAGCCTGAGAACTTCAGGTAACGGGCGATTATGTCGAAGGCGAGAAATGTCCTCGCATGCCCAAGGTGAAGGTAATCATAGACCGTAGGTCCGCAAACGAATAGCTTCACTTCGCCGCCTGGGGAGGGCGTGAAGAGCTCTTTGCGGCGGGAGAGGGAGTTGTACACTCTAAGAGGCATCTATGCCGACCTTCCTTTCCTTTGCACCTGTTGGGCGCCCATGTTAACTGCTCGCCGCACCACGCTGCTCAGTAGCCCGCCAGAACCTAGTAAATACCTCTATGACGCAGCTTCGCGTAACCAGTCGCAAAGCCGCGTTAACCGTCGCTCAGACAGCCATGTAATTCGTTAACGAAATGCTTCATAGTATGTTCGTTGGCGTCCGCTTGTCATGCTCTGGAAACCTTATCGTTGATAGAGGGTTAATTGACCCTCAAATTCGAACGGTGCCTTGAACTATCTAGATTCTTGGCTAGACGCGGGGTTTCTTCGGTTGAACGATGTAGTAATTTTCGTCCACATCGATTTCCAAGTCAGGTACGAAGGATAGGATGAACTCGACCAATTCATCCATGCTGCGTTTACGCTTCTCTTTCAACTGGAGAAAACCTTGGAGGCTTATCAACCGCTCGTACATGTCAGAGCTAATTTTGACGCTGCGGCTTAACCGTCGTTTCTTGCTCGGCTCGAATGTCTTTGACACTACTTCTCCCTAGTGGAAATGTAGAACATTCGGCCCTTTTTATTTTTTCTCCAACCCACGTTATATACGGGTGCGACCCACACCGACCACGAATTGATGTTATACAGGGAATTCTGGAGGTGAGTTGAAATGGCGAAGAAGCGCAAGGTCAAGATGAAGCTTGCAGAAAGTGGTCACGTTAAATCTGAGACCGGTCAAACCGAATACGTAGCGTAAATCCGCATGAGCGGGTTGAGCTAGTTCCGGTAGGAACTGGTCCATATTCTTTTTCTTTCTTTATATTTTTCAATTTAGTTCTTCTTCCGTTTTGATTGCTGCGGTAGCTCTTCGGCTAGCCCGCACGGATAGAGTCTTAAGCTAATTCACGGATACATAGGCGAACACGCGAGTGTTCGTCTTATGCTGGGATTGGTTGAAGGTCGGACAGCTCAGGCTGTGCTGCTAATCATTGTGCTGGCAGCGATTTACGAACTATCAAGATTTGCTTCGAAAAGGAAGTTGAAGACGCGTGGAATCCCTGGCCTGGAAAGAATCGACGAGTGGATTAAAGAAGCGGCAAAAATGGGCCGAAGCGTCTTCTACACGCCAGGGACAGGGAGCATCGCGTCGCCGGACACCTTAGCCGCATTAACCCTCTTAGAGTACGTGGCGGAACATTGCGTTGAGCATGATGCCCGCCTGCTCGTTGGAACCGCGGACGTGAACGTGCAGCAGGTTGCAGAAGACATCGTGAAGACCGCGTATACTAAGGCGGGTAAAGCGAAGGAGTTCATGGCCGATACCGTTCGGTATCTATCGGCTAGGCAATTTGCGTTCGCGGCCGGTGTAATGGGAATACTCCGGAGGGAGAAACCTGCCGTTAATTTCTTCGTAGGCGACTTCTCGGCTGAGGCGCTGGAGATTGCCGAAGCAGGCCGAACCGAAGCATTCGCCCAGTTCGGCGGAACTTCCAACGTGGACCAATTACCCTTCTTCATGGCAACATGTGACCAGACCCTAATTGGCGAAGAGCTGTATACGGCCCAAGGCTACCTCTCCACTGACCCAGAAGCAATCTCAACCCTCGTTGGGCCAGACGCAGGTAAATTCCTCGCAATCCTCCTAATTCTATTGGGAGCTTTGTTCATCACCTTCGGCAACTCGGTACTCATCGATTTGTTACAGCTTTGAGGGAAGAAGATTGACTTCGAGTAAACGGAAGATGACTCGGGGAGAACTAATTCTTCAGATACTAATCTTCTCGCTGGGTTTCTTCTACGCCTTCGTTTACTACGTGAATGTTTCGCAACCGATCGACTTGCAAGCAGCTTCAGACCAGCTTTTCGCGTACCTGACTGCAATGTTAACTGCAGCATTCGCCATAGGAATCATCAACCTAACGAGAGTTCACGTGAACAACGTCAGGCGAAAACGCCCTGCGTGGCGGTATAGCATCATTCTAATCGTATGCCTATACGGCATGGCCATCATCAGCATGATTTCCTCACCCTTCGCCTTAGACCCAACCGGGGCCGTCATCCCAGGCAGCCTCATAGACGCTGTGACGCCAATCTGGGAATTCCTATACTACAAGATCCTGGTTACGATAAATTCCAGCATCTTTTCACTACTAGCCTTCTTCATCGCCTCGGCCGCCTACAGAGCCTTCAAAGCTCGAACCTTTGAGTCAACCATACTCTTGGCCGCGGGGTTGCTTGTCGTGTTAGGACAGGCGCCTATCATGGATTTAGTTTGGCCCGGGTTCGCCGCAATCCGCGCTTGGATACTGTCGTTTCCAAACACTGCGGGACAGAGGGGCATCTTGATTGGGGCCGCGCTGGGCATTCTCGCGTTCAGTGTTCGCAGACTGATTCGTTACCCGTGGGGAAGATGAGCATGTCAAACTTACGATCCGACCCTAGGCTCATCTACCTGCTGTTGGCTTTGGTAGTTACCGTACCAATACTCACGCATTCCATGATCCCAGTTCCTGTAACCTCAACGACGCAAGCATTGTACGACTTCATACAAAAACTGCCCGCCAACAGCCTCGTGGTCCTCAGCTTCGATTATTCGACGAGCGTCGTTCCTGAACTCCACCCTCAAGCCATAGTGGTAACGCAGCAGCTCTTCATGCGGCCGCTGAAGATTCTCTTCGTAGCACAATGGACCGACGGACCAGCCTTAGCCGACGCGGTTCTAGATGCAGTCGATAAAGGAAACAAAACCTATGGCGTCGATTACGCAACGTTAGGATATATTCCAAACTCGGCCACACTTCTCGGCATGACCACCGATATACGCCAATTCTTCCCCGTTGACACGCATGGCAACCCAACGGATGCGCTCCCGATAATCAAGGAATTTCCAGCCGCCAAACAAGCCGCGCTCGTCATCACCTTCGCAGCCGGTGAGCCGGGACTGTCGCAATACCTACAATATTGGCAAGCCCGTTTCAACATACCTGTAGCAGTCGGCGCCACTGCCTCCTCCGCTCCGGGTTACCTTCCGTTCTATAGTTCCGGCCAGCTCGTTGGGATCCTGGTCAGCATACGGGGAGCTGCGGAATATGAGATTCTCATTCATAGAATAGGAATAAGTGGTGCGACCTCCGCCATGGTCGCCCAGTCAGCTGCACACCTTCTGATCTTTGCCATGGTAGTATTCGGCAATGTCGCCTACTTCGTCGCGAGGGGCAGAAGGAAGGACGGTGCGGAGTAAATGGTAAACATAATCGACGTCATCGGCATTTGGGCAGCCGTCTTCGTAACGCTGATGGTCCTTAGCTTCCTGTACAAAGAGAACCCTTTCTTCCGCCTAACAGAATATGTTTTCATCGGTTTGAGTAGTGGGTATGGGTTCGCCGCGGCGCTGCGCCTCTTCATCAACCAAGCCTTGAACCCCATCTTCATAGATGGAAGCCTAGCATTCATAATCCCCCTCGTCTTAGGCGCGTTATTCTACACTCAATTCACGAAGAAATACTCCCTGTTCTACCGCCTTCCGTTAAGTCTGGCCATCGGCTACGGTTTGGGTGTAACTATCTGGAGCGTTATGGACGCGTACTTCGTCAGGCAAGTAAGCGCCACGATGCTTCCGCTCTTCACTGGCGACCTAATGACCACTGTCGACAACCTGGTTCTAGTCGTAGGCACCATCCTCTCCCTATCGTACTTCATCTTATCGCGCGAACAGAAAGGGGGTTGGGGGACCATAACGAGAATCGGGAAATACTTCGTCCTCATCACGCTTGGCGCAGTTTTCGGCAGCACGGTCTTAGGAAGAATGCAAATCATAATTCAGCGAATTCAGTTCCTAACCGGCGACCCAGCCTTTCCTTGGCTCGCACTAAAAATGGGCACGGCGCAAGCGGGCAGCTACGCCCCCCTCGCAATCCTAGTATTTCTGCCAGTCTTCGGGTTCTACCTATATCGGGAACGCAAGGGCAAACCTAACAGCACATCCAAAGCGGGACGCGCTAGGGCTTAGGTTTCGACAACGCCTCTATTCGCTCTATGATCCTGCCGACGTTCTCTTTCTTCATGAATAACCCAGTGTACTTTGGGCCTTCCAGTTCGAATAGCCACTGAAGTGGGCCTAGGGCAACGATTGCAAGTTGGGACGCGATGAAAGAGAGGGGTCGCGTGACCTCTAGGAACATGATTGCGGGTGCTTCAAGCCCCTTGTCCACAACGAGTTTGGCAATATTGTCGATTAGCTTCCGTTCTTCTTCCTCGGTCAAATCGAACTCAGACAAGACTGGCTAATCATCTTCTAGGCTCAGACGGAGCGGAAGACTGTTTCCTCTGGGTAGACTTCGATGCCCTCGGCGGTTATCCTGTAGGGACACAACCTATCAGTGTGCTTAGCCCCACGCATCTTCCTGACCTCCAGCGCTTTCACGTTCGATTCTTCGACCCTGTACATGTGAAGAACAATAACCCCCTGCGCCAGAAAGGCCTCCGCACCGAACCTCGTCATATCCTGCCTATCTTCAGGATTCTCGGCTAGCATTATCGTTGTTAGGTCCATCTCAGTTAGCTCTTTGATTAGGCGTAGGGTCTGCTGGCGTATCTCGAAATCGTCCCTGTATTGCAAGGTGAGCGCTGAGATCGAGTCAATAACGCACCGCTTCGCGTTCACCTTTTTCTTAACTTCCTTGATTGCGTTTATCACGTCATCAATCTTGAATTTCTCAGCACCCAAGAAATTCTGCCCAAGCGAAGGCGGCACGAAAGTGGTGGCTTTAGCCTCACGCTTGATTGGTGAAACATCAACGTAGGCGAACGTGCCTTGCTTCTCCGCGTCGGCAACATTCCACCCATACCGCTGAGAATTAGTCGTAATAGAGTAAGGCGGTTCATCGAACGTTACGTACATCCCATTTTCTCCGTAATCGGTGAGCCCCTTGTACAGGTATTGTACTCCGAAGGTTGTCTTACCGGTCCCGGGTCCCCCAAGCAGCAGGAACCCGTACCCTCTCGGCAGGCCACCTTCGATAAGTTCGTCCAATCCCTTAATTCCGGTCTTAACTCTCTCACTCACACTCATTATGGAAGACTCCATTCAACTTTCAGTGGCACATGTGCTACGTTCGTTATGTGTTTACTCCACTAGGTTCCATCCTGGCCAAATAAACAGCACTATCGGTAAGTTCTTCAGTTCATTCGCTGAAGTTTCATGAAACAAACTTGAGGTTCGAGACTGTGGAGCACCTGCAACGCCTCGTTCAGGAACTAGCGTTGGCAGGATACCAGCTCGACCGTTCAGCATTCGACTATATCAGGTCACTAAACGAACCTGATGCGACAAGATTCGCCAAGAACCTTCTCGTAAAGATTGGAGAAACGCCTGAAGCGGGGCGGATTCTTACAAAGCAAGAATTGTTGGAACTCACCAAGAGCCCGCAGGCTCCCTTAACGCCTGCGTCGGTCTCAGTGACCATTCCGGCAAAACAGATCTCCTCGCGATTAGAAATTCTACGGGATCCGTCGAAAGAAAGCGGGACCGGGGGCAGCATCGACGACTTCTCACACTACTTTCGCGATAGATTTCACAAATTAACATCAGCCCTTCATGAACGATACGACACAAGGGACGCAACAAACATAGCCGACGCCCTAACCGCCGAGCAAAACAAGAAGGTGAAGTTCATTGCGATGGTTATGGAGAAGCGTGAGAGGCAGAGGAAGCTTTTCCTACAAATCGACGACCTAGAGGACGCCGCCACAGTCCTTGTTCAGCCGGAAGACCGAGCCGCATACGAAGTAGCGCAGAAGGTTCCGCTCGATCAGGTGATCTGCGTTTCCGGCGTACGCGCGAAGGGCGACCTGATTGTTGCAAAGGAGATCATGCTTCCCGACATACCCGACCACAAACCACACTTGGCTGATGAAGAGGTTTGGGCCGTACTCATCTCAGACATACACGCTGGCAGCAAGAAATTCCTCGGGGTTCAACTGGCCAGGGCGTTCGATTGGTTGAACCTGAAGGTTGGCGGCCCGGAACAAAGAGCAATCGCTGAACGAACGAAATACCTAGTCATCTGCGGCGATATTGTTGACGGTATCGGAATTTACCCACGGCAAGAACAGGAATTAGCTATAGTCGACCTCTACGACCAGTACCGCGAAGCAGCAAAGTACGTGGGCATGATACCTGAACACATCGAGATGGTTGTGCTCCCGGGCAACCACGACCCAGTCAGGCAGGCGCTACCACAACCACCCATACCGAAAGATTTTGGAGAACCACTCTACGAATCGCGCGAATTCAAGTCCCTAGGTAACCCTGCCGAGGTCTCAATGCACGGGGTTAGGCTTCTCCTTCACCACGGCCGCAGCCTCGACGACATAATCACAAGCGTACCCAACATAGACTTCACCCAACCCGAAAAGGCGATGAGGCTTCAACTGCAATGCCGACACCTCGCCTCTGAGTATGGGAACAGAACCTCACTAGCCCCTGAGAAATCCGACCACTTAATCATCGAAGACATCCCCGACATATTCCAGTCAGGGCACGTACACGTCGTGAAATACGAAAACTACAGGGGCACACAAATCATAAACTCCGGCGCCTGGCAAGCGCAAACCGACTACCAACGACGAGTCGGCTTGATTCCGACACCTGGAATACTGACCGCCGTAAACTTGCAAACCCTTCAAGTTCGTTTAATCAACTTCATGGACACGAGCTAAATGGCAGAATGCTAATTGCGTGAAAGCGCCCGTTCGGAAACAGAGAGCTGGGAAAATTGCCACCAAAATTGACGTTGCTATGCTCGAAATGTCGCACTTCATTTGAAAAAACTGGCTGGATTATCGGCGCGAGGGCAGGAATCGGAGGAATTCCCGGTTACGCTTGGTACTACGTCAAATGCCCTCACTGTAGCGAAAGACACTGGAACAAGCTCATTCACCTTGAAATAGGCGAACGACCGCAATAAACGCACGCTAAATCAAGAACGTGCAGTATTGTTCGTCGCCCAGCTGATTTCGTACTTAGCTGCCGTGATTCTTACAACATGAGAGGAGTCGAGTGTGAATCAATATCTCTATAGAATTCAACCCACCCGCCTTGAAATGGTTACGAACGGACCAACAGACGAGGAAGCCTCAATTCTTTCGGAGCATTTCAACTATCTCCAATCGCTCACAAAACAAGGCGTCGTGCTGGTTTTCGGCCGCACGCAAAACAACGACCCGTCAACCTTCGGCATCACCATCTTCCGCGCTGAATCTGAGAACGCGGCCCGCTCGATAATGAACAATGATCCTGCAGTCAAAAAGGGCCTAATGCGGGCGGAACTATTTCCTTACAAAGTCGCTGGCTTGGATGCCAGCAACTGGGCAGCCGACTGATCGACGAATGCACTGTGACTATTGTTTACCCCTTTCTCAACGAATCACTGAAGCCAGAGTTCAAATTACGATACCAGCACTTGACAGGTACTCGCGTCCCGTGAGGTGAGAACCACGAGTGATGGACAAACGATGAAGGAACCGGAGTACGGCAATTGGGTGTCCGCCAAATTGCTCTATGCCTCGGTTGCGATGAGCCTTCTATTCCTGTGCCTATCGTTTGTGGTCTCCATCCTCGTCGTTGGAGCAGTTCCATTTCTCTTGTCACTCGCCTATTTTGCGTATGCGCGCCGCACGTTCTCACAGCGAGGAGGAAACCTACAGGCCCGAATCCGCAACCTCGTGATTGAGCACTTAAATTGGGAAGGAGAGGGCAAAGCGCTCGACATCGGATGTGGAAATGGTCCGTTGGCGATCAAGCTGGCAAACCGACACCCTAACGCTCACGTGACCGGGATTGATTATTGGGGCGGCATGTGGGAATACTCGGAAACGGTCTGCGAGAGGAATGCGGAAATCGTAGGTGTCGCTGACCGTATAACTTTCCAAAAGGCAAGCGCAGCCTCCCTGCCATTCGAAGACGAATCATTCGATGCAGTAGTCAGCAACCTCGTATTTCACGAGGTACGCGACGTCAAAGACAAAAGAGAACTGGTCAAGGAAGCTTTGAGAACGGTCAAGAAAGGCGGAGCATTCTCTTTTCAGGATCTGTTCCTTTCAAAGGAATATTTTGGAGATGTCGATGGTCTGCTCGCGACGATCAAGAGCTGGGGGGTCAGAGAGGTGGTGTTTGTGAACACAAGTGATTCCGAGTTCATACCGAAAGCGCTGAGACTCCCGTTCATGCTCGGGAGAATAGGCATCGTCTACGGAACAAAGTGATGTGGTGGTTGTGGGAGTGGAAGATTCGGGGAGCAGCCCGATAGTGTCATTATCGAGAAGGCGCAGTGCTTCCGATTTTGTGTATGGTTGGGTCGGCCTAAGTTTTCGTGCTCTTGCTGCTTTTCCTTAACGCCCAGAAAGCCATGGCGATTCCTATCAGGCCTATGATTATGCCACTCATGCCGAGCGTTGTTGCCGTGCTTATTTGCTGCCCAAATGAACCTGTCTGCGAGACCGGGAGCACAATCACTTCACCTACCATACCGGCTATGTGGCCGTTTTCGACCGCCGAGTGATACTTACAGTAGTAGAGGTAGGTTCCAGGGTTGTTGAAAGTATAGCTGAACGTATCCATTCCGGGTACTGGTGCCATTGCTCCGCCTAGCAACGCTACGCCCTGATCATTGACTGCAGGCACTTGGTCTATCGTAATGCCTGGGGGCGCAATCATGGGGCTTGAGTCGAACAACGTGCCAAGAACCTGGGTGCCATTTGGCAATGTTACGACTGAGACAACGGTGTGTACTTCAAAGCCGGAAAGGTTTTGGAAAATCACTTTCGTTCCCCATGGGACTGCGATGTTGTTCGGCAAGAATTGCTCAACCTCTGTAGGTCCGCTCGAGACGCCAGTTACGACGGTGAACTGCGAACCAGGAGAAGCTGTTTGATTTGTTACCGTCAGCGTTCCATTCATTCCCGAATCCTGATGGAGGGTACACAAGAACCCGTAGGTTCCCGGGCTAAGCTTGCTAGTATCTAAGACAAAGCTGCCACCAGGTGGGATGAAACCCCCAGGACCAAATACGAACGGAGGTAAAGGAAACGAAACCTTCGGGTTCGAGTCAAACAACGGCGTACCGTCGGCCGTGACGTTCTCTGAGGTCACAGTATGTGGTCCGTCTAGAGCCTTCCAAACAATAGTATCGCCTGCATTGATGACCATCACTGAGGGGCTGAAGCCCATATACATCGACTCCCCGCCCGGATGCGGCAGGTCGCCCCCCACAAACACTGTGTGCGTTGTGGGAGAATTCTGCGCAAACGCACTGGACGGCAGAGCAAGTGCGATTACTAGAGTCAGAGAAAGGACAACGATTGCCGCGAACAATTTCCCAGTGTGTGTACTCAGACTGATCTTGACCATATCAACATCAACGCATTATTTTGACGCCGCTGAAATGAAACCATCATTATTAAGTTTGGTTAAGGGGCTGAGGCCTCTCGCGACCATTCCGGCTACGCGGATTGGTTCGGGCAGCCGCGAAATTGTAGCTGCGAAAGCGATGGCCTTCCTGGCAAATGACGGTGAAGTGCCTTTGACTTCGAAGTAGAGTTTGGCTTCTTTGGGGTGTGGTTTGAAGTTGTAGAGCGGGCCGGCGTTCTGGACTATTCGCCAGCGCTCCGCCCAATCGGTAAAATGTTTTCGCAGAGCGCGCCTGACGGCTGTGTTATTCGGCTGCTCTTTGCTGATTGCGACGATGGGCTTCCGGGTGGACCGGGCGAGTTCTTGAATGTCAACGAGGTTGAAGCCTCCGAAAGAAATGCCGGATAGCATCACAACATCGAATCTGAGGGCCTTGAGCATAGATGCTAAGACTCGGTTGGCGTCCCTTCCGTCAACTTCTATCAGTCCCAGCCTCACAGCGGAGATGGTTGAATGTTGGAAGAGCACTGCCGCTAGGAGGGCGTGTTGCTTAACCTTCTGCGTTATCTGGAATGTTCCGTCGTCTACTCCTACAATTCTCAGGTTATTTCTGGTGTTTCTGAAGTGACTTCGGGACATATCCGAAGAGTCTGCCTGCAAGGTTGTCCTCGGCGTAAGTGTCCGCGATGACTCGTGGTGAGACGCCTATTCTTATCTTCTTGGTTCGGCCGTACCGCCCGAAACTTACCACGCGCGCATTCAAGATGCCCATTACGTCTAATTCGTTGATCAAGCCGCTAACCCTACGTTGTGTTAGGGGCTCCAAGTCGCTTGTTGAGCAGAGTTCATGGTACACTTCGTACACGTCGCCTGTAATCGCACCTCCAGGAAGGTGGTTGCTGAGCAGGTAGGCACTTACGAGGAGTATTTTCGAGTGCGCTGGGAGGGACTTCAAGACCTCCGACACCCGGTCATGTTCAATTTTCTGTTGGGCTAGTCGTACGTGCTGCTCAAGGATACGTGTCGCACTTTCGCGTTCCGCTAACTCGCCTGCCACCCGGAGAAGGTCTAGGGCGCGTCGAGCATCACCATGCTCCCCAGCCGCGAGAGCGGAACAAAGCCTCAAGGCGTTTTCATCCAGGCGGCCGTTAATGAAAGCCAGCTTCGCCCGATCCATCAAAATATCGAAGAGCTCATTGGCCAAGTATGGCCGAAAGACCACTTCTTCTTCGCTAAGAGAGCTTAGAACCCGTGGGTCCAAGAATTCCTTAAAGTGAAGGTCGTTTGAAATTCCCACGAGGCTAATCCAGGATGAATTTAGGTTCTCGTTGATCCTTGTCAACTCGTACAGCAACGAGTCATCCGCGCTATGTCGTATGAGGGCATCAATCTCGTCCAACGTAACGAGCAGCGCAGTTCGATCCGCGTTTATCCCGTTAGAGAATCGGTCGAGCAATTCGCCAACTGCAATGCCTGTGAAAGGCACTTCCACACCCACAGCCCTGCATATCTCGGCGAGCACTCGGTAGTTTGTCCCCGCCAGACGGCAGTTGATGTAAGCGATCTTAACCGGTGCTCCGATTTCCGTAGCTTTCTTCTCAAGTTTGCCAAGAACAAATTTCGTGACGATCGTCTTACCAGTGCCCGTTTTACCGTAAACAAACACGTTCGATATCTTCGACTCTTGAAGCGCGGGTGCGAGGATCCCGGCCAGGCGCTGGATATGTTCGTCCCTGTGCGGTAGGTGGATTGGCATGTAATCATGTCGAAGAACGTCCCTATCCTCGAAAATCTTTGCAGTCGACAGGTACTTGTCGAACAAAGTCTCCATAACATCTGTTGCTGGTAAAGAAAACCTCTCCACTGGTTATGGCGCTATTGCATGTTGAAAAGTAGCTAACCATTCTTGTACAAGAAAACCAACTTGTGCCAGTGGAAACTTCTAATACAAATCAAGGGCGTACTCGCGAAAAATGGTGTAACTTCAGTAATAATTTGAAAAACTGACCCCCACACCCCTATGGTTCCACTCCAAGTATGCGGTTAGGAGAAATGGTTTGTAATCTGTTAAGAAGAACCCGGTAATGGTAATGCACTCGTAATGTAAAGGATAGCGTATTTGTTTCGTTGTATAATATACTCTAATTTTTAGTGGAAGCACTCGTGTTGCCGTTCTTAGTATTGTTATTGAAGCCATGGAATGATCAATATCGGATGGAAAGTCCAGTCGAAATGAAGGGGTTAGGGAAACGGTTTCTGAACGACATTACTACGGTTCACCTGTTGTCATCTGTGGACTGTTGTAATAACCCCTCTATTTCCACTGTAAGCTTAGAATTGCTACTGGAAGCAAGGAAATCTTCGCCTCCACAGTTAAGTTCAACTTATAACATGTTGAGTGTTATTTGTGGTCGCCCATGAAGAAGCGAATCAAGCTCGAGTTCTTCGATCGCACAGGCGTTAAGCACAGCATTGCAATCGAAGGCGACGTCACTGCCGATAAAGTAAACCATCTCCTAGAATACGCTGAGATTGTTGCCGGGTCCTCAAATCAGAGGATCCCACTGGCGCCAGGCGCGCAGGATAGCAAGATGAACAGGTTGCTGGATGTGATCAACACTCGTTTGGTTGACCGCAGCTTTGACTCGAGGGAGATTCTTCAGTCCTACAGGGAGGCTTGGGGAGATGAGTTCACATTGGGGGCCGTTTCAACATACCTCTCCCGTTTAGCGGATCGGGGCACTTTAGAGAGGACGGGCTCGCCCTCTCACTGGTTCTACCGGCTTAAGTCTTCTCCGACGCTTTCTCCGTAACTTCCGGATTGCCAGGGCTAAGCGCGGAACGGGCAGTCTCGCTTATCCTGTATCTAAATGGGGCTTTGTTCGATTCGCGGTCAACGTATCCTTCCAAGTACAACTTCTTCATCAATCGCGACGTGTGCTCCCTCGACTTGTTCAGGCGCCGTCCCAATTCAGGTGCTGCCTTAGGCCCTTCCCGGCTCAATATCTCCAAGGTTTCGCGCTCGGTGGGAGTCAGAGAAGACAAAACGTCCCCCTCGCGCACAACACCACCTAATGGAGGGCGTTTAGCGGGGGCTTCGACTGTTGGCCCTTTCTGTTGAAGGGAGGCAAACTTAGTTTTCGCCTGTTCGAGTTCGCTTATCAGACGTTTGTCATTGGCTAGGGTTTCCTGCATGCTCTTTAGCAGCTGACTATGGGACGAGTGAAGGGATGCTTGCTCCCACTCGACTCCCGAAGTCCGGCTCTTGACGCCGTCCAGCTCGACTTGCAGTTGGCTGACGACAGATTCGGATTGTTCAATGCGTGAGGTAAGGGCGTCTACGATCACGCTGACGAAGGAAGCTGACTCGGTGAGCGCCTGTTTACTCTGCTTGAACGCTCGCACAGCCCTGCCTGCTAAGAGCAGGAGGGCTATGAATATCACAACAGAAAGGGCGTCCAGGGCTAACGTCAATGGGTCCAAGGTTGAGAAGACGTTTGGACGAGCCTATTTTAGTCTCATTTACGCGTGTGATGTCACACGGCACATTTGACGTCACAATGATGACACGGTGATGGAAGAATGATGCGGCTCCGCATCACAATCTCACGAAACCCGCCGTATATGCGTGGGAAAGGCTGGAAATCACCTCTTTTCACGATATTCAGCCTACCTAAGCTCATCACGGTGATGCCGGGAGGATGTCCAGCGCTCATGAGACATCACGTGATGTCACGTGAGCAATTTTCAAATGAGCTTCGCTCGCCATTGTCAGAGTGTGTCTTTGAAACTTTGGCGTTTGGCTAGGGCGGAAATGCTTTCGAGGAGTCTTTGGTTCAATTGTTCGATGGCTTCGCGGTCAGTTTGGGATGACCTCTTAGCTTCCTGAATGTATCCCTGAATCGTGTCCGAGAGTTCGGTGAAGGGTTGAAGGGAGGGTGTATCGAAGAGCCCCACGTATCCAAGCAGCAAAATGGTGTAAATTGAGCGAACCACATTGTTTTGGCCTTGAATCAGGGTGCGATTGTACGCGCCACGGCTGACGCGTTTCCCAGACGGCCTAAAGAGTCGTCTTTGCGCCTTTAGTGCTCCCTTCTCACTTGAGAGAGAATCAGCGAGGAGGGTTTCTAACTGCGGGAGAGTAAGTTGGCTGCTCCGAAGAAGGAGTCGCGTCACAGGATCGGTCAAGGTCTCGCGAATTGAGGAACGGGCCTCAGACACCATATCTAGACGGTCAGACACACCACCAGCCTCATGGATACGGTTTCGTATTCGCTTAAGACCTTTTTCGACGACCCCGACTCAATCTCCACCCCCATCAATTTTCTACAACGTTCCATGAAAGTTCGCTGACGGCATGCAACCTTGAAATAAGCCGTGACTCATGTCAACTTCTACTAAAGAAGGAAATCTGGTTGGGTAGACGCAGAAGAAGGGTCGTCAAAGTAATCAAGAAGAAACTGCCATCAGTTTTCACTTGCCCTTCCTGCGGCGAGGAATCAATACGCGTGAAATTGCCCCAAGGGCCGGGACCCGCTACAGTTCAATGCGGTGCCTGTGGAATCAAACGCGAATTCGAAGCCACACCCTCAAGCCAGATCGTCGACATCTACTGCAAGTTCACGGACGAATACTACAGCAAAGAGAAACCACCAGAAGCCCCCAAGCAAACATCCGAACCTCCCCCGCAAACGACGTAGCCTCCCATCGCATCACTAGAGCCAGCTGAATCCTCGCGCCTCTCAGTGTTAAATTCCTCTTAGCTACTCTTTAGGCTGGGCTAGCCTAATGGAGGCCTCCGTTCTCAGCGAACATGACGCGTATTTCCAACGCCTCAAAGATCAGTTAGATAGACTCTACGATCTTTCTAGGCAGGCGAGAGCGAAAGGATTCGACCCCTCACCCGAACCTGAATCCCTAGTTACACACGACGTCGCCGAGCGTGTTGAGAAGGCAGTTGGCCCGGTTGGCGTGGCTTCAAGGATTCGTGAACATTCACGTGTCATGCAACGCGAGCTTGTGGCACTTAAGATGGCGGAAGAGATCGCCCTAGGTAAGTACGGGACTGGAGGGGAAGAAGCAGCTGAACAGGCGGTGCGAACGGCCTCCGCCATACTTGATGAGGGGGTAACCGCCGCCCCAATAGAGGGAATCTCAGACGTCCGAATTAGAACGAACCAGGATGGCAGCAAATACCTAGCGGTCTACTTTGCCGGCCCCATAAGGTCGGCCGGCGGCACAGATATGGCGCTTATTCTCGTAATCACCGACTACGTTCGCCACCAACTCGGATTGGGCAAATACAAAGCTACGGAACTTGAAGCGAAACGATTCGTGGAGGAACTCCGCATCTATGAGAGAGAAGTCGCCCGATTCCAGTTCAAGGTATCAGATGAGGAGTTGTTCAACGCAATCATGCGGCTTCCGGTTGAAGTTAACGGCGTCGAAACCGACCCTGTCGAAGTGAGTGCGTACCGAAACGTGCCAAGAGTGGAAACCAACCGGGTCAGGGGCGGAGCACTCAGGGTTGTCCACGACGGTTTGATTGGCAGAAGCCACAAGGTTCTGAAAATTGTGGACAGCCTCGGCATTGAAGGGTGGAGTTGGCTGAGGGAGATCAAGCCCCCAGTCGCTGAATCGGAGGAGGCACGTGAGTTCATGTTCATGGAGGACGTTCTCGCAGGCCGGCCAATATTCTCCTTCCCACAATTCCCCGGAGGCTTCAGGCTAAGGTATGGGCGGGCCAGAAACACAGGGTTGGCCGCCATTGGGGTACATCCCTCGACAATGATCGTTCTTGGAAAATTCATTGCGGTTGGGACACAGTTGAGGCTGGAGAAGCCTGGCAAAGCAGGGATAGCCGCGACGGTTGATTCCATTGAACCCCCAATCGTAAAACTAAAGGACGGGTCCGTCGCCAGGCTGCCCGACCCTAAGCAAGCGGAAAAACTGCTTGATTCAATTAGCAAGGTCCTCTTTCTCGGCGACCTTCTCATAGGGTTCGGGGAATTCCTTGAAAACAACCGCCCACTCCTGCCGTCGGGTTTTGTTGAGGAATGGTGGCGGGAGCTCGTTAGGCTTGAGGCTGCGAACTACGGTGGACTAGAGGCGTTCGCGAAACATGTCGATGTGAACGCCGCCGGACTAATCGAGTGGGCCGATGATTCAATTGGGGCCGTCCCAACCGCCGAAGACGCACTGCGCATCGCGAAACATTCCAACATACCCCTACACCCGCGGTACACCTACTTCTGGGAGAACATCGCCCCCCAGGACTTTGACCAGTTACGTTCCAGGCTGATGGACAAGGCCCAAACAGTAGCTTCCGCTACGCGAATCGTAACCAGAAGTGAGCCGTTAACCAAGGCCATTCTGGAGAACCTTTGCTTCCCCCACAATGTCGACCATGAATCCATAGTAATCGAGGCCGAGGCGCCAATCCTGTACGAATGCCTCGGGCTGTCTTCCCCATCGAAACCACTCGAGGGCGGGGACGTCTTCCAGAAAATTGCCCAAGCATCGGGCATCCGCGTGATGAAGAAGGCCCCGGTCTATGTGGGCGCTAGGATGGGGCGGCCGGAGAAGGCAAAGCGGCGAGAGATGCGGCCGTTAGTCCACTGCCTCTTTCCCGTGGGGTTAGGTGGGGGCCCAAGGAGAAGCATCGTGGAGGCAGCAACGGAGCATGCCGTTATTTCCGTTGAAATAGCCTACCGAAAATGCAAGTGCGGCAACGTAACCCACCTTAACTTCTGTGAAAGATGCGGCGAGAAAACCACGAAGGTGTTTGTCTGCCCGAAATGTGGCGCTGAGGGCGCAAGCAAGACCTGCCCCAACTGCAGGAGCACCGCGCACGCGTATACAGAGAGAAGCGTGCCAATTCGGGATTTGTTGAATTTAGCGGAAAGAAAACTCTCCCTCACCGTGGTCCCCGAGTCTGTGAAAGGAGTGCGGGGGTTGACTAACGATGCTAAAGCACCGGAGCCGCTCGAGAAAGGCCTACTCCGGGCGAAACATGACGTGTCCGTCTTCAAAGATGGGACGATTCGATTCGACGCAACCAACGCCCCTCTTACACACTTCAAACCAGCTGAGGTAGGCGTCGAGGTTGAAAAGCTTCAAGCGCTAGGCTACAGCGTGGACATGAACGGCGAACCCCTCAAGTCAGCCGAGCAGTGTTGCAACCTCAAAGTGCACGATATCATAGTAACCGAACAATGCGGCGACTATTTCGTCAGGGTTGCAAAGTTCCTTGATGAACTACTCCAAACCTTCTACGGCCTACCACCCTTCTACCAAGCCAGAACGAGACAGGACATAGTCGGCCAACTGGTCGTAGGCCTCTCCCCACACACGTCAGTCGGAGTCATCGGGCGCATCGTCGGATTCACCCGCGCCAGCGTCTGCCTCGCCCACCCCTTCTGGCACGCCACCAAGCGCCGCGATTGCTTCTCAGGAAAAGAAACGCTTCCCGTCTACGATGGAAAGGAGTGGAGAATCCTTCCTATTCAAGAGCTAGTTGAAGACAAACTCCGTACGTGCAAGAGCAGAGAATACCCATTCGGTGAAGTCGTAGCAGAAGACCGAAGCCTACAGACACTGGCACTTAACCCGCATACTATGCGTTACGACCTGAAACGAGTAATTGCATACTCTCGCCATCCCGCCCAGAATCACGTCGTAGAGCTAGTTACAAAGAGTGGGAGAAAGATAGTAACCACCGGAGTGCACCAGTTTCCGATCCCTAACGGACAAGTCCTAAGCAAAGTAAGTGCCCATGAAGCACCAAGAGTTCTCGTGCCCAAGAAACTGCAAATCCCCTTGAAGGACATCGACTTCGTGGATTTACTAGACCTCGATGATCCAAACATAATGATACGCGGCTGTCGAACGGTTTTGGAGAAGGCGTTACTGAGGGAAGGCGGCTTGGCAAGAACCGCCGCGAAACTCGGCTTGACATTCAAAGCCCTCTCGAACTACGTATATCGCGACTCGGTTCCAAAATGGGTTTTCCAGAAACTCAGGCTACAGGTTCCGAAAAACGCCAAGATTGCTGCAAAGCGGGACACCGTGGAACTGCCACGCATGTTGCCAGTGAATAGAGACTTCCTGACGCTTCTGGGAATCTACTGTTCTGAGGGCTATGCTAGCAAACGCGCCGAGGCCTATCAGGTCACCCTATGCAACAAGAAACTGGAGAAACACGTTGTAAGAATCGCAAAGAAACTCTTCGGAGTCAACGTTTGGGTCGGCAAGGATGAGCAAACGATAAGCTCACGTTTGGTCTACAAACTATTCACGGAGTATCTCAAGTGCGGGAGCAGGGCGAGTGAAAAGAGAGTCCCGAACTTCGTATTTTCACTCCCGAAGACGAAAGTCAAACACTTCTTGCGAGCGTACTTCGAAGGAGACGGAAGCGTTTCCATGGCCAGCACTCTCGAAGCCAATTGCACCTCCATAAACCCGCTTCTCCTTCGTGACGTAGAATTTCTGCTCTCAAGATTTGGAATCGAAACATCCTGGCAGCATGACAGGAGGGTTAATCGCGGGAATGGTGTAGTTGGGGCCTTCTACAAAGGGAAGGGAATGGAGCGCGTTGACGACTCTTTCAAGTTGCGCATGTTCGCTGCAAACGCGAAAGCATTCTGCCAACAGATAGGTTTCTACAGTCAGAAGAAAAACGGCAAAGCAAAGAGATTGTCGTCGCGTAAGTTTAGGTCGAGAAGCCATCTCCTAGGCCAGACGAAAATTGAAAGGGTAAAGGAGGTAACCATTCGCAGAAACGAGGAACCCTTCTACAACATAACCGTGGAGGACCACCACAACCTAGTGATCTCTGGTGTAACATCAAACAATTGTGACGGTGATGAAGATTCTGTCAGCTTAGCGTTGGATATTTTGTTGAATTTTTCTAGGCAGTTTCTGCCTTCGAGGATTGGGGGGATCATGGATGCGCCCCTCTTGTTGACGGCAACCATCAAGCCAAGTGAGATAGCACGCCAGGCCTTCAACCTCGAAACGGTCCAACGCCTTCCGTTGAAGTTCTTTGAGGAGACACAGATACGTTCGGACCCGAAGACACTAACGGCGTTAATCGAGACGGTGCAGCAAAAGCTTGGCTCCGACGCCGTCCTGGGGTCACTTGGCTTCACTCATGAGACTCGTGACTTCAACAGCGGAAACTTGGAAAGCGTGTACAAGAAGCTGGGGTCCATGATTGACAAGGTGACCTTGCAGCTGAATCTGGCTGAGTCGGTGAAGGCGGTGGAGGCTGGTGAAATTGCGAAACGGGTTCTGTCGACACATTTCATGCGGGACTTAACCGGAAACCTGAGGGCGTTTGCGGGGCAGCGGTTCCGCTGCACGAAGTGTAATGCAAAGTTTCGAAGGGTCCCATTGAAGGGCGCGTGCCCGCGTTGCGGTGGCAAACTCTCACTAACCGTGTACAGGGGCAGCGTAGAAAAATACTTGACCGTGGCGCAGGACTTGGTCAAGAAGTACAACCTAGGCAAATACCATGAACAACGCCTACTACTTCTACATGAAGAGATCAATTCACTGTTCAATGAACAGGAGGAGAAAAGGAAACAACCCACCCTCGCGCAGTTTGTCTGAGATGATAACATGCCAAAGGCCCCCGCACTTCATCCAAAAGCCTACCTAACGTTGAAGAGGAACGTCAAAGCCGGATTGATGTCCAGGTCAAAAATCCTAGTCGTTCTTGAAAGGGAACGGAAGAGCGCCAGTGGCATAGCGAAAGAAGCTGCGCTCTCATACGAGTGCGTGGCTTACCATCTGAAGGCGTTAAGAAAAGAAAGGCTAGTTGACAGGCTAACTAAGACACGGCCGTTCACGTGGGGACTCACCCCATTCGGCCAACAGAAACTGCCAACGTAACCACGGCCTTTTCACAAACACACTAATTACAAGCCTTCCCCTACTTCTTCCAAGAAACTCAGCCCCGGCGATATGAAATGCAAACGGAGGTTAGGTACTCTCAACAACCGCAACTCAGCAAACCTGTAATGGTTTGCGGCCTGCCAGGAATCGGGTCCGTGGCCTGGCTTGCGGTCAGCCACCTGTTAAAGGAATTGAAGGCAGAGCTTTTCGCGGAAGTCTTTTCTCCCATGTTTTCGCCGAAGGTGTGGCTTACAGACGAGGGAGTGGTGCAATTGATGAAAGGAGAATTTCATTTCTGGAAAAACAACGGTGGCGGAACGGATTTGTTATTGTTTTCGGCAAATGAGCAACCGTACTCACCAGAGGGGCAGTATGAGCTGGCTGAAGTTGTTTTGGAAATGGCGCAGAAGTTCGCTGTGAAAAGAGTCATCACGATGGGTGGGATGGCCACAGAAAGGTTCACCGAGCAACCAAAAGTGTACGTGGGCGGCACGGATGTGCAACAGGTAAAGGAATTGGAGGAGTATGGCGCCGTTAAACTTGCGGGGGGCGCAATAACGGGGACAAACGGCCTAATTTTCGGGCTTGCAAAACCAAGAAAGATACCTGCTATCTGCCTGCTCGCGGAAACTCCCGGTTACCTAACACTGGACGCCAACGCTGCGAAAGCGGCTTTGCAACTCGCCTCTAAGCTGCTGAACATCTCAATGGACCTGTCGGCGTTGGAAAAACAGGCCAAGGAGAACGTTGACGCAGTGAAACGTGCGAAGGATCTGTCCCGCGGAGCTTTCCCACCTGAAGCTAAGAAAGGCGGCGAAAGAGAACTCCCGTACGTAAGCTGACGCGCCCAGGGCTCCAAATGAAAGTAATGTGCAACCAATGCGGTAAAGTGCTCGACCTTATGGGCTCAACGTCCTTTGCAGTAGAAGAATCTGGCCAACTGAAAACATACTACTTTTGCACTGATGAGCACATGACGGATTTCGCCCAGAAGAAAGGGCTGCCTTTAGGGAAGGATTAACTGCTCGCTCAACGCCATAGTCCCCGTAAGGGTGGATTATGGTATGTCGGCTTCCGACGAACTGAAGTCCGCCTCCACAACTTTCGCTGCGTTAGGTAATAGTGTCCGGCTTCGCATTCTACTGATGCTCATGGATAGTAGGAAACCCTTGCACATTACTGCAGTCGCGAGCAACTTGAAGATGGATTATGGCGGAATTTACAGGCATGTAGAGGTTCTACGAGACGCAGGCCTTCTACAAGTCTATGAAGTGGGCAGGTCGAGAGTTCTCTCCCCCCTGAACGCAGATCTTCTGCGTGACCTCGTTTCGAAAGCGAAAAGCTTTAGTAAAAAGCGATAATTTAAGGCCATAATGGACATGTAGTTATGATTATTTAGTAAAATTGTCATAATGTAAAGGTTAAGTAGTTGTGACTTATCGTGCGCACAATCTGTGGTTTCCTTGGCGCAAGCATTGTTTGCCAGACGAAGCGTGGCTTTGACTGGCGCTGCCGTGTTCGGGAGCTTGGCGGCTCTCACAACAATGGTGCTTCCAGCCAATATACAGCCCGCATTCCCACTATTGCCGTTCCTCCGTTTCGACCCGGCTGAATTATTCTCCGTCCTAGCCTTCTTGATCTTTGGCCCAATCCCAGCGCTGATAACCGCCACCGTTCACTGGGCAATTCTTGCAGAAACTGGGACTAACGGCATCCTGGGCCCGACGGGGAAGTTCGCCGCAGTCTTGTCGACGCTGTTGGGGCTGTGGTTAGGGAGTATGGCTTACCGGCGAATTGCACATAGAAGCACGCACACCTCTGTGGCCCTAGGCACGATGCTGGGCTTTGCAGCCTTGGCTCGTGTTGGCCTAATGCTCGTCCTCAACTACTTCATTTTCACGTATATTGGGCCAGTTATTTTTGGAATCGATTACCTCGGCTTCAGCCAAAAGTCGCTTGCCGCGGTAGGGATGCAGTTCGCGAACCCATGGCAAGTGCTCTGGGCGATGCTCTTCTTCACCAGTATCTTCAACGGGTTGCACGCGGCCTTCTCTGTGGTCATCCCGTGCATGATTTTCACGCCTTTGAGTTTGAAGGTCCCTGAGATCGCTTCAGGTCATCCCTGGATTAGCAAGTTTACGTCCCATTAGAGAAACGCTCCCGACTGCAAATACACGGTCCTCTTCTTGATCGTAGCCCTAGCTGGAGGAGTAGGAGCAGCCAGATTCCTCGAAGGCTTGATTCGGGTAGTTCCGCAGAAAGAAATCACGATCATAGGTAACGTTGGAGACGACACAAACATTTACGGCCTCCACGTATCCCCAGACTTGGACATCGTCACCTACACGCTCGCTGGCCTTGTCGACGCGCAGAAGGGGTGGGGTTTTCGTGGCGACACCTTTCACTGCCAAGCCCTACTTCGAAAGTATGGGTTCGAAACCTGGTTCAACCTCGGTGACCGAGACCTATCTACGCACATCTACCGCACGGAAGAACTTCGCCGGGGAAGACGGCTGTCGGAAGTAACAGCAGACTTGGTTTCACGTTTCGGTCTTCGAGTAAAACTGCTCCCTGCAAGCGACGACCCGCTCCAAACATACGTTCGTTCCGGCGGGCGCCAAATGCACTTTCAAGAATACATGGTAAAACGAAAGACAAGGCCAACGGTTCAAGGAATCAGTTTCCGGGGGGCTGAATCCGCTCGGCCGGCAAAACACGTTACGGAATCAATTGGTAGAGCAAAAGGTATCGTTGTTTGCCCGAGTAACCCGATTGTTAGCATCGGCGCAATCCTAGCCGTTCGCAAGATCAAATCCGCACTGAAGAAGACCCGGGCAAAGGTTGTCGGGATCAGCCCAATCGTGGGCGGCAAAACTGTGAAAGGGCCAGCTGACAAACTGATGAAAGCGGTCGGGATTGAGGCGAGTGCATTTGGCGTAGCCAAGTGTTACAGCGACTTCTTAGACACGCTCATAATTGACCGCGTTGACAGGGCACTCGCACAGGATATTGAGGCTCTGGGAGTCAAACCGATCGTGATGAACACCCTGATGAGAGGATTGGCTGACAAGGTACGATTGGCAAGAGCCGTCAAAAGTGAATTCGAAGATTGAAGAGACAGCCACGTCGAGGCGGACGCATACATGCGATAGTTCCTGTGAATGTTCTTAGGAAGTCCAAGGCTCGCCTTTCCCCACTACTGAACCCTGTCGAGAGGGAGCAGTTAACTGTCGCAATGTTGAAGGACGTTCTCAGCGCCTTGAGAAAGGCGAAGAGGATTCATTCCGTAACAGTTGTGAGCGCCGATACGAGCGTGCGTAGAATTTGCAGGCGTTACGGGGCCAGTTTTCTATGGGAGGGGAAGCGGCGCGGCCTCAATAGGGGTGTCAAATTAGCTGTTAGTAATTCTGAACGAAGGGGCGCCTTGTCCGTCCTCGTGATTCATTCGGACCTTCCACTTCTCAAATCTTTGGAAATTGACATGTTCCTTAGGCGGTCCCAAGGGTACTCTGTGGCGCTCACCCCTTCCAAAGACCGCAACGGAACCAACGCCCTGCTCATGACTCCCCCCCATGTCATCCGCCCGGTTTTTGGGAGAGACAGCTTCCGAAGGCACCTACGGCTTGCTAGGCAGAGGAACGTACGAAGCAAGGTGTTGCGGTTCAAGGGAATTGGCTTCGATGTTGACACGCCCCGT
The DNA here is from genome assembly GCA_963726255.1 of Candidatus Bathyarchaeota archaeon. Taxonomy (GTDB): domain Archaea; phylum Thermoproteota; class Bathyarchaeia; order 40CM-2-53-6; family 40CM-2-53-6; genus FEN-987. Next base: position 1,807,799 of record CAVSBL010000002.1, read on the forward strand.
GATCTCGTTCACTTAATGCATGTGCCGTTGCGAAATGAGTCAGGCCGATTCCTGCGGGCATTTCGCGAACGGGTCAGTGAATTACTGAGAGGTATTCAGGGCAAAGGAATTTAGATGCAGCTGGCTGTGCTTGGTTGGGGTGTTTGGTTTAACATCGCCTAAGGAAAGCCACGATAAAGTGCTGCAACTGCTTGAGCAGCATCATAAGTGGTTTTCAGAATCGATTCCGTTGATCGCATCGGAGAACGTTCCCAGCCCCGCGGTTCGCGAAGCTATCGTTTCGGATTTCGGGAACCGTTACGCGGAATAGGCCTAAGCCGAGCTTAGGCCTCCGTAGGGATGGGTCGGGGAACGCATATACGCGGGCTGCGTATACATCGACCAGGTTGAGAGGCTCTGCATAGACCTAGCAAAGGAACTATTCCACGCTGAATTCGCGGACGTTAGGCCCGTCTCTGGAGTTTGCGCAAACCTAGTGGTTTACACCACCTTCACAAACCCAGGCGACCGCATGCTCACTTTAGCCATACCGAACGGCGGCCACATCTCGAGTGGGCGGAAGGATTTCTCGGGAACTGCGGGCTCGGTCCACGGCTTGGAGGTAGAGTACTTTCCCTTTGACCGTCACGAAATGAACATCGACGTGGACAAGGCCAAAGCCAAGATCGAGAAGATGGCGAAGGAGGAAAACGAACCGCCCAAACTTGGAATGTTCGGGGGAAGCCTCTTCCTCTTTCCGCAGCCTATCAAAGAGCTCGCCGAGTCATTACATAATGTTGGTGCAACCGTCGCCTATGATGCAGCGCATGTTGCCGGGCTCATTGCCGGAGGCATCTTCCAAGACCCGCTCAGGGAAGGCGCTGATGTAGTATGCCTGAGCACCCATAAGACGCTCTTCGGCCCGCAAGGAGGCGCGGTACTCTCCTTCGAAAAGTACGGAGCAAATCAAGAAGGCAACTTTTCCATCAAACACGAGCAACCACCACCTGCATCACCTAGCTGGAAAAGCGGTTGCTTTCGCGGAAATGTTAGAATTCGGAAAACAGTACGCTCGGCAAGTCGTGGCCAACGCCAAAGCCTTGGGCCAAGCGTTGCATGAACGGGGCTTTGCCCTACTGGGCGAGCACAAAGGTTTCACTGAGTCGCATCAAATCGCAGTTGACGTATCCAAGTTCGCTTTGGGCGGAGATATGGAAAGAGCACTTGAAAGCGCCAACATAATCGTCAACCGCCAACTACTCCCCGGCGACATACAGGCCGGAAGGCACTACCAAAACCCAGGGGGCATACGCATCGGGACCTCGGAAATCACCCGCCTCGGGATGAAAGAAAACGAAATGGTGGAAGTAGCTGAGCTAATCAAACGAATCGTGATCGACAAGCAGGATCCAAAGAAAATCAAAGCCGACGTAACAGAGTTCAGAAAAGATTTCCAGAAGGTTCACTACTGCTTCGAAAACGCAAAGAAAGCCTACGAATACATCAGAATACGTTAGCCTATAGGGCTGGGGATTACCAACGGATCATAAAGTCACCGTAATAACCGGCGCAAGCAGCGGCATAGGTGCCGCCTTGGCTAAGGAACTTGGCTCCAGAGGCCACCGGTTGGTGCTCGCGGCCCGTCGAGAGAAGGAACTGAAAGAAGTAGCGTCCCATGCTGGGCCTGAAGCGGTGCCGATTGTTGTGGACGTTACCCGGCGGCAGGATGTCGAACGTTTGCGTGATGTTGCGATAGAGAAATTCGGTTACGTTGACGTTTGGGTGAACAATGCAGGCCGCGGCTCAGGGAAGACGGTTGTGGAGTTGACGGAGGAGGAATTGGATGAGATGATTGACGTTAACTTGAAATCTGTTTTCTACGGGATGAAGGCCATCGTCCCATATTTTGAGAAGAGGGGCGAGGGGCATCTGATCAACGTTTCATCCTTTCTCGGCAGGGTTCCTTTGGCAACGTACCGTTCCGCGTACAATGCGGCTAAGGCAGGCGCAAATTCCCTAACCGCCAATTTGCGTATGGACCTTAGGGCGAAGTATCCAAAGGTGCATGTTTCGCTGGTGTTGGCGGGGTTTGTCGATACTGACTTTCACAAAGTCGCCCGCACACCTTTCCCAGTGAAGGCGGGGGCCCGCGTTGGGGATGCGGTTGTTCAGTCAGCTGAAGAGGCCGCCAAGCAGATTGCTTCACTAATAGACCATCCAACCGCCGAACTCTACACAAACCCAGGCCTCAGAGATCTTACCCTACATTACTATCAAGACGTGGGCGCGTTCGAAGAAAAAATGGGCCAAAGATAGTTCCTGAATGTGTGGACTTCGCGGTGAGTACCGTCACGAAAAACTAAACCCAGACTACGCTAGAATCTTAGCCGGTATCGATGCCAGTCCTACGCCCAGGGCAAATGTACAAAGAGGTTGTTCTTCGAGACGGCAGGAAGGCTATTCTGAGGGCTCCTGACTGGAATGACCTCGACGACTTCTTGCGTTTGATAAACGAGTTAGTAGACGAACACGTCGACATTCTGAGAAGCAAGCATTCCTCACGGACTGAGGAGGCTGAATGGTTAGCGGAGCGGTTGGCCGCTATAGAGATGGGAAACGTAATCGCCCTAGTCGCCGAAGTAAACGGAAAGGTCGTAGCGAGTTCAGACGTGGCCCAGAGGACTCCGCAGAACCCGGAACACAGCCACGTGGGAGTCCTAGGCATCGTCGTTTTGAAGAATGCTAGGGGAGTTGGGCTCGGGAAAGTGCTGATGGGCTCCCTTCTTCAACTTGCCAAACAAGCGGGTTTGAAAATAATAATCTTAGACATGTTTGCAACCAACACGGATGCCAGACGCCTCTACGAAAGCGTTGGATTCGTCGAAGTCGGAAAGATACCGAAAGCCATCCACCGAGACGGCAAATACATCGACCTCGTCCGATTCGCCATCGAACTCTAAAACATACATATGGGCCTAATGGTGCGCGTCGTACTATGAAACCAGCTAAACTATCCCTTACTGCAAGAATCGCTCGGCCATCTGATTATCGATTAGCCGCTCGCCTTTGTAGACGTGCCACTGGCCCAAGTGATTACGTGCTTTCGATTTTGAAAGCAGCCATCGATAATCACGGCCTCTTTCTAGCTTGGAACGAAGGCCAACTTGTTGGAATGACTAATTTCGAAAAATGCATCGACGGAAGCGCCTGGTTGAGCATGGCTCGCACCGATCCCGAGTGGCGTCGCAGTGGTGTCGCCTTATTCCTCCAAAGGCAAATCGCTGCTCACGCGAAGCAGAGGGGAACTAGAACCCTCAGATTATGGGTACTCTCCAAGAACAAACCGTCAATCAGAGCGTGCGTCAAAGGGGGTTTCAAGCCGGTTTGCGAAGCCGCCCACATCTCCTGTAGCATTCGGCGGAAACCTTCGAAAACAAGAATCCCCCCAGTCAACGCAAGGTTAGACGCCTTCCCCAGATCTATCTGGAGATCCACATACCTATCCAAAATGAATGGTTACATTGCTTACAAGCGACATTTCCTTAAAGCGAGCAACGGCCTCCTCAAGCAGTTGCTGCAAGAAGAAGGGCTTTACACCATCGGCACATCTGCGTTCATTCTAACTAAACCTGAAAGGAGATTCCATACGCTGACAAGCAGTTTGACGGTTCTGAACGGACCATTAGCCCCCTCGCTACGAACCGCTAGGGAGGTTGCTGGAGGACTGGGTGCACGCAGGTTAGGGGCTTACGTCCCATACGACTCATACATGCTAAGAACGGCAAGAGAACTCGGTTTCAAAAGAGACGACTGGGGTAAGCACTGCGTAGTCTTTGAGAAGTCGCTTCGAAACACGACCCGAGACCCGCCGCTAGGTGACAAGTGACACGAATGCCATCGACCCAGCACGCCCACAAACGTTTCCCTGAAAGATTGGCCTTCTTACTCAACAATCCAATAAGAAGAGCCACCAGCTCACCTGACGAAATTATTTCTAAACTCAACGTCAGCCACGACAACGTTGTAATGGATTTCGGCTGTGGCCCAGGCTTCTTCACAATTGCCCTCGCGAAAATCGCAGCCAAAACAATCGCGGTTGACGTATCAGCGGGAATGCTAGAGAAAACGGCGAACTATGCACGGAAGAATCGAGTTCACGTTGAGTTGTTGAAGAGCGACGGAACCATAATCGACCTGGCAGATGGCAGCGTGGACCTGATCTTTCTCTCCCATGTCTTCCACGAAGTTGAGGATAAGCCGAAAGTACTGAGTGAGTTCTCTAGAATCTTGAAACCGGCAGGCAGACTAGCGATAGTTGAGAAAACTCAGCGTAACGGAAAATTCTCGGGCAGTTTTGGGCCACCTATTATCAAAGCGGGCGACGTCATTGACGAAACGACCCGCGCAGGCTTCAGGCCGATTCAAAGCATCCCTCACCATAAGGATACAATAATTATTGTTCAGAAGTTGCGAGCGGACGATGACAGTAACCAATAGCCGCCGTCACGATCTTAGAATTGGCGGCCGCGGACGGAAACGGGTAGTCTTGGCTGCACCCCTATCTCTCTTTGACTTCGACCATAATTACTCTGTATGAGATGAATAGTTCCAAGGCCTGGTAGGCTACTCCGCATACCACGAGAAACATTCCCGCAGTGAAAGTGGCGTTGATCATGAGCTGCGTGAAGCTTGTTGGAACGGAGAAGTATCCCAACCCTATTGAAAACGAAGTGAGGACGAAGAATATGACCGCTAGCAGGTGGCACAGCATCCCATTTCTTACGTACTTCACCCGCGGCAAGAGTAAGCCTAACTGGTTGTCGATGTTCTTTTCCCTCAGCTTTTCCGTTTTATCCAGCTTCCTTTGAAGCCGCCTTCTCTCATCGTTCAGCAACCTGATTCTGTTTACGAGGGAACTATGTCTGGCGTTGAATGTGAGGAGAAGCAAACCTACACCAGTAATCATAACCGCCGGGGCTAGAATTCCCTGAATCGCTTGTATCGTAGTAACAACATCACTAGCCAACTTTGACCCTAACCTGGGCTCGACCGCAGTCGTTGTCGTCGCCGTGGTTGCAGTATTATTCGTTGTGGTTATTACGAGGAAACGAAGTCGAGGTTTTGGTCGATTGCATATACTGACAAACATGCAAGATGATTCCCAACAACTTGAGCTTTCGCACTAAAGACTCACCGATTTGAACCGTAAGCTCAGTTTGTGTGTGTGCGCGCACCAGTGGACCCACACACAAATGAATCGCAAAGTGTAATTCTTAGTATTGTGTGAGATTAAGTTCAGATCCAAGGACATGAAATGAAATGAAATCGGTACATGTCTTTCTTGTTACAACTGCGCTTCTCCTGTCAATCTCGCTGTTCAGCGCCGCGTTCGCTCAGCCCGCTCAGGTTTCGTACACAGTTAACCTGAACTCGTTTAGTCTACAAGTAACCTACCCATCAGAAGTTATGCCCGGGGATACTGTTACCGTGACTGTTCAAGGTAGCCCGAAGAGTAACAGCATTTACCTACAGAGTCTAAGCGCCACAATCTATTACGCTGACGCGGCCGGCCTCCATCAGCTCGCATCCCAAAACCTCGTCAACAGCTCAGCAAACGCTTACGGGTATTACGGAGCTTCCACGACGGGAAGTTTCAGCAAGACCTTCACGGTGAACGTACCGCAAAATACACCGAGAACTTCACTCGTGGCAATATTCTCCGAAGCCGTCCAATCTAACAACTATTACTATTCCGACTACTGGCCATACTATGGCTCGTACTGGTACTACGGAAACCCATTCTTCTACGCCTACTACCCATCCTACAGCACTGTGACCGACCAAGCAATAGCACCCCTATCCTACATCAAGGCGACTACGCCCGAATACGTGGCTCTTCAGTCTGAATATCAGATGCTTCAGCAGCAACTCAACCAGACCCAAACTCAGAATCAGCAACTACAAACCACCATTACACAGCAGGGCGCTATGATTAGCCAGCTGAACCAGCAACTAACTTCCGCAAACACCACTGCGCAGACTTACCAGACGGTCGCGGCAGTCTTCGTCATCATAGCCGTGGCGTTGGCCGCATTCAGCATCTATGAGTTGAGAAGTAAGAGAAAACTCGCAACGCAGCCCAGCAATAGCGCCGCGACAGTGGCCTCAGCCAGAGCGGCGCCGTCACCTTCACGTCGCCCTCGGACTGGAAGCAAGACAGAGTCAACGCCGTAGAGAACAAGTTCCTCAAGAATCCCTGACTTGAGCCCTTCTTCAAAACCAAGAGCGACGGATTGAAAAGGCTCCTAACGACGCTAGAACACTCGGAGTCTTCTGCTATTGTGATTGATGGTGATCTATGTGCGATTTGAGGGAAGGGTGGCAGTTGTTACGGGCGCTTCGAGAGGAATTGGGAGGACGACCGCCTTGGCTCTGGCGAGGGAAGGGTGCAACGTGGTCATTGGTTATGAGAAGAATCGAGAGAAGGCACGCGAGGTCGTTCAAGCCGCGAAAGAGTCAGGAGTGAGGGCCATTGCAGTCGCGTGCGATGTTTCGATCAGAAACGACGTTGAAACTATGTTTAAGACTACCGTGCAAGAGTTCGGAAAGGTCGACATACTTGTTAACAACGCTGGCATCGACTATGGTATCAAATTATTGGAGACAACTGACGAGGTCTGGGACAGGACGCTGGATGTTAACCTCAAGGGAGTATTCCTCTGTACGCAAATTGCGGCTCGTTACATGATCCAGAGAAGATATGGGAAGGTCGTGAACATCGCGTCCAATTCAGGTTTCGGTATTGCGGTGTGGGGAGAGACGGCTTACGCCGCGTCCAAGGCAGGGGTCATACAGCTGACGAAGACAGCTGCATTTGAACTCGGCGAATATGGTATCAACGTAAACTGCGTGGCGCCAGGAACAGTTAACACAGAGATGCTGAAGGGAAACATGACCGATCAAGAGTACGCTCAATTTCTTGACGCGAGGAAGAAGATAACCTCGCTAGGCTTTATCGCTGAACCAGACGATGTCGCCAATGTGGTGCTTTTCTTTGCCAGCGACGAATCGCGATTCGTGACCGGAAAAACACTACTGGTCGATGGGGGAAGAAGAGACTTCCTATGACTCGAATCATGGATCGAAACAGATCAGCTGGCCTTGTAATTGTTCCGCGTCAGCGGAGATCGATATGAAACCCAAAGTGTACGTAACGAGGCTCCTGCCCAAGCCGGCTATGGATAAGATTCATTCATTTTGCGAGGCAGAGGTATGGGAGGGCGAGCTTCCGCCACCGAGAGATACTCTCTTGGAAAAAGTTCGCGATGTGAAGGGTTTAGTCTCGCTTCTCACGGACAAAGTGGACGCCGAACTCATGAATGGAGCGCCCAACTTGAAAGTCGTTAGCAACTATGCAGTCGGCTTTGATAACATAGACGTGGCTGAGGCCACAAATCGGGGCATAATAGTCGGAAACACGCCCGGAGTTTTGACGGACACCACAGCAGACTTTGCTTTCACGCTCATGATGGCGGCCGCCAGAAGAGTGGCAGAGGCCGATAGAACGGTGCGGGCCGGAAAGTGGAAGACTTGGGGGCCAATGGTTCTCTTGGGTCAGGACATTCATGGCGCGACGCTCGGTATCCTTGGACTGGGACGCATCGGTCAGGCGGTCGCTCGACGAGCAAAGGGCTTCGACATGAAACTACTATATTATGATGCCGTCAGACAAAAGCAGAGTGAGGAAGAGCTTGGTATTCAATTTGTGGAATTTGATAGGCTTCTGGCCGATTCGGATTTCATAACAATTCACATAAACCTCACGCCGGAAAATTATCACCTCATGGGAGCCAAACAATTCGACAAGATGAAGAAAACGAGTATTCTAGTCAATACCGCGCGAGGCCAAATCGTTGATAACATGGCATTGTATGAAGCGCTTCGCGACCGAAAAATAGCGTATGCGGCTCTAGATGTTACTGACCCTGAACCGCTACCAGCCGAACATCCGCTACTCACGCTTGATAACGTGATAGTTGTCCCTCACATCGCCAGCGCTTCGGTGGCAACAAGGACAAAGATGGCCCTGATGGCCGCCGACAACCTCATAGCAGGTTTAAAGGGCGAGACTCCTCCTAATCCTGTGAACCCCGAAGCTCTCAAGAAGGCCTAGTGCCAGACTCTCAATCGCGCTTTGAGAGCTAAGCGATAACTTATCGGAATTGCTTCGGTATTCTGACGCAGTAGACCGCAAGAAATCCTAGTGATCTCAGCCTAACTGTAGCTGGTACGTTCCGGTTAGGCTCATCGTCCAAGTTAGATCTGCGTAGAGTGGAAATCATTTGTGTGGCATGTTTTCACGACTGATATTGAGTAGTTTAATGTTTAGCTGTCTCACCCGTTGCAGGCGTGGCAAGCAGGAGCGATATGAAATTGGTTACTGCCCTAAGGTATGTTGACCGAAATCGAGCTGAATACGTTTCACGAACGAAGAAATCCAAGGAGCTGTATGAGCGAGCCTGTAAAGTTATTCCTGGCGGGATTTCTGCCAACGCAAAAGCGGTTCTTCCTTATTCCATTTTCATGGACAAAGCTAAAGGAAGTAGAGTTACTGACGTGGATGGGAATGTCTACGTAGACTACTGCATGGGTTATGGCCCGCTTATCCTAGGGCATAGGCATCCAGAGATCCTCAAAGCTGTATATTCACTCTTCGAGGAACATGGCACATGGCACTTTGGAACGCCTACTGAAATGGAGCTGAAACTGGCGGAGAAACTGTGCCGTGTGATTCCTAGCGCTGACATGGTGCGATTCACTAATTCCGGCAACGAGGCAACTATGATGGCGGCAAGGCTTGCTCGCGCATACACGAAGAGAACGAAGATTGGACGATTTGAAGGCCACTACCACGGGTGGAACGACTTCGCAGCCATCAGCTTTAACCCATCCCTCGACAGCGTAGGGGCCAGAGAATCGCCAAATCGGGTAATTCAGTCAGCAGGGCTGACTCCTGGCGCAATTGAAGACACAGTAATCTTGCAGTTCAATGACGTCGACATCCTTGAGAAGCAGCTGAAACTACACAAGGACGACTTGGCTGGAATAATAATTGAACCTATCTCGAAAGCATTCTTGGCAACTGAGCCTGAGTTCATGAAGGTTCTGCGAGAACTAACGGCGCGTTATGGAATCACGCTAATTTTCGACGAAGTCATAACCGGTATGCGGGTCGGTCTGACGGGAGCGCAAGGATACTACAATGTTAAGGCTGATCTAGTCGCAATGGGAAAAGTGATCTCAGGAGGATTTGCAATGGGTGTCATTGCGGGTTCTGAAGAAATAATGAAATTGGTATCACCAACCGAGCCGGTTGAGCGTCGAATCTTCCACAGTGGAACATTCAACGGCCACCCTGCAGCCATGGTTGCAGGCCTTAAAACCATCGAGATACTTGAAACCACAGACGCATATGAGAGAGCGAATGGCGCTGCCGAAAGACTCAGAAAAGGATTACAAGAGATCATCAAGGACAGACGTGTGGATGCTCAAACTTTCGGAGTAGCCTCAACCTTCCACATATTGTTCACAAAAGATGAAGTCAGGTGTCATCGTGATGTGATGAAATCCGACATGGATAGACTTCTCGCATACTATTATGGAATGTGCACTAAAGGGTGCTTCGTTCTACCTAGACACGCCTGCTACACCTCAGCCGTTCATACCAACGAAGACGTGGAAAAGACCTTGGCCGCAGCAGATGAAGTGATCAAAGACCTCAGGTAGAGGGAATCAATCAGGATTACTAATATGTAGGAACGCCGGGGAACATCTCCTCGCTAAGCCTGCGTTCCGGTCCAATCGGCGCATACTCTCTCTTGTCGGTGATCACGTCAACCACCGCTGGTTTACCGCAATCGAAGGCCACACGGATTGCCTCTCCTAGTTCGCTGGGCCTCTCCACCCGCACGCCATAACATCCAAAACCTTCAGCGATTTTGGCGTAATCGACATCGCCGAAGTCCGTGCAGCATATCCATGGCGGCTTTTCGTTTTTCCAGTCTTCAAGTTGTGGTCTGGCTTGGGCAAGGCTCGAATTATTGTTGACGAGAACGACAAGCGGTACATGTGCGTCGTTATACCGTCTGGCCGTCTCAAGCTCCGAAATGCAGTAGGCGAACCCGCCGTCACCTATCATGTTGAGAACTCTCTGATGCTCCTCGGCTGCAAAGGATGCTCCTATAGCAAGCGGAAAACTCGATCCTAACGTCCCGCCGCTTGAGAGGTATGTTCTCCCAGCGTTCCTTATCTTCAAGAGACGGGTAGTCCAGCAAATCGTTTGACCCGTGTCACTGACAACAATGTCGGTGGGCCTCAATATTTCGGATATTTCTTTGACAATTCGTTGCGGCTTTATTGGAACCGCATCAGAGCCCATCATAGGTTGAATCGTGCTTTCGTACGCCTCTACCGCATCACTAATGACGTGCAAACGCTTTTTCCCATTGGCCTTCGCATCTACGCTTCTAACCGCCTTCAAGAGACCTTGCAAGGTTGCCTTTGCGTCACCAACAAGAGGCACGTCGGTCTTGTAGACGCGTCCTATCGAAATCGGGTCGATGTCAAGATGGATAATCCTAGATTTCGTCGGTTCGGGAGCGCTTAACTCTTCGGTCATGTGACGACCCGCTCTTGTTCCTGCAAAAAATACGACGTCCGCTTCACGAACGATCTGGTTGGTCACCTCGCGACCGTACGTACCCACCACTCCAATCGAGAGAGGATGGTCTTCCGGGAAGCAACCCTTTCCAGCGTAGTTTGTGGCGACGGGTATTGCGAGTAATTCTGCCAGTTCCCTTAGCTCGTCGTATGCGCCGGATATGTGTATGCCTGATCCGCATATCACTACGGGATTCTCTGCACCGGCTAGGAGCTTTGCGGCGTCTGCAAGCTTGCTGGACTCAGCCCTTGGCCTGAAAGGGGGGGCCCTGCGAAATGCCTCGTGCGTGTAGAATTCAGACATTTCAGCTATCTTCTCCACGATGTCATTGTGCATATTGATATGCGTCGGCCCCGGGCATCCACTCACTGCAATCTGTGTGGCAGTCCGTATGTACTCGGGTAGCCTACTTACGTCGGTGACATCCACGCTGAACTTACATGTACCTTCGAAGAACGGCATCTCGAAGCATTCTTGAAAGCGCCACTGATCTTTTTCTAACGTCGGAATGGATCCCGTCAGAGCGACCACGGGGCTGTGCGCATACATTGGTTCATACAGAAGTGAAGCAAGGATTGCCGCTGCGGCTCCATGCTGAGCGAAGCATATTGAAGGACGATTTGTCACACGGGAGTAGCCATCCGCCATGCTACAGGCCCCCATTTCACTTCTGCAAAGAATCGTGTTCACGCCTTCGCCCTGGATCGTCGGGAAGAGCTTAGCCATCGCACCTTCTACGTAGAAGAAGTAGTTGACGCCACATTCTCGTATTGCATGCGCGACTGCCTGTTCTCCACTCAACTTCAACTAATCTAGCGCCGCTGAGGAAGTATCGTTTCACAGAAAAATAGTTTCTTTCAACGGCCTTTCCAAGTGTTCGTTTTTACGTGTGACCTGTGTAAGTAGATGTCAGGTGTCGGAATTGGGTGGACCTGGATATTTGCAGAAGGCGCGTGCGCGCGACCTTGGGATCCCTTTTGAAGGAAGAACGGGTTTGCTGAATGCGATCACCGATGTGGTCGGTGTCGAAGTGGGCCATACCACTCTCATCTCGGGCGATGGACCGCTCAAGATGGGTGAAGGTCCTGTGAGGACCGGTGTTACGGTAGTATTGCCGCGAGGCAAGGAATCGGACGACCCGACTTTTGCAGGTTGGTTCTCTTTGAATGGTTGTGGGGAGATGACCGGAACCACTTGGATTGAAGAATCAGGGTTCTTGGAGGGACCGATTGTGATTACGAATACCCACAGTGTCGGAACTGTACGAGACGCGGTTGTCGCATGGCAACTGAAACACTTTCAAAAAGGAGTGAACCCCTTCTTTCTACCGGTCGTCGCCGAAACCTATGACGGTTACCTGAACGATATCAACGGATTTCACGTAAAGGAAAATCACGTGTTTGAAGCTCTGGACGGAGCCATGTCTGGACCCGTGGCAGAGGGAAATGTTGGAGGGGGGACGGGCATGGTCTGCTATGAGTTCAAGGGTGGCATTGGGACAGCATCGAGGAAGTTGGACGATAGGGCTGGCGGCTTCATTGTGGGCGTCTTGGCACAGTGCAATTACGGTGGTAGAGGTCAGCTGCGAATTGCAGGGGTTCCCGTGGGTCTTGAGATTCCTGAGAACACCATTCATGTCGAAAACAGCGGATCGATAATAATTGTCATCGCGACTGACGCGCCGTTGCTTCCACACCAATTGAAACGATTGGCTAGGCGAGCTTCAATGGGAATCGCAAGGAATGGCAGCATCTCAAGAAATAGCTCGGGAGACCTATTCATCGCCTTCTCCACTGCAAACCCTAGATGCACGAAATCGCTGGAAAGTACTGATGTCACCATGCTTCCTAATGAACGACTAAATCCCATGTTCGAAGCATGCATTCAGGCAGTGGAGGAAAGCGTGATTAATGCACTCGTTGCAGCAGAGACAATGACAGGAATTGATGGCCGCACGGTGATCGCAATACCGCACGACCGTCTAAGACAGGTCATGAAGAAATATAGTCGACTGATGAACTGAGTGGGAATTAGAACAATCTGAGACTTCAATTTCAGGGCAACGATGGTTTTTCAGCAAGTCCGGCAACTATCATCGTGCCGTCTCGCTTTGAAAGGTCCCTGAGTACTTGCGTAGTCGAACCACTTGGGATTTTTTCAGCTACACTCTCAAGCTCTCTTCGAGTTCAGCAATTATAGCTTGTTGAGAACTTTCTGGAATCAATTATTGACCTACAATATCCATCAGATTTGCTTATATGGCTGTAAAGTCGTCCTCCGCGTGAAATCGTGAGATGCTCGATTGAAGTCGATACCGCACGTCAAGGTTTTGGATCTGGAAGGGCCCCCACGGGAACGGGGTCAGGTTTACGGTGAGACTCTCAAACCAATGATCTTGCAGGCTATCGAGGCGTGGAAAGCAAACTTGCGAAAAGCTGTGGGAACGGACCCGGATCACTATATCGAACGCTTCCTCGCGGAAGCTGATCTAGTCGCCGCGGTAAGAACCTGGACTCCGCATCTGTTGGATGAAGTGAATGGCATAGGCGAAGGCGCTGGTGTAGATTTTAACAGTATTTTTGCGTATCAGTGTCCAGATGAGGAATGGTGGTATCGGATATTTGAGAGGGGTCTCGGCTTAGAATCACTTATCCATAGCCATTGCAGCGTGCTTGGATGCTTCAAAGAAGATGGGGCTCCCACCCTGTTAAGCCAGAATATGGATCTGCCTAACCTGTATGATGGGTATCAAGTTCTTCTGCACATTAGGGATTGGAAATCGTCGGCAGAATCTTATGTTTTTGCAGTTGCAGGAATCATGGCGCTTTGTGGTTTGAACAGTCAGCCAATCGGTATATGCGTCAATACTGTACTCGATCTGAACCATGTTAAGGGCGGCTTACCAGTAGCTTTCATAGTTCGTCGGCTTTTGGAGTGTTCAACCCTGGATGAGGCCATGAACTTCATTATGAAGATTAAACATGCTTCTGGCCAGAACTACATGATCGCGGACGCGGAGAGAGTTGTTGATTTTGAATGTTCAGGCAACAAGGTCTGCGAATTCGAACCTTACAAGGGAGCCCATAGGCTTTATCACACAAACCACGCGCTCGCAAATGACGATCAACGTGCCTCCGCCGCACAAGTGGTCGAAGAGAAGGAACCATTAACCCGCAGCAAAGCAAGGTTCAGTTTTCTTGAAAGGGAGCTTAGTGACCGATCCAAGAGCATTGACGTGAAGACAATCCAGTCTATCTTAACTTCTCATGAAGTACCTGTCTGCATTCACGATAACCATGACTCCAATGGCGTTCACACGTGCGGGTCTCTGGTAATGTCCTTATCCAGTACACCGGAACTACAGCTTGCCGTACAGCCCCCATGCTCTAGAGGATATGAAACGTTTCGTTTCTCCTAAAGCTCCAACGCGCCAATCCAAATCGCTCCTCAACGCATTTTTAGAGGCTTTGGGCTTGGTGATCCAATTTCGTATACTCCGTTCGGCTGCAACGCTCACAGGGATGGTCTTCGGTTACGAAGTTCGGGGGTGGCTTTCTCAAGAGCAAAGGCCAATTTGAGAAGTTTAGCTTCGCACAGTCTTGGTGCCATCAGTTGGACGCTGAGCGGTAACCCCTCAACTGAATAGCCATATGGAAGAGTTATAGCCGGTATTCCCGTAATATTTCCTAGCAGCGTAAATCGTACGCAACAAGACCTGATGTCCATCCGCTTTGAACCAACTGTGACCTCTTCTTCACCAATTCTGGGCGCAGAGATCTGTACTGAAGGCGTGACCAGAAAGTCTGCACTTTGGAAGAGAATCTCGACCTCTCGGCGTATAACTTCACGACCTCTCAAAGCCGCGATGTACTCCGATCCTGTGATTTTCTGGCCTGTTCTGAAACGATTGATTACATTGGCACCGTATTTGTCGGAGTGTTCTTTCAGTAGCTCTGAGTGTTGGGCAGCAGCTTCAGCCAAGAGTAGTTTCGTCGCGGTAGGTTCAATCAGACCAGCTGTCTCAAAGCTCCTTTCAACGATCTCTCCTCCCAGATGCTCAATTCTTGAAACAGCGTCTTTGTAGGCTGCTTCAACTTGAGAATCCATAAATTCCGGAATCAAATCTGGACATGTCGCAATGCTAGTTCCCTCGATCGAGTCGCCGATTTCTTGTGAGAAAATGGGGGGCGGAGTCATAAGACTTCTTGGGTCAGCCTCATCAAATCCCGCTAATGTTTGCAGCATGATCGCGCTGTCGGTAACAGATGACGTTATGGGTCCAACGTGATCCATTCCGATAGCAAGTGGAAAAACACCTGCAGTGCTTACTCTGCCATATGTTGGTTTCAGACCTACGACACCACAGAAAGCCGAAGGGATCCTGATAGAGCCGCCTGTGTCGGTTCCCACAGCGGCGGCACACAAGAAGGCGGCAACAGCCGCCGCCGACCCGCCGCTGGAACCTCCCGGTATCCGATCCAGTGCCCAAGGATTTCTAGTCGTTCCATAATGCAAGTTATTGGTTGTAACGCCCAGCGCGAATTCAGCCGTATTTGTCTTGCCGAGAATTATCGCACCGGCTTGATTCAGGCGCAACACAATAGTGGCGTCTCTCTGCGGAACATTGTTTCGGAAAATCGCCGAGCCATACGTCGTTCTGATTCCCGAAGTATCTACAATGTCCTTCACACCTATCGGGATACCGTGAAGCGGTCCCCTATACTTGCCTGCTCGGATTTCATCTTCAGCTATTTTCGCTGCACGCCGAGCGGCTTCGGCAGAGATTGTCACGAACGCATTCAACTTCGTATTGATTTTGGCTATTCTGTCAATGCAATACTCAACAGCCTCGACTGGCGATATGTCGCCTTTTTCAAGAAGGTCTGCAAGTTGAGCTATTCCAAGAGACATCATATGCGTAACCTACAGATGGCACACAGGATCGCGATTTGAAGTTGTTTGAAAGACAAAAGTGTCGTACAGCGCAGTGCATGATTCGAGACTAAGAGCCCGCGAAACCTGTTCACTAACTCCTCACATCCCTCAAGAGCTACGTCCGCATAGCTCTCGACAAGCTCGACTGCCTCGTTCAATAATCGTACAGCAAAGATAAATCCCATATGCCTCAAGCCCAACAAGGGGGTTTGTTGACTCTCCGCAGCTACGTTGTGGCACGCGTGCTATTGACGGTACCAATGGTTTTGTTGCTTCTAACGCTCGTATTCATCATTCTAAGAGTGATACCCGGCGATCCTGTCCTTCTGCATTTTGAAAAGTCTGCGAGTCCAGCGGCCATGGACGCGATGAGGCATGAACTGGGAACTGACAAGCCTCTGATCAACCAGTACATTGACTATGTCTGGGGACTGCTTCACGGGGACATGGGAAAGTCCATGATAGATTACTCTCCGGTGTCGCAACAGGTTATGTCCGCTTTTCCAGCCACATTGGAACTAGCAATATACTCGACGGTTTTTGCAGTCGTGTTAGGCATATTATTGGGCGTGCAATCGTCACGAAGATTCCATTCCGCTCAAGACCACGGCATACGGACATTTGGAACTATTACTTACTCCCTGCCAGTGTTCTTCTTGGGTATGGTCTTGCAGCTCACGCTAGCAGTAGGTCTTCATCTCTTCCCAACGGGCGGCCGTATAGCTATTGGGATGGAGCCGGTGGGCCTCACTATCGGCAGCTTCCGCATCGCGACTGGACTCTTTACGGTTGACACGTTACTGGAAGGGAACCTAGTGAAATTCGTCAGTGCGCTTCGTTATCTGTTCTTGCCCACCATTAGTCTTGGCTTGGTAATATGCGGGACCTTCATTCGAATGACGAGAAGCAACATGCTTGAGACCCTGAGAATGGATTTCGTTACAGCGGCCAAGGCTCGCGGTCTTCCTAATCGTGTTATAACGTACACCTACGCTCTGAAAAATGCATTCCTGCCAATCCTAACGATGATAGGGCTGCAGTTTGCAGCATTACTCGCTGGAGCGGTTCTGACCGAGACAACCTTCTCATGGCCTGGTTTGGGGAGTTATCTTGTGGGGCGCATCGGTTTCAGAGATTACACTGCCATTCAAGGTGCAGTAGTCTTCTTCGGCTTGCTTGTGACGCTCGTGAGTTTGGTCGTCGACTTGCTCTACGCGTATCTCGACCCTCGAGTGAGGCTTTAAGCTGCCTTGAAAAAGCCTGGTCAACGAGCTAGAAACGTGCTAACCTTGCGCAAGCCGAGGTTAGAGTTTCTTGCCACAGGTGGGGCTAGTGCATGGATGGTGGTGATCGGAGGTATCACAGTCCTGGCTGTGGTCATGATGACAATTTTATCACCGTACATTTCTCCATTTAATCCCAGCGCTATCAACGCAGGGCCACTACTGCAACCACCGAACAGCAGGTTCCTCCTTGGAACTAATCACTTGGGGGAAGACATGTTGAGTCGAGTATTATGGGGCGGATGGGTGATGCTTCAAGTCGCCATTCTGTCGGTGGTCATCTGCTCAATAATAGGTGTCACAATCGGGTTAGTGGGTGCCTATGCCGGTGGATTTGTGGATAAAATTTCCAGCTTGGTAATGGATAGCATTTACGCCTTTCCGGGATTGGTGCTTGCCATCGCAATTTCTGCTATGCTTGGCCCAGGGGTGATCAACATGGCACTCGCGATCGCAGTCGTTTATATTCCCTCGTATTTCAGGGTCGTGAGAAGCCAAGTCCTAACAGTGAAGGAACTAACCTACGTGGAGGCAGCAAGGGCACTTGGGGCCAAGTCTCGAAGGATCCTAACGCGATATATACTTCCCAACTTGCTTCCCTCTGTAGTTGTCGTTGTCACCCTGAACTTTGCAGATGCCATCCTGACTGCAGCAGGTCTGACCTTCTTGGGACTTGGCGTGCCAGTATCAACAGCGGATTGGGGGTGGGATCTCACATACGGCCGACAACTCCTGTTTAGTGGGGCTTGGTGGGTTATAGGATTCCCAGGTCTCATGATAGTTGTGACCGTGTGGGGCTTCACTATTATGGGTGAAGGTTTGAGTGAGTTGCTGAATCCGAAGCTTAGAGAAATAGCGTGAGCAAGATGGTTGAGCCTTTGCTTACCGTGCGGGAGCTCAGTGTCGAATATGCAAGCAAGCGAGGACAAGTTAAGGCGGTTACTGACGTAAGTCTATTCCTAGATAAGGGATCAACTCTCGGAATTGTTGGAGAATCCGGAAGCGGAAAGTCAACGCTCGGTTTCGCAATTCTTAACCTTGTACCTTCGCCAGGGAGAGTTGTTGCAGGCAATATTATGTTTGAGCATACTGACATCCTAAAGCAAAATGAGGATGATATGCGTCGCATTCGCGGTGCCGAAATCTCTATGATCTTTCAAGACCCGTTGACCTCATTGAATCCCTTGCTGAAGATCCGCGATCATTTCACCGAACTATTTCGGGTACATAGCTCTACAAACCATGAGGATTCAATCTCAAGAGCAGGTCAACTGCTGGACGACCTAGGCATTGCGCCGAACGTTTGAGCGACTATCCTCATCAGTTCAGCGGAGGAATGAGACAAAGGGTTATGATAGGCTTGGCGCTGGCTTTGAATCCGAAGCTGGTGATCGCCGACGAGCCGACAACCGCTCTCGATGTAATCGTAGAAGCGCAGATACTGGAGCTCATGAAGAAATTGAAAGACGCCTATGGATTAACTCTCATACTGGTCACTCATAACATAGGCATTGTTGCAGAAATGGCTGACAGGATAGCTGTAATGTATGCCGGACGGATCATTGAGATGGGCCCAACAAACGATATATTTGCCGACCCACTCCACCCATATACGAAGGGTCTCCTAGAGTCAGCGCCGAACATTCTCCATCCCGAAAGATCCATGCGCCCAATACCCGGATCACCGCCGGATCTCATTACGCTGCCCACTGGATGCAAGTTTCACCCTCGATGTCCAAGAGTCTTCGAGACCTGTCGGATGTCTGACCCTCTGACGGTCGAATGCAAACGTCGCCTTGTCGCATGCCATCTGTACACCTAGGAGCCTGATCTATCTTGCCTTTCGTGGAAGTCACTGGGCTACGCAAGTACTTCCCCGTGCAGAAGGGCTTCCTTGAGAACGCACTATCGAGAAAGCACGAATTTGTTCGAGCGGTCGACGACATTGAGTTCAGTGTTGAAAAAGGGGAGACATTCGGATTAGTCGGTGAGAGCGGTAGTGGTAAGACTACGACAGGTCGGTTGCTGCTCAGATTAATAGAGGCGACGTCTGGAAAAATAATCATTGATGGCAAGGACATCGTTAAGGCACACCCGAACGAATTGCGAGATTTTCGACGACAAGCACAGATGATCTTTCAAGATCCCACGGCTGCGCTCAGTCCACGTATGACTGTGGGGGAAGCGATCAAGGACGCACTGGACATTCACCAAATTGGCCCAAGCAACGCCAGAAAAGAAACAGTTCTGCAGATTTTAGGACGGGTCGGCCTGACTCCCCCGGAACTATTCTATGACAAATATCCGCATCAGTTGAGCGGCGGTCAACGTCAGAGGGCAGTGATAGGGAGGACTATGATACTGGAACCGCACCTAATCGTAGCGGACGAACCCGTCGCGATGGTCGACGTGTCTGTTCGAGCACAGATCCTTGATCTTCTCTCGTCACTCAAGAAAGACTTGGGGCTCACCTACGTTTTCATTACACACGATCTTGCCACTGCAAATTACTTCTGCGATCGCATAGCGATAATGTACCTTGGCAGAATAGTTGAAGTCGGTCTACGAGATGAAGTGTTCAATTCTCCCAAGCACCCGTACGCGGTCGCTCTCATGTCCGCGATACCAGTGCCCGATCCTCAACATAAGCGTCAGCGGATGGTCCCACGAGGAGAGATTCCGAGCCCCATCAATCCACCGTCAGGATGCCGATTCCATCCGCGCTGCCCGAAGGCCTTTGGTCCCTGTGCGACAAAAGACCCCGCAATGATCGAAATAAATAGGACACATCGCGTCGCCTGCCACCTCTTCGACGCGGAATAGCCGCCGCTGGAACCTAACGCTTCATACTTGAAGAACAGTCCGGAAAAATGTCATTAGGCTTCAGTGCAGCCTCCTGAGTTTAATGGCTGCGTGCAACTATTGGGTTGAAATTCTGGACATCGTGCAGCCATCGTAGTGCTAGTATGTTTTCTCAATACCAAATCGTTAAAGCCATGGACCTCTCAGCAGGTCGGCACAAGGAGACGGGAAGTTTTGTCATCTAAAGCAATTACACGTGCAAACGCGGCTATCATCATCGTAGTGGTCCTAGTGGCAATTGCGGCCGGAGCATATATTCTAGGCACGCCTCAACCAACGTCACCTTCAACGACCCAAGCAACTACGGCAGTCCCCGCGTTCAAGGACACCTTGATCGTGGGAACGACAGACTCGGTTGGTTCAACTATTGACCCGGCTGATGCTTACGACAATCTTGGCTGGACAATCATAATGAATACAGGCAGTCCGCTGGTTGCGGTCAGGCCAGGATCAATCGGTGGCCCAAGTGATGTTTTGCCAGCACTTGCAACGAGCTGGTCGGTCAGTCCTGACGGGCTCGCTTATACGTTCAACCTGAGGCAAGGTGTCAAATTCGATGATGGAAGAGAGTTCAATGCAACCGATGTTGTGTACACCTTTGATCGAAACGTATGGGTACTCGCCCTTCCGGATGGACCACAAATCTCGATAGGATACAATACAATTATAAAAAGCGTCAACGCCACATCAACATACCAAGTGGTTTTCCACCTCTTCCAGCCCTTCGCCCCATTCCTTTCGCTGATGGCAACCTCTGGGGGCTCCTATATCGTGAACTACAAGTACGCGCCAATTGACAAGAGAGTTGACTATGTCGATGGGAATGTGCGTGCAAGCAGTCCGAATGATCTAGGTCCATACGTCCTGAGCAAATGGGTAAGAATCGCCGGGAAAGACCGCGAACTCGATCTGGACGTAAATCCGAACTACTGGAACCTGAGTAACGGATACCCAAGGACACCCCACATCATATTCAAAATGTACTCCGACCCAACCGCATTGGCCCTTGCCATTCAAGCAGGAGAGGTTGACATGGCGTTTAGACAGTTACGCACCACAGATATCAAACAGATGATGTCCAACGACCAACTAAAGATCTGGTCGGGGGTTGGAACTCAGAGCTGGGTTTTCAATATGTACCTCCAAGAAAAGAAGCCACCACTTGACAACCCAGACATTAGAAGAGCAATTGCCGCGTCGATAGATAGGCCGACCATCGCCAGCACTGTATTCGGAGGCCTAGTGAGTCCACTCTACAGTGAAATACCTCCAGGGCTGGCGGGGCATATCGATGCTTTCAAGACACTGGGAGACGCCAACTACACATACACTCGAAGTGTGCTCGCGAAGTACGGTTACAACGAGAACAACAAGCTGGTTGTTGAGTTCTGGTACGAATCATCAAGCCATTATCAACAGAGCCCAGACCTGGCTGCCGTAATCAAGAGTTCCTTGGAAGGGAGCGGTGTCATTCAAGTGAATTTGAAGAGCACTGACTGGCCTACCTTCAGACAGAACTACAAGAACAGAGTCATGCAACTATACTACATGGGCTGGTTCCCAGACTATGTAGATCCGGACGACTACACCTATCCAATGTACAACTCTGCCGCAAACGGTTGGTCTGCTACAGATTACAAGAATCCTCAGATGGACGCCCTCACCGATCAGGCAAGGGCCACGACTGACCCTGCAACCAGAGACCAGTTGTACGCACAGATACAGATGCTTGGCGTTCAGGATTGCCCCATCATTCCACTGTTTACGTGGTCTCCGGCGGCGGTTACCAAGACAAGTGTTGGAGGCGTTATCATTGACGCCACGTCGATCATGAGGTACTGGCTAATCTACGTGGTCGCGTCAGGATCAGCACCTGCTTCGTCGCAGATCCAGAGCTATTGGATGCTAGCGGTGATACTTGGACGGTTTAGGGCATAGGAGTAAGAACTCAAACGCCCTCCCCTTTCTTTCTATTACCTGTGAAAATTACAGGAAAGCTGTTTGCGCAATATCTGTGTAAACTGAGGAAACCTAATTCCTCAAGGGAAGATTCTTTGCTGCCTCAAGTTCTCAATCTCGATTGATTGTATTGAATCAGGCAAGTTGAGTCCGAATATCGTTGAGTAGAAGTATAGCTCTGCCTCCAGAGCTCGTTTGATGTTTTCTTTGCAGCGGAAACCGTGTTGTTCTTCTTGAAATGGGACGTACGCAAATGGTAATTGTTTCTCGCGCAGCGCTTTCACCATCAACTCGGCTTGCTCTGGTGGAACAATCTTGTCCTCGAGTCCCTGCAATAGTATCATAGCGCATGAGACGCGATCTGCGAAGTGGACTGGCGAGCGTTCCCAATATAGCTCGCGCTTCTCGGGGTACGGGCCTAGGAGTTTCCTATTGTAATGCGACTCGAACTTGTGAGTCGTTTTGTCGAACGCTTCAAGGTCACTTATCCCGTAATAGCTAGCACCCGCCTTGAAGACACTCTTGAACGTGAGGGCACATAGCGTCGTATAGCCTCCGGCACTACGCCCACGAATTAGCAGCCTATTACCATCAACCTCGCCACGTCTGACAAGGTACAAGGCACCGTTCACACAATCATCAACGTCCACGAGACCCCATTTTCCGTACAATCGTTCTCGATAAGCCCGTCCGTAACCCGTGCTGCCCCCGTAGTTCACGTCGAGCAATGCGAAACCTCTACTCGTCCAGTATTGAATGGCTAGGTCCAAGGTTGTCTGAGTTGAGTTCGTAGGCCCACCGTGAGCGACCACAATCAGAGGGGGCAACTCATTGGGCGGTGCCGCAAAGTCACAATTGTAGGGGGCGTAAAAGAAAGCGTAAGCCGTATTGCCATCCGACGTTGGAAACTCAATGGGTCGCGGAGTTGACACATATCCAGAATCAATCACGAAATCTTGGGGAGGGTATACAGGTTTGATCTCTCCCGTCGCAAAGTCTAGTTGAACAATAGCTCGTTCCTTGGTCTGTGAACCCGCCACGAACACCGCACGACCAGGTGCCGCACGAACGTAACTTATCTCAGAGTAAGGCTTCCCGACTGTTCGGAGGTCACGACTCGCAGTATCCAATTCTGCCAACTGCCAGTTCCCGTGCAACGAGTAAGCGCAAACGATTCGCTGTGCCGACTCGAACGCGAATGAAGACAATCCGAACGTCCAATGAGGTCTTCCAAATTCGGCAGTCATATCACACATAGGCTCTATTCGTTTCTCGCGCCATCGGTACAGATTCCACCATCCAGTGCGGTCAGAGACGAAGTGCAGCATACCATCGGGTGACCACTCAGGCTGCAAAACGGATTCTTCAACTCCGCCTGCGACTCGTTCACTCCGACCAAGGGAACCATTGGCTCTCAACTCACCAACCCATAGTTCAGTCCCATCCCACGGCATATTGGGATGGTTCCACGTTAACCAGGCAAGGTGAGATCCATTGGGGCTAAGGCGAGGAGACGAGTAGAAGTCGTTCCCAGACACAACCACATCGACCCCCTCATGGCCCTCCGTGTCGATGCTAACTATGGTATTGACGGGTTCGCCCGACGCAACGGTGTGATCCTCTCGAACGCTTATCAGGCGACCTCTCCCTCGATCGATGGCTCCATCAGCATATCGCATGGCCGCTTCAGCAGTAATGGGGAGCGGCACAAGGCCGGGCTCCTTCCGGTAGATTTGCTGATTAGCGAAGTTTGAAAAATATACTGTCCCGTCAGCGACGACAAAGGAGCCTCCCCCATACTCATGCACCAGCGTTCTAGCATTGAAGGGTGCCGATACTACTTCCGTTACCTGCCCATCAGCTTCCCTGCACATTATGGTGTAGCGTCCTTTTTCCTCTGGACGCAACTCTCTCCAGTACAGGTGAACTCCATCAAGTGTTATTTCCGCAAGCTCCATAGGAGAAGCTGCTAAATCCGAGGTGATTGGTGATTTCCATGAACCGAACGGCTTCATCATTCGCTCACGCATCGTGAATCAATCGAGGATGATGGCTCCCATAAAAATGGCTCCGAGACGTCGCTCCCTAAAACTTTGGTAAATACTGTACTCTTCAACGCAGAATATCAAGAGCCAATTCCAGGATTTGACGGCCAAGACCACATCTAGACCTAGACGCTGTCCCTAAGAGGATCGGTTAACCGCTTTCTCGTCACAAGTCAATTTCGTTTTGTGTGTGACCCGCTCAAATTGAATTGACCCTTTGCGATGATGAAGAAATTTCCGACCACGAAATAGCACAAATACCAATCGGATGTAGTTTGATGGTGGAAAGTGAGCTAGAGTGATAGCAAGTTCCGATCGTATAAAGGAAATGTTAAACAGCCAGCGATTGGACGCACTAGTTGCCTTCGCCCGAGAGAACGTCTACTACTTAAGCGGCTACCAGACGCTGGACATCAGAGACTTTGCATTCGTAATTTTTCCTCTCGATGACGAACCAGTTCTCTTAGTGTCGAAGACGGATGAGTACTACGTGGACGAGGAGTGGAGAAAGAAAGCTCGCTATTTCGGTAAGTACTACGTCGAAGGCGTTCCTAAGACTGCAGGAGACTTCGAAGATGCTGCAGAGGGTGTGGCCGGCATCCTCGCGCAGTTTGGCCTGAAACATGTTGGACTTGACGAAAGGGCTTTGAGTATTGATCTCTACGACAGAATCAGAGCTAAAGCGCCGGCGTGCACATTTGAAAAGGGCTCAGATATTTTCGACGAGTTGAGGATGATAAAGAGCGAGAGAGAAATCAGGCAGATTACAAATTCGTTAAGGGTTACAGAAAGAGCGCTCCTGAGTACTTACGACAAGGTGCATGAGGGGATGACGGAACTTGATGTTGCAAACGAGCTGAGGATTGCTCTTGCTATTGAGAGAGCGGATTGTTCTTGGGTCGAAATGGGTGGAGCAGCAGGAGTTCCGACTTACCCGGACCCAAAGCATGCCATCAAGAAAGGCGAAATTCTTCACATCGACGTTGGATCTATCTACGAAGGCTACGCCTGCGACACATCTAGAGATGCTGTCATAGGAGAACCTAGCGATCGACAGCGCGAAATCAACGAAACCGTCTCCTGCGCCCTGGACAAGTCGATAGAATCAATACGGCCAGGTGTAAGAGCTTCAGAGGTTTTTAAAACAGGTCAGGAGACGGTGAAGAAAACTTTTCCGCAATATTGGCGACACCAGATCGGACATGGAACAGGCATCATTCCTCATGAGCCGCCTCGAATATCGCCTGAAAACGATAGGCCCTTGCGAGCGGGCATGGTTCTCGACATCGAGATACCATACTACATCTATGGGTTCGGCACTTTTAACGTGGAAGATACCGTTGTCGTTACTGAACGTGGGCATGAAGTGCTTTCAAAACTCGATAGACACTTATCTATCCTAGGCTAGCCCTTCCACCGCTGGCCTTCGAGCCAAAGTTCGCATGATGCTGGGTTAAGACCGAAAAGCTTCCGTTTGTTCGCTGATGTCTGAGCGGCAAATCAGAGCTACTTTCGCGTCACCTTTCGGATCTCTGCTACCGCCTGCAATGCAGCGGATTGCATAAAGGCTGCTTCTGTCGAATAGGTCAGCATCGTCATTCCTCTGTCCCTCCAGTACAGCAAGTCTTCCATATTGGGTGTGTGAATGCCTGATGCCACTCCATATTTCTTACATGCTTCGACAACCTTTCCGATGGCATCGATAATCTTCGGATGCCTGTGTTCTCCTGGGACCCCAAGCGATACTGACAGGTCCTGCGGTCCGATTAAGGCAGCATCAACACCTTTGACCGACACAAGATCTTCAATGTTCTCGATTGCATTCACTTTTTCGATTTGTGGGATTAGCATTGTATCTTCGTTCTGTTCTTCCATACGGTCCCTAACGGATAGCTTCTCATAATCACCTACGACCGACCGGATACCGAACCCTCTCTCTCCCAAGGGAGGATATTTCGCAAACCTTACGATGTTCTCAACAGTCTCTCTGGTTTCAACACGTGGAATAAGGAGCCCCTGCGCTCCGGAATCGAGAGTTCGGGCCACCAAGTGGTACTGTGGATCCGCGATTCGAGCAAGACAAGTAAGACCTACCGCTTTGCCAGTCCTGACGATCTCGGTGAGACTTTCAAGGCTGTAAGCAGAATGCTCCATGTCAACAAAAATAAAATCAAAGCCTGAAGCTGCCAACAGCCGGGCAACTTCGGGAGTTCTCATCTCAATTATCATAGTTCCAACGACGGTCTGACCTTCGGCCAAAACTTGCTTGACCCGGTTCTTTTTCATTTTACATCAACAGCGATCTGAGATAACTCGACGACTTACGAAGCATGAATTCTGCGGTGGGCAACGGGAGGCACTCCACTGCGATATAGTCTGCGTAATCTAGGCTCTTCAAGGTATTGATTATTTCGCCGAAATGGAGGCTTCCAGTTCCTGGAGCTTTCCTCTGGTTGTCTGCAAAATGCACATGAAAAAGGTAGGGCTTCGCTCTAAGGAGAGCAGCTGTTATACTGTCTTCCTCCGCGTTCATATGCCATGTGTCAGCGAGGATTCCAACCTGTGCCGACCCTAATTGTCCTAGGAATTTCACCGTTTCACCGACAGTGTTCAAGATGTTCGTTATTGTCTTGCTCATTGATTCGATTGCCAGACGAACACCATACTCTTCGGCGCTTTTCGCGCATTTTTGCATACATTCGTGGAACCAATCTCTCTGCTGCGCAGGGTCACCGGTCGACGCGATCTTGCCGCGAACTCTCCCTACAACAACCACTTTCACGTTGAGCTTAGCGGCTAGCTCGATGAATTCTTCCATTCGAGTCACAGTCTTCTCACGAATAGTTCTATCGGCATCTGTAAAGCTCCATCCTAGAGTGCTGTGTGTAAGGCCAGTGGTTAATGCCGAAATCTCAAGGTTGTGGGATCTGACGTTTTCTAGCAGCCTCGCATAATCAATTGTCGCTGGTTCAAGGATGTTGAGTTCGATTCCGTCGAAACCAGCGGCGAAACATCTTCAATGCAGGATTCCAGTGTGCCGCTCAAACCCAGGTTGCTCTTACCTCCGGGAGTCGCGTACATAGCGATCTTCATTTGTTTCACGTTTCTGATCGATTCTTTATTTCACCACTTTGGTATTTCAACGTCTGGCGAGGAGTTCGGGGGCTTTTTCTTGGATTAGAGGTCTGATGGCTTTGATGGTTTCTTTGGTTTGATCAATAGTGAAGCGCACGTCTTCCGCGGATGTTACGGTTGAGATGTTGAACCATCCTTGGTTAAGCGTGAAGAAGGCGCCTCTGTTGAGCATTTCTAGGTCAAAGATCCATCTCACGTAAGCCTTTGATTGGCTCGCGCTCCTGTAATCTGTGATCTCTTTGCTTGTGAAGTACAGATTGAATAGTGAGCCGAAACCCGTCACGGTGCTCATTACTCCAGCGTCGGCAAACGCTTTGTTCATTCCATCACGCAACTGGTTGCCTCTTGAGTCTAACCGCTCATAGGTGGCAGTGTCTAGTTCACTCAATGTAGCGAGTCCGGCAGCCATAGTTAGAGGATGCGCGTTCCAAGTTCCCGATGCGCCGATTCTAGGTCTTTTGCCTTCAGGAATTTCAAACAGTTGCATTGTTTCCTCACTTCCACCAAAGGCTCCAACGGGGAAGCCTCCGCCTATGTTCTTCCCGAAAACGGCCATGTCAGGTTCTACATGGAAGACCTTAGCCGCGCCGCCTTTGGAGAGTCTGAATCCTGTTACGACTTCGTCGAACATCAAAAGCACGTCATTCTCCTCGGTTATCTCCTTCAACCTCTTTAGGAAGCCTGCTTTCATTGGAGCGTATCCTCTTGGTTTTGCGAGTGGTTCGACAATGAGTACTGCGAGCTCATGCCGATTCTTTCTAATTATTTGCTCAGTGGTTTCAATGTCTTCAAACGGCAGCACTACGGTATCGTTCGGTACGCTGCTAGGCATGCCCTCGCATTCCGGAACAGCGATTAGGTCAGACCCTTGCCCTGCTTTGTCGAGGGCTGGATTGACGCTTACGTAGACCGAATCGTATGTGCCGTGAAATTGCCCTTCAAATTTGGCAATCTTGCTCTTGCCCTTGTATGCCCTTGCCACTCTCAGAGCGTTCATGATGGCTTCCGTGCCCGTTCCTGCGAATCTCACTTTCTCAGCTGCGGGATAACACTCATGTATCTTCTCTGCAAGTTCTACTTCTGGTTCGGTTGGAGCGCCAAGCGCGGTTCCTCGCTCGAGTTGCGCTGCTATGGCACGCATCACCTCGGGGTGCTTGTGCCCAAGGATGAGCGATGATTGGTTGAAGCAATAGTCGATGCTTTCGTTTCCGTCCACAAAGTAAATGTGCGAACCAATTGCATGGTCAGCATAAGCTGGAAATGGTCTGTAGAACACCGCGTTCCTAGTCGTCCCGCTCGGCATAACAGTCCGTGCGCGGGCGTAGAGTACTTGAGATTTTGATCTTTGTGAAAGGAATTTCTTGATAGAACCAATAGTTTCCATCATTGATACGTTACCCGTACAAGTGGACCGCGACTAGGCGAGCATTCCGGCATATAGGGTAGCCGACATGCTTCCAGCCTTGAGAAAACTTCTGAATCAGAATTAGTGCCAATAGTAATGCAAGGAACTAGGGGTTGCGGATTGCGGCCTGTTAATTTTCAAATAGTGGTAATCAACATGGCGGTAGTCTCCTCGGGCCAGCCTTCCTCGGTCTTATCATTAACAAACGCCGACTACGTCTGAACGCAAGAGAGAAATTACTGAGGGTCTCCATGGAAACAAGGCGACATCGGATGTCTGATGCTCAAGCATTAGAAGGAATCGCGTCTTGCCGATTAGAGCGAATTGTTATCGGAAAATTGGCTATGAACACCGATCTTTTAGACGGAATCCTGGAATTGATCAGAAGGGAGAGAATCAGAACTGGGTTGATTCTGTCGGTTGTTGGGGCTTTGAGAGAAGCGACCTTTCGAAACGTCAAAACTATGCCTCCCAATTTGAAGGTGAAAAAAAAGCACCGAGTCTATCTAAAACTGGATCAGCAAATGGAATTAGTGTCACTTACCGGGTGGGTTGCAACAAAGCATGATGGTTACCCAGAAGTCCATGCCCATTTTTCTGTCTCCACAGTGGTTGATGACAAGGTTATGACGTTTGGAGGACACCTCACACGTGGGGCGATAACATCTATCAAAGTAGTTGTTGCCATCGGTGTTATCGAAGAAAGCGCCATCAAGGCAGTCATGGATTCTAGAATAGGCCAGGTAGATGTGAAACTGCCAGCCTAGTAAACTGCACGTGTTGGAATTCATAAAGAATGAAATTTCGCTCGCTCAAATCCCCCAAAATCACTACTGGTCGATGGGGGAAGAAGAGACTTCCTATGACTTGAACGAGAGGAAAGTTCAAGCAGGAGCCCGAGAGTGGTTAACCTCTCCTCTCTCGTCTTAGAAGTTGGAATGAGACTGCATGGGTAAGTGCGCTGACGAGCATGGCTGAAACGAACGCTAAGCCCACTCCCCAGTTAGTGATTGTTGCTGAGATGATCAGGAAGAAGATTATGAACGTGAAGGATCCAGCGACCACACCTCTCAGGAGTCTGATTGCATGCGCGCCCCCTTCAGACCGGTGAGTGAAGACCGCGAGAATCGTGGCGTACACCGGAAAAGGTGTAAGGAGTCCTGTTAACTATGGCCCAAGCCACTGGGCAACACCCGTAATCAGGAACACTAAAGCAGTGGCGGAAACCATACGCGCAGGGACCTCCCACCACCCCGTTCTCAGCGAGCTTCCCTCCAAGGTAACGTGAGGCATTAGCAAGAAGGTTATCAGAAGTACTCCGAAGACCGAAACGAAGCCGATTAACAAAGGCAGTTTTGTCGATTGGAGGAATAGTGTGCAGGCAAAGTAGGCGCATAAACCTGCCAGCAGGCTTAGCCGCCAGAAAAAGCGCGTAGCTGACCAGGTGTAAGCCAATGCGAAGGCGAATACTGAGATGATCCCCATCATGATTGCTGCTGAGGCTGCGGAAGCGAAGGCATCTCCCTGTTCCAGGGCTAGGAAGAATGCAACCGGACCTGAAGTTAATGGCAACCCAATGAGCCAGCCACCAACGATTGGCCCCCATTTGCGGCTTGAGAGACTGACAAGGCCTATGAAAGTTGGGACAAGGAGTAGTTTGAGGAGAAGAATCATCCAGTCTGCGTAGATCAATTTTGACTACTCGAAGAGGAAGCGTTCGAAGTGACTACTAGTGTGTGCGCGCACCATCTGACAGCCCCGAAGGCGAAAGGGGACCATGACACAATGAGTCATGTGTCCTTGCCTTCCAGTCGGAGGTTCTCTAAGGTAATGTACATTACTGAATCTACTTCGTGTTTTGAGTACGAACCTACTCGAATGGTCTTCTTGAATTGTGGGCTGTCTAGAACCACCGTATGATATTCTCCATTTTCTCCGCATATATCAAGCCCGGTCCGTCTACTGATTTCAATTAGCTGCTCTACTGAACTCGGGGAGAGATCCAATCCGAGCCATTCTTCTGTGAACCAGGGTTTCTTAACGCAAGAGAAAACTATCTTGAATTTGAGCGAGAGCAGTTTATTCAGAAGTTCAACCCTGTCTCGATGCCACAAAGGCTTGATGAGGTCAATGCCACAACGCGCACAGCGGTCCACCATCCAATCCGGATCGTGACCAGTGACTTCTCCAATATCCCCGGTTACCAGCGTACTAATTCCGCGCTTTTCCTTGAGGGAGGAGATTGCATCTTCATAGCCCACATCGAATGGCTCCTCAACTTCTAATACGTAATGTGGAAGACCCAAAGCCTGCGCCTGAAGCGCCATGAAGCCGAGAGGGTGAGCAAGAAACATTTCCTGACTCGGAGCGAAAGTGATTAAACAGTCAATCATACTGCCTAACATTCTTGCTTCATACAGGGCTAGAGAGGAATCCTTGCCCCCGGTCCACGACACCGCCACTCTGGACATGTTGCCAGAAATCAATCACTTCACAATTTTAGCCTAATGAAGTGTCCAGCTGCGCGCAATTATCCGTCTTTTGTGCGTACCCTTAGTGGTGAGCACACACAATAAAATCGGTGACGACGTGAAATAGGGGAAGTAGGCGAGGAAGCCTAAGGAACCGTCAGTGTTTCATCTGTTTTGCTAGGTACGCTTCAACTTCTGCGAACTGCTTCTTGAATTTGTCAAAGTCAATGCTTGCCGCATGTAAGATGGCGCTCCAACCAGCTGTGAATCTTGCGAGAAAAGCGGTCTCGGCTATTTCATCATCGGTAGCGCCGTTCATTCTGGCGGCTCTTGTGTGGAAATGAATGCAGTACGGACAATGAATTGCAGATGCAACAGCTAACCCCATAAGCTCACGGTACTTGGCGGGTATCTTGGTTTCCGCGAAGGTGAATTTCTTCATCTCTGCCCATTCGTGGGGAAGTGCATCATGTGGAATCGCTGTGAACTGATCGAGCACTAAGCCCATGGTTTTCTTGATGTCGTCAAGAGTATTCTCATATTCTCCCATTCGATATGACACCTCCTACTCCAATCTGCTTTCGAAGATTCGATTCACATCTCGCGACTGTGCAGGAGACATGATGCGAAAGCACGTAACAGCAAGTGCTAGAAAGCAAACTCCACTAAAACGGCGCGCAACTATTTCAGAGTTTTCATTGCTCGTAGTCCCGTGGGTATGCTGGTGCGCACACACAGAATAGTCGGCAGCACACTATCTTTTCAACTTCACACCTGTACGTTGGGTGCTCCGAAACTATGGCGGTCACATGGCCTATCGCTGACTTCTGTTTCTTTTCAAATTAGGCAGGTGCTCCACAATGGGGGCATTGGTTTAACGTCTCTTCGAAGATTTGTCCGCAATTTCTGCATCGTATCTTCACAATTACCTCTCGTTGTATCGTTTCCTTCTCCTTGACCATTTCTGGAGCGTCTGCTTCAACTAGCTTCCAGCTCAGGGGCGTAAAGAGCGATCTTGCCTGAACTGCTAGAACATACCTCGTTGAACATTCCGAACAGACCACGTTAGGCATCGCAACTTCGAGCATGCGCCCGCCGTCTTTGGGGCACCGAGACTTCTTGAGTGCCCTTTCGAAGTTTCTTCGCTGTCTTACCAATTGCCAGGACCGAGCACCGAACATATATCGTGAATGTTTGGCGGCGCTATAAATGCCCTAGCATATTTTCTCGGAAACTGGAAGACCCCCAGAACTTTCAGGCATCTTCGTGTGCGTACCACTAGAGGTACACACACGAGAAAACCTAAAGGGGGTAACGTACGGTCCCTGTTAGTGTTCAGAGTTGGCGGGCCAGGAACGAACCGACATTCCTCTTCTGCATGAATTGCTCCCCGACGACGTAAGGCTTGGGACCGTTTTCGCAGTTGAATTTGATCCTGTTTCGCACTGGTTTGCCGTAGCGGCAAGTATGGTTGTAAGTTGGGTGAAGAGCGGCCGACGTGCGGGGTGGGTTGCGATGGCCCGCCCTAGGGAAGACGTCAGAAATGACCTAGCGAGGTTGGGGGTAAATGTGCTTGAGAGCGAGAGAGCTGGAATGTTGCTCGTAGACGACTGGCATTCTGCAACTTTAGGCTTGGAGCCCGTCTCTGGCCTTGCCAATGAAATCGTTGAAGGAGAAGGCGGACCTTACAACCGGATACTTTCGCTAAAGGTTTCGGATTGGAGTGTGCACTTCTTGAAAATGGTGAAGGAGGGTTTGAAGGATGTTGGAGATGACTGGCCTCTCGGTGCACTCGCCATCGCCGATTCTATTTCACCTGCCCTTAGATTCAACGATGAGAAACCGTACCTTGAGTGGTTAGAAAACAGGGTGAACCCTTGGCAACGACGGAGCATGGGAGTTACATTTCAAGGGGTAGTTAGCGGGCTTCATTCCGAGTTATTCTACAAGCGGATGGAGAACACTGCTGATGGAGTAATGGACGTGAAGGTAATGGAACGCGAAGACCAAACCAAGAATTATCTGAGAATCCGCGGTTTCAAAGGTCAAAGGTACGACAGCAGTTGGCATGAGATAGACATCAAATCAAACGGTGAAGCAATTCTGAGCAGCTGAGCTTCCTTTTCGTGTGTGTGCGCACCATTGGACCCACACACAAACCTATCAGGACAGTCTGGTGGTGCGAGGAACTGAATTTGAATCGTGAGCACTAGACACACAAGAAACACCCCGGTTCAATTTCTGGGGCTCGCACCATCAGACCCACACACACAACCTTAGTTTCGGTCGCACGAAGGTTCTATTCGGTTCCTGGTAGATCAAAGGAATCAGAGAAATATGGGAAGCGAGCATCCTCAATCGAGTAGGTGTGAGAATGAAGGAAATTAGTACGAGCCAAGAGAAGAAAGAGAAGAAGATTGCACTCAGTTTCTTCAGTTTGATTGCCCCTCCTGAAGGACCGATGGCCGCTTTGCGCATTTTTGATCCAAAATGCAGGCATCACAATCCTTACAGTGCTCCCGGAATGAAAGCGCTATTCAGGGAGATGGCGAAGGTGCAGCAAGACATGGAGGCGAACGAAATGCCGCGTGATCCAGTCTTCCAAATCAAGCATGTGCTGGTAGATGGAAAGATGGTCGTCATCCATACTACTCTGCAATCCAAATCGAAAAGAACGAGAGGCTTCAGGCAAATCCACATGTTCCGTTTCAAGAGGGACAAGGTTGTCGAGTACTGGGATGTAACGCAGAGCGTGCCAAAGGAGGCCAAGTATCCGAAGAACATGTTCTAGTAAAGTTTCAGAAACATCTCCCAATGAATTAGGGAGACTATTTTTTGAAGCAAGGGCTGGCCGTAATCTGAGCCATCTCGTTTGTCGTCGTTCTCATTTTTCGTGTGTGTGGGTATAGTGGTGCGCACACACGAAACCTGTTCGACTAGACATCCTAGAGTTCCGTGACGATCTCTTTAACAAATTCGAAGTGAGGAATGGTTTTCTCTTCTGCCAACGCGATCAGCCCCTCTCGGATTTTCCTCGAACGCTTACTATACTTGGGGAGCAAGGTTGTGAGATAGACTAAGCCAACTGCTAGAATTGATCCTGCAATCAACAGGATCAAATATGAACGGGTTTCGAGGCTGTTACTCAAAACTCCCTGAATTATTATGCCAAGGGCCACTCCTAACAGTACAGCGAGAACCCCCAAGAGCCTATTCAACGTCTCAGAGCGAGACTGAACACAAATCTGCAGAACATCAAGCTGCCATCGTCGCTCTTCCAAGTCAGAGTCCAAGTTTCTACCCGAACGTATTTTGCCTTTTGGGCGTATTTGGTTTCTGTTAAGTCTCACAGTGGTGTGGTGGTGGGTCAGCTGGTGCTCCCATCAGATCTAATTCTTCCTGTAACGGTTTTCGCCAAGTTGCTGCCACAAGTGCCACTATGAGTATGAGGAAGAGTACGCCAGCCACAGAAACCAGGTTCTGCTTGATCGGATTTGTTTCCGTCCAGCTTGTGCTCACGTAGGGCACACAATATTCCGGGCATTCAGGGTCTTGTTCAGTTATGAGAACGGCGACGGGCTGAGACGGTGCAATTACCACCGCTAACGCTATTATTCCCTCGGCCAGCAGGAGGATTGTGATTACCTTCCACTTTCTCGCAGTCATTTGCCTCTGGGAGCGCCGTTCCATGTTATACGCTGTTGGTTATTTCCGTACTTTAACTGAGTGGGTATTCGATTTCGCCCGCTGCTCTAAGGCCGTAATCAATAGCGCATAGTTGGGTCACAGCGCAGGTCTCTCGCCCAGTCCGGTGCGGAGCTGATCTCTTTCTTCTTCGTCGTCGTTCCTCGTTACTAAGAATGTGCGTGTGAGTCTGGTGGTGCGAGGGACTGAATTTGAATCGTATCATTGGCTTGGGTTCGCGTGGGCTTGCGAATGAAGGTTTAATTGCTTGTGCAGGCGTCCACCGCATACGGGAAGGCTATTACTTTGTCTAGTGCGCGTGAAAAGCGGCGTAAACGTGAAGCGCCTATGCCTGCGGCAAGTGCAGGTTTGCTCCGGTTCTTCGAGGAGGATACGCCGGGGATTAAGGTTCCGCCGGAAGTTGTGGTAATGTTCTCCATAGGCCTCGTCGCGGTAAGCCTCTTCATGTACTTGACATTCAAGTAGCGACTTCTCTGAAGTCCAAGAGTTTCGTCTGGGCTACGACTGGAAGCGCACTCGCCCTAATGCCCAGCCTACGTTCTATCATTGTCGGCAGCACGTCCGTATAACCGGTGAAAACGTACACTTTCTTCGGGTTTACGCTGCTCACAAACTGGATCAACTGCTCGTAGTCCGCATGGCTGCTCAATGGGAAGGCGGCGTATCGGCGGAAAGCCATCCGCAACGCCCAACCAGTCGCTACGGCGCGCGAAGCATTACGCGGCATTCGCTCCGAGCTGGTGGTCACGAAAATGCAGCCGCCCGCTTTCAACGCGTGCTTACCGTCCGCAGTGGAGGAGTCTAAGTAATCGAGTGGGAGGCCGTTCTGGTCATGGGCACTGTTGGCGCGGGCTATGCCGACACTGCAGACGACGGGAACCTTCGTGTACACGTTGAACAAGCGAACTAGGTCTTGTGGTTTTCCGGAAGAGTAGACTTGGAAGGTTGGAACTTTTCCTTCCTTCAGTTCAGTCGTGGTCCATCTAATGATGTCAGCGTAGATTGTGCTCCGTTTCGGAAAAACGTACGACGGATGCCCATATGTTGCTTCAATAACTAAGTAATCGCATGACTTAGCCTCAGCCGCGCGCGTTGTCAACGTATCCACACAATTAATGTCCCCCGTGTAAACGGCCGTGAACTCAGGAGTGATGACTTCGAATTGGCAGGAACCTAACATATGGCCGGCGTCAAGGGCTCTGACTTCAACACCATCGAAGTGAATTGAGTCGCCAATTTTCAAGGTATGTGCGTTCTTAACTTGGCGGTTTTGAAGCGATTCGAAAATTCGAAGCGTCTCAGGCGTAGAATGCTTCTTGGCGGGTGTGGTGAAGCCGTACGTGTGGTCAGAGTGCGCGTGGGTTACGAACACGTCCCAACCGTCGCCTAACGGCCTGCCGCTCGTAGGGTCGAAAATCAAACGTGAGGGTCCAGTATTGAAGGATATTCCGTTGGCCCACCCGATTCTTTCCTGCCGCAAGGACAGCTTCGCTCTTGACTCAACGCTTCAACGCTACGCCAACTTCTGGGCGATACGGCTTCTTCCCCGAATGTGTCTATTAGCGCTTTGTCCGCTCTCTTCAAATCTTAGCCGATGATTCGCGCGTTCCTTCGTGGAGCCGTCTCATCACATGACAATGGATGTGACCTAAAGCTTGGACAGGTGGGTGAAGACGCATCTTGAGAATGCACTCTATGCATCGGTCGGCTATGCGATGATTTGAATGCACCAACGCCGGGCGTTCTTTTCTCATTTCGTTAGCGTTCTCTTCCTCAGGTAGGCTCGCCAGGTCATGGCTAACTTCGCAGGGTCTTCTAGGTTGGCGTCGGGTATTCTAGCGATCGAGGAATTGTGAGGGGCGGTCTTCACTAGTTCTGGATTTGAGTACGCTTCCTTGGAGATTTCGGCTAATACTGCAACCCAATAGTCAATGTCCGCCTTCGAATATGTCTCGCAGGGTTCCGGAGTGAAGGGTTCAGGCACGACCCAGGGATGGTGGCTAAGCCAATAGGATTGGACGCCATAGTCTACGACCCTACGTATGACGTCTTGGGCTCCAACTCCCGTTTCTTCGCGTAGCTTCTCTAGGCTGTACCTGATTTGGTCGAGGCGCCTATTCGTTTTGTATGGTTTGGTTACGCCTGTAACTGTGAGTAGTTTCTTCTCAAGGTAGTTGTTATTTATCATGGAGATTTCTGCCACTTCCCTTAATCCGTCTGCCCCCATGCTCATTGCCCAAGCGTAAGCCCTCAACACGATCTGGACATTGCCATAGAAGTCGCGGACTTTGCCGATGCTGTGGGGCCTATCATAATCAAGGTGGTACCTATCTCCATCGAAGGTTACCACAGGAACTGGAAGGAATTTTGCTAATTCCTGTTTGACACCAACGGCTCCGCATGCGGGCCCGTAAGACCCGTGCGGCGATGAGAATGTTTTGTGAAGGTTGAAGAAGCACATGTCGAACCCGGACTCTTTAGCCCTTGAGACGCCCAACAGAGCGTTTGCGTTTGCTTGGTCGTACGCGCACAGACCGCCTGCCTCGTGCACCATCTTGGTCCACTCGTCAATCTCGGGGTTGAAGATCCCTGTGTCCTCAGGGTTTGTGGTCATCAGCCCAGCTGTATGCTTGGAAACTGCAGCCTTCAGCGACTCCGTATTCGGAAACCCGGTTTCCCCATCGGGGTAGAGTGTTATGACCTTGAACCCCGCGGTTGCTGCGGTCGCGGCGCTGCTGGGGTGAGAGAAGATAGTCGTGATTATTTCGTCCCGCTGTCCAAGTTCACCATTCAACTCGTGGAATTTTCTAATTATGCATGCGTTGGTATAGGCAGCTTCGTTGCCGCCTCCAGCATGGAAGACAAACTCGTCCAACCCGGAGATTTCTCTCAGGAAGACATACCCAAACTCGTAAACGATCTTCAAAACGCCCTGAATCGTTTCTTCATCCTGAAGCGGATGGATTTCGGCAAGTTCTTTCACTAGATCTTCGTTGACCTTGGGGCTGTATTTCATCGTGCACGTTCCTTCTCCTAAGTCGATGTTGAAATCCATTCCAAGCGTCTGCTGGGAAAGGCGCAGGTAGTGTCTCAGAACGTGGGGCTGGGAGAGTTCAGGTAGGCTAGGCGGCTGTTTCCTTCGCATGGTGGTTGGAACAAACGCCATGGCATCGCCGACCGCGGCCCTAACCTCTTCTTCAACTTCTGGGATGCGGATCCCTCTTTCCCCTTTGCGTCCCATCGACATTATGACGGGTTCGCTCCATACTGGTGCGTGGTATCTTCTCGGGGATTCCTGAGCTTTCATTTTGATACCTCCTTCAACGCGTCGACAAGTCTCAGTATGTCGTCTTTTGTATGGGTCTCAGTGACGCAGTACAAGCTGCTGTTTCCGAGTTCTGGAAATTCCCGGAAGATGTCTTTTCCTCCGAAGATTCCTCGTTTCAACAATTGTCTGTTTACTTCAGAAACGCGCGTTTTGCTGTCGAATGTTACCACGAATTCCTTGAAGAAGGTTTGAAATGGGATCTTGACGCCCTTTACTTCAGCCAACTTTCGGGCCGCGTAATGCGATTTCCGCAATATCGTCTCTCCGAGTTCCTTCATACCCGCGGGACCCATGAGCGCCAGGTAGACTGCGCTAACTATCGTCCACAGCCCAGCGGCCGTTCCAACCCAGTCTTTCGCTTTATCTCTACCAATGTACGAGGTTCTCTCGGCCATGCAATAGGCGAATGCGCATTCGCCTCGTACGGTTTCAGTAATGGTGACTAGGTGTGAGGGATGTTCGCCAACGAACTTCTTTTCGTCGGGGCAGGCTAGAAAACCTGCAAGGCTACCGCCACAAAACATGTGGTTGCCGAGGGGTTGAATCTCACCGCAGACAATATCCGCGCCATAATCCGAGGGAGGCGAAAGCACACCCAAGGAAATGGGGTCTACGCCAACTATACATTCGGCACCGCTTTCATGGGCAGTCTTCGAGATTTCCTGGCCGTTGGCTTCGATAACCCCGAGGTATGACGGGTTCTCGAAGTAAACGCCCGCTGTCTTAGACGAAATTTCTCTCCTGAGGTGGTTGAGGTCGAGCATGCCGGTCTTGGGATCGTTGCTGATTGTTTTGACGTCGATGTGGTTTGGCATTGCTGCCGGGCCGCAAAAGTTGCGTATTATTGCGAATCGGTCTGGGCTTATGGTGCGTGAGACGAGAACCTCTCTTCTGCCCGTTATCCTTGACGCCATTCTAATCGCGTTTCCGGCTGAGGCGCCCCAATCGTATGTGGGAAGGCCGACTACATCCATTCCCACCAGTTCCCCAATCATACTCTGAAACTCGAAGAATGCTTGATGCTTGCCTAAGTCTGAGTATTCGTCGCCGCCATAGGCGGTCAGAAATTCCGCTCTTCGAGCAATCTCATCGCAGACGGCTGGCACATAATGCTTCCAGCAACCTGCCCCAAGAAAACTCAGGTTCTTGTTGCAATCGATGTTTCTCGATAAGATTTGTTCCACATGCCGTCTTAGGTCGGCTTCTGCGGCGAGGGGCTTCGGGAGGTTCATTCGGTGTTTGAGCCTTAGCCTGTCGGGAATTATTTGAGCGTAGAGTGCCTCACTGTTCTCCACCCCGATTTCTTTGAGCATCTCCTGCTTTACTTCAGAAACGGAGTTGGGCATGTACGGATGGGCGCTGTGTTCGGTCAGTCTGAACACCAAGTGTTGAAGGCGGTGGATTCCTCTTAACTGTCGCGCACATATGGTTCTGACGGGTTTGATATCCTATATATTACGCTGCGGCCGTAGCCAGTTAGAATTCTGGTGTAGCCGCTCAGTTCGGCGTCGAGCTCGGGATCACCTGTATCGACCAGTAGAGGTGCGCCTTTCAGGGAGGCAAGCTTGTTTGGTGTGGCGACGATGATTATGTTCTCCTTGCCGACGCGCCTGATGATTTGAGGGCTGATTTGCTGGTTGCCCCGACCGAAAATGAACCCCTGCCCACCAATGACCGTGACAATTATCTTCGCTTTTCTTCTCTCTTCCAACAGTTCCAAGAGTTTGGCTTCATTCGCGTCCGAAGCAGCCAGCTTTCGGTTTAGGACTGCGTCGACGCCGAGGAGAGTTTTCTTCAACCCAAGCTTGTCCATGATGGGTTTCGTCGTTGTCCCCGGCCCGAGGACGTAGAGGCAATCTTGTTGCATGTTCTCTACAATGTCGGTTGCGATATCAATTAGCGAAGAATCCTCCGTGGTGGGGCTGCTCCCCTTTGCACTCTGAACGAGCGCCCTATCAAAGGGGACCTTCATGTATCCGTAAAGCTTCGCTGAAACCCGGTTCTCCCTGAAGGCTGCTTCGTCTATGTCCATGACCTCCATATCCCGGAGTTGCATTGGTTGGCGCAACAGAAAGTTAGCGGCCAAATCGCCTGCGCTTCTCGGGTTCACCGCGAACACAGCGGAATGAATCTTGACTCCCGCAGGGATCCCTATCACAGGAACCTTGAGGTGAACTACATCGCAAAGGTCCCTTGCAGTTCCATCGCCGCCGGCGAAGAGGATTAGGTCAACCTTTAGGCCCAGCATTTCGCGAGCTGCGCTCTTTGTATCGTCTGAACTTGTTTTCCCTTTGGCTATCGAACCTATCACACGTGGGTTGAATC
Source organism: Candidatus Bathyarchaeota archaeon (assembly GCA_963726255.1). Lineage (GTDB taxonomy): Archaea > Thermoproteota > Bathyarchaeia > 40CM-2-53-6 > 40CM-2-53-6 > FEN-987. Next base: position 1,847,951 of record CAVSBL010000002.1, read on the forward strand.
CGGTGACCCTCGCTTCGTCTTCTCCCATCTCGGCGGGATACGTAACCAATTCCAAAGAATCCCTGATCCTGAGGATTCTCTGAAGCGCTTCAATCGATCTAGTCGGAGATGTTGGGGTCGCTCCAAGCTCTATTGCCTTCTGAAGGACAGTTAGGCCGTCGCTTCCTTTCAGCCCCACTTTGCCCCCCATTCCCGCGATCGGGTTCACGATAAAACCTAGAAGCTTTTTCATTGGCTGAACCTCGGAGCGTTGTCGCGGCTGCATTAGTATCCGCTCGCAGCGCCTACCTCTAATGAACGTAGTCTGCGTTTATCAGGCGTGACTCTCGCAAATTGATATGATAGTGCAGTTTTGCGAAGTGCTGTCACTTCGTTGCATGAACAGTAGACCGTAAACTGGCGTTGGAAAATCACGATTTGAGGTAAAAAGCCTTGAATACCATAAGACATCTTGAATCGAAATCACCTAATCCTAATGAGTACGAGCATCCAAATTTGAAACGTCGTGAAGAGGCATTTTTCATGTGTGACTCCCCGGGGACTCATGGTCAAAACGGACCTAGTTCGGAAAAATCCTCGCGCGGGCAGATGAGATTGCTGCCGAGGGAACACGGCGCAACCGCGATCTGGTTCTCCTCGGTGTTGCTCGCCTTTGGAATGCTCCGGGAGCCGCCATGGACCCCTGGTGCCGTTGTTTTCCTAGCAGCCTGCGTACTCGCGCTGGTCCTCATAGGACGGCTCACCAGCGGCTCTATAGTCGTCGTCCGCTTGGAGCGGAATCGAACTCTGCTCCCGGTTCTTTCTGGTCTCCTGACCTTGATCGTCCCGTTAGGGCAGATAATCATGGTCGGACAGCTCTCCCTTCCAGTCCTTGCCGCCTGGCTCATCTTCCTGACTTATTGTTCATCAGGAGTGGTGTACACGCGAGACTTGGTTCGTTCGGTGCTGAAGGAGGTGTCACCCACGTGGACCAGCTTCAATCTCTCCGTAGTCTTCATTGTTTCCGAGGTTGTCACACTAAACGCTGTCAACTGGCTTTCCATCGCCACCGTAGCCATCATTGTGCCGTTGACCGTTTACCGCGTCGTCGTTCTGTCGCTAATTCAACGAAAAAGTTCCTCTAAGATAGAACGTATTCGCGGAGTGGGCTTCGCGCAGACCGGGAACCTGATAGCCGCGACCATTATCCTCGCCTTGGTTTCGAAACTCTGAAACAGCCCCTACGCCGACTCCCCTACGAAGCTCGCAAGAATAGGCTCAGCATGAGTGTGCTTGAGGTGAGCGTGTCCGGACCGTCGTCGGTTCGTTCTAAAAGTGTGTGTGCGCACCATTAGACCCACAGTGAAAGTCATAAACTATTTACGGAAAATAGGTGTAGAAAAATGGGGGTAACTGGGAGTGTATGTCCCAAGTTACTTTCGGCTTTATGCCTTAACGTTAGGCTGGTACGCGAATAGTGTTTCGCTTCTCCAGATGCCATCGGTATGGCCTAGTTGTTCGACCGTAGATTTCATGAGTCGCTCATAGTTCTGAGCCTGGAAGTCTCTGGTTGATTGGTCTTCTCTCGGCCAAGGGACTCCTTGCACTTCTTAGCCAATCGATCTTAGGGACAACTGATGATGGGTCGTTGCGGGGACTAATCTCTGCCGTTTAGGGGTGACCGTACTTTACGGTTAGAAGTTCCCGTTTGGTGAGGCGTCGTTTCTTCACTTTCCCGGGCTTGGGTGAGACGATTGCGCTGTTGCCGAAGGGGTCCTTGAGTGTAAGCGTGAAGTGGGGCTTCTCCTTAGCCAGGCGAAATTGCTTGAGCATCTTCTCGCCCTTTGCGAGGCGTTTCCTTGTTGCCGTTGAGAGCATCATGGTCAACGCGTCTTGAATTCGGTCCAGGATGCCTTCAACGTTTGAAATGTAACCTTCACTATACGGGCCAGGCGTTATGGTCGCCCCGAACTCTGGAATACTCACCGTCGCCGTCCCTGATTTTATGACGTGCATGTTCAAGTCTTCAACCGAACTAATTTTAGCGGTTAGGGCAATGGGTTCACGTTCCGTCAGCGTCATTACGTCCGTATGTCTGTAGCCGCATTTCTCGCAAGTGACTACGCTCATGAGGACGGAGCCAAAATGTTCTACCTCATATTCCGTCTGGGTGGTGAGCATGGATTCAGTGTCGCAGCTAGGGCACCGCAGGGTGGCGGTGCGTACGTCGATGGGAGCAGTCAAGGCCAACTTTCTCCTCCGTACGTCTTGGTTGCATATGAAGATTGGACGGGGGCGAGATTAGCCAGAGTTTCACCCGAAAATTGGGCGCTTGACGTTTTATCTATTAAACTAGAGTAAATGACTGGGCTGAGGTTGAGCTGGGAATGTCGAGCGCCGTCCGCCGGATCCTTTGGTGGGTGATTACGGGGAACCGGGGCGGAGCGAACCGTGCGCGAATCATACTCACACTCAAGGCTCAGCCATTAAACGCGAATCAACTTGCCCAGACGTTAGGGATGGATTACAAGACCGTACGCCACCACCTCAGCATTCTTAGGCGGAACAGGCTCGTTCTTGAGGTTGGGCAAGGTTACGGTTCCATGTATTTTCTTTCGCCCGAACTGGAGCAGAATTATGAGGAGTTCGTTAAGATTCGGGAGAAAATTGGGCCAAAGCAGATAACGCCTTGAACATGGAAAGGAGGCGTGGCAGAGCATGGCACATATGATGCTTCAGGCCGCAGCCATATTCTCCCTAGCGAACATTCTGCTCCTCATCGGTCTGATTATCGTATACGGTAGTAGTTTCAGGAAAATCAAGGCCGCGTTTACTGCGGGGTTGTTGTTTTTCGCTGGGGTTTTTCTCTTGCAGAACTTGGTTGCCTTCTACTCGTACGTTGCTATGTTCATGTACTATGCTTCGGCCGTGGAGATGTTTGTGATGGTGATTACGGTTGCGCAGACGGCTGGGTTGGCGGTGCTCCTCTGGATGAGCCTCCGTTAGCGAGCGTGGAGGGATGGTTGAGAGATGGTAGAGAAAGTTGTGAAGAGTGAGGAGGAATGGAAGAGCCAACTTACCCCGGAACAGTTTCACGTCGCCCGCAAGAAGGGAACCGAGCGAGCCTTCACGGGCGCGTACTGGGATAATCACGAGAAGGGGGTCTACCAGTGTGTTTGCTGCGGTAGCGACCTGTTCAGTTCGGAGACGAAGTTTGATTCGAGAACCGGGTGGCCCAGCTTCGCTGCCCCCATCGACGAGAGGAACATCCAAGCGGAAACCGACCGCAGCTTCTTCATGAAGCGCACCGAAGTCGTATGCAACCGGTGCGACGCCCACTTAGGCCACGTCTTCGACGACGGCCCCGCACCTACCGGCCTCCGCTACTGCATCAACTCTGTTTCCTTGAAATTCTCGAAAGCGAAATGAAACCTTAGCCAGGGCGGAAGGCGAGTTTTCGCTCAGGGCAATTATGCGACCGTGACCTGGGAGGTGGAGTATCCTGAGGCGCCGTTTGGGAAGGGCTGGACAGCTGCGGGGTCTTGGAGTTGGCCTTTCCCGTCGGTTGCCCTGACGATTATGTTGGCGGTTCCGGTGGTTGTTGGCGTCCACTGGTAAGCCCAGAGAACCCAGGAGTAAGGCGAGCCCGGCGTCTTCAGCTTTGCCTCGTTCCAAGTGTTGCCGCCATCCACGCTAACCTCAACCTTGCCTATGCCTCGGTCGCCGGCAAACGCAACCCCGGCTATGGGTGTTGGTCCATGAACCTGTGCGTTGGGTGTGGGGTAGTAGATGATGGATGTTGTCTTGATGCGGGCATCATTCGACCACCCGCGCTCCTGCCAGTACCCTAGGTACACTTGATCCGAAACCTGAATCGAAGTTATCCACTTCGCATTCATCATCCCATAAATCCCCGGCACAATCGCACGCAACGGGAACCCGTGCTCGGTAGGAAGCATGACGTCATTCATCTTGTACGCTAGAAGGGCGCCGGGCTCTAAGGCACGTTCGATTGGTATGCCAACCGTGTACCCGTCCGCGCACCGGAAAACAACGTAATTAGAATTGGATTGCAAACCAGCTTGGTTTAGCAGCGTGGCTAGGGGTACGCCGGTCCACTTGGCGTTGCTGATGAGCCCGCCGGGCGGGGTTATGGTGTTGCTGACGCATTCAAGCGTCGCGTACTCGTCGGCCGTGGGCAATTGCAGCAGGGAATTCTTGTCAAGCGTTACTGGGTTCTTCACTTTCCCGCCAACATCCAACGACCATTTATCGAAGTCCAGCTGCGGGGGAATCGGGTTTATGTCCACACGGTAGAAGACGCGGTTGTCGGTGACTTCTGAGGCGACTAGGTCGCTGATTCTTGGGTCACTGAAAACATCCCCCACGCCACTAGTTACGGTGCTCGTAGCCGCTGTTGTCGTTTGCCCTGCGCTGGGGTTGATTGGGACCGCCGTCCCGCTTGTAACGACTGGTTGGTTCTCGAAAATGGAAAGTCCAACCCTAGCCGCAACCCCCGCCAACACCAAGACAGCCGCAGCGATCACAGCCTTCTTCAAAATCCCACGCCGCGCCGAAGCCACCACAGCCATAGGTGCCTGCTTCGCAGCGGGAACGGGCGGGGCAATTGTGGTGTAATTGATGAGTGTCTTAGCGAAGATCAAGTTGACTGCGACAGCGAGAACGCCAGCGAGAACCCAGCCGTATAGGGATGATATCGCTGGGAACGCGTTAGCTAGGTCTAGTTGAAGGCCGAGGCTGATTGCGGTTGGCACCCCAACGCCAAGAAGCGTTGCTTGCTTGGCTTTACCCTGCAAATTACCTTTGAACAGGAAGGCTAGGCCTACAGCGATCAACCCGTACATTACAGCGTACATGGCCGAGGAGGCTACGAAGGCCGAATACTTGGCGTACTCACGAAACGTATCAACCATAAACGATTGAATGGACCCTGGCACCGGAGCAATTAGCACTTGAAATATGGCTAGGGGTGGAAACGGGAACATAAGAAGTTCAGTACCCACGTAAAGTATCAACGTGGCAAGAATGCCGCCGAACAGGCCACCAATAAAGAACCTCTTCAACCTCAATTTCTTAAACGAGTTGCTCAATCGCTACCATCCTACGCATGTCTGCGAGCCTTCGCGCTGAATCATCCCTAATCAACTTATGCCAGATTCCCACCAGAATAGATTCAAGTTTTCGCTTACGGCAGCGTAATTCAAAGGCCCAGAAAGTTTCGTTTATGGGAAAGCATATCTTCGTTCACGTTTCGATTATGCGGGCGTGGTTGTTATGGAAGTGAAGCGTGTAGGCGTGTTAGGGGCCGGCCTCATGGGGCACGGTATCGCACAGGTTTGTGCACAGACTGGTAAATTCGACGTGACGATGCGGGATATTGAGCAACGTTTTGTCGACAATGGAATGAAGATGATCCGGGACAGCCTCCAACGTTTCGTTAAGAAGGGAACCATGAGTGAGAGTGAATCCAAAGAAATCTTGAGTCGAATTCACCCAACCCTCGACTTGAAGGAGGCGGTACAGAATGCGGACTTGGTCATTGAGGCTGTGACAGAGAATCCGCCCCTGAAGAAACAGGTCCTCGCGGAAGCCGACAAGTATGCGCCCGCTCACGCAATAATCGCTTCAAATACGTCTTCAATCAGCATCACTGAGATTGGGGCCGCGACGAAGAGGCCTGAGAAGGTCTGCGGGATGCATTTCTTCAACCCGCCCCAGCTGATGAGGCTCATTGAAATCGTGCGCGGTTTGAAGACATCAGACGAGACAGTGGAGGCTATCAAACAAGTAACCGCGAAGCTGGGTAAGGAACCTGTTGTTGTCAAGAAAGACACGCCGGGTTTCATCGTGAACCGCATTCTCGTTCCAGCTCTGAACGAGGCTGCATTCCTAGTGGCCGAAGGTGTAGCTGAACCGGAGGACATTGACAAGGCATGCGTACTCGGCCTCAACTGGCCTATGGGGCCGTTGAAGCTGCTCGACTACGTTGGCATCGATACCACCCTCTTCATTGCAGATGTGATGGTAAACGAAACTGGCGACCCAAAGTTCCGTCCCAGTAGTCTCCTGAAGCAGATGGTGCGTGCGAACCTCCTCGGTAGGAAGTCCGGGCGAGGGTTCTACGACTGGACGGAGAAGAAATAGAGAATTCAGGCCTCAGAACTGAGGCTTGAAATCGTCCGTCATCGTGCCCAGTCCACCCAACCCCACGGAGAATCCTTTCGCACCCTTGAATTGGGTGTGATCCATGGCAATAGCGTAGGCTACGGCCACGTATGGGTCGAGTTCTTGGCTTAGAATTTCGATGCCATATGAATCTCGGACGCTGACCCATTTCTTGTGGATTTGCGCTATCTCGGTTCCCGAGGGGGATTGAATTGAGAAGTTATGTTCAGTTATGTTCCCCTTGATTCGAGCAATCTCCGTCCCCGATGCATCTTCAAGCCACCACTCTGATCCTATCAGTTTGAGGATTTTCTTCTTCACTACTCCGACGAGACTTTGGGCGTCATAAATCTCAAACGTCGGCCTTACAGTGAGCACCTTCCCACGCATCTCGCCCAGCCTACTGCCGTCAGGGGTTTCAAAGTAGAATTGTGGTCCCCAGCTCACAATTTTCTTCTTCACATAAGCGAGAAGGTTACCGCTTCTATCCTTGATGCCAAACGTATCTCGTAGTGCCATAATCTTCTGTTCGATTATGTACTCGTTACCAGCAAAAACTGAGCTAGACGCGGCCACTGCAGGCGCGGGTGCTTTCAGGCTATCCATTTTCGTGCCACAGCTGGGACAGAATTTCACGTTATCCGGCACAGTACTACCGCATGATGGACACTGCAAACCTCTAACCACTCACACGCGTGACCACTGGTTTGGCCGTTATATGGCTGCCGAGTTGAGTAGTTCCATGCTGAGCTTATATTTTCTAAATCCTAGATTCTGAAGAAAGCTGGGATAAGTGGATGCCTAAGAAACCGCGTAGAAAGCAACGAGCAATCTTTCTACAACAACCATGATTGAAACTAACCATCAAAGGCCGATATAACGACCTTGTTTGAGCGCAAGCACTGAAGCTGGTGAAAGACCAAATAGGCAAGGGATATTGCTTTGCCACAAATGAGCGACAATTGAGCGGCCCCCCTGAAGTCTTCGAAGAGAAGTGGCATGCTCTCGAGCCAGCGGCGGCTCTGGAAGCCCTGGGTTCGAATCCAAAGCAGGGACTCACGGGCAGTGAGGCGAAGTCTCGCATTACGCTCTACGGCTTGAATGAGCTTGCGGAAGCGAAGAGAGCATCTTCGTGGAAGCTGCTTCTAGCTCAATTTAAGGAAACGCTCATCCTAATCCTGATTGCTGCAGCCATAATTTCTATCGCGGTAGGAGAGACCTTAGATTCAGCGGTAATCCTAGCAATTGTTCTTGCCTCAGCCGGGTTGGGTTTCTATCAGGAGTACAGGGCGGAACAGTCCCTCGCACTTCTAAAGAAGTTGGCTGCGCCGGCAGCTACGATTGTGAGGGATGGGCAGACAATTGTTGTTCCTGCGAGGGAGCTCGTTCCTGGCGACCTCATTCTTCTTGACCCAGGCGATAAGGTTCCAGCCGATGCGAGAATAATCGAGGCAATGAATTTGCAGGTTGACGAAGCGGTACTCACCGGCGAATCAGCGCCTGCCAGTAAATCGACGAAAGCCCTTGAGGCTGTCGCTCCCTTGCCTGACCGCAACAACATCGCGTTCTCGGGAACTATCGTGACCTATGGCCGCGGAAAGGCAGTTGTCTTCGCTACAGGTATGGGAACTGAATTTGGAAAGATAGCTCGCTTAATCGAAACCGACGAGCAGGAAGAGACGCCGTTAGAGAAGCGGATGGACGAGCTTGGCAAGTGGATGGTCAAGGTACTTCTCGTTACCGTTGTCCTAGTCTCACTGCTCGGTGTACTTCACGGCCGCGCGCTTCTGGACATGTTTCTGTGGGGCGTAAGCTTAGCCGTTGCAGCCGTCCCAGAAGCGCTTCCTGCCGTTGTAACCGGCGCCTTAGCGATAGGAGTCTATCGAATGGCACGCATGAACTCAATAGTCCGACATCTGCCAGCCACAGAGACCCTAGGTTCGACCACAGTCATTTGCACAGACAAAACCGGAACTCTAACCAAAGGCGAAATGACTGTAAAGAAAATCTACGCGCAAGACAGCATTTTCGAGGTCGGCGGCGTGGGCTATGAGCCGCAGGGCGAATTCAAACCGCCTCTGCCACAGGCTAGCAATGGCCAAGTCAGACTCGCTTGCCTCTGTGGAGCTCTCTGCAACGATTCAAACCTTGCAAATCAAAGCGGTGCATGGAAGATTATCGGCGACCCAACTGAAGGGGCGTTACTTGTAGCCGCTGCAAAAGCAGCAATCGACGTGGACGCTGCACGCATCGACTACCCACGCGTAACCGAGGTCCCTTTCACATCCGAAAGAAAGATGATGACAACAGTCCACAAAACAAAGACAGGCCAGTACTTGGTCGCCAGCAAAGGCGCTCCAGAAATCATCTTGGAGAAATGCAACAAAGTTACGCATTCACCGTCGAGTGTAGCACTAGATCAAGATTCACGGCAACAGATACTGCGAACTAACAACGGTTTCGCCGCGGACGGATTTCGCGTCATCTCTGTGGCTTACAAATTCTTGGAAAAACTGCCAGACGAAGTGGATGAACGGATTGAACACGACATGACTTTCCTCGGATTAATGGCCATGATTGATCCTCCAAGGCAGGAGGCAGCCGAGGCAGTGAAACTCTGTGAGAAGGCCGGAATACGCGTAGTCATGATCACGGGTGATCACAAGTTGACTGCCACTTGGGTCGCCAAAGAACTGAACATCTTGAAGGAAGACGACTTGGCGTTGACCGGAGCAGAGCTAGACAAAATGGGCGAAGAAGAGTTTGGTTCCATCGCAGAGAAAGTGAAAGTCTATTCCCGCACCTCTCCCGAACATAAGACTCGCATCGTTGAAGCACTCAAGAAGAGGGGAAACGTAGTCGCCATGACGGGGGATGGAATCAACGATGCCCCCGCCCTCAAGAAAGCAGACATCGGCGTGGCTATGGGGATCACAGGGACGGACGTGACAAAGGAAGCGGCCGATATGATTCTTACCGACGACAACTTCGCCTCAATCGTTTCCGCAGTCTATGAGGGCCGAGGCATATACGAGAACATTAGGAAATACTTGACATACCTACTCTCCGCCAACATTGGAGAGATTCTGATCATGGCGGCCGCTGGGCTCTTGGCTCTCCCGCTCCCACTCCTCGCGAAACATCTCCTGTTCGTTAACTTGGCCACCGACGGCCTCCCCGCGTTGGCATTGGGCACCGACCCTCCCGAGCCGCTTCTCATGGAGAAGCCTCCACGAAACCCAAAGGAGAATATCTTAGCGACAGTCCACGGCTGGTTAGCGGGAATAGCCACACTGCTACTGGTAGTTGCAGGCGCAGCCTTCGCGTATGGGCTGTTCAGCTACGGTTGGACATTTGCCCACCCGATCATCTTCGCTGAGCTCAAGGCGCGAAGCATGGTTTTCGCAACAATAGTACTCTTCGAAATCTTCTTCGCTTTCAGCTGCAGGTCCTTCGATCGTACATTCTTCGCAGTTGGCCCTCTCGGAAACAAATCGCTATTCGCAATCGTCTTGGGACAAGCCGTCCTCATGCCACTCATATTCCAAGTTCCAGTGTTGGCAAGCATTTTCAGCGTTACAGCCCTCAACCCTGTAGAATGGTTAATCGTAATTGCACTCAGCTCGTCGGGCTTCGTTGCAAGCGAACTATCAAAGGTCCTACGCAATTGGTTGACACGAAAGCCATCTCAACCGAGCGTTGCTCAAAATTCGCATTGACGCAGCACGTCTCGCGATAAGGAAAAAAGAAAAAAGAAGGGTAGGGATGTTGGTAGAAGTTTAATGGTTTCTTTTTTGTTCAGTGCTCTGTGGTTTAGCTGCTTGAGGTTTACTTCTTCCTCGAAATGTAGCGAAGACCGCTAAAGCTGCGGCCAGAATGCCGAGGCCAACTGCGAGCACCTGATAGGTTTGCGTATTGCTGTTGGACGATGCTATTTGCTGATTCAGCTGGTTGATCGTCATGCTCTGCTGTGTGACGGTGCTTTGTAATTGCTGGTTTTGCGCCTGACTTTGCTGCAATTGTTGTTGAAGTGCTTGATATTGAGATTGAAGCGCTGCGTATTCAGGGGTGTTAGCTTTGATGTAGGATAAGGGCGCTATCGCGCTGTCGGTTGATGTGGATGAATAGGATGGGTAGTATGCGTAATAGTATGCGGGGTAAGTGTAGGAGTATTCGCAATACCAGTAACTGCAACTGTAGGAGTTGTTGTATGGATAATTATAGTAATAGTAGTATGGATAACCGTAGTAATTGTTGTTGTAGTTGTTCGATTGAGCCGTTTCAGAGAACGATGCCACGAGTGAGGTTCTCGGCGCATCTTGCGGAACAGTTACCTGGAAGCTCTTGCTGAAACTGCTTGTAGTGTAAGAAGAGCTGTAACCGTAACTGTTCATGTTCGAATTGTTCGCTAGGGTCTGGCTGGTGAGCTGATGAAGTCCAGTCTCGTCGATGTAATAGATGGTTGCCGTCAGAGTTTTGAGGTAAACATTGCTTTTCGGATTGACTTGCACGTTCACAGTAACGCTGTCCCCCGGCAAAACTTCAGAGGGGTACGTTACTTGGATGGTCGAGTAGGTCAGGTTAACAGTGTAGGAGGCCTGGTTTGATTGCGCAAAGGCAGGGTTGAACAGGGCGATAGTCGTGAGGAGCACTGCCGAAAGGATGAGGGCGGTTGTAGGTTTCATTTTTTGGTCGTACTGACAGTCCACATTGTCGGATATAAATGTGTCTTTATGTAGCACATAAACACAAATCGTAACGGGGGGCGCCTTGTAGCCGTCCAAACTCCGCTTTCCATCACTCAGAGATGCTTGAAATCATCCGGCGTGTCGACATCGCGCAGAACATTGGAAGAGCCCGCCTCGACGAATCGTATTCTTTCTTCATGCTTCTTGGTCACTGCTTTTAGCCCGAATGACTGCTCGTCGATCTGTTCGATTTCCTTGAAGAGCTGACTATCCAATAGAATTGGGTGGCCGGGCCTACCTCGATGGGCCGCGACAATTATTGGATACTTTCGACGCGTGTATTCGTCGATGACCAGGTTGATTGCGCTCGCATCTATCTTGGCTATGTCGCCTGGAAGGATGAGTATGGCCTGTGTCGTTTCGCTGATTTCTTTCAGCCCCACCTTCACGGAGCTGCTCTGGCCTTTCTCATAGTCTTTGTTCAGAACGAAACGGCAGGGGAGATCTTCGAGTGCCTTTTTGATCTTGTCGGCTTCCCAGCCGATGACTACGATCACTTCATCCACTTTCGACTTGAGCGCTGCTTCAACCACCCTGCGGATTATGGGCCTACCTTCAACCTTGATGAGGAGTTTGTTTCTGCCATGCATTCGGGTGGATTTGCCCGCAGCCAATACGATGAGTGAGAGCATCGGGAAATTCGACCATTCTATAGCAACATGGGCAAGAATTCTGCGGCGCCAGGTTTGCCTATCACTTGTTCATCATCGTATAATGGTTCTCCTCGGCGAATGGTCATCATAGGCCACCCTTTCAATGTCCAACCTTCATATGGGGTCCATCCAACCTTGTAATGCAAATCTTCGGCCCTAACCTTCCGCCTAATCTTCAAGTCAACGATAACTAGGTCTGCGTCGGCACCTTTCTGAATCACACCTTTTCTCGGGTAGAGGCCAAACACTTTCGCCGGGTTCTCGCAGCATACTCGCTGAAGAGCCGTCAGGCTGAGTCGGCGTTTATTTACTCCTTCACTCAACAGGACAGGGAGCATTGTTTCGATTGATGGGACGCCACCCCATGCCTTCCAGATATCGGTCCATCCCACCTCCTTCTCCGCGCGCTCCCCCGGCGCATGTTCCGAAGTAACCATGTCAATGGTTCCATCGCGTAGGCCCTTCCAGAGCGCTTGCACATCTCGCGGGCCCTTCAACGACGGGTTCATCTTCAGGTAAGGCCCCTGTTTCTTCATGTCTCCACCTGTGAAGGTTAGGTAGTGGGGGCATGTCTCCGCAGTCACCCTAACTCGCCGCCGCTTATTTTTGCGAACAATTTCGACGCCCTCGCGAGTTGACATGTGGGAAATGTGAACTCTCGCCTTTAGCGTCCGTGAGAATTCAACCACCTTCCTGACTGCGCGCTCCTCGGCAACGTTGGGTTTCCATTCAACGTGCGCCATCGGGTCTTTCCTACCTTCCGCGGTGAGCCTGTCGAAGTTTTCGTTGGCCGTTTGCTCATCTTCAGCGTGCACGTTCAGAATTGATCTTCGCATTGAAGTTTCGCGCATTAGGGACATGAGTGCGTGGTCGTCTGTGTAGTAAGGTGTGCATGTGAAGGTCTTGAATGACCGCACGCCTATGCTTGCGATTGCCGCTATGTTTGGGAGGTTGTTGAGGTTCATCATTCCTCCGTGGAGCGAGAAATCAATCAATGAAGACCGCTTTCCCAGCTCGATCTTATCCTTTACCCGTTCAGGTGTGTCGACGGGGGTTGAGAGAACCATCTCAACAACACTCGTGACCCCTCCCGCCGCAGCGGCAGCAGTCCCCGTGGTGAAATCTTCGCGGTTTGTAAAGGCGGGGTCATGTAAGTGAGCGTGGCCGTCTACTAAGCCTGGAAGGATGAGTCTTCCCTTCGCATCAAGCCGCCGATCGGCAAGCTTAGGTTTCCTTACACCCACGTATTCGATTCTTTCATCTTCGATGAGAATATTGGCCGGCGTGAGGTGGCCTGCACGCACGAGTTTCCCATTCTCAATCAGAACAGACGCCAACGCTGGTCCCCAAACCGAATGGCTCTATGTGACGAAGCACTTTACTCTTGGTGTCTAATCATACTAATCTGGCGTCGCTATCAATAGTTGCCACTAAAGCTTCGCCCAGTTTGCGGTAGCCTGAGACATCGGGGTGATTGCCATCAGGTGAACTCAGCAAGCGGTCTGGGTTGCCTGGGTCTCTTACCGCGCGATTAGTGTCGCAGAAGAGGGCTCCAAGCCGATTCGCGGTAACGGCTATCCAAGTGTTCAGGTCCGAGATCGCCTTTGATTCCCCGGCTGACGCTGTGTTGTAGGGAAGGACGGTCGCTGCAACTGGTCTAATTTTTGCAGCCGTAGTTTTCTCATACATTGCGAGCAGGTGTTCTTTGACCGATTCTACCGGGGCGCCTTGGTAAACATCATTGACGCCCGCAAGGATCACGACGTAGTTTGGCGACTCCGAGAATACATCGCGCTCGAACCTAGCCAAAATCTCATCTGACCTCTCGCCGTTGACGCCACGGTTTAGCACCGTCCATTCGGGATGCATCCGCATCATCCAGTAGGCGTACTGGCTTTCGGGGTTTCCTCGGCCGTTAGGGGGTGCTTCGAGCGGGGAGAGGAAACCGGGGGTCCCAGCCGTTGTTGAATCCCCCAAGCCAACAATCCGCAACTTCAAAGCGGCTCAGCTCTTCATCTCAAATAGGGTTGCAACACAACCTATTTTATGAAAAGGTGTTGCTCCTGAGGTTGGTCCTCATTATTGGTTGACCTTCTGATAAGAAATGGCGTTCTGGTCACAATGGATAGTCAGCGGCGCATCTTGGAGAACCACGCTATCGCCATCGAGCAAGGTAAGGTCGTGGAAATCGGGAAAACTGCTGACCTGCAGAAGAAGCACAGTACCGCCGAGGTCTTAGACGCATCGGGCCGCATCGTGATGCCCGGAATCGTCTGCAGCCACTCCCACCTCTATGGCATGCTACTGAGGGGAGCATCGCTGAAGATAACCCCACCTTCAGATTTTACGCAGATTCTTCAGCGTGTTTGGTGGCCCGTTGACGAGGCTATGAATTTCGAGGATGCCTACGCAAGCGCCTTGGTTGCTTCAGTTGAATTCGCCAAATCAGGTGTAACAACTTTCGCGGATACCTACTCAGGCCCGAACTCAATCACTGGCGTTCTGGACCATATTGCACGTGCGGTCGAGGAGGTTGGGATCAGGGGTTTCGTGGCCTTCGAAGCCACCGAGCGGCACTCTAAGGATGAAGGAGCGAAAGGGGTACAGGAGAACGTAAGGTTCGCTGAGAAAACGCACTCCAAGCCGGAGAGTAAAGCCAAACCCCTCTTCAGCATCCACGCCTCCTTCACCGTTTCCGACGATCTCATCAAACGGGTGAAGGCGCTGGCGGCAAAGTACCGGGTGCCAATTACCATACATGCCTCGGAGGGGCTGGGGGATCTTCATCACAACCTAGAGAACTATGGGAAGCGGACCGTGGAGAGGTTACGTGACATCGGACTACTCGGGCCTGACGTCGTCCTAGCCCACTGCGTGAACCTCGATGAGAATGAAATCGACACTATTGCTCAAACGAAGACTGGTGTCGCACACAACCCCATGAGCAACATGCTAAACGCAGTTGGAGTCGCACCCATCCTCAGAATGCTTGAGAAACAAATCAACGTGGGCTTGGGAAATGACGGATACATTTTCGACATGTTCGAGAACATGCGCTCAGCCTACCTTTTGCACCGCGTATACCACAAGAACCCGAACGCAATCGACCCCTACACCGTCCTAGAGATGGCGACCGTAAACGGCGCCAAGCTGTATGGGATGGAGAAGGAATTAGGCTCCATAGAGGCTGGGAAGAGGGCTGATATAATCATAATCAAACCAAGCGTACTGCCCACACCGCTGAACGCGAGCAGCGCCGTAGGCCATCTGGTCAATACGGTGGATGGGGACGATGTTGAAACCGTCCTCGTCGACGGCAAGCCAGTCGTCAAGAACAAGCAACTTCTCACCTTCGACGAAGAGAAGGCTCAATCAATTTCGCAAAACGCCGCGGCCAAACTGTGGGAACGTTTGGAAACTGTGAAGCCACAGGTAGATCCCCTAAAGAAATGAGCAAAATCAGATGCGTTCTCAGTGTGGCTAATTGGAATACAAAAGAGTCGTAACCTCATTTCTTACCGCCGATGGGAAGATCCTTCTGCTAAGGAGAAGCGAGAAGGTTGCGACACACAGGGGTAAATGGGCGGGGGTAAGCGGCTATCTGGAAGGAAGCGAAGATCCGCTCCAACGCGCGCAAATCGAAATACAAGAGGAACTAGGCCTCTCTCTTGAGCAGGTCAGCCTAGTAAAGGCGGGGGAAATCCTTCGCGCCTATGATGAGCCGACGAAGACCGTTTGGATTGTTCACCCATTCCTGTTTGAAACACGTTCAAGAACGATTCAACTCGATTGGGAGAGCACAGAATACCGCTGGGTTGACCCCAACGAGCTAGGCTCGTATGAAACGGTCCCGAAACTCAAAGAAACCTTCGACCGCGTCCGCTGCAACTTCGAAGCCGCCCAAGCCACGCTTGCCAAAGTTCTGAAGGGCATCGACGCACTCGCGCAAGACAGGGCCCAGGGCGCAAGTGCACTTGGCCGAAGCGCGCTTCAACTATTGTCCGCAACCACTGAGACTGCAGAGGCCGCAACCGCCGAGGTAACATTCTGCAATCTCCTGTTTACAGCATCAAAATTACGTCAAGCGCAGCCAGCTATGGCTAACGTAAGAAATCTAGTCGGCATGTTGCTATACCGAGCCGACCAAAAGAAAAACTCAGTTTCCGCCGCCGAGTACGGTAGACTGGTCCGTTCGCTGGCTGAAGAGTTGGCGCAATACTCAAGCGACGCCGCGGAGGACGCCGCAAGGAACGCTGTTGCCCTATTGCCAGAGGACGGCTATGTGCTCACCCACAGCCACAGCAGCACCGTCCTCAGGGCGCTTGAACTAGGCATGAAGGGCAGGAGACGGTTCCAGGTCTATGCCACCGAATCATACCCGGGGATGGAAGGAAAACAGCTTGCTAAGGCGCTGGTTGATGTGGGTGTGCCTGTGAAACTCGTCGCCGACTCAGCGGTGGATTCGGTCATGCCGGATGTGGACGTAGTGTTGGTCGGTGCGGACAGCGTTCTGGCTGATGGTTCCCTCCTTCACAAGGTTGGAACAAGAGACATTGCTACCGCAGCCCATGAACGGGGGATACTCTTCTACAGCGTGTGCGAAAGAGCGAAGTTCAGTACGGCCGATTTTCTAGGTGAACCAGTTCAAACCTCAAACGGCCTGTTCGACGTCACGCCAAGCCGATACGTTTCGAAATACATGACGGAAACGGGCGCTGTGGAACCACAAGAAGTAGAAGGCCGAATAGGACTCATGCTCCGGGAAATCTATCCATAAGTTCTCTATCCATAATAAGAAGCTGAGATTGTAACCCGCAGGTATTGATCCTCCTTGAGCGGCATTCCAGAAGTTGATATGAGAATCAGAAAACTAGTGCAGGCAGTCTTTCGCTCCCAAGGAATGCTACGGGAATATTTCACAGACCTTTTCCCGTATATGCGTGAAGCACTGCGACATTTCAACCTAGAGAAAGCTTGGGAAACAGTTTACGCGGATGTTGTTACGGGAGATTTCGAGCTTGACCGCCTATCACTATTCCTAAACCGGCTATACCTCGAGGATAGGCAACTTTTCGCTTCATTCCTAGGCCATGTTACAAAAGAACTCTTCGACAGGTTTCATGAACCAAAAGAAAATCTAACATGGTTCTTCGAAGAATTGAAGGAACTAGGTTTCAGCTGGGATGGCAAGAAATTGGTCCCAGCTGAGCCTTGAAATCGAACCAGTTCGCCTACATGACCTCATGACCGATATTTGGTATCGTCATCGTTTCCTCTGGCGGCGGGGTCCCGCGAAATAGGATGTAGAATGCCACGGCGGCAGCCAAGTAAGCTGCGCCCCCGATTAGTAATGGGGCTGAGAGTGAGAGAAATGAAGCCTGGCTTAGCAAGTAGCCTGCTAGAATCGGGCTAACAGAATTTCCGATCCCCCAAATCGTGTAAGTTATCGCTGATGCGGAAGCCCGTTCGTCGGGAGTTACGGTTCCCATCAGGTACGATTGTTGCATTGGCCATGCCATGTTCATGAAAAAGTTGCGCGCGATGAAGATAGTTGCTGCGAACTGGTAGGTCGGCGCAAGAACCATTGACGCTAACAAACCAGCCGATAATCCCTGCGTTATGAGAACACTCTTGGAGCTACCCAACCTCTTCGTCAACCTCGGAACTATTGGCACAACTATTAGTGAGGTTATTTCGGCCGCAGCGAACCATGGGCCTAAGGAAGTTTCACTGGTCCCATACACCCTGTTGAACCAGAGGGAAAGCAACTGGATGCCAATTCCGGATGCAAACCCAACTAAGCCCAGGGTCGCGGAGAACTTGGTGATTTGAAGCCTAGACTTCTTGGGAAACAAGCTCCAACGGCGCCCGCCGTCAGGAGCAACAGGAATCACTTTCGCTTCAGAAATCGGCAGCAGGACTAAGCCCGAGAGAATCGAAAGCCCCACGAACATGAGAAACGGGTATTCGTAGGATTCTAGGAATGTTGAATTAAGTTGTACACGGAAGAGGGCTGGGAGAACACTCGCAGCAGATCCCGCGGTCAGCGCTATAGTCCATATGCCTTGCGACCAAGCGAAAGCTCTCGTTCGTCCCTCGGCGCCTGCCTTTTCGGAGATGAGGGCTGTCCATGCAGGTGTCCAAACTGCAGTGGTGAAACCACCCGCTAAGCCAATTCCACCGATTGCACCTGCTACGAGTAGCGAGCTCAAGTCGCGGGTAAACGCGAAGAACACGTAGGCCAAGGCCGCCGAGAAGAAACCCCAGACAACGAATGGTTTTCTACCATAACGGTCGGCTGCAATAGCGAAAGGTATCAGAGCAACCGTGCTTGCAAAAGACGAAACCGCCGTTATTGCACCTATTACCTCGCCTGAGAAGCCTAGGTTGCTCAAATAGATCGGCAGAACGACAAGCGTGTACCCGAGGGGTAACGAGTTAAGGCCCATTGCAGTGAGCAGAAGCTTAACGTCACGTGGGCTGTGTGATTCGTGGCCGCTCATCTTGCGATGGACTCCAATCGGACCCTAGGGCCCGATAGCGAGCGGTCTAGAGGCTACGCTGCTATTCACATTACGGTTTCGCGGCTGCGAGGGAATAGTTCTTGCTTTACTGGCAGATCATTAGGCAGTTGCCGACGTGGTGTTCACCGCGAGGGTAACCCAGCGCAGCATACGGAGTTGGTGAGTAAGCACCACTGTAAACGTAGCCGAATGGAAGGCCGTACGATGCTGAGGAGTAGTAGCCGTAGGATGGTGACGAATAGTAGCCGTATGATGGTGCCGAATAGCCGTACATTGGGTATGCTGGGTAAGGCGCGTATCCGTAATAGTTCAACGGCGTATAGTAGCTAGACGGGTAGCCCCAACCACAACCACAATAGGACATATTTCAATACCTAGAAACCCCCCAGCCGCCAGCCGCCAAATTAAGCGTATCCGAAATTTGAGTCAGGCGTGTAAATCCCCTTGCAAAAGGCTGCTGTAATGAATCCTGCATTTGCGCCTATCACAGCAATGGGCCGCTTTCTACGGTTTCAGCCATTAGCTGGCTTTTCGCATAGGGTCAATCCGGACGAAAGGTGCTTCCTCCTCCAAGGCATTGCTCGGGCCCAATCGAATTTCTTGTTCCATAATCAATTGCCGCCCAGAATGCGCCCGATCTATAGACGTAACAGACCGGTACGACATGCGGCATACCGTTTGGGCTCACTGTAGCGAACCTGATTATCCTCAAGCAAACGTCCCTCGGCGCTACTGAAATCCAACGCTCCTCACTATTTCACCAAACCTTGTAGCCAACAATCCGTTCTCAATTGACGTAAGAAATCGTTTTCAACGTGATCGACATCAACTCCGCCCAGTGGATTGAATGGATCAGAAGGCTGTCGCTTACGTGGTCAGCAATCGAGACAAATTGCTCGAAGATTTCCGAACATTGCTTAGGCAGCCAAGCGTTTCTGCCCAGGGGCGTGGAATCCGTGAGTGCGCCAACCTCCTAGAACGATTCATGCGAGGTTCAGGCATGGAAACTGAACTCGTGGAAGAACCCGAAGGGAACCCTGTGCTACTGGGCAACGTCACCACAAGCAAGTCGAAGCGGACGCTGTTGTTCTACGGCCATTACGATGTGCAACCCACAGAACCCCTGGAGGAATGGAAGTCGGATCCCTTTGGGGCGGAGATGAAGGATGGCAAAATCTTTGCGCGTGGTGCTTCCGATTCTAAGAACAACGTAATGGCGCTAGTCAAAATGGTGGAAGCATACAAGAATACAATTGGCGAGCTGCCTGTGAATTTGAAATTTTTCTTCGAAGGTGAGGAAGAAATTGGCAGCCCTCATCTTCCGCGCTTTGTGGAAGAGAATAAGTCCAAGTTGAAAGCCGACGCCGACGTCTGCTTCGATGGGGGGATAGATGAAACCGGCCGGCCTGAAGTGGTCTTGGGCGTGAAAGGCATGCTCTACGTCGAGCTACATGCAACCGGCCCGAAAGTTGACCTTCATTCCTCCCTAGCCCCGCTCGCCCCGAACCCGGCGTGGCGCATAATCTGGGCGCTTGACTCCATCAAACAATCCGATGAGAGGATCAAGATTGATGGCTGGTACGACCGCGTACACAAACCATCTTCACCCGAACTTGAACTTGTGAAGAACCTTCCCTTCGACGAGGAGAGGAATAAGTCGGAGATGGGGCTTGCCTCTTTCCTACTTGACAGAAAAGGGTTGGACGCAGTGAGGATGCTCCTCTATGAGCCCACCTGCAATGTCTGCGGCTTCATGAGCGGATATACAGCGAAAGGCTCCAAAACAGTATTGCCCAGCAAGGCCATGGCCAAACTAGACTTCAGGTTAGTCTACGACCAAAACCCTGCGGACTTGCTCGAGAAATTGAAGCTTCATCTCGTCAAACACAATTTTCGGGACGTTGAAGTTGTAAGGTCGAACAGCCTAGAGCCCTCGAAGACACCTGTCGACGCACCTATCGCACGAGCAGTCATCGCCGCGGCAAAAGAGGTGTTCAAAAATGAAGCGTCCGTCGCCCCGAACGCCGCGGGCTCTGGCCCGGATTACCTTTTCACAAAGAGGTTGGGCCTAAATTCGGTCTGGGCGGGGTGTGCCTCAGCTTTCTCTCAAGCACACGCCCCGAACGAATTCGAACTCGTAGACGATTTCTTCAAAGGAATTGAATACGCGGGGACTATTGTGGAGAACTTCGCGCACACCTAGCGCCTAATCGGCCTTCGGGTCTCCCTCAACCTTTAATGAATTCCACTCATAGTCGTTGCCAGGCACGGGCCCTGGAAGACGAGTGCTTGACGATCAAAGGCATCGTAATGGACATGGATGGAACAATAACACAGTTCAACCTCGACTACATGGCTGCCCGACGCAAGGCACTCGAAGAAGTTGAGAAACTGAACCTACGTACACCAGAGATGACTGAACAACTCAGCCTCTATCTTATCCTCAAGAAACTCAAGGATGAACTAGACGCTGATACGTTCACAAGCCTCCGGCGAAGATTCTACAACCTCCTTGAAGAGATGGAAGTCAACGCCGCCAACGAGGTCACCCTATACCCGGGCGCGGTTGAAACGCTCCGTAAACTTCGCGCCCGCGGGCTCAGAATAGGGTTGGTAACGAACAACGGGCGTGTTGGGACAGAGATAACTCTGAGGCGATGCGAGCTAGCAGGTTTCTTCGACGCCGTAGTAACAAGGGATGATTGCGAAGAGATGAAACCAGACCCTGCCCCGGTTCGAAAGCTCTTAGTTGAAATGGGTGTCCCACTCGAAGAGGCCATTCTTGTAGGCGATGGGGTCATGGACATCATAGCCGCGCGGGAGGCAGGGTTACCATCCGTCGCCGTTGCTACCGGCCCATTCCCGAGCGAACGATTAATTCAAGCCGAACCAGATTACCTGCTAGGATCAGTAAACGACCTGCCACTACTCATCGAACAGTTGGACGCCAAAGGGCGACGCTGAGTTGTTGAACCAGGTGGAAAATCACTCTCACCAAGCTAGCCCTAGGCGGTTTTGAAACCTATTTTCGCGTAAGGAAAACATATACTCGGCACTTAAATGCGATTACATGGTACGTACCGCATTCAAAACTTTGAGGGAGGGATAAAATTGCAAACAAAAGGAGCTCAAAGCACAATGGCCACTCTATTTCTCTACGCTGCAATCATTCAAGGTGCAATAGCAGCAGTCATCACTTTTCTAGGCGGCTTCGGCGATCAAATCGGCTTGCTGCCAGTCGCAGTTTCCAGAGTAATAGCAAGCGGGGAAGCAGGCACATGGTTCACCGTTGGATACCTCACCTACCTGATAGTAGGCGTAATCGGAATCGCGGTGACTTCACTGTTCTACTTCTTCATTGAAACTGTTCAAGGCAAGGTCTACAAGGGCATATCGAAAGCGCTAGCATGGATCCATTTTGTCCTCGGCAACATCGGCGTGGCGGGCGCAGCAATCCTAGCCATGGCGGGAGGATACCTTGGCGGCGCTGCGATGCAACCCGCAAAGTATGGGGGAATGGGATGGAACACGGGGCAAGTACACGTCGGCGTCCTACAATACTACTCGGAGCCAATAGCGGTCTTTCTAGTTCTCGGTTTAATCGGGTTCTTCGCCGGCGGACTAGGATACTTGATGGCCTTACGCTCCAAACACTGAGCTAAGGAAACCTTCCCTCCTTCCCTAACCTTTTCTTTCTATGGCTCATCGTGAGCCAAATCACCCAGCCCGCACGCCGTTTGGTACGGGTCGTTCTGGTACACTAAGCACAGGTACAATTGAATCAGCATACCCAATGTCCAGGAGCATCCCTTCGGAAACTTCGCCGAACAACTTCTTGGGTTCAAGGTTGACGACGAATAACGCCTGCTTCCCTTCAATTTCCCTCGGATTCTGACGTTCCTTTTTCATCCCCGCCAGTATGTTTCTCCTGTGGTCACCGAAATTTACGATGAGTTTCACCAACTTGTCTGAATTCTTCACATCCTCCACACGTTCGATTGTTCCAACGCGAAAGTCAATCCTGTTCAGTAACTCGATGGGAACGGTTGGTTTGACGGGGGCAGGCTTAATCGCGGTCATAGTGAACTGGATGACTTCGACTCCCAACGATAAAAAGCGAACAACTCCACGAAACTGCGCTTATGGTATCACCTTGCCGAGGAGGAAGGCATGGTATGTGTTTATTCCATATACGAACGCCTTAAGTAATTACAGGCCAGCGCTGGTATGAGATTTCCTTGACGGCGATTCAGGAAGTAGGCCGAGTTACCTATACCCACAACTACATGCTGTCCTTGAAAGCGCTCACGTGGGCGACAACTCTAATCATCGTGATCATGGCAGGCCTATACGCCATCCTCGGCCTACCTCCAGGTTTGGATACGTACTATGCGACATTGTATTTCCATTCTATAGGGGTAGGAATCGCCGCGTTAGCCGCGTATTTGGTGATTTCGATTTTCAATCTTCAGAAATATGAACCCCCAATTGATTTTCCCATATCGTACAGGGCCTATGCCGCCGTTGTCTTTGCAGCTGTCGGCGGTATTTTCTACTTGAGCCCGTTCCTTGACGCTAGTTTTCCCGACATACCTTTGGGCTTGTATGTTGTAGCATTCATATTGATTGGTGACGTGGGTGGCGCCCTCTTCATCCAACTTGCAATCTTGCCGAGGAAGCAAGCTGGAACCTACGAGCCGAAAATGAAGGCCTTTCCGCCCCGCATGTGGCCACAATATGTCCTCAGAATGATACCGGGGAGAAAGGAATTCTCATTGTACGCGAAGGCTGGCGCGGGCTACTGGCTAGCATTGTTCTCTGTAGGCTCCGCCTTCATCGCGGGGATGATTGGGTTCGCAAACCTTTGGATGATGATCTTTGGCGTAGGCATATTCTCCTTCCTCGTTCCGTTCTTCGGGGACGCGGGAACTTTCGTCGGCGCTTTAGCTGGCCCACACTCCCATGAGATGGGCCTTGCCATCATGGCGGGAGTTGTCGCTCTAGTAGCGCACCGATTCAAAGTTCTAGACGTGAAAGGGTCGAGGAGGAACTTGGCCAATGTCGGATTGTGGATCAGCTCAATCGGTATAGTTGCGATTACGGTCGTTATGGTATTGGAGGCTGTCATCAATTTCGCTCCCCCGGTTCTCTTCCAAGGCGGGCCTGACGGGGTGAATGGCATGGCGGGTGATGATACGGTCATGGCGATCACTGCGCTTGGAGCCATGATCGCCCTGATTCCCCTAGCGTTGGTCAAGCTGGGTGGGAAGAGTTCTTGGAAAGACGGGGTTCGGTTAGCTCTACTTGGCACCTGGGTTGCTGCGGTCATAAACAGCGTTCTCGAAGGATTTTACATCGAGTTCCATGAGGATGTTTTCGGTTCAACGATGTCTGCGAACCACGACGTGTTCGCGAATGTTAACCCAATGTTCGGTATTTTCACACTCGCCGCCTTAGCTTTGGTCCTTCTAGCCGTTGACTACTACCAGGTCAGTGGGATGCTTAGGCGTGTTACTGGTTGGTTGGCCGGTGTTGGCCTCATTGTCGCAACCCTAGGTACCTCTCTTTGGGCTTTTGTAGATCCTACAATCGGGGGGTTTTCTTACTGGCTTTACATTCTAGGCGTCATGATCATAGGAGTTTCAGCGCTGACAGCAGTAGGTATCATGTACAAGGCTAAGATTGCGAGAATCTCGCGTTCTGAAGTCTAGACTTCTTCAGAACTCTAGCAGGCGCTCGCGGAGTAGTTCCGCGATTCTCACAGGTTGAAGGCGGCTATTACGAAGGTTGCACCGTAGTAGATGAGAATCAACCCAAAGACGATGAGTACGACCTTATACCATCTTGAACCAACCACAGCCTTACCCTTCTTACCTAGATGCGCAATCATCGTGAGAAATGCGTAATCCATCCAGACATGTGAAACATACATTACGAGTACGCCGACGAGCGCTGCGAAAGCTAAAGCTTGGACTATGAGAACTGAGCCTATGGTTAGCCACCATAGAATAAAGTAGGGATTAAGCCCAGTGAGGGCTAGGCCTAAGACTAGAGAGCTCGCGGGGAGTTTTCTCGCCTTAGCGTTGGGTGGCCCAGCCGACGATGGTTTGCTCTTGAGGGTTTCATAGACCTGCAGTACGCCGAAACCAATCAAGCCCGCACCCCCTACCACGCCAATCACTCCTTTGACCATCGGTTGGCTCGCAGCCGCGAGCAAGCCTAGGGCGAGGGCGAGAACCAATGGAAACTCCACGAGCGTATGTCCGATAGCCGCTGAGAAACCAGCCCGAGCTCCCTCCTTAGAACCGTGCATAAGTAAACCGAAAAACAACGGGCCTGGGGCCAGCGCCCCTGAAGCTGTTACCACAATTACGGTGGCAACGAAACCGAATAAATCCATAATGAGCAGGCCTCTTTACGTTGCACAAAACGGCTCTGTCAAGTTATTTGAGTTTGATTCCAATGCATGGTTCGATGGTGAAGAGGTTCTACCTTACTACAGCGGCACCGATAATGTAACTCACCAGTGCGGTCACTAAACCTATGCCAAGCATTTGCAGGCCAGACTTCCACCAAACACCAACCGTCACCGAAGCCTTGTATGCGCCAACAACGAAGAGCGAAGCCCCAGCCAGCGCTATCGATCCCCACACAGCCGTCCATACTGGGAGCCCAAAGAAAGGTGCAACAGGAATCAAGGAACCTATAACGGCGGCGAACCCCACGATTACAGCTGTCTTCACAAGCCCGCTCTTTTCAACCGGTGAAACCTTCAACTCCTCGGCAAGCATAACACCAACCCACCTCTCTTCATCTGACGTTATAGTGTGAACTATTTCGTCGAGCTGTTTTCCTGTGAAGCCTTTTGCTTCGTAGATTCTCCTAATCTCTTCCCGTTCAATGTCGGAGAACCTTCTGATGTGATCCTTCTCCCGCTCGACTTGGCTTTCGTAGAAATCCTTGTCTGCTAAGTTCGACGTGTATGCAACCGCTCCCATCGAAAGAGACTCAGCGAAAGTCGTGGCCAAGGCCGCGGCGACTATGAGCTTTGAATTACCCGAAGCAGCCGCCACCCCTAACACCACGCCTAGGACATTCACAATTCCATCCTGCCCGCCCAAAATTACGTCGCTCAGCCTCGACCCCATTCTATGCAATTTCTTGTGAGCCTCAAGGTCCTCGGAAGTAGGCTGGGGTCTCCTCTTGGCGGCTGACATTTCAAGGAACTCGGCTTTCGTGTATCTCGATTCGAGAAGGTGGCGGGTTATTTAGGCCTCTACAATTAGGTTTCTGCCGACTGTACCCAGTGCTTTGACAACGTCATGTTTGCTCAGAAGGCCTACTACGTTCGATTCCCCGTCAGTTACGGGCAGGCTGCCTATCCCCTCGTTTATGATTATCTGAGCTGCCTGTGCCAAGTCTGCATCTTCGTGAGTTGTGATTGGGTTTGGTGTCATCAGCTCTTTCGTTGTAATCAGCGCGCCCTCACTCTCCGGTTTCAGGGGCGATATTTCATTAGCTACTTTAGGCGCCTTCTCTCTGATTGATAGAATGTTCGACAGCGTCAAGATGCCCACTAACTCCTCGTCTATGACGGGGACGCTTGGCTGGCGGAAAATTATTGCGTGAGCCACGTGCACCGCTGGGTAGTTGCTTTTCGCGAAGATGAAGTCTCTGGTCATGAAATCAGCGACCCTGAACCTGTGAGGCAACTTCTGCGAGTAGTAGTGGCAGAGGTCTGTTTCCGTCATGATTCCTGAGAGAGGGTTGTCATTTGTGATTACGGTGTAGGCAAGGTTTTCCGTGTCGAACAGACGTGCCGCATTGAGAACCGGAAAGTCCCGTCTGAGGGTCGGGATTGACTCGGTGGAGGCTTCTGAGACTCGTATCTCTCCTAGGCTGCGTGTTGTGGAGTCCTCTAGGAGAAACTGGGCGATAGTCCTCTTGGATATGAAGCCGACAGGCCGGTTACGTTGGTCCACGACTACGAGTTGAGATACTCGGTTACGCGTCATTAGGTCTCGCGCGGTCAGGAGTGAGTCGGACGGGCCGACCGTGACTACCCATTCCGTCATCACGTCGGCGACTGTGTCCATTCGAGTTTTCTCGGGACCCGCCATTAGTTGAATTCAGCTCCCGCTCCGCCTTTGCGGTGGTTAACTCAGAATTTGATATAAGACAACTCAATGGTTACCATAACCGGTTTTCGCAATCGAAGGCAAATAGAAACTCGTTCGACGAATTGGGATGCGTTGAAAGAAGCGAAATCAATCTACCGCATGATTCTTGAAGTGATTTTCATCCCTCTCGAACGCAAGTATCCGAGGAATTTCTCGCGAAGTGCTCCTCTAAAGGCGAGTTCTGGTGGAACGAGTCCTTTCTTGACCACCTCGCCTGTTCCGAGGATCTGTGCGGCTATTGAGCATGGGAAGGCTGTGGTGCGGGCCATGGATGTCATTCCCGCTCTCCCATCATAGTGGTCTATCATCTCATACCGACGGTGAACGCTCGCATTGCGCCTCCTCCCAGATACGTCGACTCTGAGCAAGGTTAGGTCTCTTTCTTTACCCAGACTGATTCGATCTGACAGAATCTTGCCTACGAGCTTTCGTGGAATAACTAGCCTCCCATCGAATCGGACTGGGTTGGTTTCGAGTAACCCACATTCTATCAGAGTCTTGATTTGGGAAACGTGGCCGGGCCAACGGATTGTTTTTTCATCCATTTCACGTACTCCTCTTAGTGTTTGTACGAGGGTTGAGAGCCCATCGGTGTAGAAGCATTCGCATACTCCAATGGGTGGGCGGAAGGTTATCTTCTCGAGTCCAGTTAGGGCAGGGACATCTGTTACCTTTCCGTTCTTGACGATTCTTGCTTTCCGAAGATACTCTTCAAGCACCGCTTCAAAGGAGAAGACGATTCGATAGTTCAGCGGGGGCCTTGGCCGTTCTGGTATGCCGCCGACCTTTATGTGAACCTCGCGGGCCTCATCCAGCTGTTCTGCTCCAGCCATAGCGAGAAGGTTGGTTAAGCCAGGGGCCAGCCCGCACGCAGGTATGATTGTAATCCCCCTTTTCCGTGCTGCTGAATGGATTTCTCTTTGTCCGAATCGCCATCCGAAGATCAAGTCAACAAAATTCACTCCCGCCCGAATCGTTGATTCGATAGCATATTCACTCAAGCCGTGAGGCAGGGCCCCTACGCCAACATCAGCCCTCTTCAGAAGCCTGGCCGTAGCTGAGCGCCGGCGTACGTCATGGGCTTTGACCGATAGTTTGCCTGAATGGACGCTTCGCGCAAGGGCGTTTAGGCGGTTTCGATCAACATCGTAAACCGCAACCTCGTCAACAAGTTTCGACCTCACTAGATCCCGTGCTATCGCGGAACCCATCAAACCCGAACCGAAGACTGCAACCCTCAGAATTCATTCACCCTTCCCAAACGGTTCTCTTAGTGACAGAGGTAAGGGTAGTGATACTCCGAGATAGCTTGGGTTAACGTGCTTCTAGGATTGCTTCGATGTGCTTTGGAACGTTGGGCTCGTAAGAAACGCGGAGGACCCACCGCATAATATCCTGCGTAGTCACTATTCCTTTCAACTCTTCGCCGTCAAGAATCGGCAACCGCCTGACCTTGTTCTTAAGCATTAAAATGTTATATCCAATCTCTACATAACAAGAAATGGTTTAATGGCTAGGCTTTGCTTCTGGGACGATTGTCTCTGTTCCTTGCGAAATAAGACCTGGAATGTCTTCATTTGAGAAGGAAGTGAAGATACAACTTCCAGCCGGCACTATTACAGGACTTGTTAATCAATCGTCAGTGATAGAAAACCAAAAACGTGTAAGAGCGGTCGTCGTGATTTTTGAGAAGAATGACGTTCGTCTGCTCTTCCCTAGCCAAGACATGCACCCATCCAATCCCGCTCTTGTTCCCATCGACTGGCTGAGAAAGCATGCTCAGGTCGATGGCAACCCGTAGGCTACTTCATTGATATTGGGGCACAAAGAACTTCTTAACGCATGGAAGAGGAAGGGCATACGCTTTTCTCCAGACATCGATCCCAAACAAATGGAATCTCATCCATAGATTTGCGCTTAGGTTATGAATTTTACAAGTTCCAAAGTAGAGCAGGACACAAAATAAACCCGTGTCTTGACGAGTTCAACTCCGAAGGCCTCTTCAAAACAGAAAATTACATTGGAAACGACGCACTTGGTAATCCCAAAGTCTTCACGTTGGCCGAGCACGAATTCATTGTTGGTTTCACGTTAGAAGAAGTTTTTCTCCCTGACAACCTAGCAGCGAGTGTCGAAGGACGTAGCCGATTAGCTAGATATGGCATTGCGGTTCGTACAACCGCCTCTCACATTAACCCTGTTTTTGAGGGCCGAATCGCCTTAGAGTTCTACAATCATGGCCCCATCACTATTGAATTGAGACTAGGAATCGATCCCGTATGTCAACTCATATTCTACCAAATGAAAACCCCCGTAAGCAAGAAAGTCGCGATTTGAATGAGTACGTTTATGCATCAGAAATCAGCCTACGAACGGCCCAAACAGGACTCTCAATAGCGGAGAACTCCGGCGAGCTCCCCTCGTGGCCGTGATCGCATTAACCATTATCTTGATTACGGGATTCAAACGCCATACGAGTGGTTGAAGACCATTGCCTAGGAAAGGTAACCCCATCCTTAGAGCGCGGGTCCCACGGAACTATCAAGCGGCCGTTATACTTGAGGCTCGCAAACTTGGCATCACGGTATCGGAGCATGTGCGTAACATTTTGAAAGAACATTTCGAGAGGGTGTGGCACACCTTCAAGCCCTCACTAGCCTAGCGAAGCAGTACATGGTCACAGTGCAGCGCTCCAGGCAAGGACCCCTGAAGGCCCCCATGAAGAGCGAAAAGGCGGCTGGACTCCCAGGGGCGCCAAAACGGGACAGGCTCGAGCGACTTGTATGGCAGGCGGTCCAGGAAGCTGTGGCCTACAGCACGACAGAGGACGCCGCGAAGGGGGCGTCGGCCAAGCTGTTGGCACTTCGAGTCGCCAATCTCCTCATGGGCACAGAGTTGGCCATCCTGAAAGACCAGGACGATGCGTTCGTGGACGAGTTCCTCAAGGAACTGAGAGGTGACACTGATGAGCTGGAGAAAGAAAATCGAAAACGAAGTTAGGAACCGGAAGGCTGACGGCGAGGGAGAGGATTCTGGAACGGTTCTCAAAGTCAATTCGCTCAAGAGTTCCAGGAATAGGAGTATGGAGGCCAATGGCTCAATGAGCGAAAGTTCGCAGCTATGAGGCTTGATGTTCTTGGGTGGATGCGTATTTGTGTGGTACGCAACAACAGTTAAATATCAACCTCAGCTAAGGGTGCGCGGCAATTTCCACGGGGGACATTGGAATCCATCCTGAGTGGGCTTGAATGGCGGATTTTCCTCTAGTGCCTGAAATGATGCAAAATCAAGCAAATTTTGCTGCAATTTTGTTAATAATTTGGCGTAATGCGTTAAAAGCCATTAAATATCGTGAACAAGCGCATAGCGCAGTAGAGACGCTTGAATCGGGTTGAGTTCTAGCCGCGGATCCACAAATCGGAGAAATGATGATTGAGAGCACCGAAGGGCCTCAGACTTGTTATTGCGCTGCTGCTCGTTACGTCAGCGGTCGTTTCAATCTCCAGCTTCATCCCGCTTCCAGATGTCCAAGGCGTGCCGACACTGGTCGTAACACCGGTGGCAGCACCGCCGGGCTTTGGCACGATTGCGGTCACTGGTTCAGGATGGACACCTAGTGTAGCTTGTACTATTACGGCGACTGGAAATATTCTTGCAACGACGCCACCATGCAGCATTGATGGGACAGGATTTCTTTCAGGTAGCTTCGCTATTGCCACATCTGCTTTTGTTGGGACCTACACATTAACTGTGCAGGACACAACAAATACCAAGACCGCGTTATTTACGGTGAGCAGGCCTCCTTATGTGGCGCTTAGTGTTTCTGCAGGATCCGCGGGGACTGCTGTCGCCATCACTAGTTCCTTCGCACCCACAGGTGCAACTACCACTGTTACCACTACTACCGCAACTTTCGGTGGAACCGGCTTATTCCCGAACGTCGACCAAGGCGCCTGCACGCTCAGTTCAATTCCCACCGGGCTATTCGCGCCGGGTGAGAGTTGTTTCATAGATTCAAGCGGGAGATTGTACTCAACTCAATTCGTTGTAAGTAGTGGCGCGACCCCGGGAGGTTATACAATTAACGTTACCGGGTCGCATGGCGATTGGGCCACAATCGGTTTTGTCGTCTTCTCAACCGCTGCTTTCTCCTTGCACCTGAGCCCTAACTCAGGCCTAAATGGTCAGGTGATTTTTGTCAGTGCGAGTGGCGCGCCCCCAAACACAGCTTGTAGCCTGCAGTCAAACAACCCGAACCTCATCACCTCGGTGACTGGCCTCGGGGGTACCAGTACGGGATCAATATCCGGCACCTTCAAAGTAGGCGCAAGTGCTGCAGGTAGGACGGGAGGGGTCGCGGACAACGTGACTTTGATATGTAGCTCAAGAACGGCTTACACAGACTTCTTCGTAACGCCTAAGATAGTTCTCACCCCTACGGCAAGCGCGGGCAATCAAACGGTATCGTTCACTGGTACGGGCTTCCGGGCTGATGTCGTGTTTTGCGCTGTAAGTTCAACTCCCAGCGCCAATAATCTCGTTTTCTCTTCGACCGGGATTTGCTCGGTTACTGGAACCGGCTCAGTCTCAGGCAGTTTCAAGGTAGACCCCGGAAGAGCTAACGGCATTTACAACATTACCGTGACGGGCCTGTTATCTGGCGGAAATGTGACAGGTCTATCCTCGCCATTCATGTGGAATATTGCCTTCGCTAATTTCCAGAAAGTATCGTCAGCATTCGTATCAGTGTCACCGAGCCTCGCATCGCCAGGTTATGGTACATTAGACGGGACTCCCGTCACAATTTCCGGCGGCGGATTTCCAACCGGAAGCTCCCGCAGTTGCACTGTTTCCTCCTCGAACGCCTCCTTCACCTTTGCCAGCAGCCCAGGTGTGACGTGCACCATATCGCCCTCGGGGACGGTTTCCGGTAGCTTTGCAGTGGCAGCGAGCTCGACCCCTTCATCGAATAATTCGACGGGCGCTTACACGATCACTGTCACCGACACGGTCACTCAGCCCTTCCCACCCACTAAACCCTTTGCGTCAACCACATTTGTTGTACTAACACAGCCTACGATCGTCCCAATCCCAGCGTCAGGACCCGCGGGGAATCTTGTAACGATAACCACACCTGGCCCCCGAGTATTTCAGCCAAACTTCGACGCTGGTACATGCACGATCTCCTCGACGCCAAGTAACATTATTACTACACCCAATTGCTTTATCGATAGCACCGGGAGGATCGCTTCAGCGTCGTTCACGGTTGGCACTGCCGGAGCTGGCGGATACACGATTAAGGTCACCGGTTTGCATGGAGATTTCGGCACAGCAGTCTTCACGCTGTCCACAACACCATTCTTAACCATCAACCCCTCGACAGGTTCACCGCCGCTAGGCTCGCTGGCTGGAACTACTGTGACTATAAGCGGAACCGGCTTCTCATTGTCGGACACATCTTGCATCATCACGCAAATGCCAAACGATACAAATCATCCATTCTTCGTATCAGGCCAGTCCTGTTCAGTCTCTGGGGGAAGCCTCAGGGCAACGTTTGTGGTAGCGACCGGGGCAACGAATGACACGTACACTTTGAAAGTGAAAGGAACACCGGCATATGACTCCCAGACGGTCCAATTCACAATTGTGCCTAGAATTGCGCTTTCGCCAGACTCTGGTCCAGGGGGAACCCAAGTAACTGTGACGGGTTCAGGTTTCAAGGGAGGCTTTGGCGTCGCTGCGTGCGCCGCAAATCCGCCATCTTTCCCTGTCGGTCAATTTCTGTCGGTGCCGGGGCCGGGCCAGTTATTCGGTACTCTTAACCAGTGCACTCGTTTCAATGACGGAACGATATCGGGAAGCTTCAACGTTTCGTTAACCGCTGCTCAGGGTGCCTACCTAGTCGTTGCAAATGCCACTGGAACTGATGCCGCCTCGGCTCCTTTTGCTGTTGGCGCAAGATTACTGACCATAACACCAAGCGCGGGTGGCGGATTGACGTTTGTAGATGTGACCGGAACAGGTTTCGTTCAAGGTGATGCCTCATGTGCCCTAACGACCAGTCCAGCGACTATATACGTCACCATGACAAACGTGTGCTCCATTACGAACGGAAATGTTCAAGCTTCCTTTGAGGTCCTTGCTGCCGCTCCGGCCGGAGTCTACAACGTAATTGTTACAGGTTCACCTAACAATGATATTGGCGTAGGAGTCTTCGCAGTAGCGTTTGTGACTACTACTACAACCACCTCGACATCGTTCACCAGCACGTCTACGCTGACAACTGGCACCACAACTTTGACGAGCACAACCCAGGTTTCCACATCGCTGACAACTACCACTTATCAAACAACTGGTGCGTCAACTGAAACTTCCCAAACGTTCACCACAACCACGATTCTTGCACCAACCACAACAACCTATACCACAACCTTTACACTCACAACTTTGTTCGGTACCGCGGTCACAACAGTGGTGGGTACTATTACGAAGACGTTGGGTCAAATCATCCGGAGCGTAGAATCGACTTACTCGGACGGTTTTGGATTATTAGCGATCCTAATTGTTCTGAGCCCATACGTCCTACGGAGGCTATTTGATTGAGATTGTCCAAGCGAGCACTGACTCTGTATCTCATCTTGTCACTTGCACTGGGAGCGGCGAGTTTATCCCTTGCCAGTCCGCAGACTTTGGTGCAAGGTTTCCTTACGATTACTTCCACATTTATCACAACGACAAGTGCCGGGACGGCTGCTATTACCTCTACAACAACAACCTCTATCAGCACCTCCACCACGGCAACTTCGACTAGTACATCATCGACTAGCTTGACTACGAGTTTCAGCTATACGTCGACCAGAACCTTAACGTTCACGAACTCCAGCACTTCAACTTCCTACACCAGTACAGGCAGCACAATTACGACAACTAGTACCACGAGTACGCAGCCCCTGGCGACCTCAACGCAGGTTGTTGGGCCCACGACTACTGTTCTTCCGTCTATCGGCTGCCCTGTGGCTTTTGCCACATCCGGCACTCCCCTAGAGCCTTATGCGAATTTCCTTCGGGGGTTCCGTAACAATGAAATTCAGAACACAACTGCGGGGCGGATGTTTATGCAAACCTTCAATGGTTGGTATTACAGTTGGGCACCTTCAGTTACCTATGCGGCCTCTGCGAATCCCTGGTTCCTTGACGCACTGCGGGTAGGCGTCTACCCGCTCATCGGAATCCTATACGCGTCCTACTTCTCCTATGTAGCTGTGTCGCCGTTCAGCGCTGAGGCCGGTGCGTTGGCTGCGGGTGTGGTTGCGGCGTCGCTGATCGGCTTGATCTATGTGGCTCCGATTGCATATGTCTGTACGCGCCTGATTCGTCGCAGAGCAGGGCTCTTCAGGGCAAAGAAGATGCATGTGTTCCCTGCCCTGGGATGGATGTCGGCTAGCGCCTTGATGCTTGGGGCAGCGTACCTCTCCGCGTCAGCATGGTTGATGGGAGTCGCCACTGCGAGCCTAACGCTCTCCTTCCTCAGCACGGTAAGCATTTTCGGTGCCCTAGCATTGAATTCAATTCAACCACCCCTGGCAAACCTATACACTATGGCCTTCGCAGCCAAGCGCATGACTCGTTCCCTGCGCTAAGAAGTCACTAAGGTCCGCTTTTCTTTAGGTACTTCATCAGGTTCTCACGTGCCACCTGGATACGTACGTACTCTTCCCTCAGTTCCTGTTCGAGGGGTTGGAGTTGGTCGAGGTTCCAGACTGCTTCCGTGAGTTTTTGGATAGCTATGCGGATTCGGTCGCTTCTACCGTTCATTTGACTGTGGATTCCAACGGGACGAATGTTTGCGTGTGGTGAACAGCTGGCATTTTTGCTATGCGGGTTTCGACGATGCTTGCTACTCGTTGTGGGGGCGGGTTGATCATGCTCCTTTCGACTTCGAGTTCAACCAGGATGTCTGACTTCCCGAAGAGTAAGTAGACGCCGCGGACTTCGGGGATTTCGAGTATTTTCCGCATGATTTCCTGGGCTGTCCCCGCCTCGCTTGAGATGAAAACGAAGCCTTTAGCGGTTGGGCGTTCGCTTGGTGCTGCTGGGCGATTTTCTGATTCGATGGGGAGAATTGTACTCGTATCCACCACTCCGCCTGATTTCCTGACCTTTTCTACGACGAGTTCGACGACTTTCCGCCTTGGGTCAAGTTCAGTTTCCTGGGACTCCAGGGCGACGAGTAGGTCGAATTTGCCGGTGATTAAGTGGACTTCGCGTACTTCGGGCAGGGCATTGAAGCGGTCCTGAAGGTCCTTCTCCTTGCCCGGTTTCGCTTTGACTAGGAGGAAACTTCTCAAACTGATCACACGCTTGTTTTGTGTCGCTTTTGAGGCTTTGGCGTCATATAAGTTTGAATGACCTGCAAGTTAAACCCTCAAATGAGATGCGTTTGTCGGCTGCCTGCAAGACGTGAGAGAACAAATGTCATACCATGAGTGAAGTCGACGCGCACCTTGAGTTGGTTTCATGCTCGGATAATCAGCCCATTGCTTAGGTGGTTGGATTCGAGTTTTCTTCGCGGCTCATCAAGAGGTGGGCGGGTTCAGGTTGATGCCGACACGGGCACTGTAAAAGTAGAAGAGTGAACTGACGCGTCCGCGGATTTGCGGTTCAGAGAGAAGTTTGCATTGTCGAGAAGGCTCCGCTGACCTTTTGAAGCCAGTATTTACCTTCGACCTCTCGTGCGTGGTTCGCTATATGCAGTAAGGTTTCGTAGTCCCCGTAGCTAGTCTATGAAAATACAGGTTTTAGTTTGCATAGCGGGAAATTCCTACGGTTGAAATGGGCCTGCTCAAGCGCGAATGTTTCGAAGACCGCTGCACACATTGTGTCGTATGCGGGGCTCTACCGTATCAGGTCCGTCCCCATTGCACATCGGAAATGATGAACATCTGCTTGAGTAATGGCTAGTTAACTCATTGGGTTAAGCAATGTTCTGAGGCTTCGGCTTGTCGGCGGTCAAGAGTTCTAAGATCGTAGTCCCCCTTGAATTGAAGCACATGCTCTCGCGAGCTTTGGATGACCCAGAAAGTTTCTGGGGGGAAATTGCATCAGAGCTGCATTGGTTTCAACGTTGGGACAAGGCTTTCGAATGGAATTACCCAAAATTTTCATGGTTCAACGGCGGCCTCACGAACCTCGCTTACAACTGCCTGGAACGAAACATTGAACGAGGTAAGGCCAACAACCCCGCAATAATATGGGAGAACGGGGAAGGTCTTCCGAGACGAGTCTTCACTTATAGTGAACTTCTCTTGGAGGTGAAGAGGTTTGCTGCAGCCCTCAAATCCCTTGGCGTGAAACGCGGCGACCGGGTCACAATCTACATGCCGATGGTACCCGAGGCAGCCATAGCAATGCTGGCCTGTACACGAATCGGCGCGATTCACTCCGTCGTTTTCGGAGGGTTTGGGTACGGAGCGTTGGCGGATAGGATTGAGGATGCGGAATCGCGACTCGTCGTGACTGCAGACGTAGCTTACAGGAGAGGGGGCCTTGTGAACCTCAAGGAAGTTGTCGACGAAGCGCTGAAAACCGGTAAAAGTAAAGTGGAAAGGGTCGTCGTGTTGAAGCGCGGCGACAAAGTTCCCCCGATGACGGCGGGAAGAGACCTGTTCTGGGATGAGGCACTCGAGAAAGGCCGAGAAGCTAACGCTGATGTCGAAAGGATGCGCGCGGATGAGCCGGCGTTCATTCTTCACACATCGGGAACCATGGCCAAACCTAAGGGCACGGTTCAGCCCCATGGAAGCTACCAAGTCTACATTTACGCGATGGGCAAATGGGTCTACGATATGCGCGAGAGCGAAGTCTGGTGGTCCACCTCAGACGTAGGTTGGATTGTCGGCCACAGCTACGTAGTCTACGCACCCCTCCTCTTCGGCTGCACCACGATAATGTACGAAGGGCTTCCAGACCATCCCACGCCAGACGTTTGGTGGCAGATTCTTGAAAGGAATAAAGTAAGCAAGCTCTGGATCTCGCCCACGGGCGTACGCGCCTTAATGAAATATGGCGACGAGTACCCGAAGAAGCACGACCTCAGTTCGCTGAAGCTTGTTGTCTGCGCGGGTGAGGTCTTGAACCCACCGGCGTGGGAATGGCTCCAGAAGAAAGTTCTCCGAGACAAAGTTCCCGTAGTCGATCACATGTGGCAAACTGAAACAAGCGGCCCCATAGTCGGCAGCCCAATCGGAATATCACCCTTGCCGATCAAGCCGGGTTCCGCAACCATCCCCCTCCCTGGAGTCGACGCGGACATTGTTGACGAAGAGGGGAAACCTGTGCCCGTGGGTGTTGAGGGAACTTTTGTCATAAGGAAGCCGTTTCCGGGTTTGACGCCGACACTCTGGCGCGACCACGAGCGGTACGTTGAGAGCTACTGGAACAGGTTCCCAGGCGTCTACACAACCGGCGACGCAGCCCTGAAGGACGAGGACGGCTACATCTGGTTCCTCGGCAGGGTCGATGAAGTAATCAAGATCTCAGCGCACAGAATCGGCACCATCGAGATTGAAAGTGCTTTACTCCAACACCAAGCCGTCGCGGAAGCGGCGGTTGTCGGCCGCCCAGACGAACTGAGGGGCGAAACAGCGTGCGCGTTTGTTGTCTTGAAAGGCGGAGTGGAGGCGACGGACGGCCTGAAGCAGATGTTGAGGGAGTCTGTCAGAAAGACGATGGGCCCAATCGTGATCATAAGCGACATACATTTCGTGAGCAAACTACCCAAGACGAGAAGTGGCAAGATAATGCGGAGGCTCATTAGGTCGATATTGATGGACAAGCCCCTAGGGGACTTTTCGACGATTGAGGATGACAGCGCAATAGAAGAGCTGACGCGAGCGGTACACCGATCGTAAGAATGCCAGACGCACACTTCGTAGGCGTCAAACCAACGTTGCTGTCGATACTGAATAGATTGGCGGCAACCATTGAGCCATCAACCGCCAAGTCTTACCCTCATCGGCGCTGTGGAACAGGTGCCCCATGCGGGTGCCAACATACACGCCCGCTGGGTCCAGCTGGTCCGTTGCCATGCCTTCCCGGTAGCAGCCAACGTACGCGTTCTGACTCGGCAACCCTTTAACACGTTTCTTCCATGACCTACCAGCGTTCCCGGTTTCGTATACTGCGAATTCCTTGTTAGCGACCACGCGGAAGAAATCCCCCTGCTCCGGGACAACGTAGAACCTCTCCGAATCGTGGGGGTGTACCGCCAAAGGAAAACCGAAACCGCTTGGCAGGCCTGCTGAGATTTCAACCCAACTCTCTGCGCCGTCCTCCGAACGGTAGACGCCGCAATGGTTCTGCTGGTACAAGTTGTTGGGTTTCTTCGGGTCCATGACGAGCTTGTGCACACACTGCCCGAATTCAGGATATTTTTCGGGCGCGTCAGTCTGCGCGAACATTCCTGTTCTTCACGCCCCAAGCTTGACCCGCGTCTTCGGATTTGAAGACACCAACCGCTGAAATCCCAACGTACATTCGGTTCTTATGGGAAGGATCGAGAACAATTGAGTGGAGGCATAGGCCCCCAGCGCCCGGCTGCCATTGCGGGCGCGTGGGATGGTTGTTCAAATTTTCGTTCAATTGCCAATTGTCGCCCCCGTCATCGCTGCGAAACAGGGCGGCAGGTGCAGTGCCAGCGTAAACGACACCAGGTTCATCAGCAAGGCCTGGCTCCACATGCCAGACATTTTCAACTTTCATTTCAGAGCCTTCAGCGAACCGAGGCGGAGTCGTCGCG
The DNA here is from genome assembly GCA_963726255.1 of Candidatus Bathyarchaeota archaeon. Taxonomy (GTDB): domain Archaea; phylum Thermoproteota; class Bathyarchaeia; order 40CM-2-53-6; family 40CM-2-53-6; genus FEN-987. Next base: position 1,886,018 of record CAVSBL010000002.1, read on the forward strand.
TTCTGCCATGTCTTACCCATATCCATGCTACTCTGCACAGTCGGGCCGAAATGGCCGCTGTTGACCGCCGCGTAAATCGTCTTTCCATCACGTTTGTCGAAAGCCATGTGGAAGACTGGTGAACTCTCAAAGAACGGACCCTTCATCTTCCATGTCCGCCTGCGAGAATCCGAATGAAGAATGAATGCGCCTTTCCTAGTTCCTAGGAGAACATACACAGCTGCTTTGCCTTTCTTGCGTGCCATTGTAATCCATCAACCGCCAGCTACGGCTGGTATAATATGCACCCGATCTCCATCTTTGAGCTTTGTCCCCAAACCTTCCCCTGAACGAATGTCGTGCTCATTCACGAATATGTTCACGTACCTTCGGAGCTCTTCGCCCTCGTCCAAGATGAAAGCTCTCAAGCCAGGAAAGAGATGGTCGAGTTTCACGAGCAGCTCCTCAACGGTGGAAGCGTCTACACCCACCTCTGACCTGTTTTGAGTATACTGACGGAGGGCGTGTGGAATGTTTATGGTAACCTGCAACGGAACCCGCAACGTGCTCAGACAGCTGAGAGTAATTAAATTTCAGTAGTATGCGAACTGATCCGCATCTGGAGGGTGCTATGCTTTTTGCATTTCTTCTGGGTTGACGGGGTTCGGTGGCATTTCACCATTAAGGCCGGCAATTAGGTTGTCCACGGCCATATATCGCCAAATAGGGGAATGTCATTTCTTAAATACGACCCTGCCAAGGAATCCGGTTAAGGTGTCTTGCCAGGTTTTGATTGATCAATGATGGAAAGGAAGAGTCCAAACAAACCGTACAGCCATCCCGAAGTCCTGGTCGAGACTGACTGGGTCATCCAACATCTGAAAGATGATACAGTTCGTATCGCCGAAGTCGACTACGACCCGGCCGCGAACTACGATCTCGGCCACATACCGGGCGCAGTACTCTTCGATTGGAAGAGAGACATGAGCGACCCTGTAGCCCGAGACATACTAACCAAACAGCAATTAGAAGACTTACTGTCGCAATCCGGTGTCACAGAGGATACGCTCCTAGTTCTCTATGGGGATTTCGACAACTGGTTCGCAGCCTTCGCCTTCTGGATTCTGAAATACTACGGGGTCGAGAAGAAAGTTGTTTTGATGGACGGTGGCCGGAAAAAATGGCTCGCAGAAGGCAAAGAAGTGACTAGGGAAGTGCCTTCCGTTGCGAAAACCAGCTTCAAGGCGAAGTCACCGAATGAAAATATCCGAGCATACCTTGATTACGTGAAGAGGTCGCTGAATAAATCCAAGAAAGTCTTCGTAGATGTCAGGAACCCAGAGGAATTCACGGGCGAGATGACGGCAGCACCCGAATACCCCAATGAACATGTCCAGCGCGGAGGCCACATTCCTGGCGCAGTAAACGTACCCTGGTCGCAAGCCATTAAGGAAGATGGAACGTTCAAGTCCGCACAAGAACTACACAAATTGTATCAGGACAGAGGCGTCACCGCTGACAAAGAAGTGATCACATACTGCAGAATCGGCGAGAGGGCATCATTCACCTGGTTCGTGCTGAAATATCTCCTAGGCTATCCAAACGTGAAAAACTACGACGGGTCATGGACAGAATGGGGCAACACGATGCGCACCCCAATTGAGAAAACCTATCGACCACCGAGTAAACCGAGTGTGTCCCGCGTAGATGCCTCATTACAAGGGCGCTTGTAACCCCCTAGCGTTGCAACTTTCTGCCTATGACACGAGTCCCGTGCACTGACAGTATTACCACTGGAGCACTCAGTCACAGAAATCCTTGGGGTTCACTGGGAGCTTCGCAAGCAGCCGCCAGATATTGTTCCCCGGGTCTTAACGTTCCTAGAGGTTATCTTAGAGGGCGTAGATTATTTGCTGAAGAGTTTGAACAGAAATGTCGCGTTGGAACCTAGTCCTCAGTGGTTATCCTGGTTCTGGAAAGACAGTGCTAGCGCGCCGACTGACCTCTGAGAATCCTGAGTTCGTGCGGCTCAGCGTAGATGATTTGCGCGACATGTTCTTCGGCCCCATCGAACCCCCGAAGGACGAGGAATTCGTTTACAACACACTCGCCGCCCTGCGCGACCTAACGCTCAGAAGAGGCCTTAGCGTTGTGTTGGATTCCACATCGCCCAAGAACAGCACGCGCAATTTTCTCCTCCACACAAGGGTCCCAGGCGTCATAACGGTCCTGGTGCTAATGATCGTCGAGAAGGATGAGTTGGAAGGGCGAAACCGTGAACACGGCGTACAAGGCGCTGTCGAAGCCTGGGATAAAGTGTGGGAAAAGCCTACAGCGAACATGCCTGCACTGAAATTTAGAAACAACTCCTTGAATGAATTCGAAACCAGCTACTATGTTCTAACCGACCTTCTCAGAAGTAAGGTCCACCCCTACAGGCGCCGATTCTTCGCGGACCTTTACCCTAGGCTGTGATCATCCATTCAATCCAGTGTCTTTTTCCCTCTGAGGGGCCCCGTTTTGGATATGAAGATAAGAGTTACTGCGAGCGTGAGAGCCGTCACCCACTGTGCCATGTTAGATTGGAATTCAGGAACCGCGACTTCTAGTTGGAAGTTTGCCGTATTCGATGAATTCGCTGTCACATTAACCGTTACGCCGTCAGCCCTGTATCCTGGAACATCAACCGTAACAGAGTACGTCCCAACTGGGACACGCATGAGGTAGACTCCACTCATACCGGAAAATACTTGGTAAGTCTGTTGGCCGTCACTGGCATGAACTTCCGCCCAATCAACAGGGTACCCGTCGATTCCGACTACGCGTCCGGTAATCTCTCCTCCCAGCTCGCCGTAGTACTGCTGCGGCGATTGAGCCTCAACCAACCTACACCCAACCAGCAACAACGCAACAAAGAGTGACGCCATTAGAATAGGCCGCATAAGTTCCCAATCCAACAGCTGAGTTAGTTAGTTGACTCAACTAACTGACAATAAAAGAGTTAGGAGTAGAGCATCACAGGGAATGTGAATTCCACAGCGATGAGTAGAGATCCACAAGAGATTGTAGACGTCTACTAGGTGTCCGTGATAAAGAGACATTCTTGAGATTCGGAGTCGGCTTACCCTTAATACGTTCTTTAGCGCCGAAGTACGTTGGCGCCGGGGTAGCCTAGCTAGGTAAGGCGACAGAGCCACCGGACAACCGGGACGTCCAACCTCGAGATCTGTGAAGTATGGGCCAAGATAGCTGTTGGTCCTCTGGGCCTCGTGGGTTCAAATCCCGCCTTAGAGGATAATGACGGAACCTTGGAGGGCGGGGGAAACTCCCACCCCCGGCGCCATTAACTGAACCAATAATTCTGGTCTGAACATGTTTATCACGGCTTAGGAGGTAGGAAGTTGGCTGCTGCTTTTGGCTTCGACGGAATTATCGTCTCTTGACCAGTTGCTTGGGAGGTAACGTCAAGCACATCTGACGTTACCAAAGATTCCCATGATCTCCTTGATCAAAATCGCTGAAGTGAAGGCAGTCGTTCCCGCTCGTGAGTCGCAACGTGGTGAGTACTCAACGATGTCAGCCGCGATTATGTCTAAATCTGCGATGCCGTGCAATATCTCAATCAACTGTCTTGTGGTCAAACCACCTGGTTGCGGATTTCCAACTCCGGGTGCATAAGCGGGATCTAGACAGTCAAGATCGATGGATAGGTATACAGGCCCGCCTTGCAGCCTCTCTCTTATTGCAGAGCTGACAGTATCGCATCCTTTTGTGTACACGTCGTGCGACGTGTATTGCATGAGATTAAGTGACCTGATGCGGTCATCTTGTTCCTTCGTCGAGGCTCTTATGCCAACGAAGCAAACCAGTCCCGAACTTGAGCCCTTTTCATCCAGTATTCTCGAGACGACGGTGGCGTGGGAGTACGGGGTATTGCCATAACTCATGTATAGATCTGGATGGGCGTCGAAGTAAAGTAGTGACAGTCGATTCCTCTGAATTTCCGATGCAACCATGAAGGCTGGGTACGTAACAAAATGATCTCCACCAAGGAAAAGCAATGGACTCCTGCCATGATCGTGAAGGGTTGCCGTCGAGTAGAGAGCTTTGTGAAGACTCGAATGTTTCTTAACTCTTACATTGCCGTGGTCGCAGACCTTCCAACGCTCCGTCAAGTCATCCCCTCGTTCCGTGAAGTGATTATACAGTAGACTGCTCGTTGCCCGCCTAATGGCGTCCGGGCCTCCGGCAGCACCGCGCGTGAAGGAAGAAGTGGCATCCCATGGTATGCCTACGACCACGAAATCCTTACCGTGAGAACGAGTTAGGCCAAAGAAGCTCTCGCTCCGTTTGAATTTCAAACTACGCAAACTTGCTCATCGCGGATAGCCGCCGCTACTTGTCTTATGGCTTTGGATATCTCGTTAGTCTGATTGCTGTAGGATTCAGCTACTAGGTTACTTCGCAGGTGAGGCTTGCTACTTTTCGAGAGTGACTTCGAAATTCTCGCCGACCTTTAGTCCATGCCAACGTCTATCAACCCCGACATTCCGCGTGTTCCTGACTCGCATAAGGTCTCGCGGGGGGTCGCTAGTCTCATCAAGTCTGAAGTCTACCACGATCTCACATGCCCCTTCCAATCTCTTGTAGGCCCAGTCGCTGAGCACTCCTTTCATTACTCCGGCGACATAGACCATCTTACGTATTCCCGCGATCGGAAGAAACCGAGTTAGCTCCAACTCCACCCAAGCTCTTTCGTCGTTAAACCGGGCAAATAATGAATCGTCATCGATAATCATCAGATGTTCTGGGTTTGGGGTTCGCCGCATATCTTCCCGGGACATGATGAGGCTGATGTCTGCAACTTTCAAGGAATCCCAATGGTACTTTTCCTTTGATTTCTGGCCAAGCGAGATCGTGTACGCGTCGAAGATCTGCAGTCTCTCATATTCAGCATCTACGAACGTGTTCTCAAGTTGAGATGCATCCAGCCCGAGACGCTTGAGCTGTGAGCGCACCTGGTCAGGTGGTTGGGTTCCCGCCTCATAGTGAACACTTCTGTTTTCTGTGCTCTTCAACCAACCAGCTGCGATCGTAACGGAAGCGTTGAACCATTGCGAGGCCGGATCATACTCTACCAGAATGTTAGATCCTGCAGGCACTGGCCCAGAAGTTAGATCCTCAATTATCGGAATTCGTGTCAAAGCTGCCATTGAGGAAGTGTGAGATGTACATTGTAGGTTTTTCTGTGTGTGGGTCAACTGGTGCGAATGTCCGATTTTGCGCTCCTCTTTTTGTGCGTATCAGTGTTGCGGTAGAACAAATTTGAACTTTCAAATTTCGTGATCATAATGGAAATCGGAAAATGAGGCCACCCAGAAGTTTATCTTCAAAGTTAGCGAATAGATGTTCGGTGTGAGATTTGACAGAGATTCCTTCGAAAGACGAAAGTACGCCCCCAGGTTCGCGGAGTGAATTCAACTCACACCCGTCGGTTCAAATCCCACCCCCGGCGCCATTTTCCGAACCTACGGCGGGTCATGGGTGAGTTCTTCACCTACGCCTTCCGGATGCAAAAACAGGGCTACAGACCATCAACCATCCGCAGCGCCATCAGCAGCCTAAAAGCGGTAGCAAAGAAAGCCAACCGACTCAATCAGGATGCTGCGGACATCATCTCTCTCTGATGAAACGAAAACTCAAGAAATAGAGGGGTGAGCTCTTTCAGAGCTCATTCTGGAGGTACTTCTTTGTGAAGCAGGTCTAGGTCGATTCCGGCGCGCTTGCGATATGACCGGGCAAGGTAGTAGATCACCACGCCCGCTGCATATATTCCAACTACGAATCCCGTTGAGTATGGTCCTACGGGTCCTGAGAATGCTGGCAGTGCGAAGGACGAGTAGAGAATGAGGCTGAACAGGATTACACTGATCAATCCAGAGATGCTGATCAGGGGGATTCCAGCAATCTTCTTCTTGACGAGTTCTGGTGCGGCGTCAAACATGTCCTTTCTTACGTAGGGGAATAGTAGGGCAGAGACACCCGTTATCCAGAAGCATACCGAGAAAATGACCGTGTAGTTCACTACGTAAGTGAAGAATGGTGTGAACACGTACAATGTCATCAGTACCCAAGCGACGAATGCGATGGTTACGCTGGCCACCCAAGGTTGTCCCGATTTGCTTACGGCCGCGAGCTTCTCAGGTATCACGCGGTCGAAGGACCATGCGAAGACGTTTCTGACACAGATGGTCATCATCACAATTAGTAGCAAGAACGTCCAAAGGAAGAAGCTAGCTCCTATCAGAGCGTTAGCCAGTGGATTTCCTGCCAGTATGCCCGCGAAGAAGTTCACTACGGGGGGTACAGGGATTGGGTTAGCTGAGGGGTTATTGAGATTGAGATAAGCTATTGCGTCGTTGAACTTCGCGCCTACAACGTTGTAGTATAGAGCGAAAGTGACCGCGTAGAACACGAAGCCAAAGAGCAATGAGAACAGAATTGCCTTGTTCTGGTTCTTCTGCGGTTCCTTTACCTCTCCACCGATGTACACAGAGTACGTGAACCCTATGTACACCCAGTATCCGATTGGGATTGAGAGAAGTGTAGCAATCAGCGAGGGGGCGGGTACGGAATACCCTTGGGTTGTGGCTGTTGAGATTATCGAATTGTAGGCATCCGGGAGATTCGTTGTCTTGAGCATGAAGGCATTGAAAATCTGGATGAACTGCGCATTATTGTAGGATAAGAATACGATTAATGTTGCGAAGGAGCCTACCGTAGCGATGACCATCCCGTAGGTCAATATTCTTCGAACCAATCGGGTTGGCATTAGTAATATGACCGTAACCACGGCCATCACTATCGTGCCGACGACCCAAGTATAGGTTGGCGTCGCGATAAGACTGCCGAATGTGATCATGCCTGCATCTGCAGTTTGATATCCTAATGTCAGTATTGCTGAAGCGAGTGCATAGTTCGTGATCCATGCCGTGTAGATTCCGATTCCTAGGAATTGTGACCACGTGAAGCCCCAGTTGGACATGAACCCAATCGCTGGATGAAGTATCCTGCCGTTATAGACGTAGTCTCCGCCAGAGCGGGGCATAGCTCCGGCAAGCAAACCGTAGCACAGACCGTTGAAGACCGTCAGGATTGTTCCGATGATGAGCATACCGAAAATGTTTGCTCCTGGGAACAGGCCACCCACGAACAGCGGCGTGACCATTATCACGAGGCCCAGAGCGAAGCCGAGGGTGTTGAAAGCAAAAGCATCGAAGAGGCCGAATTCTCTTGTTAGACCCGAAGCGCGTCGTACGAACATTTCAGGTCTTTTGTGACTTTCTGACAATTTTCCTCGAGGCTACTGAACAGTGTTCGGATATATGCCTTGTCATATGTTGGCGAATATAGATTTGCAGTAACAGTAACTTCACACAATTTATAAGTTCCCCTACAGCCGCACGTAGCAAGCGGCGCTGTTACGAACATGAAGATTTTCTTCACATCAGACGTTCACGGATCCGAGAAGACGTTCATGAAGTTCTTGAACTCGGGGAAGTTCTACAAAGCAGACGTACAAATCCTGGGAGGAGACATCACAGGTAAAGTTGTGATACCCATCTTCGCGGAAGCAAATGGGAAGTATCAAGTTCACTTTCAGGGTGGAGATTACACACTCACCCAAGAGGATGAAGTCTTGAGCATGGAGAAGCAGATTCGCGACGCCGGATTCTACAGCTTTAGAGCGAGACCTGAGGAAGTTGAGAAAATCAATACCTCCCCAGCAGAGAAGAATGCACTCTTCGAAAAACTCATGGTCGAACGACTCACGAGATGGATGCAAATCGCGGATGAAAGACTTAGTGGAACGAACATTCAGTGCTATGTCATGGCTGGCAATGATGACGCGCACATAGTGGACTCAGTTCTGAATGGTGCGAAAGCAGTTATCAACCCGGAGGGGAAAGTGGTGGAGGTCACTGATCATTTGGAGATGGTCAGCTCAGGATATAGTAACATGACGCCGTGGAAGTGCCCTAGAGACGTATCTGAAGAGGAACTCGCGAAAAGGATTGAGGACATGGCGTCCAAGGTTAAAGATTTCTCGAAATGTATCTTTAACCTCCACTGCCCTCCCTATGGCACAAACATTGACCAAGCGCCTTTGCTTGATGAGAAGCTTTCACCTAAGATGGGACCGTCCGGTATGCAGATGGAGCCTGTGGGGAGTAAAGCGGTGAAGAACGCGATAGAGAAGTATCAACCACTGTTGGGTTTGCACGGACACATACATGAATCTCGCGGCGTTTGCAAGATCAATAAGACACTCTGCATAAATCCTGGTAGTGAGTATGGAGAGGGTATTCTGCGTGGCGCTTTGATTAGCATAAAGAACGATCGAGTTGAAAGTTACAGTTTCACCTCTGGTTAACCATTGAAGGTTATCTGCTTGTACATTGCTTCCCCTTTCGAGCAGCAGCTCTTTGATGAAGGTAAGAGAATTCTCGATACGGCACGCGACAGAGGCATTGTACTCCGACTTCTTGGAGCGTTAGCCATCAGAACGCACTGTCCCGAGTTTTCGTACATACATGAGAAAGCAGGTAGAACGCTTTCAGACCTCGACATGGCCGCTTACCAAAAGCAGGGCCCAGAGATATCGCGCTTCTTCAAGGATGTAGGTTATAGGCACTCGGCATTGGCTGCAATTCCCGGCTTGAAAAGGGCCGTTTTTCTTGGCGACGGGGAATTGCACGTCGACATATTCTATGAAGGTTTAGAGATGTGCCACGATATTTCCTTCAAGGATAGATTGGAGGTGGATTACCCAACCATCCCTTTGGCGGAACTCCTCCTTGAAAAGATGCAGATCGTTCAGATTAACGAAAAGGATCTCATCGACACGATAATGCTCCTAAGAGAGCATCAAATTAGTGACAACGACAAGGAGGCCGTGAATGGACCTAGGATAGCCAGCCTATGTGCAGCCGAGTGGGGGCTGTGGAGAACTATCACTATGAACCTGGGCAAAGTCACTAATTACGCCAAGTCTTTCGCCGCTATCCAAGACGAAGACAAGAGGGACGTCACAGAGAAAATCGACCAACTGCTGAAAATGATCGAGGACGAACCGAAGACGTTCAAGTGGAAGATGAGAGCGAAAGTAGGCGATAGCAGGGTCTGGTACAAGACAGTCGAGGAACGAGCATAAGCTTCGTCGTCCAAATCATTGTAATCTGTCTTCCAGCATTGAAAATGCGCGCAGTGCTATCTTGGGCCTGACCCTTTCTCCAGAAGCATCTTGTAGAGCTCCGGTCGCCGATTATGGAAGTAATTGTAGGTTTCCCTCTCTCGATGTGCCTGTTCTAAATCAACCTCGGCGAGGAACATTTTCTCTCCTTGATCGGCGCTGGCTATGATCTCTCCCTGTGTCCCAATGATGCGGCTCATACCGTAGAAGTGGCTCTTCAGGTCCGGGTCGTCGCCGACTCTGTTGCATACAGCAACCACAAGCCTATTCTCCAACGCGCGAGCGCGGAAACTAAGTTCGAACACTCTCTCTGGAAGCCCAGGGACACCTTCTGGCCAGTCAGCGACAAGATGGAAGATTACCTCGGCACCCTTGAGAGCAAGTATCCTGGCTGTTTCGGGGAACTCAAGGTCGTAGCATATCAGGAGTCCCACCGTTCCAAAGTCGGTTTTGTAAACTGGTAATTCTTCGCCTCGCGTGAAGATGCTCTCGGTCGGAGGATACGTGTGCGACTTTCTGTAGTTGCCTAAGATCCCGCCTAGCCTATCAATCAACACCGCAGAATCGAATAGTGTGCCGCCGGTCGATCTCTCGGCGAGCCCAACAATAACGTACACCTTGTTCTCTGCAGCTTTCTTGGCAACCGCCTCAATTGTCGGTCCTGGAACCGATTCTGCTACATTCCTGAACCGCTCACCGAGCGCGTACCCTGCAGAGAGGATGAGTTCGGGAAACAGGACCACATCGGCGCGCTCAGCAGCTGCCTTGTCAATCCAGTCACAAACCTTGGAGAGTGTACTCTTAACATTCCCATAGACAACGTCCATTTGCACGCATGCTATCTTCACTTTACGATTTGTAGTCTTCAATTTTGTCACTCTACCGGTCAGTTCCGCACCATTCTGTAACCGCGACGCAGAGAATTTTCGCCGTCTTCACTATTGAATCGATTGAAACGAACTCGTCGACGACGTGAGCTTGTTCTGTAGGTCCGGGTCCTAAGGCGATTGAGGGAATCTGCAGCAGGTTCATGAGGTGGGCCCCGTCGTCCCATGAGTCTAAGGCGGAGATTCGCGCTTTTACGGAAACTGCGTCAGCAGCGGACATAACATTACGGACTAGTGGATGATCACGTTCCACTTCCATGGGGGGAAGGTCCATTATCCACTCGATTCGGGCAGGGTGTTCTGCCAGCCAACTGTCCGCTTGACAAGAACGGGCAAGATGTTCTTCGATTTCTCTCTTGACTTTGGTTCCATAGCCTTTCTCATCGCGATCGGCGGGAAGGTATTGAATGTCCATCTCCATCTCGCACTTGTCAGGTATCGTCGCCCAGAAGTCGCCTGACTTGATTATTGTTGGCATTATTCTGGGTGCGGATAACAACTCGTGTTTCTTCGCGGACCTTTTAGTCCAATCCGCCTCTAAGGTTCGAAATGCGTCGAGAACTATGGATGCCTTCTCGATCGCGTTGACTGCTCCCCCCTCGCTCCAGTGTGGGTGGTTCAGTTCCGCATGACCAGCCCGCCCATCAACAATCGCCCTCGCCCAGAGCAGACCTCTGGTCGCAATCCAGAGGTTCAAATTGCTGGGCTCTGGGATTATCGCAGCGTCAGCCTTGTAGCCTCGATCAATGCAGGCGACTGTACCCATTCCATTGATTTCCTCGTCAAGGACGGTTTCTATGATCAAGTCGCCCTTCAGTTTCAACTTGGAACTGCTAATCACTTTCGCGGTGGCGATTATTGCTGCTGCTCCAGCTTTCATGTCGCAAGAACCGCGGCCAAAGATCTTACCATCCTTGACTTCTCCTCCCCATGGATCATGTTTCCATTTTGACGCGTGGTCGGCTGGTACGACGTCGATGTGTGCGTTGAGGATTAGTGAACGGCCGTCCCCAGAGCCTTTGAGTGTGGCTGCGAGCATGGGCCTCTTGTTGAAATTTTGTCCCTTGATGTAGAACGGGTGGTGTGATAACTTGTTGATGTCGGGTTCCCAAAGGTCTACTTTGAATCCGAGCTCTTTGAGTTCTTCAGCGACGTATTCTTGGCATTGTTTATCATCGAATGCTGCCTGCCCAGGGTTGGGTGAGGTTGTGTTGAACTTTACTAGGTCGCTGGTGAGCTTAACGATTTGGTCGGTCCTTTTCTCAACGGCGTTTAGTAGCGTCTTTGTTTCATCTTGCAAGTGAAACATTCAACCGTCTAAGCTATGGCCTTGAGGGCTTGCTCTGCAGCGGTAACGGCTTTCTGAACGTCTTCCGTTGTGTGCTCTGTACATACGAAAAGGTGCTCGTACTGTTGTGGGTGGAAGTAGATCCCTCTTTTGAGGAGCTCCTTGTGAAATCGTAGATATTTCTCGGAGTCAGTGCTGAAGAAGTCTCGATAGTTTCGAATCTTCTTCATCTTTGTGAAGTATAGTTGGCAGCCGCCAGCTCCTACGCCTTGCACAATTCCATCTGTTCGCGTCTTCTCCACCGCGCCCTGCAAGCCGTCCTGGAGCATCCTGCCCACCCTATGCATGTGTTTGTAGGCTGCACCGTCGTTCTTGGTAAGTTCAGTTAAAGCGGTGTATGCCGCGGCGACGCAGAGCGGATTTGCATTGAAGGTTCCGGCATGCATTATCTTCCCGGGTACGACTTGTTCCATGATCTCTTTCACGCCCGTTATTGCTGAAATTGGAAACCCTGCGCCCAAAGCCTTCGCGAATGTTGCAAGGCCGGGTTCAAGACCGAAGTATTCTTGGGCTCCGCCTGGGGCCAATCTGAAGCCGCTGATGACTTCATCGAGGATGAAGACAACATCGTATTTTTCGCAAAGTTCCTGCAGTCCCTTCAGGTAACCTTTCTCTGGAAGGACGGTTCCAATGTTCATCAGGATAGGTTCGGTTATTATTGCAGCGATCTCATGTGCCCTTCTCTTCAGTGTCTTTTCGACCACTGAGAGGTCGTTCCATGGCAGAAGGATGACGGTGCGAGCAGTCTCTTCGGGTATACCCCACGTCGCAGCGATCTTGAAGGGTGCAATTGAGGATCCGAGTGAAGGGGTCCCTAGACCCCCCAGCAATACATAATCATGAGCTCCGTGGTAACAACCTTCGAATTTGATGATCTTGTCTTTTCCGGTGTAGCCTCGTGCAATCCTGATCGCATGCATGGTCGCCTCTGCGCCAGAGTTCGAGAACCTAACCATATCTGCGTTTGGGACAATTTCGCAGACCTTCTCGGCCAGTTTGACTTCCGTCTCGTTGAGTACCGCGAAAGCTGTACCCTTTTCCAATTGTGCACGAACAGCTTCCATCAATTTGGGATGGCAGTGGCCGAGGATACATGGTCCCATAGATAGGATGAAATCGATGTATTGGTTTCCGTCTGCGTCCCAAATCTTTGACCCTTTCCCCCTCTCGAAGGTTAGTGGATAGGGATCGAAGACAGGGTAACATTGACCGTGTGAGCTGGCCCCGCCGGGCATTACCTTGAGCGCCCTTTGGTAGAGGTTCCATGACTTGCGCGTTGTCAGGCCAGGAGTGTATTCAACATAGGAGTTAGGCATCGATCATTCCTCTTCTCAAGATTAGTGAGTGTGCCCATTCACACTATGGATATTTATTACGTTCGAGCAACTGCCCGAGGCCAGACTTTTGGCGTACAGAGTACCTATTCGAGAGTAGGCCTCACTGACCACTCGTCACTTTGTCCGTGGATAGAATCAAGGGTCATAATCCGACAAGAAGTTAAACTATCACGCGGAAATTCTGGATCGAGTGACTAAGGAGCGCTCGTTTTAGTGAATACCACACTCACGGCGGTTGAGGGGTTAAGGGTCGGACATGCCCAAGACAAATCTACGCCGACCGGTTGCACCGTGATTCTATTCGAGCCCGAAGCTGACGTCGCGTGCGAAGCACGCGGTGGATGGCCGGGAACCTACGATACGCATTCAATAGACGTGACCAAGACCTTCGTCAAGAAACACGCCGTATTCCTTACGGGGGGTGACGTATTTGGATTTGACACGGCGATCGGGATAAGGCGGTATTTGATTGAGCGCGGTTTAGCTTCTGCCACGGGAGTTGGCAAGCTCCCTGGCATCGTGGGAGCAAACATCTACGACCTACCCATCGCTACAGTCGACAAAGTCCGATACCCCGATTTAGGGTACCTAGCATGCATGAATGCTTCAAGGGAACCAGTTGGAGAGGGCAATATTGGTGCGGGAGTAGGCGGGACAGTGGGAAAACTCAAAGGCATCGAATTTGCCTGCAAAGGCGGATGCGGCACAACCGCAATGGCTCTGCGTAACGAAATTGTTGTGGCTGCAATAGTCGTCACAAATGCGTATGGGAACGTATACGACATTGAAACAGGGAAGACCATAGCCGGCACCAGAAAAACCGACCGAGGTTTCATCGAATTCGACGAAGCAATCGCTGATTACCTGAATGACCATGCTCCACACCATACTACGATTGGTCTCGTTGCAACCAATATTGACTTGTCTCACGAGCAATTGATCAAGGTCGCACAGATGGCTCATGATGGGCTGGCAATGTCGATCAGGCCCGTGCACATGTCAACCGACGGTGATACTATGTTCGCTGCCTCCACGGCTAAAGTGAGGGGATTACGTGATCTAGACCGAATTGTTGACATTGTAGGGTATGCTGGAGCCCAATGCGTCGCTAAATCGGTCGTCAGAAGCGTAAAGGCAGCACAAACATTGGCCAATGTCCCTGGCTGGAGCGACACACCGAAATAGAAACTTCAACATATCTCGCAATCTGTAACCAGCGATCATCGAGCACACCCCCAGAGTGACCAGCTCACCCAAGAGCTTATTCCTGCTCCAGTCGCTCGCAGATTCCTTCTTGTTGTATGCGCCAAGTCGATCTGAACCGTCCGCGGAGTTACTTAGAACAGCCGATTTTGACTGCCCCGTAAAGAAAGTAAGGGTCTTGTTCTGAATAGAGCCCATGAGCAGACGTAAGGATGATGCGTTTTACCTTTACTTCATAGTCAGATCAATATTGATGGGTTTGCTGGGGGCGCTGATATTCTCAGTTATCATATGGCTCCTCAACACTTCCAAATTACTCTACGTCCTCTCTATCTCCGCCGGAAGCTTCTTCATCGTAATGTTCCTCACTCGAGTATTCGATAATCAGATACGGAGTTTAGTTAACAAAATCCTTGAGAAATTAGATAAGTGGCCCCGAGCGAAGGATTTCCTCTTGAGGCATTTCTAACAAGTCTCATTGTTTAGAGGCGTTTCTTGTAATCGCCTCGAAACGTAAGAAAAAAGAAAGGAAGCGGGGAGGTTCAGCCGTCGTAGTTTTGGTTTGCGCTCGGGATGAGGTTATACTGGTGGGATTTCGTGGAATGCGAGTTCAATGTCCAGTCCGTGTTTCTTGTGGTAGTAGACGCTTGCATAGTAGACTATGATGCATCCGACGACGATTGCAAGAGCGATTCCTGCTCCAGTCAGTGTTGGAACGACAATCAGTGGGTTGATCAATGCTAAGTAGCCTATGTAGAAGAATGATATGGTTGTCAACAGCCCTAGTATGCTAATGATGGGCACGCTGCCTACTTTCTTCCTCATCCAGCCAGGAGCCGAATCTAGCAGATCTTTCTTTGTGAATGGGAATATTGTTGTGGCAATCCCTGGAACGACGAAACAGAACGCCCAAAGGAATGTGCCTATGGTTTCAGCAGTAGGCCATGATGTGAACCAGTATAGGGCAAAGATGAGTATTGACATCAACGTTATGGTAATTATGGAGACGTGCGGCGTTCTGAATCGCTTGCTCACATCGGCCATCTTTGTGGGGATGATTCGGTCAAATGACCATGCGAAGAAGTACCTGCTTGGGATCCAGAAGTAAACGAATGGGGCGGTAAGGGAACCCGCTAGCATTGTGAATAGGACCAAGAAGACTAGAAACTGGTTCGGGTAGGCGATTAGGGAAACCATCATGGGATAGGTCGGTGCGTAGGGCATTACACCAGAGTAGGCGGAGGGGGCGTTGTCCCATAGGTAGCCCACCGAGTACATCCAGTTCTCGCCTAGGTTGTTCAACGTCAATGCCGCGGTGACACTCCATATCACTATGCCGAGGATTAACGAAAGTAGCAATGCAATTGGGATGGCGCGTTTGACGTTTTTCACTTCACCTGCAACTACGTTGGCGAAGTTTCCTCCGAGGAGGAACAGAGCGGCGAAGGGAGCGCTAGCTATAGAGGCGGCCAGGGTGATGGTTGGGGGTGACCATCCAGATTGGGTTGCCAGTTTTGTCAATCCTCCGTAGGTTGAGAACTGGCCTAGGACAGTGTCCCATTTGGCTGCAAAGGCTGTTGGGTTCGTTGAACCTACGAAGCTCCACATCACGACGATTCCTATGACGGCTAGGGCCCATGCTACGTAGAGGAAGCCTCTCACAGCTTTGGCTCCGACGATGGCGAGGGTTGCGAAGCACACAGTAATTAGAACTGAAAGTCCGAACCCTCCCACCGGACTACTGAGAAATGTGCCTAGGCTGATCAATCCCTGCGAATTGTAGAGGAAGCCCCAGATTGTCAACGCTGTTGAAATGCCGGATGCGTAGGCGGCTGTGCCGCCGACGTATGCCGTGGCGAAGACTGAGAACATGTAGAGGAAGGACCAAGCGAAGCCTATGGCCGGATGCATAATTCTTGCAACCCAGACGTAGTCGTTGCCGGACCTGGGCATTATGACGCCCATAGCCCAGTAGATCACCATCAACAGGACGAATGGGATGCCGGTTATGACGAGGGCCAATGGAAGGTTCGCGCCAGGGTTGAAGCCGTAATACCATGGGAATTGGAGGATTGTGTAGGTGAGGGCGAAAACGGCGGCTGATGCAATTAACAAAGTGTCGAGTGTTCCGAATTCTCTGACTAAACCACTTGACGTTCTTGCGAAGAAGGTCTTTTGAGCCATTACATGATCACATCTTGTTTGCAGATTTTCAGTCCATCACTTGAACTAGTCAGGATATAAGATATTCCAAACAAGAACCATCCTTGGAAAAAGGGTAACACTCGGTAGCAAAGGATAATTGGTGCACGGGCAAACCGCTGGCGGCGCCTATTCTTGGAAAATCGAAGCGGCCTCTCAGACTTCTTCAAAGATGCTTTGATGATAATTGAGGCCGCGAAGCAGAAACAAATCGAGTTGAGGTTGATGGGTGCAACGGCCATTTACTACCGTTGCCCAAACTCAAGAAACTTGACTGGGGCAATGAGTAGGGCACTTACCGATTTAGATTTCATGACGCTGTCCAAGTATGTGAGGCATATTCCTGATTTGTTTGCAAGTCTCGGCTTCGAAGGGAATGAGCGAGTAAATGCCCTATACGGGCTGAGGCGCCAAATCTACGCTGACCCGAAAAATGCAAGGCACATCGATGTGTTCGTTGACAAACTTACTTTCTGCCACCAACTCGACCTAACCCGCAGATTGGAGTTGGACCCGGTCACACTATCGTTGGCTGATCTTCTCCTGGAGAAGATGCAAATCGTGAAGATCGGAGAGAAAGACGTGAAAGACACAATCATACTCCTTCGGGAACACGAACTAGGTGACAGTGACAATGGGAGAATAAACATGGACTACGTAGCAAAACTGTTGGCGGACGATTGGGGATTCTATTACACCGTGACAACCAACCTAAAGAAAACAAAGGACTATGCGAACAGCCTCACAGTCCTTAGCCAAGAGGACCGCAAGCTGGTGGGCAGCAAGATAGATATGCTCCTGGATAAAATCGAGCGAGAAGGCAAGTCATTCAAGTGGAAGATGCGCGCAAAGGCTGGCACCAAGGTACAATGGTATAGCGACGCCGAGGATGTTGAAAACAGAGCCGCGACCTGATTAATCAGAATGAAGTTCGATGCCAACTAAAATATTCTTCGCGACCGACCTGCATGGGTCGGAGAAGTGCTTTCTGAAGTTCGTTAACGCAGCCAAGTTCTACAAAGCAAACACCCTGATAATGGGTGGCGATATTACCGGGAAGATGATTATACCGATCATTAAGGAGCCGAACGGTAAGTACCACGCAACATTCGTGGGAAACAAACGTACGGCGAAGAATGAAGAGGAGCTCCAGGATCTGCAAAGGGCGATACGGTTTGCTGGTTACTACCCTTATTTGACGAATCCTCAGCAGATGGAGCAGCTTCAGGCTGACGATTCGAGAGTGCAAGCGATTTTCAAAGAACTCATGTTGGACACCGTGAAGAGATGGGTTCAACTCGCGGAAGCGCGTTTGAAGGAGTCTAACATAAGGGTGTACATTACCGGCGGGAACGATGACATAGCAGAAATCGAAAGCATCATCGGAAGTTCAAGCTACGTGATCGACCCTGAGGACAAGGTTGTAGAACTCGACGGGAAGTTTGAGATGATTAGTACAGGCTGGAGTAACCCGACACCTTGGAAGACCGCACGCGAGTGCCCTGAAGATCAACTTTGGGCCAAGATAGAAAAGATGGCTGCCCAGGTCCAGAACATGAAGAACTGCATCTTCAACTTGCATGTGCCGCCCATAGACTCCGGCCTCGACACATGCCCCAAACTAGATGAGAACCTCAAACCCGTTCTCGCGGGCGGAGAGATCGTGATGACCTCAGGTGGAAGCACTTCGGTTCGAAAGGCTATTGAGGTATACCAGCCATTGCTGGGTTTACACGGCCACATCCATGAATCCAAAGGATTCTTGAAAGTTGGTAGAACTCTCTGCCTCAACCCTGGAAGTGAATATGGCGAAGGGATTTTACGAGGTGCGCTAGTCGAATTGGATGATGGCTCAGTCAAGAACTTCCTGCTCACACAAGGTTGACGAACTATGAGCCCATTAGCGCGAGATTTCATCGGTTACGGCAAGAAAGTACCGAAGGTTCGATGGCCCAAAGGAGCAAGGCTCGCGTTAACCTTCGCCATCAATTATGAGGCTGGAGGCGAACACTCCGTCGCCTTCGGGGATCAGGGAGCCGAAACTTTCGGCGAGTTTCCCGCATACGGAACCCCGCCCAAGCGCGACCTAGCGATCGAATCCATCTTCGAATACGAGACCAGGGTCGCGATATGGAGAATCCTGCGGACGTTCGACAAATACAACACGAAAACTACATTCTTTGCTACCGCGAAAACATTGGAAACCAACCCGGAGGCAGCTAGGGACATAGTTCAGAGAGGGCATGAGATATGCAGCCACGGTTACCGTTGGATCGAACACTTTACACTAACCCGCGAAGAAGAGCGCGACGCCATTCGCAAGGCTGTAGCCTCAATTGAGAGCGTGACAGGACAGAGGCCTGTTGGCTGGTATTGTAGGGAGCCCAGCGAGAACACGATTGAGCTTCTTGTCGAAGAGGGAGGATTTCTGTACGATTCAGACGTCTACAACGACGACTTCCCTTATTACGCAAATGTCAACGGAGAACATTTCCTTCTGATCCCATACACGCCGGACGTGAACGACTTTCACTACTTCTCCAACAGATTCAGCAATTCCGAG
The DNA here is from genome assembly GCA_963726255.1 of Candidatus Bathyarchaeota archaeon. Taxonomy (GTDB): domain Archaea; phylum Thermoproteota; class Bathyarchaeia; order 40CM-2-53-6; family 40CM-2-53-6; genus FEN-987. The sequence continues at coordinate 1,904,790 of CAVSBL010000002.1, forward strand.
GAGTTCTACCAATATCTCAAAGATTCCTTCGACCAAATGTACGATGAGGGGCGTCAGAACCCTAAGATGATGAACGTAGGCTTGCACGTAAGAATATCAGGCAGAGCCGGGAGGACGGTTGCTGTCGGCAGATTTCTCAAATACGTTAACGCGAAGCCAAAGGTTTGGATAGCCCGTAGGGTTGACATCGCGAAATGGTGGCTTGAAAACCACAAACCCTAGAATAACTGAATGTCATTGGGGCCGCAGAACCGCTTTCTTGGTTATTTGCGGCGAACAATTCTTGTGCGCTCGACAGTAAATCTCGCAGCTGTTCGCTGTAGCCTGGTCGGCGTACCCCGAACCGCAGATTTCACAGAGATACACGATTTTCTGCAGATAGCTGATTACTAAAACCAACCGTGGTCCACCTTGATTCATCAATTCGGGTAGATGAGGATTAGTTTGCAGCTGGTCGGCCGCTCCAACCGCCTTCCACACCGACAATATAGTAGTGCAAGATAGCTGATCGGCCAGAGAGCGACAACTTAACGGCGCCACGCACCACGCTTTCCAAATTTGACGTCGAGAGAGTTTTCTACCAAGTGGAAATAGGTTTAAGGAATCATCCTCATGGTCATCAATGCGTGCTTAGTTATGCCCAAGGCTAAGGAAGTGAACGCCCCGAGCGATTCAAATCGTGGCCATCGTTCATTGGCGGTCGTCGGACTCGTTCTAGTCATAATTCTTAGCTTAGCGTTCTTAGGGTACGCTGTGCTGAACAATCACACAACATTAATCACCCAAAACCTATTGATTACAAACACGACCAACCTTTACACTATACAAACGCAGACAGTAACTACGGCACTAACGGCCGCCACGACGGTCACGAGAACAACATTCACCGGGTTCGGTTATGGCTATTATCCGGGTTGCATGAGTTACGGTTGTCCCGAACAGAACCTCGCCTATTATGGTAATTTCAACACATGCCGGGGTTCGGGGTCCAATAGCGAGGCTCAATGCTACGGATACATAGAAGGGTCCTCGGACGGATGCATAATCCTCGCAGCCCCATTCATCGACCCGCATAACAGCAGCCCCTACGTAGTCTACCAGTACTATACGTTACATAATCTACCGTCACCATACCCCAGTGCGGGTACCTGGGTTACTGTGACAGGACAGCTATACCAAGGCTACACCACGAGCCCCACTGGCGCCGCTTGCCCAAGCAACAACATCAACGTAACTTCAATCACGCAGTAAGTTCATGTCAGCGGTTCGTTCACTGCAATATTGATCCCTGCTCGGAAATGGGACTCAGTCGGTCTCTGAGTCTCCTAGTTCGAACGTGAGGTACTGAGACCGTAACTCACGGTACGTCGCCCTCTAACCGAGTTGGCAAAGCGCCCTGATACGCGGGAAGTTCAGGCTGGGTAAGCCCAAGGTTACGCTAGAAATCACTTGGCGAGGCATTCATCTGGGAAGAGAAGTTAGAAGCCTAGGTCAGCCGCAACCTGTGCTTCAGGTTTATCTGCCCAGACGTTTTCTCTTAGGGTCTGCACGAAGTTGAGTGGCGGTAAGTTGGATCAAGCAACCTTTTCAGACATCGCGTTCGAGAGCGCGAGAGACGAGTATACTGACTTTGCTGTCTACAAGAGGCTGTCGGAACTTAAGTTCAAGAATCGTGAGTTTAGCAGCATACTTCGCCGGCTTGCAGGTATGGAATATCGGCACTATATTCTCTGGAAGAAATATTGCCCGGGAAGAAAGCCCACAATTAACAAGCTAACTGTTTACGTGATCGTTTTCGTCAGATTCATTTTGGGCCTAACCTTTGCCGTAAGATACCTTGAGCGGAATGAGAAGAATACCATCAAGAAATACCGGGAACTCGCACACATGATTCCCTCTAAGGACAAGAAGCAATACAACGAGATGATAGCTAACGAAGAAGAACATGAAATAAAGCTCTCAGACTTCAATGAACCCCAAGTCAAATACATTTCATTCATTGTTCTGGGCTTGGCTGATGCCTTGGTTGAAATCGCAGGCATCCATGCTGGCTCTCTAGGCATATACAATTCAACTGAGCTGGCAGGGTTGGCGGGAATAATTGCTGGAGCGGCAGCGTCAGTAGCGATGGCGTCGGCCGCGTACGCACAGGCCAAGACGGGCTTCAAGGGGTCTGCGACGCTTTCAGCCGTGTATACAGGAGTGTCTTACTTCGTTACGGCAGTGATTTTGGCAACCCCATATTTCCTCACCAAGGTGATGGTTGACGCGTTAGGTGCCTCACTGTTCTTTGCAGTGTTGCTCATAGCCTTCAGTAGCTTCTACGGTGCCGTCATTTCCGGAGCTGACTTCAAGAGAGACTTCATTGAGATCACAAGCATAATGTTCGGTGCCACGGTTGCCCTATACCTGCTTGGAACAGCGATCAGGTATTTCACTGGAATAACCATCTAGTCGCCGTATGATCTACGAACTGGGGTATGTTCATTAGATTCCGTTCGTATGTTATTGGTGCGGCTCATGCCGTGTGGTTCGCATGAATCAGGAATCACTTTCGGAAGGCCTGAATTCGGCCTGTGTCGGCCGGTAAACTTCCCTTTTTTCTTATCCAACTCTCCTACGATTGACGCTGGCAGGAAATAATCATGGGCCAGAAGTTAGATGGTATACGACGAGTATGACTGAGAGGGTTACGATTCCGAATAGGAAACCTATCAACAGCATGACAATCATCATGCCCCTTTGACCACCGATATTCCACCGTTGCATACCGAGCCACTCAGTAGAGCCAGTGTTAGTCCTTGATAAGGTCGGCCCAGACTTTTGCGGGCTTCCAGTTGTAAACGACCGTCTTTAGCCGAGTCATCTCTTCAATGCTGTAGCCGATGCCTTCCCTGCCGATGCCGGAGTCCTTGTTGCCGCCGAATGGGTAGTAACCCACCCCGTGCCGGGCGCGGCGTTTATGGTAACCTCACCCTCCTCTAATCGCTTGGCTACTTTTCTTGCGAGGTTGAGATCATTAGTGAAGACGCATGAATCCAACCCATACCTGGATTTGTTGGTGAGGTCGATGGCTTCATCAACACTCTTCACGTGGGCGATGGGGATTACGGGGCCGAATGTTTCATCCCACATGACCCTCGCGTCCAGTGGAACGTAATCCAGAACCGTCGGCTGGTAGTAGTTCCCATCGTATTTCCCTCCTGTCAAAAGCTTGGCACCTTTACTGATCGCGTCCGTAACGAGACTATGAACTCTCTCTACCGCATCACGTTCAATCAACGGGCCAATCTTAACCGAAGGGTCACGGGGGTCGCCCACCTTGTACGACCCTACTATCTTGAGAACTCTCTCTACGAAACTGTCTCCGATTTCGTCCTCCACAAGAACCCGGCTTATAGCGTCGCAACGTTGACCACTGAAACTTAGCGACCCCTTCACAGTCTCACTTGCAGCGAGGTCTAGATCTGCGTCCTTCAGAACGATGGCGCAACCCTTTCCACCGAGCTCCATATGCAGTCTCTTCAAGCCGGCCACACGGGCCAGAGCTCTTCCAACATCCGTGCTGCCTGTGAAAGTCAGCATGCTAATCTTATCGTGAGCCGCCATATACTGGCCGATCGGCCCTCGGCCGGTGATTACATTAAGCGTGCCCGGGGGTATGCCCGCGACTTCCAATAATCTGGCAAACATTAGGAAAGACAGCGGGTCTTTGCTGGAAGTCTTTACCACGACCGAATTGCCTGCTAAGAGTGCAGGTATGACCTTCGTGGAGGTTATGTAGAGAGGGTAGTTGAAAGGCGAAATTGCTAAAACAACTCCCAGCGGTTCCCTTAGGACATCCGCGGATGTACCCACAGTCTCCTCCGACCAGTCCCCCGGTATGTGTTCGCCACGAATCTTCCCGTACTCATCCGGCGTCAGCTTCAATCGCTCAGCTGTAGACTTGACCTCTCCCTCGGCATTGGAAATCGGTTTGCCAGCTTCGAGATTCAAGACACTGACGAAATTCTCCATGTTCTGGAGCAGTAATTCGCGTGCTTGCTGGAAGATTTCTATCTTTTTCACAGCTGGAATGGTTCTGATCGAGTTTCGGTTGATGAAGGACGATTCGATCGCACGTTCGGCTTCACGTTCTGAAGCCGAGGGAACAGTTGCGACCACTGCACCATCAATGGGGCTCCGAACTTCGATCCTCTGGGCTAGGGTCACCCACTGGCCATCCAAGAGCATTTTGAAATCCATCGAACCTGAATCTGAGATGGAATAAATCGGGTCGAAAACAGCTGCTAATTTGACTACCTTGCCCTTCATATCGATCACGAACTTCTCCTTCTTAGTCTAGGATGGCTTCTGCCTCTATTTCCACAAGCATATCGGGGTTGACGAAGCCTTTCACTTCGACCATGGATGTGGTCGGTCGTATTTCTCTGAAGAATGCACCGTGCGCCTTGCCAACCTCTTCCCAGCGGTTAATGTCGGTAATGTAGATTCTTGTGCGGACCACGTCTTCGAGTTTCGCACCTACTGATTCCAAAGCCTTCTGAATGTTCTTCAAGGCCTGAACAGTTTGTGTTCCCGCCTCTCCGATTCCAACAATGTTTCCTTGCGAGTCAGTTGCAGTTGTCCCCGAAACGTGAACGATATTTCCGACTCTCACAACCCTTGAGTAACCAACTATTGGCTCCCACTTTGTACCAGACGAGATCTTCATGCGAGAGGTCAAACTTACGCACTCGAGACTCTGAAGGGGGGCCCGTTCTATTAAGGAAGGTCTAAGCCAGGTGGCTACGTCTTTTCTGCGCGGACAAAAATCATCTTCCAGTCAAAAAGAAAACGCTCGCCACGAACAAACTGTCTCAATTCGTCCTTGAGCGCACGCCGAAATTCTTGCCGGCTTTTCGCGGAGAGTTCCTTAAGTTCCTGTTTGAGAGTGGCCCTCTTCAGCCGCATATCCAGGTACCCCTGAATACCGCGCAATGCAATCCTGTAACTGCGGTTTTTGACCTCAATCTTCTTGAAACCCATCATTCTTAGGTGGCGTATCTGTTCACCCAGGTTCATTTCGTGATTTCCGAACCGCTCCAAGGTTGCAAGGGCTGTTCTCTGAAGGCGCAACTCTGCCGAAGGATTCTGCGTGCGATGCTGATGCAAGATTTCGCCAAATATTCTGTGCGCTGACACATCTCTTAGACGCCAATCACTGTATACGAGAGTGCCCCCTCCCCTGAGCACCCGAAAGACTTCACAAATTGTCTGACGGAATCCCACGGGAGAAATTCCGCAGTTTGAGACTACCACATCGAACATTTGGTCTGGAAGTAGTAGCCGCTGCGAACCCATCAAAATGAAACGTACGTTCTTGAGCCTCTTCGCCTCAGGGTTTGCCTTTGCAGGAGTCAACATCGATTCCAAACGATCAATCCCGAAAACGAATCCGTCTGGTTTGGTTCTTCCAGCCGCCTCAAGGGCAGCTACGCCAGTACCAGTTCCAATATCCAGAACGATTTGACCAGGAGAAATTCTTGCATCCAGAACGAGGTCTTTTGCGAACTTTCGGAATGTTGGAGCCCAGTGCGCCTCCCAAACCTTAACATCCTCCGCCCAAAGTTTCTGGACGACTTGGTCCGCCTGTTCTAAACTCATGCTCGACAGGGTCATACGTGCGCACAACGGTTCCGTGCTGTGAAGTTCTTCCCTTAACGTTTATCGAAATCGCGCAGAGAAGGCATGTGGCCTGACTCAGATAACCTCTAAGAAAAAGGGAGGGGAGGGGTCGTCGACCGCTGATTTAGATTAGGTTGTAGCGGTAGGCTACGAAGTCTATGGCCATAGCGCCCCGTACTCGCCGCTAAAGTCGCTGTGAATATTCATGTAGGTACCTTGTTGTGTTTCAGACGTATCTTGACCGAACAAGACGAAGTAGCCGTTTCGCCCGTCGGGCGCTGTCGCGGGCCCTTGGTATACAGATGTGTGGGTGTCGGGATTGTAGTCACCTCGCCATTGCCCGATATCGATCAGGTATGGTTTGTCCCTGACCTGGAAAGTGCCGGATACGACCTTGAAGACGATGTTGTGCGGGCCTACGAAAGTCACCTGTACTTGGAGCTGTAAGTTTGCGGGGCCTGTTATCAGCCTCCCATTGATCCAGGCCTGTGCCTCCCCACGTATGGTCGTCACCATGTACTGGTCTCCGACCATTACGTTGCCACCCGCAACGAGTGGGTCGGCAAAGGCTAAAGTCGCGGACAAGCTCAACACGATTACGCCTAGTATGATGGGTAGCAAATGTTTCATGTGCATTTCTTCATCACCGGCCGCTCGTTGGGTTAGTTGATTTAAGGCGGTTCGGAAGGAATCATCTGGATGAATCATCAATGGCCCCCAAGTCGCTAGAAAGGCCGTGGCTAAGCAGCTGGCCCAAGAATGTACCACAATCAATTGATTATCCGAAAATCTCGTTGGGAGAAATTCTTCGAGTAGCAGCTAAATCGCAGGGAAAGCCTGCGGTGCACCACGGAGGTCGCGAGATTACTTACGGGGAGCTTGATGAGCTGGCCGATCGCTTCGGCGCGGCCCTTCAAGACCTAGGAGTTAAGAAAGGTGACCGAGTTGCAATTTACCTACCAAATCTTCCTCAGTTTGTGTTTGCCTATTACGGCGCGCTGCGCGTTGGCGCAATTGTGGTCACAGCGAGCCCTCTCTACAAGGAAAGGGAACTTGCCCATATCCTGATAGACTCAGGCGCGAAGGTTCTCCTGTGTTTGGACAAACTCTACCCATATGTTGAGTCGGTGAGAGAGAAGGCCCCGCTCAGCCACGTCTACACAACAAGTGCGACTGACTACCTCCCTAATCCTGCTACGTCGTCCCCTCCAGCGGACGCGGAGAATCTTCGCACGTCTCTCGCAGGTTACAATGGTCACCCGAAAACGGTGGAGATTGACCCAAGAAGAGACCTCGCGCTTCTCCAATACACCGGGGGCACAACAGGTTTACCGAAAGGCGCGATGCTAACCCACTACAATCTTGTAGTTAACGCCGTGCAATTCTCTTCGTGGCTCGGGATGATTCCCAGCGTCGAAGTGCACTTGTCAGTTTTACCGTTCTTTCACATATACGGGATGACCGTGGCCCTGAATGTCCCGGTTTACACATCATCTGCAATGATTCTCATCCCAGACGGTCGGGACATTGCGGCCATCCTTCAAGCCGTCGACACGTACAAGCCCACGATTTTTTGCGGAGTACCGGCGATGTACATTGCCCTAATCGACCAGCCAGACATAATGCAACATGACCTACGTTCAATTCGCGTTTGTGTTTCAGGGGCTTCACCGCTCCCCGTTCGGGTCCAAAGGGACTTCGAGGAATTGACAGGTGGGAGGCTCGTCGAAGGTTATGGGTTAACTGAAACAAGTCCCGTCACGCACGTCAACCCCTTGGATGAACCAGGCAAGAACCGGTCCGGATCAATCGGCATCCCGATCTCGGACACGGAAGCGAAGATTGTTGATTTGGATAAAGGTGTGAACGAACTGCCTCCAGGGACGGCTGGAGAGTTAATCATTCGGGGGCCGCAGCTTATGATGGGTTACTGGAACAACCCAGAAGAAGCCGAGATGGTGCTTAGGGACGGTTGGTTCTACACCGGCGATATTGCGTTAATGGACTCTGACGGTTACTTCCATATCGTAGACCGGAAGAAGGATGTGATTAACGTTTCTGGTTTGAAGGTGTGGCCTGGGGAGGTTGAAGAGGTTCTCTACGAACATCCTGCCATTAAAGAAGCGACAGCGGTCGCTGTGGCTGACCGGAAGAGCGGCGAAGCCGTAAAGGCGGTTGTGGTGTTGAGGGAGGAATTCAAAGGAAAAATTGCGGCTGCAGATCTTATTGAGTTCTGCAGGGATAGAATCGCCGTCTACAAGGCTCCTAGGATAATTGAGTTCAGAGACTCTCTACCCAAGAGCTCCGTTGGCAAAATTCTGAGAAGAGAGCTTAGAGCCAAGTCATCGCAGTAGTCCAGAACGTGGAATTTGAACTAAACAGTTAAGAATTCGCAAAGTTCGGAAGCCACATCGCAATTGAGACGGTGTATGTATTGGCGCTTCGCGAAATTCTCCCGACTACTACAATGATATTTCCTGAGACTCGGAATAACCTAAAGACTCTGAGGGACCTTCACAAGAAAAGCCTCCAAGATCCCGATTCTTTCTGGCGCAAAGCCGCCGAGGAACTCTTCTGGTATCAGAAGGCCGGACCGGCATTTGAAAGGATGGACCAGCCCCCCTACGGGAGATGGTTCCCCGAATGGAAGACTAACCTCTCTTACAACGCCTTGGACAGACAAGTGGCCGGCTCGAGAAAGAAGAAGGTAGCCTACTACTGGGAGGGTGAGAATGGCGATAAACGAACTCTAACCTACAATGACCTATACGAGGAAGTGAACAAGCTCGCTTCGGCGCTGAAGAAACTTGGAGTCAAGAAAGGTGACAGGATTACACTCTATCTTCCTATGATCCCCGAACTTCCTATCAGTATGTTAGCTGTCACCCGGCTCGGCGCACTGCACACCGTAATCTTCGCTGGTTTCACAGCCCAATCAATCGCCACCAGAATGACGGATTCTAAATCGAAAATTGTGATTACTTCAGACGGTGCTTATAGGAAAGGGAAAACGCTCGACCTGAAGTCCATCGTTGATGAAGCGATCAAACTATCGGGCGGGATTGAGAAAGTCATCGTCGTAAAGAGGGCGAACAATCAGGTACCGATGGTTAGCGGGCGCGATTTATGGTACCACGACCTACTTGCTTCCGCGGATAAATTCGTTGAGCCCGAACCTGTCGAAGGCACTCACCCAAGCTTCATTTTGTATACTTCAGGAACCACAGGCAAGCCGAAGGGCTGTACCCACAGCACTGGTGGCTATATGGTGTGGGCCGACTATACGCAGAAGGCAGTCTTCGACTCAAAAGATGATGATATCTTCTGGTGCACTGCTGACATTGGTTGGATAACGGGGCACACGTATATCGTCTACGGCCCACTGATAGCAGGCCTTACTTCTGTGATGTATGAAGGGGCTCCTGATTACCCTCAGCCCGACCGTTGGTGGGACCTAGTCGAAAAATATCGGGTCACAATCATTTACACGAGCCCCACCGCGATTAGAATGCACATGAAGTTTGGGGAAAAATGGGCCCAAGCACACAAGCTAGATTCACTTAGACTGCTAGGTACGGTCGGGGAACCAATCAACCCTGAAGCATGGAGATGGTACTTCAAGAACATAGGCCGCGAAAAATGCCAAATCGTAGACACATGGTGGCAAACGGAGACAGGGGGAATCCTAATCAGCGCTCAGCCGGGGATCGCCCCAATCCCACTAAAAGCAGGATCAGCTTCACTACCAATTGCAGGAGTCGACGCTGACGTCTTCAGTGAATCAGGCGAAGCCGTCAAGGTTGGCGAGAAGGGGTACATGGTGATAAAGAAACCGTGGCCAGGCCAATTCACAACATTATGGAACGACCCTGAGAAATTCAAGCAGGTATACTTCACAAGGTTCCCAGGAATCTACAATGCTGGCGACTACGCGCTCAAGGATGATGACGGTTACTTCTGGCTACTGGGCCGGGCGGACGAGGTGTTGAAAGTCGCAGGGCACAGAATCGGCACCATCGAATTAGAAGACAGCCTCATCTCACACCCAGCGGTCGCGGAATCAGCCGTCATCGGAAAATCGGACCCAATCAAAATGGAAGTGCCCGTCGCCTTCGTCGTTCTCAAGCCCGGCTTCGCACCAACACCAGAACTCAAGAAGGAATTGTCAAACCACGTGAGAACAACCATCGGCCCAATAGCCGTGCCGGAAGCAATCTACTTCGTCGCCAAACTCCCCAAAACTCGCAGCGCTAAAATCATGAGACGGGTCGTGCGAGCCGTCGTCGAAGGTAAACCAATCGGAGATGTCACAACGCTCGAAGACGAGACAAGCGTCGAGGAAATGAAAAGCGCATACAGCGAACTACAAGCCGAAATGGCAAGAACCGCGTCATCGAAATGAATGAGGTAATCTGAAATGAGTTCGAAACCGTCGCCACTTGCGAACCCAGCTCCCCTCGGCTTGATGGGTTTTGGAATGACCACAGTCCTACTCAACCTTCACAACATGGGCCTCTTCGGAATCAACAGCATAGTTGTTGCAATGGGGATTTTCTACGGCGGTCTTGCGCAAATCATCGCTGGGGCTATGGAGTTCCGGAAGGGAAACACATTCGGAACCTTAGCCTTCACCTCGTATGGGCTTTTCTGGCTAACGCTTGTCTTCATAATCATGTCCGGTGTTGAGCGTCCAATGTTTGCGCCTGACAGCGCAGCGTGGGCGGCCTATCTGTTCATATGGGGGCTCTTCACCGCAATCATGTTCTTCGGAACCCTCAAAACCAATAGAGGCCTTCAAACGGTGTTTCTGTCACTTGCAATACTGTTCTTCCTACTCGCCGCAGCGCAATTACTCCCTCAGCTTGGACTAGTCGCTGGAATAGAAGGAGTCTTCTGCGGTTTCAGCGCATTCTACCTCTCGCTCGCAGAGGTGCTAAACGAAACCTACCATCGTCCCGTGCTACCTGTCGGCCCTATCAAAAACGACTAGCTCATCGTGCTCAGACTGTAGACACCTGTGAATTCCACGCGTCTTTACTTATCGCGCTCGGGTGTATGACACCAATTCAATGAATGTGTATGCTCGCCAACACGTCCGCTTCGATAGGGCATGTCTACAGAGTCAGTTCTGCGATTCGGAACGCCGTCAACTGATAATGATTGGCAGGGACATATGTAGAAGTATATGCTGAATGTGCGGTCTAATTAAATCACGAACATTCTATGTAGCTTCCTTACCTAGGAGATGAACGAGTCTGCAGACGCTTACGAAAGAGCAGCTTCTTGAAAAGGCCAAGAAACCCGCACTCGACGCGATGAAACTCCACCCCTTTTACCACGGAAAAATGGAGATTGTACCAAAATGTTGTATTCGTGATTTCAATGACTTCGCAATCTGGTACACGCCAGGGGTGGCTGAGCCTTGCAAGGCAATTCAGAAGGACGAGAGGCTTGTTTACGATTATACGAACAAGTGGAATATGGTCGCAATTGTTACTGATGGGACGCGCGTCCTAGGCCTTGGAGACATAGGTCCGAAGGCCGGACTTCCAGTCATGGAAGGAAAGTCGATTCTCTTTAAGTACATGGGGGGTGTCGACGCTGTTCCAATCTGCTTGGGAACGAAGGACCCTGACGAGATCATAACGGCCGTGAAATGGCTTCAGCCATCTTTCGGCGGTGTCAACCTAGAAGACATTTCGCAACCAAAATGTTTTCGCATACTCGATACGCTCAGAAGCACAGCTGAAATTCCAGTTTGGCACGATGACCAGCAAGGAACCGCGACGATTGTTCTAGCTGGCTTGATCAACGCCCTCGAATTAGTCGGGAAGAAAGCCAAAGATGTGACGCTTACTATGGTCGGTTCTGGCGCATCCAACGTTGCGTGTAGTAGGCTGATGTTTGCGTACGGCATCAAACCGGAGAACACCATCGTTGTCGACACGAAAGGCACCCTCAACCAGGACAGGCAGGATATTGCGATGCGTAAGGCCGAGTTTGTCGACAAGTGGCGGCTTTGCCAGACCACGAATAAAGAACAACGGAAAGGTGGGATACCCGAAGCCATGAAAGGTTCCGATGTCTGCATAGCCCTATCCAAACCCGGGCCGGACACAATTAAGAAAGAATGGGTTGCATCAATGGCGAATGACTCCATCATCTTCGCATGCGCTAACCCCATCCCCGAGATCTGGCCATGGGAAGCCAGAGAGGCCGGGGCTCGGGTAATCGCAACCGGCAGATCCGACTTTCCTAATCAAGTCAACAATTCACTTGGCTTTCCAGGAATCTTCCGCGGCGCTCTTGACGTTCGGGCTAGGACCATCACAGACGAGATGTGCATCGCGGCAGCTAACGAACTTGCAAAATGCGCGCGTGAGAAAGGCCTTAGCGAAGACTACATTGCTCCAACGATGGATGAGTGGGAGGTTTACCCGAGGGAAGCTGTGGCAGTCGCACTTAAGGCGCAAGAAGTCGGGGTAGCTGGCCTGAAGCTGACAAGAACGCAATTACTCGAACAAGCCACGTCGATTATCAAGAGGTCAAGGGACATGACACAGACTGCCATGAAACTCGGCTACATACCGAAGGCGCCGGAATAGTGGAGGCGAATTGATTTGAAGAAAAGTACTGCAGAAAAAGAATACGACCTCTTAATCATTGGCGGAGGGCCAGCAGGCCTAACCGCAGCCGCCTACGCTATCAGAAAAAGAATCGAAACAATGTTAATCAGCGAAGACCTCGGCGGCAAAACCAACTACACGTTTTCCATACCGGGAGTTGAGACGCACCTCGTCATAGATGGTGAAGAACTTGTTGGCAAGTTTAAGAGCCAAATGCAGTACCTCGACTTTGCACATTACCTAGACCAAGTCACGCAACTAGAACGAACAAGTGATGGGTTTGCTGCAAGAACAAAGGGCGGAAAAACATTCAGGGGCAAAGCCGCAATAATCGCTATAGGCGTAATGCCAAGGCGACTGAACGTTCCTGGCGAGAAGGAGTTCCTGGGCCGCGGAGTCAGCTACTCTGCTGTCAGCCACGCACCATTATTCATTGACATGGAAGTCGCCGTCGTAGGCGACGGACCGTCAGCACTTCATGCCGCCGCTGAACTTGCACAAATAGCTAGGAAAGTCAACGTGATCGGTGTCCCTGGCAAGTACGTGGACTCTGAGCTAGGCAAGAGTCTTAGCCGCTCTGGAAAAGTAGAATTCTTCAGCAACTATGAGGTTGAGGAAATTCGCGGCAAGATGACCGTGGAACACATACTGATAAAATCCAAGGCCGACAAGACCGAGAAAGAAATCAGCGTGAGCGGAGTCTTCGTCGAGTTAGGCTACATTCCGAACAAAGAGTTGTTCTCCGGCCTTGTGAAGACCACCGCCGAGGGAAGAATCATGATCAGCGAGAACAACCAAACTAGCGCTCCAGGCCTCTTTGCAGCGGGAGACGTAACCGATGTGAACGCTCAACAGGTTGTCATAGCGATCGGGGAAGGAGCCAACGCCGCACTAAGCGCCTACAACTACCTACTCAGCATGAAGCGCTAGCGCTATTCGCCGGCAGGAGTAATGCCACTTAGTAGAAAAGTGGAACAATCTCCTTTTTTTATTTCATCTCCAACCCATTTTAATACCTAGCAAATGCTAACCTTCTGATAGGAATGTGTGGTGAAATGAGTTTGCCTAAGAAACGCAAGGTCAAGATGGTAGCGCGACGGAGCCAGCCTGTGGGTTCGTCCGACCCGCCTGAATATGTGGCGTAGCGATCTGGTATATTCTGCCGCGAGCCTAGGACAACCAGTCGCTGTGAAATTGCCCTGGCTTGTCGATTCGTTCGTAGCCGTGCGCGCCGAAAAGGTCACGTAACGCCTGTATGAAATTGGCCGGTAGTCTTTCGCTTCTATAGCCGTCATAATAGTCTAACGAAGCATCAATTGCCGGAATCGGGACGCCGGCGAGCTTCGCGCACTTAACCGTATCTCGCCATTTATTATCAAGTCTGGTTAGCGTTGCAGCAAATTCAGGGTCAAGCAAGAAGTTTTCCAAGTTCGCGTTCGCCTGGAAGGCCCTACTGATTGAGTCGAGAACTCTAGCGCGAATTATGCACCCCCCCTTCCATATGCGCGCGACTTCGGTAAATGGAATTCCGTACTGATAGTTTTCTGAAGCAGCGCTCATCAAATGAAAACCCTGCGCATAGGATACAACTATTGAGGCACGGACCCCACCCTCCAGTCTCTCCGTGAAGTTTCCCGGCAGCGAATGGGAGGCAGTTTTTCTACGCGTTTTCGTTATGTGTGCAGCTCTTACGCGTTGATCCTTCAGCGCCGAAAGATTCCTTGATGCGACGGCTGCGTCGATCGTGGGTGTTGGTATTCCTAGATCCATAGCGTTCTGTGAGGTCCATTTTCCAGTTCCTTTTTGTTTTGCTCGGTCAAGAATCAACGAAACTAGCGGGCGCTTGGTTTCCGGGTCTGTTTTCTCTAAGGCGTGGGTGGCGATTTCCATTAGGAATGAGTTGAGTTCGCGTTCGTTCCATTCTTTGAAAACGTTCCGCACCTGTCTGGTGCTAAGTCGGCCGGCTCGTGTTAGTAAGTCGTATGCTTCAGCTATGACTTGGATTATGGCGTATTCAATGCCGTTATGAATCATTTTGACGTAGTGGCCTGCGCCGCGTGGGCCGAGGTATTGGCAGCAAGCACCATCCACCTGCGCCGCTATTCGGTCTAGCATCTCGCCGACGTGGTCGTAGCCCTCTTTCGGCCCTCCAACCATAATGCATGGACCTTTGAGCGCACCTTCTTCACCACCGCTAACGCCCACCCCTAAGAAGTGAATTCCAAGCTTGGCTAGTTCGCTGCTTCTTCGCTCTGTGTCCTGAAAGTATGAATTCCCCCCATCCATCACCACGTCACCACGCGAAAGTAAGTTTGTAAGTCCGCTGATAGCGGCGTCTACCGCCGAACCGGCCGTCACCATCAAAAAGACACGCCGTGGTTGAGAGAGCGTGTTGACGAAGTCGGGGAGAGTGTAGGTTGCGGCGATTTCAGGATGTTTGCCTGCGAATTCCTTAGTCCTCGCTTCGGTGCGATTGTAGACGGCGACTGAATAGCCGTGATTTTGAAAGTTCAATGCCAGGTTTTGGCCCATGACGCCAAGCCCAATCAATCCTACGTCTTTCCCTTCCAACAGTCTCAGCCCAGGCTACCTAATGTCGCGCGTAGCTTCAAAAAGAGTTCAGCTTTGCAGCTAAACCTGCTTGCGGCGGCTGCGTGAACGGCGTCTTATAGGCTTGGTTCTTCTGCGTGCGAGAAGGTAAGCGAATGCTAGGATGACTACGATTCCTCCAAGGATAACGGCTGGCTCAGAATAATCTCCTTGCCAGGCGGCGGTGATCGTGTGTGGTTGGTTCATGGATATGGTTCCCGCTGTTGAGCGTGCGAGTAATTGGCCGTTTTCATACCAGCCTTGAAAGTTCAGTTTACCTCCTAAAATTCCGAGAGGCCCGCCCATCGGTTCGGTTTGGGCCACCGAGAATGTTGCCGTCGTGCCTTCATCATACCACCCTGCTCCCGTAGAGTTTGTTTGTGGCCCGGTTATTGCTAGGAGGTTCTGCGTCGTGTAGGTCACATCGAGGTTTGTGTCACCGGTTACGAAGACGTTCCTGTTGGCGTTGGTCGACCCATCTGGCCAGTGGTCAAACCTTAACCGTGTTGTTGGATTGACCTGAACGAGGAGGGGCACTGTGATATTATGTTCACCCAATGCGACTCCAACCGCGGCCGGTCCTGGCGGTTGTTGTAACCCGTCGACGGAGACGGCCACAGCCGCTGGAACAGTCACCCTCAAGGTTACAGGGGTCAGCTCGATTCCGAATAGGACGCTGTTGGTTGTCTTCGGGATTAGCGCGCCACTCGAGTCGAAAAATGCTGCTGTCATGTTCAACTTCCAAATTCCGGGTTGATGTTTCCCGCCGAGTACTCCGCCGATTCTGAAGCTCAACTGTTCAACACCTGATGCTGCGCTGACGTTAATGATGCAAAACGCTGTGAGTACAAACTGGTTTATGCATGGGTTGGGTGAAGACGTGGCAATGCCTGGTACGATTCTCTGAGGCGTCATTTCCGCGTCAAGTACGCCCACCGCGAGGGAATTGCCCGGGAGAGCATCACTGTAGTTGACAGTTGCCGTGACGTAGATAGGTTCTGCGCTGCCGGCGGTCGTCTGGCTAGGGTGTGTGAGCCCATAGATACTTGTCGCCTGAACTGCATAAGCGTTAGGCAACGCGATAACGAGAGAAGTTACGAGCAAGCTTACGATTAAGATTTGAGCGTTATTCAATTGGAAGCCTGCGCAAATTGAAGTCTAACGGCAAGGGTCCGTTCTGGGTGAAAACCCTTCCGGTTAACTTCATCAGATTCTGGTTTGCAGGGTTTTCGCGAGTTTAGCAGAGGTCAAAGCGGCGGACAGGAAGAGCATTGAAAGCACGACGGTTGCAGAGGATGCCATTAGAAGTTGTGGAAAACTGAAGATTTCACCGAGCAGAAGACCCGCCATACCGCCGAGTAAGCAAACTCCGAGCAATTTCACGAGTAAGTTTTGCTCTCTCAACCCACGTAAGCGCCGGACCTTTGTCCTGACTAGGCTGAGCGGCAAGCCAAGATAGAAGGCGCCAATTAGGCTGCTCGCCAATAGTCCCGAGAGGAGTGCGGCGAGTTCAGGATAGGCTGATGTCGTCGAAAACAGGTTTGAGGTTAGGTAAAGGATTCCTATGAGCGGGTACAACACGCCTTTCATTATTGTTCGCTCAACCCAATGCGTTGTCAGGTAACTCGCCGCGTACGGGCTGAAGGAATAGTACCATGCGTTGAAGGCAACCATGAAGTTTGAACCAGCCTGCGTCTTCATAATTGAAAAGTCACGGAAATTACGCAGCAACTGTACTTCTGGAGCAAGCTCGGAACCGTATGTTGCGGTGGCAATGAGACATTTCGGAGCTGCTGCAGCTGCAATTAGTATTGCTAGATTCGCGCTATGAGTTATCGCGCCACTCGTCCCGGTAATAGACAAGGTGAAGGAACCTGTTGACGACGTGGACGTTGCGCTCACCGTGAGTGTAGAACTTGCAGGAGTGCCTGTTGAGGGTGTTACAGGACTCGACAAGCTAGCTGAAACACCGGACGGGGCCGACCCTACCCAAGAATAGCTTAGGTCAACCGCCGAATTGAAGCCGTTTATTGAAGTAACCGTGATTGTCGACGTCCCGCTCGCTCCTTGGGTTACCGATATTGATGTCGGGTTTCCGCTAACCGAGAAGTCGGGTGTTATCGTGATCGTCAACCCTAGTGGTTGTGAGTGGATCAAACTTCCGCTTGTGCCGGTGATTGTTATCGTTGTAACTAGAGGGAGCGTTCCAGCGTCGACGCTCACGGTTGCCATGGATGTTACCGTACCGCCGGCGGGCGGCGTCACAGCTGGTGGAGAGAAAGTCACGTGGACGCCAGCCGGTAAGGCGCTTGTGCTCAGGGCGACAGCTGAGTTGAACGACCCCATGGATGTAATCGTGACGGTGTCAGTTGCCGAGCCACTAGCTCCAACACTTAGGGTCGGCGAGGTGAGTGACAATGAGAAGTCAGCACCAGAAGTAACGGTGAGCGCGAAAGATGTTGTATGCGTTCCTGACGAACCCGTCCCACTTACCGTTATGGTTGTAGTTCCCACGGGTACGCTAGCGCCAACGTTGATGGTCAGCGTGGCAGAGGCGCTCCCACTCGATGGAATCGAAATGGGATTCGGGCTGAAAGCTGAGAAGGTGACGCCGGCTGGGACTGAGCCGGTTACTGAGAGTGCGACAGGGCCCGAAAAGCCTAGTTGGGAAGTGCCTGTAATCGTAACCATGCCCGAACCGCCCTGCGGAACTGAAACGGTTGGCGGTGAGGGGCTTAGGGTGAAGTCTGAGGCGGTCGGCGATAGCTCGGCGACTTTGTTCGCTCCGGCCTCCAGGATCCAAACGTTGCCAGAAGAGTCGACTACGACATCATGCGGCTGTGTGTGACTGCCTATTGACCATTCTGTGAACTGCCCGTTCGGTGCACCAACGTTAGGCGCACTTGCCGGCGCAACCACATTCGTTGAAACTGCAGTCGGAGGAAGAACTGCCGCCGTAACTGCGACTGGTCCACCACCTGAGGGCGAGGTAACTGGTGTCGCAGAGACAACTGAACCACCTGCAGACGGGTCGAGTTCAGCCACTTTCCCATTCCCTGCGCTTACCGAGTCTTCCGCTATCCAGGGGTGTTGAGTTAGCGGGTTGATGCTGATCAGCCTCGGGTCCGCGCCGATGGTTGGGATCTGCCATTCCTTGATAGTGTTAGCTCCAATATTCAGTAATCCAACATAATTATCGGCACCCGACGCCGACTGGACGCCTTGTGTGTACCATACTTGTCCAAGGCTATCGACCGATATGAAATCCCCTTGTGCCGAGCCGTGAGTTGGCAATGGCCAGACTGTATATTGGTTCGTTACCCTATCCCATTTCACAATGCCAGAAATCCCTTGATACCAGACGACTCCTGGACCCGCGTAGACACCATTAGCGCCTCCGCCCGCGCCTGCAGGAAAAGTATCTTCATAAAGCGTGCCGCTGTTCGGAGTTCCAGGGCTATAGATTATTTCCCCATTCACATTTCTAAGGATCTCAGTGAACCACACTCTCACATACGTTCCCGAAGGTTCAATTGAGACATACTCCGGCCCCGAACCTGCGGTGGGCAACGGGAATTCCTTAAACGTGGACGTGCTTGGCAAGAAAACAAAGACCTTGTCCTTTGCGAATTCAGTTCCCCAAACTTCCAACTGGCCGGAAAATGTAGTTGTTGTAATCCCTGTTGGCTGTGCACCCGCCGTGGGTATTGCCCATTCCTGGAAGGTGCCGGTTGTAGGGTCAAGGTGGGCGAGATTATTGGTAAAGTATTCCAGAAACCAACAGCAGTTACCAGACGGATCGAGTGACAAACCATATGGTCCACTGTTTGCTGTCGGTACAGTCCACTCGGTCAAGGTGTAGTTAGTGGACGGGGCATATACGGGCTTAACGAGTGGGCTCCCAACGCCAACGAATGAGATTGAAAGCAGGAATACGGACAGAACAATCAAAGACTTGACGAAAACTCTTCGACTTCGGGCGGCATGACCATTTCTATTGAAGGTTACGGCCAAGGTTAGAACAACTACCCACATATTCTGAATTGTAGGTATTTCTTGTTTTCTGCGGCCCCTCCTGCTTCCTTCATGCGGGTTGCAAGCCCAACGGAACAGGTACCTACGCGAACTACACAATGTTTCTGAAGATAGCAGCCTAGTTCTTTCCAGCTGTAGCCCCGTAGAGCAACAAGAGTGCTCCCAGGAGAATCAGGGGAACCGCGAACAAAAGGTTCGGGTAGATCACAACGCTGCGAGCGGGGTTCTGCAACCCCACTATGAGGGGTATGGGAGCTGCAAGAAGAGCCACCACAAGCACAAGAAAGCCAAGGAGAATTCCGAACTTATTCACGCTGCCCACCCGACGTCTTACTAGTCCACTCACCAAGCGTACCCGTACAACGCAACTAATCTCGCGACCACGCTTTCAGAAACTACGGCCTTGATAGGTCTTTGCTCTTTCGTTGAGATGTTTTCTACGGTGGCCTTTGACCATTGGGCTTCAGATGAGCCGTACATCGAAAGCTCAAGAGTAGATTGCAATGCATCCAGCTTAACTCTCTGAGTTGGATAAGTGAGATTCAATTCATAATCGTAGCCAGTGAGTTCATCTTTGAAGATGAGGCGCTTACTTTCTCCGCCGCCACCCTCGCCTATTATGTAACGTACTAGAAAGATGCGTCGCGGAGAATTGCCCGGGCCGCGGTCTGCGATAAGAAGCGGCTCAACGCCGTGCTCCTCAGCAAACAGGAGTCTCAGGAAGCTATCAGACAAGCGGTACACCAATGTCTCCATGTAAATTGGGCCTCTCGGCGAGTGCACATTTCTCAAGGGTTAGCTGAGAGCGATAAAGTATAAGCATGAGAATGTAACACTGCTGGCGGAGTTGCATACCGTTGATGTCAAGGTTTGAAAAGGAAGGCCAGCGCCTAACATGCGACAAGTGCGGCTTTGAAACAAACAGTCAAGAAATCTTCGCATTGCACAAGAAAAACTGCCCAAGAATTTGACCCGCTCCGTTACATCCCAAACTCTAGCGGAAAAGACGCTCTTCACCTTCTTTCAGCCCTCACAGGGGTAGTAGTGTCATGGGGATTGAAATCGAAGGTTTCGCGTTCAACGACTACTGCCTGCAATGCCAGAAAACCACTGTACACAAGATCGAACTAGAAAGCAAAGAGCTGCTGGGGGCTTGCTCTTCATGCGGGGAAAAGCGTGCATTGACCGAATTAGAACAGGTCCATTACTCGAATACAGATCTTTGGGTTACTCGATTCAAGATAGGGAATCTTCCGAGTGTTGTTGCAGGCAGACTCCTGAACGCCGTACGCAACACTAAACGGACGTAAGCGTGTATAATTCCTCAGTCTACGTTTTTCGACTGAACTCGAGCTCGCCCATCATATCCGCTACTAGGAAATTTCCGGTGAATCATCCACCACGAACTTTGAATTCCTCATCCAGATTTGTCCCAAAAACTCCATTCTATCTTCACGTGTAATTCAAAACTCGCGTGCGATCGATGGGAAAATTTCGCTTGTCGCGAACGTCAATCGGGATTCGTTGTAACATTTCGGGTTTGCGCGGGAATGCAAACCAAAATTCGTGATGACGCGGATAAATCTGGTGAAGAAATTTTCCGCGCGGCGCGTGATCATTTTGGAGTAACGCTTATATGCAGATTATTTAAATTAAGGGTAGAGTCGGGAATTCTTCCGGAGGATCTTGAGTACAAAAATTGTCTGCTAGACCTTACGCTTACAGGCAAATTGTTGCAACGCTTTTCGGATGCCGCTCAGACCTTCTCGACGACAAACTTCTCCTGAACACAACTGTGAGAGCAATCCACAACGCGAACATGGAACTCGCGAAAACGAAAACCGCGAACCCACTCGTCTATCGAGTTGCCGACGACATAATGGGTGGTGGAGTAAGCGTGAATGCTATAATTACGACAAGCCACCTTACAGTTCACACTTCAAAGATGCATTCTACAGCGGAGTTTGATTGCGCGACATGCGGTTGTGACAGTAATCCGTGGGCTGCGCTCGAGACTTTCAAACGTGCCTTAAGGCCTACGCACGTTATAATGCATTATCAGCATGGTGAGCAGCCAGTTCTAACAGTTCCACCCATCCAAGCCTAAGCGAACTGCCCGTAAGTTTTACTGCGCTTCTTCCCTTGAATTATCGGCGGTAGCAAGCTCAAGCTTTCTAACCGAGTTACCGATCTCGTCCAAGAGGACCTCTTCCACTCCCGGTTCCAGACTCAAAACTACCAGATGAGCCGCAGTACGGTAGAAAACCAAGAGCACTTTATCGTAACGCAAAGCCACACGCTTAGTTGAGCCGCAGAATGGCCGCAGTTTCTCCGCAGCATCCACAATCAAGGGTGTAGCGATGGTAATGAAGTCGCGGTCGGTTTGCGCAGGTGTTAAAGAAGAAACTCCTTCTCGCATTCTCGATTCCAGAAGGTCATACTGGTGATTTAGAATAGCGATGTACCGGATGCGCTTGTCAAGTTTGAAGATGGTATCAGTAATCTCCTTGTTCTCGATCAAGTTTCCCAGCGATTAACCGCTGTCTACGTGGATATATGGGCTTGCAGGCGGAGGTTTTAGTGTAAGACTTAATTCGGGCCAACGCCGGTAGGCAAATCAGTGGCGTTCAACCCTTGCTTGACTCGACAAAATTACGACACGAAATATCAAAGTTGTACGATAAGAACCCTCAAGGCTGGAGGGTTCTAGTCGGCAAGGACAGAACCGGATTCTACGACGTACTAATCTCGCATGGGACGGACGCTTGGCAAGTAAAAGAGTACCAGGTAAACCCCTACAAGTTCGTGGGCTTAGGGTCGAGGCTCCCTAACTCAACGCCTGGACCGTTGATTTCCAACGAAAATACCTTCGGTTTTAGACCTCTCGGAGTCGGTCAAATGAAAGAACTTGCGGCCCTAATAGATGACCCAAGGGCGGTAAGCGACCTCGCAACCAAGCTTCTAACCAAGAAACCCGTCAGCTCAACCGAAGCCCTAGAGAGCCCAGCGGTTCTGCACGGCCCAATTCTTCAAACCCCAAGGCCGATCGAAGCCCTCTCCTCTTCTCATACGAAGCTAGACGAGAAACTGAGGAGGGAGTTACAGCGGATCGTCAACAGGGAATTCAGGCACACAGTCGCCCCATACATTTGAACAGAATGCGCGGAACCTTCCGGGTTCACGTTCAAGGTTGAGCGCATAGGTTGCATGAATTATGAAGATAGCCAACGTTGACATTTTCCAACTCGGTGAACAGGCGGCGGGGGTAAGTGCAACTTGGGCAGCGAACTCCATAATCCTCAAGCTCACCACCTCCACCGGCCTTGTAGGCTATGGCGAGGCGGTCCCCACGCTTAGAGTTCAACCAGTAATACAGTCTCTTCGTGAAGTCGCTCGAGTCTACGTAGGGAAGGACCCTTGTGATGTTGAGCGCAATTGGCATGAGTGGCGTAAGCACGACTTTTACCTACCCGTATCCTTCGAGTCGACAACCGCGGTTAGTGCATTCGACATAGCCTGCTGGGACATAATCGGAAAGCAGTTCGGCGCACCATTACACAAGCTGATGGGGGGATCAACGAGAACGAAAGTGCGTCTGTACTCAAATGGATGGTACAATGACTGCGTAACACCAGACCAATTCGGCCAACGTGCGAAGCAGTTTGCTGGAATGGGATACACTGGCCTAAAGTTCGACCCCTTCGGAGATTACTATGACTGGATCGATACGAAAGGGTTGAGCATAGCATACGAACGGGTCAAGGCCGTACGGGATGCAACTGGCGGGAAAGTGGACTTGCTCATCGAACACCATGGAAGATTCAACCCTAACTCCGCCATAATGATCGCCCGGAAACTTCGTGAATTTGACCCGCTCTTCATGGAGGAGCCAGTTCACCCAGAGAACGAAGACGGTCTGAGAAAGTACAGAGAGGCAACCGACGTAAGAGTTGCCATCGGCGAGAGAATACTAACCAAAGAGCAGGCGGCCCATATCCTCTCGAACAACCTCACAGATTTTCTTCAACCCGACATAACAAACATCGGCGGAGTAACGCAGGCGGTAAAAGTTGCGGCCATCGCAGAGGCATACGACGTGGAAATCGCATTCCACAACGCGTTCGGCCCCATCCAAAACGCGGTAACCATCCAACTGGATGCCACCATACCCAACTTCCTGATACAGGAATCCTTCTACGACGTTTTTCCACCCTGGAAACGACAATTGGTGAAGGATCAGTCAAAGGTTGAGAACGGCTACGCCTCAGTGCCAACAAAACCTGGTCTAGGCGTTGAGGTAGACGAGAAGATTCTAGAGGATCACAAGGCGGAAGGTCAAGAATACTTCAACCCAGACGAACCTGTCTGGGTCGTGAAGAACACTTGGAGGAGTCCGTAAGAGAGTAGCCACCGCAATCCAACCGAATGAGAGAACGGGTTAAGTTACCGCAGAATAATCGGGATATTCTATGCAGATTCAATTCGGGTATAGGGCAGAAGCCGAAGGGCACCAGCCCGACGAACTCTTACGGTTCGCAGCGCTTGCTCAAACCAGCGGGTTCGATTTCATCCCAATAAGCGACCACTTCCACCCGTGGTTTCACACAAACGCTGCTTGCCCATTTGCGTGGTCATGGATGTCCGCTGCGGCTGCAACTATTCCTAACATTAGATTCGGAACGATAGTCACCGCGCCCATTGGCAGATACCACCCTGCTGTCATTGCTCAAGCCTTCGCAACCATGGACGCCATGTTCCCGAACAGAGTCTTCATTGCACTAGGAACTGGCGAAGCCATGAACGATTCTCCCCTCGGCTACCCATGGCCAAAATTCCCGGAAAGACTGGAACGGTTGAAGGAGGCCCTAGAAATAATTCGCCAACTATGGACCATGGACTTTGTTAACTATTCAGGCACCTACTATACACTAAACGGTGCGAAACTCTACACCAAACCCAAAGGTCGTATTCCGATTTATGTTGCTGCCAACGGCCCGCAAGCGGCCAGCCTAGTTGGCAAATACGCCGACGGATACGCTACTATTGACCCAGTGATGAGCAACATCAAGACCTTATGGCCCATAATTGAACAGGCAGCAAAAGACGCTGGACGAGACGCAAACCAGCTTAACAAGAACGTTGAACTCTTCTTCTCCTACTCTCAGAATTATGATGAAGCCTTAGCTTCCGCGAGGAAATGGAAATCCAGCCTAATACCAAACATACTGAACCTGCCCATTCATGATCCCAGAGAGCTCGAAAGACAGGGAAACGAAATCTCAGACGATGAACTCGCAAAAGTCTGGACGATCGCAATTGACGCTGAACCAATAATCAAGAAGGCAGAGGCGGCAATATCGTTGGGATACAATGAGATTCAACTCCACAGCGCGAGCCCCTCCGAGGAGAATTTTCTGAACATGTGTAACAAAGATGTGCTACCTCATCTCAAACAAGAATTCGGTTCGGTTTAGTCCTTGCATGTATACCCCTGAATATTGTAGGTAACGCTCAGGCCGCTGTGTCTCTGAATTAAGGGATAGCCGTAAATCGCTACTCGGGCGATGCAGATCTGGTCCTGGGAACTACATATGTCAACGAAAAAAGTGCGGAAATGTGTTGCTTGCGGGAAACCGATTCGGGGGAAACCAGCATTGATGCAGCTGCAAATCACCCATGAGCAGAGGAAGCTCATGGAACGCGCGAAGGAACTCGGGTTTACTTCGGAGAGCTGGCGGGCGGGTGATAGTATGGAAGGTGTTTTCGATAAGAACTGTTTCAACGTGGCGATGCTGGTTTGGCAAGTGGCCTTCAACACACGTGCGTTAAGCCCACGTCGTTAACAGATAATGCTCCGCCGAGCTCGCCGAGAGGAACTATTAAGGCTCAGTCTACAGGACTGGTTTAGGAAGAACTCCATTCCGCATTAGGAAAAGATCGCATTGCAGTCTCCAGCACAAGCCAAGCTTTGCCCGCTCTGCGGCCAACCCTCAATGTTTGATGATTTGACAGAATTCTACTACTGTAACCATTGCGACCAGTTCGTTCAATGGTTACCCGACAGCTATGCGCTAATGATGAGTGGCCCGCCTGGAGCCGGAAAGACCCCTAGTCTCCATTATTGGTGCGATTTCTATCTGCGGAACAATCGCCCTGTCGTCCTACTAGCGTTCGACGACTCCCCCTCAAATCTTCGGGGTCCCTTAGGAATGTATACCCACGAGAAACTGGCGGAGTACGAAAAGTCGGGCCTAGCAGCTCTCGTGGATTGCTATGGGTCGATAGCCGGAGTGACCAGCCAGGAGAAGTATGCGCTGAAGAACCGGGCTGACCTAAACGAGTTAAGCCTTCTAATTACCGACCTGCTGAATGAGAAAGCGAAGCTTGGCAGCCCTAAGGTCTTTATGGATTCTGCTACGCCTCTCTTTACCTACAAAGACCCCCAACTTGTCCTGCAATTTCTCACGACTATGGCAGTTAAAATCAAAGCGAAGGGCGGCGCCTTCATAATCGCTGTCACGTCGGGGACAATTAACGAGGAAGTCTCTAAGCGTTTGGAGACGCTTCTGGATCTATCAGTGGAGCTTCGAATATTGGAAGTCGACGGGCGCAAGAAACGCCAGATGAGAATTGCTAAGGCACGGGGGCAGCGGGTCTACGAAGATTGGATTCCCATATACATTGGGAATAAAGCGATTTCAATAGATGTAGGAGAGGACCCCGCCAAGTACGACCGGTTGAAAAAGGCCCTCCGCGGTACGACAGCCTAACTCATCATTTTCATTTGTGCCCCACAACACATACCAGGCGTGCTCGATTCTTTGCCGCAGGATTCACATTTGTACATAGCCATTCTGAAACTCACCTCCAGAAAGGAACGAGAACTATTCGGTATGACAATGAATATGCATTAAACAGTATATTTTGTTTGTGCAAAGTGTTTGCATGCGTGTTCGAGAGGATGGAATCAACGAACCTAATTAGGGGCCGTTATTGTTGCGTGCTCGCGAAAAATACTGATGCGCCATGAACCCTGTAGAAGTTAATGCACTGTCGAAGACCTTCGAAACGAAAGAAGGGCCACTGTTTCGTAAGGTTCCTAGGACGGTAGTTGCCGTGGACGGCATTAGCTTCAACGTGCCCGAAGGCGAAATCTTCGGGCTACTCGGGCCAAACGGGGCGGGGAAGACGACGACTATCAAAATGCTCTGCACTCTGATAACGCCCACATCCGGAGACGCTCACGTCGCAGGGTTCAGCGTAGCGAAAGAACAACAGAAGGTTCGTGCGAACTTGGGCGTAATGTTGACGGGGGAACGAACGCTCTACTGGAAGCTCACAGGGCGAGAGAACCTCGAGTACTTTGCTGCTCTCTACCACATGGACCCGAGCTACGCGAAGAATCGCATCGAAGACTTGCTCACGTTGGTTGGTTTGAAGGAACGTGAGGACATGTTGGTTGAGAATTATTCAACCGGCATGCGAATTCGGCTCTCGTTCGCCAAGGCACTTCTCAACGAAGCCCCAGTCCTGCTTTTCGACGAACCAACAGCAAGCCTTGACCCTCAATCTTCACGGTTAATCCGGGACATCATTCGGGATTTGAAGAAGGGCGGCCACGCTATTATCCTCACGACCCACAACATGGAGGAAGCCGACATGTTGAGTGACAGGGTAGCAATAATCGACCACGGCAAGATCGTAAGCCTCGGACCCCCATCAGAATTGAAGCAGAAAGTGAAGAGTAGCGACGTAATAGAGATAGAAGGTCGCAACCTTACCGACGAAACCGCGAATTCTCTTCAATCCTTCAGCGAGGTTTCAAAAGCCGCATACTCAACGGAGGCCGGCGAGAAAGGATTGCTGCGCATCCACGTGGAGAAGGGAAAGGAAATACTGCCGAAAATTCTTGAATTTCTGGTTCGCAAACAAGCCACCATCACCAAAGTCAATTTCATAGAACCCACTCTAGAGGACGTCTTCATCGCTCAAACAGGCAGAAGCCTGAGGGATTAGAATGCGAACTAGGTCAGGCCTTAAGGCCACGTTTGGGGCGTTGGCCGCAATTTTCTGGAAGGCAATAAAGCACTACACACGTTACCCTGGGGGATTTGTGATATACCTAATCATGCCTTTCCTGTTTTCGATCCTGATCTTCGGGATGGGTCAATTTGTCGGTGGCGGGAATGCCGCGTCGAATTTCGCAGTTCGAACTGGAACAACCAATTTCATCGTCTACGAAATTCTTGGCAGTGCTGTTTGGATGACAAGTTGGGTGGTAGTAGAGGATGTCGGGGTAGCTTTGCGAGATGAGCAGATGAAAGGAACTCTGGAGCAGAACTTCTTGGCACCAATTAGTCGGTTCACTCTCTTAGTCGGCATGAGCCTCGCTGACGTTGTTATCACATCAGTCATCTTCCTTGTAGTTGTTGGCGTGACGATGGCGGTCGTTCTACCTTCCGGTTTTCTGAACATTTTTCAGGCCTTCCTGACTTTGCTTATTGGTCTGGTTCCGATGTTTGGCATCGGTTTTCTGTTCGCTGGGTTCGTGGTCAAGTTCAAGGAACCCTATGTGTTCACTCAGTTGATCAATCTCATCTTCGCCACGCTGACCGGGACATATTATCCCGTGACGTTCCTGCCATACTGGGTTCAATTCATGTCCGGAGTGCTTCCCCAAACCTACGTGATCGAAGATATGCGCCGTATTGTTCTGGCTGACCAGACACTTGTGAGCCTTTACGGGAGCGTCTTCATACTGCTAACGCTGGCTCTCGCTTACCCAGTTATTGGGTACGCGATTTTCAGGCAACTTGAGAGGAGGGCAAGTGTGACCGGTGAATTCTCAAAATACTAGCTTCACCAGACAGTTGTTTGTGGAATTCAAAGCTTCATTCGTAAAGGACCTTCGCTCTTACGTGCGGTACCCAGCTTGGGTCTTGGGCGAGTTCATTAGCACGCCGCTTTGGTTCTTCTTCTTCGCCCTAGGCGTAACGCTGTTCGCGCCAGCTACAGCTTCTTCCTCACGTGGCGGGGGCTTAGCTTTCTTCTTTTTCGGGTTTGTCTTCATAATTCTCTTCAGCACGTCAGTCTGGGGCGTGGGTCAAAGCATTCGCAATGAGCAGACTGCTGGGACGCTTGAACAATTTTTCCTCGCACCCGTCAACCGAGCCACACTTATCGTAGGTAGGTGGGCACGTGTTTTTCTCACGGACGCTCTCATCATCAGCTACACGACGTTTCTACTCTACCTGCTCGGCGGCGGGCTCGTAACTCTCCTCAATCCTGTGTCCTTCCTCTTCTCGTTGGGGTTGTATGAAGTAGCCCTCGTAGGCTTCGGGCTGTTCATAGCGGGGTTGACAATGCGTATCAAATCGTACAATACTCTATCCAACTTAGTTTTCTTTGGTTACATGATCCTCACAGGCGCGCTATTCCCGGTCACAGTCATTCCCATGCCGTTCCGCTATCTTTCATTAGCGATTCCTTTCACATACTTCAACGACCTTATGCGGCACGCAGCGTTGGGCAGTCCAACACTTTTTCCACAAGTCCTAGAATACGTCGCTGCAGTTCTCTTATCGATCTCTATGCTATTAGTGGGCTTTGTTACATTCAATAAAATTGAGGAAGAAGCACGAATTCAAGGCAGCATCGGAACAAGTTAATTTGCACTGCGTCCAAGAAGGCGATAGCATGTTTACGATAAACACGTGCGTGGACGAAGCAAGACGGCCTGGAAGCTTTAATGAATAGGATGCCATACTGAAGGACTGCTTCAAAGGCGCGTCTAATTGATGGCCACGCTTCGGCTCGGGTATTGGGCTGCGCAAGAACAATACGACCCGGAACGCCTGTTGCAGAACGCGGTCCATGCTGAAGTCGTTGGCTTCGACATGATAGTTACGAGCGACCATTTTCATCCGTGGGGCGACACGGGCGGCCAGGCAGGGTTCCCATGGGTGTGGCTGGCAGCAGCTGCGGAGAAAACTAGGAAGGTTGAGGTGGGGACCGCTGTTACGACTCCCCTCTTTCGGTACCACCCCGCAATCGTCGCGCAGGCTTTCGCAACGCTCGACAACCTCTACCCTGGAAGAATTTTCATAACCCTTGGCACCGGCCACTCCATGAACGAGACACCGCTGGGTTTCAAGTGGCCTGGCTTTGAGGAAAAAGTTGCGAGGCTGCAGGAGTCGCTTGAGATAATACAGAAACTTTGGACGGGCGACTTTGTCACATACGAAGGAAAATATTACCAACTTAACAAGGCCAAACTCTACACGAAACCGAAGACCAAGATCCCAGTTTACTTAGCTACTTCAAACGAGCGGGTCGCAAGACTCGCCGGCCAATTCAGCGACGGAATCCTCACCAACCCCAGGGGGCTGGACCGCTTCAGGAAGATTGTGAGGGCCATGGAGAAATCCGCCGCAAAAGTAGGCCGCAATCCGAGCAAGCTCAGCAAGAGCATGGAGTTCAAGGTCGCCTACGACATCGACTACAATCGAGCCCTCAAATCAGCCATGTTCTGGGCGACCACTGCCATACCCCGCGAGAAACGAGAGCACATTTGGGACCCAAGGGAATTGCAGGCGCTCGTTGGCCCCGAAGAGGAAAGAAAAATCAAAGAATCCTGGCTCATAACAACTGATTCCGACGACATCATAAAGCGCCTGGGTGATTTTCTCAAGATGGGTTTCGATCGAGTTTACATCCACAGCGCCAGCCCCATCGAAGGACGATTCTTGAACTTGCTGGGACGCGAAATACTGCCATGGATGAGAGAGTATTATGAAAGCCTATTCCGCCCCGTCCGCACAGTAGCCGTAGAATAACGATGCTTCAGCGACCCTCCAACATTACAGTATGTCGCTGCTGACTAACTGCATAGTTGCTAGGCAACCCGCTTCAACCTAGTAACCAGGAAAGTGGTTAATGGGATCACGGCCAGCGTTGCGGTGCTGTTGGATATTCAGGGATTGGGGTCATCGTGAACGTGAAGGAAAGGCATTCGACCCCACGCCACACCTAGACGCTTGCGGTATGCACCGTCCTTACAGCGCAGATGGTAAGTGGATTGGTCCAAATCCACATGCACTTTGTCAAGCGGTTCAGTTACGGCCTTCTCCACCTTCGGCGCCTACGCAACAGGAACACGTTTCCAGAGGTTCTCTCAAAGGATTCGAGTGACTAAGGATCAATCAGGTGGTTCCGAGTTCCTTAGCTCTCTCTCTCGCGAATGGAGATATTTTTTCAAGAGGTTACGGAATGGTGCCATCTGAGTATGTATTCAGGTAACCTTAGGCCGCGTTCTGCAACCTTCTCTACTAGGTATATCGGAAGTGGGCTGAGTGCGAAGGCGGCCTTCACGTAGAAACTGTTAGGCCTCCCCTCAAGCCCGTTCCCCTTTATTGTGAAGGACAGGTCGGAGGTTGCGGCTATGGTGCTGTCTGGGTTTCCAACCACTGATGCGACGAGTGCTCCCATGCGTTTGAAGTTTTTGCACCAGCCAGCCACAATCTCCGTCTCTCCACTATTAGAGATGACAATTAGAACGTCGCCCGCGCGTGGTGCCGGTGTATTAGATTCCCCTGCCACGTAAATCTGGTCGCCCATCGCACGCTTCACATGCCCAACCCGCACGGCCGTCATGCGCGCAACCTCCCTACCGCTACCCAGCCCAACGAAGAAGCATGAGTGCCTCTGTTCGAGGGCGTCTACTAATGATTTGAAGAAACCTGAGGCGACGAACTCATCCACAAGCGAGCCGATTTCTGAGAAGAGCTGTTTAGATCGTGATACAACGCGATCCGCCGGCGCGTTCTCGTATAATGCTTCGGCAATTGATTGAAAGAGCACACCCGTGCCTAGGATAAACAGGTCTTCAAGGATTCCAGTCGTCCGAAACTCTTTGGATTCGGTCGGTGCCTCATCAGGCTCCCGCCCCTTGAGCAGGAGCACATTCCCATACTTAGTGCCGAGTTTACCGATAGGTGAGTCTCGGTCGGAGGTCACCGCGTCTATGCGGAAGTCTCGTGAGTTTCCATGCTCCGCAATATACATGGCCAAATGTTGTGCGTCAAGGAGAGGCATCAGTGACTTGCCGCTGCCCGAGTTGATCAGTAAACATACCTGCCCAAAACGCTGCCTCAGCATTGGTGCAGCTTCCATGAGGTTTCGACCCGGGAACCCGATGTCTCCACGGTCTAGAACGAGCTTACCGCCGCGCATCTTGGCCATTTCACTGCAAGCTATGCTGAGCGCGCCTTTCGAACGCCCTTCACCTGAGGGGAGAATCACTGCAGCACCCATAATATCGTGGTATAATGCTTCGATTTCCGCCCGGTTGGCTTCCTCTAGGTTTTGGTATATCCGATTTACGAAGGTAACCGAGCTGATTTCGCTTGGCATTTCACTCTTCACAGCGCACTCCGGGTGGTCGTTTCAACCTTGGTATGAATCTCAAATAAGTGGTTTCGCGTTGAGGACCAATGGCAAATGAGAGAACTGTAAGTATGATTCGAAGGCAACCTAGAAAAGGAATATAGTCTCACTACTTTTTGCGTGAAAAGCTTCTTTTCAGGCACGAGAACTATAGTGACCGCTTAAGTAGCTTCTGGCGCAGTGGCCCGCATTGAGGTTCGTCTGATCTTGGCTAAGCTAGAACGGCCACGAGAACAGACGACCTCGGCTGAAATTTGGCAAGACCTACTAAAGAAAATCGTGAAGGCTTGTTCTTCAAAAGAAAAGCTTGGTATCGTCGGCGTTGGCCACCCTATGCGCGGCGACGATTATGTTGGAAGCTATGCCGTGAAGGCCGTAATGGAAGCAACGGATGGAACGTTGCCGCAGGGCGCCTACCTATTTGACGCTGAAGATAACGTGGAAGCGCTTATTTCGGGGATTGCCAGGCTCGGACTCAAACGTGTAGTATTCATCGATGCCTGCGAGATGGCGCGGCGGCCTGGGGAAGCAGCCCTGTTGCCTCTTGGGAAGACAAGCTATCCGTTCTTTACAACTCACGGCATCCCGCTGAAGGTTCTAGCAGAACGATTGTTCCCCGAGAGCGAGGTCTGGATTCTGGCAATCCAGCCGAGGCAGACGGAGTTCAATGATGCTCTTTCTCCAGAAATTCGGGAAACCGCGATGAACGTTTCAAAGTTCATCGCAACTAATTTGATAGAAGGAGGCTGCTCGATTGCTGGTTAGCTTTGACCTTGCCACTGTGATCTCGTCGGTCGTAATCTTCGTGCTGGTCTTCTACTTTGTGGCGGGAAGGCTTGGCAAGGTTAGTATGGGCAGCGGTCCGAAGTATGACGCGTTTGCGGGGGGAGAAGAACTTCCACCCGAGCGTGGGAAATACAGCTCCGAGCTATTCGTCTACGCAGCGCTCTTTGTAGCATTCGAAGTAATCGGGTTACTTCTCGCTAGTTCGATTGCAGCTAGGGGATTTCTCTGGCCGCTTCTATTCACTTTGGCGGGGGATTTCTCCCTGTTCGTTATGATGCTTTGGTTCGTGGGAACTGGAGGCGCGGAGCTTGCTTGAACAAGTAGCAAAATGGGCGAGAAAGCGGTCCCCTTGGGTCTACCACATAAACGCCTCCTCATGCAACGGCTGCGATATCGAGCTTGTCGCTAGCCTGACGCCACGCTACGACATTGAGAGGTTCGGAGCCGTCCTTGTACCGAGCCCTAGGCATGCCGACGTTCTCATGGTTACTGGAACAGTGAACGCTCAGACCAAGGACAGGTTGAAACGGGTCTACGAACAGATACCAGAACCGAAACATGTGATTGCCATAGGAGCCTGCGCGGCTGCTGGCGGTGTATTCAAGGGCTGCTACAATGTTGGCCAGGGAGTTCAAGACGTCATACCTGTCGACATGTTCATCCCAGGTTGCCCACCGCGCCCTGAGGCAATTATGTACGGAGTGCTGAAGCTTTTGGGGGAAGTGAAATGAGCGAAGTTTTGCTTCGGCAACTCAAGAATTACGCGGCGGACGCTAATGGCAAGTTCACCGTGCTGAGGGAGGGCGAGGTCACCGTCGAAATCGACCAGAAAAACGTCAAGGGTTTCATCTCCCGCCTTGTCAACGACCTCCGCGTCCGCCACTTATCCACAATGACAGGCCTCGACCTAGGCCAGAATATTGGAATCATCTATCACTTCTCGAGGGACAAGGACATGATCGACGTGAAAACATTCGTCCCGAATACGCAGCCAACTGCTGTCTCAATAGTGGACATTGTTCCAGGCGCAATACTCTACGAGATGGAAATTCATGACATGTTCGGCGCCAACTTCGAAGGCAACCCATGGATGGATAGAAAGCTGCTGCTCCCGGACACTTGGCCCGCGGACCTGCCACCGCCACTTCTGAAAAGCTCGAAACCTGATGAAATTCGAAAAAGGCTGCACCTGGAGGTTGAAAGAAAATGAGCGCTGAGGATCAATCGAAGCGAAGGGAAGAATCAGCGGGCCTGATGAAGTACTCCGCGGAGAACCTTGTTCCCTTCGGACCAATCCATCCCGCCCTAAAGGAGCCTGAATACTTCAAACTGATTCTCGAGGGGGAAAGAATCGTACAGGTCATTCCGAGAATCGGATATGTTCACCGGGGCCTTGAGAAGGCAGCTGAAACTCGGCCTTGGGTACAGAACATGTACATGTTCGAGAGGACCTGTGGCATCTGTAGCTTCGTCCACAGCCTAGCCTACGGGCAAGCGGTAGAGGGCCTAACAATCTATGAGGTGCCGAGACGGGCCAAATACATCCGGCTAATCATCGCAGAGATGGAAAGGATCCACAGCCACCTACTCTGGGTCGGGCTAATGGGGCACTGGGCTGGCTTCGAAACATTATTCATGTGGGTCTGGCGCGACCGCGAAGTTGTGCTCGACCTAGTGGAAGCGATTTCTGGCAACCGAGTTCACAAATCAATGAACGCCTTCGTAGGCGTTAGGCGCGACATGCCTGAAGGCATGGAAGATAGAATTGTAGAGCGAATGAAATTCCTCGTGGACCGGGCGCGGTATTACAAGGAAATCATTGACACTGAGGAAACAATGCTTGAGCGGACAGAGAAGATCGGAAAGCTAAGCTCGGAGACTGCGGAGAAGCTTTGTGCTGTTGGGCCGATGGCCCGTTATGTGGGGCTGCAGAAGGACGTTCGGTTGAACGACCCCTACGCGGCCTACGATGAAGTACCCTTCGACATAATTATCAGAAACGAAGCCGATGTCCACGCACTCCTCCAACTCCGCTTGGATGAAATCGTAGCCTCAGCCAACATGATCAGTTATGCCGTTCAGCATCTACCCGACGGCCCAATCAGGGTTAAGATTCCGCCGATAATTCCAGCGGGCGAGTATTCCACGCATTGCGAAGCCCCAAGGGGCGAGATTTTCTATTACGTCAAGTCTGGCGGCGGAAGAACCCCAGAACGCGTTAAGGTCAGGACTCCAACCTTAGCTAACCTGCCCACCGCCTTAGAGATTTTGAAGGGGCAGACCATCGCCGACGTACCAATAGTTCTCACGGCAATTGACCCTTGCTTCGGCTGCATGGACAGGATGTCTTTCTTGGACACTGAGACGAACCGCCAGTGGACATGGTCTGGAGAGCAGCTGAGGCAGTACGGTATCAATTACTACTTCCCAGAGAGGGCGAAAAAGTGTCGGCCATAACAATCTTGGAAGCCATAGTTTTCCCCGGCGTACTATTCACCATCATGATGGGATTTCTGTTTGACTGGCTTGATAGAAAAACTGCGGCCCGAATGCAAGGCCGAATAGGGCCGAAGATTACTGGCCCATCAGGAATACTTCAGCCGCTGGCCGATTTCCTGAAACTACTCTTCAAGGAGGAGATAATTCCTTCCCATGCAGACAAAGTGATCTTTCTATTCGCCCCAGCGCTCTACTTCCTTGCTCCTCTACTATCGATGCTTTTCATTCCGATAATCGGTTTGGTGCCTATTGCTGGTTTCGATTTCGATTTATTGGCCATACTCTTCCTCCTAGCCTTTGCAGCGTTCGTAGTTGCAGTTCTCAGCTACTCCTCCGCTAGCAGCTTCACGACCATAGCTACGGGGAGGCTGGTCTTGCAGTACGTTAGCTACGAAATCCCGTTAGTCCTCGCAATAATCACATCAGCAATCTACTCGCGAAGCCTCTCCGTGGAGGGAATCGTTGCATCCCAAACTAGGGTCTGGAACGTTTTCGTAATGCCGTTCGCCTTCGCAGTTTACATTATCGCCCTCATGGCAGAACTAGAGAAACCCCCCTTCGATATCCCCAGCGCCAAAACAGAAATTGTGGCCGGCTGGCTCACAGAATTCTCCGGCCGCGCATTAGCCTTTCTTAAACTCACAAAAGAAGTGGGTTATGTCTTCGGTTCAGCGCTGGCAGTCTCACTCTTCCTCGGCGGACCCCTTGGCCCACAGCTTGGCGCAACTGTCCCGGGCTGGGCCCAGTACTTCATCTATTTCATAATCAAAGTTCTAGCCGTTGGCTTCCTGATATTCGTGCTGAAAACTGCGCTCGCCCGCATAAAAATAGGGCAAGCAACCGAACTGTTCTGGAAGGTACTGACACCCGTCAGCTTGGGGCAGCTTGCACTAGTCCTAGTGATAATTCAGGGAGGAGTCTTTCTTGCCGCGTAGAAGAGCGGGCGCGGCCATCCCCGAAATGTTCCGCACGTTAATCGAGAAACCCAGCACGCAATTCTACCCATACCAGAAGGTGGACTTACCGCAACGGTTCCGTGGGAAATTAGACATTGACCCAGAGAAATGCACCGGTTGCCAGGTCTGCGCAATGGTCTGCCCTGCCAGCGTCATAACGATGGTTGATTTTGGGACTCGCAAGGTCGGCGATCGCGTATTGCCCGTCAAACGGCCAGTCTTCGAGTTAGCTACGTGCATTTTCTGCGGTGAATGCGTCGACAATTGCGCGTTCAATGCGCTTGAGATGACGAAACAGTTCGAGTTAGCTACACCACACAAAGAAGACTTGGTGATGAGGAAGGCTCTTGTAAAATGAGCTTCGAAATTTCCCTAATCCTGGGAGCAATGCTAGTCGGCGCCACCATCGTAGCCTTGATGGTACGCAAACTCGTTTGGTCTCTAATCATGCTCTTCTACTCTAGCATAATCTTCGGCGTGTTACTGATTAGTTATGGCGCAACTTTCGCGGGCTTATTCCACATCATAACCTTCGCCGGCGCGGTATCCGTGCTCTTCATGGTCATACTAATGATCGTCGGCGGCCAAGCCTTCAGCTACACGGATAAGCTCAGCAAAGAAAACTATACTGGAATGATTATTGCGATTCTCGCCGCGATCCCCCTCGTTGTCTTGGTCTCAAACTTTGAGCCATTCGCCGTCAGAGTGCAGGAACAAACCCAACTTGTAGGGTTGGCAAGCCAAGCGGGCGACCCGCTCGCGTTTCTGTGGGCCCTACGGTCTTGGGATCTACTGCTGGTTGTCATACTAGTAGCCGCCGCTATGCTTGGTGTGATGAACTTGTTCTCAAGGGAAGGGGGCCCTGAAAAATGAACGAGCAACAGCTCTTGCAGGTCTTCGCGGCCCTACTGTTCGTTTCAGGTTTCGGGACAATCGCCGCTGCAAAGAACCTTGTCAAGGCGATTATGGGGTTCCAAGTGATGATTTGGGGCGTCAACCTCGCACTCTTCGCCGGAGGCCTAATCAACAACGAAGTCACGCTTTTCGCGACGTCGCTCGTCGTTCTCTCCATTTCCATCGGTGCAAGCGTTGAAGCGCTCGCCCTCTCCCTCGTGATTCTGACATTTCGAAGGTACGGTACCCTCAACCCATGGGAGATTAGGAGGCTCGCCCATTGACCACATTCTACGCGGAATGGCTCGTTTGGGCCCTGCCCTTCATCGCCATACCCTTCACCCTCGCCCTATCCCGCTGGCCAAAGGTAAGGAACTGGTTTGCCGCAACCATAACTGGGCTCGCTTTCCTCTTAGCCATTGACCTGCTGCTCGAGGTCCAGAGTGGCCGGATTATCGATTCGTCGATTTCGTGGCTGTCAGTTTACGGTTTCCAAGTGAAGGTGCACGTAGACGGCTTAGCGGCCTTCTTGGCGGTGGTGGTGAACTCGCTTGGTTTCCTCATCGTGGTCTATTCACAGGGTTACATCGGCCATGAGAAAGGCCTGCCCAGGTACTATTCACTCGTCCAACTCTTCATCGGCGCTATGACTGGGCTCGTCCTTGCTGGAAACTTTCTCCAGCTCTACATATTCTGGGAAATAGTAGGCATCTGCTCCGCGTTCCTGATAGCCTTCTGGTATGACCGGCCTGAAGCAGTCCGTGCGGGACTGAAGGCTTTCCTCGTCACAAGGGTTGGGGACGCAGCGTTACTGGTCGGGTTTCTTTGGCTCTACGTCACAAGCGGCACCGTGGATTTCCAGAAACTAGGTACGCTCGCATCTCAGGGGTTAATTCCTGCAACGGTCCTTGCAGCCGCAGGACTCCTAATCCTAGTCGGTGCAATGGGGAAGTCGGCGCAAGTCCCGCTCCACGTTTGGCTACCAGACGCAATGGAAGGGCCGACGACCGTTAGCGCCCTAATCCATGCTGCAACAATGGTTAACGCCGGCGTATACCTAGTCGCCCGAACCTACACAATCTTCTCCTACAGCCAGACTTGGCTGTCCGCGGTTGGTTGGGTGGGCATAATCTCAGCCTTGTTAGCGGCAAGCATCGCCACCGTCACCATGGACATAAAACGAGTCCTAGCATACTCCACAATCAGCCAACTCGGGATGATGTTCGCGGCACTTGGAACGGGAACAGCGGGCGGATGGTTCGCGTCCCAGTTCCACCTCATGAGTCAAGGCTTCTTCAAAGCCCTGGGATTCTTGGCTGCAGGTTCTATCATCCACGTTCTGGGAACCCGGAATATGGATGAGATGGGCGGGTTGCGGAAGCGCATGCCGATCACGTTCATCGCATTCCTCTTCTCAACGCTTGCGCTGGCGGGTGTTCCCCCGTTCGTTGGTTTCTGGAGCAAAGACCTCATCATAACCGAACTATCCCTAGCCGGCCAAAACGTCCAAGCCATGCTAATTCTTGTTGTCTCGATGCTCACATCCTTCTACATGTTCCGCGCGCTCTTCAAAGTCTTCTTCGGGCCCGAGAGCAAGATGGCGCAAGAGAAGGATACCCATGAGTCACCGAAGGTCATGACGATACCGCTCCTAATCCTAAGCGCTTGCGTACTCGGGTTGGGCTTTATAGAAAGCCCAGCCGCGAACCTACTTGGAATAACAGAGAACCTTACCTTCGAGCTGCCAATTATCGGCGCTTCCCTCATTGCGATTCTGATCGGGCTAACGCCCACGTACTTTGCGTTCTACCTGCACAAACCTGACCCGCAGACATTTCTCGAACACCACCCCGGCCTTGGTGGCTTCAGGCGGGTTATGCTTGCTGGGTATGGGTTTGACGCACTCTACCTCGCAGTGTTCGTTCGACCCCTCTCCAAGATCTCGAGTGCGGTGAGAGAGTTTCAG
Organism: Candidatus Bathyarchaeota archaeon; assembly: GCA_963726255.1. Classification (GTDB taxonomy): domain Archaea; phylum Thermoproteota; class Bathyarchaeia; order 40CM-2-53-6; family 40CM-2-53-6; genus FEN-987. The sequence continues at coordinate 1,943,252 of CAVSBL010000002.1, forward strand.
ACCGGAATTCTAGGGAAGAACCTCTGGCCTATGCTTGCAGTTTTGGCGATTCTCGTGCTATGGATGGTGCTGTACCTATGAACGATTGGCTCACGCTATTCGCAACTTTCGCCCCAGGCTTCTTAGGCGCATTCGCCATACTCATCCTCGACCTCATATTCAAGAGAAGAACAACGCACCGCTCTGCTCTTAGCGGGGTGATAGGCCTCGCAGCTTTCGCTCTGATCGGCTACAGCAACTGGCAACAGGCCGCGACTGTGCTGGCGACTGGTAACCCCATTGTAATTCGCCTCGAACCCAGCCTGCTAGCTACAACCTTCACGATAACGCAGTTAGGCGTTTACATTTCCACAATCGCACTTCTACTCTGCGTTCTGATCAGCGTGTACTCGATCGCATACCTCTCTAAGGAGGGGAGTTGCGCGCTCTTCCAATCCCTGATCCTCCTACTCTACCTGAGCATATACGCCGTCACAGTCTCCGGCGACCTGCTCACCTTCTTCATTGGCTGGGAGGGTATGAGCGTCGCCGCCTACGGCCTAGTTGCCTTCTACAAGCACAGCTGGGAAGCCATCGAAGCGACCGTAAAATACCTCCTAATGAGCGGAATCGGAAGCCTCACCGCACTCTACGGCATCGCCCTGATCTACGGCCTAACGGGAACGTTGAACATTGAGAATTATGTGAAAGGTTTCGCCAACATAACCCCCATTGGAACGTTGGCGATTCTCCTGATCTTCGTAGGGTTTGGTGTCGAAGCCGCGATTGCACCGCTACACATGTGGTTGCCTGACGCCCATCCCGCCGCCCCAAGCCCAATGAGCGCGCTCCTGTCTGGAATCATCATCGAGGTGGGTAGCTTCGCCTTCATACGCCTACTCGGCGGAATCCTAACCCTCCCAGCTTACGTGATTCTGGCTCAGCCAATGCTTGCAGCCGCGGCGGTAGCTACTATGTTCGTGGGCAACTTGTCTGCGTTACAGCAGGATGATTTGAAACGGCTATTAGCCTATTCGAGCATCGCGCAAGTCGGTTACATACTCCTCGGAATCGCCACGCTTACACCGCAAGGTTTCGCGGCGAGCATTTTCCACATCTGGAACCATGCACTCCTGAAGGGGATGTTGTTCCTCCTCGCAGGAATCGTCACTTTCCAGATTGGCACAAGAAGCCTAACTGAAATGGCAGGCTTAGGAAGGAAGAGCCCAATCCTCGCGGCCATGTTCGGGCTCAGCGCTTTAGCCATGACCGGCGTCCCACCCTTCGGCTTGTTCTGGAGTGAACTGTTGATAGTTCTCTCAAGCCTGGCCGCGGGGTCGATTATCCTTGACGCGGCGGTTGTGATGATGCTGCTCAACCTACTAATCTCCATAGCGTACTATTTCCGTGTCATACGGGTTGTCGCCTTCGCACAACCAAGCAGCCACCTTAACGGAAACGGCGCGGTGAAGATACCGAAACTCCTACTGATTCCATGCATCATCCTAATCGCCTTAAGTTTGATTACAGGGCTCTACCCGAACGTTTTCTACCAGCCAGCAGCAAATGCGGTTAACGGCATACTGGCCGGATTCTCATGGTGACCTAAAATGAGTGAAAATGTGAGTGAAGGAGGAAGAGAGCGAATAATCAAAGACGTAGAAACTCTTGACCAGGCAGTCAAAGCCGAGAAGGATGTTGAGTCCGGCTACCATGGCGTCATAGACGAAAACATCTCCTACTGGTTAGCCGTAGAAGAAGACATCGTTGAAAGCTACATGAAGCTGGCCAAGAAAAGCAGAAACAGGAAAACCAAGACCACCCTCAACAAAATCATAGCCGACTCTAAAAACCACATCCGAATGCTCACATCGATACGTAAAGCCTTCAACAAGATCATGGCAGACGAACACCGCCACGCAGCAATGCTCCAAGAATTAGCCGACAAATCCCACAAGAAATAAGCTACTGCATCGCCTTACTTGCTGTAGCAACAACGCTCTACGGCTTCCTGTGGTGTATCATGATTTCTCTCTATTTAGTAGCATGTTGATTATCCTGAAAGTTAACCCCCATATCACGTTCCCATCGTAAACGTAAGCTTCGACATCCAGTTTGCCTTCCTCAACTCCTACCTCGGATCTGCTGACAGTGATTCCATTCAGAGTACTTAGGGGTACCCAGAAACTCTCCGCTACTTCATCGTTCGATTGAACGGCAACATCAGTCTTCAGTTGGAAAACGTAAGAGGCGACTGGGACTTGGCGAGTGCGGGAAAACATTACTGGAAGTTGACCGAGAAGCTCATGCTCCTGCAGGTCGATGCCAACTTCTTCCCGCGCTTCTCTGATGGCTGTTGCTAGGAGGTCTCGGTCGGCATGGTCCTTGTGGCCTCCGGGGAAGGCCACCTGCCCCGACCAAGGGTCACCCACACGTTCCGTCCTCCTGATTAGAAGAATGGAGCCTCCCCGATCGTTCGGATTGATGATAATTGCGACCGCCGCCACCGGTTCGCCCTGATCTGATTCAGAGGCGGATGGTTCCCTTCGAAGACGCTTCTTGAGAGACTCAAGGTCAACGGTACCTGTCAAAGCAGCCACCTGGTCAGGCCGCACTAAAGTGCGCATTCTATTTGAACGGTCCCTCTCAGAGCATCAGTAATCGAACCGCCCTTTTGGATGCGTCCCTTTTATCCGAAAGCGTCGTAATCTTGCCAAAGAGGACGGGGACTATGGGATACTCGTTTGAGCTTGACGAAGTTACGATAGATGAATTTCAGCAGGGGATGCGGTCAGATAAATTCACAGCCCGTTCCATAACCGAGGCCTATCTAGCCCGCATTGAAGCGCTAGATAAACAGGGACCAGCAATCAATGCTGTCATCGAGCTGAACCCTGATGCCCTCGCGATAGCTGATCAACTTGACATCGAATTCAGAGAGAAAGGGCCACACGGGCCTCTACACGGCATCCCTATCCTGATTAAAGATAACATTGACACTGCAGACCGGATGAGCACCACCGCCGGATCCCTCGCCTTAGAGGGTTCCGCCGCTACGTACGACGCCTTTCTAGTGCAGCGTCTGCGTGTAGCAGGCGCCGTAATTCTTGGAAAGGCGAACTTGAGTGAGTGGGCGAATTTTCGAGCTTCCCATTCAGTTAGCGGTTGGAGCGGTCGTGGAGGGCAAACTCGCAACCCGTACATCCTTGACCGAAATCCATGTGGTTCAAGCTCAGGTTCTGCGGTAGCGGTTGCAGCAAACCTGTGCGCCGTTGCCGTTGGCACAGAAACCGACGGCTCAATCGTATGCCCCTCCGCGGTGAATGGGATTGTTGGGATTAAGCCGACGCTCGGCCTCGTTAGTCGGAGCGGAGTTATTCCCATCGCTCACAGCCAGGACACGCCGGGGCCGATGGCGCGCACCGTGCGCGATGCAACCATTCTCCTGAACACCCTTGCTGGCGCGGACCCCGATGACCCTGCCACGAAACAGGCTGCTTCCAAATCCGAACTTGACTATACGAAATTCCTAGACCTCAAAGGGCTCAGCGGCGCCCGTTTGGGGGTTGCGAAAAAATTCTTCGGTTACAATGCAGCAGTGGATCGAGTAATCAATGACTCCATTGCCAAAATGAAGCAGTGCGGCGCCAAAACGATAGACCTAGTCGACTATCCGACGCAAAAATTAGGTGACTCCGAACTCGAGGTTCTACTATACGAGTTCAAAGCCGACCTCAACGCCTACCTCAAAAGACGGGGAGGCCCTTTCGCCATCAGGTCACTTGCGGATATCATAGCATTCAACGAGGGAAGGCGCAACGAGGAGATGCCTTACTTCGAACAGGACATTATGATCAAGGCCGAAATGAAAGGCCCCCTCACCGAGAAAGCGTACAGGGACGCGCTCGCTAGGAACCGCAAGTTCTCCCGGGCGGAAGGAATCGACGCTGTCATCGGCAAACACAACCTCGACGCCATCGTAGCCCCAACCACGGGCCCAGCTTGGCTTACGGACTGGGTCACAGGCGACCATGAGTCGGGAAGTTGTTCCACACCCGCAGCCGTAGCCGGCTACCCACACATCACAGTCCCAGCCGGATTCGTAGCCGGCTTACCCGTGGGCGTCTCATTCTTCGGCCCAGCTTGGAGCGAACCAACCCTACTCAGGTTAGCGTACGCTTTCGAGCAAGCCACAAAGATGCGGCGCGCACCAGGATTCCTTCCAACTGTTCGATTTGAAACAATTTGAGCGAGCCGAAGCATTCCTTCGTTGGACAGGGGCCGCTACGCCGGCTAGTCGCCCGTGCTCAAAGTGGTTTGGTCCCGATGTACAACCCTCTTCCTATGAGGCCTTTCGAGTCGCGAACCACTCTCAAACCAACCGAACGGAACGCTTTCATGTACTCATCATTCGTGAAGAGTCCGAACTCGTCTTCTTCCTTGAAATCGCTGATATTGTCCGGCGTCCCAACCATGTAGTGAAAATCGAGTTTGGAAATTCGTCCTTTCACTACGGTTCGGTTCATTCGCACAATTTTCATTTTGGGTTGGTTCACAAATACAGCGCTTATTCTGCCGGGATGGAAGGCGGTCGGCGTCAACCAGGGTTCAACAATTAACACGCCTCCCGGCTTCAGGTGCCGCTCCATGTTCCTGATAGCTTGCTGCAGCCTCTGGTAGCTTGTCATGTATCCGATTGCGCTGAAGAGGCAGGTGATGACGTCGAATTGTTTCTTGAGATTGAAGCTCAACATGTTACTATAATGAAATCTAATCCCCGGGTTTCTCTTGCGTGCAATTGCCAGCAACCTTCGGTCTAAATCCAAGCCTTCAACCGTGAAAAACTGTTTCAGGAAGGAGATGTGGCGGCCTGTTCCACAGGCCACGTCCAGCAGCGTTTTGCCCGTGGATTTCTGCCGCTTTCGAATTATCTCGCGCAGCCGCTTTGCCTCTCTCCCATAATCCTTTCCAACAGCGTCGTAGATGGCATCGTAATAGCTAGCTGATTTCTCGAACAAACCCAACCCGAACAACCCGTGTCAGATATTAGCAGAGCTTGCTATGTGAGGTTAACGGGAAAAACTTCGGTACGCGCTTCTGATACTGACGGTAATCTCCCTTAAACCGTTTCGTCAATTCCCGTTCTTCCAAGGGGATTGTTAGAAAGTATGAGGTGAAAAAATCAATCAAAGCGAGGACGCCTGTCCCGGCAAATCCTGTCATGAGGAAGATGCCCACGAAGATCATGGTATGGGCGAGGTAGGTGGGGTGCCTTACTAGTGAGAATGGCCCAACCTTCACCGGCTTCCTCGGTCCCGCTTGCGGCTTCAACTCTGAATAGGCGATCAGCGATTTCCAGCCAAGCAGTTTAGCAGTCCAAGCATTCAGTGAAAGTCCGAGAACGAACAATGACGCGCCCAACACCAACAAAAGCCCGAGGGCAAGCATCTGGCCCAGCAAAAATCCTTGGAAGGTAATTACGATAATCATGACCGGTATCATTTCCACAAGAACAATCAGGTAGGTATACGCTCCGAGTTTTCTCCAAAACGATGGGTTACCGTGCACTTGCAGGAAGAAGACTGGGATGAAGGGCCATAGAGCAAGTGCTGCAACAGCTAAGGCCCGTAGCAAGAACAACACCAGCATCTGCGTAGACAGCGGTCAAGCTTTATCTTTCGGTCGAACGCCAACTCACGCCCTCGATGCTCTGGAGAGTTTTGAATTGGCAAGTGTAGAAGATGCAATAGGTTGGATTGAGAAATCCCGCGATGACATGACACGTTTCATGCTAGAGGTCCTGAAGATAAAGGCCGTAAACCCAGATGGCGGCGGTAAAGGCGAGTATCAACGCGCGCTCTTCGTCAAAAAATGGCTGGAGGACATAGGGTTCAAAGTGACCCGCCACGATGTTGAGGATAAGCGCGTCCCAGAGGGCGTCCGCATAAACCTGACCTCAATCCTTGAGGGACAGGACAAGAGTAAGACTCTCTGGTTAGCCGCGCACCTGGACACTGTCCCTGAGGGTTCCCGGGACTTATGGGCAACAGACCCGTATGACCCGGTCGTGAAGGAGGGTAAGATTTTCGGAAGGGGCTCCGAGGATAACGGCCAAGCCTTGGGTTCCACGCTGTTCACGGTGAAAGCGCTCAAACAGCTCGGCCTTAAACCCAAAATGAACCTCGGAGTTGCATACGTGTCCGATGAAGAGTCAGGCAGCAAATACGGCGTCATCCCGCTTCTAGAAAGGAACGTGTTCAGCCCCACGGACATCGCTATAGTTCCAGACACGGGGACGCCGGACGGCTCGCAGATCGAGGTCGCAGAAAAGAGCATCCTATGGTTGAAGATTACCACGAAGGGACGGCAGGTTCACGGAAGCACACCTGAAAAGGGGCTTAACGCAAGCAGAATTGGAATGAAACTAGCCCTTCAACTGGATGAATTGCTGCATGCAAAGTATGCTGCAACCGACCCATTATTCGACCCGCCCGTCTCAACTTTCGAACCGACCAAGCATGAAGCCAACGTGGAAAATGTGAACACCGTTCCAGGCCTCGACGTGCAATACTTTGACTGCCGGGTTCTTCCAAGTTACCCATTGGGAACTGTGATGAAGGATGTTGAATCATTGAAGTCGAAGCTGGAAAAAGAATCGGGCGCAACGATTGAACTCAAACCCGTACAATCCGAAGAGAACACCAACCCAACCCCGACTGACAGCGTTGTTGTTCAGAAGTTGAAAGCGGCGCTGAAGAAGCTACGCGACATAGATGCAAAGCCTATTGGCATTGGGGGTGGGACTGTGGGATTATACTTCAGGCGGAAAGGAATTCAAACCGCCGTCTGGTCCACACTAGACGACATGGCTCACCAACCCAACGAGTACTGCAAGATTGACAACATGGTCAATGACGAAAATCTTCGTCCACGTAGCGATGAACTGACCCCATAACCCCAGCTGCACTGACCAACGAAGCCGTGTAAACATGTCGCTAATCAGCCTGCTAACTGATTTCGGGTTGTTAGATTCCTTTGTTGGTGAAATGAAGGCGGTTATTCTCTCCATTTGCCCCGATGCTAGAATCGTTGACATCACACATCAAGTAGAGAAATTCGACGTTCGAATGGGCGCTTTCCTCCTAGCCGGAGCAGCATCCTATTTTCCAGCAGGGACGGTTCATGTTGCTGTAGTCGACCCTGGCGTGGGGAGCAAACGTCGCCCAATCGTCGTTGAGACAGCGCGGGCTGTTTATGTTGGCCCGGATAATGGACTGCTGGTTCCCGCCGCTCAGCGTGAAGGCATTCTTCACGTTTACGAGTTAACAACCCGTTCTTTCATGCGGGAGAAGGTTTCCGCGACATTTCACGGGAGAGATGTTTTTGCTCCAGCCGCCGCGCACCTAGCTTCTGGGAAGCGGCCCAGCGAATGCGGGCCTGAGGTCACGGATTATGTGCAGCCATCCTATACCAAGGCCCGCTTCGACGGTAAGAGAATCACTTGCGAAATTTTCCATATTGACGGTTTCGGAAACATCGTGACGAACGCTTCGAATGAAATCGAGAAATTGGGGTTGGCGTTCGGGGATAAGGTTTCGCTTACGCTGGAGAAGAGACGGTTTCAAGCGCGCTTCGTTCGAACCTATTCAGACCTTGACGGGAAAGAGCTCGGTGTCCTTTTCGGGAGCCATGGGTTTATGGAGGTCGCCTGCCGCGAAGCCAGTGCGGCCGATAGGCTTAGGGTTAGAATTGGGAGTGCTGTGCATGTCGGTGCTGTTTAGGCTCGTCGGTTAGTGCAAGTTCTTTCAGCCTTTCATCGCCGAAAATGCTTTTGATGTACGCGGCGACTGAGTCGGGTACGAGTTTCTCCCAGCTGTCGCCGCGAACAACACGTTCGCGTATCTCGGTTGACGAGTACGTTTCCCGGTCGAAGAAGGGTATGGGTTCGACGCGGAAGCCTGCCTCCTTGAAAAGGCGTGAGGTAATGGGTTCGTTTGAGAATACGACTTCGAAGCGGGGAGTTTGGGAGACTAGGTGTGGAACCCAGAGGTCGTGGATTCGAAGGTCCCGTATCGGGATAAGGTAGTATTTGGCAGCGTCAATCTTAGCCTCATCGAGAGCCAAACGGATCATGGTGACCCGTTCCCCTGCTGTGAACGGGTTGTGCAGCGTATGGCTGAATTGCGCGCTCCCGATCGCGATGATAAGCTCAGGCATCTTCTTCAAGGCTTGTTGGACGCAATGCACGTGGCCTAAGTGGAAGGGTTGAAAGCGCCCGATCAACAATCCGCGATTCTTGCCGCTGTCCAAGCTTCAAGTACCCTAGCCCAGTTTCAGGCAGCGAACTCAACCTTCAACCGCCTATTAAGAGAACACCTTCACGCAGAGACGCGTTCGCGAATCTGTGCTGAGATGGTTTAGCTGAGCATGCTTGGGTCTAAGCGTTTGATGAAACGTGTCTTCTACTCTAGTCTTCGTTCATTCGGGTTTCCAAAGTGATTCCACGGAAACTCTTTCGCCTCGGAATACTACGCCCTCACGTTCAAGCAATCCGCGCTTGACATAGCCCCCCTCGGAAGGCTTCCGGCCTGGCATTCCATAGTTTCCAACCATCAACGACGCAGGAACAACTCTGTGACATGGGATAACTAATGGGAATGGATTGGTGGCCACCGCCGTCCCAACCGCACGAGCGTACCGCATACCTCCAAGCTTCTTAGCTAAGGTCCCATAGGTTGCGACCTTGCCGCTTGGAATTTCCCAGAGAAGACTGTAGACCTTTCTCCTAAATTGCGAAACGTTCGACAAGTCCAGAGGCTCCGGTTTTCCTTTACGCTTGCCTGAATAGATTTCGAAGATTTCTTGGAATATACTTGAGTCAACCGAGCCGCTTTCAATCTGTGACTTGGGAACCATCCGCTTGACCGATTTCTCAGCTTCGCTTCTACTGGAGTCCGAAAATGCGCAAGCAACCAACTGGTCTTTCTCATTCAGCGCCACGGTGAACCACACACCATCTTTCTGTTGGGATCGGATTCGAATCATGCAAGTCGCCGACCCGGTCTATGTTTGTGAGCGTAGATAAAATGTGGGCCGGCGGTGGACGAGTAGTTTCATTAGCCTCTCTGGCTGATTAAAGAGGCCCATCAGATTTCAGTGGTCCTGATGGGCTTGGGCTCGCTCCAGAACCTTGAGTGGATTCAGAAGAGAACCGGCCTAGACCCTGCCCAGAACCATGAATCTCTTACCTTCATCACAACAACTTCCTCCACCATCTGCATGCAATGCCGCGGTAGCCGCATGCTTTGCGGAAAAGCCTCCTGCCCAATCCTATCAAAAGCGGAATTGCTTGTTAAGCATCTGCCGGAGTTGGGTAGGTCGGAGATTGATGGCTCAAGCCCGCCTGGTGCGTTCGTGGGGCATGTCGGTTACCCGAAAGTCTACGTTGGCCCATTGATTCCGCCCACGAAAGGCGACACGCATCTTCTTGATACGCCTGAATTATGGCTCGGCAAGGATATCCAGACGATTATTGACTTCAGGTTCAGCTTGATTCGCGGAAAATCGCTGCTAGATATTCACGACGCCACCGACCCTAACTCGTACCTACTCGACCTGCATGACCTTGCTCTTTCGTCGGCTTCGGTTGATGTGGACGCGAAGTTTCGCAAGAAACCGCGAATGGCTGTGACCCTAAGCAACGAAACGCAACCCTTCGGCCCGTCGGCGATGATTGAGAAGCTGCAGGTCTCGCCGAGTACCGGTGAACGGCGGCTTGAGGCTGTGTACTACGATGGGGATGAGTTGGCGGTGGAAGGCATGTTCGATCTTTACACGGACGGGGTTGAGGTTTCGCGCATCCAACGCACGCTAAGCCTTGGCATGCTCGGCGTGCAGAAGCAGAGGAAAATTGTTCCAACCCGCTGGAGCATCACCGCTGTCGATGACACACTCTCAAAACGGCTGCTTCGTTCAGTGAGAAATTACCCGCCCATCGACAAATACCAAGTCTACACATACCAGTATCTCGATAATGTGTACGAGGTCCTACTGTCACCGAGGAATTGGGAGTACGAGTCGATTGAAGCTTGGTTCCCAGGGACGGCTTGGAACGAGAATGGCACGATGCCCGCAATCATGGGCGACCACGAGCCATACGAAGGTAGAACAACTTACGCCTCTATCGGAGGCTGTTACTACTCATGCAGGCTGGCGGCCTCGGAAGCACTCGAGAGAGTGCAACGGCAGGCCGCGGTCCTAGTTCTTCGGGAAGCACGACCAGGCTACATCCTTCCCGTCGGCGTTTGGAACGTCAGGGAAAGCGTGCGCGCGGCCCTCAAAACAAAACCAGCAACCTTCGACACCTTCCAGCAAGCGCTACACTACGCCTGCACCAATTTCATAATCCCGCAAAAAACCTGGATTGCGAATAGCGTTCTCATCCGCAACGAGATGTTTCAGCGACGCCTCAACCAATACTTCGCCAACTAATGTTCAAATCTTCGTAGAGCACGAGAAAGGATACTCTTTTTCGTGAACGAAGCCGTTGTAACCAGCGCACAGGAGTCTCGCGGATCGTTGATCGAAATAGCAGGCGACATGCTGGAGGGAGGAGGCCAGATTGTTCGTACAACAGTAGCCCTCTCCGCCCTCACGGGGAAGGACGTCAGAATCACGAAGATACGAGATAAACGGCCTAACCCTGGCTTGCAAGCGCAACACGTGACAGCGGTGCGGTCGGTTGCAGCTGTTGCTGGTGCGGAAACCGAGGGCCTATTGCCGGGGTCTAGGGAGTTAGTGTTCAGACCCCGCAAGTATGTTGCGGGCCGCTTCAGTTTCAATGTGGGAACAGCCGGTAGCATTCCGCTTATCCTGCAAGCTGTGATGCCTTCAGCCGCCTACGCCCCAGGCCAAGTTGAGTTCGAGTTGACAGGCGGGACAGACGTGCCTTGGAGCCCCACGATTGACTACATTCGCCTAGTCGAGCTCCCGATATTGAAGTTGATGGGTTACCGGGCTGATTTAACCGTTGACCGACGGGGACATTATCCCAAGGGAGGAGGCCGCGTTACAATAGTGGTTGACCCACCAAGAGTCCTGAAGGCCGTTAGACTGCTTGAACACGGCGAGCTAACAGGTGTGGAGGGAATTAGCCATTGCGTGAAACTTCCCAGCCACGTAGCCCAGAGGCAAGCGACTGCTGCGACGGAGAGGCTGAATGCGAGCGGAATTCACGCGGTGAACATAGCCATCGAAACCCACTCACCAGCCCAAGATCCACACTTCGCTCCGGGAAGCGGCATAGCCCTGGCCATGAAATTCACAAACGGCCCTATACTCGGTGCAGATAGCATTGGGGAAAGGGGCAAACCAGCTGAACGAGTAGGAGAGGAAGCCGCAAGCAAATTGCTTACAGAGTTCGATTCCAAAGCCGCCGTGGACCAGCACATGGGCGACATACTCATACCATACATCGCCGTAGCCGAAGGGCGCTCCGAGCTACAAATCTCAGCAATCACAACCCACACATTGACCAACATCAAGGTAGCCGAGATTCTTTCGGGCGTAAAATTCCAAGTTCAAGGGTCGCTGCATGAACCTGGAAGAATTAGTGTTGAAGGAATAGGTTTGAGAACATGAAATGAGCTGAGGACTAGAGGGTAGGGATAAAATAACGGCTTCACGTGGTACGAAAGCCTACTTGGCGAATCCACTATGTTGGCTAACTTCATCCAAGTTCTCATTGTGATTCTGCTTGGTGTCCTATTCGCGTACCTGTACGGCTTCATTGAGCATGGTTACATTCCTCCAGCCGAGCACCTTCGGCTGCGTTTTTTCAATCATTTCGCGAATTACCATATCATCATGTTCGGGTTGTTTTCAGCGCTGCCCTTAGTGGTTCTAGTCTTCGAGCCAAACATACTGGGCATCTTGCTGAGCTTCGGCTTGTGGGCTTTCCTACCGGTAGGAGAAGATATTTCCTGGTACCATTTCGCAGGTACCTGGCCCACACCTGAAGATTGGACCTCATGGGGAGGCGGCTACCACATCAGAAAAAGATGGGTGCCCAGATGGTACGTTACTAATTTGGTGTTAACGGGCCTGTTCTTCGGACTAGCTTTAGCCCTTCCCCTTTTCCAATAGCTTCGCCTATCAGGGGACAGCGGCCGATCTAGAGGCGTTTCACGATTTCGGCAAACACGTGGCGTGCCGAACACATTGTTATTCGAGCCTTGACTTTCTCCCCTGCCTTCGCGCCTTTCACAAAAACGATGCAGCCATGCATCCGGCCTATCCCATCGCCTGAGCGTGAAATCTCCTTGATTTCCAAGTCAACCTCGTCTCCAACCTTCAACCCATGCCAAGCAGCCAACAAAACCAACCTCGACGTGCAATTCAACAGACTCGTACTTTGCTATCAACCTGTCCCTGAGATCGAACTCTTCGCACGTGATGTGCTGCCCAGCTTCATCTGATGCCATGTTGGACTCCAATCCATCTGCCTGGAATGCCTGGGCATGTTAGTTGCATGTGCGCGCACGCTTGGAGGGACCCCCCGGGGGTGGTACATTTTTTGAGGTCAAGGGGGGTTGATTTTGCGGTTTTCTTGGAGTGGCGCGTACGCTTGCGGGGACCCCCCCTGGTGGGGGGGCTAGCCCATGCAGGGTGGGGCATCCTCGCTTCCTACCATGCACATGGTCGCCAGCGACCAGGTGCATTGTTCCGCGGTCAAACCACTGAAGCATAACATATGCTAGACATCATTCGCGCTTGGTAAGGGTAAAAGAACTTGCACGGGGAACGTTGCTGGGACCATGCCGCGGCTAGAGGTTCCTTACTTCTTTCTTTTTCTGTCTTCTTTGTTCTTGCTGGTTCCCTTGTAGGTTAGTACTCTGCCCCAGAGGTCCTTTGTTCCCCAGATTCCTCTGCGCAGAGTTTCTAAGTGAACAATTTGGCTGTGGTCTACGAACAGGTTCACTTCCGGACCGTAATTCTTGATGTACCAGCCGAACACCTCAGGGTCTGCGGCTTCAAACATTACCTTTTCCAATCCCAACGCATCGATTATTTTTGGCGGCACGTCGGTCCGCCAGGTTTTGACATTTTCCGTTATTCCTTCCGATTCAATCATGATCATGTACGCGCCTGCGTCTAGGAAACGCTTAGCCTCTGAGATTGCCCAAGCTGGGTCCTTTGTTCCTTCAGCTTCGAGTTCTGCGATTGATGTGGCGCCGCCGGAGCCGAATTGGATTCCAACTTCAGGTTTCGGCTTCAACCCAGCTTTCTTGACAAGCTCCACCAGTTGGACCCAATCGTCGACAGGTATTGTGATGAAACCGCAGGAAATCTCAATTATGTCAAAGCCAATATCCTTGCATTCCTTCACGTAGCGTTCCACGGCCTCAGGGCCCTGTGTCAAAACGTATTCCATCCACCCGCCCGTCGAGACGAGCACGTTGTACCGGTGCGCGGTGTCGATAATCTCCTTGAGCACGTCTCTCTTCATGAGGCTGAAGGATCCGGCTGCGAACTTTAGTGAGTCCACGTATTCGCCCATTGTCTCCAGAACGTCTTCGAGGTACCGTTTCCCCATGACCGTGTAGTATGGGCCACGGATCTCAGTAACTCCTTTCGTTCGGGGCTTTCCAGGCCGTTCGTTCATTTTGATAAAGGAAAACGCTCTGCCGCTCAACGCTTTGTTCCTCTTTTAGGGTCGGGAATATTTTCCAAAAGCTCCGTAAGGTCTGTGACATATAGGTCTTCCATCTGACTGATGCAATCCACGATTTGCTTTCGCAAATTCTTGTCAACATATCGCGTGCTGAGGCTGTCAAATTTCTGAACCGCCCTCTCCCAGCCCATGGGACGTGTGAAGAAGCCCTCGTAGTCCCGTTTCTCCTTCTCAACCATCCGCCCGCCCTTCAAATGAACTATCAGGTGGGACGGCATCTCATTCGGAAACCTACGGCTGTAATCTTCTCGGGGTCTGACGACGATCTTCTGTAGAAGTTCCTGAACGTCGCTTCTGTTAATTCGGTCAGGATAATATTGCTCGGGCATGACTGTCCCATCCAGAATCGCCGTAGCAACAATGTAGGGGAGACTGTGGTCTGCTTCTTCTTTCGTACGGATGTGTTTCTTTTCGCCTTCTTCTCCGCCGCCGATTATGTTGTAGGCTACGTCGAAGACTTCGACCTCGACTTTCTCGATGTCCGCCGGGGCAAAGCCCTGTTCCCTCTTGAGGTTTAAGATGCCTTCAATTGAAGATTGGGAATGAACCTCGGCATTGTACTTCTTTATGATTGTGCGTGTAACCCGCTCCAAGTTCTCCTTAGACCAGTCAATTTCGAATTTTCCAGCAATCGAATCCATGAATCCCTTGTTTCCTTCAAAAACCTCAGCCGGCCCAGTAATGCCGCGCATTGCCAAGAAGGCTGCATGAGTCGCGCCGAAGCCAGTGAAAGGATAAGCCAGCCCCTTCCAGTGGGACAGTTTCCCAGTACGCGTTACGCGAAGTGCGTTTAGGGCTGTGCCGCTGATAGCGATCGCATTCGCCGTCTTCTCAACATCTAAGCCTAAAGCCTTGGAGACGCCTGCGGCTGCAGCGTACGATCCCTGTGTTGTATGGTCGAAGCCTTTGCTTCGGACCGGGGCCACGTCGCTGAGGCGGCATTGCACTTGGTAGGCTACAGCGAGCGCCAGCAGGAAATCGGTTCCCTTCGCCTTCGCGTACTCCGCCGCAGCTAGAACGGCGCCAACATTATCGTTAGGATGGCAAGTCTCCCCTTTTGCTAAGTAGCTGTCGTTGAAGTCCAAATAGCGAACCAGCGCCCCGTTGTACAACGCTGCAAGGTCGGGAGCCGTCTTCCCACCACCAACAAGCGTGCAATGCGCTTTTCCCCCGAAATCATCCAGCTGCGCCTGCAGCATGCGAATTGGTTCGCCTTCGAGGGCACCAATCGCACACCCGAGGGCATCCAAGACTCGGATCTTCAGCTCCTGCTTAGCCGCTGGTGACAAGTCTTTGAAAGACGCTTTCGTCACAAATTGCGCAAGTTCATGAACTTTGGTTGATTTCTGAGACAAGGCTGAAGCCGCCAGCAATTATCAGCACTAAGCTATCTTTGTTACCATGTGCTCGGTCCGAGGGAGTTCACGATTTCTGGCAGGTCTTCTCATGCTCAGGCAAGCATTTCTCGCACATGGTGTTACCGCAGTTCTTACACATTTTGAGCGGGCCTTCGAGTGGTTGACCGCAAAAGCCGCAATAGTTACCAGACAGCAAAGGATTGCAACTCTTTCTTTCTACCTTCAACGGTTAATGTTTAGACCTAATAATCTGCCCGTTAATCGCGGCAGTTGACGATTGGAGAGGAGACTCCATCACGAACGTGATGCGGTAACTTGACGCATTCGAAGTTTGAGCGTTGGGGGCCGCCCGAGACTAAACAGCCTACTTGACTACGACCCGGTACGCTCGTAGGACCTTTTGTGAGCCGCGGCAGGCTGGGCATTCTTCAAAGCATCCAATGTCCTTGATTATCTCCCATCGGCCGCCAGACCCGTGGCACCATGGGCAGTCAATTTCCCCAAGCTCCTCAATCATAGGTCCAACTCCGCTCGGCGGGCCTTTCGCTCCAACTTGTTACCGATCTTCACCCATGTTTGAAGGCAATCAGGGCACGAATAACCAGCTGAGACCTCAATGCCTCTCGCATGCCAACTGTATTCTATGCTTTCCAATTCCAAGGTACAGATGCATTGTGGGCAAATCATGAGCTTGAGCCTGCCGAGAAAGAAAGTTAACCGCATAGGTGAGTGAATTCCTTCGACAGAGACAGCTGAAAGAAGTGGCTCATCTTGGAGGATTCACCGTGTTTCAGTCGAGTTCACCAAGATAGTTTCGAGGGGCTTGTCAAGCTTCATTGGGTCTAGTTTTTCGGCTCACCCACAGAGTTGAATCGTCGACTGTGTTACGTATCTCTAGGATTCTATGAAACGGGATTAGTGTCTCATCGCCTTCGTGCGATTCCTGTATCGTGAAGTAGGATTTTCCGAGTGAATGAATCTCAGACGCTTTGATTTGCTTCACGTCGCCTGGCGCTCCCCGGTGGCGGTACGTGATGACATAATCGTCAGGGTTCTCCTTCTCATCCCAGCGGAGCCTGTTGAGAACGTTCTTCAGCGGATGAACCATGAACCATCTTCAGCTTTGCCTATGTTTGCTAGCGTAGGAGGCGGCGTTCTAGATATTGCTCTCGAAATTGGTTGCTGTCAAGTCAGCTTAAAACCCTGACTGGCGCAAGGGTTGTTGGGTTTAGAGAACGTTGGCTAGCCAGAAACTTCTTGACATGTTGAACAAGGCAATTGCTGGGGAGCTTCAAGCCATAATTCAGTACATGTGGCAGCACATCCAGTGGAAAGGAATTGAGCACTACGCGGTCAGCAAAGGATTCGAGGAAACCGCGATGGCAGAAATGAAACATGCCGAGAAGATTGCTGAGAGGCTCTGGTACCTAGGCGCAAAGCCAACAATACAACCTGCCCCCATCTTCGTCGGAAATTCACTCGAAGAGATGATTCAATCCGACGTGAAAGCAGAGTTAGAAACAATAGCTCTATACAAAGAAATCATGGAACAGGCACAAAAGGAAGGCGACGTTGCCACAAAGGAAATCTTCGAAGAGATAGAGGAAGACGAAGAAGAACACCACGACTTCTTCTCAAGCCTACTCGAAAAATAAGCGCCCCCCTTCGCTTTCGCGATAATGCGCTCCTGCGTTCGCGCCGCGAGAATCTAATGGCGTTCGAAGAATGCAACTGTCTCCTACGAGGAGGGTCAGCAAAGTCCATGAATTGTCCAGAACCCTTCACGTTTAACCCTCTTCGAGGTACCGTAAATGAACAAATACTTGCCGCAAGCTTTTTTCAACAGGTCCACTAAGAGCGGCGATAGCCTTGTATCCAGAACCTTCCCGCCGCAATTGCCCCAAATGTGCTCGGTGCGGTGGATGCACACAATGGTCAAACGGAAGATGGTTCTGCTTGTTCTGTAGAATCTACTACTAAGCATCCTTCATGCTACCGGTGGTTTCTGGTTGGGCGAGTTGCGGTTTGCGTCAATCTGTAGGTGTGACTAGGTTTGAGGCTTCCAATACCTTATTAGTCCGCTTGCGGGGGGATTCCCGAATCGGTGTTTCTGATTGAGTGAATACTACTTGCCAGGCGCAACAACGATCGGCATCGTCTGCAAAGATGGCGTAATACTCGCTGCCGAACGGCGCGTCACATACGGATATTTCGTCATGAGCAAGAGCGGTAAGAAGGTCTTCAAGATCGCTGACAAGATTGGCGCAGCATGCGCCGGCATAGTTGCTGACATGCAAATCCTGACCCGCGAAGTCGGCGCCTACCTCAACCTCTACACCTACGAACGGGAGCAAAGCGTGACCGTCCGCACAGCCGCCAAGCTGATGGGTAGCATGCTCTTCGAGCGACGCTACTTCCCATACCTCGCACAAACAATCGTTGGCGGAATCGACGAGGGCGGCCCGAGATTGTTCGTTCTCGACCCGTTGGGATCAGTTATCGAAGACAAGTATACAGCGGTGGGCTCCGGGTCGGAAATCGCTATGGGTCTTCTTGAAAGCGAATTCAAGGAAGGCCTCTCCATTGAGGAAGCGAAGGGTCTTGCAAGGAAGGCCGTGAAGGCTGCTTCGGCCCGGGATATAGGCAGCGGCGAAGGCCTTGACATGCTCATCATAACAAACAACGGCGTGCTCGAAGAACAAGAACTGCCCGCCAAGTAGCCAGCGAGCAACCTTATTTCAAAGGAAGATTCCTCGCAGCCAGCCAGCGAGCCCTATGCTCTCCAAGAGCGACGTTGAAAAAATCCAGGCCGAGTTACTCTCCTACGACAAGGCAAGGGAGAAACTTCAAACATTAACCCGTAACGCGACTAGGTTATGCAGCTGGGCGATAATACAAGTTCACCGCGGAAAACTTGGCGAAGCCATCAAAACCCTCAACGAAGCAAAACGCTCACTCGACGAACTCCAAAGTCTCCTCACCGCCCACTCTGAGCTGCCGCAATTCGGGCAAGTTCTCGTCGCTTTCCAAGAGTACGCGGAAGCAAAACTACTCTTCCACTTGAAAAAGAAAGGCACCATAGCGTCCCTGCAAGACGTTGGCACTAGCAGCACGGCCTACCTCCTCGGCATGTTAGACTTCATCGGCGAAATGCGCCGAATGATCCTCGACGCGCTCAGGCGGGCGGACGCTGACCAAGCTCAGAACCTACTCACAAAGATGGAGAGCCTATACGAAGAACTCATGTCCCTCGACCGAACATCAATCCTTCCGAACTTTCGAAGAAAACTTGATGCAGACCGGAGGATACTAGAGACTACGCGCGGCGATGTAGCAACCGACCTACGCCGCGTCTCCCTGGAAAAAGCACTCCGCAGCGTAGAACGCAAGCTTAGTTCCAGCGGCAAAACTAAACGCGGTTGAAATGCCAATCCGGATTCCAAGCAGGATCTCACCTCGCGCAGCGATAGCCCTTCAGGAGAAACTCGCGTCACTCGTCAGTGAGACCACCGACCTTCCAGAGAAGACTGCCGGCCTAGTAGGTTGCGATGCGACATACTTCCGCGAGACGACTGTAGCCGCAGCGACGCTCGTCGATTACGACAACCTTGCACTTCTCAAAACCAAGTGCCTAAGGGAGCGGACTAGGTTCCCCTACATCCCTGGCTTGCTGGCATTTAGAGAAGGCCCGGCTGTCTTGCGAGCGATTCGAGCATTGAGAACCAAATCATACGTTTGCCTAGTGGACGCGCATGGGTTAGCCCATCCACGAAAATTTGGCTTAGCTTGCTTTGTCGGCGTAGCTTTGAACCGTCCCACAATTGGAGTGGCAAAAAGCCTGCTCTATGGTTGGGTTCGGGGAAAACAGGTAGTTGATCGTGAAGGTTATCCGATCGCAGAGCTCGTCCCGTTGCCGCAGAGTGAGAAAATGGTCTATGTGAGCGTCGGACACAAAGTATCCTTAAAGGACGCTGTGGAAATTATCAAACACTGCCTTACCGCACGAGGGCCGGCTCCAATCATCTTCGCACACGATGAGGTAACGAAAAGCAAATGGCAACTCAAGAAATCAAACCCAGCCTCCTAATCACGCTTTACAAACTGATCGAAGTCGGCGCTTACCCAGACGAAGTAATTTTCACAACAAGCGAGCTAGCAAAGCTTCTCGGCGCGTCCCAGCAAACCGCCTCCCGGCACTTAATTGAACTTGAAAAGATGGGGTTAATTCACCGCGTCCGCTTGGGCAGGCGGGAATCAATCAAGATTACCACTGGCGGCGTCAAACACCTCGACAACATGTTCCTAACCTTGAAGCGGGCTTTTGAGATGAAGAAAACTGAAATCGTGTTCGAAGGCGCCGTCTTTTCGGGGCTCGGGGAGGGCGCGTACTACATGAGTCAGGAGGGTTACCGGAAACAGTTCACTGAGAAGCTAGGTTTTGAGCCATACCCTGGGACCTTGAACCTTCGAGTACGGAAAGAGAACCAGGAAGAAGTGCGCATGCTTGAGGCTTCACCATTCATACTCATTGAAGGCTTTACGGACGGAAACCGGAGCTTCGGCCCTGCAAAATGTTTCCACGGAAAAATCGCCGACAAAATAGAAGGAGCACTCATCTTCCCCGTTAGAACCCATTATTCGGGGGACGTAGTTGAAATCATCTCACCCGAACAGCTGCGAAAGGCGTTGCACTCAAAAGACGGGGACACGGTCAAAGTTAGGGCGTTTACCTCAGTTCCTAAACGACCTTCCAACTAACCGACACATACCGTCGAACTAGACATCTACTCGCACGTGAATGTATTGGCCAGAATACACATTCAATGGTAAGGTGTCCTACACCCCAATGCCGTCTCTAAGCAATTGAAACCGAGTTGGCTGTTAGCGGGGTTCCTCAGAGAACTTCTGCCTGAGCGACGAGGAGCTTGCATATTTCTCATGATCGAATTTTGAGAGCTTCACGATCTGAATCTGTAGCTTGTGCCTTTCAATGATTTCACGTACGGTGTTCTCTAGTTTTTCTTGATCGTAGCCAAAGGCTACTATGTTTGGCATGACCTCCATCAAAACTTGCTCAAAACCAAACCCAACGTCCTCATAACCCAAGATTGCCTTGTCAACGGGCTTCAGGCCCTCGACGAGTGCCCGTCTATCATTTTCTGGGAAGAGGGGTTTGCGGCCCTTCAACACTTCAACCGTCACATCGGTCGCGACAACTGCGACCAGGACGTCGCCGAGAGACTTCGCTTCGCTCAATGCAGCTAGGTGGCCTAAGTGAAGGACATCATAAACTCCGCCGGCCAAGATGACTTTGATTTGGCTGCGGCCTTTATCTGTCAACGAGTAGTGGAGGTCGCCGCTCTCATCCTTCGTCAGATACCCAAGGTTTAGGAGATTTTGAAGTTCAGATCTGCCCGCCGATATTTCAAACTCTTGCTGGGTGAAGGGTCCGTGCCTGAGCTGCAAAAGGTATGCTGCTTTGATGAAGGATTTTAGATCCTCTGAGCTCATCACGCCACAGCCGCCAAATATACTCGTGCCCTAGAGACAAAATCTCCACTAAAGGGCTTATTGGGTTTCTGTCTCGACATTTCTGGTCAGGTTCAGAAATTTCAACGCGTCGAGCAACCCTTCTGCATATGCGATTGATGCCAACGCTGTTGTGGGTTTACCGCTCGTGAGATAGAAGCGGGCGTCTTGCAAATAGCGATGTATGGCGTCTGAAACCTTTGCAATGTTTGCAACTTCTACCACTCTGCATTCTTTCAGGGGATTATTTTGTTGAAGGGCCTTCTCCATGGTAGCGATGTATCTGCGTGCGCGTTCCGCCGAGTCTTCGCTAGGCTGGCTCATTGCCCTATTGTCACCAGTTCTTTTCGGGCTCCGCAGAGTAGCTGAAGTGCTTCTGCTTCAACAAAGTGGAGTTGGCCTGGGAAAATCATGACGTAAGGTGGTCCCCCGAAATCAGTTTGCTCCAGTTCTGAGACGGTGCCAGCTTTGATTTTCATGTCGGGTGCTTCGAGGCGGGAGATTCCCACTGCCAGCGTTTCGGTGCCGATTGGGCTGATTGAGCTCTGCTTGGAGGCGTTGAGGAGTTGCCTTAGGGCTTCGGGGATTGTGATGTGGTGTTTGTTCTCGACATCCACTTCCAAGAGCACGAGCGAATGCAGCCCCGAAGAGAAGTTGCCCTTTATGGCTATGTGGACGCTTTCGGGAAATTCCCCCTGCCAAGAAGCGGGGATGGTTACAGTTCTGCCGAACTTATACGACTGCAGCCCCGCTACTCCTGCGGCTGCTGAGCCAACAGAGGCAGCGTGAACTATGCTCGTTCGGACCCCAGCTTTGTGTGCACGTAGTCGCAGGTCCACATGGGTCGTTGCAACCATGGGATCACCTGGAACCAGAAATCCAACCTTCCCACCCTTAGCCTTGGACAGTATTACCTGCTCAGCTCGTTCTTCGACGTCAACACGTGAGAGAACCTGCACCGTTTTTCCAACGGTTTTCATAAGATTCTCCAGGTTCAGGCCGGGCATCACACTGGTATAGAATTCCGCAAAGAGATAGGTGCATGATTTCGCCTCCGTTAGGCCTCGAAGCGATAGCCCAAATTCGTCGTATAGGCCTAGACCGATGAAGACTAGCTCTGCCAACGCAAACCACTCTGGCTTGACCTTTACGCGAACAAGGCTTTAATGCGTGGGGAAACTTTCAGAAGCTTCCGGTGGGTCCGTAGCTCAGCCAGGTAGAGCGGCGGATCGGGCGCGAGCCGAAGCTCTTAGCAACCTGAGGGATACCCGAAGGTCGAGAGCCATCAAAGGCCGACAGGGTTCAAATCCCTCCGGACCCGCCATCAAATCCGGATTCAAAAGACGTGAGCTAGAGTAACCCGCTTAAGATCGGCCTGGCTTCCGAGTTATGCCTGTTACACACTCCGCAGGGATAGAGGCCTTCCCTCCTAACTCATATCGTGCAATTTTTTGTGGGCTTCCCTAATGGTGCGCACACATACAGAACTGTGAAATTCATGACTAGATCTCTGTCTTGATGTGGGCTGGAAGGATGGGCTGGCTGAACGATGTCTACGGACGGACGATTGTGACACGAACCGATTGGTGGAAGACGTTGCCTCGGAAGATCTACTCGGAACTTCAGAAACTCGAATCCGACCAATTATGGTTCGAAGTCTACAAGATTGAACCCGACATCTACGTCTTCTACGAGTCTGGCCAGTACGAGGAAGCGATATCCTACCTTGTAGTCGGAAATGGAAAGGCAGCCCTAATCGATACTGGATGCGGGATAGGTAACGTAAAGCTGCTCGCTGAAGGGTTTACACAATTGCCCATCGTGGTCGTGAACACACACAGCCATTACGACCACGTAGCACAGAACTATATGTTCAAGGAAATTGCACTGTTTGATGCGCCGAATGCACGCCAAGCCGCCGAAAACGGTTACAGCAAGGCCGAGATGTCTCATCTTCTCGCCGAAGGGATGCTTTGGAAGACTCTGCCTCAGGGTTTTGATTCAGAGAACTACCACGTGCCCCCCTTCACGGTGACCTCATGGCTGCAGGATGGCGATATTATCGATCTGGGGGACAGGAAGCTGGAGGTCATCCATACTCCAGGCCACAGCCCTGACTCCATATGCCTGCTCGACAGAGAGGCTAAGCTGCTCTGGACAGGGGATACTTTCTACACTGGTGCACTCTTCGTTCACCTGCCAGGTAGTGACCTCAACCTCTTCATCAATAGCTACGAGAAACTGATTGCTCTCTCTCGTCTTTACCAGAGACTTATGCCCAGCCACAACGAACCCTGGGTTGACAAGACGATTCTTGAGGAAGTCCTTGGAGGGGCCCGAGAGATTAGGGCTGGCAGGACAGGATACACCGAAGACCTCGAAGGCACTAGGATCCGTAGGTACGACTACTCACGTTTTTCAATCATAACCAAAGCC
Organism: Candidatus Bathyarchaeota archaeon; assembly: GCA_963726255.1. Classification (GTDB taxonomy): domain Archaea; phylum Thermoproteota; class Bathyarchaeia; order 40CM-2-53-6; family 40CM-2-53-6; genus FEN-987. The sequence goes on from CAVSBL010000002.1 coordinate 1,966,286, forward strand.
CGATGAGTAAGCCAGGCCTAGCGCCAGGCCCCTCTAACCCATTTCTCAAGCTCGTCTCGAACGTGCATTTAGCCGCTAGCATGCCAGCTGGGTAAATCTCTAGAAGCTGCGATGATGTATGCTATGGCGGGAGTAACTATGACTGAGGACAAAGGTGCTGTTTTGGCTAAGATGGACGCTGCAGCGGAGGAAGCAGAAAAAGAGCTCGCAACATTGGACCAAAAAGCTGTCGAAGTTTTAGCCGCATGGTGGCTTAAGTGGTACATTACCGCGGGACACAAACGTTTAGGTAGATTGCTCGTAAAGATAGCAAAGTCTGCAGCTAAGAAATGAAAGATGACCGGTCTTTTCTTAGAGCACAGGCATCTCGATGGTCAACGAGCACACCATTAGACCCATGCACAATCCGATACTATCCAGTACCGATAAGTAGTGAAATGCACGTTTTCCATTTCACTAAGGCGAATCCGAATTGACAGGAAAAGCGTTTGCATTATTCACTTCGAGAACAATCATCGTTCACATCATCACCTACGTGATCGCGGGCATCGTGGCTTACTGGGTTCAATGGGGCGGTGTGTATGGTGGGCCTGCAATGCAAACGTACATGAAAGCTCCAGGCGAATTCGCCCCGTGGGTGATTCCCTCTCTGGTTCTGCGGGGATTCATTTTGGCGGTAGCGCTCTACCCGTTTCTCGGCAGAATTCTTGAAATGAAACGGTGGGGTTGGCTGTCCGTCTCCTCACTCTACCTACTCATTGGGACAGTAGCTGGAAGCGGCGGTATCATCGTTCACATCGTCTTCACAACTACTCCCATACTCTTTACTTTGGAAACGCTTCCGGAGATAACTGCGCAAGGGTTGATGTTCGGATATCTACTGGTGTACTGGGAGCAGCGGTCGCATCGGAAATGAATTGTCTATTTAAACCGTCGTTGGTTTGACGGTGTGTGGCACTATTCGTGTGTCGCTGAGTGAACCCACGATATTGGTGGGTTCGTATCCCACCGGCCCCACAATTGTTCGCTATGAGAGATAATTCATTGGCCTCAAAGGTACGCTGTTTCGCGTCTAGCGATTTTGAAAACGAGAATTTCATCTTTTGTCAGTGTTGCGTACAGGATTCTATAGTCGCCAACTCTGACCCTGTAGGCATTTGGTGCTCCTCTGAGTTTTCTGCAACCTGCGGGATAAGGCGTTCGGGAGAGTTCGGATATCTTCTCTTCGAGCCGCCTTCTTACGTCTGAGGAGGTTTCCCGAAGAGCTTTCGCTGCCTTGCGTGACAGAAAGACCCTGAACGCTTGCGGGTCCTTGATTTAAGCGGCCTGAAAGTGACAGTCCTGCCTTCGCGATGTTCCTTCATCGCTTCCTCAAGCGCCTTCTTATCGTCAGCTGTCATTTCTTCCCCGAGTACCTCTTCTATTGCTTCAAGCCTTTCCCTAATGAGATGAAGCTCCTTTTCGAGAATTAGCTTCGACATGGCAACTTAACAATCCGGCTCCCGTCTTTAAATCGTTCTCCTCAAGTGCCAAACCAGACAGCGCACCCACGGGTTGTTTGATTTCCGTTACTAGCCGTCTAGTGGTGGAAGAAGTTGTCTGAACCCACTATGTCGTGGGTTCGTATCCCACCGGCCCCACCACTCTCGTGGGTACAATCAGCAACTATATAAGTCCAATACAGACATCGCGCCTCGATGTCAGTTGCCGTACAAAGGCCTTGATGCACTGAAGGTGAGGATTGACGACCCTACCGTCCGAGCGTGGGCGGACAAGCTCAAACCCAAGTCACACACAAAACTGCACTCGTTCATTCTGTTCTGGGAGTGGGCGAAGAAAAGGAAGGAAGAAGACCCTAAGACCGGGAAGATGCGGCGAGTGGGCTATTGGGCCACAGCTCACGAGATGCTTGCCGACCATTGGCGATGCATGCAGTCCAAGCAAGCCGAACGACCCTACAAGCACCTTGAGATCGTCAAGAAATACTTGAAGAGCAAAGGTACAAGCCCGAGTGACCGCAAGATTGCTCTGAGCTCCATTCGGGCTTTCTACCGCGCTCACAAGCGACCATTGCAGGAGTTAGACAGCACGGAGTGGGAGGACGTTTTCGAACCAACAGCGGTTGATTTGGAGCGGAAAAGGGAGCTAACACGCCCTCTCACGACGGCGGAGGTAGCCATGCTAGTTCGCGCCGCCAAGATGCCCTACAAAGCAGTTTTCCTAGTAATGTTTCAAGGAGCTATGGACGCGGCCGCCTTAGAGCAGTTTAGTGGCAGTCTCTGGCATGACAAGGACAACTTTGACGTGAAAGATCTCGACCGACTTGGCCCAACCAAGATTGGAGGTTTGATTCGGACGAAGACTATGAGTCGCCAGACAGCGTGCGGAGGCGACATCGACGTTTACTACACTTTCCTTAGCGAAGATGGAAAGCGCCACCTGAAGCAGTGGTTCGAGGAGAGGCGCGAAATGTTGCAACAGGCAGGGTTGACCGATTCGCCGTATCTTTTCCTGAACTGGCGGCGCGGCGGACGGCAGAAATTCCATTCCGATCTCGCGCCGGTCAGCGGAAATACCATTGGTAAGACGGTTACAGGTCTAATCAAGAGACTCGGTCTCGTTCATCCACCTGAGAAGGCAAAGCGGTCTTCCCGGGTCAGATATTATTTCCACGGCCATGAGCTGAGAGACTGCTTCAAGAGCCAATGCTCGCCCCTCGGGGTAAGTGAGATTGCCAGCGAGTTCTTCATGGGGCACAATATTGATCGGCTTGGTTACAATAAGTCACCCTACAGCGACGAAGGCTTCAACTTTTTCCGTGGAGAATACAAGAAAGTGATGCAGAGCCTCGAGATCATTTCCTATCCACCAACTGCGGAGGGTAAGTTCCAACGCAAAGAGACTCTAGCTGAGATTAATCGTCAAAACCTCCTGCTCAACAAGGTTCCGCGAAAGGTGGTTGACGGATACACTGTCGAGCAGTTAGCATCAATGACGGTCGAGGAAATGCGACGGTTGATACGGACGGGCGGGAAGGACACTCAGTCAGACACGGCGACGGACGGAAACGGCTGGGAGTCGGGGCAGCAGAAGGTCGTAACGGCCACAGTGCTGCGAGAGTGGATAGAACGCGGCTGGCGCTACGTAGACACCATTCCATCTACGGGCGAGGTCATCATCCGCTACCCGGAGAGTTCTTCGTAGACGAGGTCGTTCCAGCCCTCCAGCTTTGCGCGGAGCACGGCCAGCGGGAGTTCATCCGGCTCGTCCAGCACTCTTTGAACCAGCCTGCTAGTTGGAGCTAGTCGACCCTGCGTTTGTAGTCCGCGGAGAAACGCCTTGTAAGGTCGCAGATCGACCATATCCTCGGGCAACGTGCGACACTACTGCTTCTTCTCGTCTGGCTCATGGAAAGGCTTGGTCCGGATGTCGTCCTTGATGAAGCTCTTCGCGGCCTCGTCCATGACCTTTGTGCGGATGAGTTCACTCATGCTTTCTTGAGTGAGCTTGCCGAGGTCTCCGAGTCCGACAATGTCTGCCGGAGAGTAACCCGCGAACATCAGATGATACTTGTTTATCTGCGCGAGAGTCTTTGTCTTGCTCGGCTGCTTTTCTTGCTCCGGGTCCATCGGCTCTGTCACTATCTTGTTGATGCAGACTGGTGTCTTATTTGGGTTTCAAGGGGGCGAGTTTGGACTAGCCTGTTACCTTGAAAACTGAATGGGGGTGGCAGTATCCCTATACGAAAACGTATGGGGATGACGAGAATTTCGCCTACTTCTCGCAAGGCGCAAGGCTTTCAATAGTCGATTTCATCGGTGCGCAGTCCGGAGGGATTCATCACTTTTTTAGTGCCGAATCCGATATTTCCAACTCCCTTTCACTGCAGAATACGTCGGCTGATTGAATCCCGGCTGTAATTTCAAGCTACATTTCTGCGTTAATTCTGTTTCGACAGCTAGTAGGTCCGAAGGAACTCACTAGCGTATACGTATGCGTATACGCGGTGGGTCTTCACAATCCTCAGATTAGGAGAAGACAAAGCTCTTCCGAGCCTCACTTTTCCGTAATGAGGCTCCGTTTCCCTTTAGCTTTGTCCCAACGTAAGTTTCCTGCTTCGGCGGCCTTTCGATTGATCTCGTCTTCCGTAAAGCCTCTCTCCCGGAGGCGGGATCGCAATTTGGTCGATAAAACACACGGTAACAGGAAAACAGTTCCCTTGCTCAAGATTGGCATCTCAAGCTCCTGACCGCCGCTTTTCTCCCAAGCTTTCAGGATCATAATCCCATAATATCCGTGGTGCACCTTGTTGACGTAATCTGTACTAGGCGCCTTAGTGTAGTTGATCTTTCCACGACGCTTCCGATAGAGCCAGCGGTCAACACCCGCCTTCCGTTTCCGGATTCTACCCCGCAAATACACTCTTTCTCCGTTCTCCAGTCCGAGAATCTGCGGAATAACTCCGAGGTGTCGCTGACCGCACTTCGTGCACATAGGCACCTCTCCCTTTCTCGTCCTCTTCAGTGCTAGCGTTGCGTCTGTCCTCCCGACAACTTGATAATAGCGTCGAATTTCACTGGGCCCCCCAGCGATCCCTCGAATCTCTAGCAGCATCCCAACCTCGACTCGGGTGGCATCGCCCCAAAGATGCTCGGCCCTCTGGTTTTCTAAATCAATCCAATACTTGGTTCCCGAAGGTTTCGGGTAGCAGATACGAACAGACACAACCACATATCTTCCGTATCTGCCTGGTAACCTAAACTTGTCTTTCCTGATGGGGCAATTGACATGGTCTCGGCCCAGGGAGGTCCGATCAACAGGGAGGATAATCATCCCTCTACCTTTGCCAAAGCGTTCTGAGAATGCCGTGGTGTGCTCATCGCCCTATGTCTTGATCTTCTATGCTTACAGGCAACAATTCACGATTCTGGAATCAGTATGCAATTCCAAATTTCTGCAGGCGTACCTGCGCTCGTTGCTTAACCCAGTGCGCATCGAATCCAAGTCTAGACGTTAATCTGGTCAATCGGACCGCTTCCTCAGATTCAGTTATTTCATCCGTGATTTTTTCCAATTGTGATTCAATGTCTCGACGAGTGATTACGCCCCATTTCAATATTGAACGGAGTGCTTTCACAACTGTGTTGAGGGACTCTCTGTGTACGTAGGCGCGTCTGCGTCTCATTACGTAGGCGCTCGCTTTTCCCTTGCAATATGCGACTTCCCAATCTGCGTTCTGCCTTGCCCGAAGTTTTTTCAGTGCTTGCTCATCTTCCTCTATCCTTCTGTTGAGCCAGCGTATGTCAGATTTTGCGTCGGGAACATGCTTCAGGACTGCTCGTTCGGATTTCCAGATGCGAATCGACCGCTTAAAATCTGATAACCATGCTGCTCTCAATCGCCGCTGCTGACGTAGATATGATGCGTGTTTCGTGGGTCTCGGTCCGATTGTAAATTCAGCATTGTTTGCCCTCAGGATGCGTTTCACATCGTCGAGATGCCTCTTGCGAGTCCACATTGTGCCATGAGACTGGTGAGTCACATACCGACTGAGAATGCCTTTCTTTTTCTTTGGATGTTTTCTTCCGAACAGCTTCTCATGTATAGTTGATTTGTTCTTCGCGGGGAGGCGATAACTAATCATTATGTCCGATTTTGACAAACTTGGACCGAATATTGTCCTAGTCATTTCGCTTTAAAAACATCCTGCCTAACAATTTTATGACAATATTAGAGATCGATCGCGGGCCCGTCAAGAGGCTGCGGTTTTTCGGATATCTCGGTGGTAAGCAACGGCTAATCAAAACCATTCTACCCCTCATCCCTAAGCACTCTCGATATGTGGAAGTGTTCGGTGGATCCGCAGCGATTCTACTGAACAAGCCTCCAAGCGCTGTCGAGGTTTTCAACGACATAGATGCCGAACTAATCAACCTCTTCATGACCGTCCGAGACCATCCCAAACAGTTTGCACGCTATGTCCAAAGCCTGCCATACAGTCGGGAACTGTATGAACGTTGGCAACGGCAAATCAAGAACGAGGGCTTACACGGGACCCAGCTTGAACACGCAGCCGAGTTCTACTACCTACTTCGGAGTTCCTTTTTCTGCCATGTTGAGAAAGGTTGGCGCTTCGCAACCAAAACAGACGAAGCGAGCCGACTCTATAACTGCATTGGTGAAGTTGAAACCATCGCACGGCGATTGCAGAGTGTTTACATTGATCACTTGGATTTCCGGCGCTGCATCAAGAATTGGGATAGGCCGGACACTTTCTTCTTCCTGGACCCCCCATACTATGGCGCCGTTCCGTACCGGAAAGGTGTCCCCGCATTCACCGTCCAGGATCATGAGGACCTAGCATCTCTGCTTCATCACACCAAGGGCAAGTGGCTGCTCACATACAACGACCACCCGAGAGTTGTGGAGTTGTACGCTGGCGACAGGCGCATAGCAGTTTCCACGGCTTTGAACACGGACAAGATGGCTGCCAACCGCAGGCTTCAGCGGCAACTAATCATTCTAAAAAATAGTCAGAAAGAAGAAGGGCTTCACTGAGGAAGGATATGGCATGATCACCTTAGAGCTGAGCAAGAGGACCTTGCAATGGCTTGTTGATTGCCTGGAAGCCACTGTGCCCACGGTCTGCCGAGGATGTGGAAGAGAGATAATCCGCTGCCCCCTCTGCGGCGATTGGACATTGTACTACGCGAACCCCGATTGCAGGTACGGCGGCTTGTCGGTTTCCGACATGCTAAAAACGCCATTCCACATTCACATTGGGGAGTCTTCTTCTTTCTTCTCCCTTAGGAGGGGTAAGAGAATCCACTCACACCACCCTCTGAAATCCTCAACATGCCACGGATTTTGACAATCTCGGACCGAATATTGTCCTAGTCATTTCGCTTTAAAAGCATTTGAAACAGCGCTTACGGTGAAACCGGTGGCAATAAGGGGAATAACGAAAGGAAAACTGAAGGTAAGCGCATCAGGGATCAAACACGCTCGTCAGTCTCCTGGGCGAGGCTGGTCAGATTCTACAATCCCAGAGTTGTGGAACTATTGCGACCTCTGGTTAGAGGATAGGAAGTGTGACTACTGGCGAAAGTTCCCCTGCCCAAAGTGCGGTGCCGACGCCTGGGAGTCGTTGACGGAGAGAGTAACCGACGACAACGGGTTCGGTGAAGAATGGGTTATTGAACAGGGAGGGGAGTGCGACCACGTCCCCTACGACAAATATGTTTTGGTCACGTGCCAAGCAGTCGATGTGGTCGAAAACGGCAAAACCGTAGCGGTTGTCGAACCCGACTCTTACGATCCGGTTGACTGGCTAAGGTACGAGTACAAGAGGAATGGACCAGACGTAGATTACCGCCGTCCGGTCGCTGCCTTTGGCACTCTCTTCCAAGCGACGACGGCGACGGTCGTGGAAAGCCGGGCCTTAGCGCTCGCCGAGGACGAGACCAATTGAGTCGCACGAAGGACGCCTCCACGTATTCGGAAATGAACTCGGTCGGGAGATTTGACGTGGGCTTTGCAGCTTTTGTTGCGTCTATAATATCGATTTTTGTCGTCCTCGTTCTTTTCTCATACACCGAAATCTTGTTTGTACTTCTTCTCCTCGCTCCTCTTTGGGTGCTTACGGGTTGGGTTGCAAACAGGCACATCGCACAGCACAACAAGCAGCCGAACGCTCAAACAATCATGGTTTGTCCCGGCTGTACTGTCGAAGAGAAATGGAAGACACTCGGTTACAGCATGATTGTTGCAGCGGTTCCAAACTACATCGCAAGCGCAGTCCTGACGGAAATCGAAGCGGTCAGAGTCCCACTCACAGGATGGCCCATCACCTTATCGCCCCTATTTCATGTGTTCACAGCGCTGTTCTTGATCTTGGCGATATTTACCATCCTTAAGGCGCGAAGTTACTCACATGACCTTGCGGAGTTCAAGACCGCCTACGCCTCCTCTACCACTTATCAAACATTAGAAATGGCAAAAGATGGGCGTGTCGTACTCGGTCATGAATTTCGTTATGCCATACAAACTTCAGTACCGACCGCTGCTGATTCACTGCACCCTCTGCCTGGTGAGATTAGGACTAGAACCGTTAGACAATGGATTGGAAAAGACGGTCCCTTCACAGTGGATCTGGAAAAGGAGAGAAACCCGCACTGTGTGGTCTTCGGCAGCTCGGGGACAGGGAAAAGCGAAACCGTCAGAGCCCTCGTCCTCCGTTACTGGTTAGCGAAGCAGATTCCCTCTCTGATTATAGATTGGCAAGGAGAATACGCTTCTTTCGTGAGGAAGATTGGAGGAGTGGTTTGGTCGGTTCCGCAGGAATTCACTGTGAACCCACTTCGTCTGGAAGGATTCAGACCATCACAACGAGCTGCTGAAATCGAAGAATCGCTGATTGTCAACCTAGAACTTACTGCTTTACAGGCATCCGAGGTGCGGAAAATTGTCTCTGAAGCCTACCGAGAAGCCGGCATAGAGGAAGAAGACAAGGAAACATGGAAACTTCCTCCTCCAGTATGGGGCGACATCATCGAGATAATGAGCGCCAAACTGCGAAGCGGGCAATACACGGGCGAAAAAATCCAATGGATCGATTGGGCTATTCTCAGGCTGCAACGGGCTGACCGTATCTTCGGCGAAGAAACGCAAGAATTCTTTGGCGTGGCATTGAAGGTGCCGACGTGCATCGACCTATCAGGTCTCTCGGGCGCAGATGTCGCCAAGGCTCTGGTCACCTACACAATTTTCCAGCGCATATATGACCAGTTCGATATTAGAGGATTTAGCGTTCTCAAGCTCCTAGTTGTTTTGGAGGAAGCACACCAAATCCTGCAAAGCCAAATTGGAAAGACGAATAGTACTCAAGAGTCATTGATTGTCAGAATCATAAGACTCGGTCGAAAATATGGTTACGGAGTAATCCTTGCCAGTCATCAACCCACAGACATACCACAAGCAGCAATCTCGAATGCGGCAACCATAGTCGCCATGATGCTGGATGAACCACAACAGGTCAACTATGTAAGAAGATTCGTCAACCTCTCAAAACCTGAGAGAGAGATATACGCTACCCTACCGCAAGGCGGGGCATTCATCAAACACCTGGGCGAGCCGCACTCGCACCTCGTCAAGACCCAGATGGTGTCTGTCGATGAAATTCAGTTCTCAAGGTCACTCACCGAAAAAATACGCAATGAAGTACTGAAGCCTCCCACGCTGCAGCCGCTATCAATGAGGTCAACAGACCCTCCTGCAACCGAGACTACACAAGCACGTTCAGTTCGTGTATCCTCCAGTCCATCTCTGAATGAAGTGGACGAGGCTCTGACTATGCTCCAGAAAAGAATCCAGCATTTTCTGGAGGGCGGTCCAACGACAATGAAAAAACTGCTTAAAGCATTTCCTAATGTAGCTTACCGAGAATTGTTGACGTACCTCAGTGATTTGGAGAATCATGGCTTTGTCCAAGAAGAAAAAGTTGCAAACCTTGAAGGAAAGGGGACAGTCTTCTATGCTGCGCTCAAGTCGGAATGGCTTCAAAGCGAAAGCATAGAACACAGAGCAATGCTTCTGATGATTTCAGAAGCTCTGAACCACCTCCGCCCGGTCCCGTATATGCGATCCGAAGCGAATGCGCCGGACTTGGGTTTGGAACTTACAAATCCAAAGATTGCCATAGAAGTTGAAACCGGGCGGAAAAAACTAACATTCGCTGAACTTGACAAGTGGGCGACAGATGTCAAAATCCGTAACATTAAACTCGGTTACAGAGATATACTAGTTGTCGTGCCAAATGCATCTGTCGAAGCTCACTACAAAGAGGCGTGCGAAAAAACCGGATTAGAACTGACAACAATGGCGAAACTCGGAGCCAAACCATGTGACAGCGACAAAGGAGACGCGGAAAGCAACGCAGGTTAATTCCAGCCAATCTGAGGTCGTGGGTGTTGATTGCAGACCAGGTAGGTTTCCTGTGCGCCTGTCCCCTTGCCCCTGCATGATCCCCTCTTAATAGTGATTGACAACTTGCACTCTTTCTCCTCGGTTAATTGACCTCGTGTCCGTGCAATGCCTCTCCGGCAGTTGGCAGCCTCCCCGAGGGCATCTCTTTCTTAGCTTTCCGCTGCGAGCATGTCCAGGTCGCTTTTCGCTCTTTGTCTATGGCAGCTTACCGAGATGCTTGGAAGATGGGGCAGCGCCCCAGCCCCTCAACGCGGAGAGACGCCCACGGTACCCTGATGGGGGTGGCGACAAACCAACATTCTGCCAGGACAACTGGCGATTAAGTTCCAGTTCAAGTTGGGGGATTTCTCCCGCCTCATGCTGAGCAACTGCTGGGGCTGCTTGAGAAGGCGGCGGAAGAACAGAGGTACAACTAATCGAATATCTTTCCCGCCTCTATACACAGCGCTATGCGCTCTTTCAAGAAAACGCTGCATCTCATGATTCAGATGTCTTATCAGAAGACCAGTCGGAAAAGACATGAGGTTTACCTTCTGTTGTGAACTTTCCTTCCGTCCCCTTGATTCCTCCCCCCTTCAAGATTCCCTCATACTGTTCGTGCTCACATTTGTCACACTTGAATTGTCTGTATTGTTGCCTAGCGCCGCTAGCTTCACCTTTGTCAAACGTTTGCCCTGTAGGATTTAGATGCCCTTCTCTGCATTTCGGGCAAAGGTCACCTGCTGGCAACTTGACCACTAGATTGGAGAACCTTGCTTGTCGAATCCAAATCGGAGAATACCGGACGGCTGGACAATCCCTTTTCGTGTTCTTCTCAGTTGTTATGTGTGAAGATGTTGGTTACAGGTTTATGCCTCGGGTAGGGTGGAAGAAGGGCTGGGAATGTATCCGGCTTGCCTTTCAGGGTTAGCGATGCCCTCACGGCACTTTCTATTCGGCCACCAATGATACGCTCCACAGTTTTCGTTAATCGTTCCTGCCAGTCTGGCATATATGCGGAGAGCAGGTTCTTGAAGAGCTTGTTGTGTCGCCGCACCTTTAAGTGAAGAAGCTCGTGACAGATCACATATTCTACGAACTGCTTGGGCATGTTCAGAAGCTTTTCATTCAACGTAATGTTCCGCGACGGCGAGCAGGAAGCCCACTTGTTTCTTAGTCTTCTTACCTGAACGTTCCCAGTTTTGACGCCAAGCTTGTTTTTCCACGACTGAACCATTTGTCGGATTTCTCGGTTGGTCAGGCAACCGGTTAGGCCGTTTGTGTTGGTTTCCGAGACGGCTGACTCCAGGAGCTCTCTTGATTCCGCGGTCAAGGATTCAGGGAGAGCTATTGTCAGCACCTCAGGTGATAAGTAGTAACCGATTGAGTTTCGGGTTTCTTTCCTGAGCCTAATCTTCATGGCCCGATCATCCTCCTGTGAACGTCGAGAATTGAGTTGACTACTTCCGGGAGTTTTTCCGGTGAAGCCTTCCCAAGCAATAGCTTGTAGACTCGCATTCTCACGTCCATCTCCTTCTTCTTGTCCAAGGGCCAAGTCTTGTTGCTTTCAAGGAGCTTGAAGATTTGTCGTGACAAGGCTGTGATGTCATTTGGGATTTTGTATTCTCTGAGCGACCAGAACACGCCGTATTCCCCTGTGCTTAGCTTCAGCTGAATCCTTTCTGCTTCGGACTTTGCAATTCTGTCGGCGATCTCTAGAAGATGATTGAGAGCCTCTTTACTTTCGATTTGTCTTTCTTCGAATTTCCTGATTACCTGCTCAGCTATGACTCCGATCGAAAACAGATAAGGCTCTCGCTTCGCTCCAGTCTGGACGTGTATCACTATGCTTCTGTAGAGGTTCACAACCTTGGCTTTTTCAGGGATTCTTTCACCCTGAAGTTTCTCAACGACTTTGTCATCAATCCTGTAGGCCGGGAGGCTTGCAATTGCTGACTGCAGATCGACGTGCTTCCTAATCAGTTCCTTAGTCTTGTTTCTTAGGTCTCTGTAGAGATCCGCCTCTTTCGGTCGGAACATATTCTGGATTATCTTGTATAGCTCGCCGAGCGCTGCATAGTCCTCAATGTAATCACGCAAAAACACGTCAGGAGAGAGAATTTCGAACAGCGCTTCAATTTGCTTGAACAGCTTCGAGAACTTCTCTCTTTCCTTCGGATCAACGAATCTCTCTGCAATTGCACCGAGCGTCTTGTCGTCAATGCCCCCTTTTATGAGCGCTAGGTAATCGCGTCCTTGCTTCATTAGTTCGACGAATCTCTCTTTGAGCACGGTGAGGTCTGTGAGAGCGCCTTCGACAGTCTCTGAGTCAAAGCTAAGTGCTCTTTTGAGGTCTTCGAGGACTCCGACAAAATCTACTATCAGACCCGCCGATTTCTTTTGGCCCGCTTCGTCATCCAATGGCCTGTTTACTCTTGCTATCGCTTGGAGAAGTGTGTGGTCCTTGAATGGCTTGTCCAGATACATGCAGTAGAGAATCGGTGCGTCAAAACCCGTAAGCAGCTTTTGAGTTACTATGAGAATCTTGGGAAGCTTGTCTGCAGACTTGAAGCTGGTTCTGACGTTTTCCTCCTGCTCCTCGGACAGGTGAAAGGTCTTGAGTAACTGTGAATCCCTCTGGTCCGGGGTGAAGACGACGGCAGAACAATCCGGCGGAAGATACTTGTCCAGCGCACGCTTGTAGAGCGCACAGCCCTCTCTGTCAACGGCGACGATGAAGGCTTTCAATCCCAACGGTTCTACGTATTGCCTGAAATGGTTAGCCATGAACTTCGCAACTTTGTCGACCCTGTCTTCCGACTTGAGAAAGTTCTTGAGCTTGACTGCTCTGTCAAGCACCTTGTCAAGTTCTTCGATGCTTGCGATGCCTTCCTTTTCAACAAGCGCGAAGAACTCTTTTTCGAGCAGTTCCTTGTCGACGCGCATGTCTTGAGGCGCTAATGCGTAATAGAGCGGCACTGTCGTGCGGTCTTGTATCGATTCCCTGATGGAATATTTGTCCAAATATCCTTGCGGGTCATGCTTGCCGAACACAACAAAGGTTCCTTTGCCGATGTTGCTTCTGTCGATCGGCGTTCCCGTGAAACCGAAATAGGAGGCACGAGGCATCGCTGCACGCATGTAAGTTCCTAGATTGCCTTCCTGAGACCGGTGCGCCTCGTCGACCAGTACGATTATGTTCTTTCGGGTGTTGATGTCTTTCTCGATGCCTTCGAATTTCTGTATCGTTGTTACAATCAGTCCTCTGTAGTCGCTCTTGAGCAAGTCGCTGAGATGTTCCTTGTTGTCGGCCAGTTTACAGTTTGGAAAACCGAACGAGACCAGGTTCTTCCACATTTGGCTCTCTAGTTCGGTCCTATCAATGACCACCAGGATGGTTGGCTTCTCAAGGGAACTCTGCTTTCTGAGCCTGTGCGCCGCCACAATCATGGTAAATGTCTTGCCTGAACCCTGAGTATGCCAAACGAGGCCTGAGTCAAGTCCCTCAGAAATCACGCGGCTGACTATTTTCTCAACAGCTCTCATCTGATGTTGATCGAGCACGAATTTGTAGAGCTCTTCATCCTTCGTGAAGAAGAAAGTATAGTCCTCTAGCAATCGAAGAATCCTGGATTTGTCGAAGAAGTCTTTGACAAGGTTCTCTAGGTTTACATCATCGCCGAGTTTCCATTTGTGAATGTTCCTCTCATCCAGATTCCAAGTAGGTCCAAACTTAAGTTGAATCCCATCGCTCAAGGCGAAAAGCTGGACTACTTTCATGAGGTCAGGAATTTCCTCGTGATATCGTTGGACCTGTGCCTTCGCTTCCCTAATGGGATCCGAAACAGCAGGTGACTTCGTTTCGATGAGTGTCAGAGGGATGCCGTTGACGAAAAGTGTGATGTCGGCGCGGTCTGTCTCTATGTCAGAGAACTCAAATTCCTTTGTAGCATGGAAATCGTTGTTCTCAGGATGGTCGAAATCGATGAGTTTGATGTTGAGTTCCCTTCTTTCCTTCTCGATATAAATCGTCTTCTCTCCTCGAAGATACTGCAGGAATTCCTGGTTGCCCCCAAGATTCGCGCGTACATTCTTCAGCTTCTTGACGACTTCGTCAACCTGCTCGTCTGTAGTTATGACGCCCTTGTTGAGTTCCTTGATCTTCTGACTCAATATAGGCAGGAGAAAGTGTTCGGTGATATTGTCGCGGAGTTCGAGGCACCTGTCTGGCTCTAAGTATTTCCAACCTATCTCGTCTAGGTACTTAATGATTGGATCCCGTACGGCTTTGAATTCAAGAGGCATACTGAGCCCCCAAATCAAAATCCTTGAGTCGAATTATCCCAATCGCAAGCTTCCGGAGCATCGTGTTGAACAGTTGCTGAAGAATGCTTTTCCGGTTTTCTTCAACCTTGATTTTTCTGTCTAGAGACATCAACAAGTTAACTATTTCCTGTTGCTCGGGGATTGGCGGCAATGGAATCTGAAAGGTCCTTAGTCTTGTGGCGCTGATATTTGATTGACCGACTGCCCTGCTTGCGAGACCCTTGAGTCTTCGTTGGCTATTGGCCCAGTTCAGATAGTAGTTTACAAACTGTGGAAGGACTTGCTTTGGGTCGGTTTGTAGTCTTATCAGATAGGATGCGAAAACGAGCTCGCCTTCAAGGTCGAAAAACGATGTCTTCCCAACCAAATCAATGCTGTTCGTTCTATTGAACAATAGATCGCCTTTCTTCAACCGAAATCGGCGAAATGTTTCCTCATCAAGATCTACATATTGCACATCGTCTAGCACCAAATCTCCATCTTCGAGGTTGTTCATCCGAAGTATAGGATACTGGCCTTCTTTACTTCCCTTCAAGGATAGACCATATTGAGCGACGGTAAGGACTTCGCTCAGAGTTGTAGGTTTCCATTTCTCAGGTACCGCGCCAATTTCTCCCCCTTCTTTGTACTTGGTAGGGTAAACGCCGCTAGTCAATAGCTTGTGCATAAGCGATTTCTTCAGATTTCTGATGGCCAGGAGCAATAGATCTTGCTTGTATACTGCCTGCTGGATCTTGGAAAGGACAAGAGAGATACTTTGTTGCTCATGAAGAGGCGGTTTCGGCAACACAAACGACTGAAGCCTACCCTGCGAGAGGTTAGGTATTGTTGTCTTGATCCCTTCACCTGCATAGAGTCCGAGTTGAAGAAAAGCAGTCTGCATCCAGTACATGTAATATTCTGGACAAATGTCATCCCTCCGCTTGCGCAGACGATGAATGTGGTTCTGATGGGCACAGACTTCTAACTCGCCCCTCCAGATCGCCGTTCGACCAACTTCGCCCCCTTCGCAAACAAGAATGTCATTTGGCTCAAGCCGTAATCTCGAAAGTTCCTGAGCAGTAAAATGCATATGATCCAGTGTTGAGAGGTCAATGCGGCCCCAAAGGACGTTCAGCGTGCGAAGAAAGGGATACTGCGGTTGTCTTGCGCGGCCCGCTGGCGACATAGCTTTTCCTTGTTGAATGTCAAATGCGTCGCCGAGCGCAACAGTTTCCCAATCTTCCGGTATTGGGCCGACTTCGCTATCCTTTACTCCCTCTGTTCTAGCTGCCAGAACTTCCATGCTCAATGTAACCTCCATAATTCATCTTTCGAAGAATCGAATCCAACTCAACATCAATCTCCCTTCTCTCTTCTTCGGCTTGAGTGAGCTCGGCGATGGCCTCGTCTATCGGGAGATACTCCTCTTCGCTGTCAACTGCAACGTACTTAGCAGGCCCCAGATTGTAATCATTCTTGGTGGCCTGTTCGTTAGTGATGACTTTGCTGATTTTTTCCATGTCTTTCCAATTCGCGAAAACGTCCAGGATTCTATCGATGCATTTGCCAGTAAGATAGTTCTTAGGTCCTTCCTTGATGAACTCTTTAGAAGCATTGACCAGTAGAATCTGACCCTTGTGTTTCTTGGCTTTGTTAATGACTACAATGTTTCCTGGAGCGGTCGTGTTATAGAACAGGTTCTCGGGGAGGAGTATGACGGCCTCCAGGAAATCCTTGTCCACGAATTCCTTTCTGATTTGCTTCTCCTTGTCAGTTCCGGCTTTTCCACTGCCTCTTGACACTGTTCCCGTATCTATGACTACAACAAGTCTGCCGCCATCTTCAAGAGAGGCGAACATGTGTTGGATCCACCCCCAGTCTGCAGAGCTCTTGGGTGGCATGCCGAAAAGGAACCTGTTATAGGAGTCGCTCTTGTAGAAATCATCATCATAACCAGGTTGCCTCCACATGGGATTTGCAGTAACCTTGTGGAATGTCTTGAGAGCATTTTCGTGCAAGAATTTTGGATTCTTCAGCGTGTCGCCGACTCTTATCTCTCCCTCCATATCGTGAATGAACATGTTCATCCTTGCCATGGCATATGTTACAGGATTGAGCTCTTGACCGAAGAGACGCAAGGGTACCTTCTCGGAACCGTTCCTCTCTTTGAGAACTAGCTGACATTTTATGAGCAGCCCTCCAGACCCGCATGCGGGGTCGTAAATCTCCTCGCCTTCCTTTGGATCTGCAAGATGGGCCATCAGCCAGCCCACTTCTTTCGGCGTGTAGAACTCTCCGGCGCTTGAACCGGAACCCTCCGCAAATTTTCTCAAGAGATACTCGTAGGCCCTACCAAGTATGTCGGGCTCGACATCTTTCAGTCCCAACCTGTGGCGATTCAGGATTTCGATTAAGCTGCTTATTCTTCCGTCATCGAGAATTCTTTCCCCGCTGATTGTAGCATTGAAGTCTACGACATCGACGACGCCTTGTAGTTTGGGATTCTCCTTTGCGATTAGGCGCAGGGTCTTGCTGAGTTCCTCGCCGATGTTCTGCGTGAGCTTTCTGATGTCACGCCAAGTACAATTCGGGGGGAGGTAGAATCGTATGAGATTCCTGTCGTTTTCAATCAGTTCTCTAACGGCATTCTCGTCTCCAAGTTCAGTTTTGAGTCCACTGATTTCGTCCTCAAACACATCCGACAATCTCTTGAAAAACAGCAGCGGCAGAATGTAATCCTTGAATTTAGGGGCATCCACCGGTCCCCTGATACTGCAGGCTGCATCCCACAACCACTGCTCCAGTTCTCGCAGGTTTAGCTTACCAACAGCCAGTTTTTCTTGCATGCTCATTGCAACATTCCCTCTTGTTTCAAGACCTTAGAAAATACACTGTTCACAAAATGTCCACAAGACTCTACACGGTTCCTCTTGGCCTCGCAAGTCATACTTACTATTTTCCCACGATGTCTCAAAAAGCTTGGCGGTACTTCTATTGTTCTAGACGAACGGACGATGATATTGTGCATGCAGAAGCAACGCCGCCTCATTCCAGCGCTGCACTCGCTACAGTGCCAGTTACATCTGTAAGCTTCAGTTCGAAATCCCTGGTAACATCGTCGGCGCCACTGAGTGCATGAGATGCTTCGTGCAATAGCGTCCCAGCATACTTGTCGAGAGAGCGGAGAGCGCTTCGCTTGACGATAATTCTGCCACTTCCAGCCTCCCATAACCCATCGTCTTCAACAAACGACCCTAGCTTCTTCCTCATCGTCTCCGAAACCTTGATCTCCTTGACAATTCTTGGCTTGCCGCCAATGAGTCTGAGAATTTCGTCAGTCTTGTCAAACACTTTTCTCTCTGATTCCTTCAACTCTCTGGGATTTACAAACTTGAATTGGAAACTTTCGTGGTATTCGGTCACGAACTGGCCCAGGTCTCTAATCGGATTTCCAGCGACATCCACCGAGCCGTGTATCCGTTCCCTGAGGTTTTCCGGTATGGTAACTATCTTGTAATGTGCGGCCCTTGCTTCGTCGACCATCATGGTTTCGGTAATCATCTGATTTGGGGTGAGGAATACAACCTTCTCCAGCGAATTGAGGATTTTGACCGCATGCTCCTGAACGTCCATCCATTTTAATTCGTCATGCGTAGTTCCAGCGTCGAAGTTCTTCAGGTCGTCTGTTAATGCCTGCGCGACTTCCTTGCCGCTGCATGACAATAGGATGGCTCTTATCCGTTCAGAATAGGCGCTTCTTCCAACATTGGACCGCTCCCTGTTCAGAGCCCTCTTGATTGCTTCTGTGATTGAGATTATGTTGTAACTGAAAAGAAAATTCTCTTCTTCAGCGACCTTCACTCCGTTGATGTAGATTCTTCCATTCTTTCCTTTCTTCCTGAGGACGTCGCCGTATTTCGCTCCTTCAATCGAAGCTTCTCCTGAAAACTTCAAGAACAGGTCTTTCGCCTTCTCGACATCTTCGCGGGTCACCCCATGGAAAATGAATTCCGTGCCGGTGAATTTCGGGTCGGATGGTGGCGATATGTATGCATGAAGCGTCTTTACGTCCTCGAAGCCATGCTTCTGCACTCTGCCTAGCGTGATATCTCCGTGCTTGGATCTGATGAAGACCTTCACGTCGTGCCTGTCGAAAGTTGCGAGAGCATCTTTGAGTCCTATTCCGAATTTGCCAATCATGTTCGGGTTTGACAATTTCTCTGCGTTTTCATTTTGAGTCAGATGGTCGTGCCGAAGCCCTCGTCCATAATCTCTGATGTGCCAGTTGCCTGACGAATCTTCCGTTATCTCTATGTCTTTCGTGTTAGTGAGTAATTGCTCGTCCAATGCGTTTGCAATCACTTCCCGCAGTCCATGATGGACTTCCCAATCTTCCAGAATCTTCTCTATGTTAAGGTCAAACGGCTTCGCGTCCGCAGCGCTCATTGTCGACATCTCATGATCCAGCTCCTGATTGGATTTTGGATTTACCATTTGCCTTGTCGACTCTGATGATTTGGTCGGCAAAGCTTTCGAGTTCTGTTTCATGGGAGACAAGTACGACTTGCGGACACTGCAGCTCGTGAAGGATATCACGAATTTTGTACAGCTGCTCCTTGCTGAAACCATCAGTCGGTTCGTCCAATATGAGAAGGTTCGACTTCATGCCGATTGAGACTTGCTGCACGACACTATTGAGAGCAAGTCTGTAGGCAAGCGCGGCGCTCGTCTTCTCTCCACCGCTTAGGAAGTCTACATCCTGGTCATAGCCGTCCTGCGTAACGGTCGGCGTGAAATCTTCGTCTATTCCAACATCTTTCGTTGGGTCCTCTACAAGAAGGTTGAACCACTTCTGGAACTGGCTGCTGAACCCTTGATTGATTGCAACAAGCACCTGCCTTTCGATAAGCGCCAAGGTATTGACGAAATAGTCGTTCAACCAGACGTGGAAATCCTTGAGCCTCATCGCAGCGTTCTTCGCGTCATCCATCTTCTTGATAGCCTTGTTCAAATCATCAATTTCATTCGCCAGGTCGGTGATTCTCTGCCTGAATGAGGAGAGATTGTTTCGGGTTTCCTTCAGCGATTCCTCTTTCCCAACGATTGACTTGTCCAGTTCATCGATCTTTATTTGGACGTCCTTGAGACTTTCTGCTTCCTTCTTCTTTCCTCCGAGTTCTTTGCCGAGCTCATCCGTCTTTTCTTTCAGCTTGGAGATCTGCGGCCCATTAGTGCCCAGAGTATGTTTGTATTCTTTTGCTCGCTCGCTGAGTTGATTCAACGTTTCCTGATTGGCGTCAAACTTCTCCAGAACTTTGAGCAATCCACGCGCTCTTTTCGTTTCGTCCTCACAGTCCTTGAGGGCTTTGCTGGCCTTGCGCAGTTCCTCCTGCTTCTTCTTCACAAGCGCGTGAAAGTCCTTCCCTGTTGCGGGTCTGTCGCAGGTCGGACATTTCTTGTCCTTCTCTATCTTTTCATAGTCTTCGAGTTTGTCGCTTATCCTGTTCTCGGCTTTTCCGAGCTTCTTCTCCTGTGTTTGGAGGTCCTCGATTCTCTTTTCGAGTTGGTCGGTCGTCTGTGTAGTTGGGCGTTTTTCCTTCTCAAGCGGTTCCATCTTCTTTTGGAGTTCCGCGAGTTTTGTCTTGGCTTCGTCAGAGGCGTCGGTGAGGGTTTTGACGTCGAAGGTTTTGTCATCAATTTGCTTCTGAATTTGCGGCATCTCAGCCTGAAGCTTGTTGAGCTTGATCTTATCGTCCTGCAGTCTACCTAAATCCTTACCCAGTCGATCAATGTCGCCTTGCAATCCAGTTTCTGTCTTTTCGAATTCGCCAACCTTCTTCGTCTTCTCGGTCTTCTCTGCGTCTCTGTCACCCAGTGTCTTCTTCTTGTCTTCGAGTCCCTTGGCTTCCGTGTCTAGCTGCGTTATTTTGTGTTCAATTCTAAGGTCCAACTTGCCCGCATTGTCCTGAGCAGTCTTGTATTCTTCAAGTCTGAACGCTTTCCTCAGGGTCTGAAGTCTCATGTCGGGCTTGTAGGATAAGATAGCCTTCATTTCCTCCTGGGGGGTAAAAACTGCGTATCTGTAAATCCAGCTCTGTGCCTTCGGGTCTTCCGGCTCATTGAAGTGGAGAATTTCGAGAATCCTTTGCTTCAGCTCAGAAGCTTCTAGGCTCAGCTTGCCGCTCGGCTCGATGATATGTCCGGAGCCCTGATGGATTGACTTTGACTTGCGTTCGAGGGTCCTGTGGACCGTGTAGTTCTGGCCATTTACTTCGAAAGTCAGCGTGACGTTACCTTCCTTTTGGCCAAGCCTGAGCAATGAGCCTCCCTTCAGAGATCCCAGACCGAAGAGAGCGAACTCAATAGCCATGAGCACGGTCGATTTGCCCGAGCCGCTGGCGCCTTCAAAGAGGATGGTCCCTTGCGGGAAATCCAGTTTGAGCTTGTCATAGCTGCGGATGTTTTCGAGTTCAAGGCTCTTGAGCATCATGGCGAGAGCACCTCCCCGAGTCCGAGTGTTTCGATTGCCTGCTCTTTCATATGCTCATCGTAGCTTTGCTTCGACTCCCCAGCCTTTGCCGCTCTTCGGAGGACTTTCAGCAAAGTGATGGCAAGCTTGGCCCCATCTTCCTCCTTGAGAGAATTCTCCGAGACCTTGACAGTGCCGATGTTTTCCTGCAGCAGCCTGCTCTCGATTGTCTCGACGTCTTCTCCGGCAGCTTTGATTGCGGCAAACTCCTTCGATGTCAGGCCATGCCTGTTTACGTACGCCGAGATTGCGCCTCGTTCCAGGAGGTTTTGTCTTAGCCTTGCAAAATTGATATCAGACGTCTTTCCGCCAGAGAGCTCGCCTCTCACTCGGAGCATCATGACTTTATTCTTGACATCGAGCGAGTCCAAGCTTTCCTCCAGCCAAGCTTCTGACTCATGCGCGTTTCTGTCCTCTACGTCAAAATCCTTGAAAACAAAGTCGCAGACCTGGATGGGTACGAACCGGACAGAATCGATTGTGCTGCCGAAAGAGACTATGTAGAAGCCACGTTTTGCGCCTTTGCCGCTCGCCTCATGGTCGCGAGTCTGGCTTCCAAAGAGGGCTCCTGGAAAAACCACATGATTGTAGCCTGGCAGATTCTTCTCAAGTCTTTCATGTATGTGACCGCCGGCATAGTAGTCGAATCCCTTGGGTAGCAGAGAGATCGGAATAGACTCCATGTCCGACAGATACTCGGGCTTTAACTCGTCTAAGCCTGCGTGAAATGCGAAAATCCTGAAGCCTTTTTCGGCCTCCAGACTCGCACGATCGAGCATCTCATAGTATTCGCGGTCGAGTCCGCCTTTTCTCCCAGAGATACCCACTAGCTTTGCTCCGGTCTTGGGATCAACAAAAAAATGAAGTCTGAGCTTCTCTTCTTCTATGTCGCCGCTTACTATCCTCTTGATGAGACCGGCGCTCTCAATGATGTCGACAACAGACTTGCCATTCGGAGTAAAGTCATGGCTCCCGTAGATCACATAAACGGGAATGCCGCGGTCGGCGATTTGTTTCAGCTTACGAATTGCATCGTCGACAACTCCGAGGTCTGGAATGCTGACGTGAAACAAGTCCCCGCAAATCAGGATAAAGTCTACGTTCTCTTTGAAGCATTCGTCAACTGCTTGCTCGAAAGCTCGCATCTCAAACTTCGATAGCACCGGGTCCGAGTTCGCTCCCAAGTGAATATCTGCGATGTGTGCAAATTTCGCCATCTGGAATCACCTTGTGAATTGAACCTTCTGCTTCTTCCCTTGCTCAGTGTGCTGGCTGGCCACGTAGTCCTCAAACTTCGGAATCTGAATGGGGACGGCGAACTTCGCGAACACGCTACTGAGGATCGCTTCGCCCTTGTCCAAGCTTGCTATGTTCCTGTCGTCCTGCGAAAGGTCTTGTGAAGCGCTGTCAATGATTGAATGCCGCTCTGCAGACATCTCATTGCCCAGAATGATCTTCGTGTTGAGATTGGTCAAGATGTCCCTGGGTATCGCACTAGTGATTTGCGTTACCGCAATCAGGCCTATCTTGAATTTTCTTCCCTCGCGCGCTATGGTGCTGTATACATTGTCGCCGGCTTTCTCCAGCCTGTCCTGACCGAGAACCCTGGGCGCTTCTTCTATGGCTATGCTCACAACTGGCTTGTCATCGAGACTTCCCTCCGCCTTGTAGCTTTGGTATCTGTCTAGAATTTCGTTGGCGATAATGCTCCCAACGAGTAGTTCGGCTTCATCACCGATCTTTGAAGTGTCAACGACAACTATCTTTCCCTTCTCAAGGGCGTTCACAATATCGGATATTGTCGACTCTCCAGCGCTGTCTGAAAAGATCCTGTTCGAGCAGATGAGATTTCCATCGGAGTCTACCCGAATGCCGAACTTGGTCCTGAAGATTCTTTGGAGTACCGTTTTTGTTGTATCCTTCACCCCGTTGACGTCCGTTCCTCGTACTATGTTGTCGATCCAGTCTTGTCGGAACTCTTGGAAGTAGGCTGTGAAGGCTTGTTCCTGTGCATCTGTCAATCTCACAATGCCGTTGAGATGGTCGGGCGTGATAGAACGGAGATTTATGACAAGGGTGTTTGTACCTGCAGGAGCATTCACTGAATAATAGAGCAGGTTCCCTTTCGCATCATTGTGGTCTTTCAGGCCGATGGAACTTCTACCGTAATACTCGTCGTGCGGATCGAGTACGAGAATCCCAAATTTCTTCTGCCCTAGAACGCTCCAAAGCATGACTTTGACTAGATTGCTTTTTCCACGGCCGGTCGTCGACGGGATGAGTACGTGGTGTCGGAGCGCTTCCTCTCCGTCAAGATACACATCAGCATCGATTATCTTGCTTCCGCTTCTGACCTTTCCAAGGTACAGAGGATTTGCAGGGCGGGTAAGGAACTTGAGGTCATCTGCGTTGACAGACCTCACTGTACCAAAGAACTCGGGGAGAATCTTCGGCGAATGAGGAGTTTCCTTGATATCAAGGACGGCCTTGCATTCGGCCAAGATGTAGTTGCGCAATCCTGGCTCAAGGAACTCAAGGCTTGCACCGAGTCCCTCAAGCTTCATGCCAGCAAGGTGTTCCCTTGTGGACTGTGGAATCTGACTGCCGTAGAGCAGATTATAGACTTGAAGAATAAGAAAACCTTCACTCGTCTCAGCGACGAGGAGGTCACCCAGTTCGATTTTTGTGCCGCTCTTCTCACGAATAATGACCTGAGCGACTTGCCCGCCGACAATCTGGCCACAAATATCTGTATCTTCCATTTCTTACCACTCCTTCAAATTATCAAGAACGTCATGAGCATCGAGCGATTCAATGTGACGGGAGAATTTTGGCCACGAGCCATTCTTGGAAATCTCGGAAAGCAGCATCACACGATGCAGCTCTACATCCGAACCGATGACCTTTGCATTTGCATCCGCATCAACGAGCCCGTACGGATAGCCTGGAAAAGCTATGTCACAAGAGTTTTCGGACAGCCCTGAAAAGATCTCACATAATTGCTCTTCAGTGAGTTTTCCTGCCTGATTGGCCTGAATCTCGTATCTGAAGATGCGCATGCTTTCCGGCCTGAGCCTAAGCAGGAAGATCGCAGCCTCATGTTCAGGGCTCTTCGACTTGGCAATCGGATAGTAGTACCAAGGCGGCTCGACGCTCTTGTCTTCCGCGAGCTTCCTGACAGCTCCTAGCAAAGACAGACCTGTGGTGGTGAACAAATTGCTGGTTTTGGCCAGACCAGTGTAGAGCACGCCTCTCTTTCTCGCTGCGGAATATCCCTCCCTCGCGTAGTTGTCCTCATTCTTGAAAGCGGTCCTAAGCGTACCATCCATTACGATAATGTCGCCATCAGATAGTACATTCTCGACTACGCTGGTCGCTAGCCTCCATTCCGCGAATCTCCGTGCGATGGTCGCAACTCTTCTGATATCAGCTCTTGATGTGCCCTGCATTAATCGCTGGTCGAACGAGCTAAAAGAAAGGTCCGCTTGGTCGGGCAGAAACGCCTCATTGCCTTCAACAAGCGGGAACAACGATGTCTCGAAGACTATCTCATTACCTTCGAAACGAGCCACGGTTGCAGAAACGAACTCGACCTTCTGAGGTATGCTTGCCTCGTGATTCACCCGCTTAGGTCCGCAGAAGACATTGAAGTACAGCCTATTGAACTGGACCGAGAAGTTGGGTGCCTGCAGCAGCGGCTGATTACCGCCGTCCACGAAGGCAATCCTCCGTGCTGAATGTGAGTGCTTGAGAGGATGAAAATTCGACAAACCAAGAGGAACGGTGTCGTAGTTGTGGCTGCTTAGGTCGGGGTTTCCGAGATCCATCTCGCTAACTCGTGCGTCAAGATCTTGTGCAACCCTTTCGGCAAATTGGCTCATACCATTCTCACCTATAGCAACACCATGTTATCTTGAACCATGACGCCAGCAGAGATGTTCTCGCCGAGGTTCTGCGTCAGTATCTGAGGGAGGGCAAACTTGCCCTGCCTGAAAATCGAAGACCAATTCAAATGAGTAAGCCTGTAGTATTCATCGATGATCTGTTTGATGTGGGGTCTTGGTGTGGCTTCACAATTGATGCAAAGATGCTTCTTGAGCGATATCTCGATGGGCTGTGCGGTTCCAAACGGAGCTGCGCACGAAACGAGCAAACCTACATTATCGTTGTAGGCAATGGCGGTGCCTTCTCGAACATTGGTCGTCGAATCACCGGTCTGTTCGATGATGCGCTTGTTGGGGGACTTGTTTACTCCTATGACGTCAATGATCAAGCTCTTCGGATAAGTCTCCTTTCTGCTCAAGAGGCTTGGTATCGGTTCCTTTCTCTCTTCTGGGATGCCGTGTAGTATGACGCTCTCAATCATGTCTGCCTCGTCTTCTCTTATGACGCCGTCTTTGGCGAACACGAGACGGCGGAATGAAAATACTCGACCGTCGATGTGGCCGAACTTCTGGCCAAAAAGTGCTATCTTGCTGAGCAGGTCGATGAGAACGTCGTAGAAACCAGACGGAGTCAGCTTTTCGCCGCCAATCGGCTTGGTGCCGGTAGCGATGTATCTTCCGTAGGAGTCAGTCATGGCACTATAGGCGGTCGCAGAGGCCTTGAGCTTAGGTCTTCTAGATACGTCGTGATATGCATAGCATGAACAGCCGGGGGTTATGCCAAAGATTGCTGAGTCAGCGGGCTCCTTCAGAATCCACGCCGCAGTCCCCGTTCCTCCGAACTTGATGTAGCACTGAGAAGCGGTGTTCACTTTAATGCCGTACGATGCTGCAGATGATGAAAGGATTTTTCGAAGCGTTCCAAGCGCGATTGCTTGTGAGGGGAAAGGTTCCGTTCCGAACAGTCTTTCAAAGAGTTTCTCGCGTGAGCGATAGTAGACTTCGGACGCAAAAGTGTCTGGAAGTACAATGAAGGCAAGCACTCTCTGGTTTGTCTCGGCTCGGAGTTGGGTTATTGCTGAGGTGTAGTCCGCAACGCTCTCTCCACCTGTATCTATGAAGCCGTCCTCGCCGATCGTGGTTGCTCTTTGAAGCGTTCCAAAACCTAGTTCACCGTACGTGTCCTCAAGCGAGTTCAGAGCAACCGAAATTTCGTCTCTAGTGCCGTTGTGGATTACGATGTATTTGCCGTCCAGCGACCCAGCAAAAGGACCATGTTGTTTGAGAGAGGCGTGTATCGAAGCGACGGGTGTGATTGCTTCATTGCCGACAACCAACGCAAGTTGTGAACGTGGAGCAAGAGATAATTCCTCGAATCTGACGGAAGACGGGCTCGATGGGCCTTCGAGCTCAATTCTCTCGCCGATGAATTTCAGGTCGGCTAGCTTCTCGCGTACAAAATCCGTTGCGAAGTTAATTCGCAAAGCTGGGTCTTTCTTGAGATTGCTTGGTAGTGGTTCTCCCTGCCTAAACTCTTTGAACACGCATGACTTCGGGTAGGAAACCTTGGACCGAAAGAGAGGGACGAATACTTCGAGCATTTCTTCATTCGGGTCAACAAAGTCAACATGATGTTTGATGCGCCAGTAATCAGAAGTCTTGCACTTGCCTTCGCCAAGAGGGAATTCGAGCTGATCTGCTTTCTCAGATTTCCTCCCAACGAGCACTCCATAGATCCAATGCGGGAGAACACGGACTTTCACTTCAGACTCTTCTGCCATGTGTACGGCTTCTGCAATTTGTGACTCTGAAATGGGGGTCATGATTCGAGTTCTGATATCTACCCAAATCGAAAGGCGCGAATCAACAATTTCTGATTGAATTCGGTAGGCGCGTTTCATGTTCGAGGATTTATCTTGAATGTCGCGGGCCAGAACGTAGCGATCCCCCGTCTTGAGGAAGCCTCTGCTGAGAATATGGTACCTAACTCGGTTCTGCCAGGCCATCTCCACTGCAGCCATCGGGACTGAGCTCATGGGTTCAACCTTTAGTCCGAGGCTGTCGAACCTGACTAACATTTTCACGAGTTGCTGTGGCTCTGCGTCTAGGACAACAATGTCAGACTCCTTGGTCTGGAAAACCGCAGCGTCAAAACCATTTCTGATGATTGTGGCACAAACCGCTTGGAGCTTGGCCCGCTTCTCCTGCTCCATCTCCATAACGATGGAAGAGAATTTGATGCTGCTGCCTGAGACTTGTTGCGGGACTCGAGTTTTTGATTTGTACAAGTTGAGCACTTTCACTTTCTCCCCTCCAGCTTGGTTTGGAACGTTGATGCCTGAGTTCGTGTCAAGTATGGGCCTAGGATTCTGTCGGCGACGTACCTCAGAATCGCCGCCTGTTCCGAGAGAGTGAATGTGTCGGCGGCTGCGTGAATGGTCACTACCCCCGTCTCACGGAAACCCACTCTCGGCTCAGAATCGAGCTGGGTAAGCGGCACTTTCACAAATGCAAGCGGCTCGCCGCCGTAGGCCGCCCAGAATTCAGTCTCGGTGACGGACGCTCGGCTCGTGGCTGAAATCAGATCAGGTTCCTGTTTCTTCGACGGTTTGACGTCCACCTTGATGACTTCTGGCACGGAATCGATGACAGCTTTCAGAGTGCTTTGGTTGAACTTCAGTATGGAAGTCGCAAGGCCTGGCAAAAGATTATGCTCCATTACGGACTGGAGACGGTCTGCTATGGTGCTGGGGCATACCCCGACGAATAGAAAACCAGAGTCAAGGATAACTACCGGCACTCTCTTGAGTTCAACAATCGATTTCTTTGCCACGCTTCCTTTCTCGATGGTCTCGTATTCATGCGGATACGCGAATCCCAGTTCGAACACAATTCCTCCCTCAACTTGGTGAATGCTGTCAGGCATTGTCCCCTCGGTAAAATCCGGAATTTCGGACTCGACCTGAATCGACTTCACTTTCTGGGATAGAGAACGGTCTTTTGCAACATTCTTCGGGATTGGTGTGATGTTGTAGCTAGGCAAGAAACTCGCCCTCCTGTGCAACTTTCGTCTGAACAAACGGGACGACTTCTGTTTTCACTTTGTAAAATGCGGAACGACCTATCCTCTCGGTTGTCAGGAGCTTCATTGATGAAAGAGTCGATAGATGATACGAGATTGTTGCCTTATCTTTGCCAAACTTCTCGGTCAGGGTCGAGGGTCTGGTACCCCGCTCATCATGTTCGAGCAGCATGTGCTTGAGCAATAGCGTGTGAAATTCTGAAAGCTGGGACAGACGTTCCTGAATGCCCTTTATGCCCAACCTGTCCGCAGCGCTTTCTATCGATTCGCGGTCGACAGTCTTCTTGTGCTGGAGGAAAGTCTCTTCAAGTCCTTGAACGAAAAGCCGCAGTGCCACTCCAGGCACTCCGAAAGATAATCGAAATACTGCATCGGCAACTTCCTCGGGGACTGTGAACTCTGCGTTGCTAATTATGGCAGAGAAAGAATCGATGATCTCGGTGATGTCGTCCTTGGACAGCGGATCCAAGTAGACCTGTTTGCTGACAGGTATCACGTCGCTCAGTGAGTCTCGCTGGACGTTCCATGATTCCGGAGTCCATGCGGTGATGATGACCCCATGCCCCATAGCTCGAACGATCTCTTTGATGGAACTCGCTGGGTCTTTGTCCTTGTCGAATGAATCCACAACCAGCAGATCCAGTTTCTCTTTTCGAATCTCGTCAAGAAAGGTGAAGAACCAATTCGGCTCTTCTTTTTGTTCGTCGATTTCCACGAACCTACACGCATCAACGAGTCGCTTCTTAATTTTTGATTGGATTTTTTCCAGGGAAGAACAGAGCGCGTTCAGGAGAGCAGTCTTTCCGGACTGCTCGACACCTATAACAGGAATATGATAGATGCCTTCCCGTTCTTTCTCAAAGTAGCCGATGAACTCGGCAGTCTTCTGTAGAGCTTCTTCGCGATCCGCGAGAAGGCTCGGGTTCTCGGTAATCGATTTCGTGAGGTCGGTTGTCGTCAACAAGCGAGGCTCGATTCGCTGCTCCTTTAGCCAGACCTGCAGGCTGCTGACTTCGCCACGCAGACCCTTCTCGTACGCTTCTTCGAACAAATCCAACGTTTGACGTTTATTCATACCAATCAAACTATATTTAAGCTGTTCTTACTAATCAAACAATTATTGCTTCAAGTATTTAAATCTATCATCGGCCGGTTCTGTCTAATCTTCGGTAGCTTCGGGTTCTTCTTCGGGCTGTCCAAACTCGGTTGCTGGCAGTAGTTGATTACTTCATTTGCCGCTTCTTGCGGGCAAAAGCCCGGAGCATCGGGACGTCCTCCCGGAAGGCCTGCGCCAGCATCCCCCTCATCTCGTCCGCGAGCGCCTTCGGGGCCAGCACGTAGACATCGATTCCGGTCTTTTTCCCCTTTGGAGTGTAAATGAAGACCATCTTCGAGCCCGCGTAGGAACCCTCCAGGTCCTCGGTGATGCGGACAAAGGGAGGAATGGTCGTTAAACGCACCTTCAGCTTCATCCACCTGCCTCCCCTCACGACTTCGCAGTCGGCTAAGCCCGTTCTCTCATCGATTTTCTTCCACTTCATGTTTCGCAGGCTCTTACTGTGAGCCTGTGGGTGGAACTCTTCGTCGTTCAGCATGAAATCCCAGACCACGCCGATGGGGGCGTCGAGGACGCTTCCCTTGTCCTCGAAGTAGACGAAGTCCTTGGGATCTTTTGCCTTTGCGGGGCGGGTCGCCATGACAGGAGATGTGGTAGGGGGACTATAAAGAGCCCACGAGGCCGAACTACCGAAGATTAGACAGAACCCATCGGCCGTCATTGCGGCCTTCGTCCAGACGAAATCACGGGGGGCTACACTAGCAAGAATTTCGCCATGCAGTCCAGAGGGAGACGATGCTTCTTGCCGCTGCTGGCGAAGCTGACAGCGGAGCTGAGCTGACTAGCAACAATCAGCTTCGTTCAAGAAACCTATGGAAATAGGCCGTTTTCTTCGGGTTCATGGGGGGGATGTCAGCTAACTTTCTCTCAGTATCACCGATCGAGAAATCCAATGCAAATCGGTGGCTGTCCTTGATCGCTAGCAACATCCTGCCGAGCACTTGGATACTATCTGGTTCTGTTTGAGAAATCAAGTTGTCGCATAACCTAGCCACCTCGTCATCCACGTCATTGGGGCTGAGGAAATGGGTTAACATCCCGCAGTAGGTTTCTATGAAGTCCTCTTCGTCGAATCCTTTCTCGGGATAATACCGCTCGGATAGCTCCTTCACGAATTCTCTTGTTTCATGATAATTGCTTCCAATCGTCATTTCGGAGCACGAAACCAGGTCCCTCAAGTACAGGTGCGGAAACGGATAGCCGTAGCAGTAGGACGCGGCAAGCAATCGGGCGCAGAAGCTTACAATGTCTGACTTGGCGCAGTCACTTCCTTGTATGTTCTGGAGGTTTGTGTCGATGGTCTGGGAAAGCCTGTCCAGCATATAGGCATCAACGCCTTGCCTGAAGATTCTCAGGAAAAAATCCATGAGGATAGATTGAGCGTTAAGGATCGAGTTGGACGGTGTCGGGCTCTTCACGGTGGAGGCTGAAAGCATGATGATCTTGTTCAGGTTGGACAGTATTCTCACCACGAGTTTTGTCCGCTCTTCCTCCTGATCCAAGTAGCTTGGGTATCTAGGGTGAGGCGATAGCTCCTCCTCATCGCCTGAAAATGATGTCTCGGTGTCCCTGAGCATACTCTTCTTGGAGTTTGTCCAGCGCAGTAATGCTTCAAGGTCGCGCAAAAGCGAGTCCGGACTTGATATTCCGCTCATTCTGCTGGGTAGATAATGCTTCCTCTCCTCCTTCGTCTCGCTGGGAGCGCTCGTTGTCATCTCTGGTTCAAGCGTTCTCCTTGCAAGCCCGCTGATGATTGCCAACACTTCTGAAATGTCCACCGAGAAATCCCGGTACAGTTTCCTAGAGATTTCTTCAAAGGAGGCTTGGGACCTTGCAATTCGCTTGATGAAGTAGTGCTTGTCGAAGAATATGCGCCTCCGTCCGCTCCTTCCTCCGCATGTGACCACGACCTCCTTGGGATTTCCCTGCGGTATGTCCAAAGCAATCTCACGCGTGACGGGACCAAATTCGCCTTCAATTGTTCCCGCTGTTTCCTCCATCGTAACTACGGCCGTTGCTGGGCCCTTCAATGGCTCGGTTCTCACCGTGAGAGTGCGTGAAATGTCGTCGAAATCGGCAGAGAGTATCCTTAACGAGTCACTGGCAGGCGACTCCATTGGTCCGGATGCTCTGAGCAGGCTCCGGACATCCTTGGGCTCTGTGAGAGCGATGCTATCCAGAATTTCGGCGAAATCTTGCCCTCTATGCAGCACTGCACATTCGAGATTTCCGGATTTAGCCGTCGCAAGCAGTGCGCTTGATGTCAGATTCGGAGAACCCACGAGAAGATGCTTCTCAGGCCCGTCAATGCAAATCACCTTTGAGTGGAACTGGCGTGAGGGTTCGCTGAACTTAGCTTCCACCACGCGAAATCTAACCCCTTTTGATGCCAGGAGCTGTTCGTAGCGTGATATGTCTGTCAAGTTGTGATTACCTCTCTGGAGCGCCAGCGTAACGCTCTCGGTCTTGACTCCGTCAGTAAGCTTGTCCACGACTATGGGATCTTGCGAAAGAAAAGGAGCCATCAGAAATACATCTGTGGTCTTTGCTTGTCCCAAAAGCTCCAGCATCTGCTCCAGAATCGGTCTATTCAGGTTGTGCATAATCGAAAAGCTTCTGTCATTCGGTTCGGCTGTGACTTTTGCCAGTTGGAATGCTTTAATCAAGTCTTGAAAGAGGGAGGTGACCTTCCGTTCCTCAACGTAACCTTGCAATAGGCCCGCAACCAGTTCTCCCAGGGTCCTGTACAATGCCCCGTCGTTGGCCGCGCCTAAGCTGACTTTGGTGATGAGTTCCGCATTGCTTGTGAAACCGTGCAGCGTGATATTTCCGCTTCCTATGTATAATGTGCCTGTGCGTCCGTTTTCCGACAGGAAAAGGAACAGCTTCGGGTGAAATACTCCATTAGAAAGATAAACCGGGACGAGATGGTAGCTCCTTCCGGTGTGATTCGTAAATCTGTCATAGCTTCTTTCGTATTGTGCGCCGTCGACCAGAACGACGATTTCTGCTCCCGGATTGTTCTCTTGAAGGGCTTTCAGCAGGCAGATGTCGAAAAAGAAAGGATCGAAGCAGTAAGTAGTCAACACAATGTAGTCGTTGTTCTTCTGCTTCTCTGTAAGTTCCTCGATGAGGTCTATTCGATGCGCTTTAGCCATTCTCTCCCCTTATCGGTGAGTGTCAGTTTCGACCTACTTTCTTGAACGAATCCTGCGTCGTTGAGCAGGCTTCGTATGGCGTCCCAGCGGTTGTCGCGAGTTCGGAAGTCGACTGGCTCTGTTCTTGCAAAGAAAAGGCGGCCTCCGTCCTCCGTAAATATCCAGTTTTTGGTGCCGTTGTTCGCGAATCTGTTCGCTGCCTCAAAGAGGTGTCTGTTAACGATCATGAGGGCCAGGTTGACGAGAAAGTCGTGCGCTTTCACGCTGTTGCGATCAGAGAATGAGATGATATTGTGGATCGAGATGGGGTCCTCAGTGAGTTCAGCCTTGTTCGACGTGCCGTATTCTCGTAAAATCTGCTCCGTGTCCAAGTACCGTTTATGCAGAAGGCATAGCATGACGGCGATTGCCCCCAGCGTGTCCTCCGGCTTCTCGGCATTGTAAAGCAAGTCGTACACTTGCGACTCGTTTATGCGCGACCGAGTGCTCGTCCTCCGGCTGTGTCCGTTGCGCTTCTCTACGAGTCTGATCAGGTCATCCATGGTCGAGTTAGAATCGATGTGGGCTGAAAGCGTCCGTGACAAGCCGCTGTAGACGGCGTTCCATTTGATGACGGAAAGAACCCTTGATTTCTCAATGCCGTGGTAGTTGGCAACTACTCTCTGGATCACATCTAAGAGCATCTCAATCGCGAAGACGTAATAGACGTTCAGTTGAAAGAATTCCCAGAAGTTCCTGGCTTTCTCAAGTCGACCAAAATCAATCTTGGCACGCGTGTTCCTGTTCTCCGAGAAGTAGATGGCGTCCCATAAATAGCGTTCAAATCCTGCGACAGGCGGATTGGTCTCGTCAATAACGTTCATGAACAAAAAGAGCGTATTTCTTCTGCGCAGACCCCATTGTCTCACAAACTCGGCATCCTCGAAAGTTAGAATATTCTCCAGGCTAATCGAGTCCTGAGGCAATCTGTCCTCGAATTCAAGCTGAATCTTACCTTTCTTGAATGCGAGATATTCGTGGTCATCTATGTCCCAGTTATCACCCTTCTTGCTCAAGAAGCCAAAGAGTAGTTTCGACATGACCTCCTTCTCGCTCTCATTGCGAGGCGTTGAGCAAATACACAGGCTCCTGAAATCCAGCAGCTCCTTCCGACGAAATTTTGTCTTCCTGAAGAACTTGGTGTCCGGGGCGTTAAGGCACGAGGCGAGCTTCGAATTTATCGGCGATGTCTGCAGTCCGCCGAGGTAGGTCCAAGCACACCTAAGAATCTCCAGTTGCCTGCTGTAGTATGTTCTGGCAAAGCCATTGATGGCGAAGCCGAGATCGAACTGGTTGGTTGCGCTCCACTTTCCCCTGAACCGTTGCTTGTTGAACACATTTCTCAGGCTAGGATCAGTATCGTCTCCATTATGGTGCGCCAGGCATGAGAGTATGAATATTCGTTCGTAGTCTAACATGTCAATGGTTTGGCTTCGAGCCAGGTTTTCAAAATACCAGGCGAGGAGAGTGTAGTACCGAATGCGCCTCGTTACTGAGGTAATCCCTGGCGTGAAATCTTCTTGGATTTTGAGATGTCGCCCCCACAAGCCCAGCAGGTTGACAGCGCGCGAATCCGATGGGATTCTTTCAGACCAGTCCAGCGTGGTGCGCTCGTCAAGCTGCATAGATGATTTATTGTGAGGCCGTGCTTTAATGAATTGCCGGACGAATCCTGTGAAAGAAGTACGAAAACTGGAAGCGGATTTTGAAGCTTATTGACCATCACGATGAACACTATGCGATTTAAGAGGAATTGGCGCGCCTGGCCAGGAGTGGCGAAATTTCCGACTGAGTTTTCACGCCTTTTCCTTGTGATTTTGCTTTCACAGCCACTTGGAAAGGTGCACTCTCGTGTGGGGGACGTTGATCGGGTAAATCGGTAAACAAGTATAAAGGCAGTCGACTTTCCCGTAGGGCATTTTGATTTCCTTGTTTTCTCCTGTTCTTGGTTTCGCAGTCCACTCCCTCACGTCTGAGCAGAATGATGCAACAGCTTCCTTGGCTATGCCGCCGAGGAGGCAGATTCTCGGAGCGGCCAATTCCTCAACTTCTCTGCCCAGGAATCTTGGGACGCATGCCTCTAGCGCTAATCGCGAAAATGGTGTGCCGGCCTTCAATGTTCCACTGGACTTTGTCGCGCACTTCAGAGCATGAACCAGAAAAAAGCCCTTGCTAAGAAATTGGGATGTGTCCTTCATCTTTAGAATGTCAAGCAGATTGTTTCGGAGAGTATCACCGGAGTTGTTCCAGAAGTTGTCGCTGGCTTGAGTCTTGGCGCTCGTGTTAGGCGGGTTCCAAGAAACAAACAGGCAGTCCAGGCGGTTTGGGGGCGCTGGAATGCCAATCGAGGTACGAGGACATGCGACTTCTGAAGTCCATTCGGAACAGGCGATACATCGGTCTGCCTGCATTTGCAGATTATCCCAGTCCGTCGACAAATTTCCGCTCGGTTACAGTAGTCTTAAGCGCCGGATATGTAGGCTTGGATGATGTGACGCTGTTTGTCGAGGCAGGCGCCGAGCAGTTACATGAAACAGCCGCCGACAAAGAAGCAAGTTTTGCGGCTAATCGAATCCTGTGACAGTCCAGGGGCTAGATTGGCGGTCGCGCTGGCAGCCTTCTCTGGGCTAGACCCGGGGCAGATCAGAGCGCTTGTCTTTCAGAATCTGGTGGAGTTTTCGACGGCGCGGAAGCAGTTCTCGCAGGTGCCCGCCAGGATCGAGTTGTGGAATCATCGTTCACCTCTCAGGAGGAAGTACTACACTTTCTTGTCGACGCATGGGTGTCGATACGCGCTCGATGAGTTGAAGGCGAGAAATCAGACTCTTTCCACGGGCTCACCGGTAGTTCCCCCGCAAGCGTTCAAGGAGGCAGATCGGGCGCTTCACGATGCGGCAATGAAATGGCACGTGCTGCGAGACTTCTTCGCTTCGTCGTTTCTTCGACGCTTCGTAACGTTGGGCACGTCTTCAATCGATCTCCGTTTCAAATTCGGTCATGCGGTCAAGGAGGATGATCTGACTCATGTGTGGCAGTTCTTCAATCCAGACAGGATTGAGTGGATGAGAGACAGGTACACTCAAGTCGAGAAGCAGTTCTTCATTTGAGTCGAACCTTGAAAACCCCGACATTGCCCTCGACTCGCATCTACGTAGTCGCATTTCACGCGGCGCCTGTCAGCACGACCGCGACCTTGGCAGGAAACGAGTGGCCTTACGACAACGGTGACGATCCTTCGTTCCGCGCCATGCGAAAGTTCAGTGGGCAATTGACTTGGGGAGTATGCCGACAGGACGTCAGGAATGCGATTAGGGAGGGCGACGTCGCAGTCTTCTTTTCGTTTCGCAAATGCAGCAAAAATGGAGAAGCGGATTATCGTTTCTGCAGCGTCGCTACCGTCCGGCGAAAGGTGAGCCAGTCTGACATCTGGCAAAAAGAAAGTTTGAGGGTATTCAGAAAGTATTGCAACCTCTTGATCCGACCTCCGAAATCAAAGGAAATTTGGAAATATTTTGAACCGAGTTTCCAAGGCGCGCGTCCCCACGAGGACTGGCTTTGGCGAATCGCCGATCACGACGGTCTAAGAAAGAAGGACTTCAGGAATATCGAGAAGACTAACCGTTTCAAACAAGGTACCCATATGGGGGATTTCTTGGTTGAAATTGCCCCAAATTACGTTATCTTTTCTTCAGACCCCACCAAAACGGTTACTCTCTCCAATCCCCCTGTAGTAGCCAGCCACATCAAAGGCCAACAGCACGAGAATTGGAAAAAGGACGACTTGAGTAAAGAAATCAAGAGGCTCACCCTCGAAGAGAGCGAGCGTGTCAATGGCACAAGGAGGTGGCTCCGAACGACTAACCTCTATAACCCTCACCGTCAGATTGTCTTTGAACTACCGAAACGTGTTGCGGAGAAATGGCGGGCGCGCCTTTTGCGATGCGTTAGAACACGATGATTTATCCATGCCGATAGTGCCAATCAGACAAGTAATTAAATTGGAGGCATCGGAATGTCTCAAATCGAAATAAAGAAAACGATTCAGCGACTCGAAACTTTTCCCTTTAGAATACGGCAGGAATACTATGATTGGTGCATCCCAGCAAACATTGAAGCAGTAACGAAATATTATCAACCCGATTCAAACGTAACACAGGGCTATCTCGTTACTCAGTTTGGCGATATGCCGCACATAGGATTCGAATCCATTAAGACCAAAGTTCTAGACGTGGACAAGAACTTCTCTTGGGCTAGAATAATGTATTTCAAGGATTCCGATTTCAATCAATCATTTGACAAATTCGCTGATTTCGTTCAGAAATGTGTGGACGACAGTACGCCGCCAATGATTTCGGTACCTGCCGGTGGAGGATCGTGGCATATTCTAACGGTGGTTGGGTACGGTGACGAACATTTCTTGGTCTACAACCCAGCCCCGCATATCATAACAAGCCAAGTGCCAATCTCGAAAGGTGGGATACAAACCGCACTCGGGGCAGCCAAGAACCTTCAAGAGGCTGCAACCGACAGTCTCGTATTAAGTCGCAAGAGTGGCTAGAAATTTAGACAAAACCAGAGAGACAGACAAAAGCTGCGGTTATCTCGAAACCCTGCGAGAATCGTCGTTGATTTTCCAGATGAAATTCTGGGGTCTAAAGAGCCTCGCAGCCTCAAATATCAGAAACCCCGCTTCAACATCAAGTAGCGGATGGTGCCGATGCCCGACGATTACGAGTTCGGTGAGGACGAGATAGAGACGGCTTTCCTGAGGGCGGGAGGACACTGTGAGTGTTGCGATAAGGAACTTGTCTGGGAGCGAAGTCGCGCGAACCCAGGACGAGGCAGTTGGGAGGCACATCACGGTAATCGTGACTCTCCCGTAATCCTATGTACCGGAGGAGTTGAGAACTGCCATCTTAACTGCGGTCACAATGGAGACTTTCGCAATCCGGGCATCACGCCACGTCACAGGAGCGCCTAAGCTCTTTCTCGGCAATCCTTGAATCGTCAGCAAATACGCAGGCCATGCCTGCTTATTGATTGTACCCACGATATTGGTGGGTACAAATCCCACCGGCCCCACCACTTTAGTGGATCGGATTGAAACGAATATGGACGGCCATGGACTAATTCGTTTTCTTTAGGTTTGCGTTGTCTTCATCGAATGATACTTGTAATTGTGCAAGTACAGCATCTTTAGTTCTCTGCTCGTCATGTTAGTCGCTCCTCAAGAGGCCGGGAGTGGTAATCTGCAGATTCGTGGTTTTCCTCCTTGACTCGTAGGCGAATTAGCTCTGGTGTAACTGTGAGAAGGCCTTTCTCGTCAAGATAGAGTTGGACTTCTCCAATCGCCTGCTTGAGGATAGATGGAAAATCGAACATATCGTAATAGTGCGCTAAGATTCCACCCAAGTCGAATAGAATTGTGTTCCTCAACTTAATGACCAAACTCATCTTTAATGAACGGTTAGAGTTGCAAGTGTCATTAGTGCGCCTGCTGTGATCGGCATTGTGAGATTGTCATCGGGCATGTCGAGAATCTCCATGAGCATGGCCGATGTTGAGCCAACAAAGGCTACGAATGGAGAGACGATCACAACCGATAGGAGTAGGGAGACCATTAATCCTGCTATTGAGCCTTCCAGCGTTTTCTTGCGCGTAATATGCTTACGACCAAATTTTCCCCCGACGTAGGCGGCGACAGGGTCGCCGACGGCAACGATAGCTATTGACGCGTAGGCAATCATCTTGGGAAAAAGAAACAATGCAAGAATGATTCCTACTGCGAGGTATAACGGTCTAACCACGAAATGCGTCGTTTCGTTAGGACGGCTCATCCTCAACGTGAATGCTGTGATTATCGGCAATCGATGGCCTTTAAGTCGCAGCACTTCCTCCAGAGCGTAAATAATCGTAATTATGATCAGTGCTATCAGAATCACAGCCTTGGAGGTTATTTCAGCAAGGACGGGGGCCAGTAAGGCTAAGAGATGAACGACTTTCCGCAAGTTTTCAGTCAAGATGTGTACTCTCTTCGCTTTGAGCCTCTCAGAGAACTGCGAAGTAAATTATGAGTTGCAGCCATGTCGTGGCTACAGTCAACAATGCTCCAGCGAGAACCTGCTCTGTCGTATGCCCCCTCAATTTTATTCTCGCCCATCCAACAGGAACAAGGAGACTAAGGAAAATAGCCGCCCAGATTCCCAGACCATATATCAAAACAGTCACAGGGCCTGCAATGCCTGAGGCATGAACGCTGATCTTCCATCGGAGAGTTATGAGCATCATTATCAGAGTGTTGCCAGCATAACAGAGCATCAAAGCTGTAACTATTGTAGGCGCTCTCAGCAGCAATAACGAAACACTACCAACAAGGTAGCTCGATATTGCTCCTTCGAAGACTTTTGCTCGTTCTTTTTTCTCCGAGACGTAGAAATCCGATATTAGGCCGCGCTCTGAAAGTACATAGATAATCGCAAGCGGGACCAAAGTTCCAAATGTGAAACATATTCCCATCAGTACGAGAAAGTTCTGCGTGTTTTCCCGGTACAAGAGGATGAGGAACGTGAATGCCGCTATTACTGCCGGGTTAAACGCCAAAGAAACTATTGAGGCTGTGTTTTCGGATGTCATAAAGAAACTCGGGTCTTGTCATTTTAGTGCTTCTTTCTTCGCGAGAAATCTCTTTGCGGGGATAATGCGTCGAAAAGGTAAGTTTCGAGGTGGGGGGTGCCTCGTGCAATGTGGTGAGCCATGTTTCTGGCGATGCCGGAGCCCATCATGAAACCCTGGCCGCATAAGCCGGCTGCAATGTAGAAGCCGCTCACGTTGGGGGCTTCTCCGATTATTGGCAACCCGTCAGGTGTCATGGGGTAGAGTCCCCGCCATAGCCTGCGGATGACGAGATGTTTGAACCTGGGAATCAATTCCAGCAGCCTTTTCGCAATAATGGGGAGAAACTGTGACGTGCCTCGCCTGTCCTCGCCTGGAATTATGGGGAATGGGGTGTAACAGAAGATCACGGAGCCGTCATGTGTCTGTCCGAAGTAGAAGTTGGCGCTCTTTCCATCAGGCCCCGGTCGTATATCAACCACCAGGGGGTCTAGGAATTGGCTCACTGGCATCGATATTCCTGCTTCATGGGAATCAGGAGATACAGGAACAGGCACGTTAACGGTGGCAGCGATTTGGCTTGCCCGGGAGCCAGCTGCGTTCAGAACGTAATCCGCTGGAATAATTCCCTTGTCGGTTTTCAATCCGACTACTCGATCGTTTTCCACAAGTATTTGTT
Organism: Candidatus Bathyarchaeota archaeon; assembly: GCA_963726255.1. Lineage (GTDB taxonomy): Archaea > Thermoproteota > Bathyarchaeia > 40CM-2-53-6 > 40CM-2-53-6 > FEN-987. The sequence continues at coordinate 2,005,657 of CAVSBL010000002.1, forward strand.
CGACGTTTTCCCCCAGCCGAAACTCAACTCCCAACTTCTTGCATTCCTCGGTGAGCGATGAAGCGAAGAGCAGCGGCGAAGCTTGCCCATCTTCAATTGAGAGTGTTCCGCCTCTCAGTCCGTCACCATTTATTCCCGGGATGACTTTCTTGATGCCATCAGCGTCTAGCCAGTCGATTTTCAAACCGTACTTGTGCTGTATCGGAAACATGCCCTTCAGTAGACTTTCGTCCTGTTCGCGGTAGACTGGGAAGCAGTATCCCCCCATCTTCCAGCCAATCTCAGTACCCGTTTTCTCCTTCCACGTTGAGAATATCTTTAGGCTGTCTTTGCAGATGGCTATCTTGGCTGGTTCTGAATGTGTTGCCCTAATTCCGCCGATTGCTGCCTTGAAGCTTCCTTGCGCGGGGGCAGGCTCCATATCGACTACTGTAACCTGCATGCCTTCTTGGGCTAGGAAGTAGGCCGACGGCAGTCCTACTGCTCCGGCTCCAATCACTACTATGTCCGTCACGTTCGTTCCTCCCGGAGAAGGGCTGTTAACGGGACTTCCATCGTGAACGGTCGCTTCACATATCCAGTCACGGAATCCAGTGGGATGCCTTGTTCCTGGAAAACTTGCTTGACCAGATTTTCGCAGGTCTTCCCGTTGCATGCACCCATGCCGCAACGGGTGGCGGCCTTGATGGCGTTCAGGTCTCTGATGCCCAACTCTACTAGCTTAGTGATCTGCTTCTTGCTTACTCGTTCGCAAAGGCATACCATTATCTCATCATTCGCCCAGCCGTATTCTGGTGTGACAGGCAATCCTTGTTCTGGCGATTGGATTCTGATGCCTGCAACTTTTGTTGCAAGCTTCGAATCCACTTCGACCTGCACCATTCTCCTTTTGTCCATCCACTTGAGAGTTCGAACATGTCGCACGGTTCCGACGCCAACATCTTCACCTTCGAAGCCGGTGAGCGTGACTTCGTTTCCAATTCTCACGGTGTTGTCGTCGAGCTCCCAAGGGATCCAGACCTGCGCCTTCTTCCCTGTTGAATCGAACCTTCTGTCAACTACAGTGATGGCTAAGCCCGGGCACACGACAGCGCACTTCAAGCATCCAACGCATTCCTGATCCCAGCGGGGAAGGGACATGATGCTTTCACCTTCCAACTGAACCCAACCTTTGGGGCAGGCTTCGACGCAGGGGTTACAGGGAATCTCTTGCACGCACCGAATTACCGGAAAGACCTTTGCCGCATCGTAGTCAGCTTCTTTCAATTCATGAATTTGGCCAGGCTTGCCTCGTAGGACCTCAAGCATCCTCAGCCATTCCGGTGGGATAGTGGATTCTCTTCCCATGTCTTGGAGCATTCTTCTCGCGATAACCTTGCCAGAGAACATCGCGGCCGAAGCTTCAGCAATCAATTCAGCGTCACCCGCCTCGTAGGTTGGAATTCCCATCCGCCGGGCTTCTTGCGCCAATTCATTAACAGGGTTCAGGCCGACAGCGACTAGCACGGTGTCAACTTCGAATCTCCGTTCGGTTCCATGGAGCGGCTTGAATTTCTCATCAATCCGTGTGATCACAACCCCCTCAACACGGCCGTTTCCATAGGCTTTGGTTACAGTGTGCGAGGTGTAGACGGGAACTCCAAGCCTCTTGATTTTGTCTAGGTGAACCTTGTACCCGCCAACCTTCGGCAATGCCTCCACTAAGCCGACAACATGAATGCCCGCTTGCATGGCATGGTACGCGGCGATTAAGCCAACATTGCCACCGCCAATGATGAACACTCGGCTTGAAGGCTTGACAAGGTCCCTGTTCACGATAGTCTGGAAGGCGCCTGCGCCGAAAACCCCTGGCAGGTCGTGCCCTGGAAATGCCAGAACCTTCTCTCTTGCTCCGGTAGCCGACAAGAATTGTTTTGGTTTAACAAGATGGTATTTCCCGTTACGGAGCACTGCAATCTTGCCGTCAGAGAAAACTCCCACCACTGGCGAGTCTAACCAGACTTGCACATTCTTGATTTCCGCTAATTCCGCCGCGAGCTGCTTTGCTATGTTGATGCCTCTCGTTCCGGCACGGCATTCACGTACGGACCCGAAGAAGTTGTGAGTTTGGAGGGTGAGTTTTCCGCCTATCTCATGTTTGTCGTCGCAAACAATCACATCGACTCCGCTCTTGCCGAGTTCGAGGGCTGCGTTGAGTCCAGCGGGGCCTGCCCCCGCTATCAGGACATCCACCGAAATTTCTGGAACCTCGACAGGTCTCGCTGGAGTATCGTCGTCTAATAGTTTGGGTAACCCGTCGACCGCGCGAACGTCCATTCCTTGATGGACCGGGGTAATGCATGCTTTCACTGGAATACCATCGGCTATAACTAGGCAGTGCGAACACTGTCCGTTGGCGCAGAAAATTCCTTGAGGCGCACCATCCTTGTGATGATGCCCGAAACAATCTATCCCATGTGCGATTAACCCGGAAGATATCATCTCTCCGTCTTTGGCTGGAAGCGATTCTCCCTGCCAGCGAAAACTGATATCCCGTTTTTGTGGAACTTCCAGTATCGGATGTGAAGAAATTCGTCCGGCTGGAACGTCTGGATTCATGTGAAGATTCCACAGCACCAAAGAAAACTTGGCCTATTCGACTAACTAAAGATGAACAACCTATTCTATAGAGAGTTAGGCCGGACCTCAGCGTGGGCCCTTAGCGCTGAAAGGTCGTCCTGGTTCATCTTTGCTCTTGGGTCTTGCGTCGCCTCGCTATGGCTAGAGCCACACCAAGAATCAGTCCAACAACAATTGACTCCAAGGTGAACCCAGGGATTGGGGGCATCGCCTCAGGCACGGAAACCAGAGTCGAATTAGATGTTGGCGATGTCGTACTGGTTGTTGAAGGCGTACTCGTCAGCGCAGAAGTTACGGCGCTCGATGTGCTAACCACGGTTGTCGGCTGTGTAACGGCTGTCGTCCAGGTAGAGGACGTTGGCGTAGTACTGCTGCTTGTTACAGTAGTTGTCTGTGTCAGGGATTGATCAACTGTGAAAGTAGCGATGGCCGAATCTCCAACCTGAGTCCCAGTCACTTTGATCGCGTACATGGCGGCCGTCACGTTAGCAACCACAAATGAGCCAGTAATTGTACCAGCGGAGATAGAGCATGCCGGTGACGAAATGGAACCACTACTGCCCGCTATCGTACATGCCGAGTTGGTTGAAGCGAAACCGGAACCGGACACGGTAACGGTGGCTCCAGCTTGCGCAGAATTGGGATTCACCGTGATGGATGGAGTCGAAGCGGTTAGTTGGAAGTTGACTGCCGCCGAATCGCCAGCAGGGCTGCCAGTAGCAGTAACCCCATAAACTCCGGCTCCGGCGGTAGAAACAACAAAGGTACCCGTCAAAGTGCCGCCTGAGATTGTGCATGTGTAACTCGTGATCGAGCCGCCAGTCAAAGTGCAAGAGTTATCCGTTGGAGAAAATCCCGAGCCGGATACAGAAACGGTGGCTCCGGCTGATGCCGATGAAGGATTGAGCGTGATCGCGGAACCGATAACCGTCAAAGTGGTAGAAGCAGAATCGCTTCCTGGGCTTCCTATGGTGGTAATCCAGTAAGAGCCTGCTCCAACGCCGCCGACAACGAACGACCCTGTCAACATGCCGTTGGAAATCGAACAGGTAGACGCGCCAACCGGGCTCCCTGAGAATGAGCAGCCTATGTCGCCTGTCAAGAACCCTGAACCGGAGACGTAAACGGTCATCCCAGTAGAAGCTGAACTTGGGGTAAGCGCGATAGATGGATTGTTGACAATTGAGGTCGTTGTTTGGCTTGAACTTGTCGTGACGTGCGTTGAAGTTATGCTTGTTTGACCTGTTGAGGTAGTACTGGTTTGAGAGGAGGAGGCAGCAAAGTCTACTTTGGCGTTTACGCCGGTAAGCGTTACTGTCTTGGTGATTGGGCCAAAGCCTAGGCCTGAAGCTGTTACCGTGATGGTTCCAGATGTGCCAATGGGGATAGCGTAGCCGCCTGATGATGATGAGACGGCGAAGTAACCGCCTGCGCTGGTGGTTATCGTTACGCCAGCTATGCCTTCACCGATGTCGTAGAAATTGTTGTGACTCCTATCATTGTAGACGACGCCGAGCAGGAACGGGCCGGTGTTCCCCGTGGCCCCGAAATCCTCTGTGATAAAGTCTGCAGCGATACTGTTCGGAGTGTTCCCTGCGTAGTATCCGATTCCGACTTCGTAGTAGACGCAGGGGGCATTAGTGCAAGGGTAGGGGGTGATGAGGTCTAGGAGGTTGACGCGGTGTGGGCGCCCAGCGTTGCCAGAATCAATCATCATCAGATCCTCTAGCTCTGTGGCGGGTGCACTTGTGCTCGCGGCCATGTTTTCACCCGCCCGTACGTAATCGTAACCTGCGTGTATCATGCGCTCGAACGGAGTTGTGCCGTTCGGGTCTGTGTGGGAGAAATAGTTCAGATTGTACATATCTCGGCTGTGCGCTTCGGCTATGCCCAGCAGCATCTTATTCATGGCGAGCGGCGGACGAGGGCCCACGAGACTTGGATTCGATAGACCCTCGTGTATATCAATACCGAGACGCTGGCCCTCAGCGATGGGATTCGCTCGAGCCCGGTTAATGTACTCCAGTACGAGTTGCTCCTCGGCGGTCGGGTTGCCGGAATCGTATAGTACGGCGCCCGTGACCTTGGGCGCAATAGGGCCTAGGGAGAGCGAAAATGTAACCGACATTAGAAGAATGAAGGCAAGAGGAGTAGCAAATCTACGTTGAATGGACATGAGTCTGGTTCACCTCTCCCGGGGTCTACTATTCGAAACTGCTGTCGCACGGCAACAATTTTCACGCGTCGATTCCTGCGTAAAAAGAATAGACCTTCCTACAAACAAGCCGAATGTAACAGTCATCGCTCCGATCGTTGAAAAATTACAGGATCGTGTGTGAACCCGGAAGAGCTAGGCTGCGTCGGGCAGAACATTTCCCTTGCCCAGAACACGCATCTTCTTGGCATTTAGGTTCAATAAGAGGAAATTATCGTCAGGTGTGTACGCGATCGGTTTCTCAGATTCGATGGCGACGGACGTTGCGTCCATCTCGGCGATCTTGATCGGAACTGTTTGCATGCCCAAGGTGGCATGGAAAGTACCTTCACTCAGGTCATCTGAATAGAATGGGCTTTTCTGGAAAGCGAGCTTAAACGACGTGCCTGTCATAGCACTGCCAGGAGCGCATAGGACGGAACCTCTCTTCATCTCTTCAACGGTCGCGTCTTTGATTGCTAGGCCGACTCTCGACCCAGCTTCAGCTTGGTCGTAGTCTTCGTCCTGCATTTGTATGGAGCGAACCAATACTTCCTTGTTTGCCGGAAGCAACGTGAGCTTGTCATATTTTCTCACAACACCTCTCCTAACGAAACCAAGTATCACTTCGCCGACGCCCTTAACACTGAACGAATGGTCTACCACAATCAGGGCTGACGAAGTAGTATCCCTTTTCGGCCGGTAACTCTTGAGATCTTCAAGTATCTTGATTGGGTCTCTTTCTTCGACAATGAATGATTTGAGCGATGTATCCTTGATCATGCCGGCAATTCGGTTCGAGGTCGCGTAGGGTGACGTTACCGCAATTCCATTAGCGACGCCAAGCAGGTCAAGCATTACCAGAGTCTCACCCAATTCCCTAGTCATTCCTGAGAATGCGACTATGGCTGCGTCTATGCTGGAGATTATCTCGCTCTTTGCCGCTAACTTGTCTCCGACAGGAGACAAGAAAGTGAAAATCTCCTCGCCCATCTTCCTGTTGAACATGGCGAGGTCGGATTCTGTGCCCTTCTTTGCCAATTCGGGGTCAAGTGTGTCGTCATGGAAGACCCCAACGGTAAGGTGATTCATGCGGCTTCGAAGGCAATTTGAGACATATCAATGCTCACCTGCTTGACCTTAATGTTCCCTGACGGACCGGATAGGATTATTCACTGGGGTACAACTGATGGTCAAAGTCGGTATGGAAAATCCCCTAATCCCAAATAACCCAATCAATGTGGTTCAATTTTCAGCTGACGTCAGTCGAGGCGAACCATGTGGAAGAAGACCATGAAATTACCGTGAAGGAGCTGAAGCGTTTGCTCGACAGCGGCGCTCACGTGAACCTAATTGACGTAAGAGAATCGCAAGAGTATGAATTGTGCCATATGCCTGGCAGCCGACTAGTACCCATAGACCAGGTCCTGAACTGTGTCAATGAGTTCGATCCTGCCGAAGAATACATTTTCTACTGTCACGTAGGAGAGCGAAGCGGATGGGCCGTCCATTTCCTACGCCAACGGGGATTCAAAAAGATCAAGAATGTGTTAGGCGGCATCGATGCGTGGGCAGTGGAAATAGACCCATCGATGCCCCGATACTAAATCAAACCCAACATGACTCATTCGGCGTAATTACGAGTCTGTCCTCATTTGTAGTCGACAAACCCTTATTTCTACACAGCCTTCTTGCTCGCGACGTGCTTCGTCATGCAATATTCTTTCGGTGGCATAGATGAAATATCGCAGTATATGCAAACGGCGCTCGGCCAACAGAAACCAACGCTGATCATAAACGACGCCAACATCGTGGACGTGTATCAAGGCACAACATACGAAGGAAATGTTTGGGTATGTAATGATCGAATAGTGTCCGTTACGAAGAAAGAGAGCGAAGGTCTTGTTGTAATTGACGGCCGCGGAATGTACCTTGCCCCCGGTTTCATGGACGCACATATGCACATTGAACCTACAATGTTGCTTCCCAGCGAATTAGCGAGGCTTGTACTTCGATGCGGGGTTACTGCAATTTTCGCTGACCCCCACGAAATTGCAAACGTCTTTGGCGGCGACGGCGTAAGGGAACTTGTCAGGTTAAGCGAAGGCGTACCGCTGCGAATCTTCGTGCAGGTTCCTTCGAGGGTTCCGACGGCGGAGGGCCTCGAAGATAGTGGCGCCTCGTTCGACCTCGAAACAATACGCCAACTTCTTTCGATCAAGAACGCGGCCACCCTTGGAGAGCTAAACTATCAGAACCTGTTCTCAAACCCCCGGAAGTTCATCGGCGAGATACACGTCGCGGATATGCTGGGAAAGATGGTCAACGGGCATTTGGCTGGGGCATCCCTTGAACAAATAGATGCAGCAGCCTCAGTTGGGCTCGCCGATGATCACGAATGCGTTTCAGCCGAGGAAGCAATCGAGAGGGCAAAAAGAGGGGTCGCGGTCTTAGTTAGGGAAGGTAGCGCTGAGAGAAACCTAAGAGACATAATGAGCAATCTCAAGATCAATGACTACCGATCCTATCTCATGTGCAGCGATGACAAGCATCCTGATGATATTCTGGCGGAAGGTCACGTAGACTTCAACGTGCGATTGGCCATTAAGTCTGGCGTGGACCCCATAGTCGCAATCCAAATGGCTACGATAAACACGGCACAACACTTCGGCTTAGAACATCTGATCGGGTCAGTTGCTCCGGGACGAAAGGCGGATTTGGTCCTCTTCAAGGGATTAGATCAAATTGACGTTAAGGCATCGATCTTTGACGGCAGAATAGCGTACAAAGACGGTAAGGTTCTTTTTTCTCATGAAGCGCCGAAACCGTCGCCTAAGTTTCTAGATTCCATCAAAGTCAATCCCGAGATCAAGGCCACGGATTTGGCGATAGAGCATGGTGGCCGAAGCGCGGAGGTCTACGTGATTGAAGTCACCGAGGGGCAAATTCTGAAAGGAAAGGGTGTTGCGAACTTGCCGGTGGAACACGGGCTAATCGCTTCAGACCCATCTTCTGACGTTGTGCACGTCGCGGTTGTTGAAAGGCATCGGGGACTGAAGTCTATTGGCCGCAGTTTCGTTAAGGGCTTCTCGGTGAAGGACGGAGCCATGGGGTCTTCCGTATCTCACGACCACCACAACATCATAATCGTCGGGGATAATGTTGGCGACATGTACTTGGCGCTTAAGGAATTGGAGAAGATCAGAGGAGGGTTCACTTGCATATCAAAAGGTAAGATTCTTCATTCAATTCCGCTCCAGTTCGGTGGCTTGATTTCTCTCGAACGATACGAAACGCTCTTGGAGAGTCTCAAGAGACTGAATGAAATGGCTAAGTCTGTTGAGACAAAAATGAAAAGTCCGTTTATGCAACTCGAGTTTCTGTCTCTCCCTTCCGTTCCCGAGCTTGGAATAACGAACAGAGGGTTGATAGACGTCAGAAATTGGAGGATTATCAATCCGGTCTTGTCCTGAATAGTTCCGAATTTTTCCTACGACAAACCTAGCGAACGGGCTAGCGACTTTGTGCCAAGCTTTAATAGCGCCGAACCGAGCATCGTGTCCATGCGACGGGTTGTTTTTCCCGGAAAACGTGGAATAACTAGAGTAGCCTTAGCTGCCATCGTAATTGTCGTTGTCGTCGTGGCAGCAGTCGGTGTCTACTTCTATAGCAGTAGTTTGGTTACCCCACCGCCCCCAGTGACCCAGAAAACGACGCTTAAGGTCGCCATCTTGCTACCCGGACAGAAGAACGACCTTTCTTGGAACCAGGCCGCTTACGAGTCGTACTTGAAGATGATTGCAGACCTGAATGCTGAGGGGAAGTACAATTTGGTTACGTCTGCTGCCGAGGGGCTCTACACGTCTGCCGACATCACGCCCGCATTGACCAGTCTGGGGTCCCAGGGATATGATCTTGTCATAGGAGATGGTTTCCAGTATACTGGGCCCGCGATTCAACTATCATCCACCTACCCGAACACAGGGTTCTTGATATCTGGCGGATATGAGTCAGCCAGGAACGTGGCGGTACTTCTGCCCGCAACAGGGGAGGCTGGTTTCATCTTAGGCGTGTTGGCGGCGAGACTATCTCATACTGGAAAGGTTGGAATCATTGGTGGCGAAGATGTCTCTGAGATTACATGGGCGACCAAAGGTTTCTTGTTGGGAGTGACTTATGCCAACCAAAACTTCGGGTTGAATGTTCAGGCAATAAACACGTTCCTGGGGAACTTCAATGACCCGGCTGGCGCGAGGGCAGCTGCAGCCGCCGACGTCGCCCAAGGCGTAGATGTACTCTACACTACTGGTGACGGAATATCGGTTGGAGTTGCAAGCGAAGCGGAATCTGCGCATGTAGCATTCATCTATAATGACTGGAACGAAACTGCGCTCGCGCCCACCGCAACAGTTGGCGGGCTCTCGTACTCGATCGCACCCATATACGAAGAGGCACTAAACGATTGGCTCACGAATCACACGTTTAGCGCACTCCCGTATTACGCCACATTTCCAAATCAAGGCCTTTCGCTGGAGCTCACAAGCAGAGTATCTAGCAGTGATGCGGCCGTAATACACACACTCCTCCAAGCAGTCCTTGCGAACAAGATAAGAGTGTACCAAGAGTTAACGAACGGAACTCTGGTTTATTCACCTGTGACCCCCGCTTTCAACTCACTTTAGTTAGTTGATTGTGATGGTCGAATGGTTGCATACGCCAGAGTATTCCTGATAGTCTTCTTTACACTCTTGGCGGTCTTTCTCAGTTCTCTTCTTTTCTTGCTCTTCGATCTTTCACCTATCACCGGCTTGCTCTCCCTCTTTCAGATCGGCTTCGGTTCGCGGCAAGGGTTAATCTCCACAGTTGGTGGGGCCGTGCCGCTCCTAATCGTGGCTGTGGGGCTCTCAGTTCCCTTTACGGCACGAGTGTGGAACATTGGCGGGCAAGGGCAATTTGTAATCGGCTCGATAGCGGCTACATGGGTCGGCTTGAAGTTAGCGGGAACTCTTCCGCCCGGGTTCATCATAATACTAGCCATGTTCGGCTCATTCCTTGGCGGTGTTGCGTGGATTCTTCCCCCCACACTGATGAAAATCCGGCTGGGGATCAATGAGGTAATTACGACATTAATGATGAATTTCATCGCCGTTTTCTTACTGGACTATCTAATTGCGGGGCCCATGGAGGGTGCTGCAGCCGCTGTCTCGCATGAACCGTCGAGTGCACCAATACCTCCGTCTCTGTTGCTCCCAGCGGTTGTGCCTAGAACGAACATCGGTGTTGGGCTCTTGATAGCGCTCTTGCTGGCTCTAGGTCTCTTTTTCTTATTGAAGTTCACCAGGTTGGGCTATGAGCTACGGGTGATAGGGCAAAGTCATGATGTTGCCAAGTATGCTGGCATACCGATTGCGAGGGACATACTGCTCTCGACGGTGATCAGCGGGGGAATTGCTGGCATAGCGGGTATGGTTGACATCTTCGGCGCCACGGGCATCTTGCTTCCACAAGTCTTCAGCGACATTACAACAAGCTACGGATACGTGGGAATACCTGTCGCCCTCATCGCTTCCCTTAATCCCCTAGCAATAATCGGGTCCGCCATATTCTTCAGCGGCATACTAACCGGCACCTACGGGCTTGAGCTGGCTCACGGAATCCCAATCGACGTTGTCACTGCCGTTTACGGCTTAGTGATGTTCCTAGCTCCTCTAGGCGTTTATTTGAGTCTGGGAAAACGAAAACCAACCCTTGCTAAGGCGAAACAATGAACTTTGACACTTTAGCATCATTCATCGCCATCATGTTAGTGGGCATGGTTCCGAGGGCCATGCCGATTATTTCCGCGGCAACAGGCGAACTGGTAGACCAGAACGCTGGAATTCTGAACCTTGGCGTGGAGGGGCTCATGCTGATTGGGACGATCGTGGGATTCCTTGCGGATTTCTACACTGGGAACGTCATACTCGCCTTTTTCCTAGCGGGATTGTCTGGATTGCTTCTTTCAATGTTGCACGCTTTCGCGAGCGTTTCTCTTAAGGCCGACCAAGTGGTTAGTGGGACAGCTCTCTGGTTCATCGGTTGGGGCCTCTCCGGCGTCATCTACAGAGCCCTATTCAGAAAGTTCCTCGTCCCACCCACAATCAGTCCTCTGGCCCACCTAAACATCCCATTCCTCTCAACGGTTCCAGTTATAGGGCCTATACTCTTCGGGCAAGATGCCGTTGCATATTTCATAATAGCCGTTCTCATAGCTACACACTATTTCCTCTTCCACACCCAAGCTGGCCTCAATCTAAGGGCCGTCGGGGAGGATCCTAGAACCGCGGAAGAGATGGGAGTAAACCCGAAACTCTACAGGTACGCGGCAACAATGTTCGGAGGTTTCATGGCCGGGATAGGTGGTGCATACTTAGCTATCGCAATTACTGGAACCTTTTACTATAATCTAACCGCAGGAATCGGTTTCATCGCAGTCGCTCTGATTTATTTTGGCAAGTGGAAGCCTTTTCGAACGCTCTTGGGTTGCCTGATCTATGGAACGGTGTATCTGCTGTTCTTGACTATTCAAACACATTTTCAATCAATTCCCTACCAATTCTTCGCAATGTGGCCCTACTTGGCCATATTGATAATAATCGCAGCCGTCGCGTCCCGAAGCCGAGCCCCATCTTCGCTAGCAAAACCTTATGAAAAAGGCGAATGACCGTGGATGCTCCAATCGTTAGCATGAAGCAAATAACTAAGACGTTCCCCGGAGTCGTTGCTAACGATCAGGTTAGCTTAGACCTGTTCCCTCAAGAGATACACGTTCTTCTAGGAGAGAACGGCGCCGGGAAGACGACCCTAATGAACGTCCTGTACGGTTTCTACAAACCCGACAGCGGCGAGGTATTCGTCGACAACAAACCTATACGGATGAGAAGCCCGGTAGATGCTCAATCGCTCGGCATTGGAATGGTATTCCAACATTTCTCACTCATTGAAATCTTCACAGTCCTAGAAAACTTCGCGATAGGCCGAAGAGAAGGCATGAGGCTGAAACTTTCAGGCCTTGAGGCTAAGGTCAAAGAAGCAGAGCAGCAGTATAACATGCAAGTGGACGTAAACCGCAAGGTCGAGGAGCTAAGCATAGCCGAGAAGCAAAAGGCCGAGATTCTCAAAATACTCTTCAGAGGCGCCAGAATCCTCATCTTGGACGAACCGACTTCAATGTTGACACCTCAAGAAACCGAGGCCCTGTTCAAGAACTTGAACACACTCAAGAGACAGGGCAAATGCATAGTTCTGATTACACACAAACTATACGAAATCCTCGAGGTAGCTGACAGGGTAACCGTCCTAAGAAAAGGGCGAGTTGTCTTCAGGTCTGGCAGGGAGGGATTAACAGCTGACGTACTCGCCGAAGCGGCTATGGGCCAATCTGTGAACCTTGAGGAATTCAAGAGAGCGGAAGGGAAGGGCAAAGCCTCCCTAGTTGTCAAGGGCCTTTCGGTAAGAGGCGATAGAGGAGAGCGGGCAGTGGCAGGGGCCTCGTTCGAAATTCAACAAGGCGAGATACTGGGCGTAGCGGGCATAGCAGGTAACGGCCAACGCGAGCTCGTGGAGGCGTTAGCAGGATTAAGGAAAGTCGAGGAAGGCAACGTGCTGTTCGAGGGCGCAGACCTAGCCAACAAAGGAGTTAGGGAGAGAATCCGGCAAGGCATCAGGTACATACCCGAAGACCGCAAAAGGCGAGGTGTCGCGATAAACCTCCCTCTCACTCACAACGCCGTCCTACGTGACCATTGGCGTTCCCCCTACGAACAAAATCAAGTGATAAGATTCAAGGCCGTACGGGAATTTGCTAGGAGAATAATCTCCGAATTCGGCGTCGTAGCCTCATCCGAATCAGCCATCGCGAACGACCTGTCCGGAGGCAATCTGCAGAAATTCATTGTAGGCCGCGAGTTTCTACGAGATTCACGTTGCATCATAGCCGAGAACCCAACGGCCGGGTTGGATGTGGCTTCGACCAACTATGTGAGGAACCTGCTGGTCGAATACAGGAATGCGGGGAAAGGAGTGCTTTTGGTCTCCGGTGACTTGGACGAACTGCTCACGATCAGCGACAGAATGATAGTCATGTACAGAGGCAGAGCGAGTGATTATGTGGAAAGAGGTAACTTCGATAAGTTCAAGATAGGTGCAATGATGCTGGGTGAGAGTTTTCAGCAGCCGCAGGGCGAAGGTCCTCAGCTCGCGCCTTGATTCAAGTGGGCTTGTATGAATCGCATTGGCTACAGCGAACCGAGGCTTGACGGAATCTCCAAGGCTTCAGGGAAATTCCGGTATGCAGCCGACGTGCTCCTCAAGGATGCCCTCATAGGCAAAGTATTGCGCAGTCCGCTCCCGCACGCAGTAATCAAGAACGTAGACACCTCGCGAGCACTTGCGCAACCAGGAGTCAGGGCGGTCCTAACCTATCGCGACATAGCCGGCCCGAACCTTTTCGGAGCTGTAATCCCTGACCAGCCAGCGTTATGTCGAGATAGAGTTCGATACGAAGGTGACGCGGTCGCCGTGGTCGCAGCGGATTCCGAAGAAGAAGCGGAAATGGCTTTGGAGCACATAGACTTTGACTATGAACCCCTTCCCGTGATTACGAATCCCCAAGAAGCCTTGAACCCCGTAGCCATCAAAATACATGAGAAAGGCAACGTCGCACACCGAGTGGAATACGCAAAAGGCAGGGCTCAGGATGCCTTCCAAAACGCGGACCTGACGATTTCAGAACGGTATCATACTCCGCGGCAGAAGCACATGTATATCGAAACGGAAGCCGGCTTCAGCGTCCCAACTAAGAAGGGGGTCGACGTGTATGTGGCCAGCCAGGTGCCTTTCCAGGATAGGTTGCAGATCTGTAGAGCCCTATCGCTGCCTCAAAGTTCCGTGAGGGTAATCGCGATTGACCCAGGCGGGGCCTTCGGGGGAAAAGAAGAGATTACTGTGCAAATCCACCTCACTATACTGGCGATGAAAACAAAGAAGCCAGTGAAGATGAGTTGGACACGCGAGGAATCGGGAATATCCGCCACCACGAGGCATCCCATGGACATCGAGTTGAAAACGGGTTTTCGAAAGGATGGAACGCTACTCGCAAATGACGCTCGTCTAATCGCGGACACCGGAGCCTACATGTCTTACGGCCCAACAGTTATCGAAGTAGCCGCCGGGGCAGTGAACGGACCCTACAGAATCCCACACACCCATGTTGAAGCCCTGAGCGTCTACACGAACAACCCGCCAGCGGGGGCTATGCGAGGGTTCGGTGTAGCCCAAGTCAATTTTGCTATGGAGACCCAACTCGACATAGCTGCAGAAAAACTCGGCCTCGACCCGATTGAGCTGAGGAAAATCAATGCATTAAAAGAGGGAGAACCCGACGGAACTGGCTACGCTCCAATTACGAAGCCACGCTTCATGGAAACATTGGAAACAGCCCAGAAAGTGAACCTGTGGGAAAGCAGGGTAACCTACCGCGGACGGGGAGAACGGCCTTGGTTGTTCAGGGGCGTAGGGTTCGCGGCTGGCATGAAGAGTATGGGCTATGGGGCCTTCCCTGAACAGGTCATGGTCAAGGTTCAGCTTACTCGTGAAGGAGGGTACAGGGTATACACCAGCAACCCGGAGATGGGAAGCGGCACTTCCACTGCTCTCAGGCAGATAGCGGCACAAGCCCTCAACACATCCGTTTCAAGGATTGAACTTGCCCCGCGCGACACGAAGTACGGTGTCGACTCCGGAGGGTCAGATGCCTCAAGGGTTGTTTACGTTATCGGCAACGCAATAATCAAAGCCTCAGCCAAACTGAAACAAAGGCTGTTGAAGGAAGCGTCGCGACGTCTGAGGACAAGAGCGGATTCGCTCAAATTGAGCTCCGCAGCCGTGGTTGGCCGCGGGAAGCGATTAAGCCTCCGCGACTTGGCTCGGACGAGAACTCTAACGGCCACTGCTTGGTATTCCGTTCCCAGGCCGTCTAATCCCCTGCCTGGTACCATGAGCATTCCTAATCTTCTCTTCTCATTCGCTGCCTGTGTTGCTAACGTGGAAGTCAACACTCTCACGGGCCAGGTGAAAGTGCTCAACCTTGCGTTCGTTCCCGAGGTTGGGACGGTGATAAACCCGCAAGGATTGGAAGCTCAAATCGAAGGGGGAATGATCCAATCAATTGGCTACGCCCTAATGGAGGACATGCAAGTTGACGCGGGGAAAGTTAGGACCCCGAATTTTACCACATATTTGGTTCCAACCATGGAAGATACGCCCAAGCCAGTCGTTGTACCTGTGGCAGGTGTGCATGAGCCTACGGGGCCCTTCGGGGCCAAAGGTGCCGGTGAACTATCAACGATAGCAGTTCCCGCAGCGATCTGCAATGCTATACACGACGCTGTCGGAGCCAGAGTCAAAGCGATACCAGCAACGCCCGAACGGGTTTTCACTGCAATCCAAGTATCCCAACACATGCATGAAGACGATTCGGAGTAAGCCTTGAACAGCGCCACAAAAGAGAAGAGCAAAGCATATTTCAAAAGCTCAAACTGTGCTTGGCTGAGTTGTTCCATGAAACTACCCACTGAAAATATCGATGAAAAATTCATGCGTTTGGCGATTGCCGAAGCCATTGATGCCGCAAGAGAAGGTAATGCACCCATAGGGTCAGTGATCACAAGAAATGGGCGAGTAGTTGCGCGGGTCACAACCAGGTTTTCACCAAACATGACGTTACCGCGCACGCAGAGATTGTGAGCATTCATAAACTCACCAAACGTACCGGGAGTTTCAATTTGAGTCATCATACATTATACTCAACTTTTGAACCCTGCGCGATGTGCATCGTAGCCGTGCTTCGGACGAATATTCCTAGGGTAGCCTATGGTGCGCTAGGAGTGGATGCGCCTCAATTCTCAAGCGGGATGCTCCAGCAAGCTAATCGCCGCATCCACGCCCCCGCGAAAAGCAGACTCACATTCGTCCCTGGAATACTGAGGCATGAATGCGCGCGACTGTTAATGAACGCTACACCGGACTAAGGATTGAGGCGAGCCTAAATCGACTTCAGAGGCTTATAGTTCGAGCATCATCTCCCACGTGCGCTTGAAACCGTGCCGGACATAGAGCCTTCTACCCATTGCGCTTGCATGAAGCCAAAGCCCCGTGTACCCGTTCCTCTTCGCCCATTTCACGGCCTCGTCAACAATCAGCGAGGCCAGGCCTCGTCTACGCCATTTCGGTTCAGTATACATAGAAAGGAGGTAGGGTTGAACTAGGTGTGGCACTCTAGGCCGTGTTATGGCAGGGCGTAACCACACGATCCCCCCAGCCACAATGTCCTTTCCTTCTGTCTCTATTACCCATCCAACCACTCTCCCATTCCTCAACCGTGGCTGAACCCAACGCCGAAAGGCTCGGTCGTGCTCGTCCAGTTTGGCCCGGTTTCGCTTACCCATGTCCAGCCACATGCCTCGCCGCTGGTGAACGAGCATGTCAATGTCGCGGAGCCTCGCACGGCGAAGTTTCACACGAGCTCTCTTTAGGTCCCGGTGTCTAGCGCTACGAACGAGTAACGAGTTATCCATGGAATAGTCCGGCGAGATACATTGAGTAGAACCCGATTAGCGAAGCTATGATATAGACCGGTGCGATGTCTTCGTCAACAAAATTAGGAATCAGTTTGCATTCGACGTAGACAGCAGCCGCGCCTCCTAACGCAAAGAAGTACGTTGAGTTGATGGGCGTCAAGAGTGCAAGGCCTAACCCCATAACGGTTGGCACTCCCGAAACCAAACCTAGAATGAAGATGCCCGTGGTTGTTGACTTAGCAGCGGTCGCAACTGCACCGATGACGAGTCCTTCCAGAAACTTGTGCAGAACATAGGCAACGCTCCTGTGAAGTTTAGCTCACTGGCTACAACTTGCAGAAGCTCGACGGTGCCGATTGCAAGTGCCACAACGACTGAAATGATTGTTACCGTTAGGTGGTAGTAGATTTTTCGAATGGAATTGATGAAAGCCCAACCGTAAGCGAGCCGCATCGCCACGCCATCGGTTGTATCAATCAGAACCATTCCGCACGTGAACATGAAAGGCAAGACTAGGATCATCCAAATTGGGATGGAGGATGAGACGCCAACCCCGACGCTTATTGCGATTAGGGCGATCTCGGTGGCTGTGTCAAAGCCCAACCCGAAAATGACTCCGATAGGGTATATCTGCCAAGGCCTCTTGACGATTTTGAATAGAGGCCGGAAATAACGGTTCAAGAACCCTCATTTGTCGAGAAGGTTCTCAAGTTCAGACGGTTCTAACTTGCCCTGTTTCATGACTTTGTAGATTCGGTAAATGCCAAGAACGATGACAAGGTTGACTATGCCCATCAGCCACAGAAAGACTCCGGAAACGGTAGTGCCAATTATGGCTCCACCACTCGCCAAGGCAGGTATGTCTCCGATTACCGTTCTAGTTGCGAATACTAGTGCCACGATAAGCGCAACCACCACGGTCGAGTGGCCCAACGAGAACCACAATCCGACGGTAAGGGGGGATGCTTGTCTTGTACCAGTTTCCGAGTCGTATTGTCGATCGCCGCTATATGGTCCGCGTCCACACCGTGGCGTAACCCAAAAACGTAAGTTATGACCCCGAGCCCCGCGAGCAAAACAGAAAATCTACCTACGACAGCGGAAGCTATGAAACCGATTAATGTTGCAACGCCAATCAACGAATAAACGATGCCGATCTTGAGCTTCTCATCAAGCGACAGTCCCTCCTTAGAATCTACAACCCCTCTATCGCTTGACACCTTGAGCGACCGCTCCTTCCTGGTTCGAGGAAACGATGCTTCCATAACCTTGTAATTTTCGGTTTCGGCTCACATTCTCATTAGATTCTGATTCTTGGAGTACAGTCCCGTGAGGCTGCTAGAGAGTTAGGTAACTGTAGGTGACCTCGGGCTGGCAGAAAGCTGCCGTTGAGTTTTAGCTGTCCCGGTGGGCTTCTTCATCTAGAACGCAAGCGGCGTGTTCGGGTGCTAGTGGTTCTTCGCCGAATTACCTTCCTGCCGGATTCGCGTGCTCCTTTTCTCATGAGCAGCCACGCAAGTGTGACACCTACGAGTATCCCGAGAGAAGCTGCGAGAATTAGGTAAATCGGCCCGCCGCCAAGCAGTACCGGTGGAGTACCCTGAGACAAGCTGCTCATCATATTGTTCGCTGTAGACTCGGCTTGTAGAACAGACGCCAACGCCCCTACATAGTCCATTTGATTGTATTTTGTGTCAACGTCTCTTAGTTGAGTGAGTATCTGGCCTACGTCAGCTCCTCTTTGGGCGAGTTGGTTCATGGTTGATTGGACTTGTTGGTAGATGCTATCCACGTGGGCGCGGCGCAACATGTCTTTGTCCGCTTGGCCGAATGAATCATCATATGTGAAATAACTCATCGGGGTCAGAATGAAATTTCCTATGGGCCCGAAGTCGAAAGGATGTGGTAATCCAAGCATGTGGCCCGCTTCATGGATCACGTCATGGGTGAAACCCAAACCTTTGCCCTGTTGGGGCGGGGTTATCAAATCGCCTCTTGCGAACTCGTATTGGCTGAAAGATACGAAGGCTATGTCGCCTAATGCGACGCCGCCAATCGGAGTAATGAGCCATTTGTCTGTGAAAGCCATAGTCGTTTCATTGCTGAAGGCGAATAAATAGACTGGAACAGTGTATCTGGTTCTATCGCGGCGGTAGTTTGGTTCGAAAACATTGATGTTGTCCTGGAAGTATCGGTAAACGGGTCTTCCGTCGACAATGCCGTATTGTTGGGGTTGGGCGAATTCAACGCCATACGTGAATGAGTCGGCGTAGTGGTAACTTGAATGAAGCATCGCTTGAAGAGTGGGATATTTGGCTAGGTCCTCAAAGGTTACGGAGACATCAATCTTGGAATACGGCACTAGGTTTTCGAACGCTTGTTTGACGACGTTGCCGTCTACTGTTGACCGAATGTCAACCGCATTCTTTTCGGCTGCAGTTCTGTTGTCAAAGACGTGAATATCGAAACTATATTCTTGTGAATAAACCGGGTCATAGATGAGAGGTGGGGTGACTAGGTTCAGCATTGCTTGTGAAGTGTAGTCGGCGAGGTATTCTGAGAACCAGAGCTTCCCGTATGGGCTGTGGAGGTCGTAATTATTGTCTCTGAGCGCGATTTGGATTGGCAGTTCTTCAGGATATGACGTGAAGCAGGGGCCAGCGCTGAGGTCGTTAAACCAGAATCTATGCACGCCGCCCCAGCCAGACATAAAATCGCGGTACCGCAGGTTGTAACCGAGGTCTGTGTCAGTGTAACTGACACCGTAGTAGTGTGCTGTGCCATTGGGCGTCCCATACCTTGACGTTTTCAGGAAAGCGCTATAGTTTTCAAAATCGTACGAAGGTAGTTGAGTGAGGTTCAACCACATCATCGTCCAGCCATTAGATGGGAAGCCTCCCAAATCCTGCTGGTTGTTGTAAATCCAGTTCTCAACCTGATTGGCGTCATAAACGACGTAGTTCATAGAGTGATAGCCTTGAGATACGTAGCCCGTGGACGGGTCCTGCTGGTAATAGTAGAACCACGGGTTCACGCCTGTCTTCGCTACTTGAATGCTCTGAAGGTATGAAATGAGTTTCGACTTGAACGCGTCGCTTGCGAAGGCGTAAGTATAATCTACTTTGTAGACGACGCCGGTCAGGTATGGCTGCGGGGATAAGACTTGCCCGTAGATCGTGGTCGGAATGTTCACGTTCCATTTGCTGTAGTCAAGGTCAACCGTTGCCGGGTCAATGCCAACAAAGACAACCTTAACTGGAATCGAAACTACACGGGTTCCATTTGCAGCACCGATCGAGCCGCCGATGCCGTCAAGTGGATGTGTACTGGAATAGACTTGGTTCGGGACGAATAATAGGCCAATGATTGCCAAGCACAATAGGACCAAACAGCTTCTTTTCAAATTATTTCATTCCTTTGATTTCAGAACGAGTTCTGACATACCGGAGCGCTAAGACAAACCCAGGTTTCTCCAGCCAAAGGCCAGAGAGTTCAACATAAGAATTGCTCTCGCCTCTGCTTCTCATATTCTTGGGCCTGTGTAGGCAAGGTTCAACAGCCATCCTACCAGCTGCTAGGTCGCGATGAGTACTTCTCTCGATTTTCAAGCTTCGACGATGCGTGGAATGAGGGAAAACTAAAATATTAGGATAACCCTAACTTAGGGCATACCTAATCCGACGGGAGCATATTTCATGAGAGGCCGATACCTAGCGATCGCTGGTATTATTCTAGTAGCCGTCTTGGGAATGTCGGGTGCTTACGTATTCTTTGCGAGCTCACAAGGTCTGGCTTCGTCGACTGCGAGTTCGGAACAGGGCCGGCTGAAGGTGCTAGCCACTTTCTTCCCGGTATATGATTTCACACGGAACGTGGGAGGAGACAGGATTGACCTGTCGCTTTTGGTTCCTGAGACGGTGGATGTGCATGAATTCGAGCCCACCCCATCAGCTGTACTGGATGTCGCCAGCGCAAACGTAATTGTCTTCAGCGGCGCTGGACTCGAGCCTTGGATTCCTCAGTTAGTTAAGGCTGCAGGCAGTCCAAACCTTGTCGTCGTTGACTCAAGCGCTGGTATACCCTTTCTGCCGGTTCCACCGCAATTCCAAAAGGACAACCGAACGGTTGACCCACACATGTGGTTGGACCCTGTCTTAGCAAAAATGCAAGTCACAAATATCCTTCGGGGGCTATCCCAAGCCGACCCAGCTGACGCCAACTACTTCGCGGCTAATGCGCGGGCTTACGACGCTAAACTCGACTTCCTAAATGATGAAATCATCAATGCGACGGCGAATGTGAAAACCCGATATTTTGTAACCTTCCATGAAGCCTTCGGTTACTTCGCCCAGCAGTATAATCTAACCCAAATTCCAATCGCAGGACCCTTCGAAGAGGAACCAACCCCAGGCGACATTCAGAACGTAATCAATGCGATTCACCAATACCAACTCTGCTACGTTGGCTACGAATCCTTACAGAATCCAGCAATCGCCCAGTCGGTAGCGAGCCAAACGAAAGCCACCCTCGTTCTAATGGACCCAATCGAGGGCCTCACCCAGGCAGACCACGTGGCGGGGAAAACGTACCTCATCAAAATGCAGGATGACCTGCAAGTATTCATGTTGGTGTTGAACCATGTCGGCTGCTAAGCCCATTGCTGAGCTCTCAGATGTTACAGTTCAGTACCCAAACGGGGTACGAGCGTTAGATCACATCAATCTCACGATTGACGAGAAAGACCTGGTCGGTTTGATAGGGCCGAACGGCGCGGGAAAATCAACGTTGCTCGGCGTGATTCTTGGTTTGATCAGGCCGACCTCAGGTTTGGTAAAGTTATTCGGTGAAGCGATCTCATCAAGTAACCTGAGAAGGGTGGGGTTCGTACCACAGACTGTGCAGTCTTCTATCGCCGATTTTCCTGCGACTGTGTTTGAGGCAGTGCTCTTTGGCAGAATCCCACGGGCTCGGCGGTTGCATCGACTTGGGAAAGATGATTACAAGAAAGTCGAGGAGTCGCTGGAACTCATGGAGATATCAGAGCTCAGGGGGAGAAAACTGGGCCAACTTTCAGGCGGGCAACTGCAACGTGTGCTCGTAGCGAAGGCGCTGACTCTCAATCCTGAGTTACTTTTGCTGGATGAACCGACCAGCGGGGCAGATGTGCACTCCAAAACTGAATTCTATGATTTGCTCAGGCGGGTTAACAACGAACATGGGACGACAGTGGTTCTCTCTTCCCACGATGTGGGAATAGTGACCAACTTGGTCAAGAGGGTGGTTTGCATAAACACTGTGCTGTTCTTCTGCGGGCTCAGGTCAGAGTTTACGCCGAGTGTACTCAGCCAAACCTACAACTATTCGGCGGCGGTCATTGAACATGGTACTCACATTTGACGTGTTCCTTTCGATGATGGCCCAGGGGTTCATACAAAGAGCCTTCATAATCGGCATTGTAGTGGCGTTGCTCAGTTCAGTCCTAAGCGTTTTCATTGTACTCAAGAGAATCTCTTTGATTGGAGACGGACTGGCGCACACCGCATTCGGTGGCCTCGCCTTAGGCTATTACTTGGATCTCGTGCCGCTCTGGGTGGCTGGCGTTATCGTCATCCTTGGCTCCATAGGGATAACGAAGGTCACTCGGTCCTCCAAGATTTCGGGGGATGCAGCAGTCGCAATATTCCTTCAACTCGGCCTTGCTTCCGGTATAGTGCTCCTCAGCCTGGCGCGCGGCTTCGGGTTCAGCCTAGAAAGCCTCCTTTTCGGTAGCATTCTATTGGTGAGCGGCGACCAGATTCTATACGCAGTAATCGTTCTCGCAGCAACTCTAATTGTAGTTTTCATTTTCTTCAAAGAGCTGGTCTACACTATCTTCGACGAGACCCAAGCAAAAGCCTCAGGTATCAAGACATGGTTCTTCGACTACCTCATCAGCATACTGGCGGGAATGGCGATAATTGTATCAATTCCAATAGTTGGCGTACTGTTAATTTCCGCCCTGCTGGTTCTCCCAGCCGTCACCAGCATGCAAGTCAGCAGCTCATTCAGACAGACCGTTATTCTGTCGCCAGTAGTTGGGTTACTGAGCGTGATACTCGGACTCTGCGCATCAGTTATCTTGGATACCGCATCGGGTGCAACCATCGTGCTCGTGGGCCTGGCTCTCTTTCTTCTTTCGGTACTCATCAAGAGGACATTCATCACTAAGCGTTATGAATCTGTTCGGACAGAAGGAGGTACATGAGCTTGATTGACCTAAGCCGATCCGAAGTCGCATACCTGGAAATGATCTATCGACTGAACGAAACTCACGAAACAACATCAGTCTCGGCCTTAGCGAAGAAGTTTGGTGTCAGGCTACCCAGCGCGATTGAAATCCTAAGCAGGCTTGAGAAGAAGGGGCTCGTCACTAAGAAACCCTGGAGGACACCGGAATTGAGTAAACGAGGGGCGGAGCTCGCAGAATCTGTCATGCACCAACACAGAATACTCGAGCTTTACCTTAACAAGAAGCTAGGCTTGGGTTCTGACCTATCTTGTGCGCAAGCAAGCAAAATCGACTACTTACTCGACGGGGCAGTTGTTGAGAGGATGTGCAAGGTACTAAACCGACCGTCGAGATGCCTTCACGGAAACCCAATCCGACACGGCGATTGAATCTAACTCGAAGCTCAATCTGAACTTTCCTCCGCGTGATTTGCTCAAATAGAAACGATCGTATCTTGTAATCAAGCCTGCGTTAGGCTTGGGTTTGGACCGAAGGGCATCTAAATAACTCGCTTGCTGACTAAAAGGTAAGGCCTGCTAGGTTGAAACTGCTGATTGCCGATCGGCTTCCACGTTCTCATGTCGACATGCTTCGTAATATTGTGGAAGAAGTAGAGTATGCTCCGGATTTGACTGCTGAATCGATGCCTGAACACATTTCTGGCACGAGAATTCTCGTAGTGAGAGGAACCAAGGTTAGCAGTGACACGATTGAGAAAGATGTCGAATTAGAACTCATCGTGCGCGCAGGGACTGGAACCGAAAACATCGACTTGGACGCTGCCTCAGCACATGGGGTTTATGTGACGAATTGCCCAGACAAGAACTCAGCCGCCGTGGCCGAACTGACTTTCGGCTTGCTACTGGCTGTAGACCGCCGTATCCCAGAACAGGACATGGCACTACGGGCGAGGAAGTGGGACAAATCAGATTATTCGAAGGCAGACGGCCTGAAGGGCAAGGTCTTCGGCGTCATCGGTACGGGCGCAATTGGGAGGGAGGTAATCAAACGCGCCAAAGCTTTCGACATGCCGGTCGTCGCGTGGTCGCGCTCCCTCACCGATGAGAAGGCTGCTGAGCTCGGCGTCACTCGCGCCTCCACCATTGACGAATTAATTGAGAAATGTGACATCATTTCCCTTCACGTAGCCTTGACGCAGGAAACAACTCACTTATTGTCAGCGGAACGGCTTGCGAAGTTGAGGCCTGGGGCTATCATCCTGAATACTTCGCGCGGCGCTATCACCGACAACGCTGCCTTAGTAGAAGCCCTGAAAAGTGGCCGGGTGCGCGCGGGGCTTGACGTGTACGAAGATGAACCAACAGAAGGTGAGGGAAAATTCGCGAGCGTCCTCGCCGCCGTCCCAAACTTGGTGGGAACACACCACATAGGGGCCTCTACAACCCAAGCGCAGGTCGCAACTGCGGGTGAAACTGTTCGGATTATTGAAAAATACGTGAAGGCAGGAATCGTGGAAAATTGTGTGAACTTCGCCAAGGAAACACCGGCAGTCTACGAGCTAATCGTGAGGCATTACGATAAGATAGGCGTGTTGACTAGGATTCTGACCGAGCTGAGGGAATCAAAAATCAGCGTCCACGAAGTGCACAATAGAATATTCGAGGGGGCCAAAGCAGCCGTCGCCCACATCCAACTCGACACCTATCCGCCGCAGGCAACACTCGATAAGATCTCCGCACGCAAAGACCAGATTATCAACCTGAAAATCGTG
Source organism: Candidatus Bathyarchaeota archaeon (assembly GCA_963726255.1). GTDB lineage: Archaea > Thermoproteota > Bathyarchaeia > 40CM-2-53-6 > 40CM-2-53-6 > FEN-987. The sequence continues at coordinate 2,030,088 of CAVSBL010000002.1, forward strand.
AAGCTTCAACCAGTATCCTAAGCAGAGAGCTATGCGTAACCTCGTAATGGAGTACTTTGGGGGTGGAGTGAGAGGTGCTATTCCTCGCCTTGGCGCTAATCATGGCGGCCGCCTTCTTGCACGCGGGCTGGAACGTTCTTGCCAAGGTCTCGAAGGACACATTCGCTTTGATGTGGTGGGCCAGTTTATTCGGGAGCTTCGGGTATGGCGCGTGGCTTCTAAGCGGTTCGGGCATATACCTTAATTCAGCTTCATTGGCGCCGTACCTGATCAGTGCCGCCGCTGAGACTGGATATTTCGTAACACTGGTTCGAGGGTACTCGGAGGGTGACCTATCGCTGGTCTACCCAATCTCACGTGGTTCCGCGCCAATTTTCGCAGCAATCTGGAGTGCATTGGTCTTTACGGAAAAACTTCCTTTGTTAGGGTATGTGGGCGTCGCCCTGATTGTGTGTGGGATTTTCATTGTTTCAATCCCGATTAATCGCTCAGAGTCATTGGATGGTTCCTTGCGTGTCAGTTCGCTTTTTCGGAAAGATGCGGCAGGTTGGGCGCTTGCCTGCGCAGTTTTCATCTCAATTTTCTCCGTTTCTGATAAGGTCGCGGTGACGTATACTCCACCGCTGATATACAACTGGTGGGTAGTAGCCGGCAATACCGTACTGTGGGTTCCCATAGTTTGGCGTAGATCCCGCCTGCGAACGAACCTTAATGAACTCAGAACCAATTTCCGAGGCGTGATTGGGACAAGCATAGCCATGCCGAGTGCTTATGCGGCCGCATTAGCCGCGCTTGCCCTCACGAGCGCGAGCTACGTAGTGGCCGGCCGTGGCTTTAGCGTAGTTATCGGCGCAGTTGTCGGAACATTGCTGTTGAAGGAGAGTTTCGGTTCCAACCGAATAATAGGTGCGGTAATAATGGTCACAGGCCTTGTACTGATTGCGTTTTCATAATAAGCGTCGGAGCGGTGTCGCTTTAAGAACAGGTTACACGTATTATCGGGTTGAGGAATAGGGATGAAACCACTGAAATTACTCGTCTTAGCTGCCGTCGGTGGGATCGTGATCACCTTACTAACCGGTCTGCTGGAGAATACGCCGCAGATGTTGGTTGGTGCGGTGTGGTACGGGTACCCCCTTGCGTGGCTGGTGCGAATGGTCGTTGCGCCACAATATTTCCCATGGGTCGTACGGCTGCTGCGCCTAATCGCAGACATCGTGTTCTGGGCCGTAATAGTGGCAATCATCCTCTTCGCTTACACGAAAACCAAAAAGAAGTAGCGGACGCTCGTCCGTTACTCTCCATTTCTTTCGTTGCATTCCCGTGAGGGTTGTCTCGATAAGCTAGGGTCAAGGTTCAATGTGCCAGAGTATGACCCCTATAGAAAATAGAATTACGCCGCCCAGACCGAAAACTGATGCGAGTTGCATGAATCCGATTAGTGCGAGTAGTCCAGTCGCGAGGACCATAAGAAGTCCAAGCAAAATAAGGAGAATTGATGGCGTCAGGTGCAATTCTGCTATCAGCTTCCCCGTTGAAGCTCGTTATCTTTAAGGCCCAAGGTCATCTGGCTCGGACGCTATCCTGTAATAGTCACACTTATGGTCCCTGCTTCAAGGTCATAACGAGCCCCAACAAGGCTGATGCTGCCGGCGTCGAGGGCGTGTGAGATTATTGCGCTTGAAGACGTAAAGCTTATGCCATTGCTCGCGAAAATCTCACCTTGAAATTTGCTTGGACAGGTACAAAATCCTAATCATCCGTCTAGGCGTGATTTGACGTATTAGCCTCAACCATGGAGAAAGTAGGCCTTGGCTTCAATTCAACTCAAACAGTTAAAACACAATGGCGTCCTCATTCCTGACGCCTACACCCCCCAAGGCTTGACCATCACCTTCCGCGGTAACCCACTAAAACTGAATCCATTGCAGGAAGAGATGGCAGTCAAGTTCGCGCAGAAATTCGGAAGCCCCTACACGGAAGATCGGGCATTTTGCTCCAATTTCATGAAAGACTTCGCAGAGGCTCTGGGGATCAAGGAGAAAATTGCCGTTGAAGATTTCGACTGGACGCCGATTGTGAAGTGGATTGAGGCCGAGCGAGCCCGTAAGGCTAACATGTCGAAGGAACAGAAGAAGGAACTAGCGCAATCCAGAAAGAAGGTTCGAGAGGAACGAAAGGAACATTATGGGTGGGCCATCGTTAACGACGCGAGAATGGAAATCGGAAACTATGCTGTCGAGCCTCCTTCGATATTCATGGGCCGCGGCAAACACCCGATGAGGGGTCGCTGGAAGCCTGCTGTAACCACCAAGGACGTTACATTGAACCTGAGTCCGGAGGCGCCCACCCCACCAGGCGAATGGGCGGGACGCGAATGGCGGCCCGATGAGCTTTGGATTGCGAAGTGGACTGACAAGTTGGCCGGGAAGGTGAAGTACATTTGGTTCCACGACGCCACACCAATGAAGCAAGGACGGGTTCAAGAAAAATTCGACCTAGCGCGAGAGTTGGAGTCGAAAATTGGCAAGGTTCGAGCCCATATTGCTTCGAACTTAAGCAGCGAGGATGTGAAGCGCCGGAAGGTGGCAACGGTAGCGTACTTGATTGATGTTTTCAAGATTCGTGTCGGTGATGAGGAAGAGACTGAGAGCGGCACAGTCGGGGCGACGAGCCTTCAGAGCGAACATATTCGGTTCCATAATTCATCCCCCAGAGTCAAGCTACATTTCCTCGGTAAGGACTCGATCTTATTCGAACGGGAACTATCCGTCTCTCAAGAGGCTTACCAGAATTTGAAAGAGTTTGCCTCAAATGGAGGAAGGATCTTCAGCGGAATAACCACAGATGCCGTACGTGACTTCTTATCCGAAGCAATGCCTCGCCTCAGCCCAAAGGTGTTCCGCACATTTTCCGCGACGCAGTTGTTTAGGCAGGAACTTGACACGAGTAAGGTCACCGCGGAGAGTTCTGATCCTGAGAAGAAGATGGCTTTGATGGAATCGAACGCGGCTGTAGCGCAGTTGATGAACCACCAGAAAGCTGTGCCTAAGAAATGGGAGGAAACATACAAGAAACGCCTTGAAATGTTGCGGTCACTTAAGGGCAAGGAAGGCAAGTCGGCCGCAAAACGGAAGGCTTCACTAAAACTTCGCCTCGCGCAAATGAAAATGAACAAGAAGTGGAACTTAGGAACCTCGCTCAAGAACTACATCGACCCGAGAGTTTCGGTGACGTTTTGCAAAAGAGTAGACTACGATTGGAAATCCTACTATCCAAAGACTCTCGTGGCCAAATTCATGTGGGCAGAGGAAAAGCAGCAAGATTACGCGACGCCATTAGCCAGGGCTTAGAGCACGGCTTCGCCTAGGGCGTTGTCGGCCACGTTGGCGACGTGCTCGTCCAGTCAGCTTATGGTATAGGTAAACGTCAGCTATTGTGAGCACTAGCAATGCGATTGTCATGGTTTCTACAATCGTTCGATTCATCTGCAAGATTGGCACAAGAATTCCCAGCTCTCTGGCCACTCCTTGAGCGAGAGCCGATGCGTCGCTTAACTCTGCTACGGCAGCGGAGTACCAACTTTCGTTGAAATTACTCTCCCCTTCACTCATCAGCTGCTTGGCTCGGTTGTATGAAGCCGTGACGTTCGCGGGCAAGCCAAGTGTTTGGTCACTACTCAGATGTTCAATCTCCATCAAAATCAGTTGCAAACTCTGCAATCTAGCCTTGAAGGTAAGGTAGTTTCCAATTGCGAATGCCCCGAACGCGATATCACCCCCGTACCTTGGCTCGAACCCTATGCTTGGCCACCAACTCCAAACCATCTTCATGAATTGAGGGCCACGGCTTGCCATTTGGTAGTCGATCAAGTTGAAGTCCACGTTGAAAGTTCGCTCGAACCACGTTCGGTTTTGGTCTAAGATAGACTGAGGGTTGCTTTGCCCTTCCTTGACGAATGAGGGTATACCCGCCTTCTCTATCATGCGCATATCGGGTTGGTAGAACTGCGGGTAAAGGCCCCACCAACTAGAGGAAACATATTTTGTGACGGCCAAGGCTTGAAGTGGAACCAGTGAAGTGTCAGGGTAACGCATTCGTGTTAGCCAGTTGGCTGCGAGCAAGGCGGCGCCTAAGTATGTCTCGTTATTCGTCGTCTCTGAGAGGAGGAGTAAGCCGCGTATGGAGTAGGCGGCGCTCCACAACGACAGAGCGACGCTTGAACCAAACTCACGCCTCTCTGTGTCGTAACCATAGTAGTACCCGCCAACTGCCATCGGATCGTTCGCGTAAGTATGGTTGCCCCATGCCGTGTTCGTTGGAGTTACTTGGAAACTCATTAACCATTCAGCGTACGTTTCCGCGGCATTCAGATACCGTTCGTCTCCCGTCAGCCTGTAAAGCTGAGACCACGCCAAGAGTGTGAAACCTGCATGGTTAGTTGAAACCGATCTTGTGTACACTGTCCCGTTCCACTCGTAAGGCAACGCGCCATAGACGGGTGTGTTGAGCCACTCTTGGCCAGTAAACTGTCTGGACAACATGTATTCGCCTGCGGCTTCAGCGGAGTTGAGGTAGGTGCTGTTACGTGTCAGGAGGTAGAGTTCAGCGAGAATCCAAGCCGATTCGGTTGTCTCAAACATTCTAGGCTTCCAGCCAAGTGCCCAATAATACTGGGTAACTGGAAAGGCGCCGCTGAAATTCCCGGTTTTGATTTGCGTTTTGACTAGCCAACTTCCGTATCGGTTCAGTAGTTGGAGGGCTTTGTCATCGTTTGACCAGCGGTAGTAGGAGATTAGGGCCGCAGCTATTGGGTTGCCATGTTCAGGGGACGGAAATACAGCATGCAAGTTAGTGGAATCGTCTGGTGTTCCGAATTGCTCGTCTTTGCCTCCAGAGACATCGGCCTGCTCAGCCCAAACTCCGACATTGTCAAGTGTAATGTTGCGCCCATGAATCGTGGTTAGGACTAGTGGGGGTGTGCTGGCTCTTCCGCTTGGAATTTGTGCGGCCTGGAAGTAATCGTAGTAGACATTGAAGATCTTGAGGTACATGGGATCTCCACTTTCCAAGTAGGCGTCTAATGCGGCGGAGGCTCCCAGGCCGGAGTCGTGGCCGGCAATCAAGAACGCAAGCTGCTGCCTCTCGCCTGCCGCAATACCGCCAGTCTCAGCGGTAATCGTGCCGTTCTCAAAGTAAAACGGATCCAGACCCCACGTACGCACATCTTGGTATGGAATCCCCCATGACGCGTTGAGAGGCGTAACTTGGAAGGCGGTTATCCAATTCGTAGCCTCCAACCCTAGGTCATAATACCGCGGACCGGGATCGGATTCTTGTGTAGCGAGGCTTGGAGCAGGCTGAAAGGCCGCCGCCAAGAATACCAGTAAGAAAGGGATGAGGAACCGTTTGAGCTGCGTAGCCCTACGACTCGTGCTCTTTGGTCTCGTCGTCTCTAGAAAGTAGTTCGGACTGGGCTCAGCTTAGCCTTTCGTTATAAGGCCGTATATGATGAAGGGAACGCCCGTGATGAGCGCGAAGTCGAAGTAGGTGGATGTGGCTGCAGCGAAGACTACTCCTGAAAAGACCCAGACTATTCCGACTGCTGTTGTAACTCCCCATTTCACTGTCCAACCTGTCACAAACATTGCGGCGCCGAAAATCACCAGCCAAAAGCCGAGGGTCAATGAGGTAACTTGTGCCATAGACATTCCTGAAGGCATCATTGAGGCCATGAAAGGAGCGCCTAGTGAGTAAACTGCTGTCAAAACCACGGCTAGGACTATGGTGAACTTCCAAAGCTCCTCGAGCATCGGGGGGCTTCTTCTGGGCATGGAAACCCTACCTATGAGGTAAAGGATCACTGAGAAGATTATGACGCCGAGCAGCCAAGCGGTATACTGAAGTGAATTGAAAACACCGGCCTGAAATGCAAAGAATACGAGAACTTGTACTACGCCTAATCCAGTTTGCTTAAGTTCCATTTTTCATCGGCCCAAATCTTTCGGCTGTATTAGTATTAAAGACCATCGACAAGCAACGTGCATTCCTTGTGGCGGTTGCCGGTCGCTATTTCCTAAGTCGGGTTTTCCACTCAAGCCATAAGGAGACTTTCACATCCTTCTGCCAGGTGATGCCACGTTGGAAGTCACAGTCCAGGAAGCTATCAGAACTCTGCGCAGCATGCGGCGCCTCAAGAGTGATCAAGTAGAACCGGAGAAGATTCACACGATTCTGAAGGCGGCGGGTATGGCACCGTCAGGTGGAAACTCGCAACCATGGGAGTTCATTCTGATTACCGACCCCACTGTCAAGGGGCAGCTGCGCGAACTTGCGGTCGAGGGGCTTGAGATATACGCGAGGTCTAACTTGCGGATTCCGAAGGATGCTATTTCGGAATTCCTATCCCCCACGAACCCTGTGGCCTCGCTCGCCCAGAATACCAAGGAGGTCCCAGTCCTAATCCTCGCGTGCCTCAACACGAAGCGGGCGAAGCGGCTTACAGATGAGTGGGCATGGCTGGAGGAGCAATCGAACTGGGCCTCCGTCTTTCCCGCCGTCCAGAACCTTCTACTGTCTGCGCGAGCGCTAGGCTTAGGCACCGCCGTTTCGATTTTCCCATTATTTCGAATTGCTGAACTAAAGCGGCTACTTCAACTCCCCGACTTTGTAAAACCAGGAATACTCATTTACGTGGGATACCCCACCACGCGATTCAGCGAACCCAAACGATTACCCATTGAAAACTTCATCCACGAAAACAAATGGTAGATGGTCGACCATAACGTCGCAGACTCGTACCCCGTCGGAGCTGATAGCCCAATTTAGCACCCAAGTAAGAGCATCAGGCGGTTGTTTTGCCGCCGTCCCAAACCTATCCGCTGTAGGCGACTACGTAGTAAAACTAGCTTTAGCAGCAAAAGCAAAGCAGGTAGTGGTCTGCGGCAATGCAATAGCGTCCATCTTCGCCTCTGGAGTCACTGTGCCATTCCAGGTCGCAAGTTCCGTGAAAATGGATAGGAAGAGTTTCTTTGAAACGCTACAGTCGGCGGAGATCGGAATTTCCACTGCCGACCTTGGCGTTGCGGATACTGGGACATTGATCATTTCGACAACGAATGAATCCGACCGGCTCGTCACAGCGCTGCCGATAATCCATGTCGCTGTTCTTCCCCGTTCCAAACTCGTGTTCTCGCTCGAAGATGCGTCACAGTATATTTCCCAACTCCTCACCAAGGATTCCAAAGCGGTCTCTATCTCACTCATTTCAGCCTCAAGTAGGACCTCTGATGTTGGGGGCATCACAATTATGGGCGCGCATGGGCCGAAAGAGTTGCACGTTCTACTTCTCGATGGAGAACTTCCTGGTGAGTCGTAGCTATGGATAGTACCGGCCTCGAAGCCCATGAACGACTGATCAGCAAAGTCCGGGACGGCATCGCTGACAAGCGGCGAAGGGCTCAACTATACCTCGGGACTGAGGGCGACCGGGAAGCAAGCGAAAAAGCGTATGCGGCTCTTCCCAACGGGGACTCGTTGCTTCAAGAAGCGCGGAGAATCAAACGTGAATCAATAGGGAACTTAGACGAGAACGCTAAACAGTTCACTAAGGCCGCAAATGCGTCTGGGGTGCAGGTGCATTTTGTTCAGGACGGAGCGGCCGCCGTCCGAATGATAATCGACCTAGCCCGCAGGGCAGGAGCCAAGCATGTTGCCAAAGCAAAGTCGATGACCGGCGAGGAGATTGAGCTTCGCCAGCATCTCGAGGAGGAGGGTTTTGACGTTGTCGAGACGGATCTTGGTGAACGCATAATCCAGATTGCCCACCAAAGGCCATCCCACATTACAGCCCCGGCACTCCACCTGACTGTGGAACAGATTACTGAACTCTTCTCAAAGAACCTAGGAAGGGAGCTGCCTCCGGACCCGGGGATGATCACGGCGGTCGCGCGAGAATCTCTGCGTAGCAAGTTCCTGCAGGCTGATGTTGGAATTACCGGAGCGAACTTTGCGATTGCCGATTCGGGTGCGATCGTGATTGTAAGCAATGAGGGCAATGCCCGCCTTGTCACAGCCCTTCCGCGCATGACCATAGCCATTCTGGGTTCAGAGAAGATAGTGCCAAACGCAGCTGATGCGATCACGCTGCTGCAAGCGTTGATATTGAGCTCAGCGGCTCGAAAATTAACCAGCTACGTCAGCATCGTAAGAGGTGGGAGTAAGCTCGCCCAAACGGGCCAGGAACAGGAACAGCATGTTATCGTCATTGACAACGGTCGTTCGAGAATGTTGGCCGACCCGAACTTCCGTGAGGCCTTGTACTGTTTACGTTGCGGAGCTTGCATGGATGCGTGTCCCACCTTCAGGTTACTCGGAGGTCACGTCTTCGGCCACGTCTACCCCGGCCCCATAGGAATTCCTTGGACTGAGTATACGGCAAGCCCGGACGCCGCAGGGGAGTTTGCACCTCTCTGCATTTCGTGCGGCTTATGCCAACGCGTCTGCCCGGAGGATATCAACATACCCCTACTCATAGCCCAAGTCAAAGAAAGATACACTGAACGGCACGGGCAACTATCAATAAACAAAACCCTATGCAATTATGAAACGTTCGTTAGCTTCGCAAGCGCAACATCCCCAGTCTCCAACTTTCTACTGAGCCGCAAGGCCTTCCGCTTCATGCTCCAAACCTTTCTGGGCTTAGATTCTCGCCGGCCTTTTCCAAAGTTCACTCGGCACACGTTCAAGAAATGGTTCAGCTCACGGACATCCAGCGGCTCAAGATCAGTAGCCTATTTCGTTGACACCTACGCCGACATGTGCGAACCGGAAATTGGCAAAGCGGTCGTCGGAATCCTAGAATACAACGATTGCCGGGTGATTCTGCCGAAACAGGTCGGCAGCGGAATCCCTGCCTTCCTCTATGGTGACATGAAGCGAACGGCACGTGCAGCCGAATTCAATGTCCCCCAACTTGCCGAGGCCGTAAGGAGTGGCTGTGAAATAGTTTCTTCAGAGCCAACGGCAACCTACTGCCTGAAAGAACTCTACCCTAGGCTGCTAAGCTCTGATGAAACCCGTCTGGTCGCAGCTCATTCTCACGACCTCTTCGATTACCTATTAGAATTACACAGGGAGGGAAAGCTGAGAAACTTTCCAAGGGCCAACATGCAACCAGTCGCGTATTACTCACCATGCCACACGAGAAGTGTTTACGGAAAATCCAACGCGCTGGAAGTTCTGAAGCTCGCAGGAATAGACGTACGACCTGTAAGGTACAACACATGCTGCGGAATCGCGGGGACCTTCGGATTCAAGAAAGGCCCCGAAGGGTATGATGTTTCTATGGCAATTGGCGAAACACTCTTTGAGAGGCTGAAAGCCCTAGGCCTTAGCCAAGTCATGACAGAGAGCAGCGTTTGTAAGATGCAAATAGAGCACGGCACGTCGCTGCCAGCTATCCATCCCGCCGTCGCCTTATGGAACCTGTGCCAAGCCTCTCGCAGCTGAGAACCTGCTACGGTTGCTTTGCGCTACAGTAGGGGCATGTAGTGGATCCAAGGGGAAGTTGCGCACCGCATTGAATGCAGTACCGCGCTTGGCCAAGTTGTGCCGGAGGCAATGTTGGTTGACCAGTTGCGGGCAATTCCAGTTGTTGCCTTGTCTGGATTGTTTTCATCAAATCGTCCCGTGTGACTACGCCAAGCAGTCGGTCGCCCTCCGTAACCAGAATCATTTCAACTCTCTCGCGCGCCATTCTTTGTAACGCATCCAGTGCCGATACTCCCGGCTGAATCATGGGTGCGCGCTCGATGGGGATCATTGCTTGAGCCACCGTTTCTGTAATCCTCTGCTCTTTCGGAATAGCTCGCGCAGACTGCAATGTAACGAGCCCCAAGAGCCGGCCGTCTTTCATCACCGGGTACCCGGCATGTGGATGGACTAGAAGGTAGTCGGACACTAGCTGTTGCACTGTAATGTCGGGGGGCACTGTCAGGACTCCTTGAGTCATAATGCTCCCTACCGTTAGCCCCGTCAAGGTTTCACCAATGAGCGTTTGCCTTAGGCTCGTCTCGGCACCGGATTTGATGAACCATCCGAGGACAACGATCCAGATTCCATCTACGAAGTCGCCGAAGATTATTGCAACAAAGCCACCCAACATCATGAGAAGTGAGAGTCCCTCACTAACGCGTGTGGCAGTCCGCGTAGCGCCAACAAGGTTCTTGGAATGTTTCCAAAGGCTACCGCGAAAAACTCGCCCGCCGTCTAGCGGGAACGCGGGAAGTAAGTTAAACGCGCCCAGAACCGCGTTGATGAGGGCTCCATAGCCCACGGTCGCCGTTACTACGATGGGTACGCTCGCTGCCTGTGCTATGTACCAAAAACCTCCCAAAACACCGGCGATCATGAAACTCATCAACGGTCCGGCTGCTGCCATGCGGATCTCCAGACCCGCGTCCTGTGGTTCCTCAGTCATTTCCGACACTCCGCCAAAGAAGAAGAGCGTAATTCTGGCAATTGGCAAACCATTCTTCTTCGCAATATACGAGTGGGAGAGTTCGTGGATGAGCACAGAAGCGAACAGAACTATTGCGGAGGCAATCCCAATCGTCCAGTACGTTACGGGACTTAGGCCGGGGTATTGGTGGGGCATATACCCATAAGCCAATGACCAAGCGATCAAAACGAAAACTAACCATAACGTGTAGTGAATTCTAACCGGAATTCCCATAATCTTCCCAAGCCTAATTGACAAATTCTACGGCCTCACACTTCGCCTACGACATACGAATCGGGAACGTTACTGAAAAGTGCTTCCAATCTACTGAAGCCAGCCCTCAAGACATGAATGCCATCTGCGGGACTGCTAGGAAAAGGTTTTTTGCGAACGGCCTTTCCTCGCGAACCGGTTGGAGATACGGAGTTGGAAACGAAACAGCTGATCATGTTGCCTGGGCCGACAAACATTCCGACGCATGTCGCGAATGCGATGCTGCGGCCTATGATTAACCATCGTGGGCCGGAGTTTCGCGAACTTCATTCACGAATAATCGATAACGCGAAATACGTTTTCGGTACAAAAAACGACTTATTTGTTCTATCCGCGTCTGGAACGGGAGGTGTGGAGTGCGCCGTTCGAAACATTTGCTCGCCGGGCAGTAAGATCATTGTGCCCGTCAACGGGGTTTTCAGCCAGCGTTTTCTGGAGGCCGTGAAATTACTCGGCGGCCAAGGTGTCGAAATACCTGTTGAGTGGGGTAACGCCGTAACCGTCGGCCAGATTGAGGAAGCCCTCAAGAGGAATCCCCAGGTTACAGCCGTAGCGATAATCTACAATGAAACGTCAACGGGAGTAACCACGCCTGACCTGAAGCAAATAGGCGAAGTCTGCCACAAGCATGGCGCACTCTTTCTCGTTGACGCCATATCAATTCAAGGCGGCGTTCCACTTCCAGTTGATGAGTGGGCGGTGGACATCTGCGTAACTGGCAGTCAGAAATGCCTCATGACCCCGCCAGGGCTCGCCCTCATCTCCGTGAGCCAGAAAGCATGGGACGTCATCAAGAATGCCCCTCGCTCTTACTACTTCGACCTTCAACTCTGCAAACAGTTCTGGGATGAGAATAAAGAAACCCCCTACACTCCTGCCGTGACCCTTTTCTTCGCGTTGGATGAGGCGTTGCAAATGATCCGCGAAGAAGGCCTTGAGAAACGCTTCAAGAGGCATGCAACCTGCGCTAGCGCCATGTACGCCGCAGTAGAAGCCATGGGCCTGGAAGGCTACGCACGAAAACCAGTCAGATCAAACACTGTCGTAGCAATCAAATATCCGACCGGCATTGATGACAAAAACTTCCGAGGCACTCTCAACAAAAAGTACCGAGTGGTGGTTGCTGGCGGCATGGGCAAAACGAAGGGACAGTTGTTCCGCATCGGAATAATGGGAAGCGTTTCAGAATTCGAAATCTTAGCCACGGCAACAGCGGTCGAATCCGCCTTAATAGAACAAGGTCACAAACTCAAACCGGGAGAAGGCGCAGAGGCTGCGCGTGCAGTTTTCGCCAAGACACCCTAAGCACGGTTAACCGCGAGGCTGCCCAAACCTACGCAACGGAGGGGCAATGTCTTCGAGGATACTTGCTTTCACGGATTTTCATGGCAATCATGAGGCATATCGGCACGCGAAAGAGCTGATTGCGAATAAGAAACCGGATTTCGTGATAGTCGCAGGAGACATCGTTAACCGCGATTCTAACCGAGCGAAACAATTCCTATTCGACTTGGCATCGGCCGGGCCTCCTGTTTACTTTGTCCCAGGGAACATGGACAGTGACGAACTGGGAGACTGGCCAGGAGGCGAAAACGTTCACGCACTCCATGCGCGATGCGAAAACATGGAGGCTGTGAGCCTGATTGGTCTAGGCGGATCGCCGCACGGTCCCTTTCGAACCATCTTCGAATACAGCGAGAATGAAGCCTCGGGGCTGATCGAGGCGGCGGCCAAAAGTTACCGAGAAGGACAACTGATTTTCGTGTCACACTGCCCACCCAAGAACACGAAACTCGATCAAGTTACCAGTGGTGAGCATGTTGGGAGCACGGCTGTTCGAGAATTTGTTGAAAAGAGGCAGCCGATGCTAGTTGTTTCGGGTCATGTTCACGAAGCCCAAGGCACCGATACTATCGGTCCGTCCATTCTAGTGAACACTGGACCAGCCCAGCTAGGACAGTACGCCGAAATAACTCTCGGAGACAATGTCACAGTGAAATTTGGAAGATTTTCTAAATCGAATGGTGGCGTGAATCATTTGTATGGAGAAAAGTAGCGGCCTGTGGCGGCAAGTTATTATGAGCCTGATTCCTAATCGAGCGGGAATTAACTAAGGAGTGTATGATAGTGCCTAGGCGAGCACGCCATCGAAGGGTAAGAGCTTTTCGAGTTGTTCGGCGAGAAACTATCGCCGTCCTCTTGGTGCTCGTCGTAGCCTTAGGCTCGCTTGCCGCGTACTACGCCCTCGCCCTCAGTGCGGAGAAATCAACCAGCCTAGACCCAGCGCAAATCTACGCTAACGCAAGTAATAGCGTCGTAACTATCCAAGGATACAAGGATCAGGCTGTGGATACTGGGACGGGCGTGGGAACAAGTTGGGTTGGCATCTATGCTTCAGGATTTGTCGTGCAATACTCAGGGTCGTATTACGTTGTAACGAACTTTCACGTAGTAAACTCCCTCGTCAATACGACGGTAACTTTCTGGAATGGTGATGCTTTCAGAGGAAACGTTGTAGGTTTGGATGCTTACGCCGATTTGGGTTTAGTTTCTACGCAGGCCCCATCTCAAGAGTATTCTCCATTGGAATTTGCTCCGTCATCCGCACTCAGGGTTGGTGAGCCTGTGGTTGCGATCGGAAACCCGTACGGATATGCGGGCACGATAACGTACGGGATCGTAAGCCATACTGGGAGGACGATAAGTTATGATACTGGTTCAGGTTCCACAGGGTACCCTATCGCTGACGCGATACAATTCAGCGCGCCGATAAACCCTGGCAATTCGGGAGGCCCGCTGTTGACCGGTGATGGAAGGGTAGTTGGAATCACAACGGCTGGAATAACCGGTGCAGAAGGCCTTGGTTTCGCGATACCGTCAGACACTATCATGCGCGAGCTTCCATCTCTAATGACAACGGGCAAGTATGACAAGCATCCTTACCTAGGTGTTCAAGTGGCGGATATGACCTATGAACTGTCAAAAGTTGCAGGTTCCAATGTGACCTATGGTGTATTGATCGAGAAGACTGTCCAAGGTAGCCCGGCAGCTCAATCCGGCCTCAGAAGCGGAACCAACAATGTTAACGTCAGCGGCCAATCCTACCTCATCGGTGGAGACATCATCATATCAATTGATGGAACCAGGATTGTCAACTACGACTCGATGTCAACGTACCTTGAACGGAATACGTTTCCAGGTCAAACCATACAAGTTGGCATTATCAGGTCAGGTACCTTTATGGTCGTTCAAGTAGTGCTGGGCGCAAGGCCCCCCATCTCTTGAAACCCGAATACTACGCCTTCAAGGCCCTTTGAAAACTTCTGTCGCAGCTTTCTAGCACGAGTTCATTGACAAACCGATTAAGTACGCTTAAGTCGGCGAATCTTCTCTCCGGTAAGTGTCATAAAGCCTTGAATGGTGATTCGTAGGTTCGGCATTCAAATTGATTGACATGCTTGTCGTTCTACTCATCTCGGTTCTTGCTGGCTTCCTAGGCGCCCTAACCGGCCTTGGTGGTGGAAGCATCATGATTCCGATATTGGTTGCTTTCGAAGTACCCCTGAAGTATGCAATCGCCGCAAGCATGGTGACTATTATCGCCACATCAAGCGGTTCGGCGGCATCATACGTACGAGAACGCATAACGAACGTAAAGGCCGCATTCTACCTAGAAATGTTCACAATAATAGGAGCAATCATCGGGGCTACCATAACATCGTTCATTCAGCCTCGGTTCTTGTACTTCTTTTTCGCAGCGTTTCTTCTGACCTCCTTCCTGGGTTTGTCGGGGCACCTGAGCGAGGAATTTCCAACGCGAATGAAACAGGACAAGTTTTCACGATGGCTGGAGCTGGAGGGCAGTTACTACGATGAGGCTGCTAAGAAAAAAGTCAACTACAAAATGAAAAACGCCCTTTGGGGCGGTCCTGGGATGATGATTGCAGGGTTAGCTGCTGGAATGCTGGGCATCGGTGCTGGCGCCTTCAAAGTCTCAATACATGAACTGATTTTGAAAATGCCTTCCAAAGTTTCCAGCACGACCAGTAACTTCATCATTGGGATAACCGCCTTGGCAGGTGCAAGTGTCTACTTCGCGTCGGGCCTACTTTTCCTCGGCCTAGCTGCACCGATGGCTGTGGGAACGACTAGCGGCGCGGTGGTAGGCGGGCGAATTTTGAACCATTTACCCAATCGAATGGTAAGGTACCTATTCCTCATAGTAGTGGTCGTGCTGATCGTCCAAATGCTCTACAAGGGGACAACTTCACCATGAAAAGGGGTCGGAATGAAGAGGGCCTCGAACTGGCGATAAGCTATGTTCTAATTACGGGCGTGCTGGCCAGCGTCGCGGTCGAAACGTTTGGGATCGTAAGCTACTATTTGGCAAACGGAAACCTGAACATACTCTTCCAGCCAAGCTCCGCGATGAAGGGAACAGATTTTTTCAGCTACACGACGAAGCTGGCACAACAACTTTCGGTGGGGGTACTAACGCCGATGCAGATACTTGGGTTGGGGATTGTTCTATTGATGATGATACCCTACCTGAGAGTGGTGGCCTCCGTTGTGTACTTCGGTTTGGCTAAGAACCCAAAATATCTGTTCATAACCCTGTTCGTTCTGATTGTCCTAACCGCGAGCCTCTTGAAACACTAACCCTTAGGCAACGGTTTGCAACACTTTGTGGCTCAGAGTGGACGCTTGTTCTAAGCGCGTTTCACGTAAGGGCTTCATCAGAGCAATTGGAGGTGAACTTGAAGAAATGACGGAGGAGAAACCAACTGCCGCCTTCATACTTTCGTTGCTGGCGGGCGTCTTCATCCTTCTCGGTGGAGGTATGATGACAATGATAGGATTATGGTTAGGCAATTACGGTATGACGAATTACTATGGCAGATGGGGAGGAATGATGGGAACAGGCTTCGGAATGTTGCGATTCGCGTTCGGCGCCATGGGTGTGCTAGGCTTAATCTTCGGAGCCATCGTAATCATCAGCGCTTTAATGCTGAACAGCAAACCCGAGCAGCATCAGACTTGGGGATCGCTTATTGTGCTCTTCTCAGCGCTCAGCATATTCGGTAGCGCGATGGGCGGTTTTGGCGTTGGCCTTGTTCTCGGCCTTATCGGCGGCATACTTGCGATAACGTGGAAACCAACCGGGAAATGAGGGGGCCTCATCATCCGGAGTTTCACATTTTTCTGGACTGGATCTGAACAAAAGTCCTCGTAGCTGAGCTAACCGTTTCTGAAAGCTTAATGTAGAACGGGCAAATCTAGGCTTCGCCTTCACGATTCAAGGTGCTAATGGTTGCCGCTCAAGAATAGTGACTTCATACTCGCCAACTACAGCCTTAAGATTAAGGAAACCGGCGAGATAGTCGGCACCACGCTCGAGAATGTTGCCAAGGAGGCGAAGCTTTACCGCGGCGAAGAACGCTACGAACCATTCTTCATCATTGTGGGGGAAGGATGGGTCCCGAAAGGGCTAGACGAAGCCTTGACCGGCATGGAAGTTGGGAAGGCGAACACCATAGAACTCCCACCGGACAAAGGATACGGAGTGCGAGATCCGAAGAAGGTTCGTTTGGTCCCGCTTCGCAAATTCACAGCTGAGGGCCTAACTCCCGTCCCAGGGTTACAAGTGAATGTCGACGGCAAGACGGCGCAAGTCCGCTCGGTTGGCGCCGGCAGGGTCCAAGTCGATTACAACCACCCATTCGCTGGCAAGACCCTGATCTACGACCTGACTGTGGAGAAGATTCTTGAGACGGACGAAGACAAAATACGGAGCCTTGTCCACAAACGGATTCCGACCGTGAGCCAAGAGAAGTTCATTGTCAAAGTAACGCAGGGGAAACTGGAGGTCGAAATACCGGAGGAAGCCTTCTTCCTGGAGGGGTTGCAGGTCGAAAAGCGAACGGTGACGGCCGACATAGAGAAGTACCTTCCAAAAATCGATACCGTCGTTTTTGTCGAAGTGTTCAAGAAACCTGCCGCCCCAGCTGCTGTTCCAACTCCTGAAGCAGAAGCGATGCCGGCCGCTCAACCAGCAGCGGCGCCTTCATCTGGCTAGAGGACTTCGTGAATCGCTTCTATCGCCTCTTTGGCTACGAAACCTAAGATCACGACTGTCGCCGCATAGTCAACCCATGGAACCTTCCAAACAAAGTTGATTGTAAGGCCAGCGAGCAAGGCTGCAGACATCCAGAAACAAGTAGCAGACTCAGCTGCATCAATCGTCAACGGCAAACATTTAGACGCTTTACCAATGCGTTTCTTTTGATACCACAAAACCGGCATGATCACAATCGCCGCGATGGCGACAGTGATGCCGAGTGGCGACGATTCGGGTCTTATGCCAATTAGAAATGAATAGACGGCCGCAACTCCAATCACGGGTATTAGCGAGAACAGAAGAAACGCTGTGGCCAATTCAGTTCGCTTGGTCTCCCTCTCGCCTTCAGAACCTGTCAAAGCATTTCTCAGATGTTGTACCACAGCAAGAGACGACAGTAATTCGACTAGGCTGTCGCCGCCGAAAGCCAGAAGGGCAAGGCTCCAAACCACTATGCCCGAATAAATTGCGGCAAGGCACTCAATCATCATCCAGGTAACGCTAGCATATTCTACCCACAATCCACGTTGTATGAGTCTCCGGCTGGGCGTCACTCTCCTGACCGGCTGCTTCACAAGCGTAGCCTTTGGAAATGCTAGAAGTCGCGAGCCGTCCGACGAAACAGACGGAATGCCCACTACCTGATTCTTCTGTACCGGTTAAGCGTGTGAGTTTGCCAAGAATAGCCGCGGAGTTTCCGACTGGCACCAAAACCACATGCGGAACAACGTTTCCATCTGATGTGGTACGAGCGTCGGCCGCAGCGTCGACAGCGAATATGAGTTTTTGCACGTCCTCGTCGGCCGAAGGACGTTGTACCCTTAGTCAAATTTCCTCAACCCGCAAAAATTTGGTATTGTAGTCTTTTACCTCTTCGGCGGGGGCGAGACCAGAACCACATTGTCGCCCCTGACAACGATTGTGCCTATACTGCGTGTGTTCTCTGGGTTGGATACGTCCTCTGCATCCTCAAGGACTAGGTTCATGTGTTGGTCGTAGCTGTAGAGTTTGCCGCGTATTGTGCGGCTGCCTTTCAGTTCCACGAGAACGATCTTGCTTAGGCTCTCTTGGAAGATCTTGTCAGCAACTGCAGACATTGTTCTTTCTGACCTAACTTGTGGGCGTGGGTTCCCCGTAAAGGAGGAAGCCCCAAATTAAACGTTAGGCCTACATAAACCATAGCCAAAACACGTCAGATATCAATCGCGACGGAATCCGCTCTCGATCTCTGAAAATCGTACGATGTTAAGTATGAAGAATACGTTCCAATGGTTGAAGAGTATTTGCCAGCAAAGCGGCATCTCAAGGACAAGGAAGTAAAACAAATTCTAAGGGAATTTACACAGCGCTACCCGCCTTCCGAACCGTTCCTTCGTTCGGTCAATGATGTTCAGGAACAAGCCGTAGGCAAAGGGCTAGTCTTTTTCTTGAATGGAAGAGCCCTATTCTTGCGCACTGGGTCCGGCTTACTTCCATCTCTGAAGTTTGACGAACTCCTGAGTTCGTTGCCCAAGATCGTCGTCGATATGGGCGCAGTGGCCCACGTAGCGAATGGCGCGCACGTCATGAGACCCGGCATTAAGGTAATACCGAATGATTTCAGGAAGGGGGATTTGCTATTGATAGTCGATGAAAAATTCGGGAAGAACATCGCCCTAGGCATAGCCGACGTTGATTCAAACGCAATGAAATCGGCGAATAAGGGTAAAGTGATCGAGAATATTCACTATGTCGGCGACGACTTCTGGAAATCGTTCGTGCAAACCGAGTAAACGGTAACTGAGCTCCAGTGGAAATGAGGCTAACCTAAATTCCATTGCGAGCGGTACCTTAAACGCGTGGATGACAAACTATGCACACTATCCCTAGAAGACCGTGCTAGGTCTTTACATGGGCGTGTTAGAATCCCCTCCCTTACGTGCAAATGTTTAAAGTGCAATCGGCGGAGGCAAACGTAGTTGAAACCTGAGTGGCCTCTAATTGATCAGTTCAGATGGTGAGAGAGATGAGAGGTTCCCCTTGGTGAACCCATCGATTCAACACCCGATCTACGTGAAAGCGTACCCGCTTCGCGATCCAGCGGATGTGCCCAGAATCAAAGCTGAGATAATCGAAGGCAACATTCTGATCGTCAAGATTACTCCCATCGCGAAACGTAGCGTCGAGGAGACAAAGTCGGCGATAAATGAACTCGTCGAGTTCATTAAGTCGATTGAGGGCGATATTGCAAGGCTCGGCGAGGAAAGGATTGTCATGACCCCGCCAACGGTGAAAGTCTGGCGTGGGAGGGAAAGCTCCAAGCTCGAAGTTGCTGCGGCTGGCGCGGGCGCAAACGAAGAAGTATAATTAATTCCGGTTCGCGTGGCCTTGAGGTTTTCCTGTTTACCTCAGCCTGAGTCTCTCAAGGTTGTCTGGCGCTATAGTTCTCATCTTCAGAATCCTTGAGATTTGATGTGCGAACAGGTCTGTCTTTCGTCGTTCGCCGTGCCCGAGTATGACCCGTGACGGCCTCGGTGAGATACGTTTCAGAAAGGCGAATAGCTGGTTTCTATCCGAATGCCCTGAGAAACCCTCCACGCTTTCGACGCGCAGGTTAACTTTCAAAGCTTCGACCTTACCGTTCCTGCCCATAAGTGAAACTTCGCGGGCACCATTCTTGAGCCTATTTCCTAATGTGCCTTCAACCTGGTAGCTCACGAAGATCAACGAGTTCCTTTCATCCGAAGCCAAGTAACGGAAATAGTCGATTGCAGGTCCGCCCTCCATCATGCCCGAAGTTGCGAGTATGATGCATGGTTCTCCAGCTGCTATCTTCTCCCGTTCGGACGGGTGGTCCACGTTCGTGAAATAATCTGACTGAAATGGGTTAATGTCCTTGTAGAGAATTTGCTCCCGTAGGTCGCGTGCGAGGTATTCAGGGTAGGCGGTGTGAATGGCCGTTGCTTCTGATATCATGCCTTCCAGGAAGATTGGAAGTTCTTTGATCTGCTTGTTCTTCATGTAAGCGTTCAGGACAAGCATGATTTCTTGAGCGCGCCCCACGGCCAGAGTTGGAATTAAAACCTTGCCACCTTTTTCGGCGGTTTCGTTTACAATTTTCGCTAACTTGCCCTCGACAGTTTCCCTGTCGGACATAACATCGTCCGGTCCACCGTACGTGCTTTCCATGATCAAGGTCTCGGCTCTTGGGAAGGAGCAGACGGCTGGCTCCAAAAGCATTGTACGGCCAAACTTGAAGTCGCCCGTGAAGATGACGTTAGTTAGTCCTTCTCCGATGTGGAGGTGGACGATTGAGCTGCCTATTATGTGGCCAGCGTTGTGGAGGGTGAGTTTGATGTCCGGAGCCACATCCGTGACCACCCCGTACTTGACTGGAATAGTGTGCATTACTACCTCGCGCACATCCTTCTGGTCGTATGGAGGATGGCCGCCCTCCTTTCCGAAGATGTCCAAGTAATCGAGTTGCAGAAGCGTCATCAAAACTGAGGTCGGTTCGGAGCAGTAAACAGGGCCATCGTAGCCGTACTTGTAAAGGAACGGAATGAATCCGCAATGGTCAAGGTGTGCGTGAGAGATTATTACGGCATCGAGTTTGTCTATGTCGAATTCGTCGGTGTCGATTCGAGGGAAGGCGTAAATTGGCCTGTCGGCTCCTGCGCTTATGCCGCAATCCATCAGCACGCAGCTCTCTTCAGTTTCCACCAGCATCGCGGACCTTCCCACTTCATGGAATCCACCGAGGGGGGTTAGGTAAACGCTTGAGGTCTTCTCGAGCCTTGCGCGGAATATGCGTTCGCCAACATCGCGGAAAATTCTGCTTCTTTCCTCGCTTTCGGAATGCAGGATATGACGAGAACTCGCGATTATCTTTGATGGCAGTGGCGGGGCACGGAGGACTCGTGGCCGCCAACTTGTTTTCTTAATGATCTCTTGAAGCGTAACCCCGTCCTTGCCTATCGCCAAACCAGGTTTTTTGGCTTCAATGACCACCTCGCCCAAGCTTGGGTCGAAGTTTATCTCAGTTATCTCAGCTTCAGCAGGTACGATTCCCTTTATCAGTCGCTCAGATTCGTTTTCAGTAAGACGGATTGAGGGGTCGGAGCGTATTACAACTCGTTTGTGTAGTAGGTTGACTATGTCTGTGACCACGTAACTCTGCTCAAGAAGAAGCCCAACGTTCTTGACGTAGATTGCTAGGCGTGGCCCTTCAAATTCAATTCGGGTTATTTCGGCTTCCTTGGGCATGTGGGTGACAATGGTTTCTCGTATTCTTGCCTGTGAATCATCTACCAGTCTAGCCACTGAGGAAACCACCCTGAAATCGGTTAATTCAGAATTATTGGGATTGGGAGTTAACTGGCCTGAGTGAGGATTCCCTTCTTTTCCTGTTCACCTAGTTCCCTATAACCATCCTTTGAGATTACGGCAACGTCGAAGCTATCGCCGCTTGCAGAGTCGCGCTTCATAGCCTCATTGACCGCGCGGACTACGAGAGGTATGGCTTCCTTTACGGACATGCCTTCCTTGTAGCCTGGTTCCAGAACGCCGTAGGCCACTGGCGAGCCAGAACCAGTCGAGACGTACTTTTCCTCAGTAACACTCCCCAGCGGGTCGAGAGCGTAAATGTGTCCGCCTTGGTCATCTATACCGCCTATAATGGATTGCAGAATGAAAGGGAAGTATCTGGACTGAAAGAGAATATTCGCAGCCAAACGTGCTAGTGCGCTGATTGGTATGGGAAGGCCTTTCTCGTACTTGTAAAGTTTGGAGTTCGCGCGTAGTGTCTCAACGACAGTTTGTGCGTCGGCAACGCCTCCAGCTATCGTCATTGCTACGTGGTCATCGATGGGATACACTTTCTTTGCTCGCTTATGGGCCACAAAGGTCCCGAGAGTGGCGCGGGTGTCAGTTCCGAGGACGATTCCATCTTTGCAAACAACGCCCATCGTGGTCGTCCCGGTCATCACGTACTTCGGCATGTTGGTTTTTTCTTGGTGGTACATAGGTTTGTTTTGCCCCCGAGAACAGTTTCCGGAGCATAACGCAATCGCGCAGAAGAAGGTTCTAGCGCGATCGCATAGACCGACACACGACAACGTTAAAAACGTTTCCCGAAACTTCCCGACACATTAAAGGTTCGCTCGAAACTAGGTCAATAAATAGCACAAATTTGAAAGCCGGACGAGCATATCTCTGCCGCCTCTCGCTTGCATGCATCGTTGGAATGGAAATGGAAAGAGCCTACCAGCTAGAAAACAAACTGATGGAAGAAGCCTACGAGGAACTACAGTCACGCCAGCAACTTTCAGCAAGATTGAAGGCTACGCTTGAGAAAACGTTCGGTGAACGTTTCACCAACGGTTGGGAGCTGGCGAATTCAAGGAAAGTTCGCCGATACGAGTTCAAACCCAGTGGCAGAGTGGTTTGGGTTGTTCAGGGTCGGAAGAGCGAATACCAAGTTATGCCGGACATACCCTTCTGCTATTGCGACGATTACTACTTTCGAGTAATGGACAAGAAGCGAGGCCTATGCTACCACATAATAGCCCAACACATAGCAGAAGCCCTGGACAAATTCGAGAAAATATCCAAGAATGATTCCCAATACTCAAACATCACGGATCGGTGGAGGGCCAAGGAAATCCCTGAGAGTTCGGGATGAGCAGTGTTTAAATGGGAACTTGCTTTCTACGGGGAAGGCGAGCGTTAGGAAATTGACAACGGACGAGTTCTGGGGCCTGTTCCAGATTGGAATCGTTTTTGTAGCTTTCCTAGCTGTCATTCTAATCTTCGTCTACCTCGCCTACGAGAAACCTTCCGCCTGATGATGTGAAGGAAGCGCGAACTGACCCTCAAAGAATACGTTCGTAAGGCGAGAAACCGCGTTTCATGAGTTATTTGATTTGAGGATCAGTACTTGCTTGAGAACACATTTGCGCAGCTACACCGGCCAATACGGGCCCACTTGGAAAGGGTTGGGTTAGAGGAACCTAGCGACATCCAAAAAATCGCGATACCGTCAATTCTCCGAGGCGAGAACGTACTCGTAATAGCTCCGACCGGAACTGGGAAAACACTAGCGTGCGTGCTTCCCATCTTCAATATGTTCTTGGAGCGCAGGTCGGCTGGGGAGACAAAGGGCATCTCAATCCTATACGTGACTCCGCTCAGGGCGCTGAACCGAGACATTGTGCGGAGACTGACTGATGTAGGTAGGGAACTTGACATCAAGGTCCAGGTGAGGCACGGAGACACGCCGACGAGCACAAGAGTGATGCAGGCCAAATCACCTCCTGAAATGCTTGTCACAACGCCAGAAACTCTGCAAGCCATCCTGCCTGGAAAGAGGATGCGTGAGCACTTGAAGGGCGTCAGGTGGGTTGTTGTTGACGAAATTCATGAGCTTGCGACCGATGAGCGCGGTGTTCAACTCTCGATCGCTCTGGAACGATTAGTCCACCTAGCCGGCCGGAACTTCCAAAGGATTGGATTATCGGCGACAGTGGGTGAGGAGGAGAAGGTCGGAAGGTTCCTATCAGGAACTGATCGTAAGGTGGTGGTTGCGAAGTCCGAAGAGCTTAGGCAGGTTCAGATCGGCGTCGAATATGTGCCACCCACACCTGCAGATATCAAGGAGTCCGAAAAGTATGGCCTTCCACCCACAACAATAGCGAGGGCAAAGCGAGTTGCCGAAATTATCTCGGTGAAGCAGTCAACCCTGGTCTTCACAAATACACGTGAACAAGCCGAAGCTGTGGGGTCGCAGCTCCATGCCCTCAAACCGGAGCTACAGGTGCGAGTGCATCACGGTTCCCTTTCTCGAGAAATGCGAGGAGGTTGAGCAAGGATTTCAGGGTGGTTCAGTGAAAGGTGTCATTTGCACATCGTCCCTTGAGCTGGGGATGGATATTGGTAGAGTAGACTACATTGTTCAATACATGTCGCCGAGAATGTCCACCCGCCTCATTCAGAGAGTGGGAAGAAGCGGCCACACTCTAAGAGGGCTAGCAAAAGGAACTGTGATCGGTGCATGGGCAGATGATCTGTTAGAGGCCGCTGTGCTCGCAGCGAATACTAGGGCCGGGAGAATCGAGCCAACAATTATCCACGACAAAGCTTTGGACGTACTCGCACATCAGATAGCGGGCATAACTCTAGACTTAAAGAGGGTTAAACTCGGGGAACTGTACGAAATTATTCACGGCTCCTATCCGTACCGGGACATGACAGGCGAAGAACTTCACGGACTCGTCAAATTCCTAGACTCATTGGGAATGATCAGGTTACTAGACGACGTATTCTCCGCACGCTTTCCACGAACATTTCGATACTACTACGAGAACCTCTCCGTCATACCAGATGTGAAACGCTTCGATGTGTTCGATTTCTTCAGGAAGCGGAGGATTGGGACATTGGATCAAGACTTCGTGGCCAGGAAATGTAAGGGCGGTACCGTCTTCATTATGCATGGACAAACCTGGAAGATCATTAACGTCAACGAAGAGAAACTTTCCGTCGAGGTGGAACCGACAGTCCCAACCTTGGACGCCATCCCGAGCTGGGAGGGCGAGATTATTCCGGTCAGTTTCGAAACCGCGCAGGAAGTTGGCAAACTGAGGGCGGACATAGCCTCGAAGCTAGAAGATCCCGCTGGGCTTCGAGGAATCCAGGAGGAACTACAATTGTCGAATGCCGCAATTAGCAAGATCACTGAAACCGTTAGGTCGCAGTTGAAGAACTTCCCGATGCCAACAGACAAACGCATCATAGTAGAGAAGTTTGAGAACTGCATAGTCATCCATGCATGTTTCGGAAGCACAGTGAACGATACCATTGCAATGATCTTGGGATCCATGCTCAGTGCTAAGTACGGGGTAAACGTAGCAACACAAACAGATCCCTACCGAATCGCCATTATCTGCCCGTTCAAAATTGAACCGGAAACCGTCGCCCTCGAACTCTCAAAATTCACTCCGGACGATGTCGAGAAGGTTCTGGTCGAGTTCCTTCAGAACTCAGACCTATTCGCGTGGAAGCATTGGCACGTAGCCCGCCGATTCGGAGTCGTCGAGAGAAAGGCGGAGTACAAATCCATTCGCGCCCGTATGCTCGTCCGCGCTATGAAAGACACGCCCTTGAACGTGGAGACTCAACGAGAGGTCCTCCTCGAAAAGTTCGACTTGCCAAGAACAAAGGACATAATTGCAAAACTACAAGCAAGAGAGATAACCATCG
This sequence comes from Candidatus Bathyarchaeota archaeon, assembly GCA_963726255.1. Taxonomy (GTDB): domain Archaea; phylum Thermoproteota; class Bathyarchaeia; order 40CM-2-53-6; family 40CM-2-53-6; genus FEN-987. The sequence continues at coordinate 2,055,215 of CAVSBL010000002.1, forward strand.
ACGTCACATCAGAAAGAGCTGAATCCTGCTCACCTTACGCTACGCCGATCATCGACAAAATAATTCCGCACGACCTGTTAAGGCCCGCCGTTCCCTCGAAATCCTTGACAGACATCGTTAGGGAACGTCTAGTCGCAAGCACTGTTCGCTTGGTATGCATTTTCAACGGGGACTGGGATGGAGTGCGGGTAGTGGGCGACCTTCCGCACAGAATTCGTTGCCCCAAATGCAGTTCGACGCTAATTGCAGCCACGTATCTGGCTAACGACACATTACTCGGCGTTGTCAGGAAGAAGAGGAAGGGCGCCAAACTAACGTCTGAAGAAGAACATAACTGGCGTCAGGCATGGCTGAGCGCAAGCCTAGTGCAAACCAAAGGAAAGGAAGCCGTCGTGGTCCTCAGTGGTCGAGGCGTGGGCCCAGCAACCGCAACCAGAATCCTAAGGAGGCTCCACAGAACTGAAGAAAACCTGTACGTGGATATTCTAAAGGCTGAACGCGAATACGCTAGAACACGACTTTTCTGGGATTAGGCGCTAGCCGCTGGGGATTGTTTGCGCAAGATTGTAGGCGTTTCTACCAAGTGGAATCATCCTTAATTGCCATAATTAGAACCGTTAGGTGTTGTGGCATGCCCCTTCCCAGTTAGGGCTCGAAAGGGGGCGATTGCTCAATGATAGCTGACATATTGATTTCGGGGATTGGATTTGGGGAATTAGTGATTTTCCTAATCCTCCTGATTATTGGTATCATAGCGATCTTGATTTTGTCGGCAGTCATACATTTCATACTTCCAATAATCGCCGCCGTTGTGGTTTGGTTCCTTACGAGTAGCTTACTTTACGCAGGAGTCGCGTTCGTAGTTGTCGCGATCTTGCAATTGATAGTTAGGAGAAGGTAGGATGCTACCTTAGGTTGGCGGTGCGTTGAAGGTTTCGACAGTGTTGAGGCTTCTGGTTCGGGTGCCCAAGATCGGAATTATGCCGGTTCTGTGAACAGCCTCGTGCGAAAGCTAGTACCAAATTCGTGATATTTACCCCACTTTTTCCTCAACTGAACTCGCATTGCTGGTTTCGGTCGGTTGAACTCGATCCCGCTTCTCGCGTACGTACTCTATTGCTTCTTTGAACGAATGAGGCAGGAAGATTGGGTTCAGCCTTGCTCCATGAATGGCATATCCTTTCCGACGGCTAATTAGGAACATCAGAAGCGCTACCGATATCGGAGCTAGCCAAAGGTTCGCTAGGACTTGTAACATCTGCAACCGTAGAGTGGGCACGAGACCGGTCAGTAAGAAATCTATGCTGGAGGTTAGGATCCTTGAAATTATTGGAAACACATAATGCTGAACAAAAAGCAGCAATGAGAGGGCGATTCCAATCACCAGGGCTGTCCAGCTGTATCGCCTGATATGTTCTATCGAGCCGATGCTTGAGTAAGGTATTTCCGCGGTGCTTCTTGAAAAACGACCTCGTTGAATAAACACTCTCTTGTTCGTCGCGACAAGCTTCTGTGTGCCATGAGACCACGTACGAGCAACAATCTCCGGTTCTGAAAGCGTAGATCTAACTTCGCTTGGTAATTCTGCGAGGCCGGTCTCCTTCTCAATCGCTTTTGTGATCGCCAAATCTAACTCTTTGATCAGCTTTGTAAGAGTGAAGTCATCCGCCCTTTTTCTGGCATTGGCAGAGTACTTCTCCCTCTTTGAATCGTCGTCCACTAGTTCAACTACTGCTTGGGCTGCTCCTTCCACGTCACTTGGCCCCTTCACGTGGACGCCTTCCTGGTCGTCTCGAATAATCCAAGATTGTCCGCCGACGCCTGATGTGATTACCGGCACTCCCCGATACATGAATTCGAGCTGAGCCAATCCTAGAGCCTCCATCCGGCTCAGGATGATGTTAAGGTAGGAAGCCTCGATAAGTTGCACTTTTTCCTTTTCACCAATTTCACCAAGATACGTAACATTCGCTAGTTCCTTAGCTCTCTCCTTCACTTGTTCAGCGTACTCCGAATCACCGGCACCCGCGAGGACGAAGTGAATTTTCTTTCTATCGGTCAACTTCCCAGCAACCTCGAGAACCGCCATCGGGTTTTTTCGCTCCTCGATGGTTCCAAGGTACGAAACTATCTTTGCATCGCGTGAGAGATGATACCGTTGGAGGAATTCTTCTAAGTTTGATGATGCAAAACGCATGAACGCATTGTCATCAACTCCTCCTGGGAAAAGAACATACTTCCGGCGGTCAGTGCCCATCTTTGTTTTAGCCTGCTCCTCGTACGGAGTTACGACTAGAACGAGGTTAGCGACACGAAGTATCGTTCTGAGTGAGAGGCGATTCCACGCCATTCTGAAAGAGCGCTCAACCACAGAGTACCTACGAGCTGAGGGTTCTTGGAAATGGGACATGTGACAAAATATCAGTGGGTCTTGAAATCCGCCTAGTTGCTTTATGTTGCGTCTCCATTCCACGAACTTCGCGACTTCCTCTGGCCCATTCCACATTGTGCTGTGGGTTATCAATACGTTAAGCTGGAAGTCGTTGACGATTCCTTCCAACGCGTGGACTACGTCTTTCAGATTGACACGTCGGGGTGGCCAGCTCGAAGTAAAGCTGCCTACCCGAATGATTGGGATACCTAATTCACCGTCATTCGCTTCGACATAGCCTTTCTCGCCGATTGAGCCTTCACTGACGACCTGTTTTTCATCATGGTATAGGCTGGTGATTAGGTATGCTTCGTGGCCAAGTCTTCTAAAATAGCTCACCATTCTTTGGGCTACAAGCTCTTGTCCCTTGGAGCGACTCGTCTGATACATTACAACGCCGATTCTCAGCTTCAAGGGGGCTCACCGGAGTATTCGTCATGCGACTGATATTACGTTAAGCCAGACTAGACCTGTTTTCTAACCTGCCGCCCAGCGTGATTCGGCAGGTGGTCTCTCAACCTAAAGGGGCCTACGAGCCATCATTGTTATAACGGCATGTCCGCCGTTTGAAAAGGCAGGGTATACTGGAATGACGCATGTAGACGCAATATTCTCCGACTATGATGGCACCCTTTGCGCGTTGGAACTTCGACGAGAAGACGCGTTCATCGCACCAAGGCTACGGCGGGTACTAATCAAAGCCAGCAAAGAGATCAAGCTAGGGATTGTAACAACCAAAGACCTCGCTTTTATCAAGGACCGGGTGCCGTTCGCGCACGGCTTCGCGGCAACATGCGGATTGGAGATGCGAGTTGGCGACAGAATAGTCGTGGACGAACGCGTTCGAGAACCAAACAAGAAGATTGAGAAGGCATACCAAGACACCCTTAAGGCAATCCTTCAGATCCGCGACAACATTATGATTGAAAGAAAGGAAACCGAAGACGGCGACCTGATTGCTTTCTGCATCGATTGGAGGCTGTCCCGCAATTGGGACGAAGCGCACAAGAAGGCGGCGCCCGCACTGGCACTCTGCAAGGGGGAAGGGTTGTACGTTGTTGAGTCGGAGATCAGCCCTTTCGCGAACATCTACCCATTTGAAGTGGACAAGGGCGCGGCCCTCACTAAGCTGCGGACCGAGATGGGCATTACAGGGCCGGTAATGTACATGGGCGATTCCGAGGCGGATGACCAGGCCTTCCAGCTTGCAGATATTTCAGTCGGCATCAAGCACCGGCGAATCATGCCAGCGCTAAAATGCAAATATCGGTTGGAATTCTTCGAACTCGACAGCTTTCTCTCAAAACTGATTGATTCAGATTTCAATTTTCAAGAAGGGATGTTGCAGAGAAACACACCGGCCTAGAACCAAGCCTCGGGCGGGGTGGTTCCAAAGTTTCTACCGGGCACTCGAGGTTTCTACCAAGTGTAACTACGCTTAACCGCTGTCAAGCAGGGGGTAGTGCTCAGGAGGTTCGAAGAATATGAATGGAATGTCGCCAGTAAAACATGGGTTCGTTGACCTAGCCGCAGTATTTTTCGTAATCGGCGGCGTCGTCAGCCTCATCATGACTCTTCTAACAGTTCCCATCGACAGCATCTATCCCTTCACACCTCCAACTAGCGTAGGCACTGAATTCCTCATCATACTCGGCATAAGCCTCATTTGCTCCCTCGGTGCCATCCACTGCTACTCGCTTGCGACGAGACGCTTGTTATCTGAGGCAGGGATCAGAGGCCTGATCTTCGGAGCATTACTACTGATATTCAGTTTGGGGCTGGTTGGAAGCCTTAGGACATCCAGTAGCTCTCTGCTCACCGCGTTAAGTGCCGTGCTCACTCTCATCGCCGGCACCATCTGCTTCGTCATGCGGCATACAACCGTTTCCGAATCAGCCATCGCACGCCAACATGCTATCGCTCAGCCCACCTTCCAAGCTTAGAGCACGAACAAGCCCATTTTTTCTTCGAATTCGCAGGGATTCCTCTGTCTTCCTTCATATCGACCGCTACCTTGTTTACAAGGCTACTGTACGTAAGTGACGAGCCGCACAGTTTGGAGAGAAAGCGCGACGGTCGAAGTAAAGAGGTTGGCCGAGAAGATCCTTGATTTTCTTCATGAGGAAGACGAGAGGCGAGGTCACCCTAGTGTTCCCATCGCCGCGTTGTACAAGGCCTTTGAGAAGGAAGCCTCATACGATGCGGTTCAACACGCGATAAGATTCCTGGTCGATAGGGACTTGATCGCACCATTCAGCTACAGCCTTACTGCGAAAGGCAGACGAGAACGAGGGCTAAGGCTGAAGCCTTGACCACCTGAATGGTGATTGCTTTCAGTTTTGACTCGTCGGAAATCCCAGCGGTTTTAGCATTGGAACGTTATTGATGGCCGATTACGGGGTGCGGTTTGTACCCTTCGTCTAATTGTTTCATGTCCTCTGCATCGAGCTTGACATCGAGCGAACCGGCGGCTTCTTCGATGTGTTCCACCTTTGTGGCACCGATTATTGGTGCGGCCACTCCTTTATGGAGTAACCATGAAAGGGAAACTTGAGCGGGGGTAACGCCCTTCTGTTTGGCCACAGCTTCAACTGCATCCAGCACGTTGAAGTCTTCGGGTTTGAAATACCGGCCTGCGAGATACTCGTCGCTCTCAAACCGAGACGTCTTTGGTTTTTCTCCTCGCTTGTATTTTCCCGTAAGAAAGCCGCGGGCGAGGGGGCTCCACGGGATCAGTGCGATGCCTTCCTCCTTGCATAGGGGAATCATCTCCCGTTCTTCCTCGCGGTAAAGGAGGTTGTAATGGTTCTGCATGCTGACGAACCTTCCCAAGCCTAGTCGGTCACTGGTGTGGAGCGCTTTGAGAAACTGCCAAGCAAACATGCTCGAGGCACCGATGTAATGCGTGAACCCGCTATGTACAACGTCGTTTAGGGCCCGCATGGTTTCTTCGATGGGCGTGTTGTAATCCCACCTATGGATCTGGTATAGGTCGACGTGATCTCTCTGCAGGCGTTTCAGAGAAGCCCTGATTTGGGCCATGATATGTCGCCGAGATAGGCCCGACTCATTCGGCCGTTCCCCTGTAGGAAAATAGACTTTCGTTGCGATAACGACGTCCTCGCCATACCCTTTCAAACATTCGCCCGTAATCTCCTCGGAGCGACCTGACGAGTAAACATTTGCAGTATCGTAGAAGGTTATTCCGAGGTCGACAGCCTTCTTCAACAGCTTTCGAGCTTGATCGAGTTCAACCTTCCATGCAGCGTCGTTGCCGAATGACATGCAGCCCAAGCAAATCCGCGACACCTTGACGCCTGCTCTGCCAAGATTCACATATTCCATGACGGGCACCGTTTCGTTCCATTTTTCTTCGTTTGCAACGCGGCGACCTAGAACGCTGCCTTCAGTATAACGCTTGGCGTGCTATACGGTTAGGTTTGCACTTTCAATGTTATGGTTATGTGGTCGGGGTACCGCGGACGCCCCATTTCTCGGTATTCCTCTTCGGTTAGTGTGACGATCAGCCTGGGTGTGCCGAGTTGTTGGCCCACGCCGGGAAGTTGAGTTAACACCCTTTGGACGGCTATTGTTACGCCGGCCATTTCCCTATCCATTTCAAGCGGCATCGTGACTGGGCCCTTGAGCGGGTCGCCTAACGTAATTTGGACCATCGGCCTCCCTTGAGAAGATTGAATTGGTGTAACCATCAAGACGGTCCCCTCGATAGTAACCTCTCCCATACAGATCACGCTATGAGGGCGCTAAACCGGTTGCCTGCTATTCTAAGCTTGCGGGAAAGATGGTACCCTCGTTCAGATGAAGCTGCCCTATGCTCCCGGCTTCACTTTGTAAACGATATCGTTCTCCCTTACGTGGCCGGCAACTTTCATTCCGATGCTTTGTCCAGCTTTGGCGTTTGGGATTTGTTTGTGTTCGATTTCCATGGAGTCAACCGTCTGTTCGATGTTGGTCGTGCTGCCTCGAATGACAATCTTATCGCCTTTGTTGAGTGCGGCAGACAACTCAACTACAGCCACGCTGGCTTTCGAGTAGAAGTGCGTGATCCTACCAACTTTCTCATATGCAGGTTCCATACAGAATTCCACTGAAAGAACCGCGGTCTTAGTTGAATTGTCTTGTGGTTGCTAGCGAAGTTAGATAATGGCGGCGGGGCGAGGACACGCAACCGTGCGTTTGCACGTTGAGCGTTGTCAGCTCGCCCTCCGCGCTGTGTTGGAGGGGCATGGAGTCTGCCATATTAATGTTCCGTAAAGTGAACATCAATGTACCCATCAGTTTCGGGCAGAAACCAGGCAATGAGAAGACTTAGCTTTCGCTTCCGTGAACTAGGGGCGAATATTTCGCAGCGGGGCGAACGCATTCCAGGCCTCAATCCAATCAATTGTGGAGGACATACTGTCCAAGCGGCCTGACCTGTCCCAGGAACAAGTGCTTGCCCTCATCGACGCGAAGAAGAAGGAAGGACGCGGCCTACTCTCAGATGAAGGCGCAGCTAGACTGGTAGCAGAGGAACTTCTGGTCCAGACACATGGAACAGAGCTGGGCAGAATGCGGGTCAAGGACCTTGTGAGCGGCCTTAATGACGTAAGCATCTCAGGACGTGTACTCTTGTCTTGGCCCCCGCAACAATTTCAGCGCCGGGACGGAACCCCGGGGCGTGTCATGCGACTGATGTTGGTTGATCGAAGTGGCCGTGTTCGTTGCGCGCTATGGGACAAGCATGTGGATATTCTTTCAAGGGCAGGGAACCTGCAGGGTAGAATACTCCGAATCGGGCACGCTTACACGAGACAAGGACTCGCAGGTGACACCGAAATTCACGCCGGAGACCGCGCAAGCATTGAGATAGACCCGCAAGACATGCCAACCGCCGACTTTCCCGAGTTCAAGGAACTATTCACACCCCTCGGCAAACTCGCAGCTGACGCGTACCAATTGAACGTCGTTGGCGTCATACAGGCAGAGCCACGGCATTACACCTTTCAGAAAGAAGACCGACAAGGTAGCGTACTTCGAACCGCCATCGCAGACGAATCAGGCAGTATGCCCATGGTCGCCTGGAACGAACGTGCCGAAGAGCTAAGACAGGTCAAGAAAGGCGATATCCTGCAAGTTCTGAACGCCAGAACCAAGCTAGACAATAACGGGCGCACAGAACTGCATGTTGAAAGCCGAAGCCAGGTGGCTATTCTTCCGACACCACCAGACCACCTTAGGATGCCGGTAACAAAGACATACAAGCTGTCAGACATCACAGGCCAACTCGCTTCAGTAGACCTGTCGGTTTCCTTGCTAGCCAAAGGCCCACCCCAAGAAGTCAAGAGAGCAACAGGGGAAACCACTAAGGTTGCAAGACTCATCGTCGGGGACGAAACTGAAATGGTCTCCCTATCCCTGTGGGACGACAAAGCGGAACTCGCTAACCAACTTACAGAGGGTGAAACTGTAGACCTTCGTGGAATTTCCGTTCGCGAACGGCTAGGGGAAGTAAGCCTGAGCCTTGGAAGGTCCGGCGAGTTACAAAAATCAATAAAAAAGATTGAAGCCCAAAAGGGAACGAAGCTCAACTGCCTGAAAAACGTGAAAGGCCTGCTAATGGTAGAAGCTGCTGTGTCCGATCAGCCACTGGTCCGGCAGGTGGTAACTGACAAGGGCGAAACGGTGAACCTCGCATCTTTCACACTCCGCGACGAGACGGGGTTGGCGAAGGTAACCTTCTGGAGAGACCAAGTCGCCGCGGTTACGCCGCTAAGGCCGGGAGTGCGCGTAAAGATCACGGGGTTAAGGGTACGGGCCGGACTCGGCGGTGAACTGGAGTTGAGCTCAGTGCCAGCCACGAAGATCGAAACCGTCGATGCCCCGGCGAGTGAGAGGCCTGCTTGGGAGGACATCCGACATGTAATCGCACTTGAACCAGGCTTGACCACATGGGTAAAGGGCGTGGTCCTAGAAACCATCGGCGCCCCCAAACTCCTCGCCGTATGCGAGACCTGCAACTCGGTGCTAAAGGTCTCCGAGAAGAACTTCACCTGTGAAAAGTGCAATTCGGGGAAGGCGGGAAGTGTCAGGTTCGCGGGAAGGTTCAAGATCGATGACGGAACAGGCGTAGCTGAGGTCACAATCTCCGACCTCGACCCTGCCCAATTTGCCTCAATGAAATCGGCGGATATTAAAGAACGAATGCTCAAAGAAGAAAAATCGGAGCTTGGGCTGGCCAAGGAAGACGTTAGCGGGATGATTGGAAAGGAACTTGAAGTCTATGGAACCGCGGAGCCAACCGGAACGAAAGGCAAGTTCGAAGTTAAGGCCAAGAAGGTTATCGCAGTTGGTAAGCTCTAGAACGGTGCCATTCCAAAAATCTAATAACTCCTTCAAAAGGAATTAACGGTTGGAAATCGTAACACGAAGGGAGTCCATGCAGCCCAAATGATGCTGCTTTTCTTCTTCTGAAAAGCCGACCCGAAAGATGTCTTGTAGGTAGATTTCTTGTCACTCCTCCGAAATGTTATCGGCCCTCATCCCAATCTTTGGGATTACATCAACACCGTGAAGAACTCGACGGTCAAACAAACCATAAAGAAACGGATACAAGAGTACCAACCAAAAGCCGACGTGATCGACAAGTTCTCAAGCATAACTGACCGCTACTTCTTCGTTGTGTTCGCAACCGAGTGGAACGCAGAATGCCGCGCCCAGCTTCCGAACCTTGCCAAAGTCTTCGTCGCAGCAAACAACGCCGCGTTGAACATCAAAGTCATCGATTTCGACGAGAACCGTGACATCGCCGACGAAATGAACGTACTCAGAATCCCAACCGTAATCGTCCACGACCGCGCATGGCGTGAGATAGGTAGGTTTGTTGAAAAACCACAACACGGCGGAACGCTCGAAGAAGAACTCTGGGAAATAATCGAAAAGAACAACAACAAGAAGACGCAATGAAACGCCCAGCGACTATTGTGGAACCGGCGAGCTTACAATGGACACTTTCACCTGCATCAGAACACGCCGCGAAATACGAGAATACTTAGACAAACCCATACCTGAGGAAAGCCTGCAGCAAATCCTCGAGGCAGGCCGGCTCGCGCCGAGCTCAAAGAACTCACAGCCATGGCACTTCATGGTCATTAGAAATAAGGATACGTTGAGAAAGGTCTCTGAACTTACCCCTACGGGCGCCCACATTGCGAAAGCCCCCCTAGCACTTGCCATCCTCATGGATTGTGCAAAGCTACCGGAAATTGACGGCACACGCGCAATTCAGAACATGGTTCTTGCCGCCTGGGATCTTGGAATCGGTTCCTGCTGGGTCACTAATTTCTACGAAGATGGAGTTAAGGATCTTCTGAATGCACCGCAGAGAATGAAGCTAGTGACGGTTATGCCCTTTGGCTATCCAGCCGAACCGAAGACCAACCGCAAGAAGAATCGAAAGCCCCTACAGGAAATCGTACACTACGAGAGATTCGAAGGCCACCGCTGACTACAACACTAGTTTGAAGGCAACGCCCCCGATTTCTGGAAAGTGTTGCGGGAGGTGGAATTCAACGTTTTCAGTACGTTGAAATCTTGATTACACCGGGAATTTTGAGAAGCTTCTGCAGTATTGTTCCGGTAGGTTCCCTTTCGACGACAAGTGTGAGTTTCGGTTCGGGTGTGAGGTCAGGGTCGTCCGCGACTGCCTGTCTTATTGCTATATTCTCTTGCGCGATCAATGACGCTGCTTTGGCTACGATACCAACCGTATGTGGGTCGGCGTAGATTTCGATGACGCTGTAACCAAGAAACTTGGCAACATCTGCAAGGAATGGGCCTGCGGGACGGAGTTTCTCAAAGACGGGATTGAGAACAGGGTCTGAGGAAATTAGTTGGGCGGTGTCCCGTACGGTTCTTCGGTCAACATGTAGATGGCGGGCGATCTTTACGTCGGACAATTCTATGCCGCCACAATAGATTTTGTTTCCCTCTTTGATGCTGAGGCCCAACTCTACGAAGGCCCTGGCAACCTTCTGCCTGCCAGGATATTCCTCGAGCCGCTCCGAGATCTGTCTCCACATGTTTGCGCATCCACCCTTAAGGTACAGAAATGTGCAACAAAGTCTTAAATTCTGCTATAACGTTTCCAAGCGTCATCATTCCACAGGAAACTCTGTCCCATGCCGAAGACCATAGTTGACAAGGAACACGCCGTATACTTACCCCAAGATGAGATGCCAACCCATTGGTACAACATACTAGCCGACCTGCCCGAGCCCCTTCCTCCGCCGCTCGACCCGCGCACTGTCAAGCCAGTCTCCCCTGAGCCGCTGTTGAGGCTCTTCGCGAAGGAGCTTATCATGCAGGAGGTTTCGGGAGAGAGGTTCATCAAAATCCCGGACGAAGTTTACGATGCTTACCTCCGCCTGCCGCGCCCCACACCTGTGCTCAGAGCGAGACGGCTCGAAAAGTACCTGAATACGCCTGCCCAAATCTACTACAAATGCGAATACGTGAACCCGACCGGGAGCCACAAGCCGAACACAGCGATTGCGCAAGCCTACTACAACATGGCCCAAGGTACTGAGCGCGTAGTGACTGAAACGGGTGCTGGGCAATGGGGCTCAGCCTTGGCGATGGCGGCAGCGATTTTCGGAATGAAGTGCAGTGTCTACATGGTTCGCGCAAGTTACGATCAGAAACCTGGCAGAAGGATCATGATGGAAGCCTTCGGCGCTGACGTAACAGCCTCTCCAAGCAAGAAGACCAAGTTCGGCCAAGGCCTCCTCGAATCTGACCCCAACAACACCGGGTCCCTTGGTATTGCCATAAGCGAGGCAATCGAAGACTGCGTCAGCCACGATGATACCAAGTACTGTCTCGGCTCCGTGCTGAACCACGTACTCCTACACCAGACAATAATCGGCGAAGAAACAAAGAAACAATTCGAAATGATTGATGTACAGCCGGACGTGATCTGCGGTTGTATTGGCGGTGGGTCAAACTTCGCTGGCTTCGCCTACCCATTCATGGCGGATAAGCTGAAAGGAAAGTCAACTGTTGAATTCGTGGCCTGCGAACCCAAGGCCGTACCTTCAACAACCCGTGGAACTTACACATACGACTTCGGCGACGCGGCGGAAATGACTCCGCTCCTGAAGATGTACACGATTGGGCACAAGTATAAGCCACCGCCCATCCACGCGGGCGGGCTTCGGTATCACGGCAAAGCCCCCTCCCTCTCCCTCCTCATCAACAAGGGTTACATCAAATCGGTCGCCTACTCACAAACAGAAGTTTTCGAAGCAGCGAGCATACTGGCGAAGACCGAGGGCATGATAACTGCCCCCGAAACCGCGCACATCGTCAAGTATGCAATAGACGAGGCGTTGCGGTGCAAGAAAACTGGCGAGAAGAAGATTATCGCCTTCAACAACTGCGGCCACGGCCTGCTAGATCTACAGGCGTATGATGCATACTTCAACAGCAAGCTAGTTGACTATGAGCCAACGAACATCGAGGTTCCAAAACTAGTTCAATAATCCATTCCTCTCCTCTCCGCACTTAACGCGGAGTTTCCGAAAACCTTTAGACGCCATCGGCTTACATTGATTCCAGATTTTACGCCAAACCCTTGGAGGCTGCAAGCTATGCTAGGAGACATCGACACCCTACTCGCCCTAGGGATCGTTGCCGCGGTCTCCCTAAACGCGCTAACAAGCCTCTACGTTGTGCGACGTCTTCAACCAGCTCCCCCAAAGGCCTCTGCAGAAGAACAAGAAGACGAGCAGGAAGACGAAGAGAATGCTCAACCTGGTGTCCCAACCAGAGAGGAAATCCTCGCCCGCAGAGCACAATTAATTCGCGAACTCGAACAAGAGCGTGGAAGTAGAGTTCTTCAGCTGATTCACCGAAAAGAACCTTGGAGCGCGAGTGATGAAGATCCAGAAATAGTGCTCGAAGACTCCGAGGTCATTCTTCAACAAGTTAGAGAAACGCCACGGGACAAACCGATAGACTTCATCATTCACACGGAGGGGGGACTCGCCTTCGCCGCCGACCTGATCGCGATGGCCCTAAAGTACCACCCCGCCAAGGTTACGGTCATGGTCCCCTTCTACGCCATGTCAGACGGCACGTACATCGTGCTCGCCGCCGACGAAATCATGATGCAGAAATGCAGCATCCTCGCCCCCTGCGAGCCGATCGTAGACGACATGCAGGCCAACTTGATTATGGGAATTCTAAAACGCAAACCAGTCGAAACAATATCGGATGGCACGATCCTGCTCGCTGAAGCCGCCCGCATGGAAACAGACAACGCGAGAGAATTCGTGAAATGGCTCCTGTCGGACAAGATGAATGAAGACCAATCCGCCCAAGTCGCCAACTTCCTAACCGGCGGATTCATGGCGAGCAGCACACCCATTACCCTAGACGTCGCCCGTGCCATAGGCCTCAACGTAGTGGAAGGCGTCCCTGAAAAAGTGATGCAACTCTTCGAAACGATCGAGTTCGGCGGCGGCAAGGTAAACCTCGGTAAACAATACCGTTGACGTGAAACTGAGTTGGATATTTCCGAACTTTTTCTGGGATTCGGGCTAATTGCCGTATCTGCTCTCAACTCTGCCGCAGTAATCTACCTCGTCCGGCAAGCAAAGGGGACGACAAGGGAGAGAGAAGGCCCGAAGGAAGACCAAGAAGACACTGGCGAAGAGGAAGCGCAAAACGATGCCACTCCCGAGCTCGAACGACCAACCACCAAAGCGGAAATTCTTGCCTGGCGGCAAAGGATAATCGAAGGATTGGAACGCGAGCGTGGTACGAAAGTCATAACGATGATTCACAAGAAAGAACTATGGACTGAGCCTGGGGAGGACCCTGAAATTGGGATCGAAGACACCGTGAAAGTCTTGATGGAGATTCAAAAAACTCCTCCGAACAAGCCGATTGACATGATTATCCATACACCCGGCGGATACGCCGTCGCTGCCCAAATGATGGCAATGGCTATCAAATTTCACCCCGCCAAGGTCACCGTCATGGTCCCATTCTACGCTATGTCGGGCGGTTCGCTCATGAGCTTGGCCGCGGGTGAAATTCGTATGGAGAAATACAGCGTGCTGGGGCCTGTGGATCCGCAGATTCCTACCCCTGGCGGCATGCACCCAGCGGGCGCCTTGGCTACTCTCATGAAGACGAAGCCGATTCAAACAATCAGTGACAGAATGGTCATTCTGGCGGAGTCTGGAAAACTAGAGATAGAGAATGCCAAAGCGTTCGTAATGTGGCTCTTGGAAGGAAAGATGGATGAACAGCAGGCTGAACGTGTTGCAGATTTCCTAGCGCGCGGTTACATGTCTCACGCGACCCCGATCACGCTTGACGTGGCGCGCACGTTAGGGCTTAATGTTGTTGAAGGCGTACCCGACAAGGTCTATGAACTATTCAAAACGTTCGCGTTCACTGGGCAATCGTACAAAGGCCACTGATTTTCGAATTTGCGGTTAGAGCCCAAGTAAGAAAACGCATAACCCGCGTCTGAGGCGTTAGGAAGCCATCTTCCCTATTACCTTCCTTAGCTCAGACCGGCTCTTTACCCCCGTCAACCGGTCCCATTCCTTTCCGTTCCTGATCAAGACGAGTGTGGGTATGCTTCTGATGTTGAATTGGGCTGCTAAGTCTCGGTTATTCTCAACATCGACTTTTGCAAAGATAACCTGTTCGGCGAACTCCTTGGCAAGGGCCCTAAGTATCGGTGCCATCACGTGACACGGCCCACACCATCCCGCCCAGAAATCCACAACAACTGGTTTTCCACTCTTCAAAAGTTCCGGTAGGTTTCCAATGGTGGCCTGAACGATCCGTCCGCCCATGCTGGGACCCTGCGCGTGTTCTATTCATCGAACGCTTTTACTTGGACTTGGGGGAGGCAGTGTATTCCCGCTCCTCCCACATGTCGTAGGCGGTTGCAACGGAAGCGACTTGAGTGATTATTGCCAGTGCTGTCACGAGGTGAAGGAACGAGATCACTGAGACTAGGGGAACGTTCACGCTGAGTCTGAGGTTCGCGTAGAGAATGGCCCCGAGAATTATCTGAAATGTCGCTAGAATGGCAGTCGACTTGACAATCCGCTTAAGCCGAACGGGAGCGTGGGTCTTCTTGATCTGAGCATTGTCGTAATGGGCCAACGCCAGAATGGCCAGACCTAGTACCACGTGCGCGTCTACGAGGTATATGGTGAAACGCGGGAGGGTGATGATGATTATCTGAAGGAAGGCAAGCCAAACGATTGCGTAGAGTTGTTTCCAAATGCTCATTGCGAATTCTCCGCGTTCACGCGACATTGCGTCCTCTAAAGAGTTCCCCCCAGTTCTCAGCCTCGGCCATAATCGTCTCTCTTGCGCGACGGCGAAGCTGGTTCTACTTAGTAGAAAATGACTCCAAGATTCATATCCTCTCCTGGTAATGGATTGGTCTTGATGTGATAGGCATGAGTCAGGGTACCGGTACATCAGTTGTGAAAACTGGATTCTTGGATTTGGCCGCAGCATTTTTCGTTATAGGCGGAGTCATCAGCCTCATAGTTAGCGTTCTTGCGCTTCCGATATTCAGCGTCTACCCATTCATCCTCGTTACGTTCGGGTTGGTGTTCGCGGTAATCTTCGTCGTCGGCCTGATTTGCTCCCTGGTAGCTATCCATTGCTATAGCCTCACCACCAGGCGGCTGCTTTCGCAGGCAGGAATGAGAGGAATAATCTCCGGCGCAATTCTTCTAACCTTAAACTTAGGCCTGATTGGAATGACGCACGAGCTGACCACTGAAGTGGGCGCCGTAAGCGCGATAATCATCCTGATTGCTGGGGCCGTTTGTTTCGTACTACGGTAGCAACTCAATCTGAAGGCCGGTCAAGGTCAACTGTAAGGAATATACTTTACAAGCAGTAAAAGCGCGCTGCATAAGTCGCATGCGAAGCATGGAGTGTTTCGGTTGTCTACTCCATGGAATTTACTTCGAAGGAATTGCAGCCAGTCCTCAATGAGATGCTCGTTCACGCAACTACCCAACTTCCGGCCGATATTTTGGGGGCTATCAAAGAGGCGCATGCCCACGAGACAAAGGACCTTGCGAAGAAGCAGCTCGAAGCTATACTCACCAGCGCCGGCCTGAGTGATGAGAAAGGGCTTCCATTGTGCCAGGACACGGGCTTGGTAACTCTGTTCGTGTCTGGCGAACTTGTCAATCACCTCGGGGAAGTTGAGAAAGCCCTTGCACACGTAGCTCAAGGCCTAACCGCGAAGGGCGCTATGAGGGCTAATGTCGTCCATCCTCTCACACGCAAGAATACCGGGACAAACACCGGACTGAGCCAACCCGAAGTCCTGATTGATAAATCGACGGACAAAACTCAAATGAAGATGATTCTGAAGGGCGCCGGTTCAGAGAATTTCACCAACCTCAAAATGATGGTTCCAACTGCGAGCAGGCAAGACATGCTCAAGCACATCCTTCAGGTATTGATTGAGGCGGGAGGAAAAACATGCCCACCGAACATTCTCGGAATTGGGATCGGTGGTTCAGCGATTCAGGCCATGTTCAACTCGAAACGTGCTCTACTTAGGGAGATTGGCTCGCGCCACCCGGACCCCGATGTCGCCCAGTTCGAGACTTCAATTCTGAAGGCAGGTAATGAACTTGGAATTGGGACAATGGGATTGGGTGGGGACACGACTTTGCTCGACGTTCACATTGAAACCGCTGGGACGCATACCGCATGCTTACCCATCGCGATTTCATTCGGTTGCTGGGCGAATAGGGTAGCTGCCGCGGAGCTGAAGGGACAACGCTTCAGGATGGTAAGGTGATGTGGAATGACTGATTTCAAACTCAACGTTCCACAAGACAATGCTCGAATAACGGAGGTCCGCGTGGGCGACGTCCTTTACGTGACCGGCGATATTGCCATAGCCCGAGACCAAGCGCACAAGAAACTCCTCGAAACATTCATCCCAGAAGTGGCTGGTCTCCCAATATTTCATTGCGGACCAATCGCCCGCAAGGTTGGCGAGGAATGGAAAATTGTGGCAGGCGGCCCAACAACAAGCACACGAATGGACGCACTCACACCCCCCATCCTAGAGAAGTACGGGACCAAGGTGGTCATCGGCAAAGGGGGCCTGGGAGAAATCGGAAAGAAGGGCCTAGCCAATTTTGGTGCCGTATACTCAGAGTTCACCGGCGGCGCTTCCGCGCTGGCTGTGTCAAAGATTGTCCGCGTGAAGAAAAGGCTGCTCGAGGAGCTAGGGCCTACGGAGCTTGTATGGATATGGGAAGTGAAAGATTTCGGGCCCCTACTCGTGACGCAGGACCATCAAGGCGGCGATATCAAGAAGATAGTTACGACGCAAGCAACCTCAAAGCTTGATGCACTTGTAAAGGCATATGCCTAAGCCCACGTTCCTAGCGGAAATCAAGCCGAAACGAAGTGCAGCAGTAGCGTGAACAGTATGAGGATGAGGCCGATTGCAGCTAGCTGAAAGGCTAGGCTGATAGATTTCTCGCGGGTCGTTTGATACTGGTTCATGTCAACGCGTGCGCCAGTATTAGCCTCCCTTATGATCGTTGAATGTTCGCCAATGCCTGCGCCTGAAAGGCCAGCGATTAGTAAGCAAATTACGGCTTCGGTGAAGGTTAGAACTGCCGCCATCTGAATCCAGTTAGTGGTATTCTTGAATAGCCAATACCCTTGGGCAGGGCCGAAGAATATCGCGGCGAGAAGGTCGAACACGAACAGTACGAGCGCTGGAAGGATTACTTGCCTAATTCTGGCCATTAACCACGAGAGTATCAAAGTGTACGCAACCCCAAGGGCTTCGGCGGTCGTAGTCTGGTTCCCTAGGAAAGAAAAAGCTGTGTTGGTGCAGGTTCGACTAACATTATGAGGCGTTTGCCGTAGTCCGTTTCGAGCGAGAGGCTGTCATCATCGAAATCTAAGGCATCGATACTGATTCGCTCGGCCTTCAGACTCCTTTCGAGAGCGGGGTTGACAAATACTCGCAACCCACCTACCTCGGCCAGGAGCGACACTGGCCAGCCGGGCTCGTTCTCTCTCAGCATAACATTGCTGTTCGAGCAGCAGCTGGTATCGTCGAGCAAAATGACGAGTCTTTCATGTTCCTTTGAAATTCTTTGCAGCAATGTTGCAGCTGCTGGTGTTAATCGTACCTCGGAGCGCATCTTTTACTGGGGACCGTAGACCGTATAATGCCAGGGTTTCCTAACGTCGCCGCTTAGGTCGATGTAAACGTGTTTGACGTCAGTGTAGTCGTCGAACGTGTAGAGGCTCATGTCCTTGCCGAACCCGCTCTGCTTGTAACCGCCATGTGGCATCTCGCTGACGAGCGGTAGGTGGTCGTTTATCCAGACGCAGCCAAAGCGAAGTTCCGCGGCCGCCTTCATCGCTTTGAAGATGTCCTTCGTCCAGACCGAGCTTGCTAAGCCGTAGATGATGTCGTTCGATTTCTCAATGGCTTCGCTCATAGTTTTGAATGGTAGGGCGGTGAGAACCGGGCCGAATATTTCTTGCTGAACGATTCGCATGTCTTGTTTGGCGTCGGCGAATAGGGTGGGCTCGTAGTAGAAGCCCTTGCTGTTGGGGTTAGGTAGGTTTGGCCGTTTGCCCCCGACCAGTAATTTGGCTTCCTCCTTTACGCCGCTTGCCACCATATCCTCAACTTTGCGCCTCTGCGCGTCGGAAACGAGTGGGCCGAGGTCGGTTTCCCGTTTTGTTGTGTCGCCCAGTTTGATTTTCTTGATCCGTTCAACGACCAAGTTGAGGAATTTCTGGTAGACCGTTTCCTGCACGTAAAGCCTAGTTGCCGCGGTGCAATCTTGGCCGCTGTTCACATAGCCTCCCACTACGGCTCCTTCCGCAGCAGCTTCGAGGTCTGCGTCTTCGAAGACGATGAAGGGTGCCTTCCCGCCTAATTCCAATTGCACTCGCTTCACGCTTCCCGATGCGAGTTCCATGATACGCCGGCCGGTTAGTGTGTCGCCTGTTAAGCCAACGATATCTACGCCAGGGTGTGTGACTAATGCTTCGCCTAGTATTGCTCCGGGGCCGGTTACAACATTCACGACACCCTTCGGGAAGCCTGCTTTCTCAGTTAACTTCGCGAACTCTATGGTGGTTAATGGTGTGACGCTGGCTGGTTTTATTACAACCGTGTTGCCCGCAGCGAGTGGTGGAATAGCTTTCCACGCGAGCATCATGAACGGGTAATTCCAAGGTGTGATCGTGGCGACGACGCCGACGGGTTCGCGTCTGATGATACTAGTCGCAACCGCGTTGTATTCCGTGCTCGCCCTTCCTTCTAGGCATCTAGCGGCACCAGCAAAGAAACGAATGTTATCGATTGCGAAGGGGAAGTCGCTGTCGCGGCTCAGCTTGATCGGTTTACCTTGCTGTTGAGTTTCCAATAGTGCGAGGCTGTCAATTTCTTTCTCGATAAGGTCAGCCAATTTCATGATGAGGCCAGCGCGTTCCGCCGGTGCCATCCGTGGCCAACGGCCTTTATCGAACGCCTCACGCGCCGCATCGACGGCCTTGCCCGCGTCTTTTCCGTCGCCCTTTGGAACTTTGGCGATGACTTCAGTCGTGGCCGGGTTGATTACATCATATGTCGCTTTACTTTCTGAAGGACCCCATTCGCCGTTGATGAACATCTGGTAAGGATGAACCGTTACTTCCAAAAGCTAAACCCGCAAACTATTCGCTTGGTTGTTCATAAAGCCCTTCCGTTTCCCGCTGCAGGCACAATGCTAACCCTCTTATGGGAGAAAACATTGCGTAATGGTTCCACACTAGTACCAGAGTAGTTCTTAATGGACCCGGATTTTGAGCGGTTTAGCGTCTACGGCTTTTCAATCGATTACCCAAAGGAGGCCCGCATTGAATTTAACCCTAAGAGCCGGCGAGGCGAGGGTGACATTGTCTTCCACTTCCCTGATAAGACGAAGATCTACCTTTCGTGGGGCGACCTTGAGAAAGCCAAGAAGAGTTTCGGGACTGTCGACGAACATGCTGACCACGGCCTTAACAGAGTGAAGACGGCGAGGAACATAAAGAGCTTTGAACTGATTTCCCACGATGCAGTGGGCATAAACTCGCATCACGGAGCCTACAACCGTGCGAAGTTTGAAGAGGTCGCCGTGGGTTTTCTCGGCGGTAGGAGCAAGAGTCCTCGAGAAGCTCATTCTATTCACGTACACTGCGAAGAGTCGTCAAGGTATTACGTAGTCTACGCACTGCTGTCAATTGGTGGAACCTACGACTACGCGAAGACGTTTACTAAAATGGCGAAGACTCTGAAATGCCACTAGTTTACTCGCTGATGCTTACCAGTTCACGTCTGGCCAGACCCGAATAGTACAAATAGCGTAACATAATTCTTCTCGGTTTCGGCAGGCCACATTTAATGGAAAAAGTTCAGGACTCCAGCAAACTAGATTCAATGATGAAAGAGGAAGGCCCGCGACTCGTTAGGGAAGGAAGCAGGCGAGGCCTGCACATCAGGCTATTGGGCGCAATCGCCTTCCAACACCATTGCCCAAAATACAATTACCTAACTGCAAAACTGCACCGACAACTCTCCGACGTTGACTTTGCAGGTTACAATTCTGAGAGGAAAGCCATCGATAAGATGATGCGCGAGTTCGGCTACGCGGACCAGCCCATGGTTTCGGCGCTGTTCGGGCACCAGCGAATGATTTGGGATAATAAATCGAATGGACTTCACGTCGACATCTTCTTTGACAAACTGGAAATGAACCATGACATCCCATTCACGGGCCGCCTAGAACTTGAAGAGACGACCATCCCGCTCGCTGATATGCTTCTTGAGAAAATGCAGATCGTTCGCATAAATGAGAAGGACATCGTAGACACCATAATGCTCCTCCGAGAGCATACGATTGGCAATTCCGCGGCGCCCGAAACCATCGACGCAGGTTACATAGCTGAACTCCTATCAAACGATTGGGGCTTCTATCACACATTCACTACCAACCTCAAGAACGTTGAAGACCGACTAAACCTCTACCCGGAACTGACGGGGGAAGACAGAGCGGACGTTTCAAAGAAAATCCACGAACTGCTCTCAATCTTGGACAAGAAACCAAAAGCACTCGCCTGGAAACTCCGAGCCCGAGTAGGGCCGAAGACCAAGTGGTACAAGGACGTAGAAGACGTAAGACGCTAAGATCGCAACCACCGTCTTCAGATGGGCACTGCCACAGCGGGTTGCATTAGAGTGAAGGGAAAGAAGGTTCGAGGTTCCGTTCGCGCGCGCAGGTTGCATTTGCTACTGACCGTTGGGTTAGTGTGCGTTGTAATAGGGACGGCTTTGATTCTGTTCGCAGCCCTCTGGAACCCGGGCGCTCCGCCGGTTGAGGTTGTGCTGAGCCAGAGTGGAGCCCAGGTGTTCAAAGGCGCCTACTATGACGCGATCACGATTCAAAACCATTCAAGCCAAAATGTAACGGTAGTTGTACTGGTAAAGACGGTGCTAGACGGCTTCCCGCAGAATCCGCGCCTGTCACAATCTGTGGGCAGTGCCGGACTATAGTGAGAATTGAGGAGATTCAGCCGACCCCCGACATGAACTTGGACTACTACCAGGGCGCGATTGGCTCGCCGGAATACATTCACGTAAGATACGGGCCCACCTTACTCAGCAATATTGCAGGCTCAGCTTTGCCATCGGGTTTGAGCGTTGCGGCCGTTGGCTTCGCACTTCTAATTTACGGGCGCACGGGCAAACGATAGGGATCGCGGGATCAAATCTGTAGAGAACCTGCGCGGAAACCCTGTAATGCGTTTGCGATGCACCCGCCCCCTAGGGGTTGAAATGTAGCCTATTCGCGGGCGAGATGATGTGGTTTCGGCCTGCATAATGGCTCCATTCCAATCTTGGCTGGGTCAATTTCAATGCTCAATGGCATACTGACTACGCCCGCGACTCTGAGGCCGTAACAGTTCAGAACACTGAAGCGGGCGTTTGCAGCTGCAGCAGATTCGACACTCTAACCAGGATTAGGCCAGCCGCAGTCGAAGGCTATTCGACGGTGAAGTAGCAGTATCCTCTGAGTGTGCGCGGTGCGCCCGGGTAGATGACTCGGCCCCATAGTTCTACGCGGTATAATCCGGTGGGGTCGGTTGTTTTGATTTGGTATGTGGCGCTCTCAGCTATGTCCCGGTTTAGATGTAGGCTTACGTTTGCCCCGTCCGGTTTGATTATGAACAGCCCATACGCAACGCCTACGCCTCCGACGGCTGGGTAAATGTGGATAGTTACATTTTGCCCAACATTATACACGGTCTTGTCGGGCCAAATTCGGTATGAACACGTTGAGCATGCTAGTGAAGCTATTGACGTCGCAGTTACTGAACTAGGTACGGTAGGTGGCAACATGGTTGACTGGAAAGTAGCGGCGACAAATAGGACTAGACACGTCGCAGCAACTCCAACCAATACTGGAATCTGCTTCCGATTGATCGACAAAAGAGGTGCCCCACACTCTACAGGAATGGGTTTCTCTATGAACATTAAGGCGCCAAAGAAAACCTATAGATAGTCCCCGGCTCGTTCGCGCTTGTAACTACATTAGGTATTGTTCTTACAAAGAAAGTAAGTGTATCCGCTGCCGATTACGCCCTGATGGTTGTTGAGTAGCGTAGCTTCTCGAGGAAAACGCCCCGACATTTTCCCCATTCCTCACACCACAATCGTCGCCCTCCTCGTTGTCTATCTTTGCCTAACGTTGGTCCTAAGCAGCGCTGTCATCCCCGCATATTCTCAAGTCAAGAAACACGGAATCATGACGCCCAGCGAGGAAATGCTTCACCAGTGGATTACGGATTACAATACTGGCGCGAGAGTTCCTAACGCGACCTCACTCCAAATGGCAACAGTTGCACCCCCGCACTTTGACCTACTCAGCCACCTCCAGTACACGCCGGCCCAACGTGACCAGGGATGGTGCGGCAACTGTTGGAACTGGGCCAGCACCGGAGTGCTTGAAGTTGCACTTGACGTTCAAGGCATTAGGAAGGATCGCCTATCAATCCAATATCTGAACTCGTACTACGATGTGGGAAGCGGACCGGGCTCGAGCGCCACTTGGGCTTGCTGCGGCGGAAACCTGAACAAGTACGCGAACTTCTACTCGGGTAGAGCACTTACGATCCCTTGGTCCAACACGAACGCAGGTTGGCCTATTGGCTCAGGCGACTACAACAATGATAACTGCCCTGGCCATTCGAATGTGGCGGCGTCAAGCATCGGGCTCATGCCAAGGATTGGCATCAAACAGATTCAGGCTCAATGGATTAACACGCAGGGAGTTGGGCAGTCAGCCGCAATCGCCAACATCAAAAATGTTCTGCTTCAAAACAAGGCCATTTATTATGCGTTCGACTTGGCGAACGACGCGGACTGGACCGATTTCTACAGCTTCTGGAGTTCCCAGCCGGAGAGCGCCCTGTGGAACCCCAACTCATATTCTGGACATACGTGGGTCAACGGGCAAGGAGGCGGACATGCGGTTCTGTTGCTCGGCTACGATACTAGTGATGCCAACCCTGCTAATTGGTATTGGATTGTATTGAACAGTTGGGGAACAACATCGCCCGGGCGTCCGAACGGCTTTTTCCATCTAAAAATGAACATTGACTACGACAACTACATCTACGAGATTGGATACGGCAACTGGTATTCCCTTGAATTCGGAACATTGGCCCTAAGCTTCAGCCCGTTAGTTGTTCCGCTTACGGTTTCAGTTAGTCCTCCGACCTCAGGTTCAGTCTCCCTAACCCCTGCTGCATCTTCATACACTTTCGGAGCAACTGTTAAGGCGACTGCGAAACCGTCAGCTGGGTACTATTTCGCCGCATGGGGACTCGACGACAAGTACGCAGGTAACAGCAACCCAATTCCATTTGTGATGAACGACACTCACAGCCTGACCGCGTACTTCGAACCCCAGAACCAATGGGTTAGAGCGAACAACAATCCAATTCTAACGCCAGCCCTAATCTCATGGGACAACTGGTTAGTTTGGAACCCCCGACTATTCACATATCCCAATGGGACTTTCGGCATGGTGTACTTAGGAACAAATGTGAATGGGACGAATGGAATCGGACTGGCAACGAGTCCAGACGGGCTTCAATGGATCAAATACCCCAAGCCAATACTCACTAGGTCTCCTGTAGTGGGACAATGGGACAACGGCTCAGTCATTCCTGGGAATATTTTCTGGGATGGATCAGAATACGTCCTCTACTATGAAGGAAGTAATCCGGGCTCAGGCCGGGCTTTCGGATATGCCACATCGCCTGATACAATTCATTGGACCAAGTACCCCGCGAACCCTGTCATGACTCGCTCAACCTCCGCCGATACTCAGTACTTCAATTACCCGTTCACGTTGAAGGTTGGGGGAACTTACAAGATGTGGTACACGTCCGGCAACAAGATCTCTTTGGCAACATCACCGGACGGGATAAGTTGGACTAGAGTTAATGGTGGTTCCGCTGTACTGTCGCCTTCAGGTTCCTCCACATGGGATGGCGGATATGTGTACAGCGCTGCGGTCGTCTATGATTCGGAGGCTGGCACTTACCTGATGTCCTACTCCGGCATAGACCCGGATGGCGTAACCGCCAACACAGGATTGGCAACTTCAACCGACGGGGTATTGTGGACCAAGTATTCAGGCAACCCAATCGTAGCACTCAGCCCAGCGGGCAGTTGGGATAGTGGAGATTCCGTTGACAACCAGGGCATGTTGCTGTGGAATGGGCAATTGACCGTGTATTATTCAGGTGACGCTGCATTTCCAGTCTATCACAATGCGGCTGACTTACGCAGTTACAGCATCGGTGCCGCCTCTGTTTCCAGAATCGCTCTACGCGCCGGGTGGAACCTGATCTCCATGCCCGTCGTTCCAAGGAATAGTGCTGTGGCATCGATATTGGCGCAGTTAATTGCAGCGAAGGAAGTTTCTATCGTTTGGAGTTACACTGGCACACCGAGGACATGGAAATTCTACAAACCCGGCGTTGCAAGCTCATTGACGATGATGAAAGACGGTGAAGGTTACTGGGTCATGATGACTCAGCCCGACACGCTCTACGTTGGAGGCGACGTGATTCCGGCAGCCACCACACCACCCACCTACCCGCTTCAGCTCGGCTGGAACCTCGTGGGCTTCAAGCCTCAACCAGCAATTCAAGACGCGACCGTTCACGACTACCTCCAAAGCATCATCGGCAGCTATGATTTCAACAATGTTTGGATATACGACAACATGAACGGCAATTGGATACGTGCAAGTCCTGACGGCTCAACCCGGCTCAAGCCCGGACAAGCCATGTGGGTCCTCGTAACCGCGCCCGCAACCCTGAGGCCATAATTCTTGAATTCTACTCGTCGAAAAAATCGATGAATTAAGAAGTCTTCATCAGAGTCTCATTGCTGCTGAGATAACGTAGCCCATGGCCAAGAGGGCGATTGTGAGATAGGCGGTTGCAATGTTTGCTGCGAGCGCTGGAACTAGCTTTCGAGTGTTTGAAAACTCACGTAATGTTACCCTGATGGCTTTTGCGGCGAAGGGGAGCGCGGTCAGAGCGATCAGAGTGGGCGGAGGGGTAAGGCCGAAGATTACCGATACGGGGATGCAAGCAACAGCCAACGCCTCGAGGAGGGCGTAGAGTTTCGCAGAACGCCCCCTGCCCAGCAATATTGGAATGTTCTTTCGTCCGCCTGCGGCGTCAGCTTCGAGGTCAGGCATCTCATTCAGGAAGAGCACGTTAGCAATCATTATGCCTGGCGCGAGACCCACGGCCACGGCGCCCGCACTTATGTTACCGGTTTGGACGAAGTAAGCCCCGATTATTGCTAGTGGCCCAAGGTTTAGGCCTGCCAGGAACTCTCCCAAGTAGATTCTGGCGAATGTGTTTGAGTAGAAGTAGACCGAGATGGCCGCGATCGCCACCAGACCCAGGAGCGCTATTCCCCGCGTCAATACAAAGTAGGCACCGATTGGAATCGCAAGAAGGAGCGAACCCAAGCCGAACGATAAGGCGCTCTTCGGTTTGATTAAGCCCGCGACTAGGAATCTGCTTCCGCCACTGAAGGGCGTTTTCAAAGTGGCCGCATCCACCCCGGTCTTATAGTCGTAGTAATCGTTGAGCACGTTCACTGCGTTCTGCGCTAATGTCACACCAATTATTGCGAGAACGTAGTAGGCTAGGTTGAAGAGACCCTCCCGTGCTGCAACGGCCGTGCCCAAGCTGACGAGTAGAAAACTCATCAACAAGGACGGTTCCACAGCTTCGCGGAACCAAACCTTAAGCCCCAAAGCAACTTTGCGCCGAGCTTACCGTTTCAGTGATTATAATGGTGACGCTTGAACCCAGAGGTTACGGCTTTGAACCTAATGTATTCTGAAGAATCTTCGATTGATTGCTTGTGACAATGGCTGCGGTCAAGACATGGTCATGGTTACGGTTGAGTTTGAAGGTGCCAGAACAGTAGCTATGGCGGAGACCGTCGTTCCAACGTTGTACGCGCCCGACATGAACCTGACGCCGATCGTTACGCCGTTGGAACCGCCGTTGGCAATGAGCGCGTCATTACCCATGGGGTCCTTGACTAGGAGGAAGTTCAGGTATGGTGGAATTGCGGATATGACATCACCCACCATCAACCCGGCTGGAACCACTACAACCTTCGATGAGGTTGAGAAACCTGTGATTTGCATTACCCCCGTTCCATCGATGTTTATCGTGTCGAGGAGTATGTCGAAGTCAGCGGCCCGGTTCAGGACCAGGACAATTCTCGTAATGAAGAATGGGCCGGTTCCTTGACTTGTGATCGTAATCTTGGAGTTTCCTAGGAATTGTGTGCTAGCGTAGACTCGAACAATGCCATATTGGGATAGGGGCATTGGGACGTCTGTGGAAGGAGGAGGAGCGAGCACGTAGCTGAGGCTAATTGAGGTTAAGCCAATCAGTATGATGGCCGCTGCTAGGATTGCAATCCTAGTCCTCCGCGCTAGGATCTTCCGCATAACACTCACTAAGGTGGGGAACCCGCCGACCGCACAAAATTGCGCTCTAAGGATACTTAATGCTTTGCCATCACACCGCTCCTAGGCTAACGTGTAGACAACATCAAACAAAGGGCTAATCCAGCCGAACAATCTTTCCAGGCTTCAAAGCGTCGAACGATCCCTACTTCACGAAAGCTTTAGTAATATCCGCTTAAGTATCGCGATTTGATTTTCATGAGAGCCCAAAATGCCAGTCTTCTGTTCACGGGCCTCATCTTGGCGCTTCTGGTGGCGAATTTCCCGATTCTGGTGCAGGCTCAGAGCCCTCCGCCGTTACCTATGCTGTACACCGGGAACGTAACCCTCAACGGTTCCCCGGCGCCGGACGGCCTGAATGTCACAGCGCTAGATAACGGCGTGGTCGTGGGTTCAGCATTAACGAGTGGCGGCACATATTCACTCTTAGCCTGTTCGCCCGAGAATTGCAATCAGGGCGATACGTTGAGTTTCAAGCTGAACGGCCAATTGACCGCGGCCCAAACCGTTGCAGTAGACACTAGCCAACGCGGAATCCCGCAAAACCAAGACCTATCCTTCACGGGAACATTATCGTCAGTCACAACAACCACGCCTCCACCCACATCAACGACGACCGCCACGCAACAAACCACTTCAACGAGTTCGGCTGTGAGTAGCACTAGTTCAACCGAAAGTAGCGCTAGCATGACTGAGAGTAGTTCGGCTACGGTTCCAGCTACGACGAGCAATTCTAGCGCTCTTCCCACTGGCCCGAAATGCCTCATAGCCACCGCTACTTATGGGTCTGAGCTTGCACCGGAAGTTCAACTGCTCCGCAACTTCCGTGATTATTCAATCATGAAAACTCAGGCTGGGTCAAACTTCATGGTTGCCTTCAATGCCTGGTACTACTCCTTCAGCCCCTACGTTGCGAACTATATCGCTAGCCATTGGGTTGAACGAACCGTCATGAAGGGCGTCCTCTACCCGCTGATCGGAATGCTCTTCCTGACGCATGTCGTCTTCTCGGCTGCTGCCACCTCCCCCGAATTCGCAGCTCTCCTTTCTGGGTTGCTTGCGAGTTCACTAATTGGCGCATTCTACTTGGGCTTGCCAATCGGCTTCCTCAGGGCAAAGCTCCGCCGGCTGCGCAACTGGAAAGGAGAGAGGCTATTCGAGCAATCGCTTGGGTTGATACTCCTCAGCGGAATGATTCTACTAATCGCCGGAGAAGCCACAGCCCTTCCGGCATTGCTCATGATCTCATCGGCCGCAATCGTATTGTCAACCCTCTTCCTCTCTGCATTACTCACATCAGCGATGATTGGCAAGAAACTCCAAGCCGACTGAATCTTTAGAGACCGCAATTGGCGCCGATTCCTGCGTTTGGTCATGCCTTATGGCATAATTATTCGAACGAGTTGAATCTACGTACCTCGTGGCTCCTAGGGCAATATTCTTGTCGTTATGAAAGGCGTTAAATAACGATTCATATTATGTACTGTTGGTCGATTTTGCGTTATCATGTTCGCTCAACGATTGCGGGTTTGTTATCTTTCCTATTGATAGTTAGTTTCGCAGCGTTCATACCTCCATCCGTCTTCGCTGTGAATAACACGATTACCGTCAAGGTGCTTCCTACTGGCGCCGGCACCGCCAAAGCTCTCCCTGCTCTCTCTGTTCTCCCGGGAACGACCGTGACCTTAACTGCGGTCCCTGCAGCAGGCTACTACTTCCAAGCATGGGTCTTAGAAAATATGAACAATGGAACGTACGGGTACTATTCGAACGTCAATCCTACGATGCTCAAGACAGATTCAGCGGGAGGAGTAGCCTATGCTGTGATTGCGTATTTCCAGCAGGTGAATCAATGGGTCAGATACCAAGGCAACCCGATTCTAACACGAGCAGCTGACCCAACCTCTTGGTTTAGTGACTATGTCTATGAGCCGAAGGTCTTCGCTCGGCCCGATGGAAGTTTTGGAATGGCTTTCAGGGGATGTGGCCCACTCACATTGACGGCTTCATTTCCTGTGTACAACTGCAGGATCGGACTAGCAACGAGCGCTAATGCATTTACCTGGACGCCGAACCTCGCCCCAATCCTCTCCCCAGGCGGAGGAAGCTCAGTCAATTCTATCATAGGTAGCTCGAACAGCCCCTACCCATGGGATAATTACAGCATGAATCTGGGCAGCGTATTCTGGGATCCTTCGTTCTCGGGAGGAAAGTTTCTGCTATACTACAGCGCCCAGAATGTTTCATCATCGAGTACTCGTCCCTTTCTCCTGTTTAGGGGAATTGGGCTGGCATCGTCATCTGACGGAGTAACCTTCGCCCGTGAGAATGGTGGGAAACCGCTTTTGTACACACAATTCACGTGCACAAGCGGATCCTGCCCGAGTTTTGCATACCCGTCCGTGCTCAAGCACGGCTCCACGTATATGATGTGGCAAAACGGCAAGCCAACCGGCGGACAAGGAGGAGCCATATTCCTCGAAACATCAACAGACGCTATCCATTGGAGCCTGCAAAACGGAGGAGACCCCGTGTTAACCCAAGAAGACTGGAACGATTACGACAACTATGGTCATCTGATCATCAATCCACAATCCCTGATTGACGCCTACAAATGGGACGGCGATTTCGTATATGCTCCAAGCGTGCTCTACGACGCCCTCGCGAACAATTTCAAAATGTTCTACTCTGGAACTGATTACAACGGGACTTCATGTTGCAGGACGGGCTTCGCAACTTCACCCGAAGGAATAAACTGGAATCCATACCCCGGCAATCCGATCATCGCACCTAATGCTGCCCCTGCATGGGATGATGGTGACAGCACAGACCTTGTCGGAGCGTTCTACCTCAACAGTACGCTCATGGTCTACTATTCAGGGGACACGTTCAACTCTATCAGT
This sequence comes from Candidatus Bathyarchaeota archaeon, assembly GCA_963726255.1. Classification (GTDB taxonomy): domain Archaea; phylum Thermoproteota; class Bathyarchaeia; order 40CM-2-53-6; family 40CM-2-53-6; genus FEN-987. The sequence goes on from CAVSBL010000002.1 coordinate 2,084,704, forward strand.
TGCATTGAAAACGGGGATACCTGCAGTCACTTCCAAGCGTACAGCATAGGTTTGCTTTACGCTTCCGAGATTCCGGTAGTTGCCGGATGGAACCTTATCTCGTTACCCGTAGTTCCCAACAATAACAACCTGAAAACGATCCTTGCCCCACAAATCGCCACGGGTCACCTCACAATAGTCTGGAGCTATTTGACGGCTACGAAGAGCTGGATATCCTTCACGCCTCCCTCCACGGGCACGTTGACTACTCTGGTGGACGGCAAGGCATATTGGGTGAGGATGACGACCGCAGACACCATCATCGTGGGTGGAACAGTGATACCCCCAGCCGTGGGGCCTCCAAGCTATGTGCTTCCTCAAGGCTGGAACCTGTTAGGCTTCAAACCACAACCCAACATCGAGAACGAAACCGTATCCTTCTACCTATCCAGCATTTCATCCGGCTATGACCCCAACAGCGTCTACATCTACAACAACCTTTCCGGAGCATGGACAAAGGCGAATGGTAACACGTTGCTTCTGCCAGGCCAAGGATTGTGGATTTACGTAACCTCCGCTACACCTGTCACCTTGAGACCGTAAACTTGGAACACGGAAACCCGTGTTCCACTTAATTTCCACTCAAGGCATTTCTGTCATGCTCCATCCAAGCGCGTAACGCCGGGTAGTGTCGTCGGCCGCAATCGTATTGTCCACTCTCTTCCTATCCGCATTGCTGACGTCAGCGAAGATTGGCAAGAGACTTCACCCAGCCTAACTGCACGGAAAGACCGAAACAGCAGCCACGACAAACCCACTCCGCAATTTCACGATCACACTTTCCGTGCTCAACGTGGAATCCCTCAAAACCAGGACCTAGCCTTCACGGGAACATTATCATCAGTCACAACAACCACGCCACTGACCACAACTAGCGAAATGGTAACGACAACTACACCCATACCTGAATTCCCGGCGTTGGCATTGGCGCTGCTTGCCGCGTTGGGCGTGGCGTTCGCAACATTCTACAAGAAGACTCGGCGTTAACCCTTCAGGTTCTCCATTTCTTACAGGTCCTACATTTTGTCTGACAACTAAGATTCAGTGTACGACAAAATTGTGGTGTGGCACACCCAGAAACCTGGTGTGTCAAGTTTCCGGTTTCTTCGTCTTGATGTAGCCTGATTGCGTTTTTTCGGAAGCACTAACGCAATTATTAGCGTGGCCGTGAGGGTGATTCCGATTAGACCTATGATGGCTTGATCGAATTCTGGGACGGGGCGCACGCAGACTAGAAAGTTGGTTATGCTACCCGCTACCGTGATTTGTTGCAACCCGGGCGGGTGAGAGGATGGGCTGGTGAAAGTTTGCGTATTGTTTCCTGAGATTTCCACAACTGTGATGCTGTAGTAGGAATAGGTGGTGCTGGAAGTTTGCAGAAGTTGCACGTAGATTACTCCCCTGTAATGGCCTGTGCCGTTGTAGGGGGCAAGATACCCCGTAACGGAGGTCGCAGTTCCGTTCGCAAACTTGCCTGCGACCCCGGCGAGGCTGTAGTAATCGGAAGACGGCGCAGTAAGCTGATAATTGGAGTAGCAAGTTTGTGTTGCGGCTTCAGGCAATACCAAGGCTATAGCTAGGACGGCGAACAACCCGCCCCATAACAGCACTTTCACCGGAAGCATGCCCCCTAACTCGTATACGACTCGGGCCTGGAATTTGAACCCACTTCGACCCCCTTCGACAATTGTCGTATGAAAAATCTGATTATCTGCTAATCGACGCGTTTCAATACTTAGGCTCCCATTATGCGCACTTAATGGCATCTTCGTGTAAGACGACTTCGCCAAGTAAATGAAAATATGGTTTAAGTATGCAATTGGTATCATTTGTAAACGATACGCAATGACGTTGCGGCCGCTGGCGACAAGGGTGCCCAAGGAAGTCGAGCATGAGATACAAGACGTTATGGATTTCCTCAAAATCGAGAAGGCCCAGGCTGTCAGGATGATTCTGGAGATTGGAATTTCAGAGTGGAAGAAGAGAACGGCGATTGAGCTTCTAAGGGATGGAAGAGTAACCTTCGCAAAAGCCGCGAAACTAGCCAACCTGGACCTATGGGACTTTGCGGATGTGGTAAGGGATAGGAAGGTAGAGTGGGTTAGCACCCCTGCTAGTGAGCTGGAAGTTGAGGCCAGCAAGGCCTCAAGGGCCGCAAACGAATGAAATCCCTCATATTCGATTCTACGCCTCTAATCTACCTGACAAGAGTTGGACTCGTCAGACTGTTCGAACTTATTCCAGCCCAGAAGTTCGTTGCCCGTTCGGTTTTCAGGGAAGTGGTCGAGCGCGGGAAAGTGAAAGGATTAGCAGATGCATTAGCGCTGGAGGCTCTTTTCGACGCGAAAACCATAACGATCAGTGAGCCATCGAAGAAAGCAGTTTTGCGCATGTTTACCAGCATAAGCGGCTTGGAGGAAGCCGATGCTGAAACCCTGGCCATCGCGAAGGAACAGGGTTATCGTGCCGTTCTAGACGACCTTCTAGCGAGAAAGGTAGCGAGAACCTACGGGATTGATTTCGTGGGAACCCCCTACTTGCTAATGATTGCAACCAATACTCGGATACTCACGAAAAAAGAGGCAACGAAGGCAGTCGACGAGATGATTGAAGCCGGCTGGAGATGCGGCCCCGAGCTATACCGCGAGATCCTGCGATTGATCGAGCATAGCTGAATCCCGGCAAAAGAGAAAGTGACTTGCCTAGGCTTTGCGGCTTGACGTTCTTCTGCGCTTGAGGAAGAATAGGCTGAGCGCAACGGCGGCGATTCCTACTACGCCAATTACAATGAGTTCGAACCCTGGGGTTGGCTGCGCTGGGTCGTGGACGTGGATTGTTGTTGAAGCCCCCAGCGTTTTCGTCATGGCATCGTTTCCCAGCAATCTCATGAAAGCAGAGGCTATGATTGTGTAGCCACCTGCAGTCGTTGGTGTCCATTTTTCGCTAACTATCAAAGCGTCGGCCGTGACGTGTGTGGATGAGTAGGTTGTTTGGTTTGAAGCGTTCAGTACTTGGATTTGGATTACGTAATTGTGGGCGATCATGGGTTGCATGCAGCCCGGAAGCAGGGGGAGAAAGGTTACGGTGATGTTCACACGCTCGCCGACAGCGTAATCGTCCCGATCGGTTTGGACGATTAGGGAACTGCACGCCCGGACATTAATTGAAGCAGCGCCGGCAAGGACTGGAAAAACCGACGCTAGGACTAAAGCCATCATTAGGCTAAGGAATACGGAACGGGCGATTTGCCTTTGCGATCATCTTGCTCCTTCAGTCCGTCACCTGCTGTTCCAGACTATATTAGCACACTCACGATAAGCACGGAGCCTTCGACGCCAGCAGGGTCTTACGACGTTATTGTGAACGGCACAGTCGGGATCGTGACTAACTCGACTAGCTTCAACCTGGTTGTGAATCAGCATCAACAATCCTGCACGTTGACCTCTCTCCCCTCAATGTACAATTGCCCGTTACCGTTCGTGCAGGGTTGGAACCTGTTTTCACTGCCAGTCACGCCTGTGGCTAACAGCACATTCCCGAACACTGTCGACGGCATCTTCGGTTCTAACCCTCAGTTTGGTTTCATGAGCAATGTGAGCAGCATCTTCGCGTACACTTCGGGAACATGGCAAACCTGTATGGTGACTAAACAAGGTTCAGAGGCGAATGCGAAGTACACCTGCACAGGGGCTTTGAAGAACTTGGTTGACGGCAGGGGGTACTGGGTTTACGCTAAGGTAGCGTTCACTTTGAACAATCCAAACAACCTCGCTCCGACTTGGGGTGGGCTGGTCGGTTCGGTCATTCCCTCAACCTCTACACCACCAACATACTCGCTGACTGCGGGCTGGAATCTTGTAGGGTACAAGCCGCAACCTGACCCAGCTGTGTCGGAAACGGTTTCCACATACTTGACCAGCCTGCTCGGCAGCAGCTACGACCCTAACAATGTCTGGGTCTACGATAGTGCAACAGCGCGGTGGGCTCGTGGCACGGAGACGACGCTGGAGCCCGGCCAAGCGTTCTGGGTCTTCATGCTAACCCCGGCCCAGCTCCGCCCATAACCCGTCCCAATCAGTTGCCAGATATACTCGCTGACTGCAGGATGGAACCTGATCGGCTACAAACCCCAACCCCGCGTTCAAAATGAAACTGTAAGTCAATACCTCATCAGCATCAGCGGAAGCTACGACCCGAACAACGTTTTCGTTTACAACAACCTAACCGGTTCATGGACTCGCGGCGGACCCTCAACTCAACTTGTCTCTGGAGAAGTCATGTGGATTCTAATGGCCTCATCCGCTACGCTGAGGCCGTAACACCCAGCCACAATGACCGGAGGGCATTCCCTCGTCAGCTTGGCAACGCCCTCAAGGTGGATGTAATCAACTGATGATTAGTGCTGTGAGCTGTCCATTCGTGAGGGCGTCTAATTGCGTGTCTTCTTGATTAGGTGGGAGGGTTCGGTTCTTGGAACGTCGAGTTTGTCGAAATGCTTGTCGTAGCTTACAATGGCCTCTACTCCTAATCTCTTTGCAACGTAATATTGCAGCGCGTCGTCAAAATCCAGAGATTCTCTCTCAGTTAGCATCGCTGCAGACATCTCATCCGCTACGCCGGTCTCAAAGACGGTGAGCCCAAGCGAATTATCTAGATTCCTGAGGAAGGTGAGGATTGGTTCTCCTGAGCCAAGCACAGCTTCCACTGCGTGTACGGTGAAATGGGTGATAACCGCTTCAATCCTGCCCTTTGAGACAGCACTAAGTAAAGCTTCACAATCATCAGCCCTACTTTGCCCCAGCAATAATTCAAGGAAGACGTTCGTATCCAGTAGAATCAATCTTGGTTCGACCAAAGCCTATGCTGCAATTGAACAGAGGAACCCTTCTTCCCCGTCCTCAAAGTGCCCTTCAAAGAAGCCCAATCCACTGACCCTGACATGGAGAATTTCGTGATCACATCCTCCACGGCTTTCTTGATCGTCCCCTTCTTGTACCCGTACTTTTCCATGGCCTTCTTCCTGAACTTCCTAGCAAGAGCATCATCAACCTCGACTTTTATTGTTTCGGTCATATGTCCATATCCCCCAAATGTCCATTACTCGCCCAACCTAAAAGAGTTAAGGTATCTACGCGTGCAGTCACGTGTAAATCGAGGGAAATTACGCCGCCACCCTCGTTACAATAGCTGCGCCTGAGGCCGCGGCGATCTGCCGCCAACGCTTCTACGTAGAAAGTTGCGCGTCCACGAATCCCACCGGTCCGAGAATACCGACTGAGAAACCAGGAATTAATCCGTTTAAAGAACGAAATATTGCTGGCACTAAAACCATGTTGTCTTCACGTTAGCTATTGATTTGATGTGGTCGTCGTCCGTGAAGCAAACCAGCTTCTTGATCTTCGCAGTTGCGGCAATTATTGCGTCTGCGATTGGAAAATCTCTGCCTTGGGAAACTTTAACCTCAGCAGACTCGGCGGCTATGTCAGAATTAATGTCTATGACTTCAAAGTCTCTCTCAATAGCAGATTTTCTTATCTTTGCCACATCACGGCCTTCAACTTCGAGGCTTATTCTGTATACTTCGTGAATGGTAATGGCTGATACGTATCTACGTTTTCGAGCCTGTAGTTCCGACTTGACCTTCAGTCGCAGACCACGTTCTGCAGTGTAGGTTGCGATGAAGAATCTTGTGTCATAAAGTGTGTCAGGCATCTTCTCGCCTGATCTGGTCTAGTCTTCGCTTCATTTCGTCGAAGCCTTTTTTGCTGCTTCCAATGAGGTCGATCGTCGACCGAGCTTTTCTGAACATTACTCCCTCACCGGTGTCAATTACTTGGAGCTTCGCTCCTTGGGACATGGCATACTTCTCCCGCAACTCTTTGGGGATAGTTGTCTGGCCCTTCCGGGTTACAGTGACGGTAGTCAATCCTGATTCAGATCAAGTGTGGTTTGGGTAGTATTTATCAGTGACGGTAGTACTGTTAACTTCGGTACTACTTCATGCTCCTGAAGCAGGTCCGTTTCAAACCTGGGCGTTAACATGCAGTCAATGGTGCTTGATGTGTGGACAGCCGTACGGGACTCATTTAACCCAATAGATCTTGGGCTCAGACCCCATTGATCCCAAGATTGTCTGGGAATGCTGCCGGAAAATGCACCCAGGACGAGACGATATGTGACCGGCCCCGCCCCACATCAACTCAACTAGTCCATGGAGAAGTCGTGTGGATCCTAAGGGCCTCATCCGCTGCACTGAGGCCGTGAGAATTCAGTCACAAGAACCGCGCCTGAGGCCTAAACCAGCTTAGGGTTGCCTTCGCTTGGCACCGTTTGGCACCACCCCAAGATGGGTGGATCAACCGTCCCCGCTGCGAATGGTTGCAGCATTATTTGGCCGTGAGTTCCTTCGGTCCGAACGTTTGATTAGATCATGTAAACTTCTGGTAATCCTCGAAAATGCTGGTCCCCGGTAACAACCTTCCCGCCTCTATCACGTGCAGTTGAAAGTACAATTGAATCAGCCAACCCCCAACCCGGAACACGTTTCTTCATCACCACATCCAGCTTAGCGGCTTCGACAGCCAATTCCTCACCGAGAACCACAAGCGCACTTCTCGATTTGATGAAAGCCCTTCGGAGCTCCGCCTTCTCGGCGGCCTCGCTTCTCAGAATCTTAGCGTATATCTCTGCCAAGCATATTGATGGTGTGAGCTTCTCATTGACTTCAGAGTCAACAATTGCTTTGACTTTCCTTCCGCCGTCGGTTCCCATGAAGTATTCTAGCCAGGCGTGGGAATCTATAATGTACTTCAAGTTCGGTCCCTATGGTCGCGGAGGTCCCTCAAGGACGTCTTGTCCATTGTGCCGAACATGCTCTCTCCCTTCAGCAAGGCTTCGGCTAGGATTGCGTTAATGGCGTCTGAGATTCCTCTCGGGCCGTACTTCTTTTTGAGAATCTCATACAGGTCTTCTCTAAGCAACACTGTCGTCTTCATGGCAAATACGTAACCGTAAACATAAACATAAACCTTTACGGCTTCGCATCTACCATGAGAGGTAACCGCGAAACCTACCTAATGAGCACCACAGGAAGTTATGAAACAAACAGCATTTGGGTTTACGATAGTTTAACCTCGGTTTGCGTTTGGGCTGACTCGAGCTACATGCTTCAGCCTGGTGTGGGAATGTGGATCCTTATGACCGCGCCCGCGACGCTCAGACCGTAACCCATGCTGAACTTAATCAAATGTCCCGGATGATGTTGGGAATATCGCCGAGAATTATTTGGGTGATTTCGACGAAGCCACGGAACTTCCCCGCCTTAAACCAAGGCGTTTGGCACACCAACTTTCGCACTCCCCCCTTCTGCGTAGTGTAAACGTTTGCCTGCTTTTTCTCTATAAGCTCCTTGAGTTTCGCCCGTGCCGATTCCGGGTGGCAATCAAACACATTAGTGCCAATCAGCTGCTGACCCCCATCGTCCTTGAAGTCTTCGGCCGCCTTCGCGTTCATCTCCAGAATCATTCCCGCGGAATCGCACACAGTAATTGCAGCAGGAAATTCTTCCACCCACGAATGATTAGTGACTTTCGCCAAATTCGCCTCACAACTTCCTAGTTGAATTAAAACCGAGCCCTCCTTTAGAATGCTTTACTCCTTATCCTTAGAGGAAATCACTCAAGATTAGCGGCCAAGTCTTGCAGACTTCACCGGTGGCCTCTGTAACACTGAAATCGTATGACTGACGGGCACGTTACAGGTTGTACGTCAGTCTTAAGTACAACACTTTAGCTAAGGTTGTACTGGCAACCTATGTCAGACGATGTCGTTCTGGTTACAAGGAAGGGTCAGATTACGATCCCAGTCTCAAAGAGAAACAAGTACAGAATAAAGGAAGGCATGAAGGTTCTTGTAAAGGACAGTTCTGAGGGCATTCTCATTAAGCCAATTACACCGATAGAAAGTTTAGCGGGAGTGGATGCAGGTAAAGTAAGCATTGCGCGGATGAAGCGTAAACTGGACGACATGAGGCGACAAGATAGGTACTGAACATGCCCGTCACGGTCGACACACGTTTCTTTTTGACTCATTACCTCGCGGACACTGATGAGCTTAAGTCGAGAACATCAGGAAAAATGATTGAACTTCAAAGAGAAGGCGCCGTGGTTCCTACGATCGTTCTCCATGAAGTGTATAAGTTCACTTACGAAAATGTCGGAAAGGAAGTCGCCTATCTTCGCGTCAACTCGATTATGAGCTCGGATATGAGGGTGGTTGATTTGACACCACAAATTGCTGTAGCATCAGCTAACCTGAGGTGTCGGCACAGGGGATTGCCGACAGCCGATTCGATTATTGCAGCAACGTGCATAGATACGAAATCGAAGCGCGTTCTCTCCGATGACCCACGCTTCAAGATGATCAAAGAAATCGAGGCCGAATGGCTCTAACGCTCTCCACGTGCCCGTACTAATGAGTACACATCGCTTCGGCCTGGGCAGGCAATGTGGATTCTTATGACCGCGCCTGCCACACTCCGACCTTAACGCAGTCCCGTTCTCTTCGCAGTCACGGCGCCACATTGTGTATGCGCGCACGAATTAATCTGAATGTCATTCTAGTCTGCGAATGATGTGGTATCCGAATTGTGTTTTCACGATGGGTGAGGTTTGTCCTTTCTGGAGCGCGAACGCGGTCTGCTCAAACTCTTTCACCATCTTCCCACGCGTGAACCAGCCGAGGTCGCCCCCACGTTTGCCCGAGCCCGGGTCGCGGGAGACCGCTTTCGCAATATTAGAGAACTTCTCACCCTTACTCAGCCGATCCAAGACCGCCTGCGCCTCCTTCTCAGTCTTCACGAGAATATGGGTGCAGTGAACCTGATTGGGCAAAAGTAATCACTGGTACGAAACTCCGCCGAGTCCTCAATTAAGCATGTCGTCGACCTCGCCGATTACAAAGTGAGGAATCAGGGAGCATCAGGAGAGTTTGCTGAGTGGCGCGCACGGCATGTGAATCGAGGGCGTTTGCTAGTTAGTTAGGTTATTTGTTTCTGCGTACGTAGTCTCTTTCCAGTGCTGACGCATACTTGTCCCAGATTTCGTGAGTATGCTTCAAATCTTGCGTTTTGGTGGGGGCGTTGCGTATCTTGTAGTGTTCTGTAAAGCGCATGTCAAGTCTGGTTCTTCGGGGGCCGAGTCTCGTTAACCTGTAATCACCCGTCTCGTCATCTTCATCGCCTATGAAGTCGAGGTGCCACCACTTGCGGGGATACAGGGTCACTATGTTCACCCCAATCTTGGGCTTGCCTCCGCTCCTGTAAGCTGAAACGTAAATCACATGAGGTCCCCTCTTCAACAGCATTTTCCGTTTCGCCTTCGAGCCAGTTATTTTCGGGTCGCTTTCCCGATAGTCTGTGCACCAATCGTAAACGAAGGGAAGTGGGGCGTGAATTATTTTTGAAACGCGGTAAGAGTAAGTCTTCGTGTAGCTATGCGCCAAGCCTAACATTTCCTCGTAGTTACGTACGTCCCAGCATATTTAGCGTTACGTTTGAAAATATGATTCCATGGTGTGTGCGCATCATCAGACCCATAGTAGATTGTCGCGGGCCTTATTCTTCGATATCCGTTTCGTGATGATGACGGTGAAAAAAGTTCAGCCTATTTCTTTGCGGTTTTGTCTGCTATTTCCTTGGCGATTTGTTCTTTGGTTTTGCCTTCCGTGCTTATGTTGAGGCTTCGAGCAGCCACCAGGAGAGGGTCTTGCGCGGTTTCGGTTGTAGTGCCCGTCGTGGGGTTCTTGATTGACGTTATCTCCTGCGTGCTTTTCTCGAACTCTTTCTTAGCCAGGCCTAAGGATCTGGCCAGTTCGGGGAGTTTCTTGGGGCCCCACAGGAAAATGACCAGTATGATCCCGATTATGATGAGCCATTCATACCCAATTAACGCCATCGGACTTCCGCAACCATGTTTCCTCTGAGCTTAATATAAGTGAATTTCTGCTGCCTACAATCCCATGAGGCCGGGTTTACTTTATCATGCGAACTTCTTGCGTCAAATCTCGGAAATGCTCATCGTGCGCTTTCCAAATTTTCCGCGTGGAACTAAGTCCTCAATTTACCGAGAAAACTCAATACGTGCATATTGAAGTCCTCAGGGTTTTCCAAGTTGCTCATGTGCGCGGCGTTAGGGATCACATGAAATTCTGAGTTTGGAATTCTGCTGTGTATCTCCTGCGAGGCTGAAGGGGGAGTAAGCGTGTCATGTTCGCCCACAAGAATAAGCGTCGGAACCTTGATGCTCGCTAGTGCTTCAGTCGTGTCCGTCCTACTGGCTAAAGCTAACAATGCTCCGCATATGCCGGGCGAAGAATTCCCCTGAATTATCCGCTTAATCTTCTCAACCGCAGCTTTGTTGCCAGTAAAGCTCTGTGGGGCGAACACTGATTTGACAAAGTTATCCGCATACGCATTAACCCCATTGGTTTTGACGGATTTGATTGCGGCCGCGCGCTTCAACTTGGCTTCGTTGGAATCCGCCTTGGCCTGCGTGTCAGCGAGAATCAGCGCCCCCACCCTCTCAGGGTTCCTCTCAACCGTTCTAAGCGCAATGTACCCGCCCATCGATAGCCCGCAGAGCAGCGCTCTCTCAATCTTCAGGTAGTCGAGCAGCGCGAGTAGGTCGTCCACAAAGAATTCGAGCGTGTATTGTCCGTCGCCGACCCCGCTGCTCCCGAGCCCACGAAGGTCGTAAGCGACAATCCGATACTGTTTCTGCAGCGCCTGGATTTGCGGGGTCCACATTTCATGGCTGAAGGGAAAGCCATGAATCAGAACGACCGCCAACGCGTTTGGAGCGCTAACATCAACAAAGTTGACCTCAATCCCATTGATAACCGCCTTCATCGATTGCCACTTTACCTACCGTTGCTGGCTTAGTAATCCGACAGTTCTGCTTAAGCCTCGCCCTAGCGATGTCATGCTGGAGAAAATGATGCCTAGCATATGTTATACACCCGCATTTCCCCTCCTGCCTTAAGGGCGAGTGACATGTTGTCCCCGCAAAACTAAGCCCATTAAACCTAATCGAGGCGTTTCACGCTAAGGACACTTGTGGTTGCTAATGCTCAGGGTCATTATGCACATTGACATGGATGCCTTCTATTCCTCCGTCGAGCAACGCGAGAACCCAGACCTGAGAGGCCAGCCAGTCATCGTCGGCGCAGACCCGAAAGGGGGAAAGGGCAGGGGCGTCGTCGCTGGCTGTTCTTATGAGGCACGGAAGTTCGGTGTGCACTCCGCTCAACCAATCTCCATAGCCTACAGGCTTTGCCCGAACGGAGTCTACCTGAGGCCAAACTTCACGCTCTACGAGCAGGTTTCAGAACGAATCATGGAACTGCTCAGGCGGTTCTCAGAGAAGCTCGAACCGATGAGTATCGATGAAGCCTTCATAGACGTTTCAGACAAGCTGGCCAGCTTCGAGGAAGCCGCGGGGCTGGCCGCAAAGATAAAGCAAGAAGTGAAGGAGAAGGCTGAGTTCACCTGTTCGGTCGGCGTCGCGCCAAACAAATCAGTCGCCAAAATAGCCTCAGACTTCAAGAAACCTGACGGCCTAACCATAGTCCCACCAGAGAAAGTACAGAAATTTCTAGCTCCGCTACCGGTTGGCAAAATCAGTGGCATTGGTAAGAAGAGTTCCGAAGTTCTCGGCGCGAGGGGTATCAAAACCATTGGGGATTTAGCCGCAACCCATCCCAGCAAGTTGACTGAAGCTTTCGGCAAGTATGGGACGCGCCTATGGCAAGTTGCCAACGGCATAGATGATGAGGAGGTGATCACCTCCTTCTCGATTAAGTCCATCAGCTCCGAAACCACATTCGAAGAAGATGTGACTGACCGGGGGAAGGTAAGAGAGGCCTTTGCTTCGCTGATTCAAGACGTTCATGCCCGTGTCCAATCGCAGAATGTCCTCTTCCGCACTGTCGGCATCAAGGTACGCTTGGAAGATTTCACAACGTTCACGCGGGCCAAGACCCACCCGAGGTACAGCGACGACAAAGCCGTCATGCAAGAATGCGTGAAGGAACTCTTCAGCGAATTCGAGAAGAGCCCGGCGAAAATTCGGTTAGTGGGCGTTCGGGTGGCTAACTTCAGGAGGATGGACGCCGAGCAGGAAACATTACTGAGTTGGGCGGCCAGGGGTTCAGGGGCGCAGGGCTAGGGCCGCAAGATGCTGAGGTCAAGAGATGCCCTGTGAATGGCGCAATTATTGTCCGTAGGCGTGCCGCAACGAATACCGGCAAAGCGCCCTGCATGTCCTTGTAATTCAAGCCTCTTCGCGTTTGATTGGTGACCTGTGGCGTCATAAATGGTTTCCATGATGTGGGAGCCGTTTCGCTCTTACTGCTTAACCTTGGAGAGGTCGATCCTCTCCAATTCCACGCGCAATTCCACCAGCCACGCCGCGAATTGTCCTGCTTCTGGGCATACGATGCGTAGGTGTCCGTCAGGAAGAATCGTGATGCTCCCGTTCTCTTCGGTTTTTAGGGGGATGAATATGGACTCTCGGTGCAGGTTGAATGAGTCCGTTATCTCCAGAATCCTGAGGATCTGGTCGGGGCGTAGAGCGCTCATCCTTGTTCGCTGGCCTGTAGCCGGCTACTTACTGGCAATTGATTAAGGCAGCCACTGCATTTAGTTTAGTTATTCTGTAGTATCCAACTGCTACTCTATATGCTAAACATAAGACACGACCTTTCACGTAACACCTTTTGCGATATCCATGCAAGCGGAGCTCGCTCATCGGAGAGTAGACTCTCTAAGCGAAGTATTTCTCGAAGACGTATACGCCATCCCCGGCGGGCACAAGGTCAAGGAATGTATTCAATGCGGCACCTGTAGCGCCTCCTGTCCCACAAGCTACGCGATGGACTACACACCAAGAGAGGTCATCGCAGCGCTCAGGGCTGGCATGCTTGACCGTGTTCTGATGAGCAACACAATCTGGCTCTGCGCCTCATGCTACTCCTGCACCGTCAGGTGCCCATCAGGAATCAAACTCACGGACGTCATGTACGAGCTCAAACGGCTGGCAATCGAGTTCAACCTCGTCCCCAAGAACGTCAAAACGCCCATAGTATCGAAACTGTTCGTCAACATCGTCGATAAGTACGGTCGCATCTCAGAAACTGAACTCGTTAGCAAATTCATGATGAAGACGAACCCACTATCAACCCTCAAAATGATACCTCGGGCCTACAAGTTATTCATGCGGGGGAGGCTACCGCTCATTCCTCACCGAATCAAAGGAACACGCGACCTACGCAAGAGCACTGAGATGCTGGTTTCCGGCGTGCATCCGGGAACAGCCTCCAAGGGGGCGCAGTAGAAAGTTGCAATCTCAACTTGAATTCTCGTATTACCCTGGTTGCTCGGTTGAGGGAATGAACAAATCCTACGACAAAGCTAGCCGCTTAGTCTGCGAGGCTCTCGGCATCAACCTAGCCGAGCTCAATGACTGGAACTGTTGCGGTGCCACCTCATACATGGCCATCAACGAACAGAGGGCGCACGTTCTCTCAGCAAGAAATTTGGCGTTGGCGGAGAAAGAGAAGAAAGACCTCGTAGTCGTCTGCCCTGCCTGCCTAACAACCCTAACCAAAACCAATCGCTACATGGGCGAAGATCCGAGGCTGAACAGAACAATCAACTCAGCTCTGAGCGCCGCGGGCCTGCGGTACCAGGGTGGCGCGAGGGTTAGGCATCTTCTAGAAGTGATCGTTAACGAGGTGGGCGAAGCCAGAGTCAAGTCCAGGGTAAGAAAGTCGCTCATGGGCCTCATGGTCGCGCCGTATTATGGTTGCCAATTAACTCGGCCTTTCGGAGAAATCGACGACAAGGAATTCCCAACGATACTCGACAAACTGCTCTCTTGGTTAGGAGCGAAACCCGTCGCTTTTCCGATGAAGACGAAGTGCTGCGGCGGCATGCTAATGATGACTAACGAAGCCGTTGCATTGGGGTTGACGAGAAACCTTCTGGCTTCAGCGAAACAAAATGGGGCAGAGTGCATTGCTACTCTTTGTCCACTGTGCCACATGAATTTGGAAGCGTACCAAGGCAACGTGAACAAGCTCTTTGGAACAAGCTTCAACGTTCCAATACTTTACTTCACACAATTGCTGGGCCTCGCCTTCGGTTTCTCGCGAAAATCGCTAGGCGTTGACGAAGAACTCACGCCTAGCAAAGAATTGCTGAAGAAAACTTGGTGGTTGTACGAGAGTTGTCAGAAAAGATAGGCGTCTACGTGTGCCATTGCGGGACGAACATAGCCCGCACCGTGGACTGCAAGGCCGTCGCTGAATATGCGCGTTGCCTCCCCAACGTAGTTGTAGCCCGGGATTACCAGTACACGTGCTCCGACCCCGGCCAAGAAATGATCAGGAACGATATCAGCGAATTTGGGTTGACGCGGGTCGTCGTTGCCTCATGCTCACCCTTGATGCATGAGCCGACCTTCAGGCGCGCCGTTGCAGGTGGTGGCCTGAACCCGTTCCTGTTTCAAATGGCCAACATTCGGGAGCAATGTTCGTGGATAACCGAAGACAGAGAGTTGGCCACTGAACGCGCTAAGGCCATTGTCGGCGCAGCCGTAATGCGCGTGATTTTCCATGAAGTGCTCGAGGTCAAGAAGGTTCCAGTGAATCCGGACGTGCTGATCGTTGGAGGCGGTATCACGGGAATTGAGGCTGCGCTTCAGATTGCGGATTCAGGGAAGAAGGTGTACCTCGTCGAGAAGGAACCCTCAATTGGGGGTTATATGGCGCGGTTCGACAAGACTTTTCCAACACTCGACTGTGCGGCCTGTATCCTTACTCCCAAGATGGTATCCGTCGGCCAGCACCCAAACATTGAACTCCTAACTTACAGCGACGTCGTCGGCTTCTCAGGGTATGTAGGGAACTTCACCGCACGAATACGCAAGAGGCCTAGGTACGTTGACGAGGAGAAATGCACTGGCTGTGGCCAATGTGAGCAAAAATGCCCGTTGAGTGTGCCAAGCGAGTTCGAATGTGGCTTGGGTAAGAGGAAGGCAATCTACAGGCCGTTTCCACAAGCCGTCCCGGGCACACCGGTCATAGACAAGGAACACTGCCTATACTTCACAAGAGGCGCCTGTAAGGTCTGCGTCAAATTCTGCCCGAAAGGCGCAATCGACTTCGAACAAAAAGAGAGTTTCCTCGAAGTGCCGGTTGGCTCCGCAATCCTAGCCACAGGGTTTGATGTTTTCGACGGCGCGCGTGTGAAAGAATACGGGTATAGCAGATTTCCCAACGTCATAACGAGCCTAGAATTCGAGCGCCTAACGCATGCATCGGGGCCAACCGCAGGCAATATAGTTCTCAAGAACGGCAAAACCCCTGAGAGCATAGCAATCATTCACTGCGTCGGAAGCCGAGACCACAACTACAACGAGTACTGCTCACGCGTCTGCTGCATGTACTCACTGAAGACAGCTCACCTAGTTCGGGAGAAAACAGCCGGGAAGGTGTATGAATTCTACATTGATATGCGGGCGGCTGGGAAAGGCTACGAGGAATTCTACAAACGGCTACTCGAGGAAGACGTGACCTTCGTTAGGGGAAGAGTGGCCGAGGTCACAGACGTAGCCGAAACTGCCGCCGAGAAAGGCAAGCTCGTGGTTATGGCTGAAGACACACTCCTAGGCATCGTACGCAGGATCCCAGTTGACATGGTCATCCTTAGCGTTGGGCTCGAACCGAGGCGGGACGCAACAGATGTTGCCCACACATTCTCCATCAGCAGAAGCAAAGACGGGTTCTTCCTAGAGAAACATCCGAAACTCGCGCCCGTCTCCACAGCCGTCGACGGCGTCTTCGTGGCGGGTGCTTGCCAGGGACCTAAGGACATCCCCGATAGTGTTGCGCAGGGGGCAGCCGCAGCGGCCAACGTTCTCTCATTGATTGATAGGAAAACAGTGGAACTTGAATCAGCAATAGCGCTGATCAACGAGGCATCATGTTCCGGCTGCAAGATATGCGTCGAATTATGCCCGTACCATGCAATAACCTACGACGAGGAAAGAAAACTCGCCGTGGTAAACGAAGCCTTATGCAAGGGATGCGGCGTCTGCGTGGCAGCCTGTCCTTCCAGTGCGATTGAACAGCAGAACTTCACGAACCCGCAGCTCCTAGCCGAGATTGAAGCTATCTGCACATGAAGCGGCCCCAGAGCTGGCCGCATACTCCAAGCCTAAGATTACATGTTTCGCTACGCTATCTAGTGGACGTACCTGGAGACTAAGCCTAGAATGCCTCCAACAAGGACTAGGAGGCCGCCGATTCCTCCGCCGACCAAGCCAACAACTATCAGTACGACTGCCGAGAGAAGTTCCGTAACACGCTTCGACAAATAGATGGCTATTATACCTAGTATGATGCCCACAATGGCTCCAAAGCCCGCGAAAAGCCCGAGCCTAGGCAGCCCAATAGATGTCATGAATGCCATCCCCACAAAACTAAGCACGCTGAGCAGAATCAGCAAAATGCCGCCAACCAAAGCCAAAACATAAGCGAGCCGACCGAGTGACGTCTTAGCCACGACTCTATCCTCCAACTACAATTTTTCCCATCAACTACCCAAGTTGTTCTTAAGCTTTGACAACTACATTATGGCCTCTCGCAGGCTCACGTTAGGAAATCACCGTTTCACCTGTACTCTAAGGTCTTTCACCACTGCTCTAATCACCTTGAAGTGCTGATCTCGCGTAACAAGTTGAAGACCCAGCCTGACTGTGATGGCGGAGATCACCAGATCCAAGGCCGGGACCGGCGTCCCCTGTTTCAGCATCTCGGCGGACCAAAGTAAGGCATTGTCAAAGTCCTCTCTCGTAGGGTACAATATTCCAAGTCTGATTAGTTCGACGGCTTTAGGGAATTCAATTAGATTTAGAATTGTTGTGAATCCTTCCGCTTGGACTCCTGCCCTACGTAATTCGATCAGTTCGCTTGAATCGTAGAGGTTCTCTTCCATTCCAATTCCTTCGTTTTCCGGTAGTAACGAATTGCATCCTCGACCGGAATCTTCTCAAGTTCGATGCCCGACTTTACAATCATATCTCTCAGGTCTGAAGTCGAAGCGCGAAACGCCACAGGCCCTTCAAGTCGTTCTAGTCTTTCGACTATCGCTCTTCTCGCAACCTCACTCCATTTGACGTCAGTTCGCCTCTTCATTTTCCGGTAAACCTCCTCAGGTAATGAGAGTGTGATATTTGGCATAAGTGTAAACTGTGAGTTCACATAAATAATCATTTCTTAAGAACTGCCCATCCGCGTGCGGGGCCGAACTCGTCAAGCGCGTATGTCGTACCAGTGTAGTTGAACTGGGACCTGCGCGAGCAGCCTTGCTTCGTTGAATAGGTCTATGACTCGTTGGACGGGGGCGCTGTCGCCGTTTATGCCGTAGACGTACACGGGGCCGTAGCTTTTCATGTGAACAAGGTTCGCCGCTATCAGTTTCTCTAAATGTTTGCGTATAACCTTCCTATCCAACCCGCTGAACTTTGCAATCTTATAGATCGTCAAATCCTCACCCCGATTGCGGGCGAGGACCAACAGAATCCTCAACCGGGCCTCACTGCCCAAAGTCTTCAAGAACAGAGGTCTCAGCGGCAAGGTGCCTCACGAAGAACAAAAGACCCCCTGTAAAGATAAACAAGAGAGCTAAGTGAAAGTATGAGCCATAGTTTTTAGCATGCACCAAGAATTCATATTGCCAGGCGTTTCATGATGAAAGAGCGACGTTTCTTTGTGGCAATCAATTTCACTAAATACAAAGGCAGGTACGTCGCCATAGTCCGGAAGAGAATCGTCGCTAGCGGAAAAGACGCGAAGATTGTCTGGTTGGAAGCCAAGCGGAAACATCCAGACTCCCGTCCCGAACTGCTCAAAGTTGCAAAGGGCGAAACGCTTGTGCTTGTAATATGCGAGTAACCTTCCCATACATCAAAGAGAAGTCTTCAGTTTTCGGTGTGGTCTTCCGTCCAGTCGCAAAGGTGATTTTTGAAGGGGAATTTCCTCAATGGATGTACGTTGACTCGGGCGCGGACATCAGCCTCATTCCTCTATCAGTTGGGAAACTCATAGGGTTTCGCCGCGAAAGAGAGGAAAAACTGGAAAGAATTTTCGGTGTGGGCCACTCTTCAATTCCAATTCTGACAAGACGAGTATCAATCCGATTGGGATTGTTGGAATTTCCTGCGAGGGTTGCTTGGAGTCAAATTGAAGATGTCCCGCTGCTATTAGGACGGATGGATATTTTTCGGAGGTTTCACGTAACTTTCATGGAGAGAGAAAAAGCAACTGTCTTTTCAACTAGATGACCAAAGGAGGACAGGGCAATGGGATGTCCGGAGTTCTCCAATAAAGTGATTAACTCTTTAGGCGCACTCCATTCACACGCTTTGCGATGCTGAGGGAAGTGCTCGAATTGGGGTGCGTCTTCTGCGACCTCATTAACAGAACTACAGCTTCCTACCTCATCTACGAAGACGCCGAGTACATAGCCTTCTTAGACAAATATCCGATTTCCGTTGGGCACACGCTCGTACTGCCCAAGAAGCACGTCGAACGCGTCAATGATTTGACGCCAGAGGAGTTCTGTGCGTTGTTCGCGCGAGTTCACGCCCTGAATCGCCATGTAACCTCAAAGCTGGGAGCCACCGCGTCCCATATTTCAATAAACGATGGCGCGGCCGCGAATCAACTCATACCGCACGTGCATGTTCACATAATTCCGCGGAACAAGAATGACAGTGCGGGATTCACGGCGAGGAAACTACTACGCTCGGTCGAAATGCAAGAAGTCAAGAAGAAATTAGAGGCCAGTGATCTGCGCCTTACATCGTAGTTTGCGCAGCTACCATTTTGCCTACCTCGGGTCCGATTTGTTTTGGTTCAATGATTGGCGCGGTGCAAGCTGTTCCAACGCATATGTAGGCAGTTGGTTGTTCTGTGTTAGGGAACCCCAGGGCTGCGATTGTTTCGTAGTCCTTCTTCGGGTCTAGGACTTGTATGATTTTGCGCGGCTCATAGACTCGGTGTGCTTCTGCGAGCAGGCCTTTCGTCCCCGGTTTCTCTAGTGAGCCCAGTATTCGCAGGGTGGTTGGCTCGTTAAGGAACGTATCTACGGCTGTAGCGTATTCGGTTGCCATGAATCCGAATTGTGGGTATATCTCAACGAAACGCTTCAGTGTCCCTTCGGCCTGACTATGGTAGGTTTCATTTCCTGTCAGGTGGAATAGCTTCGTAAGCACCAGGGCCGCGGCGCTGTTCTCCTCGAGCGGCTTCGCAGGCTTACTTAGAAAACCAGGTGCGTTTGAGTCCACAACCGTGTCGAAGAAACCGCCATGTTCCGAATCATATAATTTTCGTGCCGCTATTTGCATCAATTCTTCAGCTAATTCCAAGAACTTCCGATCTGCCGTACACTCATAAGCGCAGCACAGTGTCTTCGCAGTTTGCACCTGGTCGGCGAGTTGGTTCTGGAGTTGCGGTTGCCCATCGTGGTAATGGTACATACCTTCACCCGGCTTGTAGTTAAGGGTCAGAAGCCTTCGCAAACTCTTCAGGCCAAATTCCCGTGCAGATACCTCGCCGAGGGTGAACGACGCTTCCAGGTACGCGGAGGTCATCATGGCATTCCAATTTGTGTAGATATGTTTGTCAATGAACGGTGGTTTTAGTTTCGCGCGTTCACTCTTGCTCAGTTTGTAGTACTCTTCATCAGCGTCCTGGCTACCGTAGAAGCATCCGTTCTCCTGGTCGCTTAGCCAGGTGTTAACATAATCGATGATGCCCTTTGATATGTCGGCGTAGAATGGTTCTCCCGTAATCTGGTACGCGTGCAGATACAATTGTAACCATTTCGCGTTATCCTCGCACATCTTCTCGAAGTGTGGGACGCTCCAGTCCCTGAGGGTTGAGTACCTGAAGAAGCCCCCCATTTCCCTGTCGTATGTGCCGCTGCGGCCGACATTCTGAAGCGTCACGGCCGCGAATCGAAGGAATTCGCGGTTGCCGCTGTAGTGATACTTGGAGAGGGCGAGTTCGTGGGCTTCGGTGTTAGGGAACTTTGGTTGCGTGCCGAAACCGCCGTAAATAGGGTCGAAATTGTTCGCTATCTCCCCAAGAATCTCATCGACAATTGAAGGCGATAGTTGGCCGATTGGGATGCTCTCAGGCTGGGGCATCTCCAGCTCGGGGGCAGGTTTACCTTGCAACTTCTCCCAAAAGGACTTGACATCCATCAAGACCTGCCTCATTTGTTCAGGTGGAAAGTATGTTCCACCGCCGATAACGTGGCCATCCGGGGCAAGGAAAGCGGTCGTCGGCCAACCGCCCATGTTATACCGCCGGTTTATGTCAGGTCGCTTATCTGTGTCCACCCGAATTGGAATGAAATTCCTCTCAACATAATCGGCGATCTCTGGAACGGAGTATGTGTCCTGGTCCAGTCTGTGGCACCAATGGCACCACACAGCACTAATGTCCAGAAGAACGGGTTTGTTTTCCCTCTTCGCCCGATCAAAGGCTTCGACCGTCCAATTTAGCCAACTTATTTTGGGCGATTTTTTTGCTCCCATATTCAACCCTAACCTACTGGTTCTGCTCGCATTCGCCATAAGCATGTTCACGCAAGGACGCGAGGAGATTCTGTTTACCAGCAACCAAGAAAGCGGGCGCGCAGTTACGTGCGAGGTGGTGGGGGCCTGTTGGGCAGTTTTTTCTTGTACTCTTCTAGAATCTTGTCGTAAAGTCCCTTAGTGTACTTCAACGCTTCCTGGGATTTTCCATGGCAATGCTCGTCCGGTTTCTTGGTCGAGATGCACTTTTCCTTCGCTTCCTCTATTCGCTTCAAAGCTGTTTCGAATTCTTCGCCTCTCTCAAGCTTGAGAACCGCGAGGAGTGAATTGTAGGCGGCCAGGTGAGCCCGCTTGCATTCTAAATGGCTCTTGCCCTCTCTCTCCTGGTAGCAAAGTTTGCAACAATCCATTGCCGTGCTGGCTTGGACCCACGGTTGGATGAGGAATACGGCTTCCATGGGGGCGCAGGGAAGCTCGGTCTGATTTATTGATTATGCAACTTAAGCGAGGCATAAGCTATAGCATTCTAGGTCTGATTCAGTAGATTGATCGGCCTTGGAGTATTATGAGAACGTTCTCAGTCTGATCGGCAATACCCCGCTGGTGAGGATAAACAAAGTCACTAACGGCGCCCGGTGCCTTATCCTCGCGAAGCTTGAGTACCTGAATCCCGGGGCAGCGTGAAGGACCGCATAGGGGTTGCCATGATTGATGATGCTGAGCGAAAGGGATTGTTGAAGCCTGGCGGCACAATCGTTGAGCCAACATCCGGCAACACGGGTATGGGTCTAGCTCTCACCGCGGCGATTCGAGTGTACAAAGCTCTCTTCACAATGGCTGACAAGATGAGTGAGGAAAAGAGGCGTCTCCTCCGAGCTCTAGGCGCACGGGTTGTAATAGCACCCACGAATGTGCCTCCCGATTCGCCTGAGAACTACTACAATGTTGTAAAGCGAATCGCACGAGAAACGCCGGTTGGCAAGGGAGGAGGGGCTCTTCGTCGGCGGTTCAGCCGGCGCAGCTATGTACGCAACGCTTCAGGTCGCTGCAAAACTCCCGCAGGATAAGGTGGTTGTAGTGGTCTTCCCAGACACTGGCCGCAACTATCTAAGCAAGATGTACTCAGGCGAATGGATGCTCGAACTAGATTACATAGAAGCAGAAAAGGCGGAGAAGCTCACCGTGGAATTGATACTGGAAGCGAAACCTCGTGATGTTCCAGCGATGATTGCCGTAACCCTGAATGATGCGTTGACGAAAGCGGTTGAATTGATGCGGAAGTTCGACGTATCCCAGCTACCCCTAGTCGAAGAGGGCCATGTTCTGGGCACGGTCCACGACGATACAATAATGAAGAGACTGCTAACGAAGGAGGCGTCACTAACGCAGTCAGTTCAGGAAATCATGGACGCGGCGCTTCCCACAATCGATGCAAAAGCGGAGGTATCCGAACTCTACAAACAACTTACTGGCGAACACAACGCAGTAGTTGTTGTCCGAGATGGGAAAGCGATAGGTGTCCTTACGAAGATGGGCGTGATCTCCCACCTTTCCAAGAGAGAGGCCTGAGGTTTCTGAAGTCTGGCCCTACTATGAGAATGGCAAATGTCATTGCTGCAACTAGGATTACGATGCCGGCGTAGAAGAGGCTTGAGAAGCCATACCGGTCAAGCAGGTATCCGCCCAGCAATGGTCCTATGATCGTTCCCAAGCTTATCACAACGGTGTAAATGCCCATTGTTGTTCCACGGCCTCGCTCCGGCGCCAGGTCCCCAAGTGAGGCGAGGGCTGCAGGGGCGAAGGCGAAGCTTCCAACTCCGAATACAACGAGGAACGGAGCCGCGTACATCAAGTCTAAGCGGTGCCTGAGCAGCGTGATGACCGTTGCGAAAAGTCCGATGAGTGAGACCATTCCCAGCATCATTAGTCTATCCCGGCCATAACGATCTGAAAGGTGGCCGAAGAATGGTTGCGAAAATGCCAGAATCAGAACAACACCCGCGATGAAGAAACTAGTGAATAGTGGCGAGGGTCCGAGGCGTGGGCCGAATGTCAGCGCCATTCCGATGAATATCGTCACTGACAACCATATCGGAAACATCGCTGCAGCGCGCTTATCAGTCAGAAGCAGGCGCAATGTCTTAACCGGAGAGAGCGCGGAGCGCAGCGCATGTGTCTTCTTTTCTCTAACTCTCAAGTAGGCGAAGATGGCCCCAACCGCTGCCAACGCCGAGCCGAAATAGAATGGAGCGACAATAAGGTTTGTTCGTACCAAAAGCCCGGCTGCAGAGATGCCGACCACATATCCGCCGAGGTTGGCAAAATCGTAGATTCCCATCTCGCGGCCACGGTTCGCCGCTGTGCTCATGTCAGTCACCATGGTCAAGGTGCTGACAACGATCATCGCCGCAGCCAGGCCTTGAATCGCGTGTACGATGACGAGATAGCCTACCGCGGTATTCAGCGTGAAAGCAAACAAAGCCAAAGTCGACAACGTCAACCCAAAGTAAATCCACCTCCTTCTCCCATACCTATCCACTAACACACCAATTGCGGGGGCAGCGATGATCTCCGTAACTGGATAAGCAGCCGCAATGATTCCCACCACGAAGTTCGAGAACTCCTGCTTGGGAAGGTAGAGTGGGAGTGTGAACAGGACCAGGCCAAAGCTGAACCGCATCAAGAAGACTGAAATGTAGAGTGGTGAGGAAAGAATCAATGAGCCAACAGTCGAGATTCGCCCCGAATAAGCCCTAGCCAACTTTCCCCGCCTTCAACCCGACAGAAGCATTTTCGTTCTGTGAAGCGGCCGTCCGTATAAGTAAACTTGTAAGCGTTTAATTATATGTGAATAGAAGCCACGAACCATGCCGTTGAAGACTCTTCAGATTGTAATTCTCGGCGGCAGCGATGACGCAGTTCTTGTTGGGCTCAGAAGCTTTCCCGCTCACAAACTCATCCTCCTCGCATCCCCCGATCACGCAACGCAAGCAAATGCTCTTTCAGGAAAACTTACAGACACCTTGAAACTGGCTATCGATATTGTGCAACTGAAAGACGACAGAGTCTCTACTATGCTTGAGGCTGTGGGTCAGATCGTCCGCAAGGAATCCGAGAACTACGAGGATTTCCTCATAAACGTCGGCTCCGCGGGCAAACACTTAACTTGCGCTGGTGTCACCGCCGCATTCGTTTATGGAATCAAAGCATTCGACGTGATGGGCGAACAGCCGGAAGTCCTGCCGGTAATGAAATTCAGTTACATGCAAGCAGTCACTGAATCCAAATTGGAAATACTGCGAGCCATCGAGCGTTCAGGAGGGGAGGTCGAGAGCCTGGAGAGGCTCAGTGAAACGTCGAACTATGGAAAACCGCTGCTGAGCTATCATATTAGGGGTTCAGAAGACGGGCAGGGCTTGGAGGAACTAGGCCTTGTTGAGGTTGAACGCGGAAAACGCGGGAGGCTCAGGGTGAGGCTTACGGCGCTGGGGCGGATACTGCTGTCGGCTGGGCCAGTCAAGTAGCTGGTTTGGCCTCTTTTGCGGGAGTGTTGTTCTTCTTCTTCTGCATAATCTTCAGCCTGCAGAATACCGGGTCGCCATCTTTAATCTCGAATATCTTGCGGATTTCTTCGGGTATGGTTATTCTCCCGCCTGCGGTCACTTCAGCGTAGAATGGAATATCCTCTTCTGCTAATTCTACTGGCACTAAGAAGCCACCGGCTAATGCAGAGAACGCTCTTTGCTAAAAAGTGTTTTTGACGCGAAAAATCAAGAGGTTCACGCTAAACAATGCTGCTCGGGCACCACTTGTTGACTGGGCATATGCTGCATCGTGGCCTCGGTGCCTTGCAAATCGCGCGGCCGAATTCGATAATGGACAAATGCAGGCTCACCCTGTTCTTCGGAGGAATCAACGCCTCCAACGAAGTTCGGGTCTTCTCATAATCGGCGTTGGCCGGGGCGATCCCAAGCCGTTTGGTGACGCGAGCAATATGTGTGTCAACGGGAATCACCGGGTTCTTCGCAACGAATGCCAGAAGTATGTCCGCCGTCTTCGGCCCCACCCCCGGCATCTCCATCAACTTCTCTTTTGCTTCCGCATATGGGAGGTTGAGAATGGGTGCGAGCCTCCCGCCATACTCCTCCTCGACGATTCTTGAAACCTCCTTAATCCTTGGGGCCTTCGACGTATACAAGCCTGCTGAGCGAATGAGAGGAATGAGCTCGCTGACCTTGACTCTCGAGAGGACCTTGGGTGTGATCCTGTAGCGTTTCCGAAGTTTCCTCATGGCTGCGCCGCTGTTTCGGTCATTCGTGTTCTGCGAGAGTATCGTGCCAACCAGGGTCTCAAAGGGAGACCCAGCCTTCCAGACCTTGACTGGAAACCGGCGTCCGATTAGCCTAAGCATCATGATTTGTGTCCGTGGGTTCGAGTGTTTCATCGGAATAATTCCTAATTCTGGGACGCGCTATTTCGCTAAGTTTGAAGCACACTTTAAAGCAAGCTATCTTCGTACCCTCTTGGAGAAGCTCCAGAGATATGCGCCCTTTCCTCCTGGTAGTCGTGCTGGCATTTGTCCTGGTGGCAAGTCTGCAGCCAAGTGCTTCGGCTCAGGGTAGCGTTCTCGTTGTAAGAATAAGCTCAGACATATCGAGCCCAACAGCGGAACTTGTTTCGCGCTCCATCTCGGAAGCGCAGGCGGGTGGTGCTCGGCTGATAGTCTACGAGCTGAACACGCCCGGCGGCGATCTGGCTTCCGTAACGGAGATTATGAACAGCTTCAACTCCTCCCCCATTCCGGTCGTAGTTTGGGTTACGCCCTCAGGGGCAGCCGCTTGGAGTGGCGGAACTTACATCCTCATGGCATCCCATATCGCAGTGATGGCGTCTGGGACCACTATCGGTTCGGCGCAACCCGTGACCTCTACGGGGGAGACCGTGAACGAAACCAAAATCATCAACGCCCTCACCGGCCTAATGCGGGACAATGCTCGGCTGCATGACCGGAACGAAACAGTTGCTCAAGAATTCATAACCCAGAACATCAACCTTGGGCCTGAAGAGGCCTTAAGGGATCATGTGATAGAGTTTGCAGCTGACAGCTTGGACAGCTTGCTCTCACAACTTCAGCCGTATACTCTAGTTCTTTCAACCGGGGAGATGGGAACATCAGTTTGGAAACTCGTTTTGACCTCTTCACTCGGGACTGTTACCTATACGAGAAGTTACGATTTTTCGGGGCTCTCTCAGGCTGCGGCGTATAACTATCAGCCCGGCATCAGCATCGGGGTGCTGCAGTTTCTTTCTAATCCTCTGATCGCAACCGTTCTCTTCTTGGTAGGTATGTATGCGGTGATTATTGGTTTCAAAACGCCCGGTTATGGAGTTGAGATAGCTGGCGCACTGATGGTGTTCCTCGCTCTAGTTGGGTATGGAATTATCGGCATCAACATTGCTGCGGTTCTCCTATTCATCCTGGGCATCATCCTAACGCTGATTGAGATTAAGACGCATATCGGGATATTCGCTCTGGCCGGCATCGGAATAATCATTCTAGGCAGTTTCTTGATGTTCCCGCTTCCAGGCTGGGAATTACTCGCCGCGAAATCCGTAGAGTCCGCTAGGCAGACGTTGATCGCTGTCGCACTCGTAATGTCCGGCATCTTCGGCTTTGTCGTTTACAAGGTCGCGCAGGCAAGGCGGATGAGGGTGAAAATGGGCCCTGAGCGACTCATGGGGAAAACTGGCACCGCTGTTTCAGCTCTCGCACCAAGGGGTGAGGTTAGGGTGGAAGGGCAGACCTGGAGGGCGGAAACTCTCGGCGAAAATGTAAAGGAAGGAGAAGAAGTGGAAATCGTCAGCAGAGAGGGACTAATCTTAAGAGTCAAGCCGAAGCAAGCCCAGAAGTGAAGGCCGGGTTAATGGCGTTAGAAGACCTGCTAACTCCTGAATTTATCGCTGGAATAATCCTCGTACTATTTGTTGTAATCCTTGTGGCCTCGGGCATCAGAGTCATCAAGGAATGGGAACGCGCACCCGTTCTGCGCCTCGGACGTTTCACAGGTCTCAAAGGGCCGGGTATTTTCTACATCATTCCATTCGTAGATAAGATTCCGAACATTGTCTCTATGCGCATCCAAACAATTCCATTTCGCACCGAGCAGACCCTGACGAAGGACAATGTTCCCGTAAATGTCGATGCCATAATGTTCTTCCAAGCCGTTGATGTGGAAAGGGTGATCTTGAACGTCGAAAGGTACCTAGATGCAACAACCTGGGCTGCACAGACGACGCTCAGAGAAGTCATGGGCAAGGTGAGCCTCGACGAGTTGCTCGCCGAACGTGAGAAGGTAGGAGTTGAGGCTCGAAATATTATCGACGAGAAGACGGAACACTGGGGAATCAAGGTAAGCTCCGTAGAGGTTAAGGACATAGCGATACCCCAAGCGTTGCAGGAAGCGATGTCGCGGCAAGCCTCCGCCGAGCGCGAGCGCAGGGCAAGAGTCACACTGGCCATGGCCGAATACGAGGCGGCACAGAAAATGGTCGACGCGGCGAACCTATACGAGAAGAACATCCGTGCTCTAGAACTGCGTTGGATGAACATTCTCTACGAGCTCGGGCTGCAAAGCAAAGGGACCCTCATGCTCGTCCCGACAAACACCCCCACAGCCGGAGTTTCAATGGGGTTCCCACCGTTAGGCATAGCCAGCATCCGGGACATTACAAGAGATAAGAAAGATCAAAAGACCGATTAGGTTCCGCTGTAGGTTGCAGGGGAACGTTCCCTCTTGGTTAGTTCTCGATGTCTGACAAGCCTGTCGGTTAGTCGTCCTCCTAATTGGTTGGTTGGCCGATGAAAATACCACAAAGACTGCTGGATTGGCTACTGGAACCAAATCAACCAGCCATACGCTGCAGCACATTAATGCATTTACTTGGTTATTCGAGAAATAGCGAAGACGTACGAGAAGCCTATTCCAAGATTCCGAACGTTGGATGGGCGCATGAAATTCTAGCCGGGCAAAGACCCGGAGGTTATTGGGAGTCACGAGAGGATCTTTATCGCCCCAAGTATACTGCGACAATTTGGAAACTCATAGTTCTCGCCGACTTGGGGTTGACTGCTAAGGACGCTCGAATCCGAAAACCATGCGAATTTTTCCTGAACGAATACGCTCAACCAGACGGCGGCTTCGACACGCCAAGCGAGTCGCCTAGAAGTGAACTGTGCATCGTGGGGAACCTGGCGAGGACACTTCTCCTCTGTGGGCACGGCGAAGACAAACGTGTGCTCGCCGCGTTCGATTGGATAGTAGAAAACCAGATGGATGACGGCGGCTGGCATTGCTTCCCCGACAGGGCCCATGGGAGGGGCACCCTTGATTGCTGGGAAGGCCTGAGTGCGTTCGCTGCCCTCCCAAGGAGAAAGTGGACGCGGCGAATCAACCGTTCCGTTGAGAGAGGAGCCGAGTTCTATCTCGAACGGGGACTTTTCAGGGAAGGCCGCCGGCGATATTTGCCATGGTTCCGGTTCCATTACCCAGTCCACTACTACTATGATCTACTCGTAGGACTAGATGTCATCACCTGCCTCGGCTATGCGGGTGACAAGCGGCTAAGGGCGGCCCTTCGAATATTGAAGGACAAACGCCGTCCAGATGGCACTTGGGCTCTCGACGCTGTCCATCCGGACTTAGGGGTTGGTGCCGGTTATAGGTTCAAGAAGCGACCGAAACATTTTGCGCTAGAGAAGCAAGGAAAACCAAGCAAGTGGATTACATTAACTGCATTGCGCGTTCTAAAAAGAGTCGAGGAAGCGAATTAGAACTAACCGCAACAACTCTGTCTTGCAGAGAATTGCGTTCGACCACTGGAGAGTAGTACTTGCGGGTTGATACTCCGAATCGCTTCACTGTCTAGCGGTGTATCTCGGCCAGGCGAATTAGTTGGTTGATCCGGTAGCGAATTGGTGGGTGGCGGCTCGTAAGAGTTGAACCCGCACCAAGGATGGAGAGCGTCCCATAAGAGCGCAGGCTGCTTTTCGGAAATGCTTCGTAGATTTTCAATAGCGCAGAGGCAAGAGACAGTGGCTTGTTTGTGGTGAGGGCGGCAGTTTCATCAGCAACCATCTCCCTCTCCCTGTGGAAGGCCGCTTCCACCATCCGTATGAGTGGGTCCATGGGTAGCGCTGTCTTGTAAGCTGTAACCAGTGCCTTCAACATAGTATCTGAATTCTTTACATGCGCTAGCTCGTGCGCCAAAACAGCTTCGAGTTCATCTTTCTTCAAGAGCGAGAGGAGTCTTTCAGATATTACGACCAGTGGTCTATCCGCATCGACGGCGAAGGAGATTGGGGTGCTCATCTCTGAAAGTCGAAGTTCAGCGGCTGGTACTCCCATTGCTTTTCGTATTGCTTCGAAGGATTCTGCGATGTCACCGCGAGCTACCGTGAGGTTCGTTGCTTTCGCGAGGACAATTTTGGGTGAAATGTACCGCAGGGAGATTGCGAGCGGGAGTCCGGCGACAACTGCAATCAATACGGCGTTCCCGAAGACAGCCCTTACAGCTGCCTGGGGTTGCAATTCATAGGTTTCCCCTGTGGCGTAACACAAGACGAGGCTGATTCCTACGAAAAGCCAAAGAACAATCGAAGAAGCCAACATGAGGCCGAGGCTCCAGGAACGTGCCCGCGAGCTGCTCGTCCTTCTGAAGAACGAGTAGAGTAACAGAATAATGGCGAGGGGGATTACTATCGACGCAAATGTTCTCCAGTCCGAAAAGTATGCGCCGTAGATTCCTAATTCCATTCAGGTTTACCTTCGGGCCTTGCTAACTTTCTTCTTGAGTTCAGCCGTGTCGTCCTTCGAAATTTGGTCGAGGCTATCATAAATTGTGGGAACGACGGATGGCCCAAAGGCGCTGACGAGTTGATTCAGTGCTCTCTGAACTAGGCTAGCTCGCACCTCTGCAGGTGCTGCGTAAGAGTAAACATACTTGGCCCCGCCCCTCGCAACCATTTTGGAACGTTTCACTAACCCCTTCTTGTATAGGCGGCCCAGGACTGTGCTCACAGTTGTGTAAGCGACCGGCCTCTGTGCGCCAATCTCCGACATAATCTCCCTTGCAGAAGCCTTTCCAAGCTTCTGAATCGCACCCAAGATTTCTGCCTGTAGGTCGCCCAGTGACATTGTTCATCAGCAAGCTACTATGCTCGTAGTAACTAAAAACAAGCGCAACCCCTGTTAAAGAGGTTTCTTCCTTCCTATCGGCCCTGCTCTAGGCGCGGCTGTTAGAAGAAAACCATAGTAGCCGCAATTGGTTTGCTAAGAGCGGAGGTTTGAACATGAGGTTCGGCGTCTGTATACCCAATTATGGGGAGACCACTTCCGTAGATGGTTTGCGAACGGTAGCTGTTGAAGCTGAAAGGATGGGCTACGATTCTGTCTGGACCACGGATCATCTACTCATGCCCACCCAGAGCGGGACGCCTTACGAGAGAATTTTTGAAAGCGTCACCGGCCTAGCGTACCTTGCCTCAGTCACAAGCACCGTGAAGCTCGGTATCTCCTCGTTGATTATGGCGATGCGCAACCCCGCCGTTGTAGTCAAGCAACTTGCCACAATCGACCTTTTCAGCGGCGGCAGAGTCATGCTGGCCACAAGCGCGGGCTGGAACGAAAGCGAGTTTCAGCATTTAGGCTCAAACTTCCACGACAGGGGCAGACGGCTCGACGAATCAATCAAGCTCATCAGGGCGTTATGGAACAACGCCTCCGGTGCCAAGTTTGAAAGCAAGAAGATTCCACACAAGTTCACCAATCCAAAGTTCGAGCCTCGGCCAATTCAAAAGAGACTCACAATTTGGATCGCCGGAAACGGCAAAGCAGCAATGAAACGGGCAGCAACACTCGGAGATGCTTGGCACCCGAACGTCACGCCGCTCGATACATTCAGGAGCCTTGTCTCAGAATTTCGGAATATCCCTGAAGCGAAGGGCAAGGACATATGCGTCCGTATCGGCCTAAACCCGAAGGCAACAGAATCAGAATACGTAAGCCCCCAAGGGGAACGCAGGCTACTACTTTCAGGCAACATGGCTGAAAACAAGAACA
The DNA here is from genome assembly GCA_963726255.1 of Candidatus Bathyarchaeota archaeon. GTDB lineage: Archaea > Thermoproteota > Bathyarchaeia > 40CM-2-53-6 > 40CM-2-53-6 > FEN-987. The sequence goes on from CAVSBL010000002.1 coordinate 2,115,527, forward strand.
CGGTAACCGAACTTGAAAAGCTCGGAGTCACACATATGCTCGTCACCCCAAGCCCAGACGGAAAGGTGCCAATTCCAGATCAAGTGCTGAACTTAAGGGCCCTGTCAGAAGTCTTCATCAGAAAATCAAGTTACATCGGATAAATGCGGTTTAGCTGTACAAGTGTTCTAGTTAATGCTTAAATGCGGCATATCCGACTACGCATCGTAGTTGGTTTTCTTGAAGGCTCCTAGTATACTCGCCGTGCTAGTCTTGGTGGATGCGTTACTGATGGCTTACGGTCATGTCCCTATAATCCGCGCGATCTTCTTCTCTCTCCCGGTAGGGGGATACTTTCTCTTCGCCACCGTCGCGTATATCCTCGGCGGTATCTTCGTAGTGGCGAATAGGCTATTCAAATTATCAATTGTGGGGCTCGTGGTTTTGGCGGTAGTGGACAACCTGCTTCTCATCTACACGAGAACTATGCCCAACATCTTCTTCCATAGAATGATACCGTGGTCGTGGGATTGGGTCCCACTCGGCACAGTTCAAGTTCTGGTTGGGCAGGTTATCCTGATCGTGCTCTGCGCAATCCTCTACAGAACAAGACGGTCATCCGCGAAGTGAAGGCCCTACCTTCGACTTGAGCCCAGTCAAACTGGTCCATAGCTAATGACATTAATTCTCCTCGGAGTAACATGTTTTCCACACAAAACTACACCACCCCACCCCCCTCAGGGGTGGAGCCACCCGATGAGGGGTGGCACCATTTGGCACCCCCACTTCAGGCAGAATAACGCCGCAAAATCAACCCCGCTTGACTCAGAAAACTGCACCGCCCCCCTACCCACTTCCGCAAGCGTGCGCGCGATAATTCTGCGCAGCCTAGGTTTAGCTTGACTTTGTTATCTCTCGTTCGGCGATTGAGAGTGGCTTCCCAGTCGCCCCCTTTCTCCGCATTATTATTTCAGCCATCGTGCTAACAGCAATTTCACCGGGAGTTTCGGCACCAATATCCAAACCAATGGGTGTCACTACCCGTCGAAGCAAGTCCTCGGAGATCTTCTCTCTCCTCAACTTGCCCAGAATCGCTTTCGCCTTGGATTCGCTTGAAATCATTCCAATGTACGCCGCCTTTGACCCGATAACCGTCCTTAGGGCCAGCTCATCGAATTCGCCAGCATACGTCAAAATTACCACATACGTATGCTCATCAATTGGAACTTCCCTCAACGCTTTCCCCCAGTCATCAACGATGAGCTTGTCCGCCTCCGGAAATCTTTCCTTGGTCGCGTATTCGACTCGGTCATCGACGACGATTACCCTGAACCCAAGCATTTTCCCCAGCGTAGCCATGGGCTGGGCGACGTGGCCTGCCCCGGCTAGGATCAGTGTTTCGCGGGCCGGGAAGACATTGATGAAGCAGGTTATGACGCCTGCGCAGACGGGCAGGGGCATCTTGACGGTTCGTGGTTTTCCATCTTTTATCGCTTGGATGGCTTGGTCGATTAGTTGCAGTTCAGCGATGGCTCCGCCGACAGTTCCAATCACCCTGCCCTCGCTAGTTACAAGCATTGAGGAACCGAGGTGGCGTGCGCTCGACCCTTCTTGGCCGATAATGGTTACCCATGCGAACGCCTTCGACGCTTCGATCAGCTTGTTGGCTTCTTGAACAATCTCCGCGTCCGACGCTATGGGTTGATGTTTCAACTCTTTTTCTTCTCCCACGCCTACTTCTTGGCTTCTCGCGCCATCTTGTAAGCTGCCAATACCCTGTCCGGTAAAGTTGGTATTTCGTAAAGCCTAACGCCTAGCGCATTATCAATCGCGTTCACAATAGCTGGGGCCGGTAGAACTATCGGTGGTTCCCCTATCGCTTTCGCGCCGTACGGGCCTAACGGTCCCGGGTATTCTATAATCATCGTTTTGATTTCAGGGATATCGAGTGATGTGGGTATGTAGTAATCTGCAAGGTTGGGGTTGACGACGATACCGTCTTTGTGGACTAGGTCTTCCATTATCGCGTAACCCAGTCCTTGCACGGTGCCCCCTTCGATTTGGCCTATGAGGGACAGCGGGTTGATGGCTTTGCCAATATCATACGCCGCGACCATTCTCTCAACCTGCACCTTGCCAGTCTCAGTGTCAACCTCCACTTCAGCCGTGACCGCCCCGTACGTGTATTGCAAGTATGTCGTGCCTTGGCTTGTTTCAGGGTCGTATTCGCATTTGGGTGCGGTGAATGTTCCAGCCTCCTTCAGCTGGACGCTGTGCTTGTAGGCGTATTCAATCAATTCGTGGTAAGTGACGGAGCGTTGGGTTTTCGATTTCTGGTAATATTTTGCGTCGGCTGATTCAACTTCCTTGGCGGCGCAATCTAACATTTCCGCCGCGACCTCGATTAGCTTCTGGTTTAGCGTGCCGGCTACCATCTGGGTGGCGCGGCCACCGATGGTAATCGTTCGCGAAGCAACTGTCGGGCCAGTGTCCTTGCAGAAATCTGTGTCGGGTGCTTCGAGCCTGAAGTAGTCTACGGGGAGGTGCATGGTTTCCGCTGCGATCTGCATGAGGCCGGATAGTGCTCCAGTTCCGTATTCCGTGAGTCCCGTCCTAAACCTAACCAGTCCGTCTCGGTCGATTTGCATGTGAACTGCTGCGTAGTCGTTTCCTTCTGGTCCTAGACTGTTTCCGTGGTAGATGATGGCGATGCCTAGGCCTCGCCGTTTGGTTCCAGTTATGTTAGCGAACTCTTTGCGCTTGCGGTACCAGTCCGATTCCTTTACCGACTTGCTAATGCATTCTTCAAGCCCGCATGCTTCGTCGACGACTTGGCTCGTAGCCGTCAAGCTTCCAGGTCTCAAGATGTTCAGGAGGCGGAAGTCTACTGGGTCCATGGCGAGTTTCTTTGCAATCTCGTCTACGAGTGACTCAGCCGCGAAGTGCGCTTGCGGTCCTCCGAAGCCTCTGAAGGAGCCGGCCATGGTGTTGTTCGTGTAGACGCAGTAGGCGTCGGTTTTCACATTCGGGATAACGTACGGGCCTGTCGCATGGAAGCATGCACGGATGACTACGAGTGGGCCTAGGGAGGCGTATGCTCCTGTGTCCGCGAGCATGGTAGTTTCCCAAGCCGTGAACTTCCCATTCTTATCCACGCCCGCCTTCAATGTCGTGACGAAGGGGTGGCGTTTTGTGTGCCCAATCATGGATTCTTCTCGCGTGTAAGCTAGCGCCGCGGGTTTTCGGGTTTTTATGGCTACTAAGGCGGCCATGCCTAAGACGTCGACTGGTATCTCATCGGATTTTGGTCCGAAGGCGCCGCCCGTAACGGCTTGGATGACGCGAACTTGTTCGGGCCGCAGCGAGAGTATCTTGGCTATGCCTGTTTGGACGTGGAAGGGGCTCTGGATCGAGCCGACGCAGGTTACTGACCCATCGGGTTCTGGAACGACGAAGCCAGCTTCGGGTTCTAGCGGGACGGGTTCTTGGAATTGGCTCTTGTAAGTGCGTTCAACGATCAGGTTCGCCCGTTTGAAGCCTTCCTCCGCATTGCCCTTTCGCAATTTCATGTGCTTGGCAATGTTTCCGTTCTTGTGAATTTTCGGCGCGTCTGGTTTAATGGCATCTACGGGAGAGAAGACTGCTGGAAGGGGTTCGTATTCCACCTTCACCAGGTCAACTGCTTCTTCAGCAACGGACGGATCGTAGGAGGCGATGGCTGCGATTGGTTCCCCGGCAAAGCGCACCCTGTCTGTTGCGAACAGTGGCTTGTCGGGGAGCAGGGCGGTCGATTCGTTAATGCCTGGTATATCATGTGCTGTGACAACTCCGGCAACGCCCGGATACTTCCGGGCCTCCGTAACGTCCACCATTTTCAGGAGTGCATGCGGGACGCTTGACCTGACGACTTTCAAGTAGAGGGCGTTTTCTGGGACGATGTCCATTGTGTAGATTGGTTTCCCAAGCACTTTATCAACGGAGTCGAGTCGTTGGATGCTTTTGCCCACAACTAGTAGTTGCCTGCTCCTGGTAAGTTTCTCTACTGCCGCGTGGTCATCGACCATTAGCTCTTACCCCTTCATTTCCTCGGCCGCCGCTTGCACCGCCTCAAAGATTTTCAAGTAGCCTGTGCAGCGGCATAGAATTCCACTCGTCGCTCTCCTGATCTGATCCTGGGTAGGGTTCGGGTTCTTGTCGAGAAGGTTCTTTGCGGCCAAAATCATGGCCGGGATGCAATATCCACACTGAGAGGCGTTCCATTCCATGAATGCTCGTTGTACCGGATGTAGTTTCTCGGCAGTTCCAATTCCTTCAATGGTCTCGATGCTCTTGTTCCTGGCCTGTATGGCAAAAATCAAACACGAGTTAACAAGCTTCCCATCCATCAGCACGCCACAAATGCCACAGTCACCAGTGCTGCAACCTTCCTTGGTTCCCTTCAACCCCAACCTGTTCCGAAGGACATCCAATAATCGTTCGTGTGATTCCACGACCAGAGCATAGTCTTTGCCGTTGACTGTGAATTTCAACAGATGCTTAGCCAGAGTTGTTCTCTCCTAGCAATGTGTTCGTGCTTCTGCCCAGGGCTCGTCTGAACAGCACACATGCGACATCCGTGCGGTAGTCCCCTGAAACTCTAAAGTCCGAACTGAGCTTCAACTCACTCCTCAACGCAGAGACCGCGCCCTCGACCGCTTCAGCACTCAACACTCGTCCGCGTAGCTTTTCTTCGGTTCTTCTTGCCCGTTCAGGTATCTTTCCGCCCACCCGATTGAAAGCGATTCGAATCTCCTCGACGAGTCTAGTCTCACTCTTCGCCTTGAGGTATACAGCGCAGTTGACAAACGCTATGATTAGTGAATTCCTCATCCCGATCTTTTCGAATGCGCATGCAGAGTGTTCATCGAGTGCCTTGAACATGGTCTCAACGAGAATTTCGTTTGGTCTTAGGTCGCTTGCCCGTTTGCCCTTCAGAAAATCCTCAAGCCGCATCACGCGTTCTCCATTTGTGCTGCGCACGCGAACTTGGGCGTCAAGAACGAGGAGTACGGGTAAGAGGTCTTCAGAGGATGAGGCAGCGCAGATGTTGCCGCCTACGGTTGCCACGTTAATTATCGCCGGTCCACCGAACTTCGCGGCAACTTCACGGAAAACCTCATGTCGTAAGTCTATGACGGGGGAATCGCTAAGGTCAGAGATTGTTGTGAGTGCTCCAATCCTGATTGCGTTTCCCTCTTTTTTCACGTAATTGAATTCCTTTAAGCCGGAAAGGTCGACCAGCGTTTTGGGGTTGATCTGTCGGCGTTGAATTCGGCTGATAAGGTCGCTTCCGTTCGCTATCAAGTGGACTCCGGACTGGTGGGTGTCTAAGTAGTGGAGTAGGTCGGGTAGGTCCTCTGGGACGTACATGTCAAACCTGCGCACCTACTCCTTCACCCACCTGCTGCTGCTGGAACCAATAACACTAGGTCGCCGTCATTTAGCTTCTGGGAAAGGTTAGGCGGATTTTGAACCATGTTGTTAACATAGAACAGCAAGTACCCTCGAACTTGCCCTTGAGAGTCGAAGATTAGGTCCTTCACGGCCTCGCTCCTGTGGATGAGCGTCTGAAGCACCTCGTTTAGGGTGTTAGCTTCGAGCTCGAGTTCACTCTCCCCAACGCTCGAACGGAGTTCATGGAATAGTCTAACTCTGACTCTCGCTCGCAAAATCTCCGAGTCCCTTTTTCTCTCTAATGGCCTTGTAGACTCGTTCGGGCGTTGCAGGTAGTGTGAAAACACGTGCGCCGGTTGCGTCGTACAAGGCGTTGGCCACAACTGAACCCACGGGAATTATGCCGATTTCCCCAAGGCCCTTTGCCCCAAACGGTCCGATCTTCTCGTAGGTTTCTACTGGGTCCACTTCAATTTCTGGTATGTCGCAGATGGTCGGGATGATGTATGTGGTGAAGTTGTTCGTCCTTACCATGCCGTTTTCGATTTGCGTATCCTCAGTCAGCGCGAAGCCCAGCCCTTGGACTATTGCACCTTCACATTGTCCTGTGTAGGATTGTGGGTTGATGATCTTTCCCGAATCGGTTGAAAGGAAGAATTTGAGTACCTTCGTCGCACCGGTCAAGGTGTTTACTTCTACTAACGCTACTGCGCTGGCGTACATGTATGACCAGTGTGGGATCTCTAAGCTGCCTTTGACTGGTTTGTCGACCCGTGGGACATTGAATCCGGCTACGACCTTCGTCTCAAAGCCTGTTCGATGCATGTATTGAGCGATTTCTGCGTACGTGGCGGACTTCTTCGGGTTCTTTATCGAAACGACATGCGATCCTTTGAACCTTAGCTCTTCTTTGCGTTCGCCGAATATTTTGGCTGCGGTCTCCAGTAGCAAGTCATTCATTTTCGGTGCTGCTGCAAGGATGGCGTTGCTTCCCCGAACCAAGGCCATGGAAGCTGATGATGAGCCAGTGTCCGGGGCCAACAGCGTATCTGCTGAAGCAATGTAGACGTCGCTAATGTCACAGTGTAGCGTTTCAGCTGCAATCTGAGAGTATGCGGTAACCGCTCCTTGCCCAATCTCCGGGCAGCTAATTCCAACAACGAACTTACCTGTCGGCGTGATCTGGATCGACGCAGCGCCAAAATCCGGCAACGCACCGAAACCAAAACCCTTGACGGCAGTGGTGACTGCGATGCCTCTTTTGCACCAGGGAGCGGACGGGGTTGATTTGTGCCGTTCCCTGTTTCTCCATACATCGGAACGCTCAGCTTTCTGGAGTGTTTCGTAAATTCCAATGCTTCCGAGTAGCTTGTAACCGAATGGCCCGATGTCGCCCTCGCGGAGAACGTTCTTCTTACGAATTTCGAGTCGGTCCATTCCAAGTTTTTCTGCAATGACGTCCAAGTTCGATTCTACCGCAAAGTTGACTTGTGGCGCGCCGAAACCGCGAAACGCTCCGGCGACGCCGTTGTTCGTGTAAACCAGGTAAGCGTCTATGTCGATGTTCGGTATCCGGTATGGGCCGCAAGAGTTTTCGATCGCAACGTCTAACACGGTTGGGCCCAGTGACGCGTAGGCGCCGGTATCTGCAATTACTCGCACTTGGTTGGCGACGATTCGGCCGCCTCTGTCGGCTGCAGTTTTCATAGTGACGGTCATTGGGTGTCGTTTGATGCCGGTAACTCCCGACTCTTCCCTAGTCCAGACCATCTTCACGGGGCGTTTTGTTTTCAACGCAAGCATCGCGAGGTGAATTTGGACCGTGTTCTCCTCTTTTCCGCCGAAAGCGCCGCCGACTGGTGTCGAAATGACTCTGACTTGTTCAGGCTTAATGCCGAGCGCCCTCGACACTTGCATTTGGTCTCTGTAGGGCGATTGCCCTCCTACGTAGAGGACAATGTTTCCTTTCTCATCGAGTATGCCGACGCCGGCTTCAATCTCGAGGAACATGTGCATCTGGCGGCCGGTTTGGTAAGTGTTCTCGACAACTACGGCGGCTTCGCGGAACGCTTTTTCAACATCGCCGACGCGCACCGTTGCGTGTCTTTGTATGTTGCCTTTCTCGTGGACTTTCGGCGCATCTGGCTTCATGGCTTCGAACGGGTCGGAAACGACGGGCAGTGGTTCATACTCAACCTCGACCAGTTGTGCTGCCCTTTCTGCTGCTTCCAAGGTTTCTGCAGCTATGACGGCGATTGCGTCTCCAAGGTACCTTACCTTGTCGTGGCAAAGGACGGGTTGGTCGGGTACGATGATGCCGAATCCGTTGACGCCGGGGACATCCTTGTGGGTGAGAACAGTCACAACGCCTGGAATAGCCTCAGCCTTCTTTGTGTTGATTCCCTTGATCCGTGCGTGGGGATACCTACTTCGGGCGGCTTTAGCAAAGAGCATGTTCGGGAATGACATGTCCGAAAAGAATTTTGTTTCCCCGGTGACTTTGCGTGCACCATCTTTTCGAGCGACTGATTTTCCAACCCACTCGAGCTTTTGCGTGCCAACTGCTGCGGTTTCCGTCACTGCAGTTAACCTCCTGCTATTGGCGGAACAACTAGGATTTCATCGCCGTCTTTGAGTTTCGTTGATGGTTTGAGCCTAATGCCTTCTCGTACGATGTATAGGTAGTCTCTGTCCTTGACTGGTATGGATTTGAGCAAATCTTCGGTCGTCGCTTCCTCACATAACTCAAGCATCAGTTCATTGCTCTCAAGTGCGAGCATGGGCGCGCCGAAGATTTTGACTCGAACACGGACAGGATTACCCACCGGCTTTCCTCCTTCCGTGCAACGCTTCATAGAGCGCCTGGTAAACTAATGAAACAACCATATTCTTCCTATACTCTGCCGAACCACGAATATCATCTATCGGCGTCGCATCTTCAGCGGCGAACGTTGCGGCTTCCCGCAGGATCTTCTCATTCAACGGCTTATGCTCCAATGCCTTCTCGCTTTTGCGAGCGCGTGTTATTACTGGGGTAACGGCCCCTAACGCGACTCTAGCTTCAGTAAATGAGTCATTGGCGCTTCTGTCTCGAAGTACGGCAGCCACGTCAACGATCGAAATTGCATTTGCTTCCCTAAGGCCGAGTTTTAGGTAGGCTCCGCGGTCATTCGAATTCATTGGTTTGAAGTGGACTTCTTCAATCAGCTCGTCAGGCCTCAATGCGGTCTTTCTGTAGGAGACGAAGAATTGTTCGATGGGTGTTTCGCGTCGGCCGGCTTTGCTTCTGATAACGACATAAGCATCCAGAGCGTATAATGGGGGGAGGGAGTCTCCTGCCGGTGAAGCATTCCCAAGGTTTCCACCTAACGTCGCTGTGTTCTGGAGTTGAACCGCACCAATCTGCTTGGCCGCGGAAACAAGAACCCAAGCATGTTCCCTCATCAGCTGGGAATTAGTGATGTCGCTGTACGTTGTTAGGGAACCTATGTGAAGCTGATCGTCCTTTTCCCGGATGTATCTCAGTTCCTTCAGACATAGTATGTTCAGAAGTCTTTCGGCTTTCATGGCGCCGTCTCGGAGTTGCACAACTACGTCTGATCCGCCAGCAACAATTCTGAGCCCTGCTTGCCTTTGCTGAAGTATACTGAGTGCTTCATCTAACGTCTGTGGAGTCAGTACATCAATTTCAGATCGCATCATGAGCTCAATGGCTCCAATTCTTTGCGGCTTCCTGAACGGCGGCGATTATCTTAGTGTAGCCAGTGCATCTGCATAAGTTACCTGAGAGGGCGGTGCGGATTTCTTCGACAGAGGGCTTCTGGTTACGCATTAGGAGTGCTGAGGCTGAGACGATCATGCCCGGAATACAATGGCCGCACTGGACGGCTCCTTCCTTGAGAAAAGCTTCCTGAACGGGGTTCAATCTCCCGTCCTTCAACAGTCCTTCTGACGTAATGATCTCAGAGCCCTGCGCCTGTGAAACCAGCACGAGGCAAGAACAGACGGGTTGGCCGTTCATCAATACTGTGCAGGCGCCGCATTCGCCCTTGGCGCAATCTTCCTTTGGTCCCGTTACGTGAAGCTGCTCGCGGAGGACTTCAAGCAAGGTGTAGGCAGGGGGGGTGTTCACCGTTACCTGTTGCCCGTTGAGCTTGAAACTAACAGCACGTTCAATACGCATTCAACCTGACACCTCTGCCCTTGCACCGGATGAAGTCCGAGTAATCGCGACCCCTGAAAGAGTTCCGATAGCCCATTCTTAACCGTTCATGAGTTATGGTGCGGGACAGACATGTTCACGTAGAAACACCGTACTCTAGAGTGTACTTCGAAAGTCAGGTTCAAGACGAGACCACTCATCCCGTATCGATTGTACCTCGAGAGTGAAATCAGAAGTTTCACATATGCAATGCTATTCTTCAACGAGGGGGTATTATTCGAACCATGAAACGGGTGGCACTCTACCTTCAAGACAAGCATCAGGTTCGCGAGGAAATGAAGCTCGCGCAATACGCTGAGCAGAAACGCTTCGAGGCTGTGTGGCATGCTGAATCTCGCCTCGCCCGCGACGCCTTCACGCCCTTAGCCGCGATGGCAGCGGTCACGGAGAGAATCAAGCTAGGCACAGGCGTCATCAATAACTGGACTCGAAACGTTGCACTGACCGCCGCTTCTTTTCTAACGCTCGATGAATTATCGAACGGCCGCTTCTTACTCGGGATCGGTGCCTGGTGGGACCCGCTCGCTTGGAAGGTTGGAATAGAGCGGAAGAAGCCGCTGAAAGCCATGCGTGAGTACGTCACAGTTCTCCAACGTCTATTCAAAATGGAGAACGTCACCTTTGAAGGCGAATTCGTGAACGTTCGGGACATACGGTTAGATGTCGTCTACGGCGACCCTTCGACTCCGCGCAAAATTCCCATCTACATTGGGGCAACCGGCTGGGAGATGATTGAGTTGACCGGGGAAATAGCAGACGGCCTGCTTCTGAATTATCTCGTATCTCCTGAGTACAACCGCAAAGCCTTGGAACATCTGAGGGAGGGCGCAAAGAAAGCAAAGAGGAAGTGGGAGGACATCGATAGACCTCAGCTTGTGGTGTGTTCGTTGGACGAAGATGCTGACAGAGCGCTTGACAGTGCACGTCCCTTGGTAGCGCAATATCTAGGGCAGCAGCCTCACATCGCAAAGGCCAGCGGAGTAAAGGATTCCTTGATTGAAGAAGTGAAGACGGCACTAGGAGGGTGGCCCGCAAAACCAGGAGGCTTGGAGAAAGCGAAAGCACTGATAGATGACAAACTCGTCCAACTAATCACGGCCAGCGGGACCGCTAACGATTGCATGAAGAAAGTTGAGGAATACAATAAGACGGGCTGCACATGCCCTGTACTCTACCCGCTCGCGGACGATGTTGAAGCTATGATTGACGCGTTCGAACCCTAGTTCGACAGTAAGACGTGAGTTTCGGTTTACTCGATGATTGGGTTCACGAATTTGAAATTTACAGTGTCGAGTAGTCCCTTATCGGTGATTCTGAGTTCCGGGATTACGGAGAGTGTCGTGAACGCGAGCGTTATGTAAGGGGAAGGAAGCGTGCTGCCGAGTTTGCTCCAAGCATCCTTGAGCGCGTAGACCTGCTCCGAGACGACCTCCACTGATTTGTCTGACATGAGGCCTGCGATGGGAAGCGGTACCTGGGCTATCACTTTCCGATCCTTCACTGCAACCATTCCCCCACTGCTTTCGATCACTGCGTTAGCCGCAAAGATCATGTCGGGTTCATTTGCCCCTGCGACGACGAGGTTGTGGCAATCATGTCCCACTGTGGACGCGACTGCTCCCTCCTTGACTTCTAGGCCTTTGACGAAGCCGAGACCTACGTTACCAGAGGCCTTATGACGTTCAAAGACGGCTATCTTTAGGACGTCGTCGTCGGGGTTGGCTGAGGCTTTCCCATCCTTTGTTGGTACATCCTCCTCCAAATTGCGTGTGTAAATGCTATTTGGCATGACGCCAATCGCCCGAACCTTTACCGTACCGTTGGCCGCCTTCGTTCGAATCATTACGTCGTCTATTGTCGGCCGCGTTTTGATTCGGATGGAGTTTTTCACGGAATCAGGGAAATTCGGCCGGGGGAATATTGAAACTAATTTGCCGTTTTGGTAGACAACTCTTCCGTCAGCTATTACTGTGCTTACGGCTACTTTGTTCAAGTCATCAAGGATTGCCATATCCGCATGGCGTGCGGGGGCTATGCTCCCAAGTTCTCTAGCGCACTCATAATGCTCGGCGACGTTCAGGGTGGCCATCTGTATTGCTTCGACGGGGTCGACGCCTTCTTGGATTGCTCGTCTCACAACGTGGTCAACGTGGCCCTCCTCCCGAAGTGAATTGGGCTCACGGTCGTCGGTTACCAAGCAGACATGTCGCGAGTCCAATTTGTCCTCGGTAACTGATTGTATGGTGTCAGCTACATCTCGAGACGCTGATGCCTCTCTGAGCATAGCGTAGATGCCATAGCGTAGTTTCTGGATTGCCTCAATTTTCTTTGTTGATTCGTGGCAGGAGGTTATCCCCGCAGCCGCGTAGGCCGCCAATTCTCTTCCCAATAAATTCACAGCGTGGCCTTCTACAACGCGCCCCGCACGAAGGGTGGCGGCTATTTCCCCGTGGACCTGTAGGTCGCCCGCGAGCACGGCCGGATAATTCATCATCTCCCCCAAAGCCACAACGCCTTCCCAACCTAATGCTTCCTCGACCTCTTTGGGCCCAATCGTGGCGCCATTAGTTTCGAAACCAGGTGCCGCGGGGACGCAGGAGGGGAACGTAACAAGAACTTTGAGTGGCAGGCCATGAGCTTCTGTGAGGAAGAACCGAACGCCCTCTAAGCCAAGGACATTCGCAATTTCATGCGGGTCGATGAACACCGTTGTTGTCCCATGGGGCATCACCGTCTTTGCAAACTCGGTGGCTGTGACCATTGCGCTCTCGATGTGGACGTGGCCGTCAATTAATCCAGGGATTACATGTCTTCCCTCAGCATCGATTACCTTGGTAGAAGTGCCAATCGTGGCCTGCGCGTTTCCTACCAGTGCTATGCGGTCGTCCCTCACTGCGATATCCTGATTCTCAAGGATTTCTCCCGAATTGACATTCACTAATGAAGAATTTCGTATGACCAGGTCAGCCTTCTCGCGCCCCATCGCCACGTCTACGAGTTCCCTTGTCACGTCTGCGAGGCGAGTCCGTCCTGGAACATTGAACAATGCGCCGTCCACCCGCGAGATACGAATTCCAATGATACTTAATGAATGCTCTGATACTAACCGGCCTTCATGAAAATGTGAGCGCCCAGTTCAATCCATGGCCACGTTTGCCAAATCGTCTTACTCGAGTTGGAATTCCGAGAGATAAATTCTAGTACTATCCAACGTACCTACCCGTTATCGAAGATGCGTAGAGTTGCCGGACAAGAAGTTTACGAAGATATTCTTCGCAACTGACCTACACGGTTCGAGTCGTTGTTACGAGAAGTTGCTGAGCGCGGCCAAATTCTACAAGGTGGACGTTCTGGTTCTCGGGGGAGATCTAACTGGCAAGATGCTTGTACCGATTGTCGACCTCGAGGATGGGACGTTCAAAGCGGACTATATCGGCGGAAGAACTGCGAGGGGAGCCGACGAGGTGAAGGCTTTGGAGAAGGAAATTACTGACAGCGGTTATTACTACTACCACTGTGGGAAAGCAGAGATGGAGGAGCTCAAAGCATCCAAGGAGAAAGTAGACAAACTCTTCATGACAACCATGAAGGAGACATTGATGAAGTGGGTTGACCGTGCTGAACCATTCCTCGCCGACCTAGGTGTGACTTGTTACTTAACGGGCGGAAACGACGACTATCAAGAAATCGTAGACGCCGTGCACGATACGCCTCATGTGAAGAATGCTGATAACAAAGTTATGAAAATAGACGAACTCCATGAAATGGTGAACTTGGGATGGAGCAATCCAACCCCTTGGAAATGCCCGCGAGATCATAGCGAGGAAGATCTTGAAGCTGCAACAGAGAAACTAGTCTCTTCTGTAGCCAATTTGGAGAATTGTGTATTCAACGTACACGTACCTCCGGCAAACTGCGGGCTTGATACATGTCCGAAATTGGACGATTCGGTATTCCCGCCGAAGCCTGTTTTTGATAAGGGGCAGGCCGTTATGATCGGCGCGGGAAGTACTGCGATTCGGCGTGAAGTCGAAAAGCATCAGCCGCTTGTTCACCTGTGCGGTCATATCCATGAGTCGAGGGGTACGACTAAGATTGGAAAAACACTCGTGGTTAACCCGGGCAGCGAATATCCTGAAGGGGTACTCAGAGGTGCGATTGTGAACGTGGGGGACAAAAAAGTGGTTAGCTGGCAGCTTACGTCCGGGTAATGTACGGTGGGTTAGGGATTTGGCCCCGGTAACAGCGTGTACACCGGCGTAACTTGGTCCGTATTGCCGCGTTTTCGTTTCGGGGCTCGTTCAGTCAGTATTCTGCTGTAAAGGGACTACAGCGGGGGCAATTCCTTGTACGCTAGCGATATGTCGATGCCACGCTTGCCGTAGTAAGATTTCGAAATTGCATAGATTATGATGCCGCCGATGAAACTGCCCACAACCCAACCATAGGCGATCGGGTTTCCTCCCCATATTCCAGGGAAGGCTAGGAACTGGTACGTAATGTACACGAACACTATTGTCATTAGGGCTCCGGAAGTTGCCAGAAGAGCCTTGGATCCACCCTTCTCGTTCTTGAAGGCGTAGAGCACGGCGGCGATTCCAACGAAGATGAAGTAAATCATTGCTGCGACGACTGCTCCAAAGAGTGCAACCAAGGTACCGTAGAAGAACGAAGCTAACCCAATCAAGACTAGGGTTCCTACGAGTTCAATCAGTAATGCTACTACGGGTGAACTGTACTTCGGGCTGACGTAAGCTACCTTCTCGGGTAGGAATCGGTCGAAGGATTGGGCGAAGAGGTAACGGGATAGGACGATGATTCCATAAGCAAGGATGGCGACGTTCCAGAGAATCCATCCCAAGCCGATAAACCATGACACTGCTGGAATGCTAGAGACGCCCATTGCAAGCGTCCAGAAGTTGAAAGTCCAATCGTATACTAGATTCGGATTACTTAACGCGCCATTTACGAAATTGAAACCACCCGCGTAGTACATGCTTGCGAACGCCGTGGTGACGACTATAAGAGTTACAACTGAAGAAATCACCACGTTATACCGGAGAGCGCCTTTACCCTTAATCTCGGAGGCAACGGCAGGTCCAGCGTTTATCCACGGATAGACGAAGATTGCAAAGAATGGCAACATGAAGATTGTTGCTCCCAGATCGAACGTTGGAGAATTGGCCGGCAACGAAGCCGACTCATACGTGGCCTTCGCGCCGATGGAATCGAGAAAACTCATGTAGCCTTGGACGCCAGACGTGCCTGCGCCCAAGATTGTGAAAATTCCGACGAAGGTAGCCGCTATCGCGATTATCACTGCGATCGCAACTATCTTGTAACCAGCCTTTGGCTTTAGGATATTGACAGCTATGAGGACAGCGAAGATTGCCGCGGCAATCACAAATTGCCCCACGAGATCGGCTCCAGGAATATTCCCTGGCAGCGCCAAGCTTAGCATGTTCTCATACCCAAGTGAAAGCCCAACCGAACCAATCGAGACAACCGCTGCCAACGCAATCAGAGCCAGATAGGCCATCGTCTCAAGAGTGTAACCCATGAACGAAAGCGCTCCCCCAAAGAATCCACCGTACACTCGTGAGGCCCACACGTAATCTCCGCCAGTACGACTAATTCGCGTTGTCATCATCGTATAGACGATGATCTGCGGGATTGATAGAACCCAAGCGAGTATGGAGCCATACACCAAGTTGACTCCTGATGTCGATGAGAGTAACACCATTGTGTATCCGATAATTCCGAGGGCTGCTCCTCCTGACATGTTGCTCAAATTCAGACCAACAACATCCAAGAAGGAGACGTCTCGGCGCAGCCCTGAAGCCTTTCTAACAAACGCCACAGGTTGGCTTGTCATGGGCGGAAGACCTGTCGACCACAAATTTAACACCTTCGAAGGGATGTTCTTAATCCGATACGCGGCCTCGCTGAGCCAACGGCATACGACTACGATTTTTCTCATCGTAACATGGTAATCAACACAAAGTTTCATTTAGCGGGGGGCTGACGGTCTTGCAAATTCCTTGTGGGATCGTCTTGGCAAAGTATGGTAATGCGAGCTCCGACTTTCTTGACGAGGTCCACAGAATCACGAATGCCGCCAAGACCGAAGGCGTACTATTGAGGCTGCTTGGAGCGCTCGCCTTTCACATACATTGTCCAAAATTCTCGTACATGCAGGAAATGCTGGGACGCACGTTTACTGACATAGACTTTGCCTCATACAGACAAGAAAGTTCCCGAATCACCAACCTATTCACCGAGCTCGGGTATCAGCATGACGCACGAGTAAGGGCCCTCTTTGGTTCGAGGTTAGTATTCTATGAAACAAGCGGGACTAACAGACACTGTGATGTATTCCTAGACAAGCTTGAGTTCTGTCACGATGTGGACTTCCAAGATAGGCTCGAAGTTGACGATCCGACTGTGCCGCTCGCGGAGCTTCTCCTGGAGAAAATGCAGATAGTCAGGTTGAATCAAAAGGACGTCATCGACACTATAATGCTTCTAAGAGAGCATCAGATCGGCGGGTCAGACGATGACACAATCAACGCAGACCGCATAGCGCGCCTTACCGCTCGCGATTGGGGTCTTTGGAGAACATTCACACTCAACTTGGAAAATGTGGGAAGAATCGCTCAAAATCTCGAGAAGCTCTCCGAGGAGGATAAGAAAGATGTGAATTCGAAGATCACAGCTTTACGGTCTCGCATAGATAGCGAACCCAAGACACGGGGTTGGAAGATTAGGTCACAAATCGGAGAGAGAAAGAAGTGGTACCGAGATGTTGACGAGCTCCTGCGGGAATAATTCTGGTTGTCGTGCACATCGGTCGTGAAATGAAGTAATTACGGGCTTATTCTCTCGCCAGTCGCTTCACAGGCCACTGCCTGTTCTTATCCGCTTTCTCTAGTGTAGGGGATTCCCAACGCCGACGGTTGGCGGGCGCCTCGGGCAATAGCCACTAGGATTACGAGGGTAAGCAGGTAGGGGACCATGAGCAGGAAGTAGTAGGGTATTATTGAGCCTACGACTTGGAAGAATGAGCCGAGAAGATAAGCCGCACCGAAGAGGAATGTTCCGAAGAACGCCCTAGCAGGGCGCCACTTACCGAAATATACCATGGCAACTGCGATGAACCCTCTTCCAGCGGTGATGTTTTCTGCCTGGAAAGCGTGGACTGAGATGGCTAGGTAAGCGCCTCCGATTCCTGCCAAGGTCGCTCCTGCAATTACCGCAATGTACCGTATCTTTGCGACGTTGACTCCCAGTGTGTCAGCTGCTGATGGATTCTCGCCAACTGCTCTCAAGTTAAGCCCGAACGTTGTTCGCCCAATCACGAGAATTACGATGACGAGCGTCACGAAGGCCATGTACTCTATGATATCTTGGGAGAAGAGTGAGTTACCGAGTATGGGAATTGAGGATAGCACGGGTATTGGTATATTCGGAAGCCCTTCAATTCTGATCGTCGAGCCAATTTCGCCGAACAAGGCTTCGTAGACGAATCCAGAAAGACCGAGTCCTAGAAAGTAGATTCCGAGACCCGAGAGGATTTGGTCCTGTTTCAAACTTATCGAGATAAACGCCATCAGCAGGCCGATGAGCGCGCCACAGAATGCCCCCAGGATTACTCCGAGTAGGTTGTCATGCATGAAGAAGCTGACTGAAAACGCCGAGATTGCTCCGACGAGCATTACTCCCTCCGTTCCGAGATTTATCACCCCACCTCGTTCACTAATGACCTCGCCCAACGATGCGAATGCCATTGGGACGCTCAATTCAAGCATCGAAGCGATCAGACCGGAAATCGCTGCTGCATCAAGAACAACACCCATTTCCTAGCTTCTCCTGATTTCGTACCTTGCAAAAACCTGAATGATGAGGATTAGAACAATAATTATGCCCTGTGACAGCAAGGATAAGGTTTGGGGAATTTGAAGTGCTCTCTCGACCGAGGACATTCCCGAAATGAGACTGCCAAAGAATATCGATGAGAAGATCACGCCTAAAGGATGTAGGTTCCCAAGCAAGGCGACAACGACCGCAGTGTAACCGATTCCTGAAGCTTGTTCTGGCAACAGTTCATGCGTGATGCCAAGTATGTAGACACCTCCTCCTAAACCACACAATGCTCCACTCAGAAACATTGCTGAAATTACCACACGCTTTACTGAAATTCCGCTCGTCTTAGCCGCTGACGGGTTTAGCCCGACTGCACGTATTGTATACCCAAGAGGCGTCTTGAAGAGAATATAGTACGCCAAAACGCATGCTACGACGGAAACAATGATGCCGACGTTTAAGCTCGACTGGCGGAGTAGGATTGGTAAAGAAGTTTCTTTCGGAAAGATAGGAGATTCAGGGTAACTTCCCGGAATCGATTTGTCTTGGAACGGGCCTCTCACAAGCCAGTTCAGAGCGTCGATTGCAACATAGTTCAGCATAATCGTAGTGATGACCTCGTTAATTCCAAGCCTCGATTTGAGTAAGGCCGGTATCGCAGCGAACAAGCCTCCGCCCAATAGCGACAGTACCAGCGCAAGCGGAATCATAACGTAGGAAGGCATTGGCTCCTTCAAGAAAGGCAATACGAACCACGTGACGAGAATAGCGCCAAAAATCTGCTGCCCTTCGGCGCCTATGTTCCAGACCTTGCAGCGGAAGGCAATGACAAGGCCAATAGCCATGAGCATAAGCGGGGTCGCTTGAACAATTGATTCGGCGAACCCAGCTTCTGTCCCTACCGTTCCCCTGTAAAGGGCGTCCAGCGCCACAAGGGGGTTCTTTCCCGCAGCCCCCAGAACGACTAGAACCACAAGGGGTGAAACGATGTACGCTAACAGCGTGACGGTCAACATGGCTCGCCGGCTTACATCTAGACGTTGAGTAACCTTGAATCCCAACAAGTGTTCACGCCGCCATCGAGATCTTCTTCGCACCTGTCATCAGGAGTCCGATCTCTTCCATGTTGAACTGTCCGGGTTCGAGCAATCCGACTACCTGGCCTTTGTACATGACTGCAACTCTATCGCTCAGGGTGATCAGCTCAGCTAGGTCTTCGTCGACTAGGAGTACAGCAGCGCCTCGATTTCGTTGTTGAACCAAAATGCTCCTGACGTATTCTGTTGCGGCTACGTCGAGGCCGCGCGTTGGTTGTGAAACCACAATGAGTGAGGGTTGCCCAGACAGTTCTCTTGCTAAGATTAGCTTCTGAAGGTTTCCGCCGGAAAGCGACCTTGCTTTTGCAGAAATACCTGTCGTCTTAATGTTGAACTGTTTGATGGCTTCCTCTCCCCTGTGCGTAATCTCTTTGCTATTCAGCAAGGTTGGTACCTTGTTGGCTAGCATATTGCAAATGGGTGGTTTATCGAAGTCTTTGAGGATCATATTTTCGTCTAAACGAAAGTCCGTGATAATGGCGTCCTCGGTTCTGTTTTCGGGGACGTAGGCGAGGCCTAAGTCAATTATCCTGCGAGGTGACTTGCCAGTGATGTCTATGCCTGCAAACTTTAGGGATCCTGAAGAGCTCCTCCTCAGTCCCACAATGGCTTGAACAAGTTCTCTTTGGCCATTCCCGGATACACCGGCTATTCCGAGGATTTCTCCTCTTCGAACTTCGAAAGTGACGCCCTTGACCGCTTCGAGGCCTCTATCGTCAAATACAGAGAGTTGTTCTATTTGCAGAACAACTTCCCTTTCCGAAGTCCTTGTCTTGTCGGCGATTGGAGGAATCTCCTCGCCAACCATCATGTGAGCTAACTTTTCCTTGTTTACAGCTTGCGTCGCTTGCGTGGTAACTTTGCGTCCTTTCCTCAAAACCGTGACCCTGTCTGTGACATCCATTACTTCGTCAAGTTTGTGAGTGATTAGAACGATGGAGATTCCCGTGTTTTTCAATCCGCGTAATGAGTTGAAGAAATCACTAACCTCAGTAGGTGCGAGAACGGATGTAGGTTCGTCAAGAATCAGAACTTTCGCGTCACGATATAATGCTTTGAGAATTTCGACACGTTGGAGTTCCCCTACCGCGAGTTGCCAGATCTGAACCTTAGGGTCAACGTGCAGACCATGTTGTTCTGATAAGCGTGAGATTCGCGTCTCGGCCGAAGCTATGTCCGTCAGTATTCCTCTGGGAGACTTCAGTCCCAAGATTACGTTTTCTGCCACAGTCATGTCGCTCACAAGTTTGAAGTGTTGGTGTACCATGCCGATACCCCGCTTGATTGCGTCGGATGGGGAGCGAAACGCGGCAGGTTGACCGAAAATTTCAATCGAACCAGCGTCTGGTTGATAAAATCCATAAAGGATATTCATGAGCGTAGTCTTCCCGGCACCGTTCTCTCCTAGGAGCCCATGTATTTCGCCAGCATGAAGCTCAAAATCTACCATATCATTTGCCACGACGCCGCCAGGAAATCTCTTCACAATACCCCGCATCACGACGGCGGGAGTTTCATTACTTATCTCATCTACCATTCGCGTCTACGCCCTGTTCGTCGTGGAGAATAAAAAAATAGGAGGGGAAGCCCTCTGTGAGAGAGCTTGCGGACGTTTAGTTGCGCGGCTGCTGCAGACCTATAGCAATGAAGAAACTGGTCTGAATCGATTGAAGCGATGTTCCAATCGTTAGTGGGCCGAGTGGGTCGGTTTGAATTTGGCCGCCTTGGACTTGCGATGCGACGCTCATGACTTGCTGTTGAACGGCCGCTGGAACATTGTCCTTGTTCAGTTCGATTTCCAACCCTCCAGTCTGGAGGTTTGCCCAGTACTTGCCGTTTGTCTTTCCTGCGGCTACATCAGCGAGCCATTGTTTCATTACTGCGTCCCATTTCCAAGAACCACTCCCTAGGACCAGCTTCTCACCACCAACAGGTGGGTTGTCTGCTATGTCGACACCGTTACCGATCAGGCTCACGTTCTTCTCAATTGCCCCTTCGATGGTTCCGAGCACGACACCGTCGCCCATCGTCGCGATCACGTCGACGCCCTGGCTCGCCATCAATTCAGCATCAGATTTAGCGCCCTGCAAATCGTGGAAGTCACCTACTGCGACAACACTAATGCTGCCGCCTGGTTGAATGCCATTGCCGCCGCCCGGCAGAGGTCCATATGTGTACATGATGTTTGAATTTGCGTCGTGCGCACCTTTCGCAAAGTTCGGTTCGAATCTTGCAAGTTCGGCGACCCTCGCACCCATAATGTACCCAATCTTGTTAGACATGGTCATCTTTCCGGCTAAGTAGCCGAGAATGTATCCTGTCTGGTCCGTTCGGACGTCTGCGATAGCGAGGTTTGGTAGTGAGTTATTCCATCCCGCGATTACTAGGAAGTTTGTGTTGGGGTATTGTGGAGCAATTTCCTGAATGGGAATCTGAAACTCGAAACCGGAACCGATTATCAGGTTGTATCCCTTGCTGACGAAGTCTCTGACATCAGCCTGAATCTGAGCGCTTTCCTGATGGTTTTGTACCCAGCATCCGCAGGTGTTTATGCCTTCGTTCATACTGGTCAGGAGGTCTTCAAATGAAGTGTAGCTTGCTTGGTTCCACGCAAGGTCGTCTGTTCGGCCGGGCATTATCATTGCGATCTTCATTGGCCCGCTCGTCATGGATTCAGTCATTGAAGTGTTTGTAGCGGGTACCGATGGTTTCTGTGTGAGGTAGTATGCTGCGCCAGCGACGATGATGAGAACGACTATTACGACAGCCATGATTGTTTTGTTGTTCTTTGCTTGACTCATAATATATCTTCAACTCTCCGTGACGGAAGCTGGCTGGCTCCAACTAGATATAACTTGCGAAAGCTTCCCAGCCAGGGTGTCGCTGAAACAGTCGCGTTTCCGTAGTTAGCGGCAGGAACGCGTGCCCGGCTGCAGAAATGATGTTGGTACTTAACTTGTAACTGGTCAGCGTTTGAGTGACCTTCTCATTATTGTTATAGTACTCACCGTAGACAACTTGCCCCAACCCTGCGTCAAACCACAATACCTCCGACAATGTTCCGTTTTGTGTTACTGTTACCTTGAACGCGTGAAATTGGCCGAGAGGAGTCGAAACATCATCTATCGACGTAGTTGTCCTCACCTCTAGAAGCAACTTTGTTGAAGTTATGGTTGTGTTCTTCACCTCAGTTGTGGTATGCAGAGTGCTGTTCACGGTCCATTTATCCCCGATGTGGAGGGGGACTTGAAATAGCTGGACGGGTGGCGTGTAGATTGTTGTGGAGTTGGCGAGTAGGTTGCCGATTGTTGGCCTGAACGTTTTGACCTCATGCCAATCTAGTGTGGTCCAGTGGTATTGAGTTGACAGATGTTGCGAATCATCGTACAGAATCACATACGCCTCAGTCCCGTTCAAATCGGCAACCTCTCTTACTGACACGGTTAACTGGTAGCTCTTAGAATCAGGAAATACGACCTTGTAGTTCCAGCTGTCACCCGCGGCCAAACGGCGTGGTAACGTACTTCTCGACTCATTCCACATGAAGGCTAGTGGAGAGAGCGTCGCGAGAATCGCCATCAGAAACACAAGTGCAACAATGGAGCGTCTTGCCAGAATCAGCCCCGCCCTTCTAATCCTTTCAGACTTGTTGCGCAAGGAATTCAGTTAAAGCCGACATCTGCAACTCGCTACACAACCTACGAAGTGTTCATCATGGCATCTATTCTGATTTCCGGCGGAACAATCATAACCATGGATTCAAATCGGCGAGTGATCAGGAACGGAGCCGTTCGGGTCGAGAACGATCGCATCGTCGAACTTGGAAAGGCAAACCAAGTCGGGACGCAGTCGCAGGCGGAGTCCGAACTAGACGCAAGCGGTATGGTTGTGCTCCCGGGCCTGATAGATACGCACGTGCACCTCGCCCAAGCTCTTCTTCGAGGTTGTGCCGACGATACCTCCTTGATAGATTGGCTACAGAAATTCGTTTGGCCACTTCAGGGCAACTTCGAAGCGGAGGATGGTAGGACGAGCGCGGAACTGTGCATGTTGGAAATGATTAAGTCAGGAACGACAACCTTCCTTGAGAGCCTCTTACACTCGCGTTACGGATTCGACGGCATCGCTGAAAGCGTGCAGAAATCTGGAATGCGCGGTTTTCTCTCCAAAACAGTGATGGGGCTACCCGGCTATGGGACCGAAAAGAGCATAATGCATCCGGGAATGATCGAGGACGCGGAAACCTGCCTTCACGAAGTCAAATCCCACTTCAAACGTTGGGATGGGAAGGCGAATGGGAGAATTAGGGTTTGGTACGGTGCTCGGTCGCTAGGTGGCTGCACAAAGGAATTGTACGAGCTTATCGCTAAAGGCGCTCAAGAGCTTGGGACGGGCGTCACGATGCATCTGAGCGAGGTCCAGGAGGATGTGCGATACGCCAAGAAAGAGTTCGGAATGATGCCTGCAGAATTCATGAACAAAGTCGGCTTAGCGGGACGAAATGTTGTTTTCGCGCATGGGGTATGGTTGACGGAGAGTGAGTGGGCCATACTAGCTCGGAAGGGTGCGCATGTGGCGCACTGCCCATCTTCGAACATGAAGCTATCGTCTGGAATTGCTAGCGTTCCTGAGATGTTGAAGGCCGGTGTAAATGTCGGCCTCGGATGCGATGGCGGGCCAAGCAACAACTGCTACGATATGGTCCGTGAAATGAAGACCGCTTCGCTACTTCAGAAGGCCAGATTGCTCGACCCGCTGACTATGAGCGCTGAAACAGTCCTAGAGATGGCTACTATAAACGGGGCACGCGCTCTTAGGACTACAGAACGATCTTGGTTCGATAGAGGTCGGAAAGAAAGCCGATATGATCTTGATAACGTTGAAAAAACCGCACTTGACACCCGCTTTCAACCCCGTGTCACATCTTGTATACGCGGCGGAGGGAACCGACGTACAGACAGTAATAATTGATGGAGAGGTAGTGATGGAGAACCGAAACCTCAAAACACTCAGAGAAGAGGAAATCCTCAAAGAGGCCAGCAACAGAAGCGAAAAGCTTCTAGAACGGGCGGGTCTGGAAGTCAAACCTAAGTGGGCTATTAGTTAAGAACTGCCCACAAGATTCAAGACTGAATTGCGATTGGAAGGTTGGCCTGATTCATATGAGCATAAAATGGACGAAATCCAGTAAGGTCGCAGATGGAGTGTTCCAAACGATTGGCCGAACTCCACTCGTTAGACTAAGGAACATACCTGCCTCTGAGGGTGTCAAAGCAAACATTCTGGTTAAGCTTGAGTACATGAACCCCACGGGCAGCTTGAAGGATCGTATCTATTTCGAGATGATAACGAAAGCGATTGCGCGCAAGGAGCTCCGGCCTGGAATGGAGATTCTCGAAGCCTCCACAGGGAACGCGGGTATCGCTTGCTCATTTGTTGGAACAACTCTAGGTCACAAGGTGACCATAGTCATGCCGGCAGGCATGAGTCAGGAGAGAATGAAGATCATTCGAGCGTACGGAGCCGAAATCATTACTACGCCAGGCGGTGAGAGCGACGTAGACTTATGTCTAAACGAAATTGAGGAGCTGAAACAAGCAAGCCCAAGCAAGTATTGGGAGCCAGGGCAATTTAGCAACAAAGACAATGTTGCGGCACACTACAAAACGACAGGTCCTGAAATTTGGGAACAGAGCGGGGGAAAAGTTGACTGTTTCCTCGCCTCGCAGGGGACTGGAGGAACATTAACTGGTGTGGGAAAGTACCTAAGAAAGAAGAAAAAGAAGGTGGCCCTCTTCGCCGTGGAACCTTCCGAAGCTCCAATCCTTGCCCACCGTCAGTGGGGAACCCACAGAATTGAAGGTGTCGGGGATTGGGCTGTCCCAAGAATCCTTGACGTCAGCCACCTCACTGGGATAGTTAATACGCGCTCTGATGTTTCCATTGAAATGGCCCGAAGGCGAAGGAAGAAGGAATCTTTTGCGGAAATAGGGAAGAGGGGAAAGTCGCTAAGGAAGAGGGAATCTTTTGCGGAATATCGTCAGGCTGCAAAGTACTAGCTGTTCTAAAAGTGGCCAAGCGTCACCCTGAATACAAGACGATTGTAACTATGGTGAACGACACTGGTCAGAGATACTTCTCGACCGAACTCTGTGGCGAAAAGAAACATGTGGAACTCCCTGAAAGAGAAGTACCGTTTGACGAGTATACAACGACGGAGCTGAACACATACGAATCGCGTTGGGAAATAGTTGAATGACATCTTTCCTTAAGCTGATGAAATGTGCGCGCTGTGGGAAGGAATATCCGCCTGAATCTGGCGCAATCCGGTGCGTGAACAAAGACGACGGCCGTCTAGATATTTCCTATGACTACGATGCTTTGCGCGATTTCGTCAGCGTGGAGACATTTTCGAAAAGGCAAAGAGGGGTTTGGAAATACAGGGAACTGCTGCCAGTTAATGATCCGAAAAACATAGTGACCCTCGGAGAAGGCGGAACGCCTTTCCTTCCGGCACACCGCCTAGGCGACAAACTCGGCCTAAGTAATCTTTGGCTGCTCGATGACACACGCAATCCGACAGCCTCATTCAAAGATAGACCGATGACTGTTGGCGTTTCAAAAGCTGTTGAGTTAGGATACAAAACAGTGGTGTCAGCTTCCAGCGGTAACGCCGCTGCGGCGCTGTCAGCCTACTCTGCTAAGGCGGGGCTCAAATGCATCACCTTCGTCCCAGAGATGGCGAGCATAGGAAAATTGGCTCAGCTAACGATGTACGGGGCTCATGTCGTGAAAGTTCGAGGGCTAGAGTCAGGGGAGGACCCGACTGTGAAAATGCTCAAGGCTGTTTGCGACCGGAAAAATTGGTACCCTTGCCCAAGCTTCGGCCCTATGAATCCCTACCAAGCGGAGGGCCCGAAGACCATGTCGTATGAGATTGTTGAAGGACTGAGTTGGGAGGTTCCTGACTGGGTTTTCGTTCCGGTAGGTGCAGGAGGTGCATTAGCAGGAAATTGGAAGGGCTACTTGGATTTTCAGAACTTAGGTTTCATAAGATCAATGCCGAGAATGGCAGCGGTCCAATCGACCGGTTGCGCGCCCGTGATCCGTGCGTACGAGCAGGGCGCCGACCCGAAAAACATAGTTCCATGGGAAATGCCTGACTCCGTCGCAACAGGACTCATGGACCCGTATCCTTGGGACGGTGATGCAGCTCTCGTTGCTATCCGGAGTTCTCATGGGGCAGCCGTTTCAGTCTCCAACGAAGAAATCCTAGAGGCACAGAGGAAGCTCGCCAAGCTCGAAGGAATTTTCGCCGAGCCGTCCGGCGTAACTTCACTTGCCGGCTTGATCAAAGAGCGTGAAAAAATAGACAGGGCCGATTGTGTCGTGGTAGAAATAACGGGAAGCGGTTTGAAAGATCCGAATGTAGCAACGAAGGGAATGCCCGAGATACCTATCATTGATTCCTCGTTTCAAGAATTGGAACGAGTGTTGAAACTCTAAGACAGCGCCAAGGGAAGAATAATAGGCCGGTAAACCCAACCGAGCCGAACGTGCGTAATACGCGCCTTCATCTTTTCTTGTTGCCCATGGTCACTGCGAGAACGGCCATTTTGGTGTACATTCCATTCTCGGCTTGAGGATAGATAACTGAGTGGCGGCCATCCATGACCTCATCGGTGGCTTCTTCACCGCGAAGTACGGGCAAGACGTGAGTCACAATCGCTTTTCTCTCCATCTTGTCGAGCAAATCCTGAGTGAGCATCCAATCACGATACTTCTCATGTAGTTCTACCTCTCTTTCCTTGCCGAACTTGCTCGCGCCCAATTGCAGTAGTTCGTTCGAGGCCCAATTTCTGGGGAAAACCGCCTGCGCTCCTTCGATCGCTGAATTGAGGTCGTTTGAGACTTCGAAGGTGCCGCCTGATTCTCTGGCGTTAGATTTTGCCGTCTCAACAATTGTTGGGTCGATTTCGAAGCCCGGCGGGTGGGCGAGAACGACATTCATCCCAAAGCGCGGCATGATTAGTGCTTCTTCTTGTATGCTGCATCTACCTCGGAAGCTCTTTGCATAACCCCACATTATGACGTACTTCTTCCCCTGCACCTTGCCCAACGCTTCCTGAGTCGTCATCAAGTCAGCAAGCCCCTGGGTGGGGTGGTAGGTGCAGCAGGCCATGTTTATGACAGGAATCTCGGCGTGCTTGGCGTACTCTCGAACAACAGACACACCG
Organism: Candidatus Bathyarchaeota archaeon; assembly: GCA_963726255.1. Classification (GTDB taxonomy): domain Archaea; phylum Thermoproteota; class Bathyarchaeia; order 40CM-2-53-6; family 40CM-2-53-6; genus FEN-987. The sequence goes on from CAVSBL010000002.1 coordinate 2,142,358, forward strand.
GCCCCGTAAACGTAGTCGATTGCGGAATCAAGAATTCGAATACCTAGTCCCTGGCCATACTTCTCATACATCTTGGCCACATCTTTCGGGGCCTCCCCAGACCCTAGTCGAGTCGTTGAGACGTCAATGTACAGCGCATGTCCACCGAGATAGGTCATTCCAGCCTCAAAGGCTGCCCTAGTTCTAGTCGACGGTGCATAGAACAACATGAAGAACGTCTTATTTCGAAGGAGAGTTGGAACCCGACCACGCCGATATTTCGCTTTCAGGTCCCGCGCTAGCTTGAGCGTTGCCCTGAGCTCATCAACAGACCACTCTTGTGTAGTGATCAAGTCTCTACCCGCCAAATCAATCCTAGACATTAAAGTCTCTCCAGTTTTCGTCAGCGTCAGCTCTTCCTACTAAATAGAACTTTCCGATTCGAGAAAAAGCATGAAAGTTCATAAGGGGTAAAGTGGGACCGTGTGCGTCTACGATCGTGAGCTGAACCGAGGTTGACAGACAAACTCATAGTTATTGCCCTCGGGGGAAACGCTCTCCTCCGGCGAGGGCAGAAGGGCACCTTCGAAGAGCAATACCGCAACGTGAAGGAAACCGTAACGAAGATTGCGGATCTGATTGAACGCGGATACAAAATAGTCATGACGCACGGGAATGGTCCGCAGGTGGGTGCCACACTTCTGAGGCACGAAGCCGCGAAGAGCATCGTTCCAGCTCTTCCGCTTGACGCGTGTGGCGCTGAGACGCAAGGGTTCATCGGATACATGATTCAACAGGCTCTCAGAAACGAGCTCAAATCACGCGGGATCGACAAGTACGTTCTCACCATCATAACGCGGGTCATTGTCGACAGGCATGACTTAGCTTTTCAAAATCCCACGAAACCGATCGGCCCCTTTTACTCCAAGGAGGAAGCAGCCAAAGTGAAAGAGCAGAAGCCAGAGCTGGTCATCAAAGAAGATGCTGGCCGCGGCTACAGACGCGTCGTCCCCTCTCCAGACCCAAAAATAATCGCAGAGCGCTCCGCCATTAGGGCCTTGGTAGATGCTGGTTTCGTTGTAGTTGCATGTGGCGGTGGGGGAATCCCAATCATAGAAGAGAATGGACTCGCGGTCGGAGTGGAGGCCGTAATCGATAAGGATCTGGGAGCCCAACGCTTAGCAACCCTGATCGGCGCTAACATCCTTGTAATCCTAACTGATGTGGAAGGCGCCTACATCAACTATGGAACACCCAAACAGGAGTTGATTAGAGAAGCCTCTTCAGGCAAGCTAAAGAATTATCTTCGAGAAGGCCAGTTCAAAGAGGGAAGCATGGCACCAAAAGTCGAGGCTGCAATCAGGTTCGTCGAAAGCGGCGGCGAGCGGGCAATAATCGCAGCCTTGGGCAGTCTGACCGAAGCCCTTGAAACAAAGACCGGAACGCAAGTTGTGATGCCAAGAGCTTAATTCAAATAACGGCAGCCAACAGGGCACGACGAGGTTACAGGGTTGTTGTCATTCGTAGGTAAGTGGAAAGCTAAACATTTCCTAGACACAAATGATTTCTCGCAAGAACAAATCAAAGAAGTTCTGGATGCAGCGGATGTTCTGAGGAAACTATTCCGATCGCGCAAGGAGCATCGATACTTATCTGGAAAAACACTCTTCATGATGTTCTATAACAGGTCGCTCAGGACAAGGAATTCTTTCGAGGCCGGAATGTATCAGCTCGGCGGTCACGCGCACTTTCTTAGCCCACAGGATGTGTATACCCCCGCGTTGCCGGAAGATATGGTCGCGTACCAGACTGAGGCCATCTCTGACGTTTCCCGCGTCCTAAGCAGGTACGGAGACGCGATTGCGATTAGAATCTATGGTGATGCCGCGAAATGGAACATAGGCAGGGGCCACAAGGTTGTACAGGAATTTGCCAAATACGCAACAATCCCCGTGCTAAACATGGAAGACGATATGTATCACCCCTTTCAAGCACTCGCCGACGCGCAGGCTATGAGAAACGCTATTCCAAAGCTTCAAGGAAAGAAACTCGTAGTTTCCTACGCCTACTCCGGCGGGCTGAAGCCGCTCGCTGTCCCTCAAAGTGAGGTTCTGATTGGAACACAGCTTGGAATGGATGTCGTTCTCGCGCACCCGCATGGTTTCGAGCTGGAAGACGTCGCACTTGATGCCGCGAAGGCGAATGCGGATAGATATGGCGGCGGATTCCACGTAGTGAATGATATGAAAGAAGCGTTCAATGGCGCTGATGTTGTGTACCCGAAGGCTTGGTCTCCGAAGAACTATTTCCCACCCCACAGCGGCGCCTTAGATAAGGACGGTGCAACCAGCTACCAGGACAAGTTCAAGGACTGGATTTGTACCCAGAAGATGATGGACCTTACGAAGAAGGGCAAGTATATGCACTGCGGCCCGGCCGACCGAGGCCAAGAAGTTACTGACGAAGTAATCGACAACGAGAGTTATTCACTGTACTTCGAACAAGCCGAAAACAGGCTACACGCCCAAAAGGCCGTAATGGCCATGGTCATGGGAGATCGCCGCGGTCCACGTCGAAAGTAACGGCACGGAGAATTTGACAATCAGGTCCCTCTGTGAGAGCTCCGAAGAAACGGTACCTGTATGACTAAAGCTAAACCCAGTTCAATCGTGCTTGCAAACTGGGGAAGGCGATTCATCGCATGGTTAATCGATTATGTCACCATAAATGTGATGCTCGCATATTTCAGAGTAGAAGACATAGAGTCACGACTTATCCCAATAATCCTCTTGCCTCGCCTACCAGGGTTTGACATCTCAATCTGGTCCCCCATCTCAGTGTTGACCTTCTTTCTCTACTGGTCTCTATCGGAATGGTACTTCGGAAGGTCGATTGGGCAATTATTGCTGAACATTAGACTTGCTGACATGCAGGGAAGAAGGCCCAGTCTGGTCGCTTCAGGAATCCAGAGCGTCGGAAAGTCTCTCCTACTTCCTCTAGATTGTGTGATCGGTTGGGCCTACCCTTCATGCCGGAAACATAGACAACGGTTCTTCAACATGCTGTCTAATACTATTGTCATATACATTGGGACGCCGATGCACGCCCTCAAGCAAGGAGATTACACAAGAGAAGCTTGAATTCCAACCGCTGGAACAGAGAATCAGTCTCGATAGGACAAGGGTTGGACTTATAATTCGTAAGTACAAACGGTAAGTGGAAACAGCATGGCAGAATATGACATAATCATAATCGGTTCTGGTCCAGCAGGACTCACAGCAGCAATCTACGCTGGCCGCGCACTTGTCAAGACTCTCGTCGTCGCGGGAAGGATGTCAGGCGGCCAACTCATGCTTACGAGCGGCGTGGAAAATTTCCCAGGGTTCTCCGACGGAATACAAGGCCCCACCCTCATGGAGGAGATGAGGAAACAGGCTGAGCGGTTTGGGGCGGGGTTTCTTGATGACGATGTTGAATCGGTAGATTTTTCGCGTAAGCCGTTCCAAGTTAACGTCGGGGGCAAGGTTCACCATTCAAAAGCGGTGATCATAGCGACGGGGTCATCGGCCAAATGGTTGGGCCTAACTTCCGAAGAGAAGTTGCGTGGCCGAGGCGTTTCCAGCTGTGCAACGTGCGACGGCTATTTCTTTAGAGGAAAGCGAGTCGTCGTCGTTGGCGGTGGAGACACGGCGATCGAAGAGGCCCTTTTCTTAACCAAATTCGCGACCGAAGTTGTCGTTATTCATAGACGCGACCAGCTGCGTGCCAGCAAAATAATGCAAAGGAGAGCGCTATCCAACGACAGGATCAGGTTCCTCTGGAACTCAGTGATCGAAGATATCCTCGGAAAGCAAAGTGTCGAAGGCGTAAGGGTCAGAAACGTCGAGACAGGTGAGCAATCAATTGCCGCATGTGATGGCGTCTTTGTGGCAATCGGGTTTCAACCCAACACGAAGATCTTCGGAAGCCAAATACGGCTTGATGAGAAGGGCTACATCCTTTCTGGGGACGGGACGAAGACCTCCGTGGATGGTGTATTTGTCGCAGGAGACGTGCATGATTTCAAGTACCGCCAAGCCATCACGGCAGCCGGCGAAGGTTGTAAGGTAGCCATGGATGCGCTTGCTTACCTGGAAGAGCAGAAAGAATTGACTTTAACGGCCCCACAGAAGTAATCTAGACCCCCAATATTCTAGGTTAGAACATCCCCGCATCACTCAGGCGGGGCTTTGAATTGAAGGCCATTGTTCGGTGGTCGAATGGAGTAGCCTTACGCTACGGGGAAACCAAGCTGCTATTCGACCCTGTCGAAAGCGACCCTGCTATCCCAGACGTTTTCATAACTCACGCCCATTACGATCACTGCAAAGGCTTTCAGTTCCCAACCCAAAAGAAGTACTCGACTAAGGAAACACGTGAGCTCTACGAGGCCGACAGTAGCCGCAAGGTTGGGGACTGGCAGCAGGTTCGATTAGGACGCCGTCTGAAACTCGGAGAAGTCGAGGTCGAAGCGCATGAAGCTGGGCATGTGTTGGGCGCGGTTCAATACGAGGTTATCACGCCGGAAGGTAGTATCGTCTATGCCAGCCACATCAATTTCGTTGACACGCTTCTAACTCACGCTGCCGGCGTAGCTCCATGCGAACTTCTAATCATCGAGACAACACTAGCTTCCCCTTCACGAGTCCTTCCGAAACGAGAGTCGACGGTTGCTGAGATAGTAAAATGGGCTTTAGAATGCATTAAGGAGAGGAGAATTCCTGCATTCATAACTGATCCGATTGGCAATTCTCAGGAACTCCTGAAAATCTTCAACAACTGGACTGAGTTGCCCGTCATAGTTCACCCGCGAATAGCCCGCGTCAACAAGGTCTACGAGAATAATGGCGTGGCACTACGTTACACAGATTCTTCGACTCCGGAATCGCAGAGCCTGATTGAGACCGCTCAGTGCATAGTCGTAGTCCCCAGGGGGTTTGACACGAGCCGTTTTGGGGATTTCAGAACCGCCATCGTCTCAAGCTGGGCAAGTAGAGTTGACGATGCGGATGGAAAGGGCTTCCAGTTAAGCGATCAAGCAGACTTCAATCAGTTGCTACAGTTTGTGCAAGAAGCAAGGCCTAAGAATGTACTCACGTTTCGCGGAGCGAGTAAACTTTTCGCGCAAACGGTCTCTCGGAGACTTGGGATAGCCGCCAACGAATTGGCAGCGAACATCAGCCGTCCCAAACCGCCTAAACTGAGGTTAGATGAAAGTCGAATTGGAAAATGCCAAGATGTTCTGCTGGATGCGATTCAAATTCCGAATTTCACCTATGAGAAGAGAGGCCTCCTCGCGTTGGGAATCAAGGAAGGTTTCAAGGGTCCGGAGGTTGAGGAGGCATTGCTCAGGCTAACCAAGGACGGGGTTCTGAATTATTCAGAGTTACTTGACGGGTACAATCGGTTGGCCGATCGCGACTCGAAACGAACAGCCGAACAAGACTAAAGGCCGAGGCCTTTGAGGAGAAACTTGTGCTGGCAGTAGGGGCAGTGATGGGTTTCGCAGGAATCGTCTGGCCGCAATAGGCACATCTAATGTATGGTGAACCAAATGACATTTGTGACCAACAGAAAAGCCGTTGGTAGTTTTCATTTTGAGATTTCTTTACTATATCTGCCAACCTTCGCTCTTATTGTGACACAGTAATTACAAGGTCTAGGCAAGGTTACACGGCGCTCAGAAAGCCTGAAATTCACATCGTTTCATGCAGCATCCATGTGACATGACGTTGGACCAAGCAGTTCTGAAGGAGTCGGGATACGTCAAACGAACTCCGATGTCCCGTGCGATGTTCGAGCGTGCCAAACGGGTTGAGCCCGCCGGAATTTCATATAAGAACAGAGACTTCGAACCATACCCATTCTTCGTCAAGGAAGCTAAAGGTGCGAAGCTTACTGACGTCGACGGAAACACGTACACTGACTACTGGTGTACGCATTTCGCAATGATTCTCGGGCATGCACACCCAATCGTAATGCAAGCCATTAAGACGCAAGTAGAGAGGGGCTGGCATTTCGGCCTCGCCCACGAATTCGAAGTGACACTCTCAGAAACAATAACGAAAAATGTCCCAAGCGCTGAGCTAGTTCGTTACACAAGTTCCGGTAGCGAAGCAAATTTCTTCGCGATTCGCTTAGCGAGAACCTTCACTAAGCGAGACAAGATTGCCAAGCTGGAAGGCTGTTGGCACGGCGCCTACGATCCTCTCCACCTTGGCGTGAGGCCTCCCCTAGACAAGCCCTTGTCAGGTGGAATCACGAAGGCATCACAGCAGGATACCATACTGGCTCCCTACAACGACCTCGAAGGCTTCCTCAAGCGCATTGCGCGGGAGAAATTGGCATGCGTAATCCTAGAGCCAGTCCTGGGCGCGGGTGGAATGATACCTGCCGAGAAGGCCTTTCTCGAAGGGCTAAGGGCGTACTGCGACGACACTGGTGCCTTAATGATCTTTGACGAAGTAATCACTGGATTCCGGCTTGGTTTAGCTGGAGCACAAGGATGCTTCGGCGTGAAACCGGACATCACCGTAATGGGCAAGATCATTGGCGGTGGACTGCCAATTGGCGCGCTCTGCGGCCGACGCGATATAATGGAGCGAATGGATCACACGAAATACACGGGTTCAGACTACGCTTACCACGGAGGGACCTTTGCGGGCAATGCGATCACGCTTGCTGCAGGCCTCGCGACAATAAATGTCTTGCAACATTCGCCAGTGTACGAGCATGTTAACCGACTAGGACAAGAAACTCGCCACACACTGAACAGAATATTTGAACAGAACGCATTTCCAGCACACGCGACTGGGATAGGTTCACTTTTCGCCATTCACCTGACCCGAGAGCGTCCGATACGGGACGCAAAGAGCTACGCTAACAGCGACCATGAACTCTCCAAGAAACTTTTCAGCCATTTGATTGAGAGCGAGATCCTAATGATCGTACCCGAGATGCTACACGGAGCTATCAGCTATGCGCACACCGACTCTGACGTTAAACACTTGAGTTCCGCTGTAGAGGAATTCGTGAAAGGCAACAACCGAAGAGGGACGCCCTAGAAAGTCTTCAGCATCACAGACCGGTCCTGTTCTGGCAGATTCTGACAGGGTGGGAACGGAGGCAGGTCCAACATTGTTCTCAACCCCGGTTGCAGGCTAATGACTTTCAGGATTGAATTGACTACTATGGCAGGGGTCGCTCGGTCTCCTTGCACTCCGCCGCGTATCACCATATCTACTGGAGGGATGCCGTCGAGTAGTACAGAGTCATGGGGATTCTCTGCACCAAGGTACATTCGCAGGTCTAGGACTACTAGTTCTTGACCCGCGAGAATGCCCTTCGCGACTTGGCGGACCCCTGCTACGGAACCGGCTGGGACCGTCACGTAATCGCTCTTCGCTTCCTTCTCCGCGACGACAGGGCTAATCCTCTCCTGAATTTCTCCTACCTTCCAACCCATAGCCAGAGCGATGAGGCCCACTGACTCAGGTAAACCCACATGCTTTATGGTTCCCTCGGCCACTTTCTTCTCAAATTCGCTCGGTGACAGGCCTGCTCCAATTTTCTTCTGCAACGGCAGTCTGCGCCTCGATGCGTCCACGACGCGTTCGGCGCGAATGGAATTCACTTTTTGACAAACGCCGCTCAACGCGACTGCCAAAGTGTCTAGGAGGAAGCCTGGGTTAATGCCAGTTCCGAGGACTATAACTCCCTTATCGCGCGCACGCTCGTCGATCTCCTTTGCCATCTCAAGATACTTGACAAATGGATATGACAATTCCTCAGCGGTCGATACAACACTCGTTCCATGCTCGATAAGCTGAATGATCTGTGGATGAATCGTCTTCATGTAGGAAGAAGTAGCGTGAGTTACAATTTGTGGCGAGGTCTGCTTGAGGACTTTTTCCACTCTGTCAGTTACCGTCACACCAATTTTTCTCGGTTTCTCTAGTAACTCTCCAACGTCTTTTCCGACTTTGTTCTTGTCGATGTCGATAGCCCCGACCAGTTGGACCCAGGGTCGGGTAAGAAGAACTTCAACTATCCCTAGTCCAATTGGGCCTAGGCCATATTGAACGATCTTGATGTTCTTCAATCGCTAACTCCCTGCCTTCTCACTTGGCGGGTCTATTCAAGGGCCTATGTAAAAGACATTCAATGACCGCACATACAATAAACGCGAAACCTCTTTTAGCCCTCCTAGGGCCGTCGCTATCTGGTAGTAACCCGTTGCTTGCCACGCTGTTGGATCTTGCACACCGCGTGAACTACGACCTTATGCCGGCCTTCACAGCCCTTCTGATGTATTCGATTCTCACAGTGTTCGCCGTAGTATTCCTCTACGGCGTCTACAGGCGCTTGCGCATCTACTTCAGAGGAGCTCCTCCTCCAAAGTTTGACCACCTTAAGGAGCGGGTCCTCAAGGCAGTAGCAAACGCGTTCATGCAGAGAAAAGTCTTGAAGAAGAAGTACCCCGGCATCATGCACCTTCTCATTTACTCTGGCATAATCGTACTCTTGATAGGGACGACTTTAGTGTTCCTTGATTCTGACATCTGGGAGACCATCCTCCATAGTCAAATCCTAGTCGGCAGTTTCTATCTCTTCTTTGAACTCTTCTTGGACGCTTTCGGCCTCGTCGCCATAGCTGGCCTGTTAATCGCGATCTTCAGAAGGGCTATTTCGAGGCCACCGAACCTGCCCACCTCTCGTGGTGATATCTACATCTTTTCGGTTCTCTTGGTTATCCTGACAACGGGTTACGTGTTGGAAGCGATTCGACTCGCCGTTGATAAGCCGCCTTGGGCGCAGTGGTCGTTTGTCGGCTACCAACTTTCCCTCTTGCTGATAGGCCGTGGGCTCGACACTCAGGGAATCATGACCTTTTACCGAGGGCTGTGGTGGTTCCACGCTCTCCTTGCGTTTACGGCCGTTGCAACCATTCCGTACACGAAACTCTTTCACCTCATCACTTCACCGCTGAATGCTCTCTTCGGACACTTGCGACCGAAAGGCCAACTCAGCACTCCATTTGACCTGAAACAGCTGTTGGCTTCAGGCAACTTCGACATCAAGGTCGGAGCGGCGGCTATTACTGACTTCTCTTGGCAACAGAGGCTGACATTTGACTCGTGCACTTCATGCGGGCGGTGCACTAACGCCTGTCCCGCAACTGCTGCTGGTACTCTTCTCTCTCCTATGCACCTGATCCTGAAGCTTAGGGACGTGATGCTCGCGCAAAAGGCGACTGACGGCGGAAGCGTCGTGGTACCAGAGGTCGTCAACCCGGAAGAACTCTGGGCATGCACAACCTGTAGAGCATGCGTTAACGAATGCCCAGTTCTCATCGACCACGTCGACGCCATAGTCGATATGAGACGGCACTTAGTCGGGGAAGGAAAACTCGATCGGGGCAAAAAGGATCTGCTCACGAACCTAAACAACGTTTCCAACCCCTACGGCTTGCCACGATCGGACCGCATGAAATGGGCCGAAGGCCTCGACGTGAAGACTGTCAAGGAGCAACCGGAATTCGACGTACTCTACTGGGTTGGCTGCTCCGGGTCGTATGACCCCAGGAACCAAGACGTATCGAGGGCCATCGTGAAGATACTGAAGGCGGCCGGAGTGCGTTTTGCTGTCCTCGGAAACGAAGAGAAATGCAACTGCGAGGTAGCCCGACGGCTAGGGGAAGAGGGGCGTTTTCAGCAAGCGGCTCTGGAACTTGTGGACTTATTCAGGAAATATAACGTCAAGGCAGTTCTTACGCAATGCCCCCATTGTTTCAACACTTTCAAGAACGAGTACCCGCAGTTCGGCGCTGACCTGCAAGTGATGCACCACTCACAATTCATCGCCCAACTTATTGCGACTGGGAGGTTGAAAGTCAAGAAAAGCCTCCAGGGGAACGTAACGTTCCATGACCCGTGCTACCTCGGGCGGTACAATAACATCTTTGATTCGCCTAGAGAGGTCATAACTTCCATCAGCCCAACACAGATCATGGAGATGCCGAGGTCTCGCGAAAACAATTTCTGTTGCGGTGCGGGCGGAGCAAACTTCTGGTATAAGGTCGAGCAGAAGAAGAAAATCGGTGTAATACGTTTCGAGGAGGTACAACAAGTGAGCGCCAACACATTAGCGACTGCCTGTCCATTCTGCACCTCGATGCTCGAGGATGCGTCGGTTGCACTGGGTGCCAAAGGTACTGTTGCGGTGAGGGACATCGCCGAACTTGTTGCAGACCAACTTGAGAATTCCTAACCTTTTAATGCGATTGTAAGTTGAGGGAAACTAATTCATTCTGTGATTGGCGATGGTAAACATCATCGTACTCGTGAAACAGGTTCTACAAACAGCAGACCTCAAAGTCGACAAGAACACTAAGACAATAATGACGCAGGGTGTTCCCCGCGTTATTAGTGAAACGGACAAGAATGCAATCGAGGAAGCCGTCAGGCTCAAAGAAAAACACGGAGGAAAAATCACCGCGATAAGCTTAGGCCCGCCAGAAGCAAAAGAGGCGCTGAGGGAAGCCTTGGCAATGGGTGCTGACGAAGCCTGCCTGCTAACCGACCCATTGTTCGAAGGCTCTGACGCCCACGCGACCGCCAATGTCCTGGCCGCCGCTGTCACGAAGATACTTGATTATGACCTAATCATCTGCGGTGCCTACTCAGAGGACCTCTTCGCATTCCAAATCGGACCGAGACTTGCCGAGATGTGTAATCTGCCACAGCTAACTTACGCTACCAAAATCACGCTGGAAGCAGGGAAAGTGATCGTTGAAAGGGACCTAGAAAACGAACGGCAGATTGTAGAGAGTCCGCTCCCCTGCTTGGTCAGCGTCGTCAGGGAAATCAATGAGCCGAGGCTTCCGACGCTTATGGCAATAATGGCCGCCTCCAAGAAACCTACGAACACATGGACAGCCGCGGACCTAAGCCTCGGGGCAGATGAGTTAGGTTTCAACGGGTCCCTTGTAGAGGTTCTGCGCAGCACCGTCTCCGTAGGAGAGAGAAAGCGCATGATGCTTCAAGGGGAGCCAAAGGAGATTAGTGCGAAACTTGCGAAGGCGCTTGTTCAAGAGGGAGTTCTGAAGGCGAGCTAGCTATGGCACAAGAAAACAAAGGCGTCTGGGTCTTCTCCGAAATGCAGCAACTAACCCTTGAACTACTCGGAAAAGGAAGAGGCCTAGCTGACCAACTTGGAACGCACCTTGCCGCCGTCTCGATTGGCAGCAGTGAAGAGGCACAGAAACTAATCCAACATGGCGCCGACAGAGTCTTCTCCATATCAGACCCGGCGTTGAAAACATTTCAAGTCGACACATACACAGACGGTCTCACGGCACTTGCAACCGAACACAAACCTGACGCGCTCCTGATAGGTGCAACTCGAAGCGGACTTGAGTTAGCACCACGCCTAGCTGAAAGGCTCAAAACTGGCTGCGTAACTGAAGCGACAAGACTGGAACCAGACGCTGAGAAGAACTATATTCTCATAGATCGTGTAACTATGGGCGGTAATCTAGTAGAGACTCAGATATCAAGATCGAAGCCACAGATTGCGACGATTCCCAAGGGATTATTCTCAGCGCTCCCCGCTGATACTTCACGTAAAGGCGAGGCCATCAAAGTCGAACCTAAGATCAAGCCCCCGAGCACAAAGCTCATCGAGACGAAACCAAAACCTGCGAAAGGTGTCAAACTGGTTGACGCACCCGTAATTGTTTCTTTCGGGCGAGGTGTACGCAAAAAGGAAGATATCGCCTTAATCGAACAGTTCGCACAGGCTGTAGGGGGAGTAGTTGGATGCTCTCGGCCGATCGCGGAGGACCTACGCTGGTTACCTGAAGAGCAATACATAGGGCTCTCTGGTCAAAAGGTCAGCCCCAAACTGTATTTTGCATTGGGAATTTCGGGGCAAATTCAACACCTGACCGGAATAAGAAATAGCCGGGTCATCGTTGCGGTGAACAATGACCCAAAGGCCCCAATTTTCGAGTTCAGCGACTACGGAATTGTGGCAGACCTATACCAACTTATCCCCGCCTTCACAGAAGCCATGAAACAATTAGGGCGGACCTAAACAGTACCCTGCGACCCGTACCTCCGTGGTAGTTTCCAAATCTTCAGCGACTTCTTCTAGTCCCCGTTCCAACCAGCGAGGGAACAGAAAGAACTGATGCTGATACGAGAGTTATGAAGAGGCGCGGGTCTCGAGCTAGGGAGAGTAGTGTTCTGCCTTGGAAGTCGATGTCCGCCGTTCTGTTGAGGATGTCATCCGCCTTCAATTCCGCCGATATTCTAAAAATACGATCTAACTGGCGATCCGGCAATCTGTAGAGTAACCTACGGAGCCACGACATTGCAGTCAAATCGAGTCCGATGAGCCTCCGCCATGCCTTCTCATAGCTACTCAGGCTGGAAGCAGATACGTCTCCCTCATGCACTGCATTTGCAGCTGTCTCACCAGCAATCTGCCCACAGGCCAAGCCGAAGACTATGCCACCGCCCGTCGTTGGCTTAACTTGGGACGCGGCGTCTCCTACAACCAAGACATTATTCGCGTATGTGCGGCCTGTCCCGCCGACGGGTATGGGGTGGTACACTGGGGCAGTTGTGGCTTTGGCGTGTTTCAGTTTAGTGGAAACGATGCGATGCCGGTGGATGAAGTTGTGGAAGCATTCCCGGACATTCGCACGTCCCCCTGCTGCTATCCCAACTTTAGCCGAGCCGTCCCGGCGTGGTATGATCCACCCAAAGAACCCCGGCGCAAAACTCTGACCGAAATAAACCTCAACAAAATCCTCGTCAACATCATTCAGGTTCTCCATGTTGAACTGGGCTGAATTCACGAGCATACCTCGGCCCGGCCTCGCGAGGCCAACGTATCTCGAAATGGAAGCTCCACAACCGCTGGCGTCAATTAGCATCTTGCAAGAAAACTCGCCTCCATTCCGGCCGCTAGCTCTGAGTCTTAGTTCTCCTCCAGAACGCTCGAAGCTTTCGACACGGGAGTTCAGACGCAATGCTGCTCCACGCTTAACTGCTAAGCGAGCTAGGTGCCTGTCGAATTCAGCACGATTCAGGACCCATGTAACCGGTTCCTTTCTGTAGAGTGTGAACGGTTTTCCGTTGGGTGGGTAAAGCATAGCTCCCTTGATCTCGTTCTCGATGAGACGTGCTGGTATTTCAGGAGCGAATTTCTTGAAGGCGAGTATGCCAACGTGGCCGGAACAATGGGAAGGTTCCCCAACCTGTTCGTGTTCTTCAAAGATAGAGACCGTGAGATCCTGCCGGGCGGCAGCTAGCGCTGCGCTTGCTCCGCTTACCCCGCATCCAATGATTGCTAGGTCAGCTGATTTCGCCGGCAAGGCTCGTTTTCACAATGGACCCAACGCGGTTGTGTATGTAAGAGACAAAGAGATTGAATTTGGCGAAGGCCATTACGTTTGTGCTTGCTGTTCCACCATTTCCACGCGGCGTTTGCCTTTCATCTGGCGCGAAACCCTTACTCGGCCCGTAACCTCGAGTTTCAGGAGTATTCGATTCAACTCGCGAAAGCTGATGTCCTCTTTGCCGTTTCGAAGCTCGCGCAGCAGCTCGTCGTCGGTCATTGGGCCCTTTCGCCCTATGACTTCGAGCACTTGGAGTTGTAGGGGGCGTGGGCCCCACACCTTTTCCAACTGATTTGACACTGTCAGTTACCTTTACCTTACGCGATGGGTGTTGGGGCGGCTGCTCTTTCCCTTCTGAGTCGTTTAGAGAACTTCTGGTACCATGCGTCGTCTTCTGCGGTTACGCTTGGGCCCACTCTCTCCATCGCGACATCGAAGTCGCGCCTTGAGACTTCTGTGGAATCAATGTCTTCTCTAAGCGCGTTCATGGCGGCTTCTCTGCAGATTGCTTCAATGTCCGCCCCAGAGTATCCCTGGGCTTTTCTAGCCAGTTCGTCAAGGACTATGTCTCTGGATAGGGGCATTCCGGTTGTATGAATCTTGAAGATCTCCTTCAACGAGTCGAAATCCGGAGAGGGTACGTAGATTAACCGGTCGAATCTGCCCGGCCTCATGACGGCTGGGTCTAGGATGTCGGGCCGGTTCGTTGCAGCGATCACTAGGACGTTCTGGAGCGTTTCGATGCCATCAATTTCGGTCAAGAGTTGGCTTATGACGCGTTCGCTTGCTCCTGAGTCAGCGTATCCTAAGCCACGCCTTGGCACTATCGCGTCGAGTTCGTCGAAGAAGATTATGGCGGGTGCTGCGGTTCGGCCTTTCCTGAAAACCTCGCGAATTGCCTTTTCAGATTCGCCAACCCACTTTGAGAAGATTTCGGGGCCCTTTATTGAGATGAAATTCGCTTCGCTTTCCGTCGCCACCGCCCTTGCTAAGAGTGTCTTTCCGCATCCAGGGGGTCCGTAGAGTAGGATTCCTCGTGGCGGTTTGATGCCCATCTTCTTGAATACTTCTGGTTTCTTGAGAGGCCACTCAACCGACTCCATCAGTTCCTGCTTAACCTGTTTCAGGCCGCCGACTTCGGTCCAGTGAACCTGCGGGACCTCTACATACACTTCACGCATAGCGGTCGGGGTGATTTCCCTGTAAGCTGAGAGGAAGTCGTCCATTTTGACCATCATTTTCTCAAGGGTTTCAGGTGGTATCCGTTCCTCCTCAAGGTTGATTTCAGGTATGTATCGCCTGAGCGCCTTCATGGCTGCTTCACGGCAAAGGGATGCGATGTCGGCTCCTGTGTAGCCGTGGGTCACATCAGACAGCCGTTTCAGCTCAACGTCTTCTGCTAGCGGCATGTTGCGTGTGTGAATTTGCAGAACTTCATACCGCCCCGCCTTGTCGGGCACGCCGATTTCCACTTCACGGTCAAACCTTCCAGGCCTACGCAAAGCTGGGTCTATTGCGTTCGGACGGTTTGTGGCTCCTATGACTATGATGTTTCCGCGCGAGCCCATACCGTCCATGAGTGATAGGAGTTGGGCAACTACTCGTCGTTCAACTTCTCCAGTAACTTCCTCACGCTTGGGTGCGATAGCATCCATTTCATCGATGAAAATAATGCTTGGAGAAGTTTCTTGGGCTTTCTGGAAGATCTCGCGCAACCTAGCCTCTGATTCGCCGTAGAACTTAGACATGATTTCCGGGCCGGAAATCACATAGAAGTTCGCATCGGATTCGTTTGCGACAGCCTTCGCTAGCAACGTCTTGCCGCATCCTGGAGGGCCGTACAGAAATACGCCTCGAGGCGGCTCAATGCCTAACCGTTGGAAAAGTTCAGGGTGCCTAAGTGGCAACTCCACCATCTCCCTGATCCGTTGGATCTCCTCATGGAGGCCGCCTATGTCCTCATAGGTGACTATCGGGATGCCTTTCTTCTCAGGCGTTGGTTCACTTAGAACCTGCACATGTGCCGTTTCAATGATTTTCACGGGGCCATGCGGTCGTGTTCGTGTAACAACTAATGGGACTGCGCTTCCAAAGATAGAAAGCAGCGTCATGTCTCCTTCGATGAAAGGCATGTCCATGAATCGGCGTTTTACGAAGCTAACGAATTCTTCATCAACGCTTAAGCGGACATCGGTGGGCGCGAAGATAATCGCTTGAGCATCCTTCACGTCCGCTTTCCTTACGCTCACATACTCGTTGAGGGCTACACCAGCATTCCTTCGGATTAGACCGTCCATTCGAATGATTTCCTGACCCTGATCTTCAGCGTAAGCCGGCCAGGCTACCGCGACGGTCATCTTCTTTCCATGTATCTCGACGAAGTCGCCTGCAGTTATGCCCAATTTCTGCATAGTTTCGTTGTCAATGCGGACTTTGCCATGCCCAACATCACGCTGTCTGGCATCCGCAACTCGCAAAGAAGATTCTTTACTGCTCATCGTTTGACTCCCTCAACGGGATACCCGCACGATTTGTGCTGTTCAGACCTTGAGTCCTGCTATTAAAATCCCTTTTGTAATCTGCATCATTTGCCTGTACTGTTTTCGAGGTGGTGGTATGGACTGTGAAATCCTTCATTCAAGTTCCAACCTTGGATTTTGTTACCTTGAGTAACAAAATGACAATATAAGCGTTACTTTAAGTAACCGTTTCAGAAGCGCCTGACGTTCAAAACTTGAATCTCGCTAACCAAGTCCACCGCACGTATGGCCTCTTCGACTTGGTCCATTTTGCCTGCCTCATCTTCCGGCAGAACAACATGCGCTATCAATGCGACCAGTCCAAAGGCCACGGGCTCCTCCTCGAATTTTTCGACAGTAGAACCGGTAGGGAGAGACGCTTGAACCTTCGACTTTAGGTTACTGAGGTCGATGTTTGCGTCGTTCGGGAAGATCTTGATGGATGCGAGTACCTTTGCCAAAGTTTTCGTTCCAACCAGGAAAATCTCATGGGCCCGTGAAACCGCATTTAACGCAACGGTAGGGGCGGCCAAACATTCGGCATTTCTCGCAGCGCCAGATTGTCACTTCGCCGCAACTGGGGCAAGGGAACTTGACTGCCCCCTCGCCAGGGAGTATGGTTCGCGCACACCACGTACATGTGGGCATGCGTATGCTCTTTTCGCTGGATACGGTAGCAGTAGCGCTCAATCACTGGCACTTCGGGTTCCCTCACGCACAGCTCTGAAGGTTATAAATTGATTGCTAGTTTGAACCGGTTCCCATTGTCTCAGCCACGCCTAAGGTCATGCCGAAGAGAGAACCGGCAAATTCAAACAGCAGGCTTGGTGACATTTACTCAGCTACTTCCAGTCTACTGTAGTGAGACAACCTTGGTCAAAATAGATTCAGTTTGCGATCTCGACAGGTTTCGACGTTTCATGATTATGAGTACATGTCAAACCTACATCCCGCTTGACATGGATGAGGATGAGACCATCTACCCTGAACGATCTTCAGACAAGGGCACGATGTATGTTGAGGCCGAAGATAAGGAGACCCTTCAGCAGATACGCGAGATTAGGTTCACTAGAGTATCAAATGTTCTAGGGATAATCTACAATTCCAAGAGTGGCCGAACACAGTTGAAATGGCGGCACCTGAAAGGCAGGGTAGGCCGGCTGAGTGGTGAAGCGAGCCCGAACACCTTAGTCAACCTATTCGCTTCTCAGGCCCTACCTGAGTCCTATGCGATAGCCGAACCTGAACGTGAACGAGAGTCGGAAACCCAACCGGAACCGCCCGGAGCGGAAGCCTCAACCTCAATTCATGAGGCCTTCGCAGACACCTGAAAGTCAATCACAACAGTGCGCCTAGCTCCGAAACGTACCTGCGAGTCTTGCGCTGTGGGAGTCTAAAGGGCTAATCTAACATGGACAAACGTCTCTCCGCAAAGGCGCAAATGGCTCAATGCGACTTGAATCAGAGGTTCGCAGATCCGCGATCCTAGAGCAACACTTCGTTCATGGTAGATGGAAGATCATCAAGGTCTACATCAAAGGAGAGCTTCGCGAGATCATCGTCAGGAGCAGGGAAGGCTATCATACCTAGAAGGCCCATCTTCTACTCACACCCATCTAAACGTGCTAGGCAACTTTTGTAATGAGGAAGTCGCTGGTACAACCGTGCTGCGGCCGTGGTAACTGTTGGGTGTTGACCTAGCCGATATCGTACCTGAGCAGGAAATTTCTCTCGACAATCTATCACATAAGACGCTGGCGGTGGACGCATACAACGCGCTGTTCCAATTTCTTGCCATAATCCGGCAGCCTGACGGGACGCCGTTGAAGGATCGGCAGGGAAGAATCACGAGTCATCTTAGCGGTCTCTTGTATAGGACGACAAACCTGGCTGAGAAAGGAGTGAGGCTCGCCTTCGTTTTTGATGGGAAACCGCCGGAACTTAAGGCGCTTGAAATTCGCAGGCGACGGCAGGTGAAAGAGGAAGCCGTGGTGCGATATGAGCGGGCGCTCAAGGAAGGAAAGTTGGAAGAAGCAAGAACATACGCCCAAGCCACCTCACAATTGAAGGATACCATGGTCGAGGACGCCAAGAAACTTCTCGATGCCCTCGGCGTTGCTTGGATTCAGGCCCCTTCAGAAGGAGAAGCCCAAGCCGCATTCATCGCATCACGAGGGGAAGTCTGGGGCGTTGCCTCCCAAGACCATGATTCGCTACTTTTCGGGGCTCCAAGAATGGTGAAGAACCTTGCTATCACAGGCCGCAGAAAACTGCCGCGCAGGAATGCCTACGTCGAGGTCGAACCTAAATTAATTGAATTGGCAAAAGTGCTCGAAGAGTTCTCACTTACAAGAGAACAACTTGTCGATGTGGGCATACTGATAGGGACGGACTTCAACCCTGATGGTGTCAAGGGTATCGGCCCCAAAACCGCCGTTAAACTGATCTATGAACACGGTAATCTCGAAAAAGTCATGGCAAGCAACCCGGGCATAATAATCCATCCAGAACCGGACCTCATACGGAAAATCTTCCTGCAACCAGACGTAACGCCTAGCTATTCGCTGAAGTGGTCGAAGCCCGATGAAGGGAAGGTCGTTTCCTTCCTCTGTGGTGAGCGAGATTTCTCCGAAGATCGCGTGCGAAAAGCAGTCTCGAGAATGATAACAGCGGATGCGCCCTCCACACCGAAAAAGACACTTGAGTCTTACTTCAGCTAGAGCACGGTTCGTAATTCGTTTCGTGTCTGCCTAGATATTCCAACCGTGCCTTCCCCTCATAGGGACAAAAGCAACTCCGCCCAAGTTCTCATGCGTAAGCCCGCGGCCTTTCTTTCTTACCCTGACCAGTTCTTGGTAGAACTGAGCCCCACCCACAGGGATGAGAAGGGTGCCCCCTACTTTGATCTGGTTTGTGAGCTCGGATGGAATCTCCGGCGCCGCACTCGTCACTATAATCAGGTCGAATGGTGCTTCTGCTTCGAAGCCCTCGGAGGCATCTGCTTCAAGGAAGGTTACCCTATCAGCGTACCCTAAGTGTTCCACATTCCTTCTCCCAGACTCTGCAAGTTCTGGCACAATCTCTGCCGACCACACATGTCCCCAGGTTTCTTTCGGTTGTTCGGAAGGGGCGACTACTTCAGCGTAAACGCAGCTCATGTAACCACAGCCACCGCCGACCTCCAACACGCGCTGGCCCAATCTCATTTCGCCATATTCACAGAACAGGGCAGTCATGTGGAGGGCGCTTGTCGTTTGGCCGTGCCCGATTGGTATTGGAGAGTCGGCGTAGGCATACGCCTTAACCTCAGGCGGTAGGAATTCTTCGCGTGGGACTCTGTTCATTGCCCTAATTACTTCCGCAGTTCGTAGAATCCCCTCATCTCTGAGTTCGTCTACCGCTTGCCGTCTTAATTCGGCAAAGTCCGTCAATTCTTTCGGCCCGTAAGCACATGTACAAGCCAATAAGGATTCAAAGGATTGTTGCTGAAGAGGTTTGGTCTGATTTGAGAAGCGTCGAGGAATTATACGCGCAAGGTCATCCGAACATTCTGGCAAAGCATCCAACCACTTTCGAGGTCACGAAAGATAAGGCGCTGACCCTCCGTGGAGACTGTGTCATCGGCGTCAACGCCAACAAAGGGCCCCATGACTTCTCCAATCAATTCATAGATTTGTGCAGGCAAGATGAATCCAGAATACAAATTCAATTTCAAGCAGATGGGATTGTTGACTCTATAGAGGGAAGGGGTAGCCGCAAACTTACCTTCAAACATTCGAGCGAATCGGTTGGCAGAAGGTCGTCGTTTGCTTCAAGTCGTACGATCATGGTTAAGGCGGACAGAGCTGCACGCGACCTGAACCGAGAGCTTATCGACGCCCTAACTCGTAGTGAGGCAAAGTTGTGGGTTAGAATCACGGTGGAACTCTAGCGCCCACAAATGCGTCGATGGCCACTTGCACACGGTTTGGTGCCACCTCTTTGATCACCTTACAGAATCGTATCGATTCCAATCTTCTGCCGTGCGATTCGACAGTGGATCGGAAGGACTCAACGATTGTCTCGAGGTTTTCATCACGCCCTGCGAATGTGTAGAAGTGTATCATTCCTCCTTCGCCTTTGAGTATCTGGGACGCGGCTGCGAGGTAGCGGCTTGCTTCGGACGGAAGGTTCATTATGACGCGATTGGCGATTCCCCGTAATTTCATCCGTGCCAATTCTTCAACGTCCCCTAGCATGGGAATCACACGGTCGGCAACGCGGTTTGCAAAGATGTTCTCCTTGAGGTACTTTACAGCTGAAGGGTTGATGTCGACAGAACACACAGTCGACCGTGGTTGCTGTCTTGCAATCAGTATGGAGTATGGGCCAACCCCAGCAAACATGTCCACGACCGATTCATTTGGCATCACCTGGCGCGCAATCCGTATCCGTTCACGGGAAAGCCTTGGGTTAAAGTAGACTGTTGAAGCGTCGAGTTGATAGCGGCATGAAAATTCGCTGTGAACTGTTTCTGTGCCACCACCTCCCGCCATGACCTCGAACTTACGTGTCCTGAAAGTGCCCTCAACTTGGCCGGATCTTCTTAACGCTAGTCGGACGTGCTGGTTGATTTTCATAACTTCTTGTCCGATCACCTCTGAATACTGCTCCAAACCTTCGGGTAAGTCAACGACGGCAATGTCTCCGATTACATCGAAAGACTTTGGTAGTTTTGCTATGAGCCCATCCGGAATTCGACCCCGAAGAGACGCCTGAAGGGTTCTGACAATCTCTTTTGTTTCTTCGAATGAGGCCAGTTGGGTTTTAACATCGCCTATTTGTTCTCTTATGAGCATGCTTTCGTTTTCTGTCGGCATACGGGTTAGCGGCACGAGAATGCCAAGATGAGTTCGTTGAAATTGGTGCTTGTTATCAACAAGTCCTAGCTTCCGCAGTAGCCGGAGCCCTCTCTCGGCCATATTGAAATGTAAGAGAATTCCATGCTGCGCCGTCAAATTCACTCGTCCATCCAAATTCAAGAACTTCAAATGTGGATTAATCCGCACAATGCTAAATACTCAAGCGACCAACTACCAACCGTGATTGAGGCTTTAGCTTTGGTGCAGTGGCGCAGAAGGGAAGAAGTAGTTGGCAAAGACGTAGTCGACAGCGAAGCTAGGAAGTTGGGTATTACGAAGGATTTTGCATGGTCATCTGACGGTCGGTTAGCGTTGGTCATTGAGGCTAGCGAAGAGGAAGAATCGTATCTTCCATTCGAAGACATTCAAAAGATCGGTGATGTTGTATTCGTAAAGGCAAGGTCTGCATTGGTCGTTGCACCGTCAGTCACTTGCCCTGTGTGCAAGCACAAGAACTTAGTCGAAGCGAAGTTCTGCGCCAAGTGTGGGCGCCTCTTGGAAAGCAGAGATGAGAAGAAGGACAGAAAACGTCCGGGATAGCTACGCTAAGATGGCCCACGGGCTCCTCTTGTCTTAAGGTAGCTTGCTTTGGGACCTGACAAGGCCATTACTTGCTTCATATCTACTCAGGGTATGGACAGAAAGCAAAAACACTTTTATTCGCACCGAAACAAGCCCAACGAGTGCCCGGGATGTCCTTAAAGAGGCCGGCGAGGGATTTGAGCAGAAGGATTATCCCCGCTGTCATATTGATCTTCGCTGTTCTATTTTCCGGAACTAACTACGTTCCGACTGTTTCCGGCCACGCAAGTCTTTCGCCCGATTTGCATGTTACAGCTGTGACTCCGATACCCCAACTCAGCATAACCGAGTGGGACGTGCCATCTAATCTTGGCGGGCCAATTGGTGTCGGAATCGACCAACTCGGGAAAGTTTGGATAACCGAGAATGCGACCAGCAAGCTCGCTGTTTTCGACCCGTCCAACAATAATTTCACGGAATGGAGTACGCCAACTAATCAAAGTCAGCCACGAAACCTGGTAGTCAAACAGGTCAGCGTCTCAGGTGTGAGCGTAACTCAGGTTTTCTTCACCGAATATGCTTTGAATGCGATAGCTCGCTTTGACGTAGGCAGCAATACTTTCACGGAATGGCCGCTCCCCACCGGCAGTAGACCCGTCGGAATCTACGTCGACGAAAACAATGATATTTGGTTCACGGAGTCGGGTAGAGATGCTATAGGCAGACTGCACACCAGCACCAATAATCTAACCGAGTGGACTTTGCCCGGCGCGACTACAATTCCTGGTTCGCCAATTCTGAAACCGTGGGGTATCTACGTTCAAGTAGTCACCAAACCCTCTGCCGCATCCAATCGATTTGTTTGGTTCACTGAGTCGAGCAGCAACGCGATTGGACGATTGGAGGCAAACAGCAATCGCTTGACTCTGTGGGACCTCAACTCGTTGGGCCTAGGCTCGTACCAGCCGACGGACATAACGTACGGTACGGTGACCGCAATTCCATCTATCATCTTTTCAGATGCCAACAGCAATCGGATCTCAATTCTGTGGAATGACACAGGGGGCCCGTTGTCGACCTATAGAGACGCCATCATCCCAACCGGTGCCGCGGGTCCATCTGGCGTGACGTTTGACTCTGCTCGGAGTGCCGTTTGGTTCGCAGAGAATAACGTAGGGAACATTGCGAACCTGAATACGACAACCGTACTCAACCCCACGACTCTAACCGCTAACTACTGCACGATCCCCCCAGCCGTGGGAACGCCTTTATGTCTCTCCCCAGCGGCGATGACTTCGACATTGTTGAGTCCCATCGTCACCGCCAACGTGGCGGCGGTTTCACAGATTCAACCTCCGACCCAAACTTCGAACGTCGGAATATTTCAAAATTTCAACGGTTATGCAGAGTATAATCTTCCCAACCGCACCGCGGAACCGAACCTCATGGCGCTCGATTCAAGCGGCAATCTCTGGTTTACGGAAAGCAATGTCACCGTGAATCGCATAGGTCGCATCGGTGTCCCATACGTGTATCAAGTTTCAGCTTTTCCGATTACGCAGACAGTAAACACGGGAAACACTGCAACCTATACCGTAAACGTGGCTCTAACTTCCGGTACCCCAATACCTGTACAACTTTCACTCATCAACGCCCCCGCCAACGTTACAACCCTTTTCAACCCACAGCTTCAAGAACCGTCCTTCACATCCACGCTTACCATTGCCACGTCAAGCTCGACACCGACGGGAACTTTTCACATGATTGTCCAAGCAATCAGTGGAGGCCAGACCCAATCTGCGGCAATTACTCTCACCGTTCAAACGGGGCCGCCACCAGCGTTCAACTACCAAATTAGCCTGACCAGCCCTGCGAGCGCAACAATTCCGCAGGGGGAGTCAGCGTCTTTTGGTTTGGCTATTGCATTGCTGAGTGGAAGCTCACAGTCTGTGAATCTCAGTGCCTCCGGGCTTCCGGCTGGCGCAATTCATTCGTTCACAAACTCCAGCGGACTGGTTCCGTTCTCTTCTACACTCAAGATTCAGACTACTGCGAATACTCCGGCCGGCTCATACCCAATCACAATTACAGGAGTATCAAGCGGCGGAGTACAGCGTGATTCGGCTCAGGCCCCTATCTTGGTAATCACCGAAGTGTTCCGAGACTTCAACCTAACATCTTCTGTTAATCAAGTCATCCTAGTCCAAGGATCTAAGGCTGACGTGCCAATCACTGTGACCGCAGTCGGAGCCTTTAGCGGTGACGTAAATTTCGAGGCCACATTCTCGCCCCCAGAGCTTGGCCTAGGGGCCTCTTTCTCGCCGTCCCCCGTGACAGTTCAGGCCAATGGAACTGCACAGACAACAATGGAGATCATTGCATTCAAAGGCACATCTGGAACCTATCAGCTCACAATCACCGCAACAAGCTCGAACCCATCTCGAAGCCATCAAATAGTAATGAGCGTTCGTGTTTCACCCTGCCTCATAGCCACAGCCACCTTTGGTTCCGAGCTAGCACCTGAGGTTCAATTCTTGCGAGGATTCCGCGACCAGCAAATCATGCAGACGTTTGCTGGATCAAACTTTATGGAAGTTTTCAACGCTTGGTACTATTCGTTCAGCCCCGCAGTGGCACAATATGAGTATTCACACGCAACAACTCGTGCCATGGTTAAGTTGGCACTCTACCCCTTGATGGGCGTCCTACATCTCTCATCGTCAACCTACGCTTTCGTCGGATTCGAACCGGAAGCAGCTGCCTTAGTTGCTGGCTTAATCGCCAGTTCTCTCATCGGCCTCGCATACCTCGCCCTGCCGTTAACAGGCGTATTCTGGGTCAAACGAAACAGAATCAACGCCAGAACTAGGCGCAGAGTTGCGAAATGGATGGCCATCGTTTTCGCGGCCTTGATTGCAGGTTTTGTTGTTTCGGAGCTAATGGCAATAGCAGTCGTAATGATGGTTGCCAGCGCAGGCCTCGTTTTGACAGCCCTGCTAGCAGGAAGCGTTCTGCCAGCATTCAAACTCGTCGAATTCGTCAAGCGCCGAAACTAAGCATCTTTCCTTCTAAGTCGCAATTGCATTGCCTCTAGCATCACAAGATCTGACACCTCTCTTGCTGGCATGGAGAGCGTTTCAGCAATCGAGCGGATGTCTTCGAATTCAGGTTTCACTCTTACAACGTTACCTGATCGGTCTTTCGCAAACTTGACTCTCACATCAAACGTCCTCCCCCCAATTTCCAACTTAATTGTTTCAATCTCCCTTTGTAACGTGAACCGATTCCACACTTGAAATCTAACACCGAGTGTGCCTGTCTCTCTAATCATGATCGCAGAGATCTTCTCCGCGTCATCGATCTCGCAAATCGCATGCAGAACATGCCCAGGGCGGGTCTTTTTGAATATCGCCGGGGTGACCCACGCATCCATTGCACCCGTTTCGAGGATTTTTTGTAAGGCGTGCCCTAATGTTTCACCAGGTAGGTCGTCGAGATTCGTCTCGAGGACAAGAATCCTTTCAGAATCGAACTTTCCGGCGATGGCGTGCCCAAGAACGACTCTGAGCAGATTCGGTGTCTTAGCGAGCTCTTTGCTACCGGCGCCGTACCCGATTTTCTCAGGAACCATAGACGGATACGTTTCGGGGAATCTTTTCGCCAAGCAGGAGAGCATCGCTATTCCGGTTGGAGTCGCGAGCTCCTCAGCTTCAGGACCACCAATAAGAGGGATACCATGTCGCCGAGCAATTTCTAGAACTGCGGGCGCTGGTGTAGAGATGGTTCCGTGAGAGAAAGTAACTAAACCACCGCCGACTGCCACAGGGGTGCCGCATATTTCACCACGAAGAACCCCTAGCGAGTCACACGCAGAAGCAACTCCAAAAACGTCCGCTAAAGTGTCAGTCGACCCTGCTTCATGTAAATGTGCCCTTGAAAGTTCGACTCCATGGAGTTCACTCTCAACATCAACCAAGATTTGAACCGAAGCTTCCGCGAAGGACCTCGCTTTCTCGCTTAGGTTTGATGCATGTGCAACATCTTGAGATGCTTGAATGAGTTCTTTGGCTCCGGTTTCTCCTTCCTCTTCCGAGATTGTAAAATGAACTGCCCTTGTTCTAAATCCGTGTCTGGTGACGTCTGCTGTCTCAAAGCGCAGTGATTTGCACTTCGAATAATGTTGGGGAATCAACTTCAAAGTTTCTTGGATATTCTGAATATTTGCTCCGGCGTCGATCAAAGCGCCGAGCAACATGTCTCCAGATATTCCGGCTGTTTGACAGTCGATGAGAGTGATTCCTGGCAAATCTTGTCTGCCCCAGGTACTACTTAGCCCTAGAGCAGAAATAAGTCATTTCGGCGAAAGCTATCACGCGTAATTTTCGCCGCAAAACCGTCCTAGTTGAAGAAAGGTAAGCCATTCTCAGTAGCGCACAATCTCTGCCAAGGAAGATGCGAAATGGGTTAAGTCGTTTGGGTCTGAACGAACTATTCCTCGTAGGCGATGGCATCAATCTCGATGAGCATGCCCGGTGCGGGTAGTTTCGCCTCGACGGTGGTTCTTGCTGGTGGATTCTCAGGAAAGAAAGTCTTGTAGACTTCGTTCATCTTCTTGAAATCATCAAGGTTCTTCAGAAAGATGGACACTTTGACAACATCGCGCATTGAAAGGCCGGAAGCCTCCACAATACCTTTGATATTTGTCAATACTTGGCGAGTTTGAGTTTCCACGTCCCCACCCAACTGCCCGGTCTTTGGGTCGCTCGGTCCTTGCCCGGCCACGAACAGAAAGTTGCCTGCTTTGACTCCTTGGGAGTAGGGGCCTATTGGCTGTGGGGCGTTAGGTGTTCGGATGTATTGCTTTGCCATTTCAAACACTCTACTCGCATACTATGCTCCTGATTGCAGGTTGAACGGCTTTCCTTCTTGGAGTGTCTTCTGCGGGATCTTCTCCTTCCATTTTTGCAGGAATGGGAAGTCTTCGCTCCGTTCTCTCAACTCGTCAGGCAGCATATGTGGGATTTCATCTATGATGGGATACCAGCGATTGCATTTTGGACAGGTGATCATCCCAGAACTGACCTCTTCTTTCTCTTCAAAGACCAGCAGTTCAAGCGGATAGAACTTGTCTATTGGGCAGGCTAGAATATCCATCAATTTCCGTTTCAACGCAAAACCATCCGTCATCTACTCAGCACCCAACTGAAATATACCATTTTGGCTTGTCTTTCTAGAGAAATCACACACGGTTAGCGGAACTCGACTCTCGCAGCCTATCCATTAATTTCGAGAGTTCCTGCCACAATACTGTAGGAAATCCTTCTCCGAGGCTTTCAAAGAACAGCCGAGAAGATTCGAGTTCGTCCATCCACGCTACCTTATCCACGCGCAGTAACTCGTCGATTGTAGTTTCCGGAATATTCATTCCCTCCGTATAAAGTGAGGTAGCCGTTGGAACGTAACCTATCGGCGTTTCAACCGCTTCAGCCTTACCCATGCACCTTTCAACGATCCACTTGAGAACGACGAGGTTGTGACTATACCCGGGCCAGAGAAACCTTCCATCTCGGCCCATTCTGAAAGCATTAATCTGGAATATTTTCGGCAGTTTTCCACTCCGTGATCGAAATGATAACCAGTGGTTGAAGTAATCTGCGATGTGGTATCCACAGAATGGTTTCATTGCCATGGGATCGTTTCTTAGAACCCCGACCTCACCTGCGGCGGCAGCTGTAGTTTCAACTCTAAGCATTGCTCCCATCAGGACGCCGTGTTCCCAGTTGAAGGATTCGTAAACTAACGGAACGAGCTCTGGCCTTCTTCCCCCGAAAATTATGGCTGTGATTGGGACTCCGTTTGGATTGTTATATTCGGGGGATAGGGATGGGTATTGATGGATTGAGGTAGTGAACCTTGAGTTTGGATGGGCGGCGTTTCCAGCAGACTTGCCTGCTGTCCATACTTTTCCCTGCCAATCCCAAAGTTTTCTGGGGTGTTCGCCCATGCCTTCCCACCATGGAGTTTTGTCTGAGGACAAGGCGACGTTCGTGAATATTGTGTTCTTCTTGACCATTTCCATTATTCTTGGGTTGGTCTTCATGCTGGTGTTAGGCGCGACTGCGAAGAATCCGCTCTCGGGATTGATTGCCCTAAACTTTCCTTCTGAATCTAGATGAATCCAAGCTATATCATCGCTGATCGCCCAGACGTTCCATCCTTTCATGTATTCTGGCGGCTTGAGCATGGTCAAGTTAGTTTTGCCGCTGGCACTGGGAAACGCCGCCGTCACATAAGTCACCTTGCCCTCTGGATCTTCAATTCCTATGACCAGCATGTGTTCAGCAAGCCATCCCTCATCTCTCGCCATAACACTCGCGAGTCTGAGGGAGTGGCATTTCTTGCTGAGAAGGGCGTTTCCTCCATAGTTCGAGTTCAAACTCATTACGAGTTTCTCATCCGGAAAATGGCAAATGTACCTATTACTTGGGTCAAGTACGCCGGTTGAATGCACGCCCTTCACAAACCCACCGCCCTTCAAGTGGTCTAATGCGACATTACCTACTTTCGTCATGATTCTCATGTTCGCGGCGACATAGGGGCTGTCAGTTAGCTCAACCCCAACCTGAGAGTAAGGCGAATTTACAGGGCCCAACAAGTAAGGGATAACGTACATTGTTCGCCCAATCATGCAGCTATCGAAAAGCTTCAGTAACTTTGCGTGGGCCTCATCAGGCGCCATCCAATTGTTGGTGGGGCCCACATAGTCTCTGTTCTCTGTGCAGATGAAGGTCGCTTCTTCGCTTCTCGCGACATCGTTCGGGTCACTTCTGTGCAGGTAACAGTTTGGATATTTCTCTTCGTTAAGTTTGATCAGAATCCCATCTGCAATCATCCCGTTAATGAGAGAATGAAATTCATCTTCAGACCCATCACACCACACAATGCTGGCTGGCTTCGTTATCTTGGCAACGGCATCTATCCACTCAATCACAGGTTGCTGAAAGCCATTCCCCGAAGCCTTGAAGACCATCATTATTCTCCTAGATAGAATGCCACTAATCAATTTGTATCGGTTGAAGCCCGGCTAATAATTCCTGTAAATTCAGGAATGCGCAACCCAATATACCGCTTTCGAGTTCTTTTGGCTTGGCTCTCAATGAGTTCACTGGGGCTAAACGATTCGAAGTTCTTCCGTGCGAAGGTTGTCAGTCTTATACTTGATGGGAAGACTGAATTTGCTTTGAAACTTCTTTCGGACTTCTACGGAATCAGCGAACCGGACTTGAAGGTAGGAACAGTGAAGCGACACAGGCGAGTTGCAGCATGTTACGTGGAGAACGAGAAGCGCATCTATTTGTCGAAGAGTGAATACTTAACGAGCCCCTTTGTCATTTTGCATGAATTCTACCACCATCTAAGGGCTTCCGAAGTGAAGAAGAAGGGGCAAGTCGACAAGCGAGCTGACCTATTCGCTTCAAACTTCATTCGTGGTTTCGTATCTACGCATGAGTCAAGCAGTAGTGGGAGCCTCTAGCGTGATGGTTCGCCCCGAAGTACCGGATTGAAGAACCACTTCACAAATCTCCACTGCACGCAGCCCATCCTCCGCACTAACGCGAAATGGGCGATCACTGAGTATGGATTCAGCGAAATGTGCCAGTTCGGCTCGTAGGGGCTCCTTCCTCTCCAGATACGGCCTTATGGACATGTCAGAGTTCTCGACGGAAATCTCCTGCGAGATATAATCCAACTGGACGGTAGCTTCGCTTCCAGTCACAACTAATGTGCGGGTTTTCTGAGGCGTTAGCCAATTTGCATCAATGAACGCAGTCCCACCCTTCTTGAACTGAAGCATGATCTCGGCGTAATCTTCCCTAGTGTGCCTGATGCTTCCCGTCCTGGCGTGGACAGAGCTAACGTCATCATTGAAGATGTATCTGGCCAAGTCAATGTCGTGGATGGCCGTGTCCCTCACAACCCCAACATCGCCTATCCTTTCCGGCCACCTTCCAACCCGCCTTGCGAGGAGCAACATAACTGTGCCGAGTTTTCCTTCCTTAAGCAAAGATTTCAGATAATCTACTGCAGGGTTGAAACGTTCAATGTGACCGGGCATCAATCTGAGGCCCTTCCGTTTCGCAAGGGCCAGCAATTCACTTGCTTCCGCAGGAGTGTTTGTCATCGGTTTCTCCACGAGGGCATGCTTTCCTGCCAACAGAGCCTTTGTTGCGATTTGCTTGTGAGTTGTAGTGGGGGTGCATATTGTTACGGCGTCTAGGTCTTTGCGTGAAAGAACTTCGTCCACGTTCGTGAAGTAAGGTACGTGAAATTCCGCGCCGACATTCTTGGCGCTGGCTTCTTCGATGTCGCAGATGCAGACCAGTTCCGCAGGCTCAATCTGAGACAGCACGCGTGCTTGGTTTTTCCCCCAGAAACCTGTCCCCAAGACTGCGGTTCGAAGCTTCTTCAACGCGTCCAAACTCCTCTGCCTACACCCCTGTAGACGAGTCCGCTTTTCTCTACACTTGTCGGGTCAAGGATTCCGGTGCAGTCGATAATCAGTCCCTTCTTCGACATGTGAGCTGCAAGTTCAACGGTGTCCATGTTCTTGAAGTCGTCATGTGCGACGGTCAATATCACGCAGTCTGCCTTCTCAACGGCCTTACGCATAGTCTGCTCAGAGGTCAGGCCGAGTGATTCCATGTCGGACGCATTGAAGAGTGGGTCGAAGGCGGTTACTCTGGCCCCGCGTTTCTTCAAGATCGCTATTAGGTCAAGGGAAGGGGAGTATCGTGTTTCTTTGACGTTGGGGCGGTAGCTGATTCCAAGGACAACTACTTTCGCTCGTTTGAGTGATTTTCCTGAAACCCGCATCCCATCCGAAGCCAGCTTGACAACGTGGCGTGGCATGAGGTCGTTCATCTTTCGGCCGTCGAGGACCAACCTGAGCCGAGCGTCGAGAGAATAGGTTTCACTGGCCAGAAGATATGGGTACACCGGCAGGCAGTGACCTCCAACCCCGACGCCGGTTGAATGAAGGTGTGAGTAAGGTTGGCTGTTGGCGGCTCTCATTGTTTCCCTATAATCGACTCCAATCTCCTCGCAGAGAAGAGCGAACTCGTTGGCGAGCGCTATGTTGACGTCCCTGTAAATGGTCTCGAAGAGCTTTGATAGTTCTGCGGTTTTGATGTCTTGGACGCGGATGAGTTCACCCTTCACTATTACAGAGATTGCAGCGCAAGCCGCCTCGAGGCTTTTCTTGTCAACCGCGCCGACAATCTTGCTGTACGTTTGAATGTCTTGGAGTGCTCTTCCCCCCATTGCACGAATCGGACTATAAGCGAGCCCAAAGCCTTGGCCTGCAATAAGACCGGAGTACTTTTCGATCGTGGCCTTTACCACGCGTTCGGTGACCCCTGGGCCGCAAGTGCTCTCAAATATTACTAGGCTACCGCTCTTCAAGCCCTTGCCTATGCTTACGCAAGCGTCTTCAACTGCCGAGTAATCCGCGCGTTTCTGCCTGTCTATCATAGTTGGAACTACTATGTAGATAATATCCGAGTTGGCCGCGGCTTCTTCCGTGTTTGTAGTTGCCGTAAGCTTGCCCGACCTTGTTGTTTTCTTGAGTGCAACAGATAGGCCGGGTTCATCGATTGGGGGGTCTCCCTTCGATACCCGCTCGACAACCTTTGGATTCATATCGGCCCCAATTACTCGAGCTCCGGCATCGGCGTAAAGGCATGCTGTTGGCAAGCCCATCCAGCCTAAGCCTACGACCCCGACCGTTAGCTCACCGTCCCTGATTCTGACAGCGATTTCGCCTGGTTCGAGGGACAGCGGTGTCTGGGGGGATTGTGTAGTGGATGACATTAAGCAATCACCGATTAGTGGCGTCCACAGAAATATTTAACTGTTTTTAACTCTACAGGAGTGAACCATGTCCATCGCGCGCATAAAGGAACAATTGAGAAGGGTTGGCCTAACGTCCTATGAATCCGAGGCTTACCTTGCACTCCTGCAAAGACGCGAAGTGACTGCTGAAGAGATTTCGAAGATGACGTCGGTTCCAATAACCCGTGTTTACGGAACCCTTGAGCAGCTCACGCAGAAGGGTTTCGCGAGGATAGTTGAAAGCAGGCCCAAGAAGTTTCATGCCGTTTCCCCTGAAGAAGCGAGACGCGAATACCTGACCCAGTTGCGGAGAAATTTCGAAACGAACCTCCTTACGCTTGGAGAAACAATGGGAAATCTGCAAAGGCAAGTGGAGCCAATCTACGTCGAAAGTCATCTTCAGGTGAAGGCAGAGGAGTTACTTGAGCCGTTGGAGGATTTGAGAATCATGGAGAAAAGGACTGGTGATTACGTTCAAGAAGCGACGGAAGAAATCATGATTTCCACAGCATTATTCTCTTGGCTTCCTAAACTGAAAACTCAACTTAGGAACGCGTTGGCAAGGGGTGTGAGTGTCAGAATCCTGATGCAGCTTGCAGACAGCCGAGTCAAACGGCACCTCGATGATCTCAACAACTTAGGGGCGCAGATCAGAGATACCGCTGACCCATGGCATCCAGTCCGCGGAACATTAATTGATAACAATGATCTGATTTTCGTAATATGGGCGGCGGAAGAGGCGGAGCGCCATTGGAACCCCATTGTTTACACACCAAACCATACGAAAAACCCGGGGTTGATCAGGATTTTTCGTGAGTCGTTCCTGTACCGGTGGAGTAACTCCAAGAAAATAGCCACGGTAAGGTTGGTCAAATGAAGGTCTGGCTGGACATACTTACACCAAAGCAGGCCAATTTCTTTGGTGAACTTCAACATCGTCTCAGTGCAAAGGGTTTCAAAACCGTGTTGACCACCAGGGAATACCGAGAAGTAAACGAACTGTTGGAACTCAAAGGGGTCAAAGCTATACAAGCAGGACGGTATGGTGGGGGAGAACTCAAAGACAAACTCCTCGAGAGTTCCAAGCGAGTTTCGGCTTTAACAGAAGTCATAGAAGACGAACAACCAGACGTGGCAATTTCCTTTTCCTCGCCAGAAGCCGCTCGAGTCGCCTTCGGCCTGAAGGTCCCTCACTTTTGCATCAGTGATTCACCTCACGCCGAAGCAGTCTGCAAGCTGACGGTACCACTCTCACAAAAGCTATTCACGCCGTGGGTGATCCCCACGCATGCTTGGACGCGATACGGTGTAAACCCCCGGGATGTCGTTAAGTACAGGGCTTTAGACCCGGTGGTATGGTTGAGTGGCTACAAGAGTGATACGAAGGCGCTTGATGGCTTGAACCTGGACCGGGATAAGCCTATTGTTGTTATCAGGACTCCTGAAGAATTTGCCGCATACCTAGGCGATCGGTCTTCCACTTTATCGAACAAGGTAACTGATGTCATTGGGAAAGTCTTGGATGTCAACGGCGACGGTATGCAGGTTGTGGTCTTGCCGAGGTACAATGTGCAAGGCGACAGGCTGAGAAAGCGTTTCGGAAATCGGGTGATTGTTCCAGAGCATATTATCGATGCTGTCCCTCTCATGCGTGCCTCCTCCGTGTTCGTTGGTGGGGGTGGAACGATGACGGCTGAGGCTGCCTTGCTTGGGGTCCCTGTGATCTCTTACTACCCAGGCGATCCAACTTTTGTAGAGCGTTTTCTGATAAAATATGGCTTAGTTGAAAGGGTGCTCGACCCCGGCCGAATCGCTCAAAGGGCCTTTGCCATATCGAAGAGCGAGGATTTCCGTGAATTCTATCAGAAGAAATCAACCAAGCTGCTCCGAAGCTTGGAGGACCCTCTGCGCGTTATTATTCACCGAATCTTCAAAGCTTAGTCGTTTGCCTACCTAGAGCTCGCCATAGGTAAGCGTCAGTTGTCTTCTTCCAAACGAGCAGCCAAGTCAGAACGATTACGCCTGCCAAGAAGTTCCTCCCTACCTGGGTTGCGAAGCGTTCGGTTATGGTTGCGTTTCCTAGGTTGATGGAAAAGGCAACCTTGGCGATGAGGAATGTACAGAGTAGAAGAATCAGCCAGACAAACACTTCAATGGTGACGAGGGGGAGAAGGCGTCTCAAATTCTACCACTCAACATAATCCAGTAGGTTACGAGGGCCAGAACCGAGGAGACCGCCGTCAGAATCATCATTCCCCTCACGATCTGTTTCTCACCTAGCGGCCCTTCGGCCAATATTAGGCGAGCCATTGTGACAGGCGCACCTTTCTCAGTACTGGCTCTGAGCAAACCATTATTCATGAGTCTGATTGGCCGTTGATGAATTTCACGTCTTTCGCGCAAACCCCCGACCGATGCGAGGCCGTAGAACGCGTTCATGATGTGAGGAATCATCGCCACGACCAAAACCGTCTCGATTCGGCCGATGATGGCTAAGGCTCCAAGTGCAGCCCCCACAGCGAGGCTGCCTGTGTCGCCACTGAAAACTTTGGCTGGATATCGATTGAAGTAATAAAACGCGAGCATCGCCGCAAGCAACCCCGCCGCGAGAGAAGCGGTTTGTGTTTCGCCCGAAAGTAGCAGGGCTCCTGTTGCGGCAGCTGCGATTATGGCCACCGTGCCCGGCAACGAACCGTTCATGATGTCCATCATGTTCACGGCGTTTGAGGTAACTGCAATAGCTATCGGTATTAGAAATGGATAGACCAAAGTAAGCCTGACAGGTCCGATTATAGGAAAAACCGGTGTTGGCACATAGGCTCCCAAGATTAGGATGGGCAAGCATGAAACGGCCGTGAGAAGGGGCTTCACCCTAGCGCCCAGCGGCCGCAAATCATCAATTATTCCAATTCCTCCGGCAATCAAGACTGTCCCAAGGAATGCTGTAGCTTCCCGAACGAAAGACGGGAGGAGTATCATGTAGGCCGTGGTTCCGATCGTCAGCCCGACCAAGATTGCGAGTCCGCACATTTCGGGCACTTTTACTTTCGAAAGTTTGTGAACATCTTCCCCGGTAATGCCGCGGTGCTTCATCATCTTCGCCACAGCTGGGGTGGCTATGAACGTAACAAGGAAAGTGATGCTGAAAGTGATTGCGACGTAGACCATCGATGGGAGGTCAAGCATGCCTTTTGCAACTCTTGATTATGCGTGCGAGTTTCCTCTTGTAGTCGCCCACGACTCTCAGTGCCATGCCTTTCGTGGGAGCCTCTGCCAAAATTCTGAAGATGGGTTCGGTTCCGCTGGGGCGGATTAGGATCCAGGAACGGGGTGGGATCCATACCTTGATGCCGTCTATGTCTAGGGCCTTGCCTTTTCTCGGTAAGTTGCGGATAGCCTCTGTTACTTGGGGCTTAATTGGGTCTGGGCATGGTATTTTGTCTTTGACGATGTAGGATTTTGGTAGCTGGTTGATTAGTTTGGACAGTGGTTGCTTTGTTTCGGCGAGGATTCTGTAGATCATGGCGGTGGTGATTCCTCCATCTCGGGCAGCAACGTGAGGAGCGTAGAAGATTCCGCCGTTCTCTTCTCCGCCAAGGTTTGCATGTATCTTCAACATGAGGTTCGAAACGTATACACTCCCAACAGGTGTGTAGACGACTTCTCCACCGTATCTCTCGGCAATCTCTTCTATTATCATTGACGAGCTAATCGGCGTCACAATTTTCTGGCCGGGATGATGTTCTAAGAAATCCTTCACAATCAGGGCGAACGTATGATCTCCCCAACAGACAGAGCCATGCTCATCGAGGAAGACTGCCCTGTCACCGTCGCCATCATGTGCGACGCCGAAATCAACATGAAGTGAAGGAAGAAGCCTTGATGTCTTTCGAAGGTGTTCCGGTGTTGGCTCAGGCATTCGCCCCGGAAATGTTCCGTCAATTTCGCCGTTTACCACCGAGACTGTTCCACCCAACTTTTCGATGATGGTTGGCATGGAAAGGACGCTGACCCCGTTCGCTGCGTCCACCAGTACCTTCAGGTGTGCCTGCCGCGGGATGTTGCCGACATTCTCTAGAATTGATTCGACGTAGCCTGAGAATTTCTCGGCTACAGGCAGGGGTGGCTTCACCCTGTCCCAGCTTGTCAACTTCCAATTTGAATTGAAGTAGAGGCGTTCAATTTTGAGTTCCTCTTCATGCGGGAGCTCAACGCCCATATTTCCCATAACCTTCATCCCATTATACTCGGGTGGGTTATGGCTGGCGGTGATCATTATGCCGCCCCTCAGCCCCCAGTCTTTTGTCAGAAATTGTAATCCGGGCGTAGTTATCATGCCTAATTTCCAGACCTGGCAACCGACGCTCGCCAACCCAGCGCAGACGATTTCCAGGAAGATGGGGCTGGAAACCCGTCCGTCACACCCCACAGCCACGTCAGCACCTTTGAAATATGTTCCAGTTGCCATGGATAATTTCAGAGCAAGTTCAGCGGTTAGTTCCTTGTTTACTACACCACGGACGCCATTTGTCCCGAAAAGTCTCAGCCCTTCCAACTGATTTCCCAAGCTCACATTACGTTTGTTCCCGGTCGTATGCTTGATTCAATTTCCTTGTAAGGATGAACGATAGCATTTCTCCCGATCTTGACGCCATCGTGAATCTGAACGTACGGTGAAACGACCGATCCTTGAGCAATTCTCACTTCTCTCCCAACCCTAACTCCGACAGCAAGAATCGACCCTGAAACCACGGAGTTCTTACCTAGCGATACCCCGTCGAACAAAATGGTACTCGATACTCGGGCGTCCCTCTCTATATGCGCGTTCTTTCCAGCGACCACAAGAGGACCCACAGAAGCCCCGCTCTCTACTCGCGACCCCTCGCCGAGAACTATTGGCGGTCGGACAACTGCGTCCTCAGCCAATCTTGCGGTGTCAGTCTGGGGAATTGACCCTTTGCCATGTTTTTCGAGCAAGGAAAAGTTGGCCTTCTGATAATCTGTAAGGCTGCCGATGTCGAACCAGTCGCCTGAAAACGGGAATCCGCTTAGCTTTCCAGCTTTCACAAGAAGTGGGAATATCTCCCTCTCTAATGAGACCTTGCGGTTTGGCGGAATCATTTTCAGAACTTCAGGTTCAATCACGTAAATTCCAGCGTTAACGAGTCGGCTTGGGGCCTCCTTTGCCTTGGGTTTTTCAACAAAACGCCGAATCCGCCCGTCAGTATCAAGTTGAACGACCCCAAATCTCGTTGGATCCTTAACCTCATGAAGCGCATCTGTAATCAATGCCCCCGTTTGTTCGTGGTGTTTCAACATCTTTCCGAGTTCTATGTTGGCAATCACGTCGCCGTTCGTTACAACGAATGTTTCATCAAAATGCGCGCCCTCCGAGGCCAGCTTAATGGGACCACCGGTTCCTAGTGGCGCTTTTTCGAGTGAGTACTCGATGTTAATCCCATTGTAATTGTACCCAACTTCGGCGCGGAGCTGGTCGGCAAGGTAATTCACTGCAAGCACGACTTCGTCGACGCCGATGCCTTTGAGAAGGTCGAGTGTCCAGTAGATCATCGGCTTTCCAAGGACGGGAAAAAGGAGTTTAGGTAAGGCATAGCTAATAGGCCGAAGGCGAGTTGCATACCCACCTGCAAGGACTACCGCCTTCATGCCGTTCACGCAAGACGTTCATAGGGTTAACATTCGCGCTATTTGTGCTTCGGAGCGGGGCGTATGAGAGGAACCTACACTATTGTTTTGGCGTGTGAAAGGCCCATGCGAGTTAGATTCGGCAAATTAGGCCGCGCGAATGTGAACGTTGGCTACTATCTCTACACTGGTTCAGCCTTAGGGCAAGGCGCAGTATCTCTAGAGGGAAGGCTTGCGCGGCATAATCGGACGGTTAAGAAGATGAGATGGCACGTGGACTACCTCAGGTCGCGTCGGGGCTGTAGGTTCAAGGGAGCGGTCTACTTGATTTCCAATAGGCGCTTAGAGTGCAGAGTCAACCGAGCAATCGCGGACAGCCTGAATACGCAACTGAGCCTTCCGCGCCTAGGTGCCAGCGACTGCAAGTGTGACGCGCACCTCGTTAGTGTCGCGGAAGACCTGAGCATCGTCAGATTGCTAAATCGGCTTGAACAGATCTATTCTAGATTCGGACTGCCGCATCTCTATCTGGGGGAATCTAGATTGGCTGGCCTTCTTCCCATCGCTTCAAGAAGGCGTCACGGAAAATTCTGATCAACCCTTGATTTTTGGTGTAGTTTGGACGGAAATAGATAGGGCGCGGGACAGCGCTTTTCTTCGTCGCCCAGATTACGAAAACAAGTTCGTCGCTGTCCACAAGGGTCCCCCTGACTGGGTACCATTCTTCAGCGCAGTGGCGCACTTGAATTCCAAGATCGCGCAGTTCTTTGGCTCTTGCCTTCGTTGAGTCGTCTTTCACCATCATCAGAACCTTCATGCTGACCCCACGATCGTGTGCCTGAAACATCGATTCTCGCACCTTGCTGTACCATCCAAAAGTGTCCGCGAAGATTGACAGTTCCTTCGTGGCGTTTGCAAGAATTCGGGCCGTCCGCACTTCCATTTCTGGGAGGTCTCGGAGGGGTTCAATGATTTCTTCAGGTCTAATCCCGAGCCTACTTTCCCAGTAAACTGGTTCGAGCAGTTTCTCCAATTCCAAGGCTACAGCAGTTTCTTGGCTGACTTGGCTTTCGAGCGACCGTTTTCTCTGCTCAAGTATCCTCTGGAGAACGGTCCGGGGTTGGACGACCTCGACCCTATTGCTTGAGATTCTCACAAGGCCTTTGTCCGCCAGTGATTTCAGCGAATCCTCCGCGATCGCAGCCGGAATCCCGAATGCGGTGACGACTTTATCTAACATCTCGCCTGCTGGTTGGGAAAGCAACTTTAGGTACACTTTGGACTCCCCTGCGGACAAGCCGAGGGTTTTCAACAGATCCATCGCTTTGCCGGTTTCGTTAAGCAATTGTTTCCAGACTCACATTGTGCGTTGATTGGGGTTAGTGGACCGGGCGGGATTTGAACCCGCGACCTCCCGCATGCCAAGCGGACGATGTGATCGCATCGTTTGATTCCTCGATGCTCATACCAGGCTGATCTACCGGCCCAATGTTCCGAGTGCTTTCCACCTTTGCCTAAAAACCTATGTCCAAGTTTACAGCCCGCAGCGCTCAGAGGACTCAAAGACATCCAAAACAGTTCTTGGGAAACTCTTAATTGTCTGCCACATTCCAAATCCCATTCTGCCGAGTAGGCCGAGGTAGCTCAGCCTGGGAGAGCACCCGAACAATTCGTGGTGAAGCTGAAGACCGGGTTGACTACGCCATCGAAAGCGTAGGCCAAATCGCGGATTCAAATGGAACGCAAAAAACGTTCCTGAAATTCCCGCCCTCGGCACCAACTCACCTTGGCTTGTTTCAACCGTCATGCGTTGAGCCGAATCAATTATCTGTTACCCGAACACAGCGGTTGTGAGGTTAAGCTTCAATGCGAGTTGGGTTCGTGCAGTTTAATCCGAGACTGCTTGATGTGGAGGGCAATGTTGATGCAGCAATTCGACTCATCGGCAGGAAACGATCTGATCTTATCGTTCTACCCGAGCTTTTCAACACCGGCTATAATTTCCGAACTCGAAAAGAGCTTGAGAGTGTAGCTGAACCGATCCCGAGTGGTTCGACGACGCAGGTACTCAGGGACTTTTCAAAGCGAGACGGTACGATGATAGTTGCCGGAGTTGCTGAGCGCAAAGGGACGAACTATTACAACTCGGCGGTTGTTGTTAGAAACGGGAAGTACTTGGGAACCTACCGTAAAGTTCACCTGTTCTTTAAAGAAAAGAAATTCTTCAAACGAGGATCAGAGTTCAAGGTTTTCGGGAACGTGGGGGTTATGGTATGTTTCGATTGGTATTTCCCCGAATCGGCTCGGTCTTTGATGTTGAAGGGGGCCGAGGTCATAGCTCACCCCTCGAACCTTGTTCTTCCGCATTGCCCGGAAAGCATGAAGATTCGTGCCTTGGAGAATAGGGTTTACACAGTGACTGCGGACCGTATTGGAGTTGAGCGCGGCCTGCGCTTCATCGGACAATCTGAGATCGTTAGCCCCACGGGGAGGGTTCTCTATCGGGCGTCAGCGAAGAGAGAGGAATCCGTCGTGCGCGAGGTAAACCTCGCATTGGCGCGCGACAAGGCCGTTACCCCGATGAATAATCTGGTTGGCGATATGGTTCCTGCCGCATATACGCGATGATTGCCCGATAAGCCTTTAATTGAATTAAGCTAGTTAGCGGAATAGAGAAGCCTTGACCGCGGAAATAACTGTACGCCAAATCATGCGAACGATCGTTTCCATAGACTCGAAGGCCAAAGCCAAAGATGCGGCTAGGTTGATGGTGGAGAAGGGCATCGGCTCGTTGATTGCCAATCGGGATGGGTTGCCTTTCGGTATTGTTACTGAGCGTGATTTGGTGGAGAAGATTGTTGCAGAGGCCACCGACCCATCGAAGCTTACGGTTGCAGACATAATGACGGCGCCGTTGGCTACTATAGATGCTTCAGGGTCACTGATCGATGCGGCGAGAAAAATGGTGGAGAAACAAGTGAAGCGGCTCGTCGTGACTGAGCATGATAAGATAATTGGGATAATCAGCCAGACTGATTTGGTGGCGAGCATGACAGACTTTCAGAAGCTAGCGAAGATGGGCATGGCGTAACTCTCTGCTGGACTAAGTTGGTTTCTTCATCGCGTGCCTTTCTTCAACTGTTGCGACTACGCGTTTCATTCTGCCTATGACATCTGCATTCAAGGATATGCTGTCTATGCCATTTTCAACTAGGAATTCAACAATTTCTGGGTAGTCGCTTGGAGCTTGACCGCATATCCCGATTTTGATTCCGTTCTTATGCGCTGTTTTGATTAAGTGTTCAATGGCCATTCTCACGGCCGGGTTCCTCTCGTCAAAGGTGCTCTTCGCCAGTTTAGCGTTGTCCCTATCCACCCCCAGTACAAGCGAGGCCAAGTCGTTCGAGCCAATGCTGAAACCGTCGAATAGCTTGGAAAATTCTTCGGCTAAGAACACGTTCGATGGAATCTCCGCCATCATGTAGACTTGTAACCCACCTTTTCCCCTCTCCAGCCCCTCTGCCTTCATGAGCTCGAGAACGGCCTTTGCCTCTTCAACTGTGCGCACGAATGGAATCATTGGGATAATGTTGTGGAGGCCTAGTTCCCTCGCTTCCCTTAGCGCCCTGCATTCCAACCGAAAGGCTTCTGCGAATTCAGTGTGCGGATACCTGGATGCACCCCTCCAACCAAGCATCGGGTTGTTCTCCCCTTTTTCGAAGATCTCGCCGCCAACCAGAGCAGCGTACTCGTTAGACTTGAAGTCTGAGAACCTGACTATGACCGGTTTCGGATCCATTGCAGCAGCGACCATAGCAATCCCTCCCCTCAGCTTTTCCACCAAGAACTGAGGTTTGTCATCGTATCCCTGTGTTCGGGCCTCAATCTCCGTGATGGTTCGCTTGAGGTATTGAACGTCCTTGGTCTTTGGAGGTGCGCGCAGGAAGTTTTGTGGGTCGCTCTTCAGCTGTTCGTAATTGAGTAGGGCGGCTGGGTGAATTCCGACGCTGTTTCCGTAAACAAACTCGATTCTCAGGAGACCGACTCCATCAGCTTTCTTTGCGTGGGCGAACGCGCCCTCCGGGACGGCCATGTTCATCATGATTTTGGTTCTGGTTTCTGGGATTGTGCTAAGGTCGAAGCGTTCAATTTCGAATGGTATTAGCCCATCATAGATGTTTCCGACGCCCGTGCTGCAATCAACGGTTATGGGGTTGCTGTGGTTGTGCAATAGCTGCGTGACCCGTCGTGCACCGACGACGCAGGGTTTCCCTAATTCTCTTGAGACGATTGCGGCATGAGAAGTGGTCCCACCTTGTTCTGTGACGATTGCGGCTGCTTTCTCCATTACTGGTTCCCAGGCGGGTGTTGTTTCCCTAGTAACGAGAATCTCGCCTGATTCGAAGTTCTTCATCTCACTCACATCGGCCATTACGTTGGGTTTCCCTTGCCCGATCTTGCCCCCGACGGCAATTCCTGCGACGAGTAGTTTGCCTTCACCCTTTAGATGGAAAATTTCCTCCAACGTTCCCTTGGATGATTGGACGGTTTCCGGCCTTGCCTGCAGAATATAGATAGCGTTGCCTTCTACTGCCCACTCGATGTCCATTCTCTTTTGATAGTGTTCCTCGATCTTCCGTGCATATTCAACTAGAACTTTGACGTGTTCCTTAGCCAGCGAAAACTTAGCTCTTCGTTTCAGCGGAGTGTTAACGAACACTGTTCCAGCGCTATCGTACTTTGCGTAGACTTCTTTCTGCCCTATCCTGCTTCCAACTATTTCCCCGGTCCTTTTGTAAATGTAGAACTTATCCGGGATGACCTTTCCACTAACAACTGACTCTCCCAACCCCCAATTTGAGTCTATTACAATTACGTTCTCGTTCCCAGAATCAGGGTCGATCGTAAACATGACCCCCGCCGCTTCGCTGTTAACCATCTTCTGTATTCCGACGCTCAGGCCCACATCCAAATGATCGAAGCCCTTTTTCGTCCTGTAACTGATCGCTCTATCCGTGAATAATGAAGCAATGCACTTCTTCGCACACTCCATAACTTTCTCTTCGCCTACTACGTTCAAGTACGTGTCTTGCGCTCCAGCGAATGAAGCGTCCGCCAAGTCCTCAGCGGTTGCACTGCTTCTAACCGCGACCGGAAGAGCCGCGCCCCCGCTCAATTCCAAATAGCCCTCCGCAACCTGTTCTCTTAGGTGCGGAGGAAACTCTGAACTCAGAATCTTGGAGCGTATGTTCTTTCCAACTTTCTGAAGGCGCTCAACATCACCAGTATCTAGGCCGGTTAACTGCTCACGAATATGGGCGATTAACCCGGTTTCATTCAGAAATTCCCTGTAGAAGACGACACTCAACGCAAACCCAGGGGGGACAGGAATGCCAATCCGAGTCAATTCACCTAACGAAGCATTCTTTCCGCCAACTAACGGCACGTCACGAATCCCGATTCGGTCGAAAGGGATAACGTAGGAAGTCGCGGTCGATACTCCCGACCGCATGTCCTGGTCCAGTTCCGTCACTATTGGCTTAGTCATTGCGAACCCTCAAATTCTAAGATTCTACAGCTGAAATTGAGCCCATAACGTATGTACTATATTTCAACGTGCTGAAGTAATACGGAAGCGCGAGTTTGCAACCCAATGATATTACCAATTTCGGCGAGGTTTTCACTTGTAATCTTCACAGTTGTCGTCTAAGCCTCTGACGCCTGAGGGCCATCAATGCGACAAGTCCAGCCACGAGGCCTATTGCAATTGATCCAACTGGGAATCCCGGAATATTTGTAGTTGATGCGGTTGTAGTTGAGTTTGTCAGCGTGCTCGTTGCAGTAATCGTGCTGAGCATTAGTTGAGTGATCGTGTAGCTGCCGGACGACAGGTAAGCGACAATAAACCCGTCGGCATCCCTAGTGTTGGAGAAGTTTACGAGAACAAGGTCCCACTTGCCAGAACTTGGGAGAGCGACATCAAAACCATACGAGATGGTGCTTTGTTTACTCACGATTGCGTTTGCCGCGTTCCCACAACTTCCAGCTCTCAACCAGTCTTGGTAGCTTGTGTCCTGTATGAGATAGAAGTCCAGTGGAATGTCTGATGTGAAATTGCCGGAGGCATATTGGCCCTGACTGCCCATGAATGTGAAGTTCCAGAGTTCGCAGTGTAAATTCGTTCCCGTCGTGGAGATTACCTTGAAAGCACGGCTAACCAGTTGCTGTGGCTGCGTCTGAGATGTAGTTAGACTGCTGCCCACCGTAACCGTACTCGTTGCTATCTGATTGGCTTGCGTTGCAATCGTAATGTTACTGCCGTTGCCAACAACTGCCAGTAACAATGAAGCGCCTATGATCACAACGATTAGTACATATCGAATTTGCAAGAAACGTCCCTAACTGATTTTTCATGATTTTACTTAAAGCAGTTTGCATGTCAACGAGTGGTCTAACAATTGACATTGTTTTTCTGCTGAATGGGCTTCCGTGTCTCCTAACTGGCTCGATGAGGTATCGACGGGGTTTCGCAGGTTAGATGATGCCTTGAAAGGTCATCCTACGAGCCACGATTTGATACAGTTTTATACGGCGGCAACCCGCATTGCCGTTAACGTTGCGGCCGTAGTCTAGCCTGGTCTAGGACGGGAACAGCAGTAGTCTGCTGACGTAAGCCTGCCACGCTTCTGATCGCCCCTTAACACGGGGCGAGAAGACGCCCGGGTTCAAATCCCGGCGGCCGCACCACAGACACTTCATTCACTAGGGAGCAGGAGTCCGTGGCAATGCGACGTGTATTTTGTGGTCTAGGGTTGGGAATACGATTCTTGACTACGCTTCGTAGTTGCCCATCCTACGCGTAGCTCACGAACGACCATATGGAACATCATTGTGCCGATTACGAAACGCTGATATACCGACCTTCATGCCATAAGGGAACTAGGAAAAATGGTGGAAATAAATGCAAAAAACACGTAACCGACAACTCGCATTAGCAGTCCTTCTCCTCGTCGTCTCACTACTCGCAGTTCAGCCAGGAACAATCTTTGCAGACCAGCACGCACAACAGCAAGGCACATTCTCGATCAACGCAACAGGTCAAGCAACTCCTATCGGAAACGGTAACGGAAACGGGAATGGCAACGACA
This sequence comes from Candidatus Bathyarchaeota archaeon, assembly GCA_963726255.1. Classification (GTDB taxonomy): domain Archaea; phylum Thermoproteota; class Bathyarchaeia; order 40CM-2-53-6; family 40CM-2-53-6; genus FEN-987. The sequence goes on from CAVSBL010000002.1 coordinate 2,186,411, forward strand.
AAGGAAACGGTAAGAACAGCAACGCTCCGAGCAGCGCATCGCTGACATTGACAGGTAACGTCGCATCCGATGGCGGCGACATGAAATTCAGCAGCCTTTCAGGTTCACTGCAAATCGGCAACAACAATTATCCTCTGTCGGGAGGACAGGGTGAAGGAAACAACAAGGGGTCATTGGAAATCAATACCAACGCACAAGGCGGATCTGAACTAGTTCTGCACGGCAACATGCAGGGCGGCAACGTGGCTTTCACATCGCCTCAAAGCAAACTTGCTTCAATGTTCTTCCTCTCCCTCCAAGGCCAAGCGAGCATGAACCTCAACCAAGTAAACACGCCCAGCACCAGCAGCTCAAGTTCAACGTCCAGTAGTTCGTCTAGCAGCTCGAGCACAAATGCTACGTCCACACCGACCGTCACTCAAACTGTTACAGAGACAACGACACAAACGGTCAACAACGGCACCACGACTATACTGTCCAACAATGCGACCACAACGACCGTCACCAACAACCAGACAGTCACCGAAACTGTTACTCAGCCGCCGAACGTTACTGTAACGACGACTCAGTTAAACAACCAAACAATCACAATCACGTTAACGACCACAAGCGGTAACTCAACGATAACGGAGACAGCGACCACGACGGTCGCGAATAGCACAATTACTGAGACAACGACCACCACAATTGCAAATACAACCATAACGGTCACGAATACAACCGCAACAACTACATAACCACTCCCCCACTCCTTTTTTTCTGGCCCACCGGATCATCGCTACCTGAGAGGCAACTCAAGCAATTCCCACAGAACTGCTGGAAGCGTTCAATAGAATCCAAAACCATAACTTCTCCACCTCCCGTGCCTCATTAAGGAAATTAGTATCCCATTTTGGGCAATGACTAAGAGGCCAAGTGCGCGCTTAGATACCGAATAGGCGGTGAATCGCCATTAGGTGCCCTTACTGTGCTCTACCGATGGATTTTGTGGGCAGGTACATAGTCGACGTGCGATTGGAAAGCGCGGCCCCTTCACATCTGAGAGATTTCGAGGCCTGGCGGTGTGATAAGTGCGGAAAGCTTTTCGTGGACTCTGGCGACGGGCAGCCTCATCAAACGGAGGGGCTGCCTAAAGATGTCCTACCCTAGTCGCCACGGAATTTGTCCGCTAACGACTTCAATTCTCCGTGGTCTAACACTTGGATTTTGGTTTCTAGCCTAATGTCTAGACCAATCTGGCGAAGTAACCCGTATAGTTGTTCGCCGGTGATCTTGCCCTTCACTCGGCCAATTCGGACAAGTTCAGCTAACTCTCGGAAGATCTGGTCCGCTATACTTGGGTACTGCTGCCTTGTCGCATGGTATACTTCCCAAGCGCGCCCCACGAATACTTTCTCGAGAATCTTAGTAGGCTCAATTTTTCCTGCCGTGGCTTGGGATTGTTCCTGCCTTGCATTCAGCCTTTTCTGCATCTCCGCTAATCGTTGGCGTTTGAGTCGCTCAAGTTCCGAATCGTTGCTCATTCTTGTGTCACTTTTGGTTTGTAGGGTTGATGCGGTTTTGGGTGAGCCCTAATGCCCATTCGAAGTCATAAACAAAACGCCCTGCTACGACCCACGCGTCAAGCGGGCGTCGGTCCACGGAGAAGAGCTCACCAATTGATTGCCTCGTTTCCCCGGTGAAGTGCCCCCTTGGAAATGCGCCGATTAAGGCTAAGAGGTCTTTGATTTTGCTTGCTTGCTCGGCAATAGTCTTCATCAACGTGGGCTTGCCCAGCGTACTGAATCCGATGACCTTGTCCGGCGCCAACTTACCGACGAGCCCGAGCAAGTTACCTTTGTCGAGGCTTAGCAGTGCCTCACCTTCCCTAGGGACCCTATTCTGGGTATAGAGCTGCTCAATCAACCCAACGAAACGCAGGTAGTTCTTTGGGAGACGAACCTTTGGATTGATAGTGATGACGCGATCATCCTGCGTGTGCACAAGCACGCGAAGGTGCCCCTCCCAATTCAGCGGTGTTTCAAGCACTTGGAGGAGCGTGTTGTGAACGATGTCAGGCCTACCCATCTTCTCGACTGGAATCGGATACCGGAGCTGAGCAAGCCTACGCATAGCCGTATTATGGAACGCCCTATCCAGTAGAACTTCACCCGCTCCCTTTCCCCTTCGCTCAGCGAATCTTTTGATCTGGGGATGGGACTGTATCTGCCGGGGGACAAGCTGTAACGCCGATTCTACCAGTACCAGTGTCAATACCATATGGACGTCAAAGCCGTTGCCGCAGCGCCGCCACAAAAAGGTTACAAGACCATTCCCTAACCTCCTAACGCGGTCGGCCTTTTGGCTTGGAGAAAGAGCGGAAGCGTCAAGGAGATTGCGCGCGAGCGAATTAGGATACTTCTCGCGCTTGCGAAGAAAGCTTTTCCAACGGATCGGGTGCTATCGAAAAGGTACGTGGAGCTCGCTAGTAGGATTGGAATGAAAGCCGGCGTTCGGCTACCCAGGGAGGAGAAACTTTTCATCTGTAAGCGATGTGGAACCCTTCTTGTCCCGGGAGCCAACTGCCGAGTCCGAACACGCGCAGAGTTTGGGACAACGGTGTTAATTACCTGTTTGGAATGTGGAACAAAGAAACGGTACCCTACAGTGAGGGAACGGCTTTCGAAAAGAAGCAAATGAGACGTCTGCAATCCAGGTCTCGGAGAACAGACGCAACAATTTGGATTGGAAAAGAAGGGCCATCACAGGAACTCTTGAAACACGTCACGAACCAGCTCAGGACCCTCGAGATGGTCAAAGTCAAGGTTCAAAAGTCCGCTTTAGCAGAGACTGAAACCGCTCTTCTTGCAGAAAAGGTAGCATCTTCAACAGGTTCAACTCTCATAGAGGTAATGGGCCACACATTCACACTCTACAAACGCCGAGAAGTAACTCGACCCGAAAGAAAGCGCTGAGAAGTAATTACAGGCAATGGTCGTCAAACTAGATTTATATGGCGCTCTCCGGTTGTAACGTGAAGATTCCAACACCGGGATGAATCTCAATGCCAACGCCACTGGATATTCCTTCAGATACACTAATCGACAATCTGTCGAAATTTCTGAAGGAGAATGTGGGTGAGGTCGCTCCGCCAGCTTGGGCATTAACCGCTAAAACCGGTTCTCATCGAGAGCGTCCCCCTGCAAATCCGGATTGGTGGTACAATCGTTGCGCTTCTCTACTACGAAAGCTGTACCTACATGGTCCTGTAGGGATAGCTCGCCTACGGGTAGAATATGGGGGCCGCTTGCGTCATGGGACTCACATCGAACATTCCAGAGTCGCTGGGGGCTCAGCTATCAGGGAACCGCTTCAGCAGCTTCAGAAGGCCGGTTTCATCGCCGTTGAGGCCAAAAAGGGCAGGAGGCTAACGCCCGAAGGAGTAGCCCTCCTCAACCGAGTGACCGCCGACGTTCTGAAGGGTGCCAAGAAGGCGGAAGGCCAGTGATGATGAGCGAAGATGAAGAGTACTCTGACGAGGAACTTGAAGAGATAAGGCGAAGGAGATACTCAGACCTTCAACGCGCTGCAGTGGATGAACAGAGGCAAGCAGAGACTCGCAGGCAATTCGACGCCCAAAAACAAGCCGCACTCAAACTAATACTAACGCCCGAGGCAAGGCAAAGATTGACAAATATCCGAATGGTGAAACCAGAGTTCGCAGACCAAATTGAACTACAACTAATTCAACTTGCTCAGTCAGGGAGAATCAAGGTTCCAATAAGTGATGAGCAATTGAAGGAAGCGCTCGCTCGATTACAATCGGGACGAAAGGAGATTCGAATTAGGAGGGCTTAATTCATGGCACGAAACAAACCGACCGCACGAAAACGTAGACTCGCCAGCGCGCTGAAGACAAGAAAACCCGTCCCAACGTGGGTGATGGCAAAAACCTCCGGGCACACTAGGACTCATCCGAAGAAGCGCCAATGGCGGAGAACGAAACTGAAAGCATAGGGGAGATGATTTAGATTGAGCGAAGCTGAAACGAAAGAGGAAGAAGTTGTAGAGTCTGAGGAAGAGAAGCTCGAAGAGACTGCCAGCGAAAGCCCTCAGCCCGTAGAAGAAGAGAAGACCGAAGTAGAGACTGCCCCCGCTGCTGAAGCGGAGGAGGCTGAAGGCGAAGAAGAGATAGAAGTAGTCGAAGAAAAAATCTACACTATTCCGCTTCGGCACGTATGGGTGGTGACACCTCGCGGCAAAAGGGCACCACGGGCGGTGAGAGATGTGAGGGATTTTGTTGCACGACACATGAAGGCGGAGGAAGTGGCGATCAGCAACGAAGTGAACGCCGCGCTGTGGGCTCGAAGCATCAACAAACCACCCAGGAAGATTACAGTTCGCGCTGTCAAGGATAAGGAAGGGAAAGTAATAGTCTACCCCTCAAAAGCCGCTTAGACCCGTTTTGTTTCGCTTACCTGAGATGATGGGAATCTAGGAATGGCCATCATCCTCGCCGATGTCTTCGGCAGCCCGAATATCGGCGTATACTGTTTCTGCAACGAGAGATTAGCCATAGTGCCGCCGGGGCTGACGAACCGTAAGATCAATCAGTTCGCAGAAACCCTCGGGGTTAACGTGTGCAAGACCACGATTGGAGGTTCCACATTAGTTGGGGCGCTCGTGACCGGGAACTCTAACTGTGTATTAGTTCCGCACATAATCCGAGAATATGAACTGGAAAGAATCCGGAAAGAGTTCCTGAAGGTGGTTGTAGTTGAATCGAAGTGGACAGCGTTGGGGAACGTTGTCTTGGCTAATGACCTAGGTGCGGTCGTTCACTCGGAAGCGCCTAGGGATATCGTTGAAGCCGTAAATGATGAGCTGGAAGTGAAACCTGTGTTTGGCAACATAGCGAAATTGCCCTTCGTCGGAGCATTGGGCATCGCTACGAACAAGGGCGCAATAGTCAGCCCGCACGCCTTGGAAGAGGAGCAGGCCATACTAGAATCTGCATTGCATGTGACTGTTGAACCGAGTTCGACCAACGGTGGCGTACCTTTTGTTAAATCAGGGATACTTGCGAATTCAAAGGGCGCCGTAGTAGGCCCGCTGACTCGCGGCGCCGAACTGATGCAGATTAGCCGTACGCTAGGGGTCTAGTGAATAGTCGACAATGCTTGTGTAAAACCTCGTTCGGTTACGCAGCTTTCTGGAATAGTTGATCCCACTTTCCTTGGTCCAGTTCTTTCTGGACCTCGCGTGGGTCTTTTCCTTCGATTGTGATTCCGAGGCTAACGCAGGTTCCCATGACCTCCTTCGCGGTCGTCCTGACGGATTTTGCGTAGCTACTGGGCATCTTCATCGCAGCTATTTTGGCTACTTGGTCCATCGTGAGGTTTCCTACTTTCTCGGCCTTGGGGTTGCCTGAACCTTTCGGAATCCCAAGTTCTTTCACGATCAGGGCTGATGTAGTAGGCGTTCCAATTTCGACTTCGAATTCCTTTGTGTCAACGTCTACGACAACGCGGACGGGCACTTTCATGCCCGCGTATGCCTTTGTCAATTCATTGATCTTGTTAACGATCTGGAGGACGTTGACTCCGAGGGGTCCTAAGGCTGGTCCTAGCGGTGGACCGGCGTTGGCTTCGCCACCGCTCAGTAATGCTTCAACTTGCTTCTTGTCGCCCAACCTCAGTCACACTGCCTCTGCTAACGAGTTTAACGTAATCCGCGTGCACGGTGATCGGAAGTGTCGCGAAGCCCTCTTCCAAGAGTTCTATGGTTACTTCTTCCTTAAGCTTGTCAACGTTCGTGATTCTCGCCTTCAACCCTCGGAAAGGTCCACTAATCACTTCAACCGAATCTCCACTCCGAAGGTCTTCGATCACAGGCTTACTAACAATGAAACGCTCAAGGGCCTCGGCTGATATGACGCCTTTCGTACGTGCTCGAGCGTGGCGAACTCCCGCTATCAAGTCGTCTACGTAATGAGGCCCTGTTGATTCGACAAATATGTATCCCTTGACCACGTCCGGCGCCAACACGCTGGCGATGGGTAGCTTCTTCAATGCTATTCTAGATGATAAGAGGTCCACAACGGTCCTTTCTTGGCCACTTGTTGTGCGGACAGCGTAAATGAGCATCTTGTGTTCGGTGCTCATTACGTCGTGGCTCCGGTAGCGGTGCCGGTTTGCGTCTGGGGAAGTAGGTTGAAGAACAGGAAGAGTACTCGAATTACGAACCCAAGGGAACCCACAATGGCTACTCCAAGGAAACTGATTTTCACCATCAGCGAGATCTCATCTCGTGAGGGTTTCGTTGTGACGTGAATGAGTCTTCTTGTTGAATCTAGGAATTCGCGTGCGTTCATACCTTTTTTCCTTCTGGAATGGTTCGCGCTTGGAACGGTCGTTTGAAATGAAAAGCCCACTATTTTAACCTTTGAGAGGATCAAGGCGAATATTTTGTTTCTTTCTTACTTGTAGGTCGATTGAAACGAGTAAATTGATTGGGTTCAATTCCTTAAATCAAACACGAACAATCTCGATGTTCATCCGTTTCAGGGTTTCCAAGAGTTTTGATCGCTGGGCTCCGCGGACACCTTTCCAATCGACAACGGCCGTGCGGCATCCTCCAAGAGTTCGCTCGAAAGCCATCCGCACTATTTCTTCATCGTAATCTTCGAAGAAGTACTTGGAAAGTATGTGGCCGAATGCGTACCCATCATTTCTAGTTGCAGTGCATTGTTTGTTGCAGTAATGCCCACCGCCGAAACCAACTGCTGTTTTCCCGCTTACTGGCGCAGTTGCTGCCTTCCATATCGCTTCGCTGACCGCTACCGCGGCGTGTCGGTCAGCCCACTCTTTTTCGGTGCTCCCTAATTCGATGAAAAGCGTGGGAACTCCTAGCCCGGTCGGCCCGTGGTGCGTAGCCTCTAATGTTACAACATAGTTCAATTTCAAAGCCTCCCGCGCATCATCCAAGGCCAACAGCGCCGCTCGTAATCGGGGCGGGTCAGCGAAGGAGAGATTCTTGGAGGTGCCTCCGAAATCAGAGCGAGCTGTGCAGTTGCCAGTCCAATGGGCTGTGAGGGCCGGTTCTCCACTTTCGCTGCGGTGCCTGGAGGCGAAGATAACAGCGTCGGGCCTTATGTTGACGCCTAGGTTTTCGGTGAATATTCCATCCGTCTCCACGAGCTTCAGATACGTATCCCCGGCCTGGAATAGATCCGCCGAGGCGCCTGCAACTGGTTGAAAGCCTTTCAGCCTAGCTAATTCCTGTGCAATGTTCTGAGCTGCTACGTCGCGCTTGGAGGCAACGATGAGCACCGTCAACTCCAGAAGCACTAGCTGATAATTCTGCTGACCATTTGGTCAGGTTCGAAGGAAACTAAGTCCTCGTAGTTCTGCCCGACGGTGGCGAACAGGATCGGCTTGCCGATAATAGCAGCCATTGAGATTGCGCTGCCCCCTTTTGTGTCGGCATCTAGCTTAGTCAGCACCACGCCGTCAATATTGACTGCGTTCGCGAACGTTTTTCCTTGCTCGACTGCATCGTTACCTGTCATTGAGTCGACGACAAGGATTGTCAAGTTCGGTTTGGCTACGCGAGCTATTTTCTTCATTTCCTCTAAGAGGTTCTTGTTAGTCTGCATTCTTCCAGCAGTATCGACCAAGACGACGTTAATGCCATGCGCAGTCGCGTAGTTCGCGGCGTCGAATGCTACGGCGGCGGCGTCAGCGCCGTAGTCATGCTTAATGATCTTGATTCCGATCCGCCTAGCATGTTCCTCAATCTGTTCTATTGAACCAGTTCGGTAGGTGTCGGCGGCGGCGACGACGACTGAGAACCCTTTTCGCAGCAGGAGATGGCCTATCTTGGCGATGGAGCTCGTCTTGCCCGTTCCGTTGACTCCGACGAAGAGTATTATTGCTGGTCTGTGCTGCTCCCTGGTTTCATTGAGAACCTTGTAGAATGATTCCTCGCCGCTTCCCTTCAGTAGGTCAAGCAAAACCTCTCGCAGCACTTCCTTAGCCGGTTCTGCCGAGTCGCTGAACCGCCGAAATTGAGTGGCCTTAATTTTCTCATGTAGATTGTCGCAAATCTGCTTTGCCACTGAGTAGGCAACGTCATTCTCGACTAGAACTAGCAGAAAATCATCGAGGATCTGTTCGATTGCCTTATCAGACAGTTCTTTCTGGGAAATCTTCTGAACTAGGCCGTTGACACCTGATTTCAGCTTCTCGAACAAGGTATTTCACTAATCGATGCAGAGGTGTGCCGCCAGACGGCTAGGCGGAATATGGGCTGACGGATGCCGTCTCAGCTCGCGCCCTGCGACGGTGCGTTCTGGTGCCTAAGAAGTTCCTCGAGGGCGTCGCGGTCTTGTTGGTATCGGGTTACGGTTTGGTCAAGTTGTTGTTGAATGGATGTTCTTGCCTTGTCCAATTCCTCAAGTCTACCCTTTAGCTCGGTTACAGAACTCTCTACGTCCTTCTCCATTGCCGCTCCCGCTCCTATCCCCATAACGAGCTTTTTCGAATCTGCAATCTGCATTCTCACATAGGAGCTGGCTCCGACCGGGACGAGGGTGGAATCGCCTTCTTTCATGTTCTTCAAGCCATCGAGGGTGTTGAAGGCCAGCGTAACCTCGTTAATCGCTGCCCGAACGATATCCAGCCTTGATTGCAAAGCTCCGATCGAGCCTTCCAGAATGCGAATTTCGGTGGCCAGTTGCCTAACTATGTCTTCTTCTCTTGGTTGAGAGGACGCCATTTCCTACCCCTTAGCCTGCGCTGCTTCTTCTCGTGCACTTCGGATTTTCATTATCTTAATCTCAAATCTGCGTGCGCGGTGCCTGCTTCCCATTTCTGAATAAAGGCGTTGGAGGGCGTCTTCTTCCTTCATCGCGTTGAATTCCACGGAAAACGGGACTTTTGTCTTCCCCTTTTTGATCTCGCCCGTAATCGTGAACTTTTTCACTTCTGACATTCGTGCTCTTGACCTCGCCTTATGGCAGCGTTGTCCGCTATTAATCTGAAGGTCGCGAAGCAAGCGAACGCGCTGAAAACGTTTTTATTAGGCAGGGGGATTCACGCCTTAGAAATTTGTCTAGATGGTCCCCTCGTTGCCACTTGCCAAGGATGAAATCGCTAGGGCACTCGGTGAGCTACGCAAGAATCTAACTAAGAGAAAATTCTCACAATCCATTGACTTGGTTGTTCGGCTGCGCGAGGTTGACCTGAAGAAGCCCGAGAACAGGATTAATGAGGCAATTGCCCTGCCGAACCCGCCGGAGAAGGCGCTGAAAGTTTGCGTGATAGCGTCGGGGGATTTGGGAACCAGAGCCAAGGCTGCCGGCGCGGATATGCTCGTCACCCGGCAAGAAATAGAAAACCTGAGCAAGGACAAGAAAGCGGCTCGGAAATTAGCTCAGGACTATGATTTCTTTATCGCTGAAGCGCCGCTTATGCCCCTTGTGGGTAGGGCCCTTGGTTCATTCCTCGGCCCAAGAGGCAAGATGCCCACGCCGGTCCCACCTAACGCCGCTATAGAGCAAATTGTTGCGGGCCATCGCAAGATGGTTCGCGTTCGCATGCGGGAGCAACCAGTCCTCCAGTGTAGGGTCGGGACAGAGGCAATGCCAGACGAGAAGCTAGTCGAAAACATTCAAGCAGTCGTATCTCGGATCGAACAGAAACTTGAGCGCGGTTTCAAGAACATTGGTGAAATCCTAATCAAGGCCACGATGAGCAAACCAGTGAAAGTCAGCCTAACTAAGTGATGATTGATGTTAGCTCAACAAGTCGCCGTTTGGAAGAAGGAAATTTACGACGACGTAACTGAACTCCTCAAGAAATATTCAGTCGTCGCAGTGGCCGACTTGCAAAAGGTACGCTCATCGCAAATACAGGAAATCCGGAAGAAGCTGCGTGGCAAGGCCGAACTTATTGTGGCCAAGAACACAATCTTGCGCATAGCGAGCGAGAAAATAGCGGCCGAAAAGAAGGGCATCGATAAGTTCGCAGACGCGTTGACGGGGTCTAAGGTCCTGATATTCACTCAAATGAACCCGTTCGAGCTCATCATCTTCCTCAACAAGAACAAGGTCAGAGTCCCAGCAAAGGGCGGAGACATTGCGACAAGCGACATAATGATCCCCGGCGGAAATACAGGCCTACAACCTGGCCCGGTTATTAGTGAGTTCAACGAGGCGAAAGTCCAAACGCGGATTGAGGGCGGCAGTATTTTCGTTGCGAGGGATAGTGTCGTTGTAGAGAAGGGCGAAGTAATCCCCGTTAAGACCGCGTCGCTTCTCTCGAAACTTGGAATGAAACCGATGGAAGCCGGGTTATCGCTCTCATACGCTTACGATGACGGCTCGGTTCTCGGCCCGAACGAGCTTGCCTTCGACCTCGACCAAATGAAGGCTGATTTCTCCTCGGCAGCTAGGCTCGCTTTTGGAGTTGCTGTTGAAGCGAATATCATGCTACCAGAGACGGCACCCATGATCATTTCGAAGGCGTATCGGCAAGCGGTGGCAGTCAGTGTCGAGTCAGGCTTCTTCACAAAGCAAACTGCAAACCTTATCATCCAGAAAGCTTACGCAAACATGAATGCTCTGTCCTCAGCGATCGCGGCTGTACAGCCTGAAGCAATTGCGCCGCCTGCCGCGCCAACCAGCGAGGCACCACCGCCTGCGCCAGCTGAAGGAAAAGGTTGAAAAGAGGGAGTTCGGGTAAGCACAGGAATCTCGTCAAATTTCGGTGTGAAAAATGGAATACGTCTACGCAGCGCTTCTGCTGCACTCAGCAGGCGGAAAAATATCAGAAGAGAATGTGAAAAAGGTCCTAACCGCAGCCGGAGTCAAGACTGACGAACCACGAGTTAAGGCCCTAATAGCAGCCCTTTCCGAGATTAAGATTGAGGACGCCCTCAAGGCTGCACAAGCAGTACCAGTAGCGGCCGCACCCGCCGCAGCAGCACCAGCAGGCAAGAAAGAAGAGAAGAAAGAAGAAAAGAAAAGCGAAGAGGCACTAGCAGGGCTTGGGGCCCTCTTCGGTTGAATTCGTTCCTCCACTTCCTACTTTAATCCGCTGTCAGCCGTAATATCGGTAGTTGATTTCTGGACGTTTCACTCCGTATTTTCTTAGATAAGCGAAGGTATCGCGATCAAAGTCCGTACCTGCAACGCTACCCAGTTCGAGTATCGTAATAACGTCCGGCCTGTAGTAGAGCCTCGAATGAAAACCAGATTTTCTGAGAAGGATCCTTGCCGCCCGAACGTCCTCACGCCATAAGTAGTTTGGCGTGTACACACAAATTAGATGCTTACCCTTCGGGGCGTCCCTCAGAGTTAGATTCTTTCTCGCTGTGGAAACCTTGGCACGGTAGGGAAGCCTCCCGCTCTCAATACTGCAAGCAAGCCTCTCCCACACGTCATCCACTTCTTCTCTATCGACTCTGACGAGCCACTTGCCGAACAACACGAAGGGGTTCTTGGGATTCGCAATCACAGCATCGATAACCGCATGGTCAATCGATATGAGAAATTTGTCGACGTCAGTTTTCGGCTCAATCAGTCGACTGGATAAAATGTCCTGTGAGTAAAGCTTGCCGGACTCCTTGTAAACGGGTATATTTGGTGAAACCCACGCAGTTGCGGACCTCCAACTCCTACGTTCAATATTCAACGCAGGGTAAGACCAAATGAAGTATTCGCGTTTATCCTTGGAGGGAAATTGCATAGGAACACCTTCCGAGGTTCTTAATCCAGCTACTAATCACATGTGGAAAGGCTTGTATTTGTAGTCAACAGAACTAAAGCTGTCCTATCGGAGGTGAATTGAAGTGGCAAGAGAAGCTTGCGTACATTGTATGAGGAGGGTGAAGAAGAAGGCGAAGAGGAAGCCAAAGAAGAAGAAATCACCTGCGTGTGTTCACTGTAGAAAGCGCAGACGCAAATAGTCGAAAGTAAAGAATTTCCTGGAGCGGTACCTGCATGCCCCGGATTGAACTAATCGAGGATCTTACGGTAGGGCCTATACCAACCGGTTCTAATCTGCTAGTGGAATATGGCCCCGATTCGCAATGGTATAACGCACATGCTACAATTGCAGCTCGTTGGCTGAGTACTGGGGGGAGGATATCGTACCATATCGCGGCGCAGCCTAGAGAGAAAGTGCGTACTCAACTGAAACGGTTGGGTCTGGAGAATGTCGAGCAGCTCGAAGAGCCTTCCCGAGACCCGACCTTGGCCCTACACGATTGGTACTCAGCCTCACTGGGTCCAAACGTACCGGATGATGAATTCACAATGAATTCGTTGAAAGTGGCGGAACTGAGCATAGCATGGTCCAAGGGCGAAAAGGTAGCCGAGCAAAGAGGTTCGCTCAGTTCCTCTAGCCTCCCAACCACCTTAAGGCTCATCGACAATGTTTCGTGTCTTGCGAGGTTTAACGAGGAGAAAGCGTGGGTTGAATTTGTTCTTAGCCGGCTAATTCCCAAGGCATCGAAATGGAACCAAGTCTCCATCATCGGTTTGATCAAAGGCGCTCATAATGATTGGGTCTATAAGACTCTCGAGGGGGCGGTTGATGGCATCGTCGATTTCAAACTTGAGGAAGCCGATGATGAGACGCGAGACCTCATGCGGATTCGCACCATGCGCAATGTTGGTTTCGATCGGAAATGGCACCAGCTCAAGATCGCGGCTAACTCTGAAGTTACGCTAGAGAAAGACAACTAACTTCGGGTCGCGCCCGGATTGGCGTTGATCCTATTTTACACATTCCTCTAACCCCGCGTTTTCGTAGAGCCCGTCGCCTTCTTGAATAGGAGCCATTGCGCTCGGCCACGTTCCTCCTTGAAGTACACGAGTTCATATTCGCCCTTCAGTTTACTTCCTTGAAGTTCGAAGTGGATTTTGCGTGGGCCTCGTTCTATGAGACTGTACTCTCCATTGTCCCAGATTGCAACCTTTCCCGCACCGTATTCACCCTCCGGAATTGTGCCCTCAAATGAGCCGTAATCGATCGGGTGGTCATCGACGGCGACTGCGAGACGCTTAATTCCAGCCTCGAGCGGCGGCCCCTTCGGAACCGCCCACGATTTTAGAACGCCATCCATTTCCAAACGAAAATCAAAGTGGTGTGCCGTTGCCCAGTGTTCATGAACGACGAACGATGGCATCCCTGCTCTCCCATTTCCAATAGGAATGATGTAGCTTAACCTTTTACAGCCATCGAGCACTTTTCTTCCTCTATCGGGTGTCGAGAAGTCGTTGTCCGAGGAATACACCGTCTGTAGGTGCGGAGCAAAATTCACTAACGATGCGGAAGGAAAACGTCTCTATGATCTGCATCAATCTTGGTGCGGCAAGCAAGGCAGTGTTCCCCAAGAATATCCGGACCGAAAACAGTATTCTCGTCCCCGCAATCGCAATGAATGAGTTCTCGTCGTCTATCATTGATTGACTATAGCCAATCCGTTTTGTATGCAACGCTAAGGAGATGGGTATCATGTACTAATTCATTGAATGTGTATGCTGGCCAATACATTCACACACGAAACGGGGGTTAGTTGGCTTACCTCGAATGTGGCCTGCTTAATCCCCTTCCAAAGGGATTTCATATATAGCACAAGCGAAACTGCGCCATCAATTCAGGAGGTGAAGATGTCACGAAATTCGAGACAAGTAAGGTGACAAAGGCCGTTACTTGGCCAGTTATAGTGTGGGTGGTGACGATTGTTCTATTCCGACTGGGTGCGCTTGTCTATCCAGCGGCGGGTTCACAGTTCACCAGCAACTTCTATCCTATTGCGACAACGCTTGGCTTGCTGCTGGCTATTTGGGCTGGCTTTTCAGTGAAAGTAGCCAAGGGAATCTACCAAGAAGCCATAGTGGCTGGAGTTTGTGTTGGCCTGGCATGCGGCATTCCCGGCATAATCATCTTTGGCTTGGACTTCATACCATTCGCGATCAACGTCACTATCTTCTCGTTGGCTGCCGCATGGGCGGGCTGGGGCATCAAGTAACCGGTTGATGTCTTGAACCTCAGTCCCATTTTTTATCCGCCAAGATTCGGAAATTACACTTGACGTAGTCGCCCAAAGGCAAATGGCTCGATCTAAAGCAACTAGTGAAACGGTTAGTAACATGGCCTAGTGGGCTGCGGGGCTTTGCCGGCAGGAGGAGAGCCACTTCGTCAGCTACTCCCTAAATTCACTCTGGAGGTAAACGTTATGAGGATGCTTGGTGGAATATGTTGAATCAGAGTTGGGCCATTATGTCCACTAAGCTTCTGCTTCAGGCCCTTGTGCTCGCACCTCGCTGACAGAGGGAGCGGGCAAATAGCTAACTAGTTTAGTCTGCTTCGTTCTGTCGGCTAGAGGAATAAGCTAATGGAGATTAATGAGAAAGAATTCGCCGTCCCATTCTTCAAAGAGAATGGATTCACACGCAAGCAGTGTGAATGCTGCAAAGGCTACTTCTGGACACAGAGACCTGAGGAGAGATTTTGCGGCGACAGCCCCTGCGTCCAATACACTTTCATAGGAAAGCCTCCAGCGAAGCGGCCGTACTCAATTCATGACATGCGTGAATTATTCCTATCATTCTTTGAACGAAATGGGCACAAGAGGATTAACCCTTACCCTGTAGTGGCGCGGTGGCGGGACGACGTTTTCCTTGTAGGGGCCTCAATCTACGATTTTCAACCCTACGTCACGGAAGGTGTGATTCCGCCACCAGCCAACCCGCTAGTCGTTAGCCAGCCATCAATTCGATTCACGGACATAGACAATGTAGGCCCAACACTGGGACGCCATGACCTGATTTTCGAGATGGGTGGCGCTCACGCTTTCAACTATCCGGACAAGGAAATCTACTGGATGGACCAGACTATTCGCTACCACCATCAGCTGGCCACCGAGGAATTTGGGTTAAAGTCTGAATCAATTTCATACAAGGAACACTTTTGGTCTGGCGGAGGAAATGCGGGCCCCGACTTGGAGTGCCTAAGCGCAGGGTTAGAGATCTCTACACTGGTCTTCATGCAATACAAGGTCCAAGGCGAACAACTCGTCAAACTGCCAATCCGAACAGTCGACACGGGTTACGGCATAGAACGCTGGGCGTGGCTGAGTCAGGGCAAAGCCAGTGCATTCCAAGTCATCTACGGCCCTGTGTTTGACAAGATCTTCCAACTGGCCAACGTGAAGTTCGATGAGAAGCTGGTTGCAAAGGTAGTTCCATTCTCAAGCTACATGAATATTGAACGCAACGAGAGCCGCGTTGATGCACGAAAGAAGATTGCCGAAAGCGTAGGTATGGATTGGCGAGAACTCGAGAAAGCTATCACACCGATTGAAAGCGCGATGGCAGTGGCTGACCATACGAAGGCGATTGCGTTCCTGCTTTCCGAAGGCGTTGTCCCTTCAAACGTCGAAGAAGGCTACCTAGCCCGTCTGTTGATTCGTCGAGCTTACCGCATGCTGCGACAGCTGGGCATAGAAGACAAAATGCTGGACATTCTCGACGCCCAAGTTGAGTATTGGGGTGCTGATTTTCCTCAGCTTAGAGGAATGAAGCGCGAGATAGCGGAAGAAATCAAATCGGAGGAATCCAAGTATCGAAGAACGCTCGAACGAGGCTCAGATCTCGTTAAGAAGATCACAGTCGACCTGAAAGCTAGGGGAAGCAAAGAGGTTCCTTCCGAAACCCTCGTCGACCTGTATGACTCGCACGGAATGGTTCCCGACATCGTGCGGGAAATCGCGGAACCTCTAGGGGTAGCTGTGAACCCACCTGGTAACTTCTACGGCATGGTCGCCCAGAAACATTTGACCGGAAAGCGCGCCTCCGAGGAAGAAACAGAGTCGAAAGTGAGCGAGTCCCTGAAGGATAAGGTCAGCGGCCTCCAAGACACCGTTACCCTGTATTACAAGGACCCGTTCCAGAAGGAATTTCAAGGCAAAGTAATCAGCGTACTTGACAACAAGTTCGTTGTCTTAGACCAGACCTGCTTCTACCCGGAGGGCGGAGGCCAACCTGGCGACATCGGGGTTTTGCAAGCTTCCGGCGTGTCGGTTAAGGTGGTGGACACTCAGAAGGTCGGTCGAGTCATAGTCCACCAAATAGACGGTAAGCCCCCGCGCGTGGGAGAAAACGTCCGCGGTTCCATTGAGTGGGAACGGCGCATCAGCCTAATGCGCCACCACACAGGCACCCATTTGGTCTTGGGAGCCGCCCGGAGAGTTCTGGGGCAACACGCTTGGCAGGCGGGAGCACAGAAGGGAGTTACCTCTAGTCGAATCGACATTTCGCATTACGAGAGAATTACGGAGGAGCAGGCCAGAGAAATTGAGAAGCTGGCAACAGAAGTCGCTTTGCAAGATATTCCCGTAGAGTCTGAGTGGCTGCCGAGGGAGAAAGCTGAGCAGGCTTACGGGTACAAGCTCTATCAAGGGGGTGCTGTGCCCGGGCGCGAACTAAGAATAATCAAGATTGGCGATTGGGACGTGGAAGCCTGCGGCGGAACTCACTGCACTCGCACGGGCCAGATCGGAGCCATCAAGATCCTGCACACTGAACGAATTCAAGACGGAGTAGAGCGAATCATATTCGCAGCGGGCACTCAAGCGCTACGCGCTTTCCAGGAACAGGAAAAGAGAATCAAAAGCATCTCGAGCGTCGTCGAAGCACCCGTCGAAAAAGTCGACCAATACGTGCAGACGCTGGTTGAAGAAAAAGCCAAACTGGCCAAACGCCTTGAAGAACTCTCCAAGGAGTGGGCCGAACAAGAGGCTGCAAAACTCTTGCAATCGGCTAAGGCTGTCGGGCGCGTAAAGATGTGTTCAGCGAAGTATACTCGAGGCGAAGATAGCGAAATAGTCTCGCTGAACAACAGGATAATTGAGCAAGAGCCGAACGCGGTTACAGTGCTGCTGTTGGTGAAAGATTCCGCCAGAGTTTTCGTTGGCGCAGGAAAGAATGCGATCGCACAAGGCGTGAACGCTGGGAAGCTTGCCACCAAGCTGGCTGCAATGCTTGGTGGCGGTGGCGGAGGCAAAGACTACTTCGGGCAAGGTGGCGGAACGAAGCGCGAAGCGGCGGATGAAGTCCTGCGAAACTCGGAATCGGCACTGAAAGCAATGTTAGCCAAGTGATGAACATGCCTGTTGACTGGCCCGCGCTAGAGGAGAAATGGCAAAAGGAGTGGGCTAAAGCCAAGGTTTTCGAAGCCGACCCAGACCCAAAGCGCAAGAAATGTTTCGTCACCTATCCCTTTCCTTACATGAGCGGCCCGTTGCATGTGGGAAACGGTTTCACAGCCGCACGAATCGACACTTACGCACGCTACATGCGAATGCGTGGGTTCAACGTTCTCTTCCCTTGGGCATGGCATTGGACTGGCAAGACAGTCGCGGGTGCCGCTGAACGCATCAAGAACGGTGACGAGGACTTCATTCGGCCCATCAGGGAGGTGGATGAGGTGCCGGAGGAAGAACTGAAGAAGTTTGTTGACCCCGCCTACATGGCGAAGTACTACACCGACGTTAACCGTCAGGCGATAAAGCGTCTGGGAATGTCGATTGATTGGCGAAGAGAGTTCCACACTAGTTCGCTAAACGAGGCCTTTAGCAAATTCGTTACCTGGCAGTATCTGCGCCTGCAGGAGAAAGGATACGTGATTACAGGCACGCATCCCGTCGTCTGGTGCCCAAAGGACGAGAGCCCGACTGGGGATGCGGACAGGCTGGAGGGCGGAGGTGTTAGGCCTGAAGAATTCATTCTCGTGAAGTTCAAGATGGGTGAAACCTTTCTCCCGTGCGCGACCTTCAGGCCTGAAACAATCTACGGCGTCACTAACTTGTGGGTTAACCCCGAAGGAGACTACGTTGAAGCAGACGTCAATGGCGAACGGTGGGTGGTCAGCAGAACTGCAGCTGAAAAACTGCGAAACCAGCTGAAACGAGTGAGCGTGGTCAGGGACCTGAAAGGCAGAGAGCTCATCGGCAAGAAATGTGTCGACCAAATTCAAAGCAGGCAGTTGCCAATTCTACCTGGGACATTCGTCAATACAGAAAACGCTACTGGCCTGGTCTACAGCGTTCCAGCTCATGCTCCATTTGATTGGCTGGCATTGAGAGACATCCAAAGGGATCCTACTATCGTCGACAAGTTCGCGATTTCCAAGGCTGAACTGTCAGCTATTCAGCCGATCTCAATAATATCAGTTGAAGGCTACGGCGATTTTCCCGCCGTAGAAATAGTTGACCGTATGCACATTCGAGACCAGAACGACCCATTAGCGGAAGAGGCCACGAAGGAGATTTACAAGGCCGAGTTCCACGGCGGGATTCTCAAAGAGGGTTGCGGCCCCTACTCCAAGCAGAGGGTGTCTGAAGTCAAGCAAGGCTTGGTCATGGATTTCCGTACGAAAGGGATTGCTGATGTTATGTACGAGTTACCGGAGCGCGTGGTGTGCCGGTGCACAACGGAATGTGTTGCAAAAATTCTTGATGATCAATGGTTTCTGAAGTACTCTGACCCAGAATGGAAGCAGAAGGCGCACGAGGCCATCTCAGAGATGTCGTTCTATCCTGACGAGGCACGAAACTGGTTCGATAGCGTGATTGATTGGTTGCAGGATTGGCCTTGCGCTCGCAAGACAGGTCTAGGCACGCCGCTGCCGTGGAGCCCTGGTTGGATCGTTGAAACGTTAAGCGACTCAACCATCTACATGGCTTACTATATGGTGAGCAAGTTTGTCAATGGCGGGATGATCAAGGCCGAACAATTGACGCCCGAGATTTTTGATCTCATATTCTACGGAACCGGCAAACCGGACCAGCTGTCTAAACAGGTAGGTGTTGATATGAAAATCTTGGAGAAGATTCGAGAAGAGTTCCTATACTGGTATCCGGTTGACCTGCGAAACTCAGGAAAAGACTTGGTTCAGAACCATTTGAGCTTCTTCATATTCCATCACGCTGCTCTCTTTGAGCCGCGCTTCTGGCCGAGAGCAATTGGTGTCAACGGGTTTATGTCGGCGGAAGGGCGGCCGATGCATAAGTCTCAGGGTAACTGGGTTCCGCTTTGGAAAGCCTGCCAAGAGCATGGAGCTGATGCTGTTCGTTGCGCCGCCCTGTTAGCCGCTGAAGGATTGGATGACCCTGATTGGCGTTCAGAGAATGTTCGTGACGCTGAGAGCAGGCTGGGGGCTTTCCTGAAGCTAGTTGAGGAAATTGCTGAACGGCCGGAACAGCAGGCTTCAAACGGCCACTTGGAAGACTGGTTGATGAGCCGAATCCGCTCCAAGACTATGGTAGTTTCAGCCGCGATTGAGAAGCTGAAGACTCGAACGGCATTGGCTGCGGCCCTGTATGACTCTTGGAACGACCTTCGATGGTATGAGCGGCGTGCCGCGAAGCCTGATTCCGCAACCGTCAAAGCTTTCGTCTCCACGTGGGTCCGATTGCTAGCTCCCTTCTCGCCTCATTTAACAGAAGAAGCGTGGAGTAAGATTGGTCATAGCGGGTTTGTGGCGACGGCCGAGTGGCCTACGTTCGAGCATGTTCAGGAAGATGTACAATCTGACGAGCTAGAGCAGCTGATGAAACAAACGCTTGAGGACACTCAAGAAATAATCGCAACCACAAAAATCACGCCTAAAAAGGTGCATTACTACACCGCCGCCAAGTGGAAGTGGCGCGTTTACCAGGAAGCCTTGAATCGGGCTGACAAGCACCCCGACACCCTACAGGGCCTAATCAG
Organism: Candidatus Bathyarchaeota archaeon; assembly: GCA_963726255.1. Lineage (GTDB taxonomy): Archaea > Thermoproteota > Bathyarchaeia > 40CM-2-53-6 > 40CM-2-53-6 > FEN-987. The sequence goes on from CAVSBL010000002.1 coordinate 2,206,173, forward strand.
GGATATGCTCGCCGCGAAACCGCCATCGGCAAAGGACCTGCCGAAATTCGCCTCGAGGATAATCAACCAAGTGAGAACGATGCCTGGTGAGCTTCGGGCGAGGAGGCTGAGAGCCGGTGACCTAGATGAAAGGGTAGCCTTCGCGGGGGCCCAGAGTTTCTTCGTGAAGGAATTAAGAACCGAGGTTGAGGTTCACAGCGAGGAGGACCAGAACCTTTACGATCCGAAGAAACGGGCGCAAGTGGCAGAACCCTATCGGCCTGCGATCTTTATCGAGTAGTCGGCACTGCAAACTTTAAGCAAGAAGGGCCGTAGTCTCAGGGCTCGGGCCCGTAGCTCAGTCTGGATAGTGCTTGCGGGTTGAGCGTCTAAAGCACAGGCCCTCTAAACGCTTCCTTCAAGAAGCGGGAGACGCCTGGGGTCCGGGGTTCGAATCCCCGCGGGCCCGCCAACAATTCATACGTTATTAATCGGGCATACGTTTTCTGGCTGAAGTCAGAATTCACCGAGACTTCCGGAATTTGTGAGAGGCTAATGTCAGGAAGCGAAAGGGTTAGCGCGATAGCGGACGCGGAAAAGGAGGTAGCGAAGATCATTTTCGGCCTTGCGATAGCAATCAGTACGATTCCGCTTATATCGCGACTCCCCGCCAGGCCGGCAGGAATACTTATCGACATTGGAGAATTCGGCTTCAGTTTCCTGATCTTGATCTCTGTTTGGTTGGGGTATTGGAACATTATGTCGCTTCTGCCGATTGAAGATGGTACTACAATCACGCTCAATGTTGCATTGCTTTTTCTCGTCTCGATCGAACCTTACCTCTTCTACCTGAACATAACCTTCGACTTATTGGCCCATGAGCTGCTTCTAGACACTTCTTCAATACTATACGCCCTAGATATGACTGGGCTAATGTTGATTCTCGCATTATTCACCCATCAACTCGCAAAGGAGGAGAGGGGGTTGGTGCCGAAAGCGTCCCTGCTCCAGTATAAGCGAGTTAGGAACGTCTTATTCATATCCGCGGCGCTCTTCGCTATAACTGCCCTTCCACCATTTTGGAGTTTCAAGCTTTGGAACCTGCCGATTAGATTCTTTTTCTGGTCCATTCCGCTAATCCTCTCATCGGTTCAAAGAAGCGTGAAGTGACAGCCAACCGGTAAGGTATCGGTTTATTCTAGGAAATAGGCCCATGACTCCAAGAGTATAAGAACTTAGAAGCCTGAAACTTTCCCCCTTTAAACACCACCCCGTGGGTCAAATATGACGAAGTGTGCTGTCTGCGGAGCATCCCTTCGCGCCGGCGATTACGAAAGCCTCCCCCGTCATTTCTAACGGCTGAAGGACAATCGACGAGGTCCAAATAACGGGAGATCAGAAGGGCAGGGAGTGCACAGCCCTGTCAAGCAGGCAGACGTATCGCTGTTTCGTCCGGTTCAATTCACAGGGAGCGATCGACGCTTTCAAGGAAATACGAGTGACAGGATTGGCTACTTTGCCAGATGGTATGCGTCGATGACTTGCCAAGCCCAGAAAACTAGGGCGTACACGGTCAGGGCTGCTCTGTACGGGAAGAATGACCCTGTAGCTCTGTAAGAGATAAACAATGTCTGCCAGATCAGGGCTAATGTTCCAACAATTATTCCGGCTACAAGGATTGAGGCCCCACGTTCCGGCCTACCAGCATACATCTGGCCGAGCCCAGGAACTAATAGGGAAAGTACGGCCGCAACAGGTGGATCACGTTTAGGTTTGCGTGGCATTCTTTTTCACGCTCTGATAGCTCGCGCTATGCCTCTATTAGACTTGCGGCGAGATTTTGTTTCTACTGATACTCTAGGCCGTGTATTTTTCTTCGAGGTAATTGACTAGCCACTGTGGGTTGTATTCTTCGCCGAACAGCCGTTTCTGGAGTTCCTTGGGAGAATATGTGGCTCCATAACTGTGTATTTTCTCCTTCAGCCAGGCCTTGATCCGTCCCATCTCACCTCTTCTAACTATGTCTTTTGTGTTCATGTCCTTTTTGATTCTGTGGAAGACCATTCCCGCTATGACGTTGCCGAGCGAATAGGTCGGGAAATAACCAAACCCTCCCCCACTCCAATGTACGTCCTGGAGAACGCCATGAGCATCATCCTCAGGTCTGATGCCTACGTATTTCTGCATCAGATCATTCCACAGCGCGGGTGCATCGGAAACTTCTATCTCCCCCTCTATGAGCTTCTTCTCCAATTCATATCGCACCACTATGTGGAAATTGTATGTCAGCTCATCAGCGTCGACCCTGATGGGACTTGGTTTCACTGAATTGAAGTACCTGTAGACCTCGTCTTCGCTGTAGCCTGAGACGAATGGCAGGTTCGCTTTCAATGTTGGGTAAGCAAGTTCTGTGAACTCTCTGCTTCGCCCGATGAAATTTTCCCAAAACCTCGATTGGGACTCATGGACCGCCGTGGAACTAGCCTTAGGGAGGGGCGTGTATTCTAGGGATTTGTCAACCTGTAACTCATAGATCGCGTGACCTGATTCATGGATTGTGGAGTACAGAGATTCTTTGAAGTCCTGTCCTTCGTACCTTGTTGTAATTCTCACATCTTCAATTGACATGCTCGTGGTGAACGGGTGGGTCGAGACATCCATTCTGAAGGTGCTCTCAGGCATCCCTAACAGTTTCAGAACCTCTACGTTCACACGCCTCATGGCAGATTCGTCATAGGTCACTGATTCCAAAGGGTGTTTGTTCGGAAACTTACCTTCGGAGAGAACCTTGTTGAGAATCCTCTTGAGGTTAAGTACGAGTGGTGAGAAGACGCGGTCTACGTCGTTAGTTGTAAGTTCCTCTTCGAATAGGTCCAAGAGGGCATTGTACGGGTGTCCTTTGTAACCGAGCTTTTCTGCTTCCTGTTTCTTCAGGTCGACGGTCTTCTCTAAGTAACCTTTGAACATTGGAAAGTCGGATTTTCTCCGCGCCTCCCTCCAAACGACCGTAGCCTCGGTGGAGGTTCTTCGCAAGTCCTCTAAGAGTTTCGGCGGAACTTTCATGTAGTAATTCAATTCGCGTTTAACGACTCTCAGTATTCCCTTTTCAAAATCGTTCAGGTCCCCAAGTTTTTCCGCCTTGGAGACGAGGCTGGCTAGCTCGAGCACACGTTGTTGCTTGATGAGCGCCATCTGAGCCTGCGCGAATCCTCTTGGCTTCGATGCTCCGATGGGCATGTAGGTTTCCATGTCCCATTCGAGGAGCGACGCAACATGGTCCAGCGCCCAGATGGGTTTGTACCTTTCAACGATCTCCGTTAGGACAGGGTTCTTTGACATGGAAACGAACGCACTACCCTTTCAGTATTTAATTGTAGTGAGAAGGGGACTCTACATCTGTGTCTTATCATAAAGAGACGGATTATCCAATTCAGTGTCTGTGGGACCCTGTGGTTACCAATTCATGTTTTTCTTCGTGACTAAGGGCTTTTATTTGCTGTTCTCTCCTAGTCGCAGCTTTACGTGTTACGAACTCTTCCACGTAGACAACTCTGATCGGTCTGTGCATTCGGGTATATCGTGCGCCTTGTCCTCTCTTGTGTCTTTCAAATCTTGATGCGACGTCGTTCGTGTAACCTGTGTAGTAGCTTCCGTCATCGCAAAGAAGCAGATATACATAGTGAGTTTTCCGTTCCTGAGTTTTCTTGTTCTCGGTCTTCTCGGGCGTTTTCCTTTTCCCTCTCATTTCTCTGTCATTCGGTTCCTTACCTCGGCCACCTTCAGTGGGATTGCCTTTAATGCAATCGTTGGGTTTGGTTATGAAGGACACGATCTGGCGGAATGGAAGAGTTGGGCATGCGGAAGAAGATTTCTAAACTTACGGTATCGGTTCTTCCCGATTTCTATTTTGACAGGATAGTTCTGGTCCCTTCTGTTCGCAGTCTGTTCCGGCAGATTGAGTTGAAGGCGTCGTCAGGAGGGGGCAACCTACGTGGTTTAGCTCAAAGAGAGGTCAAGGGAGGTAACGCGACAAACCTTGCGTATGCGTTAGCATCCCTCTCCGCAAGAACAAAGCTGTACTGTGTTGGGGATTCGCTTACACGGGCTGCACTTTCAAGGCCTCCAGCAGGTTGCAAGGTGAGGATAATGGACGGCCGGCCAGGCTATACGATTGCCCTTGAATTTCCCTTCAGAGGAAAACCTGTTAACGTCATGTTGAGCGATGTCGGTGACATTTCGCGTTTCGACGGCAAGCAATTCGCCCGACACGACCTCATGGCCTTGAAGAAATCTGATTGCGTCGCTCTCGTGAACTGGTCTTCCAATTTGAAAGGAAACGAGCTCGCGCGGAGAGTCTTTGGTCTGAGGGGTCGGGAACGCAGGTTGAATTTCATTGACCTCGCAGATGTGACCAGCGCAGAAAGGAGGCTCAAGGTTCTTGCCAGGGACGTTATCGGTCGAGGATTAATTGACGTGCTGAGCCTAAATGAGAACGAGGCAAGAATTATGGCGAAAACGCTCTCAGTCGGCAGACTGCGGCGTTCATATGATCGTCATGACGTAGTGAGGGTTTCACGATCACTTCACAATGCCCTCCAGATTAACGTAGATGTTCATACTCCAATCGGGTGCGCCTCTTCAACTAACGAAGGGGCAGCATGGGTAGACTCATTTGGTAGAGTAACCGGTTTTGTTACTGGGGCGGGCGACATTTGGGATGCGGGAGATATCATCGGGCACCTTCTTCGTTTCAAAATCGTGGATAGACTTCGTTTCGCCAACGCCTGCGCCTATCTTTACCTAACCAACAAGAACGCCAAACTTCCAAGCCTCCGTGAAGCCGCAAGCCTCGCGGGCCTCTAATTCTTTAATCTCCGAGCATCGCAGAGACGTAAGATACTCATGCCGTTTGTTAACATCAACGAACCGCGAACCTTTCAGTTAGGCACGAGACATCTCTCTAAGGCTGATCCAAAGATTCGGCAACTCGTCAAAACGCATGGACCAATTGAATTCGACGCTGGGGGAGATCCATTCGAGTCCTTGGTTGAAGCCATAATTTCTCAGCAACTGAGCGGCCAATCCGCTCGGGCTATCTTCGACAGACTGAAGGCTGCGATGGGATGCGAAGTAATCGAGGCGCAAGCCCTCACGAGGATGCACGGATCAAGACTGCGGAAAGCAGGTGTTTCTCCCCAGAAGATCCGCTATCTCAGAGACTTGAGCTCGCGGGTCGCCAATGGTCAATTGGACCTCAACGGTCTCAAGGAAATGGATGATCGTGAAGTAGTTCGTGTACTTGACGAAGTCAAAGGCATTGGGCCCTGGACGGCGCATATGTTTCTGCTTTTCACACTAGGGCGGCCAGACGTTCTGCCCGTCGACGATCTTGGCATTCAGATAGCCGTTAAGAGGCTCTACTCCTTGCGCAAGCTTCCTAGCGCGAAGAAGATTGAGGAGATTGCGAGCAAATGGCATCCATACTGTTCCGTTGCGTCATTGTATCTTTGGCATGCGAAAAACGTTCGGTAACAGTAGACACATGTCTACACGAAACTCTTTGGTATTGGGACTCGATCTGCGAAATGCTACGGCATAAACGGAAAGGATAATTGTCGACGCACCTTTGTGAGTCGATGTCGGTAGTGAGCGTGGGATCTGAATGAGCATGGAGGTTTGTTCGTGCGGCAGCGGCAAGCGGCCTACTGGATATTGTGAGGAATGTAGAATGAAGTACTGTAGCGAATGTAAATTCACGCACCTTTACACCCCTCTGGCTATGAGCACCGCCGATTCCTTGTACGCAAGCATAGCCAAGAAAAATTAACTCTGTCCTTTAAGAGCGGAATCATGTTGCTTGTCGAAAATCAAAAGCCACGCCTAGTCTACGACGGAATCTGCAACCTGTGTACGGGCGCTGTTCGTTTTCTTCACGCACTCCGGGGAGAGCAAGTAATTCAGTATATCCCATTCCAAAATCTTAGTTCGGAGGTGCGGCGAGCGTACGCTTTGACGGATGAAGCTCTTCAAGGTCGCATGTACCTCATCAGGCGAGACGGCTCACTCGCAAGCGGCCCCTTTGCGATAGTGGAGGTGTGCAAGCTCCTGACCCCGTTCAGCTTCATTTGCAACCTGTTCGGAACCCCGTTCGCCCAAAAACTGTACGACTGGGTAGCTCAACGTCGCTACAGAATCTTTGGCTGCCGCGAAGCGTGTTACGTAGTCAAATGACTGAATCGATCGGGGAGGCCTCACGAAGCCTTCAATACTAATTCAATCTCGTCCGGGTCTGAGATGAAGAGTTGCCCATCTCCATCATTGTGAGCGATGGGGCTGTCGGCCAACATGGATGACAATTCCTTGAGATTCTCACGCGGCACTGTGATGCTTACGTGTTCGAGGCCTACCCAGTTCTTCTCGAGGGGTTTGCCACCCAGGCTTTCCCATGTGTTCATTCCGATATGGTGGTGGTACCGTCCCACAGAGAGGAAGGCAGCGTTTCCATAGTACCTCATCACATCCATGCCTAGCACGCTTCGGTAGAAGGCCATTGACCTTTGCAAGTCGGTGACCTTTAGGTGAACGTGGCCTACCCTCGTTCCTTCAGCGATTGCTTTCAATTCGTCCCTTGGTGCCTTGGCCACCTCCGTTAGCAAAGAATCAATGTCAAGTGGCTGGGTCGCCATCTCAACTTGCTCATCCTCATCAAATTTCCATTCACTTCGCCCCCTGTCGGTATAGATCTCTACCCCATTCCCTTCAGGGTCCGTAAGGTAGAGGGCCTCGCTAACTAGGTGATCAGCAAACCCGTCAAAAGTGATCCCCGCATTTCCAATCACGAGGTAGGCAGCAGCGAGGCTTCTTCTGTCCGGAACCAGCAGCGCATAATGGTAGAGCCCCGCAGCATCAACGGGTGCCTTTGCCCCATTTGGAGCATACCTCAAGACCAAAATCGGCTCTGCTGACCCGCTAGCGCCAAGCTCCACAATGCCTCGATCTCTGCGCAGGACTACGAGCCCTAAGTCCTTCTCATAGAAGGACAACATCAAACCTAAGTCCTTCACTCTGAGGGAAACAGGCCCCAGCCTCATTTCGGAATCAAGTTTGAACTGAGGCAAGCAGATTCTCCTCTGCCTGCTGGACTATGCGCTTTGAATGATTTAAGCCAAGGCGGGCCGCATAGGTTGAAGTGGAGAAGGAAATTGAAGGCTTCGAAGTCAGTTGTTTTGTACGGCCTTCCTCGCACGCTTCGCTTGAGCCATGTTCACAACTTTCTGGTAGCCTTTGTCTTCCTGTTTTAATTCGCGCAGCTCCACGTACCCCGCCTTTTCAGCCTGCTTTAGTAGGTCTAGGCCTTTCTCTGTTCGTGCGATTACAGTTGAATAGCCAGTCGGGCATCCTACGCCGCCCACTGAGACGTCGGCGTATTCGGCGGTGAAGTCTTCGCATTGCTTGCAGCTCTGTCGCACGAACGCGTCAATTTCACGAAGCGGTACGTGCAGGAGTTCCTTGTCGCCGGCCTTGGCGATGAAGGATCCCTTCTTAATTTCCACGCGTGTGATGGTGGAAGAGTCAATGCCTTTGCTGGCCATGTAGGTCTCTACGAGTTTATCGTAACCGTAAGCCTCCATGCAGAACAGGCCGATCGTCAGATCCATCGCTTGAGCTAAACGACGGTTGCCTAACGGGGATGTTTGAATTCTTCTAACCGCCTTCATCTGGCACGGTGTCCCGACCAATCCCACCCTTGTTTTAGCGTACTCCTCAACTGCTGAACGAACACCAAGAAGCGTTGGGCTTGGCGTGTACTTCGTTCCAGCGTTTTTCATGATTTCCTCACTCTTCGTCGCTACCAGAGGCTTAGCTCTCCATTTCGAATCTCTTCCGGCAACGACAGCCGCATCAATCAACTTCTTGTCAAGGGCGTAGCTAAGGAGAGCTGTAACTACACCGCCGTCCTGTGCTACTCCTTGAGTAGCTTTGTTCAGTGCGCGTCCAACGAATGTTCCTCGGGATATTCCAAGGGGTTCGTCGGGGCGTCTTGTTCGGCCGTGCAGGAAGACTTCAACGTCATCCTTCGGAAATTCGACTGTGGGGCACTGGTAGTAGCAGATTTCACACAGAGCACACGAGCCTATCAGGGTGGGTTGTTCCCCAACTGGCCAAAGAACGCCGACAGGGCAGGCGGCCATGCAGGCCCCGCAAAAAGAGCATAAGTTCGGCCGGACCACTTGCGTTATCAGATTCCCGAACAGCCGTGGCTTCTCAAGCATTCCCAATGCACCCTTGACTATGTCTTTTCGTCGCGGCCGAACGGCCGGGATTGAGGAATAGGCTTTTGGTTGTTTTCCATCGTTGACATACAGACGGCCCAAGCCAATTAATACCAGGCAAAGTTGACCGTTCGCAGGGTGAATTCTCCTGTTCGATCGGCCCGGCCAAATGCTCAAAACAAAACAGCTCAAGCGCATGCAGGAAATCAAGCTGCGTAAGATCGTTCGATACGCCTACAGGAATGTTCCGTTCTATCGGAAACGTTTCGACGACGCCGGTACAAAGCCAGAATCTATCAGGAGCCTTGAGGATCTTTCGAAGATACCGTTTACAATCAAGACGGATCTCAGGGATAACTATCCGCTTGGCATTCTAGCGGTTCCCCCAAATCGGCTCTACTGCCTCCACGCATCCTCTGGCACGACTGGAAAGCCAATAGTCGTTGCGTATACTCGTAGAGACTTGGAACGTTGGAGCAAACTCATGGGCAGAACCCTAGACATTACTGGTGCAAAGAAGGGCGATATCATCCAGAACATGTACGGTTACGGCCTTTTCACGGGTGGGTTGGGGTTCCACTATGGAGCCCGAGCAATCGGGGCAACAATCTTGCCCACGAGTGTAGGAAACACGAAACGTCAACTCATGCTCATGAAGGACCTTCGCAGCACAATCGTCACCAGCACTCCGTCCTACATGGTGTACCTGGTCGAAGCGAGCCGGGCAGAAGGCTACGACCCGAGAACCGATTTCGCCCTGAGAATCGGAATCTTCGGCGCGGAACCGTGGAGTGAAGAGTCACGTAAGCGGATACAAGACGGCTTCGGGCTTCGGGCTCACGATGTTTACGGAATGTCGGAGCTGTATGGGCCGGGGGTAGGGATTGAATGTGAACGACAAAACGGCCTTCACATTTGGGGGGATGAATTTCTCGTAGAAACAATTAACCCAGATACCGGTGAGGTTCTGGAGCCGGGAAAGGAAGGCGAACTGGTCTTCACGATGCTGTCCCGGGAAGCGATGCCCTTCCTCCGCTATAGGTCAAGGGACCTCTCAACTGTTTATGAGGAGGAGTGTGCGTGCGGCAGATGCCACAGTCGAATCGCACGCATAAAGGGGCGTAGCGACGATATGCTCATCGTCGGCGGCGTGAATGTCTTTCCGAGCCAGATTGAGCACGTTTTGATGAATATCCCTGGCCTCGGAGACCAATATCAGATAATCGTCTCGCACAAAGAATTGGACCGGTTGGCCGTTAAGGTGGAAGCACCCCCGGAAAGCTTGCGGGATCCGAATATGCCGAAACGGATTCAGGAGGACCTCTTCGCTGTCCTCTCTATCCGCGCAGATGTCGACCTAGTGGAACTAGGGACGATTCCACGCTCAGAAGTTGGCAAAGCCCGTCGGGTAATCGATCTTCGACCCAAGGATTAACCTTACACCGCAAAGGCCGCAGAAACGATGTCTAGCATATGTTGTACACCCGGAGGAGCGCAATTCAACTGTTTCGCCGGAAGCTCGCGCATATCATCCCGAAGTAGGTAGGGACATCGTAGGAGATCAGCTCAGCGTTCATTTTAAGCCCGTCAACGACACCCGCGAGCATAGTCATCTGCCATAAGCTGTCTGGTCTCGCAGCGTCTACAAACTTCGGCTTAATCCTCATGATCGATTCGATCTGGCCACCTTGAATAGCATGAACGACGAATTTGTCATATTCCTTTGATGTTTTATTGAAACCGTAAGGCCCGAATTTCTTGTGCCTATGCGCTTGGTCGGCACTAGCGACAAAAACAATCCTCTTCGTCTTGCGCTCACTTAACTCGCCTATCACTCTGCCGAATTGAAAGTTTTGCGAGAGTGGTATCTCGCGTGAAGGCGTCACGATAACAACTTTCGGTTTCGGCCTGCACTCTGGGATGATGAACCAAAGTGGAACTATGGTCCCCCAGTCCATCGGCATGTCGGAGGTCAAGCCTTCAGACGTTCCGTAATTTGCACCGACAACCGGCAGTCTCCTTCTCGTGGCGGCTTCCAAGAGGCTCTCCGCGAATTCCACGTCACATCTGACCCTAAGGCCCACAGATATCTTGTTGCGTGGCGAAGCCTGAAGTGTACCTGTGGAATTCTCAGCCGTAACCACAGCAATCTTCCGCCATACCTTCAGGTTATGTGGAGTGGCAATCACGATCGTGTCAGGCCTTGCCTTCCTGACTTCTTTTGCTAGCTTGCGCAGACCGTCTCTCGTTTTCTGAAACTTTCTCACGGTGGACTTACTGGCGAGTTTCGCGATCGCCTCGCTACCGTGGGGTGCTATGCATGCGTAAACTAGAGTCATCTGATTTCGCTATCAAACGAAGAAGGTCTTTGTTGAAAGCATAGCGTTTTTAGCGTCCCAGGACCGATATGACTCGATAGTTGCGCCTTTCGTTGTACTCTGCTTAGGTGGCCGACGGGCTAAGCGATCGGTGGAAGTCGTAGACTGAATTGCAAAAGGAGAGAGAACATACTGGACCTTCAACCACAAGTCGGGTACGTTAGCACATACCCTCCCAGAGCGTGCGGCATAGCGACTTATACTAGGGACTTGGCGCGGGCTCTACTGTTGCGGGGTCGAATTGCCCGCTACCTTATTGTTGCGATAAATGAGGAGAATGGAAACCGGTACTCGGACCCCAACGTTAGGTTCACTATTGACCAACATGAGCGCGCAGACTACTTCACCGCGGCAGATTTCCTGAATCAGAGCGACGTTGACGTGGTGAATATCCAGCACGAGTACGGCATATTCGGAGGAGAATGGGGAGAGTATGTCCTCGACCTTTACAAGAATCTCGAGAAGCCCGTCATAACCACCTTTCATACAGTCCTTCGAAACCCGCCTGACAAAGCTCGCATAATAATGTCTGAACTCGCAGAACTGAGCGAGACTGTTATCGTAACAATTGAGTCCGCTGCGAAGCTCCTTGAGAAGCGTTTTGGTCTCAACGCTGAAAAGGTCAGAGTGGTACGTCACGGTGCAGCCCTCCCAGAGCGTGGGCACAATGAATATGCACAACGATTTCTCGGACTGCAGAAACGCACGGTACTAACAACGCACGGGTTGATCAGTTCCGGGAAAGGTATAGAGTACGCGATCAAATCACTCCCTTACCTGATTAAAGAAAGGCCTGAGCTGCTCTACATGGTGATAGGTGAAACTCACCCTGAGGTGCAAAGGCGTGAAGGTGAAGCTTACCGCGAGAAATTGACTTCGCTTACGAGACGCCTGCATCTCGAAAATCATGTTCGCTTTGTAAACCACTATCTGCGGGACGACGAACTGTCCCTGTACCTTCAAGCAACGGACATTTACGTAGCACCATACTTGGGAAAGGATCAGGTTTCCAGTGGGACGATTACTCTTGCGCTTGGGTATGGCAAGGCAATTGTTGCAACACCCTCCCTATTCTCAAAAGAGGAGCTGTCAAATAACAGAGGGCTTTTCTGCAAGTTCGCCGACGGACGTTCTATCGCCGAATGCGTCGAACGAATATTAAGCGACGTTAAACTAAGGCGGCAACTAGAAACGAACGCATTCAACTACGGTCAAGAAATGGGTTGGACAAAGGTAGCCGATCAATATGGTGACATACTCAGATCTGCAATCGGAATTCCAAGAACTATCGATGAAACTGCAGCAATCAGTGAAGCTTGACCACCTCTTCGCCCTAACGGACCACAATGCGGTTCTACAACACGCAAAGTTCTCCGTTCCCGCAAGAAAAGAGGGGTATACGGTCGACGACAACGCCCGCGCCCTAGTCTTCGCAGTTAAGGCAAAAGCTTACTGGCCCACTCAACCTCTTTCAAAGCTACAACGCAAACTGATCAGCTTTCTGCTTCTCATGCAAGCCGAAGACGGCAAGTTCCACAACCTCATGGATTACTCCCTAAGGTTCATCGACAATCCGACGGTTGGAGATCATCTGGGACGGGCAATCTGGGCAGCTGGCTCAGTCATCAACTCAGATCTGCCTAATGGAATGAAAGCCCCCGCTCGAGTCATATTTGATCGAGCACTTCCTTGGGCAAGGGAATCGTCTTCACCACGAACGATGGCCTATGCTTGCCTAGGCCTTTGCGAGCGACTCAAAGTCGACGCCAAGGACCCCAATTTAAGAGTCAACATTGCGTCGTTGGCCGACAGCCTAGTCGACTTGTACAACGCCAACCTTGGGCCAGACTGGAAATGGTTCGAGAACGTCATATCCTATGATAGCGCGCGACTACCCCAGGCTTTGCTCTTCGCCTATCAGTCATTAGGCGCAGATGAATACCTCAAAGTTGCCCAGGAAACATTTCGATTCCTGCAAGAACAGACAACAATTGAAGGAAAATTCGTGCCCATCGGAAGTCGGGGCTGGTACGCTAGGGACAAGGAGAGAGCTCTCTACGATCAGCAACCCCTTGAGGCAGGAACTATGGTCGAGGCTGCAGCAATAGGCTACAAGATCACTGGCTCCGAAGTTTACGAGAGGGCTTTGCGTGAAGCGCTGGGATGGTTCTTTGGTCTCAACACCAAGTCTGTCAACGTCTACGATGAGGCGACAGGAGCTTGTCATGACGGTATAACGGAGGTTGGTTTGAATGAGAATCAGGGCTCCGAGTCCACAATTTCCCTTTTGCTTGCCGCCGCAACCTTCCTGGAATGCGTTACAAAGGGATGAGCTCTTGGCTGAGGTTCACTTCTCTTTCTCCAGTTCGTCAAGGAATTCATCTAGCGGAGAACTCGCAACACAACAGACTCTGTCGGCTCCGCCATAATAGGTCAACAATTCTCCATCCCAAACTACAGCCCCGTCTGGAAACACAACGTTCGGAACAAAACCTCTCCTCTCAAAATCCGTTTCAGGTTCGAGGATTGGTGACCTAGTACGGGCAATCACTTTCTTCGGGTCATCTAAATCAAGCAACAGTGCCCCGGCACGGTAGATACGGTCGAGGCTGACGCCGTGGTAAAGCACCAACCATCCTCGTTCAGTTTTGATCGGCGGCGGGCCAATTCCGACCTTTCTTTTCTCCCATGGAAACTCTGCTCTCAGGATCTCATAGTCTCCGAAATGCGGCACGTAGTTACTCCAGAAGCTCCGCGACTTCGCAAGTGATTCGATGCTGTCAAAGTAGGCAATCTGAACCTTTGACGCAAGCCGGTGAAGAATAGCAACCTTTCCGTTGATCCGCTCCGGAAAAATCACGCAGTCCTTGTCATTGCGGTCGGGCCCGACCAATCCGTACTTTTCGAAATGCAAAAAGTCTTTGGTCGAAGCAAGCGCTATGCGTGGGCCTCGTTGGGAGAAAGCAGTGTAGGTGACGTAGAAGGTTCCGTCGAAACGTGTTATGCGTGGATCTTCGCATCCGAACTCCTCCCAATCTCCGGAAGAAGTCAGTACCGGTTCCGAGGAGCGCGATTCCAATGTTCTCCCGTCCAGCGTCCGCGCATATCCCAACCGGGAAACCCCATAAGCATCCACGGCTCTGTAGAGAAGGTGAATGGACCCATCTTCGACAATTGCCCCAGGGTTGAAAGTTCCAATCGTCTCCCACCACACGTTGCTTCTAGGAGCGATGATGGGATTCTGCTCATATTTCGCAAGTCTTCGCATTCACTATTGCCTGCTCTGTAAGCGTCATGGTTAAAGGGACGGGTCTCTTCATGCCTAAGTACTAGTATTTGTGTTTGAGGTAGCAGACGGTACTATTCAATTTCGAATCTGTTCTATTTCGTTTCCAACTAACTCAGCTAATTCGAAGGCTGCTCTCTGTACGGGAGGGCTAAGGGCCTCGCGGAAGGTAAATTCCGGGTTGATGTCGATTGTGAAGATTCTAATCGTATGGGGAACTGCACTGTTTTCGAATCTCTTGAAGAGTTCCAAGGCTGTAGCAAAATTCGTGGAATGTGGAGACGATGCGTATTCTGTGCCTTTGAAATGCTCTGGCGAGAATTCACAGATCTTGCCAACCGTCCCGGTTGAAGCAACCGAGTCTATAATGAAAACGCGTTCATAGCCCAATATCTCTTCAACCAGTCCAAGGCCGCCGAGGCTCAATTCCTTGAACTCCAAATCGGCTCGTCCGCGATTCCTATCCTTCAGCATTCTCACTACATGAATTCCTACTGCATCGTCACCCATTATGGGGTTACCGAGGCCTACAAGCAAAATGGTCGTATGGCTCAGCCCCGGTCTCATGAACGATTCTACGGTCTCCGTATGTTCTGAAGGATCGCCCTGTTTCTGTTGTAGATTTTGATGTCGAGGGGCATCTGGCCTGGTAGGGTGTGGGTTGCGCAGGCGTAGCACGGGTCGTAAGCCCTAAAGGCCATCTCGACCATGTTCAGAATCCCGTCGGATACTTCCCCTTTCTTGATGAAAATCTCAGCGGCTTGCTTAACCGACATGCTGATTGCCGCATGGTTGTTAGTCGTCGCCACGATGAGGTTCACGTTCTTCACCATGCCTTTCGCATCCGTCTTGTAGTGGTGGAAGAGTGTCCCGCGGGGCGCTTCGACCGCTCCCACGCCTTCGTCTGGTGTTTGCGTCGGGATATTTCGAACGTTCGGGTTGGTAATTTCGTGGTCCTGGCTAAGTTCTAGCAAGCGCTCTGAGGCGTATACCAGTTCGACTAGGCGCGCCCAATGCGTAGCCAAAGTAGAGTGAACTGGCTTGTGCCCTAATGTTTCGTACATTCTCTTGTATTCGGCTTGTGCAATTGGTGTGGCCATCCCTTCTGCTACGTTAAGGCGGGCGAGTGGGGTAGCTTTGTAAACACCGCTCTCCGTGCCCCCAACCAGGCCTTTCCATCCGATCTTCTTGAGGTAGGGGAACTTGAGATAGGTCCACGGTTCAACGTGCTCCGAGATGTATTGCTGGTAGTCGGCTGCTGGAAACTTTGCGAACTCATGGCCTTCCGGGTCCACAACCTTGATCTTTCCGTCGTAGAAGTTGACGTGGTTTTGCTCGTCGAGCGTGCCCATGCAATATGTCTCCGTCGCGAACTTGTCGCTTGTTATGAGGCTCACGTAGTCTTTGTTCTTCAGGACTATGTCGTCGAACAGTTTCATTGTGAACTTTGCAAATTCAACTTCGGATTTTGCGATCGTTTCGATTTTAGTTCGCTCGTCTTCCGTTATGGGCTTGCTTACCCCGCCGGGGACACCGCAGCTCGGGTGGATTCTCTTTCCACCTATCATCGCAATGACGTCGAGTGCATCCGAGCGGTGCTTGATTACTGAACTACCGACCTCTAACCCGACTTTCCCTACTACCCCGAGAATATTTCGCTCTGCTTTCGGCGCAGTCGGTCCCATCACGAAGTCGGGGGCGGCGAGTATGTAGAAGTGGGTTATGTGGTCTGCGATGAAGAAGGCGCTGTAGAGGAGTTCTCTGAGTTTCTTCGCGGCGGGTGGTGGTTCCACGTGGAACACTGCGTCTAGGGCTTTGGTGGAGGCTATGTGGTGTGCTTCTGGGCAGACGCCGCAAATTCTGCTGGTTATGTCAGGCATTTCTTCGACAGGCCTGCCCTCGCAGAACTTCTCAAAGCCCCTCAGTTCGGGGACTTGGAAGTAGGCGTTCTCCACATTTCCTTCGTCGTTGAGGAAGATCGAGATTTTACCGTGCCCTTCAAGCCTTGTAACAGGGTTGATTGTAACGGTTTTCATGTCTTCGTCCTCCTCAGGAGGGAGTGAGCTAGGCTAAACCTGTAGAATGTGCCCAGCGGGTCGGGGACTGAGTCCGCGAGTTTCTGTATGTCTTCTTCACTTTGCGCGTCGAAGATTGACGATAAGGCCGAAAGCATCTTTCCGCCTTGGTCAATGGCTTTGGGCAGTGGTCCATAGCAGCCTCGGCACGGCGCATTCGCGTCTAAACATATGCTTCCACAGCCTCCCCTGGTCGCGGGCCCCATGCAGATTATGCCTTGTTCAAGCAGGCATTTTTGTGGGTCAGGGATGGTTTGGTAGGTTCTAACGATCTTACTGATCTTTCTTTCCGTCTTGATTCGCTTGCATTCGTGGCATAGGGATTTGTCGGAGGCTCCCAGAACTGCTCCCTTCGGCGGGAGAGGGCCATTAACGAACAGGTCGATTACCTTGGAGACTTGTTCCCCGACTGGTGGGCATCCAGGAACGTAATAATCCACGTCCACGATTTGGCCGAGTGTTTTAACGGTGTTGTAGAATTCAGGTATGGTTAGCTCTCCTTCCTTTACTTGCACTTTGGTTTGTGGGAAGGTTTTTTCGGGGTTGTCTGTTGTTGGCGTTTCCTTGTAAGAGCTTGCGAAGATTCCGTCTCGGTTTGTTGTGTTCGCTAGGCTTGGTATGCCGCCCATGTAAGCGCAAGCGCCGAAGGCTACAAGCAGCTTGGATTTAGCTCTCAATACTTTAGCTATGTGTTCGTTTTCGGAGTTTTGTATCGCGCCATTCACAAATGCGACATCTATGCTTCCGTCTGGCATCGCTTCAAGGTCTGAGTACTTGTAATCCATGGCGGCAGGCCAGAAGACTATGTCAACCTTTTTGGCTAGGTCAACTAGCTTGGTTCCCAGCTCCAGGATGGCTATCTCGCATCCGCCGCAACTGCTTGCCCAGTTGAAAGCTATCTTAGGGTTAGTCATGCTAACACCTCCACTTTCTTCTTCCAATTCAACGGCCCCAGTGATCGAATATCCTCAGTCATTCCTCTAACAACCCGCGCGTACCTTTCCCCTTCCGAAGCGGAAACCCATTCTAACCTCACACGCTCTCGCTCTATTCCGAATTGATCCAGCAATTTCTGCAGCAGCCTGAACCTTCGAAGAGTCTTGATGTTCCCACTCGTGTAGTGGCAGTCGCCTGGGTGGCAACCAGCGATGAGCACGCCGTCTGCTCCGGATGCGAGAGCCTTTAGGACAAGGGTCGGGTCAACGCGGCCCGAGCAGTTAACTCGTATTGGGTTAATGTTTGGTGGGTACTTGATTCTACTCGTTCCTGCTAGGTCGGCGCCAGCGTACGAGCACCATCTGCACAGGAATCCAACGATTTTTGGTTCAAATTGTCTTTCCAATTCAATCGTACCTCTCTATTCGACTATCGCCTCAATCATCGCAACCATCTGTTCATCTGTGAGATTTCGAAGGGTTATCGCACCGGACGGGCAAGAAGCTATGCAGGTTCCGCATCCTTCGCAGAGGGCTTCCGACACTTCAGCTAGCTTCTCAGTGTTCAGGCTGAGTGCGTCATACGGGCATAGTGGGACGCAGATACCGCACCCGCTGCATAATTCTCCTACAACTTTGGCAACTGTTGGTTCGCGTTCGAGCGTTGGGCTTGAGAGGAGGTCTAGCGCCTTGCCAGCTGCGCCGCTCGCCTGTGCCACGGTCTCTGGGATATCTTTCGGCGACTGCCCTGCACCGGCTAGGAAAATCCCTGCCGTCGGGCTTTCTAATGGTCGAAGCTTCGGGTGTGCCTCTGAGAAGAAGCCGTTCGCGTCGAGTGAGGCTTTGAGTTTACTCGCCAGCTCATGTGATTCTAAGCTTGGGACCATCCCGACCGCGAGTACTACTAGGTCAGCATTGATTTGGACGATTTTTCCGCTAAGTGTGTCGACGCCTTTGACGATCAGCTTGCCGTTCTCTTCGTAGACCTTCGCGACTCGCCCGGAGGTAGAGAAGGCCTTTCTCCTCTTGGCAACGCTTGACGAATTCCTCATATCCCTTTCCACCGGCCCGGATGTCCATGTAGAAGACATAGGCTTGGCCGTCGGGGACTTTGTGCCTGAACATCATTGCATGCCGAGCGGTGTACATGCAGCAGATTTTGGAACAGTATGGCAGGGCTGTTTCTGGTTCTCGTTGTCCTGCGCATTGTATGAAGACGATTTCTCTTGGCGTTTGTCCATCTGATGGGCGCTTGATTTCGCCAGTTGTTGGCCCTGATGCTGAGAGCATGCGTTCGAATTCCATGCTGGTCATTACGTTGGGGTAGATGCCGTAACCGTACTCGGTTAGTTTTGTGGCGTCGTATAACTCGTATCCTGTGGAGACTATGATTGCTCCTACGTCGAGCTCGTGGACGCGTGGCCACGCATCGAGGTCTATGCAGCTTGTGCCGAATTTGTCACAAGCTTTCTTGCATTCCCCGCATGCTTGGGGTAGTAGGCCTAGGCAGTTCTTGTCGTCGAGAACGTAAGCCGGCGGCACTGCCTGGGCGAATGGGGTATAGATCGCCTTCCTCCAAGTTAAACCAAAATCAAATTCATTAGGAACCTGGGCGGGACAAGCCTTTGCACATTCCCCACAAGCGTTGCAATTGACTTCATCGACGTAGGCTGGTTCCTGTCGCACCCGAACCTTGAAGTTGCCAATGTAGCCTTTCACGTCCTCGACTTTGGCAAGCCTAAGGAGTTTGATGTTTGGGTGCCGGTACACTTCGACCATTAACGGCCCGAGAATACATGTTGAACAATCGAGTGTGGGGAAGGTTTCGGAAAGTTGGGCCATCCTTCCCCCTATCGTTCCTGACTTTTCAACCAAGTAGACTTGGTAGCCGCCGTTGGCCACATCGAGCGCCGCACGGATGCCTGCTATTCCTCCGCCGATGACGAGAACTTTTCGAGTAACTGGCACGGTAATGGGTTGGAGCGGCTCGTTGAGTTTGACTTTCTGTATGCTCTGCTGAACCATAACGTTGGCTTTCGCAGTGGCCTTGCCTGCTTCGTCGTGAACCCAGCTGCTCTGTTCTCGGATGTTCGCGATTTCGCAGTTGTATCGGTTCAGGCCAGATAGTTGTGCGATCGTCTTGAAGGTGGTCTCGTGCATCGCAGGCGAGCAGGCAGCGACGACGATTGCGTCCAGATGGTGCTGCCTTATGCTATCCTTGATTAATGATTGGCCGGGTTCAGAGCAGAGGTACTTGTGATCGATTGCGAACACTACGTCTTGCTGCTTACCCGCTTTGTCAACAACTTCCTTAATGTTGACATTTCCAGCGATGTTCAAGCCGCAGTGGCAAACGAACACGCCAACTCGTTTCATTTCATATCTCACCCTTTCACCATCGGTGTTGGCGCTTGGCGTATCGCTTGCATCTGGCGTGGGTCAAGTTCCAGTTCTTCGGGGTGAAGCCCCAAGGCTAGTCCGAGAAGTTGTGTGAAGTAGACTACTGGCAGAAATTCATTGGGCGCAGGGTCTTTACCATTCTGAAGCTGGCTGGATTCTAGGTTGTATTTGCAGAGTGGGCAACTCACAGCCAGCAGGTTGGCTCCGAACGAGCGGGCTGAGCGAACGATGGCTCCCGATATGGGTTGAATATTTCCCGTCGAGCTCACGCCCAGGTATGAACCGCAACAATCAGTCCGCGCTGGGTAGTCGATTGGTGTGCATCCCAATCTGATTAGTAGGTTCTCTAGGATTGAGGGTCTATTCGGGTCATCAAACTTCATCTCCTCAAATGGACGGAGGAGCAAACAGCCGTAGTAGGCGCCGACGCGCAGCCCTTTCAAAGGCGCCTTTACGGCCTTTTCGACTGCGTCGAAACCAACACGGTCCCTCAGAATTTCTAGGAAGTGTATGACGTTTACTCCGCCGTTGAATGATTCCTCGTTGAATGTGTTGATCGCTTGTTGAGAGGAGGAAGTGAGCTTGGCATGTAGGTCTGTTCTCTTGAGAACATTGTAGCAACCCGCGCACAAAGTTACGAGAGTGCGGTCTTCCTGTTGTGCCCTGGCGAGAATCCGGTTCGGTCCGGCCTTAGTCATGAGGTTATCGTCCACGTTTGACATAACTGCGCCGCAGCAGAGCTGCCCCTGCATCTCTTTCAATTCAAACCCGAGGGCGCGTGCGCATGCTTTCGCGGATCTGTCGAAATCCTTCGCCACAGTTCGGAGTGAGCATCCGGGGAAGTAAAGGTAAGACTGCACTTCTTGCACCTCAATAGGAACTGAGTTTCCTGTAAGCACTCACCAAGCCTTGTTGCGGTATCTCAGCGGAAGTTTGCTCGATTCTGAGCTCGTATGGCTCCTGGCGCAATTTGATTGTGCGGAGTGCTTCGCAGATCTTGCTTACGTCAAGGCCCCTTGGACATTGGGTTTCGCAGGAGAAACATGTCGCGCAGAGCCATGGTGAATTAGCGTCAAGGACTTGCTGAAAGCCAAGCTGCAGGTAACGAACGATTTGATGGGGAAGTAAATCCATCCGTGAAGCTAGGGGGCATGTGGCCGAGCATTTTCCGCACTGGTAGCAGAGTGCAATGTTCTGGCCGCTTATCGCTTCCACCTTGTGAAGCAGTGGGCTTGCAACTAAGTCGGCCGATAGAATGCTCGCCACTTTATTCCCAGCCTTTTACTGCGAATGCCTCCAGTTCGATCTTTGCTTCCTTGTTGCGATAGTCCGGTAGCAACATGGGGCTATGCCGGTCCGGCTTGTAGCCAGCCTTTGTCAGCTCCTTGTGGAAGCGGATAACGTGGTTGAGTGTTGGTTTCCCGCCGGCTGAGGTTTGCGCTTTCTTTGCGGCGTCGATTCCAGCACGTCTGCCGAAAACTAGGATGTCTAGAAGTGAGTTGCCCATCAAACGATTTCTTCCGTGTACGCCGCCGGAAGCTTCGCCCGCAACGTACAGGTTCGGCACGTTCGTGCGGCCGTCGACGTCAATGAGTACCCCGCCGTTTTGGTAATGCTGAGTTGGGTAGACGAGAACTGGATCCTTTCTTATGTCAATTCCGAACCTCTTGAATTGGCGAACCATGGCCGGGGCAAGGCGTAGGGTTCGGCCGGGGCCTTTCAATTCGTCAATGAGTGGTGTGTCAAGCCATACACCGACGAGCCCGCCCGGCGTTAGAACACCTTTGTTCCTTTCCTTGCATTCCCTTATGGTGGCTGAAGAAACAGCGTCCCTTGTCTCAAGTTCGTTAACAAACCGGTTCCCGTCTATGTTGACAAGCTGGGCGCCAAGGCTCCGCATTTTCTCAGTTATCAGCTGTCCAGAAATCAGTTCTGGGAAGGCTACGCCGGTTGGATGGTATTGGATCGTGTCTACGAAGGCTAACTTGCAACCGGCCCGGTAAGCTAGTGCTAGTCCGTCGCCTGTCGCGCCGTAGTGATTTGTTGTGGGGAACCCTTGGACGTGTAATCTCCCTGAGCCACCCGTTGCTATTATCGTCGTCTTTGAACGAACGACCAGGTACTCATCGGTTTCCATGTTGAGAAGTATGGCCCCAACGCAGTTTCCCTCTTCATCGGTGAGCAGTTCTATTGCGGGCGAGAATTCAATGACCTGAATGCCGAGGTTGATCACTTCGTCCCGGAGAGTGCGCATTATTTCAGCGCCCGTGTAGTCACGGGCAGCATGCATCCGCTTTCTGCTTGTTCCTCCCCCGTGCATTGTGACGAAGGTACCGTCAGTCTCCTTGTCGAACATCGTGCCTAGGTCTTCAAGCCATTCAATAATCGAAGGGGCATCCATGACAAGTGTTCGAACGAGGCTGGGTATGTTTGTATATCCTCCGCCTCCCATCACGTCAAGGTAGTGAGTGCCGGGCGAATCATTCGCCTTATCGGCGGCTTGGATTCCACCCTGCGCCATCATCGTGTTTGAATCGCCGAACCTTAGCTTCGTGCACAAGAGCACGTGTGCGCCCTGGTGGTTCGCGGCTAAGGCAGCTGCAGCGCCTGCGCCGCCGCCTCCTATGACTAGTACGTCGGTTTGAATGTCTGTTTTCGAGATGTCAATCTTTGCTGGGTTTACGCGACTGTACGCTTCAACGACTTCGCCTAGCTCGTTGACGATCGGTTCGCCTTTGTTGGCTCCGACGAGGAGTTTCCGCGCCGTGCCGGGCTTATAGTCCGGGTGGAACTTCTCGAGTAGCGCCTTCTTCTCCTCAGGTTTGAGTTTTGGAAATGTTTGTTTCATGCGCTCCTTTCTGGTGGCGGCAACTTTATCGATCGAACGGCGCATCTCTTCACTGTAAGTGATTATCGTTCGCCATTCTTGGGATTGCACCGACAACTAGGCTGCCTCCAGTTCGATTTCTCTGGTGTTGTACAGTTTCGTTAACTCTCCTGTGCTCAGGTGCGTTAGTTGTTCAAGGTCTTCGTCGAAGAAGCCGCTCTTGATCTGTTGAAGTCGTTCTTGGAGGTGTTTCGATTTCGGAGCTAAGTGTGCTGCGTACAATCTTCTTGCGAGAATTGCAACGTAGTACTGAACTATTTCTGCGGGGCATCTTGTGGCGCAGAGCCCGCACATTATGCAATCGAATGAAAGGTCGGCTGCAGTGCTGATATCGCCGCGCATGGCAGCGCCCATGATGTCTATAACGGGCAGTTCCTGTGGGCAGGCGCGGGTACAGGTGTTGCACTGTAAACATCGCATGACCTCGGGATAGAAACGGACAAGTGAAGACAGGTCGGCCGGAAGGTCCTTCACATTGTACTTGGCTTTGGTGGCGGGATGGAACGGAAGCATCGAGAATACCATCCCCTCCTTGACAGGTGTTTGGCATGCGAGCCCCGTGCGCAGCCTGTAATCTCCTTGAATTCTATACACCGTTGCGCAAGCACCGCAGAAACCACTGCGACAACCGCACCCCCTCAGTAACCTGTATCCGAGCGTCTCCATAGCGGTCAGGATCGTCAGGTTCTCTGGGACGCGATACTGCTTGCCGAAAACGTAGACTGTTAAATTCGACTTCGATTTCTCAGGTTCCATTTGTTCTTCCTCGAATTAACTCGAATTTCTCGGTGGGGTTCCTTTATCCACTAGGACAATGGCGAAATCAGGGCAGATGTCCTCGCATACGCCGCAGCCAACACAAAGCGAACTGTCCCCAATCCGGGGCGGATGAACTCCGATCTGATTCAGCTTCGTTCCATGCTCGAACACCTTTCTCGGACAGAAGTTTATGCAGTAATTGCACCCCTTGCATCTGTCTTCGAGTATGAAAACGTCGACATCTCTAAGCTTCAACATCTGTTGGGGTGAGAGAGGAAGCCTAGACGGCTTAGCGGGGGTCCATTCCCTCACAAATCCCGTTATAACAGCGCCTGCGGTGTCTCGTTCAACGGCGCGGTCTACTTGCTGAGCAATGCTGCCCACTATGGGGAACCTCACTTCGCGTCGTTTTCACATTCTAATCTAAATATAGAGATAGTTCTTGGAGTAAATACTATGCATATTAAACGCACAAACGAAGGTACGTATTTACAGAAATCCGGTTAGTCCGTAGAACCCCATTTGAGATTTGGAGGTGCGGTGAGAGCTGTGAGCGTGCGAAGCATTAGTGGCGAGTTCTTCATGTCAGGTAACAATGCCTGCGCAGAAGGGGCTGTCGCTGCGGGCTGTCGGTTCTTCGGAGGCTATCCGATCACTCCATCCTCAGAGATCGCGGAGTACATGAGCAGACGCTTGCCGCAAGTCGGAGGGCACTATCTTCAGATGGAAGACGAGCTCGGCAGCATCGCTGCAGTTATTGGCGCGTCGAATGCTGGCGTCAAGAGCATGACGGCGACATCAGGGCCTGGATTCTCTCTGATGATGGAGAACATAGGGTTGGGCATAATCACCGAAACTCCATGTGTCATCGTTAACGTCCAGCGAGGGGGACCCAGCACTGGAATTCCAACACTGATTGGACAAGGCGACATGATGCAGGTTCGGTGGGGGTCTCATGGAGACTACGAAATCATCGCGTATTCACCCAACAGCGTCCAGGAAATGTTCGATCTCACAATCAAAGCCTTCAACATGGCCGAAAAATACCGGACCCCAACATTTCTCATGGCTGACCAAATCGTAGCCCACATGACAAGTAGGCTTGTGATTCCTCCACCAGAAAAGATCGAAGTGATAGATCGAAAGAGGCAATCCAGATCCGAGCCGAATTTCCTACCTTTCGATTTCGCACAGGACTACGCACCGATGTGTGTGGCTGGCGAGGGCTTTCGTGTTAATGTTGACAGCCTCACACATGATGAACGCGGATATCCCTCTTTGGACAACGCCGTTTCTGAAAGAATGCTGAATCATCTAATCGGGAAGATCCTGAATCACGTAGACGACATAGTGCAGGTCGAACATTACTTGACTGAAGACGCGGAAACAGTCATCGTAGCTTACGGTTCAACATCTAGGTCGGCGCTCCGCGTCGTCAACGAGGCTCGCCAGCAGGGAAGAAAAGTCGGGCTTCTGAGGTTGATTACGCCTTGGCCTTTTCCATCAAAGGAAATTGAAAGACTCAGCGAGAAATCCAAGAGAATGATTGTGCCAGAGGTCAACTACGGACAGATTGAACATTTGGTTAGAGAATTTGCGGAATGCCCAGTTATAGGCGTGCACCATCCCGCTGGTTCTCTCATTCCTCCCGAGAAAATCTACGCGGCTTTGGAGGTTTTGTAGAATGGCTCAGGTTGAGGTTCCCAGCGAATTTGAAACAATGAAACCCACAAACCCGAAAGATGAGATGTTGCGAGCTGATAGGTTACCACACATCTGGTGCCCAGGATGCGGGTTGGGAATCATTCTCGGCTGCCTGGTTGAGGCTATCAGAGGTTCTAATATTCCGCGGGACAAACATGTGATTGTTTCGGGAATTGGTTGCACCTCTAGAATTCCTGGCTACTTGAACTTGGACACATACCACACAACTCATGGAAGAGCTATTCCGTTTGCAACGGGCATCAAAATTGCAAATCCCGAACTTGAGGTAACCGTCATCGCTGGAGATGGAGACCTGTTCAACATCGGTGGCAATCACCTGATACATGCTATCAGACGAAACGTTGACTTGAATATCTTCTGTGTAAACAACTTCAATTACGGAATGACAGGCGGTCAGTTCGGAGCAACTACGCCGACAGGGGCAAAGACACGCACGAGTCCTTACGGCAATTTCGAAGCTTCCTTCAACATACCGTACATGGTCGCTGCAGCCGGAGCTCCATTCGTCGCGAGATGGACGGCGCTGCACACGAGGCAATTACTGAAGACAATGTCCAGAGCGTTCCAAGTTCGGGGATTGGCATTCGTGGAAATAATCTCACCCTGTCCTCCCACCTTTGGCGATTTGAACAACTTCGAAGACGCCCTAGCCATGATGCAATACTTCAGGACCTGCTCACGAGTGGACGATAATGCGAAACTTGGCGAGATCGGTCTTTCTATGAAACCCCCAGACCCAATCGTCGTGGGTAACTTCGTCGACGTCAAGAAACTTACCTATGGCGAAGTTGAACGCGAAGCTATCAAAAAAGTGATGAGCCGGTCAAAATGACACGACATGAGATCAGACTTCACGGTCTGGGAGGCCAAGGCATAATCTCCGCCGGCCGCCTGATTGGAGAAGCGGCGTCCGTTCGTGAACGTAAAGAAGCGGTGATGACGGAGGATTACAGCCCGTATATAACTGGCGGATGGTCAAGGGCAGACCTCATAATTTCGGACGAACCCATCGACTACCCGCTCGTCACACGGCCGAACATCTTAGTTGCAATGTCGCAAGACGGTTTTGACGACAACTGGAAGAGTACAGCACCCGATGCTACAATAATTGTTGAAAAGGGAATGGTCAAAACCTGCCCAGTGGAAGGTCGCAAACTGTTCTCAGTCCCGGCACTTAGCGTCGCTGAAGAACTCGGAAAACGTGTCGTAGCGAACATAGTTATCCTAGGTTTTCTCGCGGCGAAAACTCACGTCGTGAGCCCCGAGTCCTTGCAAGCCGCAATTCTCGCAAGGTATCCGAAGGCAGGTGACCTGAATCGAAAGGCCTTCCAAAGCGGCGCCGGACTCGCATCAAAGACAGAGAAACTGCTGGAGCTAACACACTGAATGGATGGAGGGGAGGTGAATTACTGTAGACTCTGGGCGAGCCGACGGCGCGCTCGAATTGGAAACCCAGGAACCTGGCCCCGCTGTCGTCATAGGAGCGGGACGAGCACCATCAGTCTTGAGTCGATGTGAAAACTGCTACGAATACTGGAATCGAAAGTGTGAGCGATGCTCGCGTTGCGGGACAGCAAGATTCACGCCATGCCTGCACTGCGATTTCGGTCTAAGACGTTCGCGAGGACGGACTAGCTAACGATTGAAAGAAGAGTAGGGGGTGGAACAGTTTGACAAGAAACGGAAACACGATCGGAAGATGCGCAGAATGCAAAGATACCTACGGTGATGATGAGTGTGCAATATGCACCCTCTGCGGGGCTGCCCCGCTTGATCCATGCTCACATTGCCCGCCTAGCCCAACGATGGGTGGTTGATCCTTCCCAGTAGGGTAGCTGACGAAAGACCAACAGTTTCCGGCTTAGGTTACGTTAGAGATGTTTCGGAATCTGTAAGCGACCCGGAGCTTCTCTCGGTGGGGCTACCTGAATGACTTGAGTAGTTCCTTCATTTCCGTTTTCGTATCAATTCGGGTGCTGGGTTTGGCGGGCTCGGCTAAAGTGGGGCGTTTCTGCTTGAAGATTACCCCTATGGGTATCTTGTCTTGTCTCCTGACTAGCTTCCATGCCGCATCCAGATCGGCTGAATCATGTTCCGAGCCGATCTCAATGACCTTCGGTGCCAGTTCTTTCCAAGTATCATGAAAGGTGGGACAGGGGTTGAGTACGTGTATCAGTGCGAAACCCTTGTGCACAATTCCTTTGGCTATTAACTGTGCCAGGTGGTTGGGTTTTCCAGGGAATCCCCGCCCCAAGAAGGACACGCCGTAGGCCAATGCCAATTTGCTGATGTCAAGTGGGTTCTCCGGATTTCCGTCAGGTGTTACCTTGGTTTTGTATCCCAACGGTGTCGTGGGTGACGGCTGACCCTTGGTCTGTCCATAGATGCCGTTGTCAAGGACGATGTATGCCATGTCGGGGTTTCTTCTGGCCGCATGCGGGACATGTCCTCCCCCGATGGCGAATGCGTCGCCGTCCCCTGCTATTCCAACGACGCAAAGTTCGGGTCTCGTCATGTTAATGCCTTGCGCGATGGGTAGCACTCGGCCGTGAAGGGTGTGGAATCCGTATGTTCTGAAGTTGTGCGGGAAGCGGCCGTTACATCCAATCCCTGAAACTATTATCACATTTTCGTTTTTCAAACCAAGTTCGTGGAATGCCAAGTCAACAGACTTCAGGACACCGTAGTCCCCGCAACCCGGGCACCATGATGAGGTGTAATCGCTGCGGTAATCGGCAACCATCGCGGTCAACCTACGCCAGCTCCTCGATTTTGCGCAAAATCTCATCAGCTCTAAACGGAAGCCCTTCGGACTTGTTGAATGAAACTGGTTCGATCGTGAAATTCATTCGCAGCAATTTCGCAAATTGGCCGGAGTAGTTCAATTCCGGAACCAAGACCTTCTTGAGGCCTTCGAGGAAGGTGGAGATCTGCTCCTTGGGAAGCGGGTTTAGGAGCTTGCATTGCAACCAGCGTACCCGAATCGATTTCTTCCTAGCACGCAAAACGGCATCATGGATCGCTCCCTGCGTCGAACCCCAGCCAATTACACCGACCTTGGCTTTGGAGTCCGGCAACTCCTTCACGTTTAGCGGGTCGTTCGCAAGTTCAATGGCTGCCGTCTCAAGCTTTCGAAATCGTTTCGCCGTCATTTCCGAATGCACCTGAGGTCGATAGCTAGGCCGACTATTCTCATCATGCTCGACACTCTCAGCAACGTACTCCCCATTGGCTTGCCCAGGTATCGACATGGGGGAAATTCCGTCATGGGTGACTGCGTACCTACGGAAAACGCTGCCAACAAGTTCTGCCCTTTCTCGGTCGATTACTCTTAGCGAGTCGAGGTCGGGGATGGGCATGCCTTCGGTGAGCTGGGCTAGTGATTGATCCGTGAGTAGAAGAACGGGAAGCTGATACCGCTCGGCCATATTGAATGCCCTTACGGTTTGATAGAAGCAGTCTTCAACATTTCCAGGAGCTATCACAATCCTAGGGACATCCCCGTGCCCACCATACAGTGCATGGTCTAGGTCCGATTGCTCGGTCTTAGTCGGTAACCCAGTGGATGGGCCACCTCTTTGCGCGTCAACTATCACAACCGGCACTTCAGCCATCGAGGCCATTCCAATCATTTCGGTCATTAGGGAGAAACCTGGGCCGGAAGTTGCGGTCATCGATTTGGTTCCAGCGAAGGACGCGCCTATCGCTGCTCCAAGGGAAGCCATTTCATCTTCTCCTTGGAATACTCGACCTTCAAAACTTGGAAGGAAATTCGCCATTCCTTCAAGAATGTCGCTTGCTGGTGTGATGGGGTACCCCGCGTAGAAACGGCAACCGGCTGCAATAGCGCCTAACACTATCGCTTGATTGCCCGAGACTACTATCTTGTTAGGGATAGCTCTTGGAAAGTTCGAACTGATTTCCTTTGGTGCTAGGCCAAAGCCTAGGTCTACCGCTGCAATGTTTCTTTGGACGACTTCCTCTCCTCGCGACCCAAGCTTGCCTCTTACGACTTCTTCCAAGATGGCCTTTGAGACACCTACGTGGCCTGCGACGTATCCAGCTATGATCATGTTCTTTCCTTTCGGAAACGTAAGTTCGTTCTTTGCTAGGGAAGTGAAGGGAACGCCGAACGAGTGCTTAGGTAATGACGAGTATGTCTTCGGGGTCCGATCTGCGTCGAAGATCAGTTCCCCGGTAGGCTTCAAGTCCTTTGTATGAGAGGAAATGGCTTCCGTGTCGAATGCCACGAGAAGGTCTAGCAGATCTCCCTGGGAGTAGGCATGCCAGTCACTCGCCCTGAGCTGGTACATGCATGGGCCGCCGCGAACCGAGGATGGATAGGTTCGAAAAGTGAATATCTTTAGTCCGGTTCGTGAGGCAGCGTAAGTTAGAACCTCTCCAGCCAGAATAACGCCATCGCCAGATTCGCCGGCCAGTCGAATGGTTAAATCCAAACCGTTTCATCGTGGGTTGGCAGGCATTCCGAGGGTTTTAGGCTCACTGTTGGTTCTCGGTACTGAATTTCCTTCCAGCCAAGCTATCGTTTCTTAACGAACAGAACCGAAGGGCTTAGGCCTATCCTCGTCCCGATGTCGTCGAGGATTTTCTGAAACCTAACGTGGGGAAGCCGGAGCCCTTTCCGCCCCTTTGGGGGATACGGGTCATTGAAAACCACCTGCTCTTCATCGGCATCGGTTACGACAATCCAATGTGGGATATTGAGCGAGTGGATGACTCCCATGTGGACAAGGGCTATGGGAACGTAGCCGTTACGAACTCCTCGTAGAATGTCTGAAACGACGGGTCGCTTGTATGTGACCGCTAAGTTCCTGCGTATAGCCCTCTGCTTATTGTCCCTCATGCCAAACATGCTGAGATCGATTTCTTCGGAGGAGAAATTCCTGAGCAGCCTTCGCTTCCACCGCTCATAGTCCACACTTTTGTTTGATTGCGTTATCAACCGCACCTTGTAGCCCGCGTCGATTAATGGAACAGAGAGGCCGAACGGGTCGGCACCCTTTATGCCGATCATGTTGCATTGGCGCCACACTTCAAATTCGAGTTCGCGGCCAATTTCTAGGTCCCGCTCGAAATGTTTCATTACCATTAGTACGCAGGCGGGGCCGCAAGTGAAGTCTGAGCTCTGCGCATAGTAAGGTACGTTGAACTTCATGTTTCTATCTCTGGTTAGTGCGAATCTGCCAAACAATCGACCATATCTTTAGCTCTTGAAATGTTCCCAGCCCTTCCTTGATACTTTAACCTCTCCTCCATCTAGCCGCAAACGTACTCCATTGGATTTCCTTGTAACGACGCCGATTGCCTTCAATTCTCCGCGGGCAGCCTTCTGTGCAGACCTAAACCTTTCAGGGTTCACAGTGACAACGAGACAATACTCTTCGCCACCGTAGAGGGCGAGATCGATTGCCTTGTAGCGATGACGAGCTGCAAATTGCTCTGCTGCTTTGCTGAGGGGAACATGATCGATTCTTATCCCGACGCCACTCGCCTTCGACAACTCATGTAGGCTCCAAGCTAACCCGTCACTTGAATCGATGGAAGCAGTGAGAGCCCCCGAAGCACATAGCCTAAGACCGAGATCCAGTTGGGCGCGTGGATTGTAAACAGCCTGATACAACGGTCGCGGCAACCTATCGGGTCGGACCCTATGTTGGAGTAGTGACTTCAACCCGACCGAGGCTGCACCGAATTCACCGCTAACAGCAACTATGTCGCCAACTCGTGCACCAGAACGAAGAACAAGCTGCCCTTTACGGGCGATTGCGAAGAGTGCTATGGATATTGTCAAATCATTCGATTCATTGGTGTCCCCACCCACAAGCGGGAATCGGTATTTCCTTGCGGCGCTACCTAGTCCAACGGCAATTTCTTGAACATCTTTCTTCGTCAGAGTGGCCGGCAGCCCTAACGCGACGAGCCCAGCCAGGGGACGTGCACCTTTGGCTGCGAGGTCACTAACGTTCGCCACAACCGCTTTGTGAGCCGCCTGCCTCATTGTCATGCCTGGTGGGATATCGGTGCTGCCGACCAGCATGTCGGTCTTCAGCACTGCTACCTGTCCGTCCGCAAGTTTCACTGCGGAAACATCGTCGCCGAAACCAACAACAGTATTCCGACTGGTGTCCAGTGACCGCTCCAGCATACCAATTATGCGTAGTTCACCCAAGTCCCTAAGTGAAGGCAATTCCACCACGCCAATGCTTTGCCTATCTCTTACACTACGCATATTTTGAATAGTGGGATAACCCTGAGCAAGACGGGACAAAAGGAGGCGCCGGGACTTGCCTGACGTAGTATGTCTGGGCGAAATTATGGTTGAACTTAACGCTGTCAACCGCGGCCCGCTAAGGGACGTCGGGCTCTTCGAGAAACATGCAGCCGGGGCTGAAGGAAACGTTGCAATCGGAGTCTCAAGGCTCGGGTGCAGTTCCGGGATTATTACGAGAGTTGGTGATGACGAGTTCGGACTTTTCCTCGTAGCCACGCTTAAGGGAGAAAACGTGGACACCTCTCACATCACCGTCGACAACGAGTATCCGACAGCAATCTTCTTCATTCAACGTGGGTATCCGATTCCTGACAAGAGTGAAGCATACTACTATCGCCGCAATTCCGCCGGAAGCAAACTCAGCCCCAAAGACCTCGATTCAAATTACATTCGTTCAGCACGGGTTCTTCATGTCACCGGAATAACTCCCGCATTGAGCGAAAACGCCAAAGAGGCAACAACCGCAGCAGTGAAAATCGCGAAAGAAAACAAGGTCATCCTTTCACTAGATACGAACATCCGCCTCAAACTTTGGACAGCCGAAGCAGCTAGAATTGCTCTACTGCCGCTATGCAATATGGCGGATGTACTCTTCACGAGCATACCGGACGCTAAAATAATCCTAGGCCTTAACGAACCTGCAGAAATAGCGAGAGTTCTACACAAAAGCGGCGTCAAAACTGTAGTAATCAAACTTGGGGAAAAAGGAGCCTTTGCTAGCTCTAATGGCGAAGTCGTGACTCAACCCATGATCCAGACAAGCGTTGAGGATCCTACTGGTGCAGGTGATTCTTTCGCAGCAACATTTCTGGCCACTCAGCTGAAGGGTTGGAAGCTGCAAGACAGCTTACGGGCATCTTTAGCGACAGCTGCGTTGGTTGTAGGCGTCAGGGGTGATTATGAGAACATACCAAGCATGGAAGCGTTACGAACTTTCCTCGACTTTGAAAAAGGTAAGACTGAGTACCTTCGTTGACGTCCAATGTAATATGACGTAGAGAATTTCAGAACGCGAGATGGCTCTTTGCGTCCTTCAGGACTGCCCAGTTAAGGGCGACTGGGTTGCTATGTTAGCGGTTTGGACGGGCTGTTCGGGAATCCCGCACTTCGTAAGGTGGGTTTTGTATTCGTCGAGTCTGATTTGTCTATGGCATCGAAGGCATTCGAGTGTCTTCATCTCGGTGCGTACGTTTCTATTACGGAATTGTCGACGGCCCGTCTATGTCACTCTCGCGATTGCACTTTGCTCCGTCGTTATTCAACGTTGGCTTTTGAAGCCGTCCGACCACGAAGGTTGATGGAAGCTTGGCTGGATGTTTCTGTGGCTCTGGGGTCGCAATTTTTCTCCGATCTCATGCATGTGGGTACCGGTCATGCCTTGAATGCGTCTCAAATCCATCATTTCGCGTCGAGACACTAACGTCACTGCAATCCCGCTAGCTCCCGCCCTGCCTGTTCTGCCAATTCTATGGAAGTAAAGCAAGGGGTCATTGGGTAAGTCATAGTTCACAACATGCGTGATGCCTTCAATATCCAAACCCCGTGAGGCAACATCAGTTGCTACCAAGAATCGTGCACGGCCCCTTCGGAAATCCTCCAACGCCCGTTCGCGTTGCGCCTGCGTTAAGTCACCGTGTATGACCGCAACGTCCCGTCGGTTCCTACTCAATCTATAACCAATCCGATCCGCGCCTATTTTCGTGGAGCAGAAGATCAACGCACGTTGAACAGACTTGTCGTCCATTATATCGCATAGCGCCTGAAACTTGCGCTCTGGGTCTACAACCCGGTAGAGCTGGTCTATTTCCTCAACCGCTATTTCGTCTCTGCTGACGAGGATTTTCTCCGCGTTGTACATGTGCCTTGACGCTAATTCGAGGATTTCATCTGGCATGGTTGCTGAGAACATCGCGGTCTGCTTTTCGTTTGGTGTTCTGCGAAGTATGAATTCTATGTCGTCGATGAAGCCCATGTCTAGCATCCGGTCGGCTTCGTCGAGAACAACAAACTTTGCCTGGTCAATTAGCAGGGTGCCTCTTCGGAGGTGGTCAATGATTCTGCCTGGTGTTCCAACCACGATATGGACAGTACTCTGAAGCGCTTGCATCTGGCTGTAGATTGGTTGCCCACCATAAACGGCGAGCGTTCGCACTGAGAGGTATTTTCCAAATTTGTTCAGGTCCGAGGTAACTTGAACGGCCAATTCTCGGGTCGGAACAAGAACAAGCGCTTGCACCGCATCGAGGGACCTATCAATTCTTTGAATCATAGGTACACCAAAAGCCGCCGTCTTACCTGTACCAGTCTTCGCTTGGCCTATCACGTCTCTGCCTTCAAGCAGAGGGCCAATCGCTGCAGCCTGAATTGGGAACGTCTCTTCAAAACCGAGTTCCCTAAGGCTGCGAATTATCTCTCCCTTTATTGGGAGTTCTTCGAAACTTTGCATTCCTAGTTTTCACTTTCTTACGTAAACCGCTTTTAGAAAACCGAACGGCTAATTTTCCGCGTTTACGGGTAAACCGCGTTCCAGTTTCGCTGTGCAGAACTTGTCTGTATCCGCACGCGGTCTTCGTTAGAACCACGCAAACACAATACTACCATTTAAACGTTGGTTGAAATAAACGGAAGAATGGAAAGGGCCTCAAAGCGCCATTCCTCTCTGTAAACTTCAGAACAAGGGGTAGTGTTCGTGGGAGAACTACTATGGGCACCATCAGAGGAGCGAGTTAGTCAGGCGAACATTACTCGTTTCATTCAGCTCGTTAACCGGAAATACGGGCTCAAGATCGAATCATACCGTGCGCTCTACGACTGGTCAGTTCAGCGGGTCCCAGAGTTTTGGGCTGCCATGTGGGAATTTGCCGACATCAAAGCGTCTCGTAAGTACGACGAGGTTGTCGACGACCTAGACCGTTTTCCGGGAGCAAGATGGTTTCCTGGGGCAAGGTTGAATTTTGCTGAAAACCTGCTGCGGCATCGAGATGACCACCCGGCCTTCATGTTCAAAGGAGAAACCAAGAGATCTGCGAGACTGACATATTTCGAACTCTACGACCAGGTATCGCACCTCGCGATGAGCCTCCGCGAGATTGGTGTGCGACCGGGGGACCGCGTATGCGCCTACATGCCAAACCTGATTGAAACAGCCATCGCCATGCTAGCCTCAACCAGCCTCGGCGCGGTATGGGCTTCTTGCGGCGCTGAACTAGGGCCAACAACTGTCCTCGACCGCCTAGGTCAGATCGAACCCAAGGTACTGTTCGTAGCTGACGGATATTTCTACAAAGGACAGGTCTTCAATAGCCTACCAAACGCAGAGAAGGTTGCCAATGGAATTCCCTCGATAGAAAGAGTCATTGTAGCCTCATACGCCGGTGAAGGAATCGAGGGTGGGGGCCCTTCGAAGTTTGAGGCTTACGACGCCTTCCTCTCCAAGCACAAAAAGGCTGAGTCTAGGTTTGAACAACTGCCTTTCGACCATCCTGTGTATGTCATGTTTTCCTCAGGGACGACTGGAAAACCAAAATGCATGGTACAGGGACCTGGAGTCCTCCTCAATCACCTCAAGGAACTCTTACTGCACACCGACCTAAGACGTGAAGATCGGATTTCGTACATATCGTCGCCGAGCTGGATGATGTGGAATTGGTTGATGAGCGCCTTAGCTGTAGGGGCGACCATAGTCCTGTATGACGGCAATCCGAATTATCCAGATTGGGGAACCATGTGGAAATTGGTCCAGGACGAAAAGGTAACAATCCTCGGATGCAGTGCGAGCTACCTCAACTATCTTCGAAGCGTCGGAGCTAAACCTGGAAAAAGCTACGACCTAGCGTCGCTTCGGGAAATTTCGCAGACCGGTTCCTCACTATCTAAGGAAGGATTCGGATGGGTCTACCAAGAAATCAAGCAGGACCTGCACTTCAACTCCATTTCCGGAGGCACGGACATCAACGGTTGTTTCGCTGGCGGAAGCCCAATCCTTCCAGTGTATGCGGGTGAGCTGCAAGCTGCGGGTTTAGGAATGAAGGTCAAGGCGTATGATGAAAAGGGGCAGCCTGTATTGGACAGGGAGGGAGAGCTTGTCTGCGAAGCCCCTTCCCCATCCATGCCGCTCTACTTCTGGAACGACCCGCAGAGTGAGAAGTACAAAGAAGCCTACTTCAACTTCTACAAGAGTATCGGGAAGAACGTGTGGCGGCACGGAGACTACATCATAATCCACAGCGACACGGGCGGCATAACCTTCCTCGGCCGATCAGACAGCGTGCTAAAACCATCCGGCGTACGGATTGGAACCGGAGAAATCTACACCGTCCTCGAACGCTTTCCCGAAATTGCGGACAGCGTAGTTGTTGGACAGGATTGGAAGGGAGACCAACGAATCATATTATTCGTTCAGCTTTCACCTGGATGCAGCTTGACAAAGGAGCTGAAGGATAAGATACGGAAGGCCCTGCGCGAAGACGCTTCCCCAAGACATGTTCCGGCGCTGATACTTGAGACCCCAAGTATCCCTTACACATTCAACATGAAGAAAGTTGAAAGTGCGGTCAGGAATATCATAAACGGCAAACCAGTATCAAACCGGGATGCCTTGACTAATCCTGAGTCACTCGAACACTTCGAAAGAATCTCCGCTGACCTACAAAGAGAATAGAAAAATGGCGGTTCTTCGTGTCACAACAAATCGGGATGTGACGCGGGATAGGCCAAGAGCATGTTTCGAAGCAAGATGTCCCACAATTCTGACAGGTGAGTACATCCAAGAGAGGACGTGGAAGCTTTCGAGATCAAGGAATGAAAAAAAGAAAAAAGAAAAATGGTGATGGGGTTTATCCACGAGCCATCGGGTTTAAGCTACTTCT
Organism: Candidatus Bathyarchaeota archaeon; assembly: GCA_963726255.1. Classification (GTDB taxonomy): domain Archaea; phylum Thermoproteota; class Bathyarchaeia; order 40CM-2-53-6; family 40CM-2-53-6; genus FEN-987. Next base: position 2,242,030 of record CAVSBL010000002.1, read on the forward strand.
TTGTTAGCTTAATCTCGATCGTGGAAACATTTCTCGTTTGGCCCTCTTCACCTAGCACTTCGGTTCCTATATTGACGTCCTTTATCTCGAGCTTTCCTTCGAAGAAGCGTCTTCGGCAGACCTCGACTACGTCGACTGCCTTAGATATGACGCGGCCTCGTGCCTTAACGGAAAGTTCCTTGGAGCCGCTATTGATCTGCATAACAATGGCGGTGGCGTAGGCCATCAAGGGCTTCTGGCCGATTAGGATCGTATTCATTGGAATATTGCCTCTGGTGGAAGGGGGTCTTTCTACAACTGTAGTTGTCTTTTCTGTCAAGCGTTGTTCACCTCCGTGATGAAAGTATACTGGTAGCGTTGTGGAACCCGCCACACGCCTTCCATTCAATAAAAGGCTTCCTGCGTGAAGCGACTGATTCAAATTTGGAACGCCTGGGGGATTTTTTTTCATTTCTCGCAGTTCGCGAATAGGCCTTACACAGTAACCGGTTTGAAAGTGCGAATGTGTAGTCGAGGCGAATTAAATAGGGTGTTAATGCATTTCTCAAGCTCAGAGCGCAGATGGCGGAGAACAGTCCGGAGAATAAGGGCCCGTCCAAATTGGAAATTGACAGGCCCAATGATTTCAAATTCCATATTGCGTACGGCGTTTATTCCCGAACTTGGGATGAAAACTCATCAGACACGGCCCGACTCAAATTGAACGAATTGATTTCGGCTCTCGCAAGCAATGAGGATGGGTATCAGGATTTCTATGGTCAAATTCAGGAATACCGGAGGGATCAGCCATCCTTCCGTTCCGGCCGAACGCGAATTGAGACTCAGAGGAAGAGAGATTGGCAGCGGGCTGACACGAGGGATGGAAGAAACCGGCGCCACAAGTAAGAACACTGTCGAACTGGTCTTGTGAGTTTTTAGGTAGCGTTATTAGGCGCCGAGAAAGGGTATGTTGGTAAGCTATGTGTACGGGCTGAAGCCGACCGTCTTATACGTAACCAAACGTTCCGACGCGCGAGTTTTCTCCCGACGAACTAGCTGAATGAAAAGTCGAGGTGAAACGCATGAGCTTTGAACGTTCCTTCAACAAGCCAGTTGAGGAAGGGAAGGAATACGAAGTTGAGATCAAAGAGACTAGCCGCCGCGGTGACGGAGTCGCGAGGATCGAAGGTTTCGTAGTCTTTGTCCCACAAACCAAACCTGGCGACAAGGTGAAGGTAAAGATCAACACCGTTGGTCCACGTTTCGCAACCGGAGAAGTCGTCAAGTAATAGCTTGGCAACTCCTGCGTGCGAACCCCTTTCTTTCCAACCTTATTATTTTGCACGTTGATGCACAGGATTGTGCAGTGAGCTTCGAGTCCACTTGCTTTTAGGAGACTGGTTCCCAGACAAGCCCGAGATCGTTAGCGTAATCCTGCGCTCTCGTGATCTCCTGCGGACTGGGGCGCCGAGCAATCTCGTGATACATTTCAGGTTCTTGCAGTACCAAATGCTCCGGTCTATATTGACCCATAACGTTGACCAGTGCTCGCGGGCACTTCTCTGCTGCCCAATTAAGAATCGGTTTAGTACAGCATTCTAAATGGCCTGGCATAACGAGATGCCTGATTATCATATCGCCATTCTCATATGCCATAATGTGATTTCGGGAAACTACATCGAAGTATCTGATTATCCGCGAGTATTTCATGGCGCAAAGGTCGTTGCCCCACTTGAAGTCGGGCAACCAAATGTCCACAAGATCTTCCAAGATTTGCATGGCTTCAGCGGTCAGGTACATGTTGCTATTCCACAGGATCGGGACATTTACTGTCGTTAGGTTAAGGGCCTCCGTTATGACGTGAAGGTTAGGCGTTGGCTCACCTCCAACGAAGTTAATGTTAGCAGCACCCTCACTTCTGAGTGACTTCATCATGAGCGAAAGTTCTCTTGGTGAGACAGGCGCCCCCGCGTCAGGATGCTGGGAGATATCCCAATTCTGACATAAAACACACCTGAAGGTGCATGAAGCAAAGAAAATCGTTCCGGAGCCATGCCGGTCGACTAGGGGTGGTTCTTCGCCTTGATGAAGGAAAAACGATGCGACTCTCGCTACGCTGCCTAAGTGACATGCTCCCTTTCTCTTTCCTTCCACGCGGTCAACCCTACATCGCCACTCACAAAACGTGCACTTCCTGAGAATCCGGTTCAGAAGCTCCATCTTAACATCCAAGAAACTGAACTCCGGTCGTTTTACCGACTCGCTCGGCAGTTCGTTCTCCCGGATTCTGTTCAAGGCTTTGCGAAATTCGGTGTGGAGCTTTTCGTGTTTATCCCATAATTGTGCTTCCGTCATCAGCCGTGGGTTTTGGCTGCAAGCTATTTGCTTGCACATCAGAAATTTCGCGGGCTTCAGGTCCCGAAGTACATTATAGTACCACGACAACCGATCTCGGACTACTTGGTCTTGCCAGACATCGGAGACGTGGGATCTGAACAACGACATCTACGGAAATTCCACTTGGATGATTTCCGGGTTCACGGGATAGTGAAGTAGAGTCTTCTGTTGCTCTTGCCCTTGTTCTCGAATTTCAACGGGTCTATCCTGGTTATTTCCCCAAGCTCTTTCACGTGGACACCGCCGTCGGCTTGAATGTCGTATCCTTCGATTTCTACGATGCGGAGTTCCTTGACGTCGGGAGGAGCAGCCGCTGCGAGTTTTATGATACCAGGAATCTTCATCGCCTCTTCCCGTTGCATAAAATACGTTTTGACCGGCGGGTTCTTCGCAATAGCTTCGTTAGCCTGCTTGCAGTGGAGTAGCATCTTCTCCCTATCGAAGTTCTCGAGGCTGAAATCTATCCTTGACTTGTCGGGTTCTATCTGGTTCCCTGTGATCAGGGCGCCGGTTTCCTTGTTGAAGATGGAACTGAGAAGGTGGGCGGAGGTGTGCATCCTCATTATCCTATGCCGCCTGTCCCAGTCAAGGTTTCCATGCACGCTACTTTCCGTACCCAAACCAGCGGCCGATTCGACTACGTGTACGATTGAATCGTTAGCTCCTTTCACCGTGTCAAGAACCTTCACATTACCCAAGGTCCCAATATCTCCGACCAGTCCTCCTCCACGGGGATTAAACGCGGTCTGGTCAAGCACTACTTGATTGCCATCAACAGACAGGATCTTAGCATCGAATTCCTTGAGGTATGCGTCATCCCAGAAGAGCTTCTTGGTCAATGGTTAGGGCCGAGGGTAGGCAGTTCACTGGCCAGAAAAAGCTTTGCGGGACCTTAAATCTCCTCCAAGCATACTGACAACCTATGACTCGCCCGAGTTGGGACGAATACTTCCTCAAAATCGTGGACACCGTGTCTGAAAGGTCCACGTGTGATAGAGGTAAAGCTGGTGCGTTGATCGTGAAGGACAGGAGGATCCTGTCTACTGGTTATGCAGGGTCTCCCCCAGGCCAACCGCACTGCGACGAGGCGGGTCATATGATGAGAAGAGTCGTTGATGAGAACGACAACATCAGCCAGCACTGCGTTAGAACCATACACGCGGAAGCCAATGCGCTGATCCAAGCTGCGAAATTTGGAATATCTGTGGAAGGAGCTACATTGTACTCGAAATTTGAGCCTTGCTACGCATGTGCCATGCTAACCGTAGGAGCCGGAATCAAAAGAGTAGTTGCCAGAACGAAGTACCATGCGGCCGAGGAGACTCGGAAGCTTTTGAAAAACGCTGGTGTCGAACTAGTTGTTGTCGAAGACAACGTAATGAAATACGAAAACCAGTAGACCGTTCTCCCGTGAGCTCAGTACCCTATCGTGGCCGGCATTGTGGTTGGGACCACTGGTGGAGGGGTGGTACCATATGGTCCCAAGCCGAGGTAACCCTGAGCTGCACATACACGTCGACCCACTCCTGTACAGCGGCCTACGAGCCCAAGCCATTTTTGAGCTTCTTGTCGAGTGGGTGGCACCCAGACATCGGATGGATTCCAACCTCGCTTGCAGCACAGCCTTGTTCATAACTCAGACTCAGAATCCATGCACTATCGCATATCGTGGGAAAGCGAATGGATAGATTCGTCCTAGAAGAGCTCAAGAGGATTGTGGGCACAACCTATGTGGTAACCAATATCGAGCAAATGCAGAATTACCTAGTCGATGAAAGCCCTCTTTCAGTAAGACCGAAACCTGCAAACGATCTTGCTTTGGTAAGACCAGCTGATGCTCAACAAGTCTCTTCAGTGCTACGCTTCGCGAGCGAAAATCGGCTCGCAGTTTTTCCAAGGGGAGGCGGGACTGGTCTCGTGGGAGGCGCGGTACCGACCAGAAATGGGATAATACTTTCGATGGAACGGATGAAAAGAATTGAAATCGACAAAGCCAATCTCATGGCGATTGCAGATGCCGGGGTCACACTCGGGCAACTTGCGAAGACGGCGGAAGAAGTCGGCTTATCCTTTCCGCCCCATCCCGGCGATGAAAATGCCCAGGTGGGCGGGCTCGTGGCTACGAACGCTGGAGGGTCCCGAGCAGTAAGGCATGGAGTGATGAGAAATCATGTCAGAGGAATCGAAGTCGTACTTGCCACGGGAGAAATACTGAATCTTGGAGGAAGGGTCCATAAGAACAATGTAGGCTACGACTTGATGCAGCTCATCATCGGTAGCGAAGGAACGCTTGCAGTAATAACAAGAGTCATCATTCAACTCTACCTGAATCCCGGGGCAACGATGACCCTCATTGTACCCTACAACAGTCGGCACGATGCACTGGCGAGTGTCCCAAAGATATTGCATTCAAGCACGCCCCTAGCCGTAGAATATGTCGAGAGAGACCTGTTGGAGAAAAGCGCACAACGGCTGGATGTATATTGGCCAGTGAAGACAGGGAAAAGTCATCTAATCATAATCATGGCCGAACCTAGCAAGGATCAAGTTCTCTCGGAAAGCCTCAAAGTAGCCCAAATATGCCAAGAGAATACGCCTTACGAAACATTTGTGGCAGAATCAAAGAGCGACCAAGACAATATCCTCAGAATAAGAAGCAACATCTACAACGGCTTGAAGAGCGAAACAATAGACATCCTGGACATAACCGTGCCCGCTAGTGAGTTAGAGACAGTGATGGGCGAAGTGGAAAACGTCGCCGCAAAGCACGGAGCTCCACTGCAAATCTTCGGACACGCAGCTGATGGAAACCTCCACATCCACATAATGAAAAAAGAAGGCGAGGGCACACAATACGTGGAAGACCTGAGAAATGGAATCTATGAAATTGCGACGAGAGCTGGAGGCGTAATAACGGGGGAGCACGGAATCGGGAAGATAAGAACGAAGAAGCTCGAATCGCTCATGACAAGGAAAGAGTTCGAACTGATGAAGAACATAAAGAACCTATTCGACCCCGACGGGATACTGAACCCTGGAACCAAGTTACCCGGCTAACGCTCGTTGAGCCGGGTCCGTAGACTGCTTCGTATGAGGGGATCGAGGTGTAAAATGAGGCGAGGGTTACCTTCGTTTGGCACCACCCCTAGAGGGGTGGATCCACCCTAATCCTTGAGCATGGAATAGGTAAAGTGAGGACCAGTAGGCTCCAGTCAATTATGACCGAAAAGGAACTCGAACTTATGAAGGGTTGTACTGTTCAGGTGTAGCACGTGCGGGAGGCTAGGCACCTGTCGTGCGGCGGCCCATGAATGGGCTAATGACGATGCATCGTGGCTCGGTAAGAGGCCGCCTTGGAGTGAAACCTAGACTCCCCCGATTGAACCTCACTTTCCGGGGAATATTCGCGCATTAGAAGACCGCATTGGGTGCATCTCACGAGCCGCAGAGGCCTTCCATCTTTGTCGACATCTTCCCCAATTTCATGAACTCGTGGGTGTGCACAGATTTCGAGGATAAGAGACTGCAATCCTAAACCCACCTCATACGTAAGCGAATTGCCACACCATGCAGTAGCTATGGGTTGGCTGGCTTAACTTTCCTGAGCGTTAGGCCTAGCCACACAACGCCAATTATCGCAATGATCACAGCTAAGATCATGAGGCCACCTGTGATGCCTCCGTATGGGTTCACTATTCCAAACTGGCGTGTCCTCGTAAAGTTCCCGAACTGAGTTTGGGTGAAGTTTCCCGGATTGAAGGGGCGGGATCGAAGCATCTGGCTAACTAAGTACGAACGAACAGCGTTGTAAACCGTGGTTACAGACGCCAAAGCAACGCCAACCAAAGTGACCAAGTACGCATACCTGATCTGCGTTTCACTACTTGCCATCTAACTACACCAAGTAGTTAGCTCCTCGACTTGCCGGTATATAATGTGCATGGATGAATCATCTACTGGATTTCGCTATATCGAGAAACAGACTAAGGTATCCGGAGTGTTCAAGCTGACCATGAAAACCGGGGGGGCGGGTGGATCCACCCATTGAGGAGGATGCTGATTGGCAACCTTAGCCGCTCATGAGCGAACGTGCAAGTAAGAATATGTTGCTTTTGTGCTCGCTGATTCTTCTCGTGGAGTATGCCCACCAACGCTTTCCGAAGGGTATGTATTCGCTTGATCGATATCCACTTTGAGCAAGCTCCAGCTTCTTCTTGTCTCTAATTCCCATCAGCATTTCGAATTCGAAATCTGCGTGGTGGACATTGCTCAAGATAATGGCCTCTTGAATCAACTTCTCATCATGGGTGGCGATTGCGAACCCTTGCCCACGTTCGAAAATCAAGCGCATCAACTTGGAATAGTTGCGGTTAATATCATCCCGCTTCTTGAAAACAATCTCCGGGCTCTCGTTATAAGCCCCCTTGCAGAGTCGAATTTTCCCATTCAAGCCTAAAATTCTATTCACATCTTCCTCGCTTCGCTTCAGGTAGGCTTGGATGGCAAGTCCGACATTATCGAATTTCCTGACGAGTTCTAGATATGAATCAACTGTCTGCGTGGTGTATCGCGATCCTTCCATGTCCATCCAGACAAAGTTGCCTAGAGATTTCGCTTTGCTGACGACTGTGCTCAAGTTCTCCTCAAAGAAAGCTCTGTCAATTCCCAGTCCTAACTGCGTGGGTTTGATTGAGATACAACTCTGAACTTTCCGGGCGGCGATCGTCTCAAGTATTTCCAAGTATTCCTGCGTGGCTGCGGAAGCGTCGTCTCTTGCAGTAATCTCTTCCCCGAGAAGGTTCACAATCCCTTGGATCTTTTGAACGTTTGACTGAGCTGCTCGGTTCAAAGCATCTTCATACTCTTCGCCCGCAATCCAATGCTTAGCAATTCGGAAGAGCAGGCCGTTCAACAGGCTCGCCAATTACGAAACCCCAGCCAAGGATTACAGCCATCGCATAAATTGGTTGCCCCATTTAGCGAAGATGAATTAATGACTCACACCGAGCGCGCCAGCCTTCGAATATTGACGGCCTTCCTACTTCGCACAGGCTAGAGTCTCGGCCTCGAGCTTCTGTCCTCGGAGAATGTTGGCCTAAAGGAGAAGCCCTTCCTGTTCTCCGGAGGGATGGGTGTGAAACCTACGGATGATTTTCCTAAGTGGAGCCTCGGGCGGGGTTTGAACCCGCGACCTGCCGCTCTCCTGAAAAGTTTACGAGGCGGCCGCTTTCCGGTACCGTGGAAAGGTATCTACCAGGCTGAGCCACCGAGGCATGTATCCCTAGCCAGAGAGCCTCGAATCTTAAAGTGTATTCATTCTTCACTGAAACCTATGAGGTAATATCCGGCTGTAATAATTTTCATTAACTAAATGACGAATTCTTCTTTGGGAATTGCCCGATTCGTAAGTCGCATTGTGCTAATTGTCCGGTCACCGAAGAGCTTGGCCTCTTCCTTGGCCTGCGGCAACGTTGCGGTCCACCACCAACACCGACATGTGCGGGTTGTTTTGCTTGATATGATAGGCGGCGGATAGGCCGATTACGCCCGCACGAATTACGAGCACGTCCCAGTGCTGTTTGCCTCTTGCATTCAAGCTGTAGCCCACTCATGTTGGCCCGAGTCTCACCGAGGTTTGGACTATTAATTCTCCGTATGTGATGCAAGAGCTTACAAAGCTGAAAAGGAAAGCCTATCTTCGAATGCTTAGCCTAAGTAGGAATGATTCTCATGCGCATGAGGTATGATAAGAGAACCGACCAGTTGCAACTTCTCATTCGCGATGACAAAGACGTTACGCCGAAGGCGTTGGATGAGGATGTGACTGTTGGTTATACTAAGGATGGGGAAGTAGCTACAATTAGCGTAAAGAATGCCCTAACCAGAATCTTCGATGGCCTTGGGGTAAAGTTGCCATCTGAACGGCAGGCGCCGGCGGAAGAGCGGGAGGGTGGAGTAAAGGTCGAACTCGACGCGGATAAGTGCCTCGGGTTTGGCAGCTGCGTCATTGTCTCACCCGACGTTTTCCGACTCGACGAGCGCCCCGGGCAGGGGGTATTCCGTAGCCGAGCCAAGCTAGATGTCCTGGATGAGGCTGGCGGCAAGGACTACGAAAATCTCCTGATCGCCGCCCAGTCGTGCCCAACTCAGGCGATTACAATAGTCGACAGAAAAACCGGAAAGAGAATTTACCCGCCCGAGTAGGCTCCCTCGGGTTGGGCTTGCCAAGCAAGAGCAAAATGGTCCACACCTGACCCTTCAACACTTAACGCCCGCGAAGCAATCGCCCTATTGAAGGAAGGGCTCGGGTTCCACTGACCTCTATCTACACAATTTCTCGTGAAGACCTCTACGACTACCGAAGGTGCCCGAAGATCGTGGCTATCAAAGCCTACAGAGCACTCAGGGCCGTACGAGAGAACCGATCCAGCGAGCCGCGCGTACTGGAACCCGCAACTATTGGCATGATTGGGGAAGCGGCCGTAAAGCTTGGATTCCAAGGCCTACCCAAAGCCGTCGCGATGGAGCACATTGCTCGAGCTATTCCTCAAGTGAACTTCAATGAGTACCTCGAAGAAATCGCATCCCAATCCCTGAAGGGCGTCGAGAAGGTTCGGGCAAAACTAGCTAAGGAGTATGGGGAGCTAACAATAATCGGGAAGGGTGAAGGGCGCCACCCCGACCTTCCCGGGAAGGTGCGCCCAGATTTCATTGCCTTCAAAGAGCGGAACCAGAATCCAATCATCATCGAGACTAAGGACACTACGAGAATGAATCCAACTGATAATTTCCAAGCCGCGCTCTACAATGGCATAGCCGAACGATACGGAGTCTACCTCATCGAGGAGAGGGTCGAAGGTGGAGTGCGCACGTTTTCTCCGTTTACGATACAAGGGAACGCCGAGGCTGTTCTGATTTATCCAAGGCTCGCCGAATACTCCATCATAAAGGACCGGTTTGTTCCAGATAGTGAATTGATAAAGGAAATTTGGAAGGCGAAAGAACTTGGATTCAAAGGCTTAACCCCTGAGACTGATTGCGGAAAGAAATGCGCACACAACAGGTTGAAAGTAAAACTGGGGGAGGGGAACCTGGAGCCCGCGCCACCACTCCCCCTCATATTCTCCAACGCCGTCCTGGAAAGCGGTTTCAGTTATGACTTAGGCTACCAGGTAAGCTACGGGTGGAATCTGCTCCCGCTTAGGGTCAAGGTCGCCATCGCCTTGTCGGCGCGCGTGGCTGGCGTTGCTGGTGTTAAGGAGTGGTTGACGGGGACGGCGGGGCTTGAGGAAGAGGCCGCTCGGATCGTTGTGAATTGGGAGAGGCGGGAGGCATTTCTTCATTCCAAGCCAGATGCGGAAAGTTTGCTGAAATCCGCGGACAGCCAACTTGAGCCATGGCGAACAATCCTCAAAGGGAGGCTCACGACTGGGGCGCCAAGCATCTTGGCCATAGCCACAGCCATCTACTCTCTACCAAAGAAAAGTTCCAAGTTTGTCCATGAAGCATGGGGCAGATGGCAATAAGGGTAGATTGCACCCGGAGCCTGTGCCATAAGAGTAAATGGCACCCGGAGCGCGTGCCTAATCCCTTGAAATTGACGTCTAACATATGTTATACACTGCAAGAGAAGTTGGGTTGCCCGACCCCCCTCGGGGGGCCTAGCTTACTGAGCTGTTAGTCGCCTTGGGGTGATGCTACGCTGATATACTCAAGCTTTTGCGGCGGTGATTCGGGCGGTGGGCGGGAAGCTACGCGCATTAGTATGATCCTGTTTCTGGTTCCGGGGACGCTTCCCTTCACGGTCACGTAGTCCGAGTTGATCACGCCGTACCGCAGGAAGCCGCCTTTCGGCGTAATCTCGCTGCCGTTATTGCCAACCTTCATGACTATTTTGTTGTATTCGGTTCTTTGGTGGAAGCCCATTTGGCCAGCCCTCGGGACGGAATACATGACGAAGTGGGGTGTCCAGCCACCAATTGAGCCGACTTGGCGAACGGTCTTTCGGGCTTTGTGAGTCTTCCTTCGGATTCCCCACCGCTTAACCGGCCCCTGTATCCCTTTGCCCTTTGTAATGCCAATCGTGTCGACCGCCTGCCCTTCTTTGATGAAGTCGGCGGCCTTCACTTCTTGCCCAAGTATCTTCTTCGCATACTCAAACTGGTCCTTGATGGTGCCTCCGCCGATCTTCACCTCTACTAATTCCGGGGCTTTCTTGCCGTGCTTCGCAAGTCTCGGTTGGGTAGCCATTAGCATACGTAAATCGCTGATCTTGTCCAGGTTGGTTTCAATCTTCTTGAGCCCGTCTTCCTTGGCAAACTTCTCCGGAACCGTAATGACGCGCCCGAAATCCTTTGGCACTGTCTCCATCCAAGCCTCACCAAACGTACGCAGCCCTTCGTAGGTCTTAGTGTAGGCACGTAGGGCAGAGGCCAACATTGGTGGTGTCTCCATGGTTGTCAACGGAATGACGATCTCTTTTCCAAAGGTCAGTGACCCTTGCCTGTTGTCTACGGCTATGGCGTAGTTCATGCCCGCTTTGAATCCGGCAAAAGCAAGGAGACGAGGTCCCTCGTCCACTTCGGGCCAATACCTGATTCTGCCAACCCAGCGTGAAGCGCGTCCCCTAGGCAGGTAGGCCAGTGAGCCTCGTTTGGGGGCGTGAACTTTCCTATGACCCAATTAGACCACTAATTAGCGTTGGCTTCTGGGCAGAAACATTCAAGCTCTATTTTACCGTATCGGACCTGCAGCACCAAAAGAGGTCTAGGCGGTCTCGTCTGGTAGAAGTTTAAGTTCGAGTCTTCGACGACAATTTCTCTTGAGCCCGATGACAGACCTCTCCGGTTCCTTGTTCGTCATCTTTACGCTGTTCTTTGTGATTCTCGGCGCTATACTCGCTGCCGTCGGGTACGGGTATGCGCATGGCTACTTCAGGAGACGCAGGTCTCCGCGAATTATCTGCGGCATATGCGGCAACAAGACAAGCCGGCTCAGGAAATATTGCGGAATATGCGGGGCTCCAGCATTGAACTTTGTCGAACTTGCGCAGGAGATGTGATCAATTGAAAAGGCACCTGCCATAGCGAGGGTTGTGGCGCTATCGGTCTAGCGAAACTCTTCTTGGCTAGAAGAAATGGATTATTTGATTGCGGCCCTTTACCTACCTACTATTTGTCGTCCTCGTCTTCGTCCTCGTCTGAGTCTTCCGCACCCCCGCCTTCCGCCGGGGCCGCTTTCTGTGAAGTTTCAGCCTTCTCGAAAGATTGTAACGCTTCCTGCAGTTCTTCCTCGGTTATTTTCCCCGCAACGAACAGTATGTCGTTTATCCACTCGGAGACAAGGGCTTCAATGTTTGCCGCGGGGACCAGTGGGTGCTTCTGCAGGGCCGCCTGAAGCTCGGTGAAGAGTTGATCTAGCTCGACGCTGTCAACCTTCTGTTTCTTTCCGTAAACGAACTTCAATTAGGCCACTGGTCCGCCCTGTCTTACCAGAGCTGCTGTCAGTGAAGGTTAACTAGATAATCTTTAAGACTTGCCACACGCGCTGTCGCCGCGGCCCTTACGGGTGAACTTGTTTGGCCTGGAGGCGGGGGTAAGGTTCAGCATGAATCTCCCCAAAGCCAAGCCAGGTCAAAGGCGCAGGACTGAACACTCGTAAACGCCGAGTGTGTCCAGAGGCTCCTGTCCCGCAGGGGTTCAGGGGTTCGAATCCCCTCCCCCGCACCAACCCAACCATCCTACAACACGCCCTATGGATGACCCGCCACGGCTATCGCCCCACTACAATCAGTAGTTCGCTAAGTTGATCCAGCAGCTCTTCCCTTAGTCGTCGTCTCACCCATTTCGTGCCGGCGATCAATCGTCTGTAATTATCCTCCGAGAACGCAAGGAACCTCCAAGCGGTCAAGTCCTTCCACCGACAATCAAACCCTAGGAATTCTAGGCTGAAATCGTGATGCCGTAGTTCTGACTTTATCGCTTCAAGCATTGTGATGGCTTTCTGCTTGGTTTCAATTGGCAATCGTTCGTTAGTCGCGACCTGGCCTGGGAATGACACCCCAGATAGGCGAATGGTTGATCAGAACATTGTTCCACTCTAATGCCTGATTTTAGGCAATTTGGCACACGCTGATTTGTGTCGGCTTAGAACGGCTGCCTTTGTTTGCTCTTCTTGATTCTTCGCCTATCCATCATATTTTCCAATATCAACTTGTTTCCGCGCATATAGAGCATACAGTATTTGCCCGGAGACAGACCCATGGCATCCAAGTACTCCGAGGGTATATTCACGCCACAGTGGTCGGCAAACATCTGTATTCTGGTCTTCGTTGGCGGAGGAGCTCCATTCAAGATGTCTTCAAGTCCTCTGACGCTGAGCCTTTTTCTCTCAACGAATTCGGCAAGTGAGCGTTGTTTTCGAGGATCCTTGATACGTGAGAGAAGTTCTGCATGACTTGGAGTCAAGTATCGGCTTGCGCCTGAAACTTTAGAGAGCAGTGAATGATCGAGTCGATGGAGAAGAGCAAGTCTTTCGCTAACGTAGCTATCGCATTTTCCTATGCGTCGAGCTATCGCATTTATCGTCCAACCATGGTTAACAAGTTCGTTGTACCCCTTAGCCTCTTCCATCGGATTCACGTAGGCGTTCCTAACTAGATTCTCTGACACCCGCGCAAGAAACGCCTCCCCATCGTCTAGGTGCTTAACCATGGCTCTTATTTTTGGAATTCCGAGTCTTCTGAACGCCTCAACTCGGTGCTGGCCGAATATGATTTCATATTTAGGACCGTTTTCACGCACAACTATCGGTTGGAGCAATCCCGAGTTTTCTATCGATCTTGCGAGCTCGCACACTACACCATCTTCGATGGGTCTCAAAAGACGGGCAGGCTGAATCAAAGCATCCAGGTCAATATCGACTATCGGATCGCACGCATTCTCCAGTATGACATGCGACTCGCTCATACTTTGACCAGGCTTGAATGATTCGTGACTTTCATTTGTTACAGTCCGCATAATAATCTGGTGTAAGAACATGGCCATGCTACAGTTTCAACCGTAAGTTACATTACTTACCCCGTGCACCTAGAAAACCAGGCGTCTTTCGGTGTCTAAAGAAGACTTAACGAGTCTGGCCGACCTCGGGCTCAGTTTCCTCCAGGCGAAAACTTACATTGCATTGCTTAGTCTTGGGAGTTGCAAAGCAAGTCAGCTCACCTTGAGGACGGGACTTGTTCGCCCTGAAACATATCGAATTCTCCGCGAGTTGTCAGTAAAGGGACTGGTTCAGCGGAGCGCTGGTTCCCCTTATCTTTATTCACCTACTCCTCCAAGCGAAGCATTGTCAATCTTGTTCAATAGAGTGGGTGAAAGATTTGCGGCTCTGAAAAAAGGAAAGAATGCACTTGCTCGGTCACTCGCAAGCTACGTTTCTCACGGCGAAGGATTGCGAGATGAACGCTTTGATTTGATTACAGGAGGTGGAAATGCGCTTCGCACGGTGTTGGACATGATCAGACGAGCCGAGAGTGAGTACGTTTCAATAAGCAGCAAAGATGGGCTCATTCGGTTAGGAGGTCGAGGCATACTGGGAGAGGAGTACGAAGCTGCAATCATCGCGGCAAAACGACGACATGTGCGAATTAGGGTGATTTCCGAGATCGATAAGTCAACTCTGCCAGCAGCGGAGCACGTGTCGCGATTCGCTGAACTGCGGAAGCTTAAGGACGTTCTATTTTACATCGACATGGTTGATAAACGAGAAATGTGCATCGGGCCTGGCATTACACCTGAGGATGCGGGTGAGCAAAATGCTAGGGAAGCTGACCTTTGGACTAACAATGCAAAGTTCATTCGGGGCATGTGTGCCATGTTCGAAAGATTATGGAAAGCTGCGCCGCCATATTTGTCGAGCATAAAGGAACTATCATGAAAGACGCTGTATCGATGAGGGCCTTCGCACGTGCGAAAACAAGCCGCGATGCGACGTGTCGACGGCGTCTTCCATTGGGAGACTACGCGAGTTTGCCATCTACGAATACCATCCTAAGCCCCCTTAAGTGATATATCACCTCTCTGAATTTCCCGATCTGCAATTCCTCCACAGGTTCAAATCCCTTGGTCTTCATCTCGGCCTTGGTCTTCTCAACATCAGTGACTCGAAGGTGGAAACTCCGTACTCTGTCGGGTCCGGGAACTTCAACTGGGCTCTCTAGCAGTTCGAACCCGAAGGGAGTCACAGCCCACCTCGCCGTGCCCTCCTTCAGTTTCGTTTCGTGAGTCTTGAACTTCGTGTCAAGCAGTTTCTCATAGAACTTCACAGCTTCATCCAAATTGCTCACTCCGACTGCCAACATTTCGAGCTTTTCGATCTTCATGCAATACACCGACTACCCTATGCAGATCTAAGAACAAATATGAGTTGTGTTGGGAATCAGTCTTCACGGCAGGCAATTGCGTTCATTTCAAGCAACATGCCAGGAATCACGAAACCTGCAACCACAGTAGTTCTAGTTGGCGGATTCTCGGGGAAGAATGTCTTGTAGACCTCATTCATCCTCTTGAAGTCGCGGCGTCTTTTCAAGAAGACAGATACCCTAACGATATCGGGCATCGCGAAGCCTGACGCATCAACAATCGCTCTGATGTTTTCAAGGGTCTGTCGAGTCTGTGATTCAACGTCCCGCCCCACCAGTTTGTCGGTTCTTGGATCAAAGGATCCTTGGGCCGCAACGAAGAGTAAATTGCCAACCGTGATGCCTTGAGAATAGGGACCAGCGGCAGGGGGCGCGTTTAAGGTTTTGACAAAACTCTTTGTCATCTTGTGTCACATTGACGATTAGCGCTACTCTACGAACTAAATCGCTTCCGGTCCTTCACGAAGGCCCTACTTTGAGTCATCTCAAAACACGCTCGGCGTGTGAACACGCTAAATAGGTAAAGATCAGTAACTCGAGAAACGGGACGCAGTCTTGAATGTTGCAGAATCTGTGGCACAGACTTTACGTCAGTATGATGCTGATTATTTCTTCTTGGTAACTGGCGGCGACCAAGATTTCTGGTTCGCACTGCAGGACGCGGGAATCAAGTTTGTATTGACCAGAAGTGAGAAAGCCGCGGTATACATGGCGGACGCCTACGCAAGAGTACGCTACAAACCTTCATTCGTATACGGACAGTTTGGCCCCGGCGCCGCCAATGTTGCAGCTGGTATGGCCGATCCGTTCTGGGCGTGTAGTCCCGTCGTAGCGATTACCAGTTCCATGTCAACTCAGCGTAGATACAAGCCTGAGTACCAGGAACTAGATCAGACGCGAATGTTTGATCATGTCACAAAGTGGAACGGGTACGTCCCGACTCCCAATAGAGCCGCAGAGCTTACTAGGAATGCTATCCGGGTGGCTGTAAGTGGCTGTCCAGGCCCTACCCACCTAGACATTCCTTGGGATTATTTCCCTCTTCAAGTTGAAATTCCCGAGATTTATGCTGAGGACCCATGCAAGGAATACCCTGCGTTCAGATGTTCTCCCGATTCCTCCAAAATTCTTGAGGCTGCAGATCTGTTGGTGAAGGCCGAGAGACCAGTTGTCGTGGCTGGGTCCGGCGCAGTTCTCTCGCGTGCATGGAATGAACTAGTGCAACTAGCGGAACTGATGTCAATTCCGGTGGCAACAAGTATGGGAGGAAAAGGTAGCATACCGGAAGATCACCCGCTATCCATAGGCGTTGTCGGGAAATATTCAAGGAAGAGTGCAAACGACATCGTCTCGAGTAGTGACTTGGTACTCTTCGTCGGATCCAAGACAGGGGGACTTGTTACGAACGCCTTCAGCATTCCCAAGCAGGGAACTCGCGTCATTCACATAGATATTGCCCCCGAGGTTCAAGGCAGAAACTACAAGACTGAGGTATCCATACTTGCAGACGCCAAACTTGCGCTGCGAGCCTTGGTTGACGTTCTCTTGCAAAGGAAGGTCTCGAGACCTATGATTAATCCTTGGGTTGACGAAGTGAGAAAGATTACTGGCCAATGGAGAAAGGATTTTGAAGGTATAACCTCGAAGCCTTCACACCCGATCAAACCTCAACGAGTAATGAAGATGCTAAGAGAGCTGCTTGGTAAGGACGATGTTGTTGTGGTCGATACAGGTTATATGGCGGCTTGGGCCGGTGCTCTTTTCCCCGTCTTGTCGAGCGGTAGGACGTTCCTGAGGGCGGCAGGATCTCTAGGGTGGGCGTTTCCTGCCTCACTAGGGGCGAAACTGGGCGCCCCGGACAAGACAGTTATTTGCGTAAGCGGCGACGGTGGGATAGGATACCACCTACCAGAACTGGAAACAGCGTTGAGGCTGAAGATACCCATAATCGCTCTTGTGCTAAACAATGTCTCTCTGGCTTTTGAATACCATGACCAGAAGTACCTGTACGATGGAAAGATAGTGAGTGGAGTGAACGATTTTCTCGATGTAGATTACGGAAAAGTCGCTTCAGCCTTTGGAGCGTACGGACAGAGAATAGACAGAGATGAGGAGCTCAAGGACGCAATTAAGCAAGCTCGTGATTCTGGCAAGCCAGCACTCATCGACATTATGGTCGACAAGGAGGAGTCTGGCCCCACCACATACTACGAGCAGATCATCGGGAGAAAACTCTGAACGAGCCTAGGTGCGCTTAGATAATTCCCATGTTACGCACACAATTAGCTGACCGCTTCATTTCTTTCACGGAGGTGACTCGCTGGCAATAGAAGCCCTTTCTGGATCAGGCTGCGTGATTATCTCGCAACTCAACAATTCCGCCAAGAGATGTTACGATTAGGCCATGTTTTATGGAAGCGAGTCAATCCATCATCCACGACACGCTATGACGTCTGCCTCAAGTAGCATGCCCGGTACGACGAAATGCAATGCGCCTTCTAAGCGATATATCATTTACAATTCAGGACTGCGAGTCATCCGCAATGAAGGCTAGCGGTGTGTGAACCTTTCATCGGTGCGCACCACTCGGCCCTAAGTCCGCATCGGAAATCTCGATGTGGAACCTTTCAGCTGTCTTCTTGATCTCTCTCCAAACTTCCTCAGAGATTGGTATTCCTTCTTTGAGTCGTCGTTCTTGCGCCCTAAACTCTGGTTCTCCGGGTATGAGGATCTCTTGCACTCCGGCTGCTTTGGGGGTGCTCTTGATCTCCACAATTAGCTTGTCAACCTTGGATGTGAAGTCTGACAAAGGCATAAAGGACCCAACGTTAACCGCCATCGCAAGAAACGCCTCAGTACCGGTGTAATCCGACAGTGCCCCCGCGCCACTTAGAATTCCACCCAATACTTCGTTTACGACGCCGAGACCGTAACCTTTGTGCGCGCCGAACGGAAGCAAGACGCCGCCCTGATCGAGTATTCTGGGATCAGTGGTAGGATTACCGTGCGAGTCCAACATCCAGCCCGCCGGGATAGGTTCATTGTGAACCATTGCAAGCCGTACTTTCCCTGCTGCGGCGACACTAATCGCGAAATCAATCACGATGTGGTTCTCTTGTCCAGCAGGAATAGCAAAGCAGACGGGATTGTTGCCTAAAACGCGTGTCCTTCCTCCCAGAGGGGCTACCAAAGGATCGGTCTTCACAAAAATGGCGCCTATCAGGCCTCGAGCGGCCGCTATCAATGGGTAGGACGCGAGCCTCCCAATATCATTGCAATTTCGAGCTGTCACAACACCTATACCCAAACGCTTCGCTTTTGCAATTGCCAGGTCCATAGCTCTAGCCGCAACTACCTGACCGAATCCCCAATCGCCATCAATTCGTGCGACAGCACCAAAGTCATTTACTGTTCTGATCTTAGCTCTGGGGTTGATCGGAAAAGTTGCTTCTCCCAGCATCCTAGCAACATACTTAGGAATACGTATTATCCCGTGTGTATCGACGCCGGCCAGGTTCGATTCTACAAGTTGGTTGCTTACTTTGGCTGCGTCGTCCGCTAATGCGCCCGCTGCTTCAAGAATCGTCTTTCCCAGATTTCTGAGCTTGTCCGCCGAGAAGGTCACGTACATGATCGTGGGTTGAGGATCTACGTATAAATCACTATTCGTCTTCCGTATATCCCGAGCCAAGGATTGTTAACTGCTTCGAGCGAATCCCTGCGCAGCTGTCGCGGCAGCGTACATCTCATGTTCGTGGTTTGCTGAAATCGAAACAAGCTGGCGGTTCTTTGAGTTGCACTTGCCCAACAGTTTGCAGAGAAAATGGAATCCTCCGCCACTCGTCAGCATCCTTAGGTTGTTTAGGAGCGGCTGAGTTTGTTCAGGATCTCATTCGTGTGTTGGCCGAGCAATGGCGGGGTTAGCCTCATTCTGAATTCTGTGTCAGAGAACTTGAAGGGTATCCCAGCTATTTTCACCTTAGGGAGTCCGGGGTATTCGAATTCCTGAATCATTCCTCTGTGTTTCACTTGTGGATTATTGACGGCTTCCTCGACCGTACATACAGGTGCGCAAGGGATTCCAAACGACGCCAGCTTGTCAACGACTGCGTCCGCTCTAAGTTTGGAGATAGCGGAACCAAGAATGTCGTGCAAAATAACCCTATTGTGGACTCTATGTTCATTGCTAGCGAATCGACTATCCCCAAGAAGGTTTCGAAGACCAAGAGCGTTGCAGAGATCTTCCCAGAATCTTTCGTTCGACGCAGCTAGGAAGACATACCGATCTTGCGCCTTAAAGATCTCATAAGGTGCGATACCCGGCCATCCGGTTCCCATCTTTGGCGGCAGCTTACCGGTTATTGCGAAGTATGGGATCCAGTACATCATCATCGTAAGTCCGCAATCCAACATGGAAATATCGATCCGTTCGCCTCTCCCCCTCTGCTCCCTTGTTCGAAGCGCCGCCATGATTGCCAGGGCCGCGTACATTCCGGAGATCGCGTCAAAAAGTGACGAGCCAATTCTGACTGGCGGCTGGCCTTCTTCTCCGGTCGTTTTTTGAATTCCTATTAGGGCTTGGATTACTGGATCCCAAGCTCCGCGATCGCTATATGGGCCGTCTTGTCCGAATCCTGTGATAGAGCAGAATATTAGACTTGGATTCAGACTTCGCGTTTGTTCGTATCCAAAACCTAGACGATCCATTACTCCAGGACGAAAATTCTCCACAATCACATCGCCCTCTCTTACGAGCTCTGTCAAGACTTTCTTATCCTCCACTGTTTTCAAGTTCAGTGTAATGCTTCTCTTATTCCGATTCAATGCCAGGAATTCAGACGCCCCCAAAAACATAAAGGAGCGGGCTTCGTCGCCAACTTCAGGTTTTTCTACCTTAACGACGTCTGCTCCAAGATCGCCCAGGAGCATGGTGCAAAATGGTCCCGCTACATCATGACTTAGATCTACTACCTTTACACCATCGAGTGGAAGGATTGACACGAGAACAAACCGAAGTGGAGTGAAAGAAAGATCAGCTAATTAGATTTGTGGATAAAAACCATGCAGTTCCATCACGGGACTGTGGAAAAGATTTCCGATTTTCTGGCGTCCTCATTGCCAATCACTAGAACACTTGATGTCCCAAGATCACATGAAGAAGTCCGCTGATCGCCAACGAAGCAGAAACAATATTCTTCCACGGGACAAAGACCTGGCGATATTTCGCGCATGGTGATGCGCCAAGACTGCTGGCCTTCACGTCGTACTTGTTGATGCGAATGCTTGTTCTACGTACCCTACGTATCGTATTGAGTGAAGACTTAGAAAGACGGCCGCCTTACATACAACTATGGGACGCATTAGAGGAAAAGTCGCGATAGCGAGTTACGGGGAGACGCCGGTCAACAGAGAACGGACTAGAAACATAACGATTGAACAGTATCTGGCTCAAGCCGCGAAGCAAGCTCTTGACAGCGCAGGAATGTCAAAGTCGGACCTTCGTGATCAGGGGGTGGGGCTGCTTGAACCCGAATCTGTTCCGCCAATTTGGTCGATGCAAATTATCCAAGATCTCGGACTCGAACCTCGAGTCGTTATCCGATCCGATCATGGAGGCATAGGAGCCGCGGCTCTGTTGGAGGAGGCGGGAGCAGTCATAAGTGCTGGAGTAGTTGATATGGTTCTGTGCCTCGGAGCTGATGCTCCGCTCAGCTATCTCCTTCACGGCGCAACATCAGGAGGAGGAGGCGCCCTGAGAGACTACACAAAGCCGTTTGGCATGATGGGCCCCAACAGTCAAATTGCTTTTGTCGCTCAGAGATATATTCACGATTACAACGTGAAACCCGAACAGGTCGGAAAGGTCTCCGTTGTGCAACGCAACAATGCGGCTCTTAACCCGATCGCCTACCTGAGAGATAGACCTCTAACGATGGAGGATTACTTGGACTCCGGAAGAAACCCGATGGTCTCCGATCCGATTAGACTTCTGGACTGCTGTATTCCAGTAAACGGCGGTTTGGCCTTTTTAGTGACGACGGTTGAGAAGGCTAAAGAAATCACCGATATACCGGTCTATCCGCTGGGATTGGGAATTGCCTATAATTATCTTCATGGAAGCAGAATGCGACCCGACATCACTTACATGGGCGTCGTCAAAGCCTCAAGAGAGGCGTTGGCTGAGGCTGGGGTAAAGCACAAGGATTTTTCATTCTTTCAATGTTACGACGATTACACCTATGCCGTGCTCACGCAGTTAGAAGATAGCGGCTTCTGCGAGAAGGGCCGAGCAGGCCGTTTCCTGGAGGCGACGGATGTCTCCTTGGGAGGTGAACTCCCAATCAATACAGGCGGAGGACAACTATCTTCCGGGCAGTGTGGAATGTCAGGGGCATTCTTGCCTATGGTTGAGGCTATTCGTCAACTCAGAGGGGAAGGTGGAAAGAGGCAGGTCAAGGATGCCAAGCTAGGCTTCGTTAGTTTGATTGGAGCCATAGGTCAATACTGCGCGAGTTTGACAAATACAGCTGCTTGCGCGTTGGGAGTGGAGGTTTGAGAGAGTGATTGGCACTGAAAGGGCCAATCAAAGACCCTTACCCGATGTGACTTCAATTGACAAATCCTTCTGGGAAGCAGCTAAGAAAGGAAAGTTGGTGCTCCAAGAGTGCGGCAACTGCGGAGCAGTCCAGTGGTATCCCAAACCTTGGTGCGCAGATTGCGGATCCCTGGATGTCGGTTGGACGGAGTCGAAAGGCCGAGGAACGGTTTACTCATTTACAATTCCGCGTAGGGTTATGGACAATTCGCCTGTTTTTGAGTCCCAAATCCCATTCATCATAGCGATTGTTGAGCTAGAAGAAGGACCAAGGATGTACAGTAACATTATTGAATGCAAACCCGAACAAGCATCCATCGGAATGCCAGTTGAAGTTGTCTTCGAGAAAGCAACGGATGAGATTCAGTTACCAAAATTCAGGCCTAGAAGAAAAGTTTGATTTCGTTGACCAAAGCGATTGTTCGAGGCCTGTAGCCTTCAAGCATGCCGAGTAGCATCAGGTAAAGACTGCAACAACTTCTGAGAACGCGGACGAAGATTCTGTTGATTTTGTAGGGTTGAGAGTACTAGAGCGATAGTTCGCCACAAACACTTACTGGAAGTGCGTCGCGCGCGTCCCATCCATTCCCCAAAATCCACATCAACTTCACTAAGGCAACTTCAGATAGCATGTCACCGACCGGAATCACGTTTGGAAGTGAAGCGATAGTTCTGTCAACTTTGAACATGTCAGGATTCAAACGAACTCCATCAAACCAGCATTGAGAAGAGAGTGCAAGTGGTTTTTCGAACTGACTGATGGTCGCAAGGAAGTCAGAGTCGTCGGTTCTGATTTGGCCCGAACCGTATGCCTCGATAACGGCTCCTGACATCCCTCTTAGCATTGTCAACATGCTGGTCGCCGTCAAGGCTGGGTGCATTTTAACCAGGGCGACCGAGGAGTTTAGTTTTGACTGTAGGTAGGGGGTTGTCGAGCTTCGCCTTCTCTGGATGAGACGCTTATCCAGTGTTACTTCTCCGTTCTTTACATATCCAATCTCTGGAAGATTGACGCTTCTGAAAGCATTGTTCCTGGTCCCTGAGATTTTTCGACATCTGGTTCCTCTTATCACTATTGCATCTTGTCCCGTTTCGAATTGGGAAAACACCACGCACACCTCTGCAAGATCAGAATCAGAGACTAGTGCGATCGCGTTCTGAAGGTTGCTTATTGCATCAGTCTCCGCATAAGATCCAGGAATCATGGACCCGGTGATGGCTATGGGAACGGGCAAATCCTTTATCATAAAACTCAGAGCAGCCGCGGTAAAGCCCAAGGTAGCTGTCCCATGAGTGATCACTATCCCATCGACGCCCTTCTTGCAGGTGTCGACCACGCATTGCGCGATTGTCACCCAGTCGTTTGGTCCAACGTTGTTACTATCTTTGTTGAATATCTGAGTGAGGTCAATTTTCAAGTTCTGAGCGACAAGCTTTGAAAGGGGTTCGATCTGGCCTATAGTTCCGCCAGTTTCAAGTATACACACTCTCTGCATGGACATCAGCTTGCGGGAGTGAGCTCTCCCAAATAACATTAGTTCTCGGACTAATCGTAGCACTAGCACATGCGCTGGCGCAGAATAACATAGGTCGGGTCTGTCAAAAAACAACTGTGCCGACCTAAGGCAGCTCTCTCTCTGAAAGATGCTCACAACAGAATATTACCCGACCACAGTTGTGTTCCTCAATTCACCACATGTCTGTCACCAGTTTAGGGGTGTGCCTTCTCACTGATCCCAGTCACGTGGTAGGAGGGCATTTCGAATACTCATAGGTTTTTGGAAAAGGATCTGGTCGGAAAATCCACGACCACGAAGAAAGCCTCGCTAGGCTTGGTTTGGATGTTGGGGAGTTTCAGGTGGATTTGACTAAGAGCATGAGAACAGAGATACGTGTTGCAACCCATAATCTAGAATAACCATGTCTGAGAACCGGAATGTTTCCCAAGCCAATATGTGATACGATAAATACTCCATAATGCCGAAAGAATTCGGTCACGGTGAGTTAAATCTGAAGCTCAGGAAATGGTGAACTTGCAAATACCCAGGAAATCAACGCTGATTCTAAGCCCCCAGGTTTTTCCGTATGAAGATCGACGAGAGTCTGAAGTCGAAGTGAGGAATTAGGGGCTTGCCAGAATTATTGTCAGTTCGAAATCTGAGGACGCAGTTCTTCACTGATAGAATCGTGACGGCAGTCGACGACGTATCCTTTGACGTCAGAAGAGGCGAGACTCTTGGTATCGTGGGGGAGTCGGGATCGGGAAAGACGGTGACAGCCTTGTCGATAATGCGCGTCGTTCCCCCTCCAGGAAGAGTGGTCGGCGGGCAGATCATGCTCGAAGGCGTGGGCGACCTTTTGTCTCTTCCAGAAGATGAGATGACGTTAGTGAGGGGCAGAAGGGTAGCTATAACTCTCCAGGACCCGATGACTTCCCTCAACCCAGTAATGAAGGTGGGTGATCAAATCGTCGAGGGCATTCGTCACCGGGGCGCCAACAAGAGAGATGCTTTGAAGCAAGCACAAGGTCTGATGGAACTTGTAGGAATACCCTCTCCGGCCGCCAGAATGAACGACTACCCTCATCAACTCAGCGGAGGAATGCGGCAGAGAATTCTCATCGCGATGGCTCTTTCTTGCGAGCCCGAACTCCTTATTGCGGATGAACCGACGAGCGCCTTAGATGTCATAATACAGGATGAGATACTTGACCTAATGAAGCAACTAAAGGCAAGACTGAAGACCTCCCTCGTGATCATAACGCATGACCTTGGCATCGTCGCAGAACTAGCAGACAGAGTACTCATAATGTACGCTGGCCGCGTATTGGAAATCTCTGATGTCAAGACAGTTTTCTCGAGGCCCAGGCATCCGTATACGGAGGCACTTTTGAGAGCCATTCCCCGACTTGACGTTCCAATGGACAGACTAGACACCATCGAGGGCTCTATACCTAACATGGCCTCCCCACCTTCTGGCTGTCGTTTTCATCCCCGCTGCCCTTACGTCAAGGACATCTGTCGAAGTGACGTTCCAAAACTGCAGCAGGTGCGCGATGGTCATCTTTCCGCATGTATTAGGCATAGCGACATTTGGAAGGATTAGGGATTATTGCCATGACGGACCCGCTGCTTAGAGTTGTGAGAGTGAAAAAGTATTTTCCTGTCGAACGAGGAATCGGGGGCTTTGGATCAACTTCCGAGTTTGTCCATGCTGTTGATGGAGTCAGTTTAGCCATAAACCAGGGACAGTCATTGAGCCTGGTTGGAGAGACAGGGAGCGGGAAAACGACCCTCGCTTTGATGATCGCTCTGCTAGCGAAACCTACCGTCGGAGAGATCTTCTTTGACGGCAAAGATATTTCGGCCCTTCGCGGTGGTGAAAGGCGGAGCATACGGCGCGATATTCAGATGATCTTCCAAGATCCTTATGCATCTCTGAATCCGCGAAAATCGGTGGAGAACATAGTTGGCTTGCCCATCAAGATTCACAAGATTGCTCATGGAGACAACATCAGACAAAGAGTATGTCAAATCCTGGAGATGGTTGGATTGAGCCCCGGCGACCAGTACGTCGACAGGGGTCCTCATGAACTGAGCGGGGGCCAAAGGCAAAGAGTTGCAATTGCTAGAGCCCTATCAACCAAGCCTAAATTCATCGTAGCTGACGAGCCCGTATCGTCTCTCGACGTTTCGGTTAGATCCCAGATCCTTAATCTAATGCGAGACCTCAAGGCCGAGTTCAATCTAACATATCTCTTCATTGCTCATGATCTTTCGGTAGTCAGGTACATGAGCGATTACGTTGCTGTCATGTACCTCGGTGAGATCGTCGAATATGCGCCCACAGAAGAGTTGTACAGCAATCCTCAACACCCTTACACGCACGCTCTTCTTCATGCGATCCCAGTGCCTGATCCAGCAAAGACACGTATCAGGATCAAACTCCAAGGTGAGATGCCGAGCCCCATTCACCCTCCGACGGGCTGCCGCTTTCACACAAGATGTCCCTACGCCGAAGAGATCTGTAAAACGAGCGAACCGATACTTCGATCCATGAAGGGTGGGCACCTAGTAGCCTGTCACCTGGCGCCGATAGACTACGGAAATTAGTACGGATCATCTTGCAAGGCATGGTACCAGATCTTGCTTCACTTCGACTTTTACTTTTCGACCAGAAGCAACGCCATGTAAGAGTTCTGGCCACCAGCTCAAGGCAGATGTTTCGCATGCTCACACATCAGGGATAATGCATAATTCTCGGCGACCGCTTACAAACACAAAGCAACCATCTGGCCAGGGGAGTATCATGGCAAGACCGCGTATCCGTGAAAAACTTGGATTAGTATTGTTCGTGGCTCGCAGGATCGTAATTGCGATCCCGGTGGTCTTATTCACGATAGTTTTCAATTTCATATTGATCCATTCTGCTCCTGGAGATCCAGTTTCGTACATGATGCAACAATATGCTGCGACTCCCGAATATGTGGCGTTAATCAGAAGATCCTATGGATTGGACAAGCCGCTTTACGAACAACTTTTTATCTATTTGACCAAAGTTCTCACTGGTGATCTAGGGTATTCATTTTCTTATCACCAACCTGTGGCTAATTTGATACTCTCGCGAATACCCGCCACATTACTGCTCGTGGGAACTGCTCTTGTTATCTCGACCATCGTGGGAATTATCGCTGGCGTAGTTTCATCGACCAAGCAGTACTCAGCGACCGACAGCTTGATCTCAACAATTTCATTGCTAGGCTATTCCGTGCCGGTATTTTGGCTTGGCATGATGGGAATTTTCATTTTTTCTGGGTACTTACATCTCTTCCCAGTCATGGGCATGTCTGCAGGTGAACAAGCGGACCCGGTTAGTCGTTTCTTGAATATTCTCTGGCACACGATACTTCCCACGTTCACGCTAGCGGCTTCGCTCATAGCAATGACGGCGAGACTCACTAGGACAAATATGCTAGAAGTTATGAGACTCGATTTCATGACGACTGCTGTATGCAAGGGTCTTGACAGAAAGACGGTGATCTACAAGCATGCTTTGAGGAACGCTTTGATACCTGTTGTCACAATTCTCGGGATCAATGGCGGATATATTTTAGCTGGATCGATACTTGTTGAAAGCGTTTTTGCTTGGCCTGGACTCGGCAGGTTGCTGTACGAATCCATTTTTTCAAGAGACTACCCGTTGATGCTGGGGGAACTTGTCGTTTTATCAATTGCGATGATTTTCGCAAATCTTGTTACAGACATCGCCTACGCCATCCTAGATCCTAGAGTGCGGTACAAATGAAGACGCAGGGAGTGCTTCGTCAACCCGTAGGGACAGGTGTTTGAGTGGGCTCATTCTGGCGCTTGTATGCCAAAAATAAGCTTGCAGTTGTAGGCCTGCTAATAGTAATCTTCTTTCTGGTTTTGGGTGCTTTCGCTCAATATATTGCTCCGTACGACCCACGTTCGATGAACGGAGTACTTTTCGGTCCTCCTAATCTGCAACATCTGATGGGAACTGACCAATTGGGAAGGGACATATTGAGCGGTGTGATCTTCGGAGCCCGCCCTTCGATGACAATTGGTTTTCTTGCTGCAATAACTGCAACATTTGTCGGAGTACTGGTCGGTTCATTTGCTGGCTACTACGGCGGATGGGTTGACGATACTCTGATGAAGTTTACTGAAGTTTTCTTGGTGATTCCGATATTTGTTATTGCACTCGTGGCGGTGAGCGTCTTCGGGCCCACTATATGGAATATTGTTGTGGTTATAGGCGTGTTGAGTTGGCCAACGATAGCTAGGCTTGTGAGAGCGGACTTTCTTAGTCTCAAGAAGAGGACGTATACCGACGCGGCAAGAGTCGCTGGTGCCACCGACCTTTATATCATGTTCAGGGAATTGCTGCCGAATGCGCTGCCAACCGTTGTTGTTGCCACTTGCTTGCAAGTTGCTACGACGATATTACTTGAGGCAGGATTAGCCTTCCTTGGTCTCTCTGATCCAAACTGGATTAGCTGGGGATTCATGCTCAACCAATCCTCGCTGTTCTTCCTTCGCGCTTGGTGGTTATCGGCATTTCCAGGATTGGCGATATTTGCCGCTGTTCTTGGAGTAAATCTGGTAGGCGACGGATTGAATGATGTCCTGAATCCCCGGCTAACAGCGAAAAGTGAATAGGATGCTTTGTAAAGAGGGGCGGAAAGCCATATATCTAAAATGAAGCCCATTTAATCACAGTTCAAGACGGTTGGGAGAGTTTTGGAAAGCATCCAACAACGATTTGTTGTACTGATTTTTCTTGTGTTGCTTCTGCCGGCCCCGTTCTCTATGCTGGTTCAAGGCCAGGCCAGGCCGGGTGGAACGTTGATCATAGCGATACCTCGGGATTTGAGAGTCCTCAAAGGTGGAATCCACTACTACGGCGTCGACGGTTATGTTACAGGGCAGATCTTCGACGGCCTGGTAGGAAGCTCTTTTAATTTCACCTATACGCCGCGACTGGCAGAATCCTGGAGTGTTTCGTCTGACGGCCTGGCATGGACTTTTAACCTCCGACATAACGTCAAGTGGCATGATGGGGTTCCCTTTACATCCGCTGATGTGAAGTGGAGCATAGAGAACGCTACAATTCCCTTTCACCCGCTAGGGAAATCGAACTTCGAAGCTCTTGATCATATCGAAACCCCAGATGACTACACTGTTGTGTTCAAGCTCACGCACCCGGTTCCCTGGTTTCTCAGCTATCTAACTGAAACGATGGGGGGCATTTTGCCCAAGCATCTTATGGCTGGTACGGATATTTTGGCTCACCAGTTGGACCCACCTATAGTCGGAACGGGGGCTTTCATGTACAAGGAGTATGTTCCGGGCGACCACGTTACTTTGGTCAGGAATCCTAACTACTATATTCCGGGGAAACCATACTTGGACACGATTATCTACAAAATAATCCCTAACACCCAGACCGCAGAACTGGCGCTTCAGAACGGAGAGATTGACGTGATTCCACTATGGTTGTCTCCGAGTGATGCCGTGAGCCTACAATCCAAGGGCTTCAGTATTTCGAAGGATGGAATGGAAGCCTATGCGACAGACATGGAACTCTTCTTCAATCTAGACAAGAAGAATGCTCCTTATGCAGATGTGCGAGTAAGGCATGCAATTGGATATGCAATAGACAATTCCGAAATCATACAGAAAGCAACTGCTGGACTGGGAATAGTTGCAAGTGGGCCGATTGTGTCATTCAACACCTACTTTGACCCCAACCTTCCGCAGTACATGAACAATGTAGATGAGGCTAACAAACTGTTAGATGAGGCCGGTTATCACCCGGGTCCTGACGGTACTCGGTTCTCGCTAAACCTTGTCTACGCGCCGGCTTTTTCGTCTCAGCATGCCATAGTGCCGCAGATTCTTCAAGAGCAGCTCAGAGCGGTCGGAATAAACCTTGTGCTGAAGCCAGAGGAGTATTCGACTATGGTTGACACCATATTTACCGGCAGAGACTTTGATATCTATATGCACAACTACGCCTACTACGGAGCCGACCCCGTTGGATTAGATGTTCTTTACACATCCGCCTACGTTGAGACTGGCGTCCCTCACGTAAATCCTGCCCATTATAGTAACGCGCGCATCGACGAGCTTTTCAAACTTGTTCAGAGCGAGGTCGACCCGCAAAAGAGGGCGCAAGAATTCAACGAGATCCAAACCATACTCGTGAACGATTTGCCAGTCATCTGGATCTATCAAATACCAAACCTCACAGCATTTAACTCGAAATTCGTCGGATTGCCTGCAGGTCCGTGGGAGTTTTCCGACTCCCTCGATAGTGCGTATGACAGCTCGCAACCTTTGCCGACCACAACCGCTGGTCCGACGACGGCTGTGTCTACAACCTCTGTCTCCACAGCTCTCGCATATGATTACACATCATATGCAGTTGCGGTGGTGATAGTACTCGTAGTGCTTGCGGTTGCCGCCGTTGCTCTTGCAAAAAGACGGTCCAAGAAGACGTAGCGCAAATAGTGCGAATCGTATCCCATCCAATGCGTTCGATATGCCGCAGCGCTAGGTGCGATGAGAGCGTTTAACGGGTGAATGATGCAGAGCCTGGCATTGACAAAACGAGTTAGCGCCTCTTCTACACTTGTACAGGTTGCGGATCCTTGGAATGGCACGGTCTGTCATCGTAACGAAGTCTAGAAACGAAAACGGTCGCTCCTGAACACTGAATGGAATCTCCCACTTCGCACGTGCGAACAAAGATGGGCGTCACAGAAAGGCCGATAGCGATATCAACCGGGTCGATGTCGTTTTTCTAAATCTTAATCTTACATTTTTCGGTCGGAACTATGACTTCCCCTTCTTCCATTCAAGGCGCATTCATGAACGGGTGTTGACTATATTTGTATCAATTCTGGAGTTTCAGTCGAAAGCAGATCAACGCCGGTTTCAGTCACAGCCAAGACATCCTCCCAGATGAACATTCCCTCCTCGGCTAGAATACCAGGCTCGAGGCTAAACACCATACCCCTCCGAAGAATGTTTTCATGATAAGGAGCAACGAAAGGCATCTCAGTGACCTCCATACCCTGAGCATGCCCATAGTGTTGAGTCCGATTAGAAAGATCCAGATTTAATGATTGAACCAATTTCTCTGATTCCAATTTCTTCAATTCCTTCTCGACCATAAAACAGACATCGCAAATTCTCTGCCCCGGCTTGATCTGTTCCATAACTCTGTGGGTTAGGTCAACTATTGCCTTGTGGAGAAGCGCCTGCCTTTCAGTTGGTCTTTGTCCTACAACAGCCATGCGAGAATAATCAGATATGTAGCCCCTATATGCTGCTCCTCCATCGGTCCACAAGATGTCTCCCTTCTTCAATTTCCGATCATAACCTGGATGCAGACTGTGGAACGGCCCACTGTTGACATATATGAAGAAGGGTCTAGTGGCTCCCTCTTCGATCATCGTCCTGGCGAAGATTCCCGCGAATTCCTGCTCAGTCATACCCTCCTTAGCCATACCAAAAGATCTCTGACGTGCTCTTCCTGTTATGTCACATGCCTTCCTCATATAGTCGATTTCAGCTGCGGATTTGATACTCCTAAGCTCCCAAAACGTCTCTGTAGCATCTACAAACTTGGCTTTGGGGAGTCCCTTTCGGATCTCTTCAAAGGTGTTGTATGGTATTCCAAGACGTAAATCAGCCCCTAATTCGCAACCCATCTTGGAACTCGTTAGCCTCAAGTCGGTCAGGGCGTTTACAACAGCCTTGCCAAAGTTCAATTCTGCTCTTCCCGGGAAGTACTTAATGTTCTGATAATGGCTTTCTTGGGCATGTGTTTCTTTCAATACGGTTGAAATAACCAGCATTGGATCTTCATTTAATGGAATGATGGCGCACCATGGGCGATACGGATTGTAAACATCGATTGGCACACCAGTAAAGTAGGCGTAGTTTTCTATTCCAGTCACAAGAAGAGCGTCAAGACCATCCTTACTCATGAGCTCTCTAGCTCTTCTCAATCTCACCTCATATTCTTGCGCGGCAAAATCCAAAACAGTTGCCTCAAGGTCCAGCTGGATACCACATATTTAACGTATGCGCGAATCTCGCAAGTTTTCTCATGGCCCGAACGACTCGGGAGAGTTACATGCTTCCTTATTCGGAGAAGAACAAGAGTCGGTCTAAACGCCAGTTCCTTAGCGGAGGTTGTCGGAGGCTACCTAGGGAACAGTCTTACTGCACGTACTTTTCACCAAATCTCGTGAGCGCCTTTTCGAAACACGCAATTGGTGGCCTTGAATAACCTGTTCCAATCAGTCCCATATTGGGCTTCTTATGCGCTATCCCGGTGTTTATGACAGGCAAAATGCCAGTCTGAACGACCTTTCTTATATCAACTCCCAAGGGAGCGCCTTCGAAATTCATATATGGAATCAGAAAATTGCTGTTACTTGATGTGACGATTTCTTTCATTTCCATCCAAAATTGCTTTAAGTTTTCCACAGAGCCCCCTATGAAGCTCACTATCGTTGGAGCCGTAATGTTGACGAGCCCACCTAACCCGATCGTTTCAACGATCGAGCTATCCCCCATGTCAGGAGTGGCGTCTTTTGGTCCGTATCCAGGATAATACACTCCGTTTATAGCACTAGACGGCGCCGTGAACCATTCGCTTCCTAAGCCACTAAGTCGAATACCATATTCCACGCCGTTCCGAGCGATCGCAGTTACGATGGTTGAGTAGTCTACCCCGTGCCCAGAATCCGCGATTGCTTTGCATGCAGCCATCCAAATTGTGAGGAAGAAGTTATAGTGAGAACCTGTAATGAATTTCAAAATCTTAGGCACTGCGCTGTTATTCTCCTTGAGCAGGTAGGGCAGAAGTCTGTCGATGAACAGTAAAGTGGCGGCAGTGCTTCTGTTATGACACTCATCGCCCATGGTCAAAGCTTGTGCAACCATAGGGATCAAATCTATTTCTTTAGCCTCTCTAACTGCTCTCTGGAGCGCAGGCCCTAGAATCTGTTCCATCCAACGCAGTTGTTCGATAACTTTTTCATCATAACATCCAAACGCAGCTGTCCTTCCCCGTCCTTCATACAAGTTGCAGTACGCGAGATTCCCTTGATCCTTGTTCCTTACAACATATACCCACTGCGACGCGGATATTGCTCCGCCCATAGAACCAACTGCGTTATGGTGATGGCAGGGACTAAGTTCAATCTCGCCTGATTCAACTAATTTGACGGCAGTTTTCGGGGTCTTGGCGAGTCCTTCATAGATTATGCTGGCAATGACACTTCCTTTCTGTGGCCAACACATTCTATTCCACTTTATGGGCGGGCCTGAATGTAGGATCAATCTCTTTCTCATTCGCGGTATTGCTTCAGCTGCTGGCCTAACATCTATCAAAACAGGCTTGGCGTTCTGCATCTTCCCTACTACAATTCTGTTGGCATCCTCAATTTTCTTTCTTATGTCCCTTGCCATAGCCATCGAAGTGTGGTTCGGCGAATAGCGGATATTTATGACTTTTCGACCAGTCTTCAAACTCGCATGATTCTTCTAATCGGATTCCAAGGTCTTGCGTGAACAGTTTAGGCGGGAAACGGCGAAGTTCTCTTCGAGAGCAGCAAGGATTCATAGATGCCCATGACTATTCCAAGCAGGCTGTCTTTTCCCGAGTATGCTCCGATTCTTAGTACGTTCACGGTTCTCTCCATTAAGGTATTTTCGGACAAGAGAATTGCTTTCACTAGATTGAAGACTGGTTCCGTGACTTCTCCTTTTGCCGCATATTCAATTAGAATCTCACCTAGTAAGTTTGTTCGTCCTTTGACTTGAGCCAGGATTTGACTACTGGCTTCCTTCAAAAAAGCGTCATCAGCTCTGAGATAATTCGTTGCGAGCCACATACTGGCCATAAGAGAAGCGAGAAAATCATCTCCTGAAGGGGTCGAACCTGGTCCTAAACCAACTAGAAACGAGGCGCCATTTACCAGTTCATGAAACCTCATGTATCTTATGCCTTTCATGAACCTCAGGATATGTGGAAGAGCAATCTCCGCCATTTCATTCAGTTTTTTTTCTCGGACACTGAAACGAGAGAGACCAAGGTCAAGAGCCAGTAAGATCTCGCCCAGACTGTTCTGCATATCGAACATAGAGCAAATCCCTATGACTGTTCTTAGATTATCCATCACATTCTTTGCACAACAAGACTCTTGTTTTGGCATGACGGGCATCGTCCAAATCTCTGCGCCTGCCAACGTAAACTGGATGCATGCCTCAGGTATGGTTAGGGAATTACCTATGCGAATAACACGCATGTTCTCTGTTATTCCTATTTCGCGAAAACTCACAGGCAAATCCACTGCGACGGTGAGGGCGCTTCGAAGGTTTTTCGAAACAATCGCAATTAAGTCGTTGCCTTTTGTGATCACATTAACGGAAGTATCGAAAACACTGTGCACCGCGCCGACGAAATGTTGGCTAGAGATAGTATTGTATGCCCTGTTACCTACGCTTTTGCAACTTATGATTGTGTGGCATCCTGAGATGCGCTTACTACTGCATCCGATGTTCACAGCTGGTCTGTGCGTCATGTCAGTTCATCGAGGAGAGAAAGGAGTTTCTTATCGTAGACAATCGGCGGAGTCCAGTCGACATGTATTGCCTCTGCATTCTGCTCCTTCAGGGAACGGAAGAAGTCTATGATTCCAATATTAATCACTCTGATTTTCGCTTGCGTCGAGCTCGGTTCCATGACTTGGCCGCGTCCAAGCAGATTACTTGCTTTGCGTCCATGTTTCGCACGTGGGAAAACCCGCTTGATGGCATAGTCGGTCCCTAAAACGCTGCTTACCTTTCCTCTTCGCGCTATTAGCGCAGCCATTTCTGTCGCCTTCGCATTGCTTGGCATTACAATTACGCCGGCTTTTTCGAGTTTCCTTTGTTGGCGACTATGGTCCTGTGGGTCTTGGTCAGTCCCACAAACCGAAACAACAATCGGTAGGTATCTTCCATCCAATGCCGCCAAGCCTTTCGCTTTTTGCAATATGGGAATGATTATGCTTGCGGGATCTGGATGTGCGCTGTATCCAAGGATAATGTCGAGGAGAAGGACAGCTGTTTCTGGGTCCTTAGCCTCTAGTACAATTCTTTCTTTCTCAACAAGAGGGTTCAGTATTGGATGCGGTTTTCCAAGCGTAAATTCTTCTGCTCCAAGATCAACGATTGTGTGCCTAATGCTTTGATTTGGATCAGATAATCGAGTGGCATATTCAACGTTCATATTAGTGTGAACGTCGCCTAACATAGTTTTGATTATTAGACACGCCTCTGAACCCAACGTTCCACCCGTAAATAACCCTCTTACGAACTTTTGACCTACCGCCAGTTGTGACGCTTCCTTCTCTGCGATCTTAAACATCTTGGGGTGAATAGTTGAGAAAGAGGCGAGGTCAAAGCCTTCTCCGGAAATTGTTGAGACGGCCCTAAGCGCCGTCTCTTCCAAAGTCCTGCACTGAATCACATGTTCGCCGCTAACATGCAAATCGCGAGACCCAACAAAGTTGATGAAAGCGGGTTTCCTACACTTCTTCAAGAAACGTAAGATCTTTCTCTGGATCTCGTACGGAAACGGCTTTGACACGACAACTACCACCTTGGTCTCAGGGTCACTTTCTTGCATCCTAAGCGCTTTCATCATCGTGATTGCACCCACTTCTTTGGTGACGTCATTGGATCCAGTGCCAATTGCTTGCGAAATACCGCTCCCATGTCGATGGATCAAAGAAGTAACTTCCTGAATCCCAGTTCCTGACGCTCCTACTACGCCTATGGGCCCGTTTCTTACCCTATTTCCGAAGCCTAGTGCTACCCCTCTCATGATCGCTGTTCCACAATCAGGACCCATTACTAAGCGATTTTTCTCGTTTGCAAATTGCTTTATTTTGACTTCGTCAACTATGGAAACATTATTGCTGAAAATCATGAGGTCCAGGCCCCTCTTCAACGCGTTCATGGCTTCACGCTTGACGAAGGCTCCTGGAATTGATATAAGGGCCAAATTCGCTTCTGGAAGTAATTTCAGTGCCATTTCGAGAGTTCTTGTAGTTCTGCTTTTTTCCGCGATGGCAATTCTTGGCGAAGACAGCAGCTCTTCCGCTTTGCTTACGGCTTCCTTGGCAATACTTGACGAGGATGCTCTCACTGCGACTGCTATGTCATTTGGGGACCCATCTCCAATCTCGTGTGCGAACAGACCGACTTCACGGAGTAATGCTTTGTTTTGCTCAGTTGTGTTCAAAATGGCAACCCGTGAAATGCCCTCCAGCTTCTCGATCTTATTTGCAATCTGCATCAAAAATACAGAATCACGATAAGTGCCTCTGATCAACTTAGCGAACAAAGCCATGATTTTCACACCAGTTGTTTCTCTGTGCATTCTTAGCGTATTTCAATGGCACGGTTAGGTGACCCCCGGACTGGTCAAAAGAGCGTTACGAGACTCCGTCAAACTCGCATTATCGGCGATAAGCAACGCCTAGTGGAAGGCAATCAATTAATCGGGGTGACGTGCGATCGTTCTGTTAAAGGCGTGATCCGCAGCTTTGAAGGATGGGATCATTGGTGGGATGGAGAGTAATGCTCCTGTACTCGGAGTCACCAATGGTCCGAGACCAATGCTGCTCGGCCTTTACATTTTTGTCTTGACGCTCATGTTTGGGGTCGGTGTCGCTAACCCGATCGTACCGTTATATTCAGCTAGTCTGGGGGCATCGTGGATAGAGATCGGACTGATCGGGACAGGTTGGGGATTAGCGTACACTTTGCTCGCCCCAGTTGCAGGAGGGTTTTCGGACAGATTTGGTCGGCGACCTGTTCTGATCGCAAGCGGAGGACTAAGCGCAGCTGCGGCACTGTTCTACTTCTTCTCCTCGACATTAAGTCAAGTCATCGTCATCAGGATATTGGAAGGCATGGTGTGGGGATTGATTTGGCCAGTTGCCGAAGCCATGACAACCGAGGCTGCTCATCCGAAACTAGTCGGACGAGCTATGAGCTTCACCGTTGTTTCATATGCGGTTGGATTTGGGGCCGGCTCACTGTCATCAGGGTCAATCGCAGAGATCCTGGGATACAAGCCGATCTTTCTGATTTATCTGGTATTCGCGATAGCCTCGATCCCCATCGCGGTTTACTGGCTTAGAGGTGTTCGGACTCAGCCGAGACCAAGTGAGAAGAAGCCTGCGGAGTTTGAGAGCGTGAGGTCGAAACCTGCTATTATGGCCTACTTTCTCGGAGTCACATATACAATTGGCTATGGGATCTTAGTTACTTTCTTCTCAGTCTATGCAAGAATGTTGGGTGTCACCCTGTTCATCATAGGCGCATTATTTGCAGTTTTTTGGCTGGCAAGGATGATAGGCTCCTTGAGTGCAGGGTATCTATCCGATAAGTATGGACGGGAGATTGTCGCGAGCGCTGCGATGATTAGCTCGACTGCGGGGTTCATTGCGATTGCCACGTCGAAAGACGTTTGGTTGCTTCTACTAGGTGTCACCATTTCAGGATTCAGCACCGGCGCGATGGCGCCCGTTGCGGTTGCCTTGCTTTCCGACAGCGTTCGGCAATCCGTTCGCGGCTTTGCGATGGGAATCTACGAGGCAGTCTCCGGGGCAGGTGTCATTATAGGCGCTTCGATTGGGGGTCTGTTGGCAGATACGTATTCACCCCGTGCTCCTTATTTTATGGTCGTGTTCCTTAACGTAGTCTGCGTAAGTTTCTTCGTTGCCGCCCGGACTAGACGAGTTTCTGCCTAGCGATGCCGCGCATAGTATAGGCAGTTCTCATTCGTCTTCAACAATTCTAAGGTTGATTCACCGAAACTAACCACTCCATCGCTTTCGTCCGATCGTGGAGAGGACATTGATATTGAAGATTTATAACGTGAATCTTGGCCAAAGGCTCAGAGGAGCGAAATAGGTACAATCTATTTCGAGGGAACGTTATGCATCTTAGGGAAAAGGTCGTTCTAGTGACCGGAGCTGGGACCGGAATCGGAAGGGCAACTGCTGTTGAGTTCGCCAAGAAAGGATGTAGAGTTGCCATAAATGATGTGAATGAGAAAAATGCAAACCAAACGAGGGTACTGATTGAGAACCAGGGCGGACTGGCCAAAATCTATCTTTGTGATGTTTCTGACTCCGAGAAAGTCGAAGCAATGGTTAGTGATATAGTCCACACCTACGGAAGGATTGACGTGCTTGTGAATAACGCGGCCATAGCTGATTCGGATAGCCCGCTGACCGAGATTTCTGAGCAGAGATGGGACAGAGTGATCCGGGTAAACCTGAACGGGGTTTTCTACTGCACAAAAGCAGCGATGCTCCGTATGAAACAAATGGGCGGCGGACGCATCGTCAACATCTCTTCGTCAGCAGCCGTGGGAGGAGGCACCGGGGATCATGCGCACTATACGGCCTCCAAGGCTGGAGTAATCGGCCTGACGTTAGCCGCTGCCCGCGAGGGATCAAGACATAGCATACTTGTCAACTGTATTACACCTGGTGCCGTGAACACGCCAATAATCGCTTCCGAGACTGAAGCGGAGATGCTCAGGTCGGCGACGGCATTAAATAGGCTGGCAGAACCTCAAGAAATCGCTGAAGCAATAAACTTCATCGTAGAGCAGGATCACATGACAGGCGCGATTCTCTCGATTG
The DNA here is from genome assembly GCA_963726255.1 of Candidatus Bathyarchaeota archaeon. Classification (GTDB taxonomy): domain Archaea; phylum Thermoproteota; class Bathyarchaeia; order 40CM-2-53-6; family 40CM-2-53-6; genus FEN-987. The sequence goes on from CAVSBL010000002.1 coordinate 2,279,671, forward strand.
ATGCAGGCATTTACCTACTTGACAGGCCAAAGGTATCGCATACCTGAGACTGACTCAGCTACAATGAACCCTTCTAGTACGCGGCGTCACTGGCAATCTGGGCCAGGAAACTACACTATTTCGAGTAGAATTCTATTGCTGCCTTGACGCCCTCCCCGGATGGCAGTGTATAGCCCTCTTTCTTGAGGGCTCTTTCTAGAGCTTCCAGAACCAAGCACACTATTCCCTCATTCGAGTTGACGCCCATCAGTCCGATCCTCCAGATTTTTCCACCGAGTACTCCCAGGCCACCTCCAACTTCTATGTTGAAATCGTTAAGGAGAGTTGCTCTCACTTTCTTGTCCAAAACGCTTGCAGGTACAGAGACAGAACTGAGGCTTGGAAGCCTATGCCCTAGTTCGGCGTGTAACCCGAGACCCATCGCCTCAACTCCCTTCGTGAATGCCTCACTATTTCTCTTGTGTCTCGTCCATCTCTCTTGAAGGCCTTCGTCATGGATGACCCTTAGGGCCTCTCTCAAACCGTATATCATAGAGATTGGAGCTGTGTGATGATAAATCCTTCCCTCTGACCAATAGTTGCGGATTAGAGATGCGTCAAAATACCAGCTCTGGACCTTGGTCTTCCTGTTAAGAACGATGTCGATAGCTCTATCGTTGAACGTGATCGGCGCGAGGCCAGGGGGACAATTCAGACACTTCTGGCTTCCACTATAACAGATATCAATCGACATCGCATCGATGTCAAGTTCACAACCACTCAGCGAAGTTACAGCGTCGACAAGCAAGAGTGCACCGTACTCATGAACAATTTTCGAGATGTCAATTAGAGGCTGAAGTGTTCCGGTCGAGGTCTCAGCATGAACTAGTGCAACAACCTTCGCATCGCTCTTCTTCAACGCGTCTTCAACATGTTCCTTTCGTATGACCTTCCCCCAATTCTCCTTAATGCCTATGACTCTGCCTCCACAGCGCGAGACAATCTCCGCCATTCTCTCTCCGAAGAACCCGTTCATTCCAACGATTATCTCGTCTCCCGGCTCAACTACATTGCATAGAGCAGCTTCCATTCCCGCAGATCCAGTGCCGGAAACCGGTAAGGTGAGCTTGTTGTTGGTCTTGAATGTGTACCTCAGCAGTTCAGTTGTTTCGTTCATGATCTTAAAGAAGTACGGGTCGAGATGACCCACAATAGGAGACGACATTGCTTTGAGTACCCTTGGGTGCACATTGCTTGGTCCTGGGCCGAGAAGGAGGCGAAGAGGAGGATTGAGCTCACGAAAGCCATCCATGCTTAACACCACGATACTTGACAAGCATATTGCTCAGCGATCACGCAGCAATAAACTGTTTTGAATCTTCAATTGCAAGACGTCTGAAGATTGGATGGATAGAGGTCATTATTGGGCTGATAGGTTGAGTGCGGATTGCGATCCCAATTGTCAGAGGGGGACTAGGGACACAGTAGTCATAAGAGAGTGAATTAGTGAAAGGCGAGTGTGGTAGTAATGCGGAAATTGAATGTCTTGTACGTAGGTCAGATACCGGACCCGATTCGCAAAGAGCTATCCTTGAGGCTGCCCGTAGGCTTGGCGTTAGAGTTCTTGTCCGACAAATCTACTAACGCTGAAAGACTTGAGAGTTTACAGAGCGCCCATTTCCTTATGGGTTTTCCAGACTCGATTTCTGCAGATGACTTGGAGACGGCAACGAATCTAAGATTGGTGCAGTTGTTGAGTGCGGGTTACGAAGTTTTTGATGTACAAAGAGCTACACAGCTTAGAATTCCAGTCGCGAATAATGGTGGTGCAAACGCGATTGCGGTTGCGGAACACACGATTCTTTTGATTCTTGCCTTGTACAGGAAGTTATGTAAGTTTCATAACGGATTATTGAACGGCATATGGGTCCGGGAAAAGGACCATCCGCTTAGCCTCTTTGAGCTAGCTCATAAGCAAGTGGGAATAATTGGGTTTGGCAATATCGGAAAAGCTCTAGCCAGACGCTTACTCGCTTTCGAAACGACGATAAATTACCACGACGTGCTGAGATATGAAAGAGCAGAAAAAGAGCTCTCGGCCGAATTCATAGCCCTTGATGAGTTACTGAAACGATCCGATATCGTCACATTGCATTTACCGTTACTGGAAACGACGACAGGGATGATCGGCGAAAGAGAATTCAACTTGATGAAAGGTTCCGCCATTCTGATTAACACTTCCCGTGGAAGAATCATCGATGAGCAGGCTTTGTACGAAGCTCTGAAAAGCGGAAGAATTGCCGGAGCTGGATTAGATGTCTTTCTTCGAGAGGATGATATGCAAAAGGGAATATGCGCGAACGCATTATTTGAATTGGAAAATGTAGTAGTCACCCCTCACCTCGCTGGTGATACCTACGATACATGGCTGCGAAGAATAGAAATAGGTTATGCGAACATTAGCAGGACTGCCAAAGGCAAGAAGCCGAGGTTTGTAGTCAATAAGGATTTGACTTAGAATTGAAAACCAAAGCACCTAACGCTCTTGTTAGAATTCTGAAGGCAGAAGGTGTAGAGTGGGTAGCCACCTTTCCCGATACTGGTATCAACAATGCGTGTGGGGAGGAAGGGATTTCCAACCTTATGACCAGAACAGAGCGGTTTGCAGTAGCGATATCAGACGGCTTCTCGCGGGTCTGTGACGGTAAGCGCTTCGGCGTTTGTACTGTGCAAGGCGGGTTGAATGCCGCTGGCATGCAATATGCCTACGGCGCTCTCGCTCAGGCTTACGAGGACTCTACGCCTATCCTATGCATCACTGATGGAATACAAACATCAGTCAGTGAGACAAAAAGGTTCAACCTAACGGAGGCATTCAGAGGTGTTACAAAATGGAGTGGATACATAAACATCCCGCACCGTGTCCCAGAGTTCATGACTCGCGCCTACACCTATCTAAAATCAGGGAGGCCAGGGCCTGTCCTCCTTCAGCTCCCGGTCGATCTGGGAGAATACGACGAGTCCGAATATCCCTACACGCCGGTGAAGGGCTGGAGACAACAAGGCGATCCCACGGACGTGAGGGTCGCCATACGCGCACTCCTAGCAGCGAAGAAGCCTCTGATATACGCGGGGCAAGGGGTCTTCTACGCGGACGCATGCAACGAACTGCTCGAATTTGCGGAACTCGTCCAAGTGCCAGTGATGACAACATTGAAGGGGAAGAGTGCTTTCCCAGAGAACCACCCCTTGTCAATCGGCATGAAGGGAATCCCGGTTGAGAAATTCCTTTACAGTGCTGACCTAGTTTTCGTGGTTGGCGGTAGTCTGTCGCCAGGGAGGCGATATGGAGGGTTCGCACATCAAATACCCAGCACGAAACGTAGCGATCTAATTCCGGCACACGCAGGAAAGGTCATCGTGCAGTGCACGATTGACGAGATGGATATCAATAGATACTACCAGGTGGATCATGCAATTCTTGGCGACGCAAAATTAGTTCTAGCTCAGCTCATCGCTGAAGTGAAAGAGAGGGGGCCCGCTAAGCCCAGAGAGGACATACTGGAGGAGATACTTACCGCGAAGAAAGAGCATTTGGCGAAGTTTACCCCGCTGATGACATCAAACGAGAAACCTATCAACCCCTTCAGGGTCTACGGGGAGTTGATGAACACCGTTGACAGAAGAAATTCTTTCGTAACCCATGACTCTGGCTATACTAGAGAGCAACTTGCGACGGTTTACGAGGCCCTCATACCTCACGGCTTCATGGGATGGGGGTGCGTATCAACCCTCGGTTTCGGCTTAGGTGCTGCGACGGGTGCCAAGCTCGCTTTCCCAAAGCGAGAAGTGGTGCACGTCGCCGGCGACGCTGCTGTCGGCTACCAGCTCGGAGAATATGAGGCTCTTGTACGAAACAAGATTGGGATAACGACCATCCACATAAACAACTCCACTTTCAGCGGAAGTGGCCCCGGGTTCTGGGGGCCTGGTGCCGCTCCATATACGGCAAATGTCACCTCATCATCGGAGATGAACATGGCGAAGGCGGTGGAGGCCATTGGAGAGCACGCTGAGAGGGTCGAAGATCCTGATGAGGTCGCCCCGGCTCTAAAACGAGCTTTGAATGAGAACAAGTCGGGGAGACCAGCATACATCGAGGTTATCTGTAGTGCGTACCCAATTGCTGGCCGTTGGCTCGTCGAATAGAGTGAGGCAGCAATCCAGAAAGCTTGTCGATATGCCCATTCATCTTGAAGCGTACGCTTTAGATGTCCACTCTGGTTCCCTTGTTCTGTTCTATGGCCTTGTTGTATACGATGAGCGCGGTCGATATGTCTTGAATGGCCAGCCCTACAGATTTGAAGAGCGTGATCTCCTGATCTGATGTCCGACCTTTCTTCCTGCCTAGCACTACGTCTCCCAGCTCACTCCAGATGTGTTCGAAAGAAATGGCTCTTTCAGCTATGGGAATGATTAGATCGCCAGCCTCTCTCAGAGCCACTTGCAGGGAGTCGACGATCACTTTCGCTCTTCTAACAGCTGTCGTGTCGATCTCGCGTGTATCAGGAGTATGAGAACCTATTCCGTTGACATGCATTCCGAGCTCTAACCATTCTCCGTTGAACAATGGGACCCGCGAAGTTGACGCGCAGATAACAATGTCGGCGCCGCGAAGCGTATCTCTCGGAGACGTGCCTTGTTCAACATCGATCTTGAGCCTCTTTGACATGCGTTCGCAATACTGAATTACCCGCTGGGTTACTGTATCGAAGACTTTAGCTGCCTTAATTCTTCGTACTTCAGCCATCGCTTCGAGCTGAGTCTCCGCTTGGACGCCGGCACCGAACACAGCAACGGTTGAAGAATTGGTTCGTGCAAGGTACTTGGTCGCGACTCCGCTTGCTGCGCCGGTTCGCATGGCTGTGAGAAACGCTCCATCCATTACAGCCAGGCATTCTCCTGTCTCGGGGTCCAGAAGTTGTACCATCGCGAGAATTGTGGGAAGGTTCTTTCTCGAAGGGTTCTCAGCATACACGGTCACGGTCTTCTGCCCTAGAGCGTTCATATCGCCCGCGATATACGCTGGCATAGTCAACATGATCCCCTTGTTCTGTTCGATTGAAATGGACGACCTAATAGGCATCTCAATGTTGCCTAACGCGAACTGCTTGAACGCCTCTTCAACAGCCCGTATAGCGTCTTTCATCGTTAATAACGATTGGACATCTTGGCGGGATAGCAACAACATGCCACTTCTCACCTATTACTCACAGTCATTCCCGAATGCGAAAGCTGTAAACTGCCTACTAAACCCGCTCTATCGAAATCTGAACACGAAAAACATATGCAGGTTGATTGATAATTTGGTGCTCTTTGAGGGCAAAATCCATGTGATGGTTCATACGGGGAAAATTCGAGCGTGGTTTCGCCGATTAGGTGAGCTCCTAGTTCAGCATCGGTCACGATGGCAATTATGGATTCTACGTTTTTCCTGTCGACGGCAAGCATTTTCCGGATACTTTCTTGACAAGCGTTCTTGCACCCTCATCAAGCACCACGAAAGACGAGTGATTCACTCCATGAGTCCCCGAAGGTTCCGGACGAGCGCCTTGGATCGAGATTCCGGTACATTTCGATACGCTTGATCCTGCCGTCGCGTCCAAGGAGGATACGGAAGCAACTGTGGGCGTATTCGATGGGATTATCGAGATCTTCGAACGAGAATTGCAGGAACTATCCAGAAGATTCCTTGTTGTTAAGAAAATGTATGGTCGCGATTACTCGGACGAGGAGCTGATGCTCGACAGACGCAAACTTCAAGGAAGAGTTGGTCCATACAGGCTCGACCGTTCCTGCTTCTGACCTTTCCAACGTTGGCCGTTCAGAACTATTCAGAAAGATGCGTATTCTAGCTCAAACTATCAACAGTATCTCTGTAAGGGATGCTGACTTGTTCAACCCGATATTACCCAATAACAAGTGAATAGTTTAGAGTGGGTTACACACTAACGCAGGCTGTGAAGTAATTGACCGACGAGAGAAACTCGCGAGAAGGCAAACGGGGTTCGCATAGTGAAGCACAAGAGCTGCGGGGGGTTCGAATCCCATCCCCCGCACCATTTCGAAGCTCCCAGAACTCTTCCTTCTGCCATAGCGGCGAAAATCGCTGACCATGCGTATTGGATGAAATGTGAAGGCTATCGAGACTCAACAATAAGGACCTCAGTCAAGGCTATTGGTCGGCGTTGTAATCTCCTAGACGCTGAGGCATTCAAGGACTATATGAGCGGAGTATGGTGAAAATCGTAGAGACCACCATGTGGTTAGAGTCCACACAGTCACATGGGGTATTTTCTCAATTACCCAATTTGCCGACTGCCCTACGTTTTGTTCTTAACGCCGAAGGATTATGCAACAGCTTGTTCATCTGGGCATTCTTACGCTCTCCACAATAAACGCACATCATTACCCCGAGCGGCATCGCATGATGGAATTCATGGTCATGTTCGTGATGCATGGCAGTTTCACTGCGGCAACCAAGAGTCCAGTGTCATTTAAGCGGGCGGCACTTCTGGTGTGCACCACGGATGAGTATCTGCGATTGGCGCAGCACAACGACTCTTGGTGCGGGCAACAGAATTTGAACCAAGAAATGAGGCTAACCTTTGGCTTAACTCAGTGGCTTATATGTACCGGTAAATTGGGGTCGAGATCCTGCTCCATCCATGGTCCTCGAAATATGATTCCCGCAACAGGTCTACATAGCTTGGGGGTACGAACCCAAAATCTTGAGGAATGTTGTTGATCTTCTTAGAACCTCTAAGGCTTCAGCACATTTTGGATCTGTGCGGTGTCCCTCAAAGTCAACAAAGAAATGATACTCCCATGGCTTGCCTTTGATGGGTCTAGACTCGATTCTCGTGAGGTTGATCTTCCGTGTTGCAAGTTCACTGAGAGCTTTGTGCAGAGACCCGGGCGTATGTTTTGTTCCGAATACTACTGATGTCTTGTCGTTCCCTTTTGGAGACGCGTCGTTAAGACCGATTACGAAGAATCTTGTGAAGTTCTCGGGCGAATCTTCAATGTTTCTCTTTAGAACCGTCAAGCCGTAAAGATCAGCAGCCCGTTCGCTCGCTATCGCAGCGCTATTACGCAATCGCCTTTCCTTGATTATCTTCGCGCTGCCTGCCGTGTCGTATGTCGGTTGCGTTTCGACCTGCAATTTCTCCATGAAAGTCGCGCATTGGGCGAGTGCTTGCGGATGTGAGTATACGACCCTAAGATCCTTTGTTTGGGTTCCTGGGAACGCTAACAAGCAATGGCTTACCCTGATTTTGACCTCTCCAGTTATCTTCAGCGATGATTCCAACAGCAGGTCATATGTTTGATTTACACTTCCTTCAAGAGAATTTTCAGCAGGAACCACGCCATAATTGGCCACTCGACTCTCGACCGAATGGAAAACCTGTTTGAGCGTGGTACAGGGTTTCGTCACCGCGGTGGACCCAAAGTGCGTTAGGACTGCCTGCTCACTGTACGCTCCATGTTCGCCTTGAAAGGCGACGATGCGACCTGAACGTTTCAAGAGTTACCTATTCCTTGATATTCATAGGCAAAACAACATCATTTAGAATTGCGTAGACCTCCCCATTGCGAACGATTTTCAGAATTTGGCTATCTGACTTAACCAAGAAACGGGTTGCTGTAGCTCGGCTCTAGCAGGTTATATGTACCGGTAAATAGGGGCCAAAATCCCCTCCCCAGCACCATCGAGACACTAATCTCACCCGACATCAACTGCTCACCGTGCCCCACCGAGATCAAGGGCTATTGCTAGTGGGATGCTGCTTCTAATCCGAGTATTCTCGTGACTTCAGTTTCTGGGATTTGCAGTTGAGAGGATAATAGTTCTGTTGAAATCGCTAGGTTGTGATTTCTTATTTTAAGTAATGCTTAATGCCAAATGCGATAACCCTAAAGCACAATCAACTGAACGTGATCCTATGCAATCAACAGGCAACAGCAGTCACTTTCTCAGCAACTTAACGGATTACTTCAATATGACTAAGCCTGCCATTGCATCACTGAACGTGTTCGTCGGCTTGGCAACGATGCTCCTAGCAGTAGGGTTTCACGTCGTTACTTCCACTTCAATGATGGTGCTTGGCTTGGCTGGTTTCCTCTCAGCTGGTGGCGCAGGAGCACTCAACTGCTTCTTAGAGAGACGACTTGATTCTCAAATGAATCGAACTCGGCATCGACCCCTGCCGTCAGGTCGAGCGTCTCCAAATGCTTCCTTCTCTTTCGGTCTCTTGCTTTCGATTAGCGGCGTGGCGTTGGCCGCATTCTTCTTGAACATATTGACGGCCACTTTCATAGGGGTGGGCGTACTATGGTACGTCTTTGTTTACACCCTGTGGCTGAAGCCTCGGACGAAATGGAATATTGTCATTGGTGGAGCGGCCGGCTCGTTCTCTGCGCTCGCAGGATGGGCTGCCGTGACGGGGTCCATCAGCCTAGTTGCGCTTCTAGTTGCGTTTCTTATTTTCCTTTGGACGCCGGGTCATTTCTGGGGCCTAGCGATTGCTAAAACGGAAGAATACGCCAAAGTTCAAGTGCCAATGCTGCCAGTGGTTGATGGTGCGAAAACAAGCGCCGTCTATACTGCCCTTTCAAACATGGCTCTCTTCCCATTCACTCTCGGCCTTTTCGCTCTGACCGCTTACAAAGGAAACATTTTGGCAGTAATAGTGCTCGGGGCGGTTTTGGTCGCCTACAACGCGAAGTTTCTGGCGGCCAACCTTAAAATGATAAAGCAACCGACGCCAATGAGCGCATGGCGCGTGTTCAAGATGTCGATAATCTACTTGTTCGTAGTTCTCTTCCTCGTCGTGGCAGCTCACATCATATAATCCTTGGATGACTTTGTGCTAGCTCTCTTAGATCATTGAGATAGCATAAAGCCTGTTTAGCGCTACGGGGCCTTCGATTACCACTTGAGTTCAAACGGCTGCTATTCGGTAACGATGAGCTGCCCATTCAACATGTAAGGGTGAACGGGGCAGAATATGTTGCAGTACATCGTGAAAATACCTGCCTTGTCGGCCACGAAGGAAATGCGGAATGTTTCATGTGGCATCAGCGCCACACCTCCGTCCAAGTAATGTTCGATTGCGAACCCGTGCGGCGAATAATCATCATTGTTGCACACCATAATATTTACCCTGTCGCCCCTATGGACTCTGACGACGGGCCACGGCTCGTTGGGTGATTTTTGTATGTGTGTGACGCTGTCATTGAACCCCTCTAAATCTGCGATGATGAGAAAGTAGCCTGGAGGTCTCACACAGGCCGTCGCCGTTTGAGTTACTGGGGGCGGATTTGCAGGCGTGCTCAATGAGGGCCAATAAACACTCACGACGGAACCTACCACTACCGCGGCTAGGATGCCGACGACGAGAAATTTGTTCAGCAGGATTCGGCCTCTCGACGCCTTCATCGTTTACACTATATTTCCTTATTGAATGACGAAGCGGACTACTGTGGTAGTCTCGGTGTTCTTCTCTGTTCGCGTTCGCAGTGGCCAAGCACGGCCTGCCCGAGCATTCTAGTGCTCAGGTACATCCCACCTATCAGAACTAGGATTGTGCCGACTACGAAATACAGTTGCGTGCTAGGTAGGATGACAAGGGCGGACGACCCTAGGCCTACGACGAGGGCGGAGAAGAAGAGGCCGGCGCACGTGGGGCATGCGGTGAATAATCCTGTGAAGGCGCCCAACCCCAGCAGCCCAGAGGCACCGCGGGGCCTGTTATGGTACTCACAGACGATTAAGGTTGCATTCAACCCCACCAGTGCGGACACCGCGGCAAGGATTAGGATGTTCGCTGGGATTACGAGCAGCCCAAGCTGGTTTGTCAGGAACACCGTTAGGACAGGTGTGAACGCTGTGCTGCCGCAGCATACCGCGATGACCGCGGATGGTGCTTGAATGAGATATTCCTGTGCAAAGTTTTCCATGGGGCGGTAGACAACGGTTCCAGAAACAACCGCGAAGAATAGGCCATAGAGGAGGGTCGCCGCGACCATGATGCGTTTGTACCTTTCCTCGCTCAGGACTTTCGCGACGGCGAGCAATGTTGCTAGGCCAGAAACGCTTCCCGACCGAAGTTCGTTGAGAAATCGGTGAATGCCGAGGATCACAACGAGAATGCCACTTAGCGTGGAGGTGAGTACCAAGTAGGCTAGTGGTTCGAGCCGGGACAAACTCGAGTTGGAAAAGGTCGGAATTGAGTTCACGTACACTGAGTATGTTTGAAGCGGCAAGGCGATAAGCAATAACCCCAAGATGGCCTCGCCTAAGCCAGGCCAATTAAGCCATAATGATCTTGCGGAATGAGACACGTGGTCTCCCTTCACTTCTTCATCTTACATGCTGGGGAGACGGAGTAGTGTATGTTGCGTGCTTCTTCTAATGCCTTCACATCAAACCCTTTGTCAGTCCTATAGATTACCGCATGGCATTTTCCACACTCGATCGCATCGGGTTCCTCAATCGGTGCCTGTTTTCCTGGGTTAGCCAGAAGAAGACCTCTGGGAGCAATTTGTTTCATTGGGCCTGAAAGCTCAGTCGAATCCTTCTTTGGAGCAGGTTTCCAGACTGAGCTCCCGCACCTCGGGCATTTCTGCCGATTCGTCTTCGCCGACCATCCGCATGACCCGCACAACCATTTCATCTGGAAATTACCGCCTGTCTTGGTGCGAATCTATCGTTGCGTGTTGCATTAATCAAAAGGCGGAGCCCAGGACACACGAGAGAATTGATCGTTTGATGTGGGGATTTCACGTTTGCATTAACGTTGGGCAATATCCCCGACCCCAATTCAATTCCCGATGTCTTGTATCACAGGGCCACATTCCTTGTAGGTGGAAGATAAACGGCTCGTTATGCGTGCCGCACCCGTCGAATTTCCACTAGGTGGAAAGGGCGTTGAGAAAGTGGAGTGGTGGTACCCACAGTTAAGCAGCGGGGGCTCGCATTAACCTCTCACGTGAAAAATGGGAAAGGAGGTGTCGATGTATGCGGCAAAGAGTTTGGATGCCCAGCTACGTCTACTCCTACAACCCATGGTACGGATACTACCCGTCCCTAACCTGGCAGGAATACGAAGTAGACTACTAAGCTGCAATCCGTTGGCAAAATCCCCTTTCCGATTTTTTCTTCCTATATTATCACTGAAGAACTATGAGTCGGCCCGAAGGTGGTGACAATCGCAATGGCGTATAGCACGATGCCAACAATCGCGTACGCAAATGCTGTGTAGTCTATCCTGACCAGGTCGGCCACCTATTGAACTCGAACAATTTCTCAGATTAATGTGATTATCGAATGGCCCATTGTTTTCCCATGTGAAGCGCAACCAGCATAGTTCTTTATTGGTCGGAATCTCACAGCGGCGCCGAACTAGTTCCCGGGTAAGCGGATTGAGGCGCGTACTTGACCGCCGCGCGGTCATTTCACTGGTCCTTTCCAGGGCAGCCTATGCGATCAATTGGTATAACGTTGCCGCGGTTTTCGCGTTCATAGCCTTTGACTACGGCCTGAACGTGTCGGGCCTGGGCATATTGACTGCAAGCTTCTACATTGGCTTGGGACTGTTTCAGATTCCGGGCGGAATAATTGCGGCGAAGCTCGGCCCTAGAAGAACTGCGATTTATGGAATGTTGTTATCTTCACTCGCAGTGTTGTTGACGGCGTTCACCTTTCAGTTCTACCAACTCGTACTCTTGAGATTCTTCGTCGGGGTCGGGATGGCCCTATTCTTTGGGCCAGGGGTCACGCTAATCGCGAAAGCATTCCGAAGGGAATCGCAGGGGCTTGGTGTTGGAACCTTCAACGGAGCTTTCTATGTTGGCGGCGCCGTTGGCCTCTTTGGATGGTCAGTTCTCGCTGACCTAACCGGCTGGCGGCTGAGCCTAGCTGCTAGCGGAGGACTGGGAATTCTGGGAGGCTTACTTCTCCTAGCCTACCTGCCTAAGGACGGTTTGCGTAAAGGATTCATTGTCAAAATGACGGACTTGAGAAAGGTTCTTTCAAACCGATCCTTATTCTTGCTCTCGTTCGAACTATTCGGGATAGGTAGCGGCCAAATTCTCATCAACACCTTCATGATTTACTACCTCGAACAATCCCTGAGGCTAGCGCCCGCCTCCGCAGGAATAATTGGGAGCCTAAGCCCGCTCTGCGCTATCCTCGCATCTCCACTCTTCGGCATCCTATACGACAAGACGAAAAGAACCCGTCTTCTTCTGTTCCTGCTTGGGACGGTGTTAGCAATTGCTGTTGCAATAGCCTCGATAGGAAACATCTACTCCGCAATCGGCGCATCGCTAATTGCAGGTTCGAGCAGCGGCGCCTTCACGATCAGCTACTTGGCTGCCAGGAAGGTTCGCGCAGCGTCGGCGGAATATGAGACGCTTGCGGTGAGTTGGGTTAACACTATCCAAATGTTTGCAGGCTTCTGGTCCCCCGTCGCGTTCTCCCTCCTAGTCATATCATTCGGATACGGGACATCGTGGCTGGTTGGGGCAGCGTACACATTTCTCTTGATCTCAGCCATTCTCTTGGCAAAAGAGCGGCGTGGTACGGTAGCCTAGTTCCTTTCTGTCAATTCCAGGAACTTGCCCAAGTACTCCTTGAGAAGCCTACGGTAACCATCCTCAGTGATGTCTTCGTTCAAGTTCGTCATCAGATTCATGAAATATGGGAACTGGCTAGAGGCCGTCACAGGCAATTGAGGTAGGAGCCTCTCGTTCGATGCTTGGGCTCTGCCGCCAACGTCCGATATTCTATGCCTCTTCATTTGAGCGAGTGCTCGCGCATTGTTTGCCATCATGGCCGCGTTAACCCATCTATCCTTCTTTGGGTCAGTGTATTTCACTGGTTCATCTTTGACCCAACTCTGTAGGAAAGTGCTCAACTGGCCGTTCGGAAGGAAGCGGCCATCCCGGAAGACCTTCATCGCGATGTCGTCGGCATACAGGTCTTGAATGTTGTTTACAAGTTCGCCGATTATTCTCCGCTGGTATTCCTTTGAGAGGCGTTGCTTCGCCAGGCCGTTGACCACTTCTTCTATGATGCGGTGGTTGTGCGAGGGGTGATTAGTCTGCATTCGGTATACGTGGGACATTTCGTGCACCAGGAGCCCTTCAAGCATTCCTGACTCGACGGCCATTCCGGACACGACTATCCTGAAGCCGTCACCTTGGGGAACCGTATACCCCATGAATGGAAGTTGCGGGTCAACGGCAACCTCCACGATATTGCCAACATCAAACCCAGACTTTCGCATCATGCCCATGGCGTTCTGATGGGCTTCCCTCACTCGCTCAACAGTAGCTTCGTTCTTTGCCAGCATTGTCAGTCGTGTGCAAGCTCCAACCTTAAGACAGAGATAAATTGTAACGGTCTCCAGTTACGCATGAAGCTACGATGTTTGCGATTTTTGAGCTCTACGATTATGCATCCCGCGTTCGGCGTAGGTTTGCGGATAGGCTTGCAGAATTGCCGTGGGAGACGTTGGAGAGGAATAGGGAGGCGAGTTTCTACAGCATGAAGAACATACTCCTGCATATGGTGGATAATGAGGATTGGATCGTCAACTGGGTCATACCCGGCCGGGGTGGTGATTACGTGCGCCGGAAGTGGGTTGAGTACACGAGCATTGGAATGGTGCTGGCGCATCTAGAGGAAGTTGAGAAGAAGACTCGAGCCTGGTTGGCGGGCATAGATGAGGACGGTTTGAGGCGGAAGGTGAGGTTCACTCTCTCCTCCGGAAACGAGTTCGAACTCGTGATTGAGGAATATCTTCTCCAATCCTTCACCGAGCAACTATACCATATGGGTGAACTAACCGCGTTAATGTGGCAGGAAAACATCGAGCCGCCTAAGATGCAGTGGTTCTGGAACAACCCAAGAAGCAGCTAGACGAGGCAACACGCTGCCACATGATTTCTGCTTGGTAGAAATGTGGAACATTCCCCATTTGCGCTTTTTTCTCCAAGCCCCGTTAAATACGTTGACGGGTAAGGTGTCGGTGTTGAAGGCTGGAGGTGAGTCAAGATGGCGAAGAAACGCAAAGTCAAGATGAAGCTTGCAGAAAGTGGTCACGTTAAATCTGAAACCGGTCAAACCGAATACGTAGCATAAGAGGGCTATAGTCTGCGGGACTGTTAATCCCGCCCTCTCCTCAGTTTTCTTTTTCGAATAATCTGCTTCTGGTGAAAGTCTTACCTTCTAGTGGGTGGCCGTTAATCACAGCCGCTTTGCGGGTGTAGGGGACCTAGATTCGAGAGTAAATGTTGGAGGCCTGTGTTCCCTTGCTTTGAATTTCCTGCTCTATCTGCCTGAGCAGGAGTATTCGCTTGTATGTGGGTGGGTGCGTGGCGAAAGCTTCGTTGATGGACCGCCAGTGGGACTTCGCCTCCTGTTCCATCGCTAATTCAAGCTCATGCTCATCCAGTACACCGTTGTGATCGAGATCGTACCGACTCTTCTGTTCCAGAATCTCAGCGACCTCCTGCTTCGCTAGTGCAGGGTCCGCGATGAATAGGGCCCGGGCGCCGTGGGTGTCCTGCGGGGCAAGAGAAAGGCCGTACGTTATTCTAGTGAGGGCGCTTTCGAGGCTTCTAGGCGATTGCGTAAGGTATGCTGAGAAAACATCCGCGAAGCTTTCCCTAAGCCTGCTCAAGCGCAGGACTAGGAGTTGGGATATGAAATAGACGACTAAGGCAACTATGCCAGCCAAAACAATGTATCCAACTCCACTCTCCCGTTCCCCCCTCCTTCCGCCGCCTCCATAGACCTGGAAGCCAAACGCCGACCGAACTATCACGTATGCGATTAGTGGAATCGCGGACATGAATGTCATCACGATCGAGTCCTTGTGTCGAACATGACCAAGCTCGTGTGCAATGACTCCGTGAATCTCATCTTCGCTCAGCTGCGTTAACAGGCCTTGGTTGACGGCCAGGGTCATGTTCGATGAGGAGTTGCCGAAGACGAAAGCGTTAGGCGTCTGGTCGGGAACAATAGCTAGACGTGGCTGCTTCACGCCCGCCTCTTGGGCCAGCTTACTGACGGTCTGTTCTAGCCAAGCATTCTCGCCCGGCTTCAGGTAACGCAGCCGGGTCGTTAACCGAACAATATACGGGCTAATAGCGAATTCAATCAGCATGAAAATCACCGCCAGAACAAGTCCCCCGAACAATATGCCAGCAGGGGAAAAGTCGACGCCGACAGCAGCGCTGATGAAGAGGGAGACGACAGCTATGAAACCGATGAAAATGAAGAGCGTAATGATTACCGTGAAGTACATGGTGCCTTTCAGCTGCCCAAGGTTCGCCAACGATTACCACGACTCAAACTTCGAGTTCGCATGCGAGAAGGAATAGAGACATTAAAGATTAGCTACCGTAATCCCGCAGTAGATTAGACTTGGTCGCGGTCACGAAGGAAATAGCTTGCTCGCACTGCGCGGCACCCCTACAGGTACAGCCTGGCGAGATTCTCGTAACATGCAGGTATTGCGGGTTCACAAGCTTCATTGAAACCGGTAAAGCGTTCGAGTTCGAGCATTCGCTCATCCTCAACTCCATCCAGGGGCCACAGGTTTTCAAGCTGGTTCAAAGCTGGATGGCCAGCAGCTTCATCGCGTCAAAGGACCTTCAGAAGAAATCAACCCTGGCCGAACAGAACCTGACCTACCTACCCATCTGGGTAGTCAGCGCCGAAGCCCAAACACATTACAAGGGAATCATAGAGCGCATCGCTCCACCCGTGCAGCAAGAAGGAGACATCTCAGACGAGTACGACTGGCTGGTGCTGGCTAGGAGGCAGACCGACTTTCCCACCCGCTCATACCACCTCTCGCTCGCCGGGAAAATCCCCTTCGACGCCGCCAGAATAGAAAGCGGCGCTAAGGTCTTGAACAGCGAGATGGATGCCGACGAGGCCGCCAGGCAAGCTCGGGACGAAATCGTGCACCTCCATGAGTACCTTGCCAAGGAGAAAATCGACAGAGTGGAGGACATTAAGACCACGTTCAACGTCACCAGCAATCTCTACCTCCACGCCCCCGTTTGGTTTGTAACCTACGTCTACAAGAACTCCCGATACCAAGTCCTGTTAGATGGCTCCTCATCGGAAGTTATCAAAGGTGACATGCCAAGTTCCGACTTCAAACTAATGTAAGCCAATTCAGGCACGATTAATCCTTAAGAGCAAAAGCAGCTCTGTGGATTGTAGAGAACTTCCATGGCCGCAAAGACACCCCTCGAACGAGTTCAGGAAAGCGACAGGCCCCTAGAACGCATAATGCTTCAGCTCCCCGGCTTCCGCGGGTACAAGGTTAGGGAGGAACGAAGGGAAGCCGACAGGATCCTGAGGGACTACGTTTACCGTGCCCTCAAGGGCGCCCGAGACGACCTCATGGTCTGCTTCCAGCTCCTCAACAACGCTGGCACCCCAGAATTAATGGAGCCAACTAACCAGCTCATCGCAAAGTTGGACCGAGTTGCTGAGAAGGTAAACCGTGCCTCATACGGGTACAGCGGGTTCTTTGACTCGGTGCGCATCGAAGTCCCTCAGCTGGATCAGATGGTGGCTTGCGACACGCAAATGATGGATACTGCACGGAAGTTGGCTGATTCAATTTCTAGTTTCAAAACGCAACTTAGCCAGGGGAAACTCGAAGATACACGGAACACGGAGAATGCTCTTGACGCTTCGATTTCACAACTTGAAGCAACGTTTGACAAACGCAAGCAAGTGATTGAAGGAGTGGCCGTCTAATGCCGCAAGTTATCGAGTGGGTCAACGCGGGGCCCGACGACCTAGTGTACCGTTACCCTGACGAGAACATAGTTTGGGGAGCGCAACTAATCGTTCACGAGTACGAGTACGCTGTCTTCTTCCGCGACGGCAAAAGCTACGATACCCTAGGCCCGGGTAGGCATACGTTAACAACACTGAACCTTCCCTTGATCACAAAGGTTCTGCAAAAAATCGCTGGGTTTCAGCAGACACCCTTCAAGGCGAACGTAATCTTCGTTTCCAACAAGCAGTTCGCCGGGAAATTCGGGAATAGGGCCCAGACAACCGAACTCGCACCGCTCATGACCTTCGGTTCCTTCTGGTTTAGGGTCGAAGATGCTTCATTATTCGTGAATGAGGTTGTGGGCGGGCAGAACGCGTACACGACTGCGGATGTTAACAATTTCCTACGAGGGTTCGTTAACGAAAAAATGATAGACACCCTCTCCAAGTACGACCTCCAGACAGTATTCACAAAGCTTGACGAGACGTCGAATGACGTCAAAGCCAACCTTGTTGACTACTTCAAACGAATCGGGGTCCAGATGATCGACCTCAAATTCGAAGGAATCGACACAACGCCCGAATTCCGGGACAGGTTGTTCTGGTTGAAAACAGGCCGCGTCTCACCTGACGAAGTGATTAGAATGGAGACTGTGAAGGACGCTGCCGCGTCTCTAGGTGAATCTACAGAGGGGGGTGCGGCCTTCGGCGCCGGCATGGTTCTCGTGCCGCCATTATTCCAAACCGCCGGCGGGACGGCCCCTGCGGTGGCGCTGGTTGTCTGCCCGAACTGCCAGGCACATATCCCGTCAACATCAAAGTTCTGCCCCAACTGTGGCACAAACATAACCGGTTCCGAAACACAGCCTGCCCCTGCACCTGGAAAGAAATGTCCAAAGTGCAACAGCATCGCATCTGCAGGCGCCACGTTCTGCCAAAACTGCGGCGCGAAACTAACCTAACCTTTCCTAACGGGATACAAACCGAAAAGCGCACCGAACCAGTACAAAACTCGCAAGTACTCCATCAGCGGACCAAATCCGAAGTCTTATTTTCTCAATTTAAGCACTGTTTGCTCATGGCAAGACGGAGAAGAAGACGTAGTCGCAGGAAACGCAGAGTCAGAAGACGGAAAACCAGTCCCGGAAGAAAAGCCAAGCGAATAATGCGTAAACATGCGAAGCACGCGCGGCGCAAAATCGGGAAACGCCTACTCGGATTAGGAAGAAAGCTCGCTAAGTAAACAATTCGCGCAACTATTCATGGTTCTCAAAGCCGCAGTCCTCCGGCGGCCTAGACGAGCAAAACCGCTCCAAGCAAGAGGCCATAAGGCAAAGTTGAATCAACATAACTCGAACCGTCGTTTGTTGAGTAACGGACCGCTTCGAACGTCCGACACTGGCTCATATTGAAAAATAGAGGGGATAAGCCGGAATGGTCCGGCCCATCAAGTTGGATTCGGAGACGTGTTTACTTGAATTTCTGAAGGTTGGCGTTGTCTTCGTTGAAGACCATGTCGAGCATAGCCAAGACTGATTTCTTAGTTGAAGCATCATCCAAGCCTTGCGCAATGAATTCGCCTTCAACTACAACCTTTGTCTTCTGACCCATTGCGGTGTAGGTGTGCGTATGCTTCGTTCCTTTCATTGGACCAGCGAGCACTTCGGTATACATTGATGTAGGCGGGTTCATGGTGATCTTCCATGCCTCCGTGTACGTTGTTCCGTCGGGGCGCTTGACCTCGAGGTCGAGAGTCACTCCCTTTTCGGTTTGGTCGCGCATGCCGGTTACTTTGACTAAGCTGTGGGAGTGTTCGTCGTCGTTGATGTATCTCCAGATTTTTTCGACTGGGGCGTCGAAGACGCCTTCGTCTCTTATGTGAACCATTTTCTGTCCCCCGACTATAACATATGACATGCATTTAACTGTTCTAAATCCGTCTAGCTGCCCGCGTCACTATTGTCAAGGACACTTTGAACCGTTGGGTAGTCTACGACTCGCGCCATTTTGCTTTCAATAGGGCGAGTAATAGAAATGCGAGAGTGAACGCTGGAAGTGCGAGCCAGCTCACGAGGATTTGAGAGCCACTGGGCGAGATGCCCATGACGCTTCGAATTAGGTTTGCCGCGTGAGTCGTGGGAATGAGTTCGGCAACTGGCCTCAAGGCCGCTGGTAGCGTGGTGACTGGGTAGAAGACAGGGGGTAGGATTGAGAGGACGATCGAGATGAATGAGACAGTGATGAAGGCTGATCTGGTGTTTAGCACGTAGGTGGATAGGAAGAAGCCTATCGAGCTCGACATTACCCACGTCAGGATTATGACCAGGATCATTTCAAGCAGTGCCAGTAGGCCAAACCCGACCGTCGTGTAGGCGACGATGGCTGTTATCACGAACACTGCGGGGGCGGCGAACGCCAGTTCGGATAGTGCGACTGAGAACATGTAGGTGAACGGCGAAACCGGCGAAGCAACGACCATAGATTGGAACTTGTGATCTATCTTCAAGCCTGTGAGGTCGGCGCCCAAGAATAGCCCTTGCTGGGTTGCGGTCATTGTGATTGCGCCAGCGAGCCCATATGCGAACGCGGTCCGTTGTCCCGCTACGAAGAGTATGAAGAGAATGGTGAATGGTGTTGCGAAGACGAAGGGCAGAAGCGTGGGTATCCTGAGCATCGGCAAGACTCCAATATAGTACGCCAAAGCACCCGCAGCCCTCAAGTTCCTTCGCAATGAATCAATTAACGAGTCATTTTTCATAAATCGAAGTTCCCTTTGCTGGTTCAACTTTGTTGTTGGCGGGAAGGTCACGATCTATCTCTGAGCCAACAAGCTCGACGAAGACGTCGTCAAGGGACACGGGGCTGATCGAGATCGCAACTCTCCGGTTTAGCGCTTCCTTACTAATTTCCTGAGCTTTCGTTTCGTCCGTGATGATTCGGAGAAGGTTTCCCGCGCGGACAACCTTCCCATAAGCTTGGAGTTCTTCGGCAGTGAAGCCATTGCTGACGTCGACTCTAATTCTCGCATCAAGATGCTTCTCCCTGACGTCCGAGGGGCTGCCGCTCGCCAGAACTCTTCCCCTATCGATGATCGCAAGCTCGTCTGACAGTGATTCAGCTTCGTCCATGTAGTGTGTGGTGAGAACGATCGTGCGGCCTTCATCCCTCTTGAGCCTGATCAACTCATCCCAGACTTTCCTCCGGCTCAGTGGATCCAAGCCTATTGTTGGCTCGTCAAGAAAGATGAGTTCCGCGTCACAGGCGATAGCCATTGCGATTAGAACCCGCTGCTTCATTCCACCCGACAGGTCCTCGGAACGAGTCTTCTCGACCTCCGTCAGTTCAAGTGTCTCAATAATTCGCTTCGCCTTGTGTGCCGCTTCGGAATGGCTTACCCCTCTCATCATGAGCGCGAGGACGATGTGGTCCTTCGCGGTGAGGGTCCAAAGCGGCCGACCTTCCTGGGGTGCGATCGCAATCCGTTTTCTTATCGCCTTAGCATCCTTCAGCACATCTAGGCCGAGGACGCTGACTGAGCCGGAGGTAGGCAACAATTGGGTCGTGGCTATGCGGAGGAAAGTTGTCTTTCCGGCCCCGTTTCTCCCAAGAAGAGTGAATATTCTGCCCTCGTTCACTGTCAAGTCTAGGCCGTCTAGTGCCGGGATTTCGCTTTTCCCGTAGTACTTGACAAGCTTGCGTACTTCGATAATCGAGGAGGGCAATGATGATTCACGCTTGGTTCCGACTCGAAAACACGCATGGTTCTATTGAAGATTGAGTCGGAGGTCTGCATTGACTTTCCTTGCTCTCACACTGTGCGGAAGCGAATTATGTGGCCTCAAAGTAGCCTTGTTTCCGTGTTCAAATGGGCGACGAGAAGTTCGAAATCGACCTCGGGAATCTTCTCTCAAGGCTCCTCCCCGACGAGAAAGACTCGGCTTTCAAGAAGTTGGACGCTGTCAAAGCGAAGCTTGTGGAGATGCACGACCGGAATCTAGTGAAGATCAATCATTCGGCTATGGAGGTTATCTGTGCTAAGGATTTGATTTTGAGGGGCTATGAGGTCGATGTTGAGCACGGCTTAGAAGAAGCGCTTGTCTGCGACCTGCTGGGAACCAAGGGCGGCGGAAGGGCCATAATTGAAATCGAGACGGGTTTCGTCCCCCCAGAGCACGCATTGGATCCCACAGCCTTTTGCTCAGCTAGAATTGCCAGCAAGATAGCTCGGTACAGTAGATTCGCGGACAAATTCAGCTTAGCTTCACCCCTCTACCAAGTCCTGCCAATTCCTTCACTCTTCCTGAAACCGCCGCGAGTGAGAGAGCAAGCGGAGCTGTTGGAAATGAAGACGCTGTGCGATCGCTACTACGATAATCCACCCATAGTCCTGAAGGCGATAGCTACCGGTAGACTTCACTCGCTCTTCTTCATTGATGTGGACAGCGGGACACTGAGAGAGGTGGACCCTGAAACTTATTCTGAGTCACTGAGTACGTGGGATAAGTTGAGAAGGTAATTGCTGCCCAACTTTCGAGGCAGATGTGGCTTTCCCTTCGCGAGGGACTTTCGACCTTTCCCTCATCCAACGCCTTGGTTTTCCCTCACTCGGGCATCACGGAGTTTCTGCGGTTTCCCGCTAGCGTCGTAGCGCTACGCCCGAGCGCTCATCGATCCACATAACGACCCAAGGCAAACCCTGGGACGGAAGCCGACCGACGAATCTACCCCTGTCTCGGTTGAGCAGCAGACTATGATTGTCGTTGCAGAGATATGGGGATTGTGGTTGAGCCCCAAACATCAGGTGTGATTTCCAGTGGAATGGAACATAGCTGGGTCCACCGACTCGCTACCTTCAAAAAACCAAAGCATGACGACTCAATCAGGATGAATCAACCTATGTCTAGTTCAAACCCTCACCATTGCACGAAAAGTTCTCTCACGATGGAATTCTCATGAGCAAGGTTGCAATGGCTAGGCTTCAAGAGGTCTTACCTCATTGACGTTGGAAAAGTCTCCTGCAAGAAATGCGGACGAATATTTTCTATCGAAGAACACACTGTTCAGAAAGCCTTGGCGAAAAGAGCAGCTGAGTTCAAAGAAGACCTTCAGGAAATCGCGTTTGAGCGCAAAGGCTAGGGTCCGACGGGTATTTGCGGGCTGGCTCTTGGACGGGCTAGACGGATTCCATTAGGCTCGCGACTTTTTCTTCATCAAACACTTGATCTGAAATCTTACGTAACTTCATGGCGAGAGTCGCATCTCGGCCGTTTCCCAAAGCCCATTTCATATCTGAAGCTACAAACCCACTGTCCCTGAACATTCCTCTCGCGGCAAGTACGAATGGGCATGAGGTTAGGGGGTGGCCTTCTTCAAGGAGTAGTTTGAGGACGGGGCTGTAACGATAATTCTTGAACCGGAATCTGGCTTCTGAACGTGACAGGTCGATATTGATCTTGTCCGACAACCCTTGGTTTACATAGAATTCCGCTAGTTTGTTTAGGGATTCTTTGTGTCCTTCGGGAAGTTTCGTGTGGAATTCGTCTCGTAGAAATTCGATGATTCCGTGGCCGATGTTATCGAGGAGGAGTTGGGCTTGTGCTCCTAGGTATTCGAAGCCACACGCTAATCCATACTCAACAGTCTCGAACGCAGGTAACCCCACTTTGGTATTCGAGTAGCCTGTTGGTGGGACTGTGCTAAGGTCTGCGTGCTCCGGTGCAGTGAGAACTGAGTCGGCAGGCGGTACATTCCTGAATCTGAGGCTGTATGTTCCATCTGGGGACAATCCTTCGGACAGAACTTGTGATCCACGGTGTTCTTCTCTCTCGATTGCTCCCCGTGCGAGGCATAGGGGGCAGGTTAAAAGGAAGCAATTCTGGTTCCGGAGTTTCTTCATTAGGCCTATGAATCTCCAACCGTGCATCTTAACGAGGAAAGCCTCTCCGTCAGGTGAGAACTCGACTCCGCTCACGTAGCCAGTGTCCTTGAAGAAGCGGATAAGTTCGGAAATGGATTGGTATGGGTCTTGTGAGAGCTGTAGGTAATTCAGTTTCACTCCGTAGTCAATGATTCCAGTCCCGATTCTGTCGAGCATCTCTTGGCCGCGTTCGTGCCCAAGATAGTCGAAGGCTCTTGCTGCTCCGTAAATAACAGAATCCAACACGGCGAGCTGAATTGATTCCGTTTTTTCCGCCATTATATTTTCACAACTTTGTCGCAGAAGGGTGCGAGTTGTGATACTACGTCCCGTTCCGCATTCATCTCAACGGTGAGAAGTGAGCCTGAAGTGTTCCACCTGCGCATCTTCTCCGTCAATAGGTGAGCAAATTTGGCGACGGATTTTGGGTCATTGTATATGAGAAGGGTTGAGAGGCTGTCCAAGACTAGGAACTTCTCTCCAGTAATCCCGTTAATGGCCTTGGAGATGCCAATGCAGAGGTTACTTAGGTCTACACCCGACCCCAAACAAGCGTGATCGTTCTCTTCCTGAATTGATGGGACGTTCGTAATCCCGTCTACAAAGAATAATGAGCTGGATGGGATTCCAGCCTTCTCGAACGACTTGGTCAGAACGGCGAACGGTTTGTTTAGGCTGACGTAGACCCCCCGGGAAACCTTAGCTGTGAAGTAGCGTAGGAGCTGAAGAACCGCGTCCTGATACTTGATTGGGTCGATTAGCGCGAGTATTACCGGTCGCTCTAACCCGTCCAAGCTCTCGCCAATACTGACCGAAAGATCAACGGTCAACGGGAAATCTGACAATCATGATTTGCACGGACATAAAACCTTTCGATAACTAGCTAGAGCAGCTGTCGTGTGAATCTTAATAGTTGACCTTGCAGTTAGCGGATTGAGTATTCTGTGGATTGACGATCAATGGCTGAAGATAAGATTGGCCAGGTAATGAGTAAACCCGTCCGAACAGTCAAGCCCGACGAAAAGCTCAGTGCCGCGATGGTAATCATGGAGAAGAACAACGTCGGCAGCGTCGTTGTCGTTGAAGGCGAGAACCCTATTGGAATCATAACCGAACGCGACGTTATTCGGCAAATCCTGAAAGGAACTCAAATGATTCAGGGAGCAGTAACACAAGTGATGTCAAAGCCTTTGATCACAGGGGGACCTGATATGCTTGTTCAGGACGCCGTGGACCTGATGCTTGAGAACAAGATTCGTCAACTTCCCGTGGTTGAAGGAAACAAATTGGTTGGCATAGTTACGGACGGAGACTTGATGCGGTCGGTTCTCCGCGTTTCATACGAGAAGCTGAGCAAACTTAAGCTTCGGGAATTGGAAATTGAAGCGGCAAGGATAGCAGCCCAGATAGTTACATTGCTAAATCTCTAACACTCATATTCGGAGTGTTATCGCCGCCGCGACAGCACGACGGCGGATACAACCGCAACAGCGGCCACTAATCCAGCAATTAGTATGAGCCCAACACCCGAATGAGGGCCGGGTGAGGATACAGTGTTCTCGGTCGGCTGCGTTGTCGTTACAGTTGTAGAGGCAGCAGGGCGGATTCCCGTAATCTGAGCGTAGAGTAGCCCCGTGGAGGTGAATTGGTCGGTTAGCATGCTCTGGGACGCAACCTTAACGAGCGATGCTTCAAGGTCTTGGTAGGATAAGGCCGCAGTGTCCGAACCGTAATCGACGTACCCAAAGAATTGCAATGTCCAGAAGGGTGAAACGTAATCGATTCCCTCAACCTTCGCAGAGTTAACAATTGCCGCTAGGAACTCCTGATCCAGAGGCGCCCAGAAGCTGAACACGTCGTTCCGGAACACGTCGATATTTGTAGCCAAGCTTTGGCTCACCAGCGTTCCAGCCTTGTACAACCAAGCCTCATCCATGATGACCCGCTTCCCATGTTGCTTCGCGATGTCGGAGAATGCGAGGATACGTTGTAGGGTCGGGCCAACGACTGGATAGACGTGTAAGGCTATGAAGTCTAGGCTGGTATTGGCCGCAAGGCTCTGCACATACCCATCGTTAACCCATGTTCCACTTCCCGCCCCCACTTTCGTGCTCCCCCTGTTCAGGCCATTGAGAATGTAGTTCACGTACGCCGTGTACGAGTCGGGAGAGTTGAATTCGGTGAAACCCGTCAGCCTGTATTGCGTGTCCGGCTCGGCGCCCAAATCCAAGTAGTCAGGTTGCAGGTCCTGAATGAGTGCCACAATCATCTGCTTCCTCTGCAACTCGAAATCCTGGAACGTTAGCTTCGAGTAATCGAACGCTATCGGAGAGAAGGGGGTATTTGCGAATAGCACGGACGACTCAATCTCAACCACCATACCCCTTTTCCTAACTTCCTGCACGACTTGTTTGTAGAATTGCACGTAAGCTTGGTAGTTCGGAAAGTTGGGTGTGTATAGTGGTTAGCCTACTGGGAAGGTGACGCCGCCAACGCTCAACTCCTTCAACCGATCCAGATACAGGGTTACAGCCTGCATCGTGTTCGGCGAAAGCAACGCGTCTCCCCGATTCGCGTTTGCGGGTAGCAACTCTGCACCGAAAATCGGCGAACCCGTCCCAGGCCCCATTGCGGCTAAGGTGGTGTTGAAACTGTCCAAACTCGATTTGAGGGTAGAATAGAGTTCCTGGTATTCGGGCGGAACCTGAGCCTGACCTACCCCCGAGAACGCAGAGGCACTTGGAATTAGTAGGAGGCTGAACAGAAAGAGGCTGCTGGCCAGATAGGTTTTCGCGGAAACTCGACCCCGGCCCATCAACCGGCCAGTTTCAATATTAGGGGGTTGTGAACGAATCGTTCAAGTTACGCAAGTTCGATTGCTATGAGCTTGGATAGGGAGAACCAGTCTTCGATAACCTCCTTCGCAGCCTTTCCATAGTACTTCTCGTAGAGCGCAACCTTGCACCGCCAAGCCTCGTCCGTGGCTTCCTCAATGTAGTAGGCTTTTCCCGTGAAGTTCTTTCCACCTATTTCGAATGAGACTGCGCTGTTCTGCTTGAGGTTCTTCATCCAGTCCGTCTCGCTCCCCTCGTGGCTAAGGTACACCTTACCCTCCCCAAGCGCAAACCACAACTCTACCGTGTGCGGCCGCCCCGTCTTCCGCCCCTTCGTCGTAAGATGAATGAACTTCTGGGACCTAACCTTCGCCAAATCGTCCTTGCTGGCCATGAGGTCTCATCTGGGGGCGTCTCTATGGCGGATCGTACTAATTATGATTGGAAACCGACGGTATGAGGAGGGTTGCGTCAGCTAAGGCTGAGGGCGTTAGTCGGTTTGTGGGAAGTCGCCTTGAAAGATTTCCTCTAGTGCCCTTCTAGGTGAAGGTTCAGGTTGCTCGGCCGCATAGCCTAACGAGAACATTGCCACGGGACGAACAGACTTGACGCCTAGAACCTGCTGCACTTTCCCTTCGTCAAAGTCTCCGACCCAGACGGTTGCCAAGCCAACGTCGACCGCCGCAAGCACAGCGAAGGCTCCAGCGATCGTCGCATCCTGAATGCTGTAGAGCTCCTTACCCCTCTTCCCGTATTTCGCAGCCGAACGTTCGGGGTCAGCGCAGAAGACCAAGCAGACGGGAGCCTGCGCGATGAACCCTTGATCATGCGCCGCCTTCGCAAGAGCATCCCTCTTAGCCTGATCACGAACCACAAAGACTTTGTACGCTTGCAGGTTCCCGGCTGAAGGCGCCATGTTGACGACTTGGAAGATGTGCTGCAGTTTGCTTTCCTCAACGGGTTGAGGCTTGTAGGTGCGCACTGAACGCCTCTGGGTTAGAACTTCAACGAACTCCATTAGGAATCATTCTGAGGTTGAAGACGGGCCGATTAAAGGGGAATTCTTGGCACCCAGAATTGCAATCCAGCGAGCCCAGAATTTACCACCAAACCCGTAACCCCACACGATTTCCCATGCCGATTCATTTCGAGTCGGTTAGCAGAGAAGCACAACTTCTCAGCCCCCTCCAGAACTTTGAACGGGTCAGCCAAACCATCGAGCACAGGGGGGACCCGCTTACCGGCCGACGCGTGATTGTGCTCCGAGGACGGTTGGACTATGTTAAGCGGTTCATAGAGTCGGATGAGAGCGCCATTGACGGCTTGGCGGATTCAACGCAACAGGACTGCCCCTTCTGCCCCGCATCTGTGGAACAGAAGGCGCCAAAATTCATTCCTGAAATCTCACCCGAAGGCCGGATACGGGTGGGTGATGCGATCTGCTTCCCAAGCCTCTTCGCCCACGAGGACTTCAACGCGGTCGTCGTCCCAACACGTTCACACCGTGTCCCGTTAAATCAAATGCAGCCCTCCATGTTCGTTGATGCATTCAAGGCGTGCATTGAGTATTTTCGCCGACTGTACGCCTATCAGCCCGCGGTGAAGTACAATGCGATTGCTGTGAACTTCTACCCACCTGCTGGCTCAACTGTCGCCCATCCACATGTGCAGGCTCTCGCGAGCGACCTGCCCCTTCCCGGGACCGAGCAGCTTCTGGACGCGAGTCTAGAATACTTCCTGAAACATGGTTCCTCGTATTGGGCCGAGCTGGTTGAGGAGGAAAGGCGCCTCCGGGAAAGGTACCTTGGGACGATGGGTGGGGTGTGTTGGTTGACGCCGTTTGCGCCTTTCGGTTTGAATGAGGCCCAGGCCATCGTGCCCCGCGTTCCAAACTTAAGCTCGATTTCCGACGAAGACCTTCAAGGCCTCGCCGAGGGCCTCGCTAAAGTTCTGAGGTACTACCACGACACCGGCGTGAGA
This sequence comes from Candidatus Bathyarchaeota archaeon, assembly GCA_963726255.1. GTDB lineage: Archaea > Thermoproteota > Bathyarchaeia > 40CM-2-53-6 > 40CM-2-53-6 > FEN-987. The sequence goes on from CAVSBL010000002.1 coordinate 2,307,260, forward strand.
AGCTTCAACATGGCGCTGTATTCGGGGCCGTTTGGTGAAGCCCTCGATTACTTCGACGTTGGGCTTCGAGTTGTCTCCCGCTATGGGTACAAGCCTAAGTTTGTGAGCGACGTTTGGGCGCTCCAGTACCTGCTCGGTGGCCAAGAGGCCTATGAGGCGCCGGAAGAAACTTGCAGCAAGCTCAGAAAATACTTCGAATAGCTGAGGTTGGCTAGGCGTGAAGCTCATTTCCGCTGAAGAAGCGGCTAGGGTGGTCAAGTCTGGCGATAGGGTTGTTCTGAGCAACCTTTGCTCTGAACCGAGGCTTCTGCCCAGCCTTATCTTGGAACGGGCTCGGGAGCTGCGTGCGGTTAGGTTCTTTCATTGCAGGCCGATGGGCCGGTTTGTTGAACGTTACTTGGAGCCTGGGATGGAGGAGCATGTGAGGTGTGCGACCGCGTTTGCTGGCGGTGTACGCGCCATTATCGAGCTGATGAAGGAGGGGAGGGCGGATTTCTACCCGATTCCGCTGAGCAGGCTGCCCTGGCTCTTCAGGTCGGGCCTTTACAAGCCTGACGTATTCATCGCGACAGTGTCTCGACCCGACGAGCGCGGTTACTGCAGCCTGGGAATTTCGGTGGATTATGGGCGTGCGGCGTTGGAGACCGCTGGGGTTATGATTGCTGAGGTGAACGAGAATATGCCGCGAACCTGCGGGGACTCAGAGGTGCACGTTTCCAAGATAGATTACATGGTGGAAGCCTCGGCTCCGATCTACGAGCTGCCCTCAGCAAATGTTTCCGAGGTGGGGCGCCGTATCGGGGAGAATGTTGCTGAGCTGGTTGAGGACGGTTCGACGATTCAAATAGGGTTCGGGGCGACGGCGGAATCGATTCCTCCCTTCCTGAAAGAGAAGAAGGACCTGGGGATGCATAGCGAGATGTTGCCTGAGAGTGCGATGAAGCTGGTTGAAGAAGGCGCCTTGAATGGGAAGGAGAAGAGCGTTGACAGGGGGAAGGTTGTGTGCGCGTTCAGCGCGGGAACACGGAAACTCTACGAGTGGTTGGACAACAATCCCAGAATCGAGATGCGGCCTTTCGATTACACGAACGACAGCAGAATCATTGCCCAGAGTCATAAGATGACGGCGATAAACACGGCGTTGCAGGTCGACTTGTACGGCAACGTCTACTCGGATATGCTAGGGTTTGATGAATACTCAGGCGCGGGAGGCCAACCGGACTTCATCCTAGGCGCGATGTTGAATCCTGAGGGAAAATCCATCATAGCCCTACCATCCACAACCTCCAACAACAAAACCTCTAGGATAGTTTCCTTCCCAAACCTAGCGCGCAACCCCAGATCCCCTGCGATGCCGACTGTCTCAAGGTTCTACGCGGATTACGTGGCCACCGAGTGGGGAATTGCCTCGCTCAGAGGCAAGACAAGAGGGGGAAGGGCGAAAGCTCTAATCGATGTAGCCCACCCGAACTTCAAGGACGAACTTTGGAAAGAAGCACGAGAAATGAAGTTCACAACGTAAGAGCGATTCTAATCTAGGAGAGAGACTGAGGAGTCTCCGTCGGTACTAGCAGGGTGGGGAATGTAAAATAGTCATTAATCTTTAGTCGAAAGTGGAAGAGTGTTCGCTCATGAATTTGGTGATTGGTTCGACGGGTTCGATTGGAAGCGCAGTAGTCGATCAGTTGTCATCCCAAGGGCGGCCGGTCAGAGCGCTTGTTAGGGATCCTGGTAAAGCTAAGAGAATTTTCACACATCCAGAGAAAGTTGAGTTAGTCGAAGGGTCGGCGGAGAACCCTGAGGCCTTGAAAAAGGCGTTTGATGGCGCGAAGCTTGTGTTCAATTGCCTGAACCTTCCCTACCCAGAATGGAGTAAGCTCCCAGAAATACACAAGCGGATCGTTGAGGCTGCAAAGCAGGCGTCGGCGAAAATGGTCTTCCCAGGAAATGTGTACATCTATGGCCACGCCCAATCGGACCGCGTGAACGAAGCCCATCCGAGAAATCCCTGTTCGAGGAAGGGTGTACTCCGCGTTCAGTTGGAGGATATGTTCATGGAATCGTCGCGAAGGAACGAAGTTCCCACAGCCATTGTACGTTTTCCCGATTTCTATGGACCGAACGCAAGTGGGGCAAGCTCCCTAACAGGGAACATCTTCAAAGCAGCGCTTGACGGTGGAACCGCACAATGGTACGGCGACTTAGACGTCTTGCATGAGTTCATCTTCATTGAGGATGCGGGGAAGGCGATGGTTATGGCTTCGGAACGGGCGGATGCCTACGGACAAGATTTCAACGTTCCCGGCCCCGAACCCATCTTGGCCAAGGATTGGATAAGCTTGGTTTTCAAAGAAGCGGGTACAGCGCCAAAGATGAAGGGAACCAGTAGGGTGAGCATGCGATTCTATGGAATGTTCAACAAAATGGCGAAGGAATTCGCTGAGATGCAATACCTGACCCAAGAACCATTGATCCTGGATGGAACGAAATTCATGAAATTCTTCGGCACAAAATGCCCAACACGAAACTATTCTGAGGCGATACGTGAAACGCTCGCGTGGATGAAAACGCAACATGGCTAACATCTTGGTTACGTTCCGGGCTGAGAACGAGCAAAGGGAAATTCTCACGAAAGCCTTGGACGCAGTTACACGCATTGCCTTCCTATCTGACTTAACCGGCAAGGAGCGCGCAAGGGAACTTGCCAGCGCCGACATACTGATTTCATGGAGCCCCAGGCGGGAACTGCAGCCTGAGGAATTCCGGCTAATCGCTCATGCGAAGATGATGCAATTACTCTCCGCTGGCGTAGACAGCATACCCTTCTCCCAGCTCCCGCCAGGCCTTATGATCGCAAGTAATGCTGGGGCCTACGCGGAGCCTATGGCGGAACATGTACTCGCAATGATCTTGGCTGTATGGAAGAACCTTGTTGACCGGCACGTGAAACTTAGGGCCGGCAACTTTGACCAAGAGAACGAGAACCGCATGCTACGAGGTTCCACGTGTGCAATCCTGGGTTTCGGTGGGATAGGGAAAGCAACCGCACGCCTCCTGCGCTGCTTCGGAGTCAAGATAATGGCGGTGAACACGACCGGCCGAACCGATGAGCCAGTCGACTTCATCGGGACCCTGAAGGATCTAGAGCATGTACTACGCCAAGCCGATATCATCATAATCACGCTTCCGCTAACCAATTCGACTCGAAAGCTAATCGGAAGAGAACAGTTGGGATGGTTGAAGAATGATTCGATGCTTGTCAACGTGGCCCGCGCGGACATTATCGACGAGGGTGCACTATACGAGAAGCTGAAGGGGAACCCTCAGTTTTCGGCCGCGATTGATGCTTGGTGGATTGAACCTTTTCGCCACGGGAAATTCGCCACAGATTACCCCTTTCTGGAGCTTCCGAATGTTCTCGGTTCGCCGCACAATTCAGGCGTAGTTCCCGGTTCCTTCCTGCGGGGCACGAAGTACGCAGCCGAGAACGTGAAAGGGTTCCTGAACAACGAACCCGTGTTGGGCGTTGTTAAGAGAACTGACTATTCGTGAGAGCGGCTAACCTTCAAGTTGATGTGCTGTTGGACCATGATTGAATCCGTAGGGTGGATGGGGTCCAGAGCATTTGGGCCGTGGCGTGAAGTTCGACGAGGACGGGCCCGCTATAGTAATTCTTGGCCTCCGTGCTTGTGGCGTTGAAGATTGTGAATTGGAAGGTGTGTGTTTGGAGGGGGAGTAGGGCTAGGCTTTGTGCTGGTGATTCTGACGTGTCCCAATACATGTAGATTCCCTGGTTCGTGACCAACCATACTGCCCGGTTGAGCGCCATTGGCCATGGGGTTGGGTTAGTTAGGCTAACTTCGTATGTGGGCACTTTGCTGGGCAAGAGTTGCACGGTAAGCGTTGGATTGCGGCTAGTGCTCGGCACAACCCATGGTGCAACCGCATACGCGAGAAATATGAAGAGCAAGACGTACCCGATTGCCCTCTTACTGTTCATTTTCGTTCTCTTGCTCATGAACTATCGGTGTGCGTGACTTCCACCCTCTGCTATCAACCTTAGGGCGAGAGCTGAAACGTTGAGGGTCAACTATCGGAGAGGCGCGTCGTAGAGACTGGGCTTGGAAGCGTTAGAGAACTGGAGCAACGGTGGTTCGTATACCAGCGTATGCGTTCACATACGACTAAACGGTATACTTGCTTTCCCTCCATCCTTCAAATATAATGACCGACATAATGCTGGAGTTATCTAGTTTCAGGGAGGTGTGTGATCAAATGGATAGGACGATTGTGCACTTCGAGATTCCCGCGAACGACCCAGCTAAGCTTTCGCAGTTCTATTCGAAGCTGTTCGGGTGGAGCTTCGAGAAATGGGAAGGCGCAGGCGCCGGGGCGGAATATTGGATGATCAAGACTAGGGCTAAGGACGATGCGATGGGGGTTAATGGTGGAATGATGAAGAGGATGGACCCGAACCAGACCCCGCTCAACTATATCATGGTTGAATCGGTTGACGACTTCAGCAAGAAACTAGTCCAACTAGGCGGGAAAATCATAATGCCAAAAACGGAGATACCGAACATGGGCCACTTCGCCGTGGCGCTGGATCCGGAAGGCAACGGCTTCGGCATCTTCGAAACAAAGGAAGAGTAGAACGAACTATGGAGATGGGACGAGCCCAACTCCACCCAACTTATTTTCGTAACTGAGCACACACATGAAAATACGTGGTAATTCCATCGTTGAATATCTAATTCTGGACCTCAATGCCAGACAAACCAAGCCTCTCGGGTTTCTATGCGGTAGACCAATCCGTCAAAGTAAAATTCCACAGTCCTGTATGCCGACAGCGAGTTGATAGTTGTCGCACCCAATCCGCATTTTGCCCTTTCGGCGTTTGCTTGGAGTCCTGGCGATGCTGGTTTTGGCGTTTGCAGTAATCTTTCCTCCGTTTGTAGGACCGAATTCATTGCTCAACGCTTTTCTTCAAGCATTGACGCTCGCCACGCAATTGAACGGGCAATATCGGATCACTGGCATTCTTTTGATTCTAGGCGTCTTGGGTTGTTTGGTGATCTTTGTCGGATTGATCTTGGCTCTAGCTCTCTTCTCATATGGAAAGAGGGCGACCTGGGTCAGAGCGGTAGTGCTCCTCTCAGTTGTCGGCATGCTTGTGGCAACTGTATCCTTGTTTGATTATAGCGGAGATTTCATCAGCGAGATTGTGACCGTCACGAAGGTCGGGTTCTGGCCGAGCCTCAAGTTCTTCGGAATCGGATACTTCATCTCTTGGATTATGATCGCGCTAGCATTGTATTCTTCGCGAAAGGTGCCTGTGTCTGCGGTTCAGGAATTCAAACTACCAGTCGCCCCGAGCCCTACGGAATTGATACCGATGGGGTACTCTGCTTTGGATAATTTGCTGATCGGGGGCCTCCCAGTTGGTGCCGCTGTGGTCTTGACTGGTCCACCGTGCGATGAGAAAAAACTGATTGTCAGACGGTTCCTGGAAACTAATCTTAGGAATGGCCGCCCTTGCATACTCCTCTCCAGCAGCCTCGACGCTGTAACAGACTTGATTCCTATATACCGTAAGGAGCTTCAGGTCATAATCTGCCACCCCCAGGCTGAAACAGTTGCTTCCAACTTTGACAGCATTGTCAAACTGAATTCGGTTGATAGCCTGACCGAAATCAACCTTGAAATCAGTAAAGCTCTCGCAAGATTGCCCTCCGGCAAACCGTCTGTCCTTTGCTTGGACATTCTTGATGACGTTCTGCTCGAACATCATGAACGGGCAAGAAGATGGCTCATGGACATCCTAGGGAGAGGAAAATCAACCCGTGTCACCTATCTCGCGACACTGAATCCGGCAATGCACTCTGACCAGGAATCCCAAGCGGTTCTAGAGACCTTTGACGGACACATCGAACTGTTCGAAGGAGAAATCCAAGTGAGGCCCAAGCTCATCAGAATCAAGAAACTGGCTGGGCGCAAGTTCCTAGATGAAGAACTACTCGTTCGAAGAGAAAGAATTCAGGAATGAATTGGACTTGATCGACGGAAGTTTCATCGGCGACTACACGGAAATTTCAGTCGGTTCTGACAACGCTTTTCACGCTCTCTGGACGGACATGAACAAACAGTAGCTTGGTCGTACGGGTTCCAGTTAGTTCCAATTAGTATCCACCAACAGGACATCTACCGGTCTTCACTGAGTATTTCGGGAGGGGTGGTTGAAAAATTCCTTGTAGCGTTATCGTATTCATGATTCTTGAATGCGGCTACAGATTCTCGCCTGCATCGGGGACAGATCCTAAGCTGATATCGATTGCTTGGCAGCGGGCGCTTACACCATTCGCAACACCTAACAACGAGTGGTTTCTCAGCCTGTTGTTCGGAGTCAAGTAGTAGCTCCTCAAGATCCTCAGCCAAATCCATCATCCACAACCTCAAGTCGAAGTCAGCGGTTGCTCGGGAGAAACGAGCTATGAGACACTACCGCGAGCGAGAGGATTGTGTTGCGTGGGGCTGCGTGATAATGGGCTTGTGTAAGAGGAAAGTGTCGTAGGCAGTATCCAAATCTTTGAGATGCCTTATCCAACCAGCATATTCCGCGTCAGTTTGAGCGAACCGTTTTGCAGCCGCCTCAATTTGCATTGTCAATCTGGACGGTTGATCGGTCTCTCCTTTGGTTATTCATTGTGTCCCCTAAGGTTCAAAGCTTTGGTGACTGAAAATTCGGTACTGACCTGGAGGTAGAAGTGGTGCGATGAAGTTCATACCTTTCAATAAGGATGCCTGGGTTGACTGGTACAAGGATGGAAGAGTAGCCGAACATATACCCGTCCTTGCGAGGCTTCTAAAGGAAGCCAACGCAGAAAGGGTCCTTGACTTCGGCACAGGTACAGGAAGGCATACCGTTTACCTAGCCAAGATGGGATTCGAGGTCTATGGTTTCGATTGGTCGGAAGCTTCGGTAAGAGTTGCCAACCGCGAATTAGCCAGACAAGGGCTTTCGGCTAACCTCAGGGTTTGGGATATGACTGAGACTCCGCTTCCCTATGCGGATTCTTTCTTTGATGGCGTGATCGGAGTCCGCGTACTCCACCACACGTACGCCGAGAAGATTAGGCGGATTGCATTGGAAATTGAAAGAATCACGAAGGTTGGGGGCTTGGTGTACGTGGAGGTTCCGACGTACGAGAAGGCACTGAGGCAGAAGCTTGAGGGAATGAGGTCGAAGGAACCTGAGCCTGGAACGTTTGTGCCTTCGGAGCGTGACGAAGCCGGGATTCCGCATCACCATTGCACGAGAGTCGAATTGTTGAAGTTATTTCCAAACTTCACTGTTCGCACATTTGAGGAGTACGACGAGCACTACTGTTTTACTGGAATCAGGAATTAACTTGCACTACGCGCAAAGATAAGGGGGACAGGTCTCGCACATAACACGATTTGATTCCAACTTCGCAATTAGCCAGCCCCGACGCCCTTTAAAGCGATATAGGTGAAGAGCAAGAGTAATCCAATGATAGTTCCCCTCTTCACCACCGCAGGCGCTAGGTCCTGCTCGTTTTGCTCATAACGCAGAGCATTGATTATGGGCGCTACAAGGAATATGATGCATGGCGAGAAGACGAGGAGAATCCAAGGTAGTCTGCCAACAAGCACAACGCTGACGAATAACGCGAAAGCCAAGAAAAGCAGTACGATGCATGCCTTGAGCGCCACCTTCTTGCCAACCAAAGTCACTGTTGTCCTTATCATGTCTCTATCAGAATCATGATCTCCAATCTCATTGACAAGCTCTACAAACATGGACAACAGGAAGAGCATACCGCTGAACGCTACTCCCACGAAGTCAAGGGGACGATAAACGGAGTAAGCCATTAACCCATATGTGGCACTCCAGGAAGCGTGGCAGACAATATCAAGACCAGGCCTAGCCTTTGCCCTCAGACCGAAAGAATAGCCAGCAAAAAGCAGAATCACCAGAATCCCAAGCAACCTATTCAGAAAACTAAGCAGATAGACCGATACGATCCCCATTCCCAAAAGAACCAAAACAAGATCCCAAGCCGCACCCACAGACAAGTCACCCGAGGCTACAGGGTTGCTTAGCTTGCCAGCCTTTCTGTCAAGTTCTGTATCGGCAATATCGTTAATCACGAAGCCAAAAATGGAGGACGCTGCAACGAAAAGAAGCACTGGCAGAATTCTGCCATCGACTGGAAATCTTGCCACAAATGCACAAGCCGAGGCGGAAACCAAGTAGGATGGTCCGTACTCATGGAACCTTACGATTCGCACAATCGCGTACCACAAAGGAATTCGCTTCGTAGAAGCGAACGCTCCAACCTCGACGTTGTTCACTAAGTGATTCCCCAAATGGAAAGAGACACCAATGCCTGGTCTTCCAGCACTAACCATTCAGCGCATCAGACCAGCAACTATCATGCCAACACCAATTAGACCACGTAGAATTCTGCCCGCCTGAAAAGCCCAGGGCTGATCGGACGAACGCCAGTAGAATGTGTTTAGAAATCCGTCGGCTGACAGGTAAATGCCAGCTAACATGAGGAAAGTTGGTAGAATCAAGCTGAGTCGAAACAGCTTGCATGTTGATGAAACTAATCTGCTTTTCCTAATGACGTCAGCAGAGAAAATGCCAGTTCAAAGCAGTAACCCAGCGAGCTGGAGAGGACATTGACCGTGTTTCAACAGAAGGCTTAGGTCACGCCGGCCGCGAACGAATTGTGAAGTTTCTCGAATGCGACATAGCCTTCCTCTTCACCGTAATGTTCCCGGACTCCCGAGACGAAGTCCTTCATGGATCGCCATGCCAGGTTGGTTGCGAACATGTCGGTGATGATGTCCAACTTGACAATTCCTCGGTCGACGAGCACTCCGAGAGATTCGAACAGTGCACCGATCTGGAAGAATGCTACTTGCTCTGGTTTGTTGAGTTTCAGGAAATCCTCGAAGGATGATATCTTCGAGTTGAGTACGGTTAGCCATGCAGATTGAACCTCGGCTGTGTTTGCGAATTCGTACAAGCGCATTATCAAGTCCATGTTTGCGAGTTCGTGGTTCTGCTTCAACTGATCTGTGGTTACCTTGGCTTGTATGCTGGCGGCCCGTGCTTGCTCCGTCGCAGCCTCGATGAGTGCGTTGTTCTGCCTGAGCTGAACCACAACGAAGACAACGCCGACTATTATTGCGAGCGAGCTTACGAGCGAAAGGTCGCTCGTTACGCTTCCCAAATCCAAATCATCGAACCCCCATCTTGTTTGGTTAAGGTGCGTTTACGGTGTTTGGTCCTTGATTAAGTAGAAGCGGCAGTAGCCCAGAGCGCATAATTTCCAAATGCAATCACTAAACCAATTGAACGAATCCATATATTGACTACCTAGGACGAACGCAGCCTCGGACGCCGAATTACCCAATTTGAGAACAAAAGGCGCTACGGCGTGCGCACGCTTGGAGGGACCCCCCGGGGGGGTGACTCGGTTTTCCGAGTCTGACGGGGCTTGTTTTGGCGTTTTCTTGGGATGTGGGTAATATGGCCACGTACGAGTCCAGGCGTGGACTGGTGAGGCTGTTCCTATGCTGAGCTCGTTCGCGGTGGGTGAGCATTTCGGTTACCTCCCTACCCACAAACTTGGCTTCAAGAGTAAACTCGGCCGAGCAGGGTGATTGAGCACCCGGTGGAGGAGTTGGCCCAACAGACCCCAGGTGCGAGCGGCAAAACGCTGGTGGTTTCGCTATCCGATGACGAGTTTGATGAGTTGCGACGAGCCATTGGCGAAGCCAACCTTCCGAACCTGTCGCTACTGGTCTTTCAGGCGATTCAGGCTGGGTTGGAGAGCGATGAGGCGCAGTGGATCCAGAGGAAGCGAACGCGAACCGTGAACATCCACGTTTCGAGAAAATTCTGGGAGAAGATTAGGTTGAAAGCACGTATGTCCTGTGTAACGCAGCAAGCACTCATCATGGTATGGTATCGTTCGCTCGACGATGTAATGAACACTCAACTCAAAATCACTAGATCCGATTTTCGGCGAACAGCGACAAACATCTCAACGAGATGAAGGTCAGAAACGCAAACGACAAGGTGGTTTTAAGGATAAGACCTGTCACTTTGACAAGGAACAGACTTCGAGGAAAATGATGCAAATGGTAACCTCGCGAAAAAGCGGAAAGCGAACGTACCGAAGAATCGCCTTCCGAAAAGGAGAAGATCTCTACCCATGGTGCGCTCCCATGCCCGTTGTCAGAGTCAGAGGCAATTATCGAGAGATGGGAAACCAGCATGGAAGCCAAACCAAGAACTTGGTTCAGAGAGCCGTTCAGCACGCGTGGGCAAGTTTTCCGTCTCTTTCGAACATGAACAAATCTGAAATTTCGCAGGACCTCGAACAGTACGCCGGGAACATCAAGAAACTAAATGTTGGCTTTCTAGACGAAATGGAAGGATTAGCCACGGGCGCAGGTGTTTCCCTTGAGGACATTGTCTTCCTTAACTCACAATACGACATGCTCCTAATGAGATGTGGCGAGAAAGCCCTACAAGCCTTGCTCTGTAGTGCGTTCGCTGCATGGGGCGACGCGACTAAGACTGGCGACCTAATCCTAGGACACAACGATGACGGTGCACGTTTCACGGATCAATTCCTAGTTCTCCTTGATGCGACCCCGCAGACTGGACACAATTTCTGCGAGCCCGTCGTCCCAGGTATTTTGGGATACCATGCGGTTGTAAACGACGCCGGTTTCTGTGCTGTCGGGAACGCACTCGAAAAATGCCCCCTACCAAACGAAGCCAAAGTTGGGGTTCCAATCTGGGTGATATTTAGGCAACTCGCACAATTCGGAAACAACGTGGAATCAGCTATTCAGTTTCTGCGTGGCATTAACACGGGAACGGTGTTCAGTTTCCTTTTGGCTGACAGAGAGCGAAACGCTGCTATTGTTCACCGTTCACCGGAGGACATGGTTGTAATCAGACCGAAGCAAGACTACCTTGTGATGACCAACCACGCGTTATCGGATGAGATTAAGCCCAACCTCGTCCTGAGAGAAATTCCATCCAGTACCCATCACAGATTTGAATCGATGCAAAAGGCTGTGAAGGCTAGACTCGGAAAGATTGACGAGAAGGCAGGAATCGAGATCATGAGCAATCACTATGATGCTTCAACGGGCAAGACCAGCCCCAGCGGAAACACTCCCTGCAGGCACTACGAATACGAAGGCCGACTCTCTGGAACATGCAGAAGCGCAGTTGTCAAATTCGGCAAAGGCAAGTCGACTCTACACATCGCCCTCGGAAACCCATGCATAGCTCAATGGATTGAAACCAACATAAAGTATCGGCCCTCATGATTGGCATATGCGAGTGATGAAGGATTCTAATGTTTTTTCGTTCCTCGAGCCAGTCGTGGGTCGACATATTTCCAGTCTGTACTCAGATTCATGAAGTCATTTCGTTCCTTTTCAGTCGTTGGTATTTCCTCGAACGTACAGTACTCGTCGCCGCAGGCGGCGCAGTCATTGTGAACCTGCTTTCTACTAGGATCTACCTCCATTGTCTTGGCCGGGTCGACGTAGCAGTAGAGACCACCTAGATCAAGTTCACCGTATTCCCGAAAGATCTTGGCGAGAACGCAGTCGTAGACCCTTCCGTTCTCACGTTCGACATAGGCGCCATACTTTGCAATGGGGTAGTCCGGCAGCCCGCGTTTCATCCTCTCACCTACCCATCGGCCATATCGCAGTATGGACTTCGTAATCAACTGTTTTCCCTTCTCTGCGCCAAATTCTTCCACAAGTGTCTTGGAGAACGCCAAATGGAGAAGCGCTATCCTCGTTATAGCCATCTCAACTTGCTCCCTTGCTTCTCCGATGAGAACGTGCTCTTCCTGTGCCATTCGTTCAGTCCTCCTCAATGTTCAAGCAAGGAACCGGAGTATGAACCCGTGAGCTTAACCATTTCGAGCTATTCTCGTAGCCTGGAACACAGCGAGTCCTAGGCGAATGAGAGACACTGCAAATCGCGTGCTGGGCTACCAGCGCGAAGTTGTGACAGATGAAGACAGTCCAAACTGGGTTAGGTTGCTTGAAGATATCGTGAAAGAAGCAGACGTCGAGGGTGAAGGAAGTGGTGAAATATCGACCGTTCCAATTTCTTGGTTTAGATGCTGCCATTCACTGCTCGTATCTGACCTTTTCGCACCACGTGAAGTATATTGCGCGGTGACAGATTTTCCGTGTTCTCAATCGGATTTCCCTTTGCAATTACAAGATCCGCATCATATCCTGGCTTTACCAATCCAGATTTTTTTAGTCCCAAACAATCCGCCGCCCTGGATGTTGCCGCGATTAGCGCTTCGTTATTTCCGAGGTGCTTGGCTAGATTGACTATCTCGCGGTAGTTCTCTCCGTGAGGCTCCGTCTCGCATCCTACGTAGTCTGTGCCGGCTACAACTTTAAGGTGGAATTGTTTTGCGATATTCATGTCCTCGGTAAGGTGTCTCTTTGTAAGCCTGTCTCGTTCTTGATTCGTTGTGGGTTTCATGGCTAGGTAGGCGCTGAGGGTTGGCACATAGAACATTCCCCTATCGTGAATCCTTTTTGCCAGCTCAGGTGTGAGTCCGATCCCGTGTTCGATTGAGTCTACGCCTGCCTCGATTGAGTTGGCCAGAGCTTCTTCTCCGTAAGCGTGGGCTGCAACCCTCAACCCTGCAGAATGCGCTTCCTCCACGATCGCCTTGAGTTCTTCCGCTGTAAATTGGCGGCGGACCTTGCTTCCTTGAGCGAAGCTCCCGGACGCGTAAACCTTCACCAAGTCTCCACCATCTCGTACGACTTTTCTAACTGCTTTGCGGCATTCCCACGGTCCGTCGCAATAGTAGGAATAAGAGAGACGTTCAGCTATATCTAGAGGAAAGATGGATGCGTCATCATTTCCTCCGGTTTGTGACAGAGATTTGGCCGCTGATACTATTCTCGGCCCTTCGATGATCCCCTCTTCGACCGCCCGTTTCAGAAATGTGCTGGCTTTGCTGCCCAAGTCTCTCACCGTGGTGAATCCGGCGTTCAAGAGTCGGCGCATATCTGCTACGGATCTCAGAGCGACAAGGGTTTCCGGTGTCGTCACCCACTCCATCAAATCATATCTCTTTGAGCCGAAGAAGTGCATGTGCGCGTCAATAAGCCCAGGAAGAATCGTTGAGCCCTGAATGTCTATAAGGCGCGTATCCTGCGGTTCATTCACCTCGCCTTTTCGTCCTACTTCCACTATTACGCCTCGGGACTGATCTACGACAACGCACCCACCCTCGATGAAATCGTCGCCAGTGAAAATCGAGCCACGCAGAACTAAACTTGCCATGTCTCCTTTCTTCCTATAAGAGAAGTTAAACTCTTGCAGACAATGATAAATGCGCAATTCGGCTGTCCCTAATCAAAGGTGAGATTGCGACAGCGAACGGGTCTGGGTCACGTGATGGGCAAGCTATTGGTTTGCGTCCAAAAAGCTCGGTAGCCAGTTGTGTGTTTTCCATCGATGCTACCAATTTATTCGAATCTTGTCCATATATACTAAATATATTTAGCAAGGCAAGATTGCAATCCAAACCCAAACCAATTATACCGAACCCAATCCGATTACTCTGAAAAGATATGACGAAACAACTATCGATTCCTAAACTGACAGCTTTCGTGATCCTCTCCTTGTTGATGCTTGCGCAAGGAACCTCAACGGGCTTTGCGCACACATCTCCACTTCAGCAAACAAGTACTACGACGACCCTGCATGTTGCGTTGACAATTGAACCCGATACATTCAACGTTTACACATCTACGCTCGCGATTGAAGACGTTTTCATAAACGCGTTCTACGACACGCTGTACGTTGAAGGATTAGATTACGCGATGCATCCGAAATTGGCTACGGGCTATACGATTAGCCCCAATGGGACTGTTTGGACGGTCAGTATCGTCCACAATGCCACTTTTTCGGACAATACGCCCGTGACAGCAGAAGACGTCAAGTATTCCTATGACCTTGCAGGAATGTCCGAAATAGATCACATGCAAGTGGTCGACAGTTACACATTACAGTTCTACTTCAAAGCTCCGTATGTCGAAGACTACGTTCTGAGAAGCATCTTTGCAAACTATTACGGAAAGGTGTTGCCTGAGCACATATGGTCCAAAGTGAGCGACCCATACTCATACAGAAACAAGGAAGCCATCGGCAGCGGACCCTGGATACTGGACAATTGGGTCGAAGGGCAATACCTCAAGATGAGAGCCAACCCCAACTACTGGGGTGGAAGACCAAAACTTGACTATGTGATCTTCAATTTCATCCCAAGTTTGGACACCCAAGTACTCTCTCTTGAGAGCGGAACTTCTGACATGATCTACGTGGATCCATCATACGTAGCAACACTGATCGGAGTACCAAACATTAACGTGACCATTACCCCTCAGTTAAGAAACAATTACATATCATTCAACCTAAACCGATACCCAATCAACGTCAAAGATTTCAGGCATGCTTTAGCTTACGCGCTTGACCCGAATACTCTCGTCCACAACGCTCTGTTCGGGTTCGGGATACCCGGGCAACAAGGCTGGGCCACTCCAGGCGACCCTGTATTTTACAATCCGAACATCACACAATACCCATACAGCCTCACAACGGCCAATCAAATTCTTGACAACCTCGGATGGAAAATGGGCGCCGATGGAGTACGTTCCACGACCAACGGAACGAAACTCGCGTTTGACCTTCTAACCCCTTCAGATACTCCAACAACTATTCGGATAGGCGAGTTCATACGAGATCAGTTTGCGAAAATCGGAGTGAAGCTCAACGTTGTGGCCATGACAACAAAAACAATCATCTCCCAAGAGTTCAAAGGGCAATACTCACTTGCTATGATGGGATGGTTCAGCATATCGGTCGAGCCCTCAGTCGATATGAGATGGCACTTCCTCCCCGGTGCATTCTTCAACGTCTACGGATATGACAGCCCAGAATTCAATACGCTGTTTGCCGATTACAAAGTTGCACCGACCTTTGCAGACTATCGGAACAAAATCCTCCAGATGCAACAGGTACTCTCCGACGACCTGCCAATATTGATCTACTCATTCTCACCATCTATAAGCGCCTATAGAACTGACAAATTCCAGGGATGGATCACTCCAGTTATGTCCGACGATACACTTCAAGGCGTCTTGAATTGGTATAGTCTACAAAACCTTCACCCTCCGACAGCATCAGAAACTATGACGCAAAGTACAGCTATGCAGCCTACAACCGCGACTACAATTCCTGACTGGGCATGGTGGGTCGTGGGAATAGTCGTCGTCGCAGCACTAATCGTTGCAGTAGTGTCAAGGCGGAAAAAACGAAGCTGAACTCCAAACAGTATGTGCTACATGCCTCTCATGAAAGGTATTTGGTACATACCCTTTTTCTTCCTTAACCCTGTAAAGGTCTAGAATAGTTGGTGGAGATGCTTCCATGGGAGCAGCCTCATTCATTCTGAAAAAAGCTCTCATGATGGTCGTGACCTTTTACGTTATATCGACTGTGATTTTTCTCCTTCCTAGGCTTACGCCGGTTGACCCGAAGAGTCTGTTAGCGGACAATCCGAGAATACCGGAAAGTATTCGCCAAAATCTAATTGCATCCTTCGGTCTCAACAAACCGTTGATTGATCAATACGTAAGCTTCTACGCGAACTTGTTCAGGGGCAACCTAGGATACTCGTTCTTGTACCGTGATCCCGTGGTCACGGTTCTACTAACAAGACTTCCGTGGACGATTTTGCTTCTGGGCACATCAACTGCGATTTTCATTGCGCTTGGCATCGTCATCGGGGTGCTCCAAGCCTCTAGGTACGGAAGCAAGTTCGACGTAGCTACCTTGGTGACGTCGCTCGCCGCAAGTTCATTCCCATTCTTCTTCGTCGGAATGATTTTCATATACCTATTTGCGTTTGTTATGCCGATTTTCCCAACCTTTGGAGCAATGTCGCCAGGAGTGACCTTTGCGGCCCCCTTGGACATGCTGAAGGACATTGGTTGGCACCTAGTGCTTCCTGCGATCACCATCGTGATCGTTAACATCTCGAGGTACTCATTCTACCTAAGGAACATCATGGTTGGAGTCCTATCAGAGGACTACATCATAACTGCAAGAGCCAAGGGTCTAAGCAACACGAAAGTTCTCTTCAAACACGGTCTCCGGAACGCGATGTTGCCAACGATGACCATGATGGCCATGGATTTCGGATTCATACTCGCAGGCGGAATCTTTGTAGAGACTGTGTTTTCCTACCCAGGTGTAGGGAGCCTAGCTTACGAGGCCATCTTGAATGCCGACTATCCCCTAATGAATGGCGAATTCATTCTTCTCTCACTAGTGATACTGGCTGCAAACTTCACTGCTGATGCACTCTACTCGGTTCTGGATCCTAGAATCAAGAAGGGGTAGGGAAGATCATGGCTAAGAACAAAAACCAGTTAAGTCGAATTCACCACATTCGAGATGAACTCTCAGGATTCTGGAAATCTTACCGCAGAAGCAAACTGGGCCTTGCCGGACTAGTATTATTCGTGGTTATTGTAGCAGTTGCTTTGACTGCTCCAATCATAGCCCCCTACGATCCATTTAGCCGCGTAGGGCCTCCCTTCGGCGCACCGAGTTTCAGCCATATTCTTGGGACGAACGACGCAGGCCAAGACATATTCAGTGAGCTCTTGTACGGTACAAGAACATCTCTCCTTGTTGGGATATCTGCCGCTCTAATAGTTTCAGCACTTGGCACCCTCGTCGGCCTTGTTGCAGGCTATTCTGGCGGAATGGTTGAGAGCACTTTGATGCGAATTACTGACATATTCCTACTTGTTCCTGACCTGCCATTCATAATGATTCTCGCTCTCTACCTAGGTCCAAGCGTGTGGAACATAGTCTTAGCAATTGGCATACTCTGGTGGAGCGGAACTGCAAGAGTGATCAGGTCAATTGTTTTGACAATAAAGGAAGAGCCCTTCACCGAAGCCGCAAGAGCGATTGGCGCGAGCAACACGCACATAATGCTATCTGAGATTTTGCCGCATACGATTCCGGTTATAATCGTTGGCGTGATCAGGTTCACAGGGTTCGGAGTCCTATACGAGGCTGGACTGAGCTTCCTCGGCCTAGGAGACCCAACCGCGAAGAGCTGGGGGACAATGCTTCATTTCGCCCAATCCCGCGGAGCCTTCGTGAGGGGTATGTGGTGGTGGTTTATGCCTCCGGGGTTGTGCATCTCTCTAACTATCATCAGTTTTACGTTGATTTCATTCTCGCTAGACCGAATCCTGAATCCCAAAATGAGAGGAATGGGAAGAGGCAGCTAATTCAATGGCTTTATTGGAAATCAAGCAACTCAAGACCTCTTATTTCACTCCAGAAGGAACGGTGAGGGCCGTAGACGGAGTCAGTCTCAAACTCGAAAAAGGACACGCACTGGGATTGGTTGGAGAGTCCGGCTGCGGTAAGACAACTGTTGCGCTATCAGCAATGAAACTGCTCCCCTCAAATGCGAGGATTACCGGGGGAGAGATCATGTTCAACGGAGAAAACTTGGCGGCGAAGACCGATGACGAAATGAACAAGATCCGGTGGAAAGAAATGTCGCTGATTTTCCAGGGCGCCATGAACGCGTTGAACCCCGTTTTCAAAGTTGGAGACCAAATCGTCGAAGCAATAAGGACTCACAATAGGAACATGACTAAGGGCGAGGCGGAAAAGAGAACACGAGAGCTACTGGAACTGGTCGGGGTAGACCCCTCAAGGGCACAGGACTATCCGCACGAATTCAGTGGAGGGATGAAGCAGAGAGCAGTAATCGCGATGGCCCTCTCCTGCGATCCGGATGTCTTAGTAGCGGACGAACCGACAACAGCACTAGATGTCATCACTCAAGGACGAATCTTGGAGCTGATAAGAGATTTGCAAGCCAAACTCGGGCTTTCAATGATCGTCATCACACACGATTTGTCACTCACTGCTGAGATATGCACCGAAATTGCAATTATGTACGCGGGGAGGGTCGCTGAGTTCGGGAAGACAAGTGACATTTATGATGAGCCAATGCATCCCTACACCAACGCTCTCCTAGGAGCTTTTCCAAGCATTCTAGGCCCGATTAGAAAGATGGAGACCCTTGCTGGGTTTCCACCCGACTTACGCAACCCTCCGACAGGTTGCAGGCTCTTTCCAAGATGCCCATACGCGGAAAGCCGATGCGAAGAAAGAGAACCTGAACTGGAAGAGGTCAAGCAGGGGCATTTCGTAGCCTGCTACAACTGGGGACTAGTGAAGCAATCATGGAAGAAACCCTAGAAGTTCAAGACCTTCAGAAACGGTTTCCAGTGAGTCGAGGAATCTCCCTATTTGGTGGGGAAAAACTCTGGGTGCGCACAGTAAATCGCGTAAGCTTCACGATTAAGAGGGACGAAATTATGGGCCTGGCCGGGGAAAGCGGTTGTGGCAAGACGACAACTGGACGAACGGTGCTCAAACTTTTTGAACCCACGGGCGGGAAAATTCTCTTCGAAGGGCATGACATAACGAACCTGAAACCCAGCGAGATGAAGCAGTATCGTCCGTACATGCAGATGGTGTTTCAAGATCCCTACAGGTCTTTGAACCCTCGGAAAAACGTGATGGACATCTTATCGCTTCCAATCGACACTCACGGACTTGCCAAGAGCAGGTCAGAGAAACTAGACATGATAATGAAGGTTCTAGCAGAGGTGAAACTGCATCCGCCCGAGCGTTATGTGTACAAGTATCCTCATGAGCTGAGCGGCGGGGAAAGACAGCGGGTTGCCCTAGCTAGAGTACTTGTTCTCAGACCGAGGCTGATAGTTGCGGATGAACCCGTATCCATGTTAGATGCGCTCGTGAGAATCGGCGTGCTTGATCTGCTCCTAGACCTGAAGAAGAAAACAGGTTTTGCTTGTCTCTTCATAACACATGATCTAGCGCTGGCTCGTTACACTTGCGATCGGATCGGAATAATGTATCTTGGAAAGATTATCGAAATAGGCTCAAAGGACGCTGTAATCGGTAACCCGGCCCATCCTTACACGAAAGCTTTGATTTCAGCAGTTCCCGTCCCGAATCCATCTGCAAGAAAAGTGCAACTCAAAGTAGAAGGCGACGTGCCCAGCCCCATAAACATACCTTCCGGATGTCCGTTCCATCCGAGATGCCCATACGCAGATGATCGCTGTCGTAAAGAAGAGCAGCAATTGGTTAGCATAGACGCAGACCACTACGTAGCCTGCTACAAACACAATTTCATTTGATGCTTCTTTTGTGCTCGTTATCACCTCTTGTTACCAGTAGGTCACCAACGTCTGTCAGTTAGTTCTCACGCGGTGGAAGACGGCTCGACGCCGAAGAATGACGCAAAGGCACAAGCTATTGTAATGCATACTTCTTGAAAGCTACCTTGCAAGGATTATCACGTGTGATGTGAATCTCTCTCTTTCCGGGAGAGAACACCATCGAGTCCATAGTTTTCATGGCCATTTCAGGAGGCAGGTCTTCGTTTGGATGAGTACAGATTGAAGTAGGGTAGCTGACATGATCCTTTAGGAATTCGAAGCATGTGTCGACTTTGATTCTTCCAAAATTCTTGTTGAGGAGCTTGTTCATCCTGTTACACCGGACTATGGTGCCGGCTCTCTGTGGAACGACCCGATCCCCAGAAGTATTCCTAGCCAAGTAGTGATTTGCGTGGGCAAAGCATTTGTCCACATAAAAGTAGTTATAACTCTTGGCGGTTGTTTCAATATCGTAACATTCCCCATTTTCATCCGCTATTAGATAATTCGCGCCGCCTCCTCTCTGCGGCGTAATTACCGCATTAATTGCTTCTCCAATATTCTTAGACCCAAGCACGCCCCTGGTGATTACGGAAAACGGCACACCAACCGTAAAGTCTCCGTCGCTCGTTGCGTTTATGCACAGACCTATTCCCTTCGAATTCAACCCCACGAACGCTGGGCAGCCCATAATATTCAGAGTTAGGAACTCAACACCGGAATCTGTCCTCATCTTCATCAGGAAATCAAATTCGTCAAGGTTCGGATGCAAACTGCCGTCATTGTTTTGCCCTATGATCGTCTCACCCTTTTCGGTGGCTTCTCCGGTCGCACAAAATGAGGTGCACCCCGCGGGTCTGCCGTATCTTGAGGCTCTTGCAGAGGCGTAATAGAATTGAAGCTCATTGAATGAGGTTAGGAGGGTTATTTCCTCGAGTTTTCGTTTTGATCCTTCGCTTAGCCCTTTCAATTCCTGAGCAATTTCACCAGAATAATCCTCGATGTAGGGCCAGAATTTGCTAGCAGTCTTGAGTATCTCATCCTTCGAGAGATTCGCCGCGTCCTTGTAGAAGGAAAGGCTGCGGTTGATCATTTCTGAGATATCTTGCGCAAACTTTTCCCCGTATTGAAAGCCTCTTTCGTGAGCGGAGCCAGTAAATTCAATAATTCCGAAATCGGGATGCCGAGTATCAATCATAGTTGTCAGGGCGTCCTGGATGTTCTCGTTGTATGAAGCGAGGCTAGGCATAAACACTTTCTTACATTACCGGTGCACGTTCAGATTCTCGCGAGCTTTCGTCGTGTACGCTCATTCCGCACGTTGCCCGTATTCAATGTGGACGCCGGTTCAAACAGAAGAATCTGCGCTTCTTCTTCGGCAACGGGTCTGTGGTCCAAGCCGCGCTTAACGACAATGAACTCCCCTTGCTCAACCCAAAGATGCCTATTCCGAAACTCCATCCGGAATCTTCCCTTGACGACTAAGAACATCTCGTCTTCCTTATCGTGGCGATGCCAGATGAACTTACCCTTGAGCTTGACAAGCTTTACCTGCTGCCCATTCAGATCGGCGGCGACGCAGGGCTTCCAATATTCTCGGATCTGCTTGAATTCCTCCGCGACGTTTACTTTCTTCACAAGTCTACCTTCTATTGATTCAGTTGCCTGCGAGATTTCGGAGCAAAACTCTGTGAATTCAATTCGATTGCGAGCCGACTAGCCAACTGAATTCATGACGCACACTAATGATTGCGTTTACAACAATTTGCATGTAATTCAAATCGGTCATGTTCCTATGATATCTGGCATTATTCGTGGTTTCGATTCCCCCTTGTAATCTGTGAATTGTGTTAGCATTTCCATGAAGCGCTGCACGTCCGCCTCGTTGCTTGCGATTCCGAGCGATGCTCGGAGTGCTCCGACTGGTTTGTCATTCATGCAAGACGAGAATTGTTGAAGTGAGAAGTTTTCAGGGGAAAGTGAGTCGAAGCACTGGTATGCTCTCACTGCGGGATATTGAAATGCTGCTTCGGCTGCCCCGGGATTGCAGAAGCAGCCTGTTCGAATCGAAATCTTTTCCTTAATGGCGCGTTCTTCGATGAGCCTGTAGTCTAATTCTTTATCAGTTGGGGTCAGCATGTTCAGAGCTATCGTTGCTCCGCGACGTTCGTTTGTCGTTGGCCCATAAATCTTGATAAGCGGAGTGCCATTGGAATTTCGCTGTTCCTGTAGTTTCTTGAGCAGAAGTGCGTTGAGCCTCGTTACATGGTCATTTATGCGCTGCATACCAACTTGATTCAGAAAATTAAGACCCATCGTGACGGCGGGTATACTGAGGAAGCTAGGAGTTCCATCCTCGTGAGCTTGACTGGATGTCTTGAGCAGATGGACACTATTTTGGGCCGATACGAATCGCACTGTTCCGCCCCCGAACCAAGGTCGACATAGTTCGCGCAACGCTTCGCGTTTCGCTATCAGCGCTCCAACGCCTGTTGGGAAACCAAACATCTTGTAAAAGGAAATCACGATGAACTCCGGCTTCACTTCTTGAAGGTTCAAGACGCTGGTAGGCACGTACGCCGCTGCATCGAGCAAGACATCGTAGCCCTCCTCCTGCGCAACTTGAATCCAGTTTAACGGATGTTTGACTCCTGAGAAATTCGATTGCGCCGGATACGCGAACAAGTTGTGCTTGGATCGATTGGGCTCGGGGAGGGATAGGGTCTCTATCCGCATTTGGGCGTCTACCGGAAGGTAAGTCACTGTTGCTCCTCTGGCTTTCGCGAATTCACGGATTCCGTTCACTGAATTGTGGTTGTCCGATGTGAGGGCGAGGTGCGATCCCGGTGTGAATGGGTAGCTTTCGCCAACCAGCTTGAGTCCTCCGCTCGCATTTAGAGTGAAGATGACCAAGTATTCGTCTGGCGGAGCGTTGAAGAAGTTCAGGATGGAGGTTCGGGCAGTGTCAATGTCATGAGTGCTGGCTGTGGAAGCAGGACTTAGCGAATGCGGGTTACCATATATGGCACCCGTGAGCCACTGGTTGTACTCACGTATGAGCGATTCGGGATACAATCCTGACCCGGTATAGTCCAAGTACACTTGACCAGTTGCGTCTAATCGTGAGAATTCTGTTTTCCGAAGATGCTGCATTGAAGCAACCTCCCACGGTTATGTCCACGCAGAATGCTCGTATAAGCCATTAGGCGATCAATCCATGATGAGATTGGCCCTTTTGGAAACGAGCCGAATCAATCTTTCTTAAACCTGGGGTCGACATCCTTGGTGGGCATCAAATGGCGGGTTCCCAGATTTTTTCTAGTCCTCAGGAAGCTGGTACCATCTCTTCTTCTCGCCAAGTCTAGCGCGTAACTTCCATTTCGTTGTCTTGGCCGTTGCCTCAATCTGGGTCAATAACGCATCGCATCGTTTGATAACAGTAGAGCGCATGGCGTCGTCTTGGCTGAGTTTGTCCAGATTTCTTAGGACTCTGTTGAGGTTCATTGTGAAAGTCTTGTAGATGCCCCAATCGTTGGAGCACAAGTCTGCGATGTATTTGCTGTTGATCTTCTCTGGACGGTCGTCGTTTGCAAGTTCATGGTCATTCAGGAGGCAGATCATGTCCTTGACATCTTTTTCGTTCAGCTCGGCAATTTGGAGTTTGGTCATTAGGAGATCAGTTAGCGGGATCGTTGGGTAGTCCAGCTCTAGTCGGCCGCGCAGGTCCAGCTTATGGGACATGGAGAGGACGTCAAGGAAGACGTCGATTCGTAGCTTATCCTTTCCGAAGAATAGCAGGCGCTCCGAGCCGTGGAGCAAATTGAAGTCCTCATCGCCAGAGTAGCCGAGTTTCTCGAATAGTCGCATGATTTGCTGGGATTGTGAAGAATAGCCAACGAAATCTATGTCCGTCAAAGCCCTGGGGATGACTTGGGCACGTGCGCTTTGACTGTGGATTCTGGTGGCGATGGATCCTATTAAGCGGAGTATTACATCGTTCGCCTTCGCTGTGTCTAGGACTAATTGCATATTCCCGAGAAAATCTTGTTCCGTTATCAGTTGCTTTAGCCTTCTACTCGGTAGAATTCTCGAATGCTTTTCTCGTCAAGGTCGACGACATACCCTCTCAGTATACCCTCGGTGTACTCGCTTCCAGGGTTTACGCAGAGTGTTTTGCCAATGAACGTGTCTCCACCTGATTCATGTATGTGCCCGAATAAGCCCAACTTCGGTTGATATTTCTCAATAATCTTACGAACCGCGGTGCTACCTACCGGAATCCGCATGAATTCTCCGCCGACCAAGACTGGCTGAAGTTGCTCGTTGAGCTTCGGGGCTACGTCAAGCCCGGAGTCATAGGGGGGAACGTGCAGATTCAAAACGCAGTTCTTCACGTTCTTTACGCCGGCAACCATTCCCTCTAGCATGCTCTCAAGTTGTTCCTCAGTGTATTCGCCAGGTGTCTTCCAGGGCGTGTGGTTGCTCGCTCCTGAACTTATCATCTCGTGAACTCCATCGAGAACAACAACCTCGTTCTCGGGGTTCTTGACATACTTGGATGAGCGAATTACGTCACCGCATTTGGGGTCATCATCGTTTCCAGGTAACATGAAGAACTGGGTTCTCAAGCCTGCCAATCGTTCATCCGCAAGTCTCATCCATTCCTGCATTCGTTCGAGAATGAGTCGGTTGATTAGGGCATCGAATTTGGGACGGTTTGTCCTGAGTTCTTCCACTTCCTGCGGTTCTGTAGGATGGGGATAGAATCCGGAGTTCTCAATTAGCTTTCGCATGTCAGCAACTTCTTCACTAGTTTTCATCACGTGATCTTTTTCTAGAAAGTTGCAGGTATAGTCGCCGTTCGCTTGTTTAACCATTGGGATAATCCTTTTGCCAGTCAGGTCTCCGCCTATGATTACGATGTTCGCTTTGTAGACATCTAATTTCGCGACATTCAGAGCCTTCTTGAAGCATACGTTTGATGCGTGAATGTCGCAACAATAGTAGATACGGGTCTTTTGCATTACCACTGCCACACTATGATGTTTTCGTCAGTAGAGAAAAAAAGGGCGGTAAAAAAAGGTGAGGGAAGGCGAAGCGGTCATTCTGGTGGGATCGTCTTGAAGATTTGGTTGAAGTCGATGCCGCGTCTAATGTTGTACCATCGTACGGCTAGGTAGATGATGATGCCGGCAAGAATTGTCACGCCAGTGGCGATGAGTCCTGTCGAGATGGCGTACTCTGCGAATGAGAGGCCTGGGGTCAAAGGCGGAACCGAACCGATGACTCCTGCGAAGAGGTAGAAGGGTACTATGATTATCAACCAGATTATTGCGAGTGGAAGCAGCCACTTGCGCCAAGGTACTGCTTTTGTTAGGTCGGGGCGTCTTCTAGGCAGGAGTAGTGCGCATATTGCAGGGAACATGTACGAGGGCATGAACATCAGTGTGTTCCACCACGCGTAGTTGACTGGGTTAAAGTCCGGTGCATAGATTAGGAGCAGATAGAATATCACTCCAAGGATTCCTTCGATGAGTACTATCTTCATTGGTTGTCTGTATTTTGGATGAACTTCTGAGAACGATCTGGGAATCATTCTGTCTATGCCCCAGCTAAAGACGAGCCTATTGATGTACAGCATGCTTGCTGGGATGACGACCCAAACACCGATGATCGCGGCTAGTCCTGCAATAACCCAAACGGGCCAGAGACTCGGCAAAGCAATGTCTAGCAGCAGCGCGTTTATCGGGGGCAGGCTAAGCGGCGCATCTCCCCGGGCGTTCCAGAATAGGAAGCTCCAACCTACAGAAAAGTGGTAGCCGAACACCGTTAGCATCAGCCAGATGAGTCCAAGTGAGAATATTATGAAAAAGGTCAATGATCCGAGTATTGATATCGTTAGGCTCTTTTTGACGTTGCCTCTGAGTTCTCCAGCGATGGATGCCGAGTACTGGAAACCGCCCATAACGAAGAGTATGTAACCAGCCAAACCGGCCGTAGCAGCGAAGTTGTATCCGCCGTTCGGGTCGTAACCGTCCTTAATCGCGGTCTGGACGAGTTCACTGGGTGAGACTCCAACAAGCGTTTTCATGTTGCTGGCTAGGGCTGTCGAATTGACTCCGAGTGCCCCAACTCCAATGAGAATGAGGCTTGCGATAGAGATCACACCGAGCCCAGCAATTAGTCTGTAGTATTTTCTCGGGGGCATCATAACAACTAACATGCCTACTATGATAACGGCACATCCGAGGTAGATTGAAGTTGGTGAATCCATAATCCATGGCGCTGTACTCGTGGTCACACCAGCAATTCTGAGAATGTCAACCATCTGTTTGATGTTTCTGACAGTCACCCACGCCATCCAGCTCCACACCGGAGTCCAAGACCAGACGATCATCCAAGAGTTGATCCAGCCCCAGAATGGTCCCATAAGTCGAGCCGGAATAACGTAGTCAGCCCCGCTTCTTGGCATAGTTGTTGTGAGCTGAACGTATAGGATTGCAAGAACGTAGCTCGCCAGACCAAACAGCAATACGCCGAGTAGGTAGGGGGGCCAGCCTAGTATCAAGCCCGCGGGGAATATTCCCAAGTAGGCTACTGACCACGCGAACTTGCTCCCCATTATGTTGCCAATGTTGAACAGTGTGGCTTGGCTTGTGTTTGCTTCCTTTATGAGCCCTGATGCTTTGCGTGCGAAGAGTTTCTCTTCAATCGATCCTGAATTCGAAGTCGAAGTGAAAATCCTCCCGAATTTTCCAAACCGCCGATGAGATTTCCGCACGTATTTAATACTTGCCGTATCTCAGCAGAACTGTTCCAAATACAATACAATACAATACACCTCGTAAATGCATTTTGTCCGTCATTCCTTCTTCCAGTGCACTAGCCGTCATTGCGCTAGTGTTTTTCAGAGGGGGGCCATGGGCGAAACCAACATATCGACGCCCTTTGTGACGAGGGCCAGTGATACGCAATTGTCGGAACCAGATGCGGTCGATGTCGTGATCATCGGAAGTGGCGGCGCTGGTCTCAGAGCTGCAATCGAAGCAGCCGACCGTGGCGCCTCCGCCATACTTGTTTCGAATGGTGGTGTAGGAAAATGCGGGGCCACAATGATTGCTGGGGCTGACATAACGTTAGATGGCGGCGGGGCCTCGCGGATTGGTCTCACTGGAAACGAAGCTGATACCGAGAAGGCTTTCTTCCATGACATAATGGTTCAAGGATATTACCTTAACAACCAAAAACTAGTTGAGGCATATGTCCGCGACGCCCCAGCTAGAACAAAGGAGCTGATAGATTGGGGAATGAGATACAGCTGGGACGGAAAACGAGCAGTTCTAAGCCAGGGTCCGGAGATCAATAGGGTACTTACTGAGCAAGTGAAGAAACGCAACATCACTCTCCTAGAAGATGTGTATGTTACGGATCTCTTGACCCAAGGGAACACGGTTGTAGGTGCCTATGGAGTCGATGTTGAGCGGGGGATATTCAAGGAATTAAGAGCGAAAGCTGTAGTCATCGCAACTGGAGGTTGGCAGAGAGCATACTCATTCACGAGTGCCCCTGGGGGGTTATCAGGCGGGCTTCACGCAGCGGCATATAGAGCCGGAGCCGCCTTGGTCAACATGGAGATGGTTACCTTTTGCCCTAACGTTATACTATGGCCTCCAGCATTGCGCGGCGACATTTTCCCCTACATTCTAATTGAGATGTTTGGAGACCTACTTGACAAGCGCGGACGCCCATTCTTAAGAGACGAATACGATCCGTTGATCTACAAAATCGCCACTACCACTGAGTGGAACAAACTGATCTTCTCACTAGCAGCGACCCGCGTAGTCCTCAGAGGAGATGGGTCGCCCACTGGGGGAACATACTATTCCATCAAGACGGTTCCGCTCAATATCGTCGCAGAGGCCGAGAATATGTATCCAGGCTGGAGGTGGATTCGCACAGACTTCTCTGAGCTCATGGATTGGTTGAAGGAAGGAAACGCGGTGGAAGTCGCGCCAGCGGCCCATTATATGGAAGGTGGCATACTAGTCGACGAACACGCGGCGACTACGCTAAAGGGTCTCTACGCTGCAGGGGAATGTTCCGGGGCATTGTTCGGAGCAAACCGTGTAGCTTCTGCGATAACGCAGATACTTGTCCAAGGAGCAATCGCAGGCAAGTCTGCCGCAGCTTCGGCCAAGAAAGTGAGCCTCCAAGCTCCTGACAAAGAACAACTAGCGAAGATTCAGTCACGACTCACACGACCGTTCACCCAGAAAAATGGCCCGCGCTCCATAGATCTGAAAAAGAAAATCAGGGAGATTGCCGACAAACATCTATGGGTTATTCGGAACAAGAAAGGGCTTGAGGAAGCTATAACCAAACTTCAATCGATTATCAAAAATGAGCTACCCCGAGTTTCAATACAGACCAAAACGCGGGTTTACAACAAAGAATGGATTGATACAATAGAGCTCGATGGCATGGCTCTAGTGTTGCAAGCATCTGCGCAGGCAGCCCTGATGCGAACCGAAAGCAGAGGAGTTCACAACAGGGCCGACTACCCTAAGGCCGACAACGACAAATGGCTCAAAGAGATAATAGTCAGGCAAGTAAACGGCAAATTGGCTCTAAAGACCCGGCCGGTCACGGTGACAAAGATGAAACTTCCAAGAGGGAAGTTTGGTTTCGAAGAAGGAATAGTCAAAGCCGTTAAGGAATTAGGAGAATGAAATACGATGACAACTAGGACAGTGCACGTTAAGGTCTCACGGTTCGAACCAAGCACGGACAAGGCACCGCACTTCCAGACCTACGAAGTGCCGTGGCACCCTAGGATGACGGTGATGGACGCTTTGGATTACATATACGAGAACCTGGACCCATCCCTAGCATATCATTCCCATACATCCTGCCACAGAAGAGCCTGCGCCCGCTGCAACCTAACCGTGAACTCCAATCCAGGCCTCTCCTGCCACACAGAAATCAACGGAGACATCACCTTAGCACCATTACCCCGCTTCAAAGTGATCCGCGACCTCGTCGTTTCAGGACTGTAGCGAAGGCACGCGGCCAACAGCCACATTAGCACCTGTGATCTTGGCGGTATCCACAGATTCCAAACTCACTCACAGGTTTTCTTTATCTACATGCTATCGACCCCCTATGATGGAGTCTGGCTGCACTGAAATCTCCAATTCCCAAAGTTGAATTTGAGCGGAGGCTGAGCACAACTCGCCAAGCGTTAGCTAATTCAGGATTTGACGCAGCGCTTGCAGTGTCTGGTTACGGTGAGCGGGACGGGAATGTGTGCTATTTGTGTGGGCACAAGAACGCTTTCCCATACAGTATGCGGAGCGAAAGTATCTCTGGTTTGGGGTACAGCGCTCTTCTGGTCCCCGCTGAGGGCCCAACTACCCTAATCTCGCCTCTAGGCTATAGACCGGATTTGGTTGTAGGTGTGGACAAAGCCAAGACTGGCACAAACCTGGCTCACGAGCTGGTTGATGCAGTCAAGGAATCCCACCTCGACCGCGCGAAACTCGCGGTCGCAGGAAGCGACATTATCCCCGTAACATACATTGGAGACCTGAACCGCGTTTTTCCCGAACTTACCGTGAAGTACGCTGACGAACTCATCGTGCTCCAACGGATGGTCAAAAGCGAGAACGAACTCACGGCGATTAGACAAGCTTCACGGGTAGCCGACAAAGCTCTCCATGCAGCTGTGGACTCAGTCAAGCCTGGAATGAAAGAGAGCGCAATCGGAAGTGTCGCAAGGAAAGTTGCGATGGAGGCAGGTGCTGATTACGTGGTCAGAGACCGGGTTCAATCGGGGCCAGAGATTGGAACACTCCGCTGGCCGTTTGCGTCCCAGAAAAGAGTTCGAAAGGGGGAACTTGTCTCAATTGACTTCGTCGGATGGGTAAACGCGTACGGATTCGATATTCTCCGGATGGCAAGCGTTGGGCGACCAAACAAAGAACAACGAGCTCTCATCGAGGCTGCCGGGGAAGCAACCAAGGCTATGACGGACGCATTATCAGACGGCGAGGAGATTGAGACGTCGATGGCGCAACTGAAGAGATTCAAGGAAGAAGGATACAAGGTTGAACCTTTCGGGCACGCTATAGGGCTGGAGATTGTTGAAATTCCATACCTACTGCCCGGCGCCAACGGCAACGTGAAGAAGGGTATGGTCTTCTGCGTCGAACCCGAATTACGAAAAGGAAAGAGCTGGGCGTCTATTGAAAACGAAGTTATTGTGACCGGCTCCAAACCAGAAGTCCTTACGAGACTACCAGTGGAATTCTGGCACTAATCCGACACTGGCACCGATGAAAGGCACTAGAAGTTATAAGGGCACTAGGGAGTGATGGAGTAGTCATGAAACCATCGTTCGGTATTGTTCTACCGACTAGAGGCATACTGTTCTCAAAGAGTAGCGCCCGTCAGGATATAGTCGAGCTCAGCAAACTGACTGAAGATTACGGCTACGACTCCGTCTGGGCTGGAGATAGCGTTCTGGCAAAACCCCGCCTCGACTCAATTTCCGTGCTCTCTGCTGCAGCAGCCGTAACCAATCGCGTCAAACTGGGCACTGCCTGTTTCGCGAGCTTTCCGCTGAGGCATCCGATATTACTCGCCTACCAATGGGCAACACTTGATGTCATCTCTGAGGGCCGGAGCCTACTCGTCATCTGCCAAGGTACCCCCACGTATCACGGCAAAATATACCGCAACGAGTTTGACGCACTCGGCATTCCGCCAAAAGAGAAAGTGCAACGAATCGAGGAGGGCATGGAGATTCTCAGAAAGCTGTGGGAAGGAGATGATGTCACCTATGACGGTCAGATCTACAAGTTCAAGAACGTAACAATGCTCCCCAAACCCTCGCAGAAGCCCTGCCCGATATGGATAGCGTCAAACCCAAGGTCAACGGGAGAACTCGAAGGCCCACCAGGAGAGATTGAGAAAAACTTCGAAAGAGTCGGCAAGTACGCGGATGGCTGGATGACCACGATGGTTGACCCAGGCGAGTTCCAGGAAGACGCCAAGAAAGTCCTAGACGCAGTTCGTAAGCATGACAAGAATACGAAGAGCTTCGGCATGTGTCTCTATTACAATATCAACATGAAAGATAACAGGGACGAAGCAGCGGCGGAATCAGGCGACTTC
The DNA here is from genome assembly GCA_963726255.1 of Candidatus Bathyarchaeota archaeon. GTDB lineage: Archaea > Thermoproteota > Bathyarchaeia > 40CM-2-53-6 > 40CM-2-53-6 > FEN-987. The sequence continues at coordinate 2,337,842 of CAVSBL010000002.1, forward strand.
CTGCTGAAATATTACAGGGAAGACCCATCGGGAATTCTCGATAAATGGGTAGCATTCGGAACAAGGAAAGATTGTGTGGACAAAATCGAAAAATTCGTTTCAGCAGGCGTAAACACTTTCTCAATTCGGTTCGTTGCGTGGGACCAATTGGAACAACTGAAACGCTTCAGTAAGGAGGTACTCCCAAGTTTCCAATAGGTTGACCCCCCGTAAGTAACTGGGAGGTTCAGCACAAACAGAAGTGAACCCCAAACCACATCCGTCCTTCTCCAATTCGTGCAACATCGTTCGGAATGGGGGCTAATGGAGGCTAAAGTTCTGTACAATTCATCAGACCGCAAGAAGCTAACAGACCTTTCGTTCCCTCTATAGGAATACGAAGCCAGAATTCAGAATGCGAGAAGGCTGATGCAGCAACACGACCTTGACCAGTCTTTAAGCCAATTACTCGATCTTACTGATATCAGTCCAAAAGAACCCGTTGTCACCATTAATCAGGAGGGTTGTTGTCAGAGGCCGGAAGCTTTGAAGACTTGGTGGGTCGGTTCAATATGAATAAGCGTAAGACGAGCATTCTTTTGCTGATAGGTCGTGACTTGATATGAATTATGTTAGACTTGGAGACAGTGGATTAAAAGTTTCTGAGATTTGTCTTGGTACTTGGCATCTTCCAAGGTTGAAGGAAACTGATCCGTATGGGATACCGAGAGTGGACGCTGAAGAAACGAGAAGGGTAGTGAATCTGGCTTTTGATCATGGTATAAACTTCATTGATACTGCGAACCGATACCATGGAGCGATGGCTCCAGTTGATTTGAATCATTATGGGTACGCCGAGAAAGTTCTGTCAGAAATACTCAGAGACCACGAAAGAGAGAGCTTTGTGTTGGCAACAAAGGTGGGGAACGAAATGGCACCCTGGCCGAATGGACGAGGCCTGTCAAGGAAACACGTGTTCTGGCAAATAACCGCAAGTTTGAAGCGATTAAAACTGGAATACGTGGACGTATATTTGGCTCATCTCCCAGATGAGGAAACTCCGCACCTAGAAACTTTGCGAGCCTTCAGTGACCTAGTCACAATGGGGAAAGTTCACTATATCGGTTGTTCCAACTTCACGTCAGAACAGGTCGTAGACTTCATGGAGCTTTCCAAAGTGCATGACCTAGTCAGTTTTGCTACACTCCAAGACCCATATAGCCTGGTCAACCGAAGCATCGAATCCAACAAGCTACCCCTAGTTAGCAAGTACAACTTCACAATTATGGCGTATTCTACGCTAGCTGAAGGATTACTATCCGGCAGATATCTGGACGGAGTTCCAGTTGGATCAAGGGCAACATATTCCCAGAGCTTCAAGAAAGCGTTATCTGAGAAGAACTTAGACTCCTTGAGAAAACTATCCACTTTAGCCAGCGAGAAGGGCATCTCGTTATCCCAACTCGCGATTGCATGGGTACTTCACAAGCAGAGAAAACTTGGCGTCAACATAATTCCGATCATTGGAGTATCAAACAGAGAACAGCTACTAGAAAACCTTCAAGCATTAGAAGTCCACCTATCCGAAGATGACATGTCAAAAGCGGAACAGATTGTGCTCCCAATCCAAGTCTAACTTTCACTAATGCGTGTTACGAAACGCTGGACTTGAGATTTCATTCAGTTTCACGCAACACTCACATTGGCCTTTCATGGAGGTCGCGATTCTAACTACCGTTTAGTATGGACCACCTCATTGGTGTGTTATGGATTGCGTTCCTGCGTAACCGAGTGTTTACCGTGTGGGTTGCAATTGCTGCACATGGACGAAAGTCTTTTACAACTCTCGGAGCAAGCGAACGAACCCGAACCAAAGACTCCCTTTGCACAGAGTCTACAGCGTATCGATTGGGGCCAAGTAAGTGAGGACCAGAGTATTCTTCACGTCAGACGTGCATGGTTCTGAAGTTTGTTTTCTGAAGTTCCTTAATGCCGCCAAATTCTATCAGGCTCAAGTTCTGATTCTGGGCGGAGATATCACCGGAAAAATGATTGTTCCGATAGTGCGACAGCCCGACGGAACGTTCACGTCAGAATTCCTAGGAACACCACAGACTCTCAGGACCACGGACGAACGCGAGAGCTTAGAGAAGAATATTCGAAACAGCGGCTATTACCCTTACACTACAAATCCAGAAGAGACACAGGCACTCTCGAACGATAAGAAACTGCTCGATGAGTTGTTCTCTCGAGTTATGGTCGAAGGGATTAGGCGTTGGGTTCACATAGCCGAGGAACGATTGAAAGGAACCAACGTGAAGTGTTACATAAGCCCCGGCAATGACGATCGACTCGACATTGATGACATATTGAAATCCTCACCCGTCGTGCTGTATCCCGAAGACCAAGTTGTATCGATAGACGAGCACCACGAGATGATTACCACGGCGTGGACTAACCCAACTCCTTGGAAAAGTCCACGTGAAACTACGGAAGAGCGCCTAGCTCAAATGATAGAGTTGATGACAGGGAAAGTTCAGGGGATGGATTCCTGCATATTCAACCTTCATTGCCCTCCCTACGATACACCATTAGATGTCGCTCCGGAGCTCGATGAAAATCTCAAACCAAAGGTCAGCGGTGGCGGGGGCGTTAGTACGATACACGTCGGGAGTCTTGCAGTACGGCAAGCAATCGAGAAGAACCAGCCACTTCTCGGAATTCATGGACACATACACGAGTCTCGAGGTTTCGCAAAGATAGGGCGGACCCTTTGCTTAAACCCGGGAAGTGAATACTCTGAAGGGATTCTGCGCGGCGCCATAATAAATCTCGACGAGAAGGGCGTCAGAAGCTACCAGCTTATACAGGGATAACGAAAACAGTTTACTGTACATTACCGTTGATCAGCCACGGCCTGACTAGGTCGTCGATGCCTTAGACTGAAGTTCATCGCAGCGTGAAGTAGGTACCGTCTCGAAGAACAGGGTGTACTCTAACGCTAACGAAGATTCCTCGATATCGAGAGTGTTGTTATTGCTCGCGATCTACTCTGGAGGTAGTTCCTTGAATGACAGCGATAGGTCGATTCCCTTGCTCTTTTGGTATGCTACGGAGATGAAGTAGACAACGAAGCCAACAACTATGATCCCTAGCCCAATAATCATGCCCGTCACAGTCAACGAAGTAATGAGCGGATTGGTGTAAGCAACGTAGCCCATGTAACCGTACGAAACTGCGGCTATTGCTCCAAGAATGCTGAGCACTGGAACTCCTGCAATTCTCTTGCCCATGAAAGCCGGTGCATGTGCAAGAAGTTCTTTCTTCTTGTATGGGAGGATTACCGCAGCCGCAGACGGAACCACATAGGAAATCACCCATAGAAAAGTGCCAAGAGCAAACGCGTTCGACCACCCAGCATATGCAGTCAGCCCTAGCAACACTACGGCCAGTACGACGATTCCCGCTATCGAATAGTTAGGTGAATGGAATCGATCACTGACACTCGCGAATTTTGATGGAAGAATGCGGTCAAATGACCATGCGAAGAAGTATCTACTGGGTACCCAAAAGTAGACGAAGAGCGCCTGAAGCGACCCAATAAGCCATGTGAAGAAAACTATTGCGATTAACAACGAGTTCGGGTAAGCGAGTATTGATAGGAAAAGAGGCAGGGAAGGCGGAAAAGGTAGGTTATACGCTGCCGGCTGCACTTCCCAGATGTACGCCAAAGCACGAAGCCAATCACCACCAACTGCGCTTAATTCGAGATATCCACCGACGGCCCAGAAGACTACCCCTAGCACGAGCGAGAGGAATAGGGCGATGGGCACCGCCTTCTTGATTCCCTTGACTTCACCCAGAATGACATTTCCACCGTAGTTCCCCCCGAACATAAAGAGCGCCGCCAGCGGTAAAGATGCGATTACTGCACCGAACGTCTGGGGTGTCGGCGTCCAGCCAGCACTCTTAGCCGTATCCGCTATGGCTTGGTACGTAGGATAACCTGTCATCACTGAGTTCCACTTGGCAGCAAAGATTGCTGGAGTCGTAGAGCCTAACATCCACCACGTAACGCCGACGCCTACCAACGCTACAACCCAAGAAACATAAATCAAACCCTTGATAAACCGCGAGCCCAAAATCGCGAAAACAGCAAAAACTACCGTAAGAAATACCGAGAAGAAAAACGATCCATTGGACGAGCTGAGAAAAATGCCGATGTTGGAAAGCGAGGGCGAATTGTAGAGCATTCCCCAGATAGTGAACCCGCTTGAAAGAAGATAAGTGAACGGAAAACAAATCGAAACGTAAGAAGCTGTGAATACCACGAACATGTAAAACAGCGACCAAGCAAATCCGACCGCCGGGTGAATGATTCGACTGACCCACACATAATCAGATCCTGACCGGGGCATTATGACACCAATACCCCAGTAGACAAGCAAGAGGAATGCGAAGGGGATGGCAGCTATCGGAAGGGCCAGGCTAAGGTCTGAGCCCGGGTTGAACCCATAGAACCAGGCAAATTGCGTAACCATGTAAGTAAGTGCCCAGATCATGGAAGTTGCAATTAGGACGACGTCGAACGCGCCGTATCCTTTCACGAAACCTGTTGCGTCTCTGACAAAAAGTGACTTTGACTTCAACCAAGCCACCGGCGCAACTTCGCCTTGTCCAAATATTTAACGCAACAGTATGAACAGTATGAACAACATTGACCCAGCCGAACCAATCTTTCACTCGTTCGCTAACCGAAGCACTGCTGTTCCAACGACATCAGCCACAGCCTTCAGGTCATTCGGATTGACTCGGTCGTACGTATCGTCTGTGGTATGATAACACGGATCATCTGGTTTCCAAAGCCACGCTGATGGAACCCCGGCTTTGAGGAACCGCCCCTCGTCGCTCGTCCCAATGGTACACACACCGTACCCAATACTGTAGCCTAGAGGTCGTGCCGCATCATGCAACAATCTGTTCAGCCGTTTATCAGTTCTGATTCTTGGTCTATCCGGCCAAGATCCTTGAGTGATTATCTTAATCTGGCTTCCAACCCCGATCATGTCGACATTTATGAGCCCATCAATTCGGCGCAGCTCTGAAGCGTGCGCCTTGCAGTAGTGTTGCGATCCTAACTGGCCGTAGACCTCTTCGGCTCCAAGGGATACCAGCTCAACGCTGCGCGCCATCTGATGTTTCGCGAGAACCCTAGCGAGTTCCAAAAGAACAGCTGTGCCTGAACCATTGTCGTTGGCTCCAGGCGTGTTGGCGCTATCTCTATGGGCAGTGATGAGAATCTTTCGATTGCTTTTTCCTCTGCCTTTCATAAGGCCCCGAACATTTCGAGTAACTAGCATTTTAGAAAACACGTTTACTTTGAGACGCGCCACGACACTTCTATTCTTCATCGCTTGCAGTAAACGGTGACCGTCGTCTCGAGTAATTCCCACGACCGGGATATTTCGCGGCTTGATTGCACGGAACCGTCTCGCGCTGTTGAAAAGGCCTGTTTCCATAGTCCCGGTAAAGATACACGGGTTGACGTCGATGACAACTAGGGCGTGTGCGCCTCTCTTAGAGGCGAGAGAGGCTTCGTCCCAGTAGGAGTCTTTGTCTGCAGGTCTGTCAATCAAAACAATCCTATGTCTGACGTCAACACCGTTGTAGTTCGAGCGTTTTCCCTGACCAACGTAGGCAAGTTCACTTTCGATACCTCGTGGTGAGGTTGAACAAGTGTAAAGCATCGCTCTAGCTTTCAACCCCCGCTTTACAGGACTAATAATCTCCAACGTGGTGCTTTTTTCTTGGAACGATAAGGCCCTGAATCTATCGCATCTTACCTCCAAACCTGCGTGCTTGAAAATTCTTACGATGTATTCTATCGCACGCTTGTCGCCTTCCGTCCCGGCAATCCTTGAGGGTGTTGACGTAAGCTTTTTCACATCTGCAAACGCCCTCTCGGCGCGAGCGTGAACAATTGGTTCGAATCGGCTCAATCTTTACCTCGAGTCATTCCTACGACACTTTCAATTAAGCTTGGGATATTCTACCTGAAAATGAAAACGAGTAATACGGACTGACGAAACGTAGATTAACTGTCGCGATAAAATCAAAATTGGTGTTTATTATGCAAACGCGCTCGTTGGATTTCTGTGGTAGGTTCCTATTCGGAGATAACGTCGTTGATCAGGTCGGAGACATGTGTCAGAAGCTGGGAATCGCCAAAGGAAGTGCGGTGATAGTTTGTGATTCCGTCACTTGGGAAATCGCAGGAAAGAGAATCTCCGAATCACTGGGCGCGAATGGATTCGAAACAATCGCGAAAAACATGGTCGAAAAGGGCGCGATTCGGGAAGAAGTTGACAAAGCTCGAGACGTGATCAAGTCGAGCAAATCGGCTGTGGTTTTCGGGGTCGGGGGAGGAGTCAACATCGATATCGCAAAAGCCTCCGCCTTTTTGGAGGGCGCGAGATGGATAACGGTTCCGACGATTTTCGCAGCAGATGCGATGACTGGAATTAACGCGACTTTCAGGGGAGAGGAGAAGGGCATCGATGGTAAGTCCCACCAGGGCGACTATGACTTTCGTGTGGGTCCCCCGTTAGCATGCGTTGTCGACACAGAAATTATTAGGAGCGCTCCGTGGAGATTTCAAGCGGCTGGTTTTGCTGACTACATAGCTAAGGCATGCGCAATTGAAGACTGGAAGCTTGCTTATTCACAGAAGATGACTGACCACTACAGTGAATATGGCGTAGCCCTCGCCAAAGCTCAAGTCGACTATCTAATTCAAAATGCTTCAAGAATCAGGAAAATGGAGAGGCCCCCATTTGAAGCGTTTCTAAAGGCTCTAATGAACGACGGGTTCCTAACCCAAATGTCAGGAGACTCACGAATACTCTTCGGCAGCGAACACGTGGTCGGTCAGGCATTGATGGAGGAGCCGAGCAGGACGAAGTCTCTTCACGGAGAACAAATTGCAATCGGAACGATAATTATGTCTCGACTCCAGGGAATCGACTGGAAAACATTGAAGAAATCACTTGAAGAAATCGGCGCACCAACTACTTCTGCGGCTATCGAATTAGATGCGGATGCAATCGTAAGAGCGGTAATGAGAAGCCCAGTAATCAACAAGTCATGGATGCATGACAGACCGGATTTCTACACCATACTCATGCACAAGGAGCTTAGCGAACAGGGCGTAAGGAGAATCGCAAAGGAAACTGGAGTCATTGAATAACCTTATGCGTTTGCGGCGTCTTTCTCGTGTCTTGAGGAGGCTTCTATGAAGCTAGGTGATAGAGTCGCTATCGTAACGGGAGCTGCGCGAGGCATTGGAGCCGGCATAGCCCGAGTATTAGCTGAGAATGGTGCCAACGTTATCCTAACGGATCTGTTGAAAGAAGTTGCGCAAACTGCGAGCGCGATGCAAAGTCAAGGTTACACTGCTCAGTCGTACACGATGGATGTCACGAATTCCCATCAGGTAAACCAAGTCGTTTCAGAGGTTCTTATAAAATATCGAAAAATAGACATTCTCGTCAACAATGCAGGTATCTATCCACGATGTAACCTAACTGAGATGTCTGATGAATTCCTACAAAAAATGTTTGACATCAACGTTTTTGGCATGTTCAGATGCACGCGAGCGATTCTCCCAGGCATGCTTCAGAGGAAATATGGAAAGATACTGAACATGTCTTCCGTAACAGGTCCCTTTGTCGCAGACGCGAGTGGAGGCCAGACAGCCTATGCATCCTCGAAATCGGCCGTATGGGGATTCACCACCGCTTTAGCACTTGAAACTGCCCAATATGGCATCAACGTCAACTGCCTTTGCCCAGGCCATATCGACACGCCTGGAGGAGAAGATCAAACAAAAACAGATTCGAAATTTCCAGATCGAACCCTTGCTGATCTGGGGCGGACTGTCCCACAAGGAAGGATGGGAACACCAGAAGAGGTCGGTAGATTAGCACTATTCCTAGTTTCTGATGATGCTGCGTACATCACAGGCACTCACGTTGTCATTGACGGTGGCAACATAATTCAGGAAACGTACCGAGGCCCGTACATTCCAAAGTAAAGGTTCTCAAAAGAACAACAGCGTGTACAGCTCTCTGGCATAACTAATCCAGCCCGAGATAACGCGATTGAATCATTCCTTATAGAGAAGCAAGCTATGCGTTGAATTATCACCGTTTTCAGATAACCAACCACTGATCAGCTTAGAAGTTATCATCTTAAAGACTGAAGAACAAACGATATTTCGCGAAGATCTTAGCGAGTCCTAGGCTAAACATCTTGACTACCCATCCGTATATCCCAAATAGTGTCCCAGAAATCAAACGCAAAATGCTGAGTGAGCTGGGATTCAATGATGTCGAACAATTGTTCAAGGTCATTCCAGAAAGGTTGCGATTCAAGGGCTCGTTAGGTTTACCAGCAAGGCCCATGTCCGAATTCGAAGTAAGACGCCGCGTTGAGGCTACTCTTTCTAAGAATAAGAGTCGTCTTGAAATGCGCAGCTTCGTAGGGGCAGGATGTTGGCAACATTGGATTCCGGCCGCCTGCGATGAGATCAATGCAAGGTCTGAATTTCTAACAGCCTATGCCGGCGATGCATATTCCGACCTGGGAAGATACCAGGCCATATTCGAGTTTCAGAGCATGATTGGCCAACTGGTCGACATGGACGCTGTCATGTTTCCACTTTATGATTGGCCGACGGCGTCAGGAGATGCTATTCGCATGGCCGTGACCGTCACAGGTAGGAAGGAGGTTCTGTATCCAAAGAGCCTAAGCCCTGAAAGGCTTGCGATAATGAAATCTCTGAGCGGGTCGATAGCCAATTTCCGACCAATCGCATATGATCCAGTTACAGGTCAAATTGACATCGGCAGTCTGAAACACATTATTTCCGATCGTACTGCAGCCGTGTATTTGGAGAATCCAAACTATCTTGGCCCCATTGAATCTGAGGCTGAAGAGGTAGGCAAGGTCGCTCACGATCGCGGCGCATTGTTTGTTGTAGGCACGGAACCTATCTCACTCGGCGTGATAACTCCACCCGGCGAATACGGCGCGGACATCGTGACTGGAGAAGGTCAACCGTTAGGCATACACCCTTTCTACGGTGGCGCACTTGTAGGGTTCCTTGCCTTCCGAGACGAGGAAAGGTTCGCAATCGCGACGGGGCACAGGCTCGTCACCATAACGGAGACAGAGCGTGAAGGACAGTGGGGCTTCACTCAGATCCTGCCGGAAAGAACGATGTATGCCGCCCGGGACAAGTCGGTGACGTTCACAGGAACCGCAACCGCCCTTTGGGCAATAACGGCCGCTGCGTATCTCTCACTTCTGGGCCCTGAGGGAATCAGGGAACTGGCAACCACCATCATGCAGAAGGCGAAGTACGCCATGACAAAACTCTCAGAGATCCAAGGCATCAAGACGCCCATTTTCCATTCGCCACACTTCGAGGAGTTCACCATAAACTTCGATGCGACGAAGAAGACCGCTGCCAAGGTAAACAAATTCCTTCTGGAACGGGGCATCCAGGGAGGAAAATCATTGGAAAATGAATTTCCTGAACTAGGCAATACCGCCCTATGTTGCGTCACCGAGGTCCACTCGAAATCTGACATCGACGATCTCGTTCAAGGTATTGAGGAGGCAGTCGCCAAATGACAACAGCAACAGAATACCACGCAGTTTCATGGAACGAACCTATAGTATACGAACTTTCACGGAAAGGAAGACGAGCGTCGATAATTCCAGGCGTTGAATCCGAGATACAAACAGAGGTGGGGACCGAACTGCAAATCCCTGTTCAGATGCGAAGAAAGAAAGCGCCAAACCTACCAGAACTATCTGAACCCCAAGTCATTCGACACTACCTGCGTCTATCCCAGCAAACCTTCGGAGTCGACTCGGGTATTCACATACACGGAACCTGTACAATGAAATACAACCCGAAAATCAATGAGGCGATTGCAAGATCCCCGAAAGCCGCTGACATTCATCCACTCCAAAGCGAAGAAACAGTGCAAGGGACACTGGAGATAATGTTTCAACTAAAGAGGTGGCTTTGTCAGATTTCAGGAATGGACGATTTTTCTCTTCAACCCCGGGGGGAGCTCACGCAGTACTTACCAACGCACTAATGGTCCGCGCCTATCACAAATCCAAAGGAGAAGGTGAGCAGAGGAATGAGGTTATCACTACCATTCACTCGCACCCATGTAACGGCGGTTCGGCCGCGGTAGCCGGCTTCAAGGTCATAACATTGTATCCCGATCAAGACACGGGATGCCCAGACATAGAGGCCTTGAAGGCTGCAGTTTCCAAGAACACTGCCGCGCTTATGGTGACCGACCCCTACGACACGGGAGTCTTTGACGCGAAAATCGATGAGTACATCAAGATTATTCACGAGGTGGGCGGTTTAGTGGCTGTCGATCAGGCAAATGCGAATTCGCTTCTCGGAAAACTTAGGATAGGCGACGTTGGTGCCGATCTTTGTCACTTCAATCTCCACAAAACATTCTCGGCTCCGCATGGCTCAACTGGGCCTGGCAGCGCACCCGTGGGAGTTAAGGCCCATCTGGCAAAGTTCTTGCCTGTGCCAACCGTTGAGTTTGACGGAAGCAAATACTATCTCGACTACAACAGGCCAGAAAGCATCGGCAAAGTAGGGCAATTCTTCGGTGTTGTGCCAAACATTCTGAAAGCTTACACGTGGATAATGAGTATGGGTGAAGAAGGCTTGCGTGAAACTTCTGAGATCGCTGTCCTGAACAACAATTACTTGATCAAGAAGCTGAGCGAGGTGAAGGGTGTTACGCTACCTTGGGCAGAGAATCAACCTCTGCGGTTGCAGGAAGCACGTTTCAGCCTGGGCAAGCTGAAGGAAGAGACCGGTATAGGGGTCAACGATCTGAACCATAGGATAATCGATTTCGGCATACAAGATTCCGAGACCAGTCATGAACCATGGTTCATCCCCGAACCATTAACACCAGAGCCTCCTGAAAGCACTTCCATGGAAGATATCGACACCTTCGTTCGAACCATTGACGCGGTTTGTAAGGAATCATACTCAAACCCGGAGATCGTGAGAAGTGCGCCTCACCGCGCTTCAATAGCCAAAATGGATTTGACGCCGTCGTCGGATCCTAGCAAATGGGCTATGACATGGCGAGTCTATGTCAGGAAACATCGCCATTCAGAAACGGTCTGAAACCGTCGTGAATTGCAGGATTGTTCAGAAACTCGTCCCTTTTCCTAACTTTCTTGGCGAGAGTTTGCATGCAATCATTTCTTACGAGTATACGGCCCAATAATCTTGCAGGTGTGTGTAGCCGCGGTATTACGATTGGATATGTTCCGAGAATTAAACGCTATCCGTAATCCTATCTTCTTTCCTTACTCATGCAATCCCGAGTTGGCCGTTTCAAAGGTCATCAGCTGCAGGAACGGTTGACCGGTCTTTACTTACGAATTGCCAATCCACGACTTCCACATCTGATTCAGGAAGCTCGTACCATCGCTTCCGTTCGCCTATGCGAGCCCTCAACTTCCAACGCGAGGTTTTAGGAATGGTTTCTATCATGTTCTGCAAGTCTCGGAGGCGAATACTAACAACCTTCGCTGCTTCGGGGTCCAACTCATACCGAGAAACCTCCGAGAGAATATTAGCGATGTTAACGGTAAGTGTCTTGTAGATACCCCAATCGTTGGCACAGAGCGACGCGATATAGGTTCCATTGATGATTTCAGGAGCGTCCGTGTCACCAACTTCATGATCGTGAACCAGAGCGATGATGTCCTTGTACTCACGCTCTGTTATTTCAACAACCTGTAGCTTGGTGACAAGTAGATCGGCGAGTGGAATCGTGAATTTATCTAGCCTTAAGCGATCCTTCAAGTCCAACTTGTGACACATCTCAAAGACATCCAGGAAAATGTCAATTCGTCGATGATGCTCCAGGTCGTTAAAGATTAGGCGCTTGTCGCCCTGGAGAGCGTTGAAGATCTCGCGAGGGGCGTATTCGAGCTCGATGAAGAGCTTTTTGATACCACGAGTTTGGTCCCTAGGGCCCATGAAATCTATGTCGGCGTATTCTCGGACCAAAGCTCTGTGAGTGGCGCTTGGACAATGGAAGCGCACCGCAAACCCGCCGAATAGCCTTAGTATTATCTTGTGATTGTCAGCAGCATCAAAGATTCGCTTTGTTTCATTCATCATGTCTTTGAGGGGCGTTCGAAACTCACCCTTGCGAACAAACTTGTTGCTCGTGTAACGAGACTCGGTAATTTAAGATACAGGGTTCAAAGTTTCGTTTGTTGGCCAAGATTGACAGTTCACTCTGTCACCGGGCATTCATGCTCATTTTCTACTTTAGTCGTTTGAAGCTCCATGTCCCGATTCCAATCATCACAGCTGCGAACCCGGATAGGATTAGGAAGTTGAGTGCGATGGGCAATTGCGACGAGCCTAGGATCAATCCTCGAAGGCCGTCTACGGCGTAGGTGACTGGGTCGAGGATTGTGAAGATGAACAGGTATGGTGGCAGGTTCTTGAGCGGGAATAACGCGCCGCTAAAGAAGAACATAGGAAAGACGAGAAAGCTAACAATCAGTTGGAACCCTTCCACGCTCTCCATGTTCGACCCTATGATTAAGCCCAAGCTTACAAGCGCCGACGCGAGAACGAACATGAAGACAAACGAGAAAACCACTACGAGGAATGTGTAATTTATTCCTAGGACTAGGCCGAACGCAAGCATCGCACATCCCTGAATCAACGCGTCCACGCTGCCCCCAACCATTTTCCCAGCAAAAATGGTCGTTCGCGACAGTGGCGCAACGAGCACTTCCTTGAAGAAATCTATCTTCCTATCCCAAACAATGTACAGCCCGAAGAAGACGGACGAGAAAAGGATCGACATTGTCAGTATGCCTGGGAAGATGAAGACTTGGTAATTCACTCCACCCAACGACACTGCAGAGCCTAAGCCGCCGCCGAATACGACAATCCAGAGTAGGGGTGTGATGAGGGACGAGACGATACGCGACTTCTCCCTTGAAAAGACCTTGAGCTCTCGGTACCAGAGCGCGTAGAATCCTTCCAGTTCACCCATTCAGCGTCCACTCCTTACTCGGGCGATGCGTTCGAACACGCCTCCCTCACCCGACTCCTCCCTAATCTCACGCCCAGTATAATGCAAAAACACATCGTTCAGTGTGGCCGTGCGAACCTCCACAGAGTCCACCGCGCCAACCATGCCTAGAATCTCCTGCAGATGCACGCTCGCATCCTTCACCGTCAATCGGAGTGTACTCCCCGACTGCTCCAAGCTGAGCACATAATCCAACCCCTTCAACGCCTCAAGGTTCGGCGACCGGACGCGGAGCTTGATAATCTCACCGCCCACCTTCGACTTCAACTCCCGCGGGCTATCCAAAGCAGAAACCTTCCCATGGTCAATTATCGCAACCCGATTACACAGCCTATCCGCCTCATCCATGTAATGCGTCGTAATGATAACCGAGACCTTCTCGACTTTGACCAGGTTCTCAATGTAAGCCCAAATGTGCTCACGGGTCTGCGGGTCCAGCCCCAGTGTGGGCTCGTCAAGAAACAGAATGCGCGGGTTATGCAGCAAGCCCCTCGCCAACTCCAGCCTTCTCCGCATCCCGCCGGAATATTTCTTCACAATATCGTCCGCCCGGTCCTGCAGGTCTACGAGGCTTAGGACGTAGTCTATCCGCTTCCGCCGCTCTTCCCTTGGAACCCCGAACATCAACGCGTGCAGGTACAGGTTCTCCCGGCCCGTTAGTACATCGTCGCTGCTCGGGTCCTGAAAAACAATGCCAATGGAACGCCGTACGTCGGCAGGGTGTGAAAGAATGTCATATCCATTCACCCGTCCCAGAGGTTGGCTTCACTAAGGTGGCGAGCATCGACAGCGTCGTAGTCTTCCCCGCCCCATTAGGGCCGAGGAGCCCAAAGATTTCACCCTCCTCAATGCTCAGGTTCAGCGAGTCCACGGCGAGCAAGTCGCCGTAACGCTTCGTCAAACCTTCCGTCTCAACTGCATGAACCATTGAGCATCAACCCGCCAAACATGGGACTACGCTATGTTCCTTAAATTGACTAAGCTACCCATTCGCCCTGTAACAAGGCATGTTCCTTTAGGCGGCTGTTCCTTTGAGTCTGGCAGCATCTACGCTTGGTCCTGCTTGGCGCAGTTCTGGGGGGCAGTCTGTTTCGTACTTTCTGAAATTGTCTATGAAGCGGAGTGCAAGTTGGCAGTATTTCTCCATGTAAGCAGTTACGTTGGGCCAGGCTTCTGCCGGGTTCAGGATTTTCGCGGGAACGCCTTCGCAGCTTTTCGGAATCTTGAAACCAAAGATGGGGTCGGTGCGGAACTCAGCGTGTGCAAGGGAGCCGTTCAACGCCGCGTTGAGCAAGGTGCGCGTGTAGGCGATGCTGATTCGTTTGCCGACGCCGTACTGTCCCCCAGTCCAGCCGGTGTTCACAAGCCAGCAATCTGGTTTGTAGCGCACGACCTTGTTTTTCAGCAAATCCAGGTATGTGTAAGGATGCTGTACCATGAACGGTGCGCCTAGGCATGTGCTAAAGGTTATTTCAGGTTCCTTGCCAAGTTCAATCTCGGTTCCTGCGATCTTCGAAGTATAACCTGAAATGAACTGGTACATCATCTGCTCGGGTGTCAACCTTGCAATAGGGGGCATCACTCCAGAGGCATCACAGGTTAGGATTACGATACTTCGAGGAGGCCCGCCCTTCCTTTCGGGAACCCAATTGTCAATGTAATCAATTGGGTAGGACGCACGAGTGTTCTCCGTATAACCCTCATCGTCCAGGTCGATGATCCGTGTGGCCGGGTCGACTGCGACGTTCTCCAAAATGGTTCCAAACCGATGTGTAGCAGCATAGATTTGAGGTTCAGCTGAAGGAGATAATCTGATGGCTTTGGCGTAGCAGCCTCCTTCGAAGTTGAAAATCCCATTCTCGTTCCAACCGTGTTCATCATCGCCAATTAGGCGTCGTTGAGGGTCGGCTGAGAGAGTTGTTTTTCCTGTGCCTGACAACCCGAAAAATAGGGCGGTGTCCCCGTCTCTGCCGATGTTCGCGGAACAATGCATCGGCAGAACGCCTAGCAACGGAAGTCGATGGTTGAGAAAAGTGAATACCGACTTCTTGATCTCGCCTGCATAACCTGTGTTACCAATAATGCAGAGGCCTTGCGCGAGGTTTAGGGCGATAAACGTCTTTGTATTTACACCGTCAATTTGTGGGAGCCCTTGGAACGACGGGGCAGAGATCACGGTGAAATCCGGGACATGGTGTTTGTATTCCTCGCGGCTGCGGGGGAGAAGGAACATGTTGCGGGCGAAGAGGCCGTGCCATGCATACTCTGTAATGATGCGTATTGGTACTCGTTGTTCCTCGTCGGCGCACACGAAACAGTCTTGGACGAAGATGTCCTTACCTTGAAGGAAGGCTTGTAAACGGTCGAAAAGTCCGCTGAAGTTCTCGGGGCCTAAGGGCCTATTGTATTCTCCCCACCAAACTTGCGTATCCGTTGAACTCTCTCTTACAATGTACTTGTCGTTTGGCGAACGGGCTGTGTGTTTTCCCGTGTTGACCACCATGGCGCCTCCTTGGGATATCTTGCCTTCGCCTCGGAAGACTATCTCCTCGTAGAGTGCGGCTCTTCGCAAATTCCAGTAGGTTTCATGAAGGTTCGTTAAACCATGATTCTCGAGCCCATGGTCAGCCTGGAGTGTGTGAGCCTCCTTTTGGGCTGGTGTCTGAACATTCAGTATGCTATTCATAACCAGTTCCTGACCATTTTCTTGTCGCCGATGTAGATCTCTTCAGGAGAAGAAGCGTCAAGGGCCCATTTCATTCTGGCCACTCCCTCGACCAGGTCGTTCACCGAACCTGCAAAGCTTAGGCGCAACCGCCCCTCCATTCCAAATTCCTTACCTGGCACCGTAACCACAAGCGCCTTCCTCAGAAGAAATTCTGATAATTTGACTGAGTCCGGCTCATATGCGCTAAAGTCTGGAAAACAGTAGAATGCACCATCAGGCTGGATTGTCTTGACGCCGCTGAACGACCCCAATTCTTGCATTATGATGTTTCGATTGTTCTCAATCGTCAATCGCAAATTCTCAACGCCGCTTTGGATGCCAGTAAGCGCGCCCTCCGCTGCGGCTTGCAGAATTACAGACGCGCAAGATGTTGTCTGCGCCTGAACATTCGTCATAACTCTAACCAGGCGGCTTGGTGCGATGGCCCACCCTATCCTGAATCCTGTCATGCCGTATAATTTCGAGACTCCATTGACGGATATGACGCGGGACTCGTCGATATCTCGTTGTGTGAACTCGTAACATGATACGGTTTTCTTGCCGTCAAAAACCAGTTTGTGGTAGATGTCGTCCATGATGACGTAAATCTGCTTCTTCTCACAGAACTCCACGATCTCTTTGATGAAATCTTTCCTGAATACTAGTCCGGATGGGTTATTGGGGCTGTTGACGATAATCACTTTCGTAGACGGAGTCACAGCTCTAGTAATGTCTATCATTCGTGGATGGAGGCCACCATCCTCAGGCGTAACAAATACTGGAGTACCATAAACCATTCTCACGATTTCAGGGTAGCTTACCCAATAGGGTGCTAAGATGATCACTTCGTCCTGTGGGTTCAAGAGTGCGAATAGAAGATTGTAGATTGCTTGCTTAGCCCCTGACGTGACGATTATGTTCTCAGGTTCCACGAGCTTACCATAATTCTCTTCCGTGTATCTTATGATCGCCTTCTTTAGTGAAGGAATTCCGTCTGTTGGGGAGTATTTGATATCGCCCGTGTTGAGCTTCGCGGCTGAGTTCAGGATGGCGTTGATCGGCGCTCTATTCTTTGGTTCGCCGATCCCGAGATGAATCACCGGCTCGCCACGTTGGCGCAACAGTTCTGCTTCTTCATTCAGTCGGAGAGTGGGAGATTCAGCGATTGATGAGGCTAAGAGGCTTACAGTCAACGAAGGTCACACACCTTAGCCGGAAAGAGATTTGAAGCTTATGTAATGATAATATGCACATCGACTAATCCTAGCACAGAGAGTTAAGGCTCATTGCCTTCGCCTTCTTCCTCCGAATACTATCCGCAAGACAAGGTCGGTTAGGCGGCGCGTCTAGCTTTTCTTGAACAGAAACCATCCATTAGCCGTAAATAGTTCGTGTTTCAAACAATTCGATTGGCAAAGGAAAATGCAAGCAAGCACTATACGGTCTACTGTAGAAGAGTGCGCGCACGAAATTCTAGACGGCGTCCCCATGGTCTTCCGGGTGATTCGAACCGAGTTGCGAAAATACGGTGCTAAGGAAATGTCTGTTCCGCAATATCGAACGTTGGCTTTTGTGTACAGAAACGAGGGCGCATCGCTGTCCGAAGTATGCGACCACATTGGATTAACCCTTCCAACCATGTCAGCGCTAGTTGACGGATTGGTTGCTCGTGGATTGGTCAACCGCCGAACAGACCGTGAGGATCGACGACGCATGACACTAACTCTTACAGAGCCTGGGCGCGCCAGACTTCAATCCGCACGTGCGGCGACCATGGCATACTTGGAAGAGAGGCTCCGCCAGCTTTCTGCATCTGACCGTGCCACTATTACACTGGCCATGCGAATGCTTAGAGAACTCTTTACGGGAGAGAAGAATTCTGCAAAGAACTGAGTGGGTAGCTCAACAAGAGGCCAAAGGTGGCTGCATACTTCAAACACAGTCGCTCACAAAACGTTTCGGCGATCTTATCGCTGTTAACGAATTGACAATCTCTATCGAGCCTGGTGAAATCTTCGGATTGGTTGGCCCCAACGGAGCAGGTAAGACTACCGTAATCAAAATGCTTACAACTTTACTGCCTCCAACCGCTGGAAATGCTTCTGTGGACGGCCACAGTATTACCCGTGAAGCGGTGGGAGTGAGGAGAGTAATCGGGTATGTTCCACAGTTTCTCTCGGCCGACGGCGCCCTAACAGGCTACGAGAATCTGTTAATCTTCTCTAAACTCTACGATATCCCACGCCAAGAACGCAAACAACGAATTAGCGATGTTCTCAACTTCATGGGACTATCAGGGTTCTCAGATAAGCTTGTGCGAACATATTCCGGCGGCATGATTAGGCGGCTGGAAATCGCGCAAGCCATGCTACATAGACCCAAAGTCCTATTCTTAGACGAACCTACCATAGGCTTAGATCCGGTGGCTCGCAAGGCAGTATGGCAACACGTTCAGCAACTGCGAGCGGATTACGGGACGACCCTATTTCTAACCACGCATTACATGGACGAGGCTGACCTACTGTGTGGTCGCATTGCAATAATGCATCTTGGCAAAGTTGCTGCGATCGGTAGCCCGTCCGAACTGAAGTCGTCTGTCGCAGATGATGCCACACTGGATGATGTATTTGCATACTACTCGGGCGCTGAGGTTGACGCAGGCGGAGGTTATCGTGAGACATCGAGAGTAAGGCGAATAGCAAGGAGGGTGGGTTAATGCAAAGGCTTGGAATCATCGGCTATTTTGGCGTCATAACTAATTTCATAGGGAAAACCCTGACAATCGCTGAACTGGAAGCTCGCAAGCTTCATCACGACTTCACCGAACTGCTAACCCGTGCGGTGCAACCGGCTCTCTGGCTGTTAATTTTCGGGGAGGTATTGGCTCGGGTCAGGGCTATCCCAACCGGCAACCTGCCGTACATTGATTTCATGGCTCCGGGAATCTTAGCACAGAGTGTCCTCTTCATCGCCATCTTCTACGGCATAGCGATCATTTGGGAGCGTGATCTCGGTATCGTTCACAAATTCTTGGCCACGCCGACTCCTCGATCAGCGTTAGTTCTCGGAAAAGCGCTTTCCGGGGGAACGAGGCCTAGCTCAGGCAGCTATCGTCTACGCTCTCGCTCTTGCCCTCGGTGTACACTTGAGTTGGAGCATTATTTCGCTCCTATTGGTTGTGGTGGTCGTAATTCTGGGGGCCGCTTTGTTCTCCACGTTCTCTTTGATCATAGCATGCTTGGTGAAAACACGCGAGCGATTCATGGGAATAGGCCAAATTCTTACCATGCCACTTTTCTTTGCAAGCAATGCGATTTATCCGATCTCGATAATGCCAAGCTGGCTGCAGGTCGTTTCCCAAGTTAACCCATTAACCTATGAGACTGACGCGCTGCGGGCATTAATGCTCAGCAACGGACCCACCGTGTACGGAGTGCCCTTCGACTTACTGTTCCTAGTGGTTGCCACCGCGGTGAACGTTGCCATCGGCGCCAAACTGTACCCGAGGGTTGTCATCTAACCCGGCAGGCTTCATCATACTGCTATGCAATGTTCTCTTCCCTGATCGTCTTCTTTTCGCCAACTATCGGAGGGGAGATTAGGAATCGCATAGATAGCAGGATAAGGAAGGAAGACATCAAAGTCCGATTCGTCGAGCTTGACAGAATCGAAATAGAGTTGCAGCGAAGGCTCAGCGAAGAGATTCCGATGATTTGAGGTGATGCATGAACTTTGCCAAGTTGGTGGGATCTGGCTTACTGTTCTGGACCACCTTGGGATTCAGGTCTTCCAGCGGACGAGTTGGTGGAGCTCGTCGAAGGTGGTCGCATAAGAGCTTGCAGAGCGCTTGATATTGGCTGCGGGACAGAAAGCAACGTGGTATATCTCGCCGAGAAAGGCTTTGACGCGTCCGGAGTGGATATCTCGAGGGTAGCTATTAGAAAGGCCACCGCGAAGGCCCGAGAACGAGGCTTAAGGTGCAGCTTCTATGTCCTTGATTTTACGGAGACTCAAAAGGTCTCAAAGTCTTTTTCAACTTTTAATCTTCTTTCTTTTGGATTTCGGATGCTTCCACAGCCTATCACCGCAAGACAGAGATAGGTATGTTTACTCGCTAAAGCTTGTCTCTCACCCAAGCAGCCTTTATTTGCTGTGGTGTTTCCTGCGTGGCTCACGTTGGAGCTATGGACCACCGGGTGTCAACGAAGATGAAGCTGAGAGAACGCTGTCAAAGGAGTTTAGGGTAATCGAGAAGCGTATACTTGACACCTCATTTCGCGAAATGCTCTTCTATATCATGCGTAGAGACGCCAATCGAGCGAAGTGTCTTGCTGGACATCCTAATTCTAGGATTGAACCCAGTGATTCTTCTAATTTCGACAATTACTCGGGCGAATAAAACAGCTGACAGAATGCGGTGGGCAGACCCTTTGCTTCATAACCATGAGACGAATGCCATGCATTCGAAAGGTATGAAACGGAGAGCACCATAATGGCTCAGAAGAAGTTCAGGCTATCGGCACGATTAAACAGTGATAATCCATCTGGCATCCGGCCAATCCTCAAGAGGCTCATTAGTGGTAAGGGAACAATGAAATCGATCGAGAACGGATTCGAAGTTGAAGCGGACCTCGAAGGAGAAAGCGCGCGAGCCCTCAATCGCATGCTATTGTCAGAATTGCGCAGAGCGGAGAAAAGAACCAGAATCCGCGCGAATGGACGTCGGGCAACACCGTGGAAAAGTTCTTCGATTATGTGCCAAAGGGAACTCGTAGGCTAAACCAAAAAGGCAGTTAGTACGCCAGCAGAGTCTTTTGCTGATATTCCTAGCCCAGACTAGCCACGAAACCCTTAACCTTCTTGGAGGCATCCGTAAGGATAGGCGGGCCGTGACCGGAAGCAAGAGCTCGAATTCATAGGACGCAATCTTTCTTATGGAATTCTTCGCCTCCTCAATGTTGAACGTCATGGCAGCCAAAGGAAGCCTGGGCATTCCGTTTTTGCCGGTTCTAAGAGCGTCGCCTACGAAGATGGCTTTCAGTCTTTCACTGTACAGGCATATGCTACCTTGCGTGTGGCCGGGAGTATGGATCACCGTTAGCCCGTCTACCTGTTCTCCATCTTTGAGTAGAAGATCTGGCGTTACAGGCTTGAACTTCATGAACGGAGACATTGCCTTGAATAGGAAACCGGCTAGTCCTCGTACTTCTTTGAGCGGCTTTTCTCCGGTGAGGCGTGGAGCATCAGCTTCGTGAATTGCTACCTTTACGTTTCCTAGCTTCTCTTTGAGTTCTGCAACGCTCCCAGAATGGTCTATGTCAGGGTGGGTGAGAATAATAGTGAAACTGCCCATCTGCTCCTTGCCGAGCGACTTGAGAAACTCAACTATCCTAGTAGCGTTCCCTGGCATACCCGTATCAATCAATGTTAGGTGGCCGCCGCCTCCAACTTGAGTCTCCTCTCAGACCACGTAGGTGTTTGCTCCTCGTATCTTCGGTATCAGGTGGATGTTCTGTCCAAGCTCCATGACTTACACCCTAGCAATGACGATGTAACGTGCCTTGTCTCTCTAATGTTGGGGGGCGCAGGAGCTTTCTCGTCAAGGTTAGTTGCTTCAGGGGCCAACTGGGCTTCTAAAGTGGGTTGTGCAGGTAGGGTTTGCCTGCTTTCCTTTCCTCTGACTAGCGAGAACAATGTAGATACAATAGAGCAGGACCGCTGATATTTCGAACGCGTAACTTTGACCCGAGAGATATGCGGAAGCGTAGTTAGGCGCAAGTCTACCTGAGAATGTGCCGATGAAGAGCTGGTAAACGATGTTGGTGGGCATTACTCCCGTGATGGCTGTCAACGATAACGCGAAGCTCATCACCATTCCAGTATTCCTGAAAGTATTCATTATCCCTGAGCTTACACCGTAACGGGCAGGCGGCGAGGACGCCATAATCGCGCTCGTATTCGCTGGCCAGAACAGCCACCTCCAACACCATAAATGGCTTCTATGATTCCCACCTGAACAAGTGAAGTTGTGGTTGTAAGCCCTCTCAACAGAAACAGGACAGCTACCTGTATTGTCAATCCTAGAGAAGCTATTATTCGAGCTCCAAACCTGTCTGAAAGTCGGCCAGCAAACGGTCCGACCAATGACAGTGCAACCGCCATCGGGATTATCAGGTAACTAGCCGTGAGTACCGAAAGCCCTGCAATGCCTTCTAAGTAGAATAGGAGAAGGAAATCCACGCTGAACAAGGCCAAGGACTGCAACATCGCAGTCATCAGTGATAGCGTAAAGACCCTGTTCTTCAGCAGAGCGAAATCAATCACGGGATCCTTGCTACGTTTTGTCTCCCAGTACACGAAGAACGCAAGAATGAACGGAGAAAAAGCGATCGAAAGAAGGGCGATGGTATCGCTCCAGGAGTAGATGATACCCCATGTGACCCCGAACATCAAAGCGAGCAAGCCGATTGTGAATGACACGGTTGCAGGGAGGTCGATGTACCTGCTGGTCAGGTCGGTCCTAGTTTCTTTCAGGGTTCGGTATGCCCAAATCGTTCCAAAGGCGCCAATCGGCAAATTGATTAGGAAAATCAAACGCCAGCTCGTGTACGTTATGATGAGGCCACCTAGTATTATTCCGAGAACGACGCCAGAGCCCAGACTATCGAATTAGCACCAAATGCTTTGCCTCGCTCGTTCCTTGGAAAGGCTTCGGAGAGGATGGCGAATGAGTTCGCAGCCAGTAGTGCTGCACCTATGCCTTGTATGGCTCTGAAACCCACAAGAGTTGGACCAGACGGGGCAAAGCCGCAGAGCGCTGAGCCCAGTATGAAGACAACGAAACCAACATTGTACATCCTCTTTCGCCCGTATATGTCCGAGACGGCCGAGGCTTAGGGCCAATGCCGTGTTGGCTAGGATGTAGGCGACTACGACCCAAACCATCGTAACATAGTCAGAGTTGAGTTCTTCGGCTATTGGAACAAGTGCCAAGAGGACAATGGTGCTATCTACCGCTGACATAAGCGAGCCAACCGAAGTCACCGAGAAAGTCTTCCACTTGTATTCCATTTCACCTCATCTCTCCTCAGCGTAATGGTCTCCCCTGATTGTCATCACACATCTTCCCGCCTGTGTTCTGGCGGTTGCGTTCGACGCTAAGACCGTACGTAGGTGTCTTGACGCATGGAACGCCTCCATTCTCATTCAACGGATGTCTGACATTGGGGCAGGGTCGTCCTCTTACGCTAGCTCTCGGCCGAACCCGTACGCAAGCTCTTAAGTTTCATCTCTAAGTCTCAAGTCACCTGTGTGATCCCCAGCTCCATGCGCCTATTGCTTAGCGCTTCAGGAAAGCTTAGGCATGTTCGATGTTTCGGATGCTAAAGATATTGACTTACTTGCGTGATGCCCAGTCAGAAGTAGTCAGTATTCAAGGGTTCCATTTGTTACATCACTCGCGATGTGAAAAAGCGACCATCCTGGAGAGGAGCGCGCTACAGAAATTTGCGGATAACAATGACCGCAATGTTCGTCGAGAGAAAGCAAGCGTCGGCGCCGCTAATTCACGCCAGACGTAGTGGGGCCTATGGGATTTGTACCCACCAATATCGTGGGTACAATGCCTGCCATGCTTCAGCACGAGCCTGAGTCGATACAAGGGGCTCGCCCAAAGCGCCAGAGGTGGAATTTGAACCCCCGCAGTTCCCTGCTTCACTCCGCGAACATAGGATGATTGTCGTTAAGGAGCCGCTTATCATCAGGGGTATTGTCGTCTACTAGAATCCGATGTGAATGGAGGTTTTGCTAAGCGTCTTCGGGTGGATTTGATGAGCCATCGTCACCGATTATTGGGGGAATGGGAGTCTCTACTTGAGCATCGACACCTTTTTCTTCTCTGAATTGCATTCTATAGAATGAGCTGTACAATCCGTTCGTTCTCATTAGGTCCTTGTGCGATCCTCGCTCCACTATTACGCCGTTATCGATGACGATGATTTCGTCGCAGAGCCTTACGGTGGAGAGTCTGTGAGCTATTATTATCGCCATTCGTTTTTCGAGTAGTTTGCGTCAGCGCCTTCTGAACGACAAGTTCCGTGTAGGGATCGATGCTTGACGTTGCTTCGTCTAGGATTAGGAGACGCGGATTCATCAGGAGGCTTCTGGCGAAGCTGATGAGTTGCCTTGCCCAACGGAAATATTCGATGATCCTTCCTCAATGATGTGGTCGTACCCTCCTGGTAGTTTCATTATGAATTCATGTGCGCCCACCGCTTTGGCGGATTCTACGATTTCTTCGTCTGATGCTTCTGGTTTACCGAATCTAATGTTGTCCTTCACGCTCATTGGGAATAGGAAGGAGTCTTGTAGAACTACGCTGATCTTTTCGCGTAGGGATTCTATTGAGATTTTGTTCACGTCGTATCCGTTTACGGTTATCCTTCCGCTCGTTGGGTTGTAGAATCTTGTCAGTAGGTTGATGATGGTGCTCTTGCCAGCGCCTGTTGGGCCCACGATGGCGAGTCGCTTGTTCTTCTCAAGTTTGAAGCTGATGCCGTGGATTACTGGGTTCGCTGGATCGTACCCGAAGGTGACGTTGTCGAATGCTAACGTTTCAATTGTGGGAACCTTGATCTCTTCTTCAACCTGTGGATTCGTGACCTCAACTTTAGTTTCAGTCAGGTCGAACATTCTTTCCAAACCCGCCATGGCTGACTGGTATTGGTCGTACACGGTTGTTAGGTCAATTAGTGGCGTGAAGTATGCGAATTGGTACTCGATGAAAGCCACAAGTGTGCCTATCGTAAGCTCACCGGTTCTAATCATTAGGGCGCCGTACCAGAGGATTAGGGCTGTGCCGATTATTCGCATGAGCATCACCGTAGGTGAATAGAGCGTTGACACCTTCATGGCTCGAAGGTTGGCGTCAACAGCCTGATCTTGTTTGATTTCGAACTGGGAACGCGCTTTCTTTTCGTGGACGAATGATTTTATGACCTTGATACCTGCCAAGTCTTCCTGTATTCTGCCCGTGAGTCCTGCGAGGGCTGAGAGAGATCTTCTGTAAGCCTTCCTGGAGTATGATCCAAGGAACCACCCTACCACTACTGCGAATGGTAAAATCGCTACAGCTATGGTTGCCAGTTTCACGTCAAGGAGGAATACCACAATTAACGAGCCGAGTATGGAGGTTGTGTCAACCAGTATCTGTGTGAGCCCTTGTCGTATGAATATTCGGACTGTGTTTGCGTCGTTGATTAGCCGTGACATTATTCTACCAATTTCGCCTTCGGAGAAGTATCGTAGCGAGATGACTTGCTGTTTTGTCATCATGTCGTCTCGCATTTTGGCTACGACGTTTTCGCCAACGATTCGCATTTGGTACACTTGCACGTATTGGAGCATGTAGTTAGCTAGTGTGATGACGACAAAGAGGGGAACCCACCAGATGAATCCTGAGAGATTCATGGCAAGAATGATTTGGTCTATGGCGATCTTGTGCAGATATGGAGAAGCCAGTCCTGTCAATGAGCTGAGAACGATTGCTGCAACGCCGATTGCCAGGTTTCTTCTGTAACCTTTCGCGTACCTGTAGACTTTTCGAACTATGAGCCGGTCGGATGATTTTCGCTTTCTAGATTCTTCATATTGAGTTGAGAAGACGCTGTAGTGACTTGCCAACTTATTTCACTCGGATCTCTTGGACGGGTTCAGGGGAGGTTTGTAGGAACTGAGTTTCGTAGATTCGCCTGTAAACTCCATTCTGAGCTAGCAACTGTTCATGTGTGCCGAGCTCAATGATTTCTCCATTGTCAAGGACCATGATTCTGTCCGCGTTCTTGATGGTTGACAGTCTTTGGGCGATTATGAAGCATGTTCTTCCTTTCATGGCTTCGTCGATTGCGGTTTGGATCTCTTTCTCAGTGTTGGCGTCGACAAATGATAATGAATCGTCAAGGATCAGAATCCGGGGGTCGGTCAGTAGGGCTCTGGCTATGGTTAGCCTCT
>CAVSBL010000003.1:0-14100 GCA_963726255.1 Candidatus Bathyarchaeota archaeon
TTTAGTGAAAGCGCTGGAGGAGGAGTTTGGGGTGACTGCGGCATCAGTGGCAGTGGCAGCACCAGCGGGTGCACCAGCGGCAGCCGCAGCAGCCGAGGAGGAAAAGTCAGAGTTCACCGTAATCCTTAAGGAAATCGGCGAGAATAAAATCAATGTGATCAAGGCGGTGCGAGAGGTGACCACTTTAGGGCTAAAAGAGGCTAAAGACTTGGTAGAGAGCGCTCCTAAACCGGTCAAGGAGGGTGTCAACAAGGACGAAGCGGCTGCTACCAAGAAGAAGCTGGAGGAAGCCGGGGCGAAGGTAGAGGTCAAGTAGCTTTTTTAAATAGCCTTGATTTTGAAAGAATTCTTGAAATTATAACTGTACTGTAAACAACTAGAGAAACTGAGAAGCTCGCCAGAGGTTATCTGAAGTGTAAGAGGTCTTACCTTTGGCGGGCTTTTCATTGTTTCTAACAAGGTGTAAGATTGTTGGCCGGTCGAGGTGATGTGTAGATACAAAAAGAGTAAAGTGAGGGATCAGCATGGCTGAAGCGGAATTCTACGAAGTGGCTGCCGAGGTGATATCTCAAAAAGGTCATTGTGAGATTGGGCACAAAGTCGGTGACAGGTTTGTTATTGGGGATAAGACTCCGTCCGGTATGTGTCCCTGGGCGTTTTATGCGCTTTTTCCCTTTGTCTCGGTGCTGCAGTTCGGTGGTTCTTTCCCTTGGGAAGACGACCAAGACAAGACCACAGTCGCTTGCCCGACCCAGCAAACCCGGTCGTTTTCGAGTTAAAGCGTTTGCGGAAGTAGTCTGTTAGCTGTGTGAATTCTGAGGCACTGTTTTTGTTTCTGAGCGGAGAAATTCAGTTGCATGCACAGCGTCGGGCAGCGGCATTTGTACCTTTGGAATTTCCTAACCTAATATCTACGAAGCTTGACAAACCTTTGCGATTCCGTATACGCTTTAGAGTCAAGAAGCGATTTCTACGTCTATTGAGCACTTCGGGTTGTTCTCCTCGTTCCATTGTTCCGGCGGGGACTTCGAGGAGGTCTGTTGCGATTGCGTACCTAAATTGGCGCACTAAGACGACCTTGCGTTCTTGGATTATCGGTACAATTGCGGCAGCGCCCCGGTGTTCGATAACCTCACGGGTCGTCGTCTTGCCGTTCCCCAACATCACTTGGTCGACGCGCAGATTCAAGATCCGGCCATCGTACACACGGGACGAAGACGTGCAACGTTCCATTTCTATCCAGGTCTCGAATAGTGGCCGTGAATATGAGAGGTTCGCCCAGGGAGGGATCGATGCGCCAAATTGTTCCGTTTGGTGTTTGGTACTGTTTTTATTGAAAGCATCATACTGCTAGCGGCATAAGGACTGCGCATTGACTCAGAAACTGGTCCCAGATACTTCGATAATTATCGACGGCAACGTACCGTCGGTAATCGAGAAAGGTGGACTGACCGACGTTGAAATTGTCATCCCATACGCAGTGTTAGATGAACTTCAGGCACAGGCTTCGAAGGGACGGGAACCAGGGTTCGTTGGGCTTGAGGAAATCAAGAAACTGAGGACCTTTTGTGAGAGTAAAGGCATCAAACTAACATTTCTTGGCCAGCGTCCCGGGTACAACGATATCATGCTTGCAAGGAGCGGAAGGCTCGACGCCCTCATCACGGATGTTGCGAGGTCTGAGAATGGAATTCTTCTTACCGCCGACTACGTGCAAGCACTGGTCGCTGAAGCATCAGGCGTGCAAGTGAAACACGTCCCAGGCGAGGTGAAGACCACAGGCCTCGATTTCGAGAGGCTATTCACAGCTGACACATCGAGCGTTCACCTAAAGGAGGGAACGCGGCCTCTTGCAAAGACAGGCAAGCCAGGAAAATTCGAGTTAGTTACACTCTCTGAAACACCCAGCACAACTGAAGAGGTCGAACAAGTCATTCGAGAAGTTACCGAGGCAGCAAGGGTTAGCCGGGAAGGCTTTGTTGAAATAAACAGGGCGGGCGCTATGGTCATCCAATTGGGCCGCTTTCGTGTTGCGATTACCAGGCCACCGTTATCAGACGGCGTGGAAGTTACGATTGTTCGTCCCGTCGTGAGCCTCACGCTCCAAGACTATAAGCTGTCTGGGAAACTGATGGAACGGCTCGCTACGGGCGCCGAAGGCATCCTCATAGCAGGGCCTCCGGGGTCGGGCAAAACAACTTTTGCTTCGTCCCTAGCTGAGTTCTACTTGAAGCAAAACAAAATCGTCAAGACGCTTGAATCCCCGAGAGACTTACAGGTTGGCCCAGAAATAACTCAGTACGGCCCGCTGGAAGGAGATTTCGAGAAAACGGCGGAGATCCTCCTCCTCGTGAGGCCGGACTATACGGTATTCGACGAAGTGAGGAAAACCAAGGACTTCATGATCTTCGCCGACATGCGCTTAGCGGGAGTCGGTATGATCGGCGTCGTGCACGCCAGCGAGGCGATCAATGCCATACAAAGATTCATCGGCCGCGTTGAGCTGGGAATGATCCCGCACATCATAGACACAATAATTTTCATCCAGTATGGGGAAGTACGCAACCTCTTCACGCTAAACCTCACGGTTAAGGTTCCAACTGGGATGACTGAAGCTGACCTCGCCCGGCCAGTGGTTGAGGTTCGTGATTTCGAAAAAGGCGCTTTGCAATACGAGATCTACACGTTCGGCGAGGAGAATGTGATCATTCCAGTAAGCGACGCAAAACCCGCAATCAGCGCTGCACATAAGCTCGCTGAGGAACGAATACTGCAGGAAATCAGGAAGTTTGACCCTGGTGGAGAGGTCACATTGGTGTCCGACAACCGCGCCCTCGTCCGCGTCGATAACGAAATTGTTCCCATACTCATCGGGAAGAAAGGCGCTACCGTTACAAAACTGGAGGAGAAGCTCGGCGTCAAGATCGATGTAGAACCGCTAGCGCCAAGTGCTGCAGGCAAAGAGGTTCGGTACGAGGTAAGGGAAGTCGGCAACCGTATCGACCTCGTATTTGATGAAGACCTTACCGGTGTGGCTGCCAACGTTTACGTTGGCGACCAATACCTCTTCTCTGCAACAATCGGCAAGAAGGGCCAAATCAGGGTGTCAAAGAAATCTGACTTAGGCCGCAGCCTGTTGCGAGCTTTAGTCTCAAAGCAGAGGATTCGTGTTCTCATCTAGCCGCAATCAGAGTTCCAGCTTCACATCTGCCCCGGACAGCTTCCGTGAGAATGCCTCGATCTCTCTCAATAACGAACCAATCTGTTCGTCAAGTCGCCTTTCATTTCCAACTGCTCGTTGCAACTCTCCCACCAGCTCTTCATGGGCAGCGCGGTTTGCTCGTCCCTTCTGGCGGAGGTCTCTAAGTTTCTGGACTAGGGCCGCCGTTTCTTGGTCAGCTAAAAGCCTCTCATAGGTACTCTTGCGGTCGCGAGATGTTTCATGAATTTTCGACAACGAATTTCCTGCAACAACCTGTTCTGCTCGTTCAACCACTTTCTTCGCCTCACGCTGTTTGAGCGCCAGTTTCCCGCTCGTCACTGCCCCCGATAACGCTGTCATGACAGCCTTCAAGCGCGGGTAGCCACTCTCTTCCGAGAGGAATGTCGCGAAAGGTTTCTTGACGTACTCCTTCGTGCTATCTCTTACTTCGATAGGGAGCGGGTAGTCCCCGCGCTCAGAAATCGAGATGAGTTTCTTTAACGGCCTCCCTAGCCTACTAAACCCGGTAAGGATTAGTTCCCCTCTCAGCGCTCTCAGCTCTGAGTCAAGTTGCATGTATTCCTTGATCTTCGGGTTTCGACGAATCTCCCCGGCTTGGTCCTTCAGCGATTTGTCAACGCGTTCAGTTTCTCCGAGGTTTTCCTCTAAGGATTGTCTTTGTTGTGATGCGGATTCCCTTAGCGTCCGCATCTTTGATAGGGAATTAAGCTTCTCGCTCAACCCTTCTAGGGAGTGAAGTAAGGCTCCTCGCCCGATCAGGAAATTGTGAAGTTCGTCGCCTAGCCTTCGTAGTTTGTCAATGTTGCCACCGAGCGTCATCATGTCGATAATGTAGTACGGCCGGATCTGTCGGAGCCATGTCTCCCTAGTTCGGGCTGCTTCCGACGCAAGCTTCGACGTCTCGCGTTGTAGGTTCCTCAGGCTTCCCGAATCTTTCTCAGTCGGGACGCTAAACTGTTTGAACATATCCGGGATTATTGTTGTCAACCTTGCAACTGCTTTCGCCGCCCTGTACTGGGCTCTGTTGTCGCGTTTTGATTCCATTTCTTGTTCCGCTTTACGTGCGAGTTGAGTGCAGAATTCTGTAATCGAATCTAATCCGCGTGTTATCTCCGTGATTAGTTTGTCACGTTCACGTTCTGCTTGGGATAGGTTTGATGAGAGTGATTTCCGCAGCCATTCTTGTAATTTTGAAACTGGAATTTGATTGGCCATGGAGGACACTAGGGATTTGCTAGCCTTCGGATGACGCGGCTTAGAGGTTATGGCCGGATTATAATATGTTCCGTGGCTTATCTTGCGTCTTCTCGCAGAGTGATCAAAATGGTTTCAACTGTTTCTTCTGCTCGGTCGATGCGTTTCGTGATATCATTGACCATGGCATCGTACGTTTCACGAGTCGATCTGCCTGCCCTGTACTGGGATCTCACCTGATTCAGGCTGGTTCGTGACACGTGGATTTCCGCTTCTGCCCTGTCGATTCTTCGAATCAGTTCATCGTACCGTGGGCTGACTGCACGAAGTTCGGCTTTGATCTCCATCAGGGACTTATTGATTTCGTCCAGCCGGAGTTCCATAACCTTCGTTCGTCGCCTGAACTCATGCTTCACCAAACCGCCCCTAGCCACTTCCTCTTCCATTACAACGAGTTCCCTTGATAATGCAAGTCTCTCGTCATACAGGCCAACGAACTCCCTAAGCTTCTCAACGGGAACTGGGACTGCGAGTTCTGGGCCTCGCCTAACCATGACCGCCAATGCAAATGCTGCAATCGCAAGCTCCAGGCCGACAAGCCACGGCAGACCACCAAACGCTGACGAGAACGGCGAACCATTCAAGGTTAGTCCAACAGTCAAGTTGTTCATCGTCGAGATGCCCTGAAGCGCAAACTCGCGACTGTCTGGGTTATATTCAATGGGGCTCGATATGGGTGACTGCGGTAGGGTCTTGATATCGCTGACGGTAACTCCGCTGGGCGTTATGATTCTGACAGTTGCATTATCGAATAGAAGGTCGTCTCCATTGTTCAAAAGGCCGATGGTTAGGTTGTATGTTCCCCACCAGTTCAGTTGTTTGAGGTACTGCGACGTGGGGAGGTCGTAGGTCAATGTGAATGTGAAGTTCTCCTTAGATCTCACGCCGGAAGCATACCTTGGGGATACCGTGACTTGGTAGGGTGCGGTAGGATTCTGTGTGGTTGTCCACATCGCGCCCACCACGTCATACGCCATAACGTTTGAGGCGCCTTTGGGAAGGGTGATGGGCATGGATGTGATTGGTATGCCGATGTTGTGTAGGTTGTAAGTGTCCTGCACCTTGAGTACGCCGGTACTGCCGACCGCGATGTCGCGCTCAGCCGAAGTTATGTCTACAAGATATTGGTTGACCGTGCTGTACGGAGCATAGAACGTGTCGGTTGAGTATGCCTTCCAAGGTTGGTACTGCCGGAAAAGGGCGGGTAGACCGTTCAGAGTTACGATTTGGTAGGGTGAGTTCTGGGGAAGCACGAAGTTTGAGGCTTGCACCGCTACAAACGTCACATTTGCTACTCTAGCGTCCTGCGTAAGAATGGGCGCCGCTGTAAAATTATACTGAAACCCGCCAACGACCTCTGTTATCAAACCGCTCATCAGCAATGCCACTCTGAATTCGTAAGTTTTGTTCAAGGTCAAGTCTTCAGCGAAATGAACCCGCATCCAATAGACGTCTGGGCTTGGGTTGACGTCGCCGTCTACGGTCAGGGTTCTTCCCGCGCCGTCCCTTGAGAGCGCATAGTACACGTTGTTTCGATACTGGCGTGAAAAGCCGAAATCCAATGAGGATACTGGGGTTGAACCGCTGTCATAATGGACTCTGTAACTGTCCAAAAGATGTAAGACTCCCCACTGCCCTAGGTCGACGATCCTCACGACATCTATCGTCAGGTGCGGCTGTGAGTCTGCATGGAGCGGAGCAACCATCCCTAGAGCCAAGACCAAGACTAGGGCAACTACTGCTAGCTTCATTTTCAACTTCAGTTTGGCTCCGCTTTCATCGGGTTCCACGAAAGGATTGTCCCGTCAATGCGGAGTTCAATATTTATTCATTCTGTTGTCTATGGATTGATTCAATTTTTCAAGAGTGACGAATGCCATTCGTCGGGAGTATCCCTCATTTTCTTCGCTGGAATTCCTGCGAAAACTGTTCGCGGGGGCACATTGGAGTTCACCATTGCTTGTGAACCGACGACAGACCCCTCCCCCACAATGACGCCTGGGAAGATTAGTGCGTTCGCTCCGATGCTAGCGCCCCTCTTCACAGTTGGCCCAACTAGTTTGAATGGTTTCTGGGTGACGTACTTGTCGTTTGTGAAGACGCAGCAGGGCCCGAGGAACACTCCGTCCTCTACAGTCGAATAGGTGCAAATGTATACCCCAGTTTGAATCGAGACCTTCGCCCCTATCTTCGTGCTTCCATCAATCACTACGTTGGTTCCAATTTTGGTTCCGCTGCCAATCGTCACATTCTCTCGGACTAGCACGTTGTGTCCGAATGCGACATCGTCTTCAGCCTTCACGTTCGAGTAGAGTGTTGTTCCAGGCCTCAGGATACAGTTCTCGCCGACGGTGGTTGCTTTCTTCTCCTTTATTCTGTGCGAACGTGCCATTTCCTTAAGCTCATTAGCGGCTGGGAACCCAATAATGCAGTTCGGGCCGACATAGGTACCTTTCCCGATCGTTAGAGGCCCGTACAGGACCGCATTCGAATCGATGAATGTTCCCTTACCGGTTCGTACCCGGCCAAGCAGCCTAGCGCCCGCGCCAACATGCGTTCCAGGGCCAAGCAAGCGTTTGTTCTCAACAACTGCTGTTCGATCAATCTTGCGTGAATTCAAAGGAATCCTAACCGTTCCTTCAATGATGTTCAAGGACTTAACTGCATTTGTTTGAGGGCTATTCTCCGACTCTTCAAGCAACCATAATCGAATAATATGAACTGAGGGTAAGGGTCGCCGCGAGGAAGCGGAACTTGTCGAGGGCTCATCCGTACATTCCCAATAGCGACGAATCGATCAAGCGCCAGATGCTTAGCGATATTGGCGTGGGGGTAATCGAGGATCTCTTCAAGGACATTCCTTCACCCATACGAGCGAAAGCTTTCCTCGCGATACCGTCGAAGCTTTCGGAGATGGAGGTAAGGCGCCATGTCGAAGCGCTTCTCAACAAGAACCTCTCAACGCGTGATCTCTTGTCTTTTCTTGGAGCGGGTGTCTGGCCCCACCATGTTCCGGCAGCGGTCGACGCAATTACCAGCCGCGGAGAATTCCTAACCTCCTATACACCTTACCAGCCTGAAATCTCGCAAGGGATGCTTCAGGCCATGTTCGAATATCAGAGCATGATCTGCGAGCTAACCTCAATGGACTACGCAAACAGTTCGTTGTACGACTGGTCAACCTCACTAGGAGAAGCGGCCAGAATGGCTTCACGCGTTACTCACCGTGACGAGTTCATTGTACCGCATTTCATTCACCCCGAACGCCTCTCAACGTTGCGAACGTTTTGCGAGCCCGCAGATATCAAAGTCGTTGAGGTCGCACAAGATAGGCGGACGGGAGCCCTGGATCTTACTGACCTAAAGAGGAAATTGACGGCGCGGACAGCAGCAATTTACGTAGAATATCCTTCGTTTCTGGGGTTCGTGGAGCAGTCGTGTGAAGAAATAGCCCAACTCACCCACAATGGCGGGGCTCTCTTTGTTGTTGGAAGCGAACCAATCTCGTTAGGCGTTCTGAAAGCCCCCGGCGAAATAGGGGCGGACATAGTTGTTGGGGAAGGACAGCCGCTGGGCAACCATATGAACTATGGAGGCCCGCTACTGGGCATCTTTGCCTGCAAAGGCGATGAGCTTCTCCGACAGATGCCGGGTCGAATAATCGGAAAGACAACGACTCAAGATGGCAGACAGGACGCCTATTGTATGGCGTTACAAACGAGAGAGCAACACATTCGGCGGGAGAAGGCAACCTCAAACATTTGCACAAATGAAGCTCTCTTGGCGCTAGCCGCCGCGAGTTACTTAGCCTTGCTAGGGCCGAAAGGGATCGAGGAACTTTGCGCGACAATATTGGATCGGACCGGTTACGCCATGAGCCAATTGCGAAAGGTTCGCGGGGTTTCAGCTCCATGTTTTGACGCGTTTCACTTCATGGAGTTCACAGTGAACTTCGATAAGTCCGGGAAAAGTGTGGCCGAAATAAACCAGTTAATGTTGAACGCAGGGATACAAGGGGGCCTAGACTTAAGCAGGTATTTCCCAGAACTCGGCCAAACAGCGCTTTACTGCTTTACCGAAGTTCACAGACGCCACGACATTGACCTGCTCGTCGACAAGCTTCAACAAATCTTGGGGGCTTGAAATAGTTGGTGTATGCTCAAGCGAAATGGGACGAACCGCTTATCATCGAATTATCGCAGCCGGGGAAAATAGGTTTCCATCAACTTTCCTCCACTAACGAAGGCGATGCTGCCTTGAGGAGCATCCCATCTAGACTTCGACGCGCCGCTCCTCCAGCGTTGCCGGAAGTTACGGAGATTGAAGTAATTCGCCACTTTACCCGCCTCTCGCAAGAGAACTTCGGGGTCGACCTCGGCATCTACCCGCTGGGAAGTTGCACAATGAAATACAACCCGAAACTCTGCGACCTCATAGCTGCTTCACATAAAATACAAGAAATGCACCCCTACCAAGAATCGAGGACCGTTCAGGGGATTCTTCAGATCCTATACGAGGCGACGAATTTCCTCTCGAACATCGTGGGCATGCAGAAGGTAACATTGCAACCAGCCGCCGGGGCGCACGGTGAATACACGGGTGTAATGCTAATGCGGGCTTACCATCGAGACAGGTCTGACATGAAACGTGATGAGATTATCGTTCCAGACTCAGCCCATGGGACGAACCCAGCGAGCGCAGCGATGGCCGGGTACAAAGTCGTCGAGGTTCCGTCAAATTCACAGGGGTGCGTAGACACGGAGGCGCTGAAGAGCGCGGTCGGGCCGAAAACGGCTGGGCTAATGATCACAAACCCCAACACGCTCGGTATCTTCGAACGTGATATCCTCGAAATCGCTGGCATAGTCCATGATTCTGGCGGGTTGCTCTATTACGATGGTGCCAACCTAAACGCAATCATGGGTAAAGCTAAACCGGGCGACATGGGCTTCGATGTCGTTCACATCAACCTGCACAAAACCTTCGCAACCCCGCACGGAGGAGGAGGACCAGGCGCCGGACCTGTAGGTGTCACAAGCCGCCTCGTGGACTACCTGCCCGTTCCAACCGTGGAATTTGATGGGACGAGATACTATTTGGACTACAATAGGCCGAAGAGTATCGGACGGGTCAGGGCGTTTTACGGAAGCGCCGCCGTGGTTCTTCGTGCTTACGTCTACGTTCTGCTCCATGGGAAAGAAGGCCTAGAAACAGCTTCTGAGGTTGCGGTTCTCAACGCCAATTACATGGCCCACAAACTTCGAAGAATCAAGGGCTTTTCGCTTCCTTACGGGGAAGGCGTCCCGAGAAAGCATGAATTCGTTTTGTCCGCTTCGGGCCTTGCAAAGGAAACAGGCGTTACGGCACTGCAGGTAGGAAAGAGGTTACTAGACTTCGGAGTGCACCCACCAACCGTCTATTTCCCCATGATCGTAGAAGAGGCAATGATGACGGAGCCTACCGAAACGGTGGCTAAAGAGGAACTTGACGCTATGATAGACGGCTTCGCACGGATTAGCGATGAGGCCTACTCGAAATCCAGCGAACCCGCAACCAGCCCTCATGCAACGAGTGTAACGAGAATTGACGAAGCGAAGGCCAACAGGCCAAAGTCAATGCAGTTAACATGGAGAATGAGCAGTTCAGGTCACAAGTAGCCCTCAAACGAAGAATCGTTCTCGTGGGAACTCCTTGAAAGTCAAAATCTACTATTTCGCATCGGTTCGGGAAGTGGTCAACATGCGAGAGGAGAACGTGGACATTCCCCGTGGCACAAATGTACGGAAGCTTCTCGACCTCATCGTGACAAAACATGGCGACAAACTGAAGGAATACCTGTTCGATGAGACTGGGAACCCCCGCTCATACCTTCAATTCATTCTGAATGAGAAGTCGATTTCTGAATCGGGCGGATTCTTAACTGAATTGACGGACGGATGCACATTTGCAATTATACCCCCCGTCGGCGGAGGGTAACTCTCCGTTGAGCCTATCCATCATCAAGCCTAAACTAGGCACCGCTATGCCAAACCCTAGCGCAGGAACGAGCAATCTTTCCTGATTCTTGGAGAAATATCGCAAGCGAACTCGTCCGTTAGAGCCTTTCGCCACCGCTAGGATGCTCAAATCGCACCGGACTGAGACCCGTTTCCAAAAATAGTCCAACGTATCTCCATCACAAATCCCTCAGTCCGTCAGTAGAGGTGAGCTATTGGCTACAGAAGTTTCCATTCGGAATCTCCTTGACGAATTTGATTTATTCCAAATGGAACCGCAATCAGCGGAAGGCGAACGTCTCAGCCTAAGGTTGGGTATCGATCAGATTGAAACGCTCACTTGAACTTGTAACTTAGTTTCCGGACTTTATTCATGATAGTTGTGGCGTGTCCTTCTGCCCGGACCTTCCCTGCTTTAATGGCCTCAAGGATGTCCTTCACATCGCTGGAATCAGCATCAATGACGCTGTAGGCGTCGCCAATTGTCTGTGGGATATGGGAGTCACTCCCTCCGACCTGTGGAAGCTTGAACCTTCGCGCATTTCTGCGTGCCAACCAATTTGATGAAGTCGCCTGGCTTCTTCTTCCCGAGGACGGGATTGACGAATAATCCATCTACAAGCGCTAGTGCGCTCTTCTGGAGGTATTCGTGATTAATGTGCGGAGCGTTGCGCGTCTGAAAGGCGACGACCGTATTCCAATTTCTCTCCCTGAATAGGAGTCTGGTTTCCTGGGGCGATAGGGTATGATCCGCGAATTTGCCGTAGTCATTCCTCGCGACAGCCTTTAGTTTTCCAGGCATCGTCCTCGTGGGCCCTTCGTAGACCTTGGAGACCCCAGGATGCGCTTCATCCTCGGTACCGAACACCTTCATTGCATATTCTTTCTTCGAGATCTCGAAGGTCTCCCCACACTCGATGACGGCTACGGGCATCCCTTGTTGATCGGCAAGCAGGGCCTCGTCGCCTGTCGTTAACCGAACCTCCCCTGAGACAGGTAATAGAACTGGGATCGTCCACGGCACGTCGCTCTCCAGTCGCATCTGGTCAAGCACGCTGAGATAGTCGCTCTCACTCATGAAACCCTCAAGCGGGCTGAACACCCCATTCGCAATATTCGCAACGAGGTTCCGCATCTCTTTGCCTATGGTGATGGTCTGTTCCTGGGTGAACCCAGCGAAGACTGACAAGTCAGCAGATTGTCTAATCTGTGTGAGTCTTCCACCGTGCGGTGTGCTGACCACTATCCGCTCACCTAGAGGTAGCCGAGAGCCTTCAGTCGGTTCTTGATTTCCTCGATGTCGGAGCTTGTGAAGGCTTCAGGAACTTTGGAGGTCTCGTGCATAGCGACCACTTCCCGCAGGACAAAAGTCACATAGTCTGACACCGACTTGAATCCCGTCTTCCCTGAAATGAGTGCCTCAAGCCTCGCATGGAGCGTCTGGGGGATGGATACAGTGGTGTACTTGGTTGGCAACATCTTTAGGCAAAACCTCCAATTATATATAATTAACTGAGCTAGTCTCGCCTCAAGACTTGCATGTTCCATGAAAGCATGGCATGACCTTCCCAACTAGCTGTGACGTTACCTCTACTAACAATCTGTGAAGCCGTCCCTGACACTTAACGATTAACTACGCGCTTCAGGCAACCATGGTGATGAACTCGGCGACGGAAGCTGCAGTGTTGTGCGGGGGCCGGGGAGAGCGGCTGAGGCCTCTGACAGACTACTTCCAGAAGACGATGATTCCGGTTGGCCCGAAGAAGCTGCCCCTCCTCGTTTACGTAATCAGCCTCCTGGCGCACCACGGAGTGAACAGAATCGCCCTGCTGACGGGCTATCGCTCTGAGGACATCAGGCGATATTTCGGCGACGGAGCAGCATATGGAGTGAAGTTCACCTACTCGGAGGACGCAAAGGATCAGAGAGGGGGCCTAAACGCGGTCGCAAACGCCCTGAGTAACGGTGCAATCTCGAAATGCGACGAGCTCCTTGTCTGCAACGGCGACATCCTGGCCGACCTCGACATCTCCAGCCTACTCGCCAAGCACAGGAGCAAAAAGGCGGACGCCACGCTCGTGCTCTCCAAAGGCTACACTCTTCCGGTCGGGACGGCCAGGGTCGGAAGGGGAGGACTCGTGGCTTCTGTCCACGAGAAGCCGAGCCTGAACCTCAGCGTGACGACGGGTCAAATGGTCCTGGGACCCGCCGCGATTGCCCTGGCGCGAAGACTCGCGAGCCGAGAGAACACAAACCTGATGACGCATCTTCTGCCTGCCCTGCTAGACAAGGACCTGAAGGTGGCGGCGTACTACACGAAGGAGGCATGGTACGACATCGGAACACTATCGAGCCTCGAGAAGATTGACTTGGAAATTGAGAAGCATCCTCTGAGCTTCCACCTCAAGCCTTAGGAATGCAAAGCCACGCGAGGCGAAGGGGATCTGGGGGGCCGATTGATTCAGGAATTGGGTAGGGGACTTGACGCCTCGCTTAATTATATATAACTAAGGCTTAATTACCTGTGATTACCAAGGTCCACGCATGAGAATCAGTGCGCAGGCGGGCATTGCAGTAGCAGTGCTAGTGTTGCTGGTTGTCGGCGTCTACGCAGCGATGGTTCTGACTCGGGGCCCTTCTGCGACAACCACTAGCTCATCAAGCTCATCAAGCTCATCAAGCTCATCAAGCTCATCAAGCTCATCAAGCTCATCAAGCACTAGCACGACAAGCAACTCAATCGACGTCGTGAACCTCGGCTACTTCCTCAATGTCAACCACGCGCCTGCGATACTCGGAGTGTCGAGCGGATCCTTCCAGAGTGCGTTGGGACCTTCGACGACCCTCAAGACTTCCCTCTACACTTCAGGGGGACCGGAGATGCTCGCCCTCCTTGCCGGCAAGTTGGACATGGCGTTCGTTGGCCCAACCCCCGCCGTCAACGCGTACGTTCAATCCGGTGGGTCAGGAGTCACAATTCTAGCTGGCGTCGCCAGCGGCGGAGCTGTCTTCGTT
The DNA here is from genome assembly GCA_963726255.1 of Candidatus Bathyarchaeota archaeon. Classification (GTDB taxonomy): domain Archaea; phylum Thermoproteota; class Bathyarchaeia; order 40CM-2-53-6; family 40CM-2-53-6; genus FEN-987. Next base: position 13,489 of record CAVSBL010000003.1, read on the forward strand.
GTTCGGAACGACTCTGGGATAGCCCCAGGTGATGTCAAGGACCTAGTTGGCAAGACATTCGCAGCCCCAGGGCTCGGCAACACTCAGGACATCGCCCTCAGATACTACCTGCTGTCACAGGGCTATAGCGTGGGTCCCTCGGGCAACGTCGCGATTATTGATGCCACGAATGCGAACATTGTTACCCTGTTCGCCGAGGGCAAGATTGACGGTGCATGGGTACCAGAACCGTACGGCGAAACCCTCATGCAGCAGTTTGGCGGAAAGCTGTTTCTGGACGAAAGAAGTCTATTCCCTCCTGGCGGCAACTTCTCGACGGCCGAGCTGGTAGTCAGAACCCAGTTCCTCGACCTGCACCCGGATGTCGTCAGAGACATAGTCTCCGCTGATGTCAACGAGACGATCTGGATCAACAATCACCTCTCGCAGGCCGAGACCGACCTGAACGATACGATGGTCGCCAAGACCGGGCAGGGATACAGTCAGAGCATCCTGAACGCGGCGTTTGCCAGACTCTCCTTCACTTTCGACCCGCTCGAGTCATCTGTGCTCTTGCAGGCACTCCACGCATACGACTAACAATACGTCAACGAGTACGTCAGACATACACGG
>CAVSBL010000004.1:0-21557 GCA_963726255.1 Candidatus Bathyarchaeota archaeon
TCAGGCTCCCCGTTCTTAGGAGAATGTCGGAAAACTCATCTTCACCAGGACGTTGTCGCACACTTACCTACCTGATCTTCCTTGAAGGACTTTCAATGTTTATCCTTTTGTTAAATGTCACCTATCAGACGGTTCTTCTCTTGTATGCTGTTAGCCATTTCTAAATCAAGCATCCCGTCCTGTTTTGCAGCGATCTGCGCCCGCTAACGTCACATTACTCCTCTTCCTTGACAACTGAGTGTGCAAATGTCTAGAGAGAATAGGCGTTATCAGTTTATCTTTGCCTTGATTTTGATCCCAGTAGCTTCTGCGAGCATCTCATCGATTAGCGCCTGGCATGTGGATAGACGGCACAGACGAAAGAGAGGCCGGCTCGAATCGCAGGATCGGACTAACGCCGCCATTCCTTAATATTAGGATTGTCTGAAGGCAGGACGATCATCGTGGTATACATAATAGACGAAGGCATCTTCGACGCTCCTTTGGATAAGATATGGCGTTTCATGCAGGACGAAACATCGAACGCCCACCAACACCGGGCGGTTCAGTTCGCAAGACTGATTGAGAAAACCGCGAATGAAATGGTCGTGGAAACGGAGTCCAAGAGCCCAGATGGGAGATTGTTTAGGGGGACAAGAAGATTCGTCTTCAACCCGCCCGACAGCTTCAGCGTGGAATATCTATCAGGTCCACAGACCGGGACCAAGCACACGCACACATACACTTCTATGAATGACAAGACGAAGGTAGTAGTTGCCGGCGAGTTCAAGATTCAGGGTCTCGATGACGAAGCAACGAGAAAAGTTGTTTTGGCATGGTTAGAAGAATCGTTCAACGAAGATAACGCCTCCCTTAAGAATTACAAATAGACCACTGCATTTTTGCGGGTGGTGCTGGTCTAATGGTCCCGCACATACGAAAAAGACGGCATAAATCTGGTTGCGGCATAGCCCGCGCCCAACCTCTAACCGCTAAATACGGCGCAATGATAATCTTCGTGATATTCCGATGACGCAAACTAAACGGAAGCTATCGTACGGGGGGGCTATACGTTCCGTGTTTCGGGAAATCTGCTCATCCTCTTCTGCTTGCCGACTTGGCGTTGGAAGCAGAGAAGGCTGGTTGGGACGAATTCTTCCTCTGGGATCATAGTAGCGGGAGAGCAGCGTGTGGCACTCTACGATTCCTTCACGTCCTTGGCCGCAATTGCTATGAAGACCAAACGCATCCGAATTGGGACAACAGTGACGCCTCTTCCTCGCCTGAAGCCGTGGAATGCAGCACGCTAAAGTGCCACTCTCGACATTCTATCAGGCGGAAGGCTCATTCTGGGGGTAGGGTTAGGTGGAAAAGAAAGCTGCGACTATGCCAGGTTCGGGGAGGCTGAGGATAACAGGATACTCGCGGAGAAGCTTGACGAATCGCTCGACATCGTCACTGGGCTATGGAAGGGGAAACCATTCAGCTACTCTGGAAAGCATTACCGGGTGGGTAAGAGCGTCTTCCTTCCGCCCCCCCAACAGAAGCCCAGGATCCCGATCTGGGTCGGCGGCTTCTGGCCTCTCAAAGCACCCTTCAGACGCGCAGCCAAATGGGACGGAGTCATCCCCCTCCGATTTCCTGGAAGACTCCTCGATCCCCGAGGTCTGCGCGAGGCCGCGGAACACTTACGTACGATCAGAAGCGGTTCAAAACCATTCGATGTGGTCAATGTGGGTTAGACAACTGGACTCAATCGGAGGAGGAATGCCGAGAAGGTCAGGGTGTACGCGGACGCAGGAATGACTTGGTGGCTTGAGAAACAGTTTGGCGCTCCGCTGGCTAAAGCCTCAAGCGAAGGGTACACTCAGCCGAATCAAGTCCCATCATTCTTGTTCACCTCAAGTCGGATTTTGCAGGAATATCGCTAACAATAACCCCTGCTAATACATCCAGCCACAACCCAACTCGTGATTTCATTGAGTCGGTAGAAGCGAAACTTTAACCAGACCCCTCTCAGACGCTGCCCGTGAGGGATGCCTTCGTGGTAGAGATCTGGCTACCGTACGGCTCTTCCCAGATCCCGATACGTGTGCCCGAGCAGAGATTGATTGAAATCTTCAAAGTTAGGGAACCGACAGGTATCTCGGATCCTCTGGCCGAAACGAGAAAACTCATCGATACGAACGAACGCTTCCAGACCCAACTAAGAGAGGCAAAGAGAATATGTGTGTCCCTGGGCCCTTGCGGTAATAGACGATTGGCCGTCGACTTACTTAAAACACTTCATGAGAACCTAGCACAATACGCGCATGCTCCAACGACGATTCTCTATACGAAAGGAGCGACTGAACTAGACCCAACCTTGTTCCCTGAAATAAGAATTGAAACTCATCAGCCAAACACTTCGTCTACAACTCCCGTTGGAAACTTCAACGGAGACTTCTCACCTGAGCTGAACTCCGAATTCCTAAGTGCCGACCTTAGAATCATAGTAGGAGAGCTGAAACCACATCCTTTCCTCCAATATTCCGGGCTGTGTGACATAGTATTTCCTGGTTTGGCCTCTGCGAAATCTGTACAGAGTCATCTAACTAGAGGGGCTGGCTTCTCTATGTCGGACCTCCATAAAGAAAGACTTCAGATTACCTCCTCAGCGGGCGATGTATTCGCGTTGGGGTTGATTCTTGGTTCTGAGGGTAGCCCCCTCCAACTCGCATTCGGAAGCCTGCCGGATTCCGTGGTGACCCTTGAAAACGCAATTCAAACTGCATGTTGTAGAGATGTTGCGAAACCGGCGGACATTGTAGTCATTAGTGCTGGCGGTGCCCCACAAGACGAAACGCTACTCCAGGCAATTGAGACATTCCCCGTAGGAATTTCAGCACTCAAGAGAAACGGCGCCCTAATTGTCGCTGCTGAGTGCGGAAAGGGACACGGCGACGCCGAGTTCTATGAATGGAGTGCTGAAAAAAAGGAACCGCGCCACCTTGAAGCAAGACTTCGCCACCACTTGAATTACAACGGATTCAAAGCTGCATATTTGCGGCGAACACTCGACACACATAGAATTTACTTATCGTCAACTATACCAGATCATTACGTCGAATACATCTTCGGAATGAAAGCGGCAGTAACGGTTAATGCGGCCCTACAATCAGCACAACGAACGATTGGATCGGACGCCACTGTGTCAGTAATACCGGATGCAAGTAGGATTCTCCTTCGACAGCAGCCGTCTATCCCACAGCAGCCAACAAACCGGCCCCAATAACTCTCCCCTCAATCCTAATCATCCAGACAGCTTACCATATATAATCCCGGAACTGTGAACTCGCCTGGGATGCGAAAAGTGACTTTTCCTCGCACCTCGTTCCCAAACCCCACAGGTATGATTGCTGTGTGGTCAGATCATATTCCTTGGCGGAAACGAGAAAAACAGAAGTTTACCTTCGACGCCGCGCCTGCCCCGGGATTGACCTGGCAATTCTAATCGCCGTAGGCTCCGCAATCGTTGACATTCTCACTCTTATACAACCTTGGCTTCTCGGAGTGAACGACGAGTATGTTACCGGCAGAGGCTTGACTTACGCGGTCGAAGTGGAGGTCTCAGGATTTCAACTTGTGCAATATCAGCCATACCTCGCGATATTGCTGGTCCCCGCGTTCCTGACCGGGCTCTCAATCATTTTCGCCATTCTGCCTGAAGACGTATCCGCTAGAGTAAGTTACAAAGTAAAATCAGGATTGCTCTTGATCATATGCATTGCGCTTTCTGTGTACCCATCATCCGTATTCATGAACAATCTTGCCAACGGGGTCAACATGGCCGAGGGACTGCATGTGATAGCCTCGTTCTGGGTATTAGGCAGCGGAGTTACATTGCCAGCCTACGCCGCAATCGGATTCGCTGGGGCCCTTCTGCTACGAATATTCAAAGACTAAGTCAATTTGACTGCGTCAGTTAAGCGGATACGCAAGCGCGAAACTGACCGCTAAGAGAACGACACCTGCTAAGACGTAAGCCACGGTGCTCTCTTGCTTTTGCGTGTAATGCCCAAAACTCCAGCTTCTCTCTGCTCGACTCGCATGATCCGCCAATCGTCTATAAGATAGCGATCCCGTGAAATCTATGGCACCGCCGATCAAAAACAGCAAACCAGCCTCAACCAAAACCACGAGGGTAAAATAGTGAAATGAGTTGCGGCCCAAAGCAATTGAAGGCAGTCCGAATCCAATCATGTCAGCGAACAAGACCAGAACAACGTACGTAGCGGACCTCTGTAGGATTTTCAAAACAATTCCCGACTTACTGGACCGAGCTGTGACATTCTGCATTCCGAATTTCAACCGCTACGTAGTTGATGACGCAAGACAACTGCGAGAATAAGGACAGGTATTATCAGTGATATGTCACTTACCCATCCAATAATACTCGATGTGAAGGCGATTTGTTTCGCCTTGTTGTAAGCGTCGATCGCTGCTTGCGCTTGCTGCCTTGCTACTGTGAAGTTCTTTGCGATGAATGACTGCTTCGCCAATCGAAGCTGTGAATTTCCGTAAGTGACGACATCAGTACCGTGCAATGAAAGGCTTTGAACTTGGGTACCTAGGCTCTCTGCTTGTGCAATCAGCGCCAGAGATTGACTGTAGTCCGGTGGTACAACAGCTGCCTGAGCAGTGGTCTGCGCAGAAGCAGCGAGGGCAGCTGCTTCTTGAAATCGTCCTTCAGCAAAGAGATCGTGAGCACCTCTGTCTAATTGTTCAGCAAGATCAAGGCCAGCAACACGATTTCCATCCTCAGCGGCTTGAATTGATGATTCAGCCTCGGAGAGTATGTAAAGCGTTCTCTGAGCGGCGCGTCCATCTTGGACGCTCCCGATGAGTACGAGGAACCCCGATCGCGTTTCGTTCAGTGCTACGAATGACAAATCGGAAGCGAGGTCGAGGAATACTGACTTGCTAGGAGAATCGGGGACAAGCAACGTTTTCAACGAGATTGCGGCATTCCCCTCAGGGATGAAAAGGACTGCTATCCCTTCTTCCGCAGGATTTAGCTGATCGTAACCAACTGGTTTCCTAGCCTCCAGGAAGTACTGGCCTACCCCAGTCCCTATGCTGATAGCATAATAGCCCGCGCTCGGCTGCTCGATTGAGTCAATACTGGAGATTGTCCTGCTCGGCGGTAAATCGTAACTTAGCACTTGGGAGTCATTAATCCAACCTAGGAAACGTTTGGACCATGCGGACATGTCGCCTGACCCTTGTGCGGCAATATCTAAGAAGCCAAGTCCGTTAATTCGAGTGTCTATCTTCCACAAGCCAAATGATAAGGCGACAGCGCGGGCGTAACCGGTCCAGTCGCTATCCTCTTCCAGAACTGAGAAGCCTCTCACCGTCCCGGTACTTGTGACAATTGGGTCCTTGAGCGCAATGTAGTCGCCTGTTCCGCTCGGATAGAAGGATAGAACAAGCACAAAGAACCCAAACTCGGTTAGATTGTAAGTGCGAGATGCAACTGTAAATGAATCTCGCGCGACTTGTTCCGAGTCAAACTGTGATCCATTTGTATATTGTTGGTAGACACGGGGAAGCGTTATCCAATCAGTTACATTACCGTCTAGCAAGAATTTTCCGTAGGATACCTCGGAGAAGTAGAGTCCTACTGTTCCAAACATGAGGCGCGAAAGCTGCAAACGACTCGCCAAGTGAGAGTATTCTGGAAATTCTGCTAGAACAACGAGGACCCTCGGAGGGGAAGCCGTTGCGCGGACGGCTGGAACCCCTGCCCGCGCCAGAAACAATAGGCCTAGTGACATTAGACACAAGCTAACTGACAAGATTCTCCGCTTGAGAATATGCCGGATTTCCAACCACCTTGAGGGCCTCGCATCTCCGCGGCTAAAAGGTTATTTATGGTGGGTCGCCCGGCCGAAGACCGTGCTCTATATGTTGTCGGAAGAGAAGCGACTCTTGACGGAAGTGCAGTTCAAAACCATCTTCCGAGCTTATGTCTGTCTTCTAAAGCTAAACAAGGCGACTTCCAAGGATCTTCAAAAGGCAATGGCATTCGCAACTCCAACCCAGGCCAAATACCATTTGAAAAAGCTCCTAGAACTTGGTTTGGTAAAACACATTTCCGGTGACGGTTCCTACGAGGTGGTGAACCACAGATTCGGTGTACTGCGCTTCTTTTTCAAGGTTCGAACAAGATTAATCCCTACCAGCCTGTTCTACGCAGTTTTCTTCTTCGCAGTCACCATTCTACTTTTCCTCAGGGCACCCTACCTGGAATTGATTTTGCTCGGCGGCCTAATGGTTGCAAAAGAGTTTGTTGAAGCATACCTATACATGCCCATGGTCTAATGTGCCACTCACAGAACATTGTTGTACCTATGATGGCATTGGCCGTCCTTCCCTCACGTCGAAAAAGGTTTCATGTTGTGGAAACATAACGCTCGGAAAAATGTTAAAAGTAGTTTCCATCCACCGTAAGGCTACGGAGAAATTGTAAAATGTCTAGTAAAGCAGTAACAAGAGTGCAAGCAGCAATTCTAATTGTCGTAATAGTCGCCGCAATTGGCGCGGGCGTTTACCTAACCACAAACAGGACAACGCCCGCAGCACAGCAGGTACAGAATCCTGACACCATAGTTCAAGAAACAATCGGCCAACCGGACTTTGTAGATCCAGCTATCGACTACGAAACGGCTGGAGCGGAAATCCTACAAAACGTCTACGAAACTCTGGCCTTCTTCCATGGATCAGCCGCAGATCAGGTTCGGCCGTGGCTAGCCCAGAGCATTGATGTAAGCGCTGACGGGTTAACATACACATTCCATCTGCGAAGCGGCATAACGTTCACCGACGGAACCCCACTTGACGCTAATGCGGTATACTACAGCCTTATGCGACCCATCATCATCGATGATCCAAACAGCCCCGCATGGGCCTTGGAACAGGTCATAAGTGGCGGTGCAAACTATAGCAAGAGCTTCAACAACGCTGGACCAAGCGCGCCAGACGGTTACGGTGACGCGTACACAAAAGCTGAGCTACAGGACCTACTAAACGCTAAACCGGTTGAAGTAATCGACCCCATGACTGTTGCCGTTCACCTAGAAAGACCGTACGCTGGATGGCTACTCGTCATGGCGTTCTCAGTTGCATCCATCGTAAGTCCAACAGCATTCAAAGCACATTGGACGGCACCAACTGATCCGAATGCCCCTTACGTCGATGGCATAACAGCCGGAGACTATTCGGACACGGCAAATCCGTGGGCGGCAACGAACGCTGTGGGAACCGGGGCATACACACTCCAATCGTGGGATAAAGCGTCCCAGACTTTGGTCTTGGTGCGCAACGAAAAGTATTGGGGTGGACCCGACAACCGAGGCTTAGCGCCTGTCAAGAATGTCATCATCAAAGGTATCGACGATGCGAATACGCGCGTCCTCGACTTCAAAGCTGGAACAACGGACGTAGCATACATACCGGCAACTGGAGGCTTGATCTTCCAGTTCATAGACCAGAGCACCTGGTTCAGCAGTTACAGTTTGAAGACGTTGAGCCCAGACTTCCAAGCATATCCGCAATGCCCACCAACCACGCCATTCCAAGGGAAATGTCTGTTTCCACAATTCCTAACGGACTTCATCGGGTTGAACCAATTAATCCTCGGCCCTGACAAGAAACCGCTGGGTTTCCAGCCGTTCCAGGACATCAGAATCCGAAAAGCAGTCACTCTGCTTTTCAACAGAACCTCATACATCCACGACGTCACCCAAGATTTCGGCATCCCAGCGACTCAAATCGTTCCACCCGGAATGTTTGGTTATGACCCAACCATTCAAGCCACACCCTATGACCCTGACACAGCGAAGCAACTGCTCCTTGACGCAGGAGCGAACCCAGTCAATAGCAGTCTCGGATTCAGCCCCAAGAACCCACAAACCATCGAATTCTCATACAACCTAGGGAACACAGCGCGTGAGACAGCGGCCACAATCCTAACGAATTCGATAAACAACCTTGCCGGAGACACGGGTCTATACGCTAGAGTTGCTGGATACGCATGGCCACAGTTCCTTGGGCTGCAGAGATCGCATCAAATCTCAGCGTTCTTCGTCGGCTGGGTTGTCGACTACGTTGACCCTGACGACTTCATTCAGCCCTTCGTCAATACATACTTCAACTTACAGATACATTACGTAGATCCACAGGCTCAAGCGCTTGCCAACCAGCAAGCCTCGACAACTGACCCAGTTCAAAGAGCAAAACTGATCAGCCAACTTGAAAACCTCGTCAACAATGATTACGCATATATTTGGAGAGCCAACGGAGGAGTTGCTGGCATATCCAGAACATGGCTACACGAACGAGCAGATCCATCTGTAGCGAGTGGCATTGCGACAGCGAACCCAGCTATCTACGGGTATTACTTCTCGGAACTGACTAAAGGCGCGACGGCACCCGGCGACATTGCACCGAGCTTCTTCAGCATAATACAGACCGGCGTAAGCACTCTACTATCCAAGAATCTTTTCTAGGGGCTAAAATGCCCCCTCCCTTTTTTTTTATCTCCGTCGACAATTGATGGGTAGGCCGCTATGAAACTATATGAGTACGTAATCCGTCGTATGTTCCTGCTCGTGTTTGTCCTAATAGGCGTCACGATCATAACGTTCTTCTTATCTCAAGTCCTTCTTGACCCACTGGCAGCCTACGTAACGGATAGAACACTGCCAAGCGCTATTCCGTCCATAATAGCTCACTACCATTTGAATGACCCTTGGCCAATTCGTTACGGCATCTACATCTCGAACATTATTCAGGGCGATTGGGGTTATTCCAAATCGCTCACGGAACCTGTTCTGACTGGATTGGCACAAAGATTTCCCGCCACCATCGAACTTGCCATCGTGGCCATACTCTGGACTCTGATCGCGGGCATACCAGCGGGAATCATTTCGGCCTTGAAAAACAACAAAGTACCCGACCATGTTTCTAGACTAATCGCGCTCACTGGAGTGTCAACTCCAGTCTTCTGGCTAGGGTTGATCACTCAGCTCGTATTCTTCTACTATTTCGGTTTGTTAGGTCTCCCTCACCTACCATCAAATGGTAGGATTGATTCCACATTGGTGCTCGAATACCCGATAGCCCAGGTCACGGGACTAATGACCGTAGACACGCTCATCACCGGCAATTGGGTGATGTTCGCGGATGTGCTTGCACATCTAGTCTTGCCGTCCTTCTGCCTCGGCTTCATTTCGTTAGGCGTCATAATGCGTATCATGCGGTCGAGCATGCTTGAGGTGCTTCGCCAAGACTACATAATTCTAGCAAGGTCGAAAGGCCTCTCCGAGAGAGTGGTCATCTACAGACATGCATTGAAGAATGCGATGATACCGACCGTCACAGTTGCGGGCCTCGCGATTGCAGGCCTTCTTGGAGGCGCCCCTCTGACGGAAACCGTGTTTGGGTGGCCTGGCATGGGCAGATTGGCTGTGAGCGCGATTAGTAGAAACGATGCCCCGTTAATAATGGGGTTTACACTTATAGCCGCCCTTATACTAGTTCTAGCGAATCTGTGCGTCGATATCCTTTATGCATACCTCGACCCGCGTATAAAGTACTAGGAGAGAATTGATTGAAGAGATCAGACTGGTCTCCTGCGCTGAACGAACTGAAATTTGCTGGGCACCTGTTAATCCAGAACAAAGTCGTGCTGGGAGGAACTGTAATCGCCGTTGGAGTCTTGTTGGTCGCCATCTTCGGTCCCATCGTTGTTTCACCAACCCTCGCGACTACTATAGAGTTGCCCGCTCGCTTACAAGCTCCTAGCGCTGCTCACTGGCTAGGGACGGATGACTACGGCCGCGACCTATTCCAAATGATAGTACTATCGACGCGCCTTGACGTTTCCGCTATGATTGAGATAGTAGGCGCTGGATTAGCGATAGGAGTTACATTGGGAGCATTTTCGGGTTTCATCGGCGGGAAGCTGGATGAAGCCTTGATGAGAGTGACAGACATCTTCTTCTCTATACCGGGCTTGGTTCTCGCGTTGGCTGTAGCCGCCGCCCTCGGTCGAGGCCTCAATAATCTGATAATAGCCATAATTGTTGTCCAATGGCCTGGTTACACACGCATTCTTCGAGGCCAGGTTCTCGCCGAAAAGGAACGCTTGTACGTAGATGCATTAAGAGCGCTTGGAATCGGGAGAACTAGAATAATCGTCAGACACATAATACCCAACACGATCTATCCTGTACTCGTGCAGTGCACCCTAGATTTAGGCGGCGTCATCCTCACATTCGCCGGCCTCAGCTTCCTCGGTTTCGGAGCAAGTGCCTTGACGCCAGAACTCGGAAGGCTGATCACCGCAGGCCAGACCTACATATTTCAAGCACCCTGGTTGACGGCATTCCCGGGACTGACAATCCTTATCATATCGCTCGCATTCAATTTAATGGGTGACGGTATACGCGACGTTCTTGATCCACGACTAAGGCGGTAAACCCTTGCACGCTGAAAGCGCCGACGATGCATTACTCCAAGTCAATAAGGTTAAACTTAATTTCCACACGTACGCGGGCGAGGTCAAGGCGCTCGACGGCATATCATTCTTGGTCAAGAAAGGAGAGGCACTAGGGCTTGTCGGCGAATCGGGATGCGGCAAATCAGTAACAGCGCTGACAATTGTTGGCCTTTTGCCTGAGAACGCAAGCGTCACCGAAGGTGAAATAATACTTGGAGACAAGAATCTCCTCAAGATTTCAAACGAAGAAATGCGCAAAGTCCGTGCAAATCAGGTCGCAATGGTTTTCCAAGACCCGACGACGTTTCTAAACCCAGTTCTCACTATTGGGGAACAGGTCGAAGAAGTGTACCTTCTCAACCCCGAACGTCTTGCTCAGTTTGCGAATGCAAACGGGAACCAGAAACAAGACGGGCAAGCAACGAAGATTTCAAAGTCACAACAGAAGAAGATTGCGCGCGATCTGAGCATTGACGTTTTGAAACAGGTAAGATTGCCTGATGCAGAACGCATTCTGAAACAGTATCCGCACGAATTGTCGGGCGGAATGCGTCAACGATGCATGATTGCCATGGCTTTAGCCAGAAACCCAGACCTATTCATCGCGGACGAAATAACGACGGCCTTGGATGTTACCATTCAGGCACAGATACTTGAGCTGCTGAGAGAGCTGAAGCGAGAATTCAGTGGATCTACGTTGCTGATTACCCATGATTTGGGAGTCGTTGCTGAACTATGCGATAGAGTCGCAGTAATGTATGCAGGCAACATCGTCGAACTTTCTGGTGTTAAGGAACTCTTTGCAAACCCGCTTCACCCATACACTCAGGGACTGATGCGTGCCATACCAATGCTCGACAGAAAGATGGCCAGACTTGAGACGATTCCTGGCTCGGTTCCCGACCTCATCAGCCCGCCGACCGGTTGCAGATTTCATCCACGCTGCCCATTCGCATTCGAAAAATGCAAGCTTGTGAAACCTGAACTGCTGCAAGTTGAAAAAGGCCACACCGTCGCCTGCCATCTCTATGGGGAGGGACAATCTTGACAAGAACAGTCCTTGAAGTCAAAGGCCTCAAGAAATGGTTCCCGATAACATCAGGTCTCTTCGGGCGAGTCAAGGGATACGTGAAGGCCGTGGATGGAGTCGACTTCGATATAGGTGAAGGCGAAACCTATGGCCTAGTAGGGGAATCAGGCTCCGGAAAAACCACAGTAGGCCGCTGCATACTGGGGCTGATCAAGCCGACAAGTGGCGCCATAATCTATCGTGGCCAGGACACCACGAAACTGAAAGGCCAGGCATTTGTAGAAGTTCGGCGAAAGTTCGGGATAGTCTTTCAAGACCCGTACGCTTCGCTCGACCCCAGACAAACGATCAAGAGCGCACTTATCGAGCCCATGAAATATCACAAGATCACTCATAGCGAAGATGAAGCTGTCAAGAAAGCCCAAGAGCTCATTAGACGGGTGGGATTGAATGAAGATCACCTATACCGCTTTCCGCATGAGTTTAGCGGTGGACAGCGGCAGCGAATAGCTGTCGCGCGAGCATTGACCACCGACCCCGATATCATAATATTAGATGAGCCAACGTCATTCCTCGACGTTTCCGTCCAGGCACAGATCCTGAACCTTCTTTCCGATTTACAGAAGGAACTGGGCTTAACATACTTGTTCATTTCGCACAATCTCAGCGTAATTGAACATATGAGCAACCGTGTCGGCGTCATGTACCTTGGAGCCCTAATGGAATCAGCCCCCAAGGACGTAATTTACCAGAGACCGGAACACCCCTATACCCACGCCCTTATCTCCGCACTTCCTATCCCGAACCCAGCGTTAGCCCGGAATCGAGTTGTGCTCACAGGCGACATCCCAAGCTCAGTAAACATACCATCAGGATGCAGATTTCGAACACGTTGCCCGTACGCTACAGACTTCTGTGTTCAGCAGGAACCTCCGCTGCAAGCACGTCAACCCGGGCACCTTGTAAGCTGTCACTATGATTTGAAGCTCTCCGCACCAATACCCTTGATTGAGCCGCAACGAAGAGCATGACCGGAAATGGCAACATGCGACTCACAGAGAAAAGCGCACTTGTGAGCCTTTGCTCACTTCTAGTCTGTCTTTCCATAAGCGCTCAGCTTAGACTCTTTGAAGGAAACTATTCAGCATCCTCGCCTATGGAATCCCAAATTGGCTTCTACCTTCCATTCGCCGCATTCGCTCTTCTCAGCGCTTATCATTACTTTGAGTGGGCAAGAAAGCATAGATTTCAAGCAGTACTTCTAATGACTTGTCTAGTATCCTTCGCAGTACTCGTTGGCCTAGCAACTTCGGTTGGCAATCCAGCCAATTCGGCTACTGGCGGAAATGCACATTCATCCTCTGGCGTGAACTTTGGACAGTTTCCGCCGCTTACAGGCCAAACTGGCGTCCAGCCACCTGGAGGAGCTTCCGCCCTGCAGCAGAATCTTGAGAAACTCGGCGAAACCATCAACGGTGCCCCCTATTTCTCAACCATGCTTGGCGCCATTGAAATTGGGATGTCCGCAATCGCTCTCGCTATCATTTTCTTTAGAACCCATCATGGGCGATTGGGCACGCTTCGCACCGACAACACGAAAGTTAAAGAAGCGCATACTCCGGATCTCCCAAGGTCGCCTTCAACATCTCGAGATATCGTCGTGGAAGAGTATCTCAACGCGCTTGGCTTCTTCAAAGCAAATGGTCTGAATATACCTGATTCTGACACGCCCGAGGACGCAATACGACGCGTGAAGCAAGCTTGGCCTGAGCGATCGGAACTTCTCAAATCCCTTACATCGCTTTACGAAGAGGCAAAGTTCAGCCTTCACCAGATTAGCGAATCGTGTGTGGACTCTGCGTTCCAATTGCGCGTTTCCATAACAGCAGAAGTGTCAAAACGATAATGAACAATTTCGCGGCGATAGCACCCTTCCTGTGGTGGACCATGCTTCTGTCTAGTACTGCGATAATTCTACATGACTTAGCGACCATTGCTTTCGCCGGAAAACCCACCCAGATTCCCAAACCGCATAGAGCACAGGGACCAAATACAGATGGAACCCCCACCACGAACGACTTGATTAGGCGAAGCATTGAGATATCATCTACGGGCTTTCAGAAAGAAGCCGCTGAAGCAATATTGGCAGCCGCGCTGTCAGTGAAAAGCTTACCACTGAGGAAAATTCCAGAGGAGAAACTTGACATGGTCGGTGAACTGCTGAACGACCCTGAACTCAGAGAATTCGTCCAAGTAAACTCGAAACGAACCACTAAGAAAATTGATAGAAAGAACCTCAAAATGGAACTGGAGCGCACGTACATGATGCTTGAAAAAGCCGAGAGATTGTTCAAATGAAGACTGCTGAGTTGGTGGACCTCTGTAACAGTCTGCTGGACGAAATATCGACGGTCATAGTGGGGAAACGTCATACCCTGGAGATGGTACTAACTGCAATTCTTGCCAATGGCCACATCCTTTTTGAAGACTTTCCTGGAACAGCGAAAACATTAATGGCGAAGTTGTTCGCCCAGGGCTTGGGATGCACGTTTCGACGCGTGCAATTCACACCAGATCTCCTGCCCTCTGACATTACAGGGACATATGTTCTTGACCGGCAGGAAAGCAAGTTTGTGTTAAGGAAAGGACCTATCTTCACCAATATCCTACTTGCCGATGAGATAAACAGGGCACCGCCGAAAACTCAGTCAGCACTTCTGGAAGGCATGCAGGAAAGGCAAGTCACGATCGAAGGCGACACATACCCACTCATTTGGCCATTCATAGTTGTCGCTACACAGAATCCGATCGAGTATGAGGGAACATATCCCCTCCCCGAGGCTCAGATCGACCGCTTTATCATGCGCCTTTCCGTTGGATATCCAAACATGGACGAGGAAGTAGAGATTCTTACACGCCGCGTCACGGCCAAGCGAGACGATTATCAGGTCCGTAGTATCCTGACCCCCGAACTTTTCGTGCAAGCACAGAGTGTGGTCGAGGAAGTACACTTAGATGATTCACTCAAGAGCTACGCCGTTGAGATTGTCCAGAAAACCAGAAACCATCCACTGATCGGCCTCGGTGCCAGTCCCAGAGGCTCGCTCGCCCTTATGCAGCTCTCGAGAGCTAAAGCAGCACTGGCCGGTAGAGACTTTGTCACTCCAGACGACATCAAGACCGTAGCCGTACCAGCCCTCTCCCATCGATTGCTACTAAAGGGCGGAACATGGTTGGCAGGCACGAAGGCTGAGGACATCGTGAAAGGCATCCTCGATGAAACAAAGAGCCCTCGAGAATAGAATTTGGACAGCGCCCGCGGTGGCCACTGTCATAACGGGTTTCGCCATTTACTGGCTCGGCCTCGCTTTGCGCAGCAGTCATTTTATTGTTGCGTCCGCCATTTTGCTAACCTTCATTGCTGTTGCCGTCGCTTTCTCGGCGATGCCGAGCGATGATGTGTCAGTCGATCGACAAGTATTACCTGACCGAACAACCGAGGACAATATTGTCACAATCAAGACGTCCATCATGAATCGCACCCGAAATCGTTACTTGATTTGCCTAAGTGAAATTCTACCGAAACATATTGACGTCGTAGAAGGTTCCCAAACCTACCTGATTCCACTGGAACCAGGATCTCGCTGCGAAAGTCGAATTGCTTTAAAGCCGACGTTTCGTGGGCATTATCTTCTCCCCCCAGCCTATGCGGAATTGACTGATGACTTTGGACTGAGATCTAAGAAAACGAATCTTGGTAAGCAGGCGTACTTGTCAGTTTTGCCCCCCGTCGAGGATCTCTCGAGTTTCCCCCTAGAGACGAGAAGCTCTCAACCTGAAATTGGGGCCTTTCGCTCAGGAAGCGTAGGAGTTGGAACTGAATTCTTTGGTATTAGAGACTACCTGCCCGGGGATGAATGGCGACAAATTAACTGGAAAGCCTCCGCCCGCCACCCTTCCTTGTTATCCAACGAGTACGAACGCGAACACGTTACGAACATCTATCTGCTTGTTGATCTCACCGGTGAGAACTTAGTTTATTCGAAGTGGGCCACAAGAGTGGCATCATCGCTCGCAACTTATTTGCTTAAGACCCGAAACCGGCTGGGGTTAATCGTCATAGGTGAAAGCATCTCGCATGTCAAAATGGAGAGTGGCCGTCGGCAGTTGCTTCGAGTCATAGACAAGCTAATGACGGCTGAACCGGGGGGAACAGGGGAGCTGTCAGTATATCTCCAGCACATAATTGACCAGTTGCCTGCTTGCGAGTTCGTCACAATTTCCACCCTAACCAACGAGAACGTTACCAAAACGATAACGACCCTATATCGAAAACGCGAACGATTGAGTGTCATTACACTTAGCGAACCACAAGGGCTTCAGTCGAAAGACCTCGTTTTGGAAACAGCCCGTCTAATTCGAACTCTGAAACAGCGCGCCATTGTGATGCGCATTCGCAACAGCGGAATTAACGTAATCGAGATGCCAGCGGGTCGCCCGTTAATTGCCGCAATGCCCAGCCTTAGGGAGCGTCCCTTCAGACATTGAACACAAACAAGCGCAACCTGATCGCGTTGCGAATATTGCTTTACATATTTCTCCTGGCGATCCCATCATATTTCGTAGTTGCACCGATCGGAACCTGGCTAGTGATCACAATATGGGCATTGGGCCTCGTCGCCGTTGTTTCCCTTAGTTATTGGCCTGGGTACATAGCTATGCTAGCTCTGCTAGCAGGGGGTGCGGTCAGTAACTCTCCACTAATCCTCTTTGCGCCAGTTTTCTGCCTCATGCTCATGTTTGTTATTGCAACCTCCACTCTCGCGAGGCACTGGGAGGTGGCCACGCAACTAATCCCGGGAACGAGGCAAAACGTTACGTCTCTCTATTCGACGGCAATGTGGAGATTCATCAAGATATTTCTCGCCGTCACTTCAATAGTATTTGTACTTTCTTTCGCGTATTCTACATTACCAACGCTTCTTCCCACTCCAACAGATCCAACGATGCTGGCGGTATACGTGGCCATCGCCCTCGCTGCATTCACCATCGTTCTGCGATTGGCTCGTAGCTGAGGAAGCTGAACATGCGGAGATCTTACGCATTCGCCATCATGGTGCTATTGGCTGTCTCGCAGCCGGCTCAGTCAAATGGAGCAATCGTTGCCACGGGTGTACCGACCCTAGCAACCGCTTACAGCAGCCAACGGAAAATCGTGGTAGACGCAACCGGTAATCTATACGTGGCCTACCTAGCATTACCTCAGAGGAAAGACGAGCCGAACTTTACACAGGTTTACTTGTCCGAATCCGACAACAACGGAGCAACGTGGCGAGTCCTGGGTCAAGTAAGTTCAGGGCCATATACTTCGGAGCGAGCAACCGTCATTATTGATGCAAGCGAAAGATTGCATATTTTTTGGACAAAGTTCGTGGGTGAGGAGGAATATGGTCAGATATTCTACCGAGTCTATGACCACGGAATTTTCTCCGTAGAACGACAATTGACTTCTTCGGCAGCATACTCCGGTTACCCGTCGGCCGCTTTTGACTCGAAAGGCCGAATACATTTGGCTTGGTATGGCTACGACGGAGTGGCCTACCAAGTCTTCTACTCAAAATATGACGGCGGCAACTGGAGTTTGCCCATTAGACTATCGCAAGGCTATCCGGACTCATTGAACCCAACAGTCGCGGTAGACTCGAATGACAATGTTTACGTCGCTTGGTACAAAAGCAATGGAAGAAACTATGAGATCAATTTCGTGCGTTTCGCAGGTGCCTGGACGGACAGAACTGTTTTGTCCTATGGGAGAAATGATGCAGTCGACCCGACAATTGCGATCGATGCCCAAAACAATGCGTACGTAGTGTGGAACCAGGGCAATGTCACACATAGTCAGATCTACTTCTCAGAACTCAGTGGTGGCAAATGGTCACTTCCCGCAGCAATAACGTCCGGTGACCTTGATTCGGAAGAACCGTCAATAGCAGTTGAGGACGACTCGGGACTATATGCGATGTATGCGAAGGGTGACGGACAAATTTACATAAACCACTTCGAGGCGGGAGTCTGGTCTCGTGAGCAAAGGGTAACGTCTACTGGGTTTAACAGCTATCCTAGTGTTCGTTGGAGTTATTATTACAACTTCTTAAATGAAAAAGCGGCAAGACTTGACTACGTTTGGACGTCAGTTGAAGGCATAGTTAGCAGCGTTCGGTACGGAAGTACTCCAATCTCCGGTCTCCCCCACGGCGGGACCGGGAACACGG
The DNA here is from genome assembly GCA_963726255.1 of Candidatus Bathyarchaeota archaeon. Lineage (GTDB taxonomy): Archaea > Thermoproteota > Bathyarchaeia > 40CM-2-53-6 > 40CM-2-53-6 > FEN-987. The sequence continues at coordinate 17,828 of CAVSBL010000004.1, forward strand.
TTGAAACCAGCTACCTAGTGGCGGGAATCGCTATAATTGCAGCAAGCGTTCTGATAACTATCTATAAGCGACCCTGGCTAAGGAAGAAGCGATGAAACTTGCGTGACGGTAGCGATGATGAGGAAGACCCTCTCGCAGAACGTCGTGGGGATGTTCACTTAGAGTGGCGGGATTATATTGCGGTTGCAGTCGCAACGTTGCAAACCACACTTCTACCGTTCATAATATTCATAGTCGTGTTGATCGCCCTATTGTACCTACTCAGGCGCTAGGGAATCATTCAACCGAAAGACAGTGCGGAGTCCAACAAGCTCACTTGAGGAATAGCGAATCTCTTGTCGCCGCATCATAAGCGCCCTGACTCCAAGAAAGCTGATGTGAAGAAGGAGAGCAAACTCGGAGACACACTGTTTGGCATCATCCTGTTTTTCATTGTCATCGGAATTGTCGTTGGTAGTGTTTACGTTGCAATGCCCAGCGGACAACAAACCCAGCAGAGCATCTCATTGACTACCTACAGCCTTCCGGCTGGAGATCCTACGCTAACGATTTGCACCACCGGCAACAATTCAGTTCTAAGGATGGAAGTTAGCCTACGCATAGTCCTTCTCGGAAATGCGGTCAAAATACCTGCGCGAATCGGGATGGCTAAAGGTTGTACTAGGCCCATTTATACAAAGGACCTATCGGGAACAATCTACATCGATTCACCTGTCAAATACCCAGTCGCGCTTCGTGATTTCTTCGCTGTCTGGAATGAGCCTTTCAATAAGAATCAAATTTTCTCGCTGACCGCAAGTGCAAACCACCCAATCGACATGACGGTCAATGGCTTACCAAACAAAGACTATGAAAACCACGTTTTCCAAGACGGGGAACAGATAACGATAACATACGTGTAGTGCAATAAGTGTACAGTTCGAAGAGAAACGGCTGAATCACTTCCTATGCGATGACAAATTGACAGGTGTTACGTTTGGCCAAGCGCCGCACTATTCGAATTACGTTTGCAGTCATACTGATTCTGATAGGACTAATCGCTGGCATGTTCTGGCAGAACCGCCCAATGGAATGGAGCGGAGAGAGGCAACTTACGCAAGGATCCGGAGATTCACGGCTCGTCGATCTGAGAGTCGATCCTTCGTGCTATGTTGTGCATTTGGCATGGGAAGATACACGCGGTAATGCAACCGAGGTTTACTACAAGCGTAGCCCAGATGACGGAGTAAGTTGGGGGCCGGACATCAGATTGAGCAACTTGACCGCGGGAACGGTCGAACCTGAACCACGGATTGGAACAGATGGCAAAAGCGTTCTCATATTCTTCTCGAATAAGACCACCACTGGACAACACATATTTTACGTATCCAGTGCCGATGGTGGAGCAAACTTCTCGCCTCCATTGCAATTGACCAATGACGTGGGCGAACAATCTACTGCCGCTGTAGCCTTCACTGGTCACACGGTCCATCTCGTCTATCAAGATTATTTCAGCAATGGCATTGAAGAGTTATTCTACGTCAAGAGCCCGGACGCTGGCTTGACCTGGCAAGAGAAGGTTACGTTGACAAGTACACCCGGAGCGCAGGATCGCTATGTCGCAATCGCGACCGGTGAAGACAAAGTGTTTGTGACGTGGAGCAGATTTTATCAACTCCAGGAAGCGATCTATGTCAGAACCAGCCTTGATTCAGGTGCTAGCTGGAAACCTGAAATCCAGATATCAGATTACGGGCCGCCATCATACCAACAGTCCCCCGATGTCGCGTCGGATGGAACTCAAGTGCACATTGTGTGGGCTGGCCACGGAATACAGTACTCCCGGAGTACTGATTCCGGCTCTACGTGGTCAAGTCCAATTTCCATCACGAACGCTACTCGACAGTATTTTGCACCCAGACTTGCTGTCGTCAATTCTAAGGTTCAAGTCGTGGCGGCAGCAATCTCAACTATTGGAACGCCCCCGCACATTAAGATAGACTCGGATGTGTATTACCTAACCAGCTCCAATGGCGGTGAAAACTGGATACAACCATTCTCACTTACTACCCATAAATTCGGAATACTGTCGCTGGCCCCCGTAATACAAAGTCACGGAGACGCATCCTTTGTAGCTTGGGAAGATAACAGGAACGGTCGACTAGCAATATCCTTTCTTTCCAGACCAGATTTCGCGGCGTTGCGTCGATTTGAACGGCAGCTAATTGTTTCGATAGCAATCAGTGTCGCCGTTACTGTTATCGTATACTCGGTATTGGCTCGGCGGGCGGACCGAATACATCAGGGTAGAAAGGTTCGCCGGCGTCGTCCCGGCCCGAGGAGCCGCAATCGTCGCAAGACCAGCAATAAGACAGAAAGGAAATAACGAGTCACTAGAGACGCAATTCGAAGAGAGGCCGCTCAAAGGGAATTAGGAGAGCGGAGAGAAAAGCGAGAGTGCTGCAATAAACTACGAAAGTGTAGAAAACCTCGCTGCCCGTCTCAGGCAACTCCTTCTTCAATAAGGCCCGTATGGGAGCGCTACAAATCCTGGCTAACACATTTGGCAACGGAAGCATAAATGGCGTCCGCATTCGGTATCTGCGGTAGCTCTTGCCGGCTCGTTTGACCATGGCAATTTCCTCATTCAACGCCAGGGAGATGATCAGAAGAGCCGAAACAAGCCAGAGAAAGGATGGCCCTGGTTGGCGTACCCAAAAAGGATTGTATGTAACCCTAGCAAGTAAGTCAACGCCGTAGCTCCACAGAATGAATCCAAAGTATTGCGGATGCCGCGAGTATTTGTATGCCCAGAAGTTGAAGGTCCTTTTTCCTTCAAGCTTTCCGTAAAGCCACGTGAATGTGCCCAAGCAAAATACCATGAGACCAACAGTGATGGCCAGATACGCTAGAAAGTCGCTCAAAGAAGACGCTATCTGGCCTCCGAGGATGGCCGTGAAGAGGTAGACGAGTATGAGATAGGGAAGGTATACTATGTCCTCCAGGTTCAGAATCGCCGGAGAAACATCCCAAAACGGCAACCACATAAACCGCAGAATTCCGATGCCGGCTAGTATGAACATCGATGCCGCGAAGTAACCAAAGACAGGCATGAAGAAGGCGAATGTACCCAACAAAGACAAGCTCCTGCGTTTCGTGACAAAGCCAACAATCACTAGGACGATTAGAATACCGAGGAACACGTAGCCAGCGGGCCTTGCATAATTCATTAGCGCCTCAACCATTGCAACGTGTGGCTGTCTGACGCCACGCGCCACCTCGGTCCGAACGTCAGGGAAATAGGCAGCTAGAAGGCTATTCACTATTCGTGGCAGTTCTAGCGTTGCGAACGTCAGGGCTAGAGTTAAGACGATGGACAAAGCCGCCAGGATCAAAAACTTCCCTTGAATCGTACGCGTATTCCTATTAGCGGTATCACTTCGCAACTCTCTCATGACCCTCCGAAATCACAGGGTATCCCCACGATAGGTGACGGAGCATCATTATCAGCAAGACCGGTTAATCGATTTCTTGAGAAATCGTTGAGCAAGAACAACACACGCAGCGCGGCGGCACTTTTCAACTTAAAGGCCCATCGTTATCCGAAACCGCGTAAACCACTTGCAATCAGGCAGCGTTGCGAATTCAACTTTCCCTGTGCTGAAGTATCGGAGCCGTCGAAGGTTACGGGAGCGTTTCTCGCTAAGACAGCTCCAACCTGTTCCCTAGTTTCACCCATTAGCATGTGAGC
>CAVSBL010000005.1:0-11773 GCA_963726255.1 Candidatus Bathyarchaeota archaeon
TGTATTCAGGGTGACGCTTAGCAACCTTTAGAGCCGCCAGTACATTGCAGCCTGAGGATATTCCGCAAAAGATTCCTTCTTCCTTAGCGAGCCTTCGACCCATTTCAATGGATTCATCAGAACCCGTCGTAATTATCCCAGTGAGGTAGCTGAGAATCAAGGTTTCTTGGGACAAACCCATCCCCAATCCCTTCAATCTTGTGGGTTCCCCACTGACGGTGGGCAAGGATTGGAGCTTCGGAAGGTTCCACGGCGAAGAGGGCCACCTTCTTTTTCTTCTTTCTTAGGTACTTTCCCACACCAGTTAATGTTCCTCCAGTCCCCTGCGAGGCGAGGAAACAGTCAACTTTTCCCCCGCTCTGTTCCCAAATTTCAGGACCTGTCGTTTTGTAGTGTGCCGCAACATTGTCTTTGTTGCTAAATTGCCCTGGCTCCCAATACTTGCTTGGGCTTGCTTGTTTCAGCTCCTCAATTTCGTTTAGACATAAGTCTACGTCGCTCTCACCGCCTGGCGTAGTAATGATTTCGGCTCCGTACGCTCGAATGATCTTCATTCTCTCCTGACTCATGCCTGCCGGCATGACTATGGTCACCTTGTGACCTAGAGTTGTTCCAACAAATGAGCAAGCGATACCCGCGTTCCCTGTGGAGGCTTCGAGAATCTCCATTCCAGGCCGGAGCTCCTTGCGCAATCGCTTTCGTTATCATCTCGAAATAGATACAATCCTTCAAGCTGCCCGTGGGGTTCATGTACTCAAGCTTAACCAGAATGTTTGCTTTGACACCCTCAGAGGCAGGTATGTTCCTTAGTCTAACGAGTGGAGTTCGGCCAATCGTTTGGAACACTCCATCTGCGACCTTACTGGATTTCGTCCATTTTATGCTCATATGAATCAGGCCAACCTTCCAATCGCAATTCAGTCTTGAATCTTGTGGGCAGTTCTTAACTAATAGCCCACTTAGGTTTGACTTCCAGACCCGCCCGTTCTAGAAGCTTTTCGCTTCTGTTGCTGGCCTCTTTGAGGATTTCCTCTTCTCTGAGTGTTTTGAGGTTTCGGTTCTCCATCACTACCTCTCCATCAATTATTACTGTCTGTACGTCGGTTCCCTCCGCCGCGTATACAAGATGTGACACGGGGTTGAAAGCGGGTGTCAAGTGCGGTTTTTTCAACGTTATCAAGATCATATCGGCTTTCTTTCCGACCTCTATCGAACCAAGATCGTTCTGTAGTCCTAGAGCGCGTGCCCCGTTTATAGTAGCCATCTCTAGGACTGTTTCAGCGCTCATAGTCAGCGGGTCGAGCAATCTGGCCTTCTGAAGTAGCGAAGCGGTCTTCATTTCACGGACCATATCGTAGCAGTTGTTGCTTGGTCCGCCATCGCATCCCAATCCGACATTGACACCGGCTTGCAACATCTCAGGAACCTTAGCAATTCCAGACGCAAGCTTCATGTTCGATGATGGGCAGTGAGCAACACTCCCTCCCTTATCTGCTAGGATATGCCATTCCTTTTCCGTTAGCCAAACTCCGTGCGCGAAAACAACATTTCGTCCCACTAAACCAACTTTGTTCATGAATTCCGCAGGCATCATTCCGAACTCTTTCTTGGCGTATCGTACATCCTCCTGGACCTCGCTCAGATGCATCGTGACGCCCGTCCCAAGCTCTTGAGCGCCTTTCGCGATAAGCTCGTACAATTTCTTTGTGCAACCACCTAGCGACCGAGCACCGTACCAAACCCTAATTCTCCCATTCGCCTTCCCATCCCAACGTTTGAAGTGGGATTCGACGTCGTGAAGGCAGGTTTCCGCGTCCTCGATCATTCCCGGATGCATTATGCTCTTTTCGGTGCCATAGCCGGGTAGCCCCATCACTGTTTTGGAGAGAAAACCGCGCATTCCAGATTTCTGCACGCTTTCAGCGATGCCGTCGAATCCGTAACGCGAGTGTAAGAGGCTCTCAAGGAAGGTTGTCGTTCCTGACTTGATCATTTCCAACATGCACAGTTCCGAGCTCGTCCTACCATCCTCCGCTTCGAAGTTGCCCTGAAGTGGCCAAACGAATTTCTGTAGCCAATCTATCAAGGAGGTATCGTCGGCACAACCTCGAAGAAGAGCTTGGGCGAGGTGCACGTGCGTATCGATCAGGCCCGGGAACACAACCATGCCGCTTGCGTCTAGTTCGGACTCCGCCTGCGACTGCGCCCCGACTTGGTTTGCCTTTCCAAGTTCGACGATGCGATCCTTCTCGACCCGAACGGCTCCGTTCCTGATCACTCGTCGATTTGAATCCATGGTTATGATTGTTCCGCCGGAAATCAGAATAGATGCCATGATGAACACTTCGTAGGTTGTGTAGCGAGTTGCAGATGTCGGCTTTAACTGAATTCCTTGCGCAACAAGCCTGAAAGGATTAGAAGGGCGGGGCTGATTCTGGCAAGACGCTCCATTGTTGCGTTTGTGTTTCTGGTGGCGATTCTCGCGACGCTCTCTCCACTAGCCTTCATGTGGAATGAGACGAGAAGTGCGTTACCACGCCGTTTGGCCGCGGGTGACAGCTGGAACTACAAGGTCGTATTTCCTGATTCTAAGAGCTACCAGTTAACCGTGTCAGTAAGAGAGGTTGCCGATTTGAACGGGACCGAGGCGTACGTGATTCTGTACGATGATGCGCAACATCTGTCGACTCAATACCTCTGGGTCGCACTAGATTGGCATGAGGTCAAAACATTCAGGCCAACAATCGGCAACCTACTCGCCAACTCCACGACAATCTACACGCCACCCGCCCAGCTCTTTCAAGTCCCCCTCCACATCGGGGATAAATGGACCGTGAATTGCACTCTGCATACCATAACCAAAGTGAAGAACACAACCATACCTTCAACAGAGCTGCTTCTAGAGGTGAGGACAACTTCGTCGATAGACGATGTTTCGACTCCTCTCGGCCAATTTCACGCGTTCAAGGTAACAGTAACACAAAACGGAACATTGTCGGAGACACTGTGGTTTAACGCAGGGTTGGGGCAAGTTGTCTACGGTGAGTACTATAACAATAATGAGAAGGTCACCCAAACGCTGACCAGTTACAAGTTAAGTACCAACATCACTTCTGCAGCCGGGCACGCGTTCCTGCCACTAACTGCGGAAACGCGGCTGTTTCAGCGATACCGTTGCTGGGAAGCTTTCGCAAGTTATATTTAGTTGGAGCCAGCCAGTTTCCGTCACGGAGAGTTGAAGATATATTATGAGCCAAGCAAAGAACAACAAAACAATCATGGCCGTCGTAATAGTCGTTCTCATCATCGTCGCTGGCGCAGCATACTACCTCACACAGAAACCGTCCGTACCCGCCGCCACAAAACGACGAGCAGTGCGATGAAGATTGCAATGATTATGCCCGGTCGAACAGACGACTTGGCTTGGAACCAAGCAAGCTACACTTCGTTCGAGGACCTCTTGACGAGCATGAACGAAGGCATCAACACTTGCGGATGCTGGGTACAAAACCACCAGGAAAGCGCTCAGATTCAGGCTGATGTCCGAGACTTCGTTAGCAAAGGGTACAACACAATCATCGGTTCCGGTTTCGAGTTCCAGATTCCCATTCAAGAAATTGCCCCGCAATATCCCAACGTGAACTTCCTAGTCATAGCAGGATGGAACAACTCACTACCAAACCTCGCTATCGCAGACGTCCGAACGGACCAAACAGGATACATTCTCGGCTACTTAGCCGGAAAGATGACCATGTCTAACAAGATTGGGTACATTATGGGTGCGAGGGTCGCCGAACTTGCAAGATTCGAACCGAACTTTGCGAAAGGTGCCCACGACGCAAATTCAAACATCATGTACACATATGGACCTCTACCGGGCGGCGGCAATGGCATTCAACCAGGCGGCAGCATTAGTGTTGTCGCAGTAGGTGACTTCCACGATTTGCAGGGCGCTAAATCTGATGCTGAATTGATGGCGAGCCAGGGCGTCGACGTGATCGCGACGATGGGCGACGGTGTCGTGCTCGGAACCATCGAAGGGGCAATTGAGAAGAACGTGAGCCTGATCGGTAACGGTGTCGACATAGCAGACAACCCACCTGTTGGTGGTGAGAAGCTGGTCCTAGGGAGTGGTTCTTGGAAATGGGACGCAGTAATGAAACAATGGCTCGCTGATGTAGCCGCAGGAAAGACAAACGGCAAGTACTGGGCAAACCTCCAGACTGGAGGGTTGGAAATCGAACTGAACAAGGACAATGTTCCAGCGGCCGTTCAACAGCAAGTCATGAGCGTCGCATCGCAAGTCCAAGGCGGCCAAATTCAAACCGACCCACTCGGCCCATTAACGATTGGAACATCGCTTCAATCGATTCAGACCAGTTTCTTCATTGCTATAGGTCTGCAGCAGCCGCGCAACTAAACGTCCGCAAGCTCTCTCACAGAGGGCTTCCCCTCCTATTTTTTTATTCTCCACGACGAACAGGGCGTAGACGCGAATGGTAGATGAGATAAGTAATGAAACTCCCGCCGTCGTGATGCGGGGTATTGTGAAGAGATTTCCTGGCGGCGTCGTGGCAAATGATATGGTAGATTTTGAGCTTCATGCTGGCGAAATACATGGGCTCCTAGGAGAGAACGGTGCCGGGAAGACTACGCTCATGAATATCCTTTATGGATTTTATCAACCAGACGCTGGTTCGATTGAAATTTTCGGTCAACCTGCCGCGTTTCGCTCCCCATCCGACGCAATCAAGCGGGGTATCGGCATGGTACACCAACACTTCAAACTTGTGAGCGACATGACTGTGGCAGAAAACGTAATCTTGGGACTGAAGTCTCCCAGAGGAATACTGACGGACATAGCTTCGGCCGAGACGCGAATCTCACGCTTATCAGAACAACATGGTCTGCACGTTGACCCTAAGGTTCAGATCTGGCAACTCGCGGTAGGGGAACTCCAACGTGTCGAAATTCTCAAAGCATTATATCGTGACGCAAAGTTCTGATTCTTGACGAACCTACATCCGTTCTCGCACCTACTGAGGTTAGTGATTTCTTCAACTCATTACGCGGATTGAAAAACACGGGAATCTCCATCGTTCTAATCACTCACAAACTTGACGAAGTAATGGATGTCACAGACAGGGTCACGGTTTTGAGGAAAGGACGCAAAGTTACCACGCAAGCGACGCAAGCTGTAAACAAGGAAAAGTTAGCTCACATGATGGTTGGCGAGGAGATTCCTCCAATCGCCGACAAGACAAGGACTTCGGAAAGGGAAGTTGTTCTGCAAATAGAACAACTCTCTGTATTTGACGATAGAGGCCTCGAAGCGGTCAAGGGCGTCACTTTCGAAGTTCGAAGAGGAGAAATCCTCGGAATAGCCGGTGTATCCGGGAATGGCCAAAGAGAACTTGTTCAAGCCATTGTGGGACTGAGGAGGAGCTCTTCAGGATCCCTAAAGTTTGCAGGCATAGACATCACTGGCAAGTCACCTCGCAGGATAATTGACTTAGGCCTCGCCTACGTCCCCGAAAACAGAACCGAGGACGCCATTATCACGGACTTTCGTTTAGACGAAAATATGATCCTCAAAGACTTCGATAAACCACCCATTTGCAATATGCTAGCCAACAAGGTACCAACCTTGCTGAATAGCAAAGAGATTACGCACAGGGGAGAGGAAGCCATCAAACAGTTCAACATTAAGACGACAGGTATTTCTGCAAAAGCAAGGTCGCTTTCCGGCGGAAACCTTCAGAAGCTAATCTTAGCAAGAGAACTGTCTGGGCAACCCTCACTCATTGTGGTTTCACAACCAACGCGCGGCCTCGACGTAGCCGCAACAGAATACGTCAGGAGCATTTTGGTTCAACAACGAAATCGAGGCGCTGCTGTACTCCTAGTCGACGAAGACCTAGCTGAGCTGATCACCCTGAGCGATAGAGTTGCAGTCATGTACAAAGGCCAGGTAGTCGGATTGCTCGAACCCGGACAGTTCAACATGGAAGAGATCGGACTCCTGATGACAGGTGCGAAGAAGATCTCGATGGCGGCGTGAACACTTGTTGGGATTCAAGGTTACTCAACGTCTAGATGTAAGCCGGCGAGCCATGTTGACCGTCACGCTGTTAGCGTACATCGTTTCACCCCTTGTGGTTCTAGTCGTTCTGGGGGCTGCGGGAAAGAACCCCCTTGTGGCGCTGGACGCCCTTTACAGGGGAACGGTAGGGACAGAAGCTGGGTTCGCCGAATCAATTGTTCAAGCGACCCCGCTTATGCTCATGGCTATTGGCCTTGTCATTGCCTTCCGCTGCAAGGTCTGGAACATAGGCGCCGAAGGGCAGCAGATTTTTGGCGCTATTCTCGTCACGTGGTTCGTATTGCCTTTCTTGAAGGAGCCAATGCCTTCCTACGTTATGATTCCGCTTGCGCTGGTACTGTCGCTATTGGGCGGAGGCTTGTTCGCTGCGATACCGGCCTTACTCAAATCGAGGCTTGGAATTAACGAGGTCATCACTACGATTATGCTGAACTATGTTGCAATCGACGCTCTGAACTGGCTTGTGAGAGGCCCGTTCCAAGACAAATCGATTCCGGGAAGTTACCCTGAATCTCCTATCTTTCCGAAAGAAACTTCTTTACCAATCCTACTCCGCCAGTCGAGCTTAAACGTCGGCATCATTGTTTCCGTCGTAGCATGCGTTTTGGCGTACTATATTCTCTTCAAGACGCCTCTTGGGTATACAATACGTGCAGTCGGGCTAAACCCGTCAGCGGCTAAGACGAGCGGAATTTCAGTAAAGCGTGTGGTAATTTCAGCAATGTTTCTGAGTGGAGCATTGTGTGGTTTAGGAGGAGGTGTCTACATACTTGGCATCACGCATGAACTGTTGCCAGAACAAGCTTCAGGAATCGGTTACACTGCGGTCGTTGTCGCCTTGCTTGGGAACCTACATCCTTTAGGCGTGATCTTCTCATCGATATTCTTTGGCAGTCTCATTTCGGGAATGTCCTCGGTCGAGAGAGCACTTCAAATTCCCCAAACCTTATCCTTGCTGTCACAGGGCATAATTATTGTTCTAATCCTCATCATTCAGGTTTTTGCAAGGTACGAAATCAGGAGAAGCTAGGAAATGGGTGTTGTTCTTGATGCAGCAGCGATTTCCGGTCTGATCGCTTCGATGCTTGAATTGAGCGTCCCAATGGCATTCGCATCGTTGGGCGAGGTCATTAGTGAACGAGGTGGGGTGATAAATCTCGGAACGGAGGGAGTAATGCTCGTCGGAGCAATCTCGGCGTTTTCAGTCAGCTTCTTCATGCATGACAACCTACTCGGAGTAATCCTGGGGGCATTCTGTGGCGCGCTCATCGGCCTGCTGATGGCGTTTATCTCGATAAGTTTGAAACAGGACCAAATCCTCTCGGGTCTCGGAATCTACTTTCTAGGACTCGGTCTTTCTGGATTCGTCTACGAAGCCTTGTTCGGCGAAATTGGCTCGACGATCAGAATTGAAGGGCTTCCGAATATACCAATACCCGTGCTATCCTCAATTCCCATACTCGGTAACTCACTCTTCTCCCAAGATATCATAGAGTACATGGCCTTCGTGACGCTCGTCATCGTAATTCTCGTGATTGGGCGAACAACGTTCGGGCTTAACTTGAGAGCAGTTGGCGAGAATCCATCAGCAGCTGACACACTGGGAGTCAACGTCGCAAAGATACGGTACATTGCGGTAATTGCAGGAGCGACCTTGGCAGGAATCGGAGGCGCTTACCTAGCCATCTCAGTCCACGCTTTCCAGGCAGAAAACATCACCGCTGGAAGAGGGTTCATCGCAGTTGCCATGGTATATTTCGGTAAGTGGCGCCCTGCTAGGGCGTTCTTCGGAACATTCCTCTTCGGTGCGGCTTATCTTCTCGGCTCATTCTTCCAAGTCGTAGGCTCAATAATACCCTACTACTTCCTGCTCATGGTCCCCTACCTGCTTACCCTCGTAATCCTAGTGGCTATTGCCCGAGGCGCCCGCCAACCGTCGGCGTTGGGAATCCCCTACACTAGAGAAAGCGGATAAGAACAGGCAGTGGCCTGTGAAGCGACTGGCGAGAGAATAAGCCCGTAATTACTTCATTTCACGACCGATGTGCACGACAACCAGAATTATTCCCGCAGGAGCTCGTCAACATCTCGGTACCACTTCTTTCTCTCTCCGATTTGTGACCTAATCTTCCAACCCCGTGTCTTGGGTTCGCTATCTATGCGAGACCGTAAAGCTGTGATCTTCGAATTCACATCTTTCTTATCCTCCTCGGAGAGCTTCTCGAGATTTTGAGCGATTCTTCCCACATTTTCCAAGTTGAGTGTGAATGTTCTCCAAAGACCCCAATCGCGAGCGGTAAGGCGCGCTATGCGGTCTGCGTTGATTGTGTCATCGTCTGACCCGCCGATCTGATGCTCTCTTAGAAGCATTATAGTGTCGATGACGTCCTTTTGATTCAACCTGACTATCTGCATTTTCTCCAGGAGAAGCTCCGCGAGCGGCACAGTCGGATCGTCAACTTCGAGCCTATCTTGGAAGTCCACATCGTGACAGAACTCAAGCTTGTCTAGGAATACATCACAGTGTCTGTTAGTCCCGCTTGTTTCATAGAATACTAACCTCGAACCAAAGAGGGCCCTTACTCGTGCGTCATGCTGATACCCGAGCTCGGTGAATAGGTTGGTGATTCGGGAACTTTCTTGTCTGTATGAGGCAAAGTCTATGTCAGTAAACGTGCGTCCCAGCATTTCCTGCATGTACGAGAATTTTGGACAATGTATGTGAAAGGCGAGCGCTCCAAGCAGCCTCAATAGTACGCCTTCGGTCTTGGCGGCATTCGTGATTCTGTGGACCTCGTCAAGAAAGTCGGAGCTCGCATTACCATACTTTGCCAAGACGATCCCACAAGGAATTTGCAAGACCGCGAGCCCCCCGCTAAATGAAACTTTGTGTTGATTACCATGTTACGATGAGAAAAATCGTAGTCGTATGCCGTTGGCTCAGCGAGGCCGCGTATCGGATTAAGAACATCCCTTCGAAGGTGTTAAATTTGTGGTCGACAGGTCTTCCGCCCATGACAAGCCAACCTGTGGCGTTTGTTAGAAAGGCTTCAGGGCTGCGCCGAGACGTCTCCTTCTTGGATGTTGTTGGTCTGAATTTGAGCAACATGTCAGGAGGAGCAGCCCTCGGAATTATCGGATACACAATGGTGTTACTCTCATCGACATCAGGAGTCAACTTGGTGTATGGCTCCATACTCGCTTGGGTTCTATCAATCCCGCAGATCATCGTCTATACGATGATGACAACGCGAATTAGTCGTACTGGCGGAGATTACGTGTGGGCCTCACGAGTGTACGGTGGATTCTTTGGGGGAGCGCTTTCGTTCATGGGTTACACTCTTGAGACGATGGCCTATCTGGCTCTGATTGCGTTGGCAGCGGTTGTCTCGATTGGTTCGGTTGGGCTTTCACTTGGGTATGAGAACATGCTAAGCTTGGCGCTGCCAGGGAATATTCCTGGAGCCGATCTCGTGGGGCAATTTGTGATTGCCGCGGCAATCTTCGCTGTCCTCATAGCTGTCAATATCCTAAAGCCAAAGGCTGGTTACAAGATAGTTGCGATCGCAGTGATAATCGCGATAGCGGCTACCTTCGTCGGAATTTTCACAATCTTGGGCGCAGGCACGTCTGGCGTCCAAGGCTACATGAGTTTTCTCGATTCCATCGGCGCGAAGGCCACGTATGAGTCGGCTTCGTTGCCGGCCAATTCTCCAACGTTCGATCTGGGAGCAACAATCTTCATGTTGCCATTCTTTGCAATCTTCGTCTATCCGTGGATAAACGCTGGACCTGCCGTTGCCTCCGAGATTAAGGGTAAAGGCGCTCTCCGGTATAACGTGGTGATTTCTTCAGTTGTAACTCTTATAGTCGTCACCACGGCGTTCGCAAGCATGTACTACAGGGTGGTTTCAATTTCGTAAATGGCGCGTTAAGTAATCCGAATCTAGTATACGATTGGACTTTCAACTTCTGGACGCTTGCAATGGGCGTCTCTAGCATTCCAGCAGTGTCATGGTTTATCGGCTTGGGATGGATTCTCTGGAACGTCGCCATCCTTGCTTATGGAATCATCGTCCTATCCCGTTACCTCTTCGCCCAATCCTTCGACCGATTCCTACCCGAGAAGGTAGCTTACGTCAGCCCGAAGTACAGTTCACCCGTAGTAGCATTACTGATTGAACTCGTAGGAACCCTAGTCTTGATTGGGTTAGCTTCGTTCTTCTACGGTACCTTGGTTGCACTCTTTGGAGCAGTCGTCGCAGCAATGATTTACTTCATCTTCGTTGGAATCGCCGCCGTGCTCTACGCCTTCAAGAACGAGAAGGGTGGATCCAAGGCTCTTCTGGCAACTTCCGGAGCCCTAATGACAATAGTGTTCGTGTACATTACGTACCAGTTCCTAGCCTTCCCTGGAATATGGGGAGGAAACCCGATCGCCTATGGTTGGGTTGTGGGCAGTTTCATCGGCGGCATCATAATCTATGCAATTTCGAAATCTTACTACGGCAAGCGTGGCATCGACATATCGCTAGCGTACAAGGAATTGCCCCCGCTGTAGTCCCTTTACAGCAGAATACTGACTGAACGAGCCCCGAAACGAAAACGCGGCAATACGGACCAAGTTACGCCGGTGTACACGCTGTTACCGGGGCCAAATCCCTAACCCACCGTACATTACCCGGACGTAAGCTGCCAGCTAACCACTTTTTTGTCCCCCACGTTCACAATCGCACCTCTGAGTACCCCTTCAGGATATTCGCTGCCCGGGTTAACCACGAGTGTTTTTCCAATCTTAGTCGTACCCCTCGACTCATGGATATGACCGCACAGGTGAACAAGCGGCTGATGCTTTTCGACTTCACGCCGAATCGCAGTACTTCCCGCGCCGATCATAACGGCCTGCCCCTTATCAAAAACAGGCTTCGGCGGGAATACCGAATCGTCCAATTTCGGACATGTATCAAGCCCGCAGTTTGCCGGAGGTACGTGTACGTTGAATACACAATTCTCCAAATTGGCTACAGAAGAGACTAGTTTCTCTGTTGCAGCTTCAAGATCTTCCTCGCTATGATCTCGCGGGCATTTCCAAGGGGTTGGATTGCTCCATCCCAAGTTCACCATTTCATGGAGTTCGTCTATTTTCATAACTTTGTTATCAGCATTCTTCACATGAGGCGTATCGTGCACGGCGTCTACGATTTCTTGATAGTCGTCGTTTCCGCCCGTTAAGTAACAAGTCACACCTAGGTCGGCGAGGAATGGTTCAGCACGGTCAACCCACTTCATCAATGTCTCCTTCATGGTTGTCATGAAGAGTTTGTCTACTTTCTCCTTGGATGCTTTGAGCTCCTCCATCTCTGCTTTCCCACAGTGGTAGTAGTAATAACCGCTGTCAGTAATTTCCTTCTCCAAAGCCTTCACCTCGTCGGCTCCCCTCGCAGTTCTTCCGCCGATATAGTCCGCTTTGAACGTCCCATCCTCGAGGTCGACAATCGGTACAAGCATCTTGCCGGTTAGATCTCCCCCGAGAACCAAAACATCCACTTTGTAGAATTTGGCGGCGCTCAACAACTTCTCGTAACAACGTCTCGAACCGTGTAGGTCCGTTGCAAAGAAGATCTTCGTAAACTTCTTATCGGGCAACTCTACGCATCTTCGACAGCGTCG